>CBDIDW010000006.1:0-2916492 GCA_965277905.1 Nakamurella sp.
GGTGCCCTTGACCGCGGCCGCCTTGGTGGCCACATCGACGGGCAGGCCGGCGGAGATGGCCGACTTCTTGTACTGTTCCGGGTCTTCCTGGACCAGCCGGGACGTGGAGCGCATCATCCGGTCCGGACCGGCCAAGAATGTTTCCCCGGTTTGCCCGAATCCATCGGCCACCCAATTGCCGTTGCCGGTCATCACGTCGTTGAACGTCGACAACGGCAGCGCCAGCGCCAGCACTCCGATGATCTTGCCCTCCTGCCCGATCGGGGACACGATCCAGCCGGTCGGCACATCGTAGGACGGTTGGTAGCGGCCGAGATCGGTCAACCCCACGTAGTCCAGATCGTTGGACGCCACCGCCGTCCGGTAGGCCTGAGCGAGGTTGGAATCCCGGAACGGGCCGGAATCCAGGTTGGTGCCCAGGTCGACCCCGGCGTAGGCGGAGTAGACCACGTTCCCCGACAGGTCCATGATCATCGCGTCGTCGTAGTCGAATCCGGTGGTCAAGGTCCGGAAGTAGTCCTGGAACTGGGCGTGGGTGGCCGACCAGGCGCTGCCGTCGCCGGCGTCGTCGAGTTTGATGGCCTCGTCGAAATCGGTGAACGGCGCGGTGTAGTGGGCCTGCAGGTACCTTTGCGCCGGGGAGGTGGGCAGGAAACCCGCCGAGGTGGCGGAGCTGCCCATGTTCTTGTCCAACGCGGGAACAAAGACATCGTTGTAGTACTTGTCCACGGCCGCGTTCTGCGCCGGGGTGACGGTCGCATTCTTCAGTTCCTGGAAGCCCTTGACGAACCCGTCCGTGGCTTGGACCAGGGTGGCACCGCGGGTGTAGAGAATCATGTCGTTGTGCAGGGTGTCGAAGGTGCGGGTGATCTCGGTGGCGCGGAGATTTCGCACTGCCTGCAGCCGCTGGTACGCGGCGTTGCGCAGCGAATCGGTGCCCGCCCGGTAAGCGACCACCCCCACCACCACCGACGACACCACACTGGTCAGACACAGCATGATCAGCAGCTTCGACTGGATGCCGAACCGACCCCACCGGAACCGCCGCCGCCGCGGCGGGGCGGCGGTTGTCGAGCCTGGGTTCAGGGCCCGGTTGGGCGCGGCGGCGCTCAACCCGGCTTCGTCCAACACGACTGCCATGACTAACCCCTGTTGTTGAGCAATTTCAATGGAATCCCCGGGCGGTTCACTGTTGCGATGTGCGGTTGCGTCGTGCGCCGAGCAGGATTAGGACGCCCAGGGCCAGCAGGAGCAGACCGGCGGTGAGCGGCGTGGTGACGTCCAGGCCGGTGTTGGGCAGCATCGGCGTCGATTCCGAGTTGCCGGTGTCGCCGGCACCGGGGCTGCCGTTGTCGGCCGGGCCACCTTCGTTGCTGGCCGGGACGGTGACGGTGGCCGATGCCGTTGCCTGGACTGGGATGTTGTCGATCGGGGTCAGGCACGGGGACGCGGTGTTGCCGGCGGGGCAGGCGGCCGGCTGGCCGGTCGCGGTGGCCGTGTTGGTGTAGGTGCTGGCCGGGGCGGTGATGGTGCAGCTGAAGCTGAGATGCGCGCCCGGTGTGAGGGTGCCGATGGTTCTGGTGCAGGCCGGCGCGCTCGGGTCGGTGACCGTGAGGCCGATCAGGGTGATGTCACCGGCGTTGGTGGCGATCAGGGTGAAGGTGATGGGGGCGCCGGCGAGGGCGGTGGGGACATTCGCGGCCTTGCTCAGCGTGAGGTCGGGGTGGACTACGTGGACCGGGGCCGTGCTGTGGTCGGTGACGGTGCGGCCGGTGATGTCGACGCCCGTCACGGTGGCGGTGTTGGTGAAATCGACGTTGCCGGCGGCGGCGGCGCAGCGGTAACTGAGGGTGGCGCCGGCGGACAGGGCGGGAAGGGTATGGGCACAGCCGACGGCCTGAGGATCGGCGATGGTCACATTGTGCAGGGTGGCGTCGCCGGTGTTGGTGACGGTGATGGTGAAGGCGGCGGTGCCGCCGGCGCGGACCGGCCGGTCCGGTCCGGTCTTGGTGATGGTGATGGCGGGGTGGATCACGGGCACGGAGGCTTGAGCGTGGGCGAACACGGGCGGCCCGATGGCCGGTGATCCGATGACGGTCGCGGTGTTGGTGTACTTCGCGGGCAGCGCGGCCATCGTGCAGGTGTAGGGCGGGGTGGTCGCCCCGGCCGGCAGGGTCCCGATGGTGCGGGTGCAGGACGGCACCAGCGGGTCGGTGACGGTGACGCCAGTCAGGGGCACGTCGCCGGTGTTGCTCACGGTGATCTGGAAGGTGACCGGGTCGCCCGGGCGGACCGGGTGGCCTGGCATCGGGGTGCGGACCTTGGTGAGGGTGATGGCTGGGTGCACGACATCCAGTGCTGCGTTGGCTGTTGCGGTGACGGCGGCGCCGACGGGGGCGTCCGCGGTGACGGTGGCGGTGTTCGTCAGGTCCTGAGCCGGTGCGAACGCCGGGCAGAGGAAGTCCAGCCGCGCGCCGACCGGGAACGGCTGGGTGAAGGTGTGCGCACAGGTCGGCAGCCGCGGGTCGGTCAGGGCGGCGACAGTGAGTGGGACGTCTCCGGTGTTGATCGCGGTGAACCGGTACTGGACGGGGTTTCCCGCCCTGGCGGTGCTCGGGTCGACCGTTTTGAGCAGGCTGACCGCCGGGTGGATCACCTCCACCGGCGCATGGGCGTCGGCGGCCAGCGGATGTCCGAGCGGGTCGGTGCCAGTGACGGTCGCGACGTTGACGTAATCGTCGGGCTGGGCCGCGCCGGTACAGGTGAAGGTGACCGTCGAGGGTTGAGCGCCGCCGCCGGGTGGGAGGGTAGCCAGGGCGCGGCTGCAGTCCGGCGCGTTCGGGTCGGTGACGGTGACGTCGGTCAGTGAAACGTCACCGGCGTTGCTGACGCTGATGGTGAAGGTGACGGGTTCGCCGGCCCGCACAGGACCGGTGGGGCCGGTTTTGGTGATCTCGATCGAGGGGTGGATGACGGTCACCGGCACGCTGCCGGTCGCGTTGACTGCCGGCCCGGAGGGTGGGGTGCCGGTCGCAACAGCCGTGTTGACCAGCGAGTCCCGCGGTGCCGCGACGGTGCACGAGTAGGTCTGCTCTTCCTGCACGGCCAGGGTTCCGAGCGTTTTCGCGCAGCCGGTGAACGACGGGTCGACGACGGCGGTGTCCAGGGGCACATCACCGTCATTGACGACGGTGATGCGGAAGGTGATGGGGTCGCCGGGTCGGGCCGTGGTGACGTCGGCGGTTTTGCTCAGCGAAAGATGCGGATGGTCCACCCGCAATTGCGCGGTGGCCGTGTCGGTCACATCGGATCCGACGGGCGGGCTGGCGGTGACGGTGGCGGTGTTCGCGAAGGTGCCGGTGGGCGCGACGAATGGGCAGGTGTAGCTCCGCGACTCCCCCGGTGCGAGTACGGCGATCGTGTGGGCGCAGGCGACGACGGCGGGGTCGGACACGACGGCGTTGGCCAAGGCGACGTCGCCGGAGTTGGTGACGACGATGGTGTATTGGATCGACTGGCCGGTTTGGGTGTTGCTGGGGGTGACGGTTTTGCTCAGGGTGATGGCCGGGTGGATGACATTTACCGGCGCCTGCGCGGTGTCGGTGGCCGGGTGGCCGGTGGGGTCCGTGCCGGTCGCCGTGGCGGTGTTGGTGAAATCGGCGTCGCCGGCGGTAACCGAGCAGTGGTAGCTCTGCGTCTCGGCGGGCGCGAGCGGCCCGGGTATGGCTCGGGCGCAGTCCGGCGCCGACGGGTCGGCAACGTCGATCGGGTCGAGGGCGACGTCGCCGGTGTTGGTGACCTGGATCTGGAACCCGGCCAGGTCGCCGGGGCGGACCTGGGCGTGGTCGGCGACCTTGGTGATGGTGACGGCCGGATGGATCACTGTCACGGTGGCGGTGGCGGCGCCCTCGACGGCCGCCCCGTCCGGTGGTGTGCCGGTCGCGGTCGCGGTATTGGTGACCGTGGTGCTCGGCGCGGTCGTGGTGCAGTGCAGCGGCGGTGATGATGCCCCGGCGGCCAACGTTGGGACGGTGGCGGTGCAACCGGGTAGCAGCGGGTCGACGACCTGGACGTCGGTCAGAGCGGTGTTGCCGGTGTTGGTGGCCACGATGGTGTAGGTGATCGGGTCGCCGGGGCGGGCTTGGGTTACGTCGGCGGTCTTGGCGACCTGCAAGGCGGGGTGGATGACCTGCACGTGCGCCGAATCCGAGCCACCGACGGCGGCACCGAGCGGGGGCGTGCCGGTGACGGCGGCGGTGTTGTCCCGGTCGGCGGCGCCCGCGACGACGGTGCAGCTGTAGGTGCGGAAGTCCGATACGGCGATGGACGCGAATGTTCGTGCGCAGGCTGGGGTGCTCGGGTCGGTGACCGCGACATCGGAAAGCGGCACGTCGCCGGAGTTGCGCACCAGGATTGAGTAGGTGACGGTTTGGCCCGGGCGGACGACCGTCGGGCTGGCGGTTTTGCTCAAGGTCACCGCCGGGTGGGTGACGGTGACGGTGGCGGTGTCGGTGTCGGACACGGGGGTTCCGGTCGGTGGGGTTCCGGTCGCGGTGGCCGCGTTGATGATGTCGGCCGATCCCGCGGTGACGGTGCAGGTGTAGGTCCGCGTCGCGGCCGCCGCCAGGGTGCCGAGGGTCGAGGCGCAGGCGGGGGTGGACGGGTCGGTGACGGCCACATCGGACAGGGTGGTGTCCCCGGTGTTGTGCACGGTGATCGTGTAGGTGACGCGGTCGCCGACCCGGACCGCGGTGGGTGCGGCGGTCTTGGTGATGTCGATGGACGGGTGGATCACATCGACGGGTGCGGTGGCGGTGTCGGTGACGGCCCGGCCGGTGGGGTCGTTCCCGGTGGCGGTCGCAGTATTGGTGAAGTTGTCCGATCCGGCGGTGGTGGTGCATTGCCAGGTTTGCGTGCCGCCGGCGGTCAGGGTCGGGAAGGTTCTGGCGCAGCCTGCAGTGCTGGGATCGGCGACGGCGACGTCGGTCAGGGTGGTGTCGCCGGTGTTGTGCAGGGTCAGGGTGAAGGTGACCGTGTCACTGGGTCGGTGCGGGCCCCGGTCGGCGGTCTTGGTCAGGGCCAGGCCGGGATGGATGACGGTGACCGTGGCGTCCGCGGTGTCGGTGACCGGGCCGCCGGCCAGGTCGGTGCCGGTAACCGTGGCGGTGTTGGTCATCGTGCTGGCCGGGCTGGCGGTGCAGGTGTAGGTATAGACGGCGTGCGCGGCGAGGCCACCGGGGATGGTGGTGGCGCAGGCCGCAGTGTCCGGGTCGGCGACGGTGACCGGTGACAAGGCCGCGTCGCCGGTGTTGGTGACCGCGATGGTGTAGGTGACGGTTTCGCCGGCGCGGATGGTGGTGGGCGCGGCGACCTTGGTGATGCTGATCCCGGAATGGATCACCGGCACGGGGACGCTGGCCCGGTCGGTGACCGTCTTGCCGGGCGCACCCCCGACCGGCACGCTGTCCCGGGCGGTCACCGTGGCCGCGTTGGCGTCTCCGGGGACCGGGGCGGTGTCGGTGCAGGTGTAGGTGGTGGTGGCGCCGACCGGGAGGTCACCGATGGTTTTCGCGCAGCCGGGGGTGGTCGGGTCGGCGACGCTGGTGTCCGACAGCGGTTGGTCCCCGGTGTTGGTGACCACAATGGTGTAGGTGACCCTCTCACCGGGTCGGTAGGCGGGCTTGTCGGTGGTCTTAACGATCGAAACGCCCGGGTGCACGATACGCAGGGCGGCGATGGCGCTGCCGGATAAGTCATCACCGAGATCGCTTTTCCCGGTCGCGGTCGCCGTGTTGGTGCTGTCCTGGTCGGGGGCGTTGGCGTCACAGGTGAAGGTGTGGGAAGCCAGCCCGGGCAGCACGGGCAGAGTTCCGCCGCAGTCGGGTAGCAGCGGATCGAGGACCTGGACGCCGGTGGCGTTGGCCGTGGAGGGGTTGGTCACGGTGACGGTGTAGACGACCGGGTCGCCGGGGTGCGCGACGGTCGGCGTGACCGTCTTGGTGACCTGCAGTTCCGGGACGGCCAGGGAAAGTACCAGGTTCTGCGCCACGTAGCCGTCGCCGCTGGTGGAAAAGGCCACCGTCGCCGAGGTGGCGCCGACCGGGATCGCGGTGGTGGTGAAGCCGTTGGCGTCGACCGAATAGTTGTAAGGCACCGACGGGCTGGTGGCCCCATCCGCGTGGGAGACGAAGAAGTTGGTGGTGGTGTTGTACTGGCCGTCGGTCACCGGAATGTTGTTGATCTTGAGTTGGTCGCCGTTGATCTGCCGGTCACCCTCGTAGGCGGTGATGCCGACTTTGTCAGTGGGCGAGGCGGATCGGAATCCGGTCACGTCGGTCACTGTCGGCGGGTCGGCGGCGCCCTGGCGGACGTGCCCGTCGTAGACGAACACCTCCTTCTTCGACGGCGCGTACACCGGGGTGATCTGCGGATACTTGTACACCACGACCAGGGACCAGCCGGCGAAGCAGTTGATCCCGGCTGGGGACCAGATGTTGGCCACGGTGATGGGCAGTGAGGTGGCGCGGGCGGCGGTGTCGAAATCGGCGGTGATGTCGGCGTAGCCGGTGTAGTACTGCTCCTGATTGTTGCCGACCGCCGCGTCCGGGTCGGTGGTCACCTGCGTCGGCGTCACGTCGAAAGTGGCGCCAGGACCGACGGTGATCTGCGGGTGTTGGGTGGTGGGGCTACCCGGCGGCGGCACCGATGGTGACCCGCTCGGTGGGCTGAGCTGGCCGGCTGCAGTGCAGGAGGGCACCGAGGAGAAGGTGCCGTTGGCCAGTTTGAACCGGCCGGTGTCGCCGCCCCAGTTCAGCCGGGCGAAATCGACGGTGGCCCCCGGTGGAATGGTCAACGCTGCGGTCGAGGAATTGAACGCCCCGGGGACGCCGCCGCCGTTGTTCTGCAGCATGAAATAGTTGTTGTTGCCATCCGCGGTGCCGGCGACGGTCTGCCCGGCGGCGCACCCGGCGGGGGTTTTGCCAGGCAGGAAGAACGCGCCGTCCACCGCCGTGGGACAACGCAGGTTGCCGTTGCCGATCTCGATGAAATCCCCATAGATCGCCTGGTCGTAATTCAACGTGAACGGGTTGACCACCACGGCCGCCGCCGTGCCCGCCGTCACGGCCGCGCCCAGCAGGGCGGTTGCCGCGAACACGACCAACGCCAGGAGAGCTGACCCGAGACGACGCAATTTGATTTCCTCGATCCGATCGACCGGTGCTATCTGCCGGCCAACTCACAGTAAGAAGGTGTTCGAATGTAGGAGCGTGGCCGCGGACGGACTTCCTATCCGCGCTCAGGCTGGAGGGCTCATTGGGCGGTTTCCGGTCCCGATCAACGCGGACGCGGACCTTGATCTGCCGGCGGCGGTGGCCGCCCGGGTCACGCCGCGGTCGCTTCTTCCAAGGGTGCCGGCTGCTCGTCGCTGCCGAGCAGTATCGGGTAGGTGAATCCGGCGATGATCGCTCCCACGATGGGCGCCACGATGAACAGCCACAGTTGGCCGATCGGCCCACCGCCCGCGAACAGGGCCGGGCCGATGGACCGGGCCGGGTTGACGGAGGTATTGGTGACCGGGATGGAGACCAGGTGGATGATGGTCAAGCTCAGACCGATGGCGATCGGGGCGAAACCCTTGGGTGCCCGGGTGTCGGTGGCGCCCAGAATGATCCAGACAAAGAACGCGGTCAGGACGATCTCAGCGATCAGGCAGGCTACCAGCGAGTACCCGCCCGGGGAACGGTTGCCGTAACCATTGGTGGCAAAAGTTCCCGGTGCGCTGTGGTCGATGGCGAACCCGCTCTTGCCCGAAGCGATCAGGTAGAGCACCGCTGCCGCGACGATCGCGGCCACCACCTGGGTGATGATGTACGCCGCGACGTCCTTCCAGGGAAAGCGTTTCGCGGTCGCCAAGCCGATCGTCACCGCCGGGTTGAAATGCCCACCGGAGATGTGGCCGACGGCATACGCCATGGTCAGCACCGTCAACCCGAAGGCCAGAGAAACACCCACGAACCCAATGCCCAACTGAGTGTTGTCCGTGGTCAGATATTTTGCGGCGAGAACGGCGGATCCACATCCGGCGAACACCAGCCAGAAGGTGCCCAGGAACTCCGCGCCCAGTCGCCGGCCCAATGATGGTCCGACGTCGGCCGAGGCGGGGAGGCGGTCAGCGGTGCGGCGTGTTCGATTGGCAGCATTTGATCCAGACGGTACCGACGATGTGGACATGAGAACCCTTTCACGATGCGGTCAGAGGTAGAGAACAGGCGGGGGCTCGTAGCAGCAGCGTCCCGCCCTGAGCGGTCAGACCCCGGGTGGCAGCACGTCCGCCCGCGTGGGTGCTGGCACCACACGTGATGGGCACGATTGTCGCGCCGGAACAGTTGCGTGCGGCGCGGCTGACAATGGGTGAAGCATTCGGAACGCCCCGTCCAGTTCGAAGAATTCGGTACCCGCAGCGATGAACGACGGCACCCGGTACGGTTCCCATCCGCGGCTGCGCTGCAGCCAGCCGCCGGATAGCCGCCGCTCCAGCAGGGGCTGCCCCGACGGCACCGCCAGCGCAATGACGGCCATCTGCTCATCGGAAAAGCAAATCCGGCCGTCGGCATCCATCCAGCCGTGAACCGCCACAGGTAGCCACGATGCAGTCAGCACAACAAGTCGCATGATCAAAGCCATCCCGTGCGAGGCCATTGCGGAGAACGGGAACGTCCTGTTCCCCGCTTCGGCCGGGGTCACAGCGGCTGCTTCCGGTCGCTCCCGGAAGCATCCGCAGCTAGTTGCGCGCACTGAACGCCACGACGGCCAGGAGCGCAGCGACCGGACCTGGGCCCGGCAACCCAACCCGGCCAAGCTCATCCGTTCATGGTTTTTGCTTTGTCGGCGACGTTATCGACGACCTTGTCGATGTTGTCGGGCGTCTTGGCCTTGATCGAGTCAGCCACACTGTCGATTCGTTCATCGGTCAAGAGGCCCTTGGCCTTGTCGATCAGGCTGGCCGACTCGGTGGCTTGCGACGCCGCGGCGGCGGTGTCGCCGGCCTGTGCGCTCGCGGCCGCCTGGTCGGCCTTGTCCTCGCCCTGGCCCAGCAGATCCTTGGCCTTGTTGATCAGATCGTCGATGCCCATAAGATTCGTAACTCCTTACTCGGTCTGGGTTTGGCTGCGATGTCAGGACGACGCCTGCTGCTCTTCACCAACCAATTCCTCCTTCCCGTCGTCGGAACCCGTTGGCACGGAGGACTCGTCGAAACCCTGGAACTGTGTCGGCGACACCCCGAAACGGGCCCGAAAGCACCGGGTGAATTGGTCCTCACCTCGGAATCCGGACAGGCGGGCCACCGAGCGGATACTCGGCGGTGTCAGCTGCGGGAGGGTGAGGATCAGGCTGGCCCGATCCAACCGGCGGTTGCGCAGGATCCCGGCCACCGATTGATCGCCCTGTTCAAACAGCCGATACAGGTACCGGCGGCTGATACCCAGGGCCTCGGCAAGCGTCTTCGGTTCCAAACCGGGTTCGCTGAAGTGCTGGTCGATGTAGGCGGTGGCCCGGGCCCGCAAAAGATCTTCAGGACTCAGCGGAGGTTGCCGGAGTCTGGCCGCGCAGTCCTCGACGAGGATCCGGGACATGCCGAGCACGACAGCATCCAGGTTGCCAGCGGTGCCGGCCGGCCCCTTGGGCGCATCGCAGACGAAGTCGGTGAAGAATCGCACGCAGATCCGGGCCAGGGATGACAGCCGCCAGGTCCGGCAGTGCAGGTTCGCCACGTCCATTCCCCAGCCCAGGACAGTCGCAGCCGGCACATCGACCTGCAGCAGGTCGAGGAAGTCGTTCGTGGAGTTGAACGGCCGGTCCAAAAGGATGCAGGCGCCCTCCCCCGGGCCGACGACCGCCACTCGATCGGATTGCTGCGCCTGCACCGAGCCCTCCAACACGATCCCGATCTGCAGGAACGGGGTGTAGGTGTCGCCGACGTGCTTCGTCGTGCGTTCGGAGTAAACAGGGGACGAACGGAATCGGGTGAGCAGGGTCGAACCGACATGAGCGGTGTAGATAGTGGCCGCGAACTGGTCGGGTTCGTCCGCGTACAGGCGACTGGACTGCGAGATCCGTTCCAAGTCGGCAGCTCCGGAAACGGAGAAGCCGGTTCCGTAACGGCGCCGATGCTGCAGGAAAGTCCCAGTTTCCGGCCCCGAGGTAGTCACCATGTGACCACCCACCCGCCGGGTACCTCCGACAACACAGATCCCTGGCCGGACCGCACAAGTGTGCAACCTGTGAAGAAAGGAAATTCAACGGATGGAGCAACGATGCTCGACTCAGCCACGTCGACCCCTTCAGAAGACATGAGGGTGATGCACCCGGCGCTGCCTCTTACCGCTCGTTGCACACCTTGACACCATAGTGACGACTTGTGCACAGCCGGTCACGAATCGTCGAAACCTTGTGCACAGATTGTCGGGTGCCACCTCCGGCAGTGCGGACCACCCGCGGTATACAAGTAGTTACTGCACTGTTCGCCCGCTGGCGGATGGTCGAAGTCATGGGGCAGGGGTTCCGAATCCATGTCGACAACGCACCCCGTCAACGAAAACAGCTGGCTCTACCGCCATGTCGAGCAGCCACCTGTGAACGCGGTTCGGTTGTCCGACGGCCGGATCCTGGCGTGGGCGGACTACGGTAGCCCGGGCGGGGTTCCCGTGTTGCTACTGGCCGACCGGGCCTGTTCCAGACTCGCCCCCGCATGGCTTCTCCACGACTCGGCACTCCCCTCGGGCATTCGATTACTCGCCGTCGACCGTCCCGGCACCGGCCTTTCCGACCCGGTGACGATCAGCGGCCAGAACAACCTGCCGCGGGATCTGAGTTGCCTGATCTGCACGCTCGCGGTCGGCCGTGTTGCCGTGGTGGCCATCGAAACCGGCGCCGCAGACGGCATCGCCCTGACGGCCGCCTACCCCGCCCTGGTCACCGGGCTAACGCTGGTCTCCCCCCGCACCGACCGTCCTGATCAAAAACTCCGCCATCGACTCCGACCCCTTGCTCTGCGCGGCTCACCTCCATCCTTGCTGCATCAGCTGCTGGCCGCGGCCGACGGACGCGATCTACGGGATGAAACAACCTGGCCGCGATTGCTGAACCGACTTGCGCCAACGGCTGTCGCGGCCATCGACAAGCGTTGGCAGGAAACCGACTTCAGGTCCGCCGTCGCTGCGGACGTCGCGCAGACCGGCCCGAACCCCACCGGCGTCCGAGTTCCACCGGCATTGTTGCAGACAACACGCGTCGATGGATCCGTCACGATTTGGCGGGGCGCGGAAGAACCGCCCGACCCTCTCATCACAATGGCGCCCAGTCACCCCGGCTGGAAAGTGACCACGGTCCCTGGCCCGACCGCGACTCTGGGCTACTGGCCCGACATCCTGGGTGCGGCGGCGCGGTCCTGGACCGAGCAACCGGGCGAAAGCGCCGACACTGCCCGGAACGCAACAACAAACGACCTCGACCCTTCGCCCTGAATGCGTCGCACACCGACGTCAACGGCGACCCGGCCGACCTGTCGGTCGTCGTTCTGGCGGAGAAGGTAACCGGTGTATAGATTCGAAAAATGCAGCCAGTGCATTATCACATCGTCATATCCGGCCGGCTTGATCGTGATGCCCGCGGCGCGTTCGCCGGCTTGGACGTCGAAGAATCGTTTCCAGGAACGACTGTCGTTCGTGGCAACCTAGATCAAGCCGGCCTTTTCGGTGTCCTACAACGAGTGCGGGCGCTGAACGTTGCCCTTCTCGAGGTCCGTCGCTGCAGCTGATCACACATCAACGCCTCGGACGGCCCGTTCTGTGTTCCTTGCATGATCGGGTTGGGGCACGCCGAGGCGAAGGAGTGCATGTAGATCAGGCTGCGTTCGGTGAACGCCGCGGACACCGGTGAACGCAGTCCGCAGACCCACCGATAGTCGAGCGATGATCCGGGCGCCCCAACCTCGTTAGTCCTCCCGCTGCAAGATCAGCTTCCGATCCGCCAATAGAGGTCCCACCAAGCCGGCACGATGTCGAAGCCGTAGTGGCGGTCTTGACCTGTTTGAAGACATCTGAGTCGAGCAAGTACATCAGGCGACACCGAGCCCGTGACCAAGCTCTTCGAAAGCAGCGTGCTTCTTCGAGCCGCGAGCCTGGCTCGGTTGGCGGACCAGGCCAGGATGTGGTGGATCGTGGTGCCGGGCATGTTGTGAAGTGCGACATTGCGTGACAGACGACAACCTACGGCGTTGTCTGTCCGATCACCGGCCGCTGAGAGCGGCGACAACGGGGATGAATGTAGCGAGGTTTTCTTCCCAGCACGTCCAGTACGACAGACCCCACCTTTCACGACGCTCAAGCAGCGTCTCGACGACCTGTGCGGTGTCACCAATCAAGCAGTAGGGGCCGCTGGCGACGACATCTCGCGGCGCCCAGTCATTGGCGGGTACCTCCGACAGACTGCGATGAACCTCGAAAGCAAGGATGGCTCGTTCTGGACCGCCGTCGGTACGGGCCGCGGCAGCAGTGTCCAGGAGGGCGACCTTTTCCGCAAACGCCGCGGAGGAGAACTCGTCCGGGTCCAGGCCGCCATCGGCCAACGAGCGGGGAACGAAGGCAACGATATCGGCGTTCCGACCGGCGAATCGGGTCACTTGGGGACCGCCGCCGCCCAAGAGCAGTGGGATCGGGTGTTGCCGGGGTTGGACGAGGAGTTGGCAGTTCTCCAGCCGGTAGTGGGTGCCGTGATGAGTCACGGGCTCCCCGGAATGCAACGCTCGGACGATAGACACCGATTCTTCCAACCGAGCGGCCCTGATTGGTCCTCTGTCGAACAGCACCCCGATCTTGTCGTATTCCGGCTTGTGCCAGCCGGCTCCGATTCCTAATTCCATCCTGCCGTCCGAGAGTACGTCGATCTCCGCGGACTCCCGGGCAAGGAGCACCGGGTGGCGGAAGTCGTTGTCGTAGACGTAGCTGCCGACCCGGAGACTCGTGGTGACCGCCGCCGCTGCCGCCAACCGGGGTGTGCAGACCGTGTTGTTCTCGAAATGATCGGCCACCTGGAGCGTGTCGAACCCAAGCGCCTCAACTTTTCGAGCGTGATTGGCCCACCCGCGCAACGATCTGTCGGTGCCACTCGTCGTCAGGACGCCGAAGCGGAATGGCCGGTGGGCACGCCCAGCCGGAAGCTCGTCCATCACCGTTATTTTGGCCTAGCACGCGAAAACGTCAAGAGCTCCGCGGTTGATGCGATTGCCAATCCGGTGTCCCATAGCAACGGCAGCCGACCCATGTTCGTCAGCGGCGGCCAGCCGCCCGAGTGTGCTCGCCGGTTCAGTTACTCCAGCAGCTGCCGGGTACGCCACTCCAGCTCCTTGGCCTTCTCGTCGAGGTCGTCGAGGAGGGCGTCGATGCCGGCCAGGCGTGCCCGGTCGGCGTTGCGGCGGTCTACGCCGGCTTGCCAGTCGGCCTGTGTGTAGACCCGGCTTTGCGGGACGCGCTCGGCTTCGTCGCGTTCGGGCAGGTGCGGCTGCTCAGGGGCGGCGCGGTGGCGTCGAATGATCCGGTGTGGTGGGTGTCGGCCGGCGCCGTGGTCGCGGGCCAGCCGGGACAGCGACCATGGGCGGAGCGGGTCGGGTTCGATGGCCGTGGCGCCCCACTGGTCGGCAGGTGCGATCAGCGCCGTCATCAGTGCGGCTGGCTCGGCTGGCGGCGGGGTGTTACAGGCGTGAGCTGAATTGGTGGTGACCGGCGAGGCGTCTTCGAGGAAATCGCCGACGCGTTGGAAGGTGACAGCGAGGTTCATCGCCTCGATCCAACGAACCAGTGCACACGGCCCACACACGATCGGATCACCGACCGCTGCGATCGTCATCGGTCCCGCCGCGGTACCGACCTGGGCGGCGCCGTCCGGGGTCAAGGTGACGTCGCCAACGGTGAGCCGGGCGATCTGCCGGTACGAGAGCCCGGCGACGTGGGCGAGGACGAGCAGGGCGCGGTCGCGGCGGCCGAACCAGCCTTGGGTCCAGCCGTGCGACGGTAGGGCGCGCAGCGCCGCGTCGACCTGCTCGCTGGTGACGGTCTGCCGGACGGGTCGGGCCGGCCGGCCACGCAGCACGTCCCGCAGCTCGGCGGTTCTCGCCAGCGGGGGGAAGCCGGCGGCCCGGGCGGCCGCGTCGATGGCCCGGATCCGCTTCGTCTGGGTGGCCGGTTTGGCGGGGCAGTCGGTCAGGAACGCGATCACGGTGTCGACCTGCAGGGGCAGCGGCTGGCGTCCGGTGACGGCGCACCAGTCCAGGAACAGCCGCCACTCCCCCGCCACCACCGGCCTGGCCGGCGAAGGTGACGTGTCGGTGTCGCTGGCCATGGTCAGAGTCCGAGTTTGGTGACGGCGTTGCCGACCAGGGGTGTCACTTGTCGGGTTAGATGGCGGGTTCTGGTCTAATTGTGTGGCGGGTTCTGGTCGATTTAAAGTGGCGGTGTCGGTCGGTGAGGTCGGATGGCTGATCTGGAGCGGCGGATGGCGGTGCTGGGGCCGCACGTCTTCGACGGGGTGCCGTTGCGGCGGGCGGCGGCGGATGCCGGAGTGGCCTTGCGGACCGCGGAGCGGTGGTTGGCTGCGTATCGAGCGGGTGGGCTGGAAGCTCGGCCACCGCGGTCCGATCTGGGTAGTCGGCGTCGAATGCCGCCCGAGTTGGTAGGCCTGGTCGAGGGTTTGGCGTTGCGTCGGCCGCCACCGAAGGCCGCGCAGGTGCATCGTGAGGTCGCTCGGGTAGCCACCGAAAGGGGATGGCCGGTGCCCTCGTATGTGGTGGTTCGACGTATCATCGCCGGTCTGGATCGGGGGCTGGTGTCGCTGGCGCACCGGGGTGTGGCTGGATACCGCGACGATTTCGAGTTGGTGCTGCGGCGAGAATCGGTCCGTCCGAACGATTTGTGGCAGGCCGACCACACCGAACTCGACATCATGGTGCTCGACGAGTCAGACCAGCCGGTCCGCCCCTGGTTGACCGTGGTGTTGGACGACCGGTCCCGGGCGGTGGCCGGGTTCACCGTGTTTTTGGGCGACCCGACCGCGGCGCAGACGGCGTTGGCGTTGCGGCAGGCGATCTGGCGTAAATCCGACCTGGGCTGGCCGATGTGCGGTCTTCCCGCCGCCTTGTACTGCGACCACGGCGCAGATTTCACCAGCGAACACATCGGCCAGGTGTGCGCCGAGACGAAGATCCAGCTGATCCACTCAACCGCCGGGATACCACGAGGCCGCGGCAAGATCGAACGGTTCTTCGGCACGGTCACCACCAAGCTGCTCCCGACCCTGCCGGGCCACATCCCCCCCGGCAACTACGGCCGCCCGATCAGCATCCCGCAGCTGACCCTGTCGCAGCTGGACGCGGCCATCGCCGACTGGATCGTGAACTCCTACCACCACCGGGTCCACCCCGAGACCCGGGAGACCCCGCTGCGGCGCTGGCTGGCCGACGGTTGGCTCCCACGCATGCCGGAGTCGCTGGACGAGCTCAACCTGCTGCTGCTGACCGTGGCCACCCCCCGCAAGGTGCACCGGGACGGCATCCGCGCTCACGGCCTGCGCTACCTGGCCCTGACGCTGACCGCGTACGTCGGAGAAGAAGTGACCGTCCGCTACGACCCGCGAGACCTGGCCGAGATCTGGGTGTTTCACCGCAACCAGTTCCTGTGCCGGGCCGTGTGCCCGGACCTCGCCGCTCTGAGCATCGGCCTGAAGGACCTGCAGGCCGCCCGCAACCAACGCCGCCGAGAACTGCACCATGAGCTGACCAACCGGCGCAGCCTGGTCGACGCGCTCACCCACCCCGTCACCCACCCCGTCCCCACCGGCGCTGCGACCGTGGTCCGCGACCCCGGCCACAAGACCGACCCCGACCCCGAACCGCCCCGCAAGACCCGCCTGAAGCTCTACCGCGAAGAGTAAAACCGACCCCTTTGCCCGTGGAACAGGACAACCCGTGAGCCAACCGCCGTCGGTGGCCGATCAGCGGCCCCCACGCCGCCTCACCCCGTTCCTGATCACCCGGCAACACCGCCTGTTCCTCGAGTTCGCCGACGCGGTCCGCCGCCACCGCTACATCGGCGCCTGCTACGGCGCACCCGGCATCGGCAAGACCCTGTCCGCCCGGACGTATGCGGCCGCCGACGACTTCGAACGCTGGAACGCCCAACCGTTCACCCGCACCGGCGCCCTGCCCGAAACCCTGATGGCCTGCCGCACCGTCTTGTACACCCCGGCGGTCACCACCACCACCCGAGAACTCGAGCTAGCCATCGACCGCCGCTGCGCCTTCCTGAACGACGACATCGAAGACGCCCTGCACCCCGAACGCAAACCCGGCCTGACGCCACGACCGCCACCACACGTGCAGCTGCTCATCATCGACGAAGCCGACCGACTGAAAACCACCGGCCTGGAACAACTACGCGACTACTTCGACCGCAACGACCTCGGCCTCATCCTCATCGGCATGCCCGGCTTCGAACGCCGCCTGGCCCGCTACCCCCAGCTCTACAGCCGCGTCGGCTTCGCCCACCACTACCGGCCCCTGGACTCCCAAGACATCCCCCGCGTCCTCGCCGAATATTGGCAGCACCTCGGAATGACCCTCGATCCCCGTCACCCCATCGACGCCGAATCCATCGTTACCATCGTCCGCATCACCGGCGGCAACTTCCGCCTCGTCGAACGCCTCATGACCCAAGTCGCCCGCATCCTCACCATCAACAACCTCGACACCATCACCCCCGACGCCATCGAAGCCGCCCGCGAAACCCTCGTCGTCGGCAGCTGACCCCGCCATCTAAATCGACCAAACTCCGCCACATAGCTAGACCAAACCCCGCCACTTAATTAGACCAGTTACAGCACTCCTGATCACCAACTTCTTCGTCACCGGCCCGTTCCGCGATCCCAACGCGGGCCTGGCCGGATCGCCGCCAATCGACACCTCGGCCGTTCTCCCGGTTTTCGACGCGGCCACCGGACTCGGACCCGACCTGTTCATCGCGCTGGCCATCGCGGTCATCCTCGGGATCGTCCTGAATCGGACCACGTGGGGTTTGCGGGTCAAGGAAATGGGCGAACTCAACCGATTCGCCGACTACATCGGAACACCAGCGAAGGGCATGGCCATGCAGGTCATGTCCCTCAGCGGCGCCGTCGCCGGCTTCGCCGGAGCCCTGTTCGTGGTCGGTCCGAACGGCGGCCGATTCCTCCAGCAATTCTCGCCAGGGTTCGGATTCCTCGCCATCACCGTCGCGTTGCTGGCCCGGCTCAACCCCTGGGCGTCGCTCATCGCCGCACTGTTTTACGCCACCATGATCGCCGGAGGCACCGGCATTCAAGCGATCGGCGTGCCCTTCCCAATGATCAACGTCCTGCAGGGCCTCATCGTCATCGCCATCACCGCCACCTTCGTCTTCACCCGCCGGAAAAGGACCCGGCCCGCCGCGGCTGCCGCTCCCGAACCTGTCCTCTTCAGTAAGGCAGAGTCACGATGAACGCCATTCTGGCCCAAGTGCTGACCGTGGGCACCCTCGCAGTCATCCTCACCAAATCCACCCCCATCCTGCTCGCCGCGATCGGAGGCGGTTTCACCCAGGTCGGCGGCATCCTCAACATCGGCCTGGAGGGAATGATGCTGACCGGCGCCTTCGCGGGCATCGCCGTGGGCGCCAAAACCGATCCATTCGTGGGGGTTCTCGCGGCCCTCGGCGGCGCCGTCGTGCTCGCACTCATCTACGCGGTCGCGTCACTGGTGTTCAAAGCGGACTACATCGTCGTCGGGATCGGAATCAACCTGCTCGCCGTTGGAGTCACAGTCCTGTTGCTCACCGTCTTATACGGCAATGCCGGCGTGACACCCGGCGATGTGAAATCAAACCTGCCGACGATCAACCTCGGTGCGGTAGGCCACATCCCGGTCATCGGACCGATGTTGAACCACCAGACAGCTCTGGTGTGGCTGGCGCTGCTCCTAGTGCCCGTGTACTGGTTCATCCTGTACCGCACGTCCTACGGGGTGCACCTACGGGCAGTAGGCGAGGACGAACCAGCGGCGGTCGCCGCCGGGATACGCGTCTTCCGGGTCAAGTTCATCTCCATCCTCGCCTCCGGCGCCCTGTGCGGCCTCGCCGGCGCCAACTCGCGATGGCCTCCGTCGGGTCGTTCACCGCAGGCATGACATCGGGGCGTGGCTTCATCGCCGTCGCAGCGATCATCTTCGCCATGGGGCGTCCTGTCCCCACCCTCATCGCCTGCTTAATCTTTGGAGCCGCGGACGCAGTCGCCGACCGGCTGGCACTCGGTGGCGTCAACTCATCGCTGGCACTCCTGACGCCGTATGTGATCACGATCGTCGCACTGATCGTTGCGGCCATACGCGTGCGCGCAGCGATCAGGACACGAACACGGAAGGGACTACAGAAAGCCCAGCCCGAGGCGGCAACGTGAAACAGCAGCCACCCTCACCTGTTTGGCCGACGGTTCCACCATCGACCCGGGTAGAACGTCAGGAAAAGTCGCCGTGGTGAACCAGGTAGCCGTACTCGGCAGCGCCAACGCGGACATGGTCGTCCACGTGTCACGAAGGCCACTGGGCGGTGAAACCCTCCTCGGCTCCGACCTACACCGTCACGCCGGCGGCAAAGGCGCGAACCAGGCGGCGGCCGCCGCGCGGGCAGGCGCCACCACTCGCTTCTTCGCCTGCGTCGGAGCCGACAGCGATGCCGAATTCCTCCGCACAAGGCTCATCAATGCTGGCGTCAACGTCGACGGGATGCAGACGGTAGACCGGCCCACCGGCACCGCGCTGATCCTTCTCACCCCGGACGGCGAGAACTCTATTGTCGTCTCGCCCGGAGCGAACCACTCGCTCGACGTTGCATCCGCAGCTGCATCAAGCCCCCATTGGACCGCGGCCGACGTCCTCGTGCTCAACCTGGAGACACCCTTGAAAACAGTCGAGTACGCCGCCGCCGAAGCGGCAGCCCGCGGTGTTCGCGTGCTGCTCAACGCCGCCCCAGCGCAGCGACTCGGGGTGCGCACCCTCACTGTGTGCGATCCACTCGTGGTCAACGAACACGAAGCCCGCATCCTCCTCGGCGACGATGGCGCAAGCTCGTTCGACGAACTCGCACACCGCTTCCTTGACGCCGAGGTCCGCTCAGTGGTCATCACCCTCGGAGCCGCTGGCTCCCTTGTCGCCCAAAGCTACGGCCTCGAATCCATACCGGCACACGCTGTCAAAGCTGTTGACACCACCGGTGCCGGAGACGCGTTCGTCGGAGCAACCGCATGCGAGCTGGCACGAGGCAGCACGCTCATCGACGCCGTCCGCTTCGCCACCGCCGTATCAGCCATCTCCGTGCAGGGACCCGGCGCCCAGGCGTCCTACCCCAGCCGTAGCGACGTCGACATTTTCCTCCAGACAAACTCGCTAATACCCTCGACGTAAAGAAGACTGGGATCTTGGATTGACTGCCGGAGGTCCTGCCTTATGAAGCGTGCATCCCGCCACCGGTTCGGAGCCGCAGGTGCCAAACCTGCCCCGATCATTGGCAAGTACCCTCGGCTCCTGGCCAGCCGGCGTTCCCGTCCAGATCCACGGTAGGGACGGTGATGAGATCTTCGCCGGTGAAGGCGAAATGACGCGGCGCGGGAACTTGTCGATTCTGTTGAATGACCCAGGCCCCAGGTGTCCACCTACGACGGAACCGACACCTGCTCACCGACCCCACCTGCCCTCTTACGACGCTGAGGAGGCCGGCCTGCTCCTGCTGCGCACCCAGTTGCGTCCAACGTGGTGTCCGTTGTTGCGAGCGTGGCGTAGGCGTTTGAGACGGCCACCGCGTGATCCTTCGTGAGAACCCGCCAAGGAACTCGATGGCCGTTGGGCCAAGTATCGACTGCGGGTGGCTGCAGGAGCGCTGGGCCAGGCGAGCCCTGATCTGTTGCGGGGCATGGTGAAATCGTTCGCCGAGGCGCTCATGGGGGCCGAGGCCGAGCGGTGCGGCGCCCCGTACGGGGAGCGCAGCGACGAGCGGGTCAACAAACGCAACGGTTACCGGGCCGGGAGTGGGACACCAGGGCCGGGACGGTGGAGTTGGCGATTCGAAGTTGCGGGAGGGCAGCTATTACCCGGACGTTGGATCGGTCACCGTGGTCGCGACCAGCTACCTGCTCGGGGTCTCGACCCGGCGGATGGACAAGCTGGTCCACACGCGATCACCAGCCTGTCAAAGTCGCAGGTCAGTGAGATGGCCCGGTCGTTGGACAAGACCGTGGAGGCGTTTAGGACCCGGCCGTTGGACGCCGGCCCCTACACGTTTGTGGCGGCGGATGCGCTGGTCTTGAAGGTGCGGGAGGGCGCACCGTCAACGTTCATGCGCTGTTGGCGACCGGGGTGAACGCCGACGGCTACCGATCCTCGGACAGGTCACCAGCGCCGGGGCCGCTGGTTGGCGTTCTTCCGGGACTGACGGCGCGCGGCCTGACCGGGGTATGGTGACCTCCGATGCCCACCGCGGCCTGGTCGACGCGGTCGGCGCGACCCTGCCCGGCGCGGCCTGGCAGCGGTGCCGCACCCATTACGCCGCGAACCTGATGTCGGCGACGCCGAAGGCGTCGTGGGGGTGGGTGAAAGCGTTGCTGCACAGCGTCTACGACCAACCCGACGCCGACGCCGAGTTCGACCGCATCGTCGACGACCTTGGCCTTCACCGCGTTCCCGAAAGCGAATCTGGTCGAACAATCCCCAGGAACGCCTCAACCGTCCGCCGCCGCACCGATGTTGTCGGGATCTTTCCCGACCGGGCCGCGCTATGCACTCATACCGGTGACGTGCGGTGGTCCACCTCATGTTGCACGAATCAGTGCTGAATCAAGCACCACTTCGCCGATCGAAGGGACACTCCCGTGGCCGCCAAGTACACGTTGCACTCATAGGATCTACGCCGACGCCAAGGGTGAATACCGGTTCCGGCTCAAGGCCGGAAACGGTGAGGTCGTCGCCACCGGGGAGGGCTACCCCACCGAAGTCGGCGTTCGCAAAGGCATCGACGCCGTCAAACGCGCCGCCGCCGAAGCCGACATCAGCGGGCCCTGACCACGGCCCCCGTACCGCGGCCGACGACGCATAGTTGCGGCCACGGTGGGTCCATGACCGGCCCAGCACCAGAGGAAGTGAGCACATGACCGACGCTCAGGCGGTCCCGCCGCGGCCGCCAGACCGGACCGACCGGCACACCCTCCTGTCGATCTATCTGAACGACCATCTCGCCGGCGCCGCCGCCGGAGTGGCCCTGATCCGACGCATTGCCCATGAGAACCGCGGCGCAGCCATGGAGTCCGACCTCCAAGAGGTCGCAGAACAGGTCGAACAGGACCACGGCACGTTGCTGGAGATCGCGAAACGGCTCGGCGTCCGAAAATCACCGGTGAAAGCGCCGCTAGCGCTACTGGCCGAGCGGGTGGCTCGCCTCAAGCTCAACGGCCAGATCCGGGGTCGATCACCGCTGAGCAACCTGGTGGAACTGGAAACAATGCGGCTAGCAGTTCAAGGCAAGCTGAGCGGGTGGCGGACCCTGCTGGAAATCACGACCGAGTACCCCGCTTTAGACCCCGTTGAGTTGAACGGGCTCATCGAACGAGCCCGCAGCCAATCTGATCGCCTGGAGAAACTCCGGGTACGGGCGGCCTGCCATGCGTTGGTCTTCGTACCGCCAGCCGACCCCAGATGAGGTCAACACGCCACACACTAATCAGCGCGCAACCGACGGATGAAGACTGAATACCTGACGACGTCAACTTATGCGTAGTCTTCAGCCGCCGTTGATACCGGCGCCGGGTGCGTGAACCCGGCAGCTGGGGATGGTGAGGATCGGATGGTCGTTCACCCCCGTACATGGGCTTTGAAGCTATTTGATGCCGGTTTGCGCGACCCCTTGGACGATTTGTCGTTGGAAGAGTAGGAACACGGCGAGTAGGGGAAGGATGCCCAGGACGGCGGAAGCCATGACTTCGGCGTATTGGTTGGCGGATCCGCCTACTAGGCCAGATAGGCCGACCGGGATGGTTTGCGATTTCGTTTGGGTGAGAACGAGCAGGGGCCATAGGAAGGCGTTCCAGCTGGTGACGAAGGTGAGGATGGCGACGGCGGAGGTTGCCGGTTTGCACAACGGCATGCAGATCCGCCGGTAGATCCGCCACCAGCCGGCTCCGTCCAGGCGCGCTGCTTCGATGAGCTCCACGGGTAGGCCGCGCATGAAGGCTTGGTAGACGAACACGGCGATGGGTGCGGCGATGGCCGGTAGCACCAGGGCCCAGTAGGTTCCCAGAAGGTGGATCGCCCGGAACTCGATGAATTGCGGCAGGACCATCGCCTGCACTGGCACCATGAGGCCGATAAGCACTGCGGCGATGACGGCGCTGCGGCCCCGGAATTTTAGCTGTGCGAGCGCGAATCCGATCATCGAACAGACGACGACGGTGAAGATCACTGACAGGGTGGAGATGATGAAGCTGTTGAGGTACCACCAGCCGATGGGGTTGTTGCTGAAGGCGTTGCTGTAGGCGTGCAGGGTCCAGTGGGCGGACCACCAGCTGGTCGGGCTGGCGGTGATCTCGTTGTCTGGCCGCAGTGAGGTGACGAGCGCCCAAGCGAAGGGAACCAACCAGATCAGCCCGAACAGCACCATGCAGGTCGCGGCGAGCCGGTTGAAAACTTTGACGCCGTTGCCCGCTTCGTCTTTCGTCTTCGGCCTAGCGGACCTCGTAGTAGGCGGGTTGAGTGTTGTGGTCACGGTGTGCGCCTTTACCTATCTCGCCGGGTTCGCGGTGTTGACGTTGCTGCGACGGGTGAGCACCCACAGCGCGGAGATGATGATCAGCACGACGAGGTACACCATGGTCGCTGCGGCGGCGTAGCCGCCGCGGTAGGAGGTGAATCCGGTGTCGTAGATGTATTCGATGACTGGCCGGGTCTTGTTGCCGGGGCCGCCGGCCAGCAAGATGTAGATCTGGTCGAATACCTTCAGAGAAGCCAGGATCTGCAAGATGACGACCAGCCCGATGGTCGGTCGAAGCAGCGGCACCGTGATGCGGGTAATTTGTTGCCACGGTGAAGCCCCGTCGACGGCGGAGGCTTCGTAGACGTCTTCAGGGATGTCCTGGATTCCGGCGGTGTAGAGGATGAAATTCAGTCCGAACGTCCACCAGAGGGTGAGTAGGGTGACGCCAAACCAGGCGCCGCCGGTGCTGCCCAGAAAGTTGGGTGCGGTCAACCCGACCCAACTAAACGCTTTGGTGATTAATCCCGTTTCGGGGGTGTACATGAACGCGAAGATCAAACACACCGCGGCCGAGGGCACCACGTAGGGGGCGAAGAACGCGAGGCGGAAGAACCAGCGGTTCCTAACGATGCGGGCGGCCAGGATTGCGAACAGCAGCGGGAGCGCCACCAGCAGTGGTGTGGTCAGCAACGTGAAAAGGACGGAGTGCCACATCGACGCCCAGAAGTCTGAGCTGGTGAGGACGTCCGCGTAGTTTGAGAATCCGACCCAGCCGCCCAATCCGGGTTTCACGGTCGCGGTGTTGAAGAAACTGATGACCAGCCCGATGAGCACCGGGCCGACTAGAAATAGGACGTATGTGATCAAGAACGGGGCGGAGAACAGCCAGCCGGCCCGGTTCATCCCGGGGGCCGTCCGCGTCGCCGATTCGTCGGACGTCACGGGCATGGCGCCGGATCTTGGTGGGGCTGCTGTAGTCGTCATGGTTCCGCTCCTGCTTCTGGGGGCACCGTGGGGGCGTTGCGTCGACAGGGTTCACTGCACGGGGGGGCGTGCGGTGCTGAATGTTTTGAGGGTCGAGGTCATGGTGCTCACCGCGGCCTGGGGGGTGACTTGCCCGGCGAGGACGCTGATGACGACGGCGCCGATCTGGTTCTGGAAGTCCGAGCCGGCTCCCGTGTACCAGCCCGGCGGATCGTAGACGGCGTTGAACGCGGCCTGGATGTAATTGCTCTGCGGTTTCTCGGTCAGAAAAGCCTGGCTCTGTTGCACCGGAAGCCAGGCCGGGACGTGACCGCCGCCGGTCCAGGTCAAACTGTTGTCCAGCAGACCCTTGATGAAGGCGACCGCGTCGGCGGTGCGCCCTGCGGAACGGCCGGCGCTCACCGGGATGACCAGCGAATGTGAGTCGGCATAGGCGTGTGGTGCGGGACCGAGTATGGCCGGGAACGGCACGATATTGAAGATTAGTGGTTGCCCGTTGGGTAGCGTCGTGCCCCGGTAGGTCGGTAGCTGCCACACCCCGTCGAACAAGAATCCGACCTGGCCGCCGCCGAACAAGGTGCCGACCGTGTACCGGTGGCGTTGGCCGGCATCAGTCCCAACGAACCGGTCAGGCTCTGCATGAAAGCGAACGTCTCCTCCAGCGCGGCCGGATCAATGCTCACCCTGGTTCCGACGTCGGACACGATCGGTCCGGCCAAACCGGAATACAGCGTCATGAAAAAACGCCACGCGGTGGCCGGATCGGCGGTATTCGCCGACACCGCGCCGTACTTGGATCCCACCGACTTCATCGCCTTCAACGCATTGACGAAATCGTCGCGGCCGCTGATCGGATTGAGGTTGTCACCCGTGGCGTTGAGCAACCCGGCCTTTTTGGCCATGTCCGCGTTGTAGTACATCACGAACGGGTGAGTATCCAGCGGAACGGCATAGACCTTGCCGTCCACGGTGGCTTTCGACCAGGCGGCCGGGGTGAACTTGTCCGCCGTAATGCCGGCGGCGGCGACGCCGACGTCTTCGATGGGCTCCAATAAACCGGCCTGAGCCAGCAGCGGCAGCCGCGACAAATGGGAAATACCCACATCCGGTGGACGCCCACTGGACGCGGACAGCGCCAACTTCGTGTAATACGGATTACCCCACGACAGCAGCGTCGCCTCCACCGAGATCCGGTCGGACTGCTCAACCTTGTCGACCATGGTCTTCATGTTCGCGCCGTCACCGCCGCCGAACAGATGCCAGAAGATGACATCGGCGGTGTTGGGTTGCGCTCCGGTCATGCTGCTGGCCAGGGGAGAAGAACAGCCCGCCAACAGGCCGGCCACGGTCAACCCCCCGCCAGCAACCAGGAAACGGCGGCGCGAGAACGATCCCGTCATGGAAGTCCCTTCACTGTGACGTCTTCGACACCAGCAGACTGTGACACACTCTTTGCATCGAAGCAAGAGCGCGTCTAGCAACTCTCACATCTTGGTCGAGAATGGCGCACTGCAGGCGGATTCATCGCTTGCATCGGTGCAAAATGTGGTTCAAGATCAGGGAGAAGGCGCGCATCGCCCATCGAGCGCGGGCGGCGGAAGGGGCCATCGGGTGAGGGCAACACGGCAGGACGGTTCGTATCCCCGGCCGATGATGTGCCGGCCCGCATGGGTCAGCTTGGACGGTGTTTGGGGGTTCGCGCACGACGACGTCGACCAAGGGCAGAGCGCGCGCTGGTTCGCCCCCGCCGCCGCGGATCAGTTCACCCGCACTATCGCGGTGCCGTTCCCGCCTGAATCTCCGGCCTCACAGATCGGCGACGTCGGGTTCCACCCGATCGTGTGGTACCGGCGCACGGTCCCCCACCAGGTTCTGGTCCCGGCCGGAACGGAACCGGGCTCGCGGGTGCTGGTGCATTTCGGCGCCGTCGACTACCGGGCCCGGGTCTGGTGTGACGGGCAGATGGTCGGCGACCACATCGGCGGACAGACGCCTTTCACGGTAGATGTCAGCGACGCCCTAGACCCGGACGCCGCCGAACACGTTCTGGTGGTCCGCGCCGAGGACGACCCGGCCGATCTGACCCAGCCCCGCGGGAAACAAGACTGGCAGGCCAAGCCGCACGGCATCTGGTATGAGCGGACAACCGGCATATGGCAGCCCGTGTGGACCGAGACGGTGCCCGCCGACCATCTCAGCGAGGTCGTCTGGATTCCGGATCCCACGGCCGCAGTGGTGCGATCCGTGTTGACCCTATCGCGGACACCGCGGACGGATTTGATGCTGGATCTGGTGTTCCGCCTCGGTGAGGAGGTATTGGCCGAACAGAGCGTCGTGGTTCGCGACAGGATGACAACCGTCGATGTCAGCGTCGCGGCGTTGCGGAATGGGCAAGATCGGGCCCGGCTGTTGTGGACGCCCGAACATCCTGCGCTGGTCGACATCGACGTGGTCCTGCGCGATCGGCGGACCGGCAGGCGGCTGGATGCGGTCGCCAGTTACACCGGTTTGCGCAGTGTGACCGTCGGCCGCGGCGCGTTCCAGCTCAACGAGCAGCCGTACTACGTCCGGGCTGTGCTCAACCAGGGCTACCGCCCGGACACCCACTGGGCCTGCACCGGAACCGATCAACTTCGCGGTGAGGTCGAGATCATCAAGGCGATGGGATTCAATACCGTCCGCGCCCATCAGAAGGCCGAGGACCCCCGATTTCTGTACTGGGCGGACCGGTTAGGACTGTTGGTCTGGGGTGAGACCGCCGCGGCGTATGAATTTTCGGGTCGGGCCGTCGAGTTGCTGGTCAAGGAATGGTTGGAGCTGGTGCGGCGTGACCGCAGCCACCCCTGTGTTGTGGCGTGGGTGCCCCTCAATGAAAGCTGGGGAGTGCAGGACATCGCCACCGACACCGGGGCCCAGCAGTACGCCCAAGCTCTGGCCAGCCTCACTCGCGCCCTCGATCCGTCCCGCCCGGTGGTCTCCAACGACGGCTGGGAACACGTCGACAGTGACATCCTGGGACTACACGACTACACCACCGACCCGGAAGTCCTCCGCGCCCGGTACGCAGCGAAATCCACCGTGGTCGATGACTTCCGGACCGGGGCCGGCGCCCAAGGCCGCCGGCCCCTGCTGCGCCCCGCCCAGTTGCAGGCCTTCCTGGATGGAGACGCCCCGCTGATGATCACCGAATTCGGCGGGGTATCACTGGCCACCGACCGGGACGCCTGGGGCTATACCGAGGTCAACTCCGACTCCGAGTACGCCACGCTGCTGTTGCACCTGTTCGAAGCGTTACGGGCCAGCCCGGTGGTGACCGGATTCTGCTACACCCAGCTCTTGGACACCGGGCAGGAAACCAACGGCCTCCTCTTCGCCGACGGCACCCCGAAATTGCCGATCCCGGCGCTGCACCACATCGTTACCGGAGCCAAGAACGGTGAAGATCTCACCCCGGGGTCCACCTTCGGCTGGACCGGGTAACTTACAGGTTCGCGGCCGTGCGTCGGCGCGCGGAGAGGGGTATGCGGTGGCGGTCACAATGCGTGACGTCGCCCAGCATGCCGGCGTCGCTCCCCGGACCGTGTCCAACGTCGTCAACAACTACCCCTACGTGTCGACCAAGATGCGGAGGAAGGTGCAGGCGGCGCTGGATGAGTTGAATTACAAACCCAACCTGGTGGCCCGGAGTCTGCGTCAAGGACGAACGGGCAACATCACGTTGCTGCTGCCTTTCATCGCCGTGCCCTACTTCGGTGAAATCGCCCACGAGGTCGTCGAAAAGGCCAGCCCGCTGGGTTGCACGGTGCTGATCGACGAAACGGGTGGGAACCCCGACCGGGAACTTGCCCTGCTGGACGTGGCCGCCCGGTCCGGCTGGGTCGACGGTGTCCTGCTGAGCTCGCAGGGCCTTCACGGCCGGGCCCTGGCCAACGTGCACACCCATGTTCCGATCGTCCTGCTGGGCGAACGCACCGCCAAAACCACGATGGACCACGTCGGCATCGATAACGTCGCGGCGGCCGGCGACGCGACCCGCCACCTGCTACACGCCGGCTGCCAAAGGATCGCCGCCATCGGTGGCAACCCCACCCCGACCGACATGACCTCACGGTTACGCCTGAAGGGATACCGCGCCGCGCTCAAAGCGGCCGGCCTCCCCGAAGACAAACAGCTCTACGTCCAGACACCCAGCTACACCAGAAACAACGCAGCCCCCGCCGTCCGGCAACTCCTCGCCCTGCCCCACCCCCCAGACGGCCTGTTCTGCTTCAGCGACGAACTCGCCGTCGGGGCCCTGCGCGAACTGTACGAACAGCGCGTACGCGTACCCGAACAAGTCAAAATCGTCGGATTCGACGACATCGACGAAACCAGATTCACCACACCAACGCTGACCACCATCAAACCCGACAAAGCAGCAATCGCAGAGACAGCGCTCACCATGCTCCTCAACCGAATCCAAGGCTCCGACGCCAAACCCCGCGACGCCCGCGTCGGCTACCAACTCATCACCCGGGAAAGCACCAATGCGGCTCCCACACAATGGCCGACCCCGACCGCGGCCGCGATTGTGGCGTCAACGGTGTGATGGATCACCGATCCCGGCCGTGGCGCCTGATCAGAGGCGCCTCGGCCTCACTCAGGGTGTGGTCGATCGGATCGGCGTCACGACCGGCGCAGCTTTCAGCTAATCGCACTCCGGCCGATGCGGCCGTCATGGCCGGCGGCGGACGGGTAATGGTCGACATCGCCGACATGTTGTCAAGTGCAGCTTGGTCTTCGGCGTAGTAGGCCCGCCGCGGGTTACTGGCGTGGACCAGGATCAACTCGCACCCGTAGCTGACTCGGTCGGCCGCGACGTGCTGACCGCACAGGCCGCCCAGCATCCGAAATAGCGGCTGGTCGCTGCCCGTCGAATAGAAGGGGCAACAACAACGGCCATGCAGTGAACGAACGTCCCGCCGTCCGGGTAGCTGCCGCTGATATCCCACAACGACTCCGACCCGGCATGCAGCCACGGCATGTGGGGTTCACCCCGTCCGGCGGACACGCGTTCATGCGGCGGCGGTTGCCGCCTGCATGTTGAGGTGGTCTTCGAAGCGTCTTCGAAGCGTACGGGGCTGAGCATGCCGATGGCGGAGTGCCGGCGGAGTCGGTTGAAGCGTTCTTCGATCCATCGGCCGACGGCGATTTTCGCTTCGATCTTGGTGGTCCACCGGTAGCGGTCGTAGAACTCGGTCTTGAGGGTGGACCAGAATGATTCGGTGGCGGCGTTATCCCAGCACACGCCGGTGCGTCCAACGGATTGCAGGATGGGTAACTCGGCGGCCGCTTCGGCCAGTTGCCTGGAGGTGAATTGGCAGCCGCGATCGGCGTGGAATATGACTTTCTCAGGGAGTCGACCGCGTAAATTCACGGCCCGACGCAACGCCGTTTCAACTAGGTCGGTGCGCTGATGATCGGCGATCGCCCAACCCAACACGCGGCGGGAGCAGCGTCCCGGACCGCGCACAGGAACAGCCAGCCTTGGTCCGTGCCGAGGTAGGTCACATCGGAGGTCCAGACTGCATTGAGCCGGCCTCGGTCGAAGCGGCGGTTGGCCAGGTCCGGGATCTGCTGGGGATCTGCGCCCGGGAAGGTGGTAACCGGCGTGAATTTGCGTGGGCTGATCCCGACAATGCCGTTGTCCCGCATGAGCTTCGCGACCGTTTTCACAGACACCACCTCACCGGCTTCGCGCAGGTCCGCCAGAACCCGAGGCGAGCCGTACACGTGGTCGCTGGCGGCGTGGAACCCGGCGATCATCTCCGTCAAGGCCGCCCGGCGCAGCTGCGCCGCGCTCGGCGGCGCGTCGCGGCGCCGTTGCATCGGCCGACCCGTGTCCATCACCAGATGCGCAGCATCCTGCCGATACGCCGCCAATCGTAGAACCCGGACCGGGACACGCCGAGCAGCTCGGCCATTCTCGGACCGAAGCTACGCCTGCGCGTTCCCTGCTTTCCTGCTGATGCCATGACGACATCCTTCCCGGCCACGGCCCGCGGGCCCAGCCGTCAAGGCGTCCGTCAAACGGGGGGAACCCAAAACCAGGTGACTGGACCGGTGCGGTGGCGGGGTCGTCGAGTCCGCTCACCCAACCACAACGAAGATCAACTCACCCCGGCTGCGCCGCGGTGTCGCCGGTGATGTGGGGTACCGAGCGAGGCTCGTTGTTTCCTCGATGGATCATTGTGACCTGTCGGGGTGGGCCGGGACGTCGGGCGCCGCCGAGAGGGTGGCGCGGAGCAGATCGCGGCGGGTCAGGATGCCGAGCAGGTGCGGGCCGTCCACGATGGGCAGGCAGCGGATCCGTTCGTCGATCATGATGCGGGCGGCGTCGGCGGCGTCCGCACCGGGTGTCAACGATTCGACGACGGCGGTCATCGCGTCCGCCACGATGCTGGCCGGGCTGCCGGTGGCCGGCCGGTCCTGACCGTCGAGTCGGCGCGGGTCGACCGGGATCCGGTCGCGGAGAAGGTCGGATTCGGTGACGATGCCGACCAGGTGATCGTCGTCGTCCAGCACGGGCACTCCGGTGAATCCGTGTGCGATCAAGAGTTGGGCGGCCTGGTTGATCGGGGTGAAGGTGTGGACAGTGACGACCGGATGGGTCATGACGTCTCGGACGAGCATGGTGCTCTCCTTGCTGGTCGTTGCTGATGCGGTGCGGTCCGATGACAAACGCGGTGGGTGCCGGCCACAGCTGGGTGTGAAGGAAAAGCCACCGACGGTTGATGTGAAGTACGGCCGGTGTGGCGGGGGGATCAGGGTGTCAGCTCTAGGCGCCTGGTGGGGGTTGGTTCCCGTGAATCACGAGGACCGGGCAGGCGGCGTGTTCGGCGCATTTGGTGCTGACCGAGCCGAGCAGTAATCCGGCGAAGCCGCCGTGTCCGCGGCTGCCGACGATCAGCATGAGGGCTTGCTGTGCCTTTTGGATCAGAATGGTGGCGGCGTCACCTTCGCAGACGACAAGGTTCACACCGGCCGGGCGGTCGGTGGTCACGACCTGCTGGACTGCATCTTTGAGGGTCTGCTCGGTGTCGGCTTCCGGGTTCCAATTGATCACGCCTTCCCAGCCGGTCAACGTGGGTGCGGTCCAGGTGCCGACGACATCGATGCTCGCGCCGAGCGTAGGGGCGAACGAGAGGGCCCAGCGGAGGGCTTGAAGGGAGGAGTCGGAACCGTCGACGCCGACGACGATCGTCCGCGCCTGTTCGGGGGTGGGTGTTGTTGTCATGGTTGCCTGCCTGTTGTCGTATCTCGGGGTGGGCGGATCGGGTCAGTCGGCGAATGCTCGGCCGAGCTTCCGGGCGGCGTACTGGCGTTGGTCGCGGCTGCCGGTGGCCGGCCGCCGCCGATGACCCGAACGTCGGATCGGGTTGATTTGTTGTTCACGGCCATGCTGACCGCGGTTGGTTGCGCAGCCCGGGCGCTGGCCAGGAGGCGTGATCGGTGCTGAACCGAGCGGCACGGCGTCGTTGGTGGCGGCGCAGCGAGTAGGCCCGTCGATGGGGGCGGTGGGTGCTGGTTGTTCGGTAGAAGATTCGTTTGCCGACTTCGATGAGGATCAGATATCCGATGATCATGGCGGCGAGGGCGGCGAAGAAGCCGCCGGGCAGCGGCTGGAATCCCAGCGTGTGGGCCAGGGAGGTGGACGGCATTATGGTGCCGACCGCGACGACGCCGAGGGCGGCCAGGGTCAGGGGCAGGCTGGGGTGGCTGCGGAAGAACGGGATCCGGCGGGTGCGGATGGCGAAGATGACCAGGACCTGGGTGGCCAGGGATTCCACGAACCAGCCGGACCGGAACTGGGCCGGCCCGGAATGGAAAACCCAGAGCATGACCCCGAAGGTGACGAAGTCGAAGACCGAGCTGAGCGGGCCGAAAAAGAGCATGAACCGGCGGATGAAGGCGATGTCCCAGTGGGAGGGACGGCGCAGCTGCTCTTCATCGACGTGATCGGTGGGGATGGCCAGTTGGCTGGTGTCGTAGAGCAGGTTGTTGAGCAGGATCTGCGAGGGCAGCATCGGCAGGAAGCTTAGGAACAGGGAGGCGCCGGCGGCGGAGAACATGTTCCCGAAGTTGCTCGAGGTGCCCATGAGGACGTACTTGATGGTGTTGGCGAAGATCCGCCGGCCTTCGGACACGCCGTCGGCCAGGACGTCCAGGTTCTTCTCCAGCAGGATGACGTCGGCGGCGTCTTTGGCCACGTCGGTGGCCGAGTCGACGGAGATGCCGACGTCGGCGGCGTGCAACGCGAGGGCGTCGTTGACGCCGTCGCCGAGGAAGGCCACGCCGCCGCCGCTTCGGCGTTGGGCTTGCACGATGCGGGCTTTGTCGGCCGGGCTGACCCGGGCGAACACGCTCGTCGCGGTGATCGCCGCGGCCAGGGCGGCGTCGTCGAGGGTGACCAGGTCGGCGCCGGTGAGGGTGCCCCCGGCGGTCAGACCCAGCTCCTGGCAGACTTTTTCGGCGACGGCCGGGTTGTCACCGGTCACCACTTTGACGGCGATGCCCAGCCCGGCCAGGCGTTGCAGCGCGGCCGCGGCGTCCTTTTTCGGCGGGTCCAAAAAGACCAGGAATCCGGCCAGCTGGAGGCCGTATTCGTCCGCGGCGGTCACCGCGGTCGCGGCCGGAGCCGATCTCGTAGCGACGGCGACGACGCGGTTGCCGGCCGCGAATTCCGTGGCCAGCGCGGCTTTCGCGGCCTCCGGGACGTCGACGCAACGATTGAGCACCGTTTCGGGTGCGCCTTTGGTGACCAGCGTGAGGGTGCCCCGGTCGTCGCGGACCAGGGTGGAGGTCATGTTCCGGTCGTGGTCGAACGGCAGCGACGCCACCGTGGTGTAGTCGGCCGCGGCGGTGCGTTGTTCGACTGCGGCGGCGGACGTCCACAGGGCCTCGTCCAGCGGGTTGGCGCCAACGGGGGCGTCGTCCTGGGTGATGTTTTCGGTGCTGAGCAGCCCCCACAACAACACTGACTTCTCACCTGGTACGGAGTTGCCACCGGTCGCGACCGGGATGGCGCGGATGTAGTCGATTTTGCCCAGAGTCAGGGTGCCGGTCTTATCGGTGAACAAGACATCGACGTCGCCGAGGTCCTCGATACAGACCAGCCGTTTAACGAGCACTTTCCGTTTGCTCATCCGCCGGGACCCGGCGGCCAGGCTGCTGGAAACCACGGCCGGCAACAGTTGCGGAGTGATCCCCACGGCGATGGCCAGGGAGAACAGCAACGCATCCATGATGGGTTTGTGCAAGACCACATTGAGGACGAAGATCGACGCGGTCAGGGTGCCGGCCACGTAGACCAACAGCATCGAGAACTTGCGCAGCCCAACCTGAAATGCCGTGTCCAGCGGGTGGGCGCTCAAACCGGCGGCGATCTTCCCGAATTCGGTGTCGGCGCCGGTGGCCACGACGACGCCGGTGCCGTTGCCGGCGTGCACAACGGTGCCCATCAACGCGCAGCCGACCAGGTCGGCCAGCGCCGTCCCGGGCGGCACCGGATCACAGGTCTTGGCCACCGGCATGGACTCGCCGGTCAATACCCCTTCATCGCAGCCCAGCCCGGTACTGCGCAGCAGCCGGATATCCGCAGGAACGATGTCGCCCAGAGCCAGGTCGACGATGTCACCTGGAACCAGGGCGGCCACGTCGACCCGCGCGGATCGACCGCCTCGGATCACCACGCTTTCATGGCGGATCTGCGAATGCAGGGCCTCGGCGGCTTTTTCCGCGCGGTACTCGTTGACGAAACCCAACCCCACCGACAGGGCCAGAATCACCCCGATGATGACGGCGTCGCTCTTTTCGCCGACGAAATACGAAGCCACCGCCGCCACGAACAGCAGCACCAGCAGCGGGGACTTCACCTGATGCCAAAGCACCGGCCCCAGCCGGGCCCGGTGCGAGGACACCGCGTTCGGACCGAACCGGATCTGCCGTCGGGTCACCTCCGCCGCGGAAAGACCGGTGCCACCGTCGACCCCAAGTCCAGTCAAGACCTCTCCGACCGGGACCGACGCCGCCCCGACGATCCCGCCTGAGAGGCGTCCAGGGGCGGGCGGCGAAGAACGCGGCGGCGCCGCCGCAGTCGTCATGACGCTGCCCCGGGCCCAGACGTCTCTGCTTCCGGGCGCGGCCAGGTCCGTTTGGTGATGGCCGGGTCGTCCGCGCCCAGCTGGACCCTGGCGGCCAGCGGACCCGCCTGGGTCAAAGCCTTTGTCAGTAAAAGCTTGTCCAGCACGTCGCTGAGACCGGCGGGACGACAACGTGCCGGCCGCCGGAACCGGTCGATCAAATCCCGCTCATCGTCATCGCACCGTCTCGACATGATGGGCGTAGTCGATTCGGGCGCTGCCATGAGGACTCTCCTTCCGTTGCCACCTTCGAAATCCTCGCGTCGGACGATCGCCGTCATCCGGGCAGGCGGGATACTTCGCTCAGCGCCGGCCGGGTCCTCACGAGGCCAGGCATGGTCGGCCAAGCAGGAGGCGACAAAGCGTTCCGAACAGGTCTTGAACGCGGAAGGAAGGACTGGACGGCAAACACATACGCGGCGATGCGGCCAGGAAAGCGGCACCACCGACCCAGGGCCGGCTGCTCGATCAGCAAGCCCAATCCTACCGCCGACAAGCGGTCCGTGGATGAACGCAAGTCAGACCCGAGTGGAACCAAGGACGTGCAGACGGTGGACCGCCTGGATTTTGGATTCTTCGAGGAAGATGTCTTATCCGGCTCTGCATTGCGCGCGGTCATCGTGGTCGCGGCGTTGGCTGGCCGCATCGAGGACAATTAGGTCGGTGGCATGGCGTCAACGTCGGTATTTGGTATCAAACGCAGCAAGGGTGTCAGCTCGGCCCGGTCCGGCGCTGTCTCGGCCCCGGCAAGGCCCGCGAGTCGGACCAGGGTCAACCGTGTGGCCATCTCGGGTAACGATTCGAGGGAGATCGAATAGCGAAGATCACCCACCGCCCGTTCCGCGCACCGTCGTAACAGGGGGGGCCTCCGACTGTCCTTGACGCAACCGTAGGCAGATGCCGTCGGCAATCTGCTGGTGAGCGGGGCCAAGGGATCCAACCGGCGGCAGGTTCGGCAGCCACGACGAAGCTGCAAGATCTGCGCTCATCGACCGGCGGCGATGTCGATCTGCGCCTGTACGGCCTCGCTACGCTGGTGTTCCTGTTCAGACAGAACTGAACGGGACTGCGCCGACAGGTTGAACTGCGCCGGTGGGTACAGCGGCCCGGACCCCACCCCCGGGTCAGCAACATCGGATACGGCATTTTGATCGGTCACGGTGGATGTCCTGACGACATCGAGGAACCGGAGGTGCCTGGCCGCGGACACATGCCCTTCCAGGGCGGCCAGCTATGGCGCTGGCGGGCTCCGGATCCCAAGGCTGACTGTCGATCCAGTCAGATTGAAACTACACCTGGTCATGATCATCGACCTGCGCGGATCATGAACAACTTGCGACAACCGGCTACTGTCGCCGGCCCGAGTGCGAAGCTTGCGACGAAGTCAGGATCAGCCCGGATCACCAACCCAGGCCGACAGGCCCCCGGCCGAACCCGTCACCGGATTTGTCCTGCTCTGCTCGCCAGAGCCCGCTCCAGTTTCCAAATCTGGGGTGGGCGACCTTCGAGGCGAGCTGACGGCGGATAGGTCGTCCCGCTTCGCCCGGAATGGCGGGCGGGTTATTGCTGGTCAGGCACCGAGGGCCCGCCTGGTAGGAGTTGCCAACTGGTCGGGGTGTGGTCCGCCAGGTGTCCGACATCCCCGTAGCCCGCACACCCCCTAACGGGGTGGGATCGCTAACCGTCCGGCGGGAGCCGTCAATTGGGATGAGCCACCAATTGCCGCGTGCCGCCCCGTCCGTTACCATCGCCCCAGTGTTGTGATCAGCGCCTCGTAGGAATGATGCTTATTTCCGAAGTGAGCGATCATGCTCAAGTGCTCGCGCACGTGCAACAGTTCCATTCGCCGTTCCCACTCCGGCGCCAGCGGCCGGATCTCTTGATAGGCCGCCCAGAAGCTCGGCGATACGCTGCCGTAACTCCACAGCATGCTCAGGTCCGCTTCGGCCCACCCGTAGTAGCAAGCAGGATCAAAAACCACCGGGCCGCTGGCCCGCCGCGGGTCGGCCGAACCCAGCACGTTCGCCCACCACAGATCGCCGTGCAACAACGACGCTGGCTGGGCTGGTATCAACGAGGGCAGACGACGCGCCAGATGTTCCAGCTGTCGACGGTCATTGGCGTCCAGCACGGCGGCCACCATGGGCTCGTTCAAGAACCGCAGCATGCGATGTTCAGCGAAGAATTCGTAGCCGCTCTCGGTCCAAGGGTTGTGTTGCCGGAGGCGTCCGAGGTAGTTGTCGGAGTTGAAACCGAACTGGTCGTTGGTCAACAGGTGCTGACGGGCCATGCCCCGCCCCAGCGTTTCCCAGTCGGCAGGAGTTGGTCGGATCGATCCTACGTCTTGCAAAATAAGGTAGTCCGGACCCACATGCAGGGTGTGCGGCACCCGCACCGCGCCCGCAGTGCGTATTGCCGTCAAGCCTTCAGCTTCCGCGGCGAACAATCCGACAGGCCCCTGCCGGTTCTGTTTGACGACCAGGCAGGCCCCATCGGATCTGGTCAGCCGGACGGTGGAGCTGATCGAGCCTCCAGCCAGGACTTCTCTGGTCAGCGGCCCCCTCCACCCATGGGCGTGCAGCCACAGCCCCAGGGTCAGGGTCTGCTCCACTTTCGATCCCTCCAGGTTGACGGGGACGGCATCCTCCAGTCAACGCGGGGCCACGTCAGACCTAACAATCCGATTGACCACCGGTCGCTGGCACAGCTTTCACCGCGGCTCTCTGTTTTCACTGGGGCTGGTTCTTAGGGTGGGCGGTGGCGCGGTGGCGTATTCGAGCATGGCTTTTGCACAGTCGTGTAGGAACCGGGTTGTCGCTTTTTGCTGTGTGGGGGTGAGCTTTGCGGCGGCGGCGTCGATGGCGGCGGCGAGGTCGGACAGTTGGGTGAGCACGGTTTGCCGGCTGTGGTCGGTGAGTTGCACGACGCGGCGTCGTTTGTCGTGGGGGTGTTGGGTGCGCCGGACGTGGCCGGCTCGTTCGAGTCGATCGACCAGGACGGTCGCTGAGGCGCTTCGGATGCCCAGCCGGTCGCCGAGTTCGACGGGGCCAAGTCCTTGCGGTCGGGCGGCCAGGTGTTGCAGGGCGGCTAGATCGGTGTCCGGCAGGTGTAGCCGCCTACCTAACGCCTGGGTCGCGGCGGCAGTGGCGACTTCCACCTCGCGCAGCCCCCAGGCCACCTCGGATGCAGGGCCGAGCTCCGTCATCTCGGTATTGTCCGCCCGCCGCCCGAAGCTAGACAAGCTACGCTAAACCGCTAGAGTAACTAGCTAGATAATCTAGCGAGATCGTGGGGAGAGGCTGGTGGTGGGTGATGTCGGAGGAGATGCCGGGTGCTGAGCAGTGGCGTTCCGGGCCGACCGGTGAGGTGTCGGCGGCGGTGAGCAACGCTTCGATGGCGGCCCGGATCCTGACCATGCCCGTGCAGCCGTATCAGGACGGCGGGTATGTGCTGCGGGTCGCCCGGATCCCGGGCCGGCGGACCGGCCAGGTGCATCAAGTCCCGCTGGCGGTGGTCACCGCGGGCGGCCAGAATTTTCTGATTTCGCCGCGCGTGTCCCGGCAGTGGGCTCGGAACCTGGTACTCCACCCGGCCTGCGAGATCGTGTCGGCGGCCGGGTCGATAAAGTACCTAGCCCGGCCCGCGACCCCGGCGCAGGCGTTGTCGGTACTGCGGCTGTATCTGGGCCAGTTGGGTTGGGCGGCAGCCCAGTTCCCGTTCACCGTCGACGACAGTGACGCCACCATCCTGGCCCGCCTAGACCAGGCGGCCGTGTTCCGGCTCGACCACGACCAACTCGTTGGCGCGGGACAGGCTGACGGGCACGAACCGCGGGGCGCCTGAATGGACCCCACACCGCACGGCGGCCCGAAGCGGTCCGCGCCACCCACCATGCCCGCGGCAGCGCGCGTCGGGGCTGCTCCAGCGACGTTCAAGGTCCTCCCGTTCACCCGGTACGGCGGGCCGGAGGTCTTGGAACCGGTGGTCGGCCAGTCCCGGTCTTAACCGGCGGGCGAGTCCTGGTCAAGGTCGCCGCGGCCGCGGTGAACCCAGGCGATGTGGATTTGCGGGCGGGCCGGTTCACCGCCGGCCACGTGACGGCCGTCGGCGCCGGGGTCACCTCGTTCCAGACGGTGATCGGGTGTTCGAGATGCAACCGGTGAATGGGGCCGGCGGCTACGCCGAGTACACAGTCCTTCAGCACGAACATGTGGCGCTGGCCCCGCCGGTCGCTGATCGACGCCGCGGCCCTCCCGCTGGTCGGCTCGACCGCCCTGCAAGCCCTACGCGACAAGGCCCACCTGCACGCCGGACAACACCTGCTTGTGTACGGGGCGGCCGACAGGTCGGCCGCGTCCCCGTTCAGATCGGGCGTCCGCTCGGCGCCCGGGTGACTGCCGTGACGAGCACCCCGCACCTAAACTTTCATGACCCAGTTCGGGCCCAATGAGATCGTTGACCGACAAGCCGCAGCTGTGTCGGAACTCGGTTCCCGGTTCGACGTGGTTTTCGACACGGTCAATAAGATCTCGTTCGGACAGGCCCGGCGACTACTCACACCCGGTGGGATCGCCGTCACCGTCCAACGGGTCGCCCAAAAACCCGCGCCGGAGTGGCTGGCCTGGACCCGTGGCGGCCGCAAACTGCGCTCCGTGCTCGTCAGGCCCAACCGCGACGACCTCACCCAACTGGCCACCCCTGGGTCAACCACCACGAACTCCGCGCCGTCGTGACCGGCCGCTACCCACGGACCGTCCCCGACACCCACCGTCGCATCGCCACAGCAACAACGCCGGGGAAAATCGTCCTACTCCCCCACCCCATCCGCAACAGGAGGTCGCCGTCGACGACCACTGCGCGGGCGCGGCGGCGTCTGCGGCAAGGCACGGCCAACAGAAGTGACAAAAAGTGAATCTGTCTCAGGTGCCGTGTTGCTTTGCAACGTCTCACAACCTCCGAAGGGTGTGGACACGGGAAGCTTGCCAGGTCAACGCACTTGACATGAAAACGATCCCTGCTTGCCGTGCGCCGGGTCGGACGGAGTTAGGAACGGCGGGTGGCGTCCAGGCTGTATGTATAGTGAGTGCTCACTTACATGGGAGGCTGATGGCGTTGGTCGATTCGTTGGCGGCGGGCGCGTCCGCCGGCGGCGTCGAGGTGGTCCTCCCCCTCGCGGTGCCGGCTCTGTTGATCGGCGGGGTCATCGTGTTGGTATTGCGGCGGCGGCGCAGACGGACGCGGACCGCTATCGAAGTGCAACCTCGGCGAACTGCTCGACTTGACGGGCGAGCGTTGCCGACGGCCTCGAAGCCGTCGATGCCGGTCGAATCTGAACGTCCACCTGCCCTCGGGGCGGGCGGTGTGTCGGTAGGAACGGACCGATTGACCAGAAAGTTCGGATCGTTGACCGCGATCGACGCTCTCGATCTTCAGCTTCCTATGGGTGGCGTGATCGGCTTGGTCGGCCCGAACGGGTCGGGCAAGTCAACTCTGATTCGGATGTTGCTGGGTCTGATCAAAGCCACCGGCGGAACGGCAGCGGTGCTGGGTCAGTCGATCACGGATCCTCGGGCGTATGCCGGGCAGGTCGGCGCCCTGATCGAAAACCCGGCGTTCGTACCCGGATTGACGGCGCGAGCGAACCTTCTCTCGTTGGCCCGGCTCCGCGGGTTGCGCCGGGAGCGGGTTGATGCGGTCCTTGACCAGGTTGGACTGACCGGACGGGACGCCGAACCGGTGAAACGGTTCTCCCTGGGCATGAAGCAACGACTCGGCATCGCCGCCGCATTGTTGCCCGACCCTCCGTTGCTGATCCTGGACGAACCGACCAATGGACTCGACCCGGCCGGCATCGTCGAGATCCGTTCCTTGCTTGCAGATCTGGGCCAGACGGGGCGGACCGTGATGGTGTCCTCGCATCTGCTGTCCGAGCTGGAGAGTCTCTGCGACCACCTGGTCGTCATCAAGTTCGGCACGCTGCTGTTCGCCGGCCCCATCGCGGAGTTGATGGATCGGGCCGGTAGCTACGTCGACATCGTCAGTCAGGAACCCGAGGACACCGGACGGTTGGTGAAGGTGCTGGCCGACCGGGGCTGGACCGCGGCCCCGCACGGCCTGGGCTTGCGGGTGACGGCCCACGCCGGGTCGGCCGGGCCCATCAACCGGGCCGCCGCCGACGCCGGGATCACCCTTTCCGGCGTCGCCGTCTTCCACGAGAGCCTGGAATCGGTGTTCCTGGACCTGACCGGCCGCGACGACGGTGAGCTGTCCACCGCCCGCGCTGCCGCCGAGACCGGCGGGTACCCCGCCTCAACCCGCAGCCAAGAAGAGAGTCCCGCTTGATCGGCCAGATCGTCGCCAGCGAATTGACCCGCCTGCGCCGCCGCAGCATCGTGGCCGGCTGGTTCAGCCTGACCGCTCTGTTCGCCCTCCTGATCAACTTCGTGATGTTTCAGGTCGTCAAGCAAGGCGCCACGCCCGCGCAGAACGGGCCCGGGGTTGCGTTCCCCGACTGGCAGACGCTGCTCGGCGAGCACGGCATCGTGGCCGGCCTGTCTGCCGCGTCATCGTTTTTCGGCGTGATCGCGCTATCTTTTTGGGCGCTGGCGGCCGCGTCGGACTATTCGACCGGCCTGGTTCGGATCCTGGCCTCCGCCCAGCCCCGCCGCTGGGCGCTGCTGGTCGGCAAATGGCTCGCCCTGGCCGCCTACACCGCGGCCGCAACCCTGGTCGCGCTGGTTGTCGACTTGATCTGCGCACCCGGCGCGGCCGCCGCCGGCGGCTATCAACCCCACGCGTGGGGGCACCACCTGGCCCCCGTACTGGCCGGCTCCGCCGTCAACCTGTTCCTGTCGCTGCTGGTCTGGGGCACCATCGGCCTGGCTCTGGCCACCCTGACCCGATCCGCGGGAGTCGCGATCGGCGTCGGCGTCGGCTACGTCCTGCTCCTGGAAGCCGTGATCAAGGCGGCCGCCGCATCCGCTGCAAAATGGCTGCCCGGCACCACCATCAGCGCCCTGGCCCACGGCGGCACCGCCGACCTGGGCTACCACAGCGCCCTGGGCCTGGGCCTGGCCTACACCGTGGTCGCCGCCGCGGTGTCGATCATCGTGTTCCGCCGACGCGACATCACCGACTGAACCACGGTGACCTGCCGACCGGACAAGATGACCCGATGACCGCCCGAGGTGACCGCACCAAAGCCGCACTCATCGCCGCGACCACCCAGCTGGTCGCCGAAGTCGGCTACCGTCAGGCCACCACGAAAGACATCGCCCACCGCGCCGGAGTCTCCGAAGGCACCATTTACCGGCACTACCCCGACAAACGGGCCCTGTTCACCGCGGCCATCCTGTCCGGCCAACAGGCCCTGACCGACTGGCTCGACGGCCTCCCCGACCGCGCCGGAACCGCCCCCGTCCACGACGTGTTGACCGAAACCTTCACCCAGCTGTCCCGGCTGAGGTCTGTGGTCCTCCCGCTGGAAACGGCCCTCGCCGCCGAACCCGACCTCGCACCCACCCCGCCACCTGTCCTACCCGCCGACCTGACCGCCGCCGTCGCCGACCTCGGCGGGCCCCCCCACCTTCTCGCCCACTACCTACAACGCGAACAACGGCTGGGACACATCCGCCCCGACCGCGACCCCACCCTCACCGCGGTCCTGCTGCTGGCCAGCCTGTACGGAGCCCAAACCACCCCGCTCGCCGGCAGCGACGGCCTACCGCCCCCAGTCATCGACGCCCTGGTGACGGTCCTGCTCGACGGCATAAGAACCTGACCCCACCCAGGCTCAAAGAAAGACCGGGCAGGCGGTGGAACGCATGCTCGATGAAGGCGTGCGACTCTCTAGGCAACAGCACCAACACAGTCGACGGGATAGCGACGTACGAGACGCCGGTGGCGACCGGAGCACCGCCTCCAGTCATCGCGGCCCAGGGTTCCCGTTCGCGTTTATCCCAGCGCAGCGATCCCCTTCGCTGCTCGGGTAGATCATCAACATGATGGACGCTTTTGAAGCTGTGCTGATCACCGCACCGACCGGCACAGTTGATGCGCCGCTACCGCCCTGCTCGCCGAACGCGCCGTCCCCCACCATCACCGCGGCCCGCCACCCGGACCGCTTTCCCAGACCCGTCCCCCAGCCGGGAGCTGGACTTCAACAATTGGATACCTTTGCGCCAGCTTTGGTCGGGATTGACCGGATCTTGCTGATGCGGCCGGCGGCATCTCCGGGCCCCTCGCTCGTGATCTGCTCCGCAAAGCGCAGATCGGAAGTCGGGGGGCTGCCGCGTCGGATGACCGACAAGGGGCCGAGGATCGCCCCGAAGGTTCATGTGCTGTTCGCCGGCGAGTGCTTTCCGCGGCTTGGTCGCGGCGGTTAGGAACGGTTGGTGACTCGCATGGCCGGTGCGGCCTCGCCTGAAGGAGTGCATTGATGCCGATTTCGCGACAGCGGGGACGCGGCGCCATAACCGCGCTAGCAGCCGTGACGACCTGCGCCATGGCCGTGTTTCCGGTTGCGGCGGCCCCGGCAGCGGCCGCGGCGGTGCCGGCCAGCATCGGCCGGCACGTCGATCATGTGCTGTTGTTGTCGATCGACGGGATGCACCAATCCGACCTGGCCTGGTACGTGCGGACCCACCGGGCGTCGGCGCTGGCCGCGCTGGCGGGCCGCAGCGTGCAGTACACCGGCGCGCAGACCACGTTCCCGTCGGACTCGTTCCCCGGAATGGTGGCCCAACTCACCGGCGCCGGACCGGGCGCCAGCGGCGTCTACTACGACGACACCTACAACCGGGCGCTGCTCCCGCCCGGCACCCTCGATTGCACGAGCACCGCAAAAGGCACCGAGGTGTCGTGGACCGAGGCCCTGGACCGGTCCCAGAATCCGATCGCCATGGACGCCGGGCAACACCTGCCGGCGCCGGCCCTGACCGCATTGACCACGAACAGCAAGGGGCAAACCCTGGCCGCCTCGACGGCGTTGACCGCGGCGATCCTGCAGATGACTCCGAACCCGCAGGCGCTGATCGATCCGGCCGCGCTGCCCGTCGACCCGGCCACCTGCCTACCGCTGTACCCGCACCAATACCTGCGGGTCAACACCGTCTTCGACGTCGCCCGACAGCACGGTCTGCGGACCGCCTGGTCCGACAAGCACCCCGCCTACGAGATCCTGTCCGGACCCAGCGGCACCGGACCGCAGGACCTGTTCACCCCGGAAATCAACAGCACCGCCGACGCCGCCGGCGACGACTGGACCTCCGACAACGCCCTGACCCAGGAATACGACGGATTCAAAGTCGCCGCGATCGTCAACGAGATCAACGGCTTCGACCACTCCGGCACCCGACGCGTCGGCACTCCCGCGATCTTCGGGATGAACTTCCAAACCGTGTCAACCGCCCAGAAACTCCCCGCCTCCGACGGTCTGGCCGGCGGATACAGGCCCGGCGGCACCCCGGGACCCCTGCTCACCCGCGCCCTGACCTTCATCGACGCGCAGATCGCCGCCCTGCAAGCCGCCCTGCACCGGGCCGGACACGACCGTGACACTGCGATCATCCTGTCCGCCAAACACGGCCAGTCGCCGACCGACCTGGCTGCGTTGCGCCGCGTCGATGACGCCGCGATCATCGACGCCGTCAACGCCGCCTGGGCGGCCGCCCACCCGAACACCGCCCCGCTGGTCACCTTCAGCGTCGACGACGACGGCATGCTGCTGTGGCTGTCCGACCGCAGCCAGACCGCCCAGCAGTTCGTCAAAACGTACCTACTGGGCCACACCGCGCCGGCCAACACCGCGACCGACCCCAAGGGGGTGCACTCCACTACCGTGACCGCTTCCGGCCTGACCCGCGTCTTCACCGGCCACGCCGTGGACACCCTGTTTGGCGCCCCAGCCGACGACTCCCACGCCCCCGACATCGTCGGCATCGCCCAATACGGTGTCGTCTACACCGGCGGGGTCAAAAAGATCGCCGAACACGGCGGCGACTCCCCCGCCGACCGGCACGTCCCGCTGCTGGTCGACATCCCCGGCCGGCCCCACCCCTTCACCGTCAGCAGCACCGTGCAAACCACCCAAATCGCCCCGACCATCCTGGCCCTGCTGCACCTGAACCCGCACGACCTCACCGCAGTACGTGACGACGGCACCCCAGTCCTACCCGGCATCTGAACGCGAGTACGGCACTCGGGGCTCCGCCGGCGCCGATTCTTCATGGCCCGGCTGGTTGCCAGCCCCGTTAGCAGATCGGAGACTGTGAGGGTGCCGGCCACGCTCGATCGTGACCGCACGCAGCGGGAGCCGGCGCTGGAAGCCACTGGGCTCCGCAAGCAGTTCGGTCCGGGTTCCGGCGTCGGTCAGGTGGGTCTGGCGTTGACGCCGGGGCGGATCCACGCTCTGCTGGGTCCGAACGGCTCGGGCAAGACCACGGTGCTGCGGATGTTGCTGGGACTGATCCAGCCCGACGCCGGCGCGATCGAGCGAGCGGGTCGGCCGGTGGGCGGGTCGGCGCCGCGGGGGCGGTTGTCGGTCGCGGGATACGTCGACACCCCGCGGTTGACCCCGTACCTGTCGGTGCGGCGAAACCTGGACATCCTGTGCGCGTTCGACGGCTGCCCGCCGGCGCCGGCCGGGGATCGAATTGAATCGGTGCTGGCCGCGGTGGGCTTGGCCGGGCGGGCCGAGGCCCGGGTGCGGAGCCTGTCCGCCGGGCAGCGGCAGCGGTTGGGGATCGCCGCGGTGTTGCTGGCCGAACCGGCCGTCCTCATCCTGGACGAGCCGATGACCGCTTTGGATCCGGCAGGTCAACTCGCGGTGCGAGCCCTGTTGACCGCCCGCGCCCGGCGCGGCGGGGCGGTGCTGCTGTCGACGCACGACCTGGTCGATGTGGAGCAACTGTGTGATGACGTCACCGTGCTGCGCCAAGGCCGGGTCGCCTATTCCGGGTCGTTGGCCGATCTGCAGCGACGGGCTCCGCACAGTCGGTGGCTGCTGACCACCACCGACGACCAGGCCGCCCTGACGACCCTGTCCACCCGGGCCGGGGTGCGCGCCGAGGCCGGCGAAGCGGCGCTCACGGTGACGGCGGACCCGGCCACGTTGGACATCCTGATCCGGGCGCTGCTGGACGCCGGCATCGGAATCCGGGCCCTGCGCCGGGAAGGCACCAACTTCGAAAACCTCTACCTCGAACTGACCGACCCGCCGGCCGGCAACGAGTTTCCGGCGGCGTCGTGACGATCGGCGGCTCCGCGGAGCAACCCACTGTTGTGGACGGTTCGGTGTTGGTCGGCGGATCGCGTCGTCCCAAGTCCGCCGCGTTAGTGGCCGCCGAGTTGGAGAAGTTGACCGCGCAGGTCCGGGTGCGACTGGCGGTGGCCGTGGTGGTGCTGGGCCCGTTCGCCGGGCTGCTGGCGCTCAAACTCTCGACGCAGACACCGTCGGACACCCTGTTCGGTCGGTGGGTACACGATTCCGGCTTCGCCGGGCCGCTGCTGATCCTGGGGTTCGCCGGCTCCTGGGTATTCCCCTTGCTGACCAGCGTGGTCGCCGGGGACATCTTCGCCGTCGAGGACCATCACGGCACGTGGGGGCTGCTGCTGACCCGGTCCGCCGGCCGCGGCCAGGTGTTCTGCGCGAAAACAGCGGCGGCCCTGCTCTATTCGCTGATCGTCACCGTCTTGTTAGCGGCCGGCAGCGTGACCGCCGGGCTGCTGCTGATCGGGCATCAGCCGCTGGTCGGGTTGACCGGCAATCTGTTGCCCGCGGGTCCCGCGCTGCCCGCGGTCCTCGGAGCGTGGGCGTCGGTGCTGCCCGCCGTGCTGGCCTACGCGGCGGTGGGGATCGCGGTGTCGGTGTCCACCCGGTCGAGCCTGGCCGGGGTCATCGTCCCGGTGCTGCTGGGGGTGACGGTGCAGCTGCTGCTGCTGGTGTCCGGCCCGGTCGACGCGGCCCGGCTGTGGCTGCCGGGTTCGTCGTTCGTGGCCTGGCCGGGGCTGCTCGCCGACCCGGTCTTCCGCCGGCCGGCACTAGTGGACGCGGCGGCGTCGCTGGGGTACACGGCAATCTTCCTGGTCCTGGCCTGGCTGCTTTTCCGGCGGCGCGATGTCGGTGACTGACCATGCCTGACCGAGCCAGGCCGGGCCTGGTCGCGGCGGCTGCACTGGTCCTCGTGGCGGCGGGCTGCGGCGGCCCGGTCGTGACCGCCCCCCGGCTGCAGCAGTCGGTCGGGCCGTCCTTCGCCCGGCTTTTCGACCTGCAGCAGGTCCAGCTGGGTCGGGGACTGACCGCCCCGGACCAGGCGGCGGCCTGCACCCGCAACGGCAGCCCCGACCAGCGCGGGCCGGGCAGCTGGACCTGCACGGTGCACTTCCCCAGTCCGGACGGGCATCTAGATCCGTTGGCGCTGGACGTCGAGGTGCTGGCCACCGGCTGTTGGACAGCGACCGCCCCGACCACCGTGGTCGGGCCGGAGCAGCTGACCGCCCCGACCGGTCGAACCTTCACCAACCCGCTCTTTTCCTTCGACGGATGCTTCGACCCGACCTGAGCCGGGCCCGGCCGGAAATGAAGGGCCCTATTCACCCGCTGTTCAGCTCCCCCCAGTAGGGGCGGGCTTAGCGTGGGTCAGTGACCGTCGGTGTTGACGGCCGCGGGCGTGGCACATCAACCTTGGGGTGAGAGATGATCGAAGGCAAGGTTTCTCGACGTTCCCGGCGGCGGTTCCGCGGTGCGACCGTCGGCGTCGGGGTGGCGTCGGTGGTGCTGCTGGCGGCCACCGGCGCCAGCGCGTTGGCCCTGTCCGGTGGTTTCGGGCACACCACCGTCGGGACCACCGACCCGCGGGGCACTCTGCTGCCGGACAACCAGTGGATCAAGCCGCTCGGTGACCGGTCCCTGATCCGCAACGGGCGGCTGCTTTCCTCCACGCTGAGCCCCGACGGCCGGCAGGTCGCCGCGCTGAGCTGGAACACCTTCACCGGTTTTTTGACCATTTTCAACGCGGCCACCGGCGCGGTCGCCCAGCAGGTCGGCACCGGCGTGGGCGCCGACAAGGTCCTCGGCGACGGCACCGTCGCCGCCGACGGCCCGTTCTACTCCGCCGACGGCCGGACCCTGTGGATGTCCCAGTCCTCGGATCTGCTGCGTTTTGCGGTGAACCAGGACGGAACCGTCGCGCCCCACCCGGTCGTAGTGCGCACCGTGAACGCCGCCAAGATTCCGGAGCTGCCGTCGGGCATGGCCGAATCCCCGGACGGTCAGACCCTGTACGTGGCCCTGAACGGCACCAACCAGGTCGGCGTGCTGGACGAACGCACCAACGCCTTCACCGCCACCATCGGCGTCGGCATCGCCCCGCGGCAGCTCGCCCTGGCCGGCGGGAAACTGTTCGTCAGCAACGAAGGCGGCCGCCCCGCCAAGGCCGGCGACGACACCAACCTCAGCTACGGCACCCCCGTCGTCGCCGACCCCGTCACCGGGGCCGTGACCAACGGCACCGTGTCCGTCATCGACGTGGCCACCCGCACCCAAACCTCCACCATCAAGGTCGGCCTGCAGCCCACCGCGCTGCGACTGTCCGGGACCACCCTGTTCGTGGCCAATTCCAACGGCGACAGCGTCTCCATCGTCGACACGGTCAAAGCGCGGGTCACCCAGACGTTCAACGTCGCCCCGCTGCCCGGGTCGACCGTCGGCAGCAACCCGAACGCGATCGAACTGACCACCAACGGGACCCTGCTGGTCAGCGTGGGCCGAGACAACGCTTTGGCGGCCTACCACTACAACGGCCCCACCGCGCCCGTGCAGTACGAGGGACTCATCCCCACCGACTGGTACCCGGTGAACGTGCAGTGGGACAAGACGATCGGCAAATTCGTCGTCACCAACGACAAGGGCATCGGCGCCCGCGGCCCGGAAACCTCGGTCTCCGAAGGACCCGACGCCAACGTCGTCGCCGGACACAACACTTACAACGACACCGGCTCGCTCACCCGGTTCGCGCCGCCGACCGAGGCCGACCTGGCCGGATTGACCCACCAGGTGTTCGTCAACAACGGCTGGCAAAAGCTGCTGTCGTCCTCGCCGCTGCTCGTGCGGGACGGCGTCGCGGCCACCCCGATCCCGGTCCGGCTGGGCGATCCCAGCTCGATCAAGCATGTGTTCCTGATCGTCAAGGAGAACCGCACCTACGACCAGGTCTTCGGCGACCTCGGCCGCGGCAACGGCGACCCCGCGCTGGTCCAATTCGGCGGCAGCGTCACCCCGAACGAGCACGCCCTGACCACCAGGTACGGCGTGTTCGACAACTTCTACGACGAAGGCACCCTGTCCGCGGACGGGCACAACTGGCTGATGCAGGCCGACGCGAACGACTACATCGAAAAAGAATTCGGCGCCTTCTACCGCAGCTACCCCGCCCAAGGCGGCGACGCCCTGGCCTACCAACGTGATGGTTTCCTGTGGAACGCTGTGCAGCGCGCCGGGCACACCGCGGCCGCCTTCGGCGAGTACGCGAATTTCCAGACCCTGCCCGCGACGGGGGCGCCGACCTGGTCGGACTGGTACAAGGCCAGCCAGGTCAAGGAGGGGAAAATCCCCGGGCCCTCCCCGATCGCCGATGGCCAGTACCCGACCTACTCCGACATCAACTCCCTGAACAAGATCCTGGACCGGGACTACCCGAAGTTCAACACCGACATCCCCGACCAGTACCGCGTCGACATCTGGCAGCAGGCCTTCGCCAAGGCCGAGCGGAACGGAACGCTGGCCGACTTCAACATGCTCTGGGTGCCGCAGGACCACACGGCCGGCACCTCCGGAACCGACCCGTATCCCACGGCAATGGTCGCCGACAACGACCTGGCCGTGGGCCGCATCGTCGACACCATCAGCCACTCCAAGGACTGGGCCACCTCGGCCATCTTCGTCGTCGAGGACGACTCCCAGGCCGGGGTCGACCACGTCGACGGCCACCGCGCCCCGCTGCTCATCCTGAGCCCCTACGCCAAACGCGGCCTCACCGACAGCACCTACTACACCCAGCTCAACCTGGTCAAAACCATCGAACAGATCCTCGGCGTCCCCCCGATGAATCAGGAAGACCGCGCCGCCGAACCCATCCGCGACGCCTTCACCGCCGCCCCCGACACCCGCCCCTACACCGCACTGCCCAATCAGATCCCGCTCACCTACGGACTGAAAACCAGCGCCCAGACCCCTGCCGCGGTGCCGCAGGCGCAAGCCAAAACGGCGGCGCAATGGGCGGTATGGAGCACCCACCAGAACTTCGGCGGCCCCACCCCGGAACAAGACGCCGCCAACCCGCAACTGCTGAACCGCCTCGACTACTACACCGCCACCGGATGGACCCAGCCCTACCCCGGTGACGCGACCATCCTGGGCCCCTACCAAGTCCCCGGATGGGACACCCCCGCCGCCGAACTCGGTGCGGGATGACCCGAATCGGTGGTTCACTCCCGGCGGTCGCCGATCCGACCGATTCGGTGACGGTTAGACGCAACCCTCCAGCGGGCTGTCAGCAGCGGATCCCGTGCCGCCGATTTGCGGAGATGCGTGGGCCTGGCTGGGCAACTGGCCGGTCTGCCCGATCAGGGTTTCTCGGGCGGCCCGCTCGACCAGTAGGGGCACGAAATCGCGGATCGGGCTGCTGGCGAACCCCTGGTGAGCCTGCCGGACGGCGTGTCTCACGACTCGCGGTTTCACGTTCGGGAAGGCCCGCTGAAGGCCCTCGATGATCCGGTCCAACTCGCGCTCCTCGACCTGCTGGGCAATGGCGATGTCCGCGGCGATGTCCGCGGCAGCCGGGTCGTCGTCGGGGGCGGTCACGGGTAGGCATCGTGTCACCGCACATGGTTCTCGACAACCTGCCGGTGTGGCGCCGCTCCTCCGTCCGAGGAAACAGCCGTTGCTCGCGGTGCTCCGGGGGGCGCCTCGAGCGTTACCTCCGGTGGCGTTTACCTGGGCCTCAGAGGGGCTGGCGACGCCGGTAATGGCCAACGTGCGACGAGTGTTGGCTGTGTAGCTGGGGGCGGCGCGGCCACGGATGGAGCAGGCCGCAGCCGGGTGGGGGTGGCGGCGTGATGGACCATAACGTCCAGTTCGGCTGAGCGTCAGCCCGGTGGGCCGTTGTGTGCAGGTCCGGGCGTCATGACGATGATCTGCCGGCCGGGGGCAGGGGTGAGGACCTGGCCGGTCCACCGGTACTCGCGGGCCTCGTCGTCCAGCCGGGCCGCGGAGACGGCCTGCGCTACCCATTCGGTGGCAACCTGTTCCCCAGGGGTCGGCGGCAGGCCGGGATCAGCGTCGACCACCGCGCCGTTCAGGGCGCCCGCCGGAACGAGCCAAAATCTTGGGACCGGATACCGGCCGGGGTCTTCATCGCTCATCGGGGGATGCTGTCGTCGCAGTGGACCTGCACGGCTGCGTCAGCTCCGAAGACCACCGGCAGCGGGCCACGGGCGGTCCGGGTGAGCAGGGCCTGATCGCGGGCCCGTGGATCCAGGAACGTGACCCGGGTCGGGCCAGCCCCTAGAAGCAGGCCGCAAAGGGCGACGGACCCGGCCGCGTCCATGCGGTCGACCAGCGCCAGATCCACCACGACACCGTGCGGCGGGCGGTCCAGCACCCCCGCGAACGCCGACCAGAGCCGGTTGACGCTGCCCTCATCGACCCGGCCCTGCAGCCGCAGCAAGGTGGCGCAGCCCAGCTGCACCACCCCGACCGCCAGCCCGGACGGTGGACTCTGCCGCCGGGTGGCGCGACGCAAGGTGCGGACCACGCAGCCGTAAAGTTCGGCCCGGGACTGGCCGCGGGAGCGGGCCACGACACTGTCCGGTCCGTGTCGATCCACGATCTCTTCAAATCGGTCGCCGGGCTGCATGGGCTGGCCGGTCGGGCCTGAGGTGACATCGCTGTAGGTCAACGCATCCGACACCGGGCCCCGGGTCCTCGGAAAGTGCGCCAACTGATCGGCCAAGCCCCGGTGGACCGCCTCGACGTGGGCGCCGCTGTGGTGCGCGACCAGCCGGGCCAATTCGCCCAGCCCCAAACCCTGCAGGTGCACCGCGCCGTCCAACGGGTGAAAACCTGACCGGGCGATCGGTGCGGCATAACCAATGTCATGCAGAAAGGCGGCCGCCACCAACAGATCCGCGTCCTCTTCTCGAACACCCGCGGCGGCCCACCGGGCGTGCCGAGCCACCTGTTGGGTGTGGGCCCACCGCTTCGGCAGATCGGCGGCCAGCAGGTGTTCAGCGTGGTGCGCCGCCCAGGCCGACGAACCCAACGCCGCTTCAGCCGCGTCCTCATCCTGCTCGATAACCACAGTCATGCCCGCAGTGTCACCTACCCGAACGAACAGAAAGTGAACACCTGCAACGACCCGGCGAACCCACTGACGCCACACCGGAACACGGTCCCGAGCCGGTCGCAGCGTCTCCCGGGCCGAGTCCAGCTCCGCCGCTGATGGCGGCCGCTCATCTTCTTTTGCTGAGGGTGGGCGCCACATCCACCGGTGTCTCCGTCGTCGTGACCCCGACCCCATGGTCGAGCTGATCAGGGCACGTGCGCAGCGTGACACGATCCAGTGGGGTTGACCCCGCCGGGGTGGAAGCCTATTTCGGCGGGGTGGGTGGTTGTGTGCGGACCAGCCCGTCGGTGGGTGCGGGCAGAATGCTGCCGTCGAGGGTGATCAACGCGGGCATGGGCTGACCCAGGCGTCCGGGCCACGGGTCAGGGGTTATGGGTGGCGGCGTGGGCTGGGGTGGGGCCGGTTGAGTGATGGCCGTGCCGGGGGTCGGCGGCTCGGGCCGGTTCAGGGTGGGATCGACATGGCCGGCCATGGAGGGGGCCTGGTCGACTCTGGGCACCCCCAGGGGCGGCAGGCCGAGCAGGTCGATGATGGTTTTCGGGATCGACGCGTGGGAGTGCCACTGCGGGTCGATGCCCTGCCCGACCCGGCCGCCGAACATGATCAAGGGGATCCGGGAGCCGCCGATGGCGGTGAATCCGTCGGGGTGCAGCGCATCCGGTAGCGTTTCGATCCCGGGGGTGGGGACCGAGTCGGCGTAGCCGCCCCAGTCGTCCCAGGTCAGGATGAACGTGGTGTCAGCCCAGCCGCCGCCGTCGATGACGGCCTGGACGCGTTGCCAGACCAGGTTCTGCCCGTCGGCGACGTAGCCGGGGTTACTGGTGGCCGGCGGGTGTTCGTCGTAGCCGGCGGGACTCCACACGTAGCAGATGCGGGGCAGGGTGCCGCCCTTGGCCATCGGGATGAATTCGGCCGGCCGGTGCACCTGCCCATTGCCCGGTGGGGTGGACAGGCTGGTGTAGAACTTCGTCGGGTAGCCGCTCTGGTCGGGAAACGCGGCCCAGGACACGCCGGCCGCGTCGGCGGCAGTGAAAATCGACGGCAGATCCCACACCGGATGAGCCCCGACGAACGGTGGGTTCTTAAACGTCGGGGTTTGCCCGCCAATGGCCAGCATGTGCCCGGACGTGGAATTCGAGCCGGCCCCGAAGTGGTGGTCGCAGAAGATGAACTGTTTGGCCAGGAAACTGTAGAACGGCAGGACAGTGTCGTTGTCGATCTGCGCGGCCAGAGCCGGGTAGTCGCCCATCGCGTAATGCACCCAGGCGTTGCGATCGTGAGGTTGATCGAAATTCGGTGGCGCGGTCAGCAACGACCCGTGGTCGGCGACCACCGCCCCCCACCCGGCCAGGGTGGGGAAATAGAAGTCGGTCGTTTTATTCTCCTGCAGGAAAACGATCACCCGGTGCTCCGGTCCCATCACCATCTCCGACCCTCCTCCGTCACCCGCAACCCGATCAAGGACCACTCCCCCAACGCTAGCCCGCCCCCTTCGACTTCGCTCCGACTGGGATTCCCCTGAAATCGTGGAGAGTTTTTATGCCGCTGCCGGTTGGCCAGCGGTGATCTTTTCGTACTCGTTGGATGGCATCAGGGCCGCCGAGCTGTGCCGGCGGCGGGTGTTGTAGAAATTGTGGCACCAGTCCAGCACGACCACTCGGGCCTGGGCCTTGCTGGTGAACTGATGCCGGAAGAGCACCTCGTGTTCCAGGGTGGAGAAGAACGACTCGGCGGCGGCATTGTCAAAACATGAACCGACCCGGCCCATCGACTGCCGCACTCCCAGCCGGTCTCGGCACAGCAAGGCGAAAGTCGTGGCCGTGTAGGTAGACCCGCGGTCAGAATGGAAGATCACCCCGTCGATGGCGGGGCGGCCACCGCGGACCGCCGCGGCGATCGTGATCGCATCGCAGACCAACCGTGCATCCGGATGATCCGAGATCGGGCAGGCCAACAGCCGCCGTGAGTACAAATCGATCACCGTCGCCAGGTACACCTTGCCCTCACCGGTGGGGATCTCGGTGATATCACCACACCACTTCACGTTCGGCCCGGCCGCGTTGAAATCCCGCTTCAACAGATCCGGGAACTTCGGGGCCTTCCGGTCCTGCCGGGTCAAACCCCTACTGTGCTTGGGCTTTCGACCCTGCAGACCCTGCCGGCGCATCGACTCGGCGACGGTGTTCACACTGACCGACCAACCCGCCTCGACCAGATCGGCGTGGACCCGCGGCGACCCGTAGGTCCGCTTCGATGCGGTGAATATCGCGCGCACCTCGGTGTCCAGCGCAGCCCGACGCACCAACCTGGGCGTCAGCGGACGGCGCAGCCACTTGTAGAACCAGGACGCGCTGACCCCCAGAATCTGGCAGCACACCACGTGTGGCACCCGGTGCACGGTCCTCTGGTCGGCGATGAAGCGTGCCACGCTCACTTCGTCGCCTCCTTCACCCACAGGACCACGGAACGCTTGAGCACATCACGTTCCATCCGGAGTTCAGCGTTCTCGGACCGTAGCCGTTTGAGTTCCTCGGCCTCACCGGCCGAGACCGCCCCACCCGCCGGCTGGGCGGCCCGCTCCTGGGCGCACCAATTGCCCAAGGTGCCCGCATTGATCCCCAGATCCCCGGCGACCTGCGCAATTGGCTTCCCGGTCTCCCGGACGATCCGGACTGCCCCCTCCCGGAACTCTGGGTCGAACCTGCGTCGAATCTCTGACATGACTACTCCTCATAGCGCATGTCTCCACGGTTTGGGGGGAGGTTCAGACAGCCCGGACCACGCACTGACACGAAACCAGTACCTCGCCGAGGGTGATCAGCCTCGCCCCAAGCTAACTCGAGGCTGACCACTTCGGCGGCAAAGAATCCAAGGTCGCGGCAGATACGGGCCACGCCCAGCGGGCCGGCGGTAATTTCGTAGTGTCGGGGTGGGTCACGTTGGCCTGGGCAGCTTCCTCGGTGTGGTGGGTGGCTGCGCCCAAAGACAGGTGGCGTGGTGGGCATGCTCGGCGACCTTCGCAGAATCGCCTTCGTCCTGATACTCGACCCGCCTCCTCGTGATGATTTGCGGCCTCCCTCAATGTTGGGCTGCCCCGTGTAATGCTCCGCGGCTGGGTCGCCATCAACGATCTCCTTTGGTGCGGGTCGGGCCGGCGCCGCGGTCCCGCGCCGACACGTCGGGCCGGGCGCTTTAGACCCGTCGAAGCCTTCCGATGCGGAAGCTACCCGCCGACCCGACCCAGCCGACACCGCGGGCGTCCCCGAAGTGAACACCTCAGGGATAAGACCTTTGATCGCGACCTCGCGGAACCGCTCTGTCGAACCGGGATACCCCTCCCGGCCGGGGTTGGTCACCCTCTCCACCACACCTGAGCTGGTCCGAGATCCGCTCGTAGGCGGCCGCGTCGGTCCCGCGCCGACTACGATCGTGAGTCGACCATGCTCGGCTCGCCCGTGGACTGACCGTCGCCGACCAGCACTCAGAACTGACCGTCGCCTGGCTGATCCCCGACGCGGTGATGGACGCCGACGCGCACACTACATCAGCGATGCGACGCGAACGCAACGGCCTCGCCAGGACGAGCCCGGCGCCCTAACGTGACCGCCGCGGACGGGACTGTCAGATCTCCGTAGCTGATCTTGGTGTGGGGACACGCCGAGCGCAGCTTAGCGGATGGACCGAGCATGACCGACCCCATCGATCCCATGACTAAGCAGGATCGATACCCGGCAGTTCGCGCACGCTTCGTCGAGCAGGCCCGCACCGAAGGGGTCGAGTCGATCGTTCCCTGTGGTCTGCTGACCGGGTTGACCAAGACGGTGGTGGAGACCGCCTTGGAAGCGGAGATCCGAACATTGGGCGACGACAAGTACGACGTGACAAGTCGAATCCGGTGAACTCGCGGAACGGAACCGGGGCCAGACCGTGTTCACCGAGATCGGGTCGGTAAGATCGAGGTGCCCCGGGACCGGGACGGCACGTTCGAGCCGCTGATCGTGAAGAAACGTCAGAGCCGCTTGGACGGGGTCGACAACATTGTGATGTCGGTGACGGCAAGGGGTTTGACGACAGGTGAAATCTCGGTGCACGTCGCCGACGTGACGGGGCGACGATATCGAAGGACACCATCTCTAAGATCATCGACAAGGTCGTCGAGGAGATGACCGAGTGGCGGGACCGGCCGCTGGACCGGGTTGATCTGGTCGTGTCCATCGTCCCCACTTCATGGGAGGTGCCCCGCGATCGTGGTGAAGGCCCGCGACGGCTAAGCCACCAACCGACCTGTCTAGTGGCCATCCGGCCCACATCCACCAGATTCGAGCCGGTATCGCGGTGAGGGACGTTATGACACTCGTTCCTCGCGTACTCCTCTCGACCCCGGCTCACCGGACCCACGCCATTTGGCACATGCTGACGCACCCCGGCTTTGTTGGGCTGCTCCCACCCTCAGCGGCACCTCCCGGATCGGGCTGCCCCTGCTCCGGCGATCCGCTGCGATGGACCGACAGTGGCGGTCTCTTACCTCCACGCGAACGACAGCGCCTCACGGCGCACGAAGCCAGCGCTCAACGCGTTCGCGATCACCTTCGAAGGCCGCATCGTCCCACCACCACCACTCACGCCTGGTCAGGTACGCCGCTTATCTGAGACCCTAGGTCGGGGTACGCCTCCCGTTCAGACATCGTGTTCCGTTCCGAACCGGCCTACCTGTCCAAACTCGGGGCCACCCCATTGCGTAGACGATCTGCTACGCCGCTTACACGGGTGTGTCGAGGAGGGTGCGTCTGAGTGCCTCAGTTGCCTCTGAGCGGGGTCGATCAGTGGCTATCGCAAGGCCGAGTTCGATTGCGGGCGGCGGATGTTGCAGATTGACTTTGCAGACGCCTTGCGCGGAGGAGATGAATTCTTCTGGAACAAAGGCTAAACCCAGTCCACCTTGGGTCATTCGGAGCGCCGTCGTCACGTCCACGACCTCGACGGACACCCTGCGTTCGACATGTTCGTCGGCGAACATGCCGTCGACGATGCCCCGGTTGCCCCACTGCTGGGGAAAGTCGATGAACGGGCGGTCGGCGACTTCGCGATACGTGACGGATGCCTGCCCGGCGAGTGGGTCTGTTGACGAGCACGCCAGCGCCAACTGCATCGCCGTCACCCGGTCGATGTGGATGCCAGACCGTCGGCGGGACGGGATCGGGAGCAGCAGGAGCTGGACGTGGCCATCGAGCACCTCGTCGATGCGGCTGTCCAGCGGCCCCGCCGACAGGCGCAGGTGGACGGCGACGTCAGGGTAGGCCTTCCGAAAGGCGAGAAGGGCCGCGACCAGATCGAAGTCGCCGGTCGAGAGGACCGTCCCCAAAATCACGGCACCGCACAGGCCACCCGCGAGCCGCTGGAGTTCATCTCGGGTGCGCCCAGCCTCGCCCAGCAAGGCGTGCGCCCGGCGCAGGAGCACCTCCCCCGCTGCGGTGAGCCGCGCGCCGCTTCGGCCGCGCTCAAACAGGGTCACGCCGAACTCGTGCTCAAGCCGCGCCACCGCGGCGGACACCGTCGATTGCACGGCGTGGGCTCGCTCCGCTCCGCGAGTGAAGTGCCGCTCTTCAGCGACAGCCACGAAGTACTCCAGCTGATGCAGGTCCATGGCAGATTCCATCGGCGAAAACGATCAGAGCCAACAGGAACAATCGTTGGACATCATGGCGCGCGCCGAAACAAACTGCAAGGACCCGCTCTCTTTGGACCTTCGAGGTGCCTGATGCCGATCAACCCCTACTCCGTACTTGCCCGGGACGCGCGCTTCGCCGACCAGCGGTGGCTGTTGGACGCCGTCATCGACGTGATCGGACCCGAGTGGGATCAGGGCCGGTTGCACTATTACGCCAGCCCGTGCAGTCCTGATCACCAAACGGCGTTTCTGTCATTGCGAGCTTCGATCAAGAAGTTGGACGACTTCTCTCGCGAGTTGGTCAGGGTGGCCCGCCATTTCGAGCTGCGGGGCCTCGAGCAACGCGCCGCCGGGCACCGGGTGTCGGCATCCGACGACCTGTTCGCGGCAGCCATCGCCTACGGAGCGGCCCAGTGGCCCATCTACACCGACACCGAGCTGAACCAGGTCCTGGAGCAGAAGAAGAGACAGAGCTACCAGGGGTACGCGCAGCTGGCCGACCATGTGATCGAGGCGGTGGAGATCCCCTATCTCGACCGCACCGTGCCGGCCTACCTCCACCTGCCGTCCGGTCGAGCGACGGCGACGGCGACGGCGGCGTGCCGCTGCCCTGCGTCGTCGCCGTCTCGGGTATGGACGCGTTCAAAGAGCTCACCGTGTTGGCGTCGCGAGACCGCTTCCTGGCCCGGGGCATGGCGGTGCTTTCCGTCGACGGCCCAGGGCAGGGCTCCTGCCTGGTGCGCCGCATCTACTACGACCCGGCCAGCTACGGCGAATTGGGGGTCAGCTGCTACGAGAACCTCGCGGCGCGCGCAGAGATCGACGCCGATCGCGTCATGGTCTGGGGCCTGTCGCAGGGCTCGTTCTGGGCCACCCAACTCGCGGCTGCCGAACCGCGCTACTTCGCATGCTCGGTGATGTACACATGGTTCGACCCGCACCACACGATGATGTTCGCGTCCAAGTCGCCGACGTTCCGGCAAAAGTTCATGTCCATGACCGGGTCCGACAGCTTCGAGCAGCTGCAGAACAAGGTCGACGCGATGGACGTTCGCCCGCTCAGCGCGAAGTTGACGATGCCCTACCTGGTCATCGCCGGCGAGGACGACCCGCTGACCGATCCGCAGCAGACCTTCGACCACCTCAACCAGGTGCCGGGCCCGAAGGAGCTGATGTTGTACACCGGCGAGGACCACGCCCCGGTCACCCGCGGGTCCGGGCAGCTCGGTCCCGCCGTTCTGGTCTACGCCGCGGACTGGCTGGCCGACCGAGCAGGCGGGAGGAACCTCGAATCCCGCAAGATCACCATCGACTCGCTCGGCCGACGCCACGCCCAACCCTGGGGCGAGCGCCAGCACTACTCCTACGGCGCCCCGCTTGACCCGCACACCTTGCTCGGGGACACCCGCCACCGGCCTGGGCTGATCGAAGCCGGCACGCCCGTACTCACCCAGCGTGTCCGGCGAGCACCAGGAAACGCGACCCAACCCCCAGCGGCAACCTGAAGATCACCTCGCGTGAACCAGACCCACGAGCCACAAAGCGTAGTCCGTTGCCGAAAGCACACCAATAACGAGCGGAGCCTGTCATGAGCGAAGACCAGAAGGTGTTCGTGCCGTCCAACCCGCTGGAGCCGGGCGACCGGTACGGCATCCTGAGCGGGTTCGGCCCCGGCACCCGGACGATGCCGGCGGGCTTTCAGATCGCGCCCCCCTTCCGCGCGCTGCCGGTCGACGTCGTGCTGGACAAGGACGTCGCCGTGATCCTGCGGGACGGCGTCACGATCTACATCGACGTGTTCCGCCCCGCCGGCGTCGAGCCGGTGCCGGTGATCGTGGCCTGGAGCCCGTACGGGAAAGGCCAGGGAACCTCGGCCAGCGTGCTCGGCATCTACGCCATGGTGGGTCTGGACAACGCGACTCTCTCCGGCCTGGCAAAGTTCGAAGGGCCCGATCCCGCCTACTGGTGCGCCCAGGGCTACGCGATCTGCAATCCCGACATCCGAGGGGTCGCCCACTCCGAAGGCGACAGCGTCCTGTGGGACCGGCAAGAGGGACGCGATTGCTACGACCTGATCGAATGGCTGGCCGCCCAACAATGGTGCACGGGCAAGGTCGCAATGAGCGGCACCTCCTACCTCGCTGTCTCCCAGTGGTTCGCCGCCGCCGAACAGCCTCCGCACCTGGCAGCTATCAACCCGGAGGAAGGGGTCAGCGACGTTTACCGCGACCTCGTGCTCCGCGGTGGCATGCCCGACACCGGGTTCGCCGAGATGCTTCAAAACACCAACTTCCTCGGCCTCGGACGGAAGGAGGACATCCTCACCGAAACCGACCAGCATCCCCTCATCGACGAGCTGTGGGAGCACAAGATCCCCCGCTTCGACCAGGTCGCCGTGCCCGCCTACGTCGTGGCCAGCTACTCCCACACGTTGCACACCGCAGGAACGTTCCGGGCCTGGCGCCGTATCGCCTCGACCGAGAAGTGGCTCCGCATCCACAACAGCCAGGAATGGCCCGACTACTACGACGCTGCCAACACCGAGGACCTACTGCGCTTCTTCGACCACTACCTCCGCGACACCGACAACGGCTGGGAGCAGACTCCACGGGTCCGCTATTCCGTCCTCGACTTCCAAGGCGGCGACCAGGTAGGTCTGGCGGCTGAGGAGTTCCCGCCGCGGGACGTCACCCTGACCAGGTACTACCTGAACGGCCGGACGCGCGTCCTGAGCACGACAGCACCTAAGGAGGAGGTCCCGGCGGCCTACCGCGTCGGCTCCAACCCCGACCTGGCGTCCTTCGTCCTCACGTTCGAGTCTGAGACCGTGTTGGTCGGCTATCCGAAGGCCCACCTGCGGGTCGAAGCGCAAGGAGCCGACGACATGGACCTGTTCCTCCTCCTGCAAAAGCTCGACCGGTACGGCACGCCGCTGCAGCAGTACACCGTCCCCAACCACGGCGGGATCGTCCAAGACCTGACCGAACGCGGCGGTTCGGTCCTGCGCTACAAGGGATCCGACGGACGCCTACGCGTCTCCCTGCGTCACCTGGACGAAACGCAGTCCACCGACGCCATACCCGTGCACAGCTTCGACCGAGTCGAGAAGCTCATCCCCGGCGAGGTCGTGGATGTTGACATCGACCTACTTCCAGTCGGGCTCGCCTTTCACCCCGGCCAGCAACTCCGCCTGGTCATCAGCGGTAGGCACCTCCTGGGACCAATTTTCCCCGGAAACCGTGAATACGTCCCCGCTAACCTCGGGCAGCATCTGATCCACACCGGAGGCGACCAACCCGCCTACCTCCAGCTCCCCGTCCGAGCCCAGTAGCCATCCGAACACCCAGGGTGCTCAAACGAGCCCGGAACCAGCAACGGAAGGAACCATGAACCGCGTTAAAGCACGTCGAGCTGGACCCTACGTTCAGGCTGGACCTCATACATCGACATCTCGGACGAAACGACCACCCTCGTCAACATCTTCCACCTCGACCCAATCGAGTAGTGATGCGTCGGAATTCACAAACCTGGGGGACGAGCCGCCTACCCGAGCTGCCGCGAGTGTCCAGGTGTACGGGTCGAAGTTGCGACGCCTGTCACGCGCGGCGACAGCGAGCAGCTTCTGCGACGCCCACCGGGGTTTGCGTTGACGCCGGGTGGGGCGGACATGACCGAGTTACGCCGACTGGCCTGGTCAGCGGCTGAACAGGTGCAGGCCAATTCGTAGGCGTAGGCGTCGGCGTCGACGCTCAAAGATCGGAGATCGGCGCGCGCTCATCCGCCGCCTCATTGCCGTGACCCCTGAGAAACCGTTCGACCACGCGGTCCGGCGTCCCGTCACCGGAGTCGGTGGATCTGGAAGGGGATGCGCTATCGAGTGTGCGCCCGAGCGTGGAGAATAGGAGAGGTCCGACCAGGGCGGCGAGGGCATCGGCGACTGGCTCGGCGATCAATTCGCCGCGCTCCTGGTGGTACCGGATCACCTCGGCGGCTCGGCCGAAGACAGCGACGGGCTCGGCCAACAGATCGACCAGATCCGGGTGCCGGCTGGCCTCCGTGACAAGGGCGAGGGCGATCCCGCGGGCCGGGTCGAAAGCGGCGGTGTAGAACCGGACAATTTCGAAGAGGTCCATGCGCACGTCGCCGGTGGGGACGAACTCACCCGCTCCTTGGCGGGCAATCGCATCATGTACGGCCGCACGCACCAACTGTCGCTTGTCGCCGAACCGACGGAACAGCGTGACCTCGTTCACGCCCGCGAGGCGGGCGATCTCCCGCGTCGTGGAGCCGTGCACGCCGTGAATCCGAATTGAGGCCACCGTCGCGTCAAGGATCTGGGCATCGCTCACTCGAATAACCACGCCTAGACCTCCTTCACTGGATCCACGATCTGATGTTGACAGCGATCTCCAACGAGCCTATCGTCTGAATGTAAGCAAGTACATGCATACACACCGACGGGAGCACAGCATGCTCAAGCACAACGAACTGGACCCGACGTTTGCTCTCCACGAGGAATTCGCGGACACCTCGACGCAACCGACGATCCTGCTGAACGTGTTCGATGTCGACCCGACCGTCCAGGAACCGTTCAAGGGCGCGTGGGTGGTCGACGCGGAGTTCTTCAAGTTCCAGCCGGGCTGCATCAGCTCGCAGCTGCACCAGGGCATCGGTACCAGCCGCATGTTCCTGAACTACGCCGTATTCGAGGAGACGAAGGCTTTCGCCGGCACCACCCATCAACCACAGTTCGAGCCGCTGCGTCGCATCTATCCGGACGGCTCGACCGCGCACCCGCACTTGTTCCGCCGCTTGGCCGTGCCCGGCGTCTGCACCGGTGACGCCGCGTGGAGCCCGAGCGATCAAGACCCGCGCACCCCGACCCGCGGACTCACCCTTTCCGACCTCGATCCGAGCACGCCCCTCACCGCCCAGCTTAATGACCCGGCCAACAAGAAACCGACGATCCAGATCACCCTCTATGACGTCGACCTCGCCGATCGCGACGCGATGATCGGGGCGTGGCAGCAGCAGGCCGACGCTCTGGTGAACCGTCCCGGGTGCTTGTCGCAGCAGTTGCACACCGGACTGCTCGACAGTCGACTCCTTATGAGCTACACCATCTGGGAGCAAACCACCGCCCTGGCCGACGCCCTGGACGCAATCGACACGGCCGCCATCAACGCGAACTATCCCGACAGCGTCACCGCCCGCTCGCACTTGTTCACCCGGCTGCACATTCCCGGCATCTGCGTCGGTGAGACCGATGGGCGCGAAAACATCTCCGCGTCGGCCCGGATGATGCCAATTTGCTGACCGGACAGGGCGGGTGGACGACCCGGCCAACTGCCGGCACCCGGCCCGTACCCCATCGACAACGACCCGTCGCCACCGCTTGCGCGCGGGCGCATGATCGGCACGGCCGGGACGACCCGACGGCCCGGATTCACGCTCGCGCTCCACCGAATAGACGCCGCCCCCGCGACAGGCCAAGTAGCGACGAGCCGCCGAGGATTCTCAAGTGTGCAAATTCATCTACCGTAACCCGACCCGGTTGATCACGCCGCTCTGAGTCGAGGCCAGCCTGTCAGTCCCCGGTTCGACTATTGCAGACTCGCGAAATCTGAGCTTCAATCCGGCTATTCGCCTTTCCGCCGCTGCCCTACTTGAGGTGCGCAAACACCTGGCAGCTGTTCATAATCTCTCCTGGCGCCCGGATCAGCTCAGACGCAATCATTAAGGCTCGGGCTTGACCAACTCCAGTGTTTGTCTAATACCGGGAACACCGGTGATTCTGCGACGCGTGCTTATAGCTCCACCGACGGTTGAAAGAGTTGAGTCGCACAAAGTCATGTACGTGACCGCTCATGCTCGACTCGCCGACCTCCCGGCGGGGTTGGGCGCGTCGCTGCCGGGCTGACGGCCCATGGCGTGATCGTTCTTGAGACCTCTCACCGTAACTCGAATGATAAGCACGCGGTGACCACTGCGCACTCTATGGAGCCGGGCTCGTCCCTGGTGTCGATTCCGGGTGAATCCTGACCCAGCTGGTCCGGGGTGGGTCAAGATTCGACCGGAGTTGACACCTGGCCGGTGAGCTGGCGGAGGCAGGTCCGGACTTGGTCCGGTCGATGCTTTCGGCCTCTATGCAATCGTAGTTGTGCGCCGATGTTGATGCCATGTGCAGCGGCGTCGGCTACGGCCAGAAAGATGTCTACAGGATCAATCCTCGGAACATGTATCGCATCGGGACCTGGACGCCCGAGTCGGCACGATCGACGTCGCCGTTCCATGCGTACCCCTACGTATTCCCCGGAATGGCTGCCGGAGCGAGCCAAAACGGGCCGAGGCTCTAGGGCCGCCGCCGCGCGACGACCGTGTCTGATCGTCTCCTCCTCGATTGACGGTCCACTTGTGCGCATGCGTCGAGCCTCGGTTGATGTCGCCGCAACGGTTCTGCTTCAGGACATCCGCCTGGCGACTGTTCGCGGATTTTCGCTTCCAGCCCGGCGAGCGTCGATGGTTTTGTTAGGGGATCAGGACGACTCGGCCGCGAGTGCCCCCGGCCGCGACTTGGCGATGTGCTTGCGCGGCGTCGGCGAGCGGAAAGCTCGGGCCCATGACGATCCGCACTGCGCCCTCAGTCACGAGCGAGGTCAGTCGCAGGCGGGCGGCGTCGCGGATCTCGATGCCTCCCTTGTCCGAGCCGGGGCTGCCGCCGAGCCCTTTGATCCCGGTTCCCTCAACCCGGTCGAAGGCGACGATGGTCGCGATGCGCCGACGGTCGGAGACCACGGCGAGCGAGACGTCGATGGCTTCATCGGTGCCTACCGTGTCGATCGCGGCACCTACGCCGTCAGGAGCAGGAGCCGCCGATCGCACTCTGTCCAGCAGACCGTCGCCGTACGTGACAGGGATGACGCCGTAGCCGCGCAGCCGATCGAACTGGTCCTCCGATGCCGTACCGATGACGCGCGCCCCGTCGCGGACGGCGATCTGGGCGGCGATGGCGCCGACTCCGCCCGCGACACCGTGGATAAGAACCGTGTCGCCGTCGGTGACACCCGTTGCCGTGAGCAGGTGAATGGCTGTAGTGCCAATCAGCATCATCGCGCCGGCCGTTTCCCAGGAGAGGCCGACCGGTTTCGGCACGACGGCCGCGGCCGGCACAGTGACCGTGTCGGCGTAGGCGCCAAGGATACGGTAGGCGATGACCTCATCGCCGACGGCGACCGGGCCTGCCGGCCCGGTCGCGCCAGGACCTGCCGCTGTGACCACACCGGATGCCTCCACACCCAGCCGCAGGGGCAGCTTCGACTCGTCGTGCCCCTTCTCCCGGCCGGCATAAGACTTCACGTCGACCGGGTTCACACCCGCGGCGCGAACCGCGATGCTCACCTCGCCCGGGCCGGGGGATGCCACACCGACCTGAACCACCCGTAGCACTTCGGGACCGCCGAAGGCCGAAGCGACGACAACGCGAGACATCGCTATCTACACCTCCAGTAAATAATTCGGACAGTTCGGTCAGCAGCCTACCGATCGCGCCGGGCGCTGCACGAGGTTGGATCTCATTCTCGGTGTGGTCCGCAGGGTAGCTCGGGGATGGCGCGGGGACGGGACTCGCCAACCCCCGATCCTCCCTCTGTGACGCGCAGATTCATCAACGGCATCGGGGACCGCCGGCCCAGCACCTCCGGCAGATCGCTCCCAGACACCCACGCCTTATAGGGATCCGCCATGTCCGCGGACCTGACGGGCGACCTGGGGCGAGGACACCACCTGGTGACGGTCGCGTCAAGCACCTCACTTGACTTGGATAGTGCTACTAGCTATATTGGGTAGTAGCACTATCCAGTAAGTGGATAACCGCCACCCACGCGGGCATCTAGGCGCTCAGGTCCTGAATGACAACGAACAGACTTGGAGAGGCGCTATGGCCCAATTCTTTTCCAGGCGCAACACCCATCGCGATGATGGCGCCGCGGTCGTGTCCCTTTCAGTGATCCGGGTCAACCGGCTGCTCGCGGTCGCGGCTAAGCGTGGCGTGCGGCGCGGGCTGGGTGCCGATTCCACATTGGGCATGCTCGGTTACGTCGGCTACTTCAGCGCGCGGGGAGCGCTGGTAGTGGAGTACAGGCGCGAGGTGGACGCGCTGATCAAGGACGCGCAGTCCCCCAGCCACGTCCACCGTCCCGCATCGTCAGAGTTCGACCGGTGGTCCCGCCAGTCCCGGGGCGCGATCGGCATCTGGCATGAGACGTTCGCGCTCGCCACCGGCGACCACGAGTGCGTCTGCGTCGACATACCGGAGAACAGCGCCGCCGCGTCCGACGGGTCGGCGCCGGCCAGAGGCCAACGGGGCACCCCCGGCCGACGATTCGCCGGGGCCTGACGTGATGCGTATCTCGGAGCTGGCCCGCGACAGCGCGGTCAGCGTGCCCACGATCAAGTACTACCTGCGGGAGGGCCTGCTGCCGCCAGGGGTCGCGCTGTCGGCCACCCAAGCCGACTACGACGACTCGCACGTGACCAGGCTGCGGATGATCCGAGTCTTGATCGACGTCGGCGGGTTGTCCTTGGCTACGGTCCGCGCGGTGCTGGCCGCGATCGATGCCGGGCCGGAGCAGCTGGGCTCCGCGATCGACCAGACCCACGACGCCCTGGCGGCAACGCTCGACCCGGCCGACCACTTGCCGTACCGGGCGTCGGCGGTGCTGGCCGCGTTGGGCTGGCCCGTGGAGGCCGACTCCGCCGTCGTCCGACAACTCGACACCGCCTTGGCCGCCGCCGAGCAGGTCGGCCTGCCCACCGACGCGCTACGGCTGCGTGTCTACGCTGACGCCGCCCTCGCGACAGCCGAGCATGACATCGCCACCATCCCGACCGCGCACGACCGGCAGGGCGCCGCCGCGGCGGTGACCTACGTCGTGCTCGGGACTGTGCTCTACGAGCCGGTTCTGCTGGCCCTGCGCCGCCTGGCCCAGGAACAGGTTTACAAGCGCACCCACCACGCCGCCCCAGACCGCCGCTCGGACAGCAGGCCCGACACCGACGTGCAGCCGACGCCCCCAGCGCCGACCACGCCAGATGACTCGCCGCCGACGACCCATAGCCTCGACACTGAAGGAGCACAACAGCGATGACAACACCGCACATGCAGGCAGCCCAGTTCCAACGCTTCGGCGGACCCGAAGTGTTGGAGGTGGTGACCGTGCCCCGCCCGGCCCCCGGTCCCGGCGACGTTCTCGTGCGCGTGGAGGCCTCTGCGGTCAACCAGCACGACACGTTCCTGCGCGACGGAACGCTGAAGCTGATGACCGGACGCAAGTTCCCGATGGGCCTCGGACTGGACTTCGCCGGTGTCATCAGCGCTGTCGGCGCGGACGTCCATGACATCTCCGTCGGCACCGCAGTGTGGGGCATGGTCTCTCCCAAGGCAGCGCACGTCACAGGCTCTGCCGCCCAATACGTGGTCGTGCCCGCCGATCGGGTGGCCACCTTCCCGCACCGCATAACCATGGTCGAGGCCGCATCCCTGGTCACACCAGCCGAGAGCGCCGTACACGCCGTCCGCGACGTGGCCCGCACGAGCGCGGGCGATCGAATACTGGTGCGCGGAGCCGCCGGCGGAGTCGGCATGATCGTCGTGCAGCTCGCCCACGCCCTCGGCGCCCACGTCACCGCCCTCGCCGCCGCCCGCGACGCCGACTTCGTCACCGAGTGCGGCGCCGACGCCGCTCTGGACTATCGCACCGTGAACCCCCACGACATCGGGCCCTTCGACGTCATCATCGACACCACCGGCCGAGACCTGCTCGCCTTCCGGCGCCGCCTGGACCGCCGGGGGCGCATGGTCACCCTCAACTTCGGCTCCGCCGCGGCCATGGCCTCCATCGCCGCGTCCACCATCTTCGGCGCCCGCCGCATACACACCTTCCGCGGCTACCCCGACCGCCAACTACTCGCCGACATCGCCGGGTACGTCGAATCCGGAGCGCTCCGACCAGTCGTTGACACCGTGTACCCACTCGCCCGCATCGCCGACGCGCACCGCGTACTGAACAGCCAACGCCGTCCCGGCAAACTCGTCCTCAGCACCACCGACTGAGCCCACTCGACCCACAGACAGACAGGCCCAATCTGGTCTGGGAGGTGGGTGGGGGGGGCTGTCAGCGGGGATGATCACACGCCGGTTACCCCTGGTTGGCGCGGACAACGAACCTGGCTCCTGATCGGGCGGCTTTACTCGGTGTGCGGCCCGACGGCGGCGACACCGGTTTCCCGGGCCGACTGTTCAACTCAGCTTCATCAGCGTATGGGGCGTACGAAAGGACCCACCAAGACCGCCGCTACGCCGCGATTCGCCCACCGTTAACGACCCCTGGACTCCCAAGACATACCCCGCGTGCTTCGCGTACTCGCCGAATCGGCATGATCTGGAGCGACCTCGAACATGGGGCTGACAGCGGGCCGCCGAAACCGGACGCTTTCCATGGCGAAGACGTAGCCGTGCAGGACGGCGGTCGCGATGCACGCGACCAACGCGACCGTGTTGACGCCGCCACTCATGTCGAAGTCTGCGCGTGCAAGGCGGCCAGTACCGGCGGGACCCCATCGGTCAGCATCTTGCGTCGGACGTTGCTGAGGAGCTTGGACATTATGGCCCCGTGTAGGCCGGTGAAACCGGTGTGCTCCCAGCTGAACCGGGTGCCGGCTGCGGCGGCCTGCAACCGGTAGGTGACGGTAGTGATCTCGCCGTTCTCATCACCCTGCCAGGTGTAGCGCAGTCGGTGCGGGGCGTCGACCTCGAGAACTTCGCAGTCCACGATGCCGCGCCAACCCACCGTGGGCTTAGCGACGAACCGGAACCTGGTTCCCACCGCGGCGGCGAAGCCCTCCGGCCGCCCGCCCTGGCCGGTAGTCGTCCACTGCGCGACGTACGTCGGGTCGGTCATCACCCGCCACACTTCATCGAGGGGATACGGGTATTCCCGGACAACCTGGTACGCACTCATGGCCGGCGTTCCTTGCTTCGAGACTTGAGCCGGCGGTTCTACCCACCGATAGTTAGTTAACCTGCCACCCGTTAGGTAGACTGGGTTCATGAGGGTATCCACTGCGCCCACACCACGGCGGTCCGGCGCCGAGACCAGAAAAGCGGCTCAATACATCGCCCTGGAACTATTCACCGCTCAGGGCTACGAGGCGACAACGCTCCGGCAGATCGGGGATGCGCTCGGCATCAACAAGGCGTCGCTGTATTACCACTTCGCCAACAAGGAAGAGATCGTTCGGTCCTTATTTCAGGAGCGCGGCGACGAGACAGAGCAGTTGTTGTCCTGGATCGCCGACCAACCCGCGACAAGTGATCTTATCGAACGGGCCGTGCTGCACTGGGTGGACTCGTTTTCCGTCGACAAGCTCCGCGGCATCCGGTTTCTCGGTGCCAACCCGCTGCTCGCCCGGCGCATCGGCACGGCCGACGATGACCGCATCGGCGCTAACCTCACCCGGTTCGTCGACATTTTGACCGGTCTGTTACCCCACCCGGACGCCTCCAATGTGCTCCTGCTGCGGATGGCGATCCTGTCCATCAACGCCGCCGTCGAGGCCGCGGCTGACACCCACACCCCAGACCAAGACATTCTGACCGCCGCCCGCGCCGCCGCCCGCGCCCTCGTCGCACCAACTGTTCGCTGATCCTTTCAAGGCCGCCAGGGACGAATTGGTCACTACCTGGTTGGCGCTGAACGCGCCCGCGCAGACCGACCGGGTCGAGATGCGCCGTTCTAGCGGGCTGGGCGGCCGACCCGCTCACCCGTCACGCACAACGCACAGACGCACAGACGCACAGGGACGGATTTAGTTGCCGTTCGTGCTGCCCCGCCCCGCGTGGAACAAATCCCGGTAGCGGGACCCGAGACCACGGCAGCGTCAGGGTGGGCACGACGTTCGCTGTCCCGGTGATGCAGCTGTCATGGCAATGCGGTCCGGTCCGTTGTCTCCGTTCGTGGTGGGACCGAGTTGGTGGCTTCGTCGGCATGTGGCCGCCAAGAACGCGTTGCAGCAGGTCAAGAGCTGGCCACCCGGAATTGGCGGCGAGGTTTTCGGCGGCGGATCCCATGGTGGCGGCCGGTCGGTCAGGATGAGGACCAGTTGGCCGCGGGCGACACACGCAGGGCGATCCGGTGAGCGGCCCGTTCCGCCCGGTGCCGGTGAAGTCACGGTCCAGCCCATCGGTCTGTGCTCGACCAGTTGGATAGGCGGCCAGCAGTCGCAGGGTCCACACCGTGGTGCGGGACAGGCCGGTCGCGGCGGCGATGTCGAAGCTGGGGCGAGCCGCCGCCGAGGCGGGTTTCGAGTTCTCCATGGATCAGCGCGGCCGGGCGGCCGAGTTCCCGGAACACGGTCGTAACGCTTGCAGCTGGCCGGAGAGCCACGGCCGTCGGCCGGCGCGCTCGTCAAGTTCATCGGGGACCCGCAGGGTGTGAAGGTCGGCGCGGAGGCCGCGGTCGTTTTTGAGTTGGTCGATGCGCGTAGGCGGCGGCCACGTGGAAGTCGACAAAGGTCCGGATTCCGGCCGATGTGATCGGGGGCAGACGGCGGTGCTGTGAGGCTGTGTGACCAGACGATGACGCCGCCTAACCAGAGCCAGCCGCAGCCGAGCAGACAGCACGCTGCCCCTTCGGGCGGACCTGATCACCTCTACCGTGCGGGCCTTGGGCACGGAGACCGGTCAACCATCGCGCTAGGACGACCGATGGATGTGAGCACCGCGGCTCTTTCGGTGCCACCGCGGTGGTTGTAGGTTCAACCTTGCTGTGGGGTGCAGGGTGAGAGGACGGCGGGATGACGGGAACCAGCTCCGAGAACCCCGGGGAATTCCCGGCTCCTGGCAGCTATCGGGTCGATCCGATTCGATCAACGATCCGCTACACGGGACGGCACCTGTTCGGACTGGGTGATGTGCGGGCCACATTTGCCGTGACCGCCGGCATCATCGGGGTCGCGGACCCGGCCACCGCGTCCTGGGCCCAGCTCAGCGTCGACCCGGCCAGTTTCACCTCCGACAAGACCCGGCGAGATAGCCACGTCAAGTCGAAGGCGCTCCTCGACGTCGAGCATTATCCGCAGATCTCCTTCCGCAGCATGGCGCTACGCGCGGAAGGTAACCAGTGGCGGGTGACCGGCGAAGTCACCGCACACGGAAGCACCGAACCGGTGGAAATCATCGTCGACCGGGCCACCGCTGCCGGCCCTGACATCAGGATTCACGCCACCGCGCACCTGGACCGCTACGCCTTCGGCGTCACCGGAGTCAAAGGCATGGCTGGCCGGCAGGTCACCCTCGAGTTCGACCTGCGCGCGGTCGCAGCGCCGACCTCGGTTGGCAGCGCGTAGCCGGGTCTGCGGCAAGGAACCGCCCCAGCCCTAAGACAGCGAAGTGCGGGCGGTCATCCCTAACCCGGCCCGGCGAAGCCGGTTGATGGGCCCGTGTCGGGTTTGATGTGCTGAGGCGGCCGGTACCGGCACGGGTGGGCTAGCAGCATTCCGGAGTGGTGCGCGCCAAGGTTTCGCCGGTTTACAACACAGCCGGCGAAACCGGCCCCACCGGCCTGGTCCTTGTGCCGGGTAGTTAACCGTGTCCTTGTTCTCAAGCCAAGGCCGAACGTAGGCTCGAAGCCGCTCAATAGCAGAGCCGTCTGAGACCGTGGTTGCGCATCGGACGCTCAGACACGTTCGTGGTACCCGAACCGGATGGAGACCTGTGATGAATCAACCGCCCCGCCCCGGCCCGGTATCCGGCGGCCGTCCAGCAGTTCTCGTTGCTCGGGTGCGCAGGTGACCGCCGATCCGCAGGTTCACGCGCCGGGCGAACCAACCCGGGACGAACTCTTGACGCGGATCGCCGGCCTGGAGCAAAAGATGGCGTCGCTGCCCGAGATCGAGCAGGCCAAAGGCGCATTGATGCTCACCTACGGTCTGACCGCCGACGCCGCCTTCGAGCTGCTGCGGTTCCACTCCATGAACCGCAACGTCAAGATCCGTTCGCTGGCCGCCACCATCGCCGGCCTGCTCCCTCACGTGCCGACCACAACCGCCGCCACCGCCGCATTCGACCGCATCCTCGCCCAAGCCGCCCAGGCCCTGCACACGTCGGTCCCGCCCGCCGGCGGCGGGCCGGGCAGCGAGGCAGAACCTACGCCGCTGGTGTCCACTCGACCCGGCCGGGCGGAAAGGACCCCATCTGCGCTCGACCCCGTCGCCGCGACCGGCCCAGGCGTGACCATCGCCGAGAACACCGGGGTACGGCCGTTCATCTACGTCAACGACGCGTTCACCACCCTGACCGGCTACCCGAGAAACATCATCCTCGGCCGCAACTGCCGGTTCCTGCAAGGACCCGACACCGATCGTCGCGACATTGCCAAGCTCGGCCAGGCCCTGCACTCCGGCACTGACGTCAGCGTGGTCATCCGCAACTACCGCAAAGACGGGTCCGAGTTCTGGAACGAGGTATCACTTTCCCCGCTCCTCGGCCCGACCGGAGACATCACCCACTGGGTCGGCACCCAAATCGACGTCACCCACGTGTGACCTTTGCCGTGTCGCAAAGATGGAACGGTCGCAGCACGTAGTCCCACAAAACCTTATTTACCGGTGCCAGGGCGTTCCCGTAAGACCCGCCCGCGAAAATGCCTGGTGACCTGGGGGGGGTATGCGGACACCCAGGCAACTGGTCCAGGGGCGGACTTGATGAGGGCAATGTGGTCGGTCGCGGTGTTGGCGACGGCGCTACCCGGGCGCAGGATCATCGCCAGGGCTTCCCCGGTGCCCTGGTGACCGTGATCCGGCCCCCGCGCCAATCGGATGGACGCCAAACCCTTCAGCCGACGTGGACGCGGGGCCGTTGGGCCGGGTCGGGTTCGGCTCGCCGGAGCACTTCCCGGGTGACCGGTGCGATCTCCCCTTCGCCGGTGAACAGGAACCGGAGCAGGTTGTGCAACGGATTGCCTTCGGTCCATTCGAAATACACGTTCGGTCGGACCTGGTATTCATCGCGTAGGTGCAACAGCAGGGCGGCGATGGCGTTGGGCACGGCCGGGGCGGCCAACTCCAACACACGCCGCCCGTGCCGTCGAATACCGATCACCTTCAGTTCTCGAGCGAAATCGGAGGCATCCGGTACGGTCACTTCAAGGAATATCACGGCGTCCTCGGCGGGGATATGGTTCTCGGCGCGTTGCTGGCGTTCCTTGATCCCGAGAGTTTCTTCCCCGATCCGGTCGGGGTCGTGGGCGATGATCTGCACTTCCCGGCCGGCCCAGCCGGCAAGAAAGGCCGCCGCCTGGGCGTCGAGGGCGACGCCGTCGACGCGCAGTTCGAAGGACCGGGAGATCCGGGAGGCGAGCGAGATGACCACGATGGCGAGTATGAACAGGGCGCCGATTTTCACCCCGTCCGGCCGTTCGATCACATTGACCACGGTGGTGTACGCGAAGACCGCGGCGACCAGCCCGAACCCGGCCGTGGCCCAGTGTTGGCGGCGGCGCCGCGCGGACAAGGTGACCGCGATCGACGCGGACGTCATCAGCACCAACACGCCGGTGGCGTACGCCCCGCTCTGCGCGTCGACGTTCGCGTCGAAGATCCAGGTAATCAGGAATGCCACCAGGCTGAAGGTGACCACCAGCGGGCGGACAGCGCCGGCCCACTCCGGCGACATCCCGTAGCGGGGTAGGTACCGGGGCACCAGATTGAGCAAGCCGGCCATCGCCGACGCCCCGGCGAACCACAAGATCGCGATGGTCGACAGGTCATAGACCGACCCGAACCCCGACCCGAGATACTCGTGGGCCAGATAGGCCAACGCTCGGCCGTTGGCGTGGCCCCCCGACTTGAACTCGGCCTGCGGAATCAGGATCGTAGTGATCAAGCTGGTGGTCAACAGGAACACGCTCATAATGCTCGCTGCGACCAGCAGCAATCGTCGGGTCCCGCGGATCCGGCCGGCGGGCAGCTCCGCGGTGTCGGTGGGTGCGCCGATCACCTGCGGCATGACCGCGACGCCCGTTTCGAAACCAGACAAGCCCAACGCCAGCCGCGGAAACACCAGCAGTGCGATACCCACCATGGCCAGGGGACTGCTGTGCGCCGTGGTTAACGCCGATGTCCAGTCGGTCACCAGCGCCGGCGCCTTGACGATGTGAACCAGCCCGACAATGACCACGACCAGGTTCAGCCCGAGATAGAGCACGACCAGGGCGACGGCGATTCCGATCGCCTCGGCGAACCCGCGCAGGAACACCCCGCCCAGCAACGCCAACAAGATCAGGGTGATCAGCAGCTTGTGGTCGGCGAAGCTGTGCGGGACCAGCGGATTGTCGGCCAAATGTTCGCTGGCATCCGCTGCCGACAATGTCATCGTGATCACGAAATCGGTGGCCGCGAAGCCGAGCAAGGTCAACACGAAAAGCTTGCCGCCCCAACGCGGTAGCAGCCGTTCCAGCATGGCGATGGAACCCTCGCCGCGAAAACTTTCCCGGGCCACCCGCCGATACACCGGCAGCGCCCCGAACAGCGTCAACAAGATCAACACCGCGGTCGCCACCGGGGAGAGCAACCCGGCCGCCAACGCCGCGATGCCGGGCTGATAGCCCAACGTGGAAAAGTAGTCCACTCCGGTCAAACACATGACCCTCCACCAGCTGTGCGTGTGGGTCGGATGTTCCGCGGCGATACCGCCGCTCACCCGCGGCGCGGCGTCGACGACCGCGGCCGTGGTGGGACGTGGGGCTGCTGGGGGTGAAGCCTGAGCGTCAGGCGCAGTCATGCCGCGGTCAACGCCCGATGTCGGTCGGACGCGGCAGCCGGTGGCGGGTCGTCATCGTCCTGACCGTGCCGGAACCAGCGCGCATGGCCAGGGACTGGGTGACCAAAGCGCGGCGGGTAAAACGAACCCCGTTGAGCAGCTCACCGTCGGTGATGCCGGTAGCCGCGAAATGAACATCCCCGCCGCGGATCATCTCGGCCAGGGTCAACACCCGGTCCAGGTCGTAGCCCAGACCAATCAGCTGCTCCCGCTCCGCCGAAGTCTTCGGGACCAGGCGGCCAAAGAATGCGCCGCCCAAGCACTTCACCGCGCAGGCACCCAAGACACCGGCCGGGGTACCGCCGACACCCAGCAGGATGTCGACCTCGGAATCCGGTTGTGCGGCCATGATCGCGCCGGCGGTGTCACCGTCGATGAGGAACTTGATCCGGGCACCGGCCGCCTGGATGTCGGCGACCAGCTGGGCGTGCCGAGGCCGGTCCAACAACGCAACCGTCAGGTCAGTCACCGGCACATGTCGGCGGCGGGAAATCGCCGCCAGATTGGCCCCCACCGGGGCGTCGAACTCCACCACATCGGCCAGGTCCTCGGCCACCACCATCTTGTCCATGTAGAAACAATGACCAGGGTCGAACAAGGCGCCACGATCAGCCACCGCCATCAACGCCATCGCGTTCGGCAAACTCTTCGCGGTCAAACCGGCCCCATCGACCGGGTCCACCGCCACATCCACCTGCGGCCCCACCCCACTACCAATGTGCTCCCCCGGATACAACATCGGCGCATCATCTTTCTCACCCTCCCCGACCACGATCACACCCCGCACCGGCACCGCACCCAACACCGGCCGCATCGCATCCACTGCCTCACCGTCGATGCGTTCCTCATCACCACGACCCATCTGCCGGGCCGCCGCAATCGCCGCCGCCTCCGTCGCCCGCACCAACTCCAAAGACAAGCCACGCGCCGCCGCCACAGGCTGATCGTTCACGCCCCCACCGTAGAACCCCAGGCGGCGCGGCCAGCGCCAGCAGTCCCGGCTACGGCGTGTCCACGTAAACACGGTCGACACGGGGCTACGTGAACCACATCTCAGGCTACTGCCGGCCGAGCAGCTGTCCGGACGTCAAGGCCGGTATCCAGGAACTCCGAAGGACCGATCAGCGCCAGGTTAGGACCGCTCGAGCAACACCCGGGTACGCCGCTCCAGCTCCTTGGCCCTCTCATTCGGGTTGTCCAGGACGATGTCGAGGTCGGCCAGGCGTTCCCGGTCGGCGTTGCTACGACTACGCCGGCCCGCCAGTCGGCGACGTTGTACGACGGCGTGCGCGCCGCGGCCAGCCTGGCGTGCTCGCTCTCTGGCAGGTGCGGCGGCTGCGCATAAGCGGTGTGGGTGGATGATCCGGCGCGGAGCGTGGCGTCCAGCGGGCTGGTCGCGGGCCAACTGGGACACCGGCTGCGGGCGCAGCGGCTCCGGTTCGATCGCGGTACCGCCCCGCTGGTCGGCGAGCGGCAACAGCGCCGTGGCCAGCCTGCCGGCCGCCGGCTTGACTGAGTTATGCAAACGAGATCCGAGTTGGCGGTGACAGGGACGCGCCACCGAGGAAGTCGGCCAGGCGCTGGAAGGTGTCCGACCGGTCCAGCGCTTCAGTTAATCGCGTGGACCGCAAAATCGGACCACCGGCCGGTTCGATGGTCACCGGCCCGGCCGGAGTAGCGACGTGGGCGGCGCTGTCGGCGGTGAAGATAACTTCGCCGGCGACCAGCCCGGCTATCTGCCGATATGGCTGCCTGACGATGTGGGCCAGCACGAGCAGGGCCCGAGCACGGCGACCGAACTAGCCCTGTGTCCACCCGTGCAACGGCAATGCCCGCAACGCCGCGTCGACCTGCCCGTCGGTGACCGCCTGCCGGACCGGGCGGCCGCGCGGCACATCCCTCAGCTCCTTAGACTTAGCCCGGATGCGCCGTCGTGCTGAGTAGTTGATCTTGCGGCCGGTAATTGATCGTGTTGATGGGGTTTCCGGGGCGGTGGCATGGCTGGTTGACCGGCTGGTCCGGTTTTCTCCGTCAGGTCTTCAGGCCCGGTGGGGCGTGGGTCGGTTGGTCAGCTGGTGGTTGGCGGTCTGATGCTGGCGGTAGTCAGTTTCTGAAACCCGTTGGCCCAGGGCCAGTTGGTGGGTAGCCGCAGTGTGCAGCGACGGGCAGAGCGGGTGATCCGGCCGGCGATGTTGATCAGCTGGGAGCGAATGGTCGCGGTGACGTCCTTGTGGTGTTGGTCGCCGGCAGCGACACCGACAGCGCGGGTCAGGTTGAACGCCATCGCGGCCAGGACCAGGCACCCGGAGTTGGCCATGAACTTCCCCGAGGGCAGGTGCGCCATGGGTCCGCTCTTCAGATCGGCGATGACCTGTTCGATGATCGCGTGCTGGTGGTGACCGGGCTCCGCCGCCAGCATCGGCAGCGGCGAATCGGTGAACACCGCATGGTGCCGCCAGACCGGGAACAGCTCACCCTGCTCGTCGGATAACGTGGGCGGGGTTGGCGTCGCGGACCCGTGGCACGATCAACCGCGCGGCCACCTGCCCGGCTTTGCCTCTGGATGCGAAGGCGGTGAAACCGATCTCGGCGACCTCAGCATCAGGCGATAACGTGGGCGGGGTTGGCGTCGCGGACCCGTGGCACGATCAACCGCGCGGCCACCTGCCCGGCTTTGCCTCTGGATGCGAAGGCGGTGAAACCGATCTCGGCGACCTCAGCATCAGATACCCACTGATTCAGTTCGTCGTCGAAGATCGCTTTGGGATAGCGGATCTTGGTCCACCCGTCGGAGGGGATCGCCGAGATGGCGGCCGGAACAGCTCGGTCTTTGCGGGCGGTGATGGAGAAGTGGGCTCCGCCGCGGCGAGCCGCAGCGATCACGTCCCGGCCGTAGTAGGCGCTATCAGCCCGCAGGATCACCGTCCCTCTGACCCCACACGCCGTCGTCGTTTTCAGGCTGTCGGCGACCAGTCGCGCGGCGCCGCGGGCGGAGTTCGCGGATCCTTTCCGCAGCCGGGTCGCCACGATCACCGGGGGCCGCCCGGCGGAGGAGACGGTGCCCAACAGGGCGTTCAACCCCTTCACACCGGAGTAGCCATAGCCGCTGCCCTGCTTGGCATATCCATATGTTCGCCGGATCGTGTCGTCGATATCGACGGATGTCATCGCCGCCGCCGGGTCGACCAGGGCGACCTGGCTGTTCAGGCCGGTCAGGAACCGGGATGCAACGGCGTCCAGTTGTCGGACGTGCCCGAACTTCAACGCCCGCAAGAACGTGCCGAGCGTGGTCGGCGCCCTCACGCCGGCGAACAGCTTGCCCATCCCGCCGTGCCGAAGCATCGCCATGTCGGCGATCGAGTCGGCACCGGCGACCATGCCCGCGACCAGCGCGGATACCTTCAATCCGGCGGCGTGACCCGGACCGCCGGGCACGCTCAGCTTCCGGTCGGCCAGCTGAATCAGGCCGGCCCTGCCGGCCATCGCCATCGCCGGGACCAGCCCGGCGTGCGAGACGAGATTCGGCTCGTCGAACACGATCGACCGGACGGGGAACACGTGAGATCGTTGCATCCGCGGGATGCCCTTCCAACTGGACCGATCGAACCGTAGAGAAGTCCGATCCTCCTGCCTTGCAAGGGCATTCACGCACCACGACCCGCCGGAAACCTCACATCACGGCGCATCCGGGCTTAGTACTCCAGCCGTAGATCGTGATCTTGTTGCTGAGCGGCCCCAGACCGTCAGTCGTCGGGACTAGATCGACCGTTGGTGGTGTGCGTCCGCTGCTTCTCGGTCTGCCTGAGCCCGTCGGCGGAGGGAGTCCCTTATCTCGCTGAGCATGGCCACCGCGGCCGGGGTCCACGCCGTCCTCTGCTCGCTGGTACGCAGGGCGTCGTCGATCTCGCTGAGCTTGGCGGCAGACACCGCGCCTGCCTGCTCGATCAGGTCGTCGCGGCTCAAGGTGGTCAGCGAGGTGCACGGGATAAAGCCCGGGTGCGGGAACGCCCACCGCAGCACGCCGTCAAAGGGAAGTCCTTCCTTGACTCCGACCGCCATCGATTCCCCAGCCGGAGATGTCGTAGTCCGCCGGGGCGACAACCTGCATTGCCCGGAACTCGGATGGGTCCTCTCCGGACAGCAGCACAACCGGGCGCCGCTCATCGAACTCGACCCACCAGACCTCGCCTGGCTGCATGGTGTCCTCCTGGTTCCTTAGTACTGCAGCCGTAGTGTGATCTTGGGCGTGTTCGCGCTGGTGGGGGGCGGCCACCGGCGATCATTCCGTGTTTGTGTGGAACCAAGAAGACGCCGCGGTGGCCGCGGCGCACAGGGTAGACCCTGATCGCTGGTGGACCGGGTTCGGTGAGGTGCTGGACCGGATTGGCGGCCGGTTCCGTCGGTATGAGCCCCGCCGCCACGCCGCCGAGTTGATGCTGGGTCTGATCGCGGATCTGGAGCGCAAGAATTGTTGGTCGATCGCCGAGCACCGCGGTGCGAAGACGCCGGATGCGTTGCAGCATCTGCTGTCCCGCGCGGTGTGGAATGCCGATGAGGTTCGCGACGACCTCCGGCGCTACGTGGTCGACCACCTCCGTGATCCCGGCGCGGTGCTGGTAGTCGACGAGACCGGTGACCTGAAGAAGGGCACCGCGACCGTCGGGGTGCAACGGCAATACCTCGGCACCGCGGACGGATCGAGAACGCGCAGGTTGCGGTTTACCTGGCGTACGCCGCGCCTTACGGGCACGCGTTGATCGACCGGGCCCTGTACCTGCCGCAATCATGGACCGACGACTCCGGACGGTGCGTCGCTGCCGGGATACCCGAAGGCACCGCCTTCGCCACGAAACCCACCTTGGCCACAGGGATGATCACTGGCGCCCTGGATGCCGGGGTGCCGGCGTCCTGGGTGGTCGGCGACGAGGTTTACGGCGCCCACCCGATCCTGCAGCAGCAGCTGGAGGATCGCGGGATCGGTTATGTGTTGGCCATCGCGAACAACCGCCGGGTCAGGATCGGCCAAGCCGACTGGCCGGTCGCCAAGTTGGCCGCGACCCTGCCCGCCCGGTCCTGGCAACGGCTGTCCGCCGGCGCCGGATCTCGCGGCCTGCGCGTCTACTCGTGGGCGTTGATCCCGATCGACCACAGCAGCGGCCATCACCGGAGTCCTGTTGCGCCGCAACGACACCACCGGCGAGGTCGCTTACTACCGGGCCTACAGCCTGACCCCGGTCGGACTGCCCACACTGGTCAAGGTGGCCGGGCAACGCTGGCGGGTCGAGGAATGCTTCCAAACCAGCAAGGGCCTGGCCGGCCTGGACCAACACCAGGTCCGCCGCTGGACATCTTGGCACCGCTGGGTCACCCTGGCCATGCTCGCCCACGCCTTCCTGACCGTGATCACCGCAGCCGAACGTGAGCGACATCCGACCCCGGCCGGGCTCATCCCGATCACCGTCAACGAGCTCCACCGACTATTCGACGCGCTGCTGCTCCGCACGCACCTCAACCCGGCGAGTCTCCGGAGATGGTCGACCTGGCGGCGACGACACCAGGCCAGAGCCCACGCCGGCCACTACCGCCGACGCGACCAATCACCATGATCACGAACTACGGCTGCAGTACTAACGGGGCTTGCATCGAATTGAGTAGAGTAGCCGTCCAATTCGTTTTCGAACATTCCGCAAACGACGCGTTCGCGCTTCTGCTTAACGCCGCCGAGAAGGGCGTGGGATTCACCGTCGCACCTGCCCCCCACCAGGAATGGGCGTTGGTCACATCGAGCGACAGCGACCAAACCGTGCAACCACCCGTGTCCACCCTCATCGTCCGCGACGCGTCGTTAACCGGCTCATCGCAATGAGGGTGTAGGGGGTCTGAAGCCGCCGGTCTCAGGCTTCTGGCGATGTGCTCGGTCAGGATCCGGAACCCGAACGCGCAGCAGCCAGCGCCTGCGGTGGCCTGTGGGAGAGTTCGACTCCGTGAGCGACACTGCTGAGGTAATTCGGGGACTGCTCGCTGCCTATCAACGCTGGGACGTCGACGGTATGCGCGCCCTGCTCGGCGAGGTGGCGACCTATTGGCTCCCCGGCCGCAGCCCCATGGCCGGTGAGATCCGCGGACGGAATGCGGTCATAGACCTATTGGCGCGCCAGCGAGAATACCTGGGCGGCAAGACCTATCGGGTCACGCCCGCGGTGATGCTGGCTGACCGTGACCACGTGTTGTTGATGGCCACGGCGGAGGCAGCGACATCGACGACAGCGTTGACGTGGCGAGCGATCAATGCCTACGTCATCCGCCAGGGCTTCGTGGTCGAATGCCGCGTATTCGTTGACGAGCTGTACGCGTTCGACGCCTTCTGGGAGGGCGTTCGGCCAGGACCAGCCGACCGCGGGAGGGTAGCAGGAGGCTCATGACCGCCGGCGGTCCGCGTAATCCCGGTCGAACCCGACGCTTCGCGGGCGAAGGGGCACGTGCGTCGGGTCGGGACTGTCGCTTGTCAGATTAAGTGGTTCTGGCACACTTTCCGTGAAGCAGCGGGTCAGCGTCCCTATCTGGCGCTCTGTGCCAGCGGAGACTTCCTGCACGTCGTGCCCGAGGCTGCTGGAGTCTTCCTCAAGGTCAGGCGACTGGCCGTTTCACGGAAAGTGTGCCAGAACCACATACCGTGGCAGTTCATAACCCAAGTCCTCAAACAGAAGAGTCGTCGTCTATGGCTACTGGGATGTAGAGAACCATCCGCGGCGCCGAGCCGAACCGGGTCTCGACGTCCCCTATTCCGCGGAAGCCGACAGAGTTGTAGAACGGCAACGCGTGCGGATTGGCCGTGACCGTGACTCGAGAGATACCCTGTCGGCTCGCTGCACCCGCGATATCGCCGACCAGCTGTCGTGCAACTCCGTTTCTCATCCAATCCGGATCGACAAACAGATCGTCCAGTTCAAAAACTCTGCCGGACAGCCGAGCTGACGCGAAGCCTACGATCGAGCCGTCGGGGCTCAACGCCACCCGCGTCCGACCTTCGAGGACCGCCTCTTCCGATAACACCAGAACCCCCGGATTAGCCAGCAACGCATCAACATCACCCTCATTAGACAGTGAGGCCCGGCGATACACCTTAGCCAAAGCTGGCATATCGGCCGCACTAGCATCCCGAACCGTAAAGGTCGTCACCAACTCATTCTCCCTGAGGCGACGCACCTGACACATGGAATTGGTCGGAGCCGGTAGACCTTGCCACCGGCGTCGACCACGCCGCGGTGCTCGACGAGCACCGTTTTGAGTTGGGCGTCGACGTTGAACGGGCATCCGGGCGCGTGGCGGGCACCGGGATGCAGGCGATACAGCGGCGGAATCCAGGCCCGGCCCTGAGCGTTGGCGATGACCGCGACCAGCTCGGCGTCGCAGCCGCGTCCGCCGCAGTGCAGCGGTCTCGGGTAGGGCAGGGGAGTGAAGCCGATCGCGGCCTGGTCGAATACATGGTCGTTGGCGTCGCGTGCCCGGCCTGCGCCGTCAGCGCGCTCTGCCGCCATCACCACCTCCCTTTGCAGCCGGCCGCGCGTAACACTGCCACGCCGAGCGCGCCCTGGCACCCGTCAACCGAACAACGGAGGACGGGCCTGACAACCCGAACCGACCGACACGGGCGGCTCGCGGTGTCTCGAAAGTCGAGGGCTCATGGCAGTCGCACCACTACCGAGTTGACCTGCGCCGATCCGGTTCAGCCGCCGTACAACGTTCCAGCCAGGTACTTCAGGCCGGAATCGACGGCGATGGTGACCACCCGCTTGCCCGGTCCCAACCGGCGGGCGAGCGCTGTCGCGGCGACAAGATTCGCGCCGGTCGACGGACCGGAGAACACGCCTTCGGCGCGAGTGGCCCGCCTGGCCATGTCGAACGCTTGCTCGGTCGATACAGCCATGACCTCGTCGATCTCAGACGGATCCAGCAAGTCGGGCACGAAACCGGTACCGCCGCCCTCGATCCGATGGGTCCCGGCGTTGCCGCCGGAGAGCACAGCGGATTCCGCCGGTTCGACCGCTACCCGCCATAGGTCGGCGCGGTGGGCCCGCACCGAGCGGGTGACCCCGAGATAGCAGCCCGCGGTCCCGACGTATAGGCACACCGCATCAGGCGGTTCGGGCAACGCAGAGACGATTTCCTCGCCCAGCGACAGGTAACCATCGACCATGTCGGTGTTATTGAACTGGTCCGTGCGGTAGGCGCCGCTCGTCGCTGCCAGCTCCGCAACCCTGGCCCGCAGGGCCGGAATGAGTTCGGGCGTGATGCCTCGCGGGCTCGGAACGATTTCCACCTCGGCCCCGAAAGCCTCCATGGTGCGGCGCTTCTCGATCGCGAATGCGTCCGAGGTGACGATATACAGCGGATGCCCGGTCAACGCGCAAACGAAGGCCAGCGAGCTCCCGGTGCTGCCGCCGGTGTACTCGATGACCGGCTGACCCGCCGCCAACCTCCCCGATCGCTCCGCGCCGTCGATCATCGCCAGGGCCATCCTGTCCTTGTAAGAGCCGGTCGGATTGGCCCCCTCTAGTTTGACCCAGACCTCGGCCGAGTCGTCGGCCGGAATCTCGGTCAGCCGGATCAGCGGGGTGTTACCAATCGCGGCCAGCGCGCCAGGCGACCGATCGTTCATCTGTATTCCTTCCCTGGGCAGATCCACAGTGTTGCGGCCCGACCAGCCCGCCGCCATTGCCACTCGCGCCCACCCATACGCCGGTCCAGGTCCACGACCGATCCAGGGAACGCCGCCGGCGGCACCCAGGCGTCGGAACAGTAGCAATGCGTTCAAGACCGCGGCTCGCCACGGGTGTAAATCGTCTGATCATGTGGTTTTGGCACACTTTCCGAAACGGCCAGTCGCCTGATCATGAGAGGACTCCAGCAGCGTCGTGCGCGACGTGCAGGAAGTCTCTCGCTAGCACGGAGCGCCGGTAGGGACGCTGACCAGCTACTTCACGGAAAGTGTGCCAGAACTTATTATCTGGTGTAGTTCCCTCGAGCTATTTGCGCTGGAATGAGGTCAGGACAAGAGGTCGCAGAGCAGCTCGTCCATCGAAAGGTGCAACAGCTGGTCGTCACCGAGCAGAGCCTCGATGTCGAGGACACCGTCGCCGCGCCGCACCAGGCAGAGCGGGAAGATCGCTCGGAACAGACGCAGTGCCGGCGTGTTCTCCACCAGAACCGCGCCGGTGACCCGGTTGATCCCCAGGGCCGTGGCCCGCCCGATCAACGCCGAACCCAAGGCGCGGCCGATACCTCGTCGATGCCAGGCGTCGGCGACGGCGACGGCAATTTCCGCCTCGTGCCAACGATCAGGGTGCCTGATCAAGTGGGCGACGCCGACGACACCCTCGTGGTCTCCGAATGCGACCAGGGCAACGTGTCGGTCCCCGTCGACGTCGGTCAGCCTGGTGAGGAAGCTGTCGCTCAGGGTGGGAACGGCGCCGTGGAACCGTCGATACCGACTTTTCGGTGACAACGTGGCGTGAAAATCGACCAGCAGAGCGCGCTCGTCACGACATAGATCCCGGATGTGCATCATGTTCTTTCCGATTCGATGTCGGGATCCGGCGCTAGTCCTCACCCTCACAGATGTGGTCTTCGTCTTCGAAGTCCACCGGATCGGTCCGGGTGATCTGGGCCGCCGGCGTTTTCGAGCGAATACGGCGGGTCCGCTTCCAGATCGCCCGTCTGGACTCTGACTGTTTCGAACGTGTACTCATGATTTCCTCAGTAGATATGGATGTTGAAATTCGGAGTTCCGGCCGACCGGGCTCAGCCGTTGGTGATGAGGTCGTGGCCGCCGCGGCCGTCGATGTGGTTGATGCCGGTGCCGCCGTCCAGATCGTCGTCGCCCGGGGTGCCGATGAGCGTGTCGTTGCCGTCGGTGATGTGGCCCGGGACAAAGGGGTTCCCACCACCGAACTCCGCCAGGTTCACCGTCCCGGCGGCCAGTCCGGTGGCGTCGATCCCGTCATCGCCATCACCACCGAACACGGTCAGCCGGTTCGCGTGGTTGAACAGCAGGGTCTGGTCCCCACCGAAAACGGTGACACCGGACGCCGGCGTTCCCGCCAGCCTGATTCGATCCGGGCCCACCGTCCCGCGGTAGACGACATCGTCGAAGCCGACACCGGGGCCGGTGTAGGGGGCGAAGTTTACCCGAATCACGGCGTAAGGGGCACCAGCCATATCGTTGAAAGAGACCGTTCGGCGGCTCAAATCGGCGACGTTGACCTTCATGGACTCGAAGCTGCTGACTCCCATCTCGAGCCGAGGCGGGGTGCCGTCGGGGCTGAAGGGGTCCGGCGGGAGGAAGAAGATGGTCTGTGGTCCCTGACCGAAGATCTGCAACAATTCCTCCGGGCCGGCGTTGACGATCAGGGTGTCCGTCCCGTCACCGCCGTCGACGATGTCGTTGCCGTCACCCGGGTTCCAGGTGAACTGGTCCGAGTCCGCGCCCAGGCTGACGGTATCGATCCCGGTGCCGCCGATGACCTTGTCGTTGCCGCTGCCGCCGTCGATGGTGTCGTTGCCGGCATTGCCGACGATCGAGTCGGCACCGTTGCCGCCGATCAGGATGTCGTCGCCGGAGCCACCGATCAATGTGTCATTGCCCTCGCCACCCAGGAACTCGCCCCGCGGCATCACGCCGTTGGTCTCGTCGAAGCTCACGGTGTCGTCACCGCCGGCCCCCTCCACGTGGACGAGGTTCACGTCGTTCCTCTGAACCGTCCCGCCCAGAACCGCCACACCATTGAGGGTGATGGCATGGGCCGAGGTTTGGCCCACACTGAACGCGTTTCGTGAATCGTCCCCGATGATGCTCAAAACGCCATGGTCGAACGAAATGGTGGGCGGCGGGGTAGCGCCGGCCGGGGTTGCGAACAACACCCCGGCGGCCGCGGTGGTCAGCGCAGCGCCCGCCCCCAGGATCGTCCTGCGAAGCCGACGGTTCTCTTTGATCATTGCTTTGTTCTCCAAGCTCGAAGTGGTTGTGCTGGGTATACGGAGGAACGAGCCCGACGGTTCTCATCCATCCCGCAGGCCACGCCAGACCTGTTTCCTTCAGCCGGCCACTCGGCGGTGAGCACCATATTCAGGCCGGAGTCGAAGGCCACCCGGGCATCGACGAATCCGGCGCCAGTGAACAACTCCAGGCGGCTGCTCGGCCCGCCACAGATGCCCAGCCCACAGCTACCCGGCTGCGCCAACGACGCCGGCATACACATCCAAGCCGAGACCGCCAAGTTGAGCCGGCCGACCGGGTTGCCGAAGCTGTCGTCCAAACCGATCAGCCGTCCAATGCTCGCCGGCGACCACAATTCCGCCCGGGCGCAGCAGCTCGTAGGCCCGGCGCCGCACGGCAGCCCGCTCGCCAAGATCCTCGGGTGTAAATCTCCTAATTAAGTGGTTGACGACAAGTCTGAGCATCGCATGACGTCGTTCATGGCAACGCCACTCCTTCAGCAGGACCTGGTACGCCCACCCGGTCGCAGGTGCATCAAGGACCACCGGCCGGTCGTCTCTACCTTCCCAGCCGCCACCTTTGAGCCAGAGTGCAGGGTCGGGCCACGATTTCAGCGCACGCCCAGGAGGCGTGCAGGTCGGAACTGCCCTCCGACCAGAGGCCAAGTCAGGCGGTAGTAGGAACTGTGATTTCCTGGGCTCTGCTTGCCATCCGGTTCGAGCTGATCGGCTACTTCATCCATAGGGTCCACTCGATGATCGGCTGTCCGTGCCAGTCATGGGACACATTGTGGCTCTTGGCAGTTGACTGCGCAGGACGGGTAGGCGCGTCGCGGTTGTGGTCAGGGCGAGGCCGGGCAGAATTGGTTCATGTCGGGCCTGACGTTTGCCGCGTTGATCTCCCTACCGGCGGGATCGCGGATCGTCGATGCGGTTGGCCAGGAGTGGATTTTGAACGGCGACGAGATGTGGGAAGTTCAGGTCGAGGGAGCGCTCGGCCCCAGCGAGCCTCGGTCGGTCTTCAAAGCGTGGGAGCCGCTTGTTCTTCTCGCACCAGGGTGAAGGCGGTCTAGCTGTCCACCCCGGGATTCGCGCTATGCGGCGGCGGTTCGCAGATAACGACGGATGGCTTTCTCAGCGGCGGGGCGTTGCTCGTGGGGGATGCGTTGTTCAGTCAGCAGGTACGCGACGTAGGCGTCGTCGCTGACGAACTCCTCGCGGCTTCGCAACGACGGGTCCACGGCAAGGACCGGCGTCGCACTCATGAGTTGCTTCGCCGCCCGATAAGCACCGGGGTCGTCCCGGGCGACCGCCCGCAACCATTCCGGTGATGCCCGATGGTCCAGCTCGTCCAACGTGAGCGTGAGTTGGGCGGCCTCGACCTGCGCGGTCGTGAACTGACCACTCGTCGTACTCACCGTCCACCGCCTTCCATGCCACCGGGTTCGGCCCGTGTCTCTGTCTCAGTATCCGCCCCGGGCGTGGTCGGGTCCAGGGATCTCACGATTGACCGGGCCGCCGCCCTAGCTAGAGCCCGGTCCTCCGGAGTGGCCATGTCGGATCGAACCAGTTCATTCAGCATGGCCAACCCCACCGCGGACACCACCTCACCGTCGCCGGCCGCGGCCGTCAGCGCCCATTGCATGCGGCGCCACCACTCCTCCCGACGAGCCGCGATCTCGCGTTGGGCGGTTGCTTCGGTGGTCGCCCTCGCGTTGCGCAGTCCCACGGCACGGGCGACCAACACGGTCGCCACCCCGATGAGCAATTGCACGCCGGCGGTCAACCACAACACCGCCGCAATGTAACGGTCCCGACCCGGCCCACTCCCGCCAGCCGGTCTTGATCACGTTGGCACTCACGCGGGACCGGTCAACAACTCCCGGCTACGCCGCTCCAGCTCCTTGGCCTTCTCGTCCAGGTCGTCGAGGAGGACGTCGAGGCTGGCCAGGCGTTCCCGGTCGGCGTTGCGTCGATCGACGCCGGCCTGCCAGTCGGCCTGCGTGTACGGCCTGCGTTCCGGGACCGGCTCGGCTTCGTCCTGCTGCATTAGACGCGGTTGCTCGAGCGGGGCCCGGCGGCGTCGGATGATCCGGTGTGGTGGGTGTCGGCCAGCGCCGTGGTCGCGGGCCAGCCGGGACAAAGACCACGGACGCAGCGGGTCAGGTTCGATGGCGGTGGCACCCCACTGGTCGGCCGGCGCGAGCAGCGCAGTATTCATCGTGAGACGGTTCGGTGACGGCGGGGTGGTGCACGTATGGGCTGACTTGGGGGTGACCTGCGGAGCGCCTTCAAGGACGTCGCCAACCCGTTGGAAGGTCACCGCCAGATCCATCGCCTCGACCCAGCGGGCCAGTGCGCAGGGGCCGCACGCGATCGGATCGCCGACCGGTTGGATCGTCACCGGCCCGGCCGCGGTGCTGACCCGGGCGGCGCCGTCAGCAGTGAAGGTGATGTCGCCGACGGTGAGGCGTGCGATCTGCCGGTACGACAGCCCGGCCACGTGCGCGACGACGAGCAGGGCCCGGTCGCGGCGGCCGAACCAGCCCTGAGTCCAGCCCTGCGACGGCAACGCCCGCAGCGCCGCTTCGACCCGCTCCGCGGTGACGGTCTGCCGGACCGGCCGGGCCGGCCGGCCGCGCAATACATCCCGCAGCTCGTCCGTCTTCACCAGCGTCGGGAAGCCGGCGGCCCGGGCGGCCGCGTCGATCGCCCGAACCCGTTTCGTCCACGTCGCCGGCTTGGCGGGGCAGTCCTTCAGGAACGCCGTGACGGTTTCGAGCTCGAGGGGCAGCGGCTGGCTTCCGCTGACCGCGCACCAGTCCAGGAACAGCAGCCACTCCCCCGCCACCACCGGTATCGCCGGCGCAGGTAACGGGTCGGTGGCCATGGTCAGAGTCCGAGTTTGGTGACGGCGTTGCCGACCAGGGGGGCGTGTTCGCGGGCGTAGGTCTCCAGTTGGGCGGGGTTGCGGTGCCCGGTCTGCCGCATGATCGCGTGCGGGTCGGCGCCGGCCCGAAACGCCTCGGTCACGAACCCGGCCCTGAGCGAATGGCCGCCCAGGCGGGCGATCTGGGTGGCGGTGAACCCGGCGTAGTTGGCGCGGCGGGCGATGACCTGGTTGATCGCGTGTCCCGACATCGGGTCGCGGTTGATCCGGCCGATCCGGTGCACCGTCCGAAACACCGGCAGGGGGGCGGCGTCGGGGCGGGCGGGGAGTTCGGCGCGGCACACATGCCCATCCCCACCCACCAGCCCGGCCTGGCGGCGGAGCTCGCTCCACACCGCCTGGCGTTGGCCAGCGGTGTCGTCGGGGTCGCAGCCGTCGGCGGCGTCGACCAGCAGCCGCCACCGCACATACGCGCACGGCGGGCACGTGGCCGGGTCGCGGCCGTAGGGGATGGCCTTGACCTGGCCCTGCGCCTCCTGGTCCGTCTTTGACGACCGGATCCGCAGATGCAGCCCGTCCGGCTGATGCTGGATGACGTCGGCCAGACGCAGGGCGGTGAGTTCGGAGCGCCGGCAGGCGGAGGTGAACCCGAGCAGCAGCAACGCCGTGTCGCGGCGAGCGGAGACGCCGGCCGACCACAATCCGAAGTCCCCCGTCATCGACGCCACCAGTGTCTTGACGTCGTCCAGTAGCAGCGGGGTCCGCCGCCGCGGCGGTGTGGCCCTCAACCGGCGGACACCGGACAGGGCGCGGCGGACGATCTCGTTGCGGCCGGGCGAGTCCACGCCGGCGGCAGTGTGGAACTGGTTGATCGAGGACACCCACCGGGTCAACGTGGCCGGGGCGTAGGCCCACTCCCCCATCACCGTCCGGGCCGCGGCCGCCTCCGTCACATACGCCGCCACCACCAGCGGATGCGCCGGCAACGCCGAATGCCCATGCTCCAGCGCCCAAGCGTGGAAGCGGGCCCAATCCGAGCGGTACGCGGCCTTGGTATTGACCGCAGTGGACGCGTCCACCGCCGCCCACACCCGGGCCAGCTCCCCCTCGCCCAGCCCAGCAGAGCCGACCGCCTCCGGCCCGGCCGTGTCTAGCTCGGCGACCATGGCCGACCGGGCGGCGGAGGCGAGGTCGGCCAGGATCTGTCGCGGATTCGCGGTCTCTTCGCCGCTGGTCAGCACCTGCCGAACACCTCCCGCCGCTGGTCACGCCGCCTAAAGGCCGCCCGAAAAAGATCTTCGCGCACATCACCAGGGTAGGGACTAGTCAGTAACACCCTACCGGCGGTGACCTACGATAATAGAACATTATGCTACATATGTTCGACTGCGTCGGAGATGTTCGAGCCACGCGGTTCACCGGCGGTCAAAGGACAAGCCAGCGTGTTCCCGCCGCGCGTAATGGCCTACTTCGGGGACGGGACAGGCGGTCCTTGAGGCCCCGGAAATTCGAATATGTGCGCCATCAGGGACTCGAACCCCGAACCCGCTGATTAAGAGTCAGCTGCTCTGCCAATTGAGCTAATGGCGCGTACCCGCCGTCGACGGCGTGCCCGGCAACCTTACAGGGTGAGGGCGTTGCCTCGCGAACCACGACCCCCCTTGGGCTTCGCCCCCAGCGCCTGGGGAAGGATCCTGGCGTGGACACGACTTCGGCGGAACAGCAAGGCGAACGCATCAAGCAGTCCCGCACGTTCGAGGTGTTGGTCACTGTGGGGCTGATCAGCTTCGGTGTCGTGCACGTGGGTATCGCGATCATCGCGTTGCAGATTGCTTTCACCGGCGGGGGTCCCGAGGCGTCCCAACAGGGCGCGTTCGGCGAGCTGGCCAAGCACCCGCCCGGGGTGGTCATGCTCCTCATCCTGAGCCTGGGCTTCCTGGCCCTGACCGCCTGGCAGGTTCTGCTCGCGGTCATCGGGTACCGGGAGTTCTCGGGCGGCAAGCGGACCTTCAAGCGGCTCTCGTCGGCCGGACGGGCCGTGGTCTACCTGCTGCTGGCCATCAGCGCGATCACCACCGTGGTCAGGGGCCAGCAGTCCGGCGACGCCAAGTCGCAGAGCCTGACTGCGCGCCTGATGTCGGTGCCCTTCGGGCAGATCCTGGTCGTCATCGTCGGCCTGGCCGTGGTCGGGGTCGGCGGCTCCCTGATCTACCGCGGCGCCAAGAAGAAATTCACCGAGGACCTCGACGGAAATGTCGGCAGCACGGTGCTGCGCCTGGGTCAGGTCGGCTACATCGCCAAGGGCACTGCCTACGCCATCGTCGGGGTGCTGTTCGTGATCGCCGGCATCACCTACGACCCCAAGAAGGCATCGGGCCTGGACGGGGCACTGCGGACGCTGCGCAACGAACCGTTCGGCGTCGTTCTACTCATCCTGGTGGGGCTGGGGATCGCGTCCTTCGGGGTGTACTGCTTCGCCTGGTCCCGGCACGCGAAGCGGTGAACCGCTACAGCGCTGACAAGGCCTGCCATTGCGACCAGGACAGCGTCCAATCGAACAGGTCCCCATCGTTGGCCGACAGCTGCACGCTTGTCCCGGTGACTTCCACCGGATCCCCGATCAGCGCGGACTTGAAGTAGGACTGCGCGCTCGACGGGGACATGTTGATGCAGCCGTGGGAGACGTTGGTGTTTCCCTGATCCCCCACGGTGTTGGGGTTTTCGTGGATGAACTCGCCGTTGTTGCTGATCCGGACGTCCCAGAACTCGACCGAGTGGGTGTACCCGTAGGCCGGATTACTCATCGAGTGCACCGGGAGCATTTCGTTGACCACATGGATGCCGGACCGGGTGACCCGATTCGGGTCGTTCATCTCGTCACCGCTGCCGTAGGACGCCAGGTAGGTGGTGCTGGTGCCGGTGCAGGCCCCCGGGTCGTTCATGCCCTTGCAGCCGGTCTTGACCACGATGTTGTACGACTTGGCGTCGGCGTAGACGACTTGGCTGCGGCCGATGGTGAAGTCGCTGGTCAGGTCGGACGAGACGTAATTGCCGGCGGACAGCCGTATTCCATAGATCTTGGCGTCCACGTGGACCTTGGTGTTGGCCGGCCAGTAGTCCTTCGGGCGCCAGTCGATGCCCCAGCCGTCGTCGTGGTGGATCCAGCCCCAGCTGCCCTGCACGTTCGGCGTGGTGGTGATGGTCAACGCCTTCTCGATGGCGGCCTTGTCCGTTGGCTCGACCGGGAAGCGGATGATCACCGGCTGAGCGACCCCGACGATCTCGCCGTCACCGGGGGTGACGTTGGCGCCGGCCTCCATGTCCTCGCCGACCGTGGTGAACGTGCCCGTGATGGCCACGTTCTTGCCGTCGGTGCCGACCGCGGTGCCGGTGGCGGTATAGGTCTTGCCGAAGCCCAACACCTCGCCCAGGGTCCAGGACTTCTTGTCCGCGGAGAGCGCGCCCTTGACCACTTTGCCGGTGGCGTTGGTCAGCGCCAACGTCGTGATGGTGCCGTCGGCCACGCTGATCTTGATGGCCGTCGCGGGGGAAAGGTCGTGCGAGCCGAGCACCGGAGCCGACGTCACCTTCGCGGCCGGCAGCACGGGGGTCGGGCTGGCGCTGGTGGTCGGGGTGGAGGACAACGACGCCGACGGATTCGAGGGCGGCGCGCTCGAGCCGTCGCTGCCCCCCGAGGATGACCCGGAGACGTCGGGCACCGTCACGGCCGAGCTCGGCGGCAGGACCTGCGGGCTCTGGGTCGTGATCGTGCCCGTCGACGAGGACTGACCCGAACCGGACGTCGTCGACGAGGTGCAACCCGCCAGCAGGGCTCCGACCAGAACGGCCGCCCCCAGGCACCAATACCGACGCACGCCACAACCGCCTTTTGCTCGAGGAATCTGCGACGACCCGCCACGGTCGCGGCCGGTCACATTCCGGCAGCGCCGGTGCCACCGCGAACCGTCCCGAAGGGACGCCGTCGTCAGACTACCGACGGGCGCGTTGCCCCGCGGTGAGCGAAACACTGACCGCGCACAGCGCGCGGCCGGTGCCCGAGCGCCGACGGGATCGAGCCCGGGGCTCACCGATCGAGGTAGCGACCGATGACCGAATCGAAGTCCGCGTCCGGGGCGAGACCCAAGGCGGAAGCCCGAGCTGTGCGGAAACGCGAGGGCCAGCTCGTCACGATCGCGCCGATGGCGGGGTCGGTGTGCAGGTCGACCAACGCGCTCAGATCTTCGCCGGACACCCGATCGAGCGCGGCCAGCATTTCGGCCGGCGTCGTCGACAACGCGGGCAGGTTCATGGCGCTGGTACTTCCCCACTGTTCGTCGCCCAGGGCCGCCGCCAGCAGGATGCCGTCCAGAGTGCGCGCCGGCGACGACAGGGCAATCGGGGTGTCCAGCGGCACCGGGCAGGTGGCCCGCTGTCCGGCCAGCGGTTCTCTGATGATCGAGGACACGAAGCCCGACGCCGCCGCATTCGGTGCGCCGGGTCGCACGGCGACGGTCATCAGCCGCACCGAGCGGCCGCGGAGAAACCCCTTGCGGGCGTAATCCGCGACCAATTGTTCACCGATGAACTTCTGGGTGCCATAGCTGCTCTGCGGTCGCGGGAGGGTGTCGTCGTCGACCGGGCCGAGGGCGGCCAGGGCCGGATCGGTGCCGAAGACGGCCAGCGAACTCGTGAAGACCAGCACCGGGCTGGTCCCCCAGCCCCGCAGCGCGTCCAGGGTGCTGCGCAGGCCGTCGACATTGACGCGCAGGCCCAGGTCGAAATCCGATTCGGCCGCCGAACTGACCACGCCGGCCAGGTGGAAGACGACGTCCACTGGGGGCAGGTCGGCCATGATCCGCGCCAGGTCGCCGGCGACTGATCGCACCCGGGGGTCAGCGGCCAGGTCCGAGGGTGGGGCGACGAGGTCGACCAGCAGTAGCTCGGAGATCTCCCGCGCCGGCGCCCCGCCGATACCGAGCACGCCGGCGAACAGGATGCGTCGGGCCAGGAGGGCGCCCAGAAACCCGCTGCCGCCGGTGATGGCTACCCTCGCCCCGGTCATGCCCCGGACCTCCAGGGGGCGTCCTGCGTAGTGACCGCGGCCCCGCTGGTGATCGACTCCTCGATGGCCAGCGCGATCAATTGGTCGTGACAGGCCTGGGCCAATGGGTAGGGGGCGGGCTCTTCGCCGCGCACCCACCGGGCCGTGTTCCGCAGGATGGTGGCGATGGCGATCTCCTCGTCCATCAGGCGCCGGCCGAAGAACGGATTGCGGTAGACCACCTCGCCCTCGAAGGCCAGCAGCTCGGTGTCGTATCCGTCGAGGTCGAGGTCGTAGCCCCGCTGCCGGCGACTGATCGCCGATCGGATGATGGTGCGCTCGCCGTGCAGGTGGACGACCGAGTCGTCGTTGATCTCGCCATGCGATCCGCGGATAACGATCCGCCGGTGACGCAGCTGGTTGTGCCACTGGTTGTCGGTGAAGTCGTATATGCCGGTGCCGGTCCCGAAGTCCAGCACCGCGATCGTGGTGCCGGCGGGCTTGGGCTCCGGATCGTCGGTCCAGCCCGCCCGGTCCAGCGGGTCGACCAGCGGGGCGGTACTCCGCACCGCGGTCACACCGACCGGATCCAGACCGGCCCCCAGGAACCCGCGCAGGAGCGAGACGGCGTGATAGTCATGGGTGGACGACACCTGCACCGAGGTGACCTCGCCGATGGTGCCGCGAGCGATCACCGCGGCCCGAGCCGCGTGCCCGGGCAACAGCAGGTACTGCTCGGCGATCTGGACCAGGCCACCGGCCCCGACCTCCCGCCACAGATTCATCAGGCCCTCGACATCGAGCGCGGGTGGAGTCTCGGCGAGCACGTGGTGGCCCCGGGCCACCGCCGCCTGGATGACCTCCGCATTCACCGCTCCGGGCACCGCCACGACGACCAGGTCAGGACGAGCTTGCCGACACAATTCCTCCACCGTGGCGTAGGCCGTGATGGCGAAGGCCTTGGCCAGTTCGGCCGCCGTCTCCGGTCGGCGGACCGCCACACCGACGAGCTCGACGTCCTCGGGCAGGGCGTGGGTCAGATCAGCGAAGAAGCGGGCTCGCCAGCCCCCGCCGACGATGCCCACCGAGATCGGCTTCGGCATGGGTCTTCCTTGTCCGCCTTGCGTCACCGGGCCGGCGTTGATCCCGCGCCGGTCAACGGAACAGGCGTCGCACAATCCCAGCGACGGCCAGCACACCCACACCGACCAGGGCCGCCCTGACCTTGGGGTCGGCCAACGTGGAGCGCAGGGTGACCTTGCCCCGTTCGACCACCCGCTTGGGGTTCGCGCGATACGTGAGCTGGTCGACCGTCACGGCCAAGGCGTCCCGGGCGCGCTCGATCTCGGCCTGGATGGTGTCCGGATCGCGCGCCACAAAAGCCTCCTACGGGCCCAGGTCGCGGTGAGCGACCCGGAGCGACGGGTGTCGAGCGGTCTTTACCCTAGTGCCATGACCGATACACCTCCCCAGGTGGGCGACGTGGCGCCGACATTCACCCTCCCCGATGCCCGTGGGGCGCCGGTGAGCCTGGCCGATTACCGGGGCCGGCCGGTCGTCGTGTACTTCTATCCGGCGGCCATGACCCCCGGCTGCACCACCCAGGCCTGTGATTTCACCGCGGCCAAGCCGGCCCTGGACACCGCGGGATACACGGTCATCGGGATCTCGCCCGACCCACCCGGCAAGCTGGCCCGGTTCGCCGAGTCCAGCGCGCTGGACGTGATGCTGTTGTCCGACGCCGATCGCTCGGTGCTGACGGCGTACGGGGCGTACGGGGAGAAGAAGAACTATGGCAAAACCGTGCAGGGCGTGATCCGGTCGACCTTCGTGATCGGCCCGGACGGCGTCGTCACGCAGGCGTGGCGCAACGTGAAGGCCACCGGACACGTCGCCCGGGTCCTTGACGCGCTGGGCCTCGGCTGAGCCAGTACGCTCCGGAAATCTCGGGGCCGTAGCCCAATTGGCAGAGGCACACGGTTTAGGTCCGTGCCAGTGTGGGTTCGAGTCCCACCGGCCCCACGTTCGCAGGTCGTACGGAACCGTGCAGGAGCCCGATGCAGGACGTCGCCGCACCGAAGCGGTCGGGGTACCGGGTCCGCCTGATCGCGTTGACCTCGGCCGTGGCCGACGCCGATCCGGCCCAGGTGCAGGCCGCGGCGCAGCGGTTCGGGAGCTCGCGACGCTATCTGGCTCCGGTCGGCTGGGCGGCCGGCACCCTGGTGCTGCTGCTCCGCGGCGTGAAGATGTTGATTCTGAACTGGCGGCTGCTGCTGATCCAACTGGTTCCGGCGGCGTGGATCTGGATCACGATGTACGACCTGAAGCAGCACGGGCTGCGCGGCGCACCCTTCCGGGAGCTGCATCTGGGGTCGGTCCTCGCGGTTTCCGCGCTGGCCATCGGCTGGTCCATGGCGGCGTTCTGGTGCAACACGGTGTTCGCCTACGCGATCGACGGCCCGCCCCCGCCGTTGATCCGACCCGCGGTCCGCCGAACCAACCGGCGGCTGGGAACAATCGCCGTCGCCGGCGCCGTCGTCGGTGCCCTGTTGGCCACCGCCACCGCCGTCATCCCCCGGCTGGACAGCTACTGGCTCTTCGTCCTCGCCCTCGGCGCCGTGCTGGGGGTCATGTTCCTGAGCTTCGTTGGCGTACCGGCGCACATCATCGGCCGGCGCACGCGCAAGCTCCCCCGCCACGAGGCCATCGGCCGCACGGTCACCGGCTGGGGGGTCAGCGCCGTGGCCATGCTTCCGGGCATCGTCCTGGACCGCCTCGGGCTCATCATGATCGGAGCTCCAGGCCTGCACGTGCTGGGGTTTGTCGTGTTGACCGCCGGCGCCGGCCTCTATGCCGCCGGGATGTCGACCGTCAAGGCGGTCAAGATCAGCATCCAACTCGGACGCGAGCCCGAAAGTGCCGCCGAGCCTCCCGGTTCGCGGAAATGACGGAGCATCGGCACATCGATCCCTGATCACGCCCGACACCGGCTCTTCTTCCCCGACCGACGCGTAGCGGTCCGTTAGATTGCGGTCAGGTCGTCCCGTCCCGGCCCCCGGCGGGCCAGTCGAGAGGTATCCCATGACCGAATCCGCACCGCATCCGGACCGTCCTGGCGACGAGGTGGGTGACTCGACCCAGATGTGGACTCCGGACGCGGAGGAGACCCGGACCATCACGGCGGCGGATCTGCAGGCCGCCCGCTCGTCCGGCGCCAACCCCGACGATCCGCCGCGAGGGGGCTCGTCGAGCGAGGCCGCGCCCGCCTTCGGGCCCTACAGCGGAGCGACTCCGGAGGTCCACGCCGAAGCCGCGTCCGGCGCTCGCCCGATGATTCCCGACCCGTCCGCCGCGTCGTCGCATCCCTCCGGCGGGTACGGCGCACCCGCCTATTCGTCCGACGCGACCGCGATCTACACCCCGGTCACCGCGGAACAGCCCTATGCCCCGACCACCGGGGCCCAGACCTACGCGCCGCCGACCGGCGGCCAGGCGTACCCACCGGTCGGAGCGCCGCCTTATGCTCCGGCCGCACCGCCTCCGGTCTACGGCACACCGGCCGTGCCGGTGGTCCTGGTGCCGCCCCCGGGGGCCGGCCCGGCGCCCGCCGGCTCCCGGGCCACCGCCGGTCTGATCAGCGCCATCCTTGGCCTCGTCCTCGCGGCGGCGGGCTGCTACCTGCTGTTTCGGTTCGGATACGAGGTCGTCGTCCTTCGTGCGAACGCGTCGGGTACGACGTCCGTCCTGACCGTGCGATTGAGCCTGGCCGGCGGCGGCATCGTGCTGCTCGCCGCGGCCGCGGTCCTGAATGCCTGGTCGGCCTGGGCCACCGTGCTCCCGGGCGTGGTGCTGACCGGGCTCGGCATCTGGGGTTATCTGTCCGAGGGCGGTGCTGTCCGCATTGATTCCTGGTCGCGCTGGTTGTTCAAGCACCAGGAAACGCTGAGCTGGAACACCATTGGCGGCACTGCGCTCATCGGACTGCTGCTGCTGGCCGCCAGCCTGGCCGCGGCCATCGCCCGGTCGGCCGGCAAGCGGGCAGCGAGCCGGGTCTAGCCCTCGCCCGCCAAAACCTGCTGCAGGGTCGGCAACATGGCCTGCAACGCGAGGCCGCGATGTGACCGGCGGTCCTTCTCGGCCGGGTCGAGCTCGGCCGACGAACGGCCCGGCGTGTCGTCCGGCTCGAACACCGGGTCGTAGCCGAAACCGTTGTCACCGCGGGGTTCTCGGAGGATCCGACCGCGCCACTCGCCCCGGGTCAGGAGGGTGGAACCGTCCGGGCCGGTCAGCGCGAGCGCGCACACGAAAGCACCACCGCGGCGCTCGTCGGGGACATCGGTCAGCTGGGCCAGCAGCAGCCGGTAGTTCTCCAGGTCGGCCCCGTGCCGCCCCGACCAGCGGGCGGACAGCACGCCGGGCATGCCGTTGAGCGCGTCAACGGCCAACCCGGAGTCGTCGGCCAGGCTCCACAAACCGGTCTCGGCCGCCGCCTGCACCGCCTTGACCTGGGCGTTCTCCTCGAACGTGGCCCCGGTCTCGGGCAGTTCAGCGAACGTCGCAATATCGTCCAGCCCGATCACCTGGATCTGCTCGCCGGCCATTCGGCGCAGCTCACCGAGCTTCTTCGCGTTCCGGGTGGCCAGCAGCAGCGTTCTCACGCGGTCGGCAGCGGCTGCGCCAATGCTTCCCGCTGCAGCCGAGCCAGGTCGGTGATCCCGGCCAGCGCGCTGTCGAGCATGGCGTCCAGCGTGCTCCGGGCGAAGGTCGCGCCCTCGCCGGTGCCCTGGACCTCGACCAGGGTGCCGGTGTCGGTGGCCACCACGTTCATGTCCACCTCGGCCCGGGAGTCCTCCTCATAGGGCAGGTCCAGCCGCACCTTGCCGCCCACCACCCCGACCGAGACCGCGGCGATCTGGCAGGACAACGGTTGCGGGTCGGTCAGCGCACCCAGCTTGCGCAGATGCGCCACCGCGTCGGCCAGCGCCACCCAGGCGCCGGTGATGGCGGCGGTCCGGGTGCCGCCGTCGGCCTGGAGCACGTCGCAGTCGACGGCGATGGTGTTCTCCCCCAGGGCGGCCAGGTCGACACAGACGCGGAGTGAGCGCCCGATGAGCCGGGAGATTTCGTGGGTGCGGCCGCCGACGCGACCCTTCACCGACTCGCGGTCGCTACGTTCGTGGGTGGACGAAGGCAGCATCGCGTATTCCGCGGTCAACCAGCCCAGACCACTGCCCTTGCGCCACCGGGGCACTCCCTGGGTGGCCGAGGCAGCGCAGAGCACCTTGGTCGCCCCGTATTCGACCAGCACCGATCCGGCCGGATGCTGCTGGAAACCGCGGGTGAAGCGAATGGGGCGGAGTTGGTCGTCGGCGCGCCCGTCGAGTCTGGCCATGCCTGTCAACCTATCGGCGCCGACGCGGGCGTCATGCACCTGCTCCCACCGCGGCGTCGATTTCGGGCCCGAGGAAGCGGCGCCCGAGCCGGGCGAACGGCTCCGGATCCCCGGTGGCCAGAAATTCATGCTGGACCGGCTCGGTGGTCGGCTCGGCCAGCAGGTCGAGCTCGGTGAGCCGGCGATACACGTCCTTCGCCGTCTCCTCAGCACTGGACACCAGGGTCACCTCATCGCCGAGCACAAGCTGGAGCACGCCGGTGAGCAGCGGATAGTGGGTACAGCCCAACACCAACGTGTCGATGTCGGCGGCCTGCAGCGGCTCCAGGTAGGCGCGGGTCAGGCCGAGGACCTGTCGCCCCGAGGTGATCCCCCGCTCGACGAAGTCGACGAACGACGGGCAGGCGGCGGTCGTCACGGTGACGTCGCGGGCGGCGTCGAAGGCGTCCTGGTAGGCGCCGGAGGCGATGGTGGCGGAAGTGCCGATGACCCCGATCCGCCCCGACCGGGTGGCCGCCACCGCCCTCCGCACGGCCGGCCGGATGACCTCGATGACCGGGATCGCGTAGCGCTCGCGGGCATCGGCCAGGCAGGCCGCCGACGCGGTGTTGCACGCGATCACGAGCAGCTTCACCCCCGAGTCGACGAGCCGGTCGGCGATTGCCAAGGCGTGCTCGCGGACCTGCGCCAGCGGCAGCGGCCCGTAGGGCCCGTTGTGGGTATCGCCCACGTAGCGCACCCGCTCGTGCGGCAGCTGATCGATGACGGCCCGGGCCACCGTGAGGCCGCCGACGCCGGAGTCGAAGATCCCGATGGGGGCGTCAGAGTTGAGCGAGTTCACTGAGTTCACTTGGGCAGCGCGGGCATCCCGGACGACGCGATGGCCGGCTTCTTGGGTTGCGCGAGTCGCGCCACCACGAACGCGGCCAGCACCCCGGCGGCGGCACCGAACAGATGCCCCTGCCAGGAGACCGTGCTGGCACCGGCCCCGACCGCCACCTTGATGATGCCGGTCCAGAACAGCCCGCCCCAGATGAGGAACAGGATCACTCCGATGACGATCTGGCCGACATTGCGACTGAAGATGCCGCGGGAGAGCAGGAAGGTCAACCAGCCGAAGACCAGCGCGGACGCGCCCACGGTGACCGTGTCGGACGGACCCAGCAGCCACACCCCGACCCCGGACAGTACCCAGACCAGCACGGTGACCAGCACGAACTGCCGGACGCCGCCGATCAGGACGAGGAAGCCGAAAATGATCAAGGGGATCAGGTTGGACAGCAGGTGACCCCAGGAGGCGTGCAACAGTGGCGCCGCCAGGATCCCGTCCAGGCCCGACACCTGCCGTGACACGATGCCGAACTCGGGGTTCAGCCGGTACCTCATCAGGAAGTTGACCAGCTGCACGACGACCATGACCAGTCCGAAGCTGCCGACGGTGATTGCAGCCACGACCGGCGACACGGCCTTCTCCGACCTGCGGGCGGGCGACTTCCCACCCGTGGGGACCGGCGTCAACGAGCTCATGAACACCAGGCTAGCCAGTGCCATCGACACCGGGGTCGGGGTTCACCCCGAGCGCGCCCTGAGACCCGGTCAGGCCCAGAGCTGACCCTCCAGGCCCTGGGCCGCATCGGCATCGTCACCGGCGCCGTAGACCCCGGTCGACAGGTACTTCCAGCCGGCGTCGCACACGACCATGGCGATGTCGGCGGGCACCCCGTCCCGCACCGCCCGCGCGGCGATCCCGAGCGCCGCATGCAGGATCGCGCCGGTGGAGATGCCCGCGAAGATGCCCTCCACCTCCAGCAGTTCCCGGGTCCGGCGCACCGCGTCGTCCGGACCGACCGAGAACCGTGACGTCAGCACGCTCGCGTCGTAGAGCTCGGGGACGAAACCCTCGTCCAGGTTGCGCAGGCCGTACACCAGCTCGCCGTAACGGGGCTCGGCCGCCACGATCGAGACGCCCGGGACCTTCTCGCGCAGGAACCGGCCGACCCCCATCAGGGTGCCGGTGGTGCCCAGCCCGGCCACGAAATGGGTGATGGTGGGCAGGTCGGCCAACAGTTCGGGTCCGGTGGTGCGGTAGTGCGCCTCGGCGTTCTCGGGGTTGCCGTACTGGTAGAGCATCACCCAATCCGGATGGTCGGCGGCGAGCTCCTTGGCCTTGGCCACGGCCGCGTTCGAACCGCCCACCGCGGGCGAGGAAATGATCTGCGCGCCGTAGGCCCGTAGCAGCAGGCGACGTTCCTCGGAGGTGTTCTCCGGCATCACACAGATCAGCCGGTAGCCCTTGACCCGGCACACCATGGCCAGCGAGATACCGGTGTTTCCGCTGGTGGGCTCGATGACCGTGCAGCCGGGCCGGAGCAGTCCGGACGCTTCGGCCGCGGCCACCATGGCCAGGGCCGGGCGGTCCTTGATCGAGCCGGTCGGATTGCGGTCCTCGAGCTTGGCCCAGATCCGCACCTCCGGGGTGGGCGACAGCCGCGGCAGACCGACCAGCGGCGTGCCGCCGACCGCGTCGAGCAGGCTGTCGTAACGCGCCACAGATCAGCCTCCGGCGACGGATGCTGAATTGTCGCCTCCGGCGACGGCAGGCAGGATGGTGACCTGGTCGCCGTCGTTCAGCGCCGTCTCCAACCCGCCGGTGAAGCGGACGTCCTCGTCGTTGACGTAGATGTTCACGAAGCGGTGCAGGGCGCCGTTGCGCACCAGCCGGTCGCCGATCCCGGCGTAGCTCGAGTCCAGGTTGCTGATCACCTCGGCCAGCGTCGAACCCTGCGCGGTGACGGACTTCTCGCCCTTGGTCACCGGGCGCAGGATGGTGGGCACGGACACGGACACGCTCATCGGGAATCTCCTCGTAAGTGGGCGGCGGTCAGCCGGACTGCCGTCGCAGGTTGCAACGTCGGGCAGTGCTAGTCAATTTCCGTCGTGATGGATTCCTCGGTGACCTCGCCGTCGACGATGCGGTACGAGCGCACCTCGGCCCGCTCCGGGTCACGGGTGGAGACCAGCACATAGTGGGCCTGGGGCTCACCGGCGTACGACACATCGGTGCGGCTGGGATAGGCGTGCGTGGCCGTGTGCGAGTGGTAGACGACCACGACCTCCTCGTCGCGGGCATCCAGGTCCTTGTAGAGCGCGAGCTGCTCGGCCGAATCGAACCGGTAGAAGGTCGGCGAACGCTCGGCGTTGATCATCCGCACCAGCCGGGTCGGAGTGTCCGAGCCGGCCGGACCGGCGACGATCCCGCAGGCCTCGTCCGGATGGTCCGCGCGCGCGTGAGCGATCATCTCGTCCACCATGACCTGCGGAATTGTCAACACGAGCAGCCACCCTAATCGGGATCACTCCAGCAGGGCGACCACCAGCGAGTCCTGCGCCGCGGTGAGCCAGTGATAGACGTCGAAGGTCGCGCCGGCCGGCCCGGTGGGGTCGGCGCGCACCGGGGCCGGTACCTCGTCGTCCTCGGTCACCTGCAGCCTGACCCCGATCACCAGCCGGAGGTCGTTGAGCGCGGTCAGCCAGGGTCCGGCCTGGTCGCGGGTGAGCCGGACGGTGCCACCGCCGGCGGGCAGGTCGTCGAGTACGGCCGCGGCGGCCAGGTCCTTGGCGGCCAGGATTTCCGGCTCGCGCAGCGTGCGCAGGCCCGCGGAGACCTCGGCATCGTCGGCGGAGAAGTCCGGAAACAGGCGCTGCAGGGCGGGGTCGTCGGACGCGGTGGCCGGGGCGACGGTGATGCCGGTCAGGGAAGACAGCTCGTCGGCCGGGGCCTGGGCGCGACGACCGGCGAACAGGTCGCGCAGCTGGTCCAACAGGTCGGACAACAGCGACACTTCGGGCTCGGTGAACGTGGCCGCGAATCGACCGCGCGCGCGATGGAAAGGTCGCACCCGCGGTTCAGCGATCTTCGGCCAGCGTGGCCCACAGCCCGGCGCCCTGCAATTTGGCCACGTCCGCTTCCATTTGCTCCCGAGTCCCGGCCGACACGGTGGCCCGGCCCTTCTGGTGGACGTCGAGCATGAGCCTCTCGGCCCGGGGACGCGGGTGACCGAGCAGCGAGCAGAACACATAGGTCACGTAGGACATCAGGTTGACCGGGTCGTTCCAAACGATGGTCACCCAGGGGTGGTCGGGCGCGATCACCGACTCCACGTCGGTCCCGACGTCGGCCCTGTCCTGGCGCGTCGGCGCGGGCGCCGAGAGGCGGACGAGGGCGTGACGCACACTCCAAGTCTGACACGCCGGTCGCCGGTTACGCTGCGGCGATGGCACCCGGACGGGCCGCACCGGCACTCTTCACCGACCAGTACGAGCTGACCATGCTCGAGGCCGCGCTGGACGACGGCACCGCGGAGCGGCACTGCACCTTCGAGGTCTTCGCCCGCCGCCTGCCGACCGGCCGCCGCTACGGCGTGGTCGCCGGAACCGGCCGACTGCTGGATCTGCTGCCCTCGTTCCGGTTCGACGACATCGCCCTGGCCGCGGTGGAGCCCATCCTGAATCGTCGCACCCTGGAGCACCTGGGCGGGTGGCACTTCGACGGCGACATCGACGGCTACCCGGAGGGTGAGCTGTATTTTCCCGACTCTCCGATCCTGACTGTGACCGGCTCGTTCACCTGCGCCGTGCTGCTGGAGACAGTGATCCTGTCGATCCTCAACCACGACAGCGCCATTGCCTCGGCCGCGGCCCGGATGGTCTCGGCCGCCGACGGCCGCACGCTGATCGAGATGGGTGGACGGCGTACCCACGAAGAAGCTGCGGTGGCGGCGGCGCGAGCCGCCTACCTGGCCGGCTTCACGGCCACGTCGAACCTGGAGGCCGGCCGCCGTCACGGCATCCCCACCACCGGAACGGCCGCGCACGCGTTCACTTTGCTGCACGACGACGAGCGGGCCGCGTTCGACGCCCAGGTGGCCGCCCTGGGCGTGGGGACCACGTTGCTGGTGGACACCTACGACATCACCCAGGGCATCGAGAACGCCGTCGCCGCCGCCGGTCCGGAACTCGGGGCGATCCGGATCGACTCCGGCGACCTGGGTGTGCTGGCCCGGGAGGCGCGCGCCCAGCTCGACTCGTTGGGGGCGCACCACACCCGGATCGTGCTCTCCGGCGACCTGGACGAGTTCGCCATCGCCGCACTGCGCTCCGATCCGGTGGACGCCTACGGGGTCGGTACCTCGCTGGTCACCGGGTCCGGTGCGCCGACCGCCGGCATGGTCTACAAGCTCACCGAGGTCGACGGCCGCCCGGTGGCCAAACGCAGCTCGAACAAGGCCTCCCTCGGCGGCGCCAAGGGCGCGCTGCGCCGGCACCGGTCCACCGGCACGGCCACCGAGGAGGTCGTCTACCTGCGCCAGGGCCCGACGCCGCCGGTCGCCGCGGGCGACCGCGACCTGGTCGTCCCACTGGTCCGGTCGGGCCGGGTGCTGCCCGACCTGCCCGACCTGGCCCAGGGTCGGTCCCGGCTGGCCGAGGCCCTGATCAGCCTGCCCTGGGAGGGCCTGAAACTGTCCCAGGGCGAACCCGCCATTCCCACCGTGTTGCCCGACCTGCCGGAGCGAAGATGACCCCCTCCCCCGCCGAAACGGCCGCTGCGTTGGAGTTCTCACCCACCCGGGCCCTCGTGGTGACGGACATGCAGCACGATTTCGGCGATCCGTCCGGGTCGCTCTTCGTGCCCGGCGCGCCGGAGATCGTGGCCGGCATCGTCGAACAGATCCGGGGTACCGCCGCCGCCGGCGGCCTGGTCGTCTACACGCAGGACTGGCATCCCGCACACACCCCGCACTTCGCGGTGGACGGCGGGCTCTGGCCGGTGCACTGCGTGATGGGCACCGCGGGCGCCGATTTCCTGCCCGATCTGCCCGTGGTAGGTCCGGTGGTGCGCAAGGGATCCGGGCCCGAGGACGGATACTCCGGCTTCTCCGTGTTGCACATCCCCACCGGCCGGACCCAGGGCACCGAGCTGTCCACGATCCTGGACGAGAACGGGATCATGGCCCTGACCGTGGTCGGGCTGGCCGGCGACTGGTGCGTCAAGGCCACCGCCATCGACGGGGTCAACCTCGGTTACAAGACCACGGTTCCGCTGTCGCTGACCCGGTTCGTCGAGTTGCGCGAGGGCGACACCGAGGCCGCGGTGGCCGCCATGCGGGAGGCCGGTGTCATCGTTCTCGACTGATCTCGACCTGCGCAGGCGGCCCATCCGAGATGGTCCAGAATGACCGGATGGTTCGCCTTCCGGAGCATCTTCAGACTCTGGCCGCGGCCGCGGTTGCGGACCTGGCCGAGCATCGCCAGCAGATGTTCACTTTGGCGCTGCAGCGGTGGTGGCCCGACTTGTCGGCCGGCCTGAACGCCGTGTACGCCGACGCCGATGCCGACGCGCTGGCCGGCCGACTGATCGAACTGGCGGCCCGTGCCTTCGCCGATCGGCCGGCCGACCTGACCCGGTTGGACCTGGAGCGGGTGCTGGAACCAGACTGGTTCCAGGAGCCCACCATGCTCGGCTACGCCGCCTACGCCGACCGCTTCGCCGCTGACCTGCCGGGAGTGGCCAAGCAGATCCCGTACCTGCAGGAACTGGGCGTCACCTACCTGCACCTGATGCCGCTGCTGCGGCCGCGGCCGGGTGACTCCGACGGTGGCTACGCGGTGGCCGATTACCGATCGGTGGCCGAGAACCTGGGCACCATGGACGATCTGCGCGCGCTGGCGGCCGATCTGCGGGCCGTACGGATCAGCCTGGTCATGGACCTGGTCCTGAATCATGTGGCGGCCGAGCACGAATGGGCGGCCCGGGCCCGGGCCGGCGAGCAGAAATACCGCGACTACTTCCACATCTTCCCCGACCGGGAACTGCCGGATGAGTACGAGAAGACGTTGCCGGAAGTCTTTCCCGATTTTGCCCCGGGCAATTTCACCTTTGACGAGGCGGCCGGCGGTTGGGTCTGGACCACATTCAATTCCTGGCAATGGGACGTCAACTGGACGAACCCGGACATCTTCTACGAATACGCCGACATCGTGCTCTTTCTGGCCAACGCCGGAGTGGACGTACTCCGATTGGACGCCATCGCCTTCGTGTTCAAGCGGATGGGCACCAATTGCCAGAACCAGCCGGAGGTTCACTCGATCACCCAGGCACTCCGGGCGGTGGCCCGGATCGCCTGTCCCGCCGTATGTTTCAAGGCCGAAGCAATCGTCGGGCCGGCCGATCTGGTGCATTATCTGGGTCAGGGGCCCCACCACGGCAAGGTCAGCGACATCGCTTACCACAATTCGCTGATGGTGCACGTCTGGTCGATGCTGGCTTCCCGCGATGTTCGGCTGGCCGCGCACGCGCTGGCCACTCTGCCGGTGGCCCCGTCGACCACCGCGTGGGTGACCTACATCCGCTGCCACGACGACATCGGCTGGGCCATCGACGACGGCGATGCCGCTGTGACCGGGGTATCCGGCTATTTTCACCGGCAATTCCTGGCCGATTACTACTCCGGGGTTTATCCGGGTTCGCCGGCTCGAGGCCTGGTCTTTCAGTACAACCCGGTCACCCACGACCGCCGGATCAGCGGCATGGCGGCCAGCCTGTCCGGCTGGGAATCGGCCCTGGAGTCCCGCGATGCCTCAGCGCTTGACCATGTGCTCGGACGGCTGTTCCTGGCCCACGCCCTGGTGCTCGGCTGGGGCGGCATCCCGGTCCTGTGGATGGGCGACGAGCTCGGTCTGGGCAACGACCCGCACTGGGACGCCGAGCCCGGACACGCCGACGACAACCGGTGGGTCCATCGGCCCCGGATGGACTGGGCCGTCGCCCGGCAGCGGGACGGCGACGGCCCGGTCGGCCGGCACTACCGCACGCTGCGCCACCTGATCGAGGTGCGCAAGGGTCTGGAGCACCTGCACGCCTCGGTGTCGGCGACCATCGGCACGGTGGCCGATCCTGGGGTGCTCCCGGTGATCCGGCGACATCCGCTGGGCCCGTTGGTCGGGTTGTACAACGTCACCGACTCGTACCGGCCTTATCCGAGCGACTTGCTGGCCGAGACGGGCGTGCAGCGACCCTTTGACCGGATCTCCGGCGAGCCGGTGCAGGTCTCCCCGGACGGGTTGATCTGGCTGCCGCCGTACGCCGCGCGCTGGATCGTGTCGAGCTAGTCCGCGAACGTCGCGATCACGGTGACCGTGCCGGGCGCGACCTCGGTGAAACCGGCGTCCCGGACCGCCAGCAGCCGCCGCCGGGTCCACGCGCGTTCCGGATCGTCCAGCTCGCTCCGCAGCCCCGGCCAGGTGTTCTCATCGGCCCGATGCACCACCGCGGCGCAGCCGGCGTCGTGCCATCGGTGCAGGGCGGCTCGGTCGGACCCGGCCAGCAGCGCGGCCGCGATCATGCCGGCGTGCCCGGCCTGGGCCACGCCCTTGCCCAAGGTCATGGCCAGCGCACTCGGCACGACGACGGTGAGCCTGGGTGCAGGTGGGTCGCTCGGAGCGGGGTCGACCTCGACGTCGGTGCCGCCGACCTGCAGCACGGTGATGCGGCGGTCCAGCTCGGCGACCCGGCCCGGGACGAGGGTGCGGATCTGCGTCACGCCGTCGGTCAGGGTCAGTCCGGGGAGATCGGCGGTGGCCGTCCATTGACCGGCCCGAGCCCGACGGGTCACCTTGCGGATGTGTCCGCGGCAGTAGGCCGCGACCGCCTCGTGCCATTCGCCCCCGGGGTCGGAGCGAGCGTCCAGGCACAGGGCTGCGGCCCCACTCGCGGCCAGGGCGAGCGCCGTGTGCCAGGAGGGAGGCTGCGCCCGCTCCATCCGCACGATGAGCTGCATGGCCCGGATGTCGACCGCGGCTTCTTCCCGGTCCTGCTCGACCTCGGCCCGATCCAGCCCCAACCACCGCGCGTACCGCGCGGCCAGCGGCCGCAACACCTCACCCGCCACGTCACGCCCACCTTTCTGCGCGCGGATCATCTTCTCGCCGCGCGGATCCACGGCACGTTTTTCTCGTACTTCAGGGGCAAAAGGCTGCTGTGGATCCGCGCAGCGTGCTGTGGATCCGCGCAGGAAGCTCAGCCCAGGGGGACGCGGCGAAAGGAACCATCGGCGGCGTCAGCGGCCTCGACCTCGTCCCGGGTGATGCCCAGGATGAACAGCACCGGGTCGAGGAAGGGCTGGTTCAAGGCGGTGTCGGCGGACTCGGCGACCACCGGCTTGGCGTTGAACGCGATCCCCAGACCCGCCGCGGCCAGCATGTCAATGTCGTTGGCACCGTCGCCCACGGCCACCGTCTGGTCCATGGTCACCCCCGACTCGGCCGCGAAACGCTCCAGAGCCCGGGCCTTGCCGGCCCGATCCACGATCTCCCCGACCAACCGCCCGGTGAGCCGACCGTCCGCCACCTCCAGGGTGTTGGCCGCGGCGAAGTCCAGCCGCAGCTCCTCGACCAGGTGCGCGGTGACCTGGGCGAAGCCGCCGGATACGATTCCGCACCGATAGCCCAGCCGCTTGAGGGTGCGGATGGTCGTCCGCGCCCCCGGCGTCAGCGGCAGTTCTCGCCCGACCTCGTCCAGCACGTCCGCGGACAGTCCGGCCAGCATCGACACCCGCTCGCGGAGCGAGGCCGCAAAGTCGAGCTCGCCCCGCATGGCCGCGGCGGTGATGCGTTCCACGGCAGCCCGGGTGCCGGTGCGCTCGGCCAGCAGCTCGATGACCTCGGCGCTGATCAGGGTGGAGTCGACGTCGAACACGATCAGCCGCTTGGCCCGCCGGGCAATCCCGGCCCGCTGCACCGCGATGTCGACGCCGGCGGTGGTGGCCACCCGGGCGACCGCCGTCCGCACCACGTCATCGTCCGCGGCGGTGACCGAAAGCTCCAAACCGGTCACCGGGTAGTCGGCGATACGGCTGATGGTCTCGACGTTCACCCCGATCTCGCCGAGCGCTCGGAACAATGCGGCCATGGCCCGGGCCCGCAACGGCCGGCCGAGCACGACCACGACGTGGCTCGGAGACCGCCGGGCGTCGGCGCCGGGCGGGTCGATGGCCACCCGGACCGAGATGCCCAACGCGGCCATGGCCTGTTCGACGTCCTCTTGCAGCGCCTCCGGATCGCCGGACGTATCCACCAGGACCCCCAGGGTCAGGGCTCCCCGGATGACGACCTGGTCGATGTCGAGCACCTCGGCGTGATGCCCGGCCAAGGTGGTCAGCAGCACACCCGTCACGCCAGGTCGGTCCGTGCCGGTCACAGTCATCAGCACACGGGACATCGGGCCGCTTCCTCACGCGTCGGGACGGACCCGACCCTCTCCACACTTCCGCGCGGGCCCGAAGCCTCGGACCCGCGCGGAGTATGCAATCTCAGTGGGAGGACCCAGCCGAATCCGGAATCTTCAGGTTCGCGCTGGACTCGGCCCTGTCCAGGCCTTCCCAGCCGCGCTTGGGATGAGCTTCGGTGCGCATTCGCTCGATCATGTGCGGATGGTGCAGCTCGAACGCGGGTCGCTCGGATCGGATCCGCGGTAGCGAGGTGAAGTTGTGCCGCGGTGGCGGACTCGAGGTCGCCCACTCCAACGAGTTCCCGTAGCCCCAGGGGTCGTCGGCCGTGGTGATCTCGCCGTGCCGGAGCGAGCGCAGCACGTTCCACACGAACGGCAGCGTGGAGGCTCCGAGAATGAACGACCCGATGGTCGAGAACGTGTTCAGGAAGGTGAACCCGTCGGTCGGGGCGTAGTCCGGATAGCGGCGAGGCATGCCCATCTCGCCCAGCCAGTGCTGGACCAGGAAGGTGGCGTGGAACCCGATGAACGTGGTCCAGAAGTGCAGCTTGCCCAGACCCTCGTCCAGGAACCGACCGGTCATCTTCGGGAACCAGAAGTAGATGCCGGAGTAGGTGGCGAACACGATCGTTCCGAAGAGCACGTAGTGGAAGTGGGCGACTACGAAATAGGTGTCCGAGACCTGGAAGTCCAGGGCCGGGGCGGCCAGGATGACCCCGGTCAGACCCCCGAACAGGAAGGTGACCAGGAAGCCCGCCGCGAACAGCATCGGCGTCTCGAAGGTGATCTGCCCCCGCCACATGGTGCCGATCCAGTTGAAGAACTTCAGGCCGGTGGGCACCGCGATCAGGAAGGTCATCACCGAGAAGAACGGCAGCAGAACCGCGCCGGTGGCGAACATGTGGTGGGCCCACACGGCGACCGACAAGGCGCCGATCGAGAGGGTGGCATAGACCAGACCGCGATAGCCGAAGCACGGTTTTCGCGAGAAGACCGGGAAGACTTCGGTGACGATGCCGAAGAACGGCAACGCGATGATGTACACCTCGGGATGCCCGAAGAACCAGAACAGGTGTTGGAACAGGATCGCCCCGCCGTTGGCCGGGTCGAAGACGTGCGATCCGAAGTGGCGGTCGGCGGCCAGACCGAACAGGGCCGCGGTCAGCACCGGGAATGCGATCAGGATCAGCACCGAGGTGACCAGGATGTTCCAGGTGAAGATGGGTAGCCGCCACATGGTCATGCCGGGCGCGCGCAAGCAGATCACCGTGGTGATCATGTTCACCGCGCCCAGGATGGTGCCCAGCCCGGACACGGCCAGGCCCATGATCCACAGATCGCCGCCGGCACCGGGCGAGTTGATCGAGTTGGACAGCGGGGTGTACGCGGTCCAGCCGAACGCCGCCGCGCCGCCGGGAGTGAAGAAACCCGACACCGCGATGGTCGACCCGAACAAGTACAGCCAGTAGGAGAACGAGTTCAGCCGCGGGAAGGCCACATCCGGCGCGCCGATCTGGAGCGGAAGCACGAAGTTCGCGAACCCGAACACGATGGCCGTCGCGTAGAACAGCAACATGATCGTGCCGTGCATGGTGAACAGCTCGTTGTACTGCTCGTAGGTCAGGAACTGCAGGCCCGGCCGGGCGAGTTCGGCGCGCATCAGCAGCGCCATCACGCCGCCGATCATGAAGAACGTGAACGCCGTGCAGATGTACATCTTGCCCAGCGTCTTCGGATCCGTGGTCCGCAGATAGCCCAGCAGAGCCACCCCCGGCCGCATCGGCCGCACCGGGTTCGCCCTGGTGACGACAGGGCGTGGAACAACAGCGGTCACAGCGGTCCTCCAGAGTTCGGCGCACCGGTCGCCGACACCGATCGGCGATAGTTGGAGCGTAGTCCGACATGACGTAGAAGGCTCCCCCCGGGGCGCTGTGCGTCGAACAAGATCTCGCTGGCCGACGGCTCAGATCGCCGATAACGTGCGCAAGGTGGACGATTCCGTCACCACCCTGGTCATCGGCGCCTCGGCGGCCGGCCTGGCCACCGCGGCCTGTCTGCGCCGGGCCGGGCAGGACACGACCATCCTGGAAGCCGAGTCGACCGTCGCGCCGGTGTGGCGTCGGCACTACGACCGGCTGCACCTGCACACCCCGCGGTCGTCTTCGGGACTTCCGGGTCTGGCCATGCCGGCGAGCTGGCCGCGGTATCCCAGTCGCGATCAGGTGGTCGAGTACCTGGAGCAGTACCAGCGCCGCCACCGGCTCGAACCGCACTTCGGCCGGCGCGTGGTCGAGGTGGTTCGCACCGACCCCGGGTGGTCGGTGCGAACCGCAGACCGCAGCTTCCGGGCCCGCAACGTGGTGGTGGCCACTGGTTTCGCCCGGCGTCCGGTCCGCCCGACCTGGCCCGGGCTGGCCGGGTTCCGGGGTCGGGTGCTGCACTCGTCCGGGTTCGGCTCCGGGGCGGACTTCCGAGGCCGCAAGGTGCTGGTGGTCGGGTTCGGGAATTCGGCCTGCGAGCAGGCCATCGACCTGGTCGAGCAGGGCGCGCAGGTCCGGCAGTCGGTCCGCTCCGGAGTCAACGTGCTGCCCCGCGATGTCGGCGGGCTGGTGCCGGTGGTGACCCTGGGCCGCTACCTGCGCGCCTTTCCCAGCCGGGTGGGCGACGCGCTGGCCTGGCCCGCGGTCCGCCTGTCGGTGGGTGACATCCGGCGGCTCGGGCTGCCCAAGTCGGAGCTGGGACCGATCACCCAGGTCATTCGGCGCAACCAGAGCCCGGTGCTGGACATCGGCACGATCGCCTTGCTGCGGGCCGGCCGCCTGTCCGTGACGGGGCCGATCGACCACTTCACGGCCGATTCGGTGGTGTTCGCGGATGGCTCCGAGTGGGATCCGGACGCGGTGGTGCTGGGTACCGGTTACCGCCCGGCGCTGGAGGAATTCCTAGCCGATTGGCGTGCGGTCTGCACTCCGGCCGGTCTGGTTCAGAGCTCGGGTCGCCCGACCGCACTGCCCGGCCTGTTCTTCTGCGGCCAGTACGTCTCCCCGGCCGGCATGCTCCGTGAGATCGGCCTCGAGGCCCGACGCATCGCCGCCCACCTGGCCGGCTGAGTCGCTTCGCGGTCCCCGGTACGAGAAAGAGACCGGGCAAGATGCCCGGTCTCCTTCTCGTTCACGTGGAGCTGAGGGGACTCGAACCCCTGACCCCCACACTGCCAGTGTGGTGCGCTACCAGCTGCGCCACAGCCCCGTGAAGCTGCTGGGACACACTATCAACAGCACTCCGGCGCTGCGAATCAGCGCCTCCTCGCCATCAGCCGACGAGGTTGCTGAGCCAGTCCGTGGAGTTGATGTCCAGCGCCGTCCCGTCCTTGAGCACGGTCGGCGTTCCCACCGCGCCAGTGGCGGCCTGCATCTGACTCTCCTTGGTGGCGTTCGTCGAGGTGGCCAGGGCCACGTTGCTGCCGGAGCTGATGCAGGAGACGGCCGTCGTCGTGGCGCCGTCGCCCTTGGCCAGGTCGGCCAGTTGCTGGTTACTCAGGTCGGTGCTGCCGTTCTCGGCCGGCTTGGTGTCGTCGGCATACAGGTGGGTCAGATACTTCAAAAACGTGCCCTTGGGGGCGGCCGTGTCGGCGCCCACACAGAGCAGGGCTGCGGCGGCCCGGGTCGAATAGTTCTTGGAAGCCGAGGAGGAGTCCAGGATTGCCACCATTTGGTAGCGGACCTGGAGTTTGCCCTGGTCGACGGCCTTATTGATCTGCTGCGAGTATTGGTGCTCGAAGTCCTGACAAATCGGGCACAACGCATCCTGATAGACGTCGATGGTCACCGCCGGGGTGGTGCCGTTGTTCACGGTGACAACGCCGTTGGCCATGGTGGACACCGAGGTGATCGACGGGCCGTAGCCGTCGTCCGGCGTAGCTGACCTGTTCTTGTAGATGACCACCCCGACCACCACGACCACCGCCAGCAACACCACGGCGATGCCGCCGATGATCAATTGGTTGCGGTCGGAACCGGGCTTGGCCCGACGGGCGGCCGCCACCGACTGGCGACCGGCCGCGGCGCTGCCCTGCGGTCGGTTCGGCGGCTTCTTGGCGGACCCGGCGGGGCGAGAGCCGTTGCCACCCTTCGCCACACTGGTGCTGGGACTGCTCGTCTTCGCCTTCGCCACCTGCTCCTACGCTTTCCATCCGATTCGCTGAAACTCGAGTCTTACGTGCTTGTTCAACTATCCATGGTGACCGGCTGCCGGTGCCGGCCCACGAATCCGTCCACCGACAGCGGTGTCTCACTACGCCAGATGAGCCATCCGGCCAGGGCCAGAAAGCCCACGTCACGCAGGATTTCCAGGGTGTAGGTGGTCGCCCCGGTAGTGACCTGTCCGCCACCGCCGAAACAGCCGCAGTCGATCGACAGCCCTCGCGCCGCGGCCGAAATCACGCCGGCAATGAACGCGAGCAAGAGCACTGCGCCGAGCACTGCGGCGAGTCGGGTGGCCATTCCGACCAGCAACAGCAGCCCCACCCCGATCTCCAGGAAGGGGAGCACCGCCGCGATCGCGGACGCGACCGACGAGGAGAACAGCCGGTAGCCCCGCACCGCGACCAGGGTCTCCCGAGGATCAAGGGCCTTGACCGTGCCCGAGGTCAGGAACACCGCCGCCAGACCCAGCCGCGCGAGCAAGCCGATCACCGGCAATACCCGCGGGGACGCGGACCCTGGTTGAGCCACGATTGCCGAGCCTAGAGCGACCCATGGTCAGGCAGCTGTGAGCGAGATTCGACAGGGATGAGAGGCGCCGGCCTCAGGACGTCTGGTCCGACGAGCCCGCTGGGCCGTCGATGTCCCAGCCGACGGCGGCCAGCCTCTCCTTCACGCGAGCCACATCCGACGGGTCCGGCATCTCGTTGGTGATCTTGGTGATCAGCACCCCGATGTCGACGGTGTGCAACGGCGAATCCGGGTTCCGGTCGAGGTCGGCGACGATCCAGCCGATCTCCTCGTCGGTCAGCCGGCGGCGCATCAGTGCCAGCAGCGGAAAGTGGTCCTGCTCAGGGACACCGGTCGGGTAACCCGCCCGTAACCAGCTGACCACCGACGACAGCAGGGCTCGCCGCGGCGGCGAGCTGGGGGCACCGACACCGGATCGCTCCAAGGGCCACCCGGCCGCAGCGAGACGCCCGGCCACCGCGGCCACGTCGTCGTCGCTCGGCGGCTGTTGCGCGACCTGACCGATCGCCGCAGCGATGTCCGATCGGCCGACGGGCAGACTGTCCGACTCCTGCAGCAGGCCCAGGATCTGCTCCAGTTCCTGCTCGGTCAGCCGCCGGTGCAGCAACGCCACCAGCGGGATGTAGTCCTTGGGCGGCACACCCTCGGGGTAGCCCTTCCGCAACCAATTCAGGATCGCGGTGATCACACCGCCAGTCTGCCCGGCACCGGCGCTCGACCCGCCGGGCGACGCCTGCGTCGCCGTCACCTCAGGACAGACCGAACTTGGCCAGGAATGCCTTGGTCGCGGTCAGGATGATGAGGCCGACCACGACGACCACCGCAATGATGGCGAAGCACACGGTCGAACCGGCTCGATTCAGTACCGAGACCGCCCCGCCGTTGGCCGAGGGTGCATTCAGTCGGATCCCGACCGCGAAGAGGGCGGGCAGCCCTGCGCCTAGGACGAGCCCCACCAGCAGGACCTTCCAGATGGGCGCGACCGACGTCCACACAGCGGACATGGTGTGTACCTCTTTCTCGAATGGGTGCGGGTCAGCCGATGCCGACGGGGGTCTTCTGGTCTTCGCCGACCTGCTCCGACTCAACCTTGGCGTCCCACTCGTCATTGACGTTCTCGGCGGTGACGGGCGCACGGCGCGACCGCAGGTAGATCAGCGTGGACACGCCCACGAGCAGGGCGAAGACGACCAGGATGCCGAGCAGGCCGTCGACCGGACCCGCGAGCACGTGGGTGATCCACCAGCAGAATGCTCCGACCAGGGCTGCCACCGGCATGGTCGTCAGCCAGCCCAACGCCATCCGACCGGCGACACCCCAGCGAACCTGGGCTCCCCGCTTGCCCACGCCGCTGCCCAGGATGGAACCGGTGGCCACGTGCGTGGTGGACAGGGCCACACCCAGATGTGACGAGGTCATGATGATCACGGCACTGGCCGTCTCGGCGGCCATGCCCTGGGGAGCGGCGATCTCCACCAGGCCCTTGCCCAGGGTCCGGATCACCCGCCAGCCACCCAGGTAGGTGCCCAGCGCGATGGCCCCGGCGCATCCCACCTTGACCCAGACGGGGATTCCGTCACTGCTGCTCAACGCCCCGTCGGCGACCAGGGCCAGGAAGATGACGCCCATCGTCTTCTGCGCGTCACCGGTGCCGTGGGCCAGCGAGACCAACGTGGCCGACCCGATCTGCCCCCACCGGAAACCGCGGTCGCGAGGCTTGTCGGCCATCCGACCGGTGATCCCGTACACCAGCCGGGTGCCGATCGAGGAGATGAGCAGCGCGATGAACGGCGAGAGCACGGCCGGAATGACGATCAGGGTGATGACCAAGGTCCAGTCGACGCCGGAGAACCCCAGCCCGGCGATGGTCGCGCCGATGAGCCCGCCGAACAGCGCGTGCGAGGAACTCGAGGGCAGGCCCAGCAGCCAGGTGAACAGGTTCCACAGGATGCCGCCGACCAGCCCGGCGAACACGATGGTCATCAGGAGTTGATGGCCACCTGATTGGCCGAAGAACGTCATCGGGTCACCCGCGTGGTGGACCGTTCCGGACGCGTCCGTGGTCGTCTTGGTGTATTGGATCTTGACGACCTTCGAGACCGTCTTGGCCACCTCGATCGACAGGAAGGCGCCGACCAGGTTCATCACCGCGGACAGAGCCACGGCCACCTTCGGCTTGAGCGCACCGGTGGCGATGGAGGTGGCCATCGCGTTGCCGGTGTCGTGAAAGCCATTGGTGAAATCGAAGGCCAACGCGGTGACGATGACCAGGATGAGGATGAGTGTTTCCGCCACGTGGCCATGGTGGCGGGCAGTGACCGCCCCTGTCCACTTGGCCGACACCGTTTGACCAGGTCAAACGGTGTATTCAGCCATCGTTCAACTGTTGTTCACCGAACGGCTCCGGCCGTTCGCGCAGAACCGGGGTCAGCCCTGGGCCACCAGGTCGAGGACGGCTACCGCCGTGGCGCTGGCCTGGCCCGTGCTCTGGTCGGTGGACGGGGCGATCAGCACCAGCACTCGACTGCCCAGCGGGATCCCGACCAGGCCGGAGATCGGACTGTCCGCCGCCACTGTGATGCTCTGCAGGCCTTTGGACGCCGCGTCGGCCGCCGCCGCCGAGGAGGCCGCGCTCGAACCCGACGCTGCTGTCGTCTTCCAGGTCGACTGGGTCTGCGTCTGCCCCCAGTCGGTGACCACCAGTTGGGCCAGCACCGTGCCCGCCTTGACCGGCGCGCCGTTGCCCTTGGCCACGACGTAGACCGCGTTCTTGGTCGGCTCCTTGAGCGACTTGCTGATGGTGACCTTCGGTTCCTGCCCGAGAGCACCGCTGACCTGGGGCACGTCGGCGGGCAGCTTCTGCACCACGGCGTTGGTCTGCCCGGTCGCGCTCGAGGGAATGGTCGAGACGATGTCGATGACGAACGCGATCGTGTCCGTCCCGGAGATGCCGGCCTGCGAGTTCCCGGTCGCGCCGTATCCGTCCGCCGGGGGCAGGCTGAGCAGCACTCGGCTGCCCGCCTTCATGCCCACGAGCGCGGTGTCCCAGCCGGGCACCACCTTGCCCGCGCCGATTTGGAAGGTGGCCGTCGTCTTCTTGTCGTAGGAATTGTCGAAGACTTTGCCGCCCCAGATCTGGCCCAGGTAATTGGTGACCAGGAAGTCACCCTTGGCCGCCGTGGCCCCGCTGCCCTGGACCAAGATCTTGCGTTGCAACGTGTTCGGCGGGGTTTTGGGAAACGTCAGAGTCGGTTTGGTGCCGAATCCACCGGTCGACGTGGGCATTTGATCGGCCGGGACCGCGGCAGCGACATCGGTGGCGGCCGGCACCTCCGGTCCCAGCGTGGCCGCTGCCGATACCGCGCTGCCCGACGCGCTCGGGTCACTGCCGGACGCCCCGGCCTCCGAACCCGACGCCCCGGTCGACGACGTCGGCGAGGACGTGTGCGAACTGCAGGCGGCCAGAACGACCAGGGGAAAGACGACCAACGCGGCGCGGATGCGCATATCCGACAATTCCTTCTCTTGGACTCGTGACGCGTCCAGGACATGCCGGTCGCGCGCTCAGACACCCTAACCAGTGCGGCTGTCCGTCCTATGTGAATCCGGTGGTGACCGCGGTCCGGCCCCGGGCCGGGGGGGCCCAAGCAGCCCCTTACCCTGATCAGGTGCCCGGTCCCACGCGTGTGTTCGTCGCCCAACTGGCGGGTCTGCCGGTCTTCGGGCCCGGCGGCGAGTCCATCGGCAAGGTGCGAGATATCGTCGCCGCGCTGCGCTTGGACCGAAAACCTCCGCGGGTGCTCGGCCTGGTCGTCGAGCTGCTCACCCGCCGGCCCATTTTCGTGCCCATGCTGCGGGTGTCGTCGATCGAGCCGCATGCGGTCGCGCTGACCACCGGGTCGGTCAGCTTGCGCCAATTCGAACAACGTCGTACCGAGATCCTGGTACTGGCACAGCTTCTCGGTCGCAAGGTACGCATCGCCACCACGGCTGCGGCGGCCACCGTGGTGGACGCCGCGGTGGAGACCACCCGCACCCGGGACTGGCTGGTGACCAAACTGGCCGTCCGGGAGCGCACCGGCGTCCTCACCCGACGGGGCGCCATGCAGGTGCTGAACTGGACCGACGTGCGGGGGACCGACCTCACGGATCTCACCGATGCCACTTCGTTGGGCACCCAGCAGTTGCTCGCGTCCTTCGAAGGCATCCGCGCGGCGGACGCGGCCACGGTGTTGCGCGATCTTCCGCTGGACCGCCGCTACGAGGTCGCCGATGCGTTGGACGACGAGCGTCTGGCCGATGTGCTCGAAGAGCTGCCCGAGGACGACCAGAAGGACCTGCTCGCGCATCTGGACGACGACCGGGCCGCCGACATCCTCGAGGCCATGGACCCCGACGATGCCGCCGACCTGCTCGCCGAGCTGCCTGCCGGGGTCTCCGAGAAATACCTGGGGCTGATGGAACCGGAGGAATCGGCCCCGGTGCGGCGACTGCTGCAGTACTCCTTCGACACCGCCGGCGGGCTGATGACGCCGGAGCCGGTGGTGCTCACCCCGGACGCGACCATCGCCGAGGCCCTGGCCCGGGTCCGCTCCCCCGACCTGACCCCGGCGCTGGCGTCGATGGTGTTTGTGTGTCGGCCCCCGCAGGCCACCCCGACCGGCCGCTACCTGGGCTGTGTACACACCCAGCGGTTACTCCGCGAACCACCGTTCGAGCTGGTCGCGGGGGCCGTGGACCGCGAGATGGCCCGTCTCTCCGCGGGTGCGTCGCTGGCTGAGGTGACGCGTTTCTTCGCCGCCTACAACCTGGTGTGCGCACCGGTGGTCGACGACGAGGAGCACCTACTCGGCGCGGTCACCGTGGACGACGTACTCGACCACCTGTTGCCGGACAACTGGCGGGAGATGGGGGTCAGCGAGATGCCGGCCGGCCGGTCCGGGGCGCGTCGTGCCTGAGACACGTCCCCGTCGGCGGCTGGATCAACCGCGCACCAAGCGCCGATTCAGTCTGGACATCGATCCGGATGTGTTCGGCCGTCTGGTCGAGAATCTGGCCCGGTTCCTGGGCACCGGCACCTACCTGTTCTGGCAGACCCTGGTGGTGATCATCTGGATCATCGTCAATCTGACCGCGGCCAGTCTGCGCTGGGATCCCTATCCGTTCATCCTGCTCAACCTGGCCTTCTCGACCCAGGCCGCCTATGCCGCTCCGCTCATCCTGCTGGCCCAGAACCGTCAGGACGACCGTGACCGCATCACCGTCGACGAAGATCGCAATCGCGCCCTGCAGACCAAGGCCGACACCGAGTACCTGGCCCGCGAGTTGGCCGCCCTGCGCGTCGCGATCGGTGAGATCGCCACACGCGACTACCTGCGTGGGGAGTTGGACCGGTTGCGCGGCGACCTCGAGGAGTTGACCGGGTCGCGGGCCCAGGGTGACCGCGAGAAACCGCCGAAGGCCGACAAGGCCTCCCGGCACCGGGAGCAGCACCGCTGAACCTGGTTCGCTGCGGGACCTCGACGTCACGGCAAAACGGAGGGGCCCCAGCTTCAGGGCCCCTCCGTTTTCGGTGGAGGTGGCGGGAATCGAACCCGCGTCCAACGTTGCCGTGTGAGGGCTTCTCCGGGCGCAGTCCGCTGTGTCTCTACTCGGCCCTACCGGTCACGCGAACAAGCCGGTATGACGGGTCCAGTCGCTGTGAGCTGTCCCTCGGGGTCCCGCGACCGAACCCTTTGGTAATCCTCCTAGTCGACGCCAGTACCCGGGCCGGAGGAACACCCGGACTGACGGATTCGCTACTCGCTCAGGCGGCGAGGGCGAAATCGCGCTGATGAGAATCGGCGCTTGTTTTTTTGCAACGGATGGTTCACGAGATCATCGTTGCCTTCCTCGGCCCGCTTCACCACACTCGACATACGCTGTCGAGACCAATCACCCCCGTAGGGGTTACCAGCCTGGTCAGTCTACGTGAACCCGCTACTGCGTTTCGGTCAGTTCCAGGCGCATCAGGGTGCGCACTGCGCGCCGGAGTGGACGTCGTGGTCGCGGCCGGCCGAAACCCCGCCTCTCCGTCCGACCTGGCCCGCGGCATACCACCGGGACGAGCGGCGAGGGGTAGATGTGGCGGCGTCAGATCACGCTTCGGGCATGCCCTTCGCGCGCCGGCCGCTGTAGACGGCGATCTCCCTGTCGGCGTCCCGCTTGGCCATCGTCTCCCGCTTGTCGTACTCCTTCTTGCCTCGGGCGACCCCCAGCTCGACCTTGACCCGACCGTCGGAGAAGTACAGGGCCAGCGGCACCAGGGTAATCCCGGTGTCCCGGGACTTCGCGGCCAGCCGTTCGATCTCCATCCGATGCAGCAGCAACTTGCGGGCCCGCCGCGGCGCGTGGTTGGTCCACGTGCCCTCGGCGTACTCAGCGATGTGCACGTTGCGCAGCCACACCTCGTTGTCGGTGATGGTGGCGAAACCATCGACCAGCGACGCCCGGCCCGCTCGGCAGGATTTGACCTCGGTGCCGGTGAGCGAGATGCCCGCTTCGAAGGTGTCCAGCACCGCATAGTCGTGACGGGCCTTGCGGTTGGCCGCGATCATGGTGCGCCCGGTGGCGCGCTTGTCCTCACGACGGACAGCGCGCTTCTCGGAGTTGGTGGTAGCCATGGCCGGTCCAGGTTAGTCGCACCACAGTCGGACCCCACGCGAGTTTCGTCGCCTCTAGGGCATGCTGGCCTTGGAATTTCCCAGTTCGAAACGCTCACATCAGGAGGGGACCATGGCAACCTATCGGGTCAGACCACCCAAACCATTGGCGATTCTCGGTGCGGTGGTAGGAATCGCGATCGTCGTGTTCGGAGTGGTCACCGTAGGCAACAAGCCCGGTTCGCACGGTTTCATTTGGCTGTTCGCCGCGGTCGGGGTGGCGATCGTCGCCTTCAACTTGTGGTCCGCGTTCTCGCCCCGCGGTGCCTCGTCGATCATCACCACCGATGGTGAAGAGCCACCGCACCGGTTCGGCCAGACGGTGACGCGGGACGACGACTGACGTGCGTCAGAGCCGCACGTACAGCCGCAAGGTCACGTAGGCGGCGGCCGCCGACAGGATCACGCCGATGGGGATGAGCCAGTACGCCGCGGCGACCACGTAGGTGTCATCGATCGGTGGCAGCAGGGCCGAACTGACCACCGAGCTGAACACCTTGCTGACGAAGGTGGCCTTGGCCACGATCAGCCCCACGATGGCCAGCACCACGCCGACCAGACCGGCGGTGACGGCCTCGATCATGAACGGCAGCTGGGTGCGCCATCGGGTGGCGCCGACCAGTCGCATGATGCTGGTCTCGGTGCGTCGGGAGCGGGCTGCGACCAGCACCATGTTGGATATCAGCAGCACGGCGGCGACGGCCTGGATACCCGCGATGACCAGCGCGGTGTTGCGGATCACGTTCAGGAAGCTGAACAGCCGGTCGACGATCTCGCTCTGGTCATCGACCGAATCGACGCCGGGTTGACCGCTGTACTGGGCGGAGATGACCTTGAACCGCTCCGGGTCCTTGAGCTTGACGTGGAAGGCCGCCGACAGGGCCTGCTTGCGCACGATCTCGAGCATGGCCGGCTGACCGGCGAATTCCTTCTGGTACCGCTCGAAGGCCTGCTGCTGCGACTCGAAGGTGAACGAGGCCACGTCCGGATTGTTCTGCAGCGAGTTCGACAGATTCTGGCAGACCGTCTGGGTGCAGGACGGGTCGGCGGTCGAGACGTCGACGGTCAGATTGACGCTGACCTGCACCTTCGTCTCGTACAGCTGGCCGGCCTGATCGGTCAGACGCGCGATCATCAGGCCGAAGCCGAGCAGGCCGAGCGAGATGGCGGTGGTCAGGACCATGGCCACGGTCATGGTGATGTTGCGGCGCAGGCCGGTGGCCACCTCGCCCAGGACGTATCCGGCGCGCATCAGCGTTCCCTCACTTGGTCGGCGACCGTCAGCGACCCACGCCGTAGACGCCGCGGGCGTCGTCCCGGACGACGCGGCCGAGCTGCAGCTCGATCACCCGGCGGCGCATGGAGTCGACGATGTTGTTGTCGTGGGTGGCCATGAGCACCGTGGTGCCCGTGCGATTGATCCGCTCCAGCAGCAGCATGATGTCGGCGCTGGTGTCCGGATCGAGGTTGCCGGTCGGCTCGTCCGCCAACAGCAGCAGCGGCCGATTGACGAACGCCCGGGCGATCGCCACCCGTTGTTGCTCACCACCGGACAGCTCGTGCGGCAGCCGGCGGGCCTTGCCCTCCAGGCCGACCAGCTCCAGCACCTCGGGGACGATCTTGCGAATGGCCGTGCGGGGCCGGCCGATCACCTCGAGGGCGAAGCCGACGTTCTGGTCGACGGTCTTGTTCTGCAGCAGGCGGAAGTCCTGAAATACGCACCCCAGGCGGCGGCGGTGCTGCGGCACGCGCGAACCACGCAGTTTGACCAGGTCACGGCCGGCGACTTCGATGTCACCCTTGGTCGGCACCTCCTCCCGCAGCAGCAGTCGCAGGAAGGTCGACTTGCCCGACCCGGACGGACCGATCAGGAAGGCGAATTCACCCTTCTCCACATCCAGCGAGACGTCCTCCAGAGCCGGACGCGTCGACGTCTTGTAGCTCTTCGAGACATGGGACAGGTGAATCACAAGGTCAGACTTTACTGTCGCCGGACGTCATCTCGGCGTCAACTGGCCGAAGCAATGCGCGTGACCTGGCCGTATCTCATCGAAGCAGGCCCACGACGAGGTCGTGGAGGGTGCCGTTGGTGGCCAACGCGCTGGTCGTTCCCGGTCCGACGGGCCGGCCGTAGACGTCGGTGAACCGCCCACCGGCCTCGGTCACGATCGGCGCCAACGCGGCCAGATCCCACAGTGACAACGATGGCTCGCAGGCAATGTCGACGGCGCCCTCGGCGGTCAGGACATAGGAGTAGAAGTCCCCGTAGCCGCGGGTGCGCCAGCAGGCGTCCAGCAGGTGCACGAAGGCATCCCGCCGCGGCCCCTGCCATTCCCCCAGCTCGGAGAAGCTGAGCGAGGCATCGGCCAGGTCGCCAACCCTCGAGACGTGCAGTTGCTTGGCCGGTCCACCCAGGAACGAGCCGAACGCGCCCGACCCCTGGGCTGCCCACCAGCGACGACCCAGCGCCGGCGCGGAGACCACCCCCTGTACCGGATCATCCCCGTCGAACAGCGCGATCAGGGTGGCCCAGACCGGCACCCCGCGCACGTAGTTCTTGGTCCCGTCGATCGGGTCGATCACCCAGCGTCGGGTCGCGCCCGGGTTGACCTCGGCGAACTCTTCGCCGGCGACCGCATCGTCAGGCCGCTCGGCGGTCAGCATGCCCCGCAGGGCGGTCTCCACGGCCAGATCCGCGTCCGACACCGGGCTCAAATCCGGCTTCGACTCGACCCGGAGATCGTTCGCGCCGAAACGGGCCAGGCTGATGGCGTCGGCCGCGTCAGCCATCCGCAGGGCGAGGTCGAGATCGCTGGTCACCGCATGACCGTAGCCGCGCCGGGCTCAGGCGAATTGGGTCCGATAGAGGTCGGCGTAGAGGCCACCGACCGCGATCAGGTCGTCGTGCGTGCCGGACTGGACGATCCGGCCTCGGTCGATGACCAGGATCAGGTCCGCGCGCCGAATCGTGGACAGCCGGTGCGCGATGACCAGCGACGTCCGCCCGACCAGCGCGGTGGACAGCGCCTGCTGTACCGCGGCCTCCGACTCGGAGTCCAGATGGGCCGTGGCCTCGTCCAGGATCACGATGTTCGGCGCCTTGAGCAGTACCCGAGCGATGGCCAGCCGCTGCTTCTCCCCGCCGGAGAGTCGGTAGCCGCGGTCGCCGACCACGGTGTCCAGGCCGTCCGGCAGGTCCCGAATCAGGTCCCAGATCTGCGCACCGCGCAGCGCGTCGATGAGATCGGCGTCCTGGGCGCCGGGCCGAGCGAAGGCCAGGTTGGCGCGAATGGTGTCGTGGAACATGTGCGGATCCTGCGCGACCACGCCGATGGCGTCCCGCACCGATTGGAGGGTGGCCTTCCGGATGTCGACGCCGCCGATCCGCACGCTCCCGGCGTTGGGGTCGTAGATGCGCGGTACCAACTGCGAAATGGTCGTCTTGCCCGCCCCGGATGGTCCGACCAGCGCCACCAACTGCCCGGGCTCGGCCCGAAAGCTGATGCTTTGCAACACTTCGTGACCGGGGTCGTGGTCGGGAATGCTGATCTCCTGGAGGGACGCCAGGGACACCGTATCGGCCGCCGGGTAGGCGAAGCGGACGTCGGCGAACTCGAGCGAATGGGCGTCAGCGGGTAGCGGCCGGGCGTCGGGGGCGTCGGCCACCAACGGCTGCAGGTCGAGTACCTCGAAGACCCGCTCGAAGCTGACCAGGGCGGTCATGATGTCCACCCGCACGTTCGACAGGGCGGTCAAAGGGCCGTAGAGCCGGGTCAGCAACAGCGACAACGCCACCACCGACCCCGCGTCCAGCGAACCACGCAGGGCCAGGGTGCCGCCCAGCCCGTAGGTCAGCGCCGTGGCCAGCGCGGCCACCAAGGTCAACGCGGCCAGGAAGACCCGCCCGTACATGGCGGTGACGATGCCGATGTCCCGGACCCGGCCGGCGCGCTCGGCGAAGTGCGCGGTCTCTTCGGCCGGCCGTCCGAACAGGGCCACCAGCAGCGCCCCCGACACATTGAACCGCTCGGTCGTCGTCGTGGTCAGCGAGGCGTTGAGGTTGGCGCTCTCCCGGGCCAACGACTGCAGTCGGCGACCGAACCACCGGGCGGGGATCACGAAGATGGGCAGCAGGATCAGCGAGATCAGGGTCACCTGCCAGGACAGCGTGAACATGACCGCCGCGGTGAGGACCAGCCCGATCACGTTGGTGACCACGCCCGACAGCGTCGAGGTGAACGCCTGCTGGGCGCCGAGCACGTCGTTGTTGAGCCGGGACACCAGCGCGCCGGTCTGGGTGCGGGTGAAGAAGGCGATGCTCATCCGCTGGACGTGGTCGAACACCTTGGTCCGCATGTCGTAGATCAGGCCCTCGCCGATACGGGCCGAATAACGCCGGCTGACCAGGGACAACGACCCGTCGATCACGGCCAGCCCGGCGATGCCGCAGGCCAGCAGGACCACCACCCGCACCGTGCCGGAGTGCGAGATCTGGTTCACCACCCCGCCGGCCAGCAGCGGACTGATCACCGTGATCCCCGACTGCAGCACCGCAATGAGGACGAACACGATGAGGTCGGCCCGGAACGGTCGAGCGAAGGCCAGCACCCGGCGGGCGATCCCGGGCGGCAGGGTGCGTTGGGCCACCGAGTCGTCCCGGCGCATCTGCCGGTAGATGCTCGGTCCGTAGGCACCTGATGGATGCATGCGGTCTCCTTCTCTCTCTGCCCGGATCAGCCGGACCACCGAGACCGTTATTCCCGCCTCACGCCCGCAACCAGCTCCGCCATGGGCGAACACTCAGCCCGGCCATCAGGCCCACGGCGCGACGCAAGGCTCGATCGTTACCCGGAGGTCAGGAAACCATCCGAAATCCCATCACCCCCTGCGGCGTGCTGACCAGCCTCAACGCGCCCGCGACAGCGACCTGACTTTGACCGAGGTTGGTCGGGGCCGCGTCCACGGCGGTGCCGTCCCGGAGACACGGTTCGACCATGTTGCTGCCGGAGCGAGTGGTCACCGGTTGCCCATCAACCCAGTAGGTCTGATCCTGCTCGAACATCGAGGTGCGTTCGCACCAGAACACGTCCGTCGGGTTGGTCCCGGTGAGGACTCCGGTACCCAGGTCGAGCACGTGCGCGCCCGACGCGTTGCGGACCACGAGCCGGCCGGCCCCGGCCCACATCAGCTGGACGTTGCCGTAGGGGCGCGCCAGGTCCGGCATCGCGCCGATCAGCGTCGACCAGACCGGTTTACCGGTGACACGGTCCAGTTGCTGCACCGTCACGGTCAAGCCTTGTGCCGTGCCGAACGTCTCACCCTGGTTGTCCTCGAGCGTCCCGGTATAGCGACAGAACACGACCCCTGAGTTCGCCGGCTGGGGCAGGTCATGAAAGCAGCCGGTGCTGACCCCGTCGTCCCGCCACAGCAAGGCACCCGTGGCTCGGTACAGGCTCACGGTGACCACGCCCGCCGTCATCGACAGCGGCGCGCTGCGACCGTCGCCGGAATTCTTGACGTTCCGTAACGCGGTCAGGACAAAAGTCTCGTCATTCCAGGTGAGCGACTGCCAGGTGATGCTGTCCGTGCCGGGACCGAATAAGTCTGTCAGCGACCGCTGCCAGATCTTCACCGATCCGGCAAGTCGCGCGAGAACCATGGCCGCACCGGTGCCGTGGGAATAGAGAGGGCCGACGAGGTGCTGCCAACCGGACACATCGTCGGCCGCGGCCAGATAGTCGCGGATGGTGCCGTGGGCGACGTCGACCGCGTACGTCGAGCCGGCATGGTCGACGTGATCAGCCCGCGCGGTCAAACACACCTCGGTCACGCTCAGATCGCACAGTGACGGCTGGCTGTCCCACTGTTTGGCCTGAGTCAGCCGCAAGCTCCTCCCCGTGGCGGGATCGAGGGAGTCGAGGAATGCCGTCAGCGGGACGCCGGCGTCCTCGAAGTAGAGGACACGGTCGCCGAAGGTGCGCACGGACAAGCCGTCGTCCTTATCCAGGAAGGCAACCGTGGCGGGCACCTGCCAGCGTTGCCGACCGGTTTGCGGATCCAGTCCCACCAGGTAGAGCAGCCGGTCGGCGGTCGCGTAGTACACCGCGGTGCCGCCCACCACGACCGGCGCGCTCAGCGGCAGGACCGAGCTGTTGCTCCACACCCTGGTCAGGGTGGGCGCGGCCGGACCGGCCACGACCGGCCCGACCTGCCCCGTTGGCGACGAGGCCGTCTGGGCAACGCTCGGGTCTGAGGGCAACAGCTCGTACCCGGCCAACGCGTCGGGTTCGGCCACCCCGCGGATGACCCTGGTCCCGTCCTTGACTGCGGCGCCCACGCCGACCGGCACCGTCTCACCCGGAAGGGACACCGGCGATCCCTGGGCGTCGCACGGCTGCCACAGGCCACCCGCCTGCGAACCGGCCGAGGGCGGCGCGGGGCACCAGAACACCTCGCCCACGGCCGGCGGCCCGACCTTTCCGGTGCCGAGATCGACCACCTCGGGGGTGGACGGCCCCAGGACCAGCCTGCGTTGGCCGGCGCCCACGACCGCGGGGGCCACGGTGTTGGCGGTCCGGTCGGGGTCCGGATCCGATAGCAACCCGGGCACCCGGCCGAGATTCGCGGTCCAAGACGGCCGCCCGGTCGCGGGATCGAAACGTTCCACGCTCACCGCCAGCCCGGTGGCGGATGCCACCCGTGGACCGGCGCTGCCGGTGACGATGTCGGCCCGGCCTACGTAACGGCAGCGAAGCGCCGAATCGGTCAGACAGTCCGATGCGGCCCCGTTCACCCGCCACAACAGCTTTCCGCTGCTCAGATCGACCCCGAAGCTGATCACGTCCTGGCTGGGATCGAGATGGTAGGTCGCGCCCTCCGCCGTGAGCCCGACCGGCTCGATCAGCACGGCCGTGCCCACCGCGACGTTCCCGTACCGGCGGAAGGTCAGCGGTCCGCGGGTGTCGGCGTGTTCGACGTACGCAGCCAACGAAGAGGTCCAGCGGTCCTGGCCGCCGTTACTCCCGATGAGCCGCCGGCCGTCGATGTCGATCTCGACCCGTAACCCGGGAACGCCGGTCGCTTCGTAGCTGGGCTGGCTTTCCGCCCCCGACAAACCTCCGGTGCGCAGGTCGAGGCCGGATCGGACAGTGGTCCAGCCGCCCTGATCGTCGGTCTGTCGACTGACACACAGACCCACACGGCTCCAATCGCCGGGGTCCACGGAGCAGGCCCCGAGCCCCGGGGCGTAGAAGCCGGGGGACGATCGCACCAGGTCCGTTCCCGTGGTGGCGTCGGCCACGACGACGATCGATCGGCGCGCGACCTTCGGATCCGGGCGAAGGTAGGCCACCCGGGCCTGCGAGACGGCGACTGACGGCTGAGCGCCGGTGGCCGTTCCGACGCCGGCCGGCTGCTGCCACCGCGTCTTTCCGGTCGCCGGGTCGACTCCGAGCAGCAGAAGTTGATCACCGTGCCGGCCGTACAGAACGAAGAGCCCCCCGGCCACCATCGGCTGGCTGAGCGGGGTGAACCCCGCCGTCCGCCACGCCACCTCGGCGCCGACCCGCGGCGCCGGGGACGTCGGAACAGCTGACGTCAGAGCAGGTGATGTCGCCGACCCGGCCCGCGATGGCGAGACCAATGCCGATGCCGGCCTCCCGGTCTGGCCGGAGCCGGTGCACCCAGCTATCGCGAACACGATCGCGACGTAGATCAGAACGAGACGATGTCGCACCTGTACCCCCTCTGCCCACCCCCAGCGGTGATGCCGGCAAACGTAGCCGACATCGGCGACAGTGCTATTGGTTGTCCACAAAGAGCAGATCAAGAGGATGATTCGCTCGACTGTCGGAGTCGGTCGGTACAGTCTGCGACAGACGTACAGCCTCGTGGGGGTAGCAATGAGCAAGACGAACCAACAACGGCGTGCGGCCAAGAAACGGCGCAATCCGTCAGAGCCCTCCGGCCGGTCGGAGGGTTTCACCGAACGGGTCGCGGCCGCGTTCGCCGCGGCGGCAGCCGCACCCGACGCCCGTGACGAGGCTCGCATCCGGGCCTGGGAGCTGATCCGGGCGGCCGCTGGGGGCCTTGGCGGCGTCCCGACAGTGCGTCCCCAGGAGGAGGTGCTGTTCGAACTGGCCACCTTCGACCACACGGTCCCGGCGGCTTTGCGGGGCGTCCACGAGGAACTGGCCACTGAACGCCTAGTCATGGCGTTGCGCGACTTGTACGCCCACGGCTGGCAACCGGCCGACGTCGTGCACGTCGTGCTGCGACAGTCCAAGTCGCGCCCCGCGACGGCGTTCGCTCGACGGGTGGTCGGGCACGAGGCCACCCTGGCCAACGCCCACGCTCACGCGCCGGAGGAATGGGTGGCGCAGCTGCCGTCCGCCGATCAAACACCCTGGCGACTGCTGGCCGGCGCCCCGGACGTCCTGGAGGCGTGGGCCTGGGTCACAACGACCTTCGCCGCCTGGTCCCGGCTACCCCGCCTGGAGCTCCTGTTGCCGCCACCGACTGCGTGGCACGCCCGCCGCACCACGTCGACCCAGGCGACCACGGGCCACGACCCAAAGCAGCTGACCCGGATCCGGGCGCTGCTGGCCAAGGCCGAGGCCACTGATTACGCCGAGGAAGCAGAGTCTTTCACCGGCAAGGCTCAGGAACTGATGGCCAGATACGCCATCGACGAGGCGCTGCTGGCCGACCCGCGCGGGCAGATCGACGTCCGGGCCCGCCGCATCCATCTCGACGATCCTTACGCCGCCGAGAAGGCCTCGCTGCTGCATGTGTGTGCGCAGGCGCAGCATTGTCAGGCGATCTTGTTCCTCCAGGTTGGGATGGTCACCATCGTCGGCCCGCCGACCGAACTGGACCTGACCGAGATGCTGTACACCTCACTGCTGGTGCAGGCGGTCCGGGCCATGACCCAGACAGCCGGACAACGACGCGACCGGTCCCCCTCATTCCGCCGCGCCTTCCTGGTGTCCTATGCCGACCGCGTCTCGGAACGTCTGCAGGAGAGCAACTCTCGGGTGGAGTCAGAGGTCGGCGCCGAGCTGGTGCCGGTCCGCGCCCGCACCACCGCGGCCGTCGAGGACGAGTTCACCCGACTCTTCCCCCACACCGTCGCCTCCCGGTCCCGGTCCTACGACGCCCGGGGCTGGCAGGCCGGGCGAGCCGCGGCGAACGATGCCGTCTTTGTGCACAGTCGGGTCACCACAGGCTGATCGATGTGCAGAATTGCGCGGCAGAAATCGATCGCGCGACTGTGAATTTTGCCCAGGTTGCCGGTGAGCTGCGGACGAACAGTTCGGCCGGGCCAGAGCCAGCAGCTGTTCTACCAGACTGCCGGCCCGAAGGATTTACTGGTTTTTCGCCGCCAGCTGGGTGGAAATCGGCTGTGCGAACCCCTCGCCCGCCGCCTTAACAGTCTGCAGACCCTTGACTGGCGCGCCGATCACCTCACCGACTGACACGCCGGACCACCGGTCTGCCGTGTGGACAACGCCCCGGGGCCGGCCGGTAAACACGCTACGGTCGGCGACACCACCCGGGGAGGACTCCATCATGGCCAGCGCGACCGAGCACATCGCCGAGGAGGTCCGCGAGCTCGTCCGACGGCGTGGGCTGGACCCGGTCACCGACCACCGCAGCACCCGCGCCCTGATCGAAGAAGTCGTCAGCCACTACGAGGAACGGGTCCCGCTCAGCTCCCTTCCGCCGCTGCTCGACCGGGCCGGTACCACCCGCCACGTCTTCGACTCCCTGGCCGGATTCGGCCCCTTGCAACGGTTCTTCGACGACCGGACGGTCGAGGAGATCTGGATCAACGAACCCGGCAAGGTCTTCATCGCCCGCCACGGCCGCTCGGAATTGACCACCACCGTGCTCGCCCCCGGCGAAGTCCGCGATCTGGTCGAGCGCATGCTCAAGCCCTCCGGCCGCCGGCTCGACCTCAGCTCCCCGTTCGTCGACGCCCTACTGCCCGACGGCTCCCGGCTGCACGCGGTCATCCCCGACATCACCCGGGAACACTTGTCCTGCAACATCCGCAAGTTCGTCGTGGCCGCGAACGGGTTGGACGAGCTGGTCTCCCGCGGCAGCATCACCGCGCATGCCGCCCGGTTCCTGGAAGCCGCGGTCGTCGCCGGACTCAACATCATCATCTCGGGCGGGACTCAGGCCGGGAAAACCACACTCCTCAACACTTTGGTCAATTCCATTCCGCCCCGGGAACGAGTGGTCACCTGCGAAGAGGTATTCGAACTCAGACCGAATCTGCCGGACGTGGTGGCCATGCAGACCCGCCAACCCAACCTCGAGGGCCAAGGTGAAATACGGTTGCGGCGCCTGATCAAAGAAGCGCTGCGTATGCGCCCGTCGCGCATCATTGTCGGCGAGGTTCGGCAGGAGGAGTCGCTGGATCTGCTCATCGCTTTGAATTCAGGACTCCCCGGAATGTGCAGCGTCCACGCCAATTCCGCCCGCGAAGCCGTGGTGAAATTGTGCACACTGCCGCTACTGGCCGGAGAGAACGTCACCGATTCCTTCGTGGTGCCCACCGTGGCCACCTCGGTCGACCTGGTCGTGCAGATCGGCATCAACCCCGACGGCTCCCGACAGGTCCGGGAGATCGTCGCCCTGCCCGGGCGAGTGGAGACCGGCGTGGTCGAGATCGCCGACATCTTCACCTCGACCTCGGGCATTCTCGAACGCGCGCAAGGCTTCCCGCCGCATCCGGAGCGTTTCATCCGGCACGGCATCGACCTGCCCGCGCTGCTTGCGGACCGACCCAGCCGCCACCGCCCGGACTGACGCTGCACCCGCCCCAGGCACGAGCTGGACCGTGGTCATCGGAAAGCGCGCAGGCACAAACACCGTCGACACCGCTGCGGCGCACCCTGGGGCCGGTCGTTTCAAATCGGCACTGATTATTGCTCGACCGTGGTGACCCGACGACAGCTTTGCGACCATGGTCTCAACCAGCTGCGCCCGCCCGCTCCGCTGCCGGTTGGCGGTCGAGACCCAGCGCACGTGGGAGTCCTCAAGTCATCGAGCAGGACCCTCCGGTGTCGAAACGACATCTTGCACATCGTTGCTGACAGTCCTGAAGGTTCCCGAAAAATGATCCAGCGGATGTCAAGGGCCGCCGGGGTCCCAGGTGATGTATCCGGTTTCGTAGGCCCTCATGACTGCTTGAACGCGGTCGCGCAAGGCAAGTCTGGCCAGGATCCGGGCGACGGGGGGTTTGCCGGTGGTTTCAGCGATGACAAGTTCGGTGGCGATTTCGGTGTTTGCGAGTCCTCGGGCGATGAGTCGCGGTACTTCCGTGCTGTGCCGAGGTCCCCCGGTGAGGGTTGGCTTCTCGGTTTGTTAGATCAGGCGTCGAAGCGCGCGAAGGCCCGCACGGATCCGTCGCCAATCCTGTGGAGCGCGACAAAGCCCAAGCTTTCGTAGAAGGCCCCTTGCGACGGCTCATCGTCGGTGAGCAAGACTTTTTGGCGGACGTTGGCGTAGGGCCCCAGCGCGGCAACCACCAGCTCCCGGCCGATGCCTGTCCGATGGACGCTTGGGTGAACCAGCACATCCTGCAGGTAGCAGATGGTCGCTCCGTCTGAAACGACCCGTGCCAACCCGACGAGCCGTCCCTCGATTCGCGCAACGACAACAAGGGCAGATCCCCGCAACGCGGCCTGCAACCTCTCGGGGTGATCGGCGTACACCGACCAACCAACCGAACGATAGAGGTCGACGACGTCGTCAATGTCGAGCTCATCGGGGACGGCACTCGAAATGCTCGTCCGCGTCATCGTCCGAACATACCGTTCGATTCTTCGAATTGTCGAACGTCGCATTCATCAATTCGCAGTTCCTCAGAACGCATCTGGTCCGCCGGTGGAAACGTTGACCGGTCACGGGATGACCCATCGGCCACCGTCACCGCAGTGAGATCGTTGGCCGGTGAGCGTTTGTGGGCATCTATCTCGATCGTTAGCCGGCCTGGATACTTCGACCCAGGCGACGGTCATGGATCGTCATGCCGCCGACGACGTCTGGTTTGACCGTGCCGTCGGGAAGCCAGCCCAGCGCGCCGTAAAACGAGATCGCCCGGGCATTGCTGTCCATCACCCACAACGTCGCGTCGCTATGGCCGGCGGCGGCCAGTTTGGCCGTCGCCGCAGCGAGAAGGTCCCGACCGATCCCGTGCCGCCAGGCGGTAGGCGCAACGTACAACGACCGGATCTCACCGCCCTGCACCCCGTCGCGATCGCTGTCTCGCGCAGGGCCGAAGTCGACGAAGCCAACTACGGCCCCGTTCATCTGGGCGACCAGCGTGCCCTGACCGGGCCATGCGGCCTGCTGCAGAGTGGCTGCCCACCGTGGCAGCCGGTCCGCCGCGGTGAGGCTGTCCAACAACGGTTGCGGCAGGAGCCCTCGGTACCCGATCTGCCAGCCCGCGACGTGCACCTCGGCGATCTGCGGGACGTCGGCGAATGCCGCCGGTCGAACATTCATCGCACATCCTTCAGATGCCGAACCCATTTCCGACGCCAGCGCAGCAGAACACCATCGGCCGACGCGACCGGACGGGGACCGCTGACCGACGCCCTGCTTTCTACTGGGTGTATCCCTGAAGTCCGGCGGGAGTGGCAACAACTCGGATGCCGGCAGCGCTGGCTCCGGCCCAGTCAGGCCAGCTCTGGTTCAGTGGAACGGGCTTTCGCGCGGTGTTGCAAGATTGGACCGACCAGCCGGTGAGGTAGAAGTCCGTCCGGCGACCGTTGGCCAGCCTATCGGCGCCCAAGATGGCGGTGCTGATCGACTGGACGCAGGTCACCTGGGTGGTCGAGGTGACCGGGGCGCTGCGCCCGGTGACGGGATCGACGGTGATCAGGCCGCGTGGACCAGTCGCCACCAGGGTTTGTTGTCCCGCGACCGCGATGCCGTTCTGCCAGCTTTGGTAGTCGGAGCCGGTGGGGTCGGCCAGCGGGACAGTCCATGTGATCGCTCCCGTGGCCGGGTTGAAACCCTCCAAGGAGACCGAGGCATCGCGCAGCACACCGTGTTGGCGGTCGTCGGTGAAATCCACCGTGGTCGCCGAACCCCAGCGGCACCGGACGGCCGCGAGTGCACTGTTGGCGGTGACCGCGGTGGGCGGGACGCAGCCCAGGTCCACACCTCCCGTCTGCGACCAGAGCTTGGCTCCGGTGGACAGTCGGATACCGAGCATCTGACTGCCTACTCCTAATTTGAATACTGTGGCCTTGAGGCCGCCGGCCGGGATGGAACCGACGGTGCCGACGATGAGGTCTTGTCGGTCGAAGGACCGGAAATCCCATCCGTAGTTGGTCGAATAGCCTGGCCCCCACAGGTCGGCCAGGGGTCGGTTCCACAGCAGCTGGCCGGGACCTTGCCGGGCCAGGCGCTCCCCCTCGGTCCCCTGGATGGACAGCAGACCATTCGGGCCGACGGTCCGTGCTGCCAGTCCGAGCCGGGCCGGATCTGCGGTGACCACCCCAGTCGGCAGCGTCATCTGCAAACCCGTGCTACCATCCTGGTCCCCGGCCGAGAAGCACACCTGCCCGGAGCAGTTCCGAGGGCGGTCGGTGACCACGAACGAGCGCTCACTGACCGCGACATCCCGACCCGTTGTCGGGTCAGCCGCGACGACCTGGGTCAGGAAAATCGACGACGCCGCAGGGCGCAAATACACCACGTCGCCGCCGATGATGCTCGGATTGATCGCCACCCCGGCGGCCACGCCCCCCGGGGAGGCGGGTTTGGACCACAACACTGTCCCTGACTTGGCGTCAACGACCTCGATCAGAAGCACGCCGGCCTTGAGCCCGTAGAAGGCCACGTCTGCGCCCACCGCCGCGGGCTGTCCCAGCGGGGTCACGTCGGCTTGAGTCCACCGCAGACCACGGCCCCCATCCGCCGGAATCGGAGAGGGCGCCAAGGTGGCGCCCGGCGGCAACAGCGGCACGGTCGAGTCACCACCTGCAGCGGTAGGTGTGGACGTAAGGGTGGCGGAATCGATGGATGCTGGTGCCGGTGCGGATTGCGGAACCGACTGGGCAGGCGAGGAAAGACCTGACGAAGTGGCCGCCGTACCCGACACAGATGTGCACGCGGTCAGCAACCCCAGGACCGCCGCCAGAACCCATCCCGTACGACCTTTGGTCATCTGACTCGCTCTCGCTGCAGGAAAATCTGCTCGGCACGCCCCACCCGGACAGTGCTTCCCGGCGACAATAGCAATCGACAACCCGCCCTTAGTTCACGCTCAAATGAGCAAGCCCGAGATGTCCCGATGCACGCTGCTCGCGCTCGCCGAGCTTCACCGACCCCAACCTCGATGCCCGCCTCCCCATTCCGGAACTTCAGATTGCGACCCTGGCCAGTCGATAATGACGGGACGCGCCGGACCTCGAGCAGGAATACGTATTTGATACGGCACTTCCTATGTCGAGATCCCGAGATCCCACTTTGGTCTGACGTACCCATCCGCCGCTACCTCAGTAACGACGAACACCGAGCCGGTCCGAGCAACTGAGCTGACCGAAGCAGACGCCGTCCTAGTGACGATCGTGATGCGGGACACGGCCGTGGTCAGTACCTGCACTGCTAGTTCACTGCCGAGCATGTCGGCTCGGAACCGAGCGAGGACAGCGGTGTTGACCCATTTGAGGTTCTCCGCTGCGGTGTGGGCAGGTCGTGAGAACCCGGAAGGGCGCAGGCGGAGTGGCTGCCGGATCGGTGGTCAGCTGACGGGCACGGGCGGGGCGTCCAGGGTGGTGCGGTCGCCGTCGAAACCGTGGGCCAGTGCGGCGGTGACGTCGTCATGGGGCACGCCCAGGAGCGGCCCGCTGATCTTGTCCAGCCGGGTGTACTGGTCGTCGTCGAGGTGCAGGTCCAGGGAGGTCAGGTACTCCTCGAGCTGGGCCGGTGTGCGTGGTCCGACGATCGTGACGAACGCGGTGGGTGCGAGTGCCGCGCGATGGCGAAGCCAGGCCAGCGAGACCTGGGCGGCACTGGTGCCGGTCTCGTCCGCAATGGTGAGTACAGCGTCGACCACCGCGCTCTGCTGGGCGGTCTCGGTGCCGTCGCGGCGGCCGGAAAGCCGTCCACTGTCGCCGCGGCGGTACTTGCCGGTGAGTAGGCCGCCGGCCAGGGGGGAGTACAGAAGCGCGCCGAGTCCGTGTGCTTCGACCATGGGCAGCATCTCCCGTTCGGCGGTGCGCTGGGCCAGGCTGTACTCGATCTCAATTCCGACCAGCGGGGCCAGACCCCGAAGGTCGGCCCGGACGACAGCGCCGGCAACCCGCCAGGCCGGGAAGTTCGACAGGCCACCGTGGAGGATCTTGCCCGACCGGACAAGGTCGTCGAAGCCGGCGAGGATCTCCTCGAGCGGCGTCGTGCCGTCAGGGAAGTGCGGCATGAATACGTCGACGTGGTCGGTGCGCAGCCGGCGCAGACTCGCCTCGATCGCACGACGCATGGTCTTTCTACTGTTGCCCGTCGTACCTGGAGGTGGATCGGACTGTCGGGTCCCGCTGTACTTGGTGATCACCACGAAGTCGTCGCGATCGGTGCCGAGCAGTTCGCCCAGCGCGATCTCGGCCTGCCCGTCCTGGTAGATGTTCGACGTGTCGAAAGTGGTCCCGCCGGCCGCGACGAAGGCCTCGAAGATCTGACGTGAACCCATAGCTCCCGCACTGGTGTCGGCTGTGCCGAAGTTGGCCGTGCCCAGCGCGTACTGCGACACCCGCAACCCGGTCAGTCGTCCAAACGTTTGATAGCGCATGGCATCTCCTGAAGATCGCACAGGCCGGTAGGGTCTGTATCACCGTACCAGTAAAACGAGGAGTCGTTCTTTATGCCTAAGGTGACGCAGTTGCACCTGGACGCACGCCGACGCCAGATCGTCGACGCCGCCCGGGCCCGCTTCGCCGAATCCGGATTCGCCCGCACCTCGATCGCCGATATCGTCGAAGAGTCGGGGCTCTCAACCGGGGCGGTCTACAGCTACTTCAAGAGCAAGGAGCAGCTCGTCATCGCGGTGTGCGAGCAGGGCACCGAGACGCTCCCGGACGCCCTCACCGCCGCAGCGGTCACCGCCTTCCTGGAACACGTCAGAGTTCGTGCGCGCGACCAGGCCCACGCCCGGTTGGTCACGCAGATCTACGCCGAGGCGGCGATCTCCCCGGAACTCGCGGCGGTCGTCGCCGGCCAGCTCGCGGCGCTGCGCACGGCCGTCGCGGCCCTGATCCCCCGACACCGCCCCCGTGAGTCCATCGCCGAGGCCTTCGTCGCACTCTGTGTCGGGTACAGCACGCAACTCGCCGTCCGCGGCGACATCGACTCCGCCCCGTTCGCGGCAGCAATCATGGCAATCGTCAAATCCTGAACCGGCGCCGCGCGTCCAGCAATCGCTCCGCCCGCCGACCGCTTAGTGCGGCCCGCACGTCGAAAGCTGACCGGTCAGCGATCCCGTTCCGGAGCAATGATCGAGTCCTGCGGATGTGCCGCGGAGGACGTCCTTCTCTCCCGCTGGATCGATAATCAGACGGTCGCCGGGACCTCCGGCCGCCGCGGGCCCGTGTTGAACGACGCCACCGGCCCACAGACCGCCTAGGTCGACCTGGCCAGCGCTAAGGAAGTCGCCGCAGCGGCCGCCGCCGCCACAGCCGCCGCCTACGACTGGCGCGCCAGGTTCTGTGCGGCGCAGCGCGATCTCGTTCGATCTACAGATGCTCAACGACGACGCGGGCCTGCCACATTTGAGTGTCGGCTCCTTCCTCGGGACAGGTTTGGCAGTCTGCTCCGTGAAGGCGGCGCCGATCAGTTTGACCGCATCGGACGCTGGACCCTGCGGACAAGGCGCCCGGCGTTCCTGGTCCGTCCCGGTGCCCGTACGCACTCGGGTCAAAGGTCGAGCCGACCTCGTCATGAGAGAGCGGGCGGTGGTGGGCCCGTGGCTCAGCTGTTGACATTCCCAGGGTCAGTCAGCACATCACGCCAGGAGTGACGCGGGACGAATCCAAGCAGCTCGCGTGCCTTGTCAATGGCGTAAAAGGTCTCGCCGCGGGCCATCTCCCGGCGCATCTCGACCCCGTCGTACAAACGGTCCTTGATTTCCTGGGTCGTCGCAGCCACGGACATGTCGGCGTTGGCGACGTTGAAGACCTCGTAGCCCAGCCCATCGGTCTTCAGGCAGCACTGCACCACCTGTCCAAGGTCGCGGACGTCGATGTAGGCGAATACGTTGCGGCGCCGCAACGACGGGTCAGCGAGAAAGGCGGGGAACTTCTCCGTGTACTCGTGCGGCTCGATGACGTTGTTGATCCGCAGGCCGTACACGTCCACCCCGGTTCGCGCCTGGAACGAGCGCGCCGTCGCCTCGCCCGCGACCTTGGACATCGCGTAGGCGTCTTCAGGAACCGTTGGATGGTTCTCATCGACCGGCAGATAGAGCGGACGCCGCTCGCCTTGAGCGAAACAAACCCCGTAGGTCGTTTCCGAGGACGCAAACACGATTTTGCGCACTCCGAGCCGGGTTGCGGCCTCGAGCACATTGAAGGTGCTCACCACGTTCGTCCTGTACGTCACAGCATCGGAGGTCAGCAGGATCGCGGGCACCGCAGCGAAGTGCACCACAGCGTCGTAGCTCGGCTGCGCAGGTAGCTCCAACTCCTCCGATCTGGCCAGACCGGCGAGCGCTGAGTAGACCTCACCTGCGTCAGTGAGGTTGACGCGAAGGTCGGCAACCGCTGGGTGGCTCAACGGGACCAGGTCGGCGTTGGTGACCTGATGGCCTTGCTCCGCGAGATACGGGGCGACGTGCCGGCCAGCCTTCCCGCTGCCGCCGGTGAAGAAGATTCGCATAGATACTCCCTTCCCCCGACGATGGGAGGTGGGTCTCACCGGGACGGGCAAGATGGTGATTTTGAACACTGTAGAAGTCCAGCGATGGATGGCAGGTCCCGTCGATCACCTCGGGTGGGCCAGGACCTGGCTGACTAGGCAGGTCGACGATCTGACCGCGCTGCCGTCCAACGATGCTGGCGAGGAGGTCTCGTTGGACGACGTCGGCGGGTTCTCCCAGCTCAGCGAGATACCGCGGACCAGGGTCGGTGACTGGCACGAGGTTGCGCCGCGGGTCACCTTGTCCGGTCGGCGCAGAAGGGCACTGTCGCGTTCGAGGCGGCAACGACTGATAGTCGTGCGGTCGAGGCCGAGCCGTCGGCCGAGTTTGGAATGACTGAGCGGGCCGCACTCCGCCAGGGCGGCGATGCGGGGAAGTCGCTTCTCGCGCTCAGCGGCATATCGCGGGCGGTGAGGCAAATGCCGTGGGTGGTGACCCCGTTCGATTGCCCAGACACCAGAGAACGTAGCCGCAGGCGCGGCAACCAACAGGTTCCGGTCCAGCTCGCCCAGCCCCTCATCCGCTTCGACCTGAAGTCTCGCCCGTCACGAATGGCGGCCGGGACAGATCCGGTGCCGGATGGATCAGCTGGATGAGCGCGTCGTTCGCGAAAATTCGAGTCAGATCCGCGGCGCCGGGGAAAATCACGCGATGACTCCGACCAGCCGACTGAGGCGATGCTTCAACTGGGGCATCGTGATTGTCACCGACAGCGAATCTTCGGCCCCGATACCCGACGTGCCGATTTCACCGAACCCGATAACGATGACCTCGACTGGCGCGGTCATCGTCGTACGCCACGCTCGTGACGTCGATGACCTCAACGACGAGGAACCCGCGCAAGTGACAATCGAAGTCAGACCAGGAACCTCCGACACACCAGTCACCGCCTCAAGTGCGATCGAGGTCCCCAGCGGTGTCCTGCACATCGGGGACGCTGAACACTTCGACGCAATCCCGCTCGCTCCAGGCAGCTACCAGGTCGAGATCCTGACATCTCCCACCGAGCACGCGGACCACATCATCATTTGGCTCCAACCGGGCCGTGAACACGCTCCCAGCGGGGGCACATCGAATCGTCCTTCCGGGGCCACTTCGGGTTGACCAAATAACACGGCTGTGTCAACCAGTCTTGGCCCCGGTAGGACGGTTTGGACCGGATGCAGTCAGATCGTCACTGCCCGGTTCTCGGCGCCCATTGCGACGGGGTTGTTCGTTAGCCCGGTCTCGTCGAGGGCATCGAAGATGTGCAGGCCGGCCCCGCCTGCCCCCACCCAGACACCGCCCGTGAGCCACATGGAGCTGGTCTCGGCGTCCGAGCTACGCGTGGGCGAGAGCTGCTGAGTGGTGGAGAGGTGCTCGGACGATGCCACCTCGTCAACGACCGTGCCAGTGACAGCGCGCAACGACGCATGGCATTGGGAGCGCCAGCCAAGGGGCCACTCCACCCAGGCGCGGGGTGGGACCTCGACGTCGATGGTGTTCCAGGTGATGGAGAGGGCATTGAATTTCTGCCAGCTGACTTCGAAGCGTCGGCCGTTGTCGAAGATCAGGATGACCGGCAGATCGGCCGATGCCGGTTTCGTCGGGCGTCCTGCGGACCGCGAGGCTAGTGCGTGGGCGATTCGACGGCTGGCGTGTCGGTTTCCACGATCTGGCCGTTGAAAGTGAGCCGGTCGGCGATGGCGGACTTTCCTCCCGTTCGGTGAGCACCGCTTACGCATGGGCCTCCCAGATCCCTGTCCCTAGGACTGGAGAGCCTTGACCAGCCGCTCGGGATGGATCACGGTCATTGCCCAAAGCTCCTCACCAGAACGGATCTCGACCTGGGGCCTGAACCTAGCGCTAAGCCCGCGCCGGCGGGCGACAGCACTGTCTGCGGGCTCGACTCGCACCTCAGTAATACGGTCGCGTGTCAGCTCGATCCGTCGGCTGCCGAACAAAGAGTCCAGATAGTTCGGCACGATCAACAGCCGTCGATCAGTCACCCTCACCAAGACTCCGACTTGCCGACGCCCTGAGAACAAGTTCCCGGCAGCCCGAAAACCCAGCTGCTCATCCGCGGACAACGTCACGCTCGGAAACCAGACACCCACACGGCCGAGGCTAGCGCCTGTGGCGGCCCTCACCGGCCGTTGCCCGGCGGGCTACCTGCTCAAATCTCGACCGCTTTGCCGATCAGATTTCAGCTGCCGTACAACTGACAGGACTGGAGATCACTTGGATCCGGCCCTCTAACCGGGGCCACGTCAGGTCGAGCCGCTGGGGTTGACGCTGCTTCCGGTGCTCACATCAGGCGTGGGCAGCGGCGCGCCGTTCGCGCCGTTGCTCGGCAGCTGAATCAAGAAATGCCCGTGCGACGGGACTGTTCCGGTGAGCGCGAACATCTGCGAGCCGCTGGGCGTCACGGTTGACGTCGCGGCCCGGTACTGCAGGGTGTCTCCGGCCAGTCCGAGCGCACTGGATGTGGGGTTGTACAGCTCGATGAACTTGTTGGCAAAACTCGCCCCCGACGAGCCGCCGTTCAGGTAGGCCTCGCTGATGACCAACCGGCTTCCAGCCGGATCGGCGGCGGCGAAAGGAGCGGTGACCATTGCCGATGCCGACACCACCGCCACGGAGAGAGCCACCAGGGCGTAACGACGCAAGATTCTGGCGGACAAATGATCTGCTCCTTCACGAACTCATTGGCGTCCGCGGGTCCCGCCCCGGGCACGGCCTGGCCGTGACGGTAGCCGCCGGCCGATAACACCCGGTACACCGGTAGTGAACGCAGAGTGTCGCTGGCAAGGCGCGCGTGGCCGTGGTGGACCGAGGGTCCCGCCTGGTCTCATTCGGAGGGCGGGTTGACGACGATGCGGCGGGGTCGGAGCACGATCGTGTGTCGGTCACCGGCAAAGAGGCGGCTCGGCTCGATGCCATAGGCCTGCGCGAATCGGGTGATGTCTGCATTGTCGGAATCGGCGACGAGTTCGGCCTCGGCCCGGATTTCCAGCGTCCGGTGTGTATCTACGGGATCGATCAGAAAAAGGCTGCAGGACGGATTGGCTCGCAGGTTCTTGAATTTCTGGCGATTCGCGGTCGACGACAGCTTGAGCAGCCCGTCGTGGTCGACCAGGTACCACACTGCGGTCGATTGGGGTCGGTTGTTCCGATCGATCGTGGTGAAGACCGCAGTCCCCCGCGCAGTCAACAGGTCTCGATGGGTGGTGGGGACGGTCAGCAGAATGCCGTGGTCGGGGCCGGGCACGAGGGTTCCTTTCAGGATCACACGTCAGGTGGTCGACGGCAGGAACTCGGCCAGCAACTCGAGCAGGACGTCGGGACGGTCGAGCGGGATGATGTGGCCGCAGTCGTCGATGTGCACGGACCTCAGTTCGGAGGTGATCGGAGCGAGCTGCTTGGCCAGCGCGTCGCCGACCGGATGCGAGCCGATGGCCATGGTCGGAACCGACAATATGCGAGAAGCGACGGCGTCGGAGATCTGGCGTGCCGTCTCGGGCATGGCCCGGTAGTACTCGAATCCGCAGCGCAATGACTCGGCTCCGGAGTAGGAGCGTACAAAAGCGTCGCGTGTGTCCGGGTCGACGCCAGTACCGCCCCGGGTACCGATGCGATAGAAGAAGTCGAGGTACTCGCCCTCATGGCCCTCGAGGACCCGCTCGGCCAGACCCGGTACTTGATGAAAACCGAACCACCAGGGCGGGCCGGCCCGGAAGAAGTCCTCGGCACCGGGGAGGGTCCCCAGGGTTGATTCCATGAGTACGAGTCGGCGGACGCGGCGCGGGTGCTGCAGGGCGAGGAGGAACGCAGCCGGAACTGAGGCATCGAGGGCGACGACGTCGGTGCTGGGGATGTCGAGACCGTCCAGCACGCAGACGAGATCGCCGGCCACCGACTCGGCGTCGTACCCGTTCGCCGCCCGCGTGCTGCCACCGAGGCCACGCAGGTCCGGCGCGATGACCTGATGCCCGGTGGACAGTTCACCGACCACCCGAGACCACACTCGCCGGGTGTGGGGGAAGCCGTGGACCAGGACGACCGGCGGACCCTCACCGCTGACGCCGGCCTCGATGGTGACGCCGTTGCCCTTGAGGTGTTCAACTCTCTCGACCATGGGTCCTCCTCGCAGTAACCTTTGGTGACCAGGTCACGGTCCCGGACCGGCCGAGGACGGGTCAAGAGGGCACTTCGGGGGCAGGAGGTGAGCGCCAGGTGACCACCGGGAAACTCGGCGATCTGTTCGCCCCGCAATGCCCGACCCGCAAACTGCTCGATCGCATCGGCACCAAGTGGGTGTCCATGGCGGTGAAGGTGCTGCACGATGCCGAACCGGACGAGGTGCGTTTTGCCGAGCTGCGCCGGCGGATGCCCGGCGTCTCGCAGAAGATGCTGTCCCAAACGCTCGGCAACCTCGTGGCCGACGGGCTTGTCAAGCGGCGGGTCGAGGCCGTCGTACCGCCGGCCGTTCACTACTCGCTCACTCCGCTGGGGCAGTCATTGGTGCTACCGCTCGAGACGCTCCGCGAATGGGCCGAAGCCCACATGTCGCAGATCGACGACCGCCGCGCAGCCCATCACGCCGCCGCGACGAACGGGTAGTCATTCGCTGAGCTGGCCGGCACGTCCTGACTGGGCAACTGTTCTCGGGACGCGATCGGATCATCGGCCGGAGTCGTCATCGGCCGTGTTTCTTGTTGTTTCGGCGGCCAGGGTCTGGCGCTTCGCGAGCTCCACGCCGCCTGGGTGGTTGCTGCCCCGGCCGCGAAACGCTTTGGTCTGGTCTCGCTATCGGGCAGCTCTGGGCTCTAGAGGATCCCGTCGCGGGCGGCGGCGTGGATGGTCGGCACGGTGGGGCGGAAGCCGAGTTCACGGACAAGCGCTCCGTCCATGCGACCCGACCACGGGTTTTCCAGCGGCGCCGCGGATGCCGCGATCGGATTGCCCACCATCTGAGTCATCTCGAACACGGTGACGGGCGCGTCGTCGGTCACGTTCACGATCCGTCCGTCCATGGTGCCGGCCAGGGCAAGCCGCATGACTGTGGCGACGTCGCGGTGGTGGACCACCGAATAGGTGTGGGCCGGGTGCAGCCCGAACCGTTCGGCGAGAGCGGCGAGCGAAGCCAGGTGCCCGTCACCGTCGCCGTAGACGAACGGCAGCCGCAGGATGGACCAGTTCAGACCGCTGTCGCGCAGAACCTGTTCGGCGGCCACTTTGCTCGCCGGATAAGCCGCGGTCGGCGAGCAGGCGTCGGCCTCCTGGGCCGGGCGGGCGGCGTTGGCGTCGTAGACGTTGCCGGTGCTGGCCATGATGAACCGAGCTCCAGGCGCGTGGACCTTGACCGCGTCGACCAGGTTGCGGGTGCCGTCGAGGTTCACGCGCCAGATGGCGTCCTGGTCATCGGTACGGAATCGGGCGGCGAGGTGGACGAGTGCGTCGACACCTTCCACGGCCGCTCGCAGGGAGCTGGGATCGCCGAGGTCACCACGTACGGCGGTGGTGCTGGGCGGGGTGGCGAACTCAGCCCGCAGGAGCGCTCGGCAGTCGAAACCTGACTCGACCAGCCTTGGCAGCAACCGGGACCCGACCAGGCCGCTGGCCCCGGTGAGTAGAAGTGTCGTCATCATCCGCTCCATCTACTGATCGTCAGTGGTACTGACTATCAGCATAACAGTAGGATCAGTTCGTGACACCGAACGCCCAACTCGGGCCGCGGCTCGCCCAACGGCTGACCTATCTGCTCAAACGTGCTTTCCTGGACCTCGAGGACCTGCACCGCGATGCACTCGGACCCGTCGGGATCAACGGGCGTGAACTCGCCGTGCTGCTGCTTCTGCAGGCCCGCGAACCCGGGTCCCAGCAGCAGGCCGCCGCACGGCTCGAAGTCGACCGCACCACCATGGTCGGCCTGCTCGACGGGCTGGAGGCGAAGGGTTTGGTGGCCCGCCGCGCCGACGGCCAGGACCGTCGCCGCAACGTCGTTGCGCTGACCGACGCCGGCCATCAGAGGCTGGAGCAGGCCTTGCGCGCGAGCGACCAGGCCGAGCAGCGACTTCTCGGTGATCTCGAGGAAGCAGAGCAGACACAACTCCGCGCGCTGCTCACCCGCGTCACTGCCGGACACCTGGGACATCCGGAATGACGCCGAATGACCGCGGGTTGCTCCCGGTCATCATTGCGTCGTGCTGCTGAGGACTGTGGAGCTGTCTATCTTGAGGATGCCGCCTTGCCGGGCGAGGGAGTAGACGGTGGGTTCGACCGCGACTCGGCCGTCCTTGAAGAAATAGGTGATGGTGGCCTGGGCCGTGTCCGGTCCGGCGGAGTGTGCGTCCGTGGCGGTGACACGTTCGACGCTGTCCCAGAAGCGTTGGTAATACCCGCGGTCATGTGCGGTGCCGGTCTGAAAGTTGCTGGTCAGGTGAGCCCAGCCCTGGTCGGTGTGGCCCGGCATGAGCGCGTAGTAGTCGGTGACGGCTGCGGCCAGTTGACCCGACGTCGGTGCCGGGCCCGAGGTGGCCGCGCTGACGGGGGTCTGGGCGGTGGGGGACGTTGCCGCGGGAGACGCGGGCGACGGTGCTGGTCGAGCAGAGGTGGGCGGCCCAGCGGTCGACGTGGCCGGGGTGATCGCGTGGACAGCGGGGCGCGAGACGGTGCTCCGGGCCGAGCTGTTCGTCGAGGGCACGCTGGTGGTGGGGGCTGGGAGTTGCTGCGGCGCGGGCAATGACGCCGAATTCGACGTGGCAGACGACGTTTGCGCCACCGAGTTGTCGGCAGCCGGCGGTGGGCTTTTCTTCCCGACCACCGCCAGCCAGATTCCGGAACCCGCGAGCACCAGCAGTACAGCTGCGGCGAGCATGGCCAGCAGGGGCCCTCGGCGGCTGCGCCGAGCGGGGGGTGGTACCGGGAATGTTCCCTCGGTGGGCCATGGGAATTCCTGGCCGTCGTCCTCGTGTTCGGTGGGTACCTTGCGCACCGCCCTCGGCGGGACAGCGATGCTGGGCGATGGCGTCGGCGTAGCAGCCGACTGGCTCTGGAGGTCGGCGAGGAGGCGGGCGACGACGACCATTTCCGGTCGGGCGCCGGGGTCGGTGGCCAGCATGTGACCCAGGAGGGAGGTCAAACCTTCACTTCGCCGCGGCGGGACGATCTGACCGGACGCGACCTTGTGCAACATGGCCATGGCGTTGTGGTCGCTTCCAAACGGAGGCGTCCCTTCCAGCGCGGCGTACAGGGTCGCGCCGAGGGAGAACACATCGGCCGGGAAACCCGAGGCGGCTCCACGCGCCACTTCCGGGGCCAGGAAAGCCGGGGTGCCGGTGACCATTCCGGTCGAGGTGAGGCTGATGTCGCCTGCGGCGTGGGCGATTCCGAAGTCGGTGATCATGGCGTCGCCACCGGGGGTGATCAACACATTGCTGGGTTTGACGTCACGGTGGATGATCCCGACCTGATGGGCCGCAGCCAGCGCCGAGGCGACCTCGGCGCCGACACGAGTCACAAAGGACACCTGCAGCAGACCCTGCTCGGACAGCATCGAATGGAGGGTCCGCGACGGTACGTACTGCAGGATCAGACACGGCTGGCCGCCGTGATCGATGACGTCGTACAAGGTGACGGCGTGTGGATGGTGCAGCCGAGCGGTGATCCGTGCTTCCCTGCCCACTCGGCTCCGGGCTGTGGCAGCCTCGCCTTGGTCCAAGTCCGGCTGGGCCAGCAACTCTTTGATCGCGACCCGACGATGCAGGAGCTCGTCCCAGGCCTCCCACACCGATCCCATGCCACCGGCCGCAATCAAACGCACCAGTCGGTAGCGGCCCGCGAGGACCTCACCGGGTGTGGTCACGGGGTCAGGTCAGCCGTTGCGGGTGGTGGGTCGTCATCTGCATCGGCTGGGTTTCCCGCGGTCCGGCGGGGACGCCGATGACCCGGGTGAAATGAGCCGGCGACGGCGGTGGCGTGGCGGCCGAGGACACGAGGTGTCGAGCGGCGCCGTCCAACGTCTGTCCGGACAGGGTGGCGTAGTTCTTGAGGTAGGTCAGGGCCTGCTCAGGGTCGAGCTGACATCGGACCATCACCAGGTCTCGGGCCACGCCGATTGCGGGGGTGGCGGCCGGCGCGGTCTGCGGCCAGCCGGCTGGTTCGTCCCGCTGCTCGCGGATCGGGGGTGCGGGCGCCAGGCCGGTGCGGGCGATGACTTGGTCGGCGACCTCGGTGGGCAGGTCGACCTGGGCGGCTTCTTCCTCAGCGCGTTGCTGGTTGACCTCGACCCGAGCGGCCTGCCACGCCGACCAGTGTCCGGATACCAACGCCCACAGCGACAGGGCGGAGACGTAGACCACGCTGGAGAGCCATCCCATGATCATGGAAACCGGGATCATGGCCACCCAGAACAGGGTCAGCCAACCGTTGACCCGCCGCATCAGCTTCGGGTCGCCCTGCACCGACGCCCACAACGATTTGATCGCGGTCACAGCAGCGTCCCCGGACTGGTTGGGTGCGCTCGGCTCACCATGCGCAGTCCGATCGGTACGAACGATCCGTTGAAGTGGCGGCTGAAGACCGCGGGATTCGCAGCGGTGAACATCATCAGACCTTTCCGAGCGAGGGAGTCAGGAACTGGGGCCAGTAGCCCTATTGACGCCACTGAACCACCCCTAGGGCGGGTCCGCTACACCCCAGCGGGTGGGAAGCCGCTGCTGCTGGCAGCGTTTCTGCTCGAGTTCCGCCGCCCGGGCCGGACCCCGGTTAAAGCGTGACGAAGCTGCAGCCCTGCGCCCGGAGCGTGTCGATGATCGTGCCCAGCGCGGCCACGGTCTGGCTGCGGTCTCCGCCCCCGTCGTGCATCAGGATCACCGCACCCGGCCGGACCTGGTCGAGCACCCGGCTGACAATGGCCGCGGTGCCCGGTCTCTTCCAGTCGTCGGGGTCGACCGCCCAACCCAACGGCACCATGTGCCGAGCCGCCAGCGCGGAGTACAACGCCGTCGTCCACAGGCCACCGGGCGCGCGCATCACGTCGGGACGCACTCCGGTCGCCGCTTGAATGGCGGCATTGGTCTGGTCGACCTCGCCGGGAATGGTGGCCGATGACGTCGTGCGGGCATACACGTGGTCCCAACTGTGATTGCACAAGGCGTTGCCCTCGGCCACGATTCGCTTCTCCGAGTCGGGGAAATCACCGACCTGCCGGCCGATCTGGCAGAAGGTGCCGTGCACACCGTGCGAAGCGAGGACGTCCAGGATTTGAGGGGTGTTCGGTCCGGGGCCGTCGTCGAAGGTCAGCGCCACGACCTTGCGGCTCCCTGAGCCCGGCAAGAAACTGACCGCCGAGGCGGATCCGGCCGCCGCCAGTGACCAGGTGTACCCGGCCGGCTGCGCGGGCGCGACGCGCTTGTTGCTCGGCGCCGTTGCCGTCCTGGCGGGCCCACTGGTCGTGGGCGGCGGCGACGTCGACGGCGGGCGACGGGTCGGGCTCGGTCCAGAGGTCGGCGGCGTCGTCGTGGCCGCCGTCGAGACAGGGGCCGAGCTCGGCGGAGTCGGGGACGCCGGCAGCGCGCTCGAGGGGATCGGCGGGACGGTGACGGTGTGCGGGCTGGTGTGCGAGGTCGCCGGGACGAGCGGCCGGGTGGTCGGGCTGAGCGCGGCACCGGGCACGGAACACGCGCTCACCAGCACCGCCAGGGCGGCCACCACCGCCAGTTTTCGGCTGCGCCGCACAGTCCTGCCCCTCCCCCTCGATCTGGCCGCAGGCCGGGACCGCCCGACTCGCGACGCGATGATCCCCCCGGGCGCGATGTCCATGGCACGACCCTGTCCGACTGGGGCCGAGACCGCCCTGGGGAATTCTCCTAGTTTCGCCGGTTCGACCGTAAAGGAGGAAACGGTGCAACCAGCGGAGCCACTCTCTCCGTCCCGCTGTGAGCTGGCCATGAGGCCGAAGCGGATCCGGAGGCAGTCATGGCGCCCACATCGGCGGGGACGATGCGTCTCAGGCGGCTGCTCGGCGGCGCGGCCGCATTGGTGGTACTGGTCACGGCGGTGGTGGTCGGCGCCACCATCCCGCCCACAACCCAAGCCACCGGGTCCGACCAGTCGACCGGACCCACGGTGGCACCGCCGAACACCACGGCCACCACCACGCCGACGACCACGTTCACCTCGAACGGGGCGCCCGTCCCACCGAGGGTCTTGCCGGCCGGCTTCACGGTCCGGGCCGGTACCGCGCCGGCCGCCGACGCCGCGGCAACGGTGGTCACCGGCCGCCCCCTGCCCGACGCCACTGTGGCCCAGATTCTCGGCCGGCTACCGGCGTGGTCGGGAAACACAGCCCTGGCCAAAGACTTCCAGTGGCCCACTCCGACGATGACGCCGCCCGCCGTCACGACCACGATCAAGCAGAACTTCCCGGCCCCGGGAGACAGCCGGAACCCGCCGACCACGCCGACGCCGATCCCGACCGGTCCGCTGCAGGTCCTGCGCATGCAACCCGAGGGCAGCGTCTCGGTGGCGCCGTTCATCAGCATCACGTTCAGCCAGCCGATGGTGGCGGTGGGCACGGTCGGGCAGACCTCGGCCGCGAAGGTCCCCGCCACCATCACGCCGGCCGTGCCCGGCCACTGGGAGTGGTTGGGCACCAGCACGCTCCGGTTCCGCAGCGATTCGAGCACCGTGGACCGATTGCCGATGGCGACCCGGTACACGGTCTCGGTCCCGGCGGGCATCAGATCCACCTCCGGCAACACCCTGGCCACGTCGGTGACCGCTTCCTTCGACACCCCGCCACCGGTCGTGCAGGCCTTCACCCCAGGTGACGTCGATCCGACCGCGCTGCGTCCGGTCCTGGTCGCGGTGTTCAACCAGCGGGTCGATCCGGCGACAGTTCTGGCCACCACCGCGGTGACGGTTCACGGCCAGACCTGGCCGGTCCGACTGGCCACGGCCGCCGAGGAGGCCGCCGACGCCACCGCCACCGCGGCCCTGAACACGGCCCCGGACGGTCGCACGGTCGCCTTCATTCCCACCCGGGACCTGCCCGGGGCCAGTGCCGTCACGGTCACCGTCAAGGCCGGGACCCGTTCTGTTGAAGGGCCTCTGACCAGCTCGGCCAATGCCACCTTCGATTTCAGCACCCACGCCGCGATGACCCTGCTCGGCGGCAGCTGCGAACAGTCGGGGTGCCAGCCGGGCAGCCAGATCGTGCTCACTTTCGCCAACGCCGTGGCCACCGACTTCGACCCGGCTACGGTCACCGTCGACCCGGCCCTGAGCAGCGGGAATTCTGTCCAGGCCTACGGGAATCAGATCGTCGTGCTCGGGGCGACCCGACCGGGGACGGCCTACCGGGTCACGGTCAAGGCCGGCCTGCGTGATGTGTTCGGACAGTCCCTGGCCGTCGACGCGTCCGCCACCGTGACCTTCGGGCACGGCAGTCCGCAGATCTACCCGTTCCTCACCGCGGTGACCACGCTGGACCCATTGGTATCCGGCCGGACCGTGACCGTTTCCACGGTGGAGCAGAAGCGTTTCCGGGAAAGGGTTTTCGCAGTCAGCCTCAATGATTGGACGGCGTACCGCACCTGGTACCTCAACCTGCAGCAGCTCGGGAGTTACCAGCCGGGAACCAATCTGCACCTGCCGAACTGGCCGCTGCAGTTGGACCGAACGGTCACGGTGGCCGGAGCCGGCGACGCATTGTCGGCCACCGCCCTGGATCTGAGCGCCGAGATCACCAGCCAACGCCAGGTGGTCGTTCTCATCGAACCGATCGACCCGGTCTCGGGCAACGACCAGTGGCAGAACCGGCCGACCACCAGCTGGGTGCAGTCGACCAACCTGGGCCTGGACGCGATCGGCGATCAAACCTCCCTGCGCACCTGGGTCACCGATCTGCGCACCGGGTCTCCGATCTCGGGGGTGTCAGTGACCATGCTGGACGGAAAAGGCGCGCAGGTCGGCTCCCCCACCACCTCGGATGCGCACGGTAACGGCAGCATCGACCTCCCGTCCGCCGCGGGCACTGTGCTGGTGGCCCGGCACGGTGATCAGACCGCCCTGCTGCCGGGTGACATGTGGGGCGGCTCGTGGCAACGCCGGCCGCAGTCGGATCACTTGGCCTGGTTCGTCGCCGACGACCGGCAGACCTACCGGACCGGGGAAACCGTCTCGGTCAAGGGCTGGGTCCGCCGTCAGGCCGGCAACAGCACCATCGCCCTGTCCGTGCCCGCGACGGGCACCGTGTCCTGGTCGGCGATGGGCGGCAGCGGCAATCGAATCGGCAGCGGGAAAGCAACGGTCGATCGGTCCGGCGGGTTCGACCTGACCCTGGCCATCCCGGCCGGCGCCCACCTGGGGAACGCCGCTTTGCACCTGGATCTGCCGGCAGCGGGGGTGGACAACACCGGCACCGACCACTTCTTCACCTTGGCCGACTTCCGCACTCCGGCGTTCGGAGTGGACACGCAGGCCGCCGCCACCGACCCGGCGATCCGTGGCTCCGGCCTGAACGTGCGGGCCGACGCCACCTACTACGCCGGTGGAGCGGTCTCGGGCGCCCCGGTGGCCTGGCAGGTGCAGACCTCGACCACGACCTACGCCCCGCCCGGCTGGGGCGCCTACACCTTCGGCGTCTGGACTCCGTGGTGGTACGACAGCCCGCACTCCGAGAGCGCGCCGTGCTGCGACAACAACAGTCAGCAACCCGTGGTGAAGACGTTCGCCGGGACGACCGATGTCAACGGATCGCAGGCAATTTCGGTCAATGTCGGCGACCTGGGCCAGGACTCGGCCGGGCTGCCCGTCAACGTGATCGCCCAAGCCACGGTCACCGACGTCGACCGGCAGCAGATCGCCGGCGCCGCCACGGTTCTCGTGCATCCGGCGACCGACTATGTGGGCCTGGCCAGCGACGCCACCTTTGTCGGGCCCGGACAGCCGCTGGTGCTGCAGGTGATCGCCGCCGACATCGACGGGGCGGCTGCGGCCGGTCGGCCGATCAGCGTCACCGCAGCTCGGGTAGTGGGCGGCGGCGGGTACGGAGGGTACGGGGCCGCGCGGAGCCAGCCGCAGACGACCGACCCGCAGACCTGCTCGGTCACGTCCGCAGCCACCCCGGTGACCTGCACCTTCACCCCGAAGCTGGGCGGCGAGTACCAGATCACCGCGACGGTCACCGACGCTCAGGGGCGCACCAGCCGGACCCAGCTCACCCGGTGGGTGGCCGGACCCGACGGCGCCGCCGCCAACGGCGTCGCAGAGCAGACCCTCACCGTGATTCCGGATCGGCAGGAGTACCGGCCCGGCCAGTCGGCGCAGCTGCTGGTGGCCTCCCCGATCGCCACCGGCACCGGCCTGATCACGTTGAGCCACAACGGAATTGTCTCCACCATCACCTTTGCGGTGATGAACCATTCCGCCGTGGTGCCGATCCCGATCACCGAGGCGTTGATCCCCGGTGTCTCGGTGTCCGTGGAAGTGGTCGGGACCGGGCCACGGGCGAACGGCTCCATCAGCCCGGCTCAACCCGCGTACGCCACCGGAGCCATCGACCTGACCGTGTCCACGAGAACCCGGGCGCTGACCGTCTCGGTCACACCGGACCAGACCCGGGTCAAGCCCGGCGGGTCGACCACGGTGCACGTCGCCGTGACCGACTCGGGTGGGAAGCCGGTGGCGGGCAGCGAGTTCGCGGTCGCCGTCGTCGACGAGGCGGTGTTGGATCTTTCCGGGGCACCACTACCGGATCTGCTCGGGACGTTCTACCCGAAACAGCTGCAGAACTGGACGTATCCGAGCTACGCCCGGGCGTTGGTCCAGCTCGGCCTGAACCCGGCCGTCGGCGGCCGGATTGCGGCGAGTGGATCGAGCGCGATGAGCTCCGCCGCCGGCTCGGCGTCCGCGGCCCCGGCCGGAGGTGTGGCCGGGATGCCCGTTCCCGCACCGATTCGGCCCACGGACTCGGCCGCCGGCGGCTCGGCGGCGCCGTCGACGCCCATCACACTGCGGGAGGACTTACGGCCGCTGGCCTTGTTCCGCCCGGCGGTGACCACCGGTGCCGACGGCACGGCGCAGATCCCGGTCACCCTGCCCGACAACCTGACCCGCTACCGGGTGACCGTGCTGGCGGTGTCCGGAGCGGACCGGTTCGGCAGCAACGATGCCACCCTCACCGCCGGCTTGGCCCTGACGGTTCGGCCCATGGCACCCCGGTTCCTCAACTTCGGTGACCGGGCTGAGCTCCCGGTTCTCGTGCAGAACCTGTCCGACTCCCCCCGCCCGACCGATGTCGCGCTGCAGGCGGCCACTCTCACGGTGTCCGGCTCGACCTCGGGCCAGGCCGGCCAAGAGGTGACCGTGCCGGCAGACGGCCGGGTCGAGGTGCGCTTCGCGGTGGCCGCGGACGAGGCCGGGACGGCGCGATTCCGAGTCGCCGCGGTCAGTGGGCAGGACGCCGATGCGGCCCAGCAGGACCTGCCGGTGTACACCCCGTCCACCTCGGAGACGTTCGCGACCTACGGCAGCGTGACCGGGAACTCCACCCTGACTCAGCCCCTGACCGCACCCACCGGGGTAATCCCGGCGTTCGGCGGCCTGCAGGTCACCACCTCTTCCACCGCCCTGTCCCGGCTGACCGACGTGATCTCCGACGTCGCCACCACCGAGAACTCCAGCTCGGACACGCTGGCCGCGCAGGTCATCGCGCTGGCCTCGATGGGTGATGTGCTGCAGGCGTTCTCGATTTCCGGGTCCCCGACTCCGGCCCACCTTCGAGCCCTGGTGACGAGCGATCTGACCACACTGGCCGCCCAGCAGAACGACGACGGCGGCTTCCCGTACTGGCAGCGCGGCGATGACTCCGAGCCGTTCAACACGGTCCAGGTGGTGCAGGCGATGGTGGTGGCCAAGAAGCGAGGCTTCAGCGGTAACGCCGCGGCGACGGCCAAGGCGCTGCCGTATCTACGGGCGATCGACAGCAAGCTGCCGGCCACCACCACCGCCCAGACCCGGGACAGCATCGACGCCTACGCCCTGGCGGTGCGCGCCCTGGCCGGCGAGTCCGTGACCGCTGCCGCGGACAGCATGGTCACGACCCGAGGCGCCGCACTGCCGCTGGATGCGGTGGCCTGGCTGCTACCCCTGGTGTCAACCGGGGACCGGCCCACCCTGCTGACCCGGATCGGCAACGCGGCCGTCGATGACGCCGGGACGGCGACCTTCACCCAGCAGGTCACCGACGACACCTGGACCACCCTGCAGTCGGACACCCGCACCGACGCACTCATCCTGGACTCGCTGCTGTCCGTCGCACCGACCTCCGATCTGATCCCCAAGGTCGTGGCCGGACTGATCCAAGCACAACGCGGCGGTCGATGGGACAACGTGCAGGAGAACACGTTTGGGTTGGTCGCGATGCGCCACTACTACGACGTGGCCGAGGCGACCGCACCTGAGTTCGACGCCTCCGTGTGGCTCGGCCGGCGCTTTGCCGGCCAGCACGCCTACGCCGGTCGCACCAGCGAACAGACGACCGTGGAGGTCCCGACCACTGAGCTGATCAAGGCCGGCAACACCTCGGTGACCCTGGCCGACCAGGGCGCAGGCCGGATGTATTACCGCATCGGCCTCACCACCTCCCCGAGCTCGCTGTCGCTGGCCCCGGTGGACCGCGGCTTCACGGTGACCCGGACCTACCAGGGTGCGGACGATCCCGCCGACGTCACCCGGGATGCCTACGGTGTCTGGCACCTGAAAGCCGGGGCCCGGGTCGAGGTCACCGTCACGATGGTCGCCCGGAGCGCGCAGAGCCACGTGTCACTCACCGACCCGCTGCCAGCCGGCGTGGAGCCCCTGGATCCGGCGTTGGCCACCACGAGGAAGGACCTGCCCGGTACGAACACGGTCGGCGGTAGCTCCGACCCGCTGCGCTGGACCCCGACCTGGTTCGATCACCAGGAACTGCGCGATGATCGGGCCCAGGCCGACGCCAGCTGGTTGCCGGGCGGCGTCTACACCTACAGCTACCTGGCCGCAGCCACCACGCCCGGCACGTTCGTGGTCCCGCCGGCCACGGTCGCGCAGACCTACGCGCCGGAGACGTTTGGCCGAACCGCCACCGACCGGGTCGTGGTCGGCTGACTGGCCTCCTAGGGTGATCGCGTGGAACGCCCGCTCGACCTACCGCCGCTGGTGCACGCCTGGGCGCAGGCCCGGCACCAACAGATGTTCACCATTCCGGGACACAAACGGCGAGCCGGGGCCTTCTGGCCGGAACTCGGCGAATTGCTCGACACCGACGTCCCGCTCTACGGCGGCCTGGACACGGTCAAGCAGTCCGCCGGCACCCTGACCACGGCGCAGGACGCCGCCGCCCGGCTGTGGGGTGGCGACTGGGCCCGGTTCTCCACCGGCGGATCCACCCAGGCCAATCAGGCCATGGCGCTGGCCGTCGGGCGGCCCGGTGACACCGTCCTGGTCGCCCGCAATGCGCACCGATCCACCTTGCTGGGCCTGGTCTTCGCCGGATTGCGACCGATCTGGCTGCCGGTTGCCTCCGATCCCCGATTCGACGTCCCGACCGGCGTCGAGCCGTTGGTCCTGGCCGCGGCTCTGACCGAGCACCCAGGCGCACGAGCGGTGTTCCTGACCGAGCCGGCGTACCTCGGCGTGACCTCCGACCTGGCCGAGCTGGTACACCACGCCCATGCCCGGGACATGCCGGTGATCGTGGATCAGGCCTGGGGCGCCCATCTGGGCTTTCATCCCGACTACCCGGGCCATGCCCTCGCCGCCGGCGCCGACGCCATGGTGACCAGTGCGCACAAGACCCTGCTCGGCTACAGCCAGGCCGCCCTGGCGGTGGCTCGGTTGGACCGGCTGGACCGGGGCCGGCTCGAGCGGGCCGTGGACGCCGGGCACACCACCAGCCCGGCCGGGTCCATCCTGGCCAGCATCGACGCCTCCCGGGCGCTGCTGGAGTCGGGCGGAACGGAGCTCCTGGGCCGGCTGCGGGCCATGGTGGGTGCGGCGCGGGCCGTGCTGCGCGCGGTGCCCGGTGTGGATGTCCCTGGACCGGAGGACTTTCCGGCGGGCCGGTTCGACCCGGCCAAGCTGGTGGTCCAGGTGGCCGGAGCGGGTGCGGACGGCATCGCCGTGGAACGGGACATGATCAGTGCCGGCTACCCGCTGGAGATGGCCGACCGGGACACGCTGGTCCCGATCGTGACCGTCGCCGATGACCCCGCCGAGGTCGGGGAGATGGTGAAAACATTGGCGCGCATCATCTCTGCGGCGTCGACGGGTGAATCGCGACCAGCTCTGGTTACGAGCTGGCCCATCCCCGAGCAGGCGTTGTCACCCCGGGAGGCGTTCTTCTCCGGTCGGGAGCGCGTGCCCTGGCATCGGGCCGCGGGTCGGGTGTGCGCGGAGGTGGTGGCGCCCTACCCGCCGGGCGTGCCGGTGCTCGTGCCCGGTGAGGTCATCGAGGCCGACACCGTGACCCGGTTACGGGATCTGGCCCATCGCGGCACCCGGGTCGCCTACGCCGCCGATCCCTCCCTGGACAGCCTGGAGGTCGTCACCCGAGAAACGCCGTGACCAAAGGACTCGCGGTCTGCCGGAACTCATGGAAGTAGGCGTGCCGGGCCGCGGGAATGATCACCACCCGGCTGTCCGGAATGCGGCCGGCCATCAGGTGCGCGTTCCCCGCCGGATTCATCAGGTCGTCCGCGCCGTGCACCACCAGAGTCGGCGCGGTGATGCCGGGGAGCAGATCCCAGGCGTCGTGGCCGTGGCTGGCCCGCAGATGCGCCAGCCGGGCCTGGTCGGTCATCTCCGCGTCCCCGAGAACCGGGTACGGACCAGGGTTTTGAGCCAGCCAGGCGGGGGTGTACATGAGCTCCAACAACGCTCGCTCGGCCGCGACCCGATCCTTCTGAGCCAGCGCGCGTCGCACCGACCAGTCCCGCTCGACGCCGTGCCGGGGGCCCGGTGAGGTGCAGCCGAGCACCAGCCGTCGCACCCGGTCCGGGTCGTGGGCGGCCAGCACCTGGGCGACCCGGCCGCCCATCGAGGTGCCGTAGACGTCGGCCCGGGCGATGCCGGCGTGATCGAGCACCGCGATCACGTCCTCGGCGAAGAGCCCGGTGGAATAGGGCATCTCGGGGGCGTCACTGGCTCCGGTGCCGCGGTAGTCGAGGGTCAGCGTCGTCCGGCCGCCGAAGTCGTCGCGGATGCCGTCCCACCAGCTGTGATTGTTCGCCTGACCGGCCAGCAGCACCAGTACCGGACCGGAGCCGCGCAGCTGGTACGCCAGCCGGGAACCGTCCTGCGCCCGGGCCAGGAGATCCTGCTCGTCGGTCATACGTGCTGAGCTGCTTGCCATCCCAGCAGCGGCCCGAGGACAGTGGCCAGGTCGGTGAGGATTTGGGTGTAATCGTCGGGGGCGAAGGTGAACGGCAGCGCGAACGCCACCTCGTCGATCTCCCGGAAGGCCGCCAACGCGTAGAGCTGTTCTGCCAATTCGGCGGATGTGCCGACATAGTCGCGGGAGAACATCATCCGCGCCGGACCCTGCGGGGTGGCCGTGCGCGCGAGCCGGCCCTGCGCGTACTCCTGATATTTGCGACGCTGCTCCGGGCTGGCCGAGTCGGTCGGCAGCACGACCAGGCCCTGCGATACCCGACCGCGGGGATGGGCGGCCCGAAAGGTCCGGATGTGCGCGAGCTGGATCTCGTCGAAGTTCTCCGACTCCTCGGCCTTGACCACGCTGCTGGTCAAGAAGTTCATCCGGTGCTCGCCGGCCCACTGCGCCGACCGCAGACTGGCGCCGCCGTACCAGGTTCGGTCGGCCAGTCCCGGCGAGTGCGGCTCCACGCGATGTGAGAAAGCTTCAATGCCGGCGGTTCCGGCGAACGGACTGGCCTGCTCGCCCCGCAGAAAGCCCAGCAGCCGTTCCACCCGCTGGTAGCTGAAATCCTCGACCTCGGCGGTGTCCGGGTAGAGCGCGGCCTGAACGTCCTGCCACCGCATCGGCGGTCCGACACTGACCCCGGGGTTGACCCGGCCGCCGGACAGGATGTCCACCGTGGCCAGATCCTCGGCCAACCGCAGCGGGTTCTCCCACGCCAGCGGAGTGACCGCGGTGCCGAGCTGGATCCGGCGGGTGCGCTGAGTGGCCGCGGCCAGCACTGCGATCGGGGAGGAGATGCCGTACTGCAGGTGCCGGTGACGCAGCCAGGCGCTGTCGAAACCGAGTCGCTCGCCCAGTTCGATCATGGCCAGAGTGGTCTCGTGTCCCGGCCCCGGGTCGTCGCTGTCGAACAAACCGATGGTGAGAAAACCCAGCGAGCGCAGCGGCTGCGACGGATCCGGCATGTCAATAGAGGCTATCTTGCAACGCCGTCAGCTTCCTGACCTGGGCAGCGGTCAGCGGCGTGTACAGGGCCCGGCTGGGAATGGGGATCTTGCTGGCCTGATTCAGCTGCGTCTGGTCCTGACCTTCGGTCCAAGTCGTGACGAACGTAGCCGCGGTGCCGCCCACCGTGAACGATCCGGAGAATCGCAACGCGGACACTCGGCCCGGGACCGTGGCCGAGGAATCGGCGGCTACCAGCGTGACCCCGATCAGGGTGTGGTCGAGTTCCTGGGCGCTCGCCTTGGCCAGCAACGGCTTGACAGCGCTGACGAGCGACCAGACACCCAGGCGCAGGGCCTGGCGCACGGTGATGGCGGAGGTCACGGTGAGCGTCGCGGATCCGGCGGCCACTGTGTTGGTCGGCAACGGCTCGGTCAGGCGTTGATTCGCGATCAGATCGTCGATCACCTCGCAGAATCCGCGGGCGGGCATGCTGCAGCCGACTCCCCGGCCGAACTCCGCCGGCACCGTGACCCACGCGGTCGGCGCCACCGCCTTGTAGTCCGAACCCAACAGCAAATAATCACGCTGGGGATTACCCGGCCGGTGCACCACGTCGACGGTCCGGCCGGCGTTATTGGAGGTCCGCCGGACGGTCACCGACAGCTCCCCCGGTGTGCCGGACACCCGGACATCCGCGGCGAGCCGATCGTGCCGGCCGCCCAGTGCCTGGTCCACCCGCAAGATGCCCGTGTAATCGGCCAGCCCGGAGTCCGGGTCGCCGCCGTAGACGGCCCCGGTCAGGTAGTCCTTCGCGGCGGTCAGCGCGGAAGCGACGGCGGGGTCGACGGCCGACGGCGCGGACTCGGCCCGCGCGACCGGCGACGCCGACGCCGACCCCGCGCTGCCCCCCGGCGACGCGCAGCCGGCCAGCAGCGTGACCAGCACCCCGGCCGCGGCGACAACGCAGAGTCGGCGAGCGGTCATCCTGAGCTCAGCTGCTGATAGATCGGATAGTCGCGCTGCAGACTCAAGAACGCGCCGAACTCGGTGTGCTCCTCGTCATTGCCCGAGGATTCGACCGCATAGACATACCCGGCGCCGGCCACGTTGTCGAAACCGGTGAACCAGGCGCCGCCGGAGGAACCCTGGTTCATGGTGCAGGCCGGATTGCGGGCCAAGTAGGTGTCACCGCCGGACACCGCTCGAGACATTTGCGTCGTACGGGTCGCGCAATAGCGCTGCGAATTCCCGTCGAACGGTGGCTGGGCCGGGTAGCCGAGCTGCAGCAGCGGCGGAGTGATGTCCACGCCGGTCTTGTCGCTGGTGTCGGTGAACAGGGCGCCCTGTCCGCCGGTGACCTGCTCGAGCTGCTGACCCTGCCCGTTCGGGGCGATGGTCAGGAAGGCGACGTCGGCCGCACCGGCGTCACCGTATTCCCGATCGGCCGGCGTCTTCTGTCCGGGCAGTATTTTCCGGTAGGAATGGTCCAGCCAGTAGGAATTCGTGGTCACTCGCTGGACTTTCCAGACGCCGTAAGGCGCGCTGACCTGGGGCACGCCGTCCTCATCAACACCCCAGGTGCCGCTCCCGACTCCGCTGGCATCGGGTACGAAGTACGCACCTTCGTCGATGACGGACACGGTGGCGTCGCCGCCGTCGGCGTGTGCTTCGCCCACGGGCGGCAGCCACAGGCAGTGCGCGGCGGTGACCACCACGTTCTGATGGGCCGAGTGGATCACCGTCGCCGAACAGAGATTGTCGGTGGTCGGTCCGGTGAGCACGATCAATTGACCGGTGGTGCGGCCGGTCAACCCGGTACCCGGCCAGGCCGGGCCGCTGGCGTTGTCGGCCACATTGCGTGAGTGGGCCACATTGACCGCGACGGTTGGCTGTACGTACACGCTGGCCGAGTCGTTGGTGGCCCGGGTGAAGGTCAGCGAGCTGGTGCCGTCAGTGGCGACGGCCAGGGTCCACCAGGGCTGTCCGGCCAGGCCCGACGACGACGGGGCGGCCGCAGCGGGCGCCGTCCGGTAACTCGGCACCGGGGTCGTGACCGTCGGGCTCGCCCCCGTCCGCACCGGGGTCGACCCCGTACTGGTCGGAACGGCCGCGGTCGACCCGGTGCCGGACACCTTGCTGGTGGCGGGGGCGGCCACCGGCGACCCGGCAATCGGGCCGGAACAGGCCGCCACGACGAACACGGCGGACAGCCACAGAGCCCGTCGGAGCGCGAGCGATCGGCGTGTGGTCATCGGTTCCTGGTCGGCAGGTCGGTTCCGGTAGGCAACCGGACGCTACCCGCCCGACCGGGTTCCGCAAGCCGTTCGTGGAAATCACTCGGCCCCGGCGGAACTGGGTTCCTCGGACCCGGAGTGGCGCCACCACCACTCGACCCCGGCCGGGTCTACTACGGCCATGGACGATCAGCCCGGTCCGCCCCCGGGATCCCTGGGCGAATCCACCCGCATGCGCTTGGTGAGTTGCGCGGTCGGCGGGGTCGCCGCCGGAGTGCTGACCGGCCTTCTGCTTTCCTGGCAACTGGGGGTGATGGGCGGGTGGATCTTCTTCACCGCCGCGTTCCTGATCTGGACCTGGGCCCGGATCGGGGGCATGGACCCCACGACGACCGCACACCACGCGCTCCGGGAGGATCCGGGGCGCCGGACGTTCGACCTCTTGGTGGTGGTGGCGGCGCTGGCCAGCCTGGTCGGGGTGGCGCTGGTGCTCGCGGACAGCTCCAGCCCGGGCGGTCAACCGGTGCAGGCCGCCGTCAGCATCGTGGCCATCTTCCTGTCCTGGGGCACGGTCCAGACGGTGTACACGCAGCGGTATGCCGAGCTGTACTACGTGGGGACGGACGGCGGCATCGATTTTCCCGGTCCTGACGATCAGGGCAAGCCCAGCTATCGCGATTTCGCCTATCTGGCCTTCACCATCGGCATGACCTACCAGGTGTCGGACACAGACCTGACGGACAAGCAGGTACGCCACACCGCCCTACGGCATGGGTTGTTGTCCTACCTGTTCGGCGCGGTCGTCATCGCCGCCACCATCAACCTGATCGGCGGCCTGGGCCACTGAGCCCGTGTCAGCCGTGCCCCGGAACGAACAAATCTCACCCGGTGAGGATGACCTTCGAGCCGTCGCCCACAGCAAGATAGGCAACGGAAGACGGGGTCCGCGGTAACCGGTGGGGTTGTGGCCGGTTGCGTCGGGATTCCCGCGCCGGGAAATCAATAGTCACGGCCCACCGGTGCGTCGCTAGGAGCCCGCCATGTCCGATGATCCTGCCGCCCCTTCAGGCCCCGCCGGCCGCACGGCCCGATCGGCCCGATCAGCGCGATCAGCTCAGTCGGCGAAGCCAGCCGTGGTGAAGTCCTCCGGCGGTGCGCCGGCGGAGCGCAAGGGCTTCACGCAACGGATGCTCGTGACAATCGAACGGGTCGGAAACAAGGTGCCGCACCCGGCAGTCATGTTCGTCGCCCTGTGCCTGCTGGTGATCATCCTGTCCGCGATCCTGTCCTGGGCCGATGTGCACGTCACCACCGAGGTCGCCGCTCCGACCGCCCCGATCCCGACCGACTCCAGCTACCCGTACTACCCCGGCGGGTCGGTCGTGCCCGACCTGCCGGCCGGCCCGGACAATCCGAGCCCGGAGCATTTCGATATCAAGACCGAGACCATCCACGTCCAGAACCTGCTCGACGTGAACGGGATCCGTTTCATCTTCACCAGTTTCGTGCACAACTTCAACGGCTTCTCGGCGGTGGGGGTGATCATCATCGCGATGATCGGCGTCGGGTTGGCCGAGGAGTCCGGCCTCATCGCCGCGCTCATCCGAAAGATCGTCAAGGTCGCCCCCATCGGCTCCCTCACCTTCATTCTGGTGCTGGCCGGGATGATCTCCTCGATCGCCTCGGACGCCGGCTACCTGGTGCTGATTCCTCTGGGTGCGGTGGTGTTCCGCAGCGTCGGCCGTAATCCGGTGGCCGGTGTGGCGGCCGCCTTCGCCGGGGTCAGCGCCGGATTCGGGGTGAACTTCCTGATCACCCCGACCGACGGGATGGTCACCGAGATCACCAACGAATCCATCCATCTCATTGATCCGGCGCGGTCGGTCAGCGTGACCCACAACCTGTTCTGGGGCATCGGCGCGACCATTTTCGTCACCCTGGTCATCACACTGGTCACCGAACTCATCGTCGGTCGTCAACTGGGCAAGCTCAACGACGCCGAGATCAGTCCGGACGCGGCGAGCTCGATCGTGGCCCTCACCGACGAGCAACAGGCCGCCGAGGCCCGCGGGTTGCGCTGGGCGATGTTCGGCCTGCTCGGCGTGGTCGTGGTCATCCTGGCCTGCCTGCTGCCGCCCGGCGCGCCGCTGCGCAATGCGGAAACCGGCGCGATGTTCAACGACTCGCCGTTCATGGACTCGATCATCGTGTTGATCACGTTGTTGTTCTTCGTGTGCGGCTGGGCCTACGGCCGCGGCTCGCGGACCATCGTGACCACCAACGCCGCCATCTCGGCGATCACCAAGACTCTGGGCGGGCTGGCCACGCTCATCTTCATCTTCGTGCTGATCTCGCAGTTCCTGGCCTACTTCAACTACAGCAACATCTCTCGGGTGCTCGCCGTGGCACTGGCGGATGTGCTGGAACGCGCCAGCATTCCGACCTGGCTGCTGTTGCTGGGCTTCGTGCTGCTGGTCACGGTGGTCAACCTGCTCATCCCGGGCGTGGTGCCCAAGTGGTCGATCCTGGCGCCGATCTTCATCCCGCTGTTCCTGCGCCTCGGGGTGTCACCGGCCACCGTGCTGGCCGGGTATCGGGTCGGGGACGGTCCGACCAACGTGATCACCCCGCTGATGGTGTACCTGCCGTTCATCGTGTTGCAGGTACAGCGGTGGAAGAAGAGCGCCGGACTCGGCACCGTGGTGGCCATGATGCTCCCCTACACGCTCATCCTCATCGCCGCCTGGACCGCCTTTTTCCTGCTCTGGTTCCTACTTGGTATCCCCTGGGGGCCGGGCTCGCCGGTGCACATGTAGCCGTTGTCGCTTCAGCCGTCTCCACCCATCGCCATAAAGGACACCTTGCATGCCGCACGCACCGAACCTGCTCATTCCCAACGACTTTCGGCCGGATCCCTCTCGTGCCCTGGACCCGCAGATCTCGGTGACCGCCGCGGCCGCCGACGGTGTCGGCCTGATCGGCTATGCCGTCACGACGTCGGGGCCCGTTCCCGCGGAGATCGGCCTGCCCCGAGAGCGATTGGACGCCGTCGGATTCGCCGGGAAGGTCGGGCAGACGCTGCTGCTGCCGCAGGCGCAGGGACCGGACCTGGTGGCGGTCGGGGTCGGCGACCCGGGCCAAGTGACTCTGGCCGAGCTGCGTGACGCCGCCGCGGGTTTCGCCCGCTCCGGGGCACGGTATCCGCACCTGGCCACGGATGTGCTCGGCGCGGCAGGCCATCTCGACGCGGACCAGGCCGTGGCCGCGATCACCGAGGGCGCGGTGCTGGCCCGATATCGCTACGACCTGCTCCGGACCAAGCCCTCGACGGTGGCCCTGGAGCGGCTGGACATCCTGGGTTCTGGCCAGACCTCCGGTGTGCAGCGAGGTCTGACGCTGGCGCGGGCCACCATGCTGGCCCGCGACCTGGCCGCGGCCCCGCCCGCGCACCTGACCGCCACGTTCTTGGCGGAATTCGCGACGGACTTCGGACCGCAGGTCGGGCTGGAGGTGAGCACGTTCGACAAGCAGCAACTCATCGAGCTGGGCTGCGGCGGCCTGCTGGGAGTGAACTCCGGGAGCTTCGAAGAGCCCCGCATGATCCAACTGCGGTACCGGCCGGAGAATGCCAGCGCCCATGTGGCGTTCATCGGCAAAGGCATCATGTACGACGCCGGGGGCATCGCGCTCAAGCCCGCGGACGACATGCACGCCACCATGAAGACCGACATGTCCGGCGCGGCCGCGGTGCTGGCCGCCATGGGGGCCTTGCACGCCCTGGACTGCCGCATCGCGGTGACCGGTTATCTGATGTGCACCGACAACATGCCCTCGGGCAGCGCCATCGCGCTCGGCGAAGTGCTGCGGGCCTACGGCGGCACCACCATCGAGGTCAAAAACACCGACGCCGAGGGTCGGCTGGTCATGTGTGACGCGTTCGGGTTGGCCAACGAGGAGGGTGTGGATGCCATCGTCGACATCGCCACCCTGACCGGCGCCGCCCTGCGGGCGCTGGGCACCCTGACAGCCGCTGTCTACGGCAACAGCCAGTCGGTGGTGGACCAGGTCCTGGCCGCCGCCGCCAGCACCGATGAAACCGCCTGGCAGCTACCACTGGATCGCCGCTACCGGGATCAGCTCAACTCCGACATCGCCGACATCTCCAACCTGGGCGGTCCGAACGCCGGATCCACCACGGCCGCGCTGTTCCTCGACGAATTCACCGGGGGAACGCCGTGGGCGCACATTGACATTGCCGGCACCGCCATGTCCGCCCGGGACGATTCCTGGCGTACCCAGGGGCCGACCGGATTCGGAACCAGGCTGCTGGCCGAGTTCGCCGTCGCCTTTTCCCGGCCGTAAGAACCGCATTTCCCCGCTGCTCGGCGAGCTGTTGTTCATTCAGGCAAAACCATCGGCACGAGTCCGACCAGTTTGGCCAGGAACCGATCGGCTTGCTCCGCGAAGGGCGGCCAGGGCAGGTCAGGCTCGTTGATCCGTAGCGACAGCATGCCGATGACCGCCGTCCGGAGATCAAGAGCGACGGTCACGGCGTCCTGTGGGGGGGCAACGCCGGCGTCGATACAACGCTGTACCGCAGTCGTCGTGCGCGAGAACGCGGCCTCCCGGAAAGGCATGTCGACCTTGCTCTCGTGCATCACCTTGTAGAGGCCTGGATGCTCCTGCACCCAGGCCGCCTGCGCCAGGATCCGTGCGCGCAAGGCGAGAGCAGGATCGGATTGCGCAGCCTCGGCCCCATCCGCAGCCTGAAGCATCTCGGCATGGCAGCGCTGCATGGTGGCCGCGACCAGGGCGTCACGATCGGGAAAGTACAGATACACCGACGTCGGGGATATCGACACGGCACGTGCCACCGCGCGCAGCGACAAGGCCTCGTCGTCCGCCAGCTCACCGAGCATCTGCGCAGCGGCGGAAATGATCTCCTCCCGCAGCCGGTCCCCCTGTCCGCGCGCGTTGGGGCGGCGAGGGCCACTGGAGAGACCGGCCGGGTTGGTGTCGTCCATCATCCGATCGTTGCAGTTGTGTGCACTTGCGCGGTGACGGCTCCCGCAATACGCTTGTTCTTCTAAGGACAACTGTCCACTAATCGAAGGGACACCGATGCCACTCACGCTTGCCGAAGGTCAGATGATCATCAGCCGTGCCCACGAACGCGCCGCCGAGATCGGTGCGCTGGTCACGGTAGCGGTCGTCGACGAGGGCGGACACCTACAAGCCCTGGGCCGCATGAGCGGCGCGGCACCGCTCTCAGCCCAGATCGCGGAGACCAAAGCAGCCAGCGTCGCTCTGTTCCGGCGCGACGGAACCGCGCTGCGCCAGATGCAGGAGGCTTCGCCAGGATTCTTCGCCCAGCTGGATCGGATCTTGCGGGTGCCCATCCTCGCCGGGGCCGGCGCCACGCTGATCGTGCGGGGGGACGCCATCCTGGGCGCGATGGCGGTCAGCGGCGGAGTCATGCCCGGGCAAGACGATGAATGCGCCGAGGCCGGACTGACCGCTGTTGCTTCCCAGGTGGGCGTGAAGGAAAGACGCTAGAGCCACTGCCGCTTTTTGAACATGTAGTACAGGAAGCTGGCGATCGCCACGATCGCGCCGATCGAGAGCAGAAACCCCCACCATTTGCCGAATCCCGGGTAAGGCACGTTCTGCCCGAAATAGCCGGTGATGGCGGTGGGAACGGCGATGATCGCGGCCCAGCTGGTCAGTTTTTTCATGACGTTGTTCAGACGGCTGTCCTGCAGGGACAAGTTGGTCTCGAAAATGGTGGAGATCATGTCCCGCAGAGATTCGGTCCACTCCGTCGCCCGCAACACGTGATCGTAAAGATCCTGATAGGAGGAATCGAGTTCGGCCGGCGATTGGGCGTTCTGACGGTGCCGCAGGATCGCGTTCACCACTTCCCGCATCGGCAGCACCACTCGGCGCAGCTGGACCAGTTGCTTGCGGGTCCGATAGGTCGCCCGCTGCACCTCGTTGCTCAGCGACGAATCGTCGAACAGGCCGTCCTCCAGCCCATCGATCATGTCGTCGAGGTGCTGCACGGCCTCGAAGTGGCCGTCCACGACCATGTCCAGCAGGCCGTGGGCGAGTGCGCCGACTCCGCTTTTCAGCAGGTCGCTGTTGTCGTTCCAGCGCGAGAGCAGTTCATCGACGTCGAACTTCGCCGAGGACCGGACCGTGACCATCCCGCGCTGCAACACAAAGGCGGACACCCGGGTGAAATGCAGGTCATCGTCAGCTGGTTCGGCGTCCTGGACCGCGTACACGGTGGTGAACATGTGGGTGGGATAGCGAACTGCCTTGGGCCGCTCTCCCCGGGAAATGGCGTCCTCGACGGCCAGCGGATCCAATTCCAGCTCCCGGGCCACCTCGGCGAGCAGTTCGTGGCTCGGGTCGCAGATGTCCACCCAGACGAGCAAGTCGGGCTCGGCCAGGAAATCGGACAGCCGCTCCAGGTCGAAGTCGGATTCGATCTGCTTCCCGTCCCGCCAGACGGCGCCACGGACAATACGCTCGACACCCACGCCGCCAGTATGGTCGTTGCCGCCCACCCCGGGGACCGGCGCCATACCGGACGGTAACCTGGCCGGCATGGCGAAAGTCTTCGATGGCATCGACGCGTCGCTGGCCCGCTGGCTGTCGGACCAGCCGATGTTCACCGTGGCCACCGCCCCGCTGGCCGCGGACGGCCTGGTCAACGTCTCCCCCAAGGGCATGGCGGGCACGTTCGTCGTGCTCGATCCGCACCGGGTGGCCTACCTCGACCTGACCGGCAGTGGCGTCGAGACGATTGCCCACCTCCGCGAGAACGGGCGCATCGTGCTCATGTTCAGCGCGTTCAGCGGCCGCCCCCGGATCATCCGGTTACACGGCATCGGACGGCCGGTGTTCCCGGACGATCCCGGTTTCGCGGATCTGGCCCCACGTTTCTCCGATCATCCCGGCATCCGCTCCGTGATCACGGTCGAGCTGACCCGCATCGCGGACTCCTGCGGGTATGCGGTGCCCCTGATGGACTACCAGGGCGATCGGGACGTGCTCTATGTGAGCAACGCGCACAAGGGCGAGGAGAAGCTGGTCGAGTACCGGCGGCAGAAGAACTCCGTCTCCCTCGACGGGTTGCCGGGGCTGTTATCCCGCCAGCCGTAACGTCACCGCACCCGCGGCAATGAGCACGGTCCCGGCCACCCGACCGGGGTGATCCGCTCGTGCAACCAGATCGCGGCCACCACCGTGGCCATCAGGGTCGAGGTCTCCCGCAGGGCGGCCACCGCCGCCACCGGCGCCCGGGTCATGGCCCCCAACACCAGCCCGTAGGCCCCGACGTTGGCCAACCCGCCGACCACGCCGACCCACCACCGCCGACGCAGGGTGGCGGCCAGGTCGGCCCGGCGACGTACCACCGCGATGGTGACCACCGGGATCGCGGTGAACAGGAAGATCCAGGCCGTGTACGTCGCCGGCGCCCCGGATCGGCGCACCCCGACCCCGTCGATGAGCGTGTAGGTGGCAATCACGACCGCATTGAGCAGGGCTGTCGCCACCGCCCGGCGGGGCACCGGACCACTGCTTCGAGCACCCCAGCCGATGGCCCAGATGCCTGCGCAGACCAGCGCCAGCCCGCACCACTCGCCGAACGTCAGCAGCTCGCCGATCAGCGGGCCGCTGACCACGGCCACCAGTAACGGCGCCGTGCCGCGCATGAGCGGATAGGTCAGGCTCATGTCCCCGGCCCGGTACGCGGCCGCCACCAGCGGGTAATAGATGCATTGCGCCACCACCGAGCCGGCCACGTTCCACCAGGCCAGGGCGTGGATGGCGGGCAGGAACGGCAACACCGCCGCGCACCAGAGGCCCCCGCCCGCGGCGATGACCACGGTGGCCAGGTAGGTGTCCGGCGAGGCCTTGACCAGCGTGTTCCACAGCACGTGCAGGGCGGCCGCGACCAGGACCACCAGCAACACCACACTCGTCGTCGGTCAGCCCTCGGCCCGGAGAAGTTCTTTGATCGCCGGGATACGGGCCGGGGCCATGGACAACTCACTGACCCCGTCCGCCACCAACCGGGGCGCGAATTCCGCCATCCCGGCGATCTCGCCGCACACGGCCACCGGGGTGCCGGCGGCCCGGGCCTGATCCAGGGTCATGGCCAGGGCCCGTTGGACGGCGAGCGCCGCCGGGTCCAGCAGGTCGGCGACATCGGGCAGGGTGCGGTCGGCCGCCATCACGTAGCTGGTCAGGTCATTGGAACCCACGGAGACGAAGTCACTGACGGCACAGATCTCATCGGCGGCCAGGGCGGCGGCCGGCACCTCGATCATCACCCCGATGCCCTCGGGTATCGCGAACGGGATGCCGGCCTCGCGCAGGGCGTCGACCACCTCACCGATGATCCGGCGGAAGGCCACCACCTCGGACGCGATGGTCACCATCGGCGCCATCACCGACACCCGGTGGCCGAGCGCGGCGCGGAAGATGGCCCGGAGCTGGGTCCGGAGCACGTCGGGATGGGCGAGCAGGTAGCGCAGCCCGCGCACGCCCAGGAAGCCGTTGTGCTGCAGGTCCAGAGGAAGTGCGGTGACGGGCTTGTCGCCGCCGGCGTCGAGCACCCGGACGCGGACCGGGCGCTCGCCGAACAGGTCGAGGATCTCGGCCAGCTCCTGGGCCTGAGTGTCCTCATCCGGATAGGTGTCCCGGTCGAGCACGAGCAGCTCGGTCCGGAGCAGCCCGATGCCGTCGGCCCCGAAGCGCAGCGCCGCGTGCGCGTCGGCCAGGGACCCCACATTGGCCATCACGCTGACCTCCCGCCCGTCGGGCAGGGTGACCGGTCCGGCCGCGGCGAAGGCCCGCGTCCGGGCCGCTTCCTGCTGCGCGCGGATCCGGGCCGTGAACTCGTCGGCGTCACCGTCCACCGGTTCGACCACGACCAGTCCGGTGTCGCCGTCCACGACCACCCGAGTGCCCGGGGCCACCCGAGCCAGATCCTCGCCGGCTCGCACCACCAACGGCAGCCCCAACCCGCGGGCCACGATGACGGCGTGGGCGGTCACCGACGCCCGGGACAGAACCAGGCCGCAGGCGCCCCGTTCCAACAGCACGGGCACCTCGCCGGGGCCCAGATCAGCCGCGTAGACGACCGCCCCGGACAGCGACACCGGGATCCGGTCGGCCCGGGCGCCCAGTTCGGCCAGCACCGCGGCGCCGGCCTCCCGCACGTCGACCGCCCGGGACGCCACCAGCTCATCCGGCTCGGCGGCGAGCTCGTCGGCCTGGGTCTGCACCGCCTGCCACCAGGCGTCGGCGGCGGTGACCGGCTCCGCGTCCAGCCGTCGCTCGGCCTGCCGGCGCAGCTCCGGATCGGCGAGCAGGGCGGCGTGGGCGACCTGGAATTCGTTACCCGCGGCCAGCCGACGGCCGGCGCCGCGGATGGCCGTGGCCAGGTGACGCTTCTCCTGCTCGGGGTCGCTGGCCGCGAGCTCGGAGGCGCTGATGTGCAGAGGCGCCCGATCCAGCTTGATCAGCGGCCCCATGGCCAGGCCCGGCGCACCGGCCTGCGCTGATAAGCGGCCTCGGCGAAGTCGCGGCCACGCCGGGGTGGGCGGGGCGGTGACCCGCACAGAGGCGTTGCCCATCCGGGCCGGAGCCGCGCCCATGGCGGTCGGGGTGATTCGGGCCGGGCCGACGCGACGCTCACCGAAGCCCGTGGCGATCAGGTCGGAGACAGCGTGCACGGCCGGTTCGGCCTCCGGACCGGTCCCGCTCACTTCCACCGACTCGCCCCCGCGCAGCGCCAGCCGGATCACCCGGAGGATGGCCCGGGCGTCGGCCGGGACCTGTCCCGGCCGACCGATCGACACCTGGGCCTCCCACACCTGAAGGGTCCGGATGATGGCGGCGGCCGGCCGCGCGTGCAGACCCAGGTCATTGACCAGGGTGACGGTGACCCGGATTTCCGGCCCGCCACTCCCGCCGGAGTCCGGATCTCCCGTCCCCAGGGCGGCGTTCACAACCGCGGCCAGGTCGGCCCCGCCGGCCGCGGCCACCGCAGCGGCGACCGCCCCGGACACCAGCGGCATGTCCAGGATCCGCACCCGCGCCGCGACGTCGGGCGCGGCGAACTCCAGGGCGCTCTGGGCGGTGAGCAGGGCGCTGCCCAGGTCGTAGAGCAGCACCGCCCCGGAGGGGCCCACCCGGCCGAGCGCGGCGGCCACCGCATCGAAGGAGGTGCCCAGGCCACCGTCCGCATCCCCACCCACCGGCTCGATGGGCACGTCCGGGGCCATCTGACCGGCCAGTTCTGCCACTCCTGCCGCCAGTGCCGCGCTGTGCGAGACCAGGATCAGCCCGACCGGAGAGCTCACTCCGCTGCGCCGCCCTCCCGAGCGGCGCTGCGGGCCAAGGACGCGAGCAGGTACGCGGTGCTCCGGGCACCCGGATCGACGTGCCCCATCGACCGCTCGCCCAGATAGGAGGCGCGGCCGCGACGCGCCCGCCAGGGCACGGTGGCATCCGCTCCGGCCCCGGCCGCCTCGGCGGCGGCGGCCAGCACGCCGGCCACATCGGATCCGGCGTCGGCGGCGGCGGCAGCCGCGGTGGCGGCGGGGGCCAGCGCGTCGACCATGGTCTTGTCGCCCGGCTCGGCCTTGCCCCGGGCGATGACCCCGTCGCGAGCGGCGGCCAGCGCCTGCGCGATCAGCAGCGGGGTCAGCTCGGCGGTGTCGCCGACGGCGCCGGCCGCGCGCAGGAACGCGGTGCCCAGCAGCGGTCCGGAGGCCCCGCCGACGGTCGAGATCAGCGTGGTCGCGACCAGCCTCAGCGCGTCGCCCGGCGTTCCGGTGAAGTTCTCGGCGACCTTGGTCCGCACCGCGGTGAATCCGCGGGCCAGGTTCTCGCCGTGATCGCCGTCACCGATCTCCTGGTCTAGGCGGGTCAGCTCGACCCGCCGTCCCACCAGGTCGAGCGCCAGCATCCGGATCGCGACGGCCACCGCCGACCCGTCCACGACGCTCATCACATTCCCTTCCGCAGTGCCGGTGTGCACACCGGAGCATCCCAGAGTTCGCGCAGCTCGTCGTCCAGGTCGAGCACGGTCAAGGAAAGGCCCTGCATGTCCAGGCTGGTCACGTAGGTGCCGACCAGGGATCGGGTCACCCGCAGCCCCTGCTCGCCCAGTCGACGCCGGGCGCTGTGGAAGGCCAGATAAAGCTCGGCCACCGGGGTGCCGCCCAGGCCGTTGACGAAGAGCAGTACCTCGTCACCGGAACCGGTTCGTTCAGCCACCACCGCCTGCAGCAGGTCGGCCACGATCTCGTCGGCCCGGGCCAGAGGTCGAGTCTCCCGCCCGGGCTCGCCGTGGATCCCGACACCCATCTCGTATTCGTCGGGGCCGAGGGCGAACGACAGCTCGCCGGTGTGCGGCACCGTCCCGGCCCGCAGCGCCAGGCCCATGGATTTGACCGACCGCACCACCTTCGCGGCGACCGCAGCGACCTCGTCCAGGTCGTCGCCGCGGGTGGCCGCGGCCCCGGCGATCTTCTCGACGACGACGGTGCCACCGACCCCGCGCCGTCCGGTGGTCCAGGTCGAATCGGTCACTGCGACGTCGTCGTCGATCAATACGGTGACCGTGCGCAGCCCCTCCGCCGCGGCCAGTTCGGCGGCCATCTCGAAGTTGAGCACGTCGCCGGTGTAGTTCTTGACCAGGAACAACACCCCGGCGCCGGCGTCCACGGCACGAGCCGCGGCCAAGATCGCGTCAGGCGTCGGGGAGGTGAACACCGGTCCGGGTACCGCGGCGTCGAGCATGCCGATCCCGACGAAACCACCGTGCAGCGGCTCATGCCCGCTGCCACCCCCGGACAGGACGGCCACGGTACGAGGGATGGCCGCGGTTGACCGGAGCACGAAGAGGGGGTCGAGATGCAGCGTCACCATGTCCGGATGGGCCTCGGCCAGCCCCTGCAGCGACTCCAGGACCAGGTCCGCCGGATCGTTGAGGATCTTCTTCACGCCGACCCTCCCCCGCCCGTCGCCGCTTCGCCCCTTCGCCTCTCGCCGCCCCGACCCTATCCCGTGCCCGTTCCAGCGCGGATCCACAGCACGCCGCGCGGATCCACAGCACGTTATCGAACGTTTTCGACGCTCAAAACGGGTTGTGGATCCGCGCCGGAACGAGGGCGTCCAGTTCGGTCCCGGAATTGTTAGCATGGGCAAGAGTCGAGAGGAATCCCGTGTCCACAGCCGTTGCACCCGACGTCGGCCCTCGCCACCAGCGACGAGTCGCGCTGGCGGTCACCACCGTCGGCATCCTGGCCGCCACGCTGAACTCCTCCATCCTGCTGATCTCGCTGCCGGCCATCTTCGCCGGACTTGGCCTGAACCCGCTGGCGCCGGAGAACATCTCGTATCTGCTCTGGATGCTGATGGGCTACCTGCTGGTCACCGCGGTATTGGTGGTGACTTTTGGGCGGTTGGGTGATCAGTACGGCCGGGCCCGACTGTTCAACCTCGGCTTCTTGATCTTCACTGTTGGCTCGATCGCCTGCGCCCTCGTGCCCAGCACCGGCGCCGCCGGGGCACTGGAACTGATCGGGTTGCGCGTCCTGCAGGGCGTCGGCGGGGCCATGCTGACGGCCAACTCCACGGCCATCATCACCGATGCCTTCCCGCCCGACCGCCGCGGTTTCGCTCTCGGGGTGAACCAGGTGGCGGGCCTGGCCGGCTCCTTCCTCGGCCTGGTCATCGGCGGTCTGCTGGCCGAATGGCATTGGCGGGCGGTGTTCTGGGTGAGCGTGCCCGTCGGTATCTGGGGCACCATCATCGGCTACCGGACCCTGCACGACCGGCCCCGCTCGCGCACCCAGAAGATCCGCATCGACTGGTGGGGCAATCTGACCTTCGGGCTCGGCCTGATCTCGATCCTGGTCGCGGTGACCTACGGTCTGCGGCCCTACGGCACCCACACCATGGGCTGGTCCAGCCCCCGGGTGCTGACCGGGTTGATCGGCGGCGTCGCCCTGCTGGTGGCTTTTGTGTTCATCGAACTGCACGTCGACTCGCCGATGATCGACATGCGCCTGTTCAAGAACCGCGCCTTCACCGCCGGCAACATCGTCAACTTCCTGTCCGCATTGGCCCGGGGTGGTCTGCAGTTCATCCTGATCATCTGGCTGCAGGGCATCTGGCTGCCCCTGCACGGCTATGACTTCGCCCAGACACCGCTCTGGGCCGGCATCTACATGCTCCCGCTGACGATCGGATTCCTGCTGGCCGGGCCGCTCTCGGGGGCGATGTCGGACCGGTTCGGGGCGCGGGCCTTCGCCACCGGTGGCCTGGTGCTAACGGTGCTGTCGTTCGTCGGGCTGATGATGATCCCGGCCGACTTCTCCTACCCGCTGTTCGCCGCGCTGCTGGCGCTGAACGGGATCGGTTCGGGCATGCTGGCTGCTCCCAACTCCGCGGCGATCATGAACGCGGTCCCGGCATCGGCCCGCGGTGCCGCCTCCGGCATTCGCGCGACCGGCATGAATGCCGGCATGGTGCTGTCCATGGGCGCGTTCTTCACGTGATGGCGGTGGGTCTGGCCAGCAAACTGCCCGATTCCATGTATGCCGGACTGACCAAGCTGGGCATCCACCCGGATGCGGCTGCCGCCATCTCGCACATTCCGCCGGTGAGCACCCTGTTCGCGGCGTTCCTCGGCGACAACCCGATCAACGCCCTGCTGACCACGGTGGATCCGGCTCAGCTGCAGGCCGGCGGAGGGGCCGACATCGCCACCCTGACCGGCCGAGAGTTCTTCCCCGGTCTGATCTCCGACGCCTTCCATCAGGGTCTGGTGGTGGCCTTTTCCGCGTCGGTGGTGTTACTGCTGATCGCCATCGTCGCCTCGGCCCTGCGCGGTAAGCACTTCGTCCATGAAGAGGCCGGCATCGGCGACGTCCCGCACCACCATCACTCGATCCGGGAAATGGCTCGGGAGGGGGCGGCGCTCGAGGTCCCGAATCCGCCCGATGGCGCCTACGAACACGAGGAAGTCGTGAAGAGCGCAAGAGGGTGAGTCGGCGCCCTCCACCAACACGCCGACCTCGTGCGGTCCGAATCAAGCCCCGACGTTTGGCAGGATGACCGCCATGACCAGCGAGGAGTCCGAGGGTGCCGCCACCGCCGATGTCGGCTATGCCGACCGGCTGAATGAGCTGCAGGGCAAGTGGTGGAAGAAGATCCTTCCGGTCCAGGCACCCTACCGATGGCGGTTGAAGCGGCATCGGCTGGGTCGGACCATCGACGTCGGCTGCGGCAACGGCCGGAATCTGGCTAATTTGCCGAGCGGCTCGATCGGCGTCGACCACAACCCGCACCTGGTCGAATCGGCGCGCGCGCTAGGTCTGACTGCGTACACCAGCGCGGAGTTCTTCGCCGACCCGGAGCTGTCGGCGGCGGATTCCTACGACAGCCTCCTGGCCGCCCACCTCATCGAGCATCTCACCCCCGAGGGCGCGAGAAACGTGATGGGGCAGTACCTGCCGATGCTCAAGCCGGGTGGGCGGGTGCTGTTCATCACTCCGCAGGAGCGCGGCTACGCCTCCGACCCCACCCACGTCACCTTCACCGATCTCGACGCGCTGCGATCGCTGAGCCGCGATCTGGGATTGCGGCCGATGCGTGCGTATTCCTTCCCGTTCCCGCGCCGAGCGGGAAAGCTGTTCATCTACAACGAGTTCCACGTCCTGGCCGAGCGCGCGGCGTAGGAATCAGCGCGGGATGTGGTCGATGGCCTCGGCTTGGGCGGCCCGCTCGGTCGGCAACATGGTCGCGTCGATGCGGGCCTTGATCCCGGCCAACGAGTAGAACCGGAACTGCCCAGTCGGGTCGACGATCGGTGCCCCGGTGACCGGCGTCAGCTCCGTGTCCAGCGACAGCCCGCCGTCGTTGGTCACCTGGATGTCGACCAGGATCCCGGAGAACCCGATGACGGCCAGGTCATGGGTCATCTGGGGGGCCGACTCGTCGGAGACGGTCTGCTGCCAGTCGATCTGGGGCCGGCCCTTGAATCCGCCGCCGGAGAACTTCAGCGTGGTGGTGTGCAGGTAGGGCTCGAGCTGATTGCTGTCCAGATTGCCCAGACCCGCCTCCGGGAAGGCCACGTAGGGCGCTTGGAAGACCATGGCGCCGTGGGGCAGCCTGGCTTGGAGCTCGTTGAAGTAGGCCTGGTCGGTGGCCCAGCGGGCGGCGTTGACGGCGTACGGCGCGATCCCCTTGGCGCCGGCCTGGTCCACCAGTCCGACCGCCAGCAGGGCCACGGTGCACACCGGCACCAAGGCCCGCACCCGCGGTCGGGCCCACCATCGATTGAAGCGACGCTGCAGGAACAGGCCCAACCCGGCCAACGCGAGCAGGGAAATGAAGATCGACATCCGATTCCAACCGCGGATGGAGTCGGTGAAGAAGGACAGGAAGGTGCCCAGCCCGCCGGTGATGCAGGCCAGGAACGCCACCCAGGTGAGCACGGCCAGGGCGGCCAAGGTGGTCTCTCGCCGGGAGGAGGTGCGACGGCGGGCCATTCGGGCCAGCGGCAGGATCAGCAGACCGAGGAAGCCGAGGGCCGCGATCAGACCCAGCGCGGTGTCCTCGGACGGATAGGGGTAAGTGGCGTCGTACCAGGCCCGGAGCTCGGCCAGGGCCGGGATCGGGTGTCCGATGGTCGGCAGCAACAGCTGGGCGAACTTGGTCGAGTAGATGTCCGCTTCCTGCGGGAAGCGCACCAGCGCGCCCCCTCCCGGATGCGCGCGCTGGTAGAGCAGGTCCGGCAGCATGGCCGCCAGGAACACCGCACAGAGCACGACGCCGGCGACAACCACCCCACCCAGCCGGGCCCAGTTGCGGCGACGGGCGAAACCGAACAGGGCGCCGGCGACCATCAGAAGCGCGGCGAACACGCCGTAGTAGGCGGCGTCCAGGGTGACCAGGGCGACACACACGACAGTGCCGGCCCCCCGACCGGTCAGCGCGGACCAGGGCCTCCTGACCCAGCCCGACCAGTCGGTGATCCGGCCGGCGAAGGTGCGGTTGCCCCACAGTGGATCGCTGCGGGCGGCGGCCAGGGCCACGCCCAGACCCAGCGGCACGGCGTAGTACTCGCCCAGGAAGAAGTGCATCTCGTTGCGCCAGAAGTGGTACGGCGCGACCGAGTACAGCGTGGCCAGCACCACGGCCAGCCAACCGCGGACACCGCACCGGCGCAGGAACCAGAGCCCGGTCAGCGCGGCCAGCGGGAAACCGAGTACGTAGTAGAGGTTGAAAACGGTGATCCAGTTACCGGTGAACAGCCCGAACAGCTTGATGACCAGCGGATGCAGCTCGTCGGAGAACGGGAAGTCGTGATAGTGCTGGCCGTAGGGCACACCCAGGTCAGGCTGGTTCTCGTACCACCCGGTGGCCAGGACGGTCTTGAAGTGCGCGGCCGAGGAGATGACGTCGCCCTCGTAGAAGAAGGGCACCGACCAGGTGGCCCGCCAGAGCCGGGTCATCACCGCGAACGAGAAGAAGCTCAGCGGCGCGACGGCCAGATAGAACCGCAGCTCCGAGTTCCGCAGCCAGTTCCGGCCGGGTGTGGTCGGCGGTGCGGGGACGGGTTCGGCCACAGCGACGGGATCGCTCGCCCGACCGTCCACGGTGGCCACCATGCGGCGATGGTAAGGCTCAGGTCCGTCAGGTCCGGGTTGTCCCCGAGCTCACCCCCGATAGCCGGGGAGGCTGGCCGAGGTGGCATGTCGGAGCAGCGTGGGGTGCCCGAACAGCGCTCCGAACGCGATCGGCGCTTCCACGTCACACGCCAGCACGGCCCGATCGCCGTCCACGGTCACGGTCGCCCGGGTCCCGGATCCGTGCGTACTCAGATAGTTCTCGGCCGCCGCGTTCGCGTCCCCGCCGCGCGGGATCTCGTCACCGGCGGCCGCCGCGGCCCCGTCGCACAGCGCTTGCACGCGCTGCCCGGCCAGGAACGCCGATCCGGCCGCCGTCACTCCGAAGCCCAGTACCAGCAGGATGATCATCATCCCGATGATCAACGGGGTTACTGATCCCCGATCTTTATCGTCGGTCACCGGCCCTCCCGCAGCTCGCCCACGTGCAGGGTGTACACCCCGGTGATGGTGTTGTGCCGGCCGGTCATCACCGTGGGCACGCCGGGGATGGACAACGACACCCGCACGCAGATGTCGTAGACGTCGCCACCGTTCAACGTGGGCACGATCTGGCGCGAGTCGCAGTCGCTGCCGGTCGGGACGAAGCGCACGCTCAGGTCGGAGGCGGGCACGTGCTGATCCGCCAGCGCGACCACTGCGATGTCTTGGGCCCGTTGCTCCCCGACATCGACGCTGGCCGCGGCATCCATCGCCCGCCCGGCGTCGCGGGCCGCCTGGTTCACGGCCAAGGTGGCCGCCTGGATACGGAGCAGCGCGATGAGGATGTAAAGGGTCGGGATGAGCACCAGCACGCCCAGGATGACCACCTCGATCAGCGCCCGGCCCTCGTCTTTCGAGTCATGGACGTCGCTTTCCCGGCTGTTGGTCACAGATGCTCCTTGACCGAGTGACCGGTGACGTCGATCTCAGGCAACATCCCGTCCAGGAATCCGAACAGGCCCGGGGTGGTCATGGTGCAACTGACCGCCACCAGCAGACCGTCCGAGGATTGGCGACACACCATTGTCTGCCGGGTCGAGCCCGACAATCCCCCACCCAGGTATTGCGCCGCCTTTTGCGCGGCCACGTCGTCGGGCACGTTCGCATTGGCCACATAACGGGCCGCCTGGGACGCGGCCGAGGTCAGCAAGACCCGGGTGTAGGCCCAGAGCCCGACGGACAACACGGCCAGGAAGAGAAACATCAGCAGCACGGTGACCATGGCGAACTCGGCCACCGACGAACCACGATCGCCGCCGGGAGTCAGCTCTTGCCGGAGCCGGACACCGAATCGAAGGCGTTCTTGACCGCCGTGGTGACCTGTTCCTTGAACACCGCGAGCAGCGCAATCACCACGATCGCAGTCATCACAGTGATCATCACCCAGCCCGGGACGTCGCCGCGATCGGACTCCTTGTCGTCGGTATTCCGGGCGGCGGTCAGATCCGACAGCCACAGCAGCGTCGCGTAAAAAAGTCGAGCGGTCATCTAGTTCTCCTTCGTCGGTGGGCATGTCATGTGGCGACCGTGGTAATGGCGATCAGGCCTGGATACAGTGCAAAAAGAATGGTGATGGGCAACACCAGGAACACCACGGGAACCATCATGGCGATTTCTTTCTTGCCCCCGGATTCCAACAGCTCCCGTTTTCCCAGCGCCCTGACGTCGGCGGCCTGCGCCCGGAGAACCTCGGCCAACGGGGTGCCGCGTTCGACCGCGACGGCCATGCCGTCGAGGAACCGGGCCAGCGGTTCCAGCCGGGTCCGGTCGCGCAGGGTGGTCACGGCGGTCAGGAACGGGGTCCCGGACCGGGTGTCGGCCAGGATGGAGGCGAGCTGATCGACCAGATATCCGTGCGCGAGCCGGGAGATCCGGTCGATTGCACCCAGCGGCCCCTCGCCCGCAGTCACCGCCAAGGCCAACATCTCGGCCACCACCGGGAATTCGGTGAGGACGTCGGCGTCCCGTTGCGCGGCCGCACGGCTCAGCCACCAGTCGCGTCCGAGCACCCCGCCCACCGCGCAGGCGGCCACCAGAGCCACGATGGCGACCGGGTTGGACTGGCCGACCGTGACCGCCAGCACCCCGAGGGCCAGTCCGATCAGGGTGGCGAGCAACCCCCAGAGCACTTGTTCGGTACGGAACTGCTCGACCGTCAGGGGCGAATCGATGGTGTCCAGCCGGCGCCGCACCGACGCCTGCCCGCCCACCAGTCGATCAAGAAATCGGACCAGGTCGCGCATGATCGGGGCAACCAACCGACCCACGGTGGTGCCCGGCCCGGAACGGGCATCGCCGAGCAGCCGCGAGGGGGTGGCGGTGTCCGCCACATACGGGGCGATCCGATCGGCCAGGGTCGGCCGACGCAAGGGTGGAGAGGCAAGCACGGCCAGCAGCAGTCCGGCCGCGGCCAGACCCCCCAGCAATCCGCCCATCATCACCGGGCTCACCGCAACACCCTCTTCTCCTCGGGCAGTCGGCCGATCCGGATCATCAGGCGATACGCGCCGATCGACAGCACCGCGCCGGTGAGAAGAATGATGGTCCCGGTGGGCGAGTCGTAGGCGGCCAGCGTCTCCCGCTGGGTGGCCAGCAGAACCAGGACCAGCCACGGGGCGCAGACGGCCATGCGGGCCGCGTTGACCGACCAGGACTGCCGGGCCAGCAGTTCCGCCCGGGTCCGGGCGTCTTCGCGCAGGAATGCGGACAGGGTGGACAGCAGCCGGCCCAGATCGGTGCCGCCCACCTCCCGCGCCACCCGCAGCGACTCGCAGACCCGGTCCCCCACCGGATCGGCCAACGCCGTCTTGAGCCTGGTCAGGCAATCGCCGAACTTTCCGGTGGTCCGGTAATCCGTGCCGAACTGCCGGAACGGCTCCCGCAGCTGAGTCGGGCCGCGCACCCCCACCGCCGACAGCGCCTCCGGCAGCGACAACCCGGCCCGGACCCCGGAGATGAGATTGTCGACCACTTCCGGCCACAGCTCCCGCAGATCGGCCTGCCGCTTGCGCCGCATCCGGGTCACCAACAGCCGCGGCCCCCATGACGCGAACAACCCGAAGATGATCGACACCGACAACGACTGGGTGATCACCACCCCGATCACGGCCACCAGCAGCCCGGCCAACGCCTGCAGCACCAAGAGCTGGGCCGGCGACACCGACGACAGGCCGGCCTGGGCCAGCTCCTCCCGGAGCCGCTCCCAGCGCGGATGCGCCCGGGGCGGACGCGGGCGCGAGGTGAACCCCTGCCATATCAGCAGCAGCCCGACGCCCAGCACAAAACCCAGCAGCGGTCCCATCACACCCCCTCTCGGCGATGGCGGGCATCACAACACCCCCACCCCCACCAGGGCAAATCCGTCGCTCTCCGTATGTGGATAACCCGAACAGGTCGTGAACGCGCCCGCCTGCTATCGCTCTATGTGACCGACGCAAACGGTCAGAGCGCCACCACGCTGAACGCCAGACCGACGCAGATCAGCATGGCGGCCATCACCGCGGCGGCGACGGCTTCGTTCTCGGCCACGATCTGACCCAGGGTGCGGCTCCGGACGACGAGGCGGTCGACCACGAAGATCAGCAGCACCAGCAGCACGTAGCCGAGCACGGCGGTCACGGCGAATCCGGCCAGTCCGCTGCCCCATCCGGCGAAGTCCCCGGCCACCGCCAACCGCAGCATGAGGCCCAACGCGACCAGCACTCCGGCCGCCAGGATCGCGGCGGCCAGGTTGGCGCTGCCCTCCGTGCGCCGCCGCGCGAACGGACCGACCAGCCCGAGCAGCACGTAGCCGAGGACAACGGCGACGAAACCGAGAAGCCCGAACACCAACGTGGCCAGCACCGAGGTGAGCAGGTCGGGGGCGGTGCCGGACAGTGCGGCGTTGATGACCAGGCCCGTGGCGATGTACAGCCCGGCCTTGACCACCGAGTCGGCCAATGACTCGGTGAGCAGCGAATCCAGGCCCCGGGAGCGGCGGATGGCCAGGTCGAAGACGCGATTGAGACCGATCAGGACGATGCTCGCGCCGGCCCCCCACCCGAGCAGGGGCCGGACATCGGTCCAGACCTGCCCGGTGTTCACCGCGAGCAGCGGCAGCAGGGCGATGGCCTGCGCGAGCAGGATGCCGATCCGGACGGTGGCGTAGGCCGCGTTCTTCTTGACGAACAGTTCCTTCTCGTCGTCGAAACTGGTCAACCGGTCGAGGACGATCCAGGTGAGCACCAGGAAGGCGACGAAGACGACGATCTTCAGCCCGGCCAGGGAATAGTCCGCGATGCTCGGCAGATCGGCGGCCAGCGTGGTCATGAGAATCCGTTCTCGTCGTCGATGATGCAGTGCGGGGCGAAATAGCTCTTGTTGTCGGTGATCAGCCCGTCGCTCTCCCGAATACCCAGACCGGCCGCTTCACCGTCGACCATCCAGACCCCGAGCACCGGATGATGGGGCCCATCAACGCCGGCGAAATCGGGTAGCGGCGCCAACGCCTGTCGCACCCACCCGGTGTCGCCGTAATGACCGGGTTCGGCCGCGACAACGGCGCCGCCGCGCATCAACCGGACGTTGGCACCCTCCCGACCCAGTAGCGGTTTCTCGGCGTAATCGACGAAACCGGCCGGTTCCTCACCGGCGAAGTAGGCCGGCAGCAGGTACTGCGAGCGCACCGGGTCGGACCCGAACAACTCCCAGAGGATCGGCAGGATTCCTTTGTTGCTCCACATCATTTTGTACGGCGGCTCGACCCACACGGTCCCCCACGGCTGCAACGTGTTCCACAGCACGGTCTGACCCCAGGCGTCGGTGGACAGCGCTTCCCAGGGGTAGAGCTTGAACGCGAGCTCGATGTCGCGCCCCTTGCTGTCGATGAAACGACCGGGCGCGACCGGATATCCGGCGATGTTCGACGCAGCACCGGGATCGGCCGATTCCACCAACTTGATGTTCTCGACGTAGTCGATCTGGACCTCGAGCCCGATCTCGTGGGCGGCATCGGCCATGCAGGTGGTGGTGAACAGGTCCTCGCCGGAATCGTCGGCGGAGCTGAGGAGGAAGTGGGCCAACGGGAACGGCCGGCCGGTGCGGGCCCGGAGCAGGTCCAGATTGCGGCGCCAGGCCGTTTTCAGCGCGTCGAAAACGTTGTTCCACTGATCGCGGTGCTGCACGGCGTCATTACCCAGAAGCCAATTCCACTGCACCGACGCCGTTTCCAACAGTGCGGTCGGAGTGTCCGCGTTGAATTCGAGGAATTTGGGCACGGCCAGGCTCGGGTCGGCGGCGACCAAATCCGGGTGGTTCCCGTAGCGCACGTCGAACCGTCCGTAGACGCTGGGCGAGAACCGGTCCGCGTGATCCTCGTCGTTCCAGGAGGTGACAATGGCCGGGACCGCCCATGGCGCAATGCCCATCTTGCCGAACAGATTCTCGGCGATGATGTGATCGCCGGCCGCGACGCACATTCCGAACACCTCATTGGCCGCCGCGGCCAGCAGGTCGGTCTCGGCCGAGGTGAAGGAGTAGTACTGCGCCTCGCGCCAGTACGACACGTCGGCCTCCCCCACCCGCGTGCGGGAGTACACGAGCCCCTCGGCCTGGATCTGGGTCTCCCAGCTGGGTCGCAGCGCTCCGTTTTCGTGTCGCCTCATCAGCTGCCCGAGCTCGAATGCGAATTGGTGTGGCTGCCGGTGTGCTGTGACGAACCGCTGCCGATGCCGCCGGACTTGACGACGACCCCGGTGACCTTGCCGCTCCGCGGCAACCCGGCGTTACCACGCGCAGTCGTGTCGTTCGGGCTGATCCGATTGCTGGAGCTGTAGCCGCTGATGCGGGAGCCGGTCCCGTAGTGCGACCCCGCCATGTAGAGGAAGTAGCCGCCATGGTTGTAGTAGGCCGGGTCGTCGCAGTAGTTGTCGGGGACCACTTGGCCGGAGGCATCGATGCAATTGGCGTACTGGTCGTAGTGGTTATTGCTGCCGCACGCGGTCACCGTCGGCAGCAGCAACGTTCCGGCCAGCACCGCCTGGACCAGCCTGAGCTTTCTGGGCTGGCGGGCCGGCGTCGACCGCTCGGGCGTATTCGGTAGATCGGACATCGATAGCTCCCTTCCTGCGGCGGCGCGGCGATCCGGTGGGACGATCCCGGTCATGGTTCGGTGCGTCCGGGAGCGTAAACCGCCGGGAGGGGGATCTGCGGGCGGTTTCGACAAATGCGGTCCCGGGGTACGGTGACCGCCACTCTCTTCGCCACCCAGGGGGCACGGTGTCCAGGCTTGCCGGTGTCATAGCGGTTCTGTCCCTTGCGCTGGCGGCCGCCGCCTGCGGTTCGTCCTCTGCCGGTCCGTCATCGTCGTCGTCTGAGGTCAGTTCGACCTCTTCCTCGTCGTCCGCCTCGCCCTCCGCCTCGGTATCACCATCGGCGGCGGCATCACCATCTGCATCTGCCTCGGAGTCTGCGTCGGTCAACTCGTCCTCGGCGGTCACCACGGTCGCCTCGGTCGGGATCTCGGTGCCATCGGCAGGAACGACGGCGCCCTCGGCGGGCGCATCGTCGCAGCCGACCGTGCTCCACCCGGTCACTGTGCCCGCCCAGACCGTCAAGTCGAAAACCGGTGGCGTGCAGGTGGTCACCGTGGCCCGGATCAAGGGTCAGGACTATGCCTTCGTGGTCGACACCGGGGCCTCCGTGACCACGCTGGACTCCAACCTGGTCAAGCAGATCGGCCTACCCGCGGTCGGCGCCCCGAAGACCACCGGCGAGGTCGGGTGCACCGCCCCCGTCCAACCGGTGACTCTGGCCGATTGGTCGATCGGCGGCGAGAAACTGCCGACCGCGGTGGTGCTGTCCGCCACGGTCGATTTCGCGGGGAAGACGTTCCAGGGCCACCAGATCGCCGGCGTGCTGGGCAGCGAGGTCTACCAGGCGTTCGGCACCCTGCAGGTGAACTTCGCCGGCGACTCGATCAGCCTGGGCGCCCCGGCCGCGGCCGGGAAGCCCTCGTTCCCGGTCGTGGTGGCCGCCCACGCCGGGACCGCGGAGCTGTTCGCCTCGGCCACCCTGCACGGACAGACGGCGGGCATGCTCATCGACTCGGGTGCCTCGCACACCCTGGTCGACACCGCCACGGCCACCAAGGCGGGATTGGCCAAAGCCGGAGCTCCTACCAAGATCAGCGGCCTGTCCTGCTCGACACCGGCGCAACCGGTCACCATCGACCAGCTCTCCGTCGGATCCGTGCAGCTCCCGACGGTGACCGGCATCAGCACCGGCCCGGCCTCCGCGTCGACGTCCGAGGTCGTCGGCCTGATCGGCTCGGACATCCTGTCGACCTACGGCACCGTCACCTTCGACTACAACAACAAGAAGGTCACGCTGGGCGGCTGAGCCCCAGCCCGGCGCGACACCCGTCCAGTCCCTGCACCTGCAGCGTCCAGGACGGCCGGACGAATCGGTCCGGGGTGAGCAGGAATCGCTGGTTGGTCGCGGATTCTCCGGCCCGGTTCACCACCTGCATGCCGTTGTCGACGTAGCCCAGCCGCCGCGACACCGCCTGCGAGGCTGGATTGTCGGCGAACGCGCTCGATTCCGCGTGCGTCGCACCGAGCTGGTCAAAGGCGAAGGTGAGTACGGCGGCGCGCATTTCGGTGCCCACACCGCACCCCTGGAACCTGCGCCCGAGCCAAGATCCGGTGGAGACGGTGCGCCGGACCGCGAAGGTTTCTGCCTCCATGTCCTGCACCCCGACCACCTCCCCGCCGCGGCGCACCACGAAGGGCAATGACCACGACTGCGCGGTCAGTTCCGCGCGCAGCCTCCAGAAGTGCTGCGACATTCGGGGACCCAACTCCTGGGGGGAAGCCAGCGTCCACGGCACAGCGAACGGCATCTCACCCGGGGGATGGATGCCGGCCTCGGCCAGGGCGACGATCTCGGCCAGATCGGCGTCACAGGCGTACGAGAGCGTCAGCCGGGGCGTGCAGAGTCGCAGTGAGAAGAGCGGCCACAGCTGGTCCAGGTCAGGCACCAGCCCAGTCTGGCCGCGCGATCAAGCCCAATAACGGTGCAGGACGGAGTCGACCGGTACGCCGAAGTTGCTGTAGTACACGGGTCGGATCTGCACGTACATGCCGACGTCCGGGGCCTCCAGCAGATAGGGAACCCCGTTGATCACACCCAGGTAGACGGCGACATGGCCGTTGTAGCCGATGATGTCGCCCGGCTGGCCCTGTGACCAAGCCACCGACTGCCCGGCGGACCGCTGGGCGCCCGAGTAATCGGGAATGGCACGACCCGACTGTTTGAGTACGTAGCCGGTCAGGCCCGAACAGTCGAATCCGACGATGCCCTGACACGAGTTCTCGGCCCCACCGGCACGTCCGCAACCCTGGTCGGCGGCCCCGCCATTGGTGCCGCCGCCATACACGTAAGGCAAGCCAACGGCTGCGAAGCCCGCCGCCAGACCCTTGGCCACGGCCGCCGTCGGGGCGGTGATGACCGCACCGGCCGCACCGGCCGCCACATGCGTGCCGGTGGGGATGGTCACCTTGACCCCGTTGACCGCGATGTTGGCCGAGGCACCCCCGCCGGTGGCGCCGAAATATTTCTGGAACAGCAAGAAGAAGTTCCGGTTGCCGTACGAGCTGCATCTGTCACCCTCACCCGGATACGCGGCCAGCGAGGCTGCGTTGGGCTGGTACGGCGTGTAATCGTAGAGCGACGCCGTGGCCGTGTTGCGGATGTACACCGGGGATCCGCCGCAGCCGGTCTCAGCCACGTTCCACATAATGTTCACGGTCTGGCCGGCCCGGTAGTTGTACTTCTGCGGGTCGAGGCGGTAGCGCGACCACTGCTTGGCCATCCCTGCGGCTTGATTGAAGAAGCCGGCGTAGGCCGGGTCGCAGTTCGCGGAACCGCCGGGCCCGGAGTCGGGGCAGTGCCAGCCGTACGCGGCCGCGTACGTGGCCTCGGACACGCCGGTGCGGGTCAGGAGGGCCGATTCCTTCTGCAGGGTGATCAGCATGACCTCGGGGTTGACCGAGCAGGCCACCGACAGCTTCGCCAGCACCTGGGCCACCGACTCGCCCGCGCCACCCTGGTAGGCGGTGCAGTAGCGATCGGCCGCGATGTCGTGCGTGGTCACCTTGAGATTGCGCAGGCAATTTTCACCCGTGCAGGCAGCTCCGACTCGGTTCAGGAAGGCGGCGATGTCGGCCGCCGTCATGGCCTTGGAGTTGTAGAAGACCGCATCCGAAATGATCATGCCGGGGTCGAACGTCGTCGATCCGGGGTCACCCGACGAGCAGTCCAGGGTGGCCGGGACGGGAACCGGGGCCGGGGCCGGGGTGACAGTCGTGGTGGTGTCGGTACTCGGAGCGTCGCTGCCATTACCGGGATCGTCGGTGGTGCCGGTGGGTACGGGCGGCGCCGGGGTGTCCACCACCGGCGTGGTGTCCGTCGGCATCGTTGTGGGCGCCGGCGTGGGCGTCGCCTTGACCGGAGCCGGCGCGCTGCTGGTGGTCGTCTTGGCCGTCTTGGTCGGGGACGGGCGGCTGGTGGTGGTGGTGGTGGTGATCTTGCCGGTCGACTTGGTGGTGGGGGCCGCCGTGGTCGTCGGCGCCGTCTTGGTCGGGGTGGGACTCGGAGTCGGCGCGACGATCGGAATCGGCGACGAACTGGTCGGCGCACCTGGCGACGTCGGTGTGGACGAACTCGAGCTCGACGAGGACGAAGCGGCCGGCACGGGCGAATCGGACTGCACCACCGACGTACCGCTCGTCGGTACGCCGCCGGAGGCGGACGGCCCGGTGGCATCGGTGGGCGACGTGGATACCGGGGTGCTGTCCGTGGCCCCCGTGTCGTCACCGTCGGCCGGCGCTGCCGCGACAAAGGCTGAGTTCAGCGCCCGCAGGGCAGGGATCCGCACGGCCTTCCCGACCGTGGGCGTCGCCGCCGGGGTGAACAGCGCGATGATCGCCTGCCCGACCGACGCGGACAGGCCCGGCGCCGGCAACGGGGCCGCCTGTGCGACGACCGGAACCGGCAGGGCCGGGTAGAAGGCATCGGTCAGTTGTTGGGCCACGCCGAACCACTGGAGCACGTTGCGGCCGACGCCCGACTCCTGGACGACCTCGCCCACCTGCCAGTCGGCACGACTATCGGCGTCGTACCCGGCCACGCGCTTGACCAGCTGCTCGAAGAACATCCGGGTCGCACCGGCGGCCTGAGTACGGTCCTGGCTGGTGTAGAGCCCGCTCGACGGGTCGGACTTCTGCTGGAAGAGCCCGACGTAGACGCCACCGCTCACCGCGGACGGATTCAGTGAGGATTCTTGCAAGGCCACCGCTTCCGCGATGCGCACCCCGCGCCGGGTGATCTGCATGTCCTGGCCGACCGACGCGATGGCCTGCGCAGTGGCCACCTGCGACTGGCTCAGCGGCACGCCGTCGTAGACGCCCGCCTGGACCACCGGCGCGGCGGCCGGGGTGGTCGTCGTCGACACACCCGGCGACGTGGGGACCGCACACGCCGTGGCACTGACCACTGGGATCGTGGCCGCCGGGGCGGCGGAAGCCACCGCCGGGGAAACGAGGCTGGCCACCGCGACCGTGACGGCCACCACGGCCGCCATCCGCCCCCAGCGGGCCCGCGCTCGCAGACGATTGCGGCGCAACCTTCCGGCGCGTCGTGCGTCAGTGCTGATATCCACCAGGGGTGTTTCTTCCGGCTTGCGAGCGATCACGGTGCGGTGTGTTGCGCCGAATGGACTACGGCCAAATCGTACGTGGTCCGATCCCACCCCGCCAGAGTTCGCATGACATCTCCCCCAGATCCGGAAACTCTTGCCCCAGTGCGACTTCTTCGCTACTGGCAGTAGCCGTCCCGGGGTTCCTCCACATGCGCCCACAGCTCCGGACCAGTAAGTTGCCCGGCAGGGCCACGGCACGTCGAAGGAGTCGGCTATGGGGCTTCGTGATGCATTCCGATCTCGCAAGGGGGAGGCCGGAAGCACCGGCCTGGAAGACGCTGCCGGCGGCGAGCACGCCGACGACCCGATCCGCTTCACCCCGCGCTTCGACGGGCGCTATCAGGGCCGCCCCGACCCGGCTGATCAGGTCGAATCAAGCCCCGTGTCTGGTTGGTTGCGGTTCTCCGGCCCACGGGCCTTCTGGGCTCCGGCCACTACCGATGAGTCCGAATTGGACTCTGCGCTCGCCCCAGGTCGGGACGCATGGACCGGTGAGTACACCCCGGCGGGCCGATTCACCGTGCAGCGCCGTTTCGAACGCCCGATGATTCACACTGTCCTGGAAGTCGGAGACGACGGGTTCCTGGCCCGGGTCACTGCCCCAACGCCGGCCGAGTCGGGGATGGTGCGCTACACCTTCGTATCCGCTGCGTCGACCGGAATCGTGCCGTCTGCCTGACCTATCCCTCCTTTGGAGTAGCGACGGGGCGCGCGAGCGCCCCGCCGGGTAGGCTGGATCGTCGTGCATCCTGACGTCGCAGCCCGGCTGAAATCCCTTGACACCACCATGACCAGCATCGAGACGGTCACCGATGTGTCGAGGCTGCGCGGCACCATTGACGACCTGTCCGCGCAGGCCAGTGTCCCCGATCTGTGGAACGACCAGGAGAAGGCGCAGAAGGTCACCAGTCGTCTGTCGCACGCCCAATCCGAACTCAAGCGGCTGTTGGATCTGCGCCAGCGGTTGGACGACCTCGAGGTGCTGTTCGAGCTGGCCGACGAGGACCCGGACACGGTCCCCGAGGCGGAGGCCGAACTCATCGCGGTCGACGGTGAGATCGAGGCCATGGAGGTCCGCACCCTGCTCGCGGGCGAGTACGACGTCCGCGAGGCCCTGGTGACCATTCGTTCGGAGGCCGGCGGCGTCGACGCGGCAGACTTCGCCGAGATGCTGATGCGGATGTACCTGCGGTGGTCGGAGCGGCACGGCTACTCCACCGAGGTGTACGACACCTCGTACGCCGAAGAGGCCGGGATCAAGTCGGCCACGTTCCAGGTCAAGGTGCCCTACGCCTACGGAACCCTGTCGGTCGAGCAGGGCACGCACCGGCTGGTCCGCATATCCCCCTTCGACAACCAGGGCCGCCGGCAGACCTCCTTCGCCGGCGTGGAGGTGGTCCCGGTGGTGGAGACCAGTGATCACGTGGAGATCGACGAAAAGGATCTACGGGTCGACGTCTACCGCTCGTCGGGCCCGGGCGGGCAGGGCGTGAACACGACCGACTCGGCCGTCCGCATCACCCACCTACCCACCGGGACCGTAGTGTCCTGCCAGAACGAGCGGTCGCAGATCCAGAACAAGGCCTCGGCCATGGCCGTGCTTTCGGCCAAATTGCTGGCGTTGCGGCGTCGGCAGGAGAAGGCCGCCATGGATGCCCTGAAGGACGGCGGCAATTCCTGGGGCAATCAGATGCGCAGCTACGTCCTGCACCCGTACCAGATGGTCAAAGACCTACGCACGAACTACGAGGTCGGCAATCCGACGGCGGTGTTCGACGGCGACATCGACGGGTTCATCGAGGCCGGAATCCGCTGGCGGCGTTCGACCGACGAATAGTGCTGGACTACCCGCCGGCTCGGTGACCGTCAGTCCATCCCGATCGAGTCCAGGGTGAAATTACATGGCGCAATGTGCTACGACGCGCCGCATTCGGACGTGAACAAATGCTGCCGCAATATCGTCGTACTCACCTGTCGAGATGGAGAACGCCGTGAGCGCGCAGGAAAACCGGGCAGCTCTGCGAGCGATTGACGCCCGCCGGTTTTAGCGAGGAGCTGACAACGAAACCCGACTGGGGAACCGAAGCGGTTGTCCGGAAAAATGTGCCCGGCCCCACGATCGCCGGGGTGAGCGGCTCACCCCGGCGGCATCGGTCAGGCCAGAATCTTGGCCTTCTGTGCGGCGAACTCGTCGTGGGTGATCACGCCCTTGTCGCGCAGATCGGCGAGCTTGGTCAGCTCGTCGGCCGTGCCACCGGCACCTGCGGTCGGACCGACGGTGGAGCGCACGTAGTCGCGCATGGCCTGGTCCGCAGCCTGCGCGCTGCGTTGGTCGCGGGTGTGCATCGAACCGCCCCGGACGATGATGTAGACGAGGGCACCCAGGTACGGAAGGATGATGATGAAGATCGTCCAGCCGGCCTTGGCCCCACCGCTGAGATCCTGGCTGCGGAAAACGTCACCAATAATCCGGATCAGCAGGAAGAACCACATGATCCACAGGAAGAACCAGAGCATCGTCCAGAAGATGTCGAGTAATGGATAGCCCGTGGTCGAGTCGGCCAGGAAAGTCGGTGCTGTGGACATGTGGGTGCAGGGTCCTTCGGTCGGCCGAGTGCTGTCGTCCGAATTCATATCAGATCGTAAAGCGCGCGGCAACGAGTCACTATCAACGAACACGCCGGAGCCGCATTCATCTAATACGCAGCGGGTGAGATCTGAATGGAACAAGTCGGGAGCGCCCCGGTGAGAGTCACGATCACCGCATTGCAGACCGGACATTGGCCTGCAGTGGAACAGATCTACGCCCAGGGGATCGCCACCGGCCAGGCCACCTTCGAAACCGAACCGCCGACCTGGGACCATTTCGACCACGGCAAACTGCCCGGTCATCGTTGGGTGGCCGTCGGCCGGCGTGAGGTGCTCGGTTGGGTGGCGGTGAGCGCCGTGTCGGACCGTCGCGTGTATGCCGGGGTGGTCGAGGTCTCTGTCTATGTGGCCTCGTCCGCGCAGGGCCAGGGCGTGGGTGGTCAACTGTTGGACGCGTTGGTGGCCAGCACCGAGACGGCCGGAATCTGGACCATCCAAGCCGGGATATTTCCGGAAAACGCAGCCAGCCTGGCCCTGCACCACCGAGCCGGGTTCCGCACCGTCGGCGCTCGGGAGCGAATCGCCTTGATGGCCCACGGGCCGATGGCCGGACAATGGCGTGACGTCGAGCTTCTCGAACGCCGCAGCGCCAGCACCGGCCATTGACGTGGCAACGCCAGGGCCGTCGCACCGCGACCGGGCCGACGGACGTCCGTAGGCTGCGCGTTGTGAACGGGTCGACGGGCGCGCAGTGGCGGCGGCTGCGGGGCGGCATGGTGGCCGCGTTGGCCACCGTCTTGGCCGCGGCCGGTCACACTTTCGGCGGCGGCCGTCTCCCCGATGTGGCCGTGCTGGCCCCGGCGGCGGCCACGCTGGGCTGGGCGAGTTCCGGTCTGGCCCGGAAGCGGCTGCGGTTCCCGATATTGCTGGCGCTACTGATGGCTGCCCAGATCGGGTTTCACCTGCTATTCCTGCTGCAGATGGTCCCCTCGACGTCGAACGCGTCGATGCCCGGGATGTCGATGCCGGCAGCGGGAGGGTCTTCCTGGCCGGTGATGGTCGGGTTCCACGCGCTGGCGGCGGTGGTCACCGCTGCGGTGCTGGCCGGTGGCGAGAAGGCCCTCTCAGCGTTGGCCGAGCCGATCCGCCTGATCCGGCGGCTCGCCGCACCGCATCGCCTTTCGCCGGTCCGCACGAGTTGGTGGACAGCGACCGTCTCCCACCACGCCATGACTCGCCGGGCCGCCCCAGCGCGGGGTCCGGCGCCGCGGCGAGGACCGCCCGGCAGCTTGCTGTCGATCTGAGCTGCCCGCACTGGGCGGCCATTCACCTCACCCTGCCTCCCGACCGGGTGTGCGCCCGCCGAACACGATGCGCGGCCCGCCCCGGCCGGACCCCGACCACCCCGAAGGAATTCCCCCATGCGTTCTGCTCGACGACTTCTCCTCGCGGCCACGGCTGCCGCGTTCGCCCTGGTTTTGGCCGCGTTACCGGCGTCCGCCCACGTCACGGTGCACGGCCAGGCCGCCGCCGGTGACTACACCACCCTGACCTTTCAAGTGCCCGACGAATCGGCGAAGGCAAAAACCGTGGCGATCACGGTGAGCTTCCCCCAGGACCATCCGTTCGCGTCCGTCTCCGTGCGCAAGATGCCCGGCTGGACCGCCACCGTGACAAAATCCAAGCTGTCCACCCCGATCACCGACGACGACAACTTGACCATCACCGAGGCGGTCAGCTCGATCACCTGGAAAGCCGACCCGTCAGCGGCCTTGTCGCTGGGTGAGTACGCCGCCTTCGACGTCTCCGTGGGACCCGTGCCCGACGTTGCCTCGCTGTCGTTTCCCGCAGTTCAGACCTACGACGACGGCTCGGTCGTCAACTGGAACGAACCCACTCCCGCCTCCGGCGAAGAGCCCGAACACCCCGCCCCGACCCTGAAGATCCAGGCCGCCGCTTCCGCACCCGCAGCCAGTAGTGACGGCGTCGCCCGCGGCCTCGGCGTCGCCGGCATCGTCGTCGGCGCAATTGGCATCCTGGCCGCCGCCTTGGCCTTCCGCCGCCGGAGCTCCACCCCACGATGACCGCGACTATTGAAAACCGGTCGGGTAGGGCTGTCGAGCCAGCGGCGTTCGGCGCCGTGCAGACCGCCGACCTGGTTCATCAGGTGCAACTGACAATGATGGTCACTGCTGCTTGTAGACCCAGGTGTAGGCGTTCCAGACGCCGCCGCCGGCGGGACCGTTGTAGGTGAGGGTCGGGGTGATGGCGTTCGTCTGGGCGATCATGTCGCTGAATTGATACAGCGGGAGGGAGACGAAGTCCTTGGCGATCAATTGATCGGCCTGATGAAATTCGTCGGATCGCTTGCTCTGGTCCAGTTCCGAGTTGCTGGCGTTGAACAGTTTGTCGACGGCGGGGTTGCTGTATTGGAAGTAGTTGCCACCGCCGCCGGTGGCGTACAGGGGTTGCAGGGCAGATTTGAATGGGGTTCCGACCCAGGCGAAGAGGGCCATGTCGAAATCATGGGCGGGCAGCCGGGTGGCATTGAAATTGGCGTCCTGATCGTCGTTGACCTTGATGCCCGCCTTGCCGCACGAGCCGTTGATGAGTTGGCTGACCTTTTCCCGGGTGTCGATGACCTTGTGACCGAGTTTGAACTCGGCTTTGGTCCCATTGGCCAGGGCGTAGACGCCGTCCGGGCCGAGCTTCCAGCCGGCCGCTTCCATGATTGATTTGGCCTTGGCGACGTTCGCGGTGTCGTAATCGGAATACTCGTCTTTGTACTGCGTTTCGGTCGGCAGATAGACCAGACTGCCCAGCGGGACGGTCTTGTCATTGACGCCCTTGACCAGCTTGGTGATGATGTCCTGTCGATCAACGCAGTTGAAGAACGCCTGCCGTAGCGCCAGTCCGGTGGCACCCTGGAACAGCGGCCTTTTCATGTTGAAGTCCAAGTGTTCGTAGGTGACACCGGCGTAGGCGTTGAACGTCACATTGTCCAGGCCCTTGAGTTGGGCGGCCAGCGCGCTGTCGGGCTGGGGTTCGATGACCTGGACTTCCTGGTTCTGCAATGACTGCACCTGCGACTGTCCGTCCGCCTTGGTCAGCAGAGTGAGGGACTGCGGCCCGGCCGGGTTGCCCCACCACTTCGGGTTGCGTTGGAACACCACCTGTTCGTCGGACAGTGACGACAGCAGATAGGGGCCGGCGGACAGGTCGAATTTCGCGTTGTAGCCGGCGAAGTCCTTGATGTAGGCGGCGGCGAACTTCGCAACGTCCCCGGTGGCGTCGTTGGCCTTGAGCTTGGTCACGTCGGCCACACCGGCATCGGCTTCGATGACATGCGCCGGAACCAGGAACGTGAACAGCGAACGGTAATCGGAGAAGGTGGAGGTGAACGTGGTGGTGATGGTCTTGCCGCCGTCGGAACAGACCGGGGCATTCATCTGATCGAAGCCGGTGGTCGAGGCCGGGTCGAACGTGGGCACGGCTGTGCCGGTCTTGTCTTTTGTGGTGGCCTTGGATTCGGCCTGCAGCCACGCCAGGTAGAAGTCCTTGCAGTCGACAGCCACACCGTCGGACCACACCGCTTCCGGTCGCACCTTCCAGACGATGGTCTGCGGGCTGGTCGAGGTCACCGTGACCGAGGCCATGACATCACCGTCGAGAAACAATTTCAGGGTGTTGTCGTTGATGAATGCCGACGGTTGGGTCAGTGACTGCACCACCGCGTTGGCCAGATTGTTCGCCGTCGACGTGTTGTTGTTGTAGTCGTGGACGTTCTCCTCCACCGCGATGGTGACGTTGGCGCTGCTGTCCACCTTCGGCCGTACGAAGACCGGATCGGCGCCCCCCGCCGCCGCCGTGGTGGAGGAGCCGGCCGCCCCGCTCGACGCTGTGACGCCCGCTGAGGCCTCCCCCGTCGAGCTGGACGATGACTCCGACGATCCATTCGCCGCCCCGCCCGTGGCCGCCCCGGTGGCGGCCGAGGTGGAGGTAGCGTCCGGCGAGGTCGCGGTCGAACACGCGGTCGCCAACACCAGCCCGGTCAGCGCAGCCAGCAATCGCTTCGGCCCTCTGAACGTGTTCACAATTCTCCTTGGTGAATGGCAAACCGACGACGTGTGTCCACGGCAAGAGCAACTGTGACCACCGTGGCAGCCCGATCGGCCCTGACGTAAGGTCCAATTCCATGACCGATGCATGGGCCACTTCAGGTCTGGACTTGTTTGTCGCCCTTGATCGGCAGCGCTTGCGGACCAGCTTGGAGCGTTCGTTGCGCGACGCCATCCGTTCCGGTCGACTGCATCCCGGCATTCGGCTGCCGTCGACACGGTCGTTGGCCGTTGACCTCGGCGTCGCTCGCAACACCGTCGTCGAGGTCTACGGGCAGTTGGTCGCCGAGGGCTGGCTCAGTGCGACGGTGGGTTCGGCCACGTTGGTGTCCGACCGGAGCGAACCCCACCGGGTCCAGACGGCCGCAGGCGTCCATCCGCCGGGCGGTTGCGGCACCGACTACGACCTGCGCGGTGGCCTGCCCGACGTCACAGCTTTTCCTCGCCGGGCCTGGCTGGCGGCCGCCCGCCGCGCCCTGGTCCGGGCACCCGACGACGTCTTCGGTTACCAGGACCGCCGCGGACGCCCCGAGCTGCGAGCGGCCCTGGCCGAATACCTGGCCCGAGTGCGCGGCGTGCTGGTCGACGCGGATCAGATCGTGATCTGCCTGGGCGCCATGCAGGGCCTGCGGCTCATCGGAAAGGCGCTCAAAGCCCAGGGAGCCTGCACCTGGGCCACTGAGAGCTACGGGCTGAAATGGCACCGCCAAGCCGTGACCGAACTCGGCTTGCACCTGCGAGTGATCGACGTCGACGAACAGGGGGCCCACATCGAACAGGCCGGCGACGCCGACAGTGTCCTGCTCTCACCGGCACACCAATACCCACTCGGGGTGGCGCTGTCCGCGCAACGCCGACAAGCAGCAATCCACTGGGCCAAGACCAACAATTCCATCATCATCGAAGACGACTACGACGGCGAATTCCGCCACGACCGCCGGCCGGTAGGTGCGCTGCAGTCCCTGGCGCCCGAACACATCGTCTACGTCGGCACGGCCAGCAAAAGCCTGGCCCCCGCGCTACGCCTCGGATGGATCGTCGCCCCACCCCAACTGTTGCAGCCCATTCTCAAGGCCAAGAGCATTTCCGAAGGACACAACAGCACCCTCGATCAAATCACCCTGGCCGAATTCATCGACGCGGGCGACTACGACGCTCAGGTCCGGCGTAACCGCCTGCGCTACCGGCGACGTCGCGACCACCTCATGACCGTGCTGAGCCAATTCCCCGCCCTGACCGTCACGGGTATTGCCGCCGGGATGCACCTGCTCGTCGAATTGCCACCACACCTGGTCGAGAGCGAGGTCTGCAACTACGCCGGCGAACTCGGGCTGACCCTGGAAGGCCTGTCCAAATATGCCGCCGACCCGACCCGACCACCACGCCCCCCGGCCCTGGTCATCGGCTATGGCGCACCCTCGGACCATGCGTTCGGCGAAACAATCGAGCGGCTGGCCCGAACCCTGCAAAAGTTCGTCATCTGACAAAAGTCCCCGGGCAACCCCCGTCAGCAGCGGACGGAGGCGACCAGGCCGACGGATGGGAGATCACCGGCGAGAATGCGTTCTTCTTCCGCCCTGCGGATGGCATCGAGAGCGTCGACCACTTGCGGAACGGGCGCCACCCACTGGCCACCGCGCCCGTCCAGGAGACGCCACAGGATGCTCGACTCGGTCATCGTCAGGTCCATGCCGACCTGGCTGAGCGCCTCGAGCATGGCGGAGCCGTTGTGGAGGGTCTTGTGGCCGTTGATCCAGGCGTCGAGCGGCTCGGACGGGAGGTCGGCGTCGAGCAGGCCGGCAGCGACCAGCCCAGATCGGTGGTCGTAGAGGAAGTCGGCAGCGGCCGCATCGACTCGTTCCCAGGCGAACTCTTCGATGACGATCAGTCCGCCGGGGGCGAGCAGCGTGGCGACATGGCCCAGGGTGCTGGTCAGGTCGGCGGCGTGGTGCAGGGAGCGCGTGAACAGGACGACGTCGTACTGGCCGGACACGTCGTTGATGTCGGCGTGAAGGACACGCACACCTCGTCGTCGGGCCGATTCCGCCATCTCGGCGTCGCGGTCGATGCCGGTGACGTCGTATCCGATTGCCGCCAGGGCGGCCGCAAGTGCGCCCGTACCGCATCCCGCCTCCGCGATGCGAGCGGGCGCCGCCGGAAGAAGGGGCAACAGGTGATTGAGCGACGTGGGTACAGCAACCGTCGACACGTCCACCTCAGCAATGTATCTCGGGTGACCCAAGAAGCACTCGCTCATCAACGCGAGGAACGCCGATCAGAAGGCGGTCGCGATCGACGGGCGGGCTCAGGCCGGCCACTCGGCGGTGGTGCGTGGCGGATGAGAGAAGCCGGCGACGGGAACCACGGCCGGGTCGCTGCCGTCCCGGGAGTCTTTTGAGGCATCCGGATGGTCATCGAACCAGCCCTCGGTCGGGTAGCGGTACATCCAGTCCACGGCGAGCTTGCGGCGCGCGATGAGCCAGGCGCCGTCGCGCTGCTCGAAACGGTCGAGATACCGAGCCCATAGTTTTACGAACTCGCCCTTCCAGTGGTGCTGCTCGGAACCCTGGTGATAGGCGTTGAGGTAGGTCTCGACATGGGCGACGTTCGGGCCGTCGAACTCGATCAGGCTGTTCCCCAACAGGTGCATCGTTCGGACGAAGCGAGGCATCTCGCCGGACAGAAAGGCGACGAACCCGTCGAGCGAGCCACGGTGCAGACTTTCCGGGAATTGGATCCAGGCGTCCGAATGAAAGGCCCCTCGAACCAGTTTCATGTCGATGCGATCCAGGCCGCGGCAGTACCGCAGCAGCACGTCGTGGATCTCCGCACGCGCGCTCAGTTCCTCGATGTTCAAGCTATTCTCCTGTCGGTCGGGCGCGATGGCTCAGGACTTGCGTTCCAGGACGCTGGTGGACATCGCACCGGTTTCGACGCCGCACAGTTCACGGCCGAGGTTCTCCAGCCAGGTGTCAAGATTGTTGGCCGCGTGCAGGCTGCCGGCCCGGCAATTGCGGGCGATGAGCTGGAGCGGGAATCGTTTCATGATGGCGGAGGCCCCGGAGGCGCGGAACAAAGACTCGATCGCTCCGGCGCACGCATCCCAGACGCAGGCCGCGTCCGTGTGGAACTGCAGGATCTCCCGCGGGGTCAGGTCGACTCCGTCGGCGTCGCACCGGTCCAGCGCCGTGACCGCGGCGTCGGCCAACGCGCTGGCCGCCCGGATCTGAGCGTAGGCGCGGCCCACCATCTGGTGGGTGATTGGAGCCGAGCCCGCTTGCGGATAGGGCGAGTAGGGAATGCTGCGCCGGCCCGCGCCGCCCAGGAAGGCTTCCAGGGCTTGGTCGGCCATGCCGAGGGCGACTCCGGTGCAGGTCACCAGGGAGCGCACCAGCCCGCCGCGCCGCGGCCCTCGACCCCGCGCCGTGTCGGCGGCGATGCGCGCGCCGAGCTGCGCAGGGGTGCTGAAGTGATCGTCCGGGACGAAGAGTTCACCGTCGGTGGCGACCGTCCGACTGCCGGTGGCGGCCAGCCCCATCGGGTCCCAGTCGTCGCGGACGACCAGCGACTCCTTGTCCACCAGGGCCATGCCGATCTGGGCGTCGTCAGTCTCGTCGTAGAAGGCGGCAAGGTAACCGTGCGAGGCGTGGACGCTACCGGTAGCGAACGGCCATACCCCGCTGATCATCCAGCCGCCGTCGACCTTGCGGGCGGTGCCGGACATGCGCCGGCTGGTGCCGCCCAGGGCGAAGGTGCGATTGCCCACCCACGGTTCGGTATAGACCGGGGCAATGACGTCGTCGGGAAAAGCGAAACTCCACAGATTTCCGCCGGCGGCCGCCCACACCAGCCAGGAGGTGCCGCCACAACCCGACGCCAGGACCCGATAAATCTGTTGGAGCTCCCGCGTGGAGTAGTCGGCGCCGCCGAAACGCTTGGGCGTCGTCAGGCGGAAAACCCCAGCCGCGTCAAGACGTTCGATGCTCTCCTGCGGGACTCGGCCCTGCCGGTCCGCCTCGGCCTGGTGTTCCCGCAGCCACGGCTGCAACTCCATCACCCGAGCGAGAATGTCGGCGGCGCGCGGCGGCTTATCCGTACTCCGTGCCATAGTCGTCATGCTGGATTCCTCATCGCTTCCAGAGCCACCTTCAGGACAAGGTCGGCAGGACGGGCAACTGCAGGTAACTCAAGTGCTCCGGGCCGGTGTAAACGAAATTCTGCGCACCGTCGTGATAGATCGCGTCGTAGGCATGCCGATTGCCGTGGCCGACACCCGTGTGCGGTTGGACGTCCAGGCGGATGCGGTGGCCTTTGCGCACCAATCCCGTGTTCGGCACGATTTCGACCTCCACCGGAACGATCTCGCCGTCGCGCAACGGGGCGTGGTCGGCCCGCAGATGGGTGTGCTTCGGGCTGTAGTCGGTCGACCGCTCAGCGTCCAACTTTCGGTGCGACACCTTCAGCCAGCCTTTGGCCAGCGGGTAGAACGCCGTCGAGATGCCGGGAATGAGGGCCGGACCGCAGAAGTCGACCTCCCGGTTGTGCTTGTCGAGCACCCGCAGGGTGGCAAAGATGTCCATGTCGGCGCTGGTGGACGCCACCCATAGGACCAGCTTGCTGTAACCGGCCAGCACGGTGTCCTCCGCGAACGGCTCGGTCAAGAACGTGGCGCCCGGCCGACAAGGTGCGGTCGTCGGAAGCCTTCCATCGACGGCCGGCGGCGTCCGCGGTGCGGTCAGGTCCACCTCGGCCGAGTAGCCCACCGACCGCTCGGCCGTGGGGGGCTGCGACGCCAGCCGCAGCACGTGGTCGGCATCGATCTGCCCGTTCGCCTCGGCGGGTGTGGCGTCCAGGTACCACTTGCGGTATTCCGTGCGCGCGATCGGCCATTCCTGCTCGTGCTGCTGATACGACCCACCGCGACCGGTCCGGACCTCCAAGCGCACCGGCGGCTGCTCCATGATGTGGTTGTCCACGCCCTTGAGCCAATGGTCGAAGAACGCCATATGGTCGTCGACCGCGGCGGCCGTATAGGACTTGAGAAACCAGTCCTCCCAGAAGTCCAGCTTCTTGTTCGCGGTCGGCGTGCGCAGGTAAGTCTCGCTACTGCCGAGCTGATGGAAATTGCTCGGGTGCGTCGTCACGGCCACCGCCCACAGCGGCACGGTCACCTGCGAGAGATCCGGGCTCATCAGGACTCGGGACCGTGGACCGAAAACAGCGGTGGGGTCGGAATCCTTGAACGGATTCGCCCGGGCCATGGCCAGGAAGTCGAGGGCGTCGACCTCCCCGCAGATCGCCGGCAGGACACCGTTGCCGAACCAGATCGGGAAGAACTCCTCGTTGAGAATGCCGCCCGTGTAGACGACCTCGTCGTAGAGGTCGGCGTCCGTGCCGATGGCGATCATCGCCTTGAGATGCGGTGGCTGCAGGCTGGCCACCGCATGTTGGTTCATGGCGTAATAGGACATGCCCCAGAGTCCGACGTTGCCGTTCGACCACGGCTGCGTCCCCGCCCATTCGATGGCGTCGTAGTAGGCCTGCGCCTCGTCGATGCCCCAGACGCCAAGGGTGCCGGGACTCTTGCCCGCACCAGGGCCATCGACCCGCACCAAGGCATAACCGCGCGGAATCCAGCTCGCGGTGTTGATGCTCTCGTGGTTCTCGAACTCGTACCCGTCCGGGTTGCCGGAGAAGTACCGGTCCTCCATCACCTCGTGGTGCTCGACGTCGGACTCGTCGCAGATCGAATGGTGAATGAACGCTCGGCCGTACACGCCGCAGTTCATCACCACCGGGACGGGCTCGTCACCGTCCGGGCGAAAGACGTCGGCGTACACGAAAGAGCCGTTACGCAGCGGGATCTGGACGTCCCGGAACCGGCGGATGCCCAGGGCGTGGCGGCGCACCTCGTTGTGTGCGGCCGCCGGTGACACCAGACTACGCGGGGTGGAGTCGGCCAGGATGTCGGACCGATTCAGGTCGTCGAGCAGCTGGACCACGATCGGGTCCGCCGCGAAGGCCTGCAGCAGGTCACCCGGGGGCGGCCCGAGCGTCATGATCTGGTAGCGGACGTTGATCGGGCGGTCACCGACCAGCGCGTGGATTTCCGGGGTCAGGACGATGCCGTGGTCACCGTTGCGGTCCTGGGCCAGGGTCATCAGCAGTCGGACGATGTTGGTCAGACCCGGGTCGGCCAGCTTGTCGAGGTTGCCGTCGACCCGCGCCACGATGTCGGCCAGAGACAGCCGCGTCGCCCCGCGCGCCGCTCCGACGACCAGGGAGGCAACCGAGAACGCGACGATCTCGCCGTCCCGATAGTCGAATGCGCCGGTACTGTCGGTGAACCCGGAGCAGGTGGGGGTCTCGAAATGCAAGCCGGCGACGGGACCGGCGAGCCGTCCGCTACGCGGCACGGCCAACTCCGGAAGACCCCGCGATCGGGTGGCCAGACGAACGTCCCACGTCTCCTCCAACCTGTTCTGGGGCCACACTGACCCATCACTGCACCCTAGCCACGTCCGCCGCGAACCACCATAATCTTTCGTATATTTGCCCCGCCAGTTCGTCTTGCTCTAATATCCAAACCGTTCGACTCTTTTAGCCGATGGACCATCGGTTCGACGAAGGGAGCGCCTCGTGGCCGAGGTCAGCGCGGCCATCGTCGCCGGACCGGGCGCCCCACCCCGACTCGGTGCGGTGGTGTTGCCGACGCGCCGACCCGGGTCGACCACGGTCGCCGTGGTGGCAGCACCGGTGAACCCGCTCGACCTGCTCATTGCCTCCGGAAACTTCCATTCGGCGCGGCACGAATCTCCCTACGTGCCGGGCAGCGAGTGCGTGGGTGTGGTGCTCGAATCCGACCGATATGCGCCCGGTTCGGGGGTCTACGCGGAATGCCATGCCTCACCGACGAGCCCGGGCGCCTTTGCCGAGCAGGTGCTCGTCGATGACGAGGACATTCTCCCGCTCCCGGCCGGCCTGGATCCGGTGCGGGCCGCCGCGGTCGGGAACTCTGGCACGGCCGCGTATCTGCCCCTGATGGAGGTCGCCGGGCTGCGAGCCGGAGAGACCGTCCTGGTGTTGGGGGCGACCGGCGCAGTCGGCCAGCTGGCCGTGCAGATCGCTCGACAAGGCGGCGCCAGTCGAGTGATCGGGGTCGGCCGCGACCGCGCCGCTCTGGATCGATTGGCCCTGCTCGGAGCAGATGCGGTCGTTCAATTGCGGGCCGAGGAGGGTGACGACGGGCTGGTGGATCGGCTGCAGGCGGCAACCGGTCCGGTCGATGTCGTCGTCGACGCTCTGTACGGGGCGCCGCTGGAAGCGGCGCTGCGGGTATGCGCGCCTCGGGCGCGAGTGGTCAACGTCGGTCACTCCGCCGGCGCCACGGCGCGAATACCCGCCGGATTGCTTCGCGGCCGCCAGCTCTCGCTCTCCGGGTTCGCTGGGTTGCACACGCCACTCGCGGACAAGCGGGCCGCGCTGATCTGGCTGTGGACCGCTCTCGGCCAGGGCCGACTGCAGGTGGACGTGCATGCGTTCCCGCTGGCCCAGGTCGCCGAAGCCTGGGCCGCACAAGGGACCTCGCCACACGGCAAGGTGGTCCTGGTGCCTGACGACACGCGGCCGCCCGGACCGGCCCGGTGAGCATGCCCACCGAGCCAGGCATGGCCGAGGAGGTCGACTGTGTGGTGGTCGGCGCCGGGCCGGTCGGACTACTGTGCGCGGTTTTCCTCGGCCAGGCCGGCCTGCGGGTGTCGGTCGTGGAGCGGTGGCCGCAGCGGTATGCCTTGCCGCGGGCCTGCACGATCGATCACGAGGCGTTGCGCATCCTGCAGGCGGCCGGGTTCATGGCCGACCACGCCGACCTGTTCGAGCCCTCGCAGGGCGAACGCGGTGGGTACGAGTTCCGTAACGGCGCCGGTGAACTGTTGCAGGCCATCGATTGGAACCGGATCGCCGAATCGGGATGGGCGAACACCAACGGCTTTTATCAGCCCGATCTCGAGACCGCTCTGGAAGTGCAGGCAGCGGCTACGCCGGGGGTGACGATCCACCGCGGTTGGACCTTCCGGTCCCTGACGCAGGACGCAGACGGGGTGTGCACCCGTGTCGGTCCTACCGAGGGGCCGGCGCAGGGGGTCGACCTCCGAGCGCGTTGGGTCATCGGTGCCGACGGGGCCAACAGTGCGGTGCGGTCTGAGCTCGGTATCGACGTCGAGGACTCCGGGTTCGAAGCGGACTGGCTGGTGGTGGACTACCGACCGCTCGCACCGGAGAACTGGACCGCGTTCGTCACCCAGTACTGCGACCCGACCCAGCCGGCAACCGCCGTGAACAGCGGTCCGGGTCGGCGCCGGTTCGAGTTCATGCGCCGGGCCGACACCACCGTGCAGGAGCTGGGCCGGGACAGCACCGCCTGGCGACTGATGGCGCCCTGGGGCGTGACTCCCGAGACGGCCGAGTTGGAACGACATGCGGTGTACACCTTTCGGGGCCGATGGGCCCGACAGTGGAGACAGGGAAACGTTCTCCTGGCCGGGGATGCAGCCCATCTGATGCCGCCGTTCATGGGCCAGGGCCTGTGCGCCGGATTACGCGACGCCCTGGCCCTGACCTGGCGGCTGAGCCTGGTGCACCGCGGACTCGCCGGGATCCAGGTGCTCGACACCTATGAACCGGAACGGTCCGGCCACGTCCGCGAGATCATCGATGAGGCCGTGGCCGCCGGCCGGGTCATCTGCGAGCTGGACCCGGTTCGGGCCGCGGCCCGGGATGCAGCCATGAAAGCGCAGGCCAGCAATCCCGACGCGGTGACCCGGGAGCCGCCGCATCCGCGCCTGGGCGAGCCGTCGTTGACGCTGCCCAGCGGCGGTCTGCAGGGACGACTGGCACCCCAGGGTCGGGTCCAGATCGCAGACCGGGAGGGGCTTTTCGACGACGTGGCCGGCGCTGGCTGGCAGCTCATCAGCAGAGCGGGTGACCCGGGCGTGGAACTCAATGAGCAAGACGCAGCCTGGTTCCACCAGATCGGTGGGACGACCGCCGATATGTCGGCCGGCAGCCCGGTCCACGAGCTGGACGGCATCTACGCCCAATGGTTCGACCAACGCGGCTGCGAGGCGTTCCTGGCCCGGCCCGACTTCTACGTCTTCGCCGCCGGCCGCCACGCCGAGATACCGGCCTTCGTCCACCGCCTGCGCCGGGCTATCGAGCCGGCCTGACAACAAGAGCAAGGAATCGATCATGGGGATGCGCATCACCAGGCTCGCCGACGCCACGCCGTTCGACCCGCCCGGTCATCGCGGGGTGGGACCGTTCCGGCTGCAAGGCGCCGACTCCACTCCGACCGAGAGCGTTCTGGTGTCGCTGTCGCACTACCTGCCCGGCGGCGAGGCTGAGATGGCGCCCCAACCGGCCGAGACCATCTACGTCATCACCGACGGCGAGCTGGTGATGATCAGTGAGGGCGCGCAGGAGACGCTGCGGCGCTACGACTCGGTGCACTTCACCACCGGCACGGTTCGCCGGGTGGTCAACCGGACCCAGCTGCCCGCCAGCATGCTGGTCATCCGGGCGAAGGATTCATGATCGACGATCGACCCCGCAACCGAGGAGGACTGTCGTGACCACACTGCCGCACCTCGACGGGGAGCTGCCGGCGGAGCACCAGCCCCACGACGGCGGTTCGTTTGACGCCACCGTGGTCACTTTCGCGGCCATGGGCCTGTACGACGCGCTGACCGCCGACCAGCGGATCCGGGTGCTGTTGCCGCACACCGACAGCGGCCGGACGCATTGGAATTTCTTGCCCGAATCGGGCCGGCACGGCCTCGCGCTGGGCGAACTCGACCGTCACCAGGAAGTACTGGCGCATCGGCTCATCGCGGAGTCGATGTCCATTCCGGCTTACGCCCGAGTGATCCAGGTGATGGCCAATGAGCACGTGCTGCGAGAGCTCAATCTGCCCATTTTCGGCCACGTCGCGGCTACTTTCCGGGACGCCCGCGGCTATTTCTTCACCTTCTTCGGTCAGCCCCAACCCGACACCAGCTGGGGCTGGCGACTGGTCGGACATCATCTGTCGGTCAATATCACCGTCGTCGACGGTGATCTGATGAGCGCCACCCCGTTCCTGCTCGGCGCCGAGCCCGCCCGGTTCGGCCCGTTCCGCATCCTCGGTGAGGAGGAGGACGCGGCCTTCGAGCTGCTGGACGGTCTCACTGCGGCTCAGCGGGAGCAGACGGTCATTCACTCCCGGCCGCCGGCCGATTTCGTCACCCGGACCGTGGCGACGATCGGGGACGTCGAGTACCCCGCGTACCACGGCGTCGGTCGCCGGGACGCGATGATCACCGACGAGGACCGCAAAGCTCTGGCCTACTTCCGGGCCCACCCCCGCGGCGTCCGCGCCGGTGACCTTTCCGAGGTTCAGCGCGGCTCTTTCGACGCCCTGCTGACCCTGTTCGTGCAGCGGGCCCGGCCGGGTCTGGTCGGCCGCGAAATGGATCGAATCGCGGCCGCCGGTGGCGTCGACGACCTGCATTTCGCCTGGGCCGGCGGGACCTCCATCGAAGTGCCGCACTATTTCCGGATCCAGGGCCCCGCCACCCTGGTCGAGTTCGACAATGCCGAGGACAACGCCAATCACGTGCACAGCGTGTGGCGCGACCCGGGTGGCGACTTCGGTGCGGACCTGTTGATGCGCCACCACCTCGAGCACGACCACCCGGGCACGCCTCGATGACCGCCGCCGGGCGCAGAAGAAGAACAGAAAGGCACACCGCATGAGAATCGTGGGCGTCAAGCAAGCACACAACGGCGCCTGCGTGGAAGTCGGGGCCTTGTCCGGCACCGACGAAGTCGTGGTCCTGGCGCCGCTGGCGGAGTTCTGGTCCGACCCGGCTCGGTTCTTGGCCGCGGCGCCCGCAGGCCCGACCCTGGCCCTGGCCTCGGTCGAACTGGTCCCACCGGTGCTGCCCGATGCCCGGGTGTTCTGCATCGGGCTGAACTACTTGAAACACGCCGCCGAGGGCCGATTCCGGGACGAGGAATTGCCCCCCTATCCGACCCTGTTCGCCCGGTGGACCCAGTCCTTGACGGTGGGCGGTGCCCAGGTCCCGGTGCCGGCCAGCGAGGACGGCCTGGATTGGGAGGGCGAGGTACTGGCCTGGGTCGGTGCCCCGCTGGTCGACGCGTCCTCCGAAGAGGCCGCGGCCGCCGTCATCGGCTATTCGACATTCAACGACCTGACCGCTCGCAAGGCGCAACGGATGACGTCGCAGTGGATCCTGGGCAAGAACGGTGACCGGTCGGGGCCCGTGGGTCCGATGGTGCCCGCGGCGGAGGTCGGCGACCTGCAGCAGGGCCTTCGGTTGCAGACTCGGGTCAACGGCGAGGTCATGCAGGACGGACGCACCGATCAGATGGTCTATTCGGTCGGGGACACGCTGTCGCTGATCTCGCACACCCTGTCCCTGCGTCCCGGCGACCTGTTGGCCACCGGAACGCCGGCCGGCGTGGGTTACGCCCGCACGCCGCCACGTCTGCTGCATCCCGGCGACACGGTGGAGGTCGAGGTGGAACGGCTGGGCGTGCTCCGCAACACGGTGGTGGGCAACGACCGCCGGGTGGCAGGCACGCTGTAATGGCCACCGCCGACGTCTTCGCCGACCCGGCCGGGCGCGGACCGCTGTCCGGCCTGTTGGTCGTCGACCTGTCCCGGGCCTTGGCCGGGCCGCATGCCGGCATGGTGCTCGGTGATCTCGGGGCCCGGGTGATCAAGGTCGAGTCCCCCGGCCAGGGTGATGACACCCGTTCGTGGGGGCCACCTTTCGTCCAGCCGAAAGCAGGCGCCCAGGAGTCGACCTACTTCTTGAGTTGTAATCGGAACAAGGAATCCATTGTGCTCGATCTCAAATCGGCCGCTGATCACCAGGTTCTGACGGCTCTGTTGACCCGGGCCGATGTGCTGATCGAGAACTTCCGGGCCGGAGCGCTCACCCGGCTCGGCCTGTCCCCCGAGCGCCTGTCGCAGCTCAATCCGCAGCTGGTCACCTTGTCCATCTCGGGATTCGGCCACGACGGTCCGGAGGGTGGGCGCGCCGGCTACGACCAGATTGCCCAGGGCGAAGCCGGTTTGATGTCGTTGACCGGATCCTCGCCGGAGGATCCGCAACGGGTGGGAGTGCCGATCGCGGACCTGCTGTCCGGCCTCTACGGAATCATCGGCACGCTCGCCGCGTTGCTGGAGCGAGCCGCCTCCCGTCGGGGTCAACTGGTCCGGACCTCGCTGCTGGCCGGCGTTGTCGGCGTCCACGCTTTTCAGGGCACCAAGTTCACCGTGGCCGGCGAGACCGGGCGCGCCCAAGGTAACCACCACCCCTCGATCGCGCCGTACGGACTGTTCCGGTGCCGGGATGGGGCGGTGCAGATTGCGGTGGGGAACGAAGGACTGTGGCGGGTGTTCTGCGCCGAGTTCGCTCTCGATCCGGCCGCCCCCGGCCTGGCCAGCAACTCCGAGCGGGTCACGCATCACACCGAGACCGTTACCGTGGTCGAGGGAGCCTTCGCCGAGAGTGACAGTGCTCCGCTGCTGGCGCGACTGGCGGCGGCGGGAATTCCGGCGGGTCGGGTACGCAACCTGCAGGAAGTCTATGAATGGGACCAGACCGCTTCCCAGCACCTGCTGATCGACGTCGAGCACGAGACCTTGGGTTCCATCACCCTGCCCGGCTCGCCCCTGCGGTTCTTCGACGCGTCCAGCGGGGCCGAGGTGGAGACCACACGCCGGATGCATTCCGCGCCACCGGTACTCGACGGCGACCGGCGACGCATCCTGGACTGGTTGGCCGCCGAACAGAGCTGACAGCGACGTTCCCGGGTTCCGGTCAACGGTCGGCTAAACTATCAGGGTGTTTACCAAACCCCTGACTCGAGCGCAGCAGCTCGCCACCGAGATCGAGCAGTCGATCATCGACCGGCAGCTCCAGTCGGGTGACCGCATCGCCAACATGGAGGAGCTCAAGGAGCAATCCGGCTACGCCCGCTCCACCATCGGCGAGACCGCGCGACTGCTGGCCGAGCGCGGCAGCGTGGACGTGCGCCCGGGGCGAGGCGGCGGTCTGTTCGTCGCCTCCACCAATCCGGTGGTGCACCTACGGCGGACGCTTCTCTCGGTCCCTGCGGGAAGCCCGCCGGTGGCCGATGCCATCGCGGTGCGGGAGGCGCTCGAAGAGCTCATCGCGCTGGACGCCGCTCGGCACCGCACCCCGAAAGACATTGCCGATCTGCGGGTCTGCCTGAACAGCATGAAGGCCCACAGCAACGACTGGAGCGCCTTCATGGCCGCGAACTGGTCATTGCACGAGCGCATTGCCGACATCACCAAAAACGATTTGGCCCGAGGTGTGTATGTCGGCACGATCCGTTGCGTGGCCGAGCTTTCGGTCAGCCCGGACACCGAGGCGGAAGATGCCGCGGAGTACCTGGGACTGCGCGTGAAAGTGCACGCGCAGTTGGTCGACGCGATCATCTCGGGTCACGCCAACCGGACCCGCAAAGCTGTCCAGGCGCACCGGGGCATCGCGATCGGATCGGACGCCGCGCAGCGCGACGAGGCGTGAGCCGACCCGCCGGCGACCGGCTACCCGGTTTTACTGGCTGATCCGAAGAACCGACGGAGACCGCTTCGGCCGGTCGTTGGTGCGCGTCGCCAGGCGGCCAGGCCCACGGCGAGCAACAGAGCGGCGCCGTTGAACAGATCCGGGATCCAGATGGGCAGGCCGGCCAACTGCAGACCCTTCACCCCGACGGCCAAGACGTAGGCGGCCAGCACGGTGCCCCAGATGTTGAACCGACCCCCGCGGAACTGGGTGGACCCCAGGAACACCGCGGCCAGCACCGGCAACAGGAACCCGGGGCCGACCGTCGGGTCACCCGCGGACAATTGCGAGGTCAGCAGCAGCCCGGCCAGGCCGGCCACCACACCCGACGTGATCAACGCGAACAGCAGGATTCGGGACACCCGGACGCCGGACAACGACGCGGCGACCGGGTTCCCGCCGGTGGCGTAGATCCGGCGGCCGACCGGGGTGCGTTCCAGGACGTACCAGAGCAGCAGCGCCACCACCAGCATGATCCAGAACGGCCAGGTCAGCCCAAGCAGTTGGCCCGTGCCGATTTCGCCGAACCCGGCCGGCAGATTCACGATCTGCTCGCTCGAAGAGATCCAGGCGATTCCGGCGGTCAGCAGGGAGCTGACGGCCAAGGTGGCAATGAAAGACGGAATGCGCGCCCAGGTGATCATCAACCAGGAGAACAGTCCCACCGCCGCCCCGGCCAGTAGAGACAGCACAATGGCCAGCGGAATGGGCAGTGAACCCACCAACAAGCGCGCGACGAGAATCGCGCCCAGCCCGACCTCCGTGCCGATCGCCAGATCAATTGCCCCGGCCGCAATGGGCACGACCAGGCCCACGGCGACCAGACAGGTGATGGCCTGATCCGACAGCAACGAGCGCCAGGTACCGACGGTCAGGAAAGTGCTCGGGACCCAGATCGAGAAGACCACGATCATGACCGCCAGCAGATACAGCGCCCCGGCGTTGCGGAACGCCAGCCCATGTCGCAGCCGCGCCGCCCACTGCTCCCCCTCGTGCGTTCCCGATGTCGTGTCGCCGGCCGGCGCCGACGCGGTCACCATGCGGTCGGTCAATTCCGCCTGCCGGACCCGGCGGGCGTGCCGGGCAGTGCCCGAGTTGTTCTGCAGGAGGCGAAGAATCGCATGCCAGCGAGTTTCGTCGGGCTTGCGCCAGGCGGCCAGACCAACGGCAAGCAGCAGGGCGGCACCGTTGAACAGATCCGGAATCCAGATGGGCAGGCCGGCCAGCTGCAGACCTTTCACCCCGACGGCCAGGACGTAGGCGGCGACCACGGTGCCCCAGATGTTGAACCGGCCCCCGCGAAACTGGGTGGAACCGAGGAACACTGCCGCGATCACGGGCAGGAGGAAGCCGGGACCCACCGTCGGATCGCCGGCCGACAACTGGGACGTCAGCAGCACCCCGGCCAATCCGGCCACCACTCCGGAGGTGATCAAAGCGAACAGGATGATCCGGGACACCCGCACGCCGGCCAGGACGGCGGCCTCGCTGGACCCACCCATGGCGTTGGCATTGCCGCCGGTGGCATAGATGCGCCGGCCGACCGGGGTTCGTTCCAGGACGTACCAGAGCAGCAGGGCCACCACCAGCATGATCCAGAACGGCCAGGTCACACCCAGGAACTGGCCGGTACCCACCGCACCGAACCCGGCCGGCAGATTCACGATCTGCTCGCTCGAAGAAATCCACGCGATTCCAGCGGTCAAAAGCGAACTGACGGCCAAGGTGGCGATGAAAGAGGGAATCCGCGCCCGCGTGATCATCAGCCAGGAAAACACTCCCACCGCCGCCCCGGCCAGCAGCGACAAGACAATGGCCAGCGGAATCGGCACCGAACCCACCAGCAATCGGGCCACCAGAATCGCGCCCAGCCCGACCTCCGTACCGATCGCCAGATCGATCACACCAGCGGCGATCGGGATGACCAGGCCCACCGCGACCAGACAAGTGATGGCCTGATCCGAGAGCAGCGACCGCCAGGTCCCGACGGAAAGGAAGGTCTGCGGCACCCACAGCGAGAACACCACGATCAGCACGGCCAGCAGCCACAACGCGCCGGTGTTGCGGAACGCGAGCGCGTGCCTCAGCCGCACCGACCTGGGCGCGGCGCTCACGGCGCTGGTCGGCGGGGCCGGCGCCTCGTGGACGGGCTGCTCGGGAGCGGCCGCTTTCGCGATCATGCCGACCTCGGACGCAGTTGCAGTTCGTCGCGGACCAACCGCGCCTCGCTCAGCTCCGCTCGGGGCACCTCGCTGACCACCCGCCCGCCGCCGAGCATCAACACCCGATCGCACAGCGTCACCAGCTCCTTGGTGTCCGAGGAGAGCAGCAGCACCCCGGTGCCTGTGCGCTTTGCGGCCAGGATCAATTCGTAGATGGCCGCTTTCGCGCCCACGTCGACGCCCTGGGTCGGGTCGTCCAGGATCAACACCCTTGGCTGCAGGCGCAGCCACTTGGCCAGCACCACCTTTTGCTGGTTGCCCCCCGAGAACAGCTTCAGCGATTGCTCGGACTTGGCCGGACGAAGCGTGACGGTCTCCATCCACGAACGGGTTTCGGCCAACTCGGCCCGACCGTCGAGGCGGCCGAAACGCCGCCGCAGCGGCCGCAGCGCGGCCAGCGTCAGGTTCTCCCGCACGCTCAGGTCCATGACCGCGCCGGCCCGCCGCCGATCGGCCGGGACGTAGCCCAGGCCGGCCTCGATTGCGGCCCGAGTATCTCCGGCGACCACGTCGGTTCCGGCCACGTCCACCCGCCCGCCCGAGCGGTGTGCAGCCCCGAACAGCATCGGACCGAGTTGCTCGCGACCGGAGCCGAGTAATCCCCCGACCCCGACGATCTCGCCCGCGCGCAGGCAGAGCGAGAAATCCTCGATCTCCGGTCCGCTGATGCCCGACACTGTCAGCAACGGTTCACCCGGGCCGGCCCCGGCCGAGACGGTCTCGGCCACGTCCCGACCCGCGATGAGCCGCACGATGGCGTCGTGGTCCAGCCGAGAGGTGGCCTCCTGGGCCACGACCCGACCATCGCGCAACACCACGACCCGGTCCGCCAGCTCCAGCACCTCGTCCAGCCGGTGCGAGATGAAGACGACGCCCGCCCCGGACGCGGCCACCCGGCGGACGGCTTCGAACAACACCTGCACCTCGCCGCGGTGCAGAGCGGTGGTCGGCTCGTCGAGGATCAAGACGTTGTCGGGCCGGACCCAGCCGTCCATGGCCCGGGCGATGGCCACGATCGCCCGCTGCGCGGGCGAGAGCCGTCCGACCGGAACGGTCACGTCGAAACTCGCGCCGAATCGAGCGATCAGTTCCCGGGCGTGTCTCTTCTCGGCGGCACCGCGGACGGGGGCCAGCCCTCGACCGCGGGCCGCGTGCCCCAGACCCAGGTTCTCCACGGTGGTCAGGATGTCGGCCAGTCCCAGGTCCTGGTGGATGAAATGCAACTCCGAGCGCGCGTCCGCCCCGGAGACCAACTCCCCGTCGGCGGCGCGCACCTCGACGGTGCCTCCGGGATCGGCCTGATGAACGCCGGCCAGGATCTTGACCAGGGTTGACTTCCCGGATCCGTTATGACCCAGGACCGCGACGACCTCGCCGGAATCGACCTGCAACGACACGTCATCCAAGGCCTTCAGACCAGGGAACGTCTTGGATAGCCCGGTCACCCGGAGCAGCGTCGAGGAGGCAGTGCTCAGCTCGCCGGATGCCATAGCTTCGTGAACCGCGCGACGTAGTCGGGGTAGCCCGTCCAGCCCTTGGTCGGATCGAAGGTGATGTCCTGCTGCGAAAGGAACTGCTCGGGCACCTGGCCGGTCTGCTCCCCCTGGGCCGGCTGATCCTTTTCCGTCAACCGGGCCGCAGCATCGACGGCCGTCCAGATGGAGACGGGGAAGTCGATGGCCAGACCGGCGGTCAGATCACCGTTCTTGATGTCTTGCAGGTTTCCGGCCGTCGGGGCGAAGCCGACGGTGCTGACCGAGAGCCCGGCCGCCTTCAGCGCCGCCGGTAGGCCGGTGGCCACCTGGTAGCTGACGAAGACCGCCACATTGGTGTCGGGGTGGGCCTGCAGATCGGTGACCACGGTGCGCGGCGCCGTCGTCCCGATGGTGGCCACGTCAATAGGCACGAAGCGGGCCTTGCAGGCCGGGCAATTCGTCGTCAGCTCGTCCTGGAAGGCCTTTTGCACGGTGGGAGAGAGGTCCAGGGCCGGCAGCGTGTACAGGACCGCGTTCGCCTGGGCGCCCTTGTTGACGATGACCCAATCGGCCAGCAGCTTCCCGTTCTCTTGACTCAGATTCGCGCCCAGGTAGTTGAACGTGATGCCGAACGGCGTCACATCCTTGTTGACCTGGATGGAGACCACCGTGGCGCCGGCTGCCGACAGAGCTTTCAGACCGCCGCCGTAGAGGGCAGGATCGGCACCGCTGAGCAGGACGACATCCGGCTTCATGGCCAGCACACTCGACGCGGCGGCCTGCGCGGTCTGGGCGGTCGCACCGGAGTTCACCACCACCGGAGTCCCGCCGATGGCGGTGACCGCGGCCTGGAACGACTTGGCCACCTGACCGCAGACCGGCGAGGAGCACTGCAGGAAAACAAATTTGGCACCCGCTGTGACCGGTTTGCTCAATGGCTGGTCCACCGGGAAGGCCGTGGGATGCCCCGTGTAGGCCGCGAGGTTCGCCTTGGCAGCGTCCACGTTCGCCCCTGATCCCGAGCCCGACGCGGCGGACGAGGACGAAGTCGAGGACGATTGCGCCGTCGACGACGACGACCCGCAGGCGGCGGCCGCCAGCATCGCCACCGTCGAGACGCTCGCCACGACCAGCCGCTGGATGGAACCGCGCCGGGTTCGCCCTCCGGCGCTCCCGGGTCGAGGCCCAACGTCTCGGCTCACCCCGCCCCACCCCGGTGCATCAGGCCGGCCGACGCCACCGCGCCGTACGCCGCTCATCCTGTCGAGCATGTGCTCCCACTCTCCTGTCGACTCTGAAGGATCGATGTGGTGCTGCGGCGAGCGGTGACCCTCAGAACAGCTGTCACACCACCGCATGTCGTCCCCTGCTGAGCCCACGGCCCAGGTTCGGATTCGACAGAATTGCACCGTACCATTACAACGGTCATGGTGGTTGATTGAGTCGACGACCACCGATCGAACTGCAGCGACGACGGACTCGGCAATCCAGAAAGGCTCGGAGATGATCCTGATCACGGCGGCCAACGGCAACCAAGGCAAGCGCCTGATCCCCCGGCTGCTCGACTCGGGCGCTGCGCTCCGGGCCTGCGTCCGGACCGAGGCGTCCGCGACTGCCCTACGGGCGGCCGGCGTGACAGACGTGGTGGTCGGCGACCTCTCCGATGCTTCCTTGCTGGCGCGCGCGATGGAGGACGTGGAAAAGGTCTACTACGTGGGCCCGGCGCTGCGCCCGGAGGAGCGGGCGATGGGATTCGCCGCCGTGGATACCGCGCGGGCCGCCGGCGTTGCGCATTTCGTCTTCTCCTCCGTGCTGCACGCCATCACCACGGATCTGCGGCAACACGAAATCAAGCGCGACATCGAGGAGCACCTGCTTTCCTCCGGCCTGGAATTCACTATCCTCCAGCCGGCAAATTACATGTTGGCCCATCGGCTCAAGTCGGTTTTCGAACAGAACGTCTTTCGGCTCTCCTGGTCGTTGGAGCGGTGCCAGTCGTTGGTGGATCTTCACGATGTGACCGAGGTGGCCGCACAGGTGTTGAGCCACAGTGAGAGTCATGCCGGGGCAACGTACGAATTGGTCGCCCCGGGGCGCTACTCCGGGCGCGATCTGGCCAGGATCTGTTCCGATGTGGTCGGAACGGACATCGCCACGGAGCAGATCGACGCAGATACCTTCCTGCATGCCACCCTCGGTGATCCCGGACAGTTCCCGTACCAGGCCGGGGTCATGCGGGCAATCAGTGCGCGGTACAGCAGCCACGATTTCGTCGGGAACCCGAATGTGCTCGGCTGGCTGCTCGGCCGCCCGCCGACGACCTTTGCCGATTTCGTTGCGGCGGAGTATGACGCTTACCGAACCGGCACCTTCGGGTAGCGCTGCGACCTGCGTCGGTCTCGGTGAGCACTCGATCCGCTCAGTCGGCCGGCATCAGCACCCGTTGGATGGCCGGCGCGAGAACCGCCACCAGTGCCTCGGTGTCGGCGGCGGCCAGAGCCGGTACACCGATGATGCGCCGACTGGTGATTACCCCGACCAACATCGCCGCCGCCAGCCCGGCCCGCAGCCCCGCGTCGGCCCGGGTGTGACCGCGGGTGCCTTCGACGAGCCGGGACTGAATGAAGTCCCGGAGCTGCGCACCGGCCCGGTCGTTGACAATCGCGCCGCGGAGCATCGCCATGAGCGGCTCCGACTCCTCCGGCACCCCTTCCCAAGCGCTCAGGTATGCGCGCACCATTCGCTCACCGAGTTGGTCGTCCGGCCCTCCGAAGACCGTGTCGAACCGTTCCAGAGCCGAACCAGGAATGGCCATCACCGCCGCGAAGAGCTCTTCCTTCGATCGGAAGAACTGCATCACCTGCGACGGATCCACCGCGGCATCCGCGGCCACCGAACGGATGGTGGTGGCGTCGAAACCATCGTGGGCGAATCGGGCCCGGGCAGCGTTCAGGACAGCCTGTCGCGTGCTGCTCGTTCCCGGTCGCCGGCCGCGGCGGGTTCGCGTTGCCTTCTGCTCCACCGTCATGGCCCGAGGGTAACCAATCGTCGAAAATCTTCTCAACGGCTGTTGAGATTGTTTCTGTTCCGACTTACGCTCGCCTTCTGCGAGTCCGTCCGGGGCTCGGCGAGCAAGGGAGCTCCCGATGAGCGATCAGACGATGTACGTGGCGTCCCAGCCGTTGCCGCCGGGACGGACCGGGCTGCTGACCGCCTTCGAACCGGGGACTCGAACGCTCGAGGCGGGTTTCCAGATCGCGCCGCCGTTCCGGCCGATTCCGGTGGACATCGTGTTCGAGAAGGACGTCCCGGTGCAGCTCCGCGACGGGGTGACCGTCCATGTCGACGTGTTTCGACCTACTGGCACCGAGCCGGTGCCGGTGATCGTCGCGTTCAGCCCGTATGGCAAGGGCCAGGGCACGTCGATGAGCGTCATGGGCGTCTTCGGGCTGGTCGGCCTGAGCAACGGGGTCGTGTCCGGCCTGTCGAAGTTCGAGGGACCCGACCCGGCCTATTGGTGCGCGCACGGATACGCCGTCTGCAACCCCGACATCCGCGGAGTTGTCGACTCCGAGGGTGACAGCGTGCTGTGGGACCGCCAAGAAGGCAGGGACTGCTTCGACCTGATCGAATGGCTGGCGGAAAGAGACTGGTGCACCGGCAAGGTCGGTATGAGCGGCACCTCCTACCTGGCAGCCGCGCAGTGGTTCACCGCGGCCGAGCAGCCTCCGCACCTCGCGGCGATCAACCCGTGGGAGGGTGTCAGCGACGTCTACCGCGACCTGGTCATGCGGGGCGGGATGCCCGACACCGGATTCGCACAGCTGCTGCAGGACGGCAGCTTCTTCGGCAAGAACCGCAAGGAGGACATCCTGGGCGAGGCGGACCGGCATCCGCTGATGACCGACCTGTGGGCGGACAAGATTCCCGATTTCGACCGCATCACCGTTCCGGCCTATGTAGTCGCCAGCTATTCCAACACCCTGCACAGCGCGGGAACCTTCCGGGCCTGGCGCCGGATGGCGTCCGAGCAGAAATGGCTGCGCATCCACAACACCCAGGAATGGCCCGACTACTACGACGAGGCCAACGTGCAGGACCTGCGCCGCTTCTTCGACCGCTTCCTCAAGGACGCCAACAACGATTGGGAGACAACACCTGCGGTCCGGTATTCACTGCTGGACCTCGAGGGCGGCGACCAGGTCGGTGTCGACGCGGAGGCATTCCCGCCGGCCGACGTCACGTCGAGGAAGTACTACCTGGACGGACGCACCCGTACGTTGACCACCCAGGCGCCGGCGACCGAGGTACCAGCCGGCTACGACACCGGAGCCAACCCGGCCGCGGTCTCGTTCCTCCTGAGGTTCGATCAAGACACGGTGTTGGTCGGATACCCGAAGGCCCACCTGTGGGTCCAGGCGCAGGGTGCCGACGACATGGATTTGTTCGTACTCGTGCAGAAGCTCGACGCGCACGGCACTCCGCTGCAGGCCTTCACGACGCCCAATCGGAGCGCCATGGTCCACGACCTGACCGACCACGGTGCCACCGTTCTGCGCTACAAGGGATCCGACGGCCGATTGCGGGTCTCAATGCGCCATCTCGACGACACCCTGTCGACCGACGACGTACCCGCGCACACCTTCGACCGCGTCGAGAAGCTTACCCCCGATGAGATCGTCGACGTCGAGATCGACCTGCTGCCTGTGGGTCTGCATTTCCACTCGGGTGAGCAACTCAGGTTCGTGGTCAGCTCCCGCAACCTGTTGGGCACGCTGATGCCCGCCATCAGGGAGTACGTCGGTGCGAACGAGGGCAGGCACGTCATTCACACCGGTGGCGATCACGCCTCGTACCTGCAGTTGCCGGTGCGGGCGAGCTGACCGGCTCCCCCGGGCCTGTTACCGGTCGCTCGGAAGGTGGCGCAACACCTCGAGAGCCGCTTCGGCGATGACGGTCCCGGGTCCGAACACCGCGGTGGCCCCGGCGGCCAGGAGTTCGGGGATGTCCGCCGGAGGAATGACGCCGCCGACGACGATGCCGATGTCCGGCCGGCCGTGGGCGGCGAGTTCGTCGCGCAGGGCCGGCACCAGCGTCAGGTGGCCGGCGGCCAGTGAGTTGACCCCCACGACGTGCACGTCGTTGTCGATCGCCTGCTGAGCAACCTCTCCGGGGGTGGCGAAGAGCGGGCCGGCGTCCACGTCGAAACCAAGGTCCGCAAACGCCGAGATGAGGACCTTCTGCCCGCGGTCGTGTCCGTCCTGCCCCATCTTGGCGATCAGGATCCGGGGCCGGCGGCCAGCCCGGGCGGCAAAGTCGTCGGTGGCCCTCAGGGCTCGGGCCAGGGAATCCCCACCCCGGGCGGCCACGGCCTCCGCGCGGTAGACCCCGGACAGCGTCCGCATCACCGCGGTGTGCCGGCCGAACACCGCCTCCAGGGCGTCGGAGATCTCGCCCACGGTGGCGTGCGCTCGGGCCGCATTGACGGCGAGCTGCAACAGGTTGCCGTCCAGACCGCCACTGCCCGGCGCCGCGGCCGCGGCCGTCAGGGCCGCGAGAGCCGTTTCAACGCGGTCGTTGTCACGTTCAGCGCGGAGCCGGGTCAGTTTGGCGACCTGCGCCTCCCGCACCGACCGGTTGTCGATCTTGAGGACCTGCAGGGCCTCGACCCCGGCGACCGGGTAGGTGTTGATGCCGATCACCGGTTGGCTCCCGGAGTCGATCCGGGCCTGGGTCCGGGCCGCGGCCTCCTCGATGCGCAACTTCGGAATGCCCGCCTCGATCGCCCTGGTCATGCCGCCCAGTTCCTCGATCTCGGTGATGTGTGCGGCGGCCCGGTCGGCGAGGTCCGCGGTCAGTCGTTCGACGTAGGACGAACCGCCCCACGGATCGATGATGGCGGTGGTCCCGGATTCCTGCTGGAGCAGCAGCTGGGTGTTGCGGGCGATCCGGGCGGAGAAGTCCGTGGGCAGCGCGAGCGCTTCGTCCAGCGCGTTGGTGTGCAGCGACTGGGTGTGGCCCTGGGTGGCGGCCATGGCCTCGATGCAGGTCCGGGCGACATTGTTGAACGGGTCCTGAGCGGTGAGCGACCAGCCGGACGTCTGGCAGTGCGCCCGCAGGATCCGGGACTTCGGGTTCTTGGGCTCGAACTCCCCGACCAGACGGTGCCAGAGGGCGCGGGCGGCGCGCATCTTCGCCACCTCCATGAAGAAATTCATCCCGACGGCCCAGAAGAAACTGAGCCGCGGCGCGAAGGCGTCGACCGACAACCCTGCCGCAACACCGGCTCTGATGTATTCGACGCCGTCGGCCAGGGTGTAGGCGAGCTCGAGATCGGCGGTCGCGCCGGCCTCCTGCATGTGGTAGCCGGAGATCGAGATCGAATTGAAGGACGGCATTTTCGCCGCCGTGTAGGCGAAGATGTCGGACACGATCCGGATCGAGGGCTCCGGCGGGTAGATGTAGGTGTTGCGGACCATGAACTCTTTGAGCACGTCGTTCTGGATGGTTCCGGCGAGCTTCTCCGGCGGCACTCCCTGTTCCTCGGCGGCGACGATGAACAGGGCGAGCACGGGCAACACCGCGCCGTTCATGGTCATCGAGACGCTGATCCGGTCCAGCGGGATCGCGTCGAAGAGCTCCCGCATGTCCAGGATCGAGTCGATCGCCACCCCCGCCATACCGACGTCACCGGAGACCCGGGGGTGGTCGGAGTCGTAGCCGCGGTGGGTCGGCAGGTCGAAGGCCACCGACAGGCCCTTCTGCCCGGCTGCAAGGTTGCGCCGGTAGAAGGCGTTGGACTCCGCGGCGGTGGAGAACCCGGCGTACTGCCGGATCGTCCACGGCTGGGTGGTGTACATCGTCGGGTACGGGCCACGCAGGTACGGCGCCACGCCGGGATATGTGTCGGGCCAGAGCAATCCGACCGTATCGGCGTCGGTGTAGAGCGGCTTGATCTCGATGCCCTCGGGCGCGCGGGATGTCGGGCCGGCGGGAGCGGGCGGCGGCGCAGAGGCCGGTCCGCGCGGGTCCCGGAACGGCAGTGCGGCGAAGTCGGCGGGAATGGTCATGGACGAAGACCCTTCGACATCAGGTGTTCCCGCGTCCGGGACAGGAATTGCAGCAGATTCGCGCCCGGCACTAGTTGATCGTCGACGACCGGCGCGAGCTCTGTCGGAGCGGCGCCGGCGGTGACGATCCACCGCGCTCCGGCCGCCCGCATCGCGGCCACCAGGTCGACGGCCCACGAGCGATATACCTGCGGGCTGCCGGCCAAAGCGACCACGTCGCAGCCGGACTCCCCGTACGCGGCCAGGATCTCGTTGAGGGTGGATCCGGCCCGCTCGACCTGGATACCGCCGGCCGCGAAGGCGTTGCTGACGAACGTCGCCCGGGCGTTGTGCTCGGGCACCGGCCCGAGCAGGGCCAGGAAGACCGAGGCGCCCGGGGCGTCGTCCCGCATCTGTTCGAAGTCCGCGGCCCAACTGACGGCGGTGGCGTCGTCGTCGGGCGGATCGTCCGCGCGTTCCCGGATCAGCAGGACCTCGTGCTGGTCGGGGAACTCGGTGACACCGGTGATTGGCTGACGCCGGTCGGCGATCCGCGACCGGCGTTCCGCCGCGGTGGCGCTCCACGCCTCGAGCAGCGATCCGTCGTTCGCCGCGGCGATAATGCCGCCGTCCTGCTCGATCCGCTGGAACTCCGCCCAACCCCGGGCGGCGAGGTCGGCGGTGAGCATCTCGATGGCATACGCCCCACCGGCCGGGTCACTGACCTGCGCCACCCGCGCCTCCCTGATCAACAACGACGAGGTGTTGCGGGCCAGCCGTCGACCCAGTGCCTCCGGCTTCCCGAGGGGTCCATCGAAGGGCAGCACCGTCACCGCATCGGCGCCGCCGACCCCCGCCGCAAAAGCAGCGATCGTGCCGCGCAACAGGTTGCCCCACGGGTCGTAGCGCGTCATCATCGGCGCCGACGACACCGCGTGCAGCCGCTGCGGGAAATCTGCCGCCCCGCCGCACAACTGGAGGACCCGATGCCAGAGCGCCCTCGCGGCCCGCAGTTTCGCGATGGTCAGGAACTGGTCGGCGGTCGCGGTGTAGCGGAATTCCAGGAGTCGGAGGCTGGCGGTCAGATCGTGTCCGGCCGCGGTCAGCTCCCGTAGATAGAGGACCGCGAGGGCCAGCGAGTATCCGAGCTCGGCGACCTCGGCCGCACCCGCATCGTGGGCGGTGGTGGCGTCCACCACCAGCGCCGCGACACCGGCCCGGCCGGCGACGTCGGCCAGCGCGTCAACCTGAGCGGAGACCGTACGGCGGTCGAGTCGGACCCGCTGCCTGATCCCCCGTCCGACCGGATCCGCACCCAGGTTGGTGCCGGGTGCGGCCGAGATGCCCCGCTCCCGCAAGAGATCGGTGAAGCAGCCGGCCGTCTCGATCTCGTCGGCCGTACCGGTCGGACGCAGCACGACCGCAGCCTGGTCCAGGTAGACGTCGGTCAGTGCAGTGGAAATGTCTTTCGCGTCGACGCCGGCATCACCGACGGTGAGCCAGAGGGAGGTGACGCCGCCCTCCAGGTCGACCAGAGCGTCGCGGGCCACCCGGCGGGGGTCGCGATCGGTGAGCAGGGTGCGAATGTCCCACCCGAACTCCGTCGCCCGGACCGGGCCGCGAACACCCGGCACCGCCGCGGGTGTGCGATCAGCGGTACCCAACGGCGGGATGACGACGCCCTCTATCGACATGGTCGTCAACGCCGACCAAGCCTGGTCGTCGCGAGCGTCGTCGGCCATTGCTCCGGCCTTGCGCAGCACCGCTGCCGCACCGGCTTCCCATCGCGCTGCCGACCCGACGCTCACTGCCCCGGTCGTCCTGCGTGCCGGTCGATGGCCATCTTCGTGCGGGCAACGTCACCCGCGATGATGCCGTCGACGAGCTCTTCGTGGATCTCGTAGCGTTCTTTCAGCCAGGAGGCGGCGGTCGCGGGGTCGTCGTCGTGGCGGGCGGCGACCGCGTGTTCCCGGACGAAACGGGTCATAGACAGATACAGCGCGGAACCGGTCTGGTTCGGCGAGATCAGCGCGATCCGCTCATGCAGGTCCCAGTTGGCCAGGAGGAACTCCGTGCGCCCCTGGCCGGCCGCCGCCCGAACTCGCAGCAGCAGCTTCTTCATGGCGGAGATGTCCACCGGCGTGCGGTGTTCCGCGGCATCCACGTCGACCAGCACCTCGAGGGCCTCCCGGACAGCAACCGCCTCGGCCACCGACGCGGGGGCATCGGTGACAGCCAGCAGAGTATGCCGGATCCGGATCATGGGGCCGGCTGCGGTGGCGAACAGGCCACCACTGCGACCTGGCCGGATCTCGGCGAGCCCGCGGTCGGTCAGGATCCGGATGGCCTCCGCCACGGTCGAACGAGCGAAACCGGTGCGCGCCTTCAGGGCATCGATGGTGCCGATGAGATCGCCGGGCTTGAACTCACGGTCCAGGATCTGCTGCTCGATCTCGCCGGCGAGGACCTGGGCACGGGTCTGGACCACGAACGAGGTCATGCCGCGACCTCGTACCTTTGGTCGCGCTGGCCGGGGGAAGTCGTCACGGCGCACCTTCCTGTATTGTCTGAACAAGCATAACCATTATGGTTGTTCAGGAGAAGGGGTCCGAGTCGGCGGATCTGGCCGATGACCCCATGGATCCGGCCCGCGGAAGTTCTTGACAGCGGGACATCCGCTCCTCATACTCGGTAAACCATAGTAACCATTTTGGTATTAAGGGAGTCTACGTGAGCCTCCGGGATGCCGGTCACGGACATCACGCCGCCCCGACGGCTGGCGCGACCGCCGTGTTCGAGCGGGCCACGGGGGTCTTGGCCGGCCCGATCCGCGGGCTGCGCTACGAGACCCCCACCCAGCGCGGCCTCACCAATGACCGGGGCGAGTTTTCGTACCGGTCGGGGGAAACCGTCGCATTCCTCGTCGGCGGTCTGGTGCTGGGCTCGGTCATCGGGGCGCCCCGGGTGAATCTCGCCCAACTCGTCAACCGGGTCGACGGCAAGATCGAGCGGCTCCGCGACCCCATCGTGACCAACCTGGCGCGCCTGATACAGACCCTCGACCAGGACGGCGATGTCGAATCCGGTGTGACCATCGCGCCCGTCGTGCACGACGTGGTCGGGCCTATGGTGATCAATTTCAACCAGGCCGACACCGACGTCGCCGACGTCACTGCGCCCACCGCCGGGGACACTGCCGCCGGCGGCCGGATGGTGGCCTTCAGCGGTGATCACTCGGCCGCCTTCGCCGGCGACCCGGCCGTCGTCGCCCTGCTGGCGACGTTGAACGCCACCGCCGGAGTGTTCACGACCGACACCCCGCGGGCCCTCCGCAATGCCGGGGCGGCCCGTAACGAACTGCGCCGCAACATCCGGGGCATCGTCAAGGCGACCGACGTCAGAATCCCACTGCGGGATGGTTCCTACGTGTGCGCCGACGTCTTTCGGCCCGCGGATGCCGGCGAGCACCCGGTGGTGATGAACCAGGGCTTCTACGGCAAGAGTTTCGACCACGGCTGCATCGGTGATGCGGACGATGCCGATCGCAAGGAGGTGCTCGAGGACCGTTACTTTTCCGGGAATCCCGACGGTCTGCAGTACGAGAACCACGAGAGCGTCGACTCCTCGGTCTGGGTACCGCAGGGCTACGTCTGCATTCGCGTCGACGCCCGCGGCGTCGGGAACAGCCCGGGCCTGCAAGCGCCGTTCAGCGTGCAGCAGGCGCAGGACTACTACGACGCGATCGAGTGGGCCGGCACGCAACCGTGGTCCAACGGCAACGTCGGACTGTGGGGCATGTCATATCTGGCCATCACCCAGCACACCGTGGCCAGCCTGCAGCCGCCGCACCTGAAGGCAATGATCGCACTCGGCACCGACGCCGACCTCTATAACGAGGCCATCTACGGCGGCGGCCTGTACGGCGAGGGCTTCTGGGGTTGGTGGCGGAAAGCCATGGCCGGCCACAACTTCAACGGAGAGCGGCACGAGACCGACTGGATGGCACGGATGCTGGCCACCCCATTCAACGACCCAGCCGCCTACGGTCCACGCGGCTCGATCTTCATGCGGCCGGAACTCGAGAAGGCCACCGTCCCGGTCTGGATCGTCGGCCCACAGACCGGCGTCGTCATCCATCAACTCGGCAGCAGCGAGACCTTCCTGCGCTCCACCGGGGCCCGGGCCAAAAAGTTCGATTTCGTCGATGCCTGGTTCACCCACAGCTACAAGCAGTCCACGATTGCTGAGCACCAGCGGTTCTTCGACCACTGGCTCCGTGGCGCCGACAACGGCGTCATGGACTCGGCCCCGGTGCGGGTCCAGATCCGGACCGGCAACGGCGGGCACTTCGTGTCCGACGAATCCGAATGGCCGATTGCCCGGACCACCTACCCACGCTGGTATTTCGACGCGACCCCGTCGGACTGGACCGGCGACGGCCGCCGGCAGGACTTCCTGCGCATCAGCCCGGAGATCCCTGACGTGGCGGCCAGCGCCGGCTACGACGCGCATCTGGACATCGGGCGGCCGTCGATGGCGCCGGTCGGCCCGATCGGCGGCACCCCCCGCTGGTCGACGGGTATCTCGTTCGTGAGCGACCCACTGCCGCAGGACATGGTGCTGGCCGGATACATGAAGGTCGGACTGTGGGTGTCCTCCACCAGCAGCGACATGGACGCCTTCGTCTCGCTGCGCATTCTCGACGAGCACGACCGTGAGATCCGTTACGAATCCCTGGTCCCCCCGGTCGATCCGTCCAACATCCACCCCGTCGGGCACGGCCTGCTCAAGGTGTCACACCGGGCCCTCGACCACGCGCGCTCCACCGAGTATTGGCCGGTCCACACCCATCTCGAGGCGGACTACGAGCCTCTGGAGCCCGGTGAGATCGTCCCGATCGAGATCGGCCTCAACCCGAGCAGCGCAGTCATCCGTCAAGGCTGCCGGCTGCGGGTCGACGTCCAGCCCTACTCGGCGGCGGGCGTGCCGGCCCGCGCCTACGACGAGCGTTATCACGTCGGGGCCACCAACACTGTGCACACGGGCCCCGACCATCCGAGCTATCTGCAGCTGCCGATCCTGCCGCTGTTGACCGCCTCGACCCCCAGGAGCTGATCCCCATGACCAATGCCGATACCCAGCAGGCGACGCTCGAGACGATCATGGAAAAGGTGCGGGCGCTCGGGCCGACGCTGCGCAAGCGGGCCCCCGACGCCGAGCGCGCAGGTCGGCATTCTGACGAGACCATCGCCGATCTGGATGCCACCGGCGCGTTCGACATCGGTAGCCCGGCGGAATACGGCGGCTCCGAACTCACAGTGCGCCAACAACTCGACGTCATCACCGAGGTCGCGAAGTGGGACGGCTCGGCCGGCTGGACGGTATGGGTCGGCGCCTCGACCAACTGGATCCCCGCCGGCTCCGGCGCCCGCGTCGTCGAGGAGGTCTACGGCCATCCGTGGGTCGGGCCCCGCGTCGCCGCGTCGAGCCATTTCCCGGCCTCCCGGGGTCGGGCCAAGCGGGTCCAGGGCGGCTGGCTGATCTCCGGCGGACCGTGGACCTTCGGCAGCGACTCGCTCTGGGCGCCGTTCACCAACCTCGGTTGCATTGCCGATGAGGGTGACGGCCCTTACCTGGTGGGGGTGCAGGTCCCGCGCGACGAGCTGCGATTCCTGGACGATTGGAATGTCGCCGGTATGCGCGCCACCGGCAGCGTGTCCTGCGAGCTGATCAAGGGCGAACTGCTGGTTCCCGAGCATCGCGGCGTCGACTTCCGTTTGGTGACCGGTCAAAAGCTGGACAACCATCTGCTGGGCTCGATCTGGAAGGCACCGACGCTGGGTTGGGCGTTCAGTCTGATGGCGGGGATGTCGATCGGCATCGCGCAGGGCGCCCTCGAGCGCTTCCTGGAGCGCTCCGACGGCCGGCCCATCCGCGGCACGACCTACAAGAATCAACTCGAAGCCCCACTGACCCACCTGATGCTGGCCGAGGTGCACTCCAAGATCCAGTCCGCGGTGCTGATGGCCCGGGCCAACGCGCAGGAAACCGACCGGCTCGGTGTGCTGGCCGCCGCCGGCACCCCGGCCGACCCCGAATATCTGCAGAAATTCAGCGCCCGGGTCCTGGTCGAGACCGCCTACGCGGCAAAATGGTGCGCCGAGGCCATCGAGCTACTGCAGCGCAATTCCGGGTCGACCGCGATCATGGATTTCGAACCGATTCAGCGGTCCTGGCGCGACGCCCGCATCGTCACCCTGCACGGCGCGCTGAACCTGGAAGCGCTCTCGGAGAACTACGGCCGGCTGATGGCCGGACTCGCTCCGCACAACTTCGCCGGCATCACCACCCTGGACCGCTTCGCACCTGCCCCGGTCAAGAAGGTCAGCTGAAAAACGGCGTTTCACCTCCACTCCCTCGAAAAACAAGGACCAGCTGCATGATCGAGCACGACAAGGCCGCCATCATCGAGGCGCTCAACCTCTACGCCTTCGCCCTGGACGCCCGCCAGTGGGACCTGTTCGACCTCGTCTTCACTCAAGATGTGCGGGCGGAGTTCGGCCCCGCCGGCACCGGCTGGCGTGACCTGACCGCATTCAAGCAGGGGTTCGCCGAGTTCCACGACACCCTCGACAGCCACCAACACACCATGATGGGCCACCTGGTCACGGTCGACGGCGACACGGCCCACGCATTCAGCTACGGCAACTGGCTGCTGGTCCGCCACGCCGCCGAGGGCGGCCCGACCTGGACTGGAACCGGTTGGTACGACGACGTTCTCGTGCGCACCGAGCAGGGCTGGCGGATCAGCCATCGGGTCTGCAAGCTGCAGTCCTGGTCGGGCAACCCACGGGTGCCCGAGCCCATCGGCACCCAGAACCCGGACATGAACATGAACGTGCTGCACGACTTCGCCGCCGGCGGCCGGATCGCTTTCCTCGATGCCCTCAAGGCTCGGGAGAGCGTCAGCGCGTCGTCCTAGGCACGCCGATGACGCGCGCTTTGTCCCGCGGCCGCACCCCTGAACAAACCCGCCCCGTGGAAACCCTGCGTTCCGACGCGGCGTTCGACCTGGTGTCGGTGGACACCGTCACCGCCGCGGTGGACGCGCTCACGGCCGGCCGGGCCGTCGTGCTCGTCGATCCGTGCCTGCCGGAGCAACCCGGGTACCTACTTGCGGCCGCCCGCCTCGTGCAGGTCCCGCAGGTGGCGTTCATGGTGCGGCACACCTCGGGCGTGCTGTGCGTCCCGCTCGCGGCGGCCGACTGTGACCGGCTGGATCTTCCCCAGATGGTGCGGCACAACGAGAACCCGGCTGGCACCGCCTTCACGGTATCGGTCGATGCCGCCGTCGGCGGGACCACCGGGATTTCCGCGACCGACCGCACCGGCACCATCCGATTGCTTGCGAACCCGGCCGCGACACCGGAGGACTTCAGCCGGCCCGGCCATGTCCTGCCGTTGCGGGCGCGGCCGGGCGGGGTGCTCGAACGGCCGTGCCACACCGAAGCCGCCGTGGACCTGGCCCGCCTGGCCGGCGCCGGTGAGGCGGGCGTGTTCGCGGCGATCGTGCATGACGACGCCACCGTGTTCACCGTCGCTGACGCTTTCCGGTTCGCCGACCGCCACACCCTCGCCGTCGTCACCGTTCCCGCGCTCGTCCGATACCGGCAGCTGCACGACCTCCCTTGCCGCGGGAGTTCCTGAACGGTGCCTGACGGTCGACGTGAGCCACCTACCGTCGACGTTCGGTCAGCCGGCAACCTGCTGTAGGGCGCGGATCCACGTCTGCACCTGCTCCGTCGACGCCGCCGGGGGCAGGCCGGTCATCCGCAGGGCCATCGGTGGCTCGCCCGGGACAATTTTCAAGAGCACGACAATGGTGGCCAGGTCATAGGTACGGTCAGCAGCCAGCTCCGGGGTGAAGTGCGCCGCCAGATCTGACGTCGCCTGACGCACCGCACGCTCGTGGCGGGGGAGCCGATCGGACTGTTCGAACGCCGAGAGCAGCGCCTCATGGCGCTGCAGCGCCTCGGGTGTGGCGGTGAGCAGCGAGTAGCCGCGCTCCTTCACGGCGCCCAGCAGCGCTTCGTTGAGTGCGCGACGCTCCGGACTGGCGTCCGGAGCGCGTCGCAGCCACTCATCGACCTCCGACTCCGGCGCGTGGGCCATGAATACGGCGCCGAACGGCGGGATCAGTGGCTGCCGGTGACCGAGCGGGAACGACTCGGCCACGAGGCTGCGATTGGCGGCCAACACCTGAACGGCGTCCCATCGGATCTGGGCGAGAACACTGCAGTTGACACTGAATTCGACGCTCAAATCCTCGACCCGGGACCGGATGGTCTCGGCGAACTGGGCAGCCTGGATCAGTTCCGGGCCCGGAGCGGCCACGAACGAACCGGGAGAAAATCGCCCGTATCCGCCCTGAAAGAACAACAGGGGCAGCGTGGATCGCTGCACCGCGAACTCGTGCACGCGGCCCAGCACGATGTAGTGGTCACCCGCCTCGCGGGTCTGTTCAAAAGTGCATTCGACCCACGACACGGCGCCGTCCAGCACCGGTGAGCCGAGCGGACCGGGCCGCCACTCCACGCCGTCGAACTTGGAGGCGCCGCCGGTGGCCAGCCGCCGGCACAGCGGCTCCTGGTCCGAGGCGAGCACGTTGATGCAGAACGCCGGGGCCGTGCGCAAGATCGCGAAGCTGGCCGAGTTCTTCGTCGGGTAGAAAGCGATCAGTGGCGGATCCAGCGAGACCGAGGAAAACGTGCCGACCACCATCCCGGCGGGAAGACCGTTCTCGGCGATGGCCGTCACGACGGCGACGCCGGTCGGATAGTGCCCCAGGGTCTCTCGAAACATCGCCGGGTCGATACCTGCCGTCATCTCGGCCTCCGGTATTCCTGGGAACGAGCCTTAAACCTTCCAACCATTACGATGTTATCCTACCGTTGAGCTCTCCGCCAGAGACCGCCGCACGCGGTCCTGACCTGAAGCGATTGTGAGTCGGCCGCCGACGCCCGGCGCCGCGTTGGTTCACCGGGCCGGCGAGGCGAACCTCGGGGCGCACACCTGACGTGCACCGACCGGCGAGTGTGGCGTCGGCCGGGCCGCCTGACGGTGATCGGTCGGCCGGGCCACGCAACAGGGGACGCGATGACGAGCGCGGGGCCGGACATGAGTGTGACGTGGCGGTCGTCGGCCCACAGCGGATGCTGAGTCGGATGCGACATCTATCCGGTGCAGTTCTCGAGAACTAGGCGCTGCGCCCGAAATAGCGTGGCCTATCGGGCGTGGTCAGCCGGGACATTGTTTCGTGCGGCATTTTCTCGAAGTGCTCGATGGCAACTTGCCGTAAGGCAGAGTAGGTAAAGATGTCGGTCATCAGGACGCTCCGCAAATTACCTGCGGCGACCATCGGCACCGTCTGCAGCGCCACCAACATGCGGTCCATTTGTGGGTCTGAAGTGAATCCGATGATCCAGCTCAGGTTGTGTCCTTCCTCGGCGGCGGCATGGGTCATCAAGGCGCTGGTCAGGCGATCCAGCAGGCCGTCGAAATCCGCCGAGTCGATGCCCGCCGCCTCCATGGTTTCCAGGGTCTGGCCGAAGTCCCGCTCGGCTTCGATTCGGGCCTCGGCCAGCAGCGCGAGGGGAGCCAGGCCGACGGCGGCGTTGATACACACCATGGTGGCCCCCTCGTGCGCGGCCAGATAACGGCGGAGATCGTTGAACACGTGCTGCCGATCCGTGCCGCTGCTGTCCGACACTATCTGCAGTTTGCGGGCGATCAGCTGGTGTTGTTTGGACAGGATTGTTTGCAATCGCTCGGACGTCGTCATGGCAGAGCTTTCTGAAAGAAGGAGGAGGACACCTCTGCAGATGCCGGCGGGCCGTGCACCTGTCGACTTCCAAGCACTCACGTTCGGACAGCCGTTCGGCCCTTTTGGTTGAGCCCTCTGAACGCTGCCTGAGTTGCGTCCAGGGACGTGGTGTCCGACGTTGTTGCTGTTGAGCGTGGCGTAGGCGTTTGAGACGGCCACCGCGTGATCCTTCGTGAGAACCCGCCAAGGAACTCAACCGAAGGAGCACGACGATGGCCGTTGGGCCAAGTATCGACCTGTCCGGGTGGCTGCAGGAGCAGCTGGGCCAGGCGAGCCCTGATCTGTTGCGGGGCATGGTGAAATCGTTCGCCGAGGCGCTCATGGGGGCCGAGGCCGACGCGGTCTGCGGCGCCCCGTACGGGGAGCGCAGCGACGAGCGGGTCAACAAACGCAACGGTTACCGGGCCCGGGAGTGGGACACCAGGGCCGGGACGGTGGAGTTGGCGATTCCGAAGTTGCGGGAGGGCAGCTATTACCCGGACTGGCTGTTGGATCGGCGGCGGCGGGCGGAGCAGGCCCTGGTCACCGTGGTCGCGACCAGCTACCTGCTCGGGGTCTCGACCCGGCGGATGGACAAGCTGGTCCACACGCTGGGGATCACCAGCCTGTCAAAGTCGCAGGTCAGTGAGATGGCCCGGTCGTTGGACAAGACCGTGGAGGCGTTTAGGACCCGGCCGTTGGACGCCGGCCCCTACACGTTTGTGGCGGCGGATGCGCTGGTCTTGAAGGTGCGGGAGGGCGGCCGCACCGTCAACGTTCATGCGCTGTTGGCGACCGGGGTGAACGCCGACGGCTACCGGGAGATCCTCGGCCTACAGGTCACCAGCGCTGAGGACGGGGCCGGCTGGTTGGCGTTCTTCCGGGACCTGACGGCGCGCGGCCTGACCGGGGTGAAACTGGTGACCTCCGATGCCCACCGCGGCCTGGTCGACGCGGTCGGCGCGACCCTGCCCGGCGCGGCCTGGCAGCGGTGCCGCACCCATTACGCCGCGAACCTGATGTCGGCGACGCCGAAGGCGTCGTGGGGGTGGGTGAAAGCGTTGCTGCACAGCGTCTACGACCAACCCGACGCCGACGCCGTGCACGCCCAGTTCGACCGCATCGTCGACGCTCTGACCGAGAAACTCCCCGCCGTCGCCGCCCATTTGGACGCCGCCCGCCCAGACATCTTGGCCTTCACCGCGTTCCCGAAAGCGATCTGGCGGCAGATCTGGTCGAACAATCCCCAGGAACGCCTCAACCGGGAAATCCGCCGCCGCACCGATGTTGTCGGGATCTTTCCCGACCGGGCCGCGCTGATCCGCCTCGTCGGCGCTGTCCTGGCCGAACAGCACGACGAATGGACCGAAATGCGCCGCTACATCGGCCTGGACGTCCTGGCCAAATCCCGCCTCACCGTCATCGACGGCGACCCCGCCACCCAGGAGGTGATCCCCACCACGATCAGCGCATAAAATCCGACCACAAAGGATCATGCGGGAACCACCTCAGACACCACCCGCAAGGACGTGACCCGAGTTGCTCTGGATCGGAGGTCGATCACCGGGGCCAGACCTGGCGTTTCCTTGGCTGCGAAAGGTCTTTCCGCTCGGTTGTCGACCTCGATTTGAGTGGCCACGAAGTGGGTGATGTGGTGGGCCGGATCATGTAACGGAGAGATGGAGACCCTGTTCATGAACGACGACCCGTCACTGCGGTAGTTGCGCATGACCACGCTGACATCCCGCCCGGTGGAGAGGGCGCGACCGATGCTGGCAACGTGTCCGGGGTTCGTGGCGGCGCCCTGCAGAAATCTGCAGTTGCGGCCCAGGACATCGTCGACCGGGTAGCCGGTCAGCTCGGTGAAGGCCTGATTGGCGTACACCAGGGGCAGGTTCGCGACATTCCCGGCGATGGTGATGCCCGGCGGGGGTGCGCTGGGCGCAAGGTCCGCCCGCACACGGGATTCCTGGTCGGCGGCGATCTGTGACCACACCGAGGCCATCTCGTCCGGCGGGTCCACCACCAGGGGGTGCGCGGGGCGGGTCACCTCGTCCAAGAGCCGATCGAACCGGCTCACAGCGTCTGGGCTGGTCGGGCCGGCACACAGCTGCGATGCCACCTGAGCAGCGATGACACGCAGCTTGATGTTGTGGGCCTGGGAGTGAAATCGCAAGAGTTCAAACGCCGCGTTGGCGGTCAACCCGTAGGTGAGCATGATCGCGCCCTTGGCCTGCTCGATCGCGGCCAGGGCGTCGAGCTTGCCTTCCAGTGTCGCCAACTGGCGGATCAAGTCGTCCCGGGAAAGCTCGGAAACGTTGTTCGAAGATGAGGTCACGGCAAAAGCCCATCAGCGGAGAGGATTCCGAAAGGCGCGGTGAGCGGTTATCAGGGGATTTCCGTGGCGGCGGCGTAAGCGGCGACCCCGGTCTCGAACCGGCTGTGAACTCAGCACTGCGTACTTTACACGAGCCGAACCACGTGGCCCGTGGCCCCGGGAACCTGCCCCTGGACCTGCTGGACAACCTCGTGCTCGAGGCCACCGGGCGGCTACAGAAGTGCCGGATCTACGAAATGACCGACAACAGAACAGCCCGCTCCGCCGTCGCCTACCTGATCGTCCGGGACCAGGCCCTGGAGGCCCTGGGAGTGGCGTGGAACACGTTACTGCCCATCCCCAAGACCAAGGCCGAGAAGTTCCCGGAGGTCAAGAAGCTGACCGACCTCGGCTTGCGGTCCAAGCACCACACCTTTGATCTGGCCGGCCAATCCGAGGCCGGCCGCATTTTCCAGGGCCTGTCCCCATCCGGGGACGCCACCACGCTGACCGCGACCGAGCAAGCACCCGAGGGGTGCCGGCCATGATCGCTGCCGAACGCCTGGAGGAGTTCTCCCCCGGCCTGGATCCGGAGCTGCTCGCCCTGATCCAGGCCACCGCCGAGATGGAATGGCCGAGGTCACCGCCGCGTACGGACCCTGAAGAAGAAGAGCCGGTCGAGTGCGCGCCGGCTTCGACGTCAGGCGTGGTCCGGGCCGACGGCGTACCCGCCTGCAGCGCATCGTCACGAAGCGCGACGGGCACCGCCGACCAGGGTGCGCGTGGGTGGGTGTCCGGCGCGAACGATCGCTTGCCGGACGAGATCCCGCCGGCTATCGATGGTGCGCCCCATCGCGACGGCGAGTTCGGGTCGGGTGCGGACGAGTTCATTGATGGCGTCCTGGGCGATGGCCAAGACGGTGACTTCGGACAGGGCCCAGCTGCCGGACCGGGCGGGTTCGCGGGTGAGCACCGTTTGCCCGACGTACTCGGGAGTTTCCAATTCGGTGACCCACAGCAACGCCCCGTCGGGTGCCGGGGCGCGTTGGACGACGCGGCCGGCAGTGATGACCAGCAAAGCGGAGGGGACGGTACCGGGGGCCAGGATGGTCTCTCCGGCGCCGAACCGATGGAGCCGGGCAGCACCGGCGAGTTCGTCCAGGTTGTCGATGGGGACCTGCAGTTGGCCGCCGGCAGCGTGCAGGGCCGCTGCGACCCGGTCCGGGGTGCTGTAGTCGTCAGCGATGCCATCGAGGCGCAGCTGGGCGCGGCGGGCGGCATACCAGAGCCAGCGTTGAAAGGTGGACGCTGCGGCGGCCCCGTCGGCCGGGTCGGACACGGGGATCGCGGTCACGAACGTCTTCGGGGCGGTCATGGCCGCGGTGGGAAAGGTGGTGGGGTGCAGGCCGGGCAGCTGCGCCGCAACCCGTTGGAGCAGCGCGATGACCTGGTCGGGTGGATCGTCGGGGGCGAAGGTGCTGGTCACGTTTTCGATGTGCAGATCGGGCGGCCGGCTCAGGTTGGAGAACGCCGATCCGGCCAGGGACGCGTTGGGGATGATCTGGACGCCGCCGCCGATGTCCAGGTGGGTGGCCCGCCAGTTGACCTCGACGACGCGGCCCCGGGCCCCGCCGGCGTTGAGCCAGTCACCGAGCTTGAAGGGTTGCTCGAACAGCAGGAGCAACCCCGACAACGTCGATCCGACCGCGTTCTGCAGCGCGAAGCCAAGGACCACGGTGGTGACGCCCAGAGCGGTGAAAAGGCCGGCGACGTCGGCGTTCCACACATACGAGAAAATCACCGCGAGACCGGTGACGATCAACACCAGGCGCAGGATATCGACGAAGATCGACGGAAGTCGTTGCCGCCAGCTGCCCGTTTCTGCGTGGCTGAACAGGGCGACGTTGAGACCGGACAACACCAGCAACAGCAGCATGAACCCGAAGAACGTGGTGATGATACGAAGCCAGGTGTTGGTGCCGGACACGTCGGTGGCCTGGGTGAGAAGCAGGATCAGCGCTCCGGCGGGCAGGACGTAATTGCGTAGCAGCAGCACCGGTTTGGCCATGGCGTTGCCGCGTCGGGCCAACGCGTCGTGCACTTCCGTGAGAGTGACCAGCAGGATCGGCAGACCCACGACGATGCAGAGGGCCCAGCGGAACCAGGGCTGGCTGAATACGTTCGTCATCAGTCGGTCACCGCCAGCGCCCAGATCTGCTGGGGGCCGTTGGCGGTATCGAACCGTCCGGCCTCGGTCAGCGAGAAGCTGGTCCCCACCCGGCGCGCGACTTCGTCGGTGAGGAAAATTCCGGGTGACTCGCCGAGTTCACGAACTTTGTAGGCGAGGTTGACCGCGTCTCCCCACAGGTCATAGACCAGGCTCGTCCGTCCGAGCAGGCCGCTGGACACCGTGCCGGTGTCGATGCCGGCGCGCAGCCTCACATTGGCGGAGTGCTGAGCGTTGAATCGATCGACGATGTGTTGCATTTCCATAGCGAAATCAACGACCCGGCGGACGTGATCGACCCGGGGCACAGTCAGCCCGCAGCTGGCCAGATATCCGTTGCGCATGGTGCGGACCTTTTCGATCCCCAGGCGGCCGGCAGCGTCGTCGAAGCTGCGGATCATCTCGTTGAACAGGCCCACCGACTGCTCCGACGACGTGCCCCGAGTCAGGTCGTCGAACCCGACCAGCTCGGCGAAGACCACGCTCACGTCCTTGTGGTCCTGGGCGATGGTTTCCTCACCCTGGCGATACCGCTCGGCCACGGTCTCCGGCATGATCGTCAGCAACAATCTGTTGTTTTCAACGAGCTGGTCATCAAGCAACTGTTGTTTGACCTGCAGGCTGCGACTCATGTCGTTGAAGGCCGCGGCGAGATCGCCGAACTCACCCGAGAAGGTGCCCTGCACCTGGGTGCCGAGCTTGCCCGCGGTCACCTCCCGCACCCCGACCGCCAGCCGGCGGACCGGGCGGGCGAATACCTGCGCCAGGAACAACGCGGCGATGCTGACCAGGAAGATGATGGCCAGGGTGGCCAGCACGATATTGCGGGTCAATGCGGCGACGGGGGCGAACACCTCGTCGGCTTGCACCTGGGCAATGACCACCCACTGCAGGCCCTCGATCTTCAGCGGGGCGTAGGCGATCAGCGATTCCCGCCCCAGATAGTTGTTTTCGACCGTGGTACCGGTCTTTCCCTGTAGCGCCAACCCGACCGCAGCCGAAGGCAGCGTCTGCAGCAACACCGTGCCCTTGACCGCGGCCGCCTTGGTGGCCACGTCCACGGGTAGGCCGGCGGCGATCGCCGACGCCTTGTACTGTTCCGGATCCTGTTGGACCAACCGGGAAGTGGAGCGCATCAGCCGATCAGGACCGGCCAAAAACGTTTCCCCGGTCTTTCCGAATCCGTCGGCCTCCCAGTTGCCGTTCCCGGTCATCACATCATTGAAGGTGGCCAGCGGCAACGCCAGCGCCAGGACCCCGATGATCTTGCCGTTCTGACCGATCGGAGAGACGACCCAGCCGGTCGGAAGATCGTCGGATGGTTGATAGCGGCCGAGATCGGTCAGCCCCACGTAATCAAGATCGTTGGACGTCAACGCTGCCTGGTAGGCCTGGGCCAGGTTGGATTCCCGGTAGGGGCCGGAGTCCAGGTTCGTGCCCAGGTCCACCCCGGCGTAGGCGGTGTAGACCACGTTTCCCGACAGGTCCATGATCGCCGCGTCGTCGTAGTTGAAGCCGGTGGTCAAAGCGCGGAAGTAATCCTGGAACTGGGCGTGAGTAGCCGACCAAGCGCTGCCGTCGCCGGCGTCGTCGAGTTTGATCGCCTCGTCGAAATCGGTGAACGGCGTCGTGTAATGGGCTTGCAGATACCGCTGCGCCGGAGAGGTCGGCAGGAAACCCGCCGCGGTGCTGGAGGTGCCCATGTTCTTGTTCAATGCGGCGACAAACACGTCATTGTAATATTTGTCCACGGCCGCGTCCTGCGCCGGCGTCACAGTTGCGTTCTTCAGATCTTGGAAACCCTTGGTGAAACCGGCGGTGGCCTGATTCAGGGTGGCTCCGCGGGTGTACAGAATCATGTCGTTGTGCAGGGTGTCGAACGTACGGGTGATCTCCGTGGCCCGCAGATTCCGCATCGACTCCAGCCGCTGGTAGGCGGCGTCGCGAAGTGAGTCGGTGCCCGCCCGGTAGGCCACCACGCCCACCACCACCGACGACACCACGCTGGTCAGGCACAACATGATCAACAGCTTGGACTGGATGCCGAACCGGCCCCAGCGGAACCTTCGGGGCCGCGGCGGGGCGACGGCCTCAGGGGTTGGGTCCGGAGCGAGACTCGGTGCTGCGGTGCTCGGGCCGGCTTCTTCCAACGTGACTACCGCCATGACTACCCCTCGTGTTGTGACCTGTCAGCAATGGCGGAACGCACGGTGCAAATCCCGGCAAGTGGTGTGCCCGGATACGGGCCACCCTGTGGGTCAGGCCGCTGTCGCCTCTTCCAGGGATGCCGGCTTCTCGTCACTGCCGAGCAGCATCGGGTAGGTGAATCCGGCGATGACCGCCCCCACGATGGGCGCCACGATGAACAGCCAGAGCTGACCGATCGGCCCACCGCCCGCGAACAATGCCGGACCGATGGACCGGGCTGGGTTGACCGACGTGTTGGTGACCGGGATCGACACCAGGTGAATGATCGTCAAGCTCAGACCGATGGCGATCGGGGCGAAACCCTTGGGTGCGCGGGTGTCGGTGGCGCCCAGAATGATCCAGACGAAGAACGCCGTCAGGACGATTTCTGCGATCAGGCAGGCCACCAGCGAGTAACCGCCCGGGGACCGGTTGCCGTAACCGTTGGTGGCGAAAGCTCCCGGTGCGCTGTGGTCGATGGCGAACCCGCTCTTGCCCGAAGCGATCAGGTACAGCACCGCGGCCGCGACGATGGCGGCCACCACCTGGGTGATGATGTAGGCCGCGACGTCCTTCCAGGGAAATCGTTTGGCGGTGGCCAGACCAACCGTCACGGCCGGGTTGAAATGCCCACCCGAGATGTGCCCGACGGCGTAGGCCATGGTCAGCACGGTCAACCCGAAGGCCAGTGAGACACCCACGAATCCAATACCCAGCTGCGTATTGTCCGCGGTCAGATATTTGGCGGCGAGCACTGCGGATCCGCATCCGGCGAATACCAGCCAGAAGGTGCCCAGGAACTCCGCCCCCAGTCGCCGGCCCAGCGATGGTCCGACGTCACCCGAGGAAGGGAGGTGGTCAGCGGTGCGACGGGTTCGACTGGAAGCAGTCGATCCAGGCGGTACGGACGATGTGGACATGAGGGACCTTTCACGATCGAGTCAGAGGTGGGCGGCTGGCGGGGTGACGGTCGCGGCCGTTTGCAGGTCGACTACTTTGAAATTGCCGTCCAACTGAAAAAACTCTTCGCCCGCAGCGGTGAAGGACGGTACCCGGTGCGGTTCCCATCCGCCGCTGCGCTGCAGCCAGCCGCCGGACAGCCGGCGCTCCAGGACGGGCCGCTCCGTGGTCATGGCCTTGGCAACGAGGGCAACCTGCTCGTCTGAGAAGCAGACCCGGTCGCCGGCATCGACCCAGCCGCTCACCGCGATGGGCAACGACGGTGCGGTCAGCAGGACAGGTCTCATCATGGCAGCAATTCCGTACGACGGCCTCAAGGACAACATGGACATACGGCTCTTCCTTTGGACGCCGGCGAGGAGAGCGCTTCCTATCGCCTCTCAAGCCGACGGGAGGTAGCCGCATTCGAACACCCGTGGACGGGGCGAAGCGGCGAAAAGCCGGCCGGACCGGGCGACCTGGTCCGGCCGCGCTCATCAGTTCATGGTTTTGGCTTTGCCGGCGACGTCGTCGACAATCTTGTCGATGTTGTCCGGCGTCTTGGCCTTGATCGTGTCGGCGACGCTGTTGATTCTCTCGTCGGTCAGCAGGCTCTTTGCCTTGTCGATCAGGCCGGACGACTGGGTGGCTTGCTCCGCGGCAGCAGCCGTGTCACCGGCCTGTGCGCTCGCGGCCGCTTGGTCGGCCTTCTCCTCGCCCTGGCCCAGCAGGTCCTTGGCCTTGTTGATCAGATCATCGATACCCATGAAATCTTCAACTCCTTGTTTCGTATTCCGAGTGTGGCGGTGACGGGATCACAATGCCCGCTGCTTTCAGTTGACTGATGCATCCTCCTTAGCATGGCCGTCAGGATTTGTAGGATCAGAAAAATCACCGGGATGAGCATGGAACTGGGTCGGCGATACTCCGAACCGGGCCCGGAAGCACCGGGTGAATTGGTCCTCACCTCGGAACCCCGATAAACGAGCGACTGAGCGGATGCTTGGGGGCGTGTCCTGGGGAAGGGTGAGGATCAAGCTGGCCCGATCCAGCCGGCGGTTGCGAAGGATCCCCGCCACCGATTGATCACCGTCCTCGAACAGCCGGTAGAGGTACCGGCGGCTGATGCCCAGGGCTTCGGCCAGCGTCTTCGGCTCCAAGCTGGGCTCGCTGAAATGGTGATCGATGTAGGAGGTAGCCCGAGCCCGAAGGAGGTCTTCGGGACTGAGTGAGGGTTGCCGAAGCCCGGCCGCGCAGTCCTCGACGAGGATGCGGGACATCCCAAGCACCACGGCATCGAGGTTGTGGCCGGTGCCGGCCGGCCCTTTCGGGGCCTGCGAGACGAACTCGGTGAGAAATCGCACGCAGATCCGGGCCAGGGACGACAGGCGCCACGTCCGGCAGTGCAGGTTCGCCACGTCGATTCCCCAGCCCAGAACAGTGGTGGCGGGTACGTCAACCTGGACGAGGTCGAGGAAGTCGTTCGTCGAACTGAACGGCCTGTCCAGAAGAATGCAGGCACCCTGGCCTGGCCCGACAACCGCCACTCGATCGGATTGTCGGGCCTCCAACGAACCTTCCAGAACCATCCCCACTTGTAGGAGCGACGTGTAGGAATCACCGAGATGACTCGTCGTGCGTTCGGAATGAACAGGAGAAGATCGGAACCGGGTGAGCAATGTCGACCCGACATGAGCGGTGGAGATCGTGGCCGCGAACTGCTCGGGTTCGTCCGCGGACAGCCGACTGGATTGCGAGATCCGTTCCAAATCCGCAGCTCCGGAGACCGAAAACCCAGTGCCGTAACGACGACGCTGGTTCAGGAAGGTCCCGGATCCGGGCTCGGAGGGCGTCACCACGGGGCCGCCGAGACGACGAGTTCGTACCCCAGCGCCGGGGGGCCGTCAGACCTCACACTGTCGAGAACCGCGTCACTGCCGCACTCGTGGCGGGGCGAGGCGATGGTCAGTTCAGCCACGTCGACCCCTTTCGCGGCTCGATACGTGGGTGGGACACCGCTGCGCGGCGCCTCACCCATCGCTGAATACCTTGGCATCGTAGTCACGAATCGTGCACAACTGGTCACGAATCGTCGCCATGCTGTGCACAATAGCCGGATCCGTCTCGCGGCCCCGTCGCTGGGGTCATCCGCTCACCGGCCCGGTCAGGGCGCCGCAGGCGGGATCCGAGCCGCCCAGGCTCCTCGGGCTTCGGCCAGTACCTGGGAGGAACCGATGATGAGCAAGCCGGTGCCCTCCACGCCGGCGTCGCCGGACAGAGCTCGCAGGGCATACCCCACGGCCTGGGCCACGGGCGACACCTCGAAGACAAAGTCCTGGCCGACGCCGTACTGCTCCAGGGCCGCCCGGGCCAATACGTCGGCCCTGGCGGTGGTCCCGTCGACGGTGGCCGTGAAGACGCGCTCGGCCATGACCGGGGCGAACGTCCGGAGCACCGGGCCCAGGTCGTCGACCGTCGCCACGGACAGAACGGTGACAAAGCCGACCCCGGGATGCGCGGCGCGCAGTAACCGCAGCACCGCTTTTACAGCGCCCGCCCCATCGAGATTCGCCGTGACGACGAGCGGGTCCTTGCTCCATGTGGCCACCGCCCCGGGGGCAGGAAGGCGGGCGGGGTCCATTGCCTCAGCCTGCCCGACGCCGCTGCGGATCCACTCCAGAACCAGCACACTTCTCCGCGCCCGGTGGCCACCGCCAGCCGCCGCCAACGACTACGGGAACGTCACACCGGTCAGCCGGGCCAGTTCATCGAGCAGCGCGTCCTGAAAACGCGGTGACGTGACCGCCGGATGGGTGGGCCGGGCTCGCTGGTGGTAGAAGTGCTGCCCGCTGGTTTCGGCCGCCGGGCCGTCATCGACGGCCAACCAGACCTGGGTGAGGTGAGCCGCGGCCAGGTCGTCCGGCGCTCCGGGTCCGCCCATTTTCGTGGCTACCCAGCCCGGCTCGACACTGTTGCTGAGCACCTGAGGCCATCGGCGGGCCACCGCCGCAGCCAGAGTGGTGTCGAACAGCTTGCTGTCGGAATATGCCTGCGACCCGTTCCAGCCCCGGTCGAGCCAGTCCACATCCGCCAGGGAGTCATCCCCACCGCGATGCATCCCGCTGCTCAGGTACACCAATCGGCGGGCCGGCTTCATCAGCGCGGTCAACATGTAGGGCGCCAACACATTCACCGCCAGTACCGCAGCGTGACCGTCGACGGTCGGATTTCTCAGGGGTTCCCGATAGCCGATACCCGCGTTGTGGATGACGGCGTCGCAGGGATCTGACTGGTTCGCCCGATCAGCCAACGCAGCGATCTGGTCGCTCCGGCTCAGATCGGCCACCCAGACCTCGCGCACACCGGGCACGTTGGCCCGTAGCTCGGCTGCGCGCTGCTCGCTGCGCGCGTGGCCGATGACCTCGTGCCCCCGGTTCACCAGCTCGCGAGCCGCGGCCAACCCCAGCCCGTCGGTCGAACCGGTGATGAGAACTCGAGCCATGGCGCACTCCTCGGATGGTCAGAACACAACGCGTCGGTACCCAGGCTTCCCGGGCAGAGGCCGGTCGTCCAAGACCGCTTCCGGCCCGAGCGATGCCCGGAGGGCATCAGGTAGGTCCTGAACCATTCTTGGACAGAATGGCCGCTCCAGCCGAACCGGCGAACTGCCAGGGTCCGATAGATTCCCGGCAATATCGAGAAAGACCGTCACCTGTCCGTAGCCCTCAGGCCGCGGCGCGGTCACGAATGGGACGTTGCGTCGACGAAGAATTCAATGGCCTCGTCGTAGTTGTCGACAATCAGGCCGACTTGTTCGAGGTGCACAGCGGTGAGACAACCACCAGCCGGCCCCTTCAGCGAACGCTCTCGAGCACAGCTGCTTCCTCCTCGGCGGTCAGACCTGAGCGTCTGGGCCGCTCGATGCCGCGCGCGATTTCGTCGTCGAGCACTCGGCTGACCGATTCACCGAGCGTCCGCAACATGCCGCCGGACGCGAGGTAGGCGGCCCCGTTCCTCTGCGCGAACCCACCGTCCGATTCCGGCAGCCACAAGGGCAGCGAATGGGGCCCCGCCCAGTACTGCACCGCCTGGGCCAGGAGGATGTGATCGTCGACCTGGACGAGTTCAACTTGTGTCCCCGTCACTGCGCCAACGGTGGCGAAGAAATGATTCATGTCGTGCGCGGCACCGACGGCGTTGACGGTGCCGACCAGCCGCGCCTGCCCCGCTCCGATGGTCCAGGCCGCAAGATCGTCGACGTCAATGACCTGCACGTGCCGCCCTGCGGTCGTCGGCAGCAGGACCCGGCCGCCGCGCCGGAACCGGCCCGGCCAATACCCGAACCGATCGCTCAGATCGCCGGGTCCGACGATCAAACCCGGGCGGGCAATCAGCAGCCGGTCGCCGACCCGGTCCGCGCTGACCTGCTCCGCCCTGACCTTGGCGTCCGGGTACTGGGTGAGGTCATGCGGTTCGATGACGGCGGCCGACTCGTCCTGGCCCACCACATCGTTGCGTGCGTACACCGAGACCGTTGATATCAGCGTCCAATGGCGCGCAGCACCGGCCAGACTGTTCAACGCCGACGTCACCAGGTCCGGCTCGTAGGACAGCTCAATGACCTCGTCCCAGCTACCTCGGACCTGGTCGTACGCGCCCACGAGCCGACGGTCGGCTCGGACCAGCCGTGCACCCGCAGGAACCGGACCGGATTGTCCGCGGGCCAGGCACACCACCTCCGCGCCGCCGGCCATGGCCGCCCGAACGATCGCCGATCCCAACCATCCCGTCCCGCCCAGCACCAGCACACGCCTCATACATTCCAGTGAACCCTTACCTGCACCCGAGGGCGGCCAGGAATCTGGTTAGACCAGGATGGGTGCCTGTGACTCCGGATGATCTTCGCGATTTCTTCCTGGCCAGTGCGGGCGTAGCCGGAGCACTCATCGGCTTGCTGTTCGTGGCCATCTCGGTCTCGCACGAGCGCCTCGCCGCCCAAGGCGGGACACAAATACACCGGGTACGAGCCTCGGCGGCGTTGACCGCCTTCACCAACTCACTCGTGGTCTCGCTGTTCGCCCTCATCCCGGTCGACAAGATCGCCTGGGCCGCCCTCGTGCTGGGGATTGTCGGGCTGCTGTTCGTGCTGGCATCCCTGCTGTCCCTGCTCCGCACACACGGTCTGCGCCTCAAGAACGGAGCCGACTTGCTTCTCCTGGTCGGCTTGGCGGCCACCTTCGTGCTTCAGCTCGTCGCCGGGGCGCAGCTGCTGGCCAGACCCACCGACCAGGAGTCGGCCGGCACCGTCGCCGCCCTGGTCATCGTTTGCTTCTTGATCGGCATTGCCCGAGCGTGGGAGCTGATCGGCGGACCGCACATCGGTATCAGCCAGGAGATCGCTGAGCGCTTGAAAAAGGCAGGTACGGGTGCAGGTGAGCCCGACCACGATTCGTCCCCGGATCCAGGCCAACGATCTTGACCGGGTCCTGTGCAGGAGTTGCGCCCGGTTCGTCCGTCATCGGAACACCGGACCTGGACGGTGTCGCCCACGACGACGCAACACTGCGTTGGACGCGACCTCCTGCCCCATTGACGATCACTAGCTCGTTGCCTTCCGGGTCGGCGATCCTGGAGCGACCTTGCGATTCGTCAAGGAGTCGGCCACCGGCGGCAACGGTCGTGGCCAAGCGCGTCTGCGCGACGTCCGACGGGACTTCGAGCTCGAAGTGCGTGCGGTTGCGCTGCCGGCGCCGCTCCGTCTCCGAAGCGTCGAGCTCTCGGAACACCAGCACCGGGTTCAGCCGCCGCGGATCGAAGATGTCGCTGACCCCGGCCCGTTGGTCGTGGGTGTATCCGAGTGCGGCGACCCAGAACGCGCGGACGGCATCGACGTCGGCGGCGTCGAGAAAGAGCTGAATCATGCGCGGGAGCCTCGGATCCGCGGTCGCCCCGAGTTCGCGGGCCGCGGTCTGGACAGCTGCGGCGAGATCGGCGAAGTCGAGCTCGAGGCCGTGGGCGCCGTCCTCCCATTGGTCCTTGCCGCTGTCGATGATCACGAGCCCGGGGCGCAGATCAACCAGCAGCGGGAAGCCCGCCTCGTCGGCCAGCGCCGCAACGGCGACGACCAGGTCACGCTGCTGCTGGGGCGAGGTGACGCAGTAGCACGCCATACCGCTGAACACCGCCTGCCAGTCGGATGTCCCGATGGCCCCGCCGAGCGTGTCGCCCGGCACCAGGTCGACTTCGTTGCCGTCCGGGTCGGTGTAACAGACGCCGTAGGGACCCCGGGTGCGTAGCCCAGCATCCGCTGCCAGAACTCACTGAGGACCGCAGGTTTCGCGGATTCGAGCACGACGCTCAGCTGCTGCAGCACGGCCGGGGTGAGCTGCCAGCCCAAGGTGCCGCGCGGCCGCCGACACGGCGTCGGCGTGCTCGTCCGATTCGACGCGCACCCGCACGCCCTTCGCCCGCACGTCGACCACGATCTCGGGGGACAGCTCCCCGATCCGGCCGGCCAGCACAGCCCCCTCGGTCAGTGAAGGCGCGTCGAACCACGCCGTCGCAACGCCGTCAACCAACCGCCAATCCGCCCCGATCTCTGTCATGCCCGGCACTGTAGAACCGATTCCGGAGGATTTCCTCGCCTCACGGTGATGAGGTCCGGGCCGGGTGGCGGTCAGGGCCGAGGGACGCGATCGGCGAGCGTGGGCGGCGCCTACAGGCAGTAGGAATCCGTGAGTAGTTCAGCGAGTTCGTCCCAATCGGTGCTCCGGTCGAGAAGCAGGCCGACGACGTTGTTTCCCCAGCCCGCTCGGAAATGGCCCGGGCCAAAATGTTCGAAGGCAGGTGCCTCCCCCGCTTCGGCGCGAAAGGTGATCCGAAACAGCTGATCCTCGCCGCCGATCCAAGCGTCAGGGACCTCTGGTCTTTGCGCTCTTGCCGCCACGGTCTTCAGCCTGGCACGGCCCGCCGACGGTCGCCCGACGCGGGACATCCGTAGCCCCTCATGGTGGTTGGGCCCACCTCTCCGCTACGGAGTGTGGAATTCGGCTGCACGCGCTTGCAATTCGCTCAATGCCGTGGCCGCGAATGGTGGAAAAGGTTCGTCGTGGCCTGCCGCCATCCAGCGCTCGAACGCGAGACTGAAGGCGAGCATGCCCATCTGGGCCGCGAACCGGGCGGTCAATTCGTCCGCTCCCCGTTCTTGCAGGGCGTCGGCAACGGACCGGGTGATCCGGGCGTTCTTGAGTTGGCCCCGTTCCTGCAACTCACTGTTGGCCGCCACGACGAGCAGACGGCGGGTGGCAGCGGCCCGCCGCTGCGCCGTCATGACCACGCCCGCGGCGGCCAGCGCGGCGTGCAAACACTGGACCACGCTCGCCTCCGGGCCGGCGGCTCGAATGGCGCCCACGAACAGGCCGACGAGCACGTCATCACCGGCGAGGATGACTTCGCGTTTATCCGCGAAGTGCCGGAAGAACGTGGCCCGGTTCAAACCGGCGCGATCAGCGATCTGCGCGACGGTCGTTTCCTCATAACCGTTCTCGACGAACAACTCCAGCGCAGCGGTCTCCAGACGCTCCCGTGCGTCCGGCGCCCATCTGCCCACCCCGCAACCCTAGACGACGCGACACAGTCGCATCGAGCCTTCTAGCCTGGTGCGACTTAGTCGCATCACTTCCGAGGAGAGACCGTCATGCGCATCTTCATCACCGGCGCTTCCGGCTGGATCGGCTCCGCCGTCGTCCCCGAACTCCTCGCCTCCGGCCACCTCGTCCTGGGCCTCGCCCGCTCCGACACGGCCGCCGGAGCACTCACCGACATGGGGGCCGAGGTACTGCGCGGCGACCTGAACGACACCCGCGTCCTGCGTTCCGGAGCCCTGGACAGCGACGGCGTCATCCACCTCGCCTACGAGCACACCCTCGGCCAGGCCGGCGGAGCGCACACCGACGCCGAAGTCATCGACACGTTCGCGATCACGCTGGCCGGTTCCGAAAAGCCCATGGTCATCTCAGGCGCCACTCAGGTCAGACCCGGCCGTCCCGCCACCGAACACGACGAACTCATCGCCCAAGGACCCATCGCCGCCCGCATCGCCAACATGCAGACTGCCCTGGCGACCTCGGAACGTGGCATCCGATCCTGCCTGGTCATGCTGCCCCGCTCGGTTCACGGCCAGGGAGAACGGCACGGCTTCATCCCCCAGCTCATCGCCCGAGCTCGCACCACCGGCGTCTCCGGCTACGTCGGCAGCGGAGTCAACCGCTGGCCCGCAGTTCACGTCAAGGACGCCGCCAGGCTCTACCGGCTGGCCATTGAACAAGCACCCGCCGGGGCCGTACTCAACGCCGTGGGCGAGGAAGGCGTGGCCGTTCGCGACATTGCCGAAGCCATCGGCCGCCATCTCCACGTTCCCGCCACCCCGCTGCCCGCAGAAGACTTCGGCCCCCCATTGGCCCAACTACTGCGCATCGACATGCCCGTATCGAGCGCCTTCACCCAAGAGCTGCTCGGATGGAACCCCACCCACCCAGGACTCATCCAGGACATCGAGCAAGGTCACTACTTCACCTGACCAGTAGGCAGGTGAGTGCATGACGCCGATGACAACCCCGGGGCCAGGGCGAAGGCGGTGACGTCGGCAACGAGGCGGTCGGTCTCCTCGTCCGCCAGCATGTGACCCGAGTGCTCGTAGACCTCGAAGCGGGCGCGCGGTATCCGCTCCGCGACCTCCCGGCCGGCCTCGGGCGGGTTCAGTCCGTCGAAACGCCCGGAGATGACCAGGGTCGGCGCGGTGATCGACGGCAGGGTCGGGCGCAGGTCGAAGCCGGCGAGCGAGCGCTCGACCGCGGCCTGCTCCTGCGGGGAGAGCACAACTCCGGTGGTCGGGACGGCCAACACCTCGTCGCGGCGCGACTGCGGCGTGTCCGGTGACCAGAGCGCGCCGGCCAGAGCGGCGAACGCGTCTTCAGGCGTGGCGTTGGCCAGGTCGAAGCCGATGCGCTTCGCGTAGGCCGCCGTGGACGAGGTCATACCGTGCGCCTTCGGCACCACCAGGATCAGCCGAGTCGTCCGGGCCGGTTCGAGGATGGCCGCCTGGGCGGCCAGGTAAGAGCCCATCGAGATGCCCATCACCGCCGCCGTGTCGTGATCGAGCGCAGCGATGAGACCGTTCACCATCCGCCCCTGATCGGCCAAGGTGAATTCGGCCGGGCGGCCCGACCGCCCGTGCCCGATCGCATCCGGCGCGATGACGTGGAAACGATCCGCGAAGCGTTCGGCCAGCGGCGCCATCAAGGCCGAGTCGCCGTACAGCCCGTGCAGCAGGATCAGCGGCGGTTGCGCCGGATCCCCGAACTCGAGAGAGAACACCGACTCGCCCTCGACGGTGGTCACGGCCATGGTGTGGTGGTCCTCTCTCCTGGCGATCTCGCCGACGTCGGCCCTTCGTGCGGTGTCTGCAGTCACTCGGAAGCTATCCGAGAGGCGTCCTGCGGCCGAGGACCTGCCCGGGCCAGCCGTCCACGTCGAAGGTGGTGAGGCGTTGGAAACCGCAGCTCTCGTAGAACCGGACCAGGGCGCCGCCGTTGCCGGCGAAGCAGTCCACTCGCACCAGCCCGACGCCGTCCGCGTCGGCCTGGGCGACCGCAACATCGAGCAGGAACGCCCCGGCCCCTTTCGCATCCGGGCGGTGCGCGGTCACCAGGACCAGGACGTAGACCTCGGGTTCGAAGGCCGCCGGAACGTAGGCAGGCGCATCGTCCAAGACCAACGCGCCCACGGTGACGCCCTCTGATTCGCACAACCACATCCGTCCGTGGGCGGCCCAACGGCGGCAGCGCTCCATTTGGCGAGGAACGTGCGAGAACGGCGTCGACCCCCACTGCGCGGTGAACCCGCGAGCGACCAACCAGGCCACGGAATCGTCGAACAACGACACCAACAGATCTGCATCCCGGGCGGACCCGCGACGCACCGCAAACCGGGGCTTGACTGCATGAGGACCGTCGATCATGTCCAGAACCTAGAGGCACGACCCCGTCCTGCGTTGTCAGCCGATGCTGGACCAGGTACATCAGCGCGGCTGCGGCCGCTGTGGTGAGCGGTTTGCTGCCGTCGGCCCGAACTGGCTACACTGGGGATACACCAACGACGCGGGGTGGAGCAGCTCGGTAGCTCGCTGGGCTCATAACCCAGAGGTCACAGGTTCGAATCCTGTCCCCGCTACCACCGTTTCAGCAGATCAGGGCCCCTCCTCGAGGGGCCCTGATCTGTATCCCTGCCAGATACGTGCCAGTTAGTGGATCCGACCTTCCGAATCAAACGGAAGGTGCCCAGCATGACCGTCACCGCCGAACCCGCCGCGGTCACTACCACCTACGTCGGCCCCGCAAGCTGCTGCTGAGCTGAACCGGACCCACCCGTTCGATGTCTCATGCTGCGACCACCACTGCTGAGGTCGTTGCTGTTCCGGTCTCCGCGATCGCAGTCGCCGACGTTCGGGCGCGGTTGACCCCAGCTCGTCGAGCCGCGAGCAGCTGACGTGGCGCTGATAGAGGCCGCCCGAGCAACTGGGTGTGACCGCCATACCTATGACCAGGCCCGGGAACTGATGGCAGCGGCCGGGTACGCCCGGAGCCAATGCTGACGTATCACCCACTGCTTCGTCACGAGGGCCGGGGTTTGTCGTCGGTGCGCCAATCGTCGCGGCGGGCCTGACCGGTCACGTCCTTGCGGGTGGTGTCTGAGGTGGTTCCCGCATGATCCTTTGTGGTCGGATTTTATGCGCTGATCGTGGTGGGGATCACCTCCTGGGTGGCGGGGTCGCCGTCGATGACGGTGAGGCGGGATTTGGCCAGGACGTCCAGGCCGATGTAGCGGCGCATTTCGGTCCATTCGTCGTGCTGTTCGGCCAGGACAGCGCCGACGAGGCGGATCAGCGCGGCCCGGTCGGGAAAGATCCCGACAACATCGGTGCGGCGGCGGATTTCCCGGTTGAGGCGTTCCTGGGGATTGTTCGACCAGATCTGCCGCCAGATCGCTTTCGGGAACGCGGTGAAGGCCAAGATGTCTGGGCGGGCGGCGTCCAAATGGGCGGCGACGGCGGGGAGTTTCTCGGTCAGAGCGTCGACGATGCGGTCGAACTGGGCGTGCACGGCGTCGGCGTCGGGTTGGTCGTAGACGCTGTGCAGCAACGCTTTCACCCACCCCCACGACGCCTTCGGCGTCGCCGACATCAGGTTCGCGGCGTAATGGGTGCGGCACCGCTGCCAGGCCGCGCCGGGCAGGGTCGCGCCGACCGCGTCGACCAGGCCGCGGTGGGCATCGGAGGTCACCAGTTTCACCCCGGTCAGGCCGCGCGCCGTCAGGTCCCGGAAGAACGCCAACCAGCCGGCCCCGTCCTCAGCGCTGGTGACCTGTAGGCCGAGGATCTCCCGGTAGCCGTCGGCGTTCACCCCGGTCGCCAACAGCGCATGAACGTTGACGGTGCGGCCGCCCTCCCGCACCTTCAAGACCAGCGCATCCGCCGCCACAAACGTGTAGGGGCCGGCGTCCAACGGCCGGGTCCTAAACGCCTCCACGGTCTTGTCCAACGACCGGGCCATCTCACTGACCTGCGACTTTGACAGGCTGGTGATCCCCAGCGTGTGGACCAGCTTGTCCATCCGCCGGGTCGAGACCCCGAGCAGGTAGCTGGTCGCGACCACGGTGACCAGGGCCTGCTCCGCCCGCCGCCGCCGATCCAACAGCCAGTCCGGGTAATAGCTGCCCTCCCGCAACTTCGGAATCGCCAACTCCACCGTCCCGGCCCTGGTGTCCCACTCCCGGGCCCGGTAACCGTTGCGTTTGTTGACCCGCTCGTCGCTGCGCTCCCCGTACGGGGCGCCGCAGACCGCGTCGGCCTCGGCCCCCATGAGCGCCTCGGCGAACGATTTCACCATGCCCCGCAACAGATCAGGGCTCGCCTGGCCCAGCTGCTCCTGCAGCCACCCGGACAGGTCGATACTTGGCCCAACGGCCATCGTCGTGCTCCTTCGGTTGAGTTCCTTGGCGGGTTCTCACGAAGGATCACGCGGTGGCCGTCTCAAACGCCTACGCCACGCTCAACAGCAACAACGTCGGACACCACGTCCCTGGACGCAACTGCCTGACCCAGAGCCGATTCAATCGAACAGATTCCGCGCGCTCAGCTTCTGAAATACTCCCGACGTGACGCGGGGGAAGGTGTTGGAGCGGTGGTGGGGCAGGGCGTTGGTGTACGGGGTGCCGTTCGGGGTCGTGATGGGGCTGTTCGATCCCGATGGCCGCGATTCGCTCTTGGAGCGGCTGGTCACCGGGGTCATTGCTGGTGTGGGGTTTGGCCTTTTGATGGGTTGGGCCACCCAGCGCCAGCTGGTAGCCCGCCGGCAGCGCACCGCTGCGTTCACCGCAGGGTTGACCGAGCAGGGCTTGAGGTCGGCGGAGCGGGCCAGCCGTAAGGGCCCGGTGCCAAACGATCCGGCGGTGAACGCGGCGGCGGCTGCGCTGGCCCGGTTCCAGCTTGAGGAGATCACCCGCCACCGCAACCAAGTCCTGGTCATTTTCGGCGTCGGCACGCTGGCTGGGGCGGTCTTCGCGGTGACCGGGTCGCCGTGGTGGTGGCTCTGCGTCCTGGTATTCGCAGCAATGATCGCGTTGCAGCTGCTACAGCCGCGAATGTTGCGGAAGAGGCTGGTTCTGCTGGACGGTCAGACCAGGATCGTCTGACCTGCGTAGTTCACGTGTTCGATTCGATCCCGATCTCGGCCTACTATCGGCTGATGGAATGGGACGTGACACGTGGCATCGGTCGTATCGGCCCTTCGTCGGGTGACGAGCAGGCAAGCCCGCCACCCGCAGAGCATTCGAGGCTGTGTTGGGTATCAGCGTGCGGGTGGCCGGTCGGGGCGCACCCCCAGAGCTTTTGGCGGTCCGAAAGGCTCGAGCGTCGGCGATGGTCGAGGGCGGCTTCTGCCCCGACGAGGTCGGTACCTTGCGGGACGTAGTCGCAGAACAGGCCGTTCATGCGGGTGATGTCCTGGAAGCGGTCAAGACTGGTCGTTTCGTCCAGCTGCGTCCGCTCGGCGATCACCAATTCTGAAGGCAGGTCCAGCGCAGTCGGTGCGCGGACCAGACCCTCGGACAAGGATGCCGGCCAGTGCTACGGACCCGAAGTATCAAATCCACCCTTCACCGGAAGTTGGGTGGCGTGGCGCTGGGGCTGTCCCTGGTGATTGCGCTGTCCGCATGTGCGCGAGCCGCGCCTTCAGGACTGAGCGCGGATGTCGCCGGTGGAGCCGACCAGCTGACGGCGGTGAGCGGCTCGCCACAGTCTGCCTACATCGAGACCACCTTTGCGGCGCCCGTCGTGACGGAGCTGACCAACGCCCAAGGCGCCCCGATCAGTGACGCGTCTGTCGTTTACTCCCTGACAGACACCAGCGGGCACCCTAGTGATGCAGCCTCGTTCGCCGCCGGGCAGACCATGGTGACGGTGCAGACCGACTCCAGCGGCCTAGCCACCGCCCCACCGATATCCGCCGCGACCGAGGCCGTCGGCGAGGTTCTGGTCACTGCAACGGCGAACCAAGCACCGGGAACCTCCGTGGCGCTGCGAGTCGTCAGCTACAACAACACCATCGCGATGGTCAGCGGCTACCCGCAGTCGACGTCGGTCGATACAGACTTCGGCATTCCGGTCGTTTTCGGACTGACCGACAGCAATGACCAACCGATCGTCGGCGTGAGCGTGATGATGTCGATCACCGACACAAACGGCAATCCCACGACACTCGCCTCGTTCCCTGGCCAGGCGAGCAGTATCCATGCCATTTCCGACAACGATGGTCATGTCACTGCGCAAACAATCAGTGCAGCCGGATCGCCCGGTCAAGTCGTGGTTTCGGTGGTCAGCGGGTCCTCGGCAGACTTGTTCCTGACCATAACGGCCCAAGCGAAGGGTTCACGCTAGAAGGCGGGAGCGATAGCAGCCAGCACGTACGGCGCGCTTCGGCTGGAGCCGGAAGCGGATCAGGGCTGCCCGCGGCTGTCACAGGCGTGTCGGGTGCTGCGATCGGCACCTCGACTTTGTGCCTGGATGCTGCATCATCTGGCAGCACGGCGGTTCACCTCAGTTCGCACCAGGTGTGCAGGGTGGTGGTCTCGGATTGAAACGGGTTCCAATTTGTGACCCACAAGGTCACCGCCGTGCCGCTGTACCCGGCCAGGGCGGCGGAGATTGCCGAGTTCGAGCTTCCGAAATTGGGAGTTTGAATCCGGTTCCACTGAAGACCGTATCCGTCGGGACAGCCGAGTACTGCTTCGCCCGAGCCCAGGGGTCCGAGTTTCCAGGCCCGAGTGACCTTGATGGGATTGGCTGCGGAGTCGGACACGCTCGCCGAGTTCGCCGCACCGGTGTCTGCGCTTGCGACGGTTGCTGCGTTTGCGGCGCCTGCACTTGCGACAACGAGCCCGCAAGCCAGGATTCCAGCGATGACCGTCTTTCTGAAAATGTTCATGTCACTGAGCCTACGATTCAATCACTGGCGGCCCGTCATCTGAAAGGTGGATAGACACGATGATGGCCTATCCCCCATTCAGTGGATCCAATGGATGTCCGACGAGCCACGGTGGGCCCTGAAGTCAGGGACGAGATGGGGGCGGCCTGCCCGGATGGCCTGAACTGGACGCCGGTCGACTCGCGGCGTGCTCTGCGCATCCGTCCCGCCGATGAACTCGACTCTGGCTCGGGTGCAGGGGGTCTGGGGCATCCGCCCATTGTCCTGAGCCGCCATAGGGGCAATGGGTCCGGTTTTCGCCGGATTTGCTCCGCTCGTTGGCGAGCCTCAGGGTCGCGCGAGCGAATCTGCGAACCGCTGTATTTCGTGGTCGAGGTCGAAGAAACCAGACTCGGTGCCGACGGGGACTTCTGCGATGATCCGGGCACAGAACGAGGTCAGCTCGTTCCGGTTCACCGCGAATCCTAGGGTCCCGCCGGGGGACGTCAGAGTGATCCCTACCGTGTGTGTGCCCGGGTCGACCCGGACGTCCCCCAGGCCGACGGGACAGGTCAGGCCCTCGATCAACAGGTCACGAGCAAAGACCCATTGCACCGGGGGGTGGTCAGATGCGGACAGGTGCAACCTGACGGCGTAGGGGCGGTCTTGTTGGAACTCGAACACGGCCTTGATCTGCTGGACCGGCCGGCCCTCGACAAAGCACATGACCTTCTGTGTGATCATTGATTTTCCCCTTCCTTGGTGGTCTGAGGAAATGATGTCGCGATCGTTCGCCGCCGGGATTCCCCCGAACAGCCCAGCTCGCGGGTGAATATGCGGTCGGCCGAACGGGGGACCCCGACAAGCCGATCGGAGGATGGGTCGGTGAAGTCCGCGCGGCCGGTCTTGCAGAGTGCGCGCATTGGTCGGCGCGGCGACGGCGCGCATCGGGCGCGAGGTTCAGCGATGCACTCTCCTTAGGGCGTTAGGCGAGTGGGGTGAGCTAGGTGTCGCGGGGCACGAACACTCGCTGGGTCAGGCCGCGGTGTTGGGCAACGAGCAAGGCCTGCCCACTTGTTTCGACCTGACGTAGGCAGGTGCCGCGCTCAGCTCAGTCGGCCGCCACCGTTGAACGTGGTCGTACAGGAACGTGCGCAAGAGTTCAAAGTGGCCGTAGCAGTGGCGTTGTCACCGCTGCCGATCGAGGATTGGGTGGTGTCGATGCTCAGCCCGGGCCCGGTGATGGTCACCTGGAATTTGTTGCTGTCAACTTTGGGTACGTCGCTGTCGACGACGACCGTGGCGCCCGCTGGGGTGGTGAAATGCAACCACATTTGCACGCCGTTACCAGTGTTCGTCGCTTTGAAGACACCTGAAGTCTTCGGCTGAATGATCGTGGGATACCCGGGTGTGACGGTGCCGCCGTTGTCCACCGTCGGCAGCCCCTGCAGCGTCAAAGGGCTGTCTGAGGAGTTCATCACGGTCTGGGTCAAGGAATAACCTCCGCTGCTGCCGAGCAGCTTGGACGTGCTGGTCGTTGCGCTGGGCGGACCTTGCAGGGCGGCGCCCATGTTGCTCGGTGCTGGCGCGGAGCATGCCGCCAGACCAACCAGGGCCCCCGTCGCCATCAGCAAGCCGCTGATCCGACGGACGCGGCGTGGGCGGGAATTGCGGACGGCGTCGCTGCGGGCTACGACTGGGCTGGGGGTCTTGAATTTGTTCATCACTGGCTCCTAGGGGTGGTGATCGCATGCTGCAATCGCTTGAATAGCGTCTCGCGGCCCATTCTTGGGGCGCTGCTGTTGGCGGGAACGGGTCTGTGGGGGGTGATGACACCGGCATGCATGGTGGCTACGTGTGCGTCGCCCGAACGCTGTCACCGGGCTGGTGCAGCGGGGACCGGCTGGAATGCGATTCCGGTGGAGTAATGCGTGCTCAACGTGGTTTGGGTGAGGGTGGGCGTGACTTCGACGACGGAGGTGTTGTTGCTGCCCTGGTTGATGATCACGACGTTGCCGGCGTTGTCGACTGCGACTGCGGTCGGCTCGTCGAGGTTGGCGCCGACGCCCGTCGGCAGTCCTGCCGATGGGATGTGGATGACCCGGTCGTTGCCGGTGTCGGCGATGTACAGATCACCGCCGGGGCCAACGGCGACCCCGGCCGGGGCGTTCAGCGCTGGCGTGACCACTTGAGAAAAGGTTCCAGCCGGGGTGACGCGGACGATGTGGTTGTTGCCGGTGTCGGCGACGTAAACGTCGCCGGCCGCGTCCACGGCCACGCCGCTGGGCTTGCTGAAGCCGGCCCCGGCGGCGAGGACTGTTTCCTGCCCGGTGCTGGTCACGATCTTGAGTACCCGGCTGGTAGCAGGATCCGCGACATACAGGTTTCCCTCGGTGTCCACGGCGATCGCCAACGGCGCCACGGCGGAGGTCTTGAGAGTTCGCTGCGTCCCGGCGGGAGTGAGTTCCATGATCGACACAGCGACGTTCAGGTCGACCACGAACAGGTCACCGGCAGCGTCGGCGGCCAAGGCAGCGGGCTGAGCAACGCCGGAAAGCGCCACCGGTACCGGTACGCGCACGCCGACGCCGGCCGGGTATTCGTCGACGACTGAGGATGCTGAGTCGCTGACGAACAACGGGGTGAGCTCAGCCCCGGAAGGCGCCGAGGCCTTCACCGTCGGAGCCGCCGCCGTGCTGGCCGCGGTACTCATGGTGCTGGGGGCGGCGGTGTGGGCGGCGGGTTGGATCTGATCGGCCATCGAACCCCCAGGAGTGGAGCAGCCGGCGGCCAGGGCGGCGGTACCGACCAGCGCGATCGTGGCCACGCCGAGGCGCGTACGGCGAGTGGTGGTGGTGTTCACGGGTCGGTCTGCCTATTCGTCAAGGTGGCGGCCGGGGTGTCGCCGGCGATGAGAACAGCTTCGGCGAGTCCGCTTGGCAACCCCTTAACAAACGCCTGCCCTGGCGGTGACCTGCACCGATACGCATTTCGCTCGGCAGCAGACACCACGGCGTTAAGAAAACGCCAAACCCGGCTCGGTGGACCGCGGTTGGAACATTGCACAATCGGGCGGTGACGGTCGAACAGGCGCCGCCCGCCGGGCTGCGGTTTCATGTGCTGGGGCCGCTGCACGCGACCCGCCACGGGGTGGAGGTCGACCTGGGTCCGCCCAAGCAGCGGGCTCTGCTCGCGGCGTTGTTGTTGGCCGAGGGCAAAGTGGTATCCACTGACCGGCTCGTCGACGCGCTGTGGGGGGACGAGCCCCCTTCCCGTGCCGCGGCCAATGTCCAGGTGTACGTGTCGAAGCTGCGACGACTGCTGCACAGCAATGGTTCTGACCAGCTCGTGCGACGGCCGCCGGGGTATGCGTTGACGACCGGCTGGGTGGACGTGACCGAGTTCGGGCGACTGGCCTCCGCGGCGGCCGAACATGTACAGGCCGGCTCGTGGAAGTCTGCGGTCGACGATGCCGCCGCCGCAGTGGGGTTGTGGCGCGGACCGTTCCTGGAGGATTTGGCCGATGAGCCCTGGGTGGCCAGGGAGGCCGCCGGGTTGGACGAGCGGTATGGGTTGTGTGTGGAGGGGTGGGTGACTGGGCTGCTCGGCCTGGGCCGGATCGGCGAGGCGGTCACCCGGTCGCAAGTCCTGGTGGATTCCTACCCGCTGCGTGAGCGCGGCTGGTGGCTACGGATGATCGCCCTGCACCGGGCCGGCCGGTCACCGGAAGCGCTCGACGCGTTCCACCACTTCGCTGGCGACCTCGATGAACAACTGGGCCTGGAACCCGGCCCCGAATTGCGCGCCCTGCAGGTTGCCATCCTGCAACATGATCAGGCCATCTCGGCCTGGCCCGATCAAATCGCAGACCCGACGGACTCGGCCGTGTGGCCGGACACCGACGCCGCACGCGAGGATCTGGAGCCCGCCGTCGCCGCGCCGCCGGCGATCGCGTCCGCCGGCCAGGGTGGGTTGTTGATCGTCGGCCGGGAAGAGCAGCTGAACGTCCTGGAAGCGGTGCTGGAGGACCTCACCTCCGGCCGGGACCGGTGGGTGTCGCTCACCGGCAGAGCCGGGATGGGCAAGACCCGGTTGGCCTCCGAGACGGCGGCTCGGGCCCGGGCTCGAGGAATACAAACTCTGTGGACGAGCTGTCCGGACGATGCGGGCACGCCCGCTTGGTGGCCGCTGCGGGCCCTGGTGACCGCGCTGGGTGTCGACCCGGACGAGATCTTCCTACCCCCGGTCGGTGTCGACGCTGACACCCTCCGGTTCCTGACCTACGAGCGTTTCACACGGCTGGTGCAGCAGGCGGCGGCCGAGCAGCCGCTGCTGGTGGTCATCGACGACGCGCAATGGCTGGACCCAACGTCGATGCGGTGGTTGACGTTCCTGGCCCACACCCAGCGGCTGCCCCGGGTCGGCATCGTTTTGACGATCCGTGACCGTGAACTCCGGCCGGAATTCAGGGACGTGTTGGCGGCGATCGGCCGGCTCGAGTCGTCGACACACCTGCCGGTGGAACCGCTCGACGGTCCCAGCGCCTCTCAGTTGCTGCGGCTCATCGCTGGGGACACCATCACCGCTGCAGATGCGTTTGCGTTGATGCAACGCATCGGCGGCAATCCGCTCCTACTGACCGAGTACGCGCGGTTGCCGCCGCACGAGCGACGCGACGGTGAAATCCCCTCGGCGGCCAGAACATTGCTGGAGAGACGGCTCCGCCGCCTGCCCGAAGACGTGCTGATCGTGCTGCGGGCCGCGGCGATCATCGGCGACGTCTTCGCCCTCGATCTGCTCGCCGCCGTCACCGCCCTGGACCTGCCCACACTGCTCGACCGGCTCGACGCGGCCGTGGCCGATGCGATCATCGGGCCGGCGACGTCGGGAACCGGTTACCAATTCAGCCATGGTTTGCTGCGCGACGCGGTGCTGGCGGAACTGACGGTGCTGCGGCGGCAGGCCCTGCACGCGCGCATCGGCCTGCTGCTCACCGAGCGGGGACAGGACCCCGCCAGCTTGATCCGGCGGGCCCACCACCTGTCCGCCGCGCTGCCCATCGTCGGCCCGCACGTCGTCGTCGATGCGTGTTCGGTGGCAGCCGCCGCCGCCGAGCAGGTCTGGGACTGGGAGGCCGCGGCCCAGCAATGGGACGCCGCGGCGGCGGCGCAGCAACTCATTCCCGAGTCCCTGGCGGAGGCGCGGGACGCGTTGCTCGTCCACCGGTGGAACTGCCTGGTGCGCTCCGGTCGACCCCTGGACACTCTCGACCTCGTCGCCGGCGCCGTGGCCGCGGCTGCGCAACGTCGTGAAGTGGCGAGCATCGGCCGCCTCGCAGCTGTGCTATTGCGGACCGCAGGTACCTGGGGGTTCGGCGCGGGCCGCCCGGTCTTGCTGGCCCAATTGCAAGCCGCCCTTCCTATGGTCGCTGATGACCCGGCCGCCCACGTTCGGGTCCTCGCCGCTCTGGCTGTCGGCAGTCACTTTCACCTTGACTCCGAGGTACCCGATCGGCTCAGCCGTAATGCTTTGCAGATTGCTGAGCAACACGATAATGCCGATGTGCTGGCGGACGCCCTGGTCGGTCGGGTGATCACATATGCCGGTAGCGCCAGCCATGCCGCTGAGATCAAGGAGTTACTCGCTCGGTTGGCGGCGCTGCCGCACCGACTGGAGGACGACGACGAGTTGCTGCGACAGAACCTTTCGACGATCGTCGCCTTTCAACTCGGCGATATCCCGGTCGCGACCGAGTACATGCGGCAGACGATCCGCATCGCCGACATCGGCCGGATCCCGGTGGATCGGGTGCACATGCGTTGGTTCGCCGCGACGCTGGCGGTATGGCGAGGTGAGTTCGACCTCGCCGAGCAGTTGGCTGCCCGAGCGTATGAACTGCACCAGCAAACCGAATCCTGGGGCGCCGAGCGGTATCACATAGGAACTTCGCTGGCCCTGCTGCGGGAACGTGGGCAGCTGGCCGACAATCCAGAATTGCTCACCCGGGGTTTCGGGCCGCAGGGCTGGCAGGCGTTGGCCGCGGCGGAAGCCGGCGACAATGAGAAAGGTCGGCAACTGCTGATTGATCACATCGGCGCGGTGCCGGCGACGCCCTGGCACGACGTGCCGAATTGGACCCTGGCCGCCCTGGCCGCCGCTGAACTAGAAGATGTCACCGCCGCTCGGTTGGCTTTGGACGCGCTCGCCGGTCAGCGCTTCACCATTTTGACCACCGGCTTCGTGTGTCCTATCGGGCCAATCAGCTTGATCACCGGAAGGTTGCGTGCGTTACTGGGCGACGCCGCCGGTGCCCGTACCGATCTGGCCGTGGCGGAACAGATGGCCGACCGTAGCAACGGGCGACCGGCGGCGTTACGCATCCGCCTCGCCCAACTCCAACTCGACCCGCCGAGCCCCAACCGGATCCACGCGTTGACCGAGCTGGTCGGCGCCGCCGAACACCTGCAAATGACCGGGCTCGCAGCAGCTGCCCGCCGCGCAGCCCGGCCGTAAAAGAACAGACCGGGAAAAACATGCAACGGACGCTGCGGCGGCGCGAGAGCCGGGCCGCCTAAAACGGCCAGGACAGGGGTCGCCAGCACCATGAGCGGATGGTCGGGGGCGTTAAGCATTCGCCAAGGAACCGGTAAGGGGTGTCGGCCAGGCTGATCCGCATGGCGACGACGACTGCGGCTCTGGCCGCCTCCGGTACTGATCTGCACGTGCTGCTGCCCGGTGACTCCGACTATCGGGACTGTGCGCCGTGGAACCGGGCGGGCGTGTCCGCGCCCGCCGCCGTGATCAAGGCCCGCACCGCGCAGGACGTCGCCGCCGCGGTCCGTTACGCCGCCGCCCGGGGTTTGCGGGTGGCGGTGCGCAGCTCCGGTCACGGCGCCGTCCCATTGGACGGGTCGACGCTGCTGGTGCACACCGGAGCGATGACCGACTTCACGATCGACCCGGCCCGACGGACCGTCCGGCTGGCCGCCGGTGTGGCGTGGCAGTCCGTGCTGGAGGAGGCCGCCCGCTTCGGCCTGGCCCCGATCTGCGGGTCGGCCCCGGGGATCGGCGCCGTCGGCTATTTGAGCGGCGGCGGCCTGGGCCCCTTGGCCCGCACCTACGGCGTTGGCTCCGACTACGTCCGCACCGCGCAGGTGGTCGTTGGTGACGGCCGCATCCTGTCGGCCACACCCACCGAGAACGCAGACCTGTTCTGGGGTGTGCGGGGCGGCAAGGCCACCCTGGGCATCGTCACTGACATGGAGGTGGACCTGGTTCCGCTGGACTCTTTCTACGGCGGCGCCCTGTGGTTCGACGCCGCCGACACCGGCCGGGTGCTGGCGGCGTGGCGCCGCATGTGCGTCGCTCTACCCGAGCAGGGCACATCCTCCGCGGCGATCCTGCGGCTCCCACCGCTGGACGTGCTGCCCGCCCCGATCGCCGGCCGTCAAACGCTGGCCATCCGCTACGGATGGGTCGGCGACCCCAACGACGGCGAAAGCTTCCTGGCCGACATCCGGCGGGCGGCCACCCCGATCCTCGACGACATCACCCAGCGGCCCTCTACGCAGATCGGCGCGATCCACAGCGACCCCGTCGCCCCCAGTGCCACGACAGTGCGGTCAGCGCTGCTGGGCCCCATCGACGACACCACCCTGGACACACTCGTGCAGGCCACCCGGCCGGAGGTCAACCGGCAGCTGATCGTGGAGTTGCGCCACCTCGGCGGCGCCGTGGCCCACGCGCCGCGCCAGCCATCGGCGTTCTGCCATCGAGATGCCACCTACTCGCTGTTCCTCTCCGGCGCCGCGCTGCCCGACTCGGCACCGGCCGATGACCACGCCGGCGAGCTCCTGCGAGCGATGGCGCCGTGGACCGAACCGGGCCTGCTGCCGAACTTCTCGGCCAGCATCGACCCTGACGACATCGACCGCTACTACGACAGCGACACCCGCCATTGGCTGAAAGAACTCGGCGATCACTACGACCCCGCCCACACCCTGCACACCGGCCAGGTCGCCCGACACCCGCTGCCTACCCCCTCACCAGCATGAGTAATCGGGTCACCTGTTCCTGGGTGGCCGTCACCTACACCTCGCCCGCACCACAAGCGCCCCAGCGGGAGCCGCTCGGCCGGGCACGCGGGGCGGCATCCATGTCAGCAGCGACAGTCCCGCGAATACAGCTTTGAAAATTGGAGAGAAAGCATCGTGAACATCATCGAAATACTGGCCCTGCTGGCTTTGACCGGTTGGGCTGTCTACAAACAAACCCGGACCGCCCCGGTGGCCGGTAAGGGCCGGTTCACCATGGCCATCGTCTACGCAGCTGTTGGGCTCACACTGGGTGGCTTTTCGATGCCGTCCGGTGTCGCCGGGTTCGGTTTGCTGCTGGCCGGGTTCGTCCTGTCCGCGGCGGTCGGCCTGCTCCGAGGCCGGCTCACACCCATCTGGCGGGAGGCGGACGGAACGGTGTGGCGGAAAGGCACCACCACGACAATCCTGCTTTTTCTGGGCCTGGTCGCCAGCAAATTCGTCTTGGGCACCATCGCCTACCTCACCCACATCAACGACGGCGCGGGCTTCGGCGAAATCCTTTTCATGATCGCCATCATGGTCGCCGTCCAAGCCGAAATCGTCCACCGACGCGGGGAGAACCTTACCCGCACCAACCAACCCGCTCTCCAAGGAGCCCACCCATGACCCCCCCGTCTCCCACCCGCCTCGGCCGCCACGGCCCACTGCGGCTCGTCTGGCCGGCGGTGGCGGCCGCGGCTGTCTTCACCCTGACCTCGTGTGCCGCCGGAGCGCACCCATCGGGCCTGGCCAACCAAATCCAACCGGCACCGGCCAGCAAGGCAACCATTGCTACCTATCCGAACTGCGGGCAGGCGACGGCGACGAAAGCCGTCTGCGCCTACACCGGCGGATACCAGCAGGTCCCCGTGCCTGCGGGAGCGACATCGGTGAAGGTGTTCGCCATCGGCGGCGCCGGAGGCCTGTCCGTCGACAACGTACCGAGCAGCTACTTCACCGTCCCCGGCGCTGTGGTCACCGGCACCTTGCCGGTGTCCGACGGCCAGACCATCATCGTCGGGGTCGCTGGAGAGGGCGGGGACAGGTCAGGGTCGATCACACCCAAGGGCGGCTGGGGCGGCTTGGGGATGGTCGGCGGTGACGGCCAAACCGACTCCAAAGACACCCTGCGCACTAGCAGTGCAGGCGGCGGGGCCACCACCGTTCCAATCCAAAACGCCGACGGATCCAGCTCACTCGCGGCGGTCGCCGCCGGCAGTGGCGGTCAGGGTGGCCCCTCCGGGGACATCATCGGCGCCGGCAACGGCGGCAACGCCGGCGCCGGCTGGTCCGGTCAGAACGGCGACCACGGCAGCCAAATCCTCGGCGGCGACGGAGGCAAAGCCGCCGGCCAGCCCACCGGCACCGGGCAAAGCTCGAGCACCGGCAGCCAACCCTCCCACCTCGGCGGCTACGGAGCCGGCGGCGGCGGCGGAGTCCACGGCGGAAACGCCGGTGGCGGCGCCGGTGGCACCTCCGCAGGCGGGGGCGGCGGAACAGGATCCTCCACGGCGACGAACCTCGGAAACCCAAAAATTACCTACGAAGAATCGGTGTCCAACAACGTCATGACCAACGGGCAAGTAATCCTGACCTGGCAGAACTGACGGGCCGCGACGCGCTATCGGCCGGGTTGTATTTGTCTGGAACTGACAAGTCGAGTCGACCTTTCCACCCTCGTCGAGCTGGGTTCGATGCGACCATCAATGGATGGGATGCCGACTCCGCTCTTGGCATCGGAGCGGCCGCAGGCTTGTCGGTGGGCGGGCTGGGCGCTGTACATCAGCGCGATCACCGTGTCCAACCTGTCGGACCTGCTGTCATCTTCTGATTCAGAACATTGGACGTTCCAGCCCGGCAACTTGGATGACACCCCCGCAGCTCAGAGAATCTATTTCCGGAATGCCGCGATCAGTCGGGTGCTACTCGCAGTGCTCATCGTCTGGGAAGGGATCGACGCCGTTGCGCGCCCCGAACTCGCTGGCTCCGTCGCGGGCCCGACGGCTAGGCGCGCGAAACCTCACGCCTTACCAGGTGTGACACCACCCATCCCGGAATCCGAAAAACGGTCAGACAAACACTTGATGACAGCTCTACCGGTCTCCACACCCCCGCGCGCCGCAACACGTGCCGCCGTTTCAGGGGCACATTCACTGAGAAGGACTCGCAGACATGACTGACCGCGACAAGATCAGGCTGAGTATTTTGCCGACCGGCGCCATGCACGCCGACCTGGTGTGGCTGCTGATCGACGCCCACCGGATGGGCACAGCCGAAAACCCCACCCCGGCGCGCGATTGGGTCGAAGTTCCCACCCACGTCGTCTACATTGAGCACCCCGACGGCACCAAGTTGATGTGGGACACCGGCGTCCCCCGTGACTGGGATACCCGTTGGGCGACCCCAGGTTTCAACAAGTGGTTCCCGGTTGACACTGTCACGCCGGACATGTGGCTGGATTCGCAGCTGAGGCAACTGAACATCGAAGCCGCAGATATCGACTACTTGATGATTTCCCACCTGCACATGGACCACGCCGCCAACGCCCAGCTATGGGCCGGCACCGACACCACAATCATCGTGGATGAACGAGAGAAGGCCGGCGCCCTGAGCTTTGATGGCTACCACCTGGGCGCGCACATCAGATCCGACTACGAAGATCTCACATTCACCACGATCAACCAGGACACCGAGATTGCTCCCGGCGTCACCCTGCTACGCACCCCGGGGCACACCTGGGGGACCCTCGCTCTGCAGGTGGACCTCGCCGACCAGGGAACCATGATCTTCGCCTCCGACGCGCTCTACCGCAGCGAAAGCTACGGGCCACCGGCCACCGCGGCCGGCATCGTCTACGACACGGTCGCGTGGTTCAAATCGGTCGAGAAGATCCGCAGTCTTGCCGAGAAGACAAACGCCACTGTCGTGTTCGGTCACGATCCACACCAGATCCGGCAACTCGTCACCGGCGTCGGCAACTACTACACCTGACCTTCCCACACCGCACTGGCGGCCGAGGCTCGATGACGACGCCGGGTGACCGCTCCCACCACCACCACCACTGAACCAGGAGAACGCATTGCCCACCTACGATTTCCGCTGCGACTGCGGGAACCGCTTCGAACGGTTCCTGGGCAGCCTTCGGGACGCCAATCCGGCGTGCCCCGGGTGTGCGGGCATGACTTTCCGCCTCCCGAGTCGGATCGCGCTGCTCGGCCAGATCAGAGCACCTCAGGGCGATGCCCGCGCACCCAAGTCCTACGAAGGAACTCACCGCGGCAACTCGGAGTTCATTGCGCACTGGCAGCGAAAACTCGAAGCAAGACGAGTGTTCGAGGACACACATCCCGAACACCATGTCCGCCGCGACGCAATCGCCGCCCACGAAGGTGCCTTCCAACGCGCACCGCTCACCTACAGGGAACTGGCGGCCCGATCACCGACCACCGCCGACGCAAGCCCTGCCGTCGCAGAGGCGACCTGGGACCGCAATGTGCGTTCCGCGGGGTGCAGCTCCCCGACGGCTCAGGGTTGACGCGCCAGGTGGACTGCACAGTATCCAAGATCGTTCTGCCCCACGTTCGGACCGTCACCCACGTGGCGATCAACGGTTCTCGGCAGAAAAGCTGTCCGACGTTTCCGCCCCGCGGCAGCACCTGGACAGGTGGTCCTTGACCGATTCGCCGCGGCGCACCAAGAAACCCAATTCGCCGGCCGCCGCGAATGCGGACAAGTCTGAGGCGATGGAGACCTTGGCTGAATGCTGCCATCAGGCGTCCTGCGTTGTTGCCAGGCTGCGGCAAGGGTGTTGTAGTCCCATAGTCAGCCACCTGCACGTCGCCGATTTCCGTGGAGGGTCTGTGTCGGTAGTCGGAGCGAGGGTCCCGGGTCGATCGCCCGTGGATGAACTGATTGAACTGCCCGGTGACGAACAGGCCGGCCTGCGCCGGGCCAGGGCCGCCGCGTTACTCATGCTCGCCCTACCCGGCGGCGCCTACATCTACCAAGGCGCCGAACTAGGACTCCCCGAGGTCGAGGACATCCCCCAGGCGGCCCTCGTCGATCCCATGGTTGCCCAATCCGGTGGAGCATCCCGGGGACGCGACGGATGCCGAGTCCCCCTGCCCTGGTCCGGTGACCACCCTCCCTACGGATTCAGCCCTGACCACGCCGACGCACCGTGGCTCCCCCAGCCCCACAACTGGTCCGGTCTGACCCGGCAGGCCGAGAGCAACGACCCCGACTCAACCCTGGCGATGTACCGGCAGGCATTGCGCATCCGCCGGGAACACCCGGCCCTCGGCGACGGGACCATGCAATGGCATACCAGCCCCGAAGGGGCGCTCCGCTTTACCAGAGCGCCAGCATTCACCTGCCTGACAAACATCACCGACTCGCCCATCCCACTCCCCCGCCACGCAGCGATACTGCTCTGCTCAGACCCCACCTTCGCATGAGACATGCTGCCGCCGGGGGGGTGTCAGACGAACGGTGTAACCGGCATCCGTTAAATCCGTGATCGTTCGATCACGGACACCATTTTATCACAATGCGATGGGCATCCGGTCGGCGAACACGATGGCCAAGGTGTTCAACACGGGCTTCCAACGGGTCATCCACAGTTTCTGGCCGGTGCCTTTCGGGTCCAACGACCGGACCGTCAAATACAGGGTCTTCATCGCGGCGTGTTCGTTCGGGAAATGACCCTTCGAGTTCACCGCCCGCCGGAACCTCGAGTTCAACGATTCGATCGCGTTCGTCGTCGACAACACACCCCGGATCTCTCGGTCGATGTCCAAAAACGGCACGAACTCGGTCCAGGCGTTGCGCCAGAGTCTGATGATCGCCGGGTAACGGCCACCCCATTTGTCGTCGAGTTCCTCGAGCGCGGCGGCCGCTTCCTTCGCTCCAGCCGCGCCGTAAACGAGTTTCAAATCTTTCGCCAACTCCGGCCAGTACTTCTTCGACGAATACCGGAAACTGTTCCGAATCAGATGGACGACGCACGTTTGCACGATCGTGTCCGGGAACACCGCGCCGACGCTGCCCGGCATGCCTTTCAGACCGTCGCAGACCAGGTAGAAGATGTCGGCGACACCCCGGTTCCGCAGCTCGGTCAGGATCGCCAGCCAGTACTTCGACGACTCCCCGTCGCCCGGTGTGCCCGCCCACACACCCAGCACGTCGCGATGTCCGTGCAGGTCCACGCCGATCGCCGCATAGAACGGGCGGTTCGCGACCTGGCCGTCACGAACCTTTACCTGGATCGCGTCGACGAACACGGCAACGTAATGCGAGCACAACGGCCGGGTCGACCAATCCATCATTTCGGCCTCGACCCGGTCGGTGATCCGCGACACCGTGTCCTTGGACACCGACGTCCCGTAGATTTCCGCGAAATGGGCGCTGATGTCACCGGTCGTCATTCCCCGCGCGTATAGTGAAAGAACTACTTCGTCGAAACCGGACAGCCGCCGTTGTCGTTTCGCAACGACAGCCGGCGTGAACGAACCATCACGATCGCGAGGAACATCGACCACGACCTCACCAACACCATCCGCAATCACCGTCTTCGACCGGAACCCATTCCTGGAATTGGCTCCGTCGCGGCCCTCAACGGCGTGTCTCTCGTAACCTAGATGTTCGGTCATCTCCTCGTTCAACGCGATCTCCACCACCATTTTTGTGAGATCGGCGAGTAAGCCGCCCGGCCCCGTCACCACCTCACCCCGGGCCGCCGAAGATTTCACCATCTCCCGCAACGCGGCCCGATGCGCGTCCCGCAGCGACGATTTGCCCGTCTCAGAATCCGTAATCACGGACTCCATTTTTTCCGACATCACACGACCTTCCCGGCAGCCACGCCGCCAGCTCGGCCGGTTACACCGTTCGTCGGACAGCCCCGCCGCCGGATTGCACAATCTGGCTTGAGGGATCAGATGCATCACGTGAGGGCCAGGGTCTTTTGCTGCTGCAGCGGTGATGCGGCCGGCGACCGAGCCACCGACGGCGGATGAGTCTCGCGCGGTCTCGTCGTGTGGGACCCACCTCTGGCCGGGCGGTTTCCCAGCGTCGACCCTCTTTCACGTGGGCGGTCCGGCCCCGAAAGTGGCGTGACCGGTCGTGATGTCCCGGTAGAGATCGCCTGCACATCAAGCCAGTGCTCGGCCTGCACCACGGCGAGGGCGATGGTCACGCGGTGGGGCCACTGCGGCGGCGACCGTGGCGAGGGTGTCGGGCATCAGCCGGTAATAGGCCCACTTGCCGCGTTGTTGCCGGCTCACGATGCCGGCGTCGGCCAGGACCTTCAGGTGATGCGACACCGTCGGTTGCGACAACCCGAGCGACTCAGTCAATTCGCACACGCACACCGCGTCCGGCGCCGCCGCGGACAGCATCGACACCAGCCGCAACCGGGCCGGCTCTGCCAACGCCTTGAGGACTCCGGCCAGCCGTTGCGCGTCTGGTACCGACAGGGTGGGCTCGCCCGCGGGTGGGCAGCATCCAGCCAGATCCGTCAACGGCAGCCGCGCATCGGTCGCGATGTTCACGCCATCCACCCTCCCACGCGCATTGACAGACGTCGATACGACCGACATCGTGGTCACATCGACGCTCATCAATGCGAAGGCGGGATATCTTCATGGCCGATCTGGATCTGCCGGTGCGGGAACACGTCCGAGACCGCTACGCCCGCGCGGCGCTGACCGTGACCACCGGCGGAAGCGGGTGTTGCGGCCCGGCCGGATGCGGGCCGACGGTGCTGGACGACGCCACCGCCGCGGATGAGTTCGGCGCCGCGCTGTACGACGCCGGCCAGACCGATGACCTACCGGCCGAGGCGGTGCTGGCCAGCCTGGGCTGCGGCAATCCTCTGGCGGTCGCCGACCTACGGCCGGGCGAGAAGGTCCTGGACCTTGGGTCCGGCGGCGGCATCGACGTGCTGCTGTCCGCGAAGCGGGTCGGCCCAACCGGGTTCGCGTACGGACTGGACATGACCGACGAGATGCTCGACCTGGCCCGGACCAACGCCGCCAGGGCCGGCGCCGGCAACGTCGAGTTCGTCAAGGGCTACATCGAGAGCATCCCACTCCCGGACGGTGCGGTCGACGTGGTCATCTCCAACTGCGTGATCAACCTTTCCGTGGACAAACCCGCCGTGCTGGCCGAAATGTTCCGTGTTCTAGCCGAAGGCGGGCGGATCGGGATTTCTGACGTCGTCGCCCAGGACCGGCTGTCGCCGGCCGAACGGGCCGAGCGGGGCTCCTACGTCGGCTGCTTGGCCGGCGCGCTGTCGGTCACCGAATACCTGTCGGGGCTGGCCGGGGCCGGCTTCACCGACCCGGAGGTCGTCTTCACCCACCAGGTCGCCGACGGCCTGCACGGTGCCATCATCCGGGCCGCCAAACCGGCACCGGTCAACTCCTCGTGTCGCCCGCCGACGGCACCGACCCAGTGCGGCGCCCCCACCGAGAAGGGCTCGTGCTGCGGAACTTCCGCCTAATCTGACAACTGCGGCTGCCAATGACCCACGCCGCGGCAAAGACGGGCGGGGCCATCACCGGGGCCGTGCTGGCCAACGTCATGCCGGCAACGCCGCCCGCACTCCCGCCGCGGTCGACGCCTACATCGGCGCCGCCTACGGGTTCACCAGCTCCACAAGCTTCGCCAATCCGGCCGTCACCCTGGGACGGTCAGCGCATCGATGATCCGCTCCACCAGGTTCCGGAAAGAGGTGGCCTCGGACTCGCTCATGGCTTCGAGCATGTGCTGCTCGAGAACGTCGACCACGGTGTGACATTCAAGAAGCACCTCCCGGCCGCGGGCAGTCAGCGTGACCCGCAGGATCCGGCGATTAGCGGGATCCGGTTGCCGACAGATGAGCCCCTCTGCTTCGAGCGTGGCGACCAGCTGGTTCATCGCCTGGGGGGTGACAAAGTGTCGGCGAGCCAGCTGGGCGGAGGACAGGCCGTCCCGCCGTTCGAGCAGGCTCAGCGTCGTGTACTGGTGGAGTGAGACCCCCACTGAGCGCAGGGATTCCTCCAACCGCGAGCGTTCGATCATTTCGAGCCGTTTGATCAGGTACGTCAGCCGTGGACCCACCGACGCGTCGGAAACAGGTTTGGGTTGGTCCACGTGGACAGCGTAACAAGGGCCTTGATATCCCTGGATGGAGATCGGACTCAGCCCGCGTCCAGCCCGAGCACCCGAGCCGCATTTTCCTTCAGAATCAACGGCACCACCTCAGGCTTGATGTCGATAGTGCGGAAGTCGCTCAACCACCGCTCGGGCGTGAGCAGGGGGAAGTCGGAGCCGAACAACACCTTGTGCCGCAGGAAACTAGTCGCGGCCCGGACGAGTTGCGGCGGAAAATATTTCGGAGACCAGCCGGAAAGATCGATATAGACATTTGCCTTGTGGGTGGCGATGGAAATCGCCTCGTCCTGCCAGGGCACGGACGGGTGGGCCATCACAATCGTCAGGTCGGGAAAGTCAGCGGCGACGTCGTCGAGGAGCATCGGGGCGGAATAGCGCAGCTTGATGCCCCGCCCGCCCGGCAAGCCGGCCCCTATCCCGGTCTGGCCGGTGTGAAAGACGACCGGGACGCCGAGGTCTCGGATCGTCTCGTAGAGGGGGTAGAAGGTCCGGTCGTTGGGTTCGAAGGCCTGCAGGCTGGGGTGGAACTTGAAGCCCCGCGCCCCGTGCGCCGTCACCAGCGAGCGGGCCTGCGCGACGGCCGCGGCCCCTCGATGCGGGTCGACCGAGCCGAACGGAATGAGCACGTCGGGATAGGCGGCCGCGTTGTCGGCGAATTCCTCGCTGGACAGCGCGGGATGGCCGGTGGCCGTCAAGGCATCCACGGTGAAGACGACCGCGGCCATGCGCTGTTCCCGGTAATGCGCGGCGATCTGCGGCAGGGTCGGCGCGCGGTGACCGGCTGCCTTGAAGTAGGCCGCCGAGGCGTCCATCAGCTCGTTGTCCAGCGCGAAACACCCGTGGGCATCCTGTTCGATGTGCACGTGCATGTCGACGGCGATGAGGGCGGAAAGATCGATGGTCGGGCGGTGATCGGTCACGGCAGCCTCACCGACGCTTTCGCGGTCAGCAGGGCCGCAAGCACGACGTCTCGGCTTTCGGCCAGGGTGGTCGTGTCGACACCGGCGAGTTCCTCGTTGACGCCGGCCACCAGCCGAGCGGCGAGTTCGGGTGTGAGGTCGGGCTGTCGCAGGTCGTCCCACCAGGCCACCATCGGTGGACCGAGGTGTTCGATGTTGTGCGCAAGTCCGCCGTCACCGCCGGACAGGTGTTGCAGGGCGAAGGGTCCGAGTACGGCCCAGCGTAATCCGGGCCCGTAGGCGATGGCGGTGTCGACGTCGGCGACCGAGGCGATCCCACGGTCGACCAGGGAGTAGGCCTCGCGCCAGAGCGCCGCCTGCAATCGGTTGGCGACGTGTCCCGGGAGCTCGTGGCGCAGTCGGATGGGTTTCTTTCCGACGGATACATAAAAGGCCAGGGCCGTCTCGACGGCGGCAGCAGACGTCCGGCCGCCCGGCACCACTTCCACCAGCGGGATCAGGTGGGGCGGGTTGAACGGATGGCCGACCAGGACGCGTTCCGGATGGTCGGGGCAGCCGGCCTGGATGTCGCTAGGCAGCAGGCCTGAGGAGCTGGACGCGATCACCACGTCGAGCCGGGCCGCTCGGTCGAGCCGAGCGAACAGTTCGTGCTTGAGATCGATCCGCTCCGGCCCGTTCTCCTGGACGTAATCTGCTGACGCGCAAGCGTTCTCGGCGTCGTTAGTGAAGACAAGCCGATCCGGGCTGGCGTCGTCGGCCAAGCCCAGCCGGGTCAGGGTCGGCCAATGCGCGGCGATGTCACGTCGCAGTCGTGCCTCGGCTCCGGGAGCCGGATCGGTGGCGATCACGTCGAGGCCACGGGCCAGGAAGTGCACGGCCCAGCTGGCCCCGATGACGCCGGTGCCCACGACCGCGACGGTTGCGATCGGGCTGGGAGCGGTCATGGGTTCCTCCGATCGGCAGCATGCTGGATGTAGGGGTCGAGAGAATGCGGGTCGGTCAACACATCTGCGCCCACCACGTCGTCGGGCCGGGCGCCCAGGAGGATCCTTTTCACCGGCAGCTCGAGCTTCTTCCCGGTGCGGTTGTGTGGGATCGCCGACACCGCGGTGATGGTGTCCGGGATGTGCCGGGGGGACAGCTGACCGCGTAGTGCGCCGATCAGCGTGTGCCGCAACGCATCATCCAGTTCGACCCCGGCAGCGGGTTTGACGTAGAGCAGCAATTCGCCGTTGCCACCGGCCGGATCCTCCAGGTGGATCACCAGGCTGTCATCGACTTGCGGCAGTTCTTCAACGACGCGGTAGAACTCGGCGGTGCCCAGTCGGACGCCGCCGCGGTTGAGGGTCGCGTCGGAGCGGCCGGCGATGACGGCGCTGCCCACCGGGCTGAAGCGGATCCAGTCGCCGTGCCGCCAGATGCCCGGGTAGGTGTCGAAATATGCTGATCGGTAACGGGTTCCGTCGGGGTCACCCCAGAATGCGACCGGCATCGACGGCATCGGCGCGGTGATCACCAGCTCACCGGTCTCCCCCGCCGGCAACCGAGAGCCCTGCTCGTCGAACGCCTGGGCCGCGACCCCAAGGCACGGCCCGGAGATCTCTCCGACCCAGACCGGCTGCCAAGGGGAGCCCTGCACGATGCCACTGCACACGTCGGTGCCGCCGCTGCCCACGTTCAGCAGCAGACCGGGTCCGAACTCCTGCGCCACCCAGCGATAACCCTCCGGCGCCAAGGGACTCCCGGCCGCGCCGATCTGGCGGATCCGGGTGAGGTCATGGTCGCGAGCCGGATGCAGGCCCTGCCTGCGGCAGGCCATCAGAAAACCCGGGCTGGCCCCCATCACAGTCGCCCCCGTCTGCTCGGCCAGCCGCCACTGCCAGGCCAGGTCCGGGAAGAGGGGGTTGCCGTCGATCAGGACGATGCTCGCACCCACCAGCAGACCGGACACCAGGGCGTTCCACATCATCCAGGCGGTGGTGGAGAACCAGAGCAGGCGGTCACCGGCGCCCAGGTCCCAGCTCAGGGCGTGGTTCTTCAGGTGCTCCAACAGGATTCCACCGTGGCCGTGCACGATGGCCTTCGGCTTTCCGGTGGTGCCGGACGAGAACAGCACGCACAGCGGATGGTCGAACGGCACCGGTTCGAATGCCACAGCACCGGGCTGGGCCAGCAGCTCGGTCCAGGAGATCGTGTCGACCAGTTGGTGCGGCCCGTAGGGGACGTGCACGACATGGGTCAGTGTGGGCAGCCCGGCCCGTAGTTCGGCGACATCGGCGCGACGGTCGATCTCCTTGGCGCCGTATGTGTACCCGTCGACGACCAGCAGCAGCGTGGGCTCGATCTGGGCGAAGCGGTCGATGACGCTGCGGGCACCGAATTCCGGGGCGCACGCCGCCCAGATGGCACCGAGGCTGGCGGTGGCGAGGAAGGCGACGACGGCCTCGGGAATGTTGGGCAGGTAGGCAGCGACCCGATCACCGCGGCCGACGCCCAACCGCTGCATGCCGCTCCGCACGGCCCCGACCTGCGCGCGGAGCTCGCCCCAGCTCAGCTGCACCGGCGCACGGGTCTGCGAGTGCGCGATGATCGCGACCTCCTCGTCGGCGTCGGGTCGCTGCGCCAGGGCGTGTCGGGCGTAGTTGATCCGCGCGCCGGAAAACCAACGTGCGCCGGGCATCTCGCGGTCGGCTAGGACGCTGTCGTAGGGTGCGTCGGTGCGCACGTCGAAATGCTCCCAGATCGCCGACCAGAAGCCGTCGAGGTCGGTGACTGACCAGCGGTGCAGGTCCGCGTAGTCGTCGAAGTGCAGCCCGCGCTGTTCCTCCACCGAGGCCAGGAAGCGGCCGATCTCGGTCGTGCCCAGAACGTCCTCGGCCACCGGGCGAAGCAATTGCGGCACAGCGGTTTCCGCGTGCGAGGCGGCGGTCACGGCCGGGATACCTTGCCGCCGCGGTGCGCCAGGAAAGAGCGCATTCGGTCCTGGGCCTGGGCACTGCTGCCGGCCACCGCGGCCATTAGCGATTCCAGCAGGAACCCCTCGTCGGGTGAGGCCGATGCAATGCGCGGCAGCGCCTGCAGGACGGCGAAGTTGGTCACCGGGGAGTTGCCGGCCACCTTTCCCGCCAGTTCCAACGCCTTGGCCAGACCCGCGCCGGCCTCGACCAGGTAGTGCGAAAGGCCGACCTCCTGACCCTCGGCCGCTCCGAGAACACGCCCGGTGAGCATCATGTCGGTCATTCGGTGGGCACCGATCAGCCGCGGGATCCGGACCGACCCGCCGCCGCCGACGAAGAGACCGTGCTGGCCTTCGGGCAGGGCGTAGAACGTCGTGGCCTCGGCCACCCGCAGATGCGTGGCCGACGCGAGCTCCAGGCCGCCGCCGACAACGGCCCCTTTGAGCACCGAGATCACCGGCAGTGAGCCGTGTTCGATGCGGTCGAAGACCCGGTGCCACATCCGGGAGTGCTCGAGTGCGGCAAACGTGTCCCGCTGGGTGAGCTCGGACAGATCCAGACCGGCGGAGAAGTGGTCCCCGGCCGCGTCCAGCACGACCACCCGGACCCCGGCGGGCGGGGCGACGAAGAACGCCTCCAGCCCAAGGATGGTGCTGTCGTTCAACGCATTCCGCTTGGCGGCTCGGTTGATCCGGAGGATCCCTACCTGGTCTCGGACTTCCAGCTCGAGGGACTCGGGCAAGACAGCTTCGTCGGCGTTCGGCATGCGATCGTTCCTTCTGGGCCGGCGTCGGGGGCAGCGGTGCTCCCGACTCCCGTCATGAATATCAAGTTCCTTGGCAAACCGTCAAGGGTCGCCTGGGTCAACCTGGCACGGATTCAAGCCCGCGGTACCCCTTGACGCGATGCCAAGGTGCTTGATATCAATTGACTCGCGACCACTGGACCGATGACCGCCCAGGGTGGGCCGCGGAAGCTGTGCGTGGTCGCTACCCAGTCACCTCATCGGGGAGGTCTTCATGCCTGGTCAGTCGGTTCGTTCCGTTCGCTGCACGCTCCAGCGGCGTCTGGACACCGGGCACTGGGGTGACGGCACCTCACCTGCCCGGCGCAGCGCGGCGGCCACCCGACCGGACTCGGAGCATTTCGGCCCTACGTCAACTTCCGGCCGCCGGCATTCGGCGGCGCCCGGAGCTTCCCGGACCGAGGTCGTCCCCACCGCGGATGTCGTCGGATGCCCCACCGGCACAACGTTCTCTGGACACCTCGGCAGCGAATGAGCGTCGAAGATCCACGCAGGTCACCCACCCGCCGGACAAAGGAGCCCGAAAGCTGATGGAACAGTCGTCGCCTCATCAACGTGAATCGTCCTCGTCCGTCGCGAGTCCGGGAGCCCTGGCCGGCTCGCTGCCGAAGCTGACCGCCGGCACGCTCGCCGCGGCCGTGGCCGCCTGCTTCGTGGGCCAGTTCGGGTTGAGCATCCCGGCCGTCATCAACGGCTATATCAACCTGGATCTACACACCACCTCCACCCAGCTGACCTGGGTGTCGGACGCCTTCCTCGTTCCGGTCACGCTGTTCGAGCTCACGTTCGGCGTCCTCGGCGACCTCTTCGGTCGCAAGCGGCTGCTGGCCATCGGCGCGTCGCTCGTCGCGGTGGGCGGGGTCATCGCCTTCTTCACCCCGCCCTCCAACGTCGCCGTGCTGCTCACCGGCCAGGTCATCGGCGGGCTGGGCGCCGCGGCCCTGTTCCCGACATCGGTCGCGATGATCGCGCACGGAACCCACACCGTGCGCGACCGCGCGCACGGCATTTCCATCTGGGCCGCGGCGCTCACGGCCGGCGGTTTCATTTCCCCCCTCATCGGAGGCTTCTTGGCCAGGCTTCCGCACTCGGGTGGCGAATTCGCCAGCTGGCGCTACGCCTTCCTGGCCATGACGGTTCTGGCGGTCATCAGCGTGGTCATCACCGTGACGATGGCCCAGAACTCCTCTTCCCCCCAGGGTCGATCCCTGGACTGGCCGGGCCAGATCACCATCGCCGTGGCCCTGTTCGCCTTGCTCTTCGCGGTGATCGAGGGCGCCGAGCGTGGCTGGGGCAGCGCGATTGTCGTCGGCAGCTTCGTGGTCGCGGTCGTGTTCCTGGTCCTTTTCGTGATCGTTGTGCGGCGCGTCGACAAACCGCTGATTCAACTCGACCTGTTCAACAACCGGATGTTCACCGTGACCGCGGTGGTCACCGTGCTCGGTATGTTCGCGTACCTGGGCACCGCCTACGCGACCAGCATCCGGCTGTCGGCGATTCAGGACTACTCGCCGCTGAAGACAGCGATCGGTTTCGTCTTCCTCAACGTCATGGGCGTGGTGCTGTTCCCGGTGAGCAGCCGGGTCCTGGAGCGTTACAACCCAGGCTGGGTGTTGGCCGCCGGCATGCTGTTGATCGGCGTCGGTGACATCACCCTGTCGCTCATCCCGGCCACAAACCTGTCGATCGCCGCCGTGGCCGTACCTCTGCTCGTGGTCGGAGCCGGGTTCAAGACCGCGGTCACGGCCATCACGGTGGTGGCGATCAACAGTGTGCCGACCCCGAAGGCGGGCATGGCCAGCGGCGCCACCAGCATGATCCGGGACTTCGGTCTGACCCTCGGTCCGGCGATCGTCGGCGCCATCGCGCTCACTCATGCCGCCTCCGCCATGCAGGCCAAGATTGCCGGGTCGCCCTCGCTGCAGTCCGCAGTGGCGGGGTTCAACGCATCCCCGGTACCCAACGCCGTCAAGGGGGCGGTCAATTCCGGGCCGCTGGGCGCCAACGCCATTCCCAACCCCCCCAATCCGCTCAAAGACGTCGCCTTCCAGGCGCTGTCCGACGCATATGCGATCGGCTACCTGGTCTGCGGCATTGCGGCTCTGGTGGCCGCACTCTTGGCTGCGGCCCTGCTCGGTGGCCGTCGCCATGCCCCAGCCTTCGTCGAGTCCGCCGAAATGGCCGAGCCCCATTGATGATGTAACGGGTGTCATCGACCGTCCGGTTCAGAACCGAAGAGGTAATGCTCATCAAATCGTCTCCCGCAGCTGGCCTTTCCTGATCTTGCCGCTGGCGGTGCGGGGCAGATCATTCACCAGGATGACCTTCTTCGGGATCTTGTACCTGGCCAGCCGTCCGCTCAGGTGTTCTTGGATCGCACCGTCCGCCAACTGGTGTCCGTCCCTCAGTTCGATCACGGCGACCGGCACCTCACCCCACTTCTCGTCCGCGACTCCGATCACTGCGACCGATGCGACCGCCTCGAGTTGGAGGATGAGCTGCTCGATCTCGGCCGGGTAGATGTTCTCCCCACCCGAGATGATCATGTCTTTCAGTCGGTCGGAGATGTACAGGTAGCCATCGTCGTCGAAGTAGCCCATGTCACCGGACCTGAACCAGGTGCCATCGGCGAACGAGTCAGCCGATTCTTCCGGTCGGTTCCAATACTGGGTGATCACGTTGGGACCCTTGATCTGAATCTCCCCCACGCCGCCGCCGACCGGAATGACCGTGCCGGCCGAGTCGGCGATTCGAACGTCGGTGAAGAAGTGCGGAAGCCCGGCCGACCCCGCCTTCGCGCGTGACATCGAAGGCTGCAAACTCGTTGCACCGGGGGCGGTCTCGGTCATCCCGTACCCACCGGAAAAGGCGAGCCCACGTTCCTCGTAGGCGTTGATGACCCGCATCGGAACCGCCGACCCGCCGCAGGTCAGCATTCGAAGCGAGCTGATGTCGGTGCTCGCCCAGGCCGGGTGCTCGCAGATCAGCTGATAGGTGGTCGGAACGCCACTGATGCTTGTCACCTGGTGCCGCTGGATCAGCTCCAACGCTCGGCCGGCGTCAAAGCGTTGCTCCAGCACCACGGTCGCGCCTTTCAGGAGCGCAGGCAGCACGCCCATGGCCAGTGAGGCGGCATGGAACATCGGGGAGATCATCAAAGCCACATCGTCGCTGCTGAGGTCATAGTCGACCAGGACGTTGACGCAGTTCCAGGTGATATTGCCGTGTGTCAGCAACGCGCCCTTGGGAAACCCAGTGGTGCCGGAGGTGTAGAGAATGATTGCTGGGTCATCCAGCGTCACCGCGATCTCCCGGTGTTCCGGTGGGCCCGATCGGATCACCTCCTCGAGGCTCTCGACCGTGACGGCACCCTCGCTGGCCGACATGGCGCCCTGGGCCGGGGTCGGGCTCTCGTTCACGATCAGGCGGTGGGTGATGTCGGTCCCGACGACCGCTGTCGTCGCGAGCTCGGCGAGCTGGTCGGAATGCACCAGCACGCGACTACCTGAATCTCGCAACGCATAGTTCACCTCGGGCGGCGCCAGACGGGTGTTCAGCGGTACGAAGATGGAACCGAGAGTTGCGGCCGCGAAAAGGGTTTCCAAAAACGCCGGGTGATTATCGCCGATGTACGCGACCCGGTCTCCCTGGTCGACGCCGCGCGCGGTGAGCGCACTGGCCAGCCGGTCGATCCGCTCGGCCAGATCGGGATAGCTGAGCTCGCCGTATTTGCTGATCACAGCCGTCCGGCCGGCGGACTTGCGCCGACGACGGTGGATCCAGGTACCTATTCCGGCGTGATCCATGACGGGCCTCCCGGTGAGGAAACAAGTGAATTACTCGACCACGCGCACCCCTTGGAACGGACCCGGGTCGAATGGCTGCGTGGCGATGACCAACGGCGTGATTTCTTCACGGGGCCACGCCACGCAGGCGACCCGCAGCTGTCGTGATCATCACCCAAGGTTGCCACGGCACGGCCCGGTCGGCATGGTTCGCTCGCAGCGCCGAGAGCGGTCGGTCGAGCGTCCGTGCATCTGCCGCCCTCGTTCCAACAGCGTGCGTACCCGCTCATGTGGTCAGGGTCCCGGTGCGCACCCAAGTGACGCGAGCTCATCGGCGTCGACGGTGCGCCACACGCCGGAGCCCGCGACAGGGTCGACTTCGACCCGGAAGCAATTCACCTGCGGGCGGCCGCAGAGCTCCAGCTGTCGGCCGCCCGGTCCGGAATCCGGACCCGCTTACTTCGAGGGGGTAACCACAACCCCCGGCGAGGTCGACGGCAGCGAGGTTCCCGCGACGCGAAGGTAGTTCGTCACCGCGTTCTCCAGGTCCTGCGTCGCCTGACCGATCTTGCCCAGGTCACCGCTGGCCTTGGCCGCGGTCAGGGCCTTGTTGGCGGTATCCATCTGGGCCAGTGCCTCGACCTGATTCGACGGCAGCACGGTCGGCGTGCCGGGCGAGGCCGAGCTGGTCACCGACGGCGTGTCGGACGATCCCGAAGAAGTGGGCGTGGTGCCGGTACCGGTGCCGGGAGTGATGGTCACCGGAGCGCTCGACGCGGCTACCGCCAGCGCGTCCGACAGCGTGATCCCGTAGCCGACGCGGTTGGCGTACCAGACCAACACCTGACCGAGCTGAGGTGACGCGCTGGTGGAGACACCCTTGATGTAGAGCGGCTCGATGTAGAGCAGGCCGTTGTCGGTCGGAAGCGTCAGCAAGTTTCCGTACGTTACCTGCGATCGCCCGTTGGATTGTCGGGTGGTCACGAAATTGCTGATCGCCTGGTTCGAGTTGAACGCTTGTTGGATCAGCACCGGACCTGGCGTCTGGGTGTTCTGGGGTAGCTGATACACGGTGAGCTTGCCGTAGGTGTCCGGATCGCTGCTGGCCGAAACGAACGCCGCCATGAATTGCCGTTGATAGATGGTCAGCGCACTCGTCAACTGAAACGATGTGGCCGAATTACCGGTCTGCGGCAACGTCAACTGCTGGTAGTACGGCGGCTGTACGGCCGTGTTGCCCGATTCGGTCGGGTCGGTGGGCACGTCCCAGTAGTTGGAGTTCTGGAAGAAGTCGACGGCACTGTCCACGTGGTACTGGGTGAGCAGCTTTCTTTGCACCTCGAACAGATCCTGCGGGTACCGGAAGTGCGCGCGCAGATCCTGGGGGATGTCCGAATTCGGTGTGATCAAATTCGGGAAGACGCCCTCCCAGGCCTTCAGCACCGGATCACTGTCATTGACCGAATACAGGGTCACCGTGCCGTTGTAGGCGTCAACGGTGGCCTTGACCGAGTTCCGGATGTAACTGACGTTGGTGTTCGCAGCCTGCCGGCCGGTCGGATCTGTTTGCGAGTTGTTCGTGCTCGCCTGCAGCGAGATGTTCTGCGAGTACGGATAGTTCTCCGCGGTCGTGTAGGCATCGACGATCCAGACGACCTTGCCGTCCACCACCGCGGGATACGGATTGGAGTCCGTGGTCAGGAACGGCGCCGCCAGCGCCACCCGCTGGAGCGGATCCCGGTTGTACATGATCTTGGAATTCGAATTGATCTCGGAGGAGAACAAGAAGTTGGCATCGCCGTAGTTGGTGGCGAACACCAGCCGATTGAACAGGCTCCCGACGGCGACGCCGCCCGTGCCGGTGTAGGTGTACGAGGTCGAATCGGTGTCGTATTCCCGCTTGCTCGAGTCACTGGTCGAGCCGACGATCGCGTAGGTCGTGGCCAGCGCACCGTAGTAGATCCGCGGCTGGTCGACCTTGATCGCGCCGGAGTTGGACACATCGGACACGGTGAACTTGGGATAACCGTCGGTGCCGACCTGGTTCGCCGGCGCGGCCACGAATCCGTTGCCGTGCGTGTAGACCATGTGTTCCTGGATCCAGTTCGTCTGGTCCCCGGTCAGGCCGTCCGTGTTCAGTTCACGCAGGGCGACGATGTAGTCCTGGGTCACCCCGTTGGCATCCTTGTAGCGATCCACCGACAGCGGATCGGAGAACCCGTAGAAGTTCTTCTGCTGCTCGTTCTGGGTGAAGGTCGAGGACAGGATGTTCGGGTCCAGCAGCCGGGCACTGGCGATGGTGTCGGTCTCGGCTGCGGTCGGCTGCACGGAGCTGGTCTGGTCCGAGTACTGGATGTACTTGACCTTGTCCGACCCGATGCCGTAGGCCGCGCGAGTGGCGTCGATGTTCTTCGCGATGTACGGCGGTTCCTTGGTGATGCCGTTCGGGTTCACCACGACCTGCTGCAGCACCAGCGGCCACACCCCGCCGATGAGCACGCTGGACAGCACCAGCAGGGCCAGCGCCACCGCAGGGAGCCGGATCGAGCGCAGGAACGCGCCCACGATGAACCCGACCGCACAGATGCCGGCGATGACCATCAAGATGATCTTGGCCGGCAGCACCGCGTTCACGTCGGTGTAGGAGGCGCCGGTGAATTTTCCGCCGCGATCTGAGAACAGCAGCTCATACCGGTCGAACCAATACTGCACCGCCTTGACCAGGACGAAGGCGCCGATCAAGAGGGAGAGCTGGAGGGTCGCCGCGGACGAGATCCGCCGACCCGAACCGGACAACCGAATCCCGCCGTACAGGTATTGGGTGATCAGCACCGCGAAGAAACTCAGCGCCACGGCCACGAACAGCCAGCTCAGGATCATCTGTAGGAACGGCAGCCGGAACACGTAGAAGCCGACGTCGTGGTGGAACTGTGGATCCTGGGTGCCGAACGTCTGACTGTGCAGGAACAGCTGCACCGTCTGCCACCGGCCCTGCGCGGACAGGCCGCAGATGACGCCGACGATGACCGCGATGGTGATGGCGAACAGCCGCGGGCGGCTGGAGACCACGGTCCGGTAGGGGCTGAGCGGGTCGACCTCGCCGGTGGGCACGAACACCGGGCGCGACCGGAAGGCCATCAACAGCGAGAACAGCACCACGGCCCCGGCACCCAGGGTGGCGATCACGAACAGAATGATGCGGGTGACGAACTGGGTGGCGTACACGTTGTGCAGGCCGACCTCGCCGTACCACTCCCAGTCGACGTAGATCCCGACGAACTGGAACCACAGGATGGCCAGCACGATCAGCGCCCCGATGGTCAACAGGACGCGTTTGGCCCGCTTGGACAGAGACGGCAAGCCGGCCGGGGGACGCATGACCACGCGGGAACTCCTCGTTGCTTCTGGATATGAGCTGGTGGTGCCGGCCCTGTCACGGGCCTGTGGGCTCAACTGTAGAAGGCGTTCAACCGTTCCCCGGGTGAGGAGAAGCTGGGGAACCGAGATGCAACCGTGCCCATCTGCCCCTCAACAGCCGGTCGGACTGCCTCCGGCCGCGATCGTATGGACCGCGTCGACGGCTTCCTCCACGTCGGTGACCTTGTCCAGCCGCAGTCCGGCCGGGATCTGGGTGAGGGCCTCGGCACAGTTGTCCGCGGGCACCAGGAAGTCGGTGGCTCCGGCGCCCCGGGCGGCGATCATCTTGAGCAGGATGCCGCCGATGGGCCCGACCGTGCCCTTGTCGTCGTCGACCTCCATCGTCCCCGTCCCGGCGATGAAGTGTCCGGCAGTCAGGTCGCCGGTGCTGAGCTTTTCGATGATCCCCAGGGTGAACATCAGTCCGGCCGACGGGCCGCCGATGTTGGCCAGCGAAATGGAAATCTGGAAGGGCGCCGTCGGCCGCTCCACGGCGCCGATGCCGAGGAAGCCCTGGCTGCCCTGGGCGGCGTTCGCCTGCAGGGTGACCTTGCCGGTGACCGTCTTGCCGTTCCGGAGCACGCTGACCGTGACCACCTGCCCGGGCTTGGTGGTGGCCAGGGCAGATTTCAGCGAGGCGAAGTCGGTCACCTTGGTGGCGTCGATCGCGGTGATTTGATCGGTGGGTTCGAGCACGCCCGAGCTGGGCGATCCCTGCGGGATCGTGCCCACGTAGACCACGTTCGGGTACTTCAGATACCGCAGGGCGGCGATCTCGGCGCTGGATTGCGAGTCCGCGAACATCTGCGCGTTCTCCTGATTGACCTGCTCCACCGACTTGTTGGGCGGGAACACCTCTTCTCGCGGCACCACCGAGTAATCGCCGTCGATCCACAGGCCGAGCGCGGCGAACAGGGTCTGGTGGTCGTAGACCGAAATGGTGGTCATGTTCAGGTGGCCGGCGGTCGTTTCCTTGGTCGAGGCCGGCACATCCGCGCCGGAGAACGAGATCACGTCGGTGCCGGCCACGGTGCCCAGCGTGTTGTACGTGACTCCCGGGCCGAGGGCGACATAGGGAATGGGGACCGTCGCGCCCACCGCGACCAAGGCCAGGGCGATCACTGTCCCGACGGTCAGCGTGCGCGCCCGCAGCGACAGTGATCGCCAGCGCTTCATGGCGGGAACCCTAACTGTTGTGCCTGCTAAGGCCGTGTGTCCCGGTACTGGGACCGTCCCGGCCGCGAGTTTCGCTATGAGCGATACATGATCAGGGTTTGCCCCGAGTACGGGCCCCTCCCCGGTCAGTACCGTGGCACGCATGACCAAGCCTCCGTTCGGCTTCTCCCGGTCCGGCGACGAGGAGCCGGAGCAACCGCAGCCGGGCCCCGGTGAGTTCGATCTGTCGCAATTCGGGTCGATGCTGTCCCAATTGGGCCAGATGATGTCGAACGCCTCCCCGTCCAGCGGGCCGGTGAACTATGACCTGGCCCGACAGTTGGCTCTGTCCCAGATTCCGGCCGGCCACCCGGCGTCGTCGGTGGACGTGGGCCTGATCCGGGACGCGATCGCGTTGGCCGAGGTGTGGCTGGACGGGGCGACCTCACTGCCGGCCGGGGCCACCGCGGCCACCGCCTGGACCTCGCGGGAGTGGGTGGAGAAGACCATCGGCAGCTGGGAGCAGCTCTGTTCTCCCATCGCCGCCAAGGTGGCCACCGCCTGGGCGGAGGGCCTGCCCGAGGAGATGCGCGCGCAGGCCGGTCCCCTGCTGGCCATGATGAGTTCGATGGGTGGGATGACCTTCGGGTCCCAGCTCGGCCAGGGGCTGGCGCAGCTGGCCGGCGAGGTTCTGACCTCGACCGACATCGGACTTCCGCTCGGTCCGGCGCACACTGCGGCCCTGCTGCCGGTGGCTCTGAACGAGTTCGCCAAGGGTCTGGACCTGCCCGAGGACCAGGTCCGGCTCTACCTGTCGGCCCGGGAGGCCGCCCACCATCGGCTCTACGCCGGCGTCCCCTGGCTGCGTGAACGCATCATCACCCTGATCGGCGCGTATGCGAACGCCATCACCGTCGACTTCTCGGCCATGGAGGACCTGGCCGGCTCGATCAACCTCAACGACCCGACGAGCATCCAATCGGCCCTGGGCCAGGGCATGTTCGAGCCGAAGATCACCCCGGGCCAGCAGGCCGCCCTGTCGGGTCTGGAGACCACCCTGGCCCTGATCGAGGGTTGGGTGGACACCGTGGTCGCGGCGGCGGTCGGTGACCGGCTGCCGGGCGCCGCGCCGTTGCAGGAAACCCTGCGGCGGCGTCGGGCCACCGGTGGCCCGGCCGAGCAGGCGTTCGCCACGCTGATCGGTCTGCAGATGCGCCCACGCCGGCTGCGGGCCGCGGCCGAACTTTGGCGGGATCTGACCGAATCCCGCGGGATCGACGGCCGGGATGCGCTGTGGTCGCATCCGGATCTGCTGCCGAGTGGCAGTGACCTCGATGACCCGAAGGGGTTCGTGGACCGGGATCGCCAGTTCAACGAGATGCTGGCCGGACTGTCCGACATCACGGATGTCACCGACGTGCCCGATGAGCCGCCGACCGACCGGTAAGGGCCGCTTGACCTGGGTCTTGTGGACAACCGACCCGCTCGGGTGATCGGTCCTGCCAAGCTCGTCCCGTCGGCTGGGAGGGCGGGGACATGGGCGAGCAGATCACGCGTCAGTGGATCGACGTGGAACGCCGTTACCGGTTGCTCAGCGGGGCCCGAGTGGTCCCCCGCCCGAACGACGAGCTGCAGATCGGCACCGAGCCGCCGCAATGCGTGATCCTGCACGACGCGCCCCCCGAGGCCGCCACGGTGTTGCGCCGGTTGGACGGCCGCGACCCGATCGCTCTCGTGCTGGCGGACTTCTCCTGCGATCAGCTGGTGTGGCGCCGGCTGTTGACCGAACTGCACAACGCCGGGCTCCTGGTTCCGGCCGGCGACTGGACACTTCCGATCGACGCCCGGGGGGCGGGTCTGGAGAGCGAACGGAATGCGCTGGCCCACCGGCACGGCCCGACCGCGGCTCGGCGCCGCTGGCAGAGCCGACAGGACGCTGTCGTCGTCGTACAGGGCCGTGGCCGGCTGGCGGGCACGCTGGCGTCCGTGCTGACCGCCTCGGGCGTCGGTCGGGTATACCAGCAGACCGGCGACGAGGACCGGAGTGATCGCGGCCGACCCGCTGCCCTCGCCGCACCCCCGGTGCGGGACCCGGCCCTGGCGTGGCTGCCGGTGCCAGGGCGACGGTCCCGGCCCTCGGAGCCGGTCCGACTCGACCAGCCCCTCGACGCCGGCCCGCCGCCGCGCGGCACCATCCCGACCATCGTGGTGTTCGCCGACACCGCGCCACCGGCGCCGTGGGCCGCGACCCGTTTGCTCGATCAGCGCGTGCCGCACCTGTCCGTGCTCGCTCGGCTGACCTCGGCGGTGCTCGGGCCCCTGGTGCTGCCGGGTCGCTCCACCTGCCTGCTCTGTGTGCTCCGTCATCGCAACGAGATCGACCTGGGTTGGACCGTGGTCGAGGCCGGGCTGCGTGCCGAGCCGGACGGTTCCACGGCCGCCCTGCTCACCACGGTGGCCGCCGCGGCCGCGGTGGAGATCCTCACCCTGGTCGACGGCGAGGAGGAGCCGGGCTCGGTGGACGGCACCATCGAGTGGGCGACCGGCGAGCTCGCACCACGGCGCCGCAGCTGGCTACGCCACCCGGAGTGCCAGTGCGCCACCGTCCCCGGCCCGTAAGAGCGCTGAAAAGCGCCGAAAAACACTGAAAACACTGTGGACGCGAAAACCCGGGAGCATTGATCCACTCGGTGGAAGAATGACAGGGTGTCGGAAATCCCCCGTTCGGCCCTGCGCCGGACCGCCAAGCTGGCCAGCCTGCCACTGTCCGCGGCCGGCCGTCTGACGGTGGGCTGGGGGCAGCGGCTCATCGGGCGCGACGCCACCGAGGTATCGGCGGACATCCAACGCCGCACGGCCGACCAACTGTTCCAGGTGTTGGGCAGCCTCAAGGGCGGCGCCATGAAATTCGGCCAGGCCCTGTCGGTCTACGAGGCCGCCATCCCGGACGAATACGCCGAGCCCTACCGGGAGGCGTTGACCAAACTGCAGAACGCCGCCCCGCCCATGGCCACCTCGACCGTGCGCCGGGTGCTGGCCGAACAGCTGGGCACGAACTGGCGCACCCGGTTCGACGCGTTCGACGAGGAGGCCGCGGCGGCGGCCAGCATCGGCCAGGTGCATCGGGCCGTCTGGCGGGACGGCCGCGAGGTCGCCGTGAAGATCCAGTACCCCGGGGCCGGGGAGGCCCTGAAGGCCGACCTGGACCAGTTGTCCCGGGTGGCCCCGCTGCTCGGACTGATGACCCCGGGCATGCAGTTCCGGCCGCTTCTGGCCGAACTGCGGGAACGGGTCATGGAGGAGCTCGACTACACGGCCGAGGCGAACAACCAGCGCGCCTTCGCCCTCGGGTACGCCGACGACCCCGAGATCCTCGTGCCCCGGGTGCTGGCCAGCGCCCCGAAGGTGATCGTCTCGGAGTGGATGGACGGCACCGGCGTGGGGCAGATCATCACCAAGGGGTCGCGCGCCGAGCGCGACCTGGCCGGCCGGCTGCTGACCGAGTTCCATTTCTCGGCACCGGAAAGGGTGCGACTGCTGCACACCGATCCCCATCCGGGCAATTACATGCTCACCCCGGACGGGAAACTGGGCGTGATCGATTTCGGTTCCGTCAGCTCGCTACCCAACGGTGCGCCGGTCATCGTCGGCCGGATCTCCCGGCTGGCGCTGGACAATCGTGCCGACGACATGGTGGCGGGTCTGCGCGCCGAGGGCTTCATCCCCGCCGGATTCCACCCGGACCCGGTGGCGTTGATGGAGTATCTCGCTCCCTACACGGAGCCTCTGCGCCACGAGACTTTTCACTTCACCCGGCGCTGGATGCAGGAACAGGCCGAAAGAATGGCCGACCTATCGAGCGAAGAGTCCAGAATCGCGCGCAATCTCAACCTGCCGCCGAGTTATCTCATGATCCATCGGGTGACGTTCGGATCGATCGGGGTGCTCTGCCAGTTGGACGCCACCGCGCCCTTCCGGTCCATCGTGGAACATTGGCAGCCCGGCTTCTCCGACCCTGAGTGAGGGTGTCCGCCGCGGCCCGGGAGCCGCACCCCGCGCCCGATTGATGTTGTCCGGTATCACCAGTACTCCGTATCCAGCTTCGCCTCGATGGAGCGCAGGTAACGCCGGGCGCAGTCCGGGCAGGTGAGCAGCCGGCCACGGCGGGGGTCGAACTCGACCACCCAGGTCATCGACTCGGCCGCGGAAGCTGTTGCGCCGCAGAGGCTGCAGCGCAGCACTTCCGGGTCATTCATAGGGACAGCGTAGGCCGCGGGGCGGCGGCCGAAGCCCGGCCGCCGCCCCAGTGGCACACGCCTCGCCTACCGACCGGAGGCGGAACGCGAGGTCCGGCGCTGTGCACGCTGATGAGCGCGCCATCGGCGTGCCTGGCGCGCCTGCTCGGCATCGTATTGATCCTGGCGCATTCGGTCCCGAGCCAGATTCTCGATCAACATATACATTTCAATTCTCCTGACGAAGTGTTCCCGGCCGGCCTTGGGCACGGCGAGAAGCGTTTGCTCATTGATCTTTTCGGTGTAGTGCGGGATGCAGTTCACGCGGCGACCTTGCGGGGCCGGCCACGCGGCCGCTTGCGGGCGATGACGACGCCGTGGTCGAAGATCTCCCCGCCCCAGACGCCCCAGGGCTCGCCGCGCTCCAGCGCGGCAGCCAGGCAGGCGACCCGGACCGGGCAGTCCTCGCAGAGCGACTTGGCCTGCTCGAGCTCCTCGGGCCGCTCGGCGAAGAACAGATCGGGATCGCCGCTGTGGCAGGGAAGGTCGCGGGCGAACAGCGGGTCGGCGATGAACTCGGCCAGGGCCTCGTCGGCAGATCTCAGTAGTGTCATGGGTTCTCACCTCCGTGAGTGATGGTGTTCAAGGGTGCGGAGCTCGACGGCCCCGTGCGAGGCGGATCGGTCCGGGAACACGTCGGTCGCGGGCTCTTTTGCTAGGAGCGCCGCGACCGGGAGGGAGATACGGAGTTGCTAGCTCCGAGACTCCGCCCCGGACGGACGGATGGCGGGCGGCGTGGCCACCGGCAGCACTTCGCCATACCAGCCACCGACCAAGTCGGACATGCGGGCACGTGTGCTGCGGTGAACCTCGACGCCGGCACCGAGGACCACGCCGGTGCCACCGTCGAAACGGCGATTCTTCGAATCGATCACGAGGGCACCTCCCATGGTCTCGGCCTCGTCCTGGCGGAGCGAAGCGGGCCGCGGACTCCGCGGCATTTTGCTGTGAACGGCTTTGACCCTAGGACGGCCGCTCACGGCGCGTCAACCGAATTAGCGAGATTTTCTCAGAAATTTTGAACTTGTTGCGGCGCAACGGTTTCGTCGTCAGTGGGGGGCGCTGACGATCCCGATCACATCGCGGCCGTAGGCGTCCAGCTTGGTCCGGCCGATCCCCGGGATGGCCAACAGGGCGGCGTCATCACTCGGGCGGCGTTCGGCGATGGCCAGCAGCGTCGCGTCGGAAAAGACCACGTAGGCAGGTACGGACGCGGCCGAGCTGGTCTGGCGCCGCCAGTCCCGCAACGCCTCCACCAGCTCCGGGTCGGCCGTGGACGGGCAGCCGGCGCAGCGGGCGGCCTTGATCTCGGCCGGGGTGGACAACGCCTTTCCGCAGAGCCGGCATCGCCCGGCCGAACGCTGCCGACCAGTGCCGGCGACGGTGGGGACCGCCTCGGGGGCCAACCCGGCCAGGAACCGGCTGCGGCGCCGGCCGCGGCGACCGTTCTCGGTCCGGCTCAGCGCCCAGGACAGAGCCAGCCGGCTGCGGGCCCGGGTGATACCCACGTAGAACAGGCGGCGCTCCTCCTCGACGGCCTCGTCGGTCTCGGCGTGCTGGATCGGCAGCGTTCCCTCGGTCAGCCCGACCAGGAAAACCGCGTCCCACTCCAGGCCCTTGGCCGCATGCAGCGAGGCCAGCGTGACCCCGTCGACCGTGGGCGCGTGCTGGGCTTCCGCGCGCTGGTCCAGCTCGGCCACCAGGGCGCCGAGCCCGGCGTCGGGCAGGGCGTCGGCCAGCTCCTCGGCCACGCCGACGACCGCCAGCAGCGCGTCCCAACGGTCGCGCAGCGCCCCGGCCGGCGGCGGCTCGGCGGTCAGGCCGACGGCGATCAGAATCGAGCGGACCTGCTCGGGCAGCGTGCCGTCGGCCGAGGAGTCCACGGCCCGGCGCAGCGCGGACATGGCCTGCCGCACCTCCGGCCGGGCGAAGAACCGCGCTCCGCCGCGCACAACATAGGGCACACCGGCCGCCGCCAACGACTGCTCGTAGACCTCCGACTGCGCGTTGATCCGATAGAGCACGGCCATAGCGGCCGCCGGGGTGCCCCCGGCGATCAGGGCCGCGATCCGTTCCGCCACCGCCCGGGCCTCGGTCGGCTCGTCGGGGTGTTCGGTGAAGGTGGCCTCGGGCCCGTCCGGCAGCACCGCGGTCAATCGCAGTCGCAGCCGGGCCGAGTTGCCCCGGGCGCCGGCCACCACCCGATTGGCCAGCGAGACCACCTGAGGCGTGGACCGGTAGTCCCGCTCCAGCCGGACGATCTGTCCGTGCGGGTATTTGTTCGCGAATCCGAGCAGGTAGGACGGTGTGGCGCCGGCAAAGGAATAGATGGTCTGGTGGGCATCTCCGACCACGGTGAGCTGGTCCCGACCACCGAGCCAGGCGTCCAGGAGCTGCTGCTGCAGGGGCGTGACGTCCTGGTACTCGTCAACCACGAAGCACCGGTAGCGGGCCCGGAACTCCCGGGCCAGATCCTCGTCGTCGCGCAGCACCGCGCTGGTGTGCAGCAGCAGGTCGTCGAAATCCAGCTGCTCGGCCTGGTTCTTGACGTGCTCATAACCGGCGTACACCTTGGCCACCTGCTCGGCCGGCAGCGGGGTGTCCCGCAGGTGCTTGGCTACGCCGTCCAAGTAATCCTGCGGCCCGATCAGGCAGGCCTTGGCCCATTCGATCTCACTGGCCAGGTCGCGCAGGGTGGCCGCGTCGGTGCCGGCGTTGGCCCGACGCGCGGCCAGAGCGACCAGCCGGAGCTTGCCCTCGAGCACCGGCCAGGGGGCGCCGCCGACCGCCTTGGGCCAGAAATAGCGGAGCTGCCGCAAAGCGGCCGAGTGAAAGGTGCGGGCCTGGATGGTGGGCACACCCAGGGCGCGGAGCCGAATCCGCATCTCGCCGGCGGCCCGGGTGGTGAAGGTGACCGCGAGCACCTCCGACGCCTGATGCGAGCCGGTGGTGACCAGGCGGGCGATCCGATGGGTGATGGTCCGGGTCTTGCCGGTGCCGGCGCCGGCCAGTACGCACACCGGCCCGGACGGAGCCAGCACAGCCTCACGTTGACCGTCGTCCAGCCCGGCCAGCAGATCTGTTCCCACGTTTTCCATACTCGCACGCGTGTACGACAGTTCAGTCCAGGCGGGCCCAGCCCTCGATCATCCGGCGGGCGATGGACACCGAGCCGGGCAGACTGATCTCAGTTCCCGGGGGCGGGCTGGACCACGTGTCGTCCGAAGATTCCAACAAGCCCCGCACCGTGGCCCGGTCGACCCAGCGGGCGTGCTCGATCTCGCCGTCCTGGGGCCGCAGCGGCGCCCGGTGTTCGGCCCGGGCCGCGAACCCGATCATGACCGAGCGCGGGAACGGCCACGGCTGCGAGCCCAGGTAACCGATGTCGGTGACCCGCAGCCCGACCTCTTCGTACAGCTCACGCGCAACGGTGGCCTCGAAGGACTCCCCCGCCTCGACGAAACCGGCCAGCACCGAGTACCGGCCGGCCGGCCAGACCGGCTGCCGGGCCAGCACCATCTCATCGCCGCCGTCGTGCACGAGCACGATGACCGCCGGGTCGGTGCGTGGAAATTCCTCGTGGCCGTTCGGACACGTCCGGGCCCAGCCCGCCGGCCGGGGCGTGCTCGGCTGTCCGCAGCGCGGGCAGAACCGGCCGTTGCGGTGCCAGGTGAGCACCGCGACCGCGGTGGTCAGCAGGCCGGCGTCGGTGTCGTCGAGCAGCCCGCCGACCTCGCGCAGCGACCGGCCGTCTTCGACCGGGCCGGGAGCGGCCCAGACGTCCTGGTCGCCGACCCGGCCGAGCAGCACGGCCTCGACCGGTGGGGTCGGCCCGAGGTCGGCGGCCGGACGCAGTTCCAGCCGGGGCGCCGAGGGCAAAAGAGCAGCCGTGCCGGCGTCGTCCACGGTCAGCAGCCGGGCGTCCGGCCAGGCCGCGATGGCCCGATCCGGATCGCGCAGGTCCTCGGACCGGTCGGCCCGGTTGCGGGACAGCGCGGGAGTGTCGATGGGGAAGGAAATCACGAACGGACCACGCCGCCGAGCGCGGCCAGACTGTCCCCGATGACATCGAGGTTGCCCAGCAGCACGCCGTTGCCGGCCGCGGGCGCGAAGACCCGGGCGGCCACCTCCGCGACCTGCTCGGCCGTCACCGCGGCCAGCCGGGCCGGATGCTCCCGCACCCAGTCCACCTCCAGCCCCAGCCCGACCAGCGAGGACAGGGTCGAGGCGTAACCGGCCTGGGTGGACAGCGAGGTGGCCAGCGAGCCGATTGCGTAGTTCCGGGCGGCCTCGACCTCGGCCGGCCGGGGCGGTTGCACGACCATCCGGCCCCACTCGTAGAGCGCCTCCCACAACGCCGCCGCCGTCGACGCGGTGGTGGTGTCGAAGGAGATGGTCAGCGCCGCACGGCCCGGCCAGAACTCGAACGAGGAGTGCGCGCTGTAGGTGTAGCCCTTGTCCTCGCGGATGTTCTCCATCAACCGGGACGAGAAGTAGCCCCCGTACACGAGATTGGCCAGCTGCGCGGCCGGGTAGACGGCGTCCGAACGCTCTGGCGCGGCGGTGGTCAACCGGATCTGCGACTGCACGGCGTCGGGTCGGTGCTGGGCCAGGATCGGCCCGGGGGGCACCGGGGGCGGCGGCCGCAACCGAACGGCGGAATTCGGGGAGCGCCACTCGGCCAGCGCAGCGGCCACCGAGGCCACGGCCCGGGCCGGACTCAGGTCGCCGACCAGGACCAGGGTGGCGCCGTCGGGCACCACCGCAGCGGCATGCAGACTTCGCAGCGCCGCTGGTCCGACCCCGTCCACCCGAGCCGGATCGGGCATCTCCCAGGTGGCCGGATGCACACCGAAACGCCTGTGCTGCAGCTGTATCCGAGCCTGCACCGAGGGTTGGGCGGCGGACAGGGTGAGGTGTTCGACCAGCCGATCGCGCTCGCCGAGCACGTCGTGGCGGCGGAAGGCGGGGTCGAGCAGGCAGTCGGCCAGCACGTCCAGCAGGTCGGGCAGGCCTGTGGACAGCACCGATCCGGACAGCAGCAGTCGCTGCGGATCCACGCCGGCGTCCAGATGGCCGCCCACGTCGGCCAGGTCGATGTCGACCTGTTCCCGGGACCGGCGACCGGTGCCGAGCAGCAACGTGCTGGCCAGCAGCTCGGCCCGGGCGGCATGGTTCGGGGTGCGCCCGGCGAACGGGATGCGCAACCGGGCCTCGACCAGCGGGGCCCCGGGCTTGCGGGCCACCAGAACCCGCAGGCCGTTGTCCAGGATCTCGTCCCGTACGACTTGAGGGCGCCGCCGCGGGGGCGCGGCCAGGGCGGGCACCGGCCGCGGACCCTGCTCGGTCCGGCCCAGCTGTTCGGCCGTCCGGCCGGGGAGAGGGGCGGTCACGACCGTGATCCCGGAGCCACGGTGAGCACAGCGCAGCGGTCGGGCCGCAGGGTGGCCGCGGCCGCCGCGACCTGTTCCTCGGTCACCGCGGCCAGCAGGCCCGGGATCTCGGTCAGCAATTCGGCCCGGCCGTGCAGCAGTTCCAGCGAGCCCAGTGAGCGGGTTCGGCTGCCGATCGAATCGCTGTCCCGATAGAGCCCGGACACGAACCTGGCCACCGCCCGGGCCAGCTCTGCAGCGTTCGGGCCGCCGTCGGCCAGCCGGGCGATCTGTTCATCCGCCGCGTCGATCACCGTCTGAGTGGAGACGTCGGTGGGGTGCACAGCACCGAGGACGAAGACGTCCGGGTCGCGGGCGTCCAGCGGTCCGCCCATGATCCCCGGTCCCGCCCAGATCTCGGTGGCCAGACCTCGCCGGGCCACCACGGTTGACTGCAGCCGGGAGGACTCGCCATCGGCCAGGATCAGTCCGGCCAGCACGAAGGCCAGGTATCCGGCCAGGTCGCCGACCGGGTCAGGCAGCCGCCAACCGACCGCGAAGGCCGGCAACGGCGCGTGCGGGTCGACGTGCGTCCCCTCCAACCGCTGGGTCGGGTAGGGCTCGTCGAATGAGGGCCGGACCGGGGCGGGACGGAACGCGATATCGGAGAAGTGATCGGCCACCAGGTCGACGGCCGCGTCGACAGGGAGATCGCCGCAGACGGTCAGCACCGCGTTGGCCGGGGCGTAGAAGCGCTCGAAGAAGTCCGCGCAGTCGGCCAGGGTGGCCGAGCGCAGGTCCTCGAACGCGCCGTACCCGTTGTGCGCGTTGGCGAACGTCCGGTACAGGACCGGCGGCAGCAGGATCCAGGGGAACCCGCCGTAGGGCCGGTTCATCACGTTCAGCCGGATCTCCTCGCTGACCACGTCCACCTGGTTGGCCAGATTCTCGGCCGTCAGTTTCGGGGCCCGCATCCGGTCCGCTTCCAGGAACAACGCCCGGGCCAGCGCGGACGACGGCAGCACCTGGAAGTAGTCGGTGTAGTCCAGGTGGGTGGAGCCGTTGAACACGCCTCCGGAGGACTGGACCAGCCGGAAATGCTCCAGCTTGGGCAGTGATTCGCTGCCCTGGAACATCAGATGCTCGAACAGATGGGCGAACCCGGTGCGGCCCACCGGCTCCGAGCGGAACCCGACGTCGTAGTGCACCCCCACCCCGACCACGCCGACCCCGGGGTCGGGGGCCAGCACGACCCGCAGGCCGTTGTCCAGGGTGAACCGGCGGACCGGATAGTCGGCGTGCGGAACCTTCCGCCGAGGACGACGAACCGAAGCGGCGAGAGTCACCCACCCACCCTAGGCGGCCGTGTGTCCGGCATCCGGAGCCGGCGGCAGAGCGGCCGTCGGGATGCGCGTGGTCTCCTCGGATGACGTCGGGGCGGACTGCGCGGCCAGGTCACGTTGCAGGTCGGACACGCTGATCCGGTGGGCCGCCTTGATGCGGCGGTCGCGACGCAGGTCGGCCAGCAGCACCAGCACGGTGCCGACCACGAGCACTCCTAGGGCCAGGATGACCCAGGGCAGCCAACGCCCCGGACCGGTCGGGCCGTTCGCGCCGGTGCCGGCCAGCCGCACCTGATCGGGATGGCCGGCCAGGTAGTCGACGGCCAGGGTCTGGTTCTGCTCGAAACCGCAGCCGGACAAAGAGGTCCGGACGGGCGGCGTGACGGCGAGATCGATCACCGTCGAGGACCCGACGTCGCAGCGGGGCGAGAACACCACGGTCGCGGTGGCATCCACCGGAGCGGCGCTGACCGGGTCAGTGCTCGACCGCAGGCTCCACCACCACACACCGAGACCGGCCGCGGCCACCAGGAGCGCGGCCAGGCCGATGACCAGGAAACGCGACGGGAGATAGCGGCCATGACGGCGCGCAGCAACCCCATGGCGGCCCATCGCCGGATTCTGGCACGGCGGCCTGACCGTGCAGGGGCGGCGCGCTCAGGTCGCGCGCAACCCGTCCCGCCCCAGCTGGGACAGCTCGTGCCACAGGTGAGCGACCGCCTCGGCGCCCTTGAGCAGCAGGGCGACCGGCGCCTTCTCATTCGGCGCGTGGATCTGGTCCTCCTCGGTCATCACGCCCAGGAAAACCAGGGGCGCGCCGATGGTCGCGGCCAGCTCGGCCTCGGGTCCGGACCCGCCCTCCGCGGTGAGCAGGACCGTGTGTGTGTCAAAGGCCCGGCCGAGCGCGGCCTGCGCCGCCGTGGTGGCCGGATGGGTGCTGTTCACGTGCACGGGCGCGACCCCGCCGCCTTCCCAGGTCATGGTCGCGGTCACGCCGTCCGGGGTGTGCTGTTGCAGGTGGGTGTCGACCAGCTTCTGGATGGTGGCCGGATCCTGGCGGCCCACCAGCCGAAAGGACAGCTTGGCGTAGGCGTCGGTGGGCACGATGGTTTTGCCGCCCGAGCCGGTGTAACCGCCCCAGATGCCGTTGATCTCGGCCGTCGGCCGGACGCCGACCCGCTCCAGCGTGGTCCAGCCGGCCTCCCCCACGGCGGCCCGGGACTCCGCGGGTCCGGTGATCCAGGCCTGCTCGTCGAACGGCAACGCGGCGGTGGCGGCTCGCTCGGCCGGGGTCGGGTCGATGACGTCGTCGTAGAAGCCGGCCACGGCGACCCGGTGGTGCTCGTCGTGGAGGCTGTCCACCATCCGGGTCAGGGCGGTGATCGGATTGGCCACGGCCCCGCCGAACACTCCGGAGTGCAGGTCGACATCCGGCCCGTGCACGTGCAGCTCGCCGGAGACCAGCCCGCGCATGCCCACGCACAGCGAGGGCACGGCCGGGGCGAAGATGCCGGTGTCGGAGATGACCAGCACGTCCGCATCCCAGGGTCCGGCCTGCGCGAGCAGGTCGCTGATGTGCGGTGAGCCCGACTCCTCCTCCCCCTCGATGAGCAGGGTCAGGTCGACCGCCGGGCTGGTCCGACCGGTTGCCTCCAGGTGCGCGCGCAGGCCGAACAGGTGCATGGCGATGTTGCCCTTGTCATCGCTGGCCCCCCGCCCGTAGAGCACGCCGTCGATCACCTGCGGGGCGAAAGGCGGATGGGTCCAACGGTGTTCACCGTCGGCGGGCTGCACGTCGTGGTGGCCGTAGACGACCACCCGCACGGCATCGGGGTCGCCGGAAGGCCAATAGGCCAGCACCGCGGGTAGGAACGGGCCGTCATCGAGCACCCGGGCCTGCGGAAAGCCGATGCGCCGCAACTGCTCGACGAAGAATGCGGCGCTGGCGGCGACGTCGGCGTGATGCGCGGGGTCGGCGCTGACCGACGGAATGGCCACCCAGTCCGACAACGTGTCCAGGAATTCGTCCGCCCCGGCCGCCACTGCTTCCCGCACGCTCACCATTGCTCGACCTTAGGCCGCCGTTTCCCGCGAAGATCGATCTGGCCCCGCGAAGGTCAACTTCGGCTTTTTCGGCGACGTTGACCTTCGCGGGGCCGGATCGATCTTCGCGGGGAGGGGGGTTGACCCGGACCCTGGGGGAAGTTGCACAGTGTCCGAATGACCACTTTCGCGCTGATCCATGGGGCCGGGAACGCCTTCGACTGGTGTCGGCTGGCGCCGATTCTGCGCGACGCCGGACACCGGGTGGTGGCCCCCGACCTGCCCATGGCCGACCCGGAGGCCGACTTCAACGCCTACGCCGACGTGCTCGATGCCCACCTGACGGATTCGTCGGACCTGATGGTGGTCGGCCTGTCCATGGGCGCCTTCACCGCGCCGGTGCTGGCCGCGCGGCATCCGGGTGCCCGCATCGTGCTGATCGCGCCGATGATCCCGAATCCGGGTGAGACACCGGGCGAGTGGTTCGCCGGCGTCGGAGTCCGGCAGGCGCAGCGAGAAGCAGCCGAGAGGGACGGTTATGACCCGGAGTTCGACGTGCACCGGACGTTCTTCCATGATGTGCCGCAAGCGTGGGTGGACGAGGTGATGTCGCGCCCGGAGCCGGTGGTGGCCGACGAGATCTTCGCCCGGCCCTGCCCGATCACGGCCTGGCCGGACGCGCCGACCCGGGTGATCGCCGGGGCTAAGGACCGCATGTTCCCGTTCGACCTGATCTCACGCTTGGCCCACGAGCGACTGGGGGTTCGAGCCGAGCCGATCGACACCGGCCATTGTGTACCCCTGGTCCGCCCCCAGGAGTTGGCGGAGCGGTTGCTCAGCTGATCGAGGAGATCCATTCGGCCACGGTGGTCACCGCGGCCTGACGCGGGAACACTTTCTCGGTCAGGACTCGGTGCACCTCTGAGTCCCGGTCTCCACACGCGTCGGCCAGCACGGTCAAGCGGAAGTCCAGGTCGGCCGCCTCCCGCAACGTCGAAAGCACCACCCCACTGGTAGAGATGCCGCTCAGCACCAGGTGTGTCGCACCGTAGGCGCGGAGCAGCACGTCCAGGTCGCTGCCAGTGAAGGCGCTGATCCGCTTCTTCACCACGACCGGCTCGTCGTCGGCGGCCGCCAGGGCGTCATGCAGAGCGGTCGCCGGATGTCCCAGCGTCATCGCATCGCCCACCCGCTGGGTGTTGGCCGAGAACGACGAACTCGACCCCACCTCGGGATAGCCCGGCCGAAACGCCACGCGCACGAAGATGACGGGGAGCCCGGCCACGCGGGCCGCCCGGACGGCGCGCGCCGCGTGGGCCGCGACCTCCTCGCCGTCGGGGAGCCTTGCGACGATTCCCCGTTGCAGGTCCATGGCCAGCAGGACGGTCGTCATGGTGGCCAGAATAGACAGTCTACACTGATTAGTAGGCTTTCGACATGGTCAGCTCGTCGACGGTGCAGGCAGCGCGGGACATTCGAATCGCCCTGGGCCGCATCCGCCGCCGACTGCGGGAGGTGGCCACCGGTGACGAACTGTCCGCGAGTCAGGCTTCCGTGCTGGCCCGGTTGGGCAACGGCGAGGCCACCTCGGCGGCGGCCTTGGCCCAGTTGGAACGCGTGCGGCCGCAGTCGATGGCCGCCACGATCGTCTCGATGGAGCAGCTCGGTCTGCTCACCCGAGCGCCCGACCCCACCGACGGCCGACGACAGATTGTCGGGCTGACCGCGGCCGGCCGCGAGGTCGCCCAGGGCCACCATCAAGCCCGGCTGGACTGGTTCCTCGCCGCGATCGACGCCGATTGCACCGAGAACGAGCGTCAGACCCTGCTCGCCGCTGCGGCCATCCTCGACCGCCTGGCCCGGCTGTGACCGCTGCACCGCGCACCGGCTTCGACCGCCGACTGCTCGCCCCGATGATCCTCGGGTCCATCCTCAATCCGATCAATTCCTCGATCATCGCGGTGGCCCTGGTCCCGATCGCGGCCGCGTTCGGGGCTCCGGCGTCGCAGACGGCCTGGTTGATCTCGGCCTTGTATCTGGCCACCTCGATCGGCCAGCCGCTGGTCGGCCGGTTGGTGGATCAGTTCGGTCCCCGGCGGCTCTACCTGATCGGCACCGGTCTGACCGGGATCGCCGGGCTGATCGGTCTGACCGCACCGAATCTGACCGTGCTGATCGTGGCCCGGGTCGTGCTCGGTTTCGGCACCTGCGCCGGATATCCGGCGTCGATGTACCTGATTCGCAGCGAGGCCGAGCGCACCTGCGTGGCCAGCCCGGCCGGCGTGCTCACCGCCCTGTCGGTCTCGACGCAGACCGTGGCGGTCATCGGGCCGACGCTGGGCGGGTTGCTCATCGGGATCGGTGGGTGGCGCGCCACTTTCGCGGTGAACATCCCGCTGTCGCTGGCCTGCCTGGTCCTGGGGGGCCTGGTCCTGCCGCGATCGGTCCGGCCCAGGCACCGCCAGCGCATCGATCTGCTGGGCATTGCCCTGTTCGCGGCCACCCTGGTCGCGCTACTGCTGTTCTTGATGGATCTGCACGCCCGAACGCTCGGTCTGCTGGGGCTGGCGGTCGCCTGCGGGGCTGCGTTCACCGTCCTGGAGCTGCGGATCCCGGAGCCGTTCATCGACGTGCGGGTGTTCGCCGGCAACGTCCCACTGCTGCTCACCTACGCGCGGGCGGTGCTCGCCGCCACGGTCAGCTACTGCCTGCTGTACGGCTTCACCCAGTGGCTGGAGGATGGCCGCGGGCTCAGTGCCACCGCTGCGGGGCTGGTCCTGCTACCCATTTTCGGTCTCGGCATCGGCGTGGTCGCGCTGACCGGGCGGCGTCCGGAGATCCGGGCGAAGCTACTGGTGGCGGCCACTGTTCAGGTGGTCGGCTGCACGCTGCTGCTGTTCCTGACCCGCAGCACTGCCCCCTGGGCGCTGGTGTTGGTGGCCGCCGTGTTCGGCATACCGCAGGGCCTGGCCAACCTGGCCATCCAGAACACGCTCTATCACCAGGCGGATCCCACCCGGATCGGCGCGTCGTCCGGGCTGCTGCGCACGTTCTTCTACCTGGGCGCCATGCTCGCGGCCGCCGCGTCGGGCGCCTTCTTCCGCCCGCGGGCCACCACCGCCGGCCTGCACGAGCTGGCCGTGGTCATGGTGGCCGCCGCCGCCGCCTTCCTGCTCATCACCGTTTTCGACCGGTCGCTGGCCCGAGTCGACCGGGCCGCCCGGGGAGACTGACCCGGCCGCGTCAGCTGGTGGGCCAGCTGACGTCGCACACGTCGTCCCCCGGTGCGGCGGCCCCGAAATCGGCGAGGTAGAGCTCTCGGGGCGGACCGGCCGGCTCCCGATCCTGGTCTCGGATCCATCGTTCCACCGACTCGAACGCGCCCAGGATTTGGGGATAGACGACCTCGGCCTTGGTGATCCGGGTGAACGCTTCCGTGTGGGCCGGAATGATTCGGTCCAACCCCTGCACCTCGAGGGCCGCGTCGGAAGCGATGGTCAGGCACACCTCGGCGGGGCCGTCGGAGTCCTCGGTCACCTCGCCGTGGTAGATCACGAACAGCGGTCCGGCCGCGAACCGGCCGGCCGAGGACAGGAGCCGCCCGCAGGCGGCGTCGATCCAGGGGGAAAGGTCCGGCACCCGCACGTGCCGCAGTTCGCTGACCACCCGGACCTCGGGCACGTCGCGCTCGGACACTGTGTGATCCATCCTGAGAACATCCTCTCCGCAGACGATTTCGCCGCTGTCCAGGCGAAATCGGTTGACCAGGTAGCGGGCCAGGATGGCGCGGGCGGCCCACCCGGATTCGACCCCGGACCACACCTCGGTCAGCGCGGCGGCCCGGGCCTCCGCCGGCGTGTCGACGATCCGGCGAATGGCGTCCAGGGGCAGGTCCAGTCGACGCAACCGGGAAATCAGCCGCGCGGTCGCCAATTGATCCGCGCGGTAATAGCGATACCCGGAATGGCCGTCGACCTCGGCCGGTGCCAGCAGGCCGATCCGGTCATAGAGCCGCAGCGCCTTGGTCGAGAGTCGGCTGCGGCGCGCGAAAACGCCGATGGTCATCGGACTCTCCGTCATCCCACCTCCCGGCGGCGCTCGACTCCCGACGAGAGTGCAGCTTGCCCCATGGGCAAGGTCAAGCAGTGAGAGGACTTTCGACCTGGCCGCGCCCGACTGTGTGCCCGGCCGTTGGAGCGGGGTCCGGACGCCGCGGTGATGGCCCGCATCCACACGTCGTGCGCCTGGCCGGAAACGGGTCAGGCGAGCAGTTGCGTGCGCGCCAGCTCCCGGTAGAGCGGGGTGCTCTCGAGTAGCTCCCGGTGGGTGCCGTGGCCCGCGACCCGGCCTTCATCCAGCACGATGATCGAGTCGGCGTCGACCACGGTGGACAGTCGGTGCGCGATGACCAGCACGGTGCACATGCCGCCGATCTCGTTGACCGCCGCGCGCAGCGCCGCCTCGTTCCGGGCGTCCAGGCTGGCCGTGGGCTCGTCGAGCAGCAACAATTCGGGCCGGGCGAGCAGGGCCCGGGCGATGGCCAGCCGCTGACGCTCACCGCCGGACAGCAGCACCCCACCCTCGCCGACCTGCGCCGACAAGCCGGCCGGGTCGCGTGCGACCAGATCGGTGAGCCGGACCGAGGCCAGCACCCGGTGGATCTCGGCGTCGGAAACCTCCGGGGCGGCCAGGGTCAGGTTGTCGCGCAGCGTCCCGGCCAGGACCGGCGCCTCCTGCTCGACGTAGCCCAGCCGCGCCCGCAGCTGCGACCGGCTCACCTCACCCACGTCCTGACCGTCGAAGAAGATCGTGCCGCCGGAGGTGTCGTAGAACCGGGCGACCAACGCCATCACGGTGGACTTGCCGGCCCCGGACGGCCCGACCAGGGCGGTGGTCGAGCCGCGGACGACCCGGAACGAGATGTCGTCTAGCACCTTCGTGCCGTTGGGGTAATCGAAGGACACCCGGTCGAATGCGAGCAGGGCACCGCCGGTCGGCGCGGGCGAGTGGCCCCCCGCTCCCCCGTCGGATTCCGGCGCGACGCGCAAGATCTCGTCGATCCGGGTCAGGGCGCCCAGCCCCATCTGGAGCTGGGTGAACGCCCCGATCAGCTGGCCGAGCGGCAGGATCAGCATGAACAGGTACAGGATGAACGCCACCAGCGCGGACACTGAAATGCTGCCGTTGGCCACCCGGTAGCCGCCGACGCCGAGCACGGCGATGAAGGCCCCTTGCACCGAGAACCCGACCAGCGGCCAAGCGGTCGCCTCGACCTTCACGGCCCGAACACCCGCGTCGTAGGCGGCGCGCGCACTGCTGCCCACGGACGCCGTCTCCCGGTCGGTCGCGCCGGCCACCCTGATGGTGCGGATCGCGGAGAGCGCACGGTCGACGGCGGCGCTCATCTCACCCACGCGTTGCTGGGAGGCCAGGGTCAAACCGCGGACCCGCCTGGCCACCAGGACACCGGCCGTCACCCCGACACCCACCGCCACCAGCGTGATCAGCAGCAGCACAGCGTCGACCAGGGCCATGGCGATGATCGCGCCGACCACCGTCAGCGACGCCGCCCCGGCGCTGATCAGCCCCCCACTGACCACGGCGCGCAGGAGGGTGGTGTCGGTGCTGACCCGGGCGACCAGGTCGCCGGTCTGGCGGGCGTCGTATTCGGCGATGGGCAGCCGGAGCAGCCGGGCCACCACCGAGCGTCGGGTGGTCAGGACGACGCCCTCGGCGGCCCGGCCGAGCAGGTACTGCTGGAAGGCGCCGATCACCGAACCCACGATCAGCAACACGACCAGGAGCAGAACGAGACCACCGAGGGTGCCGCCGCGCTGGACTTGTCCGATGACGCGGCCGATGACGGCCGGCTGCAGCAGGGCCGCGGCCGCCGAGAACAGTGACAGGCCGGCCGCCACCCAGAGCACCAGGCGCTGCTCGTGCAGCAGCGGCAGCAAGGAACGCACACCGGCGAAGGTCACCGGCGGAGCCTTCTTCTCATCGGCGGGCGCCGCGGTCTCCGGCGAGTCGACGGCGGGGGACGCGGTCATCGGTCCCGCCAGCCGCAGCCGTACTTCTTGTGCACCGCTTGCTTACTGACGCCCAGGGCGGCGGCGACGGCGGCCCAGCTCGTGCCCTTGACCCGGGCCCGATGGACCTGGACCTCCTGGGCTCGCTCGAGCTGGGAACGGGCCTGCGTCAATGCCCGCAACGCAGCCAGTGGGTCGTCGTCGTCCGCCGCCCCGAGCAGAACCCGAATCCGGTCGACCTCATCCATACCGTCAAACTAGGTTGACGATTAGCCACTGTCAACTTGCGTTGACCGGTAGTGAGCCGCCCCTTATTCGTCGAAACCGAGCTTGCGCAGCTGTTTCGGGTCGCGCTGCCATTCCTTGGCCACGCTCAGGTGCAGCTTGAGATAAACCCGGCCGCCGATCAATTCCTCGATCCGCAGCCGGGCCCGCCGACCCACGTCGCCCAGCCGAGAACCTTTGTGCCCCAGCACGATTGATTTCTGCGAATCCCGCTCCACGAAGATGGTGGCATAGATGTCGGTGAGGTCGCCGGTCTCGCGCTTGCCCATCTCGGTGACCAGCACGGCCAGCGAATGCGGGAGTTCGTCGCGGACCCCGTCCAGGGCCGCCTCCCGGACGATCTCGGCGATCATCGTGTCGATCGGTTCGTCGGTGACCTCGCCGTCCGGATAGAGCATCGGGCCCTCCGGCAAGCGGGCAATGAGCAGATCGGCGAGCAACGACACCTGTTGGCCCGATTCCGCCGACACCGGAAGGATCTCGGCGAACTCCCGCAGGTCCGACAGCTCCTGCAGCGCCGCCATCATCCGCTCCGGACCCACCTTGTCGGCCTTGGTGACAATGCCGATCACGGGTGTCGCACCGACCTCGGCGGCCAGCCCGGCGGCGATCCGCCGGTCCCCCGGCCCGATCTTCTCGTCCGCGGGCACGCAGAAACCGACCACGTCCACGTCTGACCAGACCGCATGGACCAGGTGGTCCAGCCGCTCCCCGAGCAGGGTCCGGGGTTTGTGCAAGCCGGGGGTGTCCACCACCACCAGCTGCGCATCGGGCCGGGTCAGGATGCCGCGCACGGCGCGCCGGGTGGTCTGCGGCAGCGGTGAGGTGATGGCCACCTTGGACCCGACGATCGCATTGAGCAGGGTCGACTTACCGACGTTCGGCCGGCCCACGAAGCAGCCGAATCCCGACCTCACAGGGCCACCAGCTCGTGCACCGAGCCGTCCGGCCCGGCCAGCACCAGCTCGGCCAGCCCGAGGTCCCGGAGCACGTCCCGGGAGGCGTGATCGACACTGTTCACACCGCCGGCGCCGACCACGACCGCAGCTTCCAGCCCATCCGCGGCCGAGGCCAGGGCGGTGGCCACCGCTACCTGGACCGCGGTCAGGGTCAGCGACGGCAGCGAGACCGTGGCCCCGGCGTAGGTGCGGCCGTCGGTGTCCCGGACCGCAGCGCCCTGCGCCGCATTCGCCCGACCGCGGGCGCCGCGGGCCAGGGTGATGAGCTTGGCGTCCTCGTCAGTCAGCGCCGTGAGCTCCTTCTCGGTCATCCGCTCCCCTTCGCGCCGCGCCCGGCGACCACCGCATCCTGGGTGTCCTCGGGAGCCTGCTCGCCCACCGACTCGGCGGCCTCGTTCTCCACGCGTCGCACCAGCAAGGTCTGCACCCTGGGCCGACCCCGGCGGTCCACCCCGGCCTCGCCGAGCAGATGCAGGCCATTGACCTGCGCCTCGGAACCGGCCAGCGGCACCCGGCCCAACACCTGGGCGAAGAGCCCCCCCACCGTCTCCACGTCCTCGGCCGGCAGCTCGACATCGAAGACCTCGCCCAGGTCCTCGACGGCCAGCCGGGCCGAAACCCGGACCGATCCGTCGGGCAGCTTCTCGATGGGATCCGGTGACTCCTGGTCGTACTCGTCGGTGATCTCACCGACGATCTCCTCCAGGATGTCCTCGATGGTCACGATGCCGGCGGTGCCGCCGTATTCGTCGACGACAACAGCCAGGTGGTTGCGGTCGCGCTGCATGTCCCGGAGCAGGGCGTCCACGTTCTTGCTCTCCGGCACGAACACCGGCGCGCGCATGATCTCGCTCAGGTGCGGCCCCCGATCGTCCGGACCCAGTGAGAGCGCCCGAGCGATCATGTCCTTGACGTAGACGACGCCCTGCACGTCGTCCACGTCCTGCCCGGTGACCGGGATGCGGGAGAAGCCGGACCGGGTGGCCAGGTGCATGGCCTGCCGCAACGTCTTGTTCTCCTCGATCCAGACCACCTCGGTCCGCGGCACCATCACCTCCCGGGCGATGGTGTCGCCCAGGTCGAAGACGCTCTGCAGCATCTCCCGCTCGGTCTCTTCCACCACGCCCCGGTCGCCGGCCAGATCGACCAGCTCACGCAGCTCGATGTCGGACGAGAACGGGCCCTCCCGGAAGCCCCGACCGGGGGTGATGGCATTACCCAGCAGGATGAGCAGCGAGGCGATGGGGGCGAGCACCCGACCGAGGGCGCGTACCCCGCCGGCGGATGCCAATCCGACCGGGTAGGCGTGTTGCCGGCCCAGGGTGCGAGGCAGCACCCCGATGACCACGTAGACCAGGATGAGCATCACCCCGACCACGGTGATGCCGACCCACCAGCGAATGCCCCAGATGGACAGGGCGACCGCGGCCACGGAGACGGTGGCGGTGAGCTCGGTTCCCACCCGGAGCATGAGCAGCAGGTTGGTGAAGCGGGGCTTGTCCTGGCAGATGACCAGTAGCGAGCTCGCCCCCCGCCGACCTTCCCGGGCCATCTCCTCCACGCGCCCGACCGAGACCATGGTGATGGCGGAGTCGGCCGCGGCACACACACCGGCGACCGGGATGAGAACGGCCGCCAGAATGAGCAGGAGGAGATCGAACCCGGTCACGTCGGGTCGGCCACCGGATGGCCGGTCGGCGGATCGATGTCAGCGGTCTGCAGCACGGCGTCGTCGGTGGCCCGGAGTAACTCGCGGTAACGCTGCGCCGCCCGGCCCTCACGCCAGGTGTCGAGCAACCGGTTCTGCAGCCCGAACATCTCGCGCTCCTGGGCCGGCTCGGCGTGGTCGTAGCCGAGCAGGTGCAGGATGCCGTGCACGGTCAACAGGTGCAGTTCGTCGTCCAGGGAATGGCCGGCCTGGGCGGCCTGGTCGGTGGCGACCACCGGGCAGAGCACCACGTCACCGAGCAGCGCCGGCCCGGGCGAGCTGTCGTCCGGGTGCCGCGCGGTGTCCAGCTCGTCCATCGGAAAGCTCATGACGTCGGTCGGGCCCGGCTCGTCCATCCATTTCTCGTGCAATTCGGCCATATAGTCGGGATCGACCAACAACACTGATAATTCGGCCAGCCGGTTGATCTTCAATTCGTCCAGGGCGAAGCGCGACACCGAGACCAATGCGCCTTCGTCGATCTCGACTCCGGACTCGTTGGCGATTTCGATCGTCATCGGTGCGCACCCGGCCGGTGCGGGCCAAAGCTGCGCCGTTGCCGGTCCGGGGCGGGCGGGCCCTCCGCATCCCAGCGTTCATAGGCGTCGACGATGTCCCCCACCAACCTGTGCCGGACCACGTCCGCTGAGGTCAGGGTGCTGAAGTGGATGTCATCGAGGTCGGCCAGGATGTCCCGGACCACCCGCAGGCCGGACGATTGCCCACCCGGCAGGTCGACCTGGGTGACGTCCCCGGTGACCACGATCTTCGATCCGAATCCGAGCCGGGTCAAGAACATCTTCATTTGTTCCGGCGTCGTGTTCTGCGCTTCATCAAGAATGATGAATGCGTCGTTGAGGGTTCGGCCCCTCATGTAGGCCAATGGTGCGACTTCGATTGTTCCGGCCGCCATCAAACGCGGAATGGATTCCGGGTCGAGCATGTCGTGCAGGGCGTCGTAGAGCGGACGCAAATAGGGGTCGATCTTGTCGGACAGGGTGCCGGGCAGAAAGCCGAGACGCTCCCCGGCCTCGACCGCGGGGCGGGTCAGGATGATCCGGGTGACCTGCTTGGCCTGCAGCGACTGCACGGCCTTGGCCATGGCCAGGTAGGTCTTGCCGGTTCCGGCCGGGCCGATGCCGAAGACGATGGTGTTGGTGTCGATGGCGTCGACGTAACGCTTCTGATTGACCGTCTTGGGCCGGATCGTGCGGCCGCGACGGGAGATGATGTTGAGCCCCAGCACCGCTGATGGCGACTCCTCGGGCGTCGCAGTAGCGGCGCTGGAGGAGAGCATCCCCACCGTGCGGCGCACCGCGTCGGGCGTGATCAGCGAGCCGGAATCCTGCAAGGTCAGTAGCTCCCGGAGCACGTGCTCGGCGAAGGCCACGTCGGCCGCTGCGCCCCGCAGGGTGATCCGGTTACCGCGGACATGGATGTCGGCGGCCAGCGACGTTTCCAGCTGGCGGAGCAGCAGGTCACGGGAACCGAGCAGCCCCAGCATGGCCTTCTCGTCGGCCACCACGACGGTGGATTCGGCCTGTTCCGCGGCGGCGGTCGGGAGTGCGCTCGCAGCTTGCACGGCGGCCACCGCGGCTTTCGCCGCTGAGGTGGCACCCGTTGGGTTGTCCGACACTAGGCGCTCGCGCCTGCCCTCTCTCTGGTGAAAAACATGCTGATGTCAAGGTTACCCGTGCTGGTCCACTTCAAAGCCGGCTCGATGTCGGTGTGGGTGAAGTCGTCCCCCCTTGAACAGCAGCGGGCTCACCTACCCGAGCCCGCACCGAACGCCGGCAGAAGGCGCTCAGAGCATCCGCAGCAGCTCTTCCCGGCAGCTCTCCCAGGCACTGTGCGACGGGTCCACCACCTCCATGTGCCCGACGCCCGGCAACACCACCAGCTGGGCCGGATCCCGTTCGGCCAGCGCGGCTCCGACGTAGGTCACCGACTGGGAGATGGGCACCACGTCGTCGGCGTCGCCGTGCACGCACACCACCCGGGCACCGTCGCCGACGTGGGCCAGCGGCGAGGCGTGGTGGTAGCGCTGCGGTACCGAGCCGGCATGGTCGCCGAGCAGCTCGGCCACCGCGCCGCTGCCCAGGTTCTCGGCATCCGCACCGACCAGGTCGAGCACCCCGGCCTGGGACACGGCGCCGACGACGGGCACCCAGCTGGTGTCGGCGGTGACCGAACCGGCGGTACCGTGCCGCAGGGACCGGCGGTGGGTCAGCCAGGCGGCCAGCTGACCGCCGGCCGAGTGCCCGATCGCGGCCACCCGGTCCAGCTGCAACCGTCCGTCGGCCAGGAACTGACCGGCCGTGGCCAGGTGATCGACGGCGCGGGCGGCGTCGGCCAGGGTGGACGGCCAGCCCCCGCCGGCCCCGACCCGGCGGTATTCGATCAACGCGGCAGCCACCCCGAACCGGGTCAGGTCCTCGGCCACCGCCTCGGATTGCCGTAGGTCGTAGCGCTGCCGCCAGAACCCGCCGTGGATGACCACGGCGACCGGCAGCGGGCCACCGGAGGGTAGGAACAGGCGGACGAACTGGCTGGGGTGATTGCCGTACACGTACTCGCGCACCGTGTGCCTCACGGCGACCACCTCCGGGTGAGTACGCCCAGTGCTCCCAGGGTCACCGCGGCCGCGGCCGAGCTGCGCAGGACTTCCGGCCCGAGCCGCACGGCCACCGCGCCGGCGGCGGTCAAGGCGCCCAGCTCGGACTCCTCCAGCCCGCCCTCGGGGCCGACGATCAGCAGCAGCTCGCCGCGCTCGGGTAGCTCGGCCTGGGCCAGGGGCAGGGTGGCTTCCTCATGCAGCACCAGAGCCCGATCCGCGCCGAGAACTCGCCGCAGCACGGCGGCGGTGTCGTGCAGTTCGGCCACCGGCGGCACCCGGGGCCGCCGGGCCTGCTTGGCCGCGGACCTGGCCGCCGCGCGCCACTTCTGAGCGGCACGATCGGTCTTGCCCTCCCATCGGGCCACGCTGCGGGCCGCGGTCCAGGGCACGATCTCGTCGATGCCGGCCTCGGTGGCCAGGTCGACGGCGAGCACGCCGTGATCGCCCTTGGGCACGGCCTGCACCAGCACCACCCGCAGCTCCGGCGCGGGCACGAAGGTGGCCGGCCCGACGGTCAGGTGCACGCCGGATCGTTGCACCGCCTGGACCGTGCCCACCGCCCAGGAACCGGCGCCGTCGGTCAGGACCAGTTGCTCGCCCGGGCGCGGCCTCCGGACAAGCGCGTGCCGGCCCTCGTCACCGTCGAGCACCACGGAGCCGGCGGCCAGCGACTCGACCAGGAACCAGGCAGCCCCGTGAACAGGGGTCGTCACCGACCGGCGAAGCTGTCGCGGATCCGGGAGAACAGGCCGCCATGGGCGCGCGCGGACAGCTCGGGCTGCTCCTCACCGCGCAGGGTGGCCAGCTCCCGGAGCAACTCCGACTGGCGGCCCTCGATCTTGGTCGGGGTGAGCACCTCGACGTGCACGTGCAGGTGTCCGGTGCCGGAGCCACGCAGCCGGGGCATGCCCTGACCGCGCAGCGTGATGATGGTGCCGGACTGGGTGCCGGGTTGGATGTCCAGGTCCTCGACCGACTGCAGCGTCTGCAGGGCGATCGAACTGCCCAGCGCGGCCGCCGTCATCGGCATCTGCACGGTGCAGTGCAGGTCGATCCCATCGCGGGTGAACTTGTCGTGCGCCAATTCCTGGACCTCGACGTAGAGGTCACCGGGAGCGCCGCCGCCGGGCCCGACCTCGCCCTGTCCGGCCAGCCGCACCCGGATGCCGTCGCCGACACCGGCCGGGATGTTGGCCCGCACGGTGCGCCGACTCCGCACGCGGCCGTCGCCGCCGCACTGCCGGCAGGGCTCGGGGATGATCTCGCCGAACCCGCGGCACACCGGGCAGGGCCGAGAGGTGACCACCTGGCCGAGCAGCGACCGCTGGATCTGCTGGATCTCGCCCGCGCCCTTGCAGGTGTCGCAGGTGACCGGGGTGGTACCCGGAGCGCATCCGTTGCCGTGGCAGGTCGAGCACAGGGTGGCCGTGTCCACCACGATGTCCTTGGCCACGCCGGTGGCGCACTCCTCCAGCGTCAGCTGCACCGGGATGAGCGCGTCCTCCCCCTGACGAACTCGGGAGCGGGGCCCACGCTGGCGGGTGCCGCCGCCGAAGAAGGCGTCCATGATGTCGCCCAACCCGACGCCGGCCCCACCGAACGGGTCGCCCATGGTGGCCCCGCCGCCGCCACCGGGCGACAGCGGATCGCCCCCGAGATCCACCACCTGGCGCTTGGCCGGGTCCGAGAGCACCTCGTACGCGGCGGTGACGTCCTTGAACTTCTGTTGCGCCACCGGGTCCGGGTTGACATCGGGATGCAGTTCACGGGCGAGCTTGCGATAGGCGCGCTTGATCTCCTCGGCCGACGCACCGCGCGCCACTCCGAGCAGGCCGTAATAGTCACGTGCCACGGATATCCCTTTTCTTCACGCTGCTGTGCTCGACGTCCAGTGCCCGATCTCTACCGGCCGGCCACGATCTCGCCCACGTACCGGGCCACCGCGCGCACTGCGGCCATGGTGCCGGGGTAGTCCATTCGGGTCGGACCGACGATGGCCAGGCCACCCATGAGCTGGGTGCCGGTGCCGTAACCGGCGGACACGAACGCGGAGGTCTCCAGGTTCACGTCCGAATTCTCCCGCCCGATCGACACCATCACGGCGTCCGGGGCCTGTAGTGCGGCCAGCAGCTTGAGCAGGGTGACCTGCTCGTCCAGAGCCTCCAGCACGCGGCGCAGGCTGTCCGGCTGGTCGGCCCAGGCGCCGGTGGCGTGCGAGGTCCCGGATAACACCAATCGCTCGCCGGGTCGGTCGATGAGGGCGTCCAGCAGCACTCCGGCCACCGCCCCGACCAGTGCCGTGAGGTCCTCCTCGGCCGGGTCGACCGCCTGCTCCAGGTGCCGGAGGGTGGCTGCCGCGTCCGGGAAGCGCAGTCCGGTGATGCGCGTGGTCAGCAAGGCGCGCACGTCCGCGACCATCGCCTCGTTGTGCGGCGCGGCGGTGTCGACGATCCGCTGTTCCACCCGCCCGGTGTCGGTGATCACCACCAGCAGCAACCGGGTCGCGGACATCGACACCACCTCGATGTGCCGCACGGTCGAGGTGGTCAGGCTCGGGTACTGCACCACCGCGACCTGATGGGTGAGCTGGGCCAGCAACCGCACCGACCGGCGCAGCACGTCGTCCAGGTCGACGGCTTCGGACAGGAACTGCTGGATGGCCCGGCGCTCCCCCACTGACAGCGGCTTGGCCTGCGACAACCGGTCGACGAAGAGTCGGTAACCCTTGTCCGTGGGGATCCGCCCGGCCGAGGTGTGGGGTTGGGCGATGTAACCCTCGTCCTCGAGGGCGGCCATGTCGTTGCGGATGGTGGCGGGCGAGACGCCGAGCTGGTGCCGGTCCACCAGACCCTTGGATCCGACCGGTTCGGAGGTGGCCACGTAGTCGGCGACGATGGCCCGCAACACCTGGAACCGGCGTTCGTCGGCCGTCATCGTCACCTCCACCGGCGCTCGCCCCGCGATTGGCACTCACAACCCCCGGGTGCCAATTGTAGGCGTCCGGCGCGACACCCGGGGTGGCTCAGCCGAGCAGCCGCACGGCCAGACCATCCGCGAGCAGCCGCCCGCGTTGGGTGAGTACCACCCGCCCCGGCGCCGGGACCAGCAGACCCTCGTGCACCGCGGCCACGACCTCCTGCCGGCCGACCCGGTCCAGGGTGTCCAGCGGCAACCCCTCGGACAGCCGCAGCCGGAGCAGCACCTCCTCGGTCCGCCGGGCCCGGTCGTCCAGCACCTCCCGCGCGTACCCGGGCGAGAGCCCCTGGTCCAGCCGGGCGGCGTAGGCGGCTGGGTGCTTGACGTTCCACCAGCGCACCCCGCCGACGTGGGAGTGGGCGCCGGGTCCGATCCCCCACCAATCGCCGCCCCGCCAGTAGGCCACATTGTGCCGGCACCGGGCGGCGTCGTTCCGAGCCCAGTTGGACACCTCGTACCAGCTGAATCCGGCCGCGGTGAGGAGGTCGTCGGCCAGCAGGTAGCGGTCGGCCAGCACGTCGTCGTCCGGGTTCGCGAGCAACCCGGTGCGCACCTGGCGGGCCATCCGGGTGCCGGGCTCGACGATGAGCGAATAGGCCGACACGTGGTCGACCCCGGAGTCGACAGCGGCGCGCAGTGAGCCGGCGAAGTCGGCGTCGGTTTCTCCCGGGCTGCCGTAGATGAGGTCCAGGTTGACGTGTTCGAATCCGGCCGCCCGGGCCCAGTCGACGACCTGCAGGGCCCGGCCCGGGGTGTGCCGGCGGTCGAGCACGGCCAGGACGTGCGGGGCGGTGGACTGCATCCCCAGCGACAGACGGGTGAAGCCGGCGGCCCGCAGGTCGGCCAGGAGCGAGGCGTCGGTGGATTCCGGATTGGCCTCGGTGGTGACCTCGGCGTCGTCGGTGAGCCCGAACGTCTCCCGCACCGCCGCCAACAGTCCGGCCAACATCCTCCCGCCGACCAGCGAGGGGGTCCCTCCGCCGACGAACACGGTGTCCACCCGGCGCTCGGTGCCCAGCACCCCGGCCGCCAGCTCGATCTCGGCCAGCGCCGCCCGATACCAGCCCTCCGGACCCGTGGCCGCACCCAGCTCGCCCGCCGTGTAGGTGTTGAAATCGCAGTAGCCGCAACGGGTCGCGCAGAACGGCACGTGCAGATAGAAGGACAGGGTTCGCCCGGACGCCCCGTCCAGGGCCGACTCCGGCAGCGAACCGTCGACCGGGACCGGCTCGCCCTCGGGCAACGTCGAGGGCATCAGCGACGCTGCCAGATGCCGACCACGACCGCCAGCACGATCAGGGCCAGCAGGGCCGCGGTCATCCAGCGACGGGAGACCGCGGGCAGGGGTTTACGAGTCACGGCCCCGGCCCGCGGGATGCACGCCGGATTCGCGGATCTCGCGCCGCACCCGAGGCCGCAGCAACCGCTCGACGACCCGGTCGATGAGGCCGGCCAGCAGGTAGGACAGCGGGATGAGCGCAGCCAGCAGCAGCGGCACCTGGATCCAGAACGACCTTGCCACCAGCCACGACTCGACCGCGTCGACCACGGCGCCGACGGGCAGGCTCATGGATCGAGACTATCTGCGAACCGCGTCAGCCTGGATCGGATCGGCCGCCGACAACGGCACCGACGGCACCGACACAGCCGACGGCGGGCGGCGCCGATTCGACCGGGCCCGGACGGCGGTGACCAACACGCCCACCAGCATCACCGCGCCGCCGACGGCCTCTGCCGCGGTCAACCGTTCGCCCAGCAGTGGCCAGGCCGTCGCCATCGCCACCACCGGGGCGAGCAGTACCCACGGAACCACGGCCGAGGTCGGGTATTCGCTCAGCAGCCTGGTGAAGATGGCGTACCCGACCAGACTGGCCAGCCCGGCCGTGTACAGGGTCGACAGTGCGGCCCGCCCGCCGAAGTCGGCCAGTGCCTGCCCGACCGCCGCCGGACCATTCACGACCAGGGCCAACGCGAACAGCGGCACCGGGACCACGGTCGCCGACCACACGGTCAACCCGAGCCCTCCACCGGCCCCGGACGCGCGGGCCACCACATTGCCGATCCCCCAGGACAGCGCGGCCAGCAGGCACACGATCAATGCCACGGCCGGTAGGTGACCACCCCGGCCGATCGCCACCACCACCAGTCCGACCGTGGCCAGCCCGATACCGGCCGCCTGCCGGCCGGTGGGCCGTTCCCGCAGCCAGCCCGCGGCGATGACCACCGTGAAGATCACCTGGGCCTGCAGCACCAGCGCCGCGAGCCCGGCGGGCATGCCCATGGCCATCGCCGTGTACAGCAGACCGAATTGGCCCAGCGAGAGAAAGATCCCGACGGCGGCCAGGGTCCGCCACGGCAAGTCCGGCCGTCGGACGAAGAACACCGCGGGGATGACCACCACGACGAACCGGAGGGCGACGAACAGCAGCGGGGGTATTCCGGCCATGCCCCAGTCGATGACCACGAAGTTGAATCCCCAGATCGTGGCCATCAGCGCAGCCAGCAGGCAGTGACGCAGGTTCATGACAGCGAGGTTGCCGGGTCGGATCATGAAGCACAAGCAATGCTTTTTTAACGATAAGACGTAGCATCTGTTCATGATCGACCTGGTCGCGCTGCGGTCCCTCGAATCGGTCCACCGGCACGGGTCGGTGGTCGCGGCCGCAGACGCCATGGGGTTCACCCCGTCGGCCGTGTCCCAACAGATCAAGCGGCTGGAGCGGCAGACCGGGGTGCCGCTGCTGGAGCGGGTTGGGCGGGGCGTCGTGCTGAGCGGGCCGGGTCGCCACCTGGTCGAAGCCGGCAGTGACATCCGGAATCGGATCGAGCGGCTGGAGACCGACCTGCGCTCGAGCGGAGGTGCGCCCTCGGGCGAGCTCTCGGTGGTCGCCTTCAGCACCGCGGTGCGCGGACTGGTTGCTCCGGCGTTGGGCCGGCTCAGCGCGCAGTATCCGGCCCTGCGGGTGCGGTTGAGCGAGGTCGAACCGTGGGACGCGGTCGACCGGGTCGCCGGCGGCGAGGCCGACCTCGCGGTCGTGCACCGCTGGGGCGACGTCCCCATCGCCATTCCGGATCAACTGCACCGCCGCACCGTCTACCGTGACGTCGCGGACGTCATCCTGCCGGCGGACCACCGGCTGGGCCGGCAACCCCGGATCACCCCGCATGATCTTCTCGGCGAACGCTGGGTGGCCACCACCGAGGGCACCATCTGCCGACAATGGTTGCTGCGCATGTACTCCGGTACCGGCGCCGCACCGCTCATCGAGCACACCTCGTCCGAGTTCGAATCGCATCTGGCCCTCGTCGCGGCCACCCACGTCATCGCCCTGGTCCCGCGCATGGGCCGGGCAGCGCTGCCCGACGGGACGGTCGCAGTCCCGGTGGGCGACCCGGTGCCCGAGCGGGAGGTCATTGCCGTGTGGCGTCGTAGCCAGGGCGGCTCGCCGGCCATCCAGGCGGTGGTGACCGCGCTGGAGTGGGCCGCTGCGCTGCCGAGTCGGTGCTAAGTCAGTTGTGCTCGGGGTTGCTGCCCCTCGGGCCGAGCAGGGTGGCGATCAGCACTCGATCCATGGTCGTGAGCAGCCGCACCGCACGCGGTGCGAGCACCAGCAGGGCCACCCCCACGGCCGCCTGCATGGCCATAGTGACCGGGGTGTCGACGAAGTGTCCGGGAATCCACTCGTGACCGTGGTGGAGCCGGCCGTCCGCCCCCGGCTGGGCCAGCAGCCACATCCGCCAGACCGGATAGGTCATGCCGCCCAGACCGCCGGCGTACAGGCCGACCGCGACCCCGAACCGCAAGGGCGCCAACAGGATCGCCAACATGTGATAGGTCACCGCGCGCCAGGCGGCCCCGTCCCAGAGGACCGCCCGGATCACACCCGAGACGCCCGGGCGCAGCCGGGCCGGAGCCGGCGCGGGGACGGGCAGATCGAGCATGGCCCGGGCCAGGCCGCGCTGCACAGCCCCGCCGGCCCGCGCCAGCAGCAGGGCCAGCATCAGGATCGGGATACCCACGTAGATGACGGTCAGCCCGACCCCGATCGAGAGCAGCGTCACGGTGATGACGAAGAAGACGATCGCCGGGGCCAGACCGACGATGCAGTAGCAGAACTCGGCCCAGCTCGCGGCGGAGAACAGGCCGGCCCGGGAGCGTCGGACCCGGCGCTCGCCGAGCGGCCCCACGCCCAGGTCGGCGGGCCGGTAGTCCTGGAACAGAGATTCCGCGGTGGTCATGCCCTCAGCCTGCGGGGCACCCCACGGGCGCGGCCATGGTGCTGCGTCGCCGACCGGGGTGGGCCTGGCCCTACTTCTTGGCGTCCTTGGCCAGTGAGGCGTCGGTGGACAGCGCAGCGATGAAGGCGTCCTGCGGGACCTCGACCCGACCGACCATCTTCATCCGCTTCTTGCCCTCCTTCTGCTTCTCCAGGAGCTTGCGTTTACGGGTGATATCGCCGCCGTAGCATTTGGCCAGCACGTCCTTGCGCATGGCCCGGATCGATTCCCGGGCAATGATCCGGGAACCGACCGCCGCTTGGATCGGCACCTCGAACTGTTGCCGGGGAATCAGTTTCTGCAGTTTCCCGGTCATGGAGACGCCGTACGAATACGCCGATTCCCGGTGCACGATGGCCGAGAACGCGTCCACCGCCTCGCCCTGCAGCAGGATGTCGACCTTGACCAGGTCGGCCGCCGTCATCCCGGCCTCCTCGTAGTCCAACGACGCGTATCCCCGGGTGCGCGATTTCAGCGCGTCGAAGAAATCGAAGATGATCTCGCCCAGCGGCATCGTGTACCGCAGCTCGACCCGCGACTCGGACAGATAGTCCATGCCGCCCAACGCACCCCGGCGCGACTGGCACAGCTCCATGATGGTGCCGATGTACTCGCTCGGGGTGATGATCGTGCATTTGACGATCGGCTCGCGAATCTCGCGGATCTTCCCGGCCGGCCAGTCGCTGGGGTTGGTCACCGTGTGCTCGGCGCCGTCCTCCATGACCACCTGGTAGACCACATTGGGCGCGGTGGAGATCAGGTCCAGCCCGAACTCCCGTTCCAGGCGATCGCGGGTGATTTCCAGGTGCAGCAGGCCCAGGTACCCGCAGCGATAACCGAAGCCGAGCGCGGCCGAGGATTCCGGTTCGTAGGACAACGCCGCATCGTTGAGCCGCAGTTTGTCCAGGGCGTCCCGCAGCAACGGGTAATCGGACCCGTCCATCGGGTACAACCCGGAATAGACCATCGGCCTCGGGTCCCGGTAGCCGCCGAGCGGGACGGTGGCCCCTTTCAGGGCGGCGGTGACCGTGTCACCGACCCGCGACTGCCGGACGTCCTTGACCCCGGTGATGAGGTAGCCGACCTCGCCCACGCCCAGGCCCTGGGTGGGCACCGGCTCGGGCGAGATCACCCCGACCTCGAGCAGCTCGTGGATGGTCCTGGTCGACATCATCTGGATCCGCTCCCGCGGCGTGATCTTGCCGTCGATGACCCGGATGTAGGTGATGACCCCGCGGTAGATGTCGTAGACGGAGTCGAAGATGAGCGCCCGCGCCGCTGCGTCCGGGTCCCCGCTCGGGGCCGGGATGAGGTCGACCACCCGGTCCAGCAGTTCCGCGACGCCCTCGCCGGTCTTGCCCGAGACCCGCAGCACGTCGTCGGGCGAGCCGCCCAGGATGTGCGCGATCTCGGCCGCGTACCGCTCCGGGTCGGCGGCCGGCAGGTCGATCTTGTTCAGCACCGGGATCACGGTGAGGTCGTTCTCCAGGGCCAGGTACAGGTTGGCCAGCGTCTGCGCCTCGATGCCCTGGGCGGCGTCCACCAGCAGCACCGCCCCCTCGCAGGCGGCCAGCGACCGGGACACCTCGTAGGTGAAGTCGACGTGCCCGGGGGTGTCGATCAGATGCAGGATGTGCGGCTGTTTCGCGTGCTCACCGGCGCGGGGGGTCCAGGGCAGCCGGACGTTCTGGGCCTTGATGGTGATGCCGCGCTCGCGCTCGATGTCCATCCGGTCCAGGTACTGGGCGCGCATGGCGCGGCCGTCGACCACCCCGGTGAGCTGCAGCATCCGGTCGGCCAGGGTCGACTTGCCGTGATCGATGTGGGCGATGATGCAAAAGTTGCGGATCAGCTCGGGCGGGGTGAACGTGCGGTGCGCGCTGGTGGCCGGGTTTGCTGCGGTCACTGACTTCTCTCTGCTCTGCCGGCCGTGATGCCGACACCCGATTCTCCCACGCCCGGACGGACCGGCCGGTGTGCGCAGGTCGATGATGGGCCGATGATCGCGTTCACCTCCGCCCATGTCGTGCCGATCGAGGGACAGGACTTCGACGGCACCGTGCTGGTCGACGACGGCGTCCTCACCGCCCTGGGACCGGACGTCGACATCCCGGCCGGTGCCGAGATCATCGACGCAGGCGGTCGCTGGCTGCTTCCCGGTTTCATCGATGCGCACACCCATCTCGGGGTGCACGAGGAGGCCGAGGGCTGGGCCGGCAGTGACACCAACGAGCTCACCGACCCGGTCACCGCCGGCGTCCGGGCCCTGGATGCGATCAATCCGGCTGACCTGGGGTTCGCCGACGCGCTGTCCGGCGGAGTGACCGCGGTGAACATCAATCCGGGGTCGGGCAACCCGATCGGCGGGCTGACCGTGGCCGTGCACACCCACGGCCGCGTGGTCGACGAGATGGTGCTGCGGTCGCCCTCGGGGCTGAAGTCGGCGCTGGGCGAGAATCCCAAACGCGTCTATGGCGATCAGAAGAAGATGCCGTCCACCCGGCTGGGCACGGCCGCCGTCATCCGGAAAGCCTTCACCGAGGCTCGGAACCGGCTGCGGAAATCCGAGACTGATCACGTGGACGACGATCTCACCCTGGATGCGCTGGCCATGGTGTTGCGTCGGGAGATCCCGTGGCGGCAGCACTGTCACCGCGCCGACGACATCGCCACCGCCGTCAGGATTTCCGAGGAGTTCGGTTACGAACTGGTCATCGACCACGGCACCGAGGCCCATCTCATCGCGGATTTGTTGGCGGCCAGGAACATTCCGGTGCTCATCGGACCCCTGTTCACCTCCCGGTCCAAGGTGGAACTGCGGAATCGATCGTTGCGCAATCCTGGCCTGCTGGCCGCGGCCGGGGTCACCATCTCGATCATCACCGACCACCCGGTGGTGCCCATCCAATTCCTGGTCCACCAGGCCACGCTGTCGGTCAAGGAGGGCCTGCCCCGCGACATCGCGCTGCGGGTGATCACCCTCCATCCGGCCACGGTGATGGGCGTGGCCGACCGCATCGGTTCCCTGGCCGTGGGCAAGGACGCCGACCTGGTGCTGTGGTCGGGTGATCCGCTGGACGTGATGTCGCGGGCCGAGCGGGTCTTCATCGGCGGGCGCGAGGTCTACCGCTTCGACGACACGGCCGGCGTCGGAGCCGTTCTCTGATGGACCCACAGGTGCAGTTGCGGCCGATGACCGAGTCCGATTTCGCGGACTACCTGCCGCACCTGATCGTCGAGTACGCGGCCGATCTGATCCGGGCCACCGGTGAGCCCGAGACCTCGACCCGGGAGCGGGCCGCCGACGTCATCGCCCGTTCGCTGCCCGACGGGCGCGCCACCGCGGACAACTGGTTCTTCGTCGCCGTCGCCCCCGGTGGACTCCGGGTCGGTCAGCTGTGGTTGGCCCGCAGCCGATCCCACCCCGACGCCGCCGTGATCTCCGACATCGAGGTCGTTCCGGACCGGCGCGGGCAGGGCTTCGGGCGGGCCGTGATGGTCACTGCCGAGGCGATCGCCGCGGCCAAAGGGTTCTCCCGTCTGGACCTGCAGGTGTTCGGCTTCAACGACGCCGCCCGCCGGCTCTACGCATCGTTGGGCTACCGCACCGTCTCACTCCAGATGAGCAAGCCACTGACGCAGTAGTAAGCGGTCATCCGCGACCCGACCCTTCGGCCCTGGGCCCACCCGGGTCGTGGGAGGTCGGATGATGAAGCGTGCCTCGGTGGTCATGGTGTGCGGCAGCAAGCGTCGTCGTGCTGCTGGCTGCCGCCTGCAGTGGCGCCTCGGCGTCGACCGGGACTGCTGTGCCCGCGCCCGCGCCCGCGCCGTCGTCGACCCTCGTCGTCACCACGGTCGATCTCAGCACGTCCACATCGACCACCACCTCCACATCGGCGGCCACATCAACCGTGACGTCGACCAGGACGGCGACGCAGGCTCCGCCGGCGACTGAGACCGTCACCCCTGTCACGCCCGACACGAGCCTGTCCGGGTCCGCCCCGGCCGGCCTGCCTGTGGTCGGCCTGAGCGGCGTCAACGATCCCTCCTGTCATTCGGACGACCCGCCGGTGCTGCTGCTGCACGGCACTCTGGCCCGCACCGCCGACAACTTCGCGGGTTTAGCGCCGATCGTCCGCGCGTCGGGCCGGTGCCTGTACGCGGTCGACTACGGCAACGGCGGCATCGGCCCGGTGGCCACCTCGGCCCAGCAGTTCGCCGGCCTGGTGCGGACCGTGCGCAGCCTGACCGGGGCAGCGACCGTGGACGTGATCGCCTACTCGCAGGGCGGACTGGTGCTGCGGACCGCGTTGCGTGAGGACGGCCTGGCCGACCAGGTCGGGGTCGCGGTGCTCCTCGCCCCGGCTTTTCACGGCACCACCTCCCTGGCCGGCAGCGTGCCGGTGCAACTATGTCCGGCCTGCGCCGATCTGGCCGCCGGGTCGGCCCTGCTGACCAGGCTCGACGCCGGTGGTGACCTGGACGGATCGGTGCGCTACGCGGTCCTGTCCACCCGCCTGGACACCGTGGTGACACCACTGGCCAGCCAGGTGCCGCGGGGTCCGGCCGACCGGGTCCGCTCGGTCGTCGTCCAGGACGTCTGCCCGCAGGACACGGTGGACCACGTCGGGCTGCCCGCCGATCGCGGTGTGATCGGCTGGGCTCTCGCCGCCCTGCAGACCCGGGGCCGCCCACCGGCGTCGGCGCTACAGTGCTGATCCGGCTGGTAAAGTCGAAGGCCGTGTGTGCGCCGTCCGGCGGGCGCTCGCAGCATCAGGAAATGTGTTCGGCACCGCGCCGGGCTCCAGAGCAGAAAACGAAGGCAATCCGGCGTGGCCAACATCAAGTCCCAGATCAAGCGCATCAAGACCAATGAGAAGGCGCGCCTGCGCAACAAGTCGGTCAAGTCCGCGCTGAAAACCTCTGTGCGCCGGGTCAAGACCGCCGCGGAGGCCGGGGACAAGGCGACCGCGCAGCTCGAGTTGGCGCATGCCTCGCGCAGCCTGGACAAGGCAGCCTCCAAGGGCGTCATCCATGCCAATCAGGCCGCCAACCGCAAGTCGGCGCTGGCTCAGCGGGTCAACGCGCTCTGATCACCCGCCGGCCCTGAGTGCTCGGGCCCGGCTGAGGTCGAGCACCGCTTTCTCCAACGCGTAGTCGGCGTCGACAGCGACGCCCTTGACCGCCGCGTTCACCTGGGCGACCACGGCCATCGCCGCGGCCAGGCCCGCCTCGGACCACCCTCGAGCCGCCGTCCTGGCCTTGTCGACCTTCCACGGCGGCATGCTCAGCTGTGATGCGATGGCGTAGGAGTTTCCGCCCCGGGCGCCCGATACCCGCGCCACGGTGCGGATGCCATCGGCCAGGGCGTCGGCGATCAGTACCGGCGCCACCCCGATGGCCGACGCCCACCGCAAAGCTTCCAACGCCCCCGGCACGTCCCCGGCCACGGCCAGGTCGGCCACGGTGAAGCCGCTGACCTCGGCCCGGCCCTGGTGGTATCGCCGGATCGCCTTCTCGTCCACCCGACCGCCGGTGTCGGCCACCAGCTGACCTGCGGCCGAGGCCAACTCGCGCAGATCAGATCCGACCGCCTCGACCAGAACGGCCACCGCCTCCGGCGTCGTCACCCCGCCGGCCCGCCGGATCTCGGCGCGCACGAAGTCGATTCGATCGCCCAGCCGGGTGACTTTCTCGCAGGTCAGCACGGCCGCGCCGGCCTTGCGCAGGGAGTCGGCCAGGGCCTTGTTCCGGCCTCCGCCGCTGTGCTGGAGCACCAGCGTCACCCCCTCGCCGGGGTCGGACGCTGCGGCCAGCAATGCGGTGGCGATGTCCTTCCCGGCGTCCTGCGCATCCCGGACCACCACCACCCGGGGCTCGGCGAAGAGGCTCGGCGCGAGCAGATCGTCCAGCTCGCCCGGAGTCAAGGCCGACGCCTGCGCATCGCGCCGTTCGACCTGCGGATCCACCGCCCGCGCCGCCGCCACCGTCCGGGCCACGGCTCGCTCCACCAGTAATTCTTCGTCTCCCAGCACCAGGACCACGGGCGGCGGGGCGGTCGGGGGCATGCCGGTCATCCTGCCAGCGCGGACCGACGGTCCGGGGCACCGTACGGACGGTCTGATCAGCGGCAGTCATACAGCGCAAGGTGCTGCGCGACGTCGTCGTGGGCAGCCAGTTGCAGTGCTCGCGGATCCAGGTCATCCGAGGATCGTCGCTGGTCGGAGACTGCACGACCAGCCTGATCCCGCCGGTCCGCACCAGATGCTGGAGGGCGGCCAGGGTGGGCGAAGGAGCCGTGCTGTCGAATCCGCCGATGGGCAAGACCTCCTCACCGGTGTCGAAGATGTACGGGCTGGCCACCGCGGAACTCTGCGTGGCCAGGATCGCGAACGATCCCCTGACCTGTTCGAGCCGGGAGAGCCCGGGGCGTACGACAGCGGCGTAGTTGCTGATTTCCCGGGCGACGACCGCGTCCGACGGAGATTCGAACGGCACGTCGAACGGACCCAGACCATGCACGGTGATCGAGACCGCTGCCACCGTGGGCGTGATCAGGCACGCCGCCGCCGCAACGGCCACGCCGACCCGCCGGTTCACCCAGAGCAGCCCGATCGCCGCCGCGCCGAGCACGCCCACCACGATGCGCAATCCGGCCGGAAGCCCAACCCCGGACGCCGGCAGCAGCACCATCGCATAGCCCACGGTGAGCCCGACCGCGACCACGCTCAGCCCACGAGCCCACCGAGCCTCGCGATGTCGCCAGGCCAGGGTGAGACCGGCGGCGACCAGACCGGCGACGGGCGGAGCGAGCGCGGCCAGGTAGTAGGAGTTGATCTGGGCGCCGAAACTGAACACCGCGAACAGCAGCACCAGCCAACCACCCCAGAGCACCGCCGCCAGCCTGAGCGGATCCTGGCGCGAGCGGCCCTTGCCGTACACCGCAAGCCCGATCAGACAGAGCACCGAAAGCGGAATCAGCCAGCCTGCCATCAGCCCGTACGGCCCGGTCAGCAGGCGCAAGAAACCGGCGGGGCGCGCCGTGACGCCGGTCGTGCCGAACGATGCGCCCAGCACCTGATTCGGGGTCGCGGCATCGATCCGGCCGAAGCCGTTGTAGACGAAGACCTGCGCGAAAATGGAGTCGTCAGTGCTGCCGTCGACGTAGGGCCGCGACCCTGTCCCGACCAACGACACCACGGCCATCCAGGACAGCGACACCACCACGGTCACCCCCGCCATCGCGGCGGTACGGAGCATGCGGTCGCGCAGTCCGCCTGGACCGCCCACCAGGAACACGCCGCCGATCGCCGGGGCCACCACCCACGCCTGCATCATCTTGGCCTGGAAGGCCAGACCGATCCACAGTCCGGCGAGCAGGATCGGGCGCCATCGGCCGGTCCGCGCCGCCGACAAGGCCGCATCAGCGGCCAGTAGCAACAGCAGGATCATCAGGGTGTCCGGCACATTGCCGCGGTCGAGGGCGACCACTGCCGGCGAGAGAGCAAAGATCGCGGCCGCCAGCACCGCTGCCGGACGGCCGACCAGCCGGGTCATCACCCGGAACATCACCAGCACGGCGGCAATACCCTCGATCACCTGCGGCGCCACGACCGCCCACGGATGTGGCCCGAACATGCGCACCGACAGCGCCTGGGGCCACAGGGCTCCGGGCAGCTTGTCGATGGTGATCGTGGCGGCCGGATCGAACGCCGCGAAGAAGAAGTTGTGCCAGCTCACGGCCATGCTTCGGTCCGCCGCGGCGTAGAAGATCTCCAGATTGCCGGCGGCGTCGATGCCGTAGAGGACGCCGGCGACTGCGGCCACCGCGACCGGCCCGACCCACGCCAGGGACCGTGGAACCGGCGCGGGCACCAGCGCGAGCGGAGCAGCCTCGGTCACCGCTTCATGGTGACCTATTCACGGGGCGCTGGACGGGCGGTCGGTTATCATGACGGCTACAACTGAATCCACTCATCCAGAGGGGCAGAGGGATACGGCCCGACGAAGCCCCGGCAACCACCGTTTCCGATTCACTCCCGCACTCGCGTGTGGCAGGCCGATCGGCGGCAGGTGCCTCGTCCGTCCCCCGGGTCTCGACCCGGCGGGAAAGATGAGACGAAAGGCCTCGTCATGACTGCTGTCGTTCATTCCACCACTCTCGGTGCTGCGATCGGGTTGTCCTGCCGCGAGTGCGGGCACCGCGAGGATCTGGGTCCCTCCTACGCATGTACGGACTGCTTCGGTCCGCTGGAGGTCGCCTACGACTTCCAATCCTCCGGGGCGCAGCTGCGCCAGATCATCGAGTCCGGCCCGCAGAACATGTGGCGGTACGCCCCGCTGCTCCCGGTGCCGGCCACGGTCGCCTCCACCCCGAACATGAATCCGGGCCTGACCAAGCTGGTCAAGGCGGACCGGCTCGCGGCCGAGCTGGGCATGAAATCGCTATGGGTCAAGGACGACTCGGGCAACCCCACGCATTCGTTCAAGGACCGGGTGGTCGCCGTGGCGCTGGCGGCCGCCCAAGAACTCGGCTTCAAGGTCCTGGCCTGCCCGTCGACCGGCAACCTGGCCAACGCGGTGGCCGCGGCCGCCGCCCGGGCCGGCATCCGATCGGTGGTGTTCATCCCCAGCGACCTGGAACAGCAGAAGATCCTGACCACCGCGGCCTACGGCGGCACGCTGATCGCGGTCGACGGCACCTACGACGACATCAACCGACTGGCCGGACAGATCGCCGCCGAACGGGAGGACTGGGCCTTCGTGAACGTGAACGTGCGGCCGTTCTACGCCGAGGGCAGCAAGACCCTGGGTTACGAGGTGGCCGAGCAGCTGGGCTGGCGGCTCCCCGACCAGGTGGTCATTCCGATCGCCTCGGGTTCGCAGTTGACCAAGGTGGACAAGGGGTTTCACGAGCTCATCGAGCTCGGCCTAGTGGCCGACACGCCGTACCGGATCTTCGGCGCGCAGGCGACCGGCTGCTCGCCGGTGTCGGCGGCGTTCAAGGCCGGTCTGGACTTCGTCCAGCCGGTCCGACCGAACACGATCGCCAAGTCGCTGGCCATCGGTAATCCGGCCGACGGTCCCTACGTGCTGGACGTGGTCAACCGCACCGGCGGCGGCATCGAGGATGTCAGCGACGCCGAGGTGGTCGAGGGCATCCGACTGCTCGCCCGGACCGAAGGCATCTTCGCGGAGACCGCCGGCGGGGTCACCGTGGCCGTACTGCGCAAGCTGCTGGCCGCCGGGACGCTCGACCCGGAGGCGGACACGGTGGTGTTCAACACCGGCGACGGTTTGAAGACGTTGGACGCGATCGCCAACCATGTCGGCCCGACCGCCACCATCCCGCCGACCCTGGCCGCCTTCGAGGCCACCGGCCTGGCGTAGTCCCGATCAGTTGTCGGGGATCTCGATCCCGAAGAGCGTGTGCAGGGCCTGCAGGTAGTCCGCGGAATCGCCGGTGCGGGCCAGTTCTCGGGCGCGCAGGGTCGGGGTGTGCAACAACGACTGAGTGACTCGATGCAGCGCCCGTTCGACATCCTCGACGACCTCGGCCGGGTACTTGCCCCGCAAGCGGTCCAGCTCATGGTCGACGGTGCCGCGAATGTGCTGGCGCAGCGCCACCACGGCCGGGTCCAGGGTTCGGACATTCTGCTCGTCCTCGAACCGGGCCACGGCCGCGATGACCACGTCCTGGGCGGCAACGAGTTCGTTCTCCGGACCGGCCTGGCCGGTGACGGCGTGCAGCCCGGTGACCTGGACCCCGGGCATTTCGGCCACCCCGGGCGCGACGTCGGGGTGCAGGGACAGATCCACGATCCGCAGCGGGCGGTCGGTCAGCGCCCGGGCCGCCTGGATCAGCGGCACGGTGACGACGGCGCCGTGCCCGCTGGCGGTGACGACCAGGTCGGCCGCCGCGATCGCCGCGGCCAGATCTGTGACCGGCCGAGCGTCGTGCCGGGCGGCGAACGTCTCGGACCGGCCGCTGGGCGAGAACACCTGCAGCGTCGCGCATCCGCGGGCACGGAGGGCAGCGGCGGCGACCCGGGCGTAGGCACCGGTGCCGATGATCAGGGCACTGGAAGGTGGAGTCGGCGCCGGCCAGGAGACATCGAGCGCGACGGAGGCGATCGACCGGCCGGCATGGCCCAGTGACGTGGTCGAGGTCACCTGCTTGGCGGTGCGGGCCGCGGTCTGGAACAACGCGTTCAGGACGGGGGTGGTCGTGCCGGCGGCCTGGGCGGCGGTCAACGCCGCGGACACCTGCCCGGCGATCTCGACCTCGCCGACCACCATCGACTCCAGCCCCGCGGCCACCGCGAACAGGTGCGCGGCCACCGGGGCGCCCACCTGGACCTTCACCGCGCCGGCCACCTCCGGCAGCCCGCTCACATCGGCGAGAAGGGCCGTGACCACGTCGATGCCGTCGTGAAAGCGGGTGACGTCCAAGTACAACTCGACCCGGTTGCATGTGGCCACCACCACAGCGCCGGCCACCGGCGAACGGGGATCGGCAATGAGTTCGGCCAGAGCGATCCGGACTGCGGGCGCCGCCGCCGATAGCCCATCGAGGCGAGGTAGGTCGAGGTCACGGTGGGAGGCACCTATCACCGTGAGCACATTTGTGGAGTTTACCGACCTGAACAGCACCTTTGTAGTGAGGCTACCCTTACCTCACCGAAAGGACGTCGCGGGAACGCGGCCGGGGAGGGCCCTTTCTGGAACCATGGAGCCATCATGACCACCGCTGCGATGACCGCCCTGCCCGCCGACCATCCGTTGCGGGACGGGCGCACGAGTTCTTCGCCGCTGGTCCGCGCGTTGCGGGCCGATCCGCCGCGGATCCCGCCGATCTGGTTCATGCGGCAGGCGGGTCGGTCGTTGCCCGAGTACCGCGCGGCCCGCGCCGGCATCGGAATGCTCGAGGCCTGTCTGACCCCAGACCTGGCCGCCGAGATCACCTTGCAGCCAGTGCGCCGGCACCGGGTCGATGCGGCCGTGCTGTTCTCCGACATCGTGGTCCCGGTCCGGTTGGCCGGGATCGGGGTGGACATCGTCGCCGGCGTCGGTCCAGTGGTGGAGCGGCCCATCCGGACCGCCGCCGACGTGGCCGCCTTGCCCGAACTGGACCCGGACGCCCTCGCCCCGGTCGCCGCCGCGGCCCGACTGACCGTGGCGGAGCTGGGTGCCACCCCGCTGATCGGTTTTGCCGGGGCCCCCTTCACGGTGGCGTCGTACCTGGTGGAAGGAGGCCCGAGCCGAGATCACGCGCGCACCCGGGCCCTGTTCTCGACGGCCCCGGACAGCTGGCATGCGCTGGCCGGTTGGGTGGCCCGGACCACCGGCGCCTTCCTGCGCGCCCAGATCCAGGCCGGGGCATCGGCCGTGCAGTTGTTCGACTCGTGGGCCGGGTCGCTCACCCCCGACGAGTACCGCACGTTCGTGGCCCCGCACTCGGCCGCCGTGCTGGCCGCGGTGGCCGGCCTGGGGGTGCCGCGCATCCATTTCGGCGTCGGCACCGAGAAGCTTTTGGTGCAGATGCGGGACGCCGGCGCGGACGTGGTCGGTGTCGACCAGCACACCTCGCTGGCCGAGGCCAACCGGCTACTCGGCGGACGGACACCGTTGCAGGGCAACATCGATCCGGCCCTGCTGTCGAGCAATGAAGCAACGCTGCACGCGCAGGCCCGTGAGGTCATCGACCAGGGTCGGCAGGCACCGGGACACGTGCTCAACCTGGGTCACGGGGTCCCCCCGGACACCGACCCGGAGGTGCTCACCCGACTGGTCGCGTTCGTGCATTCGCTGTGATCGTGGTGGTCGGGGGCGGGGTCGCCGGCCTGGTCACGGCCTGGGAGCTGGCCCGGGGCGGACTCGAGGTGACCCTGCTGGAGAGTTCGGGCGAGCTCGGCGGGGCGGTGGCCCGGCATCGGGTGGACGGGCTCGACCTGGACGCCGGCGCCGAATCGTTCGCGGTGGCCGGGCCGGCCGTATCCGAGCTGATCGCGGACCTGGGGTTGACCGACCTGGTGGTCACGCCGAATCCGGTCGGCGCCTGGGTGATGCATGACCGGGGTGCGGCGCCGCTGCCGGCCGGCGGGGTGCTGGGCATTCCCGCTCACCCGTGGGCCCGCGACACCCGACGCGCCCTGGGCACCCCGGCCGCCCTGCGCGCCGGCCTCGACCGGGTGTTGCCGGCCCGGGTCGCGGCCCCGACGGTGGGCGCGCTGGCCCGGCGCCGGATGGGTCGGGCCGTGGTTCGGCGCCTGGTCGAGCCGGTCGCCGGGGGCGTCTATAGCGTGGATCCGGACCGGCTCGAGGTGGCCACGGTGGCGCCGCGGCTGCTGCCGTTGCTCGGCGAGACCGGTTCGCTGGCCGCCGCGGTACGAACGCTGCGACCGGACCGCCGTCCGGGGTCGGCCGTGATGGGGTTGCGCGGCGGCATGTTCGAGTTGGTGGTCGCCCTGGAACGGGCCTGCGTGACGGCCGGGGTGACGGTTCGGCGCGGTGTCCGGGCGCAGCGCCTGGAGTCCGCCGACCCGAAGGTCCGGCTGATCACCACCGACGGCGACGTGCAGGGTGACGCTCTGGTGCTGGCCGCCGACAGCCCCGGCCTGGTCCCCGCCGCGGACTTGGCCCGTCCCCACGCCGATGTGCTGCTGGTCACCCTGGTGGTGAATGCGCCGGCCCTGGACGCGGCCCCGCGCGGCACCGGGGTGCTGGTGGCCTCGGCGGCTCGAGGGGTGCGGGCGAAGGCGCTCACCCACGCCACCGCGAAATGGGCTTGGCTGGCCGAGGCGGCCGGACCGGGTCGGCACGTGCTCCGGCTGTCCTACGGCCGCGGTTCCTCGGCCACCCCGGATGTGAGCTCTGACCTGGCCCTGCGCGATGCTTCCGGGCTGCTCGGGGTCGATCTGACGGCGGACATGCTGCGCGCTTCGGCCCGGCGGCGCTGGACCTCGGCCCTGCCCACCCCCGAGGTCGGGCACCAGGCCACGGTGGCCCGGCTGCGGATCGGGCTGCCCCCACGTATCGCCCTGACCGGGGCCTGGGTCGCGGGCACCGGCCTGGCCGCCGTGGTGGCCGACAGCCGCCGGACCGCGACCGCCGTGCTTGCCGCGGCCCACAATTGGGCAGGATGAACGACGTGCAACCCAGTCCGACCGAACCCGCCGCGGCCCCCACCCGGACCACCGCCCGGCAGATCAACGACACCATCCGCTACACCGCCTTCTCGGTATTCACCCGACGCTTCGGGCTGACCGACCCCGCGGCAGCCACCGACGAGCTCCAGGCCTGGCTGACCGGGCTCGAATCCTCCGACGTCGTCGTCCGCGGCCTGTACGACGTGTCCGGGTTCCGCCCCGACGCGGACCTGATGATCTGGTGGCACGCCTCGACCGCGGAGGCCCTGCAGGAGGCCACCCGGTCCTGGCGCCGGACCGCGGCCGGCGCCGCCACCGACCTGAGCTGGGCCGGGTTCGCCCTGCACCGGCCGGCCGAATTCAACAAGGGCCACGTGCCCGCCTTCCTGACCGGGGCCACCGCCCGGACCTGGTGCACCGTCTACCCGTTCGTCCGCTCCTACGACTGGTACCTGCTCCCCGAGCCGGAGCGCCGGGAGATGCTGGTCGAGCACGGCATGATGGGCCGCGAGTACACCTCCGTGCTGTCCAACACGGTCGCCGCCTTCGCCCTGGGCGACTACGAGTGGCTGCTCTGCCTGGAGTCGGACGTGCTGCACGACATCGTCGACCTCATGCGTCATCTGCGTGCTTCCAAGGCCAGAATGCATGTGCGGGAAGAGATCCCGTTCTACACCGGGCGGCGGATGGAGCCCGCCGAGGTGATCGAGGTGCTGCGGTGACGGCCGGCTACGACGCCGTGCTGCTGGCCGGTTTCGGAGGTCCGGAGCGGGCCGAGGACGTCCTGCCGTTCCTGCAGAACGTCACCCGCGGCCGCGGCATCCCCCCGGAACGGCTGGTCGAGGTGGCCCACCACTACGACGCGCTGGGCGGGCGGTCGCCGATCAACGAGCAGACGGCCGCGCTGCGCACCGCCCTCGAGCAGGAACTGCGCGGCCGCGGGATCGACCTTCCGGTGCTGTGGGGCAACCGCAACTGGTCGCCGTATTTCGCCGACACAGTGGCGGCCGCGGCGGCGGCCGGCCAGCGGAGATTGCTCGCGGTCACCACCTCGGCCTACTCGTCCTATTCCTCGTGCCGGCAGTACCGCGAGGACTTCGCGGCCGCACTCCAGGACACCGACTTGCTGGACACGGTGCGGATCGACAAGGTCCGGGCCTATTTCGACCAGCCCGGTTTTCTTGCCGCCGTCGCCAATCCGGCCGTCGCCGCGGTGAGAACACTGGTCGATGAGGGTTTTTCGCTGGCCGACAGCGCGATGGTGTTCACCACGCACTCGATTCCGCAGACCATGGCGGAAACGTCGGGCTCGGCCGCCTGGGGTGATCATCGGGGCGGGGGCGCCTACGTGGCCCAGCACCGGGCCGCTGCCGCCGAAGTCGCCGGGCAGGTGGCCGCCCAGGTCGGCCCGGTGTCCTGGCAGCTGGCGTTCCAATCACGGTCAGGTCCGCCGCAGATGCCGTGGCTGGAGCCGGATATCAATGACGTCCTGGTGAAGCTGGCCGGTTCCGGAGTGCGGGCCGTGGTCGTGGTGCCCATCGGTTTCGTTTCCGACCATGTCGAGGTCGTCTGGGATCTCGACAACGAGGCGTCGGAAACGGCGGTGGCCCAGGGGCTGCGCTTCCTCCGCAGCGCCACCGCCGGCACCGACCCCCGGTTCGTGGCCGCGCTGGGCGACCTGGTCGCGGAACGGCTCGGCGGATTCAGCGCCGCCCCGTCGCCGACCGGGCTGCCCGCCCGTCCCGACTTCTGCGCACCCGGCTGTTGCGTCAACCTGCGCGGCGTGAAACCCACCACGGCGGGCCAGGATTCGGATCGGGACAGGCAGGCGGCGGCGGCCCGATGAGCCGGACCCTGCTGATCGGTACCCGCGGTAGCGCGCTGGCCCGGGCCCAGGCCGGGCGAGTGGCGGCCGGTTTCCAGGCCAGCGGGCTGACCACCCGGCTGGTCACGATCACCACCCAGGGCGACGTCGACCCCACCGCGCTGACCAGGATCGGCGGCACCGGCGTCTTCGTCACCGCGGTCCGGGCTGCCCTGCTGGCCGGGCAGGTGGACGTGGCCGTGCACTCGTTCAAGGACCTGCCCACCGCGGCCGCCGCCGGCGTGGCCTTGGGCGCGGTGCCGGAACGGGGCGACCCCGCCGACGCCCTCTGTGCCCGCGATGGCCTGACGCTGGCCACACTGCCGACCGGGGCGCGGGTGGGGACCGGGTCGCCGCGCCGGGCCGCCTTCCTGCGCGCCCACCGCCCGGATCTGCACGTGCAGGACGTCCGCGGCAACGTCGACACCAGGTTGCGGCTGGTGGTCGACGGCGAGATGGACGCTGTCGTGCTGGCCGCCGCCGGACTGGAGCGCCTGGATCGCAGCGACGCAATCACCGACCGGCTCGGCGACGAGCTCATGCCGCCCGCCGCGGCCCAGGGCGCATTGGCCCTGGAGTGCCGGCTGGCCGACCGGCAGAGCGGCTGGTTCGCCGCCGCGCTGGCCCGGATGGACCACCCGCCGAGCCGGGCCGAGGTACTGGCCGAGCGCAATCTGCTGGCCACCCTGGAGGCCGGCTGCAGTGCTCCGGTGGGTACCCGGGCTCGCACCGTTGATGACCGGCTGCGGCTGTCCGGCACGGTGATCTCCACCGACGGAAGTCGGCAGGTCAGCGGGACAATCGAAGGCGCTCCGGCCGACGCGGCCAAACTCGGCCGCCGACTGGCCATCCGACTGTTGGCCGACGGTGCCGCGGAACTGCTGCAGGCATGACGCCGCTCGCCGGGATGCGGGTGCTGATCCCCCGGCCCACCGGAAGGTCCTCCCGGCTGGTCGGCCTGTTGCGCTCGGCCGGCGCCGAACCGCTGGCGGTGCCGATGATCTCGATCGAGTCGGCCGAACCGGGGCCGTTGGCCGCGGCGGTCCAGCGCCTGTCCGCCGGCGACTACCGCTGGGTCGGGTTCACCTCGGCCAATGCCGTGACCGCCGTGCTCGAGGCCGCGGCAGCCCGGCCGGTGGTGCCGCCGGGGACAGGGGTTGCCGCGGTCGGACCGGCCACCGCTGACGCCCTCCGCGCCGCGGGCATCGGCGTCGATCTGGCCCCGGCGCAAGGTGGCTCGGCGACGGTGCTGGCCCGGTTGTGGCCGGACGCCGAACCCGGCCAGCGGGTCCTGCTCCCGCGTTCGGCGATTGCCCCGCCGACCCTCGTGGATGCCTTGAAGGACAAGGGATTCTTGGTCGACACGGTGTCGGCGTACCGGACCCGGACGGTTCCGGTGCCGGCCGCGGTCGCGGCGGATCTGGCCTCGGGCCGGATCGACGCCGTGCTGCTCACCTCCGGCAGCACGGTCGCGGCCCTGTCCGGCGTGCCCGTCGCGGCCACCACCGCGGTGGGGGTGATCGGCTCGACCACCGCCCGGGCCGCGGCCGAGGCCGGGTTGGCCGTGGCCTTTGTCTCCCCCGCGCCGACAGAGGCGGCTTTGGTGCAGGCCCTGACGATGTGGGCCGGCCGCCGCCGCGACGGCGGGTCGTGAACGCAGGGCAGGATGGTCGGGTGCCTTTTCCCCAGCAGCGTCCCCGGCGCCTGCGGGCCACGCCCGCCCTGCGCCGACTGGTCGCGCAGACCCGGCTGCATCCCGCCGATCTGGTGCTGCCGGTGTTCGTCAAGGAGTCGTTGACCGAGCCCACTGCGCTGACGTCCATGCCGGGAGTGCTGCAGCACACCCGGGACTCGCTGAAACGAGCTGCCGTGCAAGCCGTCTCCGCCGGAGTCGGCGGCATCATGGTGTTCGGGATCCCGTCGGTGCGGGACGCGGTGGGCACGGCCGCCACCGACGCCGACGGCATCCTCAACGTGGCCATGGCCGACCTGGCCGGTGAGGTCGGCGACGCCACCGTGCTCATGGCCGACCTCTGCCTGGACGAGTTCACCGACCACGGTCACTGCGGAGTGCTCGACGCCCGCGGTCGGGTGGACAACGACGCCACGCTCACCCGCTACCAGGACATGGCGCTGGCCCTGGCCGAGGCCGGCACCGCGCTGGTCGGCACCTCGGGAATGATGGACGGTCAGGTCGGGGCGGTGCGGCAGGCACTGGACGGGGCCGGGCGGCAGGACGTCGGGGTGTTCGCCTACGCGGCCAAATACGCCTCGGCCTTCTACGGGCCGTTCCGGGAAGCGGTCGATTCGGCCCTGACCGGCGACCGGCGCACGTACCAGCAGGATCCGGCCAATCGGCGCGAGGCGGGTCGGGAGGTCGCCCTGGACGTGGCCGAGGGCGCCGATCTGATCATGGTGAAGCCGGCCCTGAGCTACCTGGACGTGCTCGCTGACGTGGCCGCTTCGGCCGACCGACCGGTGGGCGCGTACCAGGTGTCGGGCGAGTACGCCATGATCAGCGCGGCCGCGGCGAACGGCTGGATCGACCGGGACCGGGCCATCGCCGAATCGTTGATCAGCATCAAACGAGCCGGGGCGGACGTCATCCTGACCTACTGGGCCGCGGAAGTAGCCGAAAAGCTCTCCGCCGGAAGGGATCTGATATGACCGCCAGCGAAGATATGTTCGCGCGAGCGCTCGCGGTCACCCCCGGCGGGGTGAACTCACCGGTCCGGGCCTTCCGCTCGGTCGGGGGCACGCCTCGATTCCTGGTGTCCGGCCGCGGGTCCCGGGTCACCGACGCCGACGGTCAGGAGTACGTGGACCTGGTCGGGTCGTGGGGGCCGATGATTCTCGGGCATGCCCACCCGGACGTCCTGGACGCCGTCAACAGAGCTGTGGTGCATGGGTTGTCGTTCGGCGCCCCGGGCCCGGGCGAGGTCGCGCTGGCCGAGGAGATCGTGGCCCGGGTGCGGCCGGTCGAATTGGTCCGCTTGGTGTCCTCGGGCACCGAGGCAACCATGTCGGCGGTGCGACTGGCCCGCGGTTTCACCGGGCGGCGGCTGATCGTCAAGTTCGCCGGCTGCTATCACGGGCACGTCGACGCGCTGCTCGCCTCGGCCGGGTCCGGGGTGGCCACCTTCGGTCTGCCCGACTCGGCCGGGGTCACGCCGGCGACCACCGCCGAGGTCATCGTGATCCGGTACAACGACCTGGACGCAGTACGCGCGGTGTTCGCCGCTCATCCGGGCGAGATCGCGGCTGTCATCACCGAAGCGGCCGCGGCGAACATGGGGGTGGTGCCGCCGCAGCCGGGTTTCAACGCCGGGCTGGCGCAGATCGCCCAGGCCGACGGGGCCCTGCTCATCTCGGACGAGGTGATGACCGGGTTCCGGGTCGGGCCGGCCGGGATGTGGGGCCTGGACGGCGCCGTCCAGGGCTGGGCGCCGGACCTGATGACCTTCGGCAAGGTCATCGGCGGTGGCCTGCCGGTCGGCGCCTTCGGCGGTCGCGCCGACGTGATGGCGCTGCTCGCGCCGGACGGGCCGGTATACCAGGCCGGCACCCTGTCCGGGAACCCGATCGCGACTGCGGCCGGGCTGGCCACGCTGCGCGGTTGTGGCCCGACCGTCTATGCCCACCTGGATCGCACCAGCGCCGCGGTGGGCGCCATGGTGGCCGACGCGTTGGCGACAGCCGGTGTGCCGCATCGGTTGCAGTATGCCGGCAACCTGTTCTCGGTGTTCTTCACCGACGCCGCGGTGTCCGACTACGACACCGCCCGGACCCAGCACACGGCCGCCTTCGCCGCCTTTTTCACGCCATGCTTGACGCCGGGGTGTACCTGCCGCCGTCAGCGTTCGAAGCCTGGTTCGTGTCGGCGGCGCACGACGACGACACCCTGCAGGTCATCGCGGACGCGCTCCCGGCCGCCGCGAACGCCGCCGCCGCCGCGCTGGGCTGAGCCGGCCGCCTGCACTGCCCGAAAGGGCAGCCGACTGTGCCCGGCCGCGCCCCCTCGAGTCAGGGACCGCTGGCTAGCGTGAAACGCATGCGGCAGGCGCAGGAGGCGATCCCGGGCGGCGACCGGCCCGCACCCGTCGGCCGGCCCGCTGTCCGCGTTGGGCATCCGCTGCTGTCCCTGCAGGCGTCGGCCGGAAATCAGGCGGTGACCCGGGCGCTCCGCTCCGGTTCGCCGGCGCTGACCCACCTGGGCGGATCCGGACCGGACGTCATCCAGCGGCAGGAGGTCGGACCCAAGGCACCGGTCAAGCTGTCGGGTAAGGCCGGCGATTTCCAGACCTTCATCGACGGCGGCGGGCCGTTCGTGTTCACCATGTATGTGCTCAACGACGACATGATCGGACATGCCTGGGTCGGAGTCCGACGCGGTGACGGCAAGTCCAAGACCGCGGGGTTCTGGCCGGGTTCGATCTGGTCCGGCATCGTCGGGCCCGGCCTGCTGATGACCCCGGACGGCCACGAGGGTGGACAGAGCGGCGCCACCGACTTCCCGGTGCCCGACATCACCCAGATGTACCGAATTCTGTCGGTCATCGGTGACTGGGACGGTGCCCTGTACAGCCTGCTCTTCCACAACTGCGCCCACTTCGTGGTCGATGCCTGGAAGACCGTCACCGGCCAGGACGTCTTCCCGGGCAAGAACGAGGACCTGATGGTCGACATGTGGAGTCCTCTCATGATCGGGATGGCGGTCGACGAGCGGAACAAGAAGAAGGCCGAACTCGACCGCGCCCGCACCGGGCAGACCGACGACGGTTCCGACACCACGGGCGGCGGCGACTCCCGGCTGGCCGGGGATACCGGTGCGCCCGCGAGCGCAGGCGACGCCGGCCAGCCGGCCGACGGTGACCTGGTGCCCGCCTGAGAGGTCTCGACCGCCGCATCACGCACCGCCGCCAATCGCGCCCTTCACCGCCGGCAACGTGGCCCCGCGGGCCACCGTGACCAGCTGCCCGTCGACCAGGGCCACGGCCACGTCGCCCTGGGTATCGGTGCGGAGCACCGTCGCGCCCTGCCCGGCCAGCAGTGAGAGCGCCGTCGGGCTGGGCATGCCGTAACCGTTCCCGTTGCCCACCCCGATCAGCGACACCCGTGGCGCCACCGCCGCGATGAACGCCGGCAACACCTTGGCCGAACCGTGATGCGGCTCCTCGAGCACGTCGGCCCGCAGGTCCACGTGCTGCGACAGCAGGTCCTGCTGGGCGGCCTGCTCCATGTCACCAGTGGCCAGGATCCGGACTCCGTCGATGGTTAACAGGGTCGCCACCGAGTCGTTGTTGGGATCGGAGTCGGTGCCGGTGAAGGCGTGAGCAGGTCCGAGCACGGTCATCGACAGGGCACCGCTGGCCCAGCGCACCCCGGGCGTCAAGGCGACCACCGGACTGCCGCGGGCCGCAGCCAGCCGGTTCAGCGTGGCCCAAGCCATGGCCGAGCTCCGATCCGGACCAACCCCGACCGTGCCCACACTGCGCCCGGGAAGCACCCCGGCGAAGCCGCCGACATGGTCCGCGTGCAGGTGGGTGATGATCACCAGCGGGACCGTGGTCACCCGCAGCCGGTCCAGGCAGGCGTCGATCAACGGGGGGTCCGGACCGGTGTCCACCACCACCGCGGAGCCGGCCTCGCCGGTGGACACGACCATGGCGTCGCCCTGGCCGACCTCACACATGGCCACCAGCCAGCCGGTCGGCGGCCACCCCAGCTCGACCACGCGGGCGGGCACCACGATGACGGACGCACCGGCGATGGCAGCCACGCCCAGCGCGCGGATCCGCCGGTGGCGCAGCGCCAGCACCAGGGCCAGTAGGAGTCCGGCCAGCAGCAGGCAGCCGGGTACGGTGGCCGGCCAGGGCAACCGCGCGCCCGACCACGTGGCCAGGCGGTGAGCGGTGCCGGAGATCCACCCCACGAACGGTTGCGCCAACCGGGCCACTCCGACCGCACCGGACGGCCACCACGGGGCCAGCGCCGCCGCCAGCGCGCCGAGTAGCAGCGCCGGAGCGACCGCGGGGGCGACCAACAAGTTGGCGGGCACGCTGACCAGCGACACCGCCCGCCCCGGACAATCCGGCCACGATGGGCAGCGTGACCAGGCCGGCGGCCATCGGAATAGTGAGCGCATCGGCCACCCCGGTCGGCCAGCCCCGCCGGACCAGCGCCGCTGACCAGGCCGGGGCCAGCAGCACCAGGGCTCCGGTGGCCAGCACAGAGAGGGCGAATCCGGCCGAGGCACCCAGTTCCGGGTCGACGAACAGCAGCACCATCACGGCTGCGCCCAGCGCCGGCAGGGCGGCGCGGGCCCGGTGCAGCACCAGCGCCAGGGTGAGGACCCCCGCCATCACCGCCGCTCGCAGCACGGACGGCTCCGGCCCGACCAGCACCACCAACGCGATCAGCACGACCACCGCGCCGCCCGCGGCCCAGCGCGGCCCGAACCGGCGCAGACCCAGCAGCACCACCCCGCAGAGCAACGCGAACTGGGCCCCGGACACCGCCAGCAGGTGGGTCAGCCCGGTCGTCTTGGCGTCGTCGGTGAGCTGCTGAGGCAGAGCCGCGGTGTCCCCGTCGACCAGACCCGGCAGCAGCCCTTTGGTGTCGGCGGTGCCGCCGGCGGTCGCGGCGGCGGTGGCCAGGCCCCGCCGGACCGTCGCCGCGGCCCGCTGCCACCACGGCGGCCCGGCCATCACGGTGGGGCCGGCTCGGACCCGGATGGTCACCGCCGGCAGCACCGCATACGCGTCCGGCGAGGCGAGTCCGGCCACTGCCAGAGTCGTGCCGGGCACGACCGAAGCCCAGGCATCGGACTGGGCCAAAATTGTCACCCCGGCCACCGGCACCCATTGTCGACCGGCCACGGTCACGTTCGTGACCCGCACCGGCACCACCCATTGCGACGGCGCACCCGCCGCGGGCAGGGCGCCGGCCACCCCACGCGGCACCGAGGCCACCGTGACCGTCGCCGTGGTCCACGACCCGTGTGCGGCGGCCGCCATCAACGGATCACCGGCGGCGGCGAGTCGATGGACACCGGCCACGGTGAACCCGCAGAGCACACCTGCGGTCAATACAGCGCCGACGGCCAGTCGGCCGGCCCGCCCGGCCAGGCCCAGCAGCACCGGGACTCCGGCGCTGACCGCCGCAATCGGCCACCACCCGCCACCCAGTCCGGCCAGCGTGCCCAGCCACACCGCCGCGGCGAAGGCGGCCAGCCGCAGGTCGAGCCGGACCGGGACATCGTCGTCATCGACGACCTGGTGCGATTTCACAGCCGTAGGTGCGGGGCCAGCTGAGCGAACTTGGCCGGACCGATCCCCGGGATTTCCTGCAGCTGGTCGAGCGAGGTGAACTTCCCGTTTTTCTGGCGCCAAGCCACGATGTTGGCCGCGGTCACCGGACCGACCCCGGGCAACCCATCGAGAGCAGCGGCGTCGGCCGTGTTCAGATCGATGACCGCGGTGGCTCCCGACGACGCGGCCGAGGCCTGGTCGCCGGTCACTCCCGACCCACCCGGCGCAGCCGAGGGCGCACCGGGTCCGGCGACGACGACGGACTCCCCATCGGACAGCCGCTCGGCCAGGTTCAGCCCGGTCAGGTCCGCGCCGGCCTTGGTGCCCCCGGCGGAGGTGAGCGCGTCGGCCACCCGCGACCCGGTCGGCAATCGCACCAGCCCGGGCCGGACCACCCATCCGGTCACCGCGACCACCATCGGCTCGGCGGACGGGCCGGCGGCCAACGACCGGATGGCGCCGGTGGCGCCGCCCACCACCGGGCCGCCCATCGCAGCCGACGAGGACGCCGCCGGCAGCGCGACGGCGGTGACGGGCCGCGGATCCGGCCGGGAACGCCACACCCCGACTGCGGCGATCACCGCAGCCAACGCAGCCACGGCCACCAGCAGGACCGTCGCGCGCCGGCCCGGGTCGACGCGGCTGTCCCGGAGCGATTCCGGCACCCAGCGGGACGCCAGCCGGCCCCAGGGTCCACGGCGCTGCCGCCGCACGCCCGGTTCGGACTCGACCTCGGATTCGGGCTCCGGGGCCGATCCGGACGAAGCCGGGTCCAGCTCGTCGCCGGGCACCCAGACATCGTCGGACGCCCAGTTGCCCGGCTCCTCTTCACCGGACCCCGGAGCCGGCTCCGGGCCGACTCGAGCGGCCCCCGGGACCGCGCCACCCGACCGCACCGGGGTGATGGCCCGGAGCCGTGAGCGGGAGTCCGTCTGTCGTCTTCGCACACGTCGGAACCGTAGGAGCGGGCCGGATCAGTGAGAAGGGGCGCGCATAAGTCTGTGGACAAAAGAACGGTCTGTGGACAACCCGTCCGCGACACGCCGTATCACGTTCCCGACTCGCCGCTCCTGACCACTAAGGGCGCGACGATCCTGACCCCGACCGGGATCGTCGCGCCCAATCGAAGGCGTCTCAGGCTTGCGCGACGAGGCCGATGAGTTGCGCGGTCAGCCCATTCCTCAGGTTGCGCCGGAATGAGGCAAAGGAGTCGCTGATTCCCATTTCGGCACTGACGGCGGCGATGGTCGGGGTGGGCAGGGCGTAGGGCCACAGGCCGGCCGTGACAACGAACACGGCCCCGGCAAACTGGTCGGCGGCGGCGGCGGACAGGCTTGGAAATATCCCGTGGACCACCCGGGCCAGGCGCGAGGTGTGCTGAGCGGCCTGGTGTTTGAAGTGTCTCGCGTAATCGATGTCGATGTTGCGCTCGAGCACGCCGGCCATGACGCTGATCAGCTCGCACAGCACCGGCCGGCTGCTGAGCGAGTCGGCGATGGCCGACGCCAGACGGCCTTCGAGGTCGAATGCGCCGCCGTTGCGGGATGGGTCCACCGGGTTGCTGCCGAGGTCGTCGAGCCACTCACACCATTGCGCGTCGAGCACTTCGAGCAAGATCGCTTCCCGGCTGTCGAAGTAACGCAGCACATTCGACTTGGCCAAGCCGACCCGTTGCCCGATATCACCGAGGCTGACCTCCGCGCTGCGGCGATCGGTGAGTAGTTCCCGCGCGGCGCCCAGGATCGTGGCCCGCCGCGACGCCACCTGTCCCGGCGTGCGGGCGCGCTGGAACGGAACGGTGGTCATGGGTCCATCGTATTTTCCCTCGGCGGTGAGTCCCGGTCAGCCCGGTCAGCCCGATCAGCCCGGTCAGCCCGGTCCGCCCGGTCAGCGTGGGAGTCGGGCCATGCGCAGCAGCCCGTTGCGGGCGCGGTCCGAGCGGAACGGTGGGGCGGCATTTTCGCCGGCCGCCCGCAGCAGCAGGCGGCTGGCCCGGACCACCGCCTTACTGTTGGAAAAGGCGTCGAAGCCGACTTGTCCGCCCTTGTAACGGCCCATTCCGCTCGGTCCGACGCCGCCGAAACCGATGCTTGTGGACATGGCATGCAGGGCGGCGGCATTGACCGTCACTCCGCCACTCGAAGTCGAGGTAACCACCTTCTCAATGGCGGAACGGTCCCAACCCAGCACGTAGAGTGCGAGCGCTTTGGGTTTGCTGTTGACGAGCGCAATGGCCTCGTCCAGGGTGCGGTACGTATACACCGATAGAATCGGCCCGAAGATTTCCTCCTGATCGACTCGTGAGCCGGGCCGGGGATTCACGACGATGGTGAGCGGGACCTGCCGGGTGCGGCGGTCCAACGGTGCCGCGGTGTCGGAATTCAGGACTCGGGCGCCCGAGCCGCGGGCGTCGGCAATCAGTTCCAGGATCCGGTCGTAGGCCCGGTCGGTGATCATCGCAGAATAATCCCGGTTGCCCTGCACGGTCGGGAAGATTTTGGACGCGGCGTCCAGAGCGGCGGCGAGAAATTCCTCCAATCGGTCCTGCGGGACGAGGGCGTAGTCCACCGACAGGCAGATCTGGCCGGCGTTGCCCAGCCGGCCCTGGGCGATCTGGCCGCCGACGGAGGCCACGTCGGCATCGGGAAGCACCAGGGCGGGGCACTTTCCGCCCAGCTCGAGAATGACCGGGGTGAGGTTCGGCGCTGCGGCCTGCAGGATCTTCTTTCCGGTGCTGGTCCCCCCGGTGAACAGGAACTTGTCCCACGGCAACGCCGCGAAATGCGCGGAGATCTCGACTCCGCCGGTGACGACAGCGACTTCTGATTCGTCGAACGCGGCCGCTACCAGGTGCTGGAACAGTGCCGCTGTCCGCGGGGTGAGCTCACTGGGTTTCATGATGACCCGGTTGCCGGCGGCGATCGCATCGATCGCCGGATCAATGGCCAGGCTGATGGGTGCGTTGAAAGGTGACATGATTCCGACCACGCCCAGCGGCTCCACGTACTCGCGGGTGCGAACGCCCAGAAGGCCGAGCTTCCCGCTGGACTTGCGGCGCGGACGCATCCACTTGCTCACATTTCGCCGAACGTGCGCCGCGTGCGCCATCCCGGGATACATGTCGGCCGCCAGAATCTGGTCCGGACTGCGAAATCCGAAATCGGCCTCGAGCGTCGCGGTCAGATCGCGGTAATTTTCCTGGAGAAGTCGCTCGAGCCGTTCGATACGCTCGACCCGCTCCGCCGCACTCCATGCCGTCGCCGGCGAATACGCCTTCCGAGCCGCCGCGAACACTGCGTCCAAGCGTTCGATGCCATCGACAGGACGGATGCCTGCGTCCCCCGACCGAGAAAGCACGTCGGTCATCTGATTCCTCCTCCGTTCCTGCGCCCGCGAGAGCGGGCGCTGACCTCAAGCTAACAGAACGGTGTTCTGTTGACAAGGGAACGGCGTTCTTTTCGGAGGCCATCGGGGGATCGATCAGGTCGCGGCGACACCCTAGGTGCCAGCGACCTCGTCCGCATCGGTGCCCGGACTGACCACACTGCCCAGCCCGGCGTTGTACGCGTGCAGCCGCCAGCGGTCACCGACTCGATGCAGCACCGTCCAATGGCAGTTGGCCACGCCGGCCAGACTCCCCCACGATTCGTGCGGCAGCCGCAGCAACAAGCCGGTCAGCCCGACGATCAGCCCGCCGTGACTGACCAGCAACGCCCGCTCGGCGGCCGTCGCGTCGAGCTCGCGGACCACCGCGGTCGCCCGCTCGGCGACCACCCACCGGGACTCCCCGCCGGGCGGCGCGTGGTGGGCCGAGGTGGTGCGCCAATTCGCCCATTCCACCGGCCAGCTCAGCTCGACCTCGTCACGGACCATGCCCTGCCAGACGCCGAGGTGGGTTTCGCGCAGCCGCGAATCGAGCGCCACCGCCAGCCCGGCCGGCTCGGCCACCAGTCGGGCCGTGTCCGCCGCCCGCGACAGATCGGAGGCCACCACGACATCCGGCCGCATCGCTGCGATCGACCGCGATGCCGCGGCTGCCTGGGCCCGGCCCAGGTCATTCAACGGCACGTCGAGCTGACCCTGGAACCGTTGCGCCACATTCCAATCGGTCTCGCCATGGCGCAGCAGGACCACTTCGGACAAACTCACGCCGGCGCCGACGCGTCCACGAAGGGAATGGTCGGGCAGTCCTTCCACAGCCGATCCAGGGCATAGAAGACCCGCTCCTCGGCGTGCTGGATGTGCACCACCACGTCCAGGAAGTCCAGCAGCACCCAGCGGCCGTCCCGTTCCCCTTCCCGGCGGATCGGCTTGCTGCCGGCCAGGCGCATCTTCTCCTCGACGGCGTCGACGATGGCCCCCACCTGCCGCTCGTTCGCGCCGGTCACGATCACGAAGCAGTCGGTGATGGCCAACCGCTCGGACACGTCGACGATGATCACGTCGGTGGCCAGCTTGTCGGAGGCGGCCTGCGCCGCCACCCGGGCCATTTCGACGGCGGAATCGGCCGCGCTCATCAAATCACCTTCTGTTCTATCGGTTCTGTCGGTTCTATTGGTCCAACCGGTGCATACAAGTTGTATTTCCCGATGTACTGGACCACGCCGTCCGGCACCAGGTACCACACCGGCGCGCCGCCGGCCACCCGTCGCCGACAGTCGGTCGAGGAGATGGCCAGGGCCGGCACTTCGATCAAGGTGGTCGAGCCGGCCGGCAGCGACGGTTGTTCGGAGAGCGTGTATCCCGGCCTGGTGACCCCGATGAAGTGGGCCAAGGCGAACAATTCGTCCAGGTCGCGCCAGCTCATGATGGCGGCCAAGGCGTCCGCCCCGGTGATGAAGAACCATTCGGCGTCACCCTCCCGGGAACGCAAATCGGTCAACGTGTCCTTGGTGAAAGTCGGCCCGGCGCGGTCGATGTCCACCCGGGACACGGTGAACCGGGGATTGGCGGCGGTGGCGATCACCGTCATCAGATAGCGGTGTTCGGCCGGGGTGACCTTCGAGGTCGGCGTCTTCTGCCAGGGTTGGCCGGTGGGAACGAAGATGACCTCGTCCAGCCCGAACAAGTGGCTGACCTCGGACGCCGCCACCAGGTGGCCATGGTGAATGGGATCGAAAGTGCCGCCCATGACGCCGATCCGGCGCCGGCCGCCGTCGGCGGGTGGCCTGATCACGACATGCCCCGGATCTGCCCGTTGCCCCGCAGCACGTACTTGCTGCTGGTCAGTTCGGCCAGCCCCATCGGACCTCGGGCGTGCATCTTCTGGGTGGAGATCCCGATCTCCGCGCCGAACCCGAACTCACCACCATCGGTGAATGCGGTGGATGCGTTCACCATGACCGCAGCCGCGTCGACCCGGCGGGCGAATTCGTCGGCCGCGGTCACCGAACCGGTGACAATCGCCTCGGTGTGGCCGGTGCCGTGGGTGGCGATGTGGGCCAACGCCGCCTCCAGATCATCGACCACCGCCGCGGCCAGATCGAGTGAGAGATACTCGGTGTCGAAATCCTCCGCCGTGGCCGGAACGACACCTTCCGCTCCGTCGGCGATCTCGACAACGGCATCATCTCCGTGCACCATCACCCCGGCCTGGGCCAACGCCGTCAACGCCTTGGAAAAAAAGGACAGCGCAACATCTGCATGCACCAGCACCGTCTCGGCCGCGTTGCACACCGACGGCCGGCGAGCCTTGGAATTGAGCAGGATCTCGACGGCCATGTCGATGTCGGCACTGGCATCGACGTACACATGGCAATTCCCTACCCCGGTCTCGATCACCGGCACGGTGGAACCGTCGACCACAGCCCGGATCAGCCCGGCCCCGCCGCGCGGAATGATGACGTCGACCAGCCCGCGAGCGGTCATCAGATGCTTCACCGATTCCCGATCGGTGCCGGGCACCAGCTGAACCGCGTCCGCGGGCAAACCGGCTTTCGTCCCAGCCGCGGCGAGAATGTCAACCAGGCAACGGTTGCTGGCGTAGGCCGAGGCCGATCCGCGCAGCAGCGCGGCATTTCCGGACTTGACCGCGATGCCGGCGGCGTCCACGGTCACGTTCGGGCGGGCCTCGTAGACAATGGCCACCACCCCCAACGGCACCCGGACCTGGGTCAGCGACACCCCGTTGCCCAGCACCGATCCGCGAATGACCTCGCCGATCGGGTCAGGAAGGGCGGTCAACGCGTCCGCCGCGGCGGCCATGCCCTCGATCCGGGCCGGGGTCAGCGTCAGCCGATCCAACAGCGCCGCAGACATGCCGGAATCACGGCCGGCGGCAACATCTTGAGCATTCGCGGCCAGAATTGCCGGGGTCTGGTCCCGCAGGGCCGCGGCCATCTCTCGCAGCGCCCGGTCCTTGACGTTTCGCGTGAGCAGGGCCAACTTGACCGCCGCTTGCCGGGATCGGCGAGCCGCGGCCAGCACCTCGTCGGCCGAGGCGGCCACCTCGCGGTTGGGCTGAGTCTGCGTCGTGGTCATCTGCCGCTCCCCACTTGCGCCATCGGCTCGGATTTACTGACCCGCAGCACGACCACGTCGTCGGCGTGCACCACCGCATGCTTGAGCTCGTCGGGTACGCCGGCCAGACTGCGACCGAGGATCCCCCGCAGCTCGGCCGCATCATGACCCACGAATCCCCGCGCCACGACGTGGCCGTCCGGACCCACCAGATCAACCACCTCACCGGAGGAGAAGTCGCCGGACACATTCACGATCCCGGCCGGCAGCAACGACTTCCGCCGCTGGACCACGGCGTCCACCGCGCCCGCGTCCAACGTCAGCCGACCGGTCGGCGAGGCCGCGTGCCGCAGCCAGAACGACCGGGCGCTGGTGCGCCGGGTGGCCGGCGCGAAAGCGGTACCGCTGTCCGCGGCGACGGTGCCGAGCAGCTCCGGAGCGGACGCCGCCGACCCGAGCAACACCGGGATGCCGGCGCCGGTGGCCACCAGAGCGGCGGTCAGCTTCGAGGCCATCCCGCCCGTGCTCACGTCGCTGCTGGACCGACCGACGGTGACGTCGGCCAGCACCGCGGCGTCGGCCACTTCGCGGACCGGAGCGGAGGTGGGCAGCCGGGGATCGCCGGTGTACAACGCATCCACGTCGGAGAGCAGGACCAAGGCGTCGGCCCCGACGATGTGGGCGACCAGGGCGGCCAGTCGATCGTTGTCGCCGAACCGGATCTCCTCGGTGGCCACGGTGTCGTTCTCGTTCACCACCGGCACCACCCCGAAGGCTAGCAACCGGGCGAACGTGCGTTGCGCGTTTCGGTAGTGGGCCCGCCGGACTACATCGTCGCTGGTCAGCAGCACCTGCCCGACCCGCAACGAGTACCGCGCGAACGACCCGGCGTAGCGCTGGGCCAACAGCTGCTGCCCGACCGAGGCCGCGGCCTGCTGGGTGGGCAGATCCCGAGGCCGGCGGCTGAGCCCAAGTGGAGCCAACCCGGCGGCGATGGCCCCCGACGACACCAGCACCACCTGCGAACCGGCCAGCCGCCGGGCGGCGATGGCGTCGACCAGGGCGTCCAGCCGGTCCGGATCGAGGCCACCGGCCGCGGTCGTCAACGACGACGACCCGACCTTCACCACCACGGTGCGGGCCGAGGCGATGGCGTCCCGGGCCGGTGACGACATCACACTCCCGCCCACTGGTCGCTCACTCGTCGTCCTCGACCGGTAGCCCGCGCCGGATGCGGTGCAACGCTTTGCGTTCCGGAGCCCCGACGCGCTCGCTGCGGTGCAGCCGGGCGTCGGTGCCGCGGTCGGCCTGGGTGGCTTCGACCCCGACGCCGGCGGTGGGCTCCCAATCGAAGCTGATGTCGCCGATGGTCACCGGGGCGCCCGGGCGGGCCCCCAGCTTGGCCAGGCGGTCCTCGACCCCGAGCCGAGCCAGGCGGTCGGCGAGGTACCCGACGGCCTCTTCGTTGGTGAAGTCGGTCTGCCGGATCCAGCGTTCCGGGCGGGTCCCGGTGACCACGAATCCGCCCTCTTCCTCGGGGTCGGGCCCTACGTCGAAACCCTCGTCGTCGGCCGAGACCGGACGCAGCACGATCCGGGCAGGGGCGGCCGCCGGGCGGGAAGCGCGATGGGCCCGCACCGCCTCGGCCAGGGCGTAGCGCAGCGCCGGCAGACCCTCATGGGTCGCCGTGGACAGCTCGAACACCTGATAACCGGCGTTCTCCAGATCCGGGCGGACGAAGTCGGCCAGCTCGCGGGCCTCGGGCACGTCGATCTTGTTCAGCACCACCAGACGGGGCCGCTCGGCCAGGTCGATGGGCAGTGACGGGGTGTAGGCGGCCAGCTCGGCCTCCAGCGCGGCGATGTCCGAGGCCGGATCGCGGTCGGGCTCGGCCGTGGCGCAATCGACCACGTGAACCAGGACCGAGCAGCGCTCGATGTGCCGCAGGAATTCCAGGCCCAGACCGCGACCCTGGCTGGCGCCGGGAATGAGGCCGGGCACGTCGGCAATGGTGAAGACCTCGGTGCCGGCGGTGACCACCCCCAGGTGCGGCTCCAGGGTGGTGAACGGGTAATCGGCGATCTTGGGCCGGGCCGCGGACAACACCGACACCAGGGAGGACTTACCCGCGCTGGGGAAGCCGAGGAGACCGACATCGGCCATCGACTTCAATTCCAGGACCACCTCGGCGGAACTACCGGGCTCGCCCAGCAACGCGAATCCCGGCGCCTTGCGGCTGCGCGAGGCCAACGCGGCATTGCCCAGACCGCCGCGACCGCCATGGGCGACCACGTAACGGGTGCCCGGGCCCACCAGGTCGGCCAGGATCCGGCCGTCCTCGTCCAGCACGACGGTGCCCTCGGGCACACCCAGTTCCAGGTCGGTTCCGTTCGCTCCGTCCCGGTTGTCGCCCTGCCCGGGGCGGCCGTTGCCGGCCCGGGCGTGCGGACGGAAGTGGAAGTCGAGCAGGGTGTGCACGTTCGCATCGACGACCAGGGTCACGTCCCCGCCGTTGCCACCGTCGCCGCCGTCCGGACCACCGAGCGGCTTGAACTTCTCACGGTGCACGGAGGAACAGCCGTGCCCGCCGTCACCGGCCTGCAGATGCAGGGCGGCACGATCGACGAACCGAGCCACGGGAACCTCTCACGAAGTGGGAAAAGCGAACAGGGGCGGCTCCGGAGGTCCGGACCCGCCCCTGCAGCAGAGCGAAACGTGCTGGGCGGACCTCAGGAGGCCGGCACCGGCACAAGGTCGACGCGGCTGGCGCCGACCGTGGTGATACTGACCGTCTTGCGCCCGCGCTTGGTCCCGAACTCGACCGCACCCGCCGTCAGGGCGAACAGGGTGTCATCCTTGCCGCGGCCGACTCCGACGCCCGGGTGGAACTTGGTCCCCCGCTGCCGCACCAGAATTTCCCCGGCCGACACGGCCTGGCCGCCGAACCGCTTGACGCCGAGTCGCTGCGCGTTGGAATCCCGCCCGTTCCGCGAGCTGGACGCGCCCTTCTTGTGTGCCATGTCGCAGCTGTCCTCTACTTCGTGATTCCGGTGACCTTGACGCGGGTCAGCGGCTGACGGTGACCCTGCCGCTTGTGGTAACCGGTCTTGTTCTTGAACTTGTGGATGACGATCTTGGGTCCCTTGGTGTGGGCCACGACCTCGCCCGACACGGTCACCGAGGCCAGGTCGGCACCGGTGGTGAGTGCATCGCCGTCGACGAGCAATACCGCCGGCAAGGTCACTGCGGCGCCGGCGTCACCTTCGAGCTTCTCGACCTCGATGACGTCACCCTCGGCCACCTTGTACTGCTTGCCGCCGGTCTTGACGATCGCGTACATGCGAACTGCGCCTTCCCTGTTTCCCGAATTCCCGTCGGCACCGTCCTCGCGAGGGGCCGACAAAACCCAGCCCGCTGCGCAAAGGCAGCGGGCAACCTCCACACTCTACCCGCTCGGCGACCTGGCCCGGCACCAGACAGGGATGTCCCGCCCAGCGGGCGTCAGGCTCCCGCGTCGTTCCCCGCACTGGTATCGGCGATCGCCACCACCGGCACGGCCGGGCCGGCCGGTCGCGAGGCCGCGCGTCGGCGACGTGGCCGAGCCGGCGCCGGCTCGGCGACCGCGGCATCCAACGCGGCCAGCACGGCAGAGACCGCATCGGCGGCCTCGGCCACGACGGACTGCTCCTCCTCGGTGGCGGAAACGGCACTCTGCTCGGCCTCGATCGGGGCACCGACAGCGTCCGGGGTCTCGATCGCCGACAGCAGCTCGTCCTCGGTGGGCTCGAGCTGGACATCATCATCGGACCGTGCCGACCGGGGCTTGGGACCCCGTGGATCCGGCGGTCGGATCGCGGCGACGACGACCGGCACGTCGACCGGCTCGGGGCGGGTCCGGGTCCGGCGAGACCGATTCGATCGGCGGTCGCCGTCGTCGACCTCGTCCGGCGCACCCTTGTCGACGGGCATGTCGTGCAGGACGATGCCCCGACCGCCGCAGTGCGGGCACGGTTCGGAGAAGGCCTCGACCAGACCGGTGCCCATCTTCTTGCGGGTCATCTGGACCAGACCAAGGGAGGTGACCTCGGCCACCTGGTGGCGAGTCCGGTCCCGGCCCAAGCACTCGGTCAACCGGCGCAGCACGAGCTCGCGGTTCGATTCCAGCACCATGTCGATGAAGTCGACAACGATGATGCCGCCGATGTCCCGGAGCCGTAGCTGACGGACGATCTCCTCGGCCGCCTCCAAGTTGTTCCGGGTGACGGTCTCTTCGAGGTTGCCGCCGGACCCGGTGTATTTGCCGGTGTTCACGTCGACGACGGTCATGGCCTCGGTGCGATCGATGACCAGCGAGCCGCCGGACGGCAGGTTGACCTTGCGTTCCAGGGCCTTGGCGATCTGCTCGTCGATCCGGTACGCGGCGAACACGTCTTTCGAGCCGTCGTAGCGGGACACCCGATCGGCGAGCTCCGGGGCCACCGCGCCGACGTAGGTCGAGATCGACTCGAAGGCGGAGTCGCCGTCGATGACCAGCCGGGAGATGTCGGAGTTGAACAGGTCGCGGACGACCTTGGTCAGCGTGTCCGGCTCGATCGAGAGCTGTACCGGCGAGTTGGTCTTCAGCTCGGCCGCCTGGGAGATCTCTGTCCACTGCGCCTGCAGCCGCTCGACGTCTCGGATCAGCTCATCCTCGGGGGCACCCTCGGCGGCCGTGCGGATGATCACGCCGGCGTCCTCGGGCACGATGCGGTCCAGGATCGACTTGAGCCGTTTGCGTTCGGTGTCGGGCAGCTTGCGGGAGATTCCGGTCGCACCGCCGCCCGGCACGTAGACCAGGAACCGGCCCGGCAGCGAGATCTGGGTGGTCAGCCGGGCCCCCTTCTGGCCGATCGGATCCTTGCTGACCTGCACGAGCAGGGTGTCGCCCGGTGAGAGTGCGGTCTCGATCCGGCGCGCCTTGCCGGCCAGCCCGGCGGCGTCCCAGTTGACTTCGCCGGCGTAGAGGACGGCGTTGCGGCCCCGCCCGATGTCCACGAAGGCGGCCTCCATCGAGGGCAACACGTTCTGCACCCGGCCCAGGAAAATGGTCCCCATCAGTGACTGCCGGCCGGCCTGGGACACAAAGTGTTCGACCAGGACGCCGTCCTCGAGCAGGGCGACCTGGGCCAGCTCGCCGCGCTCGCGCACCGCCATCACCCGGTCCACCGACTCCCGGCGGGCCAGGAACTCGGCCTCGGTCAGGATCTGCGGGCGACGCCGCGAGTCCCGGGTGTCCCGTCGGCGCTGCCGCTTGGCTTCCAACCGGGTCGAACCCCGGACGCCCTGGACCTCGGTGGAGGCCGACCGCGACTCCCGCACGTGGACCACGGTGTTGTCCGGGTCGTCCTCCTGGACGGGCTCGTCGCTGCCGCCACCGCCGGTCCGCCGACGCCGACGCCGACGCCGACGGCTGGCCGCCGCGCTGCCCTCCTCACCGGATTCGTCGCCGTCCTCGGTCTCGTCTTCGCTCTCCCCGGTCTCTGTGGCCGGGTCGGTGACCGGCGACTCCTCGGCGTCGGTTACTACCTCGTCGCCGGACTCGTCGGCCTCGGCCCCGGACCGGCCGCGGCGGCGCCCACGCCGGCGCCGACGTCGACCCGCCGATTCCGACTCCGACTCCGTCTCGGCGTCGCCTTCCCCGGCCCCAGCCTCGAGCTCATGCTGATCTTCGATCGGGGCATCGACCGCCACATCCGGGGCCGCCGACTCGACGGCCTCCGGAGCGTGTCCGGTCTCCTCTGTGTCAGGGGCGTCCACCGGCACTCGGTCGCCGGTGCGCCGCCGCCGGCCGCGCGACCGGCGAGGTCGGGACTCAGCCGCGGTTTCGTCGGGCGTGGCCTCCTCGGCCAAAGTCTCCTCGGGTGCCCGCTGGGACGCCGCCGGTTCGGGTGCCACGAACGCCGGCCTGCCGAAGTCAGGCGCCACGGGCTGGGGTTCAGGCCGCATCGGCGCCGACTCGGTCGCTGTCTCGCCCGCATCACCCAGCCACTGGGTCAGCAGCTGGGTGGCCACCTCGGCGGTCACGGTGGATGACGCCGACGATGCCGGTGTACCCAGCTCGGCCAGCGCGGCCAGGACTTCCTTGGAGCTGCGGCCGGCCCGTTTGGCCAGCTCGTGGACCCGAATACGGGCCGGGAGGGCGGCGATCAGGTCGGTCAGGGTGGGTTCGGTCACGAACAATCCTTCGTTGCGATGGCTGAGCACCACGCGAGCCATCGCCCGTCGTCGCGTTCCATCGGCGTTTCGAGCCGGGACCGAAGTCCCGACAAAGTCTTCTCGGGTTCAGCCGATCGATCGCGCGCGTTCGCGCCCGCTGCTCCGGTGACGTGATTCACGTCCACCCGGCGGGGCGCCAACGGCCGGACCGACCTGGCCGGGCCGATCAGGGCGGATGCCCTTCACAAGCCGCCTCCACTATCGCACAACCGGAGCGGCCACCGACGGCGACGCCCGCGGACGCGGCGGTCAGCGCAACAGGAGACGGTCCAGGCGCCGGGCCGCCACGGCGATTCCGACGGCCGCCATGACCAGGAAATAGGCGGCGTGTCCGAGCAGCGCCGGGCCGACCGCGCCCAGGCAGAGGCCGCGCATCAGTTCGATCCCGTGGAAGAGCGGCAGCGCCTCGACCAGCAGCTGGATCCCGCGCGGATAGACGCCCAGGGGATAGAACGTGGTCGAGAACAGGAACATCGGCAGCATGGCCACGGTGACCAGGTCCAGGTGCTGGAACGTCTTGAGGAAGGTGGTGATGGCCATTCCGACCGCGGCGAACCCGAACGCGATGAGCAGCGCGGCGGGAATGGCCAGCACCGCCCAGACCGAGTGCAGCAGCCCGCCGACCAACATCACCAGCACAAATCCGACCGAATAGGTGCCACCCCGGACCAGGGACCAGCCGATCTCGCCCAGCGCGATGTCCACCGGCCCGAGCGAGGTGGCCAGCATGACGTCGTAGAGCTTGGCGAAGCGGAGCTTGAAGTAGACGTTGTGGACCGAGTCGTAGATGGCGCCGTTCATGGCCGAGGTGGCGAGCAGGGCCGGAGCCAGGTAGGAGGCGTAGCTCACCGGACCGGCCGCGGTGGCCACCGTCCCGATGATGGAACCCAACCCGGCGCCCATGGCCAGCAGGTAGAACACCGGCTCGAAGAATCCGGACAGCACCGCCGTCCAGGCGTAGCGCTGCACCCGCAACGAGCGCTCCAGCAGCACCCGACTGCGCCGGGCGTACAGATGCATGGGCACCAGGTGGTTCCAGACGGACAGCGTCCGGACCGCGGTCGTCTCGCCGGTGGTCATGTGATCAGCCGCCGAGCGAAAGTGCGCCGGGCCACCCACCAGCCGGAAACGGCCAGCACGATCAGGTACAGCAGGTGACCGACGGCGGGCAGCAGGCCAAGACCGCCGATGGCCGCGCCCCGGGCCAACTCGTTGCCGTGCCAGAGCGGTGAGATCCAGGCCAGCGGGCGCAGCACGGCGGGTATGCGGTCGATCGGGAAGAACGAGCCGGAGAACAACGTCATCGGCACGATGACGAACCGCAGCAGCCAGTTGAACGGACCTTGCTCCGACCGTGAGGTCGAGGTGACGACCAGCACCCAGGCGGCGACGGCGAGTGCGGTGAGGACCCCGACCCCGATCATGGCCACGCCGCCCGGGCCACCGGCCGCGGCGAACAGCAGTAGCACCACGTAATAGCAGGCCGCGCCGACGAAGGTTCGGAGCGCGATGAACAGCATCTCGGCGTCGGCCAACTGGGCCGGCCGGACCGGGGTGGCGATGACACCCTCGAACACCCTGCGCCACTTGAGTCGGCCGTAGACCGGATACATGGCCTCGCCGGCCGCCGTCTGCACGGCCGCGGCGACCAGCAGGGCCGGACCGATGAAGGCGACGTACCGGACTCCACCGAAGTCGGCCTGGGGACCATCGGCATCGACCAACGTGCCCAGGCCCACGCCCAGGGCCAGCAGATAGACCAGTGGCGCCAACAGCGATTCGGTCACGCCGACGACGGCATAGCGGCGGGCGCACCGAACGAGGTAGCCGACCACCGCACAAGTGCCGACGGCCGGCCTGGGGACCACGGTGGGGGTACTCATCAGTCGACCAGGCTCCGCCCGGTGAGCGAGAGGAAGACGTCCTCCAGGCTGGACCGCCGGACCAGTGCGGACAGCGGCTGGATGCCCCGGGCGTCGACCGCAGCCAGCGTGTCGTCGCCGTCGTCGGTGTACAGCAGCAGCCGATCCGGGAGCACTTCGATCCGCTCGACCAGGTCGTGGACCAGCGGTTCACACTCCCGCTGCCGGCCGGCCACGAAACGCAGTTCCAGGACCTCGCGTGAGCAGTACTGCTCGATCAACGCCGCCGGCGAACCCTGCGCGACCAGCAGGCCGCCATCCATCACCACCAGGCGGTCGCACAGCTGCTCGGCCTCGTCCATGTAATGGGTGGTCAGAATCAGGGTCACACCCTCCTGCTTGAGCCGGAACAACCGGTCCCAGAGCAGGTGCCTGGCCTGCGGATCCAACCCGGTGGTGGGCTCGTCCAGCAGCAGCAGTTCGGGGTCGTTCATCAGCGACCGGGCGATCGACAGGCGGCGTTTCATGCCCCCGGACAACGTCTCCACCTTGGCCTTCGCCTTCTCGGTGAGCTGGGCGAAATCCAGCAACTCGTCGGCCTTGGCCCAGCAAACACCTCGCGAAAGGCCGAAATAGCGGCCGTAGATGAACAGGTTGTCCCGGACCGTGAGCTCATCGTCGAGGTTGTCCAGCTGCGGTACGACGCCGAGCCGGGCCCGGATGGCCACCCCGTCCACGGCTGGGTCGAGGCCGAGAATCGACAGCTCCCCACCCGTGCGAGGGGAGACGCAGGCGATCATCCGCATGGTCGAGGACTTCCCCGCGCCGTTCGGGCCGAGGAATCCGAACGCCTCGCCCCGGGGGACCGCCAAGTCGATGCCGCGCACTGCGTGAACCGTCTCGCCGCCCCGAGCGGGAAAGGATTTCCGGAGGTCGCGGGCGGCGATCATCAACCCACCGGAGGTCGACGGATCGACCTGGACGGCCCTTGATGCACCCGCTTCTGCCACGCTCGGCACGCTACTGCGCCGCACCGACAGCCCGCACGGCGTTTCCCCGCCGGCAGAGGAGTCCACGCCCACAGCAGACCCACACCTGGATGTCATCCGAAACACGGCGACCACTCAGCCCGGATTCCGGTCAGAATCGACGGGGCGAGGTTAGAATTCGGTCAAGAATCACCCGGATGGAGGTGTTCCCGAACGCTGCTCGGGACGTCTTCATCAGTAGGAGTGGTGGGAGATCGACGCACAGGCAGTCATCGAGTCGACGAGGAGGTCATCATGCGGCAAGCGGCACTGCTCGTGGGGTTGACCCTTGCCGGCCTACTCACCATCCTGCTGACCGGCCCGACCGCGGGGGCCACCGAGGTACACGAGGTGCTGACCGCTACCCCCGGCGCGAACGTCACGCTGGCCAGCACCGGATTCAACATCACCGGTCCGGTGATCGTCGGGCTCTGCTTCCTGGTGGCCGGAATCGCGCTGGTCTGCTGGGCCTTCCTGCGCGGGTCCTCCCCTCGCCACCGCGAACGCCGCCCCTGACCCCCGGCTACAGGTCGGGGAACCAGAGGGCAATCTCGCGCGCCGCACTCTCCGGCGAGTCCGAGCCGTGCACCAGGTTGAACGTGGTCACGGTGGCGAAATCTCCGCGGATCGAACCGGGCGTCGCCTTCTCCACCGGGTCGGTCCCGCCGGCCAGCTGCCGGAATGCCGCGATGGCCCGGTCGCCCTCGACCACCGCGGCCACCAGCGGCCCGGAGGTGATGAAATCGAGCAGCGGTTCGTAGAACGGCTTGCCCTCGTGCTCCGCGTAGTGCACCTGGGCCACCTCGACCGTCACCACCTTCAGCTCCAGGGCGGCCAGCCGCAGACCCTTGCGCTCGATGCGGGCAATGATCTCGCCGACCAGCGCGCGCTGCACGCCGTCCGGCTTGATCAGGACCAGGGTGCGCTCCATCGAGTACTCCTTCAGGGTCGGGGGGACGGCCCCGGCAGCGTACCGGCGGCCAGCCGCCGCCGGAACTCGGTGCGCATCCACAACATCGCGGCCCACACCAGCGCGAAGACGATGCCCATGACCCCCAGTGGCACACAGATCGCCCAGCCCGCAATGACCAACACCTGCAGACTCAACGCGGCAGTCAGGAACCAGGGTCGGGAGACGAAGGCGCACAGGGCGATCGCGGCGAGCGCCAGCACACAGATGGCGATGATGCCGAACACACCGGTGCCGCCGCTGCGGGCCACCGGAATGGCCAGCAGGATGACGATCCCCTCCAACACCAGGGTGGCCGACATGGCGCCCCGCAGGCCGCGCTCGGGGTCGGCCGGCCTGGTCACGCCGGCGTCAATCCGGCCAGTGCGCGGGCATCGCCGGCAGTGACGACCGAGCCGGTGACCACCACACCGGCCCCGTCGGCGCCGTCCGCCACGGCCCGGGCCCGGGCCGTGGCCAACGCCTCGGGCAGGTCGCCCGCGCTGTGCACCCGGTCCTCGCCGAAGATCCGCTCGGCCACCGACCGCAGCTCGTCCAGAGGCAGCGACCGAGGTGAGGAGTTGACCGTGACGACGATCTCGTCGCACACCTGGGCCAGCGGTCCAAGCACTCCGGCGACGTCCTTGTCCGCCATCACGGCCACCACCGCGACCAACTTCTGGAAGGAGAACTCGGACGCCAGCGCCGCGGCCAGCGCAGCGGCCCCGTCCGGGTTGTGGGCCGCGTCGATGAGCACGGTGGGGTTCAGCCCGATCCGCTCCAGACGCCCGGGCGAGGCAACCGAAGCGAACGCGTCCTGGACCGCTTCGGCGTCCAGCGGGCGACCCGGCCCGGCCCCAAAGAACGCCTCCACCGCGGCCAGGGCGACGGCGGCGTTGTCGGCCTGGTGCGCCCCGGGCAACGGCAGGAAGATCTCGTCGTACACGCCGCCCAGACCGCGCAGCGTCAGGCGTTGCCCGCCGACCGCGAATGTTCTTTCCTGGACGGCGAATTCGCTCCCGAGTCGGGCCACGGTGGCATCGACCTCGACGGCACGCTCCAGCAACACCTCCATCGCCTCGGGCGGCTGTGCACCGATCACCACGGTCGCCCCGGGCTTGATGATGCCCGCCTTGACTCCCGCGATCTCGGCAATCGTGTCGCCCAGGTAGTCGGTGTGGTCCAGACCGATCGGTCCGATCGCGGCCACCACGGCATCGGCCACGTTGGTCGAATCCCAGCGCCCGCCCAGGCCGACCTCGATCACCCCGACCTCGACCGGCACGTCGGCGAAGAGCGCGAAGGCCATCGCGGTGAGGATCTCGAACTTGCTCAGAGCAATCCCGCCGGCGCGGGCGGAGGCGGCGTCGGCCAGGTCCGCGTAGGGCGCGACGTCGGCGTAGGTGCTGACGTAGAGCTCGGCGTCGATGGGTTCTCCGTCGATCGAGAAACGCTCCAGCACCGACTGCAGGTGGGGCGAGGTGAACCGGCCGGTCCGGACGCCGACCCTGGCGAGCAGGGCGTCGATCATCCGCGCGGTCGACGTCTTGCCGTTGGTACCGCCGACCTGGATGACCGGAAACGCCCGCTGCGGCTGGCCGAGCAGGTCGACCAGCGCGGTGATCCGGTCCAGGCTCGGATTGATCTGGGTCTCCGGACGGCGCCGGTTCAGGATGTCCTCGACCACGTCCAGGGTCAACGGCGCTGTCGTCGGCGGCAGGTCGGCGGGCGTGTCGTCGTCGAGATCGGCCGTGGCCGCCAGCACCTCGTCTTCCGAGGCGTCGGCGACCCGACCGACCGCGGCCAGGTCCGGGTCGGTCATCCTCTCGCCGTCGGCGCGGTAACGCGGGGCGGCCGGAATGATGTCCTCCGGATGATCACCCGGCTCCGCCCGGTCGGCCGGGATGCGGCCCCGCGGATCTCGACCGAACTCGTCCAGCTCCCATTCGTCGACCTCCCCGGAGTCTGCGCCCGAGGGAAGGATGAGATCGTCGCCATCGTCGCCATCGTCGCCATCGTCGGGACCGATGCGCCGATCGTCGGGCCCGGTCATCGCGTTCCGTTCCCGCCGGTGATTCGGTCGACATCGGCCCGGGCCTTGACCAGGCGAGCGCGGATGCCGACCACGATGTGCTCAGGCGCCTTGGCCAGGAACTGCTCGTTGCCGAGTTTTCTCTCGGCGTCGGCGATCTCCTTTTCCGCGGCGGCGAGTTCCTTGTCCAGGCGCACCTTTTCGGCGGCCGCGTCAACACCCTCGGACAAGTCGATCTCGACCGTAACCTCACCAGTGGAGATGAGTCGCTTCATGCTTGCCGTGATGACGGGACGTTCGCCCCCATCCGCCGCGAACAGATTTAGTCGAGCACCGGAGGTATCGCGAAACTTATCCTCGAGGCGCGTCAAGCTGGATACGTAGTCCCTTAGGTCGCTTGGGATGTTCGCGAAGTAAGCCGGAACGCGGCGGGCAGGTGGAAGACCCTGATCGGCCCGGAAGCGTCGGATGGCGGTGACCAGGGTGTCCAGGTCAGCCATCCAGGTGGTGGCCGCGTCGTCGGCCGCACGACCCGAGGCGGCCGGCCAGGCGGCCGTGACCAGGGTCTCGCCCCCGGTCAGCGAGGTCCACAGGCTCTCGGTCACATACGGCACGAATGGATGCAGCAGCCGCAGCGTCGAATCCAACACGGTGCCCAGGACTTTGCGGGTCGAGTCGGCCAGATCAGCGGCGCCGGAGTAGACCTGCACCTTGGCCAGCTCCAGATACCAGTCGCAGAACTCGTCCCAGACGAAGTGGTACAAGCCCTCGGCCGACTTGCCGAACTGGAAGTCGGCGAGCAGATCGCTGGTGTCGGTGATCATCTCGTCCAGCCGGCCCAGGATCCAACGGTCCGCCGGGGTGAGCAGGGCCGGATCGAGCGGGGCCTGCGGCACGACCGCCCCGTTGAGGGAGGCGAACCTGGTGGCTTGGAACAACTTCGAGCAGAAGTTGCGCGAACCGGCCACCCACTCCTGCGCGATGGCCTGATCCGCCCCCGGGTTCGCACCCCGAGCCAGGGAGAAGCGCAGCGCGTCGGCACCGTAGCGGTCGATCCAGGCCAGCGGGTCGACCACGTTGCCGCGCGACTTGCTCATCTTCTTGCCGTACTGGTCGCGGACAAGCCCGTGCAGCATGACGGTCCGGAACGGCACCTCATGCGTCACGTAGAGCCCGAACATCATCATCCGGGCCACCCAGAAGAACAGGATGTCGTACCCGGTGACCAGCACCGAGGTCGGATAGAAGGCGTCCAGGGTGTCGTTGGTCTCCGGCCAGCCCATGGTCGAGAACGGCCACAACCCGGAGGAGAACCAGGTGTCCAGGACGTCGGAGTCCTGCACCCAGCCCTCGCCCGGCGCCTCCTCCCCCGGTGCCAGGCAACGGATCTGACCGTCCGGGCCGTACCAGACCGGGATCCGGTGGCCCCACCACAGCTGTCGGGAGATGCACCAGTCGTGCATGTTGTCGACCCAGTCGAAATAGCGGGCCGCCAACTCCGGCGGGTGGATCACCGTCGCGCCCGACCGGACCGCGTCGCCGGCGGCCTTGGCCAGGGTCTCGACGGCCACGAACCACTGCAGGGACAGCCGCGGCTCGACCACGTCGTCGGAGCGCGAGCAATGGCCCACCGAGTGCAGGTAGGGAATCTTCTCCGCCACGATGAGCCCACGCTCGGCCAGCGCCTGTTTCACCGCGGCCCGGGCCGCGAACCGGTCCAAGCCGTCGAAAACAGTTCCGGTGTCGGTGATGTGCGCGTCCTCGGTGAGTACGGTGAGCACCGCCAAGCCATGTCGGCGGCCGATCTCGAAATCGTTCGGGTCGTGGCCGGGTGTCACCTTCACCGCGCCGGTGCCGAAGCCGGGGTCGACGTGGGCGTCGGCCACGATCGGGATCTCCCGGCCGATCAGCGGCAGCGTGACGGTCCTGCCGACCAGGTCGCGGTAGCGCTCGTCGTCCGGATGCACCGCCACCGCCGTGTCGCCGAGCATGGTCTCGACCCGGGTGGTGGCCACCACGACCGAGAAACCGTCGCCCTGGTAACGGATCGAGACCAGCTCACCCTCGTCCTCGCGGTGGTCGACCTCGATGTCGCTGAGCGCGGTCAGACAGCCGGGACACCAGTTGATGATCCGCTCGGCCCGGTAGATGAGGCCGTCGTCGTACATCGACTTGAACACCGTCTGGACGGCGGCGGAGAGCCCGTCGTCCAGGGTGAAGCGTTCCCGACTCCAGTCGACCGAATCGCCCAGCCGCTTCATCTGGCCCAGGATTGCCCCGCCGGACTCGCGTTTGAAGTCCCAGACCTTTTCTACGAACAGCTCGCGGCCGAAGTCGAAGCGGGTCTTGCCGTCCACGGCGAGTTGCTTTTCCACCAGTGTCTGGGTGGCGATACCGGCATGGTCCATGCCCGGCAGCCACAGCACCTCGTCGCCGCTCATCCGATGCCACCGGGCCAGCACATCCATCAGGGTGTGGTCCAGGGCGTGCCCGATGTGCAGGTTTCCGGTGACGTTCGGCGGTGGCAACACGATCGAGAACGGCCGCCGTTCGCCGGAGTGCACCCGGGCCGGGTCGGCGGTGAAATACCCCGCCTCGAGCCACTTCTGGTACAGCGCTACCTCGACAGACTCCGGGTCGTACTGGCTGGGCGGAGCGGTCGTCGGGGCAGGGGTGGTCACACGTTCCAGTTTAGGTGGACGGTCGACCCGACCTGTGCCCGATGGCGGCCCGGCCGGCTCGGCCGACTAGTACGACCGGGGCAGACCCAGGCTGTGCTGGGCCACGTAGTTGAGCACCATTTCCTGGTTGATCGGCGCGATCCGCAGCAGCCGGGCCAGTCCCCATAGGGGCAGCAGGCCGTACTCCACGGACAGCCCGTTGCCGCCGTGGGTCTGGATGGCCGCATCCACGGCCGCCCCGGCCGCTTCGGCGGCGGCGTACTTGGCCATGTTCGAGGCCTCGCCGGCGGGTTCGCCCCGGTCGTGCCGCCAGGCCGCCTTGGCCGCCAGCAGGGCAGCGGCCTCGACCGCGATGGCCGCCTTGGCCAGCGGATGAGCCACGGCCTGGTGGGCTCCGATGGGCGTGCCCCAGACCTGCCGGGTGGCGGCGTAGGCGGACGCGGCAGCCAGCGCGTACCGGCCGATGCCGACAGCGATGGCGGCGGTGGTGATCCGCTCCGGATTCAACCCGTCGAACAACGGCACCAACCCCTCCCCGGCCCGCCCGACCAGCGCCGACGCCGGGAGCCGGACGTCGTCGAAGAACACGGTGAACTGGCGATCGGGGATCTGCGCGGCCACCTCCAGGGGCTGCCAACTCAGGCCGGGACTATCGGTCGGGACCAGGAACAGTGAGATCCGGCCGCGTCCGGTGACCGGATCGGTGCCGGTGCGCACCACGGTCAACACGGCCGCGGCCCGGTCGATACCGGAGATGTAGTACTTGCTCCCCCGCAGCACCCAATCCTCGCCGTCGGGCGTCGCGGTGGTGGTGATCCGGTGCGAATTCGACCCGGCGTCCGGCTCGGTGATGGCGAAGGCCATGGTGACCGATCCGTCGGCCAGCCGGGTCAGCCAGTGCTCCTGCTGCTCGGGCGACCCGTGTCGGGCCAGCACCTCGACCCCGATGGCGCTGGATACCAGCAGCATCAGCAGCGGGCAGCCGGCGGCGGCGGACTCCTCGGCGACCAGGGCGAGCTCGGTCATCCCGGCCCCGCCGCCCCCGAAAGCGGCGGGGACGTTGATGCCGATGAAACCGGCCTTGGCCAGGTCGTCCCAGAGCCCGTCCTGCGCGGTGCCCGCCCGACCGTGTTCGGCGTACTCACCGGGTCCGTGGGCCGCGCTGATGGTGCGCACCGCCGCCCGCAACTCGGCGAACTCCGTCGGTTCATTGAAGTCCACGATGACCTCGATCTGGTCGCATCCGCTGTTACCTGGTCAGCATGACACCGGTGAACCACCGTTCACAAGCGACGGCGAACGTCAGTGCGCGTGCAGGCTCATCGGCCCGTAGATGGCGTGGTCGGCGTCGAACAGGGTGACCGCATCCACGCCCTGTTCAACCAGCTCGGGGAAGTGATCGGTCAGCCACTCCTCGGCCGCGTCCTGATTTGCGAAGGATACGATCGGCCCGGGCACGGTGACTCCCGCCTCGTCGGCCAGCAGCCACGTCCATTCCGCCGGAGCCGGAGCCAGAGCAGGCAGGTCGGGCAGGATTTCGGTCATGGGTTCCACGACAAGCCTCCAGGAGAAACGGCGGCGGGTACGGCTGTGCATGACCATGCTGCAGCCTGTCCGACCAGGGTGGGCGGCATCTGAACACGCTCGGGGTGTCGCGTGTGAATCCGCACGTCGCCGGGGTCGGTAGCGTCGGCGATGCCAGCGGCCGTCAGGAGCAACGAGTGAGTGTGCAGTTTTCGGCGGTCTCGGCGCCGGTGCAGCCCGAGGAGAGCAGATCGGCGACGTTACCGGCGCTCGGTGATCTGGCCGCCGTCGCGGCGCTGCTGCGCCCCGGGGGTCCGGCTCAGCCGCGCTGGGTGGTGTTCGGGGCCGACCACGGCATCGCCGCCGCGTCGGTCTCCCCTGAGCTCCCGGACCGGACCGGGGCCCGACTGGCCGCGCTGGCCGCCGGCGTCGGACCGCTCTCGGCGCTGGCCGCGGCGACCGGTGTGGGAATCCGACCGGTGGACCTGCGCGATCCGGCGCCGGACGACGCGAACAACGCCTGGGGCGGTTACCAACCGTCGAGTCGAATCGACACCTTGGATGCACTGACCGGCGGGGAGGTGGTGCAGGCCGTCGAGGCCGGCTCCGCGGCCGCCGACGCCGAGGCCGATTCCGGCGCCGACCTGCTGATCGGAGCGGTGTGCAGTGTGGCCGCGAGCACTGCGGTCGCCGTGCTCGCGGCGGCGATCACCGGCATGGAACCGGTCGATGCAGTGACCCGCGGCGGCGGCATCGACGACGCCGCCTGGATTCGGAAGGTGGCGGCGGTACGGGATGCGCTGTACCGGGCCAAGTTGTCCGGCACCGACGCGGTGACCCTGCTGCGGGTGGCCGGCGGGGCCGACCTGGCCGCCCTGACCGGATTCGTGGCCCAGTCCGCCGTGCGTGGGATACCGGTTCTACTGGACGGGACCACCGCCGTGGCCTGCGGGATCCTGGCGCATCGGCTCGCCCCTGGCGCCGACGCCTGGATGATCACGGTCGGGCCGGCCCACCACCGTAGCCACGCCCGGCTGATCGAGGTGCTCGGCCGGGCGCTCGTCCGCACCGCCGGAACTCGGTTCGGATCGGGCTCGGCCGCGGCGCTGCTGGTCCCGACTCTGCGCGCCGTCGAGCCGGCGCTGGCGACGCCGGAGGCACCCTTGCGCCGGGCGTGGCCCGATGGCCTGCTGTAGCCGGACCTACATCTTCTGTTCCTTGCTGCACCACCAGGTGGAGCGGCCGCCAACGGTGCCGTGGAGCATGGCCGCGCCGCAACGTGGGCAGCTCGCGTCCCGCCGGCGGAACTCGATGATCTCGCCCATGTGCACGCCCCCGAGCTCGATGGCGCCGGCCACCGCGGCCACCAGCGCCCGGTGCAACCGGTTCGTGTGACGCCGGGTCAACTCGTTCGCGGGCCGCGCCGGATAGATTTTGGCCTGCCACAGGGCCTCGTCGGCGAGCAGGTTGCCGACTCCGGCGAGGACGTGCTGATCCATGATCCGGGCCTTCACCGGCGCCCGGCTGCCCGCCAACATGGCGGCGAAGCGGGTGTCGTCGACCTGCTGCGCGTCGGGTCCGAGCACCGCGACGTCCGGATCCAGCCGAACCCGGGCCAGCCGCCGCTTGTCGAACAGGACCAGCGCACCTCCGTCGGCGAAATCGAGCCGGAACCGGTCCCACCGGGTGCGCCCGGCGTCGATTGCGTACCAGGGGTCCCCACCCCGCGTGAACTCGCCGCCGCCGGGCGGGCTCACCTGGATCACCCCGCTCATACCCAGATGAAGGCCGAGATGCGGCCCGTCTTGGGATGTCTCGCACCACATCGTCTTGCCCTGGCGGTGCGCCGAGGTCAGGCTCCGGCCGGTCATGGCCAACGCGATCTCACCGGGCCGGTGCGGCCGGCAGACGTAGCTGTCGGAGTCGTCCACGGCGATGATGCGGCGGTGCAGGGCATGGTCGGCGATCACCGACCTGGCTCGCTCGACCTCGGGCAGCTCGGGCATCAGGTCAGGGCCCACTCGACCGGGCTGCCGCCCTGGTCGACCAACAATCGGTTGGCGGTGGAGAACGGGCGGGACCCGAAGAAGCCGCGATCGGCGGACATGGGTGACGGGTGGGCCGAGGCGATGACCGGGGTCCGATCGAGCAGCGGGGTGAGCGACTGGGCGTCCTTGCCCCACAGAATGGCCACCAAGGGGCCGCCCCGAGCGACCAGTCCGCGGATGGCCTGATCGGTGATTGCTTCCCAGCCCTTGCCGCGATGTGAAGCAGGGGCGCCAGGGGCCACCGTGAGCACCCGGTTCAGCAGCAGTACGCCGTTGTCCGTCCAACCGGTGAGGTCACCGTGCGGCGGGGGCACGATGCCCAGGTCAGAAGCCAACTCCCGGTAGATGTTGCCCAATGAGCGGGGCAGCGGTCGGACGTGTTTTTCAACCGCGAAGGACAGCCCGATGGGGTGCCCCGGCGTCGGGTAGGGGTCCTGCCCGACGATCAGCACCCGGACATGCGCAAAGTCGGATCGGAAGGCACGCAACACATTCTCACCCGAGGGCAGGTAACGCCGGCCGGCCTGCACCTCGGCCCGCAGGAAGTCCCCCATGCTGTGGATCTGGTCCTCGACCGGCGCCAGTACCTGCGCCCAACCGGGGTCCATGATCTCGGCGAGCGGCCTGGTCACCCCGGCACGCTACCCCGCACGTTCCTCTACAAAACGGGGGTCAGCGGAAGTGCTGCCAGCCGGCGGCACCCGGGCGCACGGCCCCGTCGACGGTCACCTGCGGATCGCCCTCGGCGGCCGCCGTGACCGTACCGATCACGTCGAAGCCCAGCGGCAGGGTGCCCGTGCCCGGGAAAGTGGCCGCCAGGGCGTGATCGTCGCCGCCGGTGAGCACCCAGTCCAGCGGGTCCCGGCCCAGGGCCGACGCGACCTCGGCCAGCCGCGGGTGGATCTCCAGGGCCTTTGTCTGAATGTCCATGGCCACCCCCGACGCCCGGGCGATGTGCCCGAGATCGGCCAGCAGCCCGTCGGAGATGTCGATCATCGAGGTGGCGCCGGCAATCGCGGCCACCGGACCGAGCTCCAGCGGCGGCTCGGGGACGCGGTAGGCGTTGACCATCGAGACCGGCGACCGGAACCCACGGGACAGCACGGTCAGCCCGGCCGCGGCCCAGCCCAGCCGGCCGGCCACCGCAACCAGGTCGCCCGGCCGGGCCCCGGACCGGAGGACCGGCGGCCGTCCGCCCAGATCGCCGAGCACGGTCACGGCCAGGGTGAGCACGTCGGAGCGGGTGACGTCGCCGCCGGCCAGGGTGGCCCCGGCCTCGGTGGCGGCGTCCCGAAGACCCTTGCCGATGCCCAGCACCAGGTCGGCGGCCATCGTGCCGGGTGCGGACAGCCCGACCACCAGCGCGGTCGGCGTCGCCCCCATGGCGGCGATATCCGCCAGTGAGGCCAGGGCGGCGCGCCGGCCGATCTGCTCGCCGCTGGCCCAGTCGACGCGGAAGTGCACCCCGTCCACCAACACGTCCGTACTCACCACCACCCGGCCGTCGGGAGCAGCGACCACCGCGGCGTCGTCACCCGGGCCCAGCAGCAGCTTGTCCGACGTCCGGATCTCGGCCGCGATCGCTTCGATCAGCGCGAACTCGCCCAGTGCGGCCAAGGTCCCCGGGGCGGGACGGAGGCTCGGTGACTGAGTAGGTGCGGGAACGGGAGAAATGGCGGCGGGCCTTTCGAGCGGAGGAGTGGCCGGGCAGCGCCCATCGTGCCGCACTGCGCTCCGCCTGCGAGGGATCAGCAGCGCCGACGCGCACTCCAGTGGCACGGTTAAGCTCAGCCCACCGTTCGAGCGAGGGAGCACCGTGGTCCAGGCGTTCATTCTGATCCAGACCGAGGTCGGCCAGGCCGCCACGGTCGCCCAGGCGATCTCGGAGATCCCCGGGGTGACCAGCGCCGAGGATGTGACCGGCCCCTACGACGTGATCGTCCGGGCCGAGGCCAATTCGGTCGACGAGCTGGGCAAGCTGGTCGTGGCCCGGGTCCAGAGCGTCGGTGGCATCACCCGCACCCTGACCTGCCCGGTCGTCCATCTCTAGTGCCGGTTACCGCGGAGGTCGCGCTCCGCAGACGCATGCTGCTCGCCTTGATCGCCACCGTGGTGGTCATCGCCGCGGTTGTGGTTTTCGCCTCCATCGCCCGCAGGCAGGCGGCCCAGGCGGGCTCCGGACCACTGCCGCTGGCCGTCGTGGATGCCCCGGCCGCGGGTTCGACCGCTTGTGAGACCTTGCTCGCCGACCTTCCGGATCAGCTGTCCGGCCGCGCCACCCGCACCCTGACCGACCCGCAACCCGGCGTGCACGCCTGGGGCGACCCGGCCATCGTGCTCCGGTGCGGGATCAACACCCCGGCCGAATTGGACTGTTCGGCCGCACTCGTGCAGATCGGCGCCGTGCAGTGGTTGCTGCTGCAGGATGCCGGTGGCCCGGCCACCTATCTGGCGGCCGACCGGCATGTCCGGGTGGCGGTGACCATTCCCGACGGGATCGGTGTCGGGCCCATGCCGCAGGTGTCGGCGGTGGTGGCCGACGCATTGCCCGCACAGTCCATCTGCACCGGCAACGCGCTCACCCCGGTCGAGGGCGGGTAGTCGCTCACACTCGAGGAAGGGCGATGGCCAGCTCACGCCGGCTGTGCGCGGCTGATCGCGTCGAGGACGAGGTCCGGCCGTTCGATTTGCAGGGCATGCCCGGTGCCAGGTACGACCTCGGCGGTGGCGCAGGGCGCCGTGCACAGTCGCCGCGCAGCCGCGTCAGCATCGTGCAGCGTGCTGCGTTCGCCGAACAGTCCGTGCACCGGGGCAGTGATTTTCCGGAGTTCGCTGTCCGTCAGGGCCGTGCGGGCGACGGCCGTGGCGTTGGCACGGTGACGTAGCTTCAGTGACCCGACTCGACATCGTCGGGGCCAGTGCCTGGGCGCGGCAGCACATGACTTTGCCGTGCGGGTGGCCGGAGAGGCTCAGATCGACGGCGTTGCGCCACTTCGCCAGCGAAAGGCATCGGCACTCACTGATGCGCTCACCGGTGCACTTCAGGAGCGCGGGGTTCCGAACCCACCGCGCGCCTCGGCGCACGAGCCGGTGCCGCCATCTTCGAACGCGCAGCGCGCGCATGGGAGGGCACGTCAGCGGTGGACCTGGTGGAGCTCGTTGCCACAGGTGCGGATGAGCTGCCAGCAATGACCTGAGCGCTTCCCGGCCAGCACCCGGTGAAGGTCTTTCCGCGGCGCCCCTGGGGGCCCCTCGGGTTCAGCGAGCACGCATCACAGGCGCGGGTCCACCGGCTCGGACTCCAGCGCCAAGATGGCGAAGACCGGTTCGTGCACCCGCCACAACGGTTCCCGCTGCACCGCCCGCTCGAGCGCTTCGATGCCGAGGGCGTACTCGCGGGCGGCCAGGGATCGTTTGTGCCCGAGGTTGCGGTCTCGCAGCCGCTCGAGATTCTCCGGCTCGGTGTAGTCGGGCCCGTAGATGATCCGCAGGTACTCGCGGCCACGCACCTTGACGCCGGGCTGGGCGAAGCCGCGTCCGGTCCTGACCTCATTGGCCAAGGGCTTGACGACCATCCCTTCCCCGCCGGCGGTGGTGAGCTCCTCCCACCACTTCACCGCCGCCGCAATCGATTCCGGATCCGCGGTGTCGACCGAGGTGCGCTTCGTCGGCCGGATCAGGAACGGCGCCGCCTGCACCAGTCGGTCGGCCAGGGCCAGGTGCCAGCCGTGGTCGTGGTCGCTGTAGGTCCGACCCTCGCCGGCCAGGAGCTGGAAGGGGGCGAGCTGCACACCGTGCAGACCGTCGGTCGGCCACACGTAGCGCCGGTAGCTCTCGCGGAACGCTTGTGCGTTGCCGGCTCGGGCGGCGGTCCGGGTGAGCAGATCGGACACGTCGATGCCCCGGTCCGACGCGGCCGTCAGAGCAGCGATCGCAGCCGGCAATGCCGCGTTCGCGGCGGCCCCGACAGGGGCGTACTGCGTGCGCAGGAGATCACCCGCCTTGGCCGACCAGGGCAGCAGTTCGGCGTCGAACAGCAGCCAGTCGGTGTCGAGCTCGGCCCACAGATCCACCTGGTCCAGGGCCGCTCGGAGCAATTGCAGGAACTCCTCGGTGGCGTCCCCGGGGAACATCGATCGGCCGGTGCGGGTGTAGACCGCTCCGGTCTCGCCCTGGGTCGCGCCGAACCGGGCGGCCGCGGCGGCCGCACTGCGAGCGACCAGGACGACGGCGCGGGAGCCCATGTGCTTCTCCTGGCAGATCACCTGGGTCACGCCGTCCCGCAGGTAGAACTCGAAGGCGGTCGCCGGATGTTCGAGCAAGTCCCCGTCCGGCGTGGTCGCCGTCGGGGCCATCGTCGGCGGTAGGTACAGCAACCAGCGGGGATCGATGGCGAAACGGCTCATCACCTCGAACGCGCCGGCGGCGTTTTCCTCCCGCACCGTCACCCGACCGGCGAGCCGGGTCTGGACCACGCGTTTGCCCAGTACATCAGTGAGGGCCAACTCGTCCGGGTCCCGCGTCCGGGCGCTCGCGCCCGTCACCACGGGCGGCACCAGGAAGGGTTTGACCGGCTCGTACCAGATCTGCTGGGCGGGCACGGCCACGACCTGCTTCTCGGGGTAGCGCAACGCCGTCAGCGCGCCCCCGAACACGCAGCCGGTGTCCAGGCACATCGTGTGGTTGACCCATTCCGGCACCGGGGTCGGCGTGTGCCCGTACAGCACCATGGCCGCGCCGCGGTAGTCCTGCGCCCACGGGTAGCGCACCGGCAGCCCGAACTCGTCGGTCTCCCCGGTGGTGTCGCCGTACAGCGCGAAGCTGCGCACCCGGGCCGAGGCGCGCCCGTGGTACTGCTGTTTCAGGCCCGCATGGGCGACGACCAGTCGGCCGTCGTCGAGCACCAGGTGGGAGACCAATCCGTAGCAGAACTGCTGCACCTGCTCACGGAACTCTGGCGACTCACCGGCGAGCTGGGCCAGCGTGGTCTCCAAGCCGTGGCTGACCTGGACCTGTCGGCCCTGCAGGGCCCGGACGAGCTTGCTCTCGTGGTTGCCGGGCACGCAGAGGGCGTGGCCGGCCGCGACCATACCCATGACCAGGCGCAGCACGCCCGGCGTGTCCGGCCCGCGGTCGACCAGGTCGCCGACGAACACAGCCTTGCGCGCGTCGGGCGGGACCGCGTCGACCGTACGGCCCCGGTCGTCGGAGGTGAGCGAGCAACCGAGCTCGGTCAACAGGGCTTCGAGCTCGGCGCGGCAGCCGTGGACGTCGCCGATCACGTCGAACGGCCCGTGCTCGTGCCGGAAGTCGTTGAGTAGTTTCTCCCGCACGATGACGGCATCCGCGACCTCCTGCTCGGTGCGCAACACGTGCACCTTGCGGAAACCCTCCTTGCCCAGGTGCCGCAGCGACCGGCGGAGCTGATCGTGCTGGCGCTTCACGACCTGGGGGCCGAAGTCCCGGTCGGCGCGGGCCGCGGTGCGGTCCTGGCAGACGTTCTGGGGCAGGTCCAGGACGATGGCGACCGGCAGCACGTCGTGCGCACGAGCGAGTTCGACCAGCCCGCGACGGGCCTCACTCTGCACGTTCGTGGCGTCGACGACCGTCAGGTGACCGCCGTCGAGTCGCTTGCCGGCGATGAACTGCAAGACGTCGAAGGCTGCGGCGGTGGCGGACTGGTCGTTCTCGTCACCGGAGACGAGACCGCGGCAGAAGTCGCTCGAGAGGACCTCGAACGGCCCGAAGTGATCCCGGGCGAAGGTGGATTTGCCCGAGCCGCTCACCCCGACCAGGCAGATCAGGGACAGCTCCGGAACCGTCAGCTCACTCATGCGGCCCTGCGGAAGACGGCCATCTGGGTCGGCGGGCCGACCTCCGGATCGTCCGGTCCGATGGGCAGGTAGCGGACGGCGTAGCCGTGCGCGGCCGCGGTGGCGCCCGACCATTCCCGGAACTGCGCACGGGTCCACTCGAAACGGTGGTCGCGGTGCCGCATCGTCCCCGCCGCCAGATGGGGGAAACGCACGTTGTACTCGGCATTCGGCGTGGTGATCAGCACCGAGGTCGGACGCGCGTGCCCGAACACGCTCCGGACCAGCGCGGGCAGCCGAGGCGGGTCGAGGTGCTCGACGACCTCCATCAGCACGACCGCATCGAAACCGGCCAGCCGTTCATCGCGGTAGGTCACCGACGACTGCCGAAGCTCGAGGCGGGCGCGTTGGCTGTCGGGCATGCGGTCGAACTGCAGCCGGCGGGTGGCCAGCTCGAGGGCCCGGTGGGAGACGTCCACGCCCAGCACGGTGCGGAACGCAGGATCGGCCACCAGCTCACGCAGCAGCGCCCCCTCGCCGCAGCCGACATCGACGACCGTCGCGGCGCCTTCGTCCCGAAGGGCCTGGATCACGGCCGTCCGCCGCTGCTGCACCAGCGGGGTCGGCCGGTCCGTTGGCTGATCACCCGGGTCGTTCTCCGGCTCCGCGGCGCTCCCGTCGACCTCGGCCAGTCGACTCACGGCGTCGTACACCAGAGTCCGGTGATGGCCCAGGTACCGGCGGGTGATCATGTCCCGCTCCGGATGTGCGGCCAGCCAGCTCTCCCCCGCACGCAGCAGCTTGTCGACCTCGTCGGTGCCGATCCAGTAGTGCTTGTCGTCGTCGAGCACCGGCATCAGCACGTAGAGCTGGGTCAGGGCCGCAGCTACCGTCATCACCCCGGTCAGGCGCAGGTCGACGTAGGGCGAGGCTCCCCATGACGGCACCTTGTCGTCCAGCGCGAGCGGGGTCGCGGTCACCGTCCAGCCCAGCGGAGCGAACAGGCGCTCGACGAGATCCGGGCCGCCCCGGCTGGGCAGCACGGGCACTTGGATCTCGAGGGGCACGGCCGTGCCGACCAGCTCGGGCCGGGCCTCGCAGCGACCGGCCATGGCCGATCGGAACACCTTGCCCATGGCCACCGAAAGCATCGACGAGGCGACGTAGGGCCGGTCGTTGACGTACTGGAACAAGGAGACCGCCTCGCCGCCGTTGCTCCGGCCACGGACCAGCGCGATCGGGTCGACCTCGAGCAGTATCGCGACGCAGCTGCGCTCGCTCGTGGCCTGTGGCCAGAACACCTGCGCCGTACCCACTCCGACATGGAAGGACTGGGCGCGATCGGGATGCTTGTGCACGAGGAAGCCCAGGTCGGTCGCGTCCGGCATGGTCGTGGAAAGGGTCAGTAACACTCCCCCAGTCTGACGGCCCGGACGCGGGCGCCGACGAGCCCACGTCATCTGGCGTCCACACCGAGGAGACAATGCCGGCATGGCCTGGATGAGCGACCTCGGGTTCTTCCGCGAATCCGGGTTCTGGCGCGGACACGCGCGGGAGACGGTGATCGACGCCAACGACGGCATCGTCTCGGCCGCGGGCGTGGCCGAGGGATTGGCCACCGCCGGCGCCACCACCCACACCCTGTTCATCGCCGGCCTCACCCTCATCCTGGCCGGTGGCTGCGCCGCCGCCGGGGCCCGCTACGCCGAGGTCCGGACCGAATGGGAAATGAATCGGACGCTGCTCGACGCCGAACGGGCCAGCATCGCGGCCGACCCGCAGGGCGAGTTCGAGGAGCTGGTCGGGCTGTACGCGGCGAAGGGTCTGAGCCAGGAGCTGGCCCGTGAGGTGGCCCAGGCCCTGACCGACCGGGACCCGGTCGCCGCGCACGCCGACGCCGAACTGAACCTGGCGTCCATGGGGACGCATAGCGGCGCTCTGCCCGCGGGCCTGATCGCCGGCCTGTCCTACGCGGCGGGCGCCGTGGTACCGCTGGTCGGAATCACCCTGCTGCCGGTGAGCGAGCGGATGACGCTGACCTTCCTGCTGGCGCTGGTCGCCCTGGTGCTGACCGGATGGTTCACCGCCTGGCTGACCGGACTGCCCACTCTTCGGCTCATCCGCCGCAACGTCACCCTGGGAATGGCGACCATGGTCGCCGGCCTGCTCGTCGGTATCCTGATCAGCACCTGAGCGCTCACCACCGGCAAGATCAGCGCAGACCCGTACCGCGGGCCAGTGCCGTCCGGATGAGCACCGAGAGCAGCTCGGGGTAGGTCAACCCGGCCGCCAGCCACATCCGGGGAAACATCGAGATGGGGGTGAATCCCGGCATGGTGTTGACCTCGTTGATCGCGACCGCACCATTGTCGGCGACGAAGAAGTCGACCCGGGCCAGGCCCTGGGCGTCCAGCGCCCGGAACGCGCGCACGGCCAGATCCTGGATCTGCGCTGCGGTCTCGTCAGGCAGGTGGGCGGGGATGTCGAAGGTGGCCACGTCGTCCAGGTACTTGGCCCGGAAGTCGTAGAAGTCGTACCCGTCGGCCAGGTGGATCTCGGCCGGCGGTGAGGCGGCCACCCGGCCGTCGGGGAACTCCAATACCCCGCATTCGATCTCCCGGCCCGACATGGCCCGTTCCACCAGCACCTTCGGATCGGCCGCGCGGGCCTGCGCGATCGCGTCCGGCAACTCGTCCCAGCGATCCACCCGGCTGACCCCTAGAGAGGAGCCGGCCCGGGCCGGCTTGACGAACACCGGCAGTTGCAAGCGGTCCTGCTCCGCCGCGGTCAGCCCGCCCCGGTCCGGGCGCAGGACGACCCCGTCCACCACCGGCAGGCCCTCGGCGGCCAACAGCTTCTTGGTGAACTCCTTGTCCATCCCGGCCGCGGAGGCCAGCACCCCCGGACCCACGTAGGGCAGCCCGGCCAGCTCCAGCAGCCCTTGGATGGTGCCGTCCTCGCCGAACGGTCCGTGCAGCAGCGGGAACGCCACGTCCACGTCGAGCACGCCTTCGAGCTGCCCGCCTGCGAGCCTGACCGGGTCCCCGGGCAGCACCACGGCTTCCCCCGACTCCACCGACGGCAGCTGCCGGCGCTCGGACCCGGCCGTCAGCTGGGCCGGATCCACCCGGACCCACGCTCCGGCCCGGGTGATCCCGACCGCGGTGACGTCGAACTGCTCGGGATCCAGCTCGGCCAGCACGCTGCGGGCCGACACGCACGACACCGGGTGTTCACCGCTGCGGCCACCGAAGATGACGGCCACGCGGATGCGATCACCCAAGGCTCCAGACATGGGGGACACCTTATTCCGGCGTGTAGGGACGCCCCATCCAGAACGTGATCAGCTCGGGCGGAGGCCGGTGTTGGTAGCAGATCCGGTACACCGCTTCGGTGATCGGCATCTGGACGCCGTGCCGGGCGGCCAGGTCACGCACCGATCGGCAGCTGACCACACCCTCGGCCACCTGACCGCCGCCCGCGGCCAACGCCTCCTCGACGGCCATCCCCGCGCCCAGCCTGGCGCCCATCGAGCGATTGCGGGACAGCGGGGAGGAGCAGGTGGCGACCAGGTCGCCGAGCCCGGCGAGTCCGGCGAAGGTCGCCGGCCGGGCGCCGAGCGCCACCCCGAGTTCGGTCAGCTCGGCCAGACCCCGGGTGATCAGGGAGGCCGTGGTGTTCAGGCCCAGACCGAGGCCGTCGGCGATGCCGCAGGCCAGGGCGATGATGTTCTTGCCCGTCCCGGCGATCTCCGCCCCGATCACGTCGGTGATCGTGTACGGCCGGAAATACGAGGTGCCGCAGGACATCTGTACGGACACCGCGCGATCGTGGTCGACGCAGCCGAGGACCGCGGCGGTCGGGAAACCCCGCGCGATCTCCAGAGCCAGATTCGGACCGGTCAGGCAGACCACCCGCTCGGCCGCGACCTGACCGACCCGCTGAATCACCTCGCTCATCCGCAGGTCCGTGCCCACCTCCACCCCCTTGGCCAACGAGAGCACCGGTATGGCGGGCGGTATCGAATCTCTGAATACCTGCAGGTTCTCTCGCAGGCTCTGGCTGGGCAGGGCCAGCGCGACGGCGTCGACCCCGTCCAGGGCGGCGTCGAAATCCGAGGTGGCGTGCACGCTTTCCGGAAGGGTCACGCCCGGCAGGTAGTCGGGATTGGTGTGGGTGACAGCAATCGTCTCGGCCAACTGGTCCCGACGGGCCCACAGGGTGACCTCGCGACCCGAGTCGGCCAGCACCTTGGCGAAGGTGGTGCCCCAGGATCCGGCACCGAGGACGGCGAACCGCTGCAGCGGCGCGGTCACCGCCCGGAACCGGCCGGGCCGCCCACGGCGTCGGTGCCGCCGGTGGCCGCCGACTCCGTCTGCCGGTCGGCCAGCTTCGGGTCGAAGAACTTCGTCGGCGGTGATTCCGGGCGCAGGGTGGCCAGCAGATCACGGACCGATTCCATGATCAGGTAGCTGACGTCCCGGATGGCCCGGGCATCGACGGGCCGACTCCGGTAGGCGGACAGGTCCAGCGGCGGCCCGGTGACCACGGTGATGTCCTTGCGCGGCCAGGGCCGGAACCGGCCCTTGTCCACGTACGACCGGTACACCCGGTGGGTGCCCCACTGCGCCATCGGCACCACCGGGAAGTCGCCGGACAAGGCGATGGCGGCCACCCCGGGCCGGGGCCGCATCGGCCAGAGCTCGGGATCACGGGTGACGGTGCCCTCTGGGTAGATGAGCACCAACCGGCCGTCCTCCAAGGCCTGCACGGCCAGATCCAGCCCCACCTGGCCCTGGCCGCCGCCCCGCTCGACCGGGATCTGGCCGGTGCCGCGCAACGCCGCCCCGACCACCGGGAGCTTCCACAGCGAGGCCTTGGCCAGGATGTGTGGGATCCGGCCGGTCTTGCGCAGGTAGACCGCGTCGTACACCGGGTCCAGATGGGAGATGTGATTGGACACCACGAGCACCGGGCCCGGGATGGCCGCGTGCTCCAGACCCTGAAAATGCCGGCGGCCGAGTACCCGCGTCATCGGGTACATGATCACCTGGCAGAGCCGGACCCAGCCGTTGCCGGCCTCATAGACGGGCTGTTTGCTGCTCCGCCTGGCCACAGGACGCCCCTCACTGGAAGTGCAGATCGGTCGGTCCAACTCTAATGGCCAGGGCGGGTCGGCGTTTGTCCGCCCGAGCTCGTCCGCCCGGTAGTGACGACGACGCCTCGAGCGGCCACAATTGGGCCTGTGACCGCCACCGAGGAACGCTCCGAGAGCGAAGAGATCGCCCAGGATCAGACGCCGGAGGATCAAGCCGACCTGGCGGTGGAGTCGCTGCCCGCCGATGCCGCCCCGGCCGAGTCCCTGGCGGTGGAGCCGTTCCACGGCGCACCGATCGTGGTCGATGCCCGAGATGCCGACCACGATCCGCTCCCGGTGGATCGCTTCTCCAACCGGGAATTGTCCTGGCTGGACTTCAACGAGCGGGTGCTCGCCCTGGCCGAGGACGACAAGCAGCCGCTGCTCGAGCGGGCCAAGTTCTTGGCCATCTTCGCCTCCAACCTGGACGAGTTCTACATGGTTCGGGTGGCCGGTCTGAAGCGTCGTTGGGAGACCGGTCTGACCGTGACCAGCGCCGACGGCCTGACTCCGTCGGAGCAGCTGGCGCTGATCTCCACGCGCACGCAGGAGCTGGTGGAACGGCAGGGCCGCTGCTTCACCGACCAGATCATGCCGGCGCTGACCGAGGCCGGGATTCGCATTGTTCGTTGGAGTGCCATCGATACCGCCGACCGGGACCGGCTGGCCGAGCTGTTCACCGCGCAGGTCTTCCCGGTGCTCACCCCGCTGGCCGTTGATCCTGCGCATCCCTTCCCCTACATCTCCGGACTCAGCCTCAACCTGGCCGTCATCGTGCGCGACCCGACGTCCGGCGAAGAGCGGTTCGCCCGGCTCAAGGTGCCCAACAACGTCGACCGCTTCGTCCGGGTCCGCCGCGGCGCCGACGGCAGCATCGACTTCCTCCCGCTCGAGGACCTGATCTCCGCGCACCTGGCCGAACTGTTCCCGGGCATGGAAGTGGTCGAGCACCAGACTTTCCGGGTCACCCGAAACGCCGATCTGGAGGTCGAGGAGGACCGCGACGAGGACCTGCTGCAGGCCCTGGAACGGGAGCTGGCCCGGCGCCGGTTCGGTCCGCCGGTCCGGCTGGAGGTCACCGACACGACCAGCGAACGTATCCAGGACCTGCTGCTCGGCGAACTGGACGTGGACGAGTCCGACACCGTCGAGGTCCCGGGCATTCTCGATCTGTCCAGCCTGTGGCAGCTGTACGGGCTGGACCGCCCGACGCTCAAGGACCCCCCGTTCGTGCCGGCCACCAACCCAGCCTTCGCCGAGGGCGAGACGCCCAAGAGCATCTTCGCCCGGCTGCGGGAGCGGGACGTGCTGCTGCACCACCCGTACGAGTCGTTCGCCACCACCGTGCAACGTTTCATCGAGCAGGCCGCATCGGACCCGAACGTGCTGGCCATCAAGCAGACCCTGTACCGGACCTCGGGCGACTCCCCCATCGTGGACGCACTCATCTCGGCCGCCGCGGCGGGCAAGCAGGTGGTGGCGCTGGTCGAGCTCAAGGCCCGTTTCGACGAGCGGGCGAACATCTCCTGGGCGAAGGCGCTGGAACGCGCCGGGGTACACGTGGTCTACGGCCTGGTCGGGCTGAAGACGCACTGCAAGGTGTGTCTGGTGGTCCGACAGGAGGGGTCGACCATCCGCCGATACGCGCATGTCGGCACGGGTAACTACAACCCCAAGACCGCCCGCATCTACGAAGATTTCGGGCTGTTGTCGGCCGACCCGGACCTGGGCGCCGACCTGACCGACCTGTTCAACGTGCTCACCGGCTACTCCCGGCAGACCGAGTACCGCAACCTGCTGGTGGCTCCGCACTCGATCCGGTCCGGCATCGTGGCCCGCATCGACCGGGAGATCGACCACCTGCAGGCCGGCCGAGGCGGGCTGGTCCGGCTGAAGATGAATTCCATCGTGGACGAGGGCGTCATCGACGCGCTCTACCGCGCCTCCCGGGCCGGGGTCACGGTCGACCTGACCGTGCGCGGCATCTGCGCGTTGCGGGCCGGCATTCCGGGCCTGTCGGAGAACATCACCGTCCGGTCGGTGGTGGGCCGGTTCCTGGAGCACTCGCGGATCTTCCATTTCGGCAACGGCAGCGCCCGCCCGGGCGCCGATGGCATCGTCGGCACCGATGAGTACTGGATCGGCAGCGCGGACATGATGCACCGCAACCTCGATCGCCGGGTCGAGGCCCTCGTCCGGGTCACCGACAAGAGTGCAGTCGAACGGCTCAACAATCTGCTCACCGCGCTGGCCCGGCCGGATACCAAGTGCTGGCTGCTGGGCCCGGACGGCTGGACCCCGTCCCCGGCCGACGGCACGGGCCGCAATCTGCAGGAGGAATTGCTGCGGCGCGGTGCCGTCAGCGGGGAGTGACGGGGCGCTCCGTGGTCCTGGCTCCGGGTGTGGTGGTGGTGCGTGCCGCTGGTGCGTTGCTGTGGCGCCCTTCTCGCAAATACGGGATGCGGATCGCTCTGGTCCACCGACCCCGCTATGGCGACTGGTCGCTGCCCAAGGGTAAAGCGGACGGATCCGAGACGCCGCCGGTGACCGCGGCCCGCGAGGTGCGCGAGGAGACCGGCGTGACCGCCACTCTGGGCCGGGCGTTGACCACGGTCAACTACCTGGTGTCCGGTCGGCCCAAGACGGTGAGCTACTTCGCGGCTCGAGCGGTCTCGGGCACGTTCAGCCCGAATCGTGAAGTGGACCGGCTGGAGTGGCTGAGTCCGGGGCGGGCCCGGGAGCGGATGACTTATGACTTCGACCGGGCCGTGTTGGACACGTTCCTGCTGGAACCGGCCCAGCTGGCGAGCGCCGTGCTGGTCCGCCACGCCCGGGCCGGTCATCGCGAGTCCTACCCGGGTGAGGACGCGGGTCGACCGCTGGATGCCAAGGGACGCAAGCAGGCCCAAGCGCTGGTGACCGAGATCCTGCCCTTCGGCCCGCGTTCGGTGCACAGTGCGCCGCTGGCCCGCTGCCGGTCGACGGTTTCGCCGCTGGCAGCGGCGCTGGGCATCGGGGTGGTGGACGAATCCGGGCTGAGCGAGGAGGCCTATCGCGACGATCCGGCGCGCTCCCGACGCCGGCTGGTGGAGTTGGCCACCGGCATGCCCGACGGACGTTGGTGCGACGCCGGTCTGGAGCCGGTGCCGGCGGACGGCGGCAGCACCGTCGTCTGCAGCCAGGGCGGGGTCATTCCCGGGGTGATCAAATCGCTGGCCAGTCGCTGGGAGGCCCGGCTTCCGCCGATGACCACACCGAAGGCCTCGTTCTGGGTGCTGTCCTTCGACGGTCGGCGATTGGTGCAGGCCGACCGGTATCCCGCGCCCCAGCTGTGATCCCGGTGTCCCGACCGGTCGCGCGCGGCGGCCGATCGGGACCCGGCACGGGCTACTTCTTCTTGGCCGCGGCGGCGCGGCGCGGCGCGGCGGCGGCCTTGGGCGCGGCCGCTGCCACCGGGGTCTTGGCCGCGGCCGCCTTCGGGGCGGCCGCCTTCGACGTCGCCGCCGGCTTGGCTGCGGTCACCTTCGGTGCCGCGGCCTTCGTCGCGGCCGCCTTCGGGGCGGCTGTCTTCGCTGCGGTCGCCCGCGGCGCCTTCACCGCGGGAGTGACCACGGAGGCCTTGGCCGCCGCCGCCGCCGCTCGCGCGGTGGTGGGCTTCCCGGTTGGCTTCGGCAGCTTCACCGAGCCCGCGATGACATCTTTGAAGTACTTTCCGGGGCGAAATGCCGGCACCGTGGTCTTGCGCACCTTCACTGCTTGCCCGGTCCGCGGGTTCCGAGCGGTGCGGGCCGCGCGGGCCCGCTTCTCGAAAACGCCGAATCCGGAGATCGATACGCTCTCGCCCTTCTGCACCTGCCGCTGGACGAGATCGATGAATCCCTCGACGGCCGCCTGGGCCGTTTTCTTGTTTCCATCGAGTCGCTCGGCCAGTTGATTGATCAAGTCGGTCTTGTTCACGTTGCATGCCTCTCGTGACGTACCGGCCCGCCGCGGTCAGTGGGGCCGACTGGAGCCACACCGTAGGCGCACAAACGCCACTTTGCAATCAACACGCGCACGGATGGGCAGACAGGTCAACGGATCTCGGCTCGCACTCGGCTTCGCGACGGCGTCCAGCGGGTCCGGCAAACAGGCGAAATCTACTGCGCCACAGACGATATGACGCCGGCTCAGGCCTGAAGAGCGGGCTCCGAGCCGGAATCGGTCGCCGGCTTCCAGTTCGGGCGGCGGGATTCGAAATCCGAGATCTCACCGGCATGTCGCAATGTCAGCGAGATGTCGTCCAAACCCTCGAGCAGGCGCCAACGGACGTACGGGTCGATCTGAAAGCTGATGACATTTGCTCCGGCGGTGACGGTCTGCTGCTGCAGGTCCACGCTCAGTTCCATGCCGGGGTTGTTCTCCAACAGTTTCCAGAGCAGCTCGACGTCGTCCTGTCCGACCTGGGCGGCGAGCAGGCCGCCCTTGGCCGAGTTGCCGCGGAAGATGTCGGCGAAGCGGGACGAGATCACCACCCGGATCCCGTAGTCGGACAACGCCCAGACCGCGTGCTCACGCGACGATCCGGTGCCGAAGTCGGGCCCGGCCACCAGCACCGAGCCGCCCGCGAAGGCTGGCTGGTTGATCACGAACGAGGGGTCGGCCCGCCAGGCGGCGAAGAGCCCGTCCTCGAACCCGGACCGGGTGATCCGCTTGAGGTACACCGCGGGGATGATCTGGTCGGTGTCGACATTGCTGCGGCGCAGGGGGATCCCGATGCCGGTGTGCGAGGTGAAGGCGCGCATGTGGTGGCTCCGTGGGGAAGGGGTCAGCGGGCGGGTTCGAGGTCGGCCGGCGAGGACAAGGTCCCGCGCACCGCGGTGGCCGCTGCGACCAGCGGCGAAACCAGGTGGGTGCGGCCGCCTTTGCCTTGCCGACCCTCGAAGTTGCGGTTCGAGGTGGATGCACTGCGCTCACCCGGTGTGAGCTGGTCGGGATTCATGCCCAGGCACATCGAGCAACCGGCGCTGCGCCACTCGGCGCCGGCGTCGAGGAAGATCCGGTCCAGCCCCTCGGCTTCCGCCTGCGCCTTGACCCGCATCGAACCGGGAACGACCAGCATCCGGAGCTTCTCGTCGATGTGCCGACCCGCAAGGATGGCTGCGGCAGCACGCAGGTCCTCGATCCGGCCGTTCGTGCAGGAACCGAGAAAGACGGTGTCGACCCGGATCTGTTTGAGCGGGGTACCCGCCCGCAACCCCATGTACTCCAGGGCGCGCTCGGCGGCCACCCGCTCGTGGTCGTCGGTCATCTGCTCCGGATCCGGGATCGAGGCCGACAACGGCAGTCCCTGGCCGGGATTGGTGCCCCAGGTGACGAACGGCGCCAGATCCGCACCCCGCAGCACGACCTCGGCGTCGAACTCGGCGTCGTCGTCGGTCGTCAACGCGGACCAATTGCCCACGGCGGCGTCCCAGTCGGCGCCGACCGGCGCGTGCGGGCGCCCGGAAATGTACTCGAAGGTGGTCGCGTCCGGGGCGATCATTCCGGCGCGCGCGCCCGCCTCGATCGACATGTTGCAGATGGTCATGCGCGCTTCCATGGACAACGCGCGAATGGCCTCACCGCGGTATTCCAGCACGTAGCCCTGGCCGCCGCCGGTGCCGATCTTGGCGATCACGGCCAAAATGATGTCCTTGGCGGTGACCCCGTCGGCCAACTCCCCCTCGATGGTGATGGCCATCGTTTTGAACGGATTGAGCGGCAGGGTCTGGGTGGCCAGCACATGCTCGACCTCGCTGGTGCCGATGCCGAAGGCGAGCGCCCCGAAGGCACCGTGGGTGGACGTGTGCGAGTCACCGCAGACGATGGTCATGCCGGGTTGGGTGATGCCCAGCTGCGGACCGACGACATGCACGATGCCCTGCTCGAGATCGCCCATCGGGAACAGCCGGACCCCGAATTCGGCGCAGTTCGCGCGCAGGGTGTCGACCTGCAGCCGAGAGATTTCGTCGGCGATCGGCAAGTGAATGCCGATGGTGGGGACGTTGTGGTCCTCGGTGGCCAGGGTGAGGTCGGCCCGGCGCACCGGCCGGCCGGCCTGCCGCAAGCCCTCGAACGCCTGCGGGCTGGTCACCTCGTGCACCAGATGCAGGTCGATGTACAGCAGATCGGGCTCACCCTTGGCCCGATGGACCACGTGCGCTTCCCAGACCTTCTCCGCCAGCGTGCGCCCCATTGCCTGTCAACCTCCAGCTGGACATCTCAACATTTGAGAAACTAGTATCGCTGCGTGGGACAGCATAGCGGTATCGGAGTCCTCGACAAATCCGTCGAGGTGCTCCGCGCGGCCGCGAGCGGCCCGATCAGCCTGGCCGACATGTGCCTGACGACAGGTTTACCCCGCGCGACCGCGCACCGCTTGGCGGTGGGGCTCGAGGTGCACGGTCTGCTGACCCGGGACGGTCAGGGACGGTGGCGGCCGGGTCCGCTGTTGTCCGAGCTGGCTGCGGGCGCGCCGGACCCGCTGGTGGCCGCGGCGGCGGAGGTGCTCCCCCGCCTGCGCGATCGGACCGGCGAGAGTGTCCAGGTCTATCGCCTGGACGGGACCACCCGGGTGTGCGTGGCCGCGGCCGAACCGGCGGTCGGCCTACGGGACACCGTGCTGGTGGGGGCGCGACTGCCGCTGACCGCCGGGTCGGGGGCGAAGGTGCTCCTGGCCTGGGCGGACAAGGCGACGGTGCTGGCCGTATTGCCGGATGCGGCGTTCACCGAACGCGTCCTGGCCGAGGTCCGCCGTCGAGGTTGGTCCCAGTCCACCGCGGAGCGCGAGCCCGGTGTGGCCTCGGTCTCCGCGCCCGTTCGGGACCCTGCCGGCAGCGTCATTGCCGCGGTCTCGGTCTCCGGCCCGGTGGAGCGCATCGGCCGTCGGCCCGGCGAACGCTGGGCCGGTGATCTCATCGAGGCCGCCGAATCATTGACCGCTCGGCTGTAGGTTCGGGCCCTACGCACGTTGCCGACCACCGATGCGAGGCCCCGATGAGCATCATCGCCACCCAGACCACCGTCCCGGGATCGCGGATGCGAGCGGCCCGGGCCTGGCAGATCTTCATCGCGATCGATGTGTTCATCGCCTTCGTGATCCAGATCGCGCTCATCCTGACGGGCGGTCCCGACCCGAACACCGGCGAGACGGTGGCCTCGGTCGGGGTGGCCACCAGGATGGTGCAGACGTTCAGCTTCTTCACCATCCAGAGCAACCTGCTGGTGCTCATCGTTGCGATCATGCTCATTGCGGACCCGCTGCGGGACGGCCGGTTCTGGCGCGTGCTCCGACTGGACGCGCTGATCGGGATCACCATCACCGGCCTGGTGTTCGATCTGATCCTCATCCACTACGTGCACCCGTCCGGCTGGCAGCTCGTGGCCACCATCGGCTTCCACTACGTTGCGCCGTGGGCGAGCGTCCTGGGCTGGCTGCTGTTCGGCCCGCGACCGCGGATCGACCGGGCCGCGTCCGCGTGGATGTTCGTCTGGCCGATCGCCTGGATCGTCTACACCTTCGTGCACGGGGCGATCGCCCACTGGTATCCGTACCCGTTCCTGGACGTGGACAAGATCGGGTTCTGGCCTTCGTTGCTCAGCACAGTGGTCGTCCTGCTGGTCGCGATCGTCCTACTGCTGCTCTTCTCACTGATCGATCGGCGTTGGCCGAGCGGGCGAAGGGCCTGACCGGATTCCTCCGGGCAGGTCCAACTCGGGCCGAATCCGGTGTTGGACGGGGTTTGGACGGGGTGTGGACACCGTTTGGACGGGCGGGCCGGAGTCTTCGCAGGAGCTGGTGAGGACCCTCCAGCGCCCAGCCAAGAGAGGCCGCCCACCATGCCGTACACCTACCCGATCGACGCGCAGGCCATGTTCGAGGACCGCACCCACCAATTCGTCGGATACGGCCTACCGGCCGACGACGTAGCCCGGGTCCGGGCCGCCACCACCGACTTCTGGGCCAACGAGCCCGGTGGGTGGGTGTACGAGTTCTCCGCATTGGCCGCGCAGTACCAGGAGGCGAACCAACCTCTTCTGGCCGCGTTGGCCTACGGCTGTGCCAAGTTCCCCTGCGTAGCCGACGACGCCCGCAAGGCCGCGCTCGACCATCAGATCCAGGCGTACCTGGTCGCGGCACCCGGGTTCGGGGTGAAGTTCGAGCGCCGGGTGCTGGACCTGCCCACCGACAAGGGTGCCGTGAGCCTGCCCGTCCACCTGTACTCCACCGCCGGAAGCTTCGATGCCGGCCCGGTGCTGATGATCAGCGGCGGGGTGGACACCGCGAAGATGGACATCCACAACTGGTTGATGGCCTTCGCGACCCGGGCCGGCGTCACTGTGCTGGCCTTCGATTTGCCCGGCACCGCGGAGAACCCGGTGTTGCTCGGGCCGGACGCCGACTCGGTCGTGCGGAGCCTGGTGACCGAGGCCCGCGGCATCGGCAACGGCCTGGTCGCACACATGGGGATTTCATTCGGCGGCAACCTCGCCGCGATGACCGGCCTGACCGGCATTGTCGACGCCGCGGTCGATCTGGGCGGTCCGGTCGACGCTGCGTTCCTCCCCGAGTACCAGCGCAGGCTGCCCTATGGAATGGCCGACATCGTCGGCAATGCATTGGGTTTCGATCATCCCGTCACAGTCGACGAGCTGTCCGCGGGGGCTCGTTCGCTGGTTCGGACCGAGCTGCTGCACCGGCACACCAACACGGCGATGTTGGTCGTGAACGGTGCCGACGATTACTTCGTCCCGGCGCGGGACACCCGAGTCTTCGAAGGCCGACCCGGGGTCACGGTCGAGTTGATCCCAGGAACCGGCCACTGTGCCATGTCCAAGGCGGGCGAGGTGATGCCGACAGTGATTTCCTGGTTGCGCGATCAGCTCGGAGTCGCCACCCCGGCGCCGGCGGTGACATCTCCCCGGACCGCCGGCAACGAGCAGGTGCTTGTCGTCGGGGCCGGGCCGGTCGGCCTGGTGATGGCGTGCGAGCTGGCCCGGCGCAACGTGCCGGTCCGGGTGATCGACAAGCTGTCCGCTCCGACCACGGAGTCGCGGGCGATCCTGCTCCATTCCCGGAGCCTGGAGATGCTGGAACGGATCGGGGTCATCGAGCAGATCATCGCCTCAGGAATCCGCACGACCGGCATGCAGATGCACGCATCGGGAAAATTGTTGGCGGACCTCACATTCGACGACGTGCCCAGCCCGTACCCGTTCTCGGTGACCACCGCGCAGACGGAGACCGAACGCATCCTGGCCGCCCGGCTGGCCGAGCTCGGGGTTGCCGTCGAGCGAGGCGTCGAGTTGCTGTCCTTCGATCAGGACGATGACTGCGTCCGTTACCGCCTGCGGCAGCCCGACGGCGGCACCGAGAGCAGTGTCGCGAGCTGGGTTGTCGGCACCGACGGCAGCCACAGCGTGGTGCGAGCGGGCACTGGCCAGACGCTGCAGGGCTCGTTCCAGGGCGAGCGGTTCCTGCTCGGCGACGTGGTCGCCGAATGCGACCTGCCCCGGGACCGAATGCATTCCTTCTTTTCCACCGGTGCGGGTCCGCTGCTGGTCTTTCCCATGCTCGGACAGCGGCTCCGCGTCATCGCCGAAATCACCGACGGTGACCAGGACGCGAGCATCGAAAGGCTGCAACGGATCGTCGACGACCGCGCCGGCGGCATCCGGGTGATTGCGGCTCGTTGGCTGACCGTGTTCGAGATCCACCACGCCCAGGTCCCGCAGTACCGGGTCGGCCGGGCGTTCCTGGCCGGAGACGCGGCGCACGTGCACAGCCCGGCCGGCGGGCAGGGAATGAACACCGGGATGCAGGATGCCTTCAACCTCGGCTGGAAACTCGCCGCCGTCGTCACCGGCGCCGCCGATGCGTCCCTGTTGGACAGCTACCAGGCGGAACGGCACCCGGTGGCCGAAAAGGTGATCGCGCAGACCACCAGGACCACCGCTATGGGAACCCTGGATCACCGGGTCCAGCAGGTGCTGCGCAACGCCGCCATCCGCGCAGCAGGCCGGTTGGCGCCGGTGCGGCACCTGCTCGCGGCGCAGCTGGAGGAGACCGACATCGGTTACCGGCGCAGCCCGATCATCGCCGGGCGCCCCGGGCGCCACGGAGTTCGTCCGGGTGACCACGCGCCGGACCTCACCGGTACCGGGTTGCGCGAGATGCTGATCGGCCGCGGCCTGGCGACCACCGCGCTGGTGTTCGGGAACGTTCCCTTTGAGACGGCCCTGCCGCTGGCCGGCCTGCCGCTGATCCGGATCGGTGGCGACGCGGCCCTCGCCGGGCCGGGGTCAGATCTGCTGGCCGACCCGGACGGCCGGATCGCCCGCCGCTACGGGGCCCGCCGCGGCGACGTCGTGCTGGTCCGGCCCGACGGCTATGTGGGTTTCGTCGGTTCGCTCGTCGACGGCGACGCCGTCCTGGCCTACCGGGCGGCGGCAGGCTGCGCCGCCACCGGCGGGACGTCCAGCAACGTCAGCGAGACCCCTTCCCGGATGGCCGCCTCGGCCTCGGCCGGGGTGAGCTGAGCCGCGGCGCGACGCCGCAGATCGGGCGTCCAGGGTTGCTGCGGCCAGGGCAGGCCCACCCGCCGATGGTGGGCCTCCCCGGCCGCGTACAGCCGCAGCGCCCCGGCCGCGTCGCCGAGCCGCGCCAGCAGGTTCGCTCGTACTTCCAACACCACCGGGCCCTCGGTCAGGCCGAGGGCGACGTGCGCGGCGATCTGCCGGTCCGACCACAGCAGCGCCTGCTCGACATCCCCCGCCCCGAGCGACAGGATGGCCAGCGTCCCCGACGCCAAACGGCTGGTGAAATGGTCGTCGAGGTGCTGCGCGCGCGTCCACAGGGCGGCCGCCTGCTCGGCGATCAACGGCCGGGGCAACGAACTGGCCAGGCCGGTGAGCATCGCGCCGAGGTCGGTCAGCAAGGCCAGGCCCGGGTCCTCGCTACGGCTGGCCACCTCGGCCAGCGTGGCGGTGACGAGCTGCAGCAGGGCCTCCTGGCGGGCCAGGCCCAGCGACCCGAGCAAGGCAGCCATGCTCTCCCCCAGCAGGATCGCATCCTGCGCCGGCGCTTCCGGGACGGCCGCCAGACCCGCCAGAATCTGCGGGCGAGCGAATTCGACGCGCTGCGCCAGCGTCCGCGCCGAGCCCGAGGCCAACAGGGCCAGAACCCTTTCGGTGGGCGTGGCCCGGTCGACGACGTCCACCGCCCGCGCCATCCACCGTCCGCCCTCGATGAGCATCCCGCGGTAGTACCAGTACATGCCCAGACCGCTGACCAAACGAATCCCGGCCGGATCGGGGTGGTCGACGAGGGTGCGCTGAAGGGTCGAGCGCACGGCCACCATGTCGTCGACGGCGGCGTGCCAGCCACGTTCCGCCGGCCGACCCAGACGCGGCCGGCCCGCGATCAGGTCCCGCACCCAGGCATCTCGCCGACCCATCAGGTCGGGGCGACGACTGGCCGAGGCATGACCGGCGTGTCCACGAACGGTGGCCAACTGCGCGAACCGCGAGGGACGCCCGGAACGGGCCGGACCGAGCGCGACCATCATCGACCGATGCGCCAGACCAGCGATCGAGTCAGCGGTCTGGACCACCGGTCGGTCGTCCAACGCGGCGGCCAGGCCGACCGTGAACGGACCCGGCACCACCGACACCGCTCGGTGCAGCGACGCCTCCGCGGCGGTCAGGCTCCGATACGTCTGCTCGATGGCAAATCGGACGGTCCGATGATGATCGGCACCGCCGCGACCGACTCGGGCCAGCGAGCTGGGATCGGTCGCGACCTGGTCCGCGATCTCCGCCAGGCTGTAGGCGCGGGCCCGCGCCGCGGCCAGTTCCACCGCGAGCGGGACCCCGTCGACCGACTGGCAAATGACTTGCGCCAGCGCAATTTCCGCACTGGTCAAGGTGGCCCCGGTCGCGGCGGTGAGCCGTTCGACGAACAGTTCGACCGCCGGTGGCAGATCGGGCCGGGAACCTGGCTCGGCCGACGGAGACAGATCGGCTACCAGCGGTGGAACAGCCCGGACCGCCTCGTCGTCCACACCGAGCGGTTCGCGGCTCGTGGCCAACACACTCACGTCCTCGCCGGCGGCCAGCAGCGCATCGACGAGCCCCGCGGTCGGCTCGAGCGCCTGTTCACAGTTGTCCAGCACCAACAGCATCCGGCGGGCCCGCGCGTAGGTCAGCAATTCCTCCTCGGCGGACCCGGACGCCGACGGAGCGATTCCGATCGCCGACACGACCGCTTCCACCACCTGGTCGGCCGTGTCGGCGGCGGTCAAATCCACCCACCACACCCCGTCGGCGAATTCCGGGATCGATGCGCGTGCGACCTCAACGGCCAAGCGGGTCTTACCGCAGCCGGCCGACCCGACCACAGTGATCAGGCGGTGCCCTCGCAACAGCACCTGCAGCGCGTCGAGGAGTCCATCCCGCCCGATCAACCGGCCCCGCCGGTTCGGCAAAGACGAGACCCGTGCCGGGTCTGACCTCGAATCGGTCTGGCCCTCGTCAACCTCTGCCGGCGGATCCGTTCCGCCGGTGCTGACCCGGATGGGCGCGCCGGCCAGGCCAGGGTCGCCGGCCAGGATCCGGGCCTGCAGATCCGCCAGGGCAGCGGACGGCTCCACACCGAGCTCGTCGAGATAGAGCCGCCGGACCTCGTGAAAGGTCCGCAGCGCCTCATCCAGTCGACCGGTCCGGCACTCAGCCACCATCCGCATCGCCCACAGCCGCTCGCGCAACCGGCGGGCAGGAATCTCCGTACGCAGCTCCACCAACACGCGTTCCGCATCACCGACGGCAAGCAGCCCCTCGAGGAACCGCTCGCGGATCAGCGCATACAGCTCTTCCAACCGGGCCGCCGCCGGCGCCACCCACGGCTCGTCCGACAGTGGCGAGTACGGACGCCCACGCCAGAGCTCAGTTGCTTCCTGCGCACACACAACCGCCACAGCAGGCTGGCCGGCCGCCAGCAAATCCCTGACCCGGTCGGCCAGCGTCTCCAGCCGACCGGAATCGATCCGATCCGCGGGAATGTGCAGACTCAACCCGCCCGCGTTTCGGACCAGAGCCGGTTCACCGGTGCCCGTCGATCCGAGCAACGACCGCAGCCGCGACACGTGCGACATCACCGTCGACGCCGATCGGTGAGCGCGGCCCCCCCAGATCACCTCGGCCACGGCTTCGGTCGTCACGGGTTCGCCCGCTCGCACCAACAGCAGCGTCAGCACCGCCGCCAACGCCCCGCTGACGGGCTGAACCTGTCCCGACCTATTTATCAACAACGGCCCGAGATCGTGAATCCGCAGCGACGGCTGCTCCGAGCCGGACGTACTCACCGCTTCAGTCCACCAGATCCGACGGGTTCGCGGTGAATTCGCCAACGACCAATTGCACCGATCGACCGGCGTGCGCCCGTGAATCCGACCCTCGTACGCTCTGCACCACCGATATCGAGAACTCGGCCCATCGCCCGCTGGAGGACACGTACAGAAAGGGGCCCGAGGTGGCGGAGACCGGTCGACACTCGGCGTTGGATCTCATTCGCGATCCGCTGCTCAATCGGGGGGTGGCTTTCACCGAGGAGGATCGAACCCGGCTGGGATTGCGGGGGCTGCTCCCGTCAGCGATCCAGACTCTGGACGTTCAAGTCACCCGCGCGTATGGGGCTTGGCTGGAGGAATCGACCGACATCGGCCGGCACATCAATCTGCGAACTCTGCAAGACACCAACGAGACCGTGTTTTACAAGCTCATCGGTGAGCACATCGAGCAGGTGCTCCCGATTGTCTACACGCCTACTGTCGGCGTGGCCTGTCAGCGCTTCAGCGAGATCTACCGTCGCCCACGCGGGTTGTTCATTTCCTTTCCCGATCGTGACCGGATTGTCGAGATCTTGCGCAACCGACCCCGCCCAGCTGTCGACGTCGTCGTTGTCACGGACGGCCAACGCATCCTCGGATTGGGCGATCAGGGCCTGGGCGGTATGGGCATCCCGATTGGGAAGCTCTCGCTGTATTCCGCGCTCGGGGGGATCGATCCGGCCCGGACCTTGCCCATTCTGCTCGATGTCGGCACCGACAATGCGGAGTTGCTCGACGACCCGATGTATCTGGGATGGCGGCACCGTCGCATCGACGGCCCCGACTACGACCTTTTCATCGATGCGTTCGTCGACGCTGTGCGGGCCGAGCTACCGGAGGTGCTCCTGCAGTGGGAGGACTTCGCGACCTCTCATGCGTTGCCGATCCTGCAGCGCTATCGCGACCAATTGTTGACCTTCAACGACGACATCCAGGGGACCGCGGCGGTGGCCCTGGCGGCACTGTCGGCCGGGGCTGCGGCCACCGGTTCACGCATCCGGGACCAGAGGGTGGTCATGCTCGGCGCCGGCTCGGCCGGGATCGGCGTGTGCGAACAGATCGTACGAGCCATGGTGGCCGATGGATTGTCCGAAGTCAGTGCCCGCGCCAGAATCTTCGTGCTCGACGTCGACGGGTTGCTCACCTCGGATCGCACCGATCTGGACCCCGCACAAGGCAGGCTCGCCCAACCGGAAGGGACGGTGGCAAGTGATGCCCCGGGGCAAGCAGCTTCGCTGCTGGATGTCGTCCGCACCGTCAGGCCCACGGCCATGATCGGGCTCTCGACCGCGACCGGAGCGTTCACCGAGCAGGTGGTGCGGGCAATGGCGGCCGGCACCGAAAGGCCCATCATCATGCCGCTGTCCAATCCGACCAGCCGCAGCGAAGCCCGACCTCAGGAGCTGGCCGATTGGACGGAGGGCAGAGCACTGGTCGCCACGGGCTCGCCCTTCCCGCCCATGCGGGTGGCGGGAGTCGACAGACCAGTCGCCCAATGCAACAACGTCTACGTATTTCCCGGCATCGGCCTGGCCGTGACCGCTGTGCGGGCAACCCGGGTCACCGACGCCATGATCGCCGCCGCCGCGACGGCGGTGGCCGGGTCGGCGACCATCCACTCCGATCCGCTCGGAGCGCTGCTGCCGGACCGGGGCAGCCTGCCGCACATCGCCACCGTCGTGGCGATGGCCGTTGCCCGCACCGCCGTCGCCGAAGGCGTCGCGCCGCCAGTGTCCGACGTGGACATTGATCACGCCATCGACCGCACCCGATGGACACCCGGCTACGACCACTGAGCCATGACCCAAGAGGCGCCCACCTCATAGATGCGCTCTCCATCTTCGGAAAGTGGTGTGCACGAATGCCCTCAGGAAAACTTCCTTCTGTGTTCGCGTCATGGCCATCGTCGGCTCGGGCCACATCCCTGGTGGGGTTGGCAGTCGCGGTGTTGTTGATCGCTGGCGCCTGCGGGTCGGGTTCGTCGGCCGCCTTTCCTTCCACTCGACCCACCCCGACCTCAGCCCGGGCAATGTCCACGTCAACTCTCACCACCCGGTCGACGGTCGTATCCGTGGTCCCGCCCCCGACCGTGCCGCCGACGGTCACATCCTCGTCAACGCGAGCAGCGACCCCGAGTGAACTCGAGACCCGGACAACGAACTCGACGGATGCGGCACCCGCGACCTCGCCGGCCCACTCTTCGACCCCACCACTGACCAACACGACCCGGACGCTGACATCGACCCCGACCCCGACCCCGACCCCGACCCCGGCGGCCGACCACCTGGTCGCCGCGCCGATCGGGTCGTCGGTGCACACCCCTGCTTGCCCGGGTGTCCGTTGTCTGACCGTCGTGGTATCCGGCGATGTGCTGCTGCACAAGCAATTGGTCACTCAGGCCGGCCAGGACGCCGGAAATGACCCGGACACCACTGTCGACGGACTGGACTTCTTCCCCATGTTGGCGCCGGAGCAGAAATACGTCGACAGCGCCGACATCGCCATCTGCCATTTGGAGACACCACTGGCCGACCCGGGCGGCCCTTTCCAGAGCTACCCGACCTTCTCCGTCCCTCCGCAGGTTCTGCCCGCACTGAAAAAGACCGGTTACGACGCGTGCTCGACGGCCAGCAACCACACCCTGGACCAAGGCACCGACGGGCTTGACCGCACCCTGAACCAACTCGACGCCGCCGGCATTCTGCACGACGGCTCCTATCGCACCGAGGCTGACTCGAAGCGACCGGTCATCATCAACACCCCGCAGGGCCGGGTCGGGTTCATCTCCACCGCGTACGGGCTGAACACCGGGGATCCCGACCAGCCCTGGCAGGTCAACATCATCGACATCGCCCAGATCGAGGCCAAGGCCCGGGCGGCCCGGCAGGCCGGCGCCGACCTGGTCGTCGTGGCCATGCACGCCGGCCAGGAATACGACCACACTCCGGACCAGGAACAGAAACAGACAGCGAAGGCCCTGCTGGCGGACCCCGACATCGACCTGGTCTATGGGCATCACGCGCACGTCGTGCAACCGATGGAAAAGATCAACGGGAAGTGGGCGATTTACGGATTGGGGAACAACATCGCCGCCCAACTGAACAGTGCTCCCGGCGTCCAGCAAGGACTTCTCGTGCGGATCCAGTTCAGTCGCAGCGCCACAGGAGTCTGGACGACCAGCGACGTGGCCTGGGTCGCCTCTTACCAGGACCCAGACCCGCCCTACCGGTGGTGCGCGCTCACCACGGCCGACACCTGTGGCACTGGCTCCGATACCGCCCTGCAGGAAACAGAACAAGTGGTCAATGAATGGGGCGCCGACACCGACGGCGCCCACCGCCTGGACAACTGAACCCGATCACCGGTGGGGCAGAGTCACGGGAAGAAAACGGCGCCCGCACAGGCCGTGCCGCGACGATGACCGACAACACGAGACGGGCAGAGACCGCTGCGTCTCGGTCAGCTCGATCTCCCCGCGTCCGTTGGCTGGTCGGCCTCCCCTGAGGACGCCCTCGCCTCGGCCATCGCCATCCGAGCCAGCGGGCGAGTAGCCGCTACCCGGATGAAGACTCCCATCGAACTCAAACTGATGGCTGCCAGCACGATGTAGCCCCCCAGGGTGGTGGTGCTGTCCCAGAGTGCGTGCAGGCCGACTGCGACGGCGAAGACGCCTGCGAATATCGCCCACGAGTACCGCTTCCAGCGGCAACCCACCGCGAACCACAACGCCGTCGCGGTGAGGCCGGTCCATGTCATGTGCGTGGCTGGGCTGAACAAGCCGCGTTCGAGCAACAATTGGATGACCTGGCCGAGATTCTCATGCGAGCGGATGATCTCGACCGAGCTGTAGCCGAGAGTCTCCAGCACGGCGAACCCGGCCCCGCAGGCGACCCCGAGAATCAGACCGTCAGCCAAGCGCACCGGCCGTCGGGAAAGGAGTAAAAAGGCGGCCGGGACGAGCAACTTCGCGGTTTCTTCGATGATGGCTACGGCGATGCCGGGCAGCACACCCAGGCCGCGAAGCGTGTCGTACTCCAGCAGGCCGGCAGCGAGCACGCCCACCACACCGCCGAGCAATGCGACGCACAATATGGTGCCCGGACCATGTTGGAATTCCAGGTGCAAGCCAAACAGGAAGGCGGCAAACGACGCCGGCATCACAGACGCGGCCAGCAGGAGTAGTGACGGGAACAGATTGGGGTTGCCGGTCGAGACATAGAGCAGCCGCATCAGCACGAACAACCCCACGCCGATGACGAGGATGACCAACCAGGCCCACCGGCGGGCCAGGCCCGGGCCGTCTCGCTCGAGCCTCTCGGCCACAGGTAATGGCCTCATCTGAACTCCGTTTCGCTCGACAAGGTCGTCCGGCAGGGCCATCGTGTCAACCCCTCGTTGCTCGCGCATGCTGACACCACCACCCAACACCCGCCCCCGAGCGAGAACCACCTTGGTCTGCCGAGTCCGTTCACGTACGTACGTTTCTGCGTGGGTCAGTTGGTGGAGCAGGCACGCTGATACAGCGACGGCGGCAGATTGATGGTCTGGGCGCACGCCTGATTGCGGTCGTACAGGCCCCAGTGTCCGTCGGCGGTGCCGTAGTGGAATACGCCCACGACCTGGTTGCGGCCGGCTTCGCTGTAGTTCGCCACGGCCCACTCGCCCGAGCAGGCGATGTCCGACACCGGGACCGAGCGGTCGCCCGCGGGCAGGAGTTGGGTCAGCACCTGCGAGCCTGGGCAGCTGACCGGTGGGGTCGTGCTGCTGCTGCGGCTCGACGAGGAATGCGAGCTCGACTGGGTGGTCGGGTTCGTGGTCTGGGTGCTTGTCGTGGTGGCGATCTGCGTACTGGTCGTGGTGACGACGCTGGTACTGGTCTCGACGGCGATGCTGGTCGACACGGCCGTGCTGGTCAACGTGGCCACGGGCGTCGTCGTCGCCGTCGATGACGAGGACGAGGACGAGCCGGCGGATGAGGTGGACGAGCAGGCGGTCAGGGTGAACGCAAGCGCAGCGGCGACGGCGACGCCGCCCCATCGGGAAAAGCGCGTCTGCAGAGAACGAGTAGTGGACATCGGCGTTCCTTGATCTGGAGTTGGAATGTGCGCCGATCGGCGCACACGATCTTTGTCGGACAAGCGGTACAGACTGGCGTGCGGGCGCCCGACGGTTTTCTGGGGCCGAATGTGGCATCGCGTCGTCGCCGCCCGTTGTGGTGCGATGGCGACGTTTCCAGTCTCAACCGTGTACCCGCGCCGATGGCGACACACGATGTCGATGTGGTGCCAGCACCCATGGCAGGGCCGGCCGTACCGATGGCTGCCGGATGACACCGGGGTGCCGCCAGGTGCTGGCACCACAAGCCCTACGCAGGTGGGCACCTCGACGGATTCTGTAGGCGCCACAACAGCACCGGCACCCCTTCTCGAACAGGCTCGCACTGTCGGCCGGACCTGAGCACAACAGTGCAGCCGACCGAGTTCCGAGCAAGGAACAGTCCTACTCACCTGAAAGGTAAAAACGTGATGAGTTCTCCAGAACGGTCGGTTCGGCACGGAGCGGTCACCGCTGTCGTGTGCCTGGCGTTGGCCGCCGTCACCGCAGCAATGTCGTCGCTCAATGTCGCTCTTCCCGATATCGCCCGAGCCACCCAGGCGTCTCAGACGCAGCTCTCCTGGGTCATCGATGCCTATTCTCTGGCCTTTGCCGTGCTGTTGTTGCCGGCAGGCGCGCTGGGCGATCGATATGGCCGCAGGCGGATGCTGCTCATCGGGCTCACGGTATTCGCGGCCGGGTCAATTGCGGCAATGTGCGTATCGTCGGCGGGTGCGCTGATCGGGCTTCGGGGCGTCATCGGTGTCGGCGCCGCCCTGATCATGCCGGCCACCCTGTCCACGATCACCGGCACCTTTCCGCCGGCGCAACGAGCCAAGGCCGTGAGCGTCTGGGCCGCCGTCGCCGGCGCCGCCGCCGTACTCGGCGTGCTCTTGTCGGGCGCACTCCTCGAGGCCTTCCACTGGGAGGCCGTCTTCGGCACCAACGTGGTGCTGGCCGTCATCGCCATCGTCGGCACCCTCCGGGTGGTCCCCGAGTCCGCTGATCCCCGAGCCCCCAGGTTGGACGTCGGCGGTGCCCTACTGAGCGTGCTGGGACTGGTGGGGGTGGTCTATTCCGTCATCGAAGCGCCGACCGCTGGTTGGGCCTCCGCCCGGTCCATTCTCGGGATCTCCGCCGGAATCATTGTGCTGACGATTTTCGTCATCTACGAGTTGCATCGCCAGAGCCCCATGTTGAACCCACGCGTCTTTTCGCAGCGTCAACTCAGCGCCGGCAGCCTGTCGATTTTCATCCAGTTCTTCGCGTTCTACGGGTTCATGTTCCTCATGCTGCAATACCTGCAGATCGTCCGGCACGACTCGGCCATGGTGGCTGCGGTCAGCCTGCTCCCGATGGCCGCGGGCATGATTCCCAGTTCCCGGCTCGCACCGAATTGGCCGCCGCCCTTGGCTCCCGTGTCGTCTGCACCGCAGGCCTGGTCGTCATCGCCGGTGCCTTGGCAATGCTCGCTTTCATCGACGCCTCGACCGAGTACTGGGTGCTCGCCACCGGCCTGTTGTTGCTCGGCGGGGGAATGGGTGCGGCGATGACTCCGGCGACCAGTTCCATCACCTCCGCGCTGCCGACGTCCGAGCAGGGTGTCGCCTCGGCCATGAACGATTTGTCGCGCGAAGTCGGGGGCGCGCTGGGAATCGCCGTCCTGGGCAGCATCATGACCGCCATCTACCGCAACAATCTCACTCTGCCGGGCTTGCCCGATGCGCTCGCGGATCGGGCCCGCGACTCCTTCGCCTTCGCCGCCCATGCCGGTGGCGCCGTCTTCACCCAGGCGTCGAACGCCTTCATCGACGGTCTGCACATCGCTTACTGGACCGCCGCTGGAGCAGCTCTACTCGCCGCCGGTGCCGTCATCGTCCTGCTCCCCGGCCGGCGCGCAACCCGTGCCGCGGAAAGCTCCTTTGCCCCGACCCGGGAACCGGCGCGCGAGTCCGCCACCCAGGCGTAATTGGCCACATCCGAGACGAAGCATCGTCGGTTCGCCGTTCCCACGTCGTGGTAGCGGCGTCTCGGACCAGCTACGACGAAGGGTTCGGGGCCATCCGTCCGGCCTCAGCGAACAGCTCGAGGACCTTTGATTGGTCGTAGTAGCCCACCACTTCCCGAATGTGATGGTCGACCACGTGCAGGATCCAGCTGTACTGCAGCGTGTAGTCGGTCCCGTTCCGGCCTACGCCCCCGACGCCGACGAATTCCACCGACGCCCACTCACCGTCCACGAGGATGCGGGTCACCTGCGCCTGTGGCCACCGCTGCAACCGGTCATCCAGGACTCGATAGACCCCGTCAATGTACGCCTGCTTACCCCGAAATGTCCCCGACACCGGCGAATGCCCGGTCGCCGTCCACACGACATCGTCGGCCAGCGCGGCCAAGAACACCGGCGCCGCGAAACCAGAACGTTCCAGACGGGCAAACCAGTCGTGAACGAAGGCCCGCGTCACCTGCGTGACGTCAACCCCTGCTGAGTCTGACTCCACAGTCACCCACCTTCGAATTCCCGACATCGTATGCGGCACCGCAAGCAGCGTCAGTACGCAAGGCCGCGGCCACCGGGGGCAACTCGAAATCGGACTCCTGGGCCCTGGGTTCGCTCTACCCGGGGTATGCCGACGGGTTCGCACGTTGCTCGGCCACTACCGTCGTGGCGCAGGTCCTGCCGGCTCGTCGGAGCTGACTTCGATCGGAACGACGCGAGGTTGACGGCGCAGGTTGAGGACGCCGAGGGTGATTGCTCCGGCGCCGAGGACCAGCCACAGATGGATGAAGCGGTAGACGAGGACCCCGGCGAGTGCAGGCCCGGCGGGAATCCCATCCGTGGCCAGGCCGGCGACCAGGGTGGCCTCGACCACGCCGAGGCCACCGGGTGTGAGACCGAGGCTGGAAACCCCGGCTCCGGCCGCCCAGATCAGGATCAGGACGCCCCAGGGCACCGATACGCCCACGGCGAGCAGTCCGCAGGCCAGGCACAGGATGTCCAGTCCCCAGTTGGCCAGGGCGAAGAAGGCGGTGATGGCGGTGCTGCGAGGAGAAAGCCGCAGCCGGATGACGCGTTGCACCAGGGCACCGGCTTCAGCGGCCGCCCCGTCCACTGATCGACGCCGTAGCCTGCGGCCGAGACTCAGGACGAAGGACAGCATTCGGACGATGCGGCGTTGCACAGCGGGACGGTCGACAGCGATGAGCACGACGGTCAGCGGCACCACGATCAGGACCAGGGTCACCACACCGGCCACGATCCCGGCCTCGGATCCCATGACCAGCGCCCCCACCGCCGTGATCAGGGCCAACGTGGCCGCGGAGAAGATCCCCGACGCGACCAGCGTCCAGGACGCGACAACGCGGTCGACGCCTTGACGGGTGAACCGCCGGAAGCAGAACACGGCCGCCAGACCCGAGCCCACGATCGGCGTCGTGGTCGAGATGGCGTTGCCGGCATACGTGGTGGCCAGGACCGAACCCAGACCGACCCGGTCACCACCCTCCACCCTGAGCAACCGGCGCTGTTCACGAGCCAGGCTGGCCATCGAAGCACCCTGAGCCACGACGGCCGCCATGACCCAGCCGAGGTGCGCATGGGCGAGCGACGTTCCGATGCCGGCCAACTCCCGCCGCTGCGACCAGGCGAGCACCGCCAGGAGGGCGATCACAGCCATGAGCACGGTCGTGCGGATTGCCTGTTTGACAGTCACAGTGACTCCTTGCCTTGATTCCCTGACGATCCCGAATCACCCACCGACAGGCGCCGATGCATCCACCAGAAGTGGATGTGGTGCCGGCATCACCAGGGCCCTTCGAAAGATCGCCGAGCGTCAGCAGACCGGGTCGGAACGAGAACTGGTGTCTTGGATCAGACGCGGCGGAGGCAGATGTCGTCGAGGCGGGCAGTCTGCTGAGCCGAAAACCCGTGCGCTCGTTCGCTGTCGGTGTTGTCGGTGCCGGTGAAGTTGATCTGGGCGCCGCCGAAGGACCATGGCGTCAGACCGTCGATCACCTTTCGGATGGCTCCGTGGACAGTGCGCTGCTCGTCGTCCGGGCTCAGTGAAGCAAGTGGAGCGCTGGACACCCAGACATTGAAGGCGGCGTCGCGCCCGCTGACGGCGCCCGCTCCGCCCCGCGCGTAGGCACCGCCGAGATGGCGGATCTCCACGATGGCCAGCGGCACGCTCACGGTGGGTCCAGCCAGGTGCAGCAGCGCGTGGGCGGCCTCCTCGTCGAAACTGCGCAGCAGCAAGCCGGCGCACCGGTGGTGGGCGGGCCGGGTCGGATCACCGTGCACGTCACCGATCCGGTGGTAAGGCAACTGGGAAAGTGCGCCGTCGATCGGTTCCCGGCCAATGGCAGTCAGGAGCGGAGCTGTCGCAGCAGCTCCGGCCTGTGCGTCGCCGACGTAGCCGATGCGCAGCGCGCCGACGGTACGGCCTCGAAGCGCGGGCGGTAGCGCAGGCAGGTCCGGCAATCGCAGTAGGGCCAGCGACGTGGTCAACTCGTCGGCCACCTCGTCCTGCGCCAGCCAGGCTTGGTAACCACTGAGCAGCGCGGGAATGTCGGAGGAAGAAAAGAGGAGTCGACCGCCGTAGAACGAGGTCAGCGGCCGCAGGTCGATGGTCATCTCGGTGACGATGCCCAGATGGCGCTTGCCGCCGCGCAGCGCCCAGAACCCACTCGGGTCGGTGTCGGCGGTGATCAATCGGGCGATTCCGTCCGGGCCGACCACTTGCATTGCGCCCACGTGCTCGGCGGAGAACCCGAAGGTCCGGCCGAGGGGCCCGAGACCGCCGCCCAAGGTCATACCGATCGCGCCGACCGCCGGCGCCGACCCGCACACCGCGGCCAGGCCGTGCCCGGCGGCCGCCTCGACCACCTCACCCCAGGTCGTACCGGCAGCCACGGTTGCCGTCCGGCCGGCCGGATCGATGGTGACCCGGCTCATCCGACGGGTGGTGATCATGACGCCGCCCCGGACCGGAGGGTACGGAGCATGCCCGGTGCCCAGAACGGATACTTCGAGGGCATTGTCGGTGGCGAATTCGACCGCGGCACTCACGTCACCACCGCAGCTGGCGCCGATGACCACGTCGGGCTGGTGGTGCAAACCGCTATTGAAAGCAGCCAACTCAACGGAGTAGTTGTCATCCTCGGGCAGGAACACCGGCCCCAGTATCTTTTTCCGAAGCTGCGCAGCGAGGCGGGAATCGCGCACCGGTGCGCCCGTGTCCGCCAGTGCACTCTCCCCAGTGGTCTGAGCCGTCATTCGTTCTGTCTCCTCGAGCTGATGTCCTTTCACCCTCCTCCGGGCCGGCGAGATGCACCACCCTGCAACCACGACAAAAGAAGGGGTGCCTGCATCCATGTGCCGGCATCCGTGGACCTGTCAGCTACAACTTCAGAACGGCCGTCACTCTGGTGCCGCAACCAACCGGGCTCTGAATGGTCAGCTCGCCCCCGACCGCCGCCCAGCGATCAATGAGCCCGCGCAGGCCCGTTCCTTTGTCGACCGACGCGCCGCCCGGCCCGTCATCGTCGATGACGCAGGTCAGCCGACGCTCTTCGGTCAGGCCTGATCGGTCCTTCGTTTCCACGGCAGTGATCCCGACAGTGACCGACGCGTGCCGGGCACCGTGCTTGGCCGCGTTCGTCAGCGACTCGGACACGACGTAATAGGCCGCGACTTCGATGTCGGTCGCCAGCCGGGCGACGGTCACCTCGGGCACACTGACCGAGATCCCCGACTGTCGCGCCAGTTCGGTGACCGCGGCGGCGAGCCCGCGCCGGGTCAAAACCTCCGGATGCACACCGCGGGCGAGTTCACGTAGCGCGCCGACGGCGTCGGTGAGCTGCCGGTTGGCGCGGTCGAGCCAGGTCGACGCGGCATGCAGATCGGAATCCAGCTCTCCCTGCGCGGCCGTCAAACACATGGCCACCGCGACAAGCTGCTGTTGCGCGCCGTCGTGCAGATCACGTTCCAGGCGCCGTCTGGCCTCGTCGGAAACATTGACCAGCCGACGCCGGCTGGCCTGTAACTCGGCTGCGCGTGCCTTGCGGTCCGAAATATCACGCAAATACCCGATGAACTGGACGCCATCCTCGAATGCCGCCTGGGTGATCGTGAGTTCAATGGGGATCTCGGACCCGTCCCGCCGACGTCCGACCACTTCGATACGTCGGCCCAGAAGTGCACCACCCTGGCCGGCGGCGGCGCGGTCCAGCCCGACGAGATGGCGTTCCTGGAACGACGACGGAACGACAAGATCGACAAGATTTCGCCCCAGCACCTCATCCGAGCGGTAACCGAAAAGTCCGGTCGCCGCGGCGTTCCAGAAAAGAACGGTGCCCACTCCATCGATGATGACCACAGCGTCCATGGCGCAGTCCAGCACCTGCTCGGCCAGCCCGGACAGCGGTAGCGCGGTGGCCGGCCGGTCCCGAGTCGTATCGTTCATTTCCCCACCAATTCAGTGTTCGGCCAGGTACAGCAATACCGCCTGGACCCGGTGGTGATAGCTGGGTTCCTCCGACAGGCCCAACTTGGAGAACAACGAGTTGATATGGCGCTCCACGCCGCGCACCGAGAGGAAGAGCCTCTCCGCGATGATGGTGTTGTTTGCCCCCCTGGCCATCTCGGCCAGCACTTCGATTTCTCGAGGCGAGAGCCGAGCCAACGGCGACCCCGCCGGCCGGACCGCCTGCATCAATCTCTGCACGACCTGATCGTCGATGACCGATCCGCCCGCGGCGACGGCCCTCACCGCAGCGAGCAGCTGTCCAGGCTGAGCCACCCGCTCTTTGAGCAGGTAGGCACGGCCGCCACCACCGCCATCCATCAGGGCCAGCGCGTACTCCGGGTCGTCCCGGCTCGAAAGCACCACCACCCCTACTCGCGGACGCTGGGCTCGCAGCTCCACGGCGACTCGTAAGCCGTCGTCCTCCAGCCGCGGAGGCATGTGAATGTCGGTGACGACGACATCCGGGTCGTGCTCGACGATGGACCGCCGAAGCTCATCCGCGTCCTGGCAGACCGCGGTGATCCGAATGTCCGGCGCGGACGCGAGCAATGCCGCCACACCCTCGCGGACCAACAAGTTGTCCTCGGCCAAGACCACTGAAAGCTGTTCCGACACTTGTGCGTTCATGATCGCTCCAGATTCTTCTCGGCGCCGGCTGTGACCGACTGCCAGTGAACGGTGCGTGAGAATGCCACCCCGACGTGACGGTCATGACCGGAACGGCGGGTCGGGTCCAGTAACGCGGCGCAGAGGGTGTCGCCGATCCATTGTTCAAAGCGGCCTTCGTCGTAACCTGCGCGCCGCACCAACAAGTCGTAGGACTGGGGGCTCACGATCACCCAGGCGGTGTCGATGGCAGATTGCCGGTTCAGGCCGGGCCGGAAGTCTACGTCCGCGATACGACCGATGTGAATGCTGAAGCTGTCTCGTCTCACGCTCATGAGCTGCTGCCAGTCGGCGGCAATCATGGGGTCGGTGCCAATCGCGTCGAGATACGTGAGCCAGCCGGTGGCGGCTTGCCGCGCGATCTGGCAGAACTGGCGGGCAATGAAGCGCAGGACCACCTCAGGATCTGCTCCTACAGCCAGGCCTGCGCCCCACACCCGGTCGACCGCTCGTTCGTCGAGCTCAGCCTCTGGATTGCCAGTCAACGCCGACTCGAGCACCCCTCGGAGCAAGGCGCGTTTGGAACCCCACGCGCTGTAGACGGATTGAACCGAAACTTCCGCGCGATCGGCGATCTTGCGGATCGTCGCACCGGCGTAACCCTGCTCGGCGAACTCGTCCGATGCCGCCCTCAGGACAATTCCCTGCGTCTCGCGGCGCATCCTCTCGCCCGCTCGCCGCTGTCGGCTGGCCCACTTGGTCAGCGGCTCGGAGGGGTTGCCCACCGCACCATCATAGCGCATGATGTAGAACAGTATTCCAGTGGAGTTGAACAAAACACTGAAGGAAGTTCGATGATCGCGCCTCGTCGGATCATCGAAGCCGGGGTGGTCGCGTCGGCGGTCAGAAGGGAAATTGATGAGCAAGTTTGACTCGGGGCGACATACCTCCTCCGGTCGGTGCGGCCGGGGGTTGTCCGCGGCGACCGCTGCCGTCTTGGTCCTCAGCCTGGCTGGGTGCGGCACGAGCGGCACCACCACTACCGGTGGGGGTTCGTCGGGGGCGTCTACCGGTGGCCCGGTCACCAGCTCGACGCCCCCCCAGACCGCTGCCAGCACCACGGCCAGCATGAGTGCGCCAACTGATCCGTTGGATGTATCGATTCAAGCCATGGTGGATGCCTGGCGCACCCAGAACCACGCGCCGGGTATTGCGGTTGGGTTGGTGCGGCCGGCGGCCAGCGGTACCGCCCCGCAGGTCAACTACTACCTGTCCGGGCTGGCCAACCTGAAGACCAACGCGCCGGTCTCGCCGCAGACCGTGTTCGAGGTCGGGTCGGTGTCCAAAGCGTTCACCGGTGACCTGTTGGCCCAGCTGGTCCGCCGGGGCAAGGTCAGCCTGGACGACCCGCTGCAGAAGTACGCACCGCCCGGGATCACCGTGCCCACCTTTGCCGGCGCCCCCAACGTGCCCATCACCTTGCGGGACCTGGCCACCCATCAAAGCGGCCTGCCCGACGAGCCGGCCAACATCAGCATGAACTGCAAAGACCCCAAGGTTCAATGCGACCGGACTTTCGAGGACTACACCCGCGACCAGATGTGGCAAGGCCTTTCCCAGACCACACTGCTCTGGCAGCCCGGCACGAAATGGCTGTACTCGAATTTCGGGTTCGGCATCCTGGGCACGATCCTGGCCGACCTGATTCAACCGGGCCAGCAGATCCCGCCCTACAACGCGGTGCTGCAATCACAAGTCCTGGGCAACTTTCCGATGCCAGCCACCCATCTGGCCGAAAGGCACCAACCATTGGCCGACGGCTACATCGTGACGACCTCCAGCGGTGCCGTGCAGACCACAGCGGACCCCGAGCAGTTCGACAACGACTCCCAGTCCGGTGAGGGCGGGATGGCTTCCGACATCACCGACATGTCCACCTGGGTGGCCGGGCACCTGGACTACCCGGTCGGAAAAACCCCGGATGCGAACCAGCCGCTACTGAACTCGCTGCAGCCGGTCGCCACCGCCACCACCCTGTGCAACTACAACAACAACAACAAAATCATCTGCAAAGCCGGCACCCAGCAGATGGGACTGGCCTGGCAACTCGACCCCGCGGACTCCAACATTCCCGCGCCCTACGCCACCAAGAACGGCGCGCTCGGCGGATTCTTCACCGAAGTCTTCATGGTGCCCACGAAGAAGGTCGGGATCGTCGTCCTCACCAACCTCAACGGCGTCGACCCCTGGACCCTCGGTACCGGCATCGTCACCACCGTCCTCAAACAGACGTGAACCAGCCGCATCAACGCAAAGGCGGGCGGTCTTCGACCTGCCATTGACGGCCTGCCTGCCCCAGTTCAGGAGGAAACCAATGAACACCTCGACGCACCCTGGTCAAGGCGGCGTGATGATTGTCGGAGCCGGCCCTGTCGGCCTGGTCCTGGCGTGCGAGCTGGCCCGCCGGGACGTCACCGTCCGCATCATCGACACGCTACCCACACCGACCGACGAATCCCGGGCCGCTTTGATCCACGCCCGCAGCCTGGAAATGTTCGACCGCATGGGCGTCGTCGACGAAGTCGTCGGCTCGGGCCTGCGCACGAACCGTTTTGTCTTTCGGGACGGACAGCGCACGCTGGCCGAGGTGCCCACCGGCGAAGTCGACAGCTCGTTCCCGTTCTCTGTCACCCTCGCGCAGCCCGAAACCGAACGGATTCTGACCGAGCGGCTCACCCACCTGGGCGTGAGTATCGAGCGGGGCACGGGCCTGTTGTCCTTGGACCAGGATGACACGCAGGTCCGCTATCTACTCGAGGCACCCGGCGGAGGCACGCGTCCGGGCGCGTGCGATTGGATCATCGGGGCGGATGGGGCGCGCAGCGTCGTCCGCGCCCAGACCGGACAGGAGTTGGCGGGTTCGTTTCATGGTGAGCGTTTTGTCATCGGTGACGTCGAAGCCGACTTCGATTTGCCTGGGGATGCAGTTTGCACCCTCTTCTCCGACCACGGCGGCCCTCTGATGGTCTTTCCCATGCGGGGGGGTCGGGTCCGCATCATCGTGCAGGTCGACCAGGACACCCCGATTGCCGCGGCGACCCTTCCGTTCGTGCAGAAGATCGTCGACGAACGCTGTCCCGGCGTTCATATCCGCTGTGCCCACTGGTTGACCGCGTTCGACGTCCACCATGCCCAGGTCCCCCGGTACCGGAAGCAGAGAGTATTCCTGGCCGGTGACGCCGCCCACGTCCACAGCCCGGCGGGGGGCCAGGGCATGAACACCGGAATGCAGGACGCGTTCAACCTGGCCTGGAAGCTGGCCGACGTCGTCCACGGGAGCGGAGATGGGGCCCTGCTGGACAGTTATCACACCGAGCGGCACCCGGTCGCCGCTCAGGTCATCGAGCGAAGCACCACGATCACGAACGTGGGCACACTTCGCCATCGCATCCCGCAGGCGATGCGCAACACCGCCATCTCCATCGGGCTTCGTCACGAGGGCACCCAACGGGCACTCGCCTCCTGGACGGAAGAGACCAACATCAACTACCGCAACAGCCCTATCGTCACTGGCATGGCCACGAACCGCCTGCACCCGGGCGATCACGCACCCGACGTCGCAGGTACCACGCTCCGAGAAAATCTCAACGCGCTGAGCCGTGACACCGCTGTCCTGACCTTCGGCGCACTCGACGAACCGGTCGACGCGGCCCTGGCCGATGTGCCCCGGATCGTCGTCATCGATCAACCCGACGACATACCCGCGCGCTCCCCCTCCGATATCCGAACCGTTGATGACGCGGAGGGCCGCATCGCCCACCGATACGGATCCATCGCGGGCGACTACTTTCTCATTCGACCCGATGGCTATATCGGTCACGTGGGGCGATCACATGCAGCAGCAATCGGCGCCGGCCGGGAGCGCGTCGGCATGTGGTGAGAACGTGACTCGCCACATCGCGATCAATCAGTGCGGGCGATGACGTGCACGCACACGACTCGGCCTTGACGCTCTCGGGGTCGGAATCCAGCGTGGCCAGCTCCCCGGCGGACCCACACGGTCCCGGGATACGGCGGCGCTTCCTGCCTGTCCTGGCCGTCGTGCTCCTGTGTCTGAGCACGCTGACGGCTGCGTCCCTGCCTCTCCGTGTGCAACCGCCGCTCGTCGTCGCCCACCGGGCCGGATCCGCCGACGCTCCCGAGAACACGATTCCGGCCATCGAGAAAGCGCTGGACGAGCGGGTCGATATGATCTGGCTATCGGTTCAGGTTTCCTCAGACGGGGTTCCGGTCCTGTACCGACCGACCGACCTGTCCGCGCTGACCAATTCAACGGGACCGGTGTCCTCCGACACCGCCGCCCAGTTGGCACAGATCGACGCCGGGTGGGCCTTCACCACCGTTGACGGGCGCCACCCCTATCGCGGCCAGGCGATTGGCATTCCCACTGTCGCACAGGCGCTGCAACTCATTCCGACCGACGTCGAAGTGATCTTCGATGTCAAGACGCACTCACCGCAGCCGGTCGTCCCGGCGCTGATGAACGCGGTGACCAATCGCGACGCCTGGTCGCACGTGCTCTTCTACAGCACGCAGCAAGACGTGCACGATGCAATGAGTGGGTATTCGAAGGCGGACGTGTTCGAAGCGCGAGACGCCACTCGGCACAGACTGCTTCAGCTCCTGCTCACCGGCGTCTGCGATCCGCCGGCCCACTCGATCACCTGGGTGGTTATGAAGTCTTCCGCCCACTCTCGGTGACCGAGGAATACACCCTGGGCACCGGGACCACCAGCCTCACGGGGCAGATGTGGACAGATCAAACCGTTTCCTGCACCCGCCGGGATCCCGGCGTCCACATCCTGTTCTTCGGCGTGAATTCCCCGGACGCCTTCGAGGTTGCCGGCAGGCTCAGACCTGACGCCATTCTCACCGACTCGATCTCGCAGAACATTTCCGCCCTGCATGCCATCGGATGGCCACCATGACCCCGCCGGCGCGCGCCGATGGTGCTGGCACCACCTCGGGAACCCGCACTGCCACGCAAAAGACTCTGTAGCCACCACAACGGCATCATTGTGGCCCGTCCAGAACAATAGGAGGTACCAAGAAATCCCACTCCTACGGATGGTCCACCATGAATCACACCTTTTCCTCAACCCGCACTGCGACCGCCCGCGAGGTGGCCCCGGAAACATCACGGACCGTCCAGGGCGGTTCCCGGCCATTCCGGGCCAGGCGATTCTTCGGCGTAGCGCTTGCCGTCCTGGTAACGGCTGGGATCGCCGGCTGTGCTGCCGCTCCTGGCCTGCAGACCGCTGTCCAAGCCGGGTCGACCGCTACCGACGAAGGCAGCTCGACCAACCGCACGGAACTCGGCGATGACAGCCCGTACTCCCTCACCCAGATCGTGCAGAACACGTCCGACGAGACGCTGACCTTGCAAGGGGTCCCAGTCGTCGACAACCAGGCGACCATGCAAGCCGGGTACCCGACCAGCATCGCGCCGAAGACGTCGGGGACGTACCGGGCGACCAACTCCGGTAACGGCGTGCAGATGTGGCTGCACTTCACCACGGCCGGCGGCGCAACGGTCTCCGTCGACAGCGACGGCCATCAGCACGATACGAACACTTTCAGCGACACCATCAGCGGACCGGGCCTGAGCTTCGGAAAATCATCCAATTCTTCCATCGGATCCGGCCACAACCCCACCGCCCAGGTGTACCTCGAATCCTGCTCCAAAGATTGCAACACCAGCGTTGAGACCAGCGGCTTCATCGTGGGATGACCTGGCTCTCGCCCCGAACCTGCAATGGCCTGCTGCTCAGAACGAGCAGATCCAGCTTGCGGCGGAGGGTGTGATCTCCCGATCACACCGCCGCGACACACGACCCGGCCTCCGGCGGGCACGAAGTGAGAAGGGAGGTGACCACCATGCTGTACAGCAGCAGCCTTTGGCACTGGATTACCAAATGGTGGGGTCAGGGCGGCTGACGCCTCCGATCCACGCACACCATTCGTACTCGGTGACCTGGGCGTGCCGCGCCAGCGCGTCCAGGTCCGGGAGAAACCCACGAATCGCGGTGACGAATCAGAGGTCATCGCGAGGTCGCCCTGGTTCACAAATAGCATCGAACGACTTGGAGGTCGAGAATCATGGATCATACGCAGGCCCAGCCCCGGCACGGTATTGCCAACATCCTGGGTTACGAGCACATTCTCGACCAGCAGCAGACCGCAGGATGGGCTCCCGGCCCGCCCGTACATTCCGGTTTGGGTTGTCGCATCCTGGGCGAGATCATGATCCCGGTCGCTGATGGGCTGTCGTTGGAAGCCGAGATCTGCGTTCCCACAGCAGCCGGCGTCTACCCCGCTGTGGTGGTGTTCTCGGCCTACAGTCATCAGCTGCAGGAGACCGGCGCACCGACCGGAACGAACGAGACCGGTGAAGCCGCAGTGTTCACCGACCGTGGTTTCAACCACGTTGTCGTCTCCCGCCGCGGAATGGGACGGTCGCAAGGAGACAGCGTCATCTTCTTCAACGACACCGACGTCGACGACCACGAAGCGGTCATCGACTGGGTCTCGCGGCAGGAGTGGTGCGACGGCAACGTCGTTCTCTTCGGCACCTCCTATTACGCGGTCGTCCAACCCGAAGTTGCCGCTCGCCGGCCCCCGGCCTTGCGAGGGTTCTTCGCCTACGGCACCGACACGGACTACTTCTCCCAGATCGCGATGTTCGGCGGCGCACCCCAGACCGACTTCCTGACCCTGTGGATGGGTGCCAACTTCACGGAGAGCCAGGAACAGTTGCATCTGTCGCCGACCGTCCAGGCCGCTCTCGGGCACGTCCTGAATTCTCCACTGCGGAAATTGTGGGAGCCGCAGGTGCAGAAACGAATGTCGGAGATCCAGGACAAGTTCAAGGCGCAAACCCCTGACCGCAAATACCGCGAGCTACTGGCCAGCTGGATCTATGACGGGAAGACCCGCACCACCCACTCCATTCCACCTGGGCCGCGGGGACGGCTGGACCAGATCCTGGTGCCGTTCGTCGTCGTCACCGACGTCGGCGCGTTCAACCTCCATCAATTCGGTGCCTACGAGATCTTCGAATGCGCCGGCACACAAGAAGACCGAAAATGGCTCATCATGGCACCGCCCGAATACGCGCTACCCGTTCGCCGATGGCAGTTGGAGGCCATCGCGTTCTTCGACCACATTGTCCACGATGCCCGCAACGGGTACCGCGACCAGCCTCGAGTCCGCTACCACTTCGATGGACAAGATAATGATCGGTACCAGGGCGCAACCACTTTCCCGATCCCCGGGGCCCAGCCACTGCGGCTCTATCTCGCCGGCGGCGGCGCCGACAGCGATCCGCACCACATGGACCAACGGCCACCGGAGCCTTCATCGAACTCGTGGGCCGCGACCCCATTCGGCGCCGTGGTACCACCGCACATGGACGAGGTGGCCAACCCCGTCCTGACTTTCCGACACGACATCACTCGGCCCACCGAGCTGGTCGGCCCGGTATCGGCCAGTCTGTCCTTCAGCTGCAACGAGATCGACTCCCACGTCATCGTCCGCGTCGGCAGGATCGACGCAGATGGTCAGCTGCATCACCTTTCGATGGGATCGATCCGCCCGGCCTACCGCGAGATCGACGACGCGCGCTCGTTCGATACCGAAGTCGTGCACACCTTCGACCGGCCACAGCCGCTTCGGCCCGGCGAACCCGTCACGCTGCGGTTCAGCCTGACCCCATTTCCCGCCGCGCTCGAGCCCGGCGAAAAACTCCAGGTGGACGTGGCCAGCCGCACCGACCTTCTCCGCAGCGACACCAGTCACGGCTTCGAACAATTCGACATGATGGTGCCCCCCTACTTCTCTCGTAACACGATCCACTTCGGCCCGGACAGCTGGATAGAGTTTCAGCAGCTCGGGGCCCCGGAATCCCGACCGAGCAGAATCACGCCACCCGATGAGGGACACACCAACGATTCGCGTCCCATTGATTCCCCGAGCAGAACTGAGCACACGCGATGAGTCAGATCTCTTTCACCACCGACCTCACGGCCGATCAGGTCCAAGCGGCGCGCGAGCTGTTCGTGCAGGTCACCGCCTCGCCATCCGGCCTGATCGAGCGGGCCAGGAAGGTAGGCTACGACGAGGAACGCATCTGGATTCAGCCACGGCCGGACGGATCCGCCGTTCTGATCGTGAACATCCACCTGCCGACCGGGGTGCAATGGGGAACCGTGGCGCAAAGGTTGTCGGTATACGATTCCGAGTGGGCGCGTTGGTTCAACCCGCAGCTGGCTCCATTTTTTCATGGCAACGTGCCCATGGGGACCGAGCCAGTCTTTTCCTGGACCGAAGGCGACCCCGGCCATTGATAAATGGAAAGCGATGCGGCATCCATTTGCTGGTCGGCTCGCCGCTCTTCCGGGCGACCAACCGCAAGATCAGCGCCATGTGGGGCGGCGTGATTGCCCTCACCGGCTGCGCCCACTTGGCGGCCGCAGCCATCGATCCGGTCTCGGGTCCGGTCAGGACCGGTCAGCCCCTTCACGTGGTGCTGAACGTGCTGCTGAACTGGGTGGTGCCGATCGCTCTGATCGTATTGGCAGCCAAGCAAACCAAGCGGATGACCGCGGCCGCGCATGCCCGGGCCCAGCAGCGGACGCAGCCCACCCCGGCGCCCCAAACTGCGTCGTAAACGCCGCTGGCTTATCGCCAGTTTCGTCCACAACCGGGCGAATTGGCATTACTCGTGATCCGACCACCACCGAAAGACGGGTAATCGTGAAATCGCGACCCGCCGCAACCGCACGCACCACCTCGATGAGGGCAGCAGTGGCGATCTGTGTGGTGGGTGGTCTCGTCGCCGGTTGTGCTGCAGGACCGTCGGACCCCAGGCCCTGGAACACCCGCCGACCTCGACACCGTCGTCGCACCTTCTCGCCGACTCCGACCAGCAAGTCCTCTTCGCTGACTCAGGTCGTGAAAAATACTTCTAGTGTCGAACTCGTTCTGCAGGGGGCGCCCTCCGTCGACAACAACGCCACGATGACCCCCGGATACCCCACCACCATCGGCCCGCAGACCTCCGGCACCTACATCGCGACCAATACCGGCAACAGCTTGCAAATGGTCTTGAAATTTCAAACGGCCGACGCGCGCGCGAGCTTCGTCATCGACAGTGATGTCCCCCGCACCGACGGCAACTACTTCAACGACTCCATCAGTGGATCCGGCTTCGGGTTCGGCGGCGCCTCCATGACGAGCGGGGACAACCCCACGGCGCCCGTGATCGTCGGCAGCTGCAGCAGCGACTGCGTCATACTGGCCAACGGCCGGGGCGACCTGGGCTGAGCGGCACCGGCCCGCTGTTGTTCGACCTTCCTGGAGCGTGACGCCCAGGTTCACCCATGGCGTGGGAGCCCGACCAAGGCCGAGTCCCCAGACTGGCACGACGATCTGATCAAGAACGCGACCACCTGCTACGCCGGCGGCGTCACCGTCGGCGAACACAGGTACCTGCCCCGACCCGCGTTCGGCTCGGGCTGCACGGCGCCTGACTACCGATCGAAGGGCGACCCGGACGACACTGGGCCGGAACGACATTGCGTCAGGAGGGAATCGCCATGCGGTTGGGTCTGCACGCACTCGGCATCGGGATCGGCGCCCGACGCGACATCATCGATGCTGTCGCTGTGGCCGCCGAGGCCGCCGGGTTCGCAACGCTGTGGGCCGGCGAGCACCTGGTCATGGTCGACGACCCGGCCTCGGATTACCCGTACGCATCGGACGGCCGGATCGCCATCCCTGCCACCGCTGATTGGTTGGACCCGCTGGTCTGCCTCTCCTTCGCCGCCGCGGCGACCTCCACCATCTCACTCGCCACTGGTGTTCTCCTACTGGCGGAACATCAACCCATCGCCGTGGCCAAATCCGCGGCCTCCCTCGACGTCCTGTCCGGCGGTCGATTACGGCTCGGCGTCGGGATCGGATGGTCGGCGGAAGAGTTTGCGGCCCTTGGCATTCCGTTTGCCGGGCGGGAAAGCCGGACCGCAGAATACGTGACCGTCCTGCGCACCCTGTGGCGCGAAGACGTGGCCTCGTTCCACGGCGAATTCGTGCAATTCTCGGCCATCCGGGTACGGCCGGCCCCGTTCCACCACCGCCCCATCCCCATCATCGTGGGCGGCAACAGCAAGGCCGCGCTGCGTCGCGTCGCCGAATGGGGTGACGGTTGGTACGGCTTCAATCTCGACGGCCCGGCCGACGTGGCCCGCCGACTGGCCTACCTCGACGACCAATGCCGCCGGGCCGGCCGGGACAGCGACACGCTCTACCGGGCCGTTGCCCTACGCAGCCCAATGCCGCAAGACGCCGCCGCGCTGGCCGACCTCGGCATCGACGAACTGGTCCTGGTCCAGACGCCACCCGATCGACCGGCAGACGCAGCCACCACGATGCGCGAACTGGCCGAGACGTATTGCCTCACCTGACCAATCCCCGCCGGCGACGTTGGTCGCTGTGGACGGAATAGAGATGTCACGACCGGGACAGCGACCGCGACGGTGAGACCGAGGCTGCGTTCGCCTTGCGTTCGCGGCGGTTAATTGGGCGACCACGACCGCCGGCGCTCGAAATTCGGGGGCCGAGCAGCCACATCAGCCCGGCGATCACACCGGTGGCGGCCATGGTCAGGAAGGCGCCGGTGAAGCCGAACGCCGACTGCGCTGCCAGGATGAAAACTGGCGCCATCGCTCCGCCGATGTGACCCAAGCCGTCGGTCACAGCCATGCCCGTCGACCGGCACGGGGTGGGGAAATGCTCGGTGGTGTAAATGAACATCAAGAAGGGGACGAGACCCAGCGACGCGTTCGCCATGAAGCCCAAGACCATGACCATGACCATGACCATGACCATGACCATCACGCCGGTCGGGAACAATCCGATGCCGGCCAGTGCGACCGCCCAGACGGCCAGAGTGATGGCGATGGTGTACCTACGTTCCAGCCGGTCATTGACATGCAGGCCGGTGATCGAGCCGACGATCAATCCGAACCCGGCGACGGCCACGAAACCCAGGCTCTGTTCCAGTCCGAAGCCTTTCTGGACCAGCAGGGTGGGGGCTAGGGTCAGCCAACCATAATTGCCGATGTAGAAAATGAACCAGAGCAGGGTCAGCAGAATCACTCGACCCAAGTACGGCGGTCGTAACAGCAGGGCCGCCGGGAATCGGCCCGCCGGGGGGGAGATCACGGCCGGACCGGGGGTGGGCAGCGGGCGGCCGGTCTCGGTTTCGGCTTGGCGCTCCGCCCTTTCGACCACGTTCCGCGCCGTCTCGAGCTGACCGATCGAGATCATCCGGTGCACGGTGACCGGCAGGCTGAATTTCAGACGCAGCACCAGGGTGATCAGCCCCCCGATTGCGCCCAGCGCGAAGAGTACGCGCCAACCGGAGGGAAACGTGGGCACCAGCCAGCGCGCTACCAAGGGGACGATGGCGAGCCCGGCCGATCCGAACAGGCTCACCCGGGCGCCCATCCGGCCACGAATGGTGGCCGGCGCCAACTCACCCACATAAGTGCTGACGACTGCGATCTCGGCCCCGATGCCGATTCCGGTCAGGAACCGGGTCGCATCGAGGAAGGCCATGTCCGGGCTGATGGCCGACAGCAACGAGCCGACGGTGAAACACCCCAGCGAGAAATACAGACCGACGCGACGCCCGAAGCGGTCCGCCAGCGTGCCCACCAGCAGCGCTCCGACGACATACCCGACCAGGCTGGTGGTGATGGCCGCGGCTGAGGCCGCTGCGGAGACGTGGAACTGTTCGGCGATCTTGGGAAGAGCGACGCCGATGGTCAGGACGTCGAACAACCCGAAGAAGAAGCCCCCGAAATATACCCGGTCCGGCCAGCGTCGGCGTCTCGACTGGTCGCGGTGTTAAGACGCACGCAGAACCACGATTGGCCCATCGATAAGACCGGCACCTCACCCCGGACACCTGTTGCTGCCCTGGTCTAGCGAAGACGACTGGACCGAGGTCGTGTTCGAGTCGCCTGCCAGTATGGCCGGGGAGCCGATGCTGCCGGGTACGACTGGCTGCACCGCACCACTGAGGTGCGGTCCCGCGCGGAACGGCTGAAGCCCGGAGGCGACCGGCGACGCCGGCTCAATCCGAGCCCGCTGTTCGTCGGCGAGCACCCGAATCGCGACCCGTCGAAGATCTCACCCACGAAGAGTGCGGACTGCAACGACCGTCACGTGGGCACCTAGGCCCTGCCCACGCCTCAGACGCCAGCTGCATCGAGCAACGGGATGAGATTTTCTCGGCCTGGGTCGAGCTCGCCGCGCTCGATGCGGTGAGCGAAGTCGACCACCGCCCGGTTGACGGGCGCCGCAAGCCCGTATCGCTCAGACTCGGCGACCACCAAGCCGTTCAGGTCGTCCACTTCGCTGTGCCGGTGTTTGACCCAATCCTGCAGCACGGTGGTCTTGGTGCCGCGTAGCACAAACCCGGCCAATAGTGTGTCCAGGAGCAGGTCCACCACCCTTTCCGGCTCGACCAAGTCGGTGGAGTTGAGGCCGAAGATCGGCAGCGGAGGAAAACCCTGCGCCGCGCCGGCTGTTAGAGCCTCTCTTCCCGAGCGAACCATAAATTCGCGCATACCCGCCAATTCGACCGCCTCGACGATGGGCAGGCCAAGGATGGCCGTGGTGACCAGGGTGGTGGCGTTACTGACCAGCTTCATCCATTTGGTCGCGCGGATGTCGTGGACCCGGTCGACCGACCCAGCGTGTTGGAGCAGCCGGGCAACGTCCTGAACCCGCCCGACGGTCGCCTGGCTAATTCCGCCGACGGCGAACCAGGACCGTTCGAACGGCGAGTCCCGTTGCACGATACCGGGTTCGAACATCATGGACGAGATTTCGATGACGCACCCCATGGTGCGGTCGGGCCCGACTACGTCCGCGATCACGTCGGTGGTCATCCCGTTCTGCACTCCGGCCACGAGGCCGTCGGGGCGAAGGTAGGGCTTGATGAGCTCGCAGGCCCATCGGGTGTCATAGGCCTTGACGAGCAGCAGCACGACGTCGAACAGCTCGCGGAAGGTGGCCACCTCGCATAGGTGGGAGACCCGGACGTCGGTCACCTGGGTGCGGCCGGGCATCTCGATCCGAATACCGGACCGGCGCATGGCCTCGACGTGCGCTGGCCACTGCTCGATCAGCGTGACGTCGACCCCGGCGTTGGTCAGGTCGGCGCCGATCGCCGCCCCGTTTGCTCCGGCGCCCAATACCGCCACCCGCGGGTGTTCGGCGCGCGCGACAATCCGGCCGAGGTCGGTGGTCTCGGTCATCGGCTAGACCGGCCCGACGCGCCGTTGCGGTGCGACTGAGTTTCCCGCACCGGCGACAGGTTGCCGTTCACGGTCAGGTAACGGGGGCCGGCGACAAGCAGGTCCTCGGCTGGGAATCGGGTGATGACCTGGCAACCATCTGCGGTGACCACCATTTCCTCCTCGATACGGGCGGCTCCGAGACCGTCGGCCGAGGGCCAGTAGGTTTCCAGCGCAAACACCATTCCCTCGACCAGCTCCTCCGGGTGCTCGAGGGAGACCAGCCGAGAAAAGATCGGCTTCTCCCAAATGGACAGACCCACCCCGTGCCCGTACTGCAAGGCGAAGGCGGCCTCCTCGTCGGCAAAACCGAACTGGGTCGCCTCCGGCCACTGCGCCACGATATCGGCGGTCGTGGCGCCGGGCCGGACCAACGCGATAGCCCGGTCCATGTACTCGCGGGCACGCACGTACGCGTCTCGCTGCGCCGACGACGCCGACCCCACCGCGAAGGTCCGGTAGTAGCAGGTTCGGTAACCCTGGTGACTGTGCAGGATGTCGAAGAACGCTGGGTCGCCCGGCCGGATGAGCCGATCGGAGAACACGTGCGGGTGCGGCGAGCACCGCTCCCCCGAGATCGCGTTGACGCCCTCCACGTATTCCGAGCCCAAGTCGTACAGCTTGTTGGCCACCCGGCCGACGCACTCGTTCTCCCGGACCCCGGGACGTAGGAACTCGTACAGGTCCTCATAGGCCGCGTCCACCATGGCCGCCGCCTGGGTCAGCAGCAGGATCTCGTCCCCGGTTTTCACCCGACGGGCCTCCAGGAAGACCTGCTGTCCGTCTACGACCGTCAGACCAGCGGCCTGGAGCGCGGTCAGAACCGGCATCTCGACCAGGTCCACTCCGATCGGCTCGCCCGCCAGGTCGTACTCGTGCAACTCCGCTGCCACCTTGGCGGCCACCCCGTCCGCGATGCCGGCCTGCGGCGCGAACGCGCCGCGGAGCGTCGAGATGCCGGCTCTCGCCCCGGTGACCCGCCGTGGCCTGGTGCCGCCCGTTTCCGGAGCTTCTGGGTCGGCGTCCGCCGTGGTGCTGGTGCGCGCCAGCCAGGGGTTACGCAACTGGTGGTGTCGGGCCGCGGACCCGAAGTCCCACACCACCGGATCGGAATGCCGGGTCACCAGAGCGAACCGGATGAGCTTGTCCATGGCCCAGGTGCCGATGTGGGTGGCGGAGATGTACCGGATGTTGGCGAAGTCGAAGGCAAGCAACGCCCCCAGCTCGGACCGATCCAATTCGGCCCGTAGCCGGGCCAGCCGCTGCGTCCGCAACCGGTCGTGATCGATCCGGGTCTCCCAGTCCACGGCGTCGGTGCCGAAGGTCTCCACGTTCACGCTGAACACTCCCTCGCACAGCGCCGCCGGGGTGCGTCATGCAATCGATAGCATCGACAGACTAGTGCCCCAATAGGGCTTGTCAACCGTCCCGTCTGCGTGATCAGAACGTCCTCCCTCCCGTTCGTCAGGTGCATCCCGGTGGTGAACGCGGGCCGGGGCAGCCCCACATGCGCGGCGAAGCAACGGGCAACCGTTGACTGCGCGGTGCGGTGGCCCCCATCCAGGAACACATCCCGCGTGAAAGCGCTGTGCAGGAACTTCTAGGCTGACGTAATGTCCGACCGCCCGACGCTGGCCGACGTGGCCCAACTGGCCGGCGTGCACATGGGAACCGCGTCGCGCGCTCTGAATGCCGCGACTGCCGACCGCGTCCAGGCAAAGACGGCGCGACGGATCCAAGCGGCGGCGCGCCAGTTGGGCTATGCGCCGAATACCTTTGCCCAAAGCCTGCGCCGGCAGGAGTCGCGCAGCATCGGGGTCCTCATACCGGATCTGACCAACCCGTTCTTCCCGCCCATCGTGCGCGGCGTCGAGGATGCCCTCAGCGAATACGGCTTCACCGGCCTGATTGCCAGTACTGACAACGACCACGGCCGGGAGCGCACCCTTTTCGATTCTCTGGTCGGACGGCATATGGATGCCTTCATCATCGGTACGGCCATGCGCCAGCACCCGCTGCTGACCGAGGCGCACCAAGCCGGCATCAAGGGTGTGCTGGTACAACGGACCACCGACCAGCCGCTGTACTCCTCGGTGTCCGGCGACGACGATTCCGGAGTGGCGCAGGCGATCGCCCATTTGGTGCACCTCGGACACCGCCAGATCGGGCATGTTGCCGGGCCGACGACCATTTCCGTGGGCTACCGTCGTGCCCGCGCCTTCCGTGAAGCGGCACGCGATCTCGGCCTCCCCGCGCAGGCGGCCACGGTCACGGTGAGCGACAGCTTGTCCATCGAGGGCGGGATGGCCGCCACGGCGGAGTTGCTGCGGTCCGCGCCGGACGTCACGGCCATTTTCGCCGGGAATGACCTGATGGCCGTGGGGGTGTTGCGCCTTCTGCGGGCGCGTGGGATCTCCTGTCCGCAACAGATCTCTGTGGTCGGATTCAACGACATCGTGTTGGCCGGAGATCTGGCCCCGGGGCTCACCACCATTCACGTCCCGTTGGTGGACGTCGGACGGGAGGCGGCTCAGCTCCTACTCAGTGAGCTCCGCCTGGGTGACGCCGATTCGACGCGGTCACGACGGCAGATCCTGCTACCGGTCGAATTGGTCGTGCGCCAATCCACGGCCCCCCCACCGTCCTGACCGGTCGATCGTCGGCTGTCGCGGCGCGTTGGCCTCGGACCGCTTCAAGGTGCGCCGCCAAGCTTTCGGCCCGGTTCCCGCTCCCCTCGTCTGGTCTATCTTGCAAACGATTGCTAGTGTCATAGGGGTCGGCTGCACCCTGGGAAACGTCGTAGGCGGACGTCCGGAGTGATCCGGGTCCGGAGGTCGGACAGCATGATCGCAGCGCCTGGCGGGACACCCCCGAGCGCAACCCATCCCGAAAGGAAGCCGCGTTGACTGGAGAGAAGATCGCCGTCCTGGGCACCGGAGCCAACGGCGGATCGATCGGTGCCGATCTCACACGGGCCGGGCTGGACGTGACCTTCATCGAACAGTGGCCCGAGCACGTGCAGGCCATGAGGGAGCACGGCCTGCGAGTGGAGATGTCCGACGGCGACGAGCGCACGGACGTCAACGCCATCCACCTGTGTCAGGTGGCGGAGCTGCGGCACCAGTTCGACATCGTGCTGGTCGTGATGAAGGCATACGACACCCGATGGGCCTGCGAGCTGATCAAGCCGTACCTCAAGCCGGATGGCTTGGCGGTCGGCATGCAGAACGGGATGACCGTCGACGTGATGCTCGACGTGCTGGGCCCGGAGAGAGTCCTGGGCGCAGTCATCGAGCAGTCGGCTGCCCTGTATCAACCGGGTCTGATCGAGCGGCACACCCTGCGCTCCGGTTCCTGGTTCGGCATCGGTCACCTCGGCCCAGCCACGCAGGGCCGGGAGTGGGAAGTCGTCGACCTCATGAAGCACTCAGGGACCGTCGAGGTCTTCGATGACATCCGGTCGGCCAAATGGATGAAGTTGGTCGTGAACTGCGCCGAGCTGGTCACCACGGCCATCGTCGATCTGCCCATGTCGACCGCGGCGGCCGATCCCGCCTTTCATCGCGTCATGCTCGAGGCCGGCTACGAGGCCGTCCGGACCGCGGTGGCGGACGGGCGTCAGGTGTTGCCGATCTTCGGTTTGGCCGCGGTCGAGCAGAGCCGCCCCGAGGAGTTCGTGGACCGCATGCTTGACGCCGTACTCAAGCGCTTCTCGCTGCCGCAGACGAGAACCACCGTGCTGCACGACTGGATGAAGAGCCGACACAGCGAGGTCAACGAGCTCAACGGTTTCGTGGCCCGGCGGGCCGCAGAGCTGGGCATCGGCGCGCCGGTGAATGCGTTGGTGGCCGAAATTGCTCAGCGCATCGAACGTGGCGAATTGGACCGGAGACCGGAGAATGCCACGCTGCTGGTTGACTCGGGCCTGGTCTGAGGTCGCGCCGGGTGATCAAGCACATCGTCTTCTTCCGGCTCGCCGCAGTCGATACCGCGCAGCGGTCCTCGGATCTCGAGACGATCGCAGCCGGCCTGCGGTCCCTGATCGGGCAGATCCCCGAACTGCACCATCTCGAGGTCGGTGGCGATCTGGGCGTCGTCGACACCCATTGGGATGCGGCATTGCTCACTGAGTTCGCCTCCGTCGCGGATCAGGACCGTTATCAGCGCCACCCCGAGCATGTGCGCGTGCTCGGCATCGTGAACCCGTTGGTTTCCGAGCGCGCCGTCGTCGACTACCAGACCTGACCGCCTCGCCAGTACCTGGTCGGAGGCTCGTCCGTCATTCCTCCGGTCTCCGCGCCGGCTCCCGGAATGAGCGACGGTGGCGGTCGACCGTCCCCACCCGGTGGCGGTCGACCGTCCCTCAGACGAGCAGGCGCACCGGACGCTCGGCGCCGGCCACGAAGGCTTGCATCCACCGGGCGGCCAGGACACCGTCCAGCGCTCGATGGTCGGCCGACAGGGTCACCGTCATCACGTTCGCGGCAGTGAGCACGCCGTCGCTCACCACAGCGGCCGTCCGCACCGCTCCGACGGCCAGAATGGCCGACTGCGGCGGGTTGAGGATGGCAGCGAACTCCTGCACGCCGTACATGCCCAAATTGGAGACCGTCACCGTGCCGCCGTCGATCTCCTGCTGGTGAAGCCGTCCTCGCCGCGCCCGGTCGGCCAGGTCCACCGTCTGCCGCCTGACCTGGGTCAGGGTCAGGCGTTCGACGCCGCGCAGGACCGGCGTCAGCAGGCCGCCATCGACCGAGACCGCCACCGCCACGTCGACCACGTCATGTCGATGCAGCCTGTCGCCGCCCCAGGTGACATTGGCGTCGGGCACCTTGACGTAGGCCGCCGCGACGGCCTTCACCACTAGGTCGTTCACCGACACCCGCAGACCAGGATCGTCGATGCCGTCGTTGATGTCGGCCCGCAGCGCGAGCAACGCGTCCACCCGGACGTCGGCCCGTAGGTAAAAGTGCGGGACGGTCGATTTGCTCTCGGTGAGCCGTCGGGCGATGGCCCGGCGCATCCTGGTCAGCGGCACGTCCCGCGCGGCGGCGGCGTCCGCCGGCTCGTGCACCGCCTCCGGCGGAGCCGGCGGGACATCGTCCGGGGTCGGGACGCGGGGATAGCGCAGGCTCGGGTCGAGGTCCCGACGAACGATCCGACCATTGGGCCCCGTTCCCGTGATGCCGGCCAGGTCGATGGCGTGGGATCTGGCCAGTTGCCGCACGATGGGGCTCGCGAACAACCGCGACCCTGCGTCCGCGCGAGATCGATTCCCGTCCGGTTGGCCGGCGGCAGAGACGTCAACGCCGCCGATGTCGCTGCTGTCGGCTGATCTCCGGTCGGCGGCCGAATCGGCGCGCGAGTCGGTGACCGCGGCATCCTCCGAAGTCTCGGTGTCGGCCGGAACCTGGTCGCCCCCATCGGCGGTCCCGACGGTCGTGAATGCCCGAATTTCGCCCGCCCCCGCGTTCGGTGGCGAGGCAGCCGCCGCGTCCGCGGTTTCCGGCCCCCATGCCCCGACGTCCTCCCCAGGCGCCCCGAGGATGGCGATCGGTTCGCCGACCGGAAGGGTCTGACCGGGCTCGGCGATCAGGCGCAGGACCGTGCCCTCGGCCTCGCTTGCGTATTCGACAACTGCTTTCTCGGTCTCGATCTCGGCCAGCGGAGTCCCGACCGACACCACCTGGTCCGGTTCGACCATCCAGGACAGTACGGCCGCCTCCGACGTATTCGCCAAGACCTCCGGCATGCGGATGACCGTGGCCATCATCGACCGCCCATCGCTGTGCGAACGTCGGTCAAGGCCGCGGCGACCTCGTCGGACCGGGCGATCGCCGCACGCTCCAAGACCCTCGAGATGCTCGGGGCCGATTCGCTGCCGGTCACCCGGTGCACGGGCTGGTCGAGCCAGTCGAAGAACCGGCGTTGGATCTCGTCCGCCAACCAGCCGCCGTAGGACGTCCCCTGAGCACCCTGCTCGACGATGAGCACGCAGTTGGTCTTGCGAATGCTGGCGCCGACCGTCTCCCAGTCCAACGAAGCCCGGTCCAGCCAGCGCAGGTCGATGACGTCAGCGTCGATCCCGGTGTCCTGCACGGCTTTCAGTGATTCTGCGACCATCGAGAGATAGGTCAGGACCGTGACGTCGGAGCCGGATCGCCGGATGGCGGCCTGGCCGACCGGAAGGTGGTAATCCAGGTCGTCAGCGGGTACGTCCTCGACTGTCGAATAGAGATCGACGTGTTCGATGACCAACACCGGATCCTGCAGGGCCAATGCCGTGTTCATCAATCCGATGTAGTCGGCCGCGGTCGAGGGGGCGATGATCCGCCAGCCCGGGTTGGTGGCGAAGATGCCCGCAGGGTCCATCAGATGCTGCGACCCGTAGCCCGAGCCCATGGCCACCTTGGTCCGCAGTACCAGCGGCACCGGGTTTCGGCCGCCGAACATGTGCCGCGCCTTGCCGATCTGGTTGAAGATCTGGTCGGCCGCCACCCAGAGGAAGTCGGGGTACATGAACTCGACCACCGGCCGGTAGCGGCCGTCCAGCGCCATGCCGCCGGCCAGGCCCACGAAGGCGTTCTCACTGATCGGCGTGCCCAACACGCGGTCCGGAAACGCGGCCGCCAGGCCCTTGGTGGCCCCGTTCGTGCCACCGGCCAGCCGGTGGATGTCTTCGCCGAGCAGGACGATGCGCTCGTCGGTCTCCATTCGCCGGGCCATGACCTTGGCCACCGACTCGACGAACTTCCCGGACGTGGTCGCTCCGCTGTATGCAGTGGTCTCGAGCATCCGGGCGTCTGCGACTTCGGACGCATCCCCCCGGATACCGACATCGACGAAGGTGGGATCGGGCCAGAGTTCCGGCCGGATCCGACGTTTCCCGGCCGCTTCGGGGTCGGGCTCGGTCAGGGCCGCTGCTGCCTCTCGCATGGCCGTCACCGCCTGATCGCGTACCGCGGCGAGCTGCTCGGGATCAGTGAGACCCAGCGCGAGCAGCTCTTTCTCCATGCGGGCGACCGGATCGCGGTCCCGCCAGGCGGATTCCTCGTCCTTGGTCCGATAACCGAAGGCGCTACCCGGGTACGACCCGTTCTGGTGGAAGAACCGGTACACCTGCGCCTCGATGAAGGCCGGTCCTGCGCCGGAACGCATTCGCTCCAGTGCCTGGGTGGTGGCCAGGTGCACGGCCAGCGGGTCCATGCCGTCGACGCGCCAGGCCGGAATTCCGAAACCCGGCGCGCGGGCCGACAACCGGGCCTCGCCGGTGACCTCGGCGACCGTGGTGGACACCGCGTAGAGGTTGTTCTCCAGAAAGAAAAGGAAAGGCAGGTCCCAGGCGGCAGCCAGGTTGAGGGTCTCCAGTACCGAACCGATGTTGGCGGCGCCGTCCCCGAAATAGCTGACCGTTACATCGGTGGTACCGGCCCGGCGCTGCGCCCAGGCGTTGCCTGCCCCCATCGGGACGCCACCGCCGACGATGGCGTTGGTGCCCAGTGCTCCGGCCTCGAGCCACTGCAGGTGCATGGAGCCTCCCCGGCCCTGGCAGAAACCCTGGGCCAGGCCGAGAATCTCGGCCAGCGTGCGCTGCAGTACCGTGCCCACCGGGTCGGTCACCAGGGCATCGAGGTCGACGGTGCCGTCCGTGACGTGCGTGAGCGCCTTGGCCAGGAACTGGTGGTGCCCACGGTGCGAGCCGTTGACGGCATCGCTGGATCGCAAGCCGATGATCGAACCGACCGCACCGCCCTCCTGGCCGATGCTGGAGTGAGCCGGCCCATGCACCAATCCCTCACCCGCCAGTTCCAGCACGGTCTCCTCGAAAGCCCGGATCAGGTGCAGCTCACCCATCATGGCCGCGAGGACCTTCGGGTCGGCCGATTGCCAGTCCTCCGGCGTCGTCGTCAGCGAGAGCCAGGGTACCGATGGATCCAATCGACGGATTTTGGGCATGTTCCTCTTCTTCATCAAGGGACCCGATCGAACTCTCAATCGCCGACTTAGACACCCGTACAGGGATTGTGAATCGGTTCTTGCCATCAAGGCTAACAGGGTGTTGGATCCATTGATAGACCGATGAGGTGCTAGTCGGACAAATGTGGAGGCACCGTCGGCAACCTGGCGCCACGGTGATGCGCGGTGTCGGTCATCGCTTCGACCTCGCAGAGACGGAGGCTGGAATGGCTCTGCCCGGACTTCGCGGTACCGAGCACATCGGTTTCACGGTCCCCAATCTCGACCAGGCGGACACGTTCTTGGTGGATGTCATCGGTTGCCAGCGGGTTTATTCGCTGGGTCCGTTCGTGCATCCGGAGGACGACTGGATGCTCGAGCACCTGAACGTCCACCCGCGCACGGTCATGCGACGGCTGAACTTCTACCGTTGCGAGTACGGGCCGAACTTCGAGGTGTTCGAGTACGAACCGGCCGACGGCACGGCTCCGCAACCGCGCAACTCGGACCTGGGCGGGCATCATCTCGGCTTCTACGTCGAAGACATGGACGAGGCCGTGGCGTATCTGAAGTTGGCCGGCGTCCGGGTGCTCGGTGAGCCCACGTCGAGTCGCGGCGCCAGTGCAGGACAGCGGTGGGTCTACTTTCTGAGCCCATGGGGTATGCAACTCGAACTCGTCAGCTTCCCCAACGGCAAGGCCTACGAGAAGGACTCCACCGTCATGCTGTGGCATCCGGCGCGGCCGGCCAAATAGCCGACATCGTCGGGGTTCGGCCCATCGGCCTGTCAGCCGGCGTGAGGTGGTCGTGAGCGCCACCTCGACAGACGGTCTCGCGCCGCGCGACCGTCGCGCCGGCGACGGCCTGCCCACACTGCAGGACGGTGAGGCCACGAGTGACCGGGTGGCGAGCCGACGCATCGCCGATGCGCTCCGACAGGCCATCCTGGCCGGAACCCTCACGCCTGGTTCCCGGATCCGCCAGGAGTCGGTGGCCGCGCAGTACGGCGCCAGCCGGCTCCCGGTCCGCGAGGCGCTGCGGATGCTGGCGGCCGAAGGCCTGGTCACTCTGATCGCTAACACGGGCGCCTGGGTGTCGCAGCTGTCGCTGGCGGAGTGCGAGGAGGTCTACCGGCTCCGCGAGCGGATCGAGCCATTGCTGTTGCGCTACAGCATGCCTGGCCTCACCCCGGCGGTGCACGAACAGCTGGCCGACCTGGCCGTGCGGATGCGCACCGCCGACCTCGGAGACTTCCTTCAGCTCGATCGGCAGTTCCATCTGCTGAGCTTCTCCGCGGCCCACACCGCTGTGCTCGGCGATTTGGTGCACCGCCTCTGGAACACCACTGCGCACTACCGCCGCGCCTACACCCAGCTGCTCGACGCCGCCAGCACCGAGCTGCTGCACGGCGAACACTTCACCCTCGTGTACGCCATCACCACCGGCGACAGCACCGGCGCGGAACGCATCCTGCGGCAGCACATCCGCCGCACCCGGAGACGACTGGCCGCCCACCCGGAGGTCTTCGGCGCCTGACCGCGCCGGACTGCGACTGACCGTGCCGGACTGTGCCGGACGGTGCTGACCGTGCCGGGCGGTCACCACTGCACGGCGATGTACTTCGCCTCCATGTAATCGAGCATGCCTTCGTGGCCGCCCTCGCGCCCGACGCCGCTCTGCTTGACGCCGCCGAAGGGGGCAGCCGGGTCGCTGACCAGGCCCCGGTTGAGGCCGACCATGCCCGACTCCAGTCGCTCGGCAACACGCAGGCCGCGAGCCAGATCGCCGGTGTAGACGTACGCGACCAGGCCGTACTCGGTGTCGTTGGCCAGCCGGACGGCCTCGTCCTCGTCGGTGAAGGTGACGATGGGCGCCACCGGGCCGAAAATCTCCTGGGTCAGGATGGCTGCCTCCGGGCGGACCCCGGTCAGCACCGTCGGCTCGTAGTAATAACCCGGCTGGTCCAGCCGACGGCCGCCGATGATCGTGGTCGCGCCGTCCTTCACCGCGGCGTCGACCAACTCCGCCACCTTGCCGACGCTTTCCTCGTTGACCAACGGGCCGACCTGCGTGTCCGGCTCGGTGCCCGGTCCCAGTCGCAGGGCGCCCATCCTCTCGGCCAATCGCCGGCTGAACTCGTCCACCACCGGCCGCTGCACGTAGAAGCGGTTGGCCGCGGTACAGGCCTCGCCACCATTACGCATCTTGGCCACCATGGCGCCGTCCAGGGCGGCGTCCAGGTCGGCGTCCGCGAACACCAGGAACGGCGCATTGCCGCCCAGCTCCATTGAACAGTTGATGACCTGGTCCGCCGCCTGAGCCAGCAGCACCCGACCGACCTCGGTCGACCCGGTGAACGACAACTTGCGGACGCGGGGATCATGCAACATGGCCGACACCACGGCTCCCGACCTGCGCGACGGCACCACGTTGACCACCCCGTCGGGCACCCCGGACTCGGCCAGGATGCGAGCCATCAGCAGTGCCGTCAGCGGGGTGTCGCTGGCCGGCTTGAGGACGACGGTGCAGCCGGCGGCCAGGGCCGGGCCCATCTTGCGAGTGGCCATGGCCGCCGGGAAGTTCCACGGTGTGACCAGTACGCAGATCCCCACCGGCTGGTGGGTCACCAGGATGCGATTCGCGCCGGAAGGGGCCGTCGTGACGGCCCCGATCGCCCGGACCGCCTCCTCGGAGTACCACCGGAAGAACTCGGCGGCGTAGGCCACCTCGCCGCGGGCGTCAGTCAGTGACTTGCCGTTCTCCAGCGAGACCAATTCGGCGAGCTGATCCAGCTGCGCGGTCATCGCTTCAAAGGCTCTTCGCAGTATTTCCGCCCGGGCACGCGGTGCGGTGCTCGCCCAGCCCGCCGCCGCCTTTTCGGCCGCGTCCACCGCGGCCAGGCCGTCGGCCACAGTGCCATCCGCCACCGTGGTCAGCACCGCGCCGGAGGCCGGGTCGAGGACATCGAAGCGACCATCGCCCTGCGACCGTCGCCAGGCGCCGCCGATGAAGAGGTCGGTCGGAACGCCGTCGAGGATCCTCGCGGCCTTGTCCATGTCTGTTTCCTTCCGGTCGGCTGCGCACGCGCCGACCTCACTGTCAGTACTTGTTGGCGATGAACAGGTCCTGCGCCGGAAAGAGGGTGAGGACGCGCGGACCGCTGTCGGTCACCACCACCTCCTCCTCGATCCGGGCGGCGGAGAAGCCGTCGTCGGCCGGGCAGTAGGTCTCCAGGGCGAAGACCATTCCGCTGCGGATCTCGACCGGCTCTTTCATGCTGTTCAACCGGGAGATGATCGGTCGCTCGTGCAAGCCCAGGCCGAGGCCGTGCCCGAACTGGAGGCCGAAAGCGGCCATCTCGCTCTCGAAGCCGAACTCCTGAGCCCGCGGCCACTGTGCGGCGATCTCGTCGGTCCCTACGCCCGGCCGCACTACTGCGATCGCGGCATCCATCCAGTCCCGTGCCCTGGTGTACGCGTCGCGTTGGCTCGGCGTCGCACTGCCGACGCTGAATGTCCGGTAATAGCAGGTCCGGTAGCCGTTGAACGAGTGGATGATGTCGAAGAAGGCCTGGTCGCCGGGGCGGATGATCCGGTCCGAGAAATTGTGCGGGTGCGGGTTGCACCGCTCGCCCGACACCGCGTTGACCGCCTCGACCTGGTCCGATCCCATCTCATACAGGCGTTTGTTGGCCAGCGCGACGATTTCGTTCTCGCGGATTCCGGGCTTGAGCACTTCCACGATGTCCTGGTAGACGCCGTCGACCATGGCCGCGGCCTGGGTCAGCAGCATGATCTCGTCCGCGGACTTGATCACCCGCGCGTCCAGCATCAACTGCTGGGCGTCCACCACCGTCAGCCCCTGGCGCTGCATCTCGAACAGGAAAGGGGGCTCGACGATGTCCACGCCGATCGGGGCGTCGGCCACGCCCGCGTCCTCGAGCAGGCCCTTGAGCTCGCGGACCGCCGACTCCATCAGGCCGGCGGATGGCGCGATTGCCCCGCGCAGCCCCAGCATGCCGGCCCGGGAGTCGGACGGATCCATCCAGGGCGCGAAAAGGCGGTGATGCCGGGCGGCGGAACCGAAGTCCCACAGCGTCGGCCCGCCGTCCCGGGTCAGCAGCGCGTAGCGGGTCATCTTGTCGCCGAGCGCCCCGCCAATCCAGGTCTGTGTGGTGTACCGGATGTTGTAGAAGTCGAACAGGAGCAAAGCACCGCACTCGCTCGACGCCAGAGCCTGCCGAGCCCGCTCGAGCCGATAGCGTCGCAAGCGGTCGAAGTCCAGCCGCTGCTCGTAGTCGACGGCCATGTGACCAGGCGCCGGCATCGGGGTCGCCGACGTCCGACCGGGCCCGGTGACGCGGTCGAGCGTCCCCCCCACCGGAGCGGAGGCGGATGCCGACGCCTCCGGGAACACGCCGGTGGTCATGCCGCGCCCCCCGGGGCGCCGCTTTCACGGCGGATCTTCCCAAGCGCATTGATCATGGACGGGCCCTCCCTGGGCAATGAATGGCGAAAGCCTGGCGACCCGGCCCGGCCGGGCAGCGGGGTGACCTGTTGGCCACCACGCCGACCGGCCGGGAGCGGGTCAGAAGTTGTACTGGTCGATGTTGGCGGCCGTGAAGACCAGCGGCTTGCCCACGTTCACCACACCATTGGTGACGGACAGCTCACCGAGTTTGCCGGCCTTAAGAGTGCCGTTGGCCGGCAGCGTTCCCTTGATCTTGGCGTCGATCGCGTACACGTCGGCATAGGCGGTGTCGGAGGGGCTCCAGAGCACGCAGTTCTTGATCAGACCACTCTTGACATCGGTCTTAACGTCGCTGGGAATGCAGAGTCCGGCGACCGGCATCTTTTTCGGGTCGATCGCCAGCTGCTGCTGGGCCTTGATCGCGCCGGACATACCCCCGCCGATGACCCAGACCCCGGTGGTGTCCTTGTGGGCAGCCAGGTAGCTACTGGTCACCTGCAGGACCTTGGCCGGGTCATCGTCACCCGGGATGACCTGCGCGATCTTCATGTCCGGGTACTTGGTCGGCAGGTACTTCTGCATCAGGTCCAGCCAGGTCTTCTGGTTCGCCGCGGTGGCGGTCGAGGTCACCAGCAGGAAGGTGCCCTTGTTGTTGACCTGGGCGGCCATGGTGTCGACGATGCCTTCGGCAATGCCCTCGTCACTGGCCTGGCTGATGAAGAACTGGCGGGCGTCGGTGGCCGCGTCCGCGTTGAACGTGGACACCACGACCCCGGCGTCCATCGCCTTCTTCAAGGCCGGTGCGACCGCGTTCGGGTCGTTGGGCGCGATAGTGATCGCGGCGGGCTTGGTCTGCAGCACATTCTCGATCGTGTTGACCTGGCCGGAAGCATCCGCGGTACTCGGGCCGATGTAGTTGATCGTGTAGCCGAGCTCGCCGGCGGCCTCCTTGGCGCCGCTCTCCGCAGCCGTGAAGAAGGGATCGGAGGTCTGCTTGGGGATCAGCACGATGACCTTCGAACCGTTGCCCGACCCACCCGCCGACGATGACGACGAACCTCCCACCGATCCCCCGCCTGCGGCATCCGAAGACGAGGAGGAACTGGACGACGAACTGGAGGACGAGCTACTGGACGAGGCCGGGCTGGTGGTGCTGCAGGCGGCCAGGGCCAGCGCCGACAGCACGGCGGCGGCGGCGATCGCGCCGCGGGAACGCCTGGGAGTGGACGAGGACATGGGGTGTCTCCTTCTCGGACCGGAACAGATGGAACTCGGACGGTGGAACAGCTCAGCAATCGTTTGCACAAGACGGTCGGGGATCGACGATCCTGGCGATGGTGGGCGGCCGGCCGGCGGCCGACACGCGGGAGCCAGACCCGGCGAGCCCCGGACGTGGCCCGCCGGTCAAGTGGCGCGTGCCCTCCTCCGGCGCAGGAAGGGCAACTCGTTCAGCACCACGGCCAGCACCATGACCACGCCGATGGTCACGAACTGCCAGTTCGTGTCGATGCCGGCCAGGACGAAGCCGTTCGGGATCATCCCGAGCGCCAGCACGGCCAGAGTGGTACGGATCACGGAGATCTCACCGCCGCGGATGGAGGCCCCGCCGACCACGACCGCGGCGATGGCGAGCAGTTCCAGGCCGTTGCCGGCATCGCCACGGGCGCTGAACACCCTCGAGGAATAGATGACACTGGCGAGAGCGGCCAGAAGTCCACTGGCCCCGTAGACCGCCAGCCGCACCCGATTCACCTTCACGCCGGCCAACCCCGCCGCGGTGTCGTTGATGCCGACCGCCAGCGCCCGCCGCGCGCTGGGGGTGCGGGTGGTGATCACGGTGGCTACCACCAGCACGGCCAGCCAGACGAAGACCTGGGTAGGAACCGGCCCGACGTAGGACCCGCCGATGTACAGGAAGGACTGCGGGAATCCGGAGAATCCGGCGCCACCCGAGATTCCCAGAGCCAGCCCCCGATACAGCGCGAGGGTGCCCAATGTGACCAGCAGCGGGTTGAGCCGCAACGCCACCACCAGGGCGCCATTCATGAGCCCGCACACCAACCCGGCGGCCACACTGAGCACGATGGCCGGGCCCAGTCCCCACCCGGCGCCGTAGAGGCCGCCGAGCACCACGCTGGACAGACCGAGCACGGCGCCGACCGACAGGTCGATACCGCCGGAGGCAATGACCACGGCCATACCGATTGCGATCAAACCGTTCTCGGTGTCGAGCTTGGCCATGTTCAGCAGGTTCGAGCCGGTGGCGAAGTCGGGCGAGAGCAGGCTGAAGACCACGAACTCGATGACCAGCAGCACGATCAGCCCGATTGACCGGCCCAGATGCTGCCCCAGGAAAGCCATCCGATAGCTGCGGTTTCGCGCCGGAGGTGCGTCCGCGGCCGCGGCGGCGGGGGACGGCGTCGAACCGGACCGCGGCGGGGAGACGGTCATCCGGTTCCACCGATCTGAGGCTTCCGGCGCCCGAAGCCGAACCGGTCCCGGGCCACCGCCAGCAGGATGCACAGCCCATAGGCGCAGGACAGCCAGTTGCTGGGCACCCCCAGGATAACCAACCCGGAGGTGATGACCCCGATCAGCAGCGCGCCGGTCAGCGGGGCCAGGTCGGTGCCGCGCCCACCGCTGATGGCCGTGCCCCCGATGGCACAGGCGGCGATGACCTGCAGCACCGTGTTGGTCTGGGTGACCGAGGTCTGCATGCCGCCGAGCTGTCCGAGGTAGACCACCGACGCCAAGCCGGCCATCAGACCGGCCAGGGCGAAGACCAGCAGCAGCTGCCCGCGGACCGGGACACCCATGGTTTTGGCCGCCTGCCGGTTGCCGCCGGTGGCCAGCAGATCCCGGCCCCACGAGGTGTTCCGCCGAAGAACGGTCAGCACGAAGAAGGCGACCACCACGACCCATGCAGCGTGTGGGATTCCGAGGGAATCACCGCTGCCCAGCACCGCTGTGGAATCCGGAATGGAGCTGATGTTGCGACTGTGCGAAATCAGCAATGCGACGCCCTGATAGATGTACAGCGATCCCAGGGTGACCACGATCGACGGGACCGGAGTGAAGGCCACCATCAGTCCGTTGAGTACGCCGGCCAGCAGTCCGACACCCAGGGCAACCCCGAGAACGATCCAGAGGTTGCCTGTCCGGGTGGCCAGACCGCCGGCCGCGAAACCGGCAAGCGCAAGGATGGAGCCAACGGACACGTCGATCTCACCGGCGAGGATGACAAAATTCTGGCCCAGGGCCATGCAGGCGTACACGGCCATGGAGATGACGATGCTGCGGGCGTTCGTGGTGGAGAAGAATCCGTCAGCCAACAACGAGAACACGATGATGGTCAGCAGCAGGGTGCCCAGGCCCAGGACGTCCGGAGAACCGATCCACCGGGACAACCGGGCGCCACCCGGCGCCGGCACCGCGCGGGTGTCGACGGCGGCCGCGCTCACAGCGGATCCTGGTCGTGTTCGATGACCGCTTCCAGGCCAAGCGCGGCCCCGCCCACACTGAGTTCGCTCATGTCGTCGGCACCGAACTCGGCCACCAGCCGGCCTCGACGCATGACCAGGATTCGGTCGGACAGCAACAGCAGCTCCTGCAGGTCGGAGGAGATCAACAGCACCGCGACGCCACGCTCGGTCAGACCGTCGATCAGGCGGTAGATCTCGGCGCGGGTGCCGATGTCAATGCCCCGGGTGGGCTCGTCCAGGACGAGAACGCGCGGATCGACGGCCAACCACCGAGCCAACAGCACCTTCTGCTGATTGCCGCCGGACAGACCGTCCACCGGGTCCTCGATCCGCCCGCGCAGTTTGAGCGGGTCCAGGACGGTCCGGACCTGGTCGCGTTCACGGGCGCCGGAGAGCAGGCCACGGTGGCGGGCCCGAGTCACCGTGGACAGGGACACGTTGTAGGACACCGACAAGGGGCCGAACAGGCCCTGGGTCTGCCGCTCCTCGGGCACGTAACCCAGTCCTGCGCCGATCATCTGCGCCACCGAGCGGGGCCGGAGCTCCCGACCGCCCACGACCACGCGACCGGAGGACGGGCGGGTGTGCCCGAACATCGCCTGGGCGAACTCGCTCCGGCCGGAACCGACGATCCCGGCGAGACCGACCACCTCACCGGCGTGGATCTGCAGGCTCACGTCGGCGAACTCGCCCGTCCGGCTCAAATGCTCGGCACTGATCACCACGGATTCGGTGGCTCGGGACTTCTCCCTGCGTAACAGGGTGACCTGCCGCCCGACCATGAGCCGCACCAGCTCGCCCGGTTCGACATCGGGCGGCAGCTCGGACGCCACGGCCCGGCCGTCCCGCAGCACCGTGACGGTGTCGGCCACCTGGGCCACTTCGTGCATGCGGTGCGAGACGTACAGAATGGCCACGTTCTCGGTCCGCAGCCGGTGCACCACCTCGAGCAGTCGCTGCGCCTCCCACTCGTCCAGCGCCGCGGTGGGCTCGTCCATGATGAGCACGCGTACGTCGATCATCAGCGCCCGGGCGATGGCCACCATCTGTCGGCTGGCCGGTGTCAGGTTCTCCACCCGCTCGGCCGGGTCGACGGCACATCCAAGGCGTTGCAGCGCCTCGCGGGCCCTGGCTGACATGGCCTTGGGCCGCACCAGGCCCAGGCCGGTGCGCGGGCGGCGACGCCCGACGAACATGTTCTCCGCGACCGTGAGCGATTCGTAGAGCTGGAGCTCCTGGGGGATCAGCACCACACCGGCCGACTCGGCGTCGCGGGCGGACTTGAAGGTCCGCTCCTGGCCGTCCAACACCACGGTCCCGGAGCTCGGGGCCACCACGCCGGCCGCCATCAGCGCCGCTGTGCTCTTGCCGGCGCCGTTCTCACCCACCAACGCATGTACCCGACCTGCGGGCAGTGCCATGCTGAGGTCGTGGACCGCAACGGTGGCTCCGTACTCTCGTCGCACCGCGCGGAGTTCGAGCGCGGGCGGCGCCGCCGTCACATCCCGGTCAGCGGTAGGCAGGTCGGAGCCCCGACGCTCGGCGACCTGCTCGAGACCCATTCCACCTCCATGTGGCAATCGATTGTCATCACCGTAAACGAGCTCCGGGCGCGGGGTCAAGACACGTCCTGATCACAGAAGGGGGTCGCTGGCGGGACCGGCCCCGGCGGCGACCGGCGGCTGTTCCCCGGTACGGAACGGCACCCCGGAGAAGAGGTCCCGGGCTCCGGTCGCTGTCGGGTCGATCAACGTCTTGATCGCCGGCGGCTGTCCTTGAGCCATCGGCGCCAGGGCCCCGTCGACCAGGTCACGGAGCGGCAGCACGCGAGGTGCGAGCACCGACCAGTTGCCGGCCCGCACCGCGACCAACCGCAGCGCCTCCGGGAAGTCGATCTCCCGGACCATGGCGTTGCTGCCGATGATCTCCTGCTCCTGCAGGGTGATCTGGTGCAGCACCATCTCGACCGGCTTTTTCTGCACGCCGACGAGGACGAGCCGGCCACCCTTCGGCGTCAGAGCTTGCGCGGTCCGCAGCCCCGGAATCGAGCCGCTGACCTCCAGTACGGCCTCGGGGTACAGGCCGCTGTGCCCGCGGATCGCAGCGACGTCGTCGTCCGTGCCGCCCTGCACCACCGCGTGCGCCCCCAGCTCGCGGGCGATCTGGAGGCGCTGCGGTTGCAGGTCGACGGCCACCACCCGCACGCCCCACTGCACCAGCACGTGCACGAGGAAGGCGCCGATGCCGCCGACCCCGATGAGCACGGCGGTGTCCCCCGACTCCAGGCGGGACCGACGGGCCACGTGGACGGCGATCGACATGGACTGGCCGAGCGCCGCCTCGTCGGGATTCAGGCCGTACTCGGAGGCGTCCAGGCAACTCCCGACCGGAGTGGACACGTAGGCGGCCAACGCCCCGCTGCGGTGCAGGCCCACACCGGAGTAGTTCCGGCACTGGTTGGTCCGGCCGGCCCGGCAGGGCGGGCAATGCCCGCACGGCACCGCTCCGCAGGACGCGACCAGCTTGCCGACCCAGGACGGGTCGACCCCGTCCCCGACGTCGACGACCCGACCGGAGAACTCGTGACCGATGACCAACGGGCCGAGATGATGGGTGACCGGGTGCTCGTAGTCGACCGGGAACTGGGTCGCACCGCCCGACCATTCGGCCGCATCGGTGCCGCAGACGCCGACCGCAGCCACCCGCAACAGGAGTTCGCCAGGCGCAGCGGTCGGCACCGGGACGGTCTCGAACCGGACGTCGCGCTGACCGTGATAGACGGCGGCCAACATGGTCTCGGGCCGTTCGGTCATGAGGTCCCCTCGGGTTGCAGGGTGCGCCCGGCGTCCCTGGCCAGCTGCAGGACCAGCGCGATGAAGTCCTTGCCGTCACCGAGGCCGGAGCCGATGAGCCGGGTGAAGGCGACCTCGGTGGCCGCGGCGACCGGCAGGCTGACGCCGGCCTCGCGGCCGAGGGCCAGGGCGAGTAAGAGGTCTTTGCGCTGACCCTCGGGCGTGAAGGTCGGGGTGAAGTCCAGCTCGATCAGGGGTTGGCTCTTGTACCGGGTGAAGGGCGAGCCGACGGCACTGTCGTTGACGAATTCCAACAGCCGGGTGCGGCTGACCCCGGCGCTCTCCCCCAGAACGACCGCCTCCGAGAGGGTCTCGGCCAGCACAGCGATCAGCAGGTTGGTGCACAGCTTGACCACCCTGGCCTCGTCCGCCTCGCCCACATCGTGGGCGCCCCGGCCCATGGCCTCGAAGAGCGGACCGAGCCGCTGCTGGGCGTCCGCGGGTCCGGACACCGCGAAGATCAGGTTGCCGGCGCGGACCACCCCGGGATTGCCACTGACCGGCGCGCAGACGTAAGCGACGGAGCGCTCGTCGGCCCGGGCTCGGGCTCGGGCCGACGCCCGCGTCGAGACCGTCGAGCAGTCCACCCAGATGCGCGGTGCCTGCGGTGATCCGAGCAGACGCTCGGCCACGTCGTCCAGCGCGGCGTCGTCGGTGACCATCGAGAACACGACCTCGCGGTCGGACAGGTCGGCCACCGATCCGACCTCTTGGGCCCCTCGGTCGGTCAACTCACCGCAGCGGCCGGGCGTCCGGTTCCAGACCCGGACGTCGTGTCCGGCATCCAGCAGGCGGGTGGCCATGGCCACCCCCATCCGGCCCGCACCGATCCAGCCCACCCCGGTGCTCGGCCCGGTCACCGGACGGCCCGGGGAAAGTGCGGCCTACTGGGCTGGGTCATCCGGTGACCTCTTCTGCTCGGAGGGGGTGGTCGCCAGGTCTGGCACAACCGTTGCGGCGCAATCTGTTCACAAGTGTTGCCGGTCATCCAGGTAACCGACGAGTTCGGCGAACGGATTTTCTACGTTGCCGCCACCTCTGGTCACGTCGATGTTCCAACCGCTGGCCGCGGCCAGTCGGTCCCGGGACTCGTGGAGCAGGTCACGAACGCGGTCGAGGTCGACGTCGACGAGTTCACCGGCCCATTTGCGCAAACGGCCGCCGACGAAAACGGTGTCGATGTTGCGGCCGTCGGCACCCTGGACAACAGTGCCGACGGCGTTGTTCAGCGGCATGTTGTTGACGTCCTCGGCCCGGATGGCCACCACGTCCGCCGCCAATCCGGGCGCCAACCGGCCGCACACCTCGCCCAGTCCGACGTTCGCCGCGCCGCACACCGTCGCGTAACGAAGCACGTCCCGGTTGCCGATCAGCACGGGTGCGGGCCCGTGCTCGTGGTACGCGCGGTAGGTGGCCGACATGCGCTGGGTAGTGAGCACCGCACGCATTTGCGTCTGCAGATCGCTGGCCAGGGAGATCTCCACATCGACCGACAGGCTCGGGTCGATGCCGTGATCCAGACACTTCTGGATCGGCGGCAGCGCGTCGGCCAGCCCGATCTGCATATCCGAGGTCGGGGCCAGGGTCACGCCCGTCCCCGATGCGGCCATCAGCCGCCACGCCTCTTCGGCCATGTCGGTGCAATGCACGATCGTGACGTCGGGGCCGAGCAGGCCGGTGCGTCCCCACTCGATCACCTCGTCCGACGAGCCCGGTCCCATCACGCCGTCGAACGTGATGGCGAAGCCGTAGTGGCGGGCGAAGCCGACCAGCTCGGGGACCGGCTTGATCCGGCGCATGTCGATCGCCATCCGGACGGTGATGGTGCCGTGGCTGGGTTCCGCGTGCTCGGCGCGGAGCCGCAGCAGATCCTGCGGGAACTGCTCCTCCCACGGGCCCGCATTCGGCGGTGCGCTGGCGTGCACGGCGCGGATGCCCGCATCGGCGCACGCGCGGAGCACGCCGTCCGAGTGCGCACGGGACCGGGAGTTGTGACTGAGATCCAGGACGGTGGTCACGCCGCCGTCCAGGGCGCCGAGCATGGTGGCCAGTGTCCCGATGTACATGTCCTCGGGGCGGTAGTGCAGGGCCATCCCACCGTGCGTGGTGGCGATGTATTCGGGCAGGTCGGCGTCCACGATCAACTTGCGGAACGCGTTCTGCCAGGAATGCCGGTGGCCGTCGACCAGGCCGGGTACCAGGATCATCCCGCCCATCTCGACGACGGCGGTGCCCGCATCGGCCTGTGCTGACAGGTCCGGTCCGATCGCGGCGACGCGCCCGTCCCGGATGAGCAGGTCGCCGACGGGTAGGTCGCCCACGTGCTCGTCCATGGACAGGATGGTGGCGCCGCGCAGCAGCACGCCGGTGTTCCGGTCCCGGATCCGGGCGCCGATCTCCCGCCGCTCGTCGGCGCCGATCTGGTGATAGCGGCGGATCCGGGCGGGGTCTCTAGTGGTGGCAGTCATGACGTGAGGCCTCCTTCGTGCGGGTCACGTGGCTTCCATCTCGCCGGTCGTGAACCGGGCGATGACAAGGGCCAGCAAGATGATCGCCCCGAAAGCGGCGCTGACCCAGAACGGTTGGATGTGTGACAGCGTCAGGATGTTGGAGATGATCCCGAGCAGCAGCACCCCGGTGAGGGCGCCGAACAGGGTGCCCCGACCGCCGTTCAGGCTGATCCGGCCGATCACCGCAGCGGCGAACACCGTGAAGATGAGGTTCTGGCCCTGAGTGGCGGTCACCGACGCGAGTCGCCCGGTGAGCATCAGGCCGGAGAACGCCGCCAGGAGGCCCCCGACGACGTAGACGCCGACCAGCAGTCGATCGACCCGAATTCCGGCGCTGCGGGCGGAATTGGCATTGCCGCCCACCGCGTACAGACCACGGCCGAGCCGGTGGTACCGCAGGAAGAGCCCACCCACGACGAACAGAAGCCCGGCGCACCAGACCGACACCGGGATCCCCAGCCAGGACTCGGTTCCGATGTAGAGCAGCGGCGCGGGCAGGTCATAGAGCGTCTTGCCATTGGTGATACCGGTAGTGATCCCGCGGAGCAGGATCAGCATGGCCAGCGTGGCCATGAACGCGTTGATGCGCAGCTTCACCACGAAGAAGGAGTTGATCGCCCCGAGCAGCGCTCCGGATGCCAGCAGCACCACGATGGCCAACCACACGTTCAGGCCCAGCCCCGAGCCGTTCAGGTCGGTGGGCATGATCAGCCAGACCGCGAACATCGGGGCCAGGCCGACGATCGACTCCAGGGACAGGTCGAACTTGTTGGCGATCAGGATGATCGATTCCGCCATGACCAGCACGGACAACTCCGAGGACTGCCGGAGCACGTTGATCAGGTTGGCCTGAGTCAAGAAGGCGGGCTGCACCAGCGCGCCCACGATCAGGGCGAGCACGATCACCGGCACCAGGGCCAGCTGATCCAGACGGACCCGGCCGCGCTCCCACCGCCCGCCGCGCGAGGCGCCTTCGGAACGGTCCTGCGGACCGTGCTGCGCTCCGGCCGGATCGGTCACGGTCGAGTTCGTGCTCATGCGCCCTCCATGGCTGCGACCAGGTCACGGTCGGTTCGTTCGGCTCCGAACTCGGCCACGATCCGGCCGGCGAACAGCACCAGCACCCGTTCGCACAGGGCTAGTTCGTCGAGTTCGTCCGAGATCAGGACCACGCCGGCCTCCGAACGGTGAATGGTGTCGAAAAGCGCTCGCTTCGAGGCGATATCGACCCCGGCCGTAGGACTGATGAGGACCAGCAGCGCAGGGTCGGACGCCAGCGCCCGGCCCATTACGGTCTTTTGTTGGTTGCCGCCGGACAGATCGGACGTGAGCTGCCGAACGTCACGAACCACGATCTGCAGCGCAGCCGCCTGACGCTCCGCGGCCTGCCGCCGGCGGGACGGTGAGATCCAACCCCAACGCCCGAGCCGGCCCGTGATCGAGGTGGTGATGTTCTCCTCCACCGACAAGTTGGGCGAAAATCCGGCCCGGTGCCGGTCCTGCGGTACGAAACCCAGCCCGTCGGCGACCGCGCGGTCCGGCCGGCCACGCGGCTGCGTGCGCCCGGCCACGGTCACGGTGCCTCGCGACGGGATCCGCAGGCCGGCCAGCGTCTCCCCGAGTTGAGCCTTGCCCGACCCCGCCAGGCCGCCGATCCCGACGCGCTCGCCGGCGCACACCGAGAAGCTGACATCGCTGAAGGCGCCAGGCAGCTCGAGGTCGTCGACGTCCAGAACCCTGATCTCGGAACCGGCCTGGCTACCGGAATTCGAAACAGCCCGCAGCGGTCCTGCCGCCGCGGACGTGCGACTCGGGCCGTGGCCCGCGACCTGGCCGACCATCGCCGTGACCAGGGCTTCGGAATCCATGTCGGCGACCTGGGCGTCCGCGACGACGCAGCCGTCGCGCAGCACCGTCAGCCGGTCGCAGATGTCGTAGATCTCCTGAAGGTGGTGGGAGATGTAGAGGAAGGTGACTCCGGCCGCTGCCAGCTGCTGGACGTTCTCGTACAGTCGGCTGATTTCGCGGGCTTCGAGCTGGGCGGTCGGCTCGTCCAGGACGATGAGCCGCGTACCGACGCGTAGCGCCCTGGCCACCTCGACCAGCTGTCGCTGGCCGACCGACAGCCGATGCGCCGGACTCCGCGGGTCCACATCGATCTGCCATTCCTCCAGCACTCGGGCGGCCGTGGCGTACATCTCGCGCCAGCGCACCATCCCGCTCGGCCCGACCGGCTGCGCACCCAGGAAGAGGTTCTCGGCCACGGTCAGGTCCGGCAGGATCGTCGACTTCTGGTAGACGCAAGCGACCAGGGTGCGCCACTCCTGCCGAGCCACCGGGTCCGGTGCGGGCCGGCCGCCGTACAGGATCTGCCCGGCATCCGGGCGCACCAACCCGGTCAAAACGCTGACCAGCGTCGACTTACCCGCTCCGTTGCGGCCGACCAGGGCATGGGCGGAGCCGTCCGCGATGTCCAGGGACACCGACTTCAGCGCGGCGGTGGCGCCGAAGTTCTTCGACACTCCGCGCACCGAGACCCGGGCGGGGGGGCCGCCCGCATCCGGCACGACCCCGCCCACCGGCCCAGATCCGGCCAGGTTTTCCGGGTTCGTCAACGCATCTGCTTCCGAGCCATCGCGGCTTCCCTTGCGTGCATGACGTCCGCTCAGCCCTTGACCTTGTTGCCCCACAGCGACGCGTCATCGACGTTCGCCTTCGTCACGAGTGTGGCCGGCAGCAGGTCCATCGGGTTGCCGTTGAACAGCACCACAGTCGTGCCATGGTCCGTCGGGCCGGGTTGCAGCTGCTTGCCGGCGATCGCGTCCTGGAGGTATTGCACCCCGTATTTGACGTAACCGTCGAGCGGCTGCGAGATCTCCGCGTCCAGGTCCCCACTCTTGACCAACGCGAGGCCCTGCGGGCTTCCGTCGATGCTGATGTCGTAGACGTGGCCCGACTCCCCGACCTTGGCCGCGCGGTTGGCCTGCTTCAGAACGTTCAGCGTGGGCGAGAGTGCGTAGTCGGACTGCTGAAAGACACCCTTGAGATCGGAGTTGGCGGTCAGTACCGTTTGCAGCTCGTCCGCCTGCTTAGTGGGATCCCACCCTGTGGGCTGCTCGATCAGCGTGATATTCGGGTGCTTGTTCTTGACGCAGTCACGGAAACCCTGGCTCCGCTCATTGCCGTTGATCGAGCTCAGGTCGCCCTCGAGCGAGAGCACCTTCCCGCTGTCGCCGATGGCCTTGGCCATGTCCTCGCAGGCAATTTCACCCATGTTGATGTTGTTGGCGCGCACGATGGCCGCCACCTTGCCTCCGTCCGGCCCGATGTCGATCGAGACGACCGGGACCTTCTGCGAGGCCGCGTATTCCAACCCGGGAAGGATCGCCTTGCTGTCGTTGGCGACCACGATGAGCGCTTTGGCGCCCGCCGCGATGAGGTCGTGGATGTCCGAGAGCTGCTTGCCCGAATCCGAGTTGGCGTTGGTTGGGGCCAGGACGTTCAGGCCCGCAGCCTTGGCCGCGCTGACGAACTGGTCCTGCAGGACGACCTCGAACTGGGCCGAGAGGAAGGGCGCGGAATACCCAATGGTCGTTCCCGCTGCCGAGTTGGTGCTGGGGCCGCCGGAGGTCGACGACGAGGCAGGCGAACCTGTGTCGCTGCTGACCCCACTGGAGGAACTCGACGATCCCGTGGCACTCGATGTGCTGGAGGAGCTGGAGGAACTCGACGAACTGGATGAGCCGGTGGATCCGGACCCGGTCGAGGAACTGCTGCCGCAGGCGCTGACGATCAGGGCCATGGCCGAGACCACAGCGACTGCGCCAATCGGACGGCGCTGTGACCGCGGGAGGCGAAGTCCGGCGGTGGGCCTGGTCGGCTGGTTCGGATTGTGGACAGACACGGATGCGCTCCTCAGCGGTGAGTGGGCAGTCCTGGACCTCTGACACGCGGGGCGACGCGGGCTGATCACCCAGCTACGGCCGACCGCAGCGATCCAGCGGCCTGGATGGCAATGGATTGCATGCACTCGGACTGTAGGGCTCGCGGGATGAAATCGTCAATAGACCCGCGCTGAAGGACATGAGCCGCTCGGCCTATCCACGCACAGCAGACACAGCCAGGGCACACCGATCGAACAAACACCCAAGAATTGCGGCACCGAAGGCCGGGTCTGTGGGCACTGGCCCCCGACGAGGGGCCAGGACCGCGAGCACCCGGACACCGCACGACCACCAACGGATCACGATGTGCCGTCTCAGACATCGCCAGCGTGGAAGTGACCCGGCCGAGCGTTCGCAGGAGCCGGTCGACCGGGAAGGAACTATCTCCCATGAAGGCAACGAGGTGGACCTATGTGCGCCCGGGTCGACAGGAGTCGCCGCGATCGCGGCCTACTGAACGTGAACGGCTGGGCTCAAATTTGCCCGTTCCACGAGGCGGACCGTAGGTCGATCCAAACTGTGGCCAGTTGTTAGAAGCTCTCAGACCTGCGCCGACCAGAACGCGGGCTTAGGAAAAGCTGGCGCCTTACCGCGACGACGCTCACTTACCGAGCCCAATCGTTCCGTTCAGACTGTGACGACGTCGGGCTCATCCCAACCGAGACGGCAGGGCATCCCGAGGAGCGATCGAGGTCGACCAACCCTCACCGCGGGTCGTCAATGTGTGCACGTGTCGTCGTAACCGCCTCCATAGACGCGAGCGATCTCAGAGAGCTTGCCCATCGACCAGAAGGTGCCAACCCGTCCGCGGGGGGCTCGAACCGCATACGGGGCTCCGTCGGCATCGAGGAGATCCTGACCTTCCCTGTCGGGCGGGCCGGATGTCGTACCGCGACGGTCACGTCCTTGCGGGTGGTGTCTGAGGTGGTTCCCGCATGATCCTTTGTGGTCGGATTTTATGCGCTGATCGTGGTGGGGATCACCTCCTGGGTGGCGGGGTCGCCGTCGATGACGGTGAGGCGGGATTTGGCCAGGACGTCCAGGCCGATGTAGCGGCGCATTTCGGTCCATTCGTCGTGCTGTTCGGCCAGGACAGCGCCGACGAGGCGGATCAGCGCGGCCCGGTCGGGAAAGATCCCGACAACATCGGTGCGGCGGCGGATTTCCCGGTTGAGGCGTTCCTGGGGATTGTTCGACCAGATCTGCCGCCAGATCGCTTTCGGGAACGCGGTGAAGGCCAAGATGTCTGGGCGGGCGGCGTCCAAATGGGCGGCGACGGCGGGGAGTTTCTCGGTCAGAGCGTCGACGATGCGGTCGAACTGGGCGTGCACGGCGTCGGCGTCGGGTTGGTCGTAGACGCTGTGCAGCAACGCTTTCACCCACCCCCACGACGCCTTCGGCGTCGCCGACATCAGGTTCGCGGCGTAATGGGTGCGGCACCGCTGCCAGGCCGCGCCGGGCAGGGTCGCGCCGACCGCGTCGACCAGGCCGCGGTGGGCATCGGAGGTCACCAGTTTCACCCCGGTCAGGCCGCGCGCCGTCAGGTCCCGGAAGAACGCCAACCAGCCGGCCCCGTCCTCAGCGCTGGTGACCTGTAGGCCGAGGATCTCCCGGTAGCCGTCGGCGTTCACCCCGGTCGCCAACAGCGCATGAACGTTGACGGTGCGGCCGCCCTCCCGCACCTTCAAGACCAGCGCATCCGCCGCCACAAACGTGTAGGGGCCGGCGTCCAACGGCCGGGTCCTAAACGCCTCCACGGTCTTGTCCAACGACCGGGCCATCTCACTGACCTGCGACTTTGACAGGCTGGTGATCCCCAGCGTGTGGACCAGCTTGTCCATCCGCCGGGTCGAGACCCCGAGCAGGTAGCTGGTCGCGACCACGGTGACCAGGGCCTGCTCCGCCCGCCGCCGCCGATCCAACAGCCAGTCCGGGTAATAGCTGCCCTCCCGCAACTTCGGAATCGCCAACTCCACCGTCCCGGCCCTGGTGTCCCACTCCCGGGCCCGGTAACCGTTGCGTTTGTTGACCCGCTCGTCGCTGCGCTCCCCGTACGGGGCGCCGCAGACCGCGTCGGCCTCGGCCCCCATGAGCGCCTCGGCGAACGATTTCACCATGCCCCGCAACAGATCAGGGCTCGCCTGGCCCAGCTGCTCCTGCAGCCACCCGGACAGGTCGATACTTGGCCCAACGGCCATCGTCGTGCTCCTTCGGTTGAGTTCCTTGGCGGGTTCTCACGAAGGATCACGCGGTGGCCGTCTCAAACGCCTACGCCACGCTCAACAGCAACAACGTCGGACACCACGTCCCTGGACGCAACTACCGCGACTCTTTTCGGTAGTGCCAACACGTTGTCGAGTACGCCGCTTCGTCGCCACCCCACGATTCTCTCCCAAAAGGCATCGATTGCAAGACCAGAAAGGCTATCGATTGCACGAGTTGGAGACCGCTCAGGCCGCGAACGCCCCGTCGGCGTATCGCCGACGGATGAAGACTGATCATCTGGCGACGGGGTGGGTTCTAGCCAACGTCGCCGGTTCAACCCCGACCCGCCGCCGAGCCGACGCCGCCTTACTGGGCGGCTAAGACACCTCATTGGGTCGTACGGGACGGCCGCATACCCGCGGTCGAGGGCGATGAGGCGGTCGAACCCAACAAGTGCCGTGACCTACCCCGGCCCCACGGCCTTGCGGACCAGGGCCGCAAGTCACTGGACGGGCAGCGAATACGTGCCGTCGGACCGGGCACGCCGAACCCCGCCGGAGTCGCCGACACCGGCGCGAACCGCGTGCTGCGCATCGATGCCCAGGCCGGAGCCGAGACCCCAATGGGCCAGGGGCTCTCGAAACCCCAGGGCGTTGCGGTCGACTCGCAGGGCCGACTGCTCATCGCCGACACCGGGAACAATTGAGTAGTGGCCATCGCCAACGGCGACCCAAACAACTCTTCAGCTGGATTCGCTGCAGGCTCCGTCGGGGGGTGGCGGTGAACCTGGCTGGGACCATTTACGTGGCGGACACAGGTCACAGCCGCGTGGTCGAGGTGCCTGCGTCCGGATCACCCAGCAGCGTCTCCGGTCCGAGCCTGAACCGAGCGGTCAAGGTCGGGGTGGACGGCCAGGGCAACCTCTTCATTGCCGATGCGTACACCGGGGTATGGGAGGCGCCGGCTGACAGCGGCCCGTTGATTTCCTTGACGACCACCGTGAGCTATGACGTCGGTCTGCCCCCGATTCCCGGTGTTGCCTCCGACGTCAGTGCAGTCGCGGCCAACGGATCCGCGACGGTCAGCTTCCAGGCATCCGGTGCTCCACCAGGGAGCACCTATTCGGTGACGGCACAGGATCAGACCACACCCGCCAACGGCGGCCAACTGGCCCAGAGCGCATCCGGCAGCCCGGTGCAGCTGACCGGACTGACCAACGGGACGCGTACACGTTCACCGTGACCGTGACAAATCCGGCCGGAGCCGCGGGTGCCACCTCGGCGCCGTCGGCGACCGTGACCCCGGTCGCCGCAGCCGCCCAGACGCGACCCTCGATGCTGCGCCAGCAGCTGGTCGACCCGTTACGGCCGGCCGCCGACGACTCAGCCGGTCGTGGTTCCCCAGCTGGATCCATGTCCGTCCTTGATCAGGCGTTACTGGCCCTGGGTGTTCTGGCCCTCGCAGGCATTGTCTGGATCCTGTGGCGGGCCCACCGGTCGTCCCGACCCGCGGCGGCCGACCACCCGACCGAACGTACCAACGGTCTGATCGCGTCCGACAGCGAAGACAATCCGGTCGAGAGTTCGCGGAACGAAACCCGTTGAAAATTCAGGGCTTGCGAGCCCAGCACCCGAAAAGGCGCGGCGAACCGACCGCCGTCGTGACGTCCTCGACCAACTCCGCCAAGGAAGCCAAACCGGCCTCGAGCTCGGCTGGGGTGGCCACACCGCTACTCACGATGGACGGACCGGTCCGCTGCACAGTCAGCCAGAACACGACCTTTCCGTCACCCTTGAAGTCGACCCGCTGCACCACCGAAAGGTGCGGGTCAGGGATATCGGCGGCAGTGAACAACGCGTGCAACCGTCGACCACACAACGGATCGCCTCCATTGCGGCGAAGCGTCTCCTGATAGGCATACCGCCAGAAATCGAACCCAGGGTGCGGTGGCTCGGCGAAAGCCCCTTCGAAATCCGCGTCCTGCGACACCAGGACCCCGCCGGGCCGCACCGCCCGCCACATGCGCCGTAAAGCTTCCACCGGTTCGGGCAAGTGCTCCAAAAGGAACCGAGAATAAACCACGTCGAACTCGGCGTCGGCATCCAACGTCGAGGCGTCAGCCACCGCCAAATCAACGTTCGAAATCCCCCGAGCCGCGCACTCCCGACCAACCAGGTCGAGCTCAGCCCGGTCGGTGTCGATACCCACCACCGATCCCGTCGGTCCCACCATCTGCGCCAACACGAAAGTCACATCACCGGAACCGCAACCCACGTCCAGGCAATGCACACCCGCCCCGACGCCCGCCTGGCGGAGCATCGTCTCCGTGGCTTCCTCCCACACCCGGGAAAGGACCTTGAGCCGGTCATAGCCCTCGCGCCCCCCGGCAATCACATACTTATCCACGTCGACACACTAACGCCCGACCCCGATGACCGGGGCACCTGGCCATCGGTACGTTCATCGCGAAATCGGTAAACGTGACCCTGCTCGGCCGACCGGGCACCGGCAAAACTCATTTGGCCAATGGATGAGGGTCAAGGCCGCCCAAGCCGGCCTCTCGGACCTGCTGCGGAAAAGGTGCGCCGCTACCGCCTGATCACCACGGACGAAACCGGCTACTTGCCCTTCGACCATGGCTCCTCCAAACCTGTTCTGCCAACTCATTGCCTCCCGCTACGAACAACGCTCCTCCTCAGGTCGTCACTTGCTCCTTACCGCTCCCCCGGGCCGACCGTTCCTTTCGGTAGTTGCACCACCACGTCGGCCCCAGCACCTGCCTGGTTCATCTCTCGAGAAGCGGCTCGATCGGCAGTCATTGGGCGGCATCTCGGGCAACCCGTGGACTGCTGTCATGCCCGGCAGTCGTCGCCCAAGTTTGGTGGCCGATGGGCTCCATCCTGGTGACCTGACTGGCCCAGCTCAGCCTGATGACGGCGTCGCCACGATGGTCGACTCACCGTCGATCAGGTCGTCACCGGCAGGCACGCTCTGCTCACCAGATTCCATCCGTCGTTGATGGCGGTCTCAGACCGCGACGCCGCATCCCGACTCGGACGGCAACGTCATGGCTCGGGCTCGATCGACGACGATGACGGGGCACTGGGCGCGGCTCAGGCATCTGTCCAGCACCCGGCCGACCACGCGATCACGCAGCTGGGTGTAGCTGTGTTCGCCCAACACCAGCATCTCGGCGCCCGCGCTCCGCCGGACCAGCTCCACGCTCGGCCGCGCATGCACGCTGACCTGGACCACCCGCGGCGCATCCGGCATATCGGCGAGAGCGGCCGAAACCTCATTGTGCAGCATGCATTCCGAGCCCATGGACAATTCGCGACGACCACCGAAGAGTTCGGGGAACGTTTCCGGCAGCCAGCAATGCACCACTTCGACCGTCGCGCCCATCTCGGCGCCGCGCCGCAGGGCCCACCGGAGCGCCCCCACACTGTTATCCGATCCATCCAGACCCACCACAATTCTGGGGGCCGGCACAGAGTTGAGCATTTTGGTTCTCCCTTGTTGGTTCTCGACTATCGGTCTCGTCAATTTTCAATCCCCCCGAGGTTCTGATCCATGGTGCGCGTACCACCTTCTCGCCGGTGTAGCGAACACCTTGTTAGTGGTGGTAGCACACATGTGGACCGTGAGCTTGTGAACGAGACGTTGCCGTCGAACGGATCCGGCGACCGTTTGGCGGCCGGGCCCGGGAGGAACCCCCGCCGCCGGCGATGTGCAGACCCAAGCGGCCGGGTCGCCGGCCGCCACCGTCGGACATAGAACTCCTGGAAATCGGTCGGCTTCGAATCGCCGGGGCGGCCGGGCCCGGAGAGGGGTGCACGCACCACGTTCACGTGGCGTGACGACATGGGCGCAAAGGCGGAGCCGAACTGCCAATCTCGGAGTCTCAAACATTATCGAGAAGAATTGGTGAAAACTGACATGGCTCAAACAGTCTCGGAAAAGCGGTGGCCGCGTGTACTGCCGGCGGTCGCAGGAATGGCACTAGCGGGTGTTCTCATGGGCGTGACGCCCGCCTCCGCCGGCCCGCCTCCCGAGCAGCAGCGGACGTTCGGTTTCACCGGTGGAACACAAACCTTCACGATCCCTGATGACGTCTACTCGATGAACGTCACGGTCGTGGGCGGCGGTGGCGGCCATGCAGACGACAACGGCGGCAGTGGAGGAGCGGGAGCCAAGATCACCGGGCCGCTGGCGGTGACCCCGGGGGACGTCTGGTCCATCGATGTCGGCGGTCCAGGTTCGTCGCGCTCCGGCGGGTGGGGCGGCTACCCGGGCGGAGACGGAGGCAAGTTCAACGGCGGCGGCGGAGGCGGCGCCACGACCCTGAACAACAACCAGGCCATCCCCGTCGTGGTCGCCGGCGGAGGTGGCGGCGGTGCGGCGGGCAGCTCGGGTTCCTGCGTCGGTGGAAAAGGCGGCGAAGGTGGTGACGCGGACCCGGGTGCCGGATCGGCGACCAACGGCGCGAACGGCCAATGCACGCACAAGGGAAGTGGTGGCCAGGCTTCGGCCGATTTCACCAAGAGTGGCGTCGGAACGATTGTCGCTGGCGACAAGGGTGCCAACGGTAGCTCGGCGAGCGATGCCGGCGGCGGCGGGGGCGGGGGCGGCTACGGTGGCGGAAAAGGTGGCGGTGGCGGGACTTTCGCCGGGGGTGGTGGCGGCGGCGGCGGGTCGTATGCCGGGATGATGGTCAGCCCGTCGATCGCACCCGACGCATCGAACAGCGCGGGCAGCGTTGCCATGAGTTGGACGGAAAGCGCCGCCCCAGCGGCCGCGCAGCCGACTCCGGTTGTTCGGGGGAAGGTGTCGGCACCGAATTCGACGACGTCCAGCCGCCCCACCACCGACCATCGCGCCATGGCCAATGCCTTGGTTGCACCCGGTGATGCGAACCCAGGTGGTAGGGGCACCTCTGTCGGCGCTGCAGTTGGACTCCTCGCTGTTCTCGCCGCGGGAGTGATTGCTGTCGTCATTGGTCGTCGTCGCCAAGGCACCGGATTGGGGGCCCGTCCGGCAGGTGACCGACGACGCGCGCACTGAGTGGTCGGGCCTCATTGCCCGAGAAGGATCGAGGGGTATCGCCGCCACGTTTGGATGACACAACCGTTGAATAACCAATAAGGAGAATGCCACCATGGCATCAAGGAAGAACGCGCGAACACACAACGGCATTGGTGTGAAAGCCGGACTTGGAACAGCTATCGTCGTTACAGTGCTGGCTTCCACCGCCGCGTGCAGTAGCCCAAGATCCGCTGTACCCGATGCGCTCGTCAAAGACCCCACGGTCATCACAGTCATCTCCGGATCACGGACACCCGTCTCCGTCGGCGCGGCCGCGGCCAACTTGCCTCTGGCTGTCCCCGATGCAAGTTTTACCGCGGGAAGTTGGAGCCCTGGAATCATTTTCAATTCTTCCGGCTTCACACCCTCCGGGCCGGTGACGCTCTACCTCGGAACAGCAACGGCGCAGGGCTACACAATCCAATCCACCGTCGTCAACACTGACCCGAGTGGAAACTTGTCTTCTGTGTGGACTCCCCCCACCGTACCAATCGCTACCGGTGCGGACAATTACCCGGACTACACCGTCTGGGTCATCCAGAACGCCACCCCCACCACCCCCGCATTGCTGACAGAGTCGGTGTCCCTCGACGTCAACCCGGTGAGGTGACAACTGCCCCGAGCTACGACCTGTTCGATCACGCGGGGCACAGCTGCTGAAAGGAAACGGATGATCCAGGGCCCGGCCGAATACGAAACTGCCGGTCTATCAAGGCAGGGCGAGGCCTCGACGTTCTCCGACCCATGGGGGTTGACAACGGGTATGACTATCAGTTCTCGCAGGCCCGGACAAGGTCGCGAACGGGACCCCCAGCTTCGAGCTTCCCCTCTCCGTGGACGCTCTTCGCCGGCTGGTCGCCGCCCGACTGACCCTCAGCTGCATCGAGATCGACTCGTGTCTGCTGGCCCGGCTGTCCCGCATCGACGTCAAGGGGCAACGCCATCTGACCCGGATCAGCCCTGTTTGCGCGCCAAGGCTTCGCCGAGCCGCTGCTTGTTCATGCGCGAGTAGCCGGTGACACCGGCCTTCTTGGCGCGCTCGACCAGCTGGTCGCGCGAGTTGCCGATGACGTCGACACCGCCCGCGGTGTCGCCCTTACCCGCTCGCTTCTCCGCGGGGCTGCCCTGCGACCGGGTGTCGGACGGACCGTAGGTGTCCTTCAGTTCCCAGTGGTCGCCCACCTTCTCCGCCACATGCTTGACCGATGCCCACGCCGTCCGATGGGCACGCGCCTCGTCGCCGTCGTACTGCTCCTCGGCGCTGTCCAGGGTGTCGGCATAGGTGTCCTGGACCTTCTTCGCCGACTTCTCCAGCGTGCTGGGCAGGTTGACGTCTTCTTGGGGCATGCGTCAGTGATACCCGGTCAGTCCCGGTGGTGCACGACGTTGATGACGGTGCCGTCCGGAGCCCGGACGAAGAACCGGCGCACACCCCACTCCTCCTGGGTCAACGGGTGCACGATCTCGTACCCGCGGCGCTGCGCGTCGGCGTAGGCCTCGTCGATGTCCGGGGTGTGAATCGAGACGGCCGGGTTCTCGGCGGCGGTGGCGTCCCTGGTCACCAGCTGCACTCGAGCCTGGCCGCCCGGCGCGGTGAACCGGGCCACCCAACCCAGGCTGAATTCCTCAGTACCCAGCCCCAGGTAGTCGGTGTAGAAGCTCTTGGCCGCCTCGATGTCGGCGACCGGCAGGTCGGCCATGATCCGGATGATGCGCATGGCCCCCAGCATGCGCCGCAACCACTTGTAGCCCCGAAGGGATTCGAACCCTCGCTACCGCCGTGAGAGGGCGGCGTCCTAGGCCGCTAGACGACGGGGCCCTAGAAAGTCATTCCAGACTACTCGATCCCAGCCCGAAACCGGACCGATAAGCCTGCTGGGGTACTAGGACTCGAACCTAGAATGAGGGAATCAGAATCCCTAGTGTTGCCAATTACACCATACCCCAAGAGCTTTCGTGACCTACCACGTCCGCACCAGCGCCCTATCGTACCGGCAGTCAGCTTGACCATCAAATCGCAAGGCCGATCAGCGCATCGTGGTGACCTGAGTCGTTGTCGAAGCGCCCGCCGCGACCACACCCCAGATGATGCACACCAACCAGCACAACCCGAACAGCGCCCAGGCGAATCCGAACGTCAGGAACCCGAAGAGGAACAGCAGGAACTCGACGACGAGCATGATCACACCGCCGATCACGCTGGAGTAGAACAGGCCCACGGGGCCGAAGAAGAAGGTGAGCAGAAACGCGACACCGGCCGACTTGCGCGCGCCGACCACGACTGTCGTGGCCACGTACTGCGGCGTGGCCGGCCAGCCGGGATGGGCCGCAGTGTGGGGGGTCCATTGGGATCCGTCATGCCATCGCTGCAGAGGCGCGCCGGAGGGGTCGGGGAACCAACCTCCAGCCGCCGTCATGGGCGCGGATGCGACCGCAGGCAGCTGGTCAGAGGCATCCTGCAGGTGCGAAGTCCACGCGGCACCGTCCCAGTAGCGCTGGCCGGCACCCTGCGGGTTCGGATACCAACCCGCAGCAGGCGGAAAAGACGTCATTGCGCTCTCCTCGTACCGAAGCCGGCGGTGCGGCGAAAGTGCACGTCCCCCCGGAAAAACGATGATCCTTCGGCTGGGATTCGACCCCGTCCACGGATCGAGGAAACCTATCACTCGGATAGGTCAGCCCCGACGAGTCAGATCCAGTCCCAGCTCGAGTCGTCGGAGGCTGGTCGACCGGCCCAGCAGCTCCAGCGACTCGTACAGCGGCGGCGAGACCGTACGGCCGGTGGTGGCCACCCGGACGGCTGCGAATGCGACCCGAGGCTTGAGGCCCATCTCATCGATCAGTGCGACGCGCAGCGCCGCCTCCAGCTCCGGCGCCGTCCACGAGACCGCCGGTTGCAATGCGGCGATTGCGGCCGCCAGCACAGGCTCCTGTGCCGCAGTCAGCGACTTGGCCACCGCGGTCGGCTCGACAACGAAATCGGCCTCGGCCACGAGCAGGAAATCGAGCATGGCGGCCGCGTCCGACAACAGCGTGCAGCGCTCTTGGACCAGCGGCGCCGCTCGGCGCACCACTTCCGGGTCCGCATCGGGCCGAATACCGGTGATGAAAGCGATCAGCCGGTCGGCGAAGTCACCCGGGTCGAGCAGCCGCAGTTGGGAGGAGTTGATGGCCTCGGCCTTCTTGCGGTCGAACCGGGCCGGGTTGCCGGAGATGCGGCGGCCGTCGAACGCGGCCACCAACTCGGCCGGCGAGAACACATCGCGCTCCGGAATCACCGGCAGCGACCAGCCCAGCAGAGCCAGGTAGTTGATCAGGCCCTCGGCGATGAAGCCGTCCCGGCGGTACTGGAACAGATCCGACTGTGGATCGCGCTTGGACAGTTTGCGGTTGCCCTCGCCGGTGACGAAGGGCAGATGCCCGAATTCGGGCGTGTACTGGGCCACCCCGATCTGCGCCAGCGCGTCGTACAACGCGATCTGGCGGGGGGTGGAGGACAGGATGTCCTCGCCGCGCAGCACGTGGGTGATGCCCATGAGTGCGTCGTCGACCGGGTTGACCAACGTGTACAGCGGCTCACCGGTCCCGCGGACCAGCACCGGGTCGGGCACGCTGCCGGCCGGGAAAGTGATCGGCCCGCGGACCAGGTCGGTGAACGAGATATCCCCCGCCGGCATCAACAACCGCAGCACCGGTGGCCGGCCCGCCGCCTGAGCCGCCTCGATCAACGCCGGATCGGGCTCGCGGTCGTGGTTGTCGTACCCCAATTTCGGGTCGCGGCCGGCCCGCCGATGCCGCTCCACCACGTCCTCGGCCGTGGAGTACGACTCGTACAGGTACCCGGCCGCACGCAGCCGGGCGATCACGTCGGTGTAGATCGGCCCGCGCTGGCTCTGCCGGTAGGGGCCGTGCGGCCCGCCGATGACCGGACCTTCGTCCCAATCGATCCCGAGCCACTGCAGGGCATCGAGGAGCGCGGCGTAGGACTCCTCGGAGTCGCGGGCGGCGTCGGTGTCCTCGATCCGGAACACGAACGTGCCCTCGTAGTGCCGGGCGAAGGCCCAGTTGAACAAGGCCGTTCGGGCCAGTCCGACGTGCGGGGTGCCCGTCGGCGAGGGACAGAAGCGGGTGCGTACCGGGCGGGCGGGAGTGGTGGCAGTCATGGCGGTCAGCGCGTGGCCACCGGGTTGCTCAACGTGCCGATCCCCTCGATGGTCACCGACACGGTCTGGCCCGAGGTGATCGGTCCGACCCCGGCGGGAGTGCCGGTCAGGATGACGTCGCCGGGCAGCAGGGTCATCACCGCGGTGATGAACTCGACCAGCTCGCTGACCAGGAACACCAGGTCCGCGGTGTGGCCGTCCTGCTTGACCTCGCCGTCGACCTCGGTGGTCAGGGCGACGTCGCCCGGATCCAGCTCGGTCTCGATCCAGGGGCCGAGCGGGCAGAACGAGTCGAAGCCCTTGGCCCGGGTCCACTGTCCGTCGGAGCGCTGGAGATCCCGGGCGGTCACGTCGTTGGCGCAGGTGTAGCCCAGGATCACCGAAGACGCGTTGGCCGCCTTGACATCGCGGCAGGGCCGGCCGATGACCACCGCCAGCTCGCCCTCGAAGTGCACGTTCTCCGATTGCGGCGGCAGCAGGATGGGCGCCCCCGGTCCGATCACCGAGGTGGAGGGCTTGAGAAAGATCAGCGGGCTCTTCGGCACCTCGCTGTCCATCTCGGCGGCGTGGTCCGCGTAGTTCTTGCCCACCGCCACCACCTTGGACGGCAGGATCGGGGCCAGCAGCCGCAGATCGGCCAGCGGCCAACTCCGGCCGGTGAAAGTGGGCTCGCCAAAGGGGTGATCCGCGATCTCGGCGGCAGTGTCGACACCGTCCTCGGACGTCACCGAGACGAACGCGACCCCGTCGGTCGGGTGAGCGATCCGGGCCAGCCTCATGCCCTCTCCCGTCCTTGCTCGTCTTGTCCATGGTCGACCGCGTAGACCAGCGAGTCGACCAGAGCCTGCCACGAGGCCTCGACCACGTTGGCGTGTACCCCCACCGTGGTCCACTCCGGGGCCGGCTCCACACCGGTGGCGGCCACCGAGGAGACCAGCACCCGAGTGGTGGATTCGGTACCGGCCTGACCAGCCAGGATGCGGACCTTGTAGTCGACGAGTTCGACCCCGGCGAGCTCCGGCAGGTAGTCGATCAAGGCCGACCGGAGTGCTGTGTCCAGGGCGTTGACCGGTCCGTTGCCCTCGGCTGTCTTGATCACCCGGCGGCCGCCCACGTGCACCTTCACGGTGGCCTCGCACTGCACGGCGCCGTGGACGTTCTCCACGATCACCCGGTAGGACTCCAGGGTGAACGGGGCAATGCGGGCGGCGCCGACCGATTGGGCCAGCTCGTCCCGCAGCAGCAACTCGAAGGAGGCGTCGGCGGCCTCATAGGACCACCCGGTCGCCTCCCGCTGCTTGACCGTCTCGACCACCTTGGACACGACGCCCGGGTGGTCGTGCAGCGGCACCCCGAGTTCGGCCGCCTTGAGCTCGACCGAGGCGCGGCCGGCCATCTCGGTGATCAGGATGTGCATGTCGTTGCCCACCTCCTCGGGGTCGAGGTGGTTGTAGAGCTCGGGATCGACCTTGATGGCCGAGGCGTGCAGCCCCGCCTTGTGCGAGAACGCCGAGGCACCGACGTAGGCCTGGTGGGAGTTCGGCGTGATGTTGGCCAGCTCGGCCAGCGCGTGCGAGACCCGGACCAGCTCGACCAGCCGACCCTCGGGCAGCACCGGCAGCCCGAGCTTGGAGACCAGATTGCCCAGCACCGCGAAGAGGTCGGCGTTGCCGGCGCGCTCGCCGTAACCGTTCGCCGTGCACTGCACGTGGGTGGCGCCGGCCTGGACCGCGGCCAGCGTGTTGGCCACCGCGCACCCGGTGTCATCCTGGCAGTGAATGCCCAGCCGGACTCCCGTGCGCTGCTTCATCTCGGTCACCACCTGGTGCACCCCGACCGGCAGCATGCCGCCGTTGGTGTCGCACAGCACGACCACGTCGGCACCGGCCCGGCTGGCGGCCTCGGCCACCCGGGGCCCGTAATCGCGGTCGAAGGCGTACCCGTCGAAAAAATGCTCACAGTCGATGAAAACGCGACGCCCGTGGTCTTTCAGGTAGCCGACGGTGTCGGAGACCATGGCCAGGTTCTCCTCCAGCGTGGTCCGCAGCGCGCGGTGGACGTGCCTCGGGTCGGACTTGGCCACCAGAGTGACGACCGGTGCGCGCGAGTCGAGCAGGGCCCGGACCTGCGGGTCCTCCCGAACGTCCAGGCCGGCCTTGCGGGTGGCGCCGAAGGCGACCAGGGACGCGGTGGTCAGGGTCAGCTCGCCGTCGGCGACCCGGGCGAAGAATTCGGTGTCCTTGGGCATCGCCCCCGGCCAGCCGCCTTCGATGAAGCCGACACCGAGCTGATCGAGTAGTCCGGCCACCGCCAGCTTGTCGGTCACCGAGTAGCTGATGCCCTCGCGCTGGGCACCGTCGCGCAAGGTCGTGTCGAAGACGTGGAAGGCGTCGCCCAACGGGGACGACACTTTCGGGCCGGAGACCGTCGTGGGCGCCGGAACAAAAAGTGTCATGACTGTCAGCTTGCTGCCAGAGCGGCCAGCCGGTCGCCGATCGCCGTGGTCCGGCCGGTGCTGCCGGTCTGTCGAGTGGCGAGGTCGAAGGCCACCGCGGCCTCCACCCGGCGGGCCGCGTCGGGCAAGCCCAGGTGGTCCAGCAACAGGCCGATCGACAGCACGGTGGCAGTCGGGTCGGCGGTGCCGGTGCCGGCGATGTCCGGGGCCGAGCCGTGCACCGGCTCGAACATGCTCGGGTTGGCCCGGGAGACGTCCAGATTGCCGGAGGCGGCCAGCCCGATCCCGCCCGACACCGCTGCGGCCAGGTCGGTGAAGATGTCGCCGAAGAGGTTGTCGGTGACGACCACGTCGAACCGGCCCGGGTCGGTGACCAGGTAGATCATCGCGGCGTCCATGTGCGTGTAGGCCACGGTGACGTCCGGGAACTCCATGGACACCTCCTCGACCACTCGGCTCCACAACTGGCCGGCGTGCACGAGCACATTGGTCTTGTGCACCAGGGTGAGGTGCCGGCGGGGCCGGCGCATGGCCCGGGCGAAGGCGTCCCGAACCACCCGCTCCACGCCGAAATAGGTGTTGATCGAGACCTCGGTGGCGATCTCGTGGGGGGTGTCCTTGCGCAGCAGTCCACCGTTGCCGGCGTAGGGGCCCTCGGTGCCCTCCCGCAGGACCAGCAGGTCGACGGCCTTGTCCCCGGCCAGCGGGCCGGCCACCCCGGGGTAGAGCCGGGCCGGGCGCAGGTTGACGTGGTGGTCCAGCTCGAAGCGCAGTCGAAGCAGCAGGCCACGCTCCAGGATCCCGGAAGGCACGGTGGGGTCACCGACCGCGCCGAGCAGGATGGCGTCCTGCTGGCGGATCTCGCGTAACACCGACTCCGGCAACAACTCGCCGGTGCGATGCCAGCGGGCGGCGCCCAGGTCGTAGGTGGTGGTCTGGACGGTCGGCACCACGCCGGAGAGGACCTTGAGCCCTTCGGCCACGACCTCCGGACCGATGCCGTCCCCGGGAATGACCGCCAGTTTCATCGCTACCTGCTTCTCTTCTGTGATCCGTCTCGAACGCCCACCGCGAGGCTATTCGGCGGGAATCCCCCGAATGGCACTGGCCTGGATCTCGGTGCCGATCCGGTCCAGCAGATCCTGATCGGGCAGACCGTCGACGCGCAGCACCATGATCGCGGCGTGACCGGACAGCTCCTGCGAGATCTGCGCGGCCAGGATGTTCACCCCGGCGTCGCCGAGTCCGATACCGACCCGGCCCATCACGCCCGGGCGGTCGGCGTAGGCGATGAGGATCAGGCTGCCCTCGGCCCGCAGGTCGAAGTGCCGATTGTTGATCTCGACCAGCTTGGCCACCTGGTCCTCGCCGGACAGCGTGCCCGACACCGAGCGCACGCTGCCGTCGGCCATGGCCGCGCGCAGGGTCAGCACCGAACGGTAGTCACCGGTTTCCGGGGTCGAAGTGCCGGTCAGGGACAGGCCGTGCTCGGCCGCCAGGGCCGGGGCGTTGACGAAGGTCACAGTGTCGGTGATGACCGGTCCGAAGATCCCCCGGACCGCGGCCAGCTGCAGAATCGAGGTGTCCGCAGATGCCAGGTCGCCCCGCACCTGGACGGTCACCTGGGCCGGCACGGCCCCACCCACGGCGGTCAGGATGTTGCCGAGCCGCGAAGCCAGCGGGATCCACGGCTGCACCTCGTCCGACACCGGTCCGGCGGCGGCCACATTGACCGCGTCGGGCACGAAGTCGCCGCGCAGGGCGAGTCGGACCGAGCGGGCGACGGCGGTGCCGGCCTTGTCCTGGGCCTCCGCGGTGGAGGCGCCCAGATGCGGGGTGAGCACCACGTTCGGCGCTGACAGCAGCGGATTCGTCGACTCGATCGGCTCCTTGACGTAGACATCGATCCCGGCGCCGGCGACCCGGCCCTCGCGCAGTGCATCGGCCAGGGCCTGCTCGTCGATCAGACCTCCGCGAGCAGCATTGATCACGATGAGGTTGGGCTTGACCGTGGCCAGTTCCGCCGCGCCGATCAGACCCAGCGTCTCCTTGGTCTTGGGCAGATGGATCGAGATGATGTCCGCCTCGCGCAGCAGCGTGGGCAGGTCGACCAGCTGCACGCCCAGCGCGGCCGCCCGGGCCGGCTGCAGATACGGGTCGTAGGCAATGACGTTGGTGCCGAAGGCGGCGATCCGGGCGGCGAAGAGCTGGCCGATCCGGCCCAGCCCGACCACGCCCACCGTCTTCTCGGCGATCTCCACCCCGGAGAACGAGCTGCGCTTCCACTGCCCGTCCACCATCGAAGCGTGTGCGGCCGGGATCTGCCGGGCCACCGCCAACAGCAGGGCCAGGGCGTGCTCGGCCGCGGTGATGATGTTCGACTGCGGCGCGTTGACCACCAGCACGCCACGGGCCGTCGCGGCCGGGACGTCCACGTTGTCCAGCCCGATGCCGGCCCGGGCGACCACCTTCAACTGCGGAGCGGCGGCCAACGCCTCCGCGTCGATCGTCGTGGCGGACCGGATGAGCACGGCGTCGGCGTCGGCCAGCGCGGGCAGCAGAGCGGTCCGATCGGCGCCGTCGACATGGCGGATCTCGACGTCCGGGCCCAACTGCTCCACGGCCGACGGAGCCAGTTTTTCGGCGATGAGCACCACGGGTCGAGGCACGATCGAGTCCTGTCCTGACGCTTGAAGAGGGCGGCCGAACGGCCGGCTGACAATGTTAGTGGACCTGCACGGCCCACCGGCGCCAACGGGGCGACGTATCAGCACCGCGCGCCGTTGCTCCGTAGAGGCGTGTTCCTCGAACGAGTCCGGGCATTCCGTATCGAAACGCCTGTTTCACGTCCTAGAGTGAGCGCGTCTCCCCGGTGTTCGGCGCACCGCGCGCTGGACCGATGCCATCAGAAAGGTCGCACGCAGTGACGACACCCCCGCCCTACGGATCCGCCCCCGGGCAGCCATCGGGTTACTCCGGACAGCCGGGCCAACCGGGACAACCTTACCCGCAGAGTTACCCCGGTCCGGCGTCGGCGCCGCAGCCGCCGTACGGCCAGCAGCAGCCCGGATATCCGCCCGCGGGCTACCCCGCCGCCGGCTACCCCGCCGGCGGCGGGGCCTACCCGGGCTTCGGTGCGCCGGCCGCGCAAGCTCGCCCGGGCATGGTCACGGCTGCCGCCGTGCTGGCTTTCGTCTTCGGCGGGTTCGCGATCATCGGCTCGATCATTCTGCTGGCCGCCGGCGGCCTGGTCTCGGCCGCCAACGACCTGTGCAACTCCACCACCGGGTTGTCCAGCGACACCCAGGAGAACTGCAACGCACTCAGCGGCTACAGCGGGTTTTTCAAGGTCACCGAGATCGGCCTCATCATCGTGGCCATCCTGCTCATCTGGGGTGGTGTTACCACATTAACCGGCAAGAACTCGCAGATCCTGGTCATCGGCGCGGGCATCTACATCGTCCTGACGATCGTGGCCCTCATCGCCGGTGGCGGCGTCGGGTTCACCTCCATCCTGGGTTTCGTGGCCCCGATCCTGATCCTGGTGTTCCTGTTCAACCCCGCCTCCCGGGCCTGGTTCCGGGCCAAGGGCGGCAAGACGTTCTAGCTCGAAAACAGTCGAAAAAGACCCCCGCGACCGGATTCGGCGCGGGGGTCTTTCACTGTTTGCGATCAGCGCGCAGCGGTGCCCTGGTAGTCATCCGACTTGGCCACCCAGCTCATCAGGCCACGCAGCTCGCGACCAGTCTCCTCGATCGGGTGCTGCTCCTGCTCGGCCCGGAACTTGCGGAACTCGGGCGCACCGGCATCCTGGTCGGCGATGAACCGGGCCGCGAAGGAACCGTCCTGGATGTCCTTGAGGACTCCCTGCATGTTCGCCGCGACGTGGTCATCGATGACTCTGGGACCCGACACGTAATCGCCGTATTCCGCGGTGTCCGACACCGACCAGCGCTGCTTGGCGATGCCACCCTCGTACATCAGGTCGACGATCAGCTTGAGCTCGTGCAGACACTCGAAGTAGGCGATCTCGGGCTGGTAGCCGGCGTTGACCAGGGTCTCGAAACCGAGCTGGACCAGCCGGGACATGCCGCCGCAGAGCACGGCCTGCTCGCCGAACAGGTCGGTCTCGGTCTCCTCGGTGAAGGTGGTCTTGATGACGCCGGCCCGGCCGCCGCCGATCGCGCTCGCGTAGGACAGCGCCAGCTCCTGCGCGTGGCCGGAGGCGTCCTGGTGGACCGCGATGAGGTCCGGCACGCCCTTGCCGTCGACGAATTCTCGACGGACCAGATGGCCCGGACCCTTCGGGGCGATCATGATGACGTCCACGTCGGCCGGCGGGTTGATGTAGCCGAACCGGATGTTGAAACCGTGGCCGAAGGCCAGCGCTTTCCCGGCGGTCAGGTGGGGCTCGATCGACTCCGCGTACACGTGACGCTGCACGTGGTCCGGAGCCAGCACCATGATCAGATCGGCTTCCTGGGCCGCCTGGGCCGGGGTGACCACCCGCAGCCCCTCCTCCTGCGCCTTGGCCTTGGACGTGCTGCCTTCCTTCAGGCCGACCCGGACGTCGACGCCCGAATCGCGCAGGCTCAACGCATGGGCGTGGCCCTGGGAGCCGTAGCCGATCACCGCGACCTTGCGGCCCTGGATGATCGACAGGTCGGCGTCGTCGTCGTAGAAGATTTCAGCGGCCACTTTGACGTGTGTTCCTTTCTTGCGACCCGCCCCGGTGGCGGCTCGTTCGGTTATCAGTCTGCCGGGTGCAGTGTGCTTCTCAGTCGGCCCGGACGCGCTCGGAGGTGATCGAGCGCGGGCCCCGGCCCAGCGCGACCATGCCCGACTGCACCAGCTCGCGCACTCCGAACGGCTCCAGCATCTTGACCAGCGCCTCGAGCTTGTCGCTGGTGCCGGCGGCCTCGATGGTCAGTGCGTCCGGGCTCACGTCGATGATGTGCGCGCGGAACATCTCCACGATCGTCACCACCTGGGCCCGGATGGACGCATCGGCTCGGATCTTGATCAGCAGCAACTCCCGCTGCACGGTGCCGCCGGGGGCGAGCTCGACGATCTTGAGCACGTTGATCAGCTTGTTCAGCTGCTTGGTCACCTGCTCCAGAGGCAGCTCGTCCACCGCGACCACGATGGTCATCCGGGAGACCTCGGGGTTCTCGGTCGGCCCGACGGCCAGGCTGTGGATGTTGAACCCGCGCCGGGAGAACAGCGCGGAAATGCGCGCCAGCACGCCCGGTTTGTTCTCGACCAGCACCGACAGGGTGTGGCGGCTCATTGTGGGCTCATTCCTCGTAGAACAGGGGGCGGATGCCGCGGGCGGCCATGATCTGGTCATTGCCGGTGCCGGCCGCGACCATGGGCCACACCTGGGCATCCTTGCCGACCGTGAAGTCGACCACGACCGGGCGGTCGTTGCAGTTCATGGCCGCCTCGATGGTGCCGTCCACGTCTTCCTTGGACTCGCACCGCAGGCCCAGGCAGCCGTACGCCTCGGCCAACAGCTTGAAGTCGGGGATGCGGTGCTTGTGGGTGCCCAGTTCGGTCTGGCTGTAGCGCTCGCCGTAGAACAGCGTCTGCCACTGCCGGACCATGCCCAGGTTGCCGTTGTTGATCACCGCCACCTTGATCGGGATGCCTTCGATGGCACAGGTGGCCAATTCCTGATTGGTCATTTGGAAGCAGCCGTCGCCGTCGATGGCCCACACGGTGGTGTCGGGCATGCCCACCTTGGCCCCCATGGCTGCGGGCACGGCATAACCCATGGTTCCCAGACCCCCGGAGTTGAGCCAGGTGTAAGGGTTCTCGTAGGAGATGAACTGGGCCGCCCACATCTGGTGCTGGCCCACGCCGGCCGCAAAGATCGTCTCCGGACCGCTGATCTGGCCCAGCCGCTGGATCACGTACTGCGGGGACAGGGTGCCGTCCGCGGGCCAGTCGTAACCGAGCGGAAAGTTGTCCCGCAGACCGTCGAGTTCGGCCCACCAGGCGGTGAGGTCGGCCACTGCGCCGGCTGCCTGCTCCTGCCCCACCGCCGCGATCAGATCGGTGAGGACCTCACGCACGTCGCCGACGATGGGCACGTCCGCGACTCGGTTCTTGGAGATCTCGGCCGGGTCGATGTCGGCGTGGATGATCGTGGCCCCGGGGGCGAAGCTGGACAACTGACCGGTGACCCGGTCATCGAATCGTGCCCCCAGGGCAACGATCACGTCCGCGCGCTGCATCGCTGCCACCGCGGCGACGGTCCCGTGCATGCCCGGCATGCCCAGGTGCTGCAGGTGCGAATCGGGGAATGCGCCCCGCGCCATCAGCGTGGTGACGACCGGGACCCCGGTCATCTCGGCGAGCTGTCGGAGCACGTGGGTCGCACGCGCCTTCAGCACCCCGCCACCGACATAGAGCACCGGCCGCCGCGCTCCGGCGATCAGCCGGGCCGCCGCGGCCACCTGTCCGGCATGCGGTTTTGTCGCAGGTCGGTATCCGGGCAGGTGGACCTCCGTGGGCCACCGAAAGGTGGTGGCAGCCTGCAGGACGTCCTTGGGGATGTCCACCAGCACGGGGCCGGGTCGGCCCGTGGATGCCAGGTGGAAGGCGGCCGCGATCGTGGCGGGGATCTCCCGCGGATCGGTGACCAGGAAGTTGTGCTTGGTGATCGGCATGGTGATGCCGCAGATGTCGGCCTCCTGAAAGGCGTCGGTGCCGATCAGTGGACGACCCACCTGCCCGGTGATGGCGACTAGCGGCACCGAGTCCATGTGCGCATCGGCGATCGGCGTGACCAGGTTGGTCGCGCCCGGGCCGGAGGTGGCCATGCACACCCCGACCCGCCCGGTGGCCTGGGCGTAACCGGTGGCGGCGTGGCCGGCGCCCTGCTCGTGCCGAACCAGGATGTGCCGGACCCTGACCGAGTCGAACAGGGGGTCGTACACCGGCAGCACCGCACCACCGGGGATCCCGAAGACGACCTCGGCGCCGGCCTCTTCCAGTGAACGGACCACGGACGCGGCCCCGGTCAGGTGCTCCGCCGACCGTTCCGTCGAGGGGGTCGTGGACGCCGGTCCCGGGATCGGACTGGCCGGCGCCGGCCTGGTCTGTGTCATCTGAAGTCTTCCTACGAGCGATCAGTTGGGGGGCCGATTGTCACGGTGCCGACCGTTCCGGGGCATCAAAAAACCCCTTGTCGCCTGGCTGGCAACGAAGGGGTTTGCGCGTCTGAAGTGAGCGAAGACCTTTGGCGGTCTCAGTCAGACGCGCTGACGGAGTACGAGAATCAACGACACGCGATCGACCCTACGCACGCTGTGACGAAACTGTCAACCCGACATGCTTGGCAGGATGTCGAGTGTGACCGCATCTGCGAACACCGAGGCGCCCGAGCGGGCGGTGTTCCGGCTGCCCTGGGTGTCGGTGCTCTTTCCGTTCCTGCTGTTTTTCTGCGCCACCCCGCTGGCCACGGTCCGCTGGTGGATGTTGTGGCTGTACCTCATCCCACTGGCGGCGCTGGTCTACGTGCTGATCACCCGGACCGAGGTCAACCGGGTCCGGATCCGCCGGGTGAGCCTGACCGGTGCGCGGACCATTGCTTGGGAGAGCCTGGACGGGTTCGAGTTCCGCGGGCCGCGGTGGGCGGTCGCGGTCACCACCGACGGGCGTCGGTTCCGGCTGCCGATGGTCCGTCCGCGGGACATGCCGCTGGTCGCTCGGGTCTCCGGCGGTTGGATCAACCTGGACCCACCCGCGCCGGAGGCCGACGCCGCGGAAGCCGACTCCGCGGAAGTCGAACCCGTGGAAGCCGAGCCCACCGCCGCCGAGCCCGACCCCGCGGAGACCGGGCCCGGCTCCTGATCGTCCGGATTCGCCCGCCGGCGCCAGAGGGCGCCCGTATCGTGGGGCCGGTGACCAGGGCCCGCCACCGACGCCGTTCGGCGACGCTGGGGCTGGTGTTTTCCCTGGTCGTGCTGGCCGGCTGCGCCAATGTGTCGGCGCAGACGCCGACTTACACGGCGCAGCCCTCGCTCACCCCGGCCGAAGTGACGCCGGTGGTGCCGACCCCGGCCCTGCCTGGGGTGACTCCCAGCGTCTCCAGCCCGTCGGGGTCGCCCTCGTCGTCGTCGACGCCGCAGTCGAGCGCGCCCGCCGACCCGTGCGCGCCGGCCGATCCGGCCGTGATTGCCGCCTGCCTGAGCGCGCCCTGGGGTCTGGTGCCACTGGCGGACGGCAGCTCGGCGCTCGTCGGCGAGCGCACCACCGGGCGCATCCTCAAGGCTGTCTACCAGCAGAAACCGGTCGTGGTCACGACGATCCCGAACGTGGTGTCGGCCGGGGACGGCGGTCTGCTGGGTCTGGCCATCAGCCCGACCTACGCCGAGGACGGCCTCATCTACGCCTACGTCACCTCTACCACCGACAACCGCATCCTGCGCATCGCGCCGAACGACAAGCCCAAGGTGGTCTTCTCCGGCATTCCCAAGGGCAGCACGCACAACGGCGGCCCGATCACCTTCGTCGGCAACTACCTGTACGTGGCCACCGGCGACGCGGGTCAGCCGGCCTTGGCCGCGCAGAGCACATCGCTGGCCGGCAAGGTGCTGCGACTGGACGAATCAGGACACCCGGCGGGTGGCAACCTCACCCCGGGATCGCCCGTCTACGCCTCCGGACTGACCCAGCCGACGGGAATGTGCGCGTTACCGACCGGCACCCTGGGCGTGGTCGACCAACGCTCCGGCGCCGCTTTGCTGCTGAGCGTGAAGGCAGGTAAGAGCTACGCCACCCCGGCCTCCGGGGATGCGCTCTGGACCTGGAAATCGGGCGACGGCGGTGCCGCGGACTGCGCCTTCGACAGCGGTGAACTGGCCAATACCTCATTGTCCCTACAGCGGCTGACCGGCATCCAACTGACGGCCCAGGGCACCTTCAGTGGGAATCCGGAAACGCTGCTGGACAAGAAGTACGGGCGGCTGCTGACGGTCGAGGCCGGGCCGCAGAACCTGTTCTGGATGACCACCTCGAACAAGGACGGGCAGGGCAAGCCGATTGCCTCCGATGACCGGGTCATCGTGCTGCACAATTCGGCCGCCGGTGGTGGCGGCGGAATCGACTAAACCTGGTCACCGAACCTGAACCGGGTGGCATCGCTCGGGAAATGGAACCAGGCCAACGCGGTCCGGGGTCGGAACACCCGCAGACCGCCGCCGCCTTCACCGGACCAGGAGTCGGGCCCGGGTTCATACCCGGCAGCGTGATACTTGCCGAACGCCCGCGCCAACCGGGCGCCGAGCGCGTCCGGGTCGGCCCGGGTGGTCGTGCTGGTGCCCTCGAGAATGACCGCCTCGACACCACTCTCCAGATTCAGGGTGCAGGCCGGGTTGTGGTCCAGATTCCGGGCGTGCCGGGTGTCGGGCGAGCCGTCGTAAAAGAACTGCTGGTCCACCCACACGCCCCAGCGCGGGACGACGTGCGGACGACCGTCGGGCCGTGTGGTGGCCAGCCAGTAGTGCTGGGCGGCCGTTAGTCTGGCTTCAACGTCGGCCCAGGTCAACACACCTTCGGTGGTGGTGGGCAGGCCGTACCCCGCGGGGAAAACGGGCCGGTCGACGGTGCTTGGTTCCATGACGAAAAGCATGCACCCGACCACCGACAGCGGAAGTCAGCCCGGTAGACCCAGCGTTTTCAGCACCAGCTCGCGGACTCGGCCCGCGTCGGCCTGACCCTTGGTCGCCTTCATCACCGAACCCATGATGGCGCCGATGGCCTTGAGGTTCCCGCCCCTGATCTTGTCCGCGATGTCCGGCTGAGCAACCAGCGCGGCGTCCACCGCGCTCTGGAGCGCGGAGTCGTCGGAGACGATGGCCAGCCCCCGGGCGGTCACGATGTCGTCGGGCTGACCCTCGCCGGCCAGCACCCCGTCGACCACCTGGCGCGCGAGCTTGGTGTTCAGAGTGCCCGCGTCGACCAGCGTGATGACCCGGGCCAGCTCCGTCGGAGTGATGGGCAATTCGGTCAGCTCGACACCGCGGGCATTGGCCTGTTGGCCCAGGTAGGACGACCACCACGACCGGGCGTCGGCTGCCGACGCGCCGGCAGCCACCGTCTGTTCGACCAGCTCGACCGCCCCCGACGCGACCAGGTCGCGCATCTCCTTGTCCGGGAAACCCCACTCGGCCTGCAACCGGTCCCTGCGCACCCAGGGCAGCTCCGGTAGCGACGCCCGGATCGACTCGACCCAGGCCCGGTCCGGCGCCAGCGGCACCAGGTCGGGCTCGGGGAAGTACCGGTAGTCCTCGGCCGTCTCCTTCGACCGCCCGGCCGCGGTGGTGCCGGTGGATTCGTCGAAGTGCCGGGTCTCCTGTTTCACGGTCAGCCCGGAGGACAGCCCGGCCGCCTGCCGGGTGATCTCGTAGCGCACCGCTCGCTCGACCGAGCGAAGCGAGTTCACGTTCTTGGTCTCGGTGCGGGTGCCGAACACCGGGTTGCCGGCCGGGGTGAGCGAGAGGTTGGCGTCGCACCGCAGCGAGCCCTGGTCCATCCGCACGTCCGACACCCCCAGGGACAACAGCAAATCGCGCAGCGCGGCGACGTAGGCCCGGGCCACCGCGGGCGCGGACGCCTTGGTCCCGGTGATTGGCTTGGTCACGATCTCGACCAAGGGCACGCCGGCCCGGTTGTAGTCCAGCAACGAGTACTCCGCGCCACTGATGCGGCCCGTGGCACCTCCGATATGGGTGGACTTGCCGGTGTCCTCCTCCATGTGCGCACGTTCGATCTCAATGCGGACGGACTCGCCGCTGCCATCATCCAAATCCACATCCAGATAGCCGTTGAAAGCGATCGGCTCGTCGTACTGGGAGGTCTGGAAGTTCTTGGGCATGTCCGGATAGAAGTAGTTCTTCCGGGCGAACCGGCACCAGTCGGCGATGGTGCAGTGCAGCGCCAGTCCGATCCGGATCGCGTACTCGACCGCGACGCGGTTGACCGCCGGCATGGCCCCGGGCAGGGCCAGGCAGGTCGGGCACACCTGGGTGTTCGGCGGCGCGCCGAAGGTGGTCGGGCAGCCGCAGAACATCTTCGTCGCGGTGCCCAGCTCGACGTGCACCTCGAGTCCGAGAACCGGGTCGTAGGCGGCAATGGCCTCGTCGTAGGGCATCAGTGTCACTGCGCCGGAGGCGCGCGGCGCGCTCATGCGACCACCAGCTCGGGGGCGAGATCGGGGACGAGGGATCCGTGCTCGGCCAGGTAGGCAGCCTCGAAGGCCGCCGCGACCCGGTACATCGCGGCCTCTCCGAGGGCCGGTCCCATGATCTGCAGACCGACCGGCAGACCCGTGTCCACCGCCAGACCGCTGGGCACCGACATGGCTGGAATGCCGGCCAGCGACCCTGGGATGGTGGCCAGGTCGTTGAGATACATGGCCATCGGGTCGTCGACCTTCTCGCCGATCGCGAAGGCGGTCAGCGGCGAGGCCGGCGAGATGAGCACATCTACGGACTCGAAGGCTCGCTCGAAATCAGCTTTGATCAAGGTGCGCACTTTCTGGGCGGAGCCGTAGAACGCCTCGTAGTAGCCGGCGGACAGCGCGTAGGTGCCCAGGATGATCCGTCGTTTCACCTCGGGCCCGAAACCCGCGCCCCGGGTGGCCGACATGACTTCCCCGGCCGACACCAGGTCCGGCCGCGAGACCCGCAGCCCGTAGCGCATGGCGTCGAAGCGGGCCAGGTTCGAGGAGCACTCGCTCGGCAGGATCAGGTAATACGCAGCCAGGCCGTACTCGAAGTGCGGGCAGGACACCTCGACGATCTCGGCGCCGGCCGCCTCCAGGGTGGCCACCGCGGCCCGGAACGAGGCCAGCACGCCGGACTGATAACCCTCGCCGCCCAGCTCGCGAACCACGCCGATCCGCATCCCGGCCACGCCGTCGGACTGCCCGCGCCGAACCGCCTCGACCACGTTCGGCACCGGCGCCGGGATCGAGGTGGAGTCGAGCGGGTCGTGCCCGGCGATGACCTCGTGCAGCAGGGCGGTGTCCAGCACGGTGCGCGCGCACGGCCCGACCTGGTCCAGGGACGAGGCCAGCGCAATGACGCCGTAGCGGGACACCCCGCCATAGGTGGGTTTGGCGCCGACCGTCCCGGTGACCGCGGCGGGCTGCCGGATGGACCCGCCGGTGTCGGTGCCGATGGCCAGCGGTGCCTCGAAGGCGGCCAGCGCTGCGGCCGAACCGCCGCCCGACCCGCCGGGAATCCTGGTCAGGTCCCACGGGTTGTGGGTGGGTCCGTAGGCCGAGTTCTCGGTGGACGAGCCCATGGCGAACTCGTCCAGATTGGTCTTGCCCAGGATGACCACGCCCGCTTCCCGCAGCCGGCGCGTCACCGTGGCGTCGTAGGGCGGCCACCACCCTTCCAAGATCTTGGAGCCGGCGGTGGCCGGCATGCCCTGGGCGACCACGATGTCCTTGAGCGCCAGCGGCACTCCGGCCAGCGGCGAGGCCGGCGGGTCGCCGGCGGCCCGGGCGGCGTCGACCGCACGTGCCGCGTCCAGTGCCTGCTCAGGGCCGACGTGCAGGAACGCATGAACCCGCTCGTCGACCTGGGCAATGCGCTCCAGGTGGGCCGTGGTCACCTCTTCGGCGGAGAATTCCCCGCCGGCGATCCCCGCGCCCAGGTCGGCCGCCGTCATCCGAATCACTGGCGTCACTGCTCTTCCCCCAGGATCTGCGGCACCCGGAAGCGACCGTCCTCAGCGGCCGGCGCACCGGCCAGCACGACATCCCGGGCCAGCCCGGGCGTGATCACGTCTTCACGGAAGACGTTGGTCAGCGGAACGGCGTGGGTGGTCGGGACGATGTCGCCGGACGCGACCGCGGTCACCTTGGCCACCGATTCGAGGATGACCGACAACTGCGCGCCGTAGCGGTCGAGCTCGGCCTCGGTCAGCTCGAGTCGGGCCAATCGGGCCAGGTGAGCGACCTCGTCCCGGGTCAGCTCCGGGTGGGCGGGGGTGGGTGTGGACACGAAACGATCCTAGGGGTGGGCCGGAGGTGACCCATCCGGAGAAGTTTGTGCGATCGCGGCACCGATCGCGTGCTGGTGCGTCTGCGGTATGTGGCAACCGACGTGATGACTGCTCCCCGCCCGTTCCCGAGCTCCGACCCGGCCGCCGAGATCGTCTTCGTCGATCTGGGCGAGCCCTGCGATTCGAGCTGCCCGTTCTGCAACCTGCCCGAGACGGACTGACCGCTTCCGGAGAACGGACAACCCCCGGGCAGTTCCGCCGCTGATACGACGAGCCGACTGGACAATTGTCGGCAGCCCGGGGGTCGGGATGACTGTCCGTTAGTGCCGGGCCGCCGGTCGATGCGAGCGACGGGCGCGGCGCGGTGATCGACGGCCTAGCGGCCAGTCACCTCACGAGTCCGTTTGATACTCAAAGTTCGGACCACCTCCTCTCCCGTGTACCTCCGAATGTAAATGCGTCGACCCCCCGGCGCAATCACATTCCGGCGGTTGTTCCGGCCATCCCGGTGTCGCGCTCTGGTGACCTCACCGAAACTCAGGGTGAGGACAATGATCTGCGTGTCCTACGTCCTGCGGGTGGAACTGCCCGACCGTCCCGGCTCGCTGGGCGCCGTCGCCACTGAGCTCGGGCGGGTCGACGCCGACATCCTGGCCATGGAAGTGGTCGAGCGAGGGTCGGGGTACGCGGTCGACGACATCGTGGTCGGGCTGCCGTTCGGGCACCAGCCGGATGCGCTGATCACCGCGGCCGAGCGGGTGGCCGGCGTCCGGGTGGAATCCGTCCGGCCCGATCCGGGAGTCGCGGTCCGGCACAAGGAGTGGGAGCTGGTCGAAGCCATCGCCCAGGCCCCGGATCGGGCCATGGCCACCCTCGCACTCATGCTGCCCCAGGTCCTACGGGCCGGGTGGGCGATGATCGTCCGGGTCGACGCGGGGGGCGGGATCGAGCTGTTGGCCGGCGGGGGCGGGGTGCCCACGCTGACCGGGGTGGAACCCGGCTGGGCTCCGGTGACCCGGGCGCGCGGTCTGGATCCGGAAGCGGCCTGGGTGCCGCAGGACTGGCGCACGGTGGGAACGGAGCTGGCGGTGGCCCCGTTGGGGTCACCGGACGTGGCGGTCCTGGTCGGGCGGCCGGGCGGCCCGGCCCTGCGCAACTCGGAGGTGGCCCGACTGCAGCACCTGGCCGGGTTGGCGGCCACAGTGATCGAGCACGCCGTGCTGGCCCCGGCCGAGCGGGTGTGAGGGATCAGATCCGGAAGCCGGCCACGCCACCGATCACGATGATGGCCGGCGAGCCGATGCCGGCTGCGGCGGTGAGCTCCGAGATACTGCGCACCGGTCCGGTCACGCTGCGTTGATCAGGCAGACCCGCGTCGGCCACGGTGGCGGCGGGGGTGTCCGGATCCATCCCGGCGGCCAGGAGTGCGACGCAGATCGCGGGCAGCTGGCGCACGCCCATGAGGATGACCAGGGTGGTGCCCGAACGGGCCAGCGCGGCCCAGTCCAGCGTGCTGGTGGGGTCGCCGGGGGGCACGTGCCCGGACACGACCGTAAAGCCCTGCGACAGCGACCGATGGGTGACCGGGATGCCGGCCAGGCCGGGCCCGGCCACAGCGGACGTCACCCCGGGCACCAGTTCCACCTCGACGCCGGCGGCGGCGCAGGCTTCCCACTCCTCACCGCCGCGACCGAACACGAAGATGTCGCCGCCCTTGAGCCGGACCACGGTCTGACCAGCCTGCGCCCTCTCGATCAGCAGCCGGTTGATCTGGTCCTGCGGGGTGAAGGCGCCGCGGGGGATCTTGGCCACGTCGATGATCTCGGCGCCCGGCTTGATCTGCGCGAGCACGGCCTGCGGGGCGAGCCGGTCGACCAACAGCACGTCCGCTTCGCGGACTGCCGCGAGACCCCGCACGGTGATCAGACCAGGTGCTCCCGGACCGCCGCCGACCAGGATGACCCGACCGGCACCCGCCGCCGGGGCCACCGGGACCGGCACCTGGGCGTGCACACAAAACAGCCGCCGCTCCTGCGCCTGGGCATCGATAGCGGCATCGACCGCCTGATCTCCGCTGGCCGCCACGACCAAATCGACCTGGTCCAGATCGGCGGGCGAGAAGTCCCGTTCATGCCACCGGATCAGCCCGCGTTCGACCAGGTCGCGCAGGGTGTCGGTGACAGCTGGACTGATCACGGTGACCCGCGCTTCGGCCTGCCACAGAGACGCCACCGGCCCCAGCGCCGCCGGGCCACCCCCGACGACCAGAACTTCTCGGTCGGCCACAGAAAGAGCGGTGGCCCAGGGTTCGGGTGCGGGCATGGGCCCGATCCTGCCTCAGCCCACCGGCGTTGTTGTCCACGCCCGGACGCCGGCCAGGAACAGTCCGATCCCGTCCCGGTAATAGTCGGACAGGTCGTCGCAGAGCAGCAGCGACGTGCCGGCGGCGGTCAAATACGGGTAGCGCTGGACCGAAAGTGCTTCCAGGGCAGCCCGTTTGGCGTCCACGTGCTGCTGTCGCTGGTCCGGCGAGCCGGCGTGCTGTTCGGCCCCCGGTTCGGCCTGCACCAGCATGACCGCGGTCTGCAGAGCCTGCCGGGCGATCTGCGAGCTGCGCTCGGAATCGAATCCGGCGTCATGCAACACCGCCAACGCCCCCTCGGTCAGATCGAGGCCCTTGGCCGAGGCCATCACCCGACCGAAGGCCAGGGTGGACGAGGAGGGGTGCGCGCGCAGGGCGTCGACCAATGCGTGGAGCAGGACTTCCAGACGCTGCGACCAGGGACCGTCGTGCGGCACGACGATGTTCTCGAACAGCGCGTCACCCATCGCGTCGAGCAACTCGTCCTTGTTGGCCACGTGCCAGTAGAGCGCCATCGGCGTGACGTCGAGCTCCTGGGCGAGCCGGCGGAGGGTCACCGCGGCCAGCCCCTCCGCGTCGGCCAGCTCCAGCGCCCGCTGGACCAAGACCTCTCGGGAAATCGGCGTCTTCACCATCACAGTTGACAATTATACGGCGTAGAGGGGACTATACGGCGTACATGTACAGCGTATAGGAAGGATTCGGAATGGTCCGGAATCGCATCACCCTGATCGCAGTGGCCCTGGCCACCTTCATGACCTATCTCGACAACAACGTGGTCAATGTGGCCCTGCCCGACATCCAGCGGGACCTGCGCCTGACCACCTCGGGTCTGGAGTGGGTGGTCAGCGCGTACATCCTGGTGTTCGCCAGCCTGCTGCTGGCCGGCGGCCGACTGGCCGACGTCTTCGGACGGAGACGGCTGTTCCAGGTGGGTCTGGTCATCTTCACCGCCGCCTCGCTGGCCGCCGGGTTGTCCGGTTCGGTCGGCGAGCTCATCACCAGCCGAGCGGTGCAGGGCCTGGGAGCCGCGCTGCTCACGCCCACCACCCTGGCCATCATCTCGGCCACCTTCACCAAGACCCGGGAACGTGCGGCCGCGGTCGGCCTGGTCAGCGGGGTGGGTGCGCTCGCCCTGGCCGTCGGTCCGCTGATCGGCGGATTCCTGTCCCAACACGTGAGCTGGGAGTGGATCTTCTACATCAACGTGCCGGTCGGGGCCGTGACCTTCGTGCTGGCCGCCGTGGGCATCGCCGAATCCCGGGCCGAGGGCGCCGAGCGCCGGCTGGACCTGGCCGGGATCGTCACTTCCGCGCTGACCTTGTTCGCCCTCACCTTCGCGCTCATCGAGGGTCATGACCGGGGCTGGACCTCACCGACCATCCTGGGCTTCTTCGCCGCCACCCTCGTCTTCGGAGCCCTGTTCCTGGCCATCGAGCGGCGTGCCGCGAACCCGATGATCCGGCTCTTGCTGTTCGCCGACCGGGTCTTCTCGGGCGGGTTGATCGCGCTGGTCATGTGGGGCTTCGGGCTCTTCGGGATCTACTTCTTCACCTCCTTGTACCTGCAGGACGTGCTCGGCTTCTCCCCCACCAAGGCGGGCGCGGCGTTCGTCCCGATGGCGCTGCTCATGGCCGTGGGCGCGATCGTGTCCGAGCGGGTGTCGCATCGGTTGGGCGCGCACCGGGTGGTGGCGGTGGCCATGGTGGCGATGGGCCTGGGAATCGCCTCGGTCACCCTGCTCGGCGCCGGCGCCGGATTCGGCTCGCTGATGCCCTCGTTCGCGGTGATCGGCCTGGGCGGCGGACTCACCGTGCCGCTGACCGCCAGCGTGCTGGAGGCCATGCCGCGCTCGTCTGCGGGGGTGGCGTCGGGGATCTTCAACGCCTCCCGTGAGGTGGCCGGCCTGCTCGGCATCACGGTGATCGGGGCGATCCTGACCTCCCGGCAATCGCACCTGCTGTCCGTCGGGGCCACGCCGGTGGACGCGTTCCTGGGCGGCTACCGGTGGGGATTGCTGGTCGCCGCTGTCCTGGTGGTGGCAGGTGGGGTGGCCGCATTCGTGGGGCTGCGCCAGCGATCCGTCGCCGAGGTACCGGTAGAGGATTCGGTCCCCGTTCCGGTCTGAGTCTCAGCCCGCCTTCCGAGCGGCGGTCACGGTCTCGAACAGCGCCGGAGCGGGTGGTCCCAGGATCGCCCGACTCCGGCGCGGGCCCCGGGGGACGGGCTCGGCGCGCACGGTGCTGACGTCGTCGGGGGTGATCCGAATCAGATGGGCGCCCTCGATCCGGGCGAAGCGGTCCGGCGAACTGGTCAGCACGATGACCTGCGCCGATGCCGCGGTCGCGGTGAAGGCAGCGGCGAGGGCAGCGAGCCGGTCGGGGTCACTGTGGCCCAACGCGTCGTCGAAGAACAGCGGCACGCTGTCCCGGGGGTCGATGACCGCGGCGCAGGCCAGCCGGACCAGCACGGCCAGCTGCTCCTGGGCGCCTGAGGACAGCTGATCGAAGGGCACGGTGACCCCGTCCAGGGTCCGGCTGACCACCCGGAGGTCAGGCGCGACGAAGATGTCGAACCGGGGGCCGTAGACCAGCCGACCGAGTCGGCGCAGTTGCTGCTGGAAGGGCGCGACGTAGGCCTCGCGGGCCTCGTCCCGATACCGCGAGAGCACCTCGTGCAACAACCGGGCCGCCTGAGCCCGCCGGTGCAGGCCCTCGTGCGCCCGGCTCGCGGCCGTGAACTCGGTCAACGCCTGATCAAGGACCTCCTGCCGGCCCTGGTCGGCCTGGACCTCCAGGCGGGCCGAGAGCGTGATGATCTCGGTGTGTAGACCGGCCACTCGCTCCTCCACCTGGCGCAGCCCCACCTGGGCCAACGTCAGTAGGCGGTGGGCCGCATCCGTTCCGCCCGGAGGCAGTTGGGCTCGCACGGCCCGTTCGGCCAGCACCGCGAGCGCCGCCGACTGCTCCGCATCGGTCACGTCCGCGTCGAGCTGGGCATCCGCACGTTCGGTGCGCTCCGCCGCCAGGGCGTCCAGGCCGGCCTCGGCCTCGCGGGTCTCGGCCGCCAGCTCGGCTTCGGTACCGGCCCGGACCAACTCCAGGGCGTGCAGTTCCCGGCGAGCGTTCGTCAGCCCGCGCAACGCGACATCAGCGGTGGTACCTGCGTCGGCGGCGACCTTCTCAGCGGCGCGCTGTACCGACAGCGCCGTGCCGAGGTCGTCCGGCAGCGGCCGTTCGTCGGACCGGAGGCGGTCGCATTCGGCCACCTCGGCGGCGAGCAGGGCTTCGGCCGCGGCCAGCGCAGCGTCGGACCGACCCTGACTCAGGTGTTGCAGATCCCGTCGCAGGGCCGTGGCGGTCTGCTCGGCGCTCCGATGGTGCTCATGACGGGCTCGGGCCTGCTCGACGTCGGTCACACCGGCAGCGTTCAGCGCCGCATCCCGGTCGGCCCGCGCTCGGGTCACCGCTGCGGCCAGGTCGGCCGCGCCCCGGCCGGGCCGAATGCGGGCGATCAGCGTGTCCGGCACCTGGAGCGTGAGGTCCTCGGTGACCGGAACGACCAGCTCGCCCACCACGACCTGCGCACCCAGGGTGACCCGCGCGCCGGCTGCGACCTCGACAACGAGCTCGGCCGCCCCGCCGCGTAGCTCCGCTTCGGCCAACTCCACTCGCACCTGGGCGGCTTCAATGCCCTGCAGGCGGGATCGGTCGATTCCGCCGGCCATGGCCGCCTCGGCCGCGGCGATCCCCCGGCGGATGTCGGCGACCGTCGTCACCCGGCCGTGCCATTCGGCCAGCTCGGAACGTCGGCGTAGATGATCCGTGTCGGCGCGGGCCAAGCCGGCCACCCGCGCCGCCACCTCGGCCCGGTCCGCCAGGGTGATCCACTCCCCCTCCTGCGCGTCCACCAGCGCAGCCAGGTCCCCAACCCGACCCTGCACCTTTGACGCGGCGGTGGTCAGCGTGGCCACCCGGCCGGCCCGGCGGACCGCTTCCACCGCCCGCCGACACCGTTGGTCGCTTTCCCTCATCGCCCGGTCGACCGCCGCCGCCGCCGATCGGGTCTGGACTTCCGCATCGCGCAACTGCTCGCGCAATCGCCCGGCCGCCTCCGCCTCGGCGCGCGCGTCGTCGCGCTCGGACCGGGCCTGCTCGGCCTGGCCATTGGCCACAGACCGCGCGGCCACCAGGTCGGTGAGCCGGTCGGCGTCCCGGGCCACCGAGGCCAGATACCCTTCTGCCGCTCGGACTCGGTCCGCAGCTGCCTGCTCAGCCTCGATGGCCCTCCGGTAATCGCCGCGCGGGCGGCCTTGCGACGTGAAAAAGGTCTCGCACTCCTCCTGCGCGGCCAACGCCAGCGGGTCGGCGGTGTCCGGATCGCCGGCCACCCCCGCCGCCCGATCCAGGGCTGCCGCCAGAGCGGCCGAGCCGGCCAGCGACGCCTGATCCAGCGGTGCCGCCTGCAACAGCCGGACCGCCTTGAACAGGGCCGGATCCAGCGCGTCCTCGAGAATCTGGCGCACCCGTTCGTGAGCGGCCGCACCGGTAAGCTGCTCGGCCGTCGGCTCGAGCACGGTCAGCGTGGTCGCGGTCCCCCGGTTGAACTGCTTGCGGAACACCAGCCGGAACCGGCCGACGCTCAGGTCGGCCTCGATCACGCTGCCCACATCGGCACCGACCGGCTTGATGTCCCGGATTCGAGCCTTGGTCGAGGTGTCCTTCTCCTCCAGCAACAGATCCAGCGCCTGGAGCATGGAGGTCTTGCCGACCTCGTTCGGCCCGTCGATCACAATCACGCCCACCGGGGGGAAGACGATCTCCCTGCGGGTCACCCCGCGCACGTTCTCCAGCAGCAACCGATGCAGTTTCATCGCGCGCTCCGGGACAGCCGGTAGGCCAGCGACAGCGCGTCCCGGGCCGTGGCCGCTTCGGGATCCGAGCCCCCGCCGACGGCCGCGAGTTCGGCCAGCGCGCGTCCGGCGTAGCCCTCGACCGCCAATGCGGACCAGTCGGCGGCGTCCAGGGTGACGGTCAGATCCGACTTCTTCTCCCACACCTCGATGGCCGCGTAGACCTGCCGGAGCCGTTCCAGGGCGTCGTCCCAGTCGGCCTTCTCACCCAGGCTCAGCGAACCCGACAAGGTCAGCCTCAGCGCGGTGATGTCCTTACCCGGACGAGCGGCCAACTCCTGCACCACTCGGTCGGCGTCCGCGCCGCCGTCGAGCCTGCGGACCAGGTCGGCGAAGGTCCAACTGCCGACCGGGTGGCGGGCCACGCTGACCGATTCGTCGATCTGGACGACCAGGGCCTGGCCCGGCTCGACCTCGTCGTAATCGGTGGCCACCGGCGTGCCCGAGTACCAGATCCGCCCGCCGGCGGAGACCGAGGTGGTCGAGTGCCGATCACCCAGGGCCACGTAGTGCAGAGTGCCGGCGGCCAGCGCCCGCTCCACACCGGGGGTGGCGATCACGGTCGGATCCGTCCGATCGGCATTGAGCACGTCGACCTTGCCGTGTCCGGCCAGGATGCGCGTCGTGCCGTCGGGGGTCAGTCCGGCGATGACGTCGGCGACGAGGTCGCTGGTCGGGCGCTTGCTGAACCAGGGCGCAGCCACGATCTCGACGCCGGGCCGGACCGCGATCGGGCCGGAGGAGTCCAGCACCCGCACCTGTTCGGGCTGAGCGGCCCGGAAGACCGGAGAGGTGTAGATCGACGCCGCGTCCAATGGATCGTGGTTGCCGGGGAGCAGATACACGGGGATGTCGAACTCGGCCAACCGCTCGGCCGCTCGGCGGATGACCCGGGGTGCGATGGCCCGGCCCTCGAACACATCGCCGCAGACCAGTACGAACTCGCACCGCTGCGCATGGGCCAGCTCGGCCAGGACGCCGATGGCGTCGATCCGGGCAGCCGTGTACCGAGGCTGGGCGTCGGCGTCCAGGAAGTGCCGAGTCATGCCCAGCTGCCAGTCCGCGGTGTGCAGGAACCGCACCGGTGTCACCATGACCTCACCTCCCTTTGTCCCCAGTTTGGTATCAGGGGCCACCGACAGTCGTGCCGACGCGCGGTCGGACCAGCAGCGATTGTGCTTACAGTGACGCCCGTGGCCCGCCTCTTCCGCTCCCGCCGCGGGACCGGCCCGGGTCCGGAGCCGGGCCGCTACCCGATCGACACCGGGACCGCGGAGCTCGTCCGGGACCGCGACCGGTCCACCGGCTTCATGCTCTTCGTCAACGGCGTCGAGTCCAGTCACGCCGATCTGGCCGACCCGGCCTGGCTGGAGTTCGAGTACCTGCAGTGGATCGCGGCGCTGATCCACCAGCGCTTCGGCGGGAGGACGTTCGAGGTGGTGCACCTGGGCGCGGCAGGCTGTTCGCTGGCCCGCCACCTGGTCGCCACCGAGCCGGAATCCAGGCACCTGGCCGTTGAGATCGACGGCCGGTTGTCCGAGCTGGTCCGGGAATGGTTCGCCCTCCCCCGGGCACCGCGGCTGCGGATCCGGGTGGGCGAGGCGGGCACGGTGACCGCTGCCCTGCCCGACGCCAGCGCCGACGTGGTCGTCCGAGACGTCTTCGCCCATGCCGCCACCCCGGCTGACCTGATCACCGCCGACTTCGCCCGGCAGGTCAAGCGGGTACTGCGGCCAGGCGGTATCTACGCCTGCAACTGCGCCGATGCCGCCGATCTGGCCCTGTCCCGCGCCGAGCTGGCCACTCTGGGCAGCGTCTTTCCCTATTTGCTGGCCACCGCGGACGCCCCCATGCTCAAGGGTCGGCGCCGGGGCAACGTCATCCTGGCCGGCTCCGACCAGCCCTTCGACCCGGTCGACCTGGCCCGAGTACTACGCGGCGGGCCGGCCCCGGCGCAGCTCTGGGACGACACCACCTGCCGGGACTTCGCCCGCACCGCCCGAGTGTTGTAGCCACCTACCCTGGAGGATCGGAGGTGGCGCTGATGGCATTTGAACACCAGGTGGAACACCAGATCCGCCGAGCACAGGCCAACGGCGCGTTCGACGCCCTTCCCGGTGCCGGCCGGCCGCTGCCGGCGGACCCACCGGGTGAACACGACGGCACCTGGTGGGCCCGGGAGTACGTGCGTCGGGAAGGACTCCCGACCGCGGTCCTGCTCACCCCCGGGCTGGCCCTGAAACGTGAGGCGGCCGATGTCCACGAAACCGTCGCCCGGCTGCGCACCGATCTGCAGGTGATCGCGCACGTCGAGGACCTGAACCGGCGAATCCGGGCCGAGATCTTCCTGCCCTCGCCGGGCCCGGCCATCATCCTGCGGGAAATCGACCCGGACGAGGTGCTGATCCGTTGGTGCGAGCGGCGCGCCACGCTCGTGACTCAGACCCCCGTGGCACCGCCGGCCGAGGTCCCACCGAACCGCCGACGATGGTGGCAGCGCCGCTCCGGCTGAGTGATTTCCGCAGCTCGCGGGGCTGTCGGTGCCCGCTGGCACACTTGCCGCCCATGACGAGTTTCACGATCGTGCCGCAGGGCGAGTTCTCGTTGCCGGAGTCGGTGGAGTTCGGCTTCGGGCAGCGGCATTCGGAGCGCTTCGCGGGAGTGATGCGGCTGGCATTCGTGCTCGACGGCACGAACACGCAGGTCGGGGTGGTGGTGCGGCAGGACGGCCGGGGCGTGCACGGCGAGGTGGTCGGGGACGGCGGTGCCGACCCCGGTGCCGTGCAACGCCAGGTGGCCCGGGTGTTGTCACTGGATCACGACGCCACCGGATTCGACGCGGTCGGCGGTCGGGATCCGGTGGTGCGGCAGTTGCAGGAGGTGGCGCGCGGGCTGCGGCCGCCGCTGTTCTACTCCCCCTACGAGGCGGCGACCTGGTCGATCCTCTCGGCGCGACGGCCGGCCCAGCAGATGAGCGAGGTGCGTCGCCATCTCAGCGAGGCCCACGGCCGGACCTTCGAGCTGGCCGGCGAGCCGCTGGCCGCGTTCCCCACGCCGGAACAGCTGCTCGGAGTGCGCGAGTTCCCCGGGCTCACCCCGGACAAGTTCAGCCGCCTGCACGGGGTGGCCCGGGCGACGCTGAACGGCGACCTGGACGTCGACCGGCTCCGGCGGCTGGGTCCGGAGGCCTGCATCGCCGACCTGCAACGACTCAAGGGCCTTGGCCCGTTCTACGCCTCGCTGGTGACCATCCGAGCGGTCGGCTTCACCGACGTGTTGCCCACCCAGGAGCCGCAGTTGCGATCTCTGGTGGCCCAGCTCTACAGCTGGGACTCCCCCCGCACCGACGCCGACTTCGAGGCCCTGGCCGAAAACTGGCGACCGTGGCGCACCTGGGTCAGCGTGCTGATCCGGGCCGCGGGCGGTCGGGTGATCGGTTGATCTCAGCCGCCGACCGCACCGGGTGGGCGCTCACTAGTCGCCGACCTGCGTTTCTTCTCCGGCTTGAGCCACAAACCCGACCGAGGCCTTATCGCCCACGTGGGCCTCCTCCCCGGGCTCTGCCGCTTCACCGACCGTGGCCACCAGTCGGGCGGCATCCGGTCCCTGGTCGAGCAGTATCCGGAAACCGGACTCGTCCAGCAGAGGCACCTTGAGCTGCACGGCCTTGTCGTACTTGGACCCGGGATTCTCGCCCAGCACCACAAAGGCGGTCTTGGCCGACACCGACCCGGCGGCCTTGGCCCCACGTTCCAACAGCGCGGCCTTGGCCTCGTCCCGGGAGAAGGTGGGCAGCGAGCCGGTGACGACCACGGACAGTCCGGCCAGCGTCTGCTCCGGTCGGTCGGTCCGGTCATCGGCCATCCGCACCCCGGCCCGAGCCCACCGGTCGACGACCCGGGCATGCCAGTCGACCGCGAACCATTCGGTCAGGGCAGCGGCGATGGTCGGCCCGACCCCTTCCACCGCTGCTAGCTCGACCTGACCCTCAGGGTTTTCGGCGGCGGCCATGATCTCGGACATCGATCCGAAGTGCTGGGCCAGGGCCCGGGCCGCCGTCGGCCCGACATGGCGAATGGACAACGCGACCAGCACCCGCCACAGCGGTTGTTCCTTGCGCGAGTCGACCTGGCTCAGCAACCGGCGGCCGTTCGCCGACACCGCGCCCGCCTTGGTCGTGAACAGCGGGACCGCCAGCAGCTTCTCCGCCGTGAGGCCGAACGGCTCGCCGTCGGGGTCGACGCCCGGGAACACGTCCGCCTCGTCGGCGACCACGCCCGCCTCGAGCACGGCCGCGGCCGCCTCGTAGCCCATGCCCTCGATATCGAAGGCGCCCCGCCCGGCCAGATGGAACAACCGCTCCCGCAGCTGGGCCGGGCAGGACCTTGCGTTCGGGCAGCGGATGTCGACGTCGCCCTCCTTGGCCGGCGCCAGGGCGGTCCCGCAGACCGGGCAATGGCTGGGCATCTCGAATTCCCGCAGCTCCCGACCCTCACGCAGTTCGACGACCGGGCCCAGCACCTCGGGAATGACGTCGCCGGCCTTGCGGATGACCACGGTGTCGCCGATGAGCACGCCCTTGCGCTTGACCTCGGAGGCGTTGTGCAGGGTGGCCATGCTCACCGTCGAGCCGGCCACCAGCACCGGTTCCAGCACCGCGAACGGGGTGACCCGGCCCGTCCGGCCCACGTTGACCGCGATGTCGCGCAGCAGGGTGGTGGCCTCCTCGGGCGGGTACTTGTAGGCGATGGCCCAGCGGGGGGCGCGCGACGTGCTGCCCAGCCGGCGTTGCTGGGTGACGTCGTCGACCTTGACCACCAGCCCGTCGATGTCGTGGCTGATGTCGTGCCGGTGCTCGGCCCAGTGGGTGACCCGTTCCAGCACGTCAGCCGCCGTGCCGACCACCCGGTTGTACTCGGAGATGGGCAGCCCCCAGGCCCGCAGCCGCTCGTAGGCCTGGGACTGTTCGGTGATCTCGAACCCCTGGCGGGCGCCAATGCCATGGCAGAGCATGGTCAGTGGGCGAGAGGCGGTGACTCGAGGATCCTTCTGCCGCAACGACCCCGCCGCCGAGTTGCGTGGGTTGGCGAACGGCGCCTTGCCCGAGGCCACCAGCGAGGCGTTGAGCAGCTCGAACCCGGCCAGCGGGAAGAAAACTTCGCCGCGCACCTCGACCAGACCCGGGATGTCGTGGCCACCGTCGTCGCGCAACTGCTCCGGAATCGCGGCGATGGTGCGGACGTTGAGGGTGACGTCCTCCCCCACCCGACCGTCGCCCCGGGTGGCCGCGGTGACCAGCCGACCCTTGCGGTAGGTCAGGCTGATGGCCAGCCCGTCGATCTTCAGCTCGGTCAGCCAGCGCACCGGACCACCGGCGTCCCGCTCGGTCTTCTCCAGCCAGGCCGACAGCTCATCGGCCGAAAACACGTTGTCCAGACTGAGCATCCGCTCCGGGTGGGTGACCGCGGCGAACTCGGTGGCAAAGCCGCCGCCGACCTTCTGTGTCGGCGATTCCGGCGTCTGCAGGGCCGGATAGGCATCCTCCAACCCCTGCAGCTCGCGCAGCAGCACATCGAACTCGCCGTCGGTCACGGTGGGCGAATCGAGCACGTAGTAGCGGAACTGGGCGTCGGTGATTTGTTGGCTCAACTCCGCATGCCGGTGAGCGGAGGGGGTGGGCACGCCGCTATCGGTGAACTCGGTCACGAACGGCAGACTATCGATCACCACCGACAGCCCGCCGGTAATGTTGTTGACATGTCCACATTGAAGATCATCATCGCCTCGACCCGGCCCGGTCGGGCCGGCGCGCCCATCGGAGCGTGGGTGGCCGCGGCCGCCCGGGCCCACGGCGGATTCGACCTGGTCGAGGTGCTGGACCTGGCCGAGATCGACCTGCCGCTGCTCAACGAGCCGCACCACCCGCGGCTGCGCCAGTACACCCTGCCGCATACGTTCACCTGGTCCGAGGCCGTGGACAGCGCCGACGCCTTCCTGATCGTGCTGCCCGAGTACAACTACTCGTTCCCGGCCTCGATCAAAACGCGCTGGACTACCTGGTGCACGAGTGGGCCTACAAGCCGGTCGGGCTCGTCTCCTACGGTGGCGTCGGCGGCGGCATGCGGGCGGCCAACATGCTCCGTCCGGTGCTGTCGGTGTTGAAGTTGATCCCGCTGACCGAGGCGGTTGCCATTCCGTGGATGAACCAGCAGATCTCGGACGGGGTCTTTCACGCCAACGAGGTCAACGAGCAGGCTCTGACGGTCATGATGGACGAGCTGGTCAAGCTGGCCGGAGCGTTGGCGCCGCTGCGCGCCAACGTCTGAGCTACCAGCCCTCAGGCGGGTCGAGAAGGGCCGCGGCCAACTCGCGGGACAGGGCCAGCGCCCGCTGCGCCCAGGTCCGGTCGGCGCCGGACAGTCCACAGGTCGGGGTGACGGCCACGCCGGCCAACTCCGCCCGGGACAGACCCAGCCGGTTCCACAGTTCGAACAACGGCCGGGACAACTCCCGCACGGTCACCGGCGAAGCGGGCGCCGGCGACGGGACCAGCCCGGCCAGCAGACGCAGGCCCGATTCCAAGGCCTCGCCGATGGGGTCGATCTGGGCGGCGCCGGTGCCGATAGCGGTTAGATCGAGCGACACGGCGGCGAACCCGGCCGCGCTGAACAGCCGGACCGGGGCATCCGGGTGGCAACAGTGCACGATTGCGCCCGGGAAAGCCTCGGTGACCTGGGCCAGTACGTCCCGGGCCCGGGCGGGTTCGACCGCCCGCACGGTGCCGAAGCCACTGGCCGTGGGCAGGCTGCCGCGCAGGACCGCGGGAAGTCCGGGTTCGTCGATCTGGACCACGACCTCGGCCCCGGGAATGCGTCGACCGACCTGGAGCACATGGTCGGACAGGCCCTCGATCAGCGATGCGGTCAGGTCGTCCACCGCGCCGTCGTCGTTCAGAGCCCGGTTGCCCGACGGCACCTCGAGTCCGGCGGCCAGGGTCCATGGGCCGCAGACCTGGACCTTGACCCGAGCAGCGCCCGCGTAGGCAGTTTGGGCGGCGTCCAGGTCCCAAGCAAGGTAGTCGTGGGCCCGCCGCATGTCCCGCCCCGGTCGTCGGGACACCCGCCAACCGGAAGGAACGACCTCGCCATGGATGTCCACGAGCAGGCCGACGGTCCGGCCGATGAGGTCGGCCCCCGGACCGCGATCGGGCAGTTCGACCAGGTGGGGCAGGTCCGGTAGCTCGCCGGCCACCATCCGTACGGCCTCGTCCGGATCCTGGCCGGGCAGTGATCCGAGTCCGGTGGCCAGTCCGCCGAGCGCCGCCGTCATGCGGCGCGCACGATGGTGGCCGCGCCCAGCACGAACTCGTTACCCGCGTCGTAGAGCACCACGGTCTGTCCGGCCGCCACCCCTCGGATCGGCGCGTCCAGAACCAGCCGCAGCCGTCCGTCGACCAGGTCGGCCGAGCCGGTGGCCACGCCACCGTGGGCGCGCAGCTGGGTCACGGTGCGGAACGGGAACGCGGGCACTTCGCCGGTGGACCAGACGATCCGCTCGCCTGTGATCACCGTCACGTCGAGCCCGATGGCGGCACCGACGGTCACGGTGCCGCTGACCGGCTCGACCCCGAGCACGTAGCGCGGCCGGCCGTCCGCGGCGGGTCGGTCGAGGTGCAAACCCTTGCGCTGGCCGATCGTGTAGCCGTACACGCCGTCGTGCGTGCCCACTTGCGCCCCGGTCGCCGCGTCCACCACCGGACCTGCGCGATGGCCGAGCTTCTCGGCCAGGTACCCGCGGGTGTCGCCGTCGGGAATGAAACAGATGTCGTAGGAGTCGGGCTTGGCGGCCACCGCGAAGCCGCGCTCGGCGGCGATGTCCCGGACCTGCGTCTTGGTCAACTCGCCGAGCGGGAAGAGCGTGTGCGCGAACTGGTCCGCGGTCAGCACGGCCAACACGTAGGACTGGTCCTTGGCCGCGTCGACCGACCGGTGCAGCACCCCGTCGACCAGCCGGACGTGATGGCCGGTGGCCACCGCGTCAAAGCCCAGGGCCAGGGCGCGATCGAGCAAGGCCGCGAACTTGATGCTCTCGTTGCAGCGCAGGCACGGGTTCGGGGTGCGGCCGGCGGCGTACTCGGACAGGAAGTCGTCGATCACCGAATCCGCGAACTCCGGGCTGAAATCCCATACGTAAAAGGGAATGCCGAGCTGATCGGCGACCCGGCGGGCGTCGAAGGCGTCCTCCACCGTGCAGCATCCGCGAGATCCGGTCCGGAGCGTGCCCGGCTGGCGGGACAGGGCCAGGTGCACACCGACGACCTCGTGGCCGGCCTGTACGGCCAGTGCGGCGGCCACCGCGGAATCGACCCCGCCGCTCATGGCGGCGATGACGCGCATCTAGACCCGCACCCGTCGGCGGGCGGAGGCGGCGGTTCGGGCCCGGGCCACGGCCGGGCCGATCGCACCCAGCAGTGCGGCCACGTCGGCCTCCGTGGTGGTGTGGCCGAGGGTGAAGCGCAGCGCTCCGCCCGCCTCGGACTCCGAGCAGCCGGTAGCCAGCAGGACGTGCGACGGACGGGCCACGCCGGCCGTGCAGGCCGACCCGGTCGAGCATTCGATGCCGGCCGCATCGAGCAGCATGAGCAGGGCGTCGCCCTCGCAACCGGCGAAGCGCAGATGGGCGTTGCCGGGCAGCCGGGAGGGACCACCGTCGATCGTGTCCACGCCGGGATCGCCGGACAGCCTCACCCCGTCGATCTGGTCCAGCACGCCGGCAATGAGCTCATCCCGCAGAGCCGTGAGTCGTTCGGCCCGGGCGACTCGGCCACGCACCGCCGCTCGCACGGCCACGGCCAGTCCGGTGATGCCGGCGACGTCGAGCGTGCCCGAGCGCACACCGCGTTCCTGCCCGCCCCCGAAAGCGATCGGTTCGATCTGCAGGTCGCGGCGGGCCAGCAACACACCGACACCCACCGGGCCGCCGATCTTGTGGCCGGTCACGGTCAGTGCGTCGGCCCCTGACACGGTGAAGTCGACGGCCAGCTGCCCCAGCGCCTGCACCGCGTCCGTGTGCATCGGCACGCCGCGCGCGTGGGCGGCCTCGACCAGTTCCCGAATCGGGTTCACCGTCCCGACCTCGTTGTTGGCCCACATCAAGGAGACCAGGGCGGCGTGCTCGGCGTGCTCGCCCAGGGCGGCTGCGAGCACGTCCGGGGTGGTTCGGGCATATTCATCGACGGCCAGCCAGTGCACCTGCGCACCCTCGTCGGCAGCCAGTCGCTCGGCGGTGTCGATCACCGCATGGTGTTCGGTCGCTGCGGTCAAGATCTGATTGCGCCTGGGATCGGCCCGGCGGCGGGCGCGGAACATGCCGATCAACGCCAGGTTGTCCGATTCGGTACCGCCGGAGGTGAAGAGCACCTCGCTCGGCCGGGCCCCGAGATCCGCCGCGATCGACTCGCGCGCCTCTTCGACCCGCCTACGCGCGGCCCGACCGGCGCCGTGCAGGGAGGAGGGGTTGCCGCAGTCGGTCATGGCCGCAGCGACGGCTTCGACCACCTCCGGCAGAGCCGGGGTGGTGGCGGCGTGATCCAAATAGGTCATCGCCGTCCAGCGTAGGTGCTTGCCCCGCATCCTCAGGTCGGGGCAGACTCGGCGCTGGCCGGTCGCAACGCGGTGGCCGCCGGATGAAAAGGGGATTCTTCGTGGCCGTTTCCGTTGATCTGACTAAAGGCCTGGACAAGGCTTGGGAAAACAAGTCGCTGGCCGAGATCCTGGCCGCCCCGCCGTCGGCGCTGGCCGGCCTGACCGAGAAGGACGACGCCCTGCTCAAGGAGGCGCTGGGCATCAAGACCGTCGCCGATTTGGGCTCCAACAAGCACTTCGCGCTGGCCGGCGTGCTGGTCGCCCTGGCGAACAAGACCGGCTGAGATCAGTTGGTACGAGGGCGGCCGGCCCGACAGGGTCGGCCGCCTTTCGTTTGCGGCCCGAAAACGCGTGGCACCTTCGGGTTCTCGCTGACATCCTGCTCGACATGACCAGCAGCGAGATCTGGGACGAATACACGGCGGCCCACTACGACCGGGATACCGCCGATAGATTCGCGCCCGAGATCCTCGGCCCGACGGTCGAATTCCTGGCCGACATGGCCGACCATGGTGCGGCCCTGGAATTCGCGATCGGCACGGGCCGGGTTGCCATTCCCCTCGCCCGCCGGGGAATCCCGGTGACCGGCATCGAATTGTCGGCCGCGATGGTGGCCCGACTACGGGAAAAGGTGGACGAGCAGGAGCTCCCGGTCATCGTCGGGGACATGGTCACCACCGTCGCCGCGGGAGCCGGAGCCTTCTCGCTGGTGTATCTGGTGTTCAACACCCTGGCGAACCTGCGCACCCAGGCGGAACAGGTGCGATGTTTCGTGAACGCGGCCCGGCATCTGCGCAGCGGTGGTCGGTTCGTGATCGAGCTCTGGGTCCCGTCGCTCCAGCGCCTGGTCCCGGGTGCGACCGCGGTGCCCATCAGCCTGGACGAGGGTCATCTGCTCTTCGACACCTACGACGTGGTCGCGCAGGAATGCGTCTCGCACCATTACATTGCCCAGCCCGATGGGACGGCCCGCTACTCCGCCGGGCGTTTCCGGTACGCCTGGCCGTCGGAATGTGACCTGATGGCCGCACTGGCGGGTTTGGATTTCGAAACCCGGTACGCCGACTGGGACCGCAGCCCGTTTCTGGCCACCAGCGGCAGCCACGTGTCCGTCTGGCGAAAGCCATCAAGCTGACCTAATCTGGCGCCCGCTCGGGATGGGGGCACACTGGCCTGGTGGCCGACGATCAACTCGTTGTTGTCCTGGATGGCCTGTGCGAGCAGGGTTATCAATGGCAGGTCGAGGCCGGCGGGACCGATGATGACTTCCTGACCATGATGTCCCTGATGCAGGACGGCGAGCGACTCGGATCCGGCGGCATCGCCGGCCCCAAGCTGTACCCCGACAGCGTGATCAACGAGTACCGCGGTCTCCGGGACTCGCTGCCGTACGTGATCGTGGCCCGCACCGCGCCGCGGGTTGATCGGGTCGTGGTCACCACCGACCGTGCCATGGACATCGAGCTAGCGCTGTCGGAGGTGGTGACCGAGTTCGGACTGCGTTTTGCGGCGGCGGTGCTGCCCGACGGCCACGGACCGCACTCCATCCGGGCCGAGGCCCAGGGTCAGCTGCTGCAGACGCTGCCGCAACGCATGCCGCGTCGCCCGCCACCGCCACCCGGCGGGAGCGGATGGATCCCAGCGGAACTCGAGTGATCGAAAGATGCGACCTCGTGAGACCTACGGTCCGCCGGGTGGCCCGGGCTCAGCCCTTACGGGCCCTGACCGCCTCGGTCAACGCCGGGGTCACATCGAACAGGTCGCCCACCACGCCGTAGTCGGCGAGCTCGAAGATGGGTGCGTCCGCGTCCTTGTTCACGGCCACGATCGTCTTGCTCGTCTGCATCCCGGCCCGATGCTGGATGGCGCCGGACACCCCGAGCGCGATGTAGAGCTGCGGCGAAACCGTGGTGCCGGTCTGCCCGACCTGGAACTGGTGGGGGTAGTAGCCCGAGTCGACGGCGGCGCGGGATGCGCCGACCGCCCCGCCCAACGCATCGGCGAGATTCTCGACGACGGAGAACTTGTCGGCCGAACCAACCCCGCGGCCACCGGACACGACCACCGAGGCGGCCGACAGCTCCGGACGGTCGCCGGACGCCTCCTCGTGCCAGGACTGGATCTTGACTGCGGTGGCAGGGTCGAACGGGGCGTCCAGGGTGATGACCTCGGGCGCCGGCACCGACGGGGCCGTGGCCTCGATGGCGCCGCCGCGGACGGCCAGGATCGGGATCCCCCGGGTCACCTTGTACCTCATCGTGTATTCGCCGCCGAAGACCGATTGGGTGGCGACGACGTCATCACCGGCCAGTTGGATGTCGACCACGTCGGCCAGCACTCCCGCGTCCAGCCGGACCGCCAACCGACCGGCCAGCTCGCGACCGTCGAAGGTCGAGGGCACCAAAATGGCGCTGGGCCCGGCCTTCTCGGCCGCGGAAGCCACCGCGGCGACGAGTGGCGTGAGCAGGGAGGAGGCGGCGTCCGCGTTCTCGGACACGTAGACCTTGGCGGCGCCGGCCGCACCCAGATGAGCCGAGAGTCCGTCCGCAACGCCCGGATCGCCCACCAGCACGGCGACGGGGGTGCCCAGACCGGCGGCCACACCGAGCAATTCGAACGCGCTCGCCTTCAGTTCGCCGTTCGCGTGATCGATGACGACAAGAATTTCAGACATGGTTCTCCTTCAGACGAGCCGGCGGCCGGCCAGGAAGTCGACGATCTTCGCCCCGCCGGAGCCGTCGTCGGTGATCTTCTCGCCGGCCGCTTTCGGCGGCCGGGGTGCGCCGTCCACCACCTCGGTGGACGCCGCGGTCAACCCTTGGCGAGACGGGTCCAGCCCCAGGTCATTGACCGACAACGTGGTGACCGGCTTGCTTTTCGCACTCATGATGCCCTTGAAGTTCGGGTAGCGGGGCTCGGCGATCTTCTCGTTCACCGACATCAACGCGGGTAGCGTGGCGCTCACCGTGGCGTAGCCGCCCTCGACCACCCGCTCGCCGGAGATGGTGGTCCCGTCGATCTCGACCGTCCGCAACGACGTCACCGCGGGCAGGCCCAGCCGCTCGGCCAGCATGGCCGGTACCGACCCGGTGCGGCCGTCGGTCGCCTCGTTCCCAGTGATGACCAGGTCGAAGGTCAGGGTTTTCAGCGCAGCGGCCAGAGCGGCCGAGGTTTGCAGCGCGTCCGATCCGGCCAGGCTGTCGTCGAGCACGTGGACGGCCTTGCTGGCACCCATCGACAGCGCCTTGCGCAGGGTCTCGGTAGCGCGGTCAGGACCCATGGTCACGACGGTGACCGAGCCGCCGTGCTTCTCGATGAGTTGCAGCGCAACCTCGACGCCCTTGCTGTCGATCTCATCGATGACCGCGTCGGATGCGTCGCGGTCCAGCGTCCAGTCGGAACTATCCAGTCGACGTTCCGAATACGTGTCCGGCACCTGCTTGACCAGGACGGCGATGTCCATCTGAAGACCTGCCTCTCGTAAGTTACTGACGAGTAGCTTAGCCGGTCAGCTCGGCCAAGGTGGGTGCGGCGAGGTCCTTGGCGGAGATCTGGGCCCGGTCGTCCGGGTCGATCGGCAGCGGCCAGGCAATGGCCAGGTCGGGGTCGAGCGGGGTGATGGCCAAGCCGGGCATGCCCGGCTGCCATTCGGCGTCGAACGCGTACAAATACTGCGTGGACCGGTCGCCCAGCGACTGGAATCCGTTGCCCACACCGGCCGGGACCAGCACTTGCACCCCGGGGCGGAGCTCGACGGTGACCAGGGCGCGGAAGGTGGGCGACTCGGCTCGGAGGTCGACGTAGGCGCCGAAAGCCTCCCCGGAGATCACTCCGACGAGCTTGGTCATCGCCTCGGCGTGGATGCCGCGGAGCGCTCCGGGGAGCGTCTCGGTCACGTTCATCTGCTGCCACGGCCCGATCGCCGGCAGCGCCGAAGTGTGCCCGGATTCACGGAAGAACTCCCGGACCGTGCCCCGGGCGTCGGTGACCTGCTTCACGGTCAACAGCCACATACCGTCGATCGCGGTCGGAGCGGCGGCGAACGGGACGATGTCGGGCACAGTCAAGCCAGTCATGACGGTCATCCTGTCATCCGGCGTCGACCAGGACAGACGGCCGAGATGGCTCGTCCAACTATGGTGGCCAGGTGCCTCCTGCTCCGCCGACGCCCGGTCGGCCCGTGCCCGGATCGACCATCTTGCTGGTGGTCGCCATGATGGTGCTGGTCTTTTCCTTCGGCGTTGACCTCAGCCTGGGTGCACCCTGGGTGTGGTGGCTGATCCCGCTGGCCGCAGTGGCCGTCATCGGCGTGATCATCGCGCAGCGGGCGGCTGCCCGCTGACGTTCGCGTCGGTCTCGCCGATGTCCTCGTTCCAGAGCGAGGGCTCGGCCGCAATGAAGTCGCGCATCATCTGCACGCATTCCAGATCGTCCAGCACCACGACCTCGACCCCGCGGGCGCGTAGATAATCCTCGCCGCCGTAAAAGGTGCGATTCTCACCCACGATGACGCGGGGAATGCCGTACAGCAGGATCGCGCCGGTGCACATGTCACAGGGCGACAGCGTGGTGGCCATGGTGGCCCGGGCGTAGGTCACGGCCGGCAGTCGGCCGGCGTTCTCCAGGCAGTCGGTCTCGCCGTGCCGGATGGCACTGCCCATCTGCACCCGCTGGTTGTGGCCGGTGGCAACGATCTGTCCGTCCACGATCAGCGCGCCACCGATCGGGATCCCACCGGACAAACGACCTCTTTTCGCCGCCTCGACGGCTGCTGCCAACATTTGCGCGTCCGAGAGCACCATGCGGACCATTTTCTCCTGTCCCGGCTCGGAGTACGGTCCGCCCATGCCGACCCTCGCCCGACGTGCCGGGCTGACCGCTGCGACCACCGTCACCCTGCTCGTGTTGACCGCCTTGCCCGCGAGCGCCTCTGCGCCGTCCGAGCAGCTGGCCCCGCGCACCGCGTTCACCATGGCCCCCGACGGATCCAGCGGCCTGACCCAATCCGGCGCGGGGATCCCCAACATCGACTCGGTCAAGAAGACCATCGCCATGTACTACGGCGACACGGGCGACGGGACGTCGAACAAGACGAGCTCGCCCTACATCACCGAGGTGACCCACGACCTGGCCACGCTGCGCCGCGAATTGAAACCGGTACTGAGCGACGCGAAGCGGCGTGGCCAGAAGCCGGCCATCGTCCTCGACGTGGACGACACCACGCTGTGGACGTACGACATGGAAGTCGGCGCCATGCATTTCGTGTTCAACCCGACCCTGCAGGACCAATGGGTACAGCAGGAGCTGTTCCCGGCGGTCCCGGGGATGGTCGATTTCGCCAACTACGCCCGGTCGCTGGGCTACTCGGTCTTCGGGCTGACCGGCCGCAACGACAACCAGAAAACCGCCACCCTGCAAAACCTGAAAAACGTGGGCTACCAGGGGTTCACCTCGGACAACACGTACACCAAATGGACCAGTAAGCCGCCGTCGGTGCAGCCCGGCTACATCACCTGCGTGGCCACCTGCACCACCGTCGAGTACAAGGCCGGCACCCGCGCCCACATCGAAAGCCTCGGCTACACCATCGAATTCAACCTCGGTGACCAGTGGTCCGATCTACAGGGCGGGTACGCGCGGCGGGTCATCAAGCTGCCCAACCCGACCTATTACCTGCCCTCGGCCGACCTGCCCGGGGTGAACGAGCCGTGGCTGACCCCCCGCACCCACTTCTTCATCAAGCCGGACGGGTCCAGCGGCTTGACCGAGAGTGGCGAGGGCATCCCGAACGTCGACTCGGTCAAAAAGACGATCGCTGCCTACTACGGCGACACCGGCACGGGTCTGGCGAACAAGACGGCGTCGCCGTACATCTCGGAGATGGGCAGGCTGATCCGCAGGGTCGAACCGATTCTGCTGGCCCGGTGCCGGGTCGACTCCTGGTTCGGGGTCAAGCCGGCCGTGGTCTTCGACGTGGACGACACCACTTTGTGGACGTACGACATGGAGGTCGGCGCCATGCACTTCGTCTTCGACCCGACCCTGCAGAACGAGTGGGTACAGGACGAGAAGTTCCCGGCCGTTCCCGGCATGGTCGCGATGGTCAACGAGGTCGCCGCCGCGGGTTGTGCAGTCGTCGGGTTGACCGGCCGCAACGACGATCAGAAGGCCGCCACGCTGGACAACCTGAAAAAGGTTGGTTACACCGCGTTCAGCGCCAACCGGTTCTTCACCAAGTGGACCGGAGCAGGCACCTCCCAGCAGCCGAGTTACATCCACTGCGCGGCCAGCAAGTGCACGACCATCGAGTACAAATCGCAGACCCGGGCCTACGTCGAGTCGGCGGCGGGGGGCGGGTACCAAATCCTGGCCAACTTCGGCGACCAATTCTCCGACCTGATCGGCGGGCACGCCCGGACCACCGTCAAGCTGCCCAATCCGACCTACTACCTGCCCTGAGCCAGCAGCGCGTCCACGGCCGCGGCGCCGCCCAGTCCGGAGACGCCGCCGCCGCGGCGGGTACCGGCCCCGGCCAGCAGGATCCGACGACTGCCGGGCACCTCGACCCCGTACTGCGCGGGAACCGACTCGGCCGGCTCCTCCAACCACGGCCAGGTCAGGTCACCGTGAAAGATGTGGCCGCCGGGCATGTGCAGGGTTTGTTCCAAGTCGGTCGGGGTGGCGATGTCCAGACACGGACGGCCCTGCGCGTCGGTGGCCAGGCAGTCGGCGAGCGGTTCGGCCAGGTGTTCTTGTAGCGCGGCCAGGGCCGCGGCGACCGCCTGATCCCGATGCGCGTCGAGCAGGGCCTGCGGGGTGTGCAGTCCGAACAGCGTCAGGGTGGCGCCGGGCTCCCCGTTCAAGATGCTGTCGTCGGTCAGCGAATGGCAGTAGACCTCGGCCGGCAGCGGGTCCGGCACCTCTCCGGCGACCGACGACCGGTAGGCCTGTTCGAGCTGCTCGAAGCCCTCCTCCAGGTGTGTCGTCCCGGCGAAAGCGATCTTCGGATCGACACCGCCGGCCAGCCGGGGTAGCCGCTTCAGCAACATGTTGATCTTGAGCTGAGCGCCGACCGGTGACTGCGCCTCCCGGCCCAGCCAGCGTTGCACGGTGACCGGAGCCACCGCGGCCAGCACGTCGTCGGCCACCCACTCCCGACCATCATCGGTCTGCAGCACGACCTGTGTGTCCTCGTCGGCCACCACCACCTGGGCCTGCGTCACGAGCTGAACCCCGAGCTGCCGGGCCCGCCCGACCAGCGCATCGGTCAGCGCGCCCATGCCCCCCACCGGCACGAGCCACTCCCCGGTCCCCCGGCCGACCACGTGGTAGAGAAAACACCGGTTGGCCAGCAGCGACGGGTCGAACAGCGAGGTGTGGGTGCCGATCAGGCCGTCGGTGGCGACGACCCCGCGGACCACATCGCAGGAGAACCGGTCGGCCACGATGTGGCCCAACGGTTCGCCGGTGAGCGCATGGAACAGGTCGCCGGCTCCGGCCTGCTCCGCATGGGCCCGCACGCTCTCGAACGAGCGCAGCGGGCCGGTCAGGGTGGGCGCGATCACGCCGGCCAGCGTGGAGGTCTGCGCGTAGAACCGCTGCCAGGCGGCGAATTCATGGTCGGAGCCGGTGAGCGTGCGGAACGAATCCGCGGTGGCGGACCCAGGCGTCCGTTCGATGAGCAACCCGCCGGCACCCGTCGGCGTGTACGAGGAGACCGGTCGCGATCGCAGTGATAGCTCGATGCCGAGCCGGGCCAACAGTTCGTCGGGGAAAAGGGAGACCAGATACGAGTAGCGGCTCAGCCGCGCCGGATGACCGGCAAAAACCGCCGCGCCCTGGGTCGCACCGCCGACATGGTCCGCAGCCTCGAGCAGGGTCACCTGCGCTCCGGCCCGGGCGGCCAGGATGGCCGCGACCAGCCCGTTGTGTCCGCCCCCGACCACGACGACCCGTTCCTGGCGCAACCCTGGGACCTCCGCCTCGGTACCGATCTGCCGCCGATGTGCCCCTGGAGGGTGTCACGTCCATGCGCGAGACGCAGGTTGTCGGTGCCCGTGACTACCGTGGCGCAGGTGTCCACGACCCTGCCCGCACCGACGCGCCCGGCCCCGGCTCGGGCCGAGTCGTCGGTACCGCCGGGCGGCTGGTTGCGTCGGCTCTGGGGCTACTGCTGGCGCCACCGCCTGGTCACCGTGGCCGCCGCGGTGTCCGCGCTGGGTGGCATCGGGCTCGGCGCGCTCACCCCGCTGTTCACCGGCCTCGCAGTGAACGACGCCACCAGCGGTCACACCAGCGGTCTGCCGCTGGTCATCGTCGCACTGGTGGTCCTGGCTCTGGTCCGCTTCGGATCCTCGTTCCTGCGGCGCTGGGCGGGCGGCCGCCTGTCCCTGGACGTCCAGCACGACCTGCGTCAGGACGTGTTCGGGGCGCTGTCCCGGCTGGACGGCGCCGGTCAGGATGCCTTGCGCACCGGGCAGGTGGTGTCCCGGGCGAACTCGGATCTCCAGGTGGTCCAGGGCCTGCTCGCCATGGTGCCGCTCTCGGCCGGCCAGATCGTGCTCTTCGTGGCCTCGCTGGCCATCATGATCGCGCTGTCGCCGCTACTCACCGTGATGGCCCTGATCGTCATCCCCTCGGTCATCCTGCTCACCCGAGCCACCCGCCGGGTGCTGTTCCCGGCCACCTGGGCGGCCCAGCAGGCGGCCGCCGACGTGGCCGACATCGTCGAGGAGGACGTCACCGGAGTTCGGGTGGTCAAGGGGTTCGGCCAGGAGGACCGTGAGATCGGCCGGCTCCGCGCGGCCGCCGCTTCCCTCTACGCGCAGCGGGTCCGGGCGGTACGGCTCACCGCCCGGATCTCCCCCGGGCTGGCCGCACTGACCTCGATCGGCCAGGTCGGCGTGCTGGCCCTGGGCGGGATCCTGGCCCTGCACGGCGAGATCACCATCGGCACCTTCCTGGCCTTCACCCTCTATCTGGCCCAACTGGTCAACCCGACCCGGACGTTGTCGCTGCTCCTGGTGCTCGGCCAGCAGGCCCGGGCCTCGGTGGAACGGGTCCTGGACATCGTGGACGCGCAGGCCTCGGTGGTCAGTCCGCCCGATCCCCAGCCGCTGCCTGACGGATCGCTGCAGGTCAGGTTCGAGGACGTCCGCTTCGGTTACACCTCCGATTCCCCGGTACTGAGCGGTTTCTCGCTGACCGTTCCGGCCGGGGCCACCGTCGCCCTCGTCGGTGCCTCCGGTTCGGGCAAGTCCACCCTGTCCCTGCTGCTCCCGAGGTTCTACGACCCGCAGGCCGGGGTGATCAGGGTGGGCGGGGTGGACCTGCGCCGGGCCGACCTGACCGACCTGCGGGCCCGGGTCGGGGTGGTGTTCGAGGAGGCGTTCCTGTTCTCCGCCTCGGTCGCCGCGAATATCGCCTACAGCCGCCCGGACGCGACCCGGGACGAGATCCGGGCGGCCGCCGTCGCGGCGGAGGCCGACGATTTCATCGCCGCACTGCCCGACGGATACGACACGGTCATCGGGGAACGGGGTCTGACCCTGTCCGGTGGTCAACGGCAGCGGTTGGCCTTGGCCCGGGCGATGATCGCCGACCCCCAGGTGCTTGTGCTGGACGATGCCACCAGCGCTGTGGATCCGGTCACCGAAGCAGCCATTCTGGGCACCCTGCGACACCTCACCCGGGATCGCACCACCATCCTCATCGCCCATCGGCGGTCGACCCTCGCGCTGGCCGACACCATCGTCATGGTCGAGGGCGGGCGGGTGATCGACAGCGGAACCCACGCGGAGCTGACCCGGCGCTGCGGTCCCTACCGGGCGCTGCTCGGTGGAGACGACGCCGACTTGGACTCGCCGGGGGCCGACCCGGCCCCCGGGCCGGCGCGGCCGGGCCAGCGGGATCCGCGGCTCTGGCCGGACACGCCGCCGCCGGAGCTGGCCCGGCAGGGCCCGAAGCCGGGTGGCAATCAGATCCGGATGCCCGGTGGACGGGGTCGCGGCGGTGGCGGCGGCATCGGCGACGCGCTGGGATCGCTGCCGGCCACGCCCGAGTTGCTGGCCCGGGTCGAGGCGCTGCCGCCGGCCGCCGACCGTCCGGCAGTAGAGGCGCCGCTGGACGAAGCGGAGTCAACCGAACCGTTCTCGCTGCGCCGGACCTTACGACCGTTCCGGCCGCTGCTCTGGTGGGCGCTGGTACTGGTCGCGGTGGGCGCGCTGGCCGACCTGGCGCTCCCCATCCTGATCCGCTCGGGTGTGGACAACGGGGTGTCCCGGGGCTCGGCCGCAGTGGTCTGGGCGCTCTCCGGGATCGCTCTGCTCACCACCGGCATCGACTATCTGGCCCAGCGGGGACAGACCGTCGTGGCCGGCCGGGCGGGCGAGGGCGTGCTCTACACGCTGCGGGTTCGCGAGTTCGCCCATCTGCAACGGCTCGGACTGGACTACTACGAACGCGAGCTGGCCGGCCGGATCATGACCCGGATGACCACGGACGTGGACGCGCTGTCCTCGTTCCTGCAAACGGGCCTGGTCAGCTCGGTGGTCTCGCTGGCCACGTTCGGTGGCATCGCGATCATCCTGGCCGTCCTCGATCTCGGGCTGGCGCTGGCCGTCTTCTGCTGTCTGCCCGTGCTCGTGGTGGCCACGGTAATTTTCCGTCGGTACTCCTCACGGGCCTACTCCGAGGCCCGGGAGAAGGTCGGCCTGGTCAACGCCGACCTGCAGGAGAACGTGTCCGGCATGCGGATCACGCAGGCGTTGGGCCGACAGTCCCGCAACGCGGCCGGCTTCGCCGCCCGCTCCGAGGACTACCGGCGATCGAGAATGCGTGCCCAGACAGCGATCTCGATCTACTTCCCGTTCGTGGCCATGCTCTCGGAGCTCGTCGCGGCGATCGTGCTCGGGCTGGGCGCACACCGGGTGGTGTCGGGAACGCTCACCGCCGGCACCCTGGTCGCCTTCGTCCTCTACCTGGATTCCTTCTTCACCCCGATCCAGCAGCTGTCCCAGGTGTTCGACGGCTACCAGCAGGCCGTAGTCGGGCTCCGTCGAATTGCCGAGCTGCTGGCCACCCCCACCTCCACCCCGGCCGCGGCCCACCCGGTCCCGGTCACCGCGCTGCGCGGCGAGATCAAGGCCGAGCAGGTCGAGTTCCGCTACCGGCCGGACACCCCACCCGCCCTGGACGGCATCGACCTGGATCTGCCCGCCGGCCAGACGATCGCGGTCGTCGGCACCACCGGTGCCGGGAAGTCGACCCTGGTCAAGCTGATCGCCCGGTTCTACGACGTCACCGGCGGCAGTGTCCGGATCGACGGCACCGACGTGCGCGATTTCGATCTCACCAGCTACCGCCGCCGCCTCGGGGTGGTGCCGCAGGAGCCGCACCTGTTCGCCGGCAATGTGCGCGACAACATCGCGTACGGGCGACCCGAGGCGTCCGACGCGCAGGTGGAAGCGGCGGCCCGGGCCGTCGGCGCCCTCGAGGCCATCGCCGGTCTCCGCGGAGGTTTTCTCGCCCCGGTCGCGGAACGAGGCCGCAACCTGTCCGCCGGTCAACGGCAGCTCATCGCGCTGGCCCGGACCGAACTGGTGGAGCCGGACATTCTGCTGCTCGACGAGGCGACCGCGGCCCTGGACCCGGCCGCCGAGGCGGCGGTGCTGGCCGCCACCGACCGGCTGGCCCGCGGCCGGACCACGGTGGTGGTCGCGCATCGCATCACGACGGCCAGCCGGGCCGACGCCATCGTTGTCCTGGAACACGGCCGGGTGGCGGAGATCGGCAGCCACGCCGAGTTGCTGACTCGAGGAGGTGCGTACGCCCGGCTGTACGCCTCACCTGAGTGAGATAGGACGGTCACGTGAATCCCAGAAGAGTTGAGAAAGTGCGGCCGGCTTCACTCTCCTGGCGGAGCCGGTACGACTAGCCTGGACCGGTCGCATGTTTTCCACACAGCTTGAAGAGGCGAAGTCACAGTGTCGTCAGCCACGACCGCACCGGAGTTCGGGCCCAACGACTGGTTTGTCGAAGAGAAGTACCACCAGTTCCTGGCCGATCCGAACAGCGTCGAACCCATCTGGCGAGATTTTTTCACCGATCCGGTGGCCGAGCACCGCAAGACTCTCGCCGCCGGGAGTGAGAAGGAACCGTCGGACGCGCCGACACCTTCCGCCACCGCTGCGTCGCCGGCCTCGGTCGCTGCTGCTGCACCGGTCGGCACTGCGACCCGACCCGCCCCACCGGCGGCGACGCCGTCGAACGGGGCCACTCACGGCAGCGCCGCAGCGGTCCCGCCACCGCCTCCGCCGCCCCCGAGCCGCCCGGCGGCCCGGCCCGCTTCCAGCAACGGCAGCGTGACACCGCCCGCCTCCGCGAACGGCGGTACCCCGGCGGCCGCCCCTCCGGTCGCGTCTTCCGACCCTGCCGCCGCCCCCACCGCGCCCACCGGGTCCTCCGCTCCCGCCGCGCCACCCGCTGCCGCCGCCAACCCTCCGCGTCGGACCACCGCCACCCCGGACGACGTCGTCGGCCAGCAAGCGGCCCGGGCGGCCAGGGTGGCGGCCGCCACGGCCAGTCGAGAGCCGCAGGAAACCGTGGCCCCGCTGCGCGGCGCGGCGGCCATGGTGGTCAAGAACATGACCAGTTCGCTGGAGGTGCCCACCGCCACCTCCGTGCGGGCGGTGCCGGCCAAGCTGCTGGCCGACAACCGGATCGTGATCAACAACTTCCTGCGCCGCAACCGCGGCGGCAAGGTGTCGTTCACGCACCTCATCGGCTATGCCATCGTCCGCGCGCTGGGCGATTACCCGAACATGAACCGGCACTACAGCGAGGTCGACGGCAAGCCGAAGGTGGTCACGCCGGCCCACGTCCACCTCGGCCTGGCCATCGATCTGCCGGGCAAGGACGGGCAGCGCGCCCTGGCCGTCGTACCCATCCGCAACTGCGAGGGCATGTCCTTCACCCAGTTCTGGAGCGCCTACGAAGCGGTCGTGCGCAAGTCCCGGGCGGGCACGCTGGCGGCCGAGGATTACGTCGGCACGACCATCTCGCTGACCAATCCGGGCGGCATCGGCACGGTGCATTCGGTGCCTCGGCTGATGTCCGGCCAGGGCACCATCGTCGGGGTCGGCGCCATGGAGTACCCGGCCGCGTTCCAGGGGGCCTCCGACCAGACCCTGGCCGACCTGGCCGTTTCCAAGATCATCACGATCACCTCGACCTACGATCACCGGATCATCCAGGGCGCCGAGTCGGGCGAATTCCTGGGCCGCATCCATCACCTGTTGCTGGGTGAAAGCGGTTTCTACGACGACGTCTTCACCGCCCTGCGGCTGCCCTACGAGCCGGTCCGCTGGGTCCCCGACACCAATTCGAGCCTGATCGACCGGACCGCGAAGGTGCTCGAGATCATCGACGCCTACCGGACCCGCGGCCACCTGATGGCCGACACCGATCCGCTGAACTACCGGCAGCGTCGGCATCCGGACCTGGACGTGCTGTCCCACGGTTTGACGCTCTGGGATCTGGAGCGGAAGTTCGCGGTCGGCGGATTCAACGGCCAGCAGACGATGAAGTTGCGGGACGTGCTCGGCGTGCTGCGGGATTCCTATTGCCGCACCGTCGGTACCGAATACATGCACATCATGGATCCGGTGCAGCGCAAGTGGATTCAGGATCGGGTGGAAATCAAGCACGGCAAGCCGACCCTGGAGGAACAGAAGTACATTCTCGGCCGGCTGAATTCCGCCGAGGCGTTCGAGACCTTCCTGCAGACCAAATACATTGGCCAGAAGCGGTTCTCCCTGGAAGGCGGCGAGACCGTCATCGCGCTGCTGGACGCGGTGCTGAACAAGGCGGCCGATTTCCAGATGGAGGAAGTCGTCCTGGGCATGGCCCACCGCGGCCGGCTGAACGTGCTGGCCAACATCGTGGGCAAGCCATACTCGCAGATCTTCCGCGAGTTCGAGGGCAACCTCGATCCCAAGCAGGCCCACGGCTCCGGTGACGTCAAGTACCACCTGGGCGCCGAGGGCAAGTACGTGCGGCCCTTTGGCGAGGGCGGCGACGTGCAGGTGTCGTTGGTGGCCAACCCCTCTCACCTGGAGGTGGTCGACCCGGTGCTCGAGGGACTGACCCGGGCCAAGCAGGATCTACTCAACCAGGGTCCGGGCGCGTTCACGGTCATGCCGGTGGCCATCCACGGTGATGCTGCGTTCGCCGGGCAGGGCGTGGTGGCCGAGACCCTGAACCTGTCGCTGCTGCGCGGTTACCGCACCGGCGGCACCGTGCACGTGATCATCAACAACCAGGTCGGGTTCACCACCGCGCCGGAGGCATCCCGTTCCTCCGAGTACTGCACCGACGTGGCCAAGATGATCCAGGCGCCGATCTTCCACGTGAACGGCGACGACCCCGAGGCCGCGGTCTGGGTGGCCAAACTCGCTGTGGACTACCGCGAGGCGTTCCACAAGGACGTCGTCATCGACATGATCTGTTACCGGCGTCGGGGTCACAACGAGGGCGACGACCCCTCGATGACCAACCCGCTGATGTACCAGATCATCGACGGCAAGCGGTCGGTGCGGCGCATCTACACCGAGGCCCTGATCGGCCGGGGTGACCTCTCCCCCGAGGACGCCGAAGAAGCGCTGAAGGATTACCACACCCAGCTGGAACGGGTGTTCAACGAGGTCAAGGAGCTGGAGCGGGGGGTGGCGGCGCCGTCGCCGACCATCGAGTCGGAGCAGCCGATCCCGCCCAAGGTGGAGACCTCGATCAGCCTGGACATGCTGCACCGCATCGCCGACGCACAGGTCGCGTTCCCGACCGGCTTCACCCCGCACCCCCGGGTCAAGACGGTGCTGGACCGCCGGCTGGAGATGTCCCGCAACGGCGGGATCGACTGGGCCTTCGGCGAGTTGCTGGCGTTCGGTTCGATCGCCATGAACGGCCGGCTGGTCCGGCTCACCGGCCAGGACTCGCGGCGGGGCACCTTCGGACAGCGCCACGCCGCCCTGATCGACCGCCTCACCGGCAAGGAATACGTTCCGCTGCAAAACCTCTCGGACGCGCAGGGGAAGTTCCTGGCCTACGACTCGGCCCTGACCGAGTACGCCGGGCTGGGCTTCGAGTACGGCTACTCGGTGGCCAACCGCGAGGCCTTGGTGCTGTGGGAGGCGCAGTTCGGCGACTTCGTCAACGGGGCGCAGTCGATCATCGACGAATACCTATCCTCGGGCGAGGCCAAATGGGGGCAGCAGAGTGGGGTCGTGCTGCTGTTGCCACACGGCCACGAAGGTCAGGGACCCGACCACACCTCGGGCCGGATCGAGCGGTTCCTGCAGCTGTGCGCGGAGGGCTCGATGACGGTGGCGACGCCGTCGACGCCGGCCAACTATTTCCACCTGCTGCGCCGGCACGTGTTCGACGGTGTGCACCGGCCGATGATCGTGTTCACGCCCAAGTCCATGCTGCGGAACAAGGCCGTGGTCTCCTCGGTGGACGACTTCACCTCGGGCAAGTTCGAGTCGGTCATCGCTGATTCGACCGTGCACCCGGAGCAGGTGACCAAGTTGCTGCTGACGTCGGGGAAGATCTACTACGAGCTCGACGAGTACCGCCGCAAGCACGGCATCAGCGACACGGCCGTGGTCCGGATGGAGCAGATCTATCCGGTGCCCAAGCGCAAGTTGGCCCACATTCTCGAGGGCCTGCCGCACGTCAAGGACATTCGGTGGGTCCAGGAGGAGCCGGCCAATCAGGGTTGCTGGACGTTCCTGGCCCTGGCGCTGCCCGAGATGCTGCCGCAGTTGGCCGGGATCAAGCGGGTCTCACGCCGGTCGATGGCGGCGCCATCCGCGGGGTCGCTGCGGGTGCACGAGGTCGAACAAGCCGCAGTGGTGGCCTCGGCGTTCGCCTAGCTCGCTGGACCTGGCGGTGCTGCCACCGGCTCTGCGACGGGTGTCAGCCGCCTGAGCGCAGGGCCGGCCCGACCGTGCCGCGTACCTCCCCGAGCCGAGCGCCGCCGCGGCTGACCGCGCGCAGCACGACCTCGTCACCGTCGGCCAGGAAGGTGCCCCGTTCACCGTTCCAGGTCAGTTCCAGCAGGCTGCCGAGCTGCTCCGGCTCGGGCCCCGAGATGGTGCCCGACCCGTACAGGTCGCCGGTGCGCAGCCAGGCCCCGTTGACCGTCAGGTGCGCCAACATCTGCGCCGGGGAGTAGCTCATGGTCGCGTACGGGCAGGTGCTGATGAGCCGGCCGTTCCGCCACACCTGGACGTTGATGTCGTAACCGTGACTCCCGCGCAGGTACTCCGACAGCGGCTGGTCGGCGTCGGGCAGCGGCACGGCAGCGTCCTCGAGGGCCTCCAGCGGGAGCACCCAGGCCGAGATGGAGGTCGCGAAGCTCTTACCCAGGAACGGGCCCAGCGGGACGTACTCCCAGGCCTGGATGTCCCGGGCGGACCAGTCGTTGAGCACCACCACGCCGAAGACATGCTTGCGAAAGTCTGCCAGCGGCACCGGTTCTCCGGGCTCGGAACCGACCCCGACGACCCAGCCGAGCTCGGCCTCGATGTCCAGCTTGGCGCTCGGTCCGAATCCGGGCAGGGCCGCGTCCGGCCCCGGCCGGGTCTGCCCCCGTGGCCGACGAACACCGGTGCCCGACACCACTACGCTGCCGGCCCGCCCGTGATATCCGATGGGCATGTGCGGCCAATTCGGGGTCAGCGGCTCGGCGCCGGGACGAAAAATTCGGCCGACGTTGCCGGCGTGATGCCGGGAAGCGTAGAAGTCGACGTAATCGGCCACCTCGAACGGCAGCTGCAGGTCCAGCCGGTCGGCGGGGGTCAGGTGCGGCTCGAGGAGCTCCCGCCCGGATGGGTCGGTCAACAACTCCTGCACGGTCTGCCGGGTCTGGGCCCAAACGACCGGCCCCCGCGCGAAAAACGCGTTGAGCGAGGGTTTCTCGAAATCACCGGGGCCCCGGCCGAGCCTGCGCCAGAGCGCGGCCAGGTCCAGGGCGTGGTCGCCGATCGCCAGCAGCACACCCGGGGCCTGGCCGGGTCGGCCCCCGACCCCGTACGGCAGCTCGGTCAGACCGAACGGCGCCTGCGGTCCCGGCTCGAACCAGCTCATCTCGGCCCGTCCACCAAGCCAAGGGCGACCAGGTCGGAGACGGGGTCGGAGACCCCGCAGCAGCCGAAACTGCGCAGCGCACCGCGGGTCCGGGCCACCGCGGCGTCATCCCACTCCGGCCAGGCCGGGTTCTGGTCGAGAAGCGCGGCGGCATCGGACGCGTCGGCCCCATCGAGTAACGCGTCCACCGCCAGCAGCAAGTTCAAGAAGCCGTGCTGACCGGCGGCGGCCCAGGCGTGGTGCAGGCCCGCCGTCGCCTTGAACGGCAATCCCAGATCCACGAAGACCTGCAGCCGACGGGCCACCCAGGTGGCCGGCGGTGTGTCGGAACGGCCCGGACCACCGGTCCTGATCTTGCCGAACCGACCCGCGTCCCGCACCGCCGCGGCCGCCCGCTCCCAGCCCGGCTCCTCGCCGAACTCCACGAAAAGGGACACCGATTCATCGATCTCGCCGAGAACGCGGGAAAGGTCAGCGTTCCGCCGCAGCCGGTACTCGACTGCCACCACCTCGACCCCGGGCACGGTGACCACCGCCGGCTCGCTCAGGATCACGCTGGATCGGACGGCGTCCTGTCCGGCGGCGGCCACGGCCGGGAGATCGCCGGCCCGGGCCACCAACGGCCCGATCAGCGGGGCGAACCAGGCCCGGCGGTACTCCTCGTGGCCGCGCACCGCGGGACCAGGCGCGGCGTTGCCCGGCGGGAACATGCTGGCGTCGTCGATCAGCGCGGCGAACAGCGCCGAGGGAACCGCCACCGCAGCAGGCTATCCGTTCCGAGCGGTGATCCGCCGGAAAAACTACAGTCGCGAGCATGGCCTTCTACCGCAGCGTCGGGGAGATTCCGCCGAAGCGTCACACCCAGTTCCGCCAGCCCGACGGCACCCTGTACGCCGAGGAGTTGATGGGCGAGGAGGGCTTCAGTTCCGACTCGTCCCTGCTCTATCACCGGGGCATTCCCTCGGCCGCGAGCGCGGCTCGGGTCTGGGAGCTACCCGACCGGTCCACGGCGCCGAACCATCCGCTCAAGCCGTTGCACCTGCGGCTGCCGGAACTGTTCGCGGACGTCGACCCCGCCGGCGTCGACCTGGTCACCGGTCGCCGCCTGGTCCTGGGCAACGCGGACGTCCGGATCGGCTACGCCGTTGGCTCGAAGCCATCCCCGTTGTACCGCAACGCGATCGGCGACGAATGCGTGTATATCGAGTCGGGCCACGGCGTGGTCGAAACGGTGTTCGGGGTGTTGCCCTTCACCGATCGCGACTATGTCCTGCTGCCTCGGGCCACCGTGCATCGCTGGATTCCGGACGGTGTCGTCAAGGCGTACGCGATCGAGGCGAACTCACACATCGCGCCGCCCAAGCGGTACCTCTCGCGCTACGGCCAGCTGCTGGAGCACAGCCCCTACTGCGAGCGCGACCTGCACGCGCCAGCGGAACCGCTGGTGGTCGACGGCTCTGACGTCGACGTCTACACGCTGCACCGCGGGTCCGGGCCGGGCGGGCTGGCCGGTTCGATCGTGACCGCGACCACCCACCCGTTCGACGTGGTCGGCTGGGACGGATGCCTGTACCCGTACACCTTCTCGGTCGATGACTTCGAGCCGATCACCGGCCGGGTCCACCAGCCGCCACCGGTGCATCAGGTGTTCGAGGGCGGCAACTTCGTCATCTGCAACTTCGTCCCGCGCAAGGTGGACTACCACCCGCTGGCTATTCCGGTGCCGTACTACCACTCGAACGTCGATTCCGACGAGGTGATGTTCTACTGCGGCGGGGACTACGAGGCCCGAAAGGGCTCGGGTATCGCCCTCGGCTCCATCTCGCTGCATCCTGGTGGGCACTCGCACGGGCCGCAGCCGGGCGCGGCCGAGGCCGCCATCGGCAAAGAGTTCTTCGACGAACTCGCGGTCATGATCGACACCTTCCGGCCGCTGGAGCTGGGCGAGGGCGGCCGCGCCTGCGACGACGGTGCCTACGCGCTGAGCTGGACCCGGGCCCTGCGACCCGGTCAGGGCGCGGGCTGATCCAACGCCGTCCGGCGCACCAACGGCTGGGTCCGAAACGGGATCGGTTCGGCCAGCCCGATCAAGGACACGGTGCGGACAATGCCCGGGTCGGTGACCACGGCGTCCAGCACCCGCTGCAGATCGGGGTTGGACCGGGCGACGACCCGGCACCAGAGGTCGCCGCTGCCGGTGACCGTCCAGCACTCCAGCAGTTCGGGAATGTGGCTCAGCCGCTGCACGATCTCGGCCCGACCCGCATGCTGCACGATCTGCAACGTGACGAAGGCGGTGACCGGATAACCGAGTGCGGCCGGGTCGATCCGCGGCGCCCAACTGCTCACCACCCCGCTCGCGGCCAGGCGATCGAGCCTGGCCTGCACCGTGCCGCGGGCGACCCGCAACCGTCGGCTGGCCTCGAGCACCCCGACCCGGGGCTCGGCCACAAACAGATCCAAGATGCGGCGATCGAGGGCATCAAGGGCGGTTTCGGTGACCATCTTGACCCCTTTTCTCGGCCCGGACTGCTCCGGCCTGAGCACATTGTCCAACATCGCCAGCCGTAGTGGCGCAATGTGTTCTCCGCCGGGACAGTTGCGTCATGACCGACTCGCTGACCCGCTCCGTCCTGACCCACGACGAATTCCTGGCCGGGCTCGACCAGGGGCAGCTGCACGAGCTGATCGGGCTGGTCGAGTACGACGAGCAGCGGGACCCGTTCCCGGTCACCGGCTGGGACGCGATCGTGTGGGTGGTCGGCAACGCCACCCAGACCGCGCAGCATTTCCAGTCCGCGCTGGGCATGCAGCTGGTCGGTTACGCCGGGCCGGAAACCGGTGTCAAGGAGTACCGGGCGTTCGTGCTGACCAGCGGTTCGTGCCGGTTCGTGGTCAAGGGCGGCGTCGATCCGCACAGCCCGCTGCTGGACCGGCACCGGGCCCACGGTGACGGTGTCGCCGACATCAGTCTCGAGGTGCCGGATGTGGACGTGTGCGTGCGGCACGCCCGGGCCCAGGGCGCCCGCATCCTGACCGAACCGCTCGACGAGAGAGACGAGCACGGCACCGTCCGGATGGCCACCATCGGAACCTACGGCGACACCGTGCACACGTTGGTCGACCGCTCGGGTTACCACGGCGTGTACCTGCCGGGCTACGTGGAACGGACCACGCCGGTGGTCCACCACTACCGCCAGTTGTTCTCGGCCCTGGACCACGTGGTCGGCAACGTCCAGCTCGGCGAGATGGACACCTGGGTGCGCTTCTACCAGCGGGTCATGGGCTTCACCAACATGGCCGAGTTCATCGGCGACGACATCGCCACCGACTATTCGGCCCTGATGAGCAAGGTCGTCGCCAATGGCAATCACCGGGTCAAGTTCCCGCTGAACGAGCCCGCGGTGGGCAAGCGGAAGAGCCAGATCGACGAATTCCTCGAGTTCTACGACGGGCCCGGTGCGCAGCACCTGGCCCTGGCCACCAACGACATCCTCACTGCGGTGGACGAGATGCGTGACGCGGGCGTGGAATTCCTGCCCACCCCGGACTCCTACTACCAGGATCCGGAACTGCGCGCCCGGATCGGCCAGGTCCGGGTACCCATCGAGGAATTGCAGCGGCGAGGGATCCTGGTCGACCGCGACGAGGACGGTTACCTGCTGCAGATCTTCACCGCGCCCATCGGCGACCGCCCGACCGTGTTCTTCGAACTGATCGAGCGGCACGGCTCCCTGGGCTTCGGGAAGGGCAACTTCAAGGCCCTGTTCGAGGCGATCGAGCGCGAGCAGGAGCGCCGCGGCAATCTGTGACTCCCCGGAGATGGCCAGAGGCACGCCGCACACCTGGGTTCCCTGATCTCACCGGAGACTGAAGGGCATGACCCGCAGCGGCATTCGTTCGGCCCGGCTGGGGGCCCGGGGCTGGTGGTCGGTGGGCCTGGCTTCCTCGGCCGCCGTGCTCGGCCTGAACCCGGCCGCGGTCGGATTGTCTGAGGCACCGGTGTTTGCGCAGGCGGTTGCGTTGCGCGGATTCACTGGCATCGGGCTGCTCACCGGCGCGGCCGCGGCGGCCACCAGCCTACGAATGCCCGCGTCGTCACCCCCCTGCAAACGCGTGACCCTGGCCGGGGCACTGCTTGCCGCCGGTCTGGGACAGGGTGCGATCCAGCGGTCACGTCACGGCCGTCCGGTCGGGTCGTCGGGCCCGGCGGACCTGGTGGTGTTGGCCTACAACACCGAGCGCGGGCGCACCGAAGGGCAGACGGTCGCCGCGTTGGCCCGGACGGAGCAGGCGCAGGTGCTGGCCCTGCCGGAGACCTGGCCGGAGATGGCCGCCCAGGTCGCCGAGTTGCTGACCGACCAGCGCCACTACTACCAGGTGTTCTCCAACCGCGGAGCCCGAAACCTCCCCACCAGCCTGCTGATCCGCTCCGATCTCGGCCCGTACCGGGAAGTCTCCGCATCCGACACGGGATACGGCACGGTGCGGGCGGTCCCGACCGCCGGTGGCGGGCCGACTGTGGTGGCCACCCATTCGGTGGCCCCGCCACGCCCATGGCGTCGGGGCCATCGCACCTGGGTGCGGACCACCCGGGCGGCGGTCGGACTGGCCACCAGCGCCGACAACGTGGTGATCGCCGGCGATTTCAACGCCACCGTGGACCATGCCGTGCTGCGCGGGCTGGGCCGGTATGCCGATGCGGCGACCGCCGCCGGCCGCGGCGCTGACGGCACCTGGCCGGCCAAACTACCCGGTTTCCTGGCCTCCCCGATCGACCATGTGCTCTACGACGCGAGGCGCTGGCGCACTCTTTCCACGCACACCGTCTGGGTCGGCCACAGTGATCACCGGGCCTTGATCGCCCGGCTGGCCGAGGTGGGCTGATGGCCGGGTCGCTAGGCCCGACCTTGTTCCGGCAGGTAGACATTGAGGTAGAGCGCGACATGCCGACCCCCGGGCGCCGGACCGCGCGCCACGAACTCGTCGAACACCGCCTGCAACCGGCTGCGCAGTTCGGCACGGCCGGCCTCGTCCAGGGTCAGCGCGAGCCGGACGTGAGTGACCGGCTCGTGCGGCCGACCGATCTCCTGCACGAACGCGGCCACCATCGCCGCGTCCGACGCCGGCCAGTCCACTTCGGCGAGCGAGAGGGTCCACGATTTGCCGGTGCTGCGATACGGCTGCTCCCGACTTCCGCGCCGCCCGCTCCGGGCCGGTAATGCCTGCAGGAAGCCGGTCGCGACCAACGCCCGGACGTGGTGCAGCACGGTCGCCTTGTCCCGGCCGAGTGCGATCGCGAGTTCGTTGTTGGTCAATGGCCCGTCGTACAGCGCGCGGATGATCCTGATCCGCACGGGATGGGACAGCGCCTTGGCTTCCGCCGAGGTCGCGATTCGCCGCGACTCCTGCGCCATCCGACCAGCCTAACTGGTTGACTATTCCCAACCAGTCATACCAGGATGACCGGGTGACCCGCCCGTCGAACTCGCTGTGGCGGCACCGCGACTTCATGTACCTGTGGGGCGGGCAGGCCGTCAGCGAGGTGGGCTCCGCAGTCAGCACTCTGGCCCTGCCGCTGCTGGCTGTGCTCACCCTGCACGCGACCACCTTCGAGGTGGCGGCCCTGGATGCCGCCGGCAGCGCCGCCTTTCTGCTGGTCGCGCTACAGGCCGGTTCGCTGGTCGACCGGTGGCGCAAGAAGCGGGTGCTGGTCTGGGCCGACCTGCTCCGCGGCGTGCTGCTGGCCACCGTTCCGCTGGCCTATGTCGCGGGATGGCTCACCCTGACCCAGTTGTTCGTGGTGGCCTTCGCATCGAGCGTGCTGACCGTGTTCTTCGACGTGGCCTATCAGTCCTATCTCCCGTTCCTCGTCGACGAGGACCAGTTGGTGGACGGCAATGCCAAGATCGGCGGCAGCCAATCCTTCGCGCAGGTCGCGGGCCCTTCGCTGGGAGGATTGCTGGTCGCTGTGCTGGGGGCCGCCTACGCCGTACTCGCCGATGTGGTCAGCTTCGCGGTCAGCACAGTGCTGACCAGCCGCATCCGCCACGTCGAGGCGCGAGTGGACTCGCGGCCGGCGGACCGCACCCTGCGCGCGGACATCCGGGAGGGGTTGGCGTTCGTGTTCGGGCACCCGGTGCTGGCCAAGGTGGTCGCCTGCACCGCGACCAACAACTTCTTCTCCAGCCTGGGCTCGGCCGTGCTGATCGTGTTCATGGTCCGCACCCTGCACGCCGACGGTCGGCTCATCGGCCTGGTCTTCGCCCTCGGCGCGCTCGGCGGCCTGCTCGGGGCGGTGCTGGCCCGTCGGGCCACCGCCCGGGTCGGGTCCGCCCGGATCATCTGGCTGTCCATCCTTTTAGAGGCGCCGTTCCTGTTCGCCCAGCCGCTGGCCTTCCCGGGTTGGGGATTGTTGCTGGTCAGCGTGACGGTCGCCGGCGCCTCCGCGGTGGCGGTGCTCTACAACGTGGCCCAGGTCAGCTACCGGCAGGCGGTCACCCCGCGGCCTTTGATGGGCCGGATGAACGCCAGCGTCCGCTTCGTGGTCTGGGGGGTCCAACCGTTGGGAGCGTTGGCCGGCGGCGTGCTGGCCACTCTGATCGGGACTCGGGCGGCCCTGTTCATCGCCGCCGGCGGGGCCAGCCTGTCGGTGCTGTGGGTGCTGGCCAGTCCGCTGCGGACCGCCCGGGACATCGCCGACCTACCGGTCGACGTGCCCGCCTGACGACTCAGACCACCCGCTGGCCGAGCCGCCACACCGCCGCGGTCATCGGCATACCGACCCGGTAGGCCAGGTAGTCGGGGCTGGGCGCGTCCAACATATGGAGGTCGGCCCGCATACCCGGCTTGATCGCACCGACATCGGTGCGGGCCAGCGCCATCGCGCCGCCGGCCGTCGCCGCATACACGGACTCCTCGACGGTCAGCCCGTGTTGGATCACCCCGAGCGCCACCACCAGGTTCATGGCTGAGCTGTAGCTCGACCCCGGATTTGCGTTGGAGGCGAGCGCGACCGTGGCCCCGGCGTCGAGCAGCGCCCGACCCGGCGCCGGCGGTTGTCGGGTGCACAGGTCGGACAGCGGCAACAACGTCGCCACGGTCGCGGCTCCGGCCAGCGCCTCGATGTCCCGGCGATCAAGGTGGGTGCAGTGGTCGACCGAGACCGCCCGAATGTCCACCGCCATCCGGATGGCGTTGCCCTCCCGCAGCTGGTTGCCGTGCACCTTCAGGCCCAGACCCTTGCGGGTACCGGCGGCCAGCACCCGTCGGGCCTGCCCGTCGTCGAAAGCGTCCTCCTCGCAGAACACGTCGATGAACTGCACGTGCGGGGCGACTGCGTCGAGCATGGCCCCACAGACCAGGTCGACGTAGGTGTTGGGTTGCTTGGCGTACTCGGAAGGGACCACGTGCGCACCCAGGAAGGTCACCGCATCCACCCCGGCCCGCTCCGCGATGACCGCCGCGCGGGTCTCGTCCGTGACCGTGAGCCCATAGCCGGTCTTGGTCTCCACGCAGGTGGTGCCGCCGGCGGCCATGGCCGCCAGGCGCTGGGCCAGTCCCTCGGCGAGTTCGACCTCGGTCGCCGCCCGGGTCAATTCCACCGTGCCCTGGATCCCCGAGGCCTGGTAGGGCTGACCGGCCATCCGGGCGGCGAACTCAGCGGCCCGGTCGCCGGCGTGGATCAGATGAGTGTGCGAGTCCACCCAGCCCGGCAGCACGGTCCGCCCGCCCGCGTCCACCATCTCATCGGCCGCAGGCGCCTGGACATCGGGACCCACCCAGGTGATCCGGTCGCCCGCGATGACCACGGCGGCCCCGGTGATCACGCCCAGCCGGCCTGGGCCGGCCGCCGGATCGTTGGTGACCAGCGCTCCGATGCCTCGGATCAGGGTCGATCCTCCCGGTGTGCTCACTGTGCCCACGCCCTTTCTATTGCCGACGTCAGTAAAGCTCCCGGCGCACCCCAGCGGACGTGCACCCCGTCCCGGGCCTGCACCCGCCCGCCGACCACCACGGTGGCCACGTCGGCGCCGGATGCGGCCATGACCACCTGCTCGTCCACGGCGCCGGCCGTACGGGCGGTATCGGTGCGCACCGCGACCAGGTCGGCCGGCGCACCCACCTCGATGCGACCCGCCGGAGACCCGATGGCCGCGTGCGCGGTCGCCGTACCCGCCTGGATCAGCTGCGCCGGGGAGAAGTGTCCGCGTACGCCGGTGGCCAACCGCTGGCCGTACTCCAGCTCACGGATCTGAGCGAACGGGTCGATGACCACGTGCTGGTCGGATCCGGTGGCCAGCCGGGCGCCGGCTCGGCCCAGCGCCACCGCCCGGGGCACACCGTCGGCCAGATCGGCCTCGGTGGTCGGACAGATGATCGCGAAAGCTTGCGCTGCGCCTAGGATCTCGACATCATCGTCGGTCAGATGGGTGGCGTGGACGGCGGCCGTGCGCGGGCCGATCGCCCCGTGGTCGGCCAACAGCCGGGTCGGGGTCCGCCCGGTGGCGGCCAGGCAGTCCGCGTTCTCGGCCGGCTGCTCGGACAGATGCACGTGCAGTGGCCGGTCGCCGGCCGCCGCGACCACGGCGGCCAGGTCCGCCTCGGGGACAGCGCGGACCGAGTGGATGGCCACCCCGACCCGAGCGCCGGCCGGAAGCGCAGCTACCCGCTCCGCCCACTGGGCCGCGGTGCCGTCGGAGAAGCGCTGCTGTACAGGTGCCAGTGGCTGTCCGAAACCACCAGCCAGGTAGACGGTGTCGAGCAGCGTGACGGCCAGCCCGGCCTCGTCGCCGGCCCCCAGGAGCCGCAGCCCCAGCTCGTTCGGGTCGGCGTAGCGCACCCCGCCCGGGCCGTGATGCAGGTAATGGAACTCGCCCACCGCGGTCACTCCGGCGCAGACCATCTCCACGAAGACGGCCCGAGCCAGCTCGGCCAGGGTGTCCGGGTCGAGGCGCGCGGCCAGCGCGTACATCTGTTCCCGCCAGGTCCAGAACGACCCGCCGGTGGTGCCCCGGCCGTGGGTGCGCCCGCGCAGAGCGCGGTGAAAGGCGTGCGAGTGGGCGTCCGCGAAGCCGGGCAACACCAACCCGGGCAGCATCTCCACGTCCGCCGAGGCGGGTCCGACGAGCGGCTCGATCGCCGTGATGAATCCCTCGACACAACGGATCTCGACATTGTTGGCGATGCCGTCGGCGAGCAGCACGCGGCGGGCCCGAAAGACCGTCATCGGGCCAGATCGGCCAGCGTCGTGGCCAGCGCGTCGATCCCGGCCAGGCAGTCGATGGTCTCGGCGTACTCGCCCGGTGCGTGGGACACCCCGGTCGGGTTCCGCACGAACAGCATGGCGCTGGGCACGTGCGGGGCCAGGATGCCGGCGTCGTGACCGGCCCCGGTGGCCACCACCGGCACGCCCAGCCGGTCCGACAGACTCGCGCCCAGGGACACGTCGAACTCGACCGCGTCCGACATGGATTCGCGGTGCACGACCAGCGCGCAGCCCTCCATCTCGGCCTCCGCGCGGACGGCGGCGACGATGTCGTCGACCACGGCCGCGGTGTCCTCGGCCGAGCCGTTCCGGGCGTCCACCCAGACGTCCACCGAGGAGGCGATCACGTTGGTGCCGCCGGGAATCGGACGCAACCGACCCACCGTGGCGACCGCGCCGGGGTGGTCGGACAGCACCCGCCGAGCAGCCAGCACGGCGGCGGCGGCCGGGATCATCGGGTCTCGCCGGTCCTGGAGTCGGGTGGTGCCGGCGTGGTTGCCGGCGCCGGTCAGCGACAGCCGCCAGCGCCCGTGCGCCACGATCTGGGACGCCACCCCGAGCACGGCCTCGGGGTCGGCGGCGGCCAGCAGCCGGCCCTGCTCGACGTGCAGTTCGACGAAGGTGCCGATCCCAGCGATCCGGTCCGGGTCCGGGCCCATCCGGGACGGATCGAGGCCGGCACGGCGGGCCGCATCGGCCAGATTGATCCCGTCCTGGTCGTGCAGCCGGCGCGCCGCATCGGCGTCCAGGGCGCCGGTCATCAGCCGAGAACCCAGGCAGGGCACGCCGAACCGGCCACCCTCCTCCTCGGCGAAACAGACCACGGCCAGCGGCCGGGCCGGCCGCACGCCCTCCGCCCGCAGTTGATCCACTGCAAGCAGCGCCGACACCACCCCCAGCGGCCCGTCGAAGGCGCCTCCACCGGGGACCGAGTCCAGGTGGGACCCGGTGACCACGGCGCCCGGCCCGGGCGAGCCCCACCAGGCCCAGACGTTGCCGTTGCCGTCCACCTCGACATCCAGGCCACGGCGCCGGGCCTGGGCCGAGAACCACTCCCGCAACTCCAGATCGGCGTCGTCGAACGCGTGCCGGGAGTAGCCGCCACGCACCTTGTCGCGGCCGACGCCGGCCAACTCGGCCCAGACCCCGGCGAAACGGGCGGCACCGGCATGTCCGGTGCTGGGTGGGTGCTTCACGATGGGGTCAGTATGTCGGCGCCGGCCGTCATCGGCACCCGCAGGCCCAGTCGGTCGGCGGCCTGCTGCGCCTGCGGATAGCCCGCGTCCACGTGCCGGTACACGCCCATGGCCGGGTCATTGGTGAGCACCCGTTCGACCTTGGCCGCGGCCAGCGCGGTGCCGTCGGCCACGGTGACCTGACCGGCGTGGATGGACCGCCCGATGCCCACTCCGCCGCCGTGGTGAATGGACACCCAGGTCGCCCCGGACGCGGTGTTGACCAGGGCATTCAGCAGCGGCCAGTCGGCGATGGCGTCGGAGCCGTCGGCCATCGACTCGGTCTCCCGATAGGGCGAGGCCACCGACCCGGCGTCCAGGTGGTCCCGGCCGATGGCGATCGGCGCGGACAGTTCCCCGGTGGCGACCATCTCGTTGAAGCGCAGTCCGGCCACATGCCGCTCCCCCGCCCCCAGCCAGCAAATCCGCGCCGGGAGCCCCTGGAAGGCGATCTTCTCCGGCGCCAGTTTCATCCAGCGCTGCAGGGAGTCGTTGTCCGGAAACAGTTCTCGCACCGCTCGGTCGGTGGCGTGAATGTCGGCGGGATCGCCGGACAGGGCGGCCCAACGGAACGGTCCCCGGCCCTCGCAGAACAGCGGCCGGATGTAGGCGGGCACGAAACCGGGGAAGTCGAAGGCCCGCTCGTAGCCGCCCAGCCGGGCCTCACCGCGGATCGAGTTGCCGTAGTCGAAGACCTCGGCGCCGGCATCGGCGAAGCCGACCATGCCCTCGACGTGCCGGGCCATGGACTCGCGGGCCCGGTCGGTGAACTCCTCGGGCTTGCGTTCGGCGTAGTCGTGCCACTCCTCGAGGGAGATCCCGGCCGGGAGGTAGGCGAGCGGGTCGTGGGCGCTGGTCTGGTCGGTGACGATGTCGATGGCCACGTTGCGGCGCAACAGCTCCGGCACGATCTCGGCCGCGTTGCCGATCACCGCGATGCTCGTCGCCTTCCGGTCGCGCTTGGCCGCCAAGGCGAGATCGATGCCCTGATCCACGGTGTCCGCGATGACATCGAGATAGCGCGTGTCCAACCGCTTCTGAGCCCGACGGCGATCCACCTCGACGCAGAGCACAGCGCCGCCATTGAGAGTGACCGCGAGCGGTTGGGCGCCGCCCATGCCACCCAGACCCGCGGTCAGGGTCAGGGTTCCGGCCAGCGTGCCCCCGAATCGCTTCTCCGCCACCGCGGCGAACGTTTCGTAGGTGCCCTGGACGATGCCCTGGCTGCCGATGTAGATCCAGGAACCGGCGGTCATCTGGCCGTACATGGTCAGGCCCAGCGCCTCCAACCGGCGGAATTCCGGCCAAGTGGCCCAGTCCGGGACCAGATTGGAATTGGCGATGAGCACCCGGGGCGCCCATTCGTGGGTCCGGAGCACGCCCACCGGGCGGCCGGACTGGACGAGAAGCGTCTCGTCCTCGTGCAGGTCGGTCAACTCGCGGCAGATGGCGTCGAAACTCGGCCAATCCCGGGCCGCCTTGCCGGTGCCCCCATAGACGACGAGACGGTCGGGATCCTCGGCGTTCTCCGGATCGAGGTTGTTCGCCAGCATCCGCAACGGGGCCTCGGTCTGCCAGGACCGGGCGGTCAGCGTGGTGCCGCGCGCGGCGCGCACGGGACGGGGACCGGAATGGTTCGCCATCAGATACTCCTTGCGATCTCGGCGAATGCCTGGGTGTGCAGCAGTTCGGTGACAGCCTCGATCTCCGGAGCCAGATGCCGGTCCGGTCCGGGCCCCGGGACCCGGGTCCGGACCAGGTCTCGCACCGATGAGGTCACCGGGCCGGGCGACAACGGCGCCCGCAGGTCCAGAGCCCTGGCCGCGGCCATGATTTCGACCGCGATCACGCGACGCAGCCCATCCACGGCCCGGCGCAGCTTGCGGCCGGCATGCCAACCCATGGACACGTGGTCCTCCTGCATGGCCGACGACGGAATGGAGTCGACGGAGGCCGGCACGGCCAAGCGCTTGCATTCCGAGACGATCCCGGCCTGGGTGTACTGGGCGATCATCAGACCGGAGTCGACGCCCACCTCGTGGGCCAGGAACGGCGGCAGACCGTGCGATCTCGCCTGATCGAGCATCCGGTCGGTGCGACGCTCGCTGATGCTGGCGACATCGGCCACCGAGATGGCCAGGAAGTCCAGGACGGCGGCGACCGGGGCGCCGTGGAAATTGCCGTTCGATTCGACCCGGCCGTCCAGGGTGACGACCGGGTTGTCGACCGCGGCGGCCAGCTCGCGCTCGGCGATGGCGGTGGCGTGGTCGACGGTGTCCCGGGCGGCGCCGTGCACGGCCGGCGCGCAGCGCAGCGAGTACGCGTCCTGGACCCGGGTGTCGGCCGGTCCGGCGTGCGAGGCGACAATGGGCGAGCCGGCCAGGGCCGCGGTGATCCGGGCCGCGCTGGTCTGCTGACCGTGCTGAGGACGCAGGGCGGCCAGGTCGGCCGCGAAGACCCGATCGGTGCCCAGCAGGGCCTCCACGGTCATGGCCGCGGCGAGATCGGCGGCGTCCAGCAGCATGTCCAGGTCGGCCAGGGCGAGCACGAGCATGCCCAGCATGCCGTCGGTGCCGTTGATCAGGGCCAGGCCTTCCTTCTCGGCCAGCACCAGCGGGGTCAGATCATGATCGGCCAGGGCCTGGGCGGCCGGCACCCGAAGGCCGTCGACGAGCACGTCGCCCTCGCCCAGTACGGCCAGCGCGACGGTGGCCAGCGGCGCGAGATCGCCGGAGCAGCCCAGCGAGCCGTACTCGGGCACGAGCGGGGTGAGGCCCGAGTTGAGCAGCCCGGCGTAGGCGCGCGCGGTGGCCGGCCGGACCCCGGTGCGGCCGGTGGCCAGGGTGGACAAGCGCAGCAGGGCCAGCGCGCGGACCACCTCGACCTCGACGGCCGGGCCCGACCCGGCCGCGTGCGAGCGGATGAGCGAGAGCTGGAGCGCGGCTCGGCGCGGCGGGCTGATGCCGACCGTGGCCAGGGCGCCGAACCCGGTGGAGATGCCGTAATGCGGCCGGGTGTCGCCGGCCAGCGCCTCGATCACGGTCCGGCTGGCCGTCATCGCCTCGAGCGCATCGCCGCCCAGATGCACCCGGGCGCCGTCGCGAGCCACCGCGACCACCTGTTCCCGGGTCAGCGGGCCCACCCCGACCTCGACCGTGGTGGCGGTGTCCGGGGCGAGGTAGGGCGGCTTCACCCGCTCATTCCAGCCCTGCGGAAGGCGTCTTGACCACCCCCGTAGCGCGGGTTGTGTCCGGTATACCGGACAGGTGAGCGCTGATCCGGCTCCCGCCCTGCGCCGGGGCCTGGCCGTGCTGTCCCTGTTGGCCTCCCGACCGGCGCCGGTGTCGGCCGCGGCCGTCGCCCGTGACCTCGGGCTGCCCCGGTCGAGCACGTACGAGCTGCTGACCGAGTTGGCCGCGGCCGGGTTCGCCGTGCACCTGCCCGACCAGCGGCGCTGGGGCCTGGGCGTGTCCGCCTTCGAGATCGGCTCCGCCTACACGCGGGGCGATCCGCTGCCCCGACTGGCCGGGGCGGGTCTGCGTCGGCTGGCCCGGTTGACCGGGGGCACCGCCCATCTGGGCGTGCTGCACGGTCCTGAGACGGTGTACCTGGTCAAGGAACGGCCCCCGACCGGGGGGCCCACGCTGATCACCGAGGTGGGGGTGCGGTTACCGGCGTCGTTGACCGCGACCGGGCTGTCCGTGCTCGCGGCCCTGCCGGCGGCCCAGGCCCGGGCGGTGTTCGGCGAAAGCGGGTCGCTTCAACTGCGCACCGGTCGCGGCCCGAGGAACCTGATCCAGCTGAGGGCGGAACTGGCGGCGGTACGACGACGTGGCTGGGCCGTGGAGGATGGCCGGATCACGGCGGGTACGGCCTCGGTGGCCGGCGCCGTGCTCGACCACCGCGGGCTACCGGTGGCCGCGGTCGGGGTGACGGTGCAACACGACTGTCCGGACGGAAACTGCGTGGATCCTTTTGCCGACCTCGCGCACCATGTGCGAGCGGCCGCGGGCGAGCTGTCCCGCGCGCTCGGCGGTCCCGGGAAGGGTTGATCGGTGGAGGTCGAGGAGCGGCTGCCGGGCGGAACGTGCTGGCCACCCTCAGAGCGCCGCGACCCAGTCCCTGACGATCTGGCCGATCCCGACAAGTCCGGTCGGGTCGTGCCCGCCCGGCACCCGGACCACGGTCACCGGACCGGGGATGGCGCCGATCTGCAGGTCGAACTCGGCCGGTGTTCCGAAGGGATCGGACTCGCCGCTGACGAACAGCACCGGCCCGGAGATCTGGGGAAAATGCGCCACTCGCAGCGAGTCCGGCCGACCCGGCGGGTGCAGCGGGTAACTCAACAGCACCAGCCCGGCGGCAGGAAGTCCTTGGGCCACCGCCATCGAGCACATGCGCCCGCCGAAGGACCGACCGCCGAGCAGCAACAACCCGGGTGCGACGCCGAGCTCGTCGGCAAAGACCCCGGCCTGCGTCCCGACATGTGCGATCGCCGCCTCGGGCCGGTCGGGACCGCGGCGCCCGGCCAACCGGTTGGGGAAGTCGATGCGTCGGCAGGGCAACGGCGCCAGGGCCTTCTCGACCGCCATCAGGGTCTTGTTGTCCCGCCCGGCACTCGCCCCCGGGGTCAGGATCAGGCCCGCCGGACTCATGCGGTGACTATTCATCCGGCACGCACAGGCACACCTCGTTGCCGTCGGCGTCGGCCAGCACCCACCAGGACGGAGCGAACTCCTCGGTCACCAGCTGACCGCCCGCGGCCACCGCCGCCGCCAACCGGGCCGGGATATCCGTGCGCGGCAGGTAGAGGTCGATGTGCAGGCGACCACGCCCCGGGCGGGCCTGCGTCATGGGCTGGAACCAGATGCGCGGACCGCCGTCCGATGGGAGGAGATCGATCGAACCATCGGCCACGGTGACCGGCTCGGCCGCGAACACGGCCGCCCAGAACGGACGGATGCGTTCGGCGTCCAAGGTGTCGACGGCGAGCTCGGCCCGCTGTGACCGAATCGCCTGGGCGGTGGCGCCGAACCCCGCGGCCAGCGCCGAGATCTGCCGGGCCATCATCAGGTCCTGCTCGGTGACCCCGCCCTCGGAGTGCGTACTCAGTTCGAACGACACCGTGCGCCAGCGGATGTCGATGTCCGGGTGGTGATCCGCCCGCTCGGCGGCCAGCGCCACCTCGCGGACCAACTCGATGCCGGCGGCGAAGTCGGGGGCGGTGAACCGGGCCCGCACCGAGCGGTCGAAACAGCGCCAGGCGGGAAGATCGGCCAAGCGTTGCTCGATCTGGTCGAACCCCAGCACACTCGTCATGCCCTCCACCGTGGCCGGAGCGTCGCCGAATATCAACCGAGCGTGCGGGCATAGCCTGCCCTGATGCCTGCCCGCATCGCACTGATCCGCCACGGCCAGACCGAGTGGAGCGCCAACGGGCGGCACACCTCGGTGACCGACATCGACCTCACCCCGGCCGGGGAGCAGCAAGCCGGCAAGATCGGCGAGATGCTCAGGGGGCTGGCCTTGTCGCCGGTCACGGTGCGGTGCAGTCCGCGCCACCGCTCGAGGCGCACCGCCGAACTGGCCGGACTGACCGTCGACGAGGTCGTTCCCGACCTGGCCGAATGGAACTACGGCGACTACGAGGGCATCACCAGCGCGCAGGTCCACCAGACCCGACCGGGGTGGTCCATCTTCGCCGACGGGGCGCCGGGCGGCGAGACGCCCCAACAGGTCAGCGACCGGGCCGACCGCGTCCTCGCGCTGGCCCGGGATCGGCTGGTCGACGGCGACGTCGCCCTGGTCGGGCACGGGCATATGTCCCGGGTGCTGGCGGTGCGCTGGGTGGGGCTCCCGATCCTCGCGGGCAACCTGATCCTGATGGATCCGGCCGCCATCACCGTGCTCGGCCGCTACCACGACGAGCCGTGCATCGAGCACGCCAACGTGGTGCCGTTCTTGCCCGGCAGCTTCGATGAGTGACGTCCGTGACATCCGAGCGGCCACGACCGACGATGTCGAAGCCATCGTGGGCATGGTCTACGACCTGGCCCGCTACGAACGGGCGGAATCGGACTGCCATCTGAGCGCCGACCAGCTTCGTGCGGCGCTGTTCGGCCCCCACCCGGCTGCCTTCGCCCTCATCGCCGAACAGGATGGCGAACCCGGCGGATTCGCCCTCTACTTCCTCAACTTCTCCACCTGGGAGGGTGTGCACGGCATCTACCTCGAGGACTTGTACGTGCGCCCCGAACTGCGCGGATCCGGGCTGGGCAAGGCCCTGCTGGGCGGGCTCGCACAGATCGCCGTGGAGCGCGGCTATGCCCGGGTGGAGTGGTCAGTGCTCAACTGGAACACCCCGTCGATCGATTTCTACCTCGCGCTCGGGGCGCAGCCACAAAGGGAGTGGACCCGGTTCCGGCTCAGTGGTGACGCCGTCCGGCAGGTCGCTTCTTGGCGTTCTTCGGCGGAGTCCGTCGGGTGACCGGCCGGGTCGGGTCCGGCGTGGACATGGGTGCAGCAATAGGCACCGTGGCCGGTCCGCCCACCAACGGGATCGGTACCGAGCGCACCCACCCCGACGCCGTCGGGAGGAAGAGCAGGCCGCCGGTGATCACGCCGGCCAGGACCACGCCGGCGCCCCATACCGGCCGGCTGCTGGGGACAGCCAGCCAGTAGCCGATGGCCACGACCACGATCTGGGTGACGATGACCGGGGTTCGGGCCCAGCGCTTCCCCAGCCACAGCGCCACGCCCAGAGCCATCATGGCCAATCCGATGACCACGAAGTAGGCGATCTGACCCAGCAGTTGCCCGACCGCGGCGCGGTGGTGAAAACCGGAAATGCCGACGCTCGCGGCCAGCGCGATCATGCCCAGACCCTGGATGCCGACCAGCACACCGGCGACCCGGACCGGCCGCGGGGTGGAGTCCACCTGCACCTGCCCCTGCGCGGTCGCGGGTACCGGTCGTGACATACGCCCAGGTTAGCGGGGTCGGGCGGGGCAGCACGTAGGCTGCCGACAAATGCGCGCCGTGCTGATCGTCAACCCGCACGCGACCTCGACCACCGAGCGCCGTCGGGATCTGTTGGCTCACGCGCTGGCTTCCCAGGTCAAGCTGACGGTGGAGCACACCGCAGGTCGAGGTCACGCCACCGAACTGGCGGCCAAGGCGGTCGAGACCGGAGCCGACCTGGTGGTCGTGCACGGTGGCGACGGCACGGTGAACGAGGTCGTGAACGGCCTCATGCGCTCGGCGGACATGGGCCGGAATCGGCCGGCCCTGGCCGTGGTGCCCGGCGGCTCGACCAACGTCTTCGCCCGGGCCGTGGGCATCGAAGCCGATCCGATCGCGGCGACCGAGCAGATCCTGGAGGCGCTGACCACCAGGCGACCGGCGCGGGTGGTGTCGCTCGGCCGCGCCGACGACCGCTACTTCACCTTCAATGCCGGTCTCGGCCTGGACGCCGAGGTCGTGCAGGCCGTCGAGGTGCATCGCGCCACCGGCAAGGCCATCTCCAACAGCCTGCACGTGCGTCAGGCCCTGGCCACGGTGCTGCGGTCGGACCGCAGTACGCCGCGGATGAGGCTGCGCCTGCCGGACCGCGAGCCGGTCGAGGGCGTTCATCTGGTGTTCGTGTCCAACGTCGACCCCTGGACCTACTGGGAAAAGCGCGCCGTGCGGACCAACCCGCAGACCTCCGCGTCCGCCGATCTGGGCGTGTTCGCCCTGACCAGCCTGCGTGTCCCCACCTTGCTGCGGATGGCCGGCCAGTTGCTCCGGGGACCCGGGTCGGAACATGCCGACCGCGGCCCGCGATCCAGACACCTCATTCGATCCGACGACGTGGCCCGGGTCGAGGTGGAATGCGCCGCACCCGTCGGCCTGCAGGTGGATGGCGACTACCTGGGCGTGCGCACGGCAGTTACTTTCACGTCGGTACCGCAGGCCCTACGGATCGTCGGTCCGGTGGCCCCCATCGGCCCGTCCGATCGCCCCACCGAAGCCCGCTGAGCGCCTTCCCGGCGCTCTGATTACTGCGCAACGCTCACTAACTGACTCTGGTCTGAATCGAGCCGAGCAGGCATCATGGACGAGTCCCGCCGAGCTCGTTATCGAAACGTGAGGTAGGTAACCGGCACGTCACAAACCCTTGACATCCCCGTGTCACCTGAGACCATTGACGAGTCGGGTTCCGGGGTCAACGAAGTCCCCACGTGCTCGCGTCACTGTGCGCGGCAGGTTTGGAACCGAGCGTGATCAGATCACCGGTCTGATCCCTCGGATCACGGGAACCACGCCAGCTGGTCACCCGGTGAACCACACCATATGAGCGGCCCCCACAGGCCACCGCAGGAGAAGGAGCCCACCCCCATGGATTGGCGCCACCGCGCAATCTGTCGCGACGAGGATCCGGAGCTGTTCTTCCCGATCGGCAACTCGGGTCCGGCGTTGTCGCAAATCACCGAGGCCAAGGCGGTCTGCAACCGCTGCCCGGTGACCAGTGAATGTCTGGCCTGGGCTTTGGAGACGGGTCAGGACGCGGGGGTTTGGGGCGGTATGAGCGAGGACGAGCGTCGTGCCCTCAAGCGCCGTCGGGCCCGGGCCCGGGCGCGCAGCCTGTAGCTTTCGACCGATCACGATCGCTGACCGCCCCGGGGGATCCCTTCCGGGGCGGTGGTGTCAGGTGCGGCCCTTCATCGGGATCCGGATCGATACCTCGGTGCCCGGGCCGTCGTCGCGTCGCCGCAATCCGATGGAGCCGAGCAATTCGGCGTCGACCAGCGTCCGAACGATCTGCAGGCCCAGTCCGGCCCCCCGCTCGAGCGAAAAACCGGTCGGCAGCCCCGCTCCGTCATCGACCACCCGGATGTCCAGGTGACGAGCCGAGCGTTCCACCCCAATGATTACTTCGGCGCCGGTGTGCGGCACCCGATAGCCGTGCTCCAGGGCGTTCTGCACGACCTCGGCCAGCACCATGACCAGCGGCGTGGCCAGCTCGGCGCCGAGCACCCCGAACGACCCGATTCGTCGTACCCGGGCCCGGGTCTCGATCGAGGCCACCTCCACGAGCATCGGCACCAGCCGGTCCACGATCTGGTCCAGGTCGACCCGGTCCTCGGGCGAGGTGGCCAGGGTGTCGTGCACCAGGGCGATGGCCGACACCCGACGCACCGATTCGTTCAGCGCATGTCGGACGCTGCCCTCCTGGGATCGCCGCGCTTGCAGCCGGAGCAGGGCCGCCACCGTCTGCAGATTGTTCTTCACCCGGTGGTGGATCTCCCGGATGGTGGCGTCCTTGCTCAGTAACGCCCGGTCCCGGCGCCGGACCTCGGTCACGTCCCGGACCAGCACCAACGCACCACTCGGTCGACCTCGCGGACGCAGCGGCAGGGCCCGGAAGAGCACCGTCGCGGCCCGTACCTCGACTTCCATGCGCAGGCTGGGCCGACCGTCCAGGGCCGCCCGAATGCGGGCCGCCAGTTCGGCCCCGTCGAAGGGGTCGGCGATGAGCCGCCGGGTGATCGAGGCCAGGTCGGCATCGGTGAGACTGCCGGTCAGGTTCATCCGGTGGTACGCGGACTGGGCGTTCGGGCTGACGTAGACCACCCGCCCGTCGGCGTCCAACCGGATCAGGCCATCGCCGGCACGCGGGCCGGTGTGGATCTCCCCGGTTTGCTGCCCGGGGGGGAAGCTGCCGTCCACCACCATCTGGAAGAGGTCGTCGGCCGCGTCGATGTAGGCGGTCTCCAGCTGACTGGCCTCCCGGCCGATCATGTTGCCGGTGTCGCGGGAGATCAGGGCCACGATCGCCCCGTCGTTCCGGACCGGGATCACCTCGCGCTGGTACAACCGCACGTCCGCGTCGACATCCAGGTCCGGGATCTCGGTGACGGTGACGCCCGTGGCTGCGGCCTGGACCAGTAGGGGGGCATCGGTCGGCGCCGCGTGCCGTCCCACCAGATCGTCCAGGTGCACGGTGGTGCCGGTGGTCGGGCGCACCTGGGCGACGCAGACGTACTGCTGGTCGAGGTCGTCGGGCTGGTGATCGGGAACCCACACCGTCAGGTCGGAGAAGGACAGGTCGGCCAGCAACTGCCATTCCGAGACCAGTCGCTGCAGGTGGTCGACGGCCGCACCGGGCAGGACCGAGTGTTCGGCGAGCAAATCGGAGAGAGTGGCCACGGTGTCGGCTTTTAACGGGTTCGTCGGGTGGCCGAAAGGCCGCGCGAGAACTCAGGCGATCTCGGCGAGCAGATCGCCCTCGTTGACCACGTCACCCTCGGACACCGGGAGGGCGGCGACCACGCCGGCCGTCTCGGCCATCACTGGAATCTCCATCTTCATCGACTCCAGGATGACCACGGTGTCCCCCTCGGCCACCGCCTGGCCCGCTGTGACCAGCACTTTCCACACGTTCGCGGCCATCTCCGCCCGCAGCTGCTTGGCCATCCGGCCATTGTTCCACGCTGCTCGAAGCGTCTTCGACCGCTCTGGCGTCTGGCACCATGGAACGGTTGCGCATTCACATCCATCAGCAAGGAGGCCCGCGATGAGCAAGCGCGGACGCAAGAAGAAGGCCCGCAAGGGCTCGGCGGCCAATCACGGCAAGCGGCCCAACGCCTAGCCGGTGTCGGCGACGACCGTTCAGCGTTGAGTGACGCTGACCGTCGTCGCAGTCACTGTCTGGGTCACGGTGTACCCGGACGGATCGACGGTCACCGTCGCCAACGACGCAATCAGGCGGGTCCGGAAGTGTTCCGGGGCACGGTCGCCGCCGCATTTGGTGCGCAACATGTCCTTCAGGCGCTGATCCAGACCGGCCTCGGTCAGGCAGGGCGAGCAGTCGTCCAGATGACGTTGCACAGTGTCCCGCCGCTGCTGGTCCATCTCGTTGTCCAAGAACAACCAGACGTCGGCGAGAACCTGCTGACACTCCGGTTCGTCGCGAAGACCGTCGTCGGTCACCATGGTCAGGCCTTTCCGGAAACGGGATCAGCGAGCGGCCGCGTCAGGCCACGCTCGGCGGCGTAGTCGGCCAGGAGTTCTCGCAGCTGCCGCCGGCCGCGGTGCAATCGGGACATGACGGTGCCCAGCGGAGTGCCCATGATCTCGGCGATCTCCTTGTAGGCAAATCCTTCGACATCGGCCAGGTACACGGCCAGCCGGAACTCCTCGGGCAGCTCCTGCAGGGCCGCCTTGATGTCGGTGTCGGGCAACCGGTCCAGGGCATCCATCTCGGCCGAACGCAGCCCGGTCGAGGTGTGTGATTCCACCGCGGCCAGCTGCCAGTCGGTGATCTCCTCGGTCGGCGAGACCTGCGGCTGCCGCTGTTTTTTGCGGTAGCTGTTGATGTACGTGTTGGTCAGGATCCGGTAGAGCCAGGCGCGCAGGTTCGTCCCCTGCGCGAACGAGGCGAACGCGGCGTAGGCCTTCAGGAAGGTCTCCTGGACCAGGTCCTCGGCGTCGGCCGGGTTCCGGGTCATCCGGAGCGCGGCCGCGTACAGCTGGTCCAGCATGGGCAGGGCCTGCTCGGTGAAGCGTGCGCCCAGATCGGCCGGCGCGACCGGCTGTACCGGATCGGTCGTCGGATCCTGCTCGGCGCTGGTCACCCGCACGCTCCTTCCCGCCCCGACTGAGCGGCGGCGTTGCGCCGAGGGTACCGGGATCGGAGCGGGGGCCGAGCGAGCTCGTCGGGTCGCCGGACGAGTCAATACTGCGGGCACGTCTTTGTCTCCCTTCGCCGTGGTCACTGATTCGAGTCAACGTCCGGTCGATGGGCGGTATTCCGGCGCGTGCCTGGTCGGCGTTCGCTCGGTGCTCCCGCACCCCGCTCGCGTTAGCCTGCGCGGATGCCGTCCGCCACGCCCGCACTGGTCGTCTTGACCCAGGCTCGCGTCCCGCACACGGTGCACCCCTACCCGCACCAGAGCGGGTCGACGGCGTACGGCGACGAGGCCGTGCAGGCGCTGGGGCTGGATCCGCTGCGGGTGTTCAAGACCCTGGTGGCCAGCGTCGACGGTCTCGGCCTGGCCGTCGCCGTGGTGCCGGTGGCCGCCCACCTGGACCTCAAGGCGCTGGCCGCGGCGCTGGGCCGGAAGAAGGCGGCGATGGCCGCGGTGGCCGACGCGGAGCGCTCCAGCGGCTACGTGGCCGGCGGCATCTCGCCGCTGGGTCAGCGCAAGGCGCTGCCCACGGTGGTGGATTCCTCGGCGCAGTCGTTCCCGACCCTTTTCGTCAGCGCCGGGAGGCGCGGACTGCAGGTCGAGCTGGCCCCGGCCGATCTGGTTCGGCTGTGCCGGGCCACGCTGGCGGCCGTCGCAACAGTGGCCGCTAGCTGACCGGGGCCAGCAGGCCCGCGTCGTCGTTGGCCACGTTGCCGACCCGCTGGTCCACCGGGCGGAATTCCAGCTGGGCGACCAGGTCCGGGCTCGGTGGGTCGAGCAGGCGGGCCACCGCGTCGCCGTCCAGGGTTTCGTCCAGCCAGGTGTCCCAGTCCGCGGCGGGCAGGATCAACGGCATCCGGTCGTGGATGGCCTGCATCTGTCCCACCGCTTCGGTGGTCAGGATGGTGTACGAGACGATCGCCTCGGTCTCGCCGTCCTTGGGCTTCCAGTACTCCCACAAGCCCGCGAAGGCCATCACCGAGCCGTCCTTCGGGGTGATGTAGAACGGCTGCTTCTGCGGTTTCTTGGCCGGTCCGGGAAGCTTCTGCCACTCGAAGAAGCCGCTGGCCGGGACCAGGCAGCGGCGTCGATCCAAGGCGCGGCGGAAGGCCGGTTTGTCACTCACCGATTCGGCCCGAGCGTTGAACATGCGGTTTCCGACCGAGGGATCCTTGGCCCAGGACGGGACCAGTCCCCAGTGCAGCAGCTCGATCTGCCGGGAATGCGCGCCGTCGCCGCTGGCCCGGACCCGCACCACCGGATTGTCGGTGGTCGGGCCGATGTTGTACCGCGGCCGGGAGGCGTCCCCGCCGTAGATCGGCTGGGTGTCGGGTACGCCGAAGACTCCGTACAACGTCTCCGGGTCCATCGTGGTGGCGTAGCGACCGCACATGGCCGCCATGCTGCCAGTGACCGGGCGGTGGCATGGCGGTGCCGATGGGATCATGAGGCGTGCCCGCGCTCGCCCCAGCCCTCTGGCCCGCCCCCAGCAGTGGCCCGGTGCGCGCCACGGTCGCGGTGCCGGGGTCGAAATCGCTGACCAACCGGGCGCTGCTGCTGTCTGCGCAGGCGCAGGCGCCTTCGGTCATCCAGGGCGGGCTGCGTTCGCGTGACTCCGCACTGATGATCGGTGCCCTACGGGCGTTGGGTGTGCGGGTCGAGGACTCCGGCCCCGACTGGCGGGTGGTGCCGAGCGCACCGACCGGTCCGGCCCGGATCGACTGCGGGCTGGCCGGAACAGTGATGCGGTTCGTGCCGCCGTGGGCCGCCCGGGCGTCCGACGAGGTGGTCTTCGACGGCGACGAGGCGGCCCGGGGGCGGCCGATGACGGTCATCCTGGACGCGCTGCGCGACCTGGGCGCGGTCATCGACGGCGACCGGCTGCCGTTCACCCTGCACGGCACCGGCACCCTGCGCGGCGGGACGGTCCGAATCGACGCGTCGGCCTCTTCGCAGTTCGTGTCCGGATTGCTGCTGTCCGGGGCCGGATACACGCAGGGTCTGACCGTGGTCCACGTGGGAAAACCGGTCCCGTCCCAGCCGCACCTCGAGATGACCGTCGCCGCGCTGCGCTCCGTGGGGGTGCAGGTGGACGATTCCGGGGTCAACACCTGGCGGGTCGAACCCGGCCCGGTGCGGGCCTGGACCGAGCCGATCGAGCCGGACCTGTCCAACGCCGCCCCGTTCCTGGCCGCCGCGGCCATCGTCGGCGGCTCGGTGTCGGTGCCGAACTGGCCGGAGCACACCACGCAGCCGGGGGCCACCTTCCTGTCGCTGTTGACCGACGCCGGGGTGTCGGTGGCCCGCGGGTCCGACGGGATGGTCACCGTGAGCGGCACCGGCACCCTGGCCGCCCTGGACGTGGACCTGCACGAGGTCGGCGAACTGACCCCGACGGTGGCCGCGATGCTGCTCTTCGCCGACGGCACCAGCCGGCTGCGCGGTATCGGGCACCTGCGCGGACACGAAACCGATCGGTTGGCCGCCCTGGTGGGCAACATCCGCGGTCTCGGCGGGGACGCCGAGGAAACCGAGGACGGGCTGGTCCTGCGGCCGCGCCCGCTGCACGGCGGGGTGTGGCCGTCCTGGGCGGACCACCGGATGGCCACCGCCGGCGCGTTGGTCGGCCTGCGGGTGCCGGACGTCCTCGTCGAGGACATCGGCACCACCGCCAAAACCCTGCCCGGCTTCGAGCGGATGTGGGCGAGTCTGCTGGGAGAAGCCCCCTGAGCAAGCTGTCCGACCACTGGGACAACGACGACGTCCGGGTTCGGCCCGGGCGTTCCACCCGGCCTCGGACGAAGACCCGGCCGGACCACGACGAGGCCCTCCCCGGGCAGGTGCTGACCGTGGACCGGGGCCGCTACGGCGTCCTGGTCGAGGCCGGCACTCGCCGAGAGCGCCTGATCACGGCCATGCGCGCCCGCGAACTGGGTCGGCGCGGCGTCGCCGTCGGAGACCTGGTCGAGCTGGTCGGTGACACCGACGGAGGCCCCGACGCGCTCGCTCGGATCGTCCGCATCGCACCCCGGCGCACCGAGCTGCGCCGGTCCACCGACGATCAGGTCGATCCGGACACCGGTGTCACTCCGCCCGGGGCCACCGAGCGGGTCCTGGTGGCCAACGCCGACCAGCTGGTCATCGTGACCGCCGCCGCCGATCCGGTGCCCCGGACCGGCTTTGTGGACCGCTGCCTGGTGGCCGCCTACACCGGCTACCTGCGCCCACTCCTGGTCGTGACCAAAACCGATCTGGCCGCCCCGGTGGATTTGCTGGCCACCTACGCCGACCTGGACCTGACCGTCCTGACCACCCGACGGCCCGAGCGCGGTCAGCCCCCGGTCGGCCTGGACGCCCTACGGGAGCAGCTGGTGGGGCTGATGTCGGTGCTCATCGGTCACTCCGGGGTCGGCAAATCGACGCTGGTCAACGCCCTGGTGCCGGATGCGGACCGGGCCACCGGGCTGGTCACCGGGGTCGGCAAGGGCCGGCACACCTCGACGTCCGCGGTGGCGCTGCGACTGCCGGAGGGCGGGTTCGTGGTGGACACCCCCGGGGTCCGGACCTTTGGCCTGGCCCACGTCACCCCCGACGATCTGCTGGAGACGTTCGACGACCTGCTGCCGTTTTCGGCCGATTGCCCGACCGGCTGTGATCACACCGGCGCGCCCGGATCGGCCTGCGGCTTGGACGCGGCGGTGGCCCGCGGTCAGGTGCCGGCGGCGCGTCTGGAGTCCTTCCGTCGCCTGCTCGGATCGCGGACCGACAGCTGAGTCCCGGTGTGTCGCACCGACACGCGGAGCTTCCGATCCCGGCCATCCACAGGTTGCGCCGTCATCCACACGTTCGATTCGGTCATTGGTGGAGGTCGGATGGTCCGGGCATGCTGCCCCGGTGGCCGCCTTCACCCTCCCGCTGAGGATCGCCGGGGTCGACGTCCTGGTCGAGTTGTCCGAGCCCGTGCCCTGGGTGGCCGGCCGGACCGTGGTGCTCGCCGCGGCCGGCCTCCCCGCCGGAACCGAGCTGTATCTGGGCCCGACCGCCGTCGGACCGGAGTGGGTGCTGGGCTGCCCCCCGCTGCTGGCCGGCACGTCATTGACCCGGCACCCCGACCTGGACGAGTGGGCTCCGGCGGCCGTGCGGCTGGCCTGCGTGGCCGGACCCGACGCGGGTCGATGGGTGAGTCTGGACATCGATCGAGCGGTGATGATCGGCCGCGGACCGGCCGCGGACCTGCGCCTGGACGATGTCGGGCTGTCCCGGCGCCATGCCCGGGTCCAGTGGACCCCGACCGGCATCGTCGTACAGCGCTGCGCCGACGGTGCCGAGCGGGCCGTGGCCACCGGCACGGTGTTCCGCCTGGGGTCGAGCCTGCTGCGCGCTGACCTGTACCAGGAAGTCGGGCTGCCGCTGCGGCCGGACGGTCGCGGACGCCAGATCGTGGCCCGTCCGCCCGGGTTGGCGCCACCCTTTCACCTCGCTCTTCCCCCCGATCCGGGCCCCCCGCCGCGCCGTTCCCGCCGGCCCGTCCCGTTGTTGGCCGCGCTGATGGCCGCCCTGGTCGGGGTGGGGATCGCGGTACTGACCCGGATGTGGATGTTTCTGCTGCTGGCCGCGCTGGGTCCGTTGACCATGCTGGGCAGCGCGGTGTCCGACCGGATCACCGGCCGTCGCAGCCATCGCCGGGAGGCGGCCGACCACCGGGACGCCACGGCTGCCGATCATGACGCGCTGGTCAGTGCGATGCGGGCCGACCACGCGGATGCCTGGGACCGCTTCGCCGACCCGTCGGTGCTGCTGGCCCGGGCCCTGGCGGCCGGCCGGCGGCTGTGGGATCGTCGCCCCACCGATGCCGACTTCCTGTGCGTGGCGATCGGTTGGGGCAGCCGGCCGGCCCGGGTGGACCGGCCCACCCCGCCGGAGGTGGCGCAGGTGCCGATCGTCCTCGATCTGACCCGGTACGGCGTGATCGGCGTGGTCGGCCCGGTCGGCTCGGCCCGGCCTCTGCTGCGTTTTCTGCTCGCCCAGCTGGCCGTGTTCCATGCTCCGAGCGAGCTGCGGATCGTGCTGTGTTCCGACCGAACTGATCTGGCCGCCCTGTTCGATCTGCCGCACCTGCGTCGCGCCGACGGCGGCGCAGCCGTGCTGACCTCGCCCGACGACCTCGAACGGTTGACACCGCCGGACGCGGCCCCGTCCACCCTGCTAGTGCTGGACGGCCCGCAGTGGCGGCCGGCCGCGGTGGTCCGCGGCTGGCTCGAGCGGGCCGCGACCACGGCCGGGCCGGGCCGGGCCGTCGCCCTGTGCCTCGGTGATGATCCGGCCGACCTGCCCGTTGAGTGCCGGGCGGTGCTGCGGGTGGACGGCGAGCGGGTCAGTGGCTCGTCCGCCGGTCTGGAGACCGTGGTGACCGGTGTCGACCCGGACTACCTGCGCCGACTCGGCCAAGCGCTGACCGCCCTGGCCGACCAGGACGACGAGCAAACCCAGTTGCCGAACCAGGTGTGGATCCAGGACGTGGTCGGCTCCGTTCCGGCGCCCGATGCTGTTCGGGCGGGATGGACCCACCCGGGCCTGGAGGTGGCCCTCGGCCGGAATTCCTCCGGCCCGGTCCGGCTCGACCTGGAGCGGGACGGCCCGCACCTGCTGCTGGCCGGCACCACCGGCGCGGGCAAATCCGAGTTGCTGCGGACCCTGGTGCTGGGCCTGGCTCTGGCCTCGCCGCCCTCCCGGTGTTCCTTCCTGCTCATCGACTACAAGGGCGGGGCCGCGTTCGGGCCGCTGGTCGACCTGCCCCACACCACCGGGGTGGTCACCGACCTGGACGACGGCCAGGCCACCCGGGCCCTGCGCAGCCTGCGCGGAGAGATCCATCGTCGCGAGCGGGCCATCACCGACGCCGGGGTGGCCGACCTGATCGCTCTGCGGTTGGCCCAACCGGGTCGGGCCTTTCCCAGCCTGGTGTTGGTGGTGGACGAGTTCGCCACCCTGGCCGCCGAGCTGCCCGAGTTCTTGTCCGGCCTGCTCGACGTGGCCCAACGGGGTCGGTCGTTGGGCGTGCACCTGGTGCTGGGAACGCAGCGACCGGCGGGCGTGCTCACCCCGGCCATGCGGGCCAACATCGGTGCCCGGATCTGCCTGCGGGTCACCGATCCCGCCGATTCCACCGACGTGATCGGCGTGGCCGTCGCCGCGCACATCCCGGTCTCCGTCCCGGGGCGGGCCTGGCTCCGGGTCGGGTCGGACCCACCCGTGCCGTTCCAGACCGCCCGGGTCGTGGCGTCGGCGTCCGGTCGGGTCAATGCCCGTCGCCGCGACACGCCGGCCCCGGCACCCAGTGCGGATCCCGACCCGGGTCCCTGGTTGCGAGCGGTCCAGGAGGCGGCGCGAGACATGCCCCGCCCGCGGCCGGCCTGGCGCCCGCCATTGCCCTGGACCCTGGCCGCCGACACTGTCGGTGACGAGGTACTGGCCGTCCTGGATCGTCCCGTTCTGGGCGATCACCTTCCGTTCCTCGACCCGGGCGGCTCCACGCTGATCACCGGTCCTCCCGGGTCGGGCCGCACCGCCGCTCTGCGCCGTTGGGCGCGGATCCAGGCGGCGGGCGGGGCGGTGCTCCTGCTGGTCGGCCCGGGCGGGGCCCTGGGCACCTGGCCGGGCACGCTGACCGGCCTGGACCTCACCGAGCCCACCCTGCTCCACCGACTGGTGCACCACCTGCACCAACAGTTGAGCTTGCGCCGCGGACCGGACGACGGGCCGCGGTTGGCCCTGTTGGTCGACGGGCTGGATCAACTCCTCACCGCACTGGACCAGCTGGACTTCGGCACGGGGACGGCGTTGCTCAGTGAGGTCATCGGCGCCGGCCCGGCCGTCGGTATCCGGGTCGGCGCCACCGGGGAACCCCGGCTGGCCCAGCACCGGGTGGCCGGTCACTTCGGCGCGATCCTTCGGCTGGGGATGGACGAGCGCGGTGATCGTCGTGGAAAAGGTCCTCCCGGGCGTGGCTGGATCGGCGATCTCGAGGCGCAGGTGGTGTGGGATCCGCCCGATCGAACCGCTCCCCCGGTACGGTCCGACCAGCTCGCTCGGGCCCGCGCCGCCGGGATGCGGGTACGCCCGCTGCCGCTGCTGGTCGAGGTGGGCGATTTGTTGCCGCCGCGGCCGGAGGCGATCCCGCTGGGGCTGGGCGGAGACGGCGCGGAACCCGTCACCATCGATTTGTCCGGACCGTCCTGCGCGTTCCTGACCGCCGGGCCGCGCCGCAGCGGTGTGACCAGCACCCTGCAGGTCCTGGCCCGAGCGGCCGCCGACGCGAGGCTGTCGGTCGTCCGGCTGGACGCGCGCCCGACCTCGCCGTGGGCGGGCGTGCCGGCGATCGACGTGCGCGACGGACCCGGCCGGGCCGAACGGTTTCTCATCGACCACGAAGGACCGCTGGTGCTGGTGGCCGAGGCGCCCGACGAGGACGACCCGCTGGCCGCCCTGCTGCTGAACTACCTGGCGGTGGCGGGTCCGGGCCAGCACCTGGCTCTGGGCTGCCGCCTGGATCGAGCCGTGCGCAGTCACCGCGGACTGGTCCGGGAGGCGGCGGCGTTCCGGACCGGGATCCTGCTGCAGGCCGACGCCGCCGACGGCCACGTGCTGGATGTGGTGTTGCCCCGGCGTCGCGGGCAGCCACGACCCGGGGGCGGACATCTGGTGCGGCAGGGGGAGGTGATCACCGTGCAGGTGGCCCAACCACAGTGACTCCGACGAGCTCACGGCGCCGGCGGCGGTTCCAACCGGGCTTGCTTGGCTTGCCGATGATCACCCGAGGACCGCCCGGTGAGGCGACGGTGCACCCAGGGCACGACGTGCTCGCGGTAATAGCCGAGATCGGTCAGGAAGGGATGCGCCGGCGTCGGCAGCTCCGGGGCGGGATCGGTCCACTCGGCCGGGCGGGGCAGACCGAGCCGGTCCAGCACGGCGCCGGCCACGTAACGGTGGCCCGCCGGACCCAGGTGCAGCCGGTCCGCCGACCAGTAACCCGCGGCCCGCAGGTCGGTTCGGGCCCACAGGTCGACCATTAAGGCGCCCCGCCGGTCGGCGATCCGGCGCACGGCGGCCGAGTAGACATCGCCCTGAGCTCGCACCCGCCGGCCCATCGGCAGGTGGTCGCAGGGGTCGGCCGCCGTGAACACCACGACGCGCGCGCCGGTGCCGACCAGCCGGGCCACCACCTGGTCGAGCAGCCGAGCCAGCCCGGCCAGGTCGGTGCGCGGTCGGAGCACGTCGTTGGCCCCGCCGGCCACGCTGATCAGGTCGGGCTGCAGGTCGATGGCCGGCTCCAGCTGCTCGTCCACGATGGCGCCGAGCAGCTTGCCGCGAATAGCCAGGTTGGCGTACGTCTGCGCGGCCAACCCGGCCACCAGGTCGGCCCAGCCGCGCACAGACCCGTCCGGCCGATCGTCGCCGACGCCCTCGGTGAAGCTGTCCCCCACGGCGACATACCTGCGGTAGAGGTGATCCTGCTGACCCATACAACCTCCCGAAGACGGCCTCGCCATGAGACCACGTCCGGGTGAGTGCTCTCGCCTGGCGAAGAACTGGTGACGAGCGTCACTACTTGCAGGCTGGCACTTCTGCCGAGCGAATATATGATGCTTCAAGTTATTCGTTGATACATCAACCAGGAGGACATCATGACCACCGCCGACACCACCACCACTCTCACCGGCACCTGGGCCGGGGACCCGGTGCACAGTGACCTCAGTTTCCGGGTGCGCCACATGGCGGTCGGCAAGGTCCGGGGCAGCTTCAGCCTCACCTCCGCCACCTTGATCTTCACCAGCGAAGAGCTGACCAGTGGCTCGGTGACCGCCGAGATCGACGCCGCCAGCGTCGACACCAGCCAGGAGCAGCGCGACGCGCACGTCCGCTCGGCCGACTTCTTGGACGCCGAGAACCACCCGACCCTGACCTTCGTCTCGAGCGAGCTGCGCGACGTCGACGGGGAGACGTTCGTGCTCGCCGGTGACCTGACCATCCGCGGCACCACCCGCCCGGTCGAGCTGGCCGGTGAGTTCCAGGGGCAGACCGTCGACGCGTACGGCAATGACCGGATGGGCTTCTCGGCCACCACCACGATCAGCCGCAAGGACTTCGGGGTCTCCTTCAGCGCCGTCTTCGGGGCCGGGAACGCCGTCGTCGCCGACAAGGTCGACATCACCATCGACATCGAGTTCGTCAAGGCCTGATCACGAGACTGCCGGGCCGGCGGGTGCCCCCGATGTCCCGCCGGTCCGGTCTCGGTAGTCGGGCTACCCCGGCCCCTCGAGATCGGCGAGGAGAAAACTGACCTCGCCGGGGGCGTACCAGCTGAGCTCGATGTCCTCGGCGTCACCCACAGCCAGTTCGGCGTCGGGATCGCCGAGGTCGGCCGCGTCCACGGCCAGCGCGGCCTTGTGCACCACCTCGGCGCTCTCGGCCCCGTCCAGGTGTACGGACGCGACCGACCTCCAGGTCATCGGTGTGGACACCACCGCGACTGCCCGCTCCCGTTCCGGCGCCGGGACCGCGTCGTCCACGTCCGCCGCGACCACCACGCGGAGCCAGCCTTCGCCGCCGTCCTCCGCTGCCAGCAGGTTCAGGCTGGTCCGGGCCGCGTCCGCCATGGCCAGGTACTCCAGCTCCTCCGCATCGGCCGCCGGGTACTCCGCCTGCAGGCCGGCCGTCACCCCGAACACCAGGCCGCCGACCGGGCGCAACTGCCCGGACCCGACGAATGAGCGCAGCCGCGTCAGGGTGAGCGGCACATAGACCCGCATCTTCTGGCTCACGTCCGGTCCTTCGGGGTCCGCCGGCGCCGGGGCGCGGGTGGGGGGAGCAGCTCGTCGATGGCCTCACCGATGTGCTCGGCGAATTCGGTCACGTCGGGAATGGCATCGCGATCGGCCGTCAATCCGAAGAAAACCCCGCCGTGATACGAGGTCACCGCCACGGCGAGGGCCTGCCCGGCGGTCAGCGGGGCCACCGGATACATCGCCACCACCGGCCAGCCCGCCGCGTAGAGCGGAATCTGCGGCCCGGGCACATTGGTGATGAGCATGTTGTACATCCGGGCGGACAGCTGACCGGCTACCCGGGCGCCGAGCGCGTGCAGCGTGGGCGGGGCGAAACGACCGAGTTCCAGCAATGATTCCGCCCCCACCGACCGCCCCGATTCCCGGAAAGCGCCGGTCGCGAAGGACAGCTGGTGCAGCCGCACCGTCGGGTTCGGCTCGGCCACCGGCAAGTCGAGGACGAATGAGACCACCGGCGGACCGGCGCTCGCGGCCGAGTCGCTGGTCCGGACATACATCGGCACCAACGCCCGCAGGCTGGTGCTCGGCGTCACCGCCTCGGCGTGGGCCAGTAACCAGCTCCGCAGCGCTCCGGTCAGCACGCCCAGGATGACATCGTTCAGGGTGACCTGGTGTCGGGCCCGGATGCGCTTGAGCCGGGCCAGATCGGCGCGGAAGCCGGCAAAGCGCCGCTGACCACCGCGGGCCGAGGTCAGCACCGACTGCGGCGCCGGCCGGACCACCCGGCGCACCACGTCCATCGCCGCCGACCCGACGTGCCCCGCCCGCTGCACGGCGGCCCGCACGTCACCGGCCGCCATCCGAGCCACCTCGGCCACATCGGAGGGGCGGCTGGCCAGGTCGGCCAGTGCGTCCACCACCAGGTCGATGTCACTGGGCGGCGGCACCGGCAGCCACGCTGGTTCCTCGGGCAGCCGACGAGGCCGCCGGGTCACGTCGAGGATGGCCGCGGCCACGTCGACCGCCCCGATCCGATCGACCATGGCCTCGTGGGTCTTGTTGACGACGGCGACCCGGCCTCCCGCCAGACCCTCGACGACGTACACCTCCCAGAGCGGCCGATCACGGTCCAGCGGACGCGAGATCAACCGCCCGACCAGCTCGTCCAGCTGAGCCTGGGTGCCGGGCCGAGCCAGCGCCGAGCGGCGCACGTGGTACCCCAGGTCGAAGTCGTCGTCGTCGACCCACACCGGGCGGGCCAGCCGGCCCGGCACGAAGCGGACCCGCTGCCGGTACCGGGGCACCAGCGGGAGCCGCGACTCGATGAGTTCGACGATGTCCTGGTAATCGAAGGACCGCGCGCTGTCCTGCGGCGCGCCTGCCGTCGACGGCGCCCCGGGATCGAGAATGACCACGCCGCCGACGTGCTGCGGAGTGTTGGGCGTTTCCGCGTACAGGTAGGCGGCATCCGTGGCCGACAGGCGTTCAGGCATCGGCGGGATCAGGCGCGATCGGGACCATCGGCGTCATCGTGGCACAGCCGGCGGCGCTCGTCAGCGGACGGTCATCCGGGCCACCACCGGCACCACCCGGGAGGCAAGCTGGCCGAAGGCCTTGGTGGTCGGAGATCCGGCGGCGACCTGCGCCACCGGGCGACCGTCGCGCCAGGCCCGGTCCAGGGCCGGGCCGTCGAAAGGCACGGCGGCGAAGACGTCCAGTCCGGTGAACTGCTCGACCGCCGCGGTGGCATCGGCCACCGATCCGATCGACGACCGGCACCGATTCAGGACGACCTGTGGCCGGACGCTGGGAACGGTTTCGCCCAATTCGGCCAAGCCGCGCACCAGCCGCTCCAGTCCGGCCGGGTCCGCCGAGCCCACGGCCAGCACCAGATCTGCGTCGGCCAGCGCAGCCAGGGTCGCCCCATTACGCCTCGGCGCGGAGGTGTCGTAGGTGATTTCCTCGTCGGTCTCCAGCGAGAACCCGAGGTCCACCACCACCAGCGGGGCCATCGAACGGGCCACGCCCAGGACCAGCGGGATCGCCGACGGCCGCACCTCGGGCCAGCGATCCGCCCGGGTGATGCCGGTCAGCAGCCGCAGGTTCGGCTGCAGCGACCACACCAGCGCGGTCAACTCGGCCAGGTCGAGCCGGCCGTTGGCGGCCATCCGGCAGGCTCCGGCCAGCCCCGGCGACTCATCCAGCAGACCGAAGGCGTTGGCCAGGATTCCGCCGTACACATCCGCGTCGATGAGCAGGGTGGCCACCCCGGACGCGGCTGCGGCCACCGCCAGCCCGGCCGCCACCGTCGACCGGCCCGGCGCCCCGGTCGGACCCCAGACCGCCACCACCCGCCCACCCGCAGGTGGGTCGACCGGCGCCAGGGAGTACGGCTCGTCGGGTGTTCCGACCACCGGCAGCGCCGCCCGCGGGTCGCCGGAGAGTAGCGACACCGGGCCGTCCGCGGCCCCCGGCGGGACCGGCCGATCCAGCAGCGCGGAACGCACCGCGGCCAGCACCGTGTCCGCACCGGCGTCGTCGGGCACGGCGGTCTCGATGCCCATCCGCTCCAACCGCACCGGGGCCCGCAGGTCCGCGGCCGGGTAGATGGCCACGATGGCCACTCCGGCGGTGATGAGCCGGTGCACCGCCTCGGTGTCCAGCCGGCGCAGGTCGGCGGAGACCACGACAACGGCGGCCGTGCCGGTGCCCGCCTCGGCCAGCACCTCGGCGATATCAACGCAGCGCCGCAGCACGGTGAGCGGGGCCCCCGGCCGATCCAGCGCCGCCACCAGATCGTTCTCCCAGCTCTGGCCGCTGCCCGCGGTGAGCAGCCCGCTGGTCATCCGGCCACCAGCACCACGATCGGATCGCCGCTGGGCAACAGCTTCACCAGCCGATCGGCGGTGGCTGGATCGAGGAGGGCGGACAGTTGATAGCGGTTCGAAGTTGCTCCGGACAGTCCACCGGAGGACGGCGCCGTCACCGACTGCACGGTGATCCCCGACGCGACCAATGAGGTGGTGCCACCGGTCCCGCTTGCAGTACTCCCGGAGGTGAGGTAGAGGTCGATCTTGGATCCGTGCTGGACCCCCGGGGGCATGTGGTCGGGGGACACTCCGATGACGATGACCCGGCCGCTGGTCGGCGCGGCCACGGCGCTGACCGGGACCAGCTCCCCGGCACGTACGGCCTGGGTCAGTGTGCGGCCGGCCGTGCTCTGCCCCGAGTCGGCCGAGAGGTAGCGCGCCGCACTGTTGCCCAAATTCACATCGACGGCCGTGAGGTCGGCGTCGGTCAGTACGGTGCCGACGGCCAGATCGTGCGCGGCCGACCACACCGGCGTGGTCCGCGAGCTGGCCCCGATCACCCGCGCTCCCACCACGACCGCCACCACGACCAGAAGCAGGCCGCCGATGATCCGCGGATCCCACCACTTGGGCCGGCTGGTCCGACGCGGCGCTCGGGCGTCACCGCCGGCCGGCAATGACAGCGCGGGGGCGGCACCGACCCCAGCGCCGGAACCGGATTCAGAGCTGGACGAGGTACCGGAAGTCACCGACCGTTTCGATGAACGCATCCAGCACTCCCTCCCCTAATCTTCAACAGCAAAACGAATCAGTTGTACCCTAGCGGCACTCAACAATGCCAAACTAGTGCCAAACTAACTTATTGGCGACGCACTTCCTGCCACCCCTGCGCCGACCCAGCGGAAGGATCTCTCGATGGCCGCCGATCGGTTCCTCACTCTGACCGACGTCTCGGAAATCCTCAACATCTCCATGTCCCAGACGTATGCGCTGGTCCGCAGCGGCGATCTGCAGGGCATCCAGATCGGCGGACGGAACCAGTGGCGGGTCGAGCGCTCCCGGCTGGAGGCCTATATCGACGAGGCGTACCGGCGCACCGCCGCCTCGCTGTCCGACCTGCCGGAGACGGCTGAGTCGGTCGACCGCTGATCGCGGATAGACGGCTGACCGCGCCCCTCACCCCAGCGGTACCGACCGCACCGCCACCACCGTGGCCAGCGGGAGCGCGAGCACGGTACGGACATCGGCGGCCCGCCGCGGCTCCCACGGTGCGTGCACCGCGAGCTCCACGAAGTCTGCGCCGACCCGATCCAGGGTGCCGGTGATTTCGGTGCCGGCGGTGGGTGAACCCGCTGATGAGCCCGGTACCAGCACCGCCACCGGGGCCCGGTCCCGGACCACTCCGCGGAGCAGATGACGCAGGTCCAGCCGTAGGCCGATCCCGGTCGGCGCCGTTCCGGTGCCGGCGGTGAGCCCCTCGATGGTGGTCACCTGCGCCAGCGAGATCACCACCTCGCGACCGGGCGCTTCGCCGAGCAACACCCAATCCGGACCGACTCGCTCCAACACTCCACCCAGGGCGGCGCCGGCGGTCGTGCTCACCCGCAGCGGACGACCGAGCGCCCCGGCGAGCCGAGCGGTGAGCCGGACCGCGCCGGCGGCGGCGCGAGTGCGCTCGGCCATCTCAGCCAGCAGCTCCGCGTCCGCCAGCTCCTCGAACCGGACGTCGAGGTCGGCGAAGAGTCGGTCCCAGCGCATACCGCCACGCTGCGCCACGCCACCGACTCGAGTCAAGTCAGTCGGACTTGACCGCGATCCAACGAACCTGATTAACTGCAAACTGTGTCAAACGAAGGTATCGCCGGGACGGTGGGTCGCCCGCTCAGCGCGCTAGTCGTGCTGACCGCGGGCACGGTGATGCTGCCGGCGCCGTGGTCGCCCGGCACCTGGTCGTCGCCGCACGCCGGCTCGGCCGTGCTGGGGGCCGCCGTGCTGGCCGCGGCCGCCGTCCTGGTCTGGTCCTTGCTGCTCTGGACGGCGGCCGTCACTCTTCTGATGGTGGCCGCCCGCGGCACCGGACGACTGAGCCGAGTCGCGCAGACCACCTTGCGCCACTTGCTGCCGGCCGCCGCTCGCCGCACGATCACCGCCACCCTTGGACTCTCCCTGCTGAGTGGATGCGCCGTGCACGCAACCGAACACGCTCCGGACACGTCACATCCCACGACAGCAGCGGCCGCCGGAACGTCGTCACATGGCGCGACGCGCAGCGAGATCGACGGGTCCGGGTCGGGAACGGTTCGAGGGGTGCCGTTCCCACCCGGTTCGTCGAAGTCGGCCGCCGCCTCCCATGTGCTGCTGGTACTCACCCCGAAGACCAGCACGATCCCGCACGCCGCGCCGACAACGATGGCAACCCCGATCACCGCGCCGGCAAACATCAACGTGGACTGGCCCGGCCCCGACACCCCCGCGAGCACTTCGGTACACGCCGAGCCCGAGGTCGTCGTCGTGCATCGCGGCGACAGTCTGTGGGCCATCGCCGCCCGCCACCTGGGCGGCCACCCCAGCGACGCCCAGATCGATCACGCCTGGCGGGCCTGGTATGCGGCCAATCGCGCCGTCGTCGGCGCCGATCCGGACCTGATTCTGCCCGGCCAGCAACTGCGGCCGCCGACCAGCGAACCGAACGGAGGGTCTTGATGACCACTGCCGGAAACGCCGTGACCGAACCGGTCCGCGTCCCCTACCTGACCCCGGTACCGGACTCGCTGCCGCCCTTCGACGACGAGCGCACCGCGTTGCGCCGCCTCCGGGTGCTGAGTCCGGCGCTACCGGTGCGCCGGACCCCGGCGGTGCCCATACAACGGATCCGGGCCGCCCGGACGGTCCGCATCACGGCGTCCGCGGCGCAGGAGACGGTGCCCGGCTGGTCCCGAGAGGCGGATGTCGGCGTGCGCAGCACTCCCACCTCCGATCTGCCCCCGGCCGGACGGGCCGCGCAGCTGCTGGCCCGGGCACTCATCGAGGTGCTCAGCCAGCAACGCCCGTTGGCCCAGCTGCGCCCGTACTGCGCCCCGGACGTCTTCGCCGGACTGCAGACCCGGCAGCAGCCCACCCGCACCCTGGCCTCGGTGCGGACGGTGCGGGTGTGCGAACCGGCCGACGGCGCGGCCGAGGTCGCCGTCGTTGCCCGGGCCGGACAGCGCTCCTGGGCCCTGGCCTTCCGGATGGAAGGAATCGACGGCCGCTGGCGGATCACCGCGGTCGAGACGGCCTGATCATCGCGGTCGAGCGGCCTGACCCGGACGGGTCCGCCTACAGCTCGGTCGCTCCCGGCCGGCCGTGGCACATCTTGTACTTCTTGCCCGACCCGCAGGGGCAGGGTGCGTTGCGCGCCGGCTCCTTGTTGCCGCTCGGGGCCTTCGCGGCCCCGTTCCCACCGTTGCCGTCCGCGAGCACCTGAGGCTCTGCTCCACCGTCCTCGTCCGGACCCGAGTAGGTCATCGTGGCGGGACCGGCCGGCTGGGTCAAACCCTTGGCCCGCAACGCCTTCGGCGCCTGCGAGGTGGGCGCGGGGGCAACCGGCACAGCCTGCTGGGTCGGCAGCGGAGCCACCGGCCGCACCCGGGTGCGGGTGTTCTTCGGGCCCGCCGGCGCGAGAGCCTCAGCCGGAGCCGCGGCCACCTCGGCGGGCGCCGGCTCGGCCGGTACGACCTGCACCTGCAGGTTGTACAGGAAACCGACCGACTCCTCCTTCAAGGAGTCGAGCATGGCCGAGAACATGTCGAAGCCCTCACGCTGGTACTCGACCAGCGGGTCACGCTGGGCCATGGCCCGCAGCCCGATGCCCTCCTTGAGGTAGTCCATCTCGTAGAGGTGCTCACGCCACTTGCGATCCAGCACCGACAGCACCACTCGACGCTCGAGCTCGCGGGTGATCTCCGGGGTCAGGGTCTCCTCGCGCGCCGTCCACACCGCCCGGGCGTCGTCCAACACAGCCTCGAGCAAGGTTTCCTTGGTCAGACCGCTCCGGTTGTCGGAGACGTCCTCGGGCGCGATGGTCATCGGGAACAGCGTCTTGAGCGCGGTCCACAATGTGTCGGTGTCCCAGTCCTCGCCGAAGCCCTTGGTGGTGGCGCCACTGATGTAAGCGGTGATGACGTCGGAGATCATGTTCTGCACCTGGGTGTGCAGGTCCTCGCCGTCGAGCACCCGGCGGCGCTCCTCGTAGATGACCGTGCGCTGCTTGTTCATGACTTCGTCGTACTTGAGCACATTCTTGCGGATCTCGAAGTTCTGCTGCTCGACCTGGGTCTGCGCGCTCTTGATCGCCTTGGACACGAACCGGTGCTCGATCGGCACGTCGTCGGGCATGCGCAGCCGGGTCATCAGCATCTCGACGGTCTGCCCGCCCACCCGACGCATCAGGTCGTCGCCCAGCGAGAGGTAGAACCGCGACTCGCCCGGGTCGCCCTGCCGGCCGGACCGGCCGCGGAGCTGGTTGTCGATCCGCCGTGACTCGTGCCGCTCGGTCCCGAGCACGTAGAGCCCGCCGGCCTCGCGGACCTTGGCCGCTTCCTGCTTCGACTCGGCGGTTGCGTTCTCGAGCGCCTCGGACCAGGCCGCTTCGTACTCCTCCGGAGTCTCGGTGGGAGACAGGTCCTGATCGCGCAGGGTCAGATCGGCGGTGAAATCGGGATTGCCGCCGAGCACGATGTCGGTCCCGCGGCCCGCCATGTTGGTCGCCACGGTGACCGCGCCGGACCGTCCCGCCTGAGCGATGATGGCCGCCTCCCGGGCATGGTTCTTGGCGTTGAGCACCTCGTGCTCGACGTTGGCCCGCAACAGCAGCTTGGACAGCAGCTCCGACTTCTCCACCGAGGCGGTGCCGACCAGCACCGGCTGGCCCTTCTCGTACCGCTCGACGATGTCCTCGACGACCGCGTCGAACTTGGCCTCTTCGCTCTTGTAGATGAGGTCGGGCTCGTCGTCCCGCTGCATCGGCTTGTTCGTCGGGATCGGGACGACGCCCAGCTTGTAGGTCTGGTGCAGCTCGGCCGCTTCGGTCTGCGCGGTACCGGTCATCCCGGCCAGCTTCTCGTAGAGCCGGAAGTAGTTCTGCAAGGTGATGGTGGCCAAGGTCTGGTTCTCGGCCTTGATCTCCACCCCCTCCTTGGCCTCGATGGCCTGATGCATACCTTCGTTGTAGCGGCGGCCGTGCAGCACGCGACCGGTGAACTCGTCGACGATCAGCACCTCGCCGTGCACGACGATGTAGTCGCGGTCCTTCTTGTACAGCTCCTTGGCTTTCAGGGCGTTGTTCAGGAAGCCGACCAGCGGGGTGTTCACCGACTCGTACAGGTTGTCGATGCCCAGGGCTTGTTCCACCTTGGCCACGCCCGCCTCGGTCACGCCCACGGTGCGCTTGGACTCGTCGACCTCGTAGTCGCCACTGTCGCCGTTGCTGTCGTCGGCACCCCGGCGGAGCCGCGGCACGAGTCGGGCGAACTCGGAGTACCACTTGGACGAGTTGTCCGCCGGCCCCGAGATGATGAGCGGGGTGCGGGCCTCGTCGATCAGAATCGAGTCGACCTCGTCGACCACCGCGTAGAAGTGTCCGCGTTGGACCAGATCGCCCTTGGACCAGGCCATGTTGTCGCGCAGGTAGTCGAACCCGAACTCGTTGTTGGTGCCGTAGGTGACGTCCGCGGCATAGGCGTCGCGCCGGACCTCCGGCGTCTGCTGGGACAGGATGACCCCGACCTTCAGGCCGAGGAACCGGTGCACCCGGCCCATCCACTCGCTGTCGCGCTGGGCCAGGTAATCGTTCGTGGTGACGACGTGGACGCCGTTGCCCGCCAAGGCATTGAGGTAGACGGGCAGGGTGGAGACGAGCGTCTTGCCTTCGCCGGTCTTCATCTCGGCGATGTTGCCCAGATGCAGAGCCGCACCACCCATCAGCTGGACGTCGAAGTGCCGCTGGCCGAGCGTGCGCTTGGCCGCCTCGCGGACGGTGGCGTACGCCTCCGGCAGCAGGTCGTCGGTGGATTCACCGTCGGCCAGCCGGGCCCGGTACTTGTCGGTCAGCTCGCGCAACTCCGCGTCCGTGAGATCGACGAAGTCGGGCTCCAAGTCATTGATGTGCATGGCAATGGCATGGAGCCGGCGGAGCGTTTTCGCTTCGCCGGCTCGCAGCAGTCGGGACAGAACCACCTGGACACCTTGTCGTCAACGTTCATGTCGGGCACATCGCTCGAGCGGGTTCGCTGTCGCAAAGCCGACGCCGGGGCATGCCGCCCCAGCAGCGCCCATGGTAGGCGACCTCACCGTCAACCGGCCGTGATCAACCTCTGATCCACATGGATGCGACGGCCGTCCCGCGATCGGCAGGCGATCAGCCGTCCAGGCGCAGCAACCCGTAGTTGAAGCCCTTACGCCGGTAGACCACCGAGCACACGCCCGTCTCCAGGTCGGAGAAGAGGTAGAAATCGTGCCCGACCAGTTCCATCCGGCGCAGCGCTTCGTCCACCCCGATGGGTTCGGAGGGATGACTCTTGATCCGGACGATGCGGCCGGGCTCGCGGTCGGCGTCCTCACCGTCAGCCACGTCACCCTCAGCCACGTCACCCTCGGCCACCACGCCCTCGGCCGTCTCGGCCGACGGCGCGACCGACCCGGCCGCATCAGCCGGGTGCCAGCCCGGGTCGTGATCGGCGTGCCCGTCGCCGGACTCCTCCAGGAGCACGTCGGGCGGCGCGGCCACCTCGGTGATCGGGGTGCGCGCGTGCTGGCGGTCGTGCCGACGATCGGCCGCGCGTCGCATCTGCGACTCCAGCCGAACCACGGCGCCGTCCAGCGCGGCGTAGAACGAGTCCGCGCGCGCCTCGGCCCGGACCGCCGGACCCCGACTGGCCAGGGTGATCTGCACCCGTTGGCAGTTCTTGGCCTGGCGGCGGTTGGTCTCGTGCTCCAGCTCGACGTCGACCCTGATGATCTTCGCGTCGTACCGTTCGCTGCGGCTCAGCTTCTCCATGACGTGTTCGCGAAAGTGATCCGGCACTTCGACATTGCGTCCCTTGACGACAATTTCCACATGCCCTCCTGGCGGTCGGCGGCGCGTCCTGGCCAGCGGCGCACCGGCATGGCGGTGGTACCCAGCAGCCGCCGGACCTGCCGGAACTTCTCGTTGACCCGGCTCCCTGAGCTGATCTCGAACCTACCGGCCCAGCCCCGAAGCGCCAACGCTGGCGGCAAGATTCCCGCCTGGTGGGCAGGGCAAACCACCGGCAACGGTCACCGAGCGTGGACCCACGGTGCGGCCGTGGCCACCGCGACCGCCGCGTCCACTCGAATGCCGTGTCCGGCCAGGACACGCACGGTCGCCACCACCGTGCTGCCCGAGGTGACCACGTCGTCGAGCACCACCACTCGGGCGCCGACCGGCGGCGCCGCCCGGGCCCGGAACCGGACCCGGCCGGACAGGTTCGCGGCCCGCTGGCCAGGATCCAGCCCGACCGAGTCGCGGGCCCGGGACGCCGTCCACACGCAAGGAGCCACCCCGGCCGGAAGGCCCGCGGCCGCCAGTGTCCTGGCTGCGGCCCGGGCCATGGCCAGCACCGGGTCACCTCCGCGCCGCCGGGCTGAGGACCGCCGCGACGGCGCCGGCACCAGCCACAGGCCGGCCCGATCCGTCACCGGCCGTCGCGGCCCGGCCCGGGCCAGCGCCCGACCGATCGCCGTACCCAGCAACGGCGGCAGGTCACCGCGCCCGTGCTCCTTGCCGGCCAGGATGGCCGCACGCACAGCGCCCCGGTACCGGGTCAGGGCCCGCACCGGGGGAAGGTCGACCCCGGTGGCGGCGTCCAGGGCCGAGTCACTCAGTCGGACCGAGCGCAGCCGGCCGACCAGATCCGCGGCGCAGCCAGGGCACCAGGGTCCGTCCCCGCCGCACCCGGGGCAGGGCTGTGGAAACAACAACTCCAGGCCGGTGGCCCACCAACCGAGTCCCTGCACCGTCATACGGGGCAGCGTGGCACTTAATTTGCGCCCTCAAAGTGCATTTTTCGAACATCTGGACAAGTGCAGCGCTGTGCATAGGCGCACTGCTACATCGCGGCGCGTCGTCTCGACCCGCCGGTCAGGCGTCCGGCCGTCGTCATGACGGGTAGAACGGCCCAGTGCCTTCCAGCACCGGCTGCGTGGTCACGCTCGGGGGGATCCAGCGTCCGTCGGACACCGTCCCCGAGAGCTGGTACACGCGATCTCCGAAACCGATGTACATGCCCGCCGTCGGGCCGTCCGGGTGGACGGCGATCGCGGTGACGTCGTTGGTGAGTTGGTCCGCGGTCACGGCCGGGCTGTCGCTACCGTCGATGCGCAGCCGGGTGACGGTGCGAATACCGCTGTTGGCCGTCTTGGCCGCCACCATCAGCTCGATCGAGGACGAGAAGGTCACCGCGGCAAAGTCGGACAGGTTCAACCCGACCCGATGAAGGTCCTTGATCACCGCAGTGTTCTTGGTCGACGACGGTACCGGGGTAGTGGACGGAGTCGGGGCGCCGCTGCTGGGGGACGCGCCGCCGGCGGCGTCCTCGCGGTCCGCGTACTGCACGGCCCCCAGGTAGAGCAGATTGTTGATGATCATGGCCACCCGGACTCCGTCCGGTGAGACCTGCAGTGCCTGCACTGCGCCCTTGGCCTGACTCAGGTCCACCTGCACCGTCACCCGGCTGGCTACCTCACCGGCCGACAGGGTCGCCGAGATCTGATAAATGTTCGGCTTGGTGGCACCGTTCTGCACCACCCACACCTCGTCGCCGGACCGGGAGAACGACGGCTGGGTCAGCGCATCCCCCGTCAGCACCGCGCGGGGTTCCTGCCGGTTGAGCGGTTGCCCGATCACCAGGTCGTAGCCGCCACCGTCGGTGACGACCGCGGCCACCGACCCGGTGGCCGCCGACATGGCCGCGGACTGCACCAGCAGGGAACTGTCCCCGAACTGCCCCCACATCGGCTGATTGTTCGACAGGCCCACGATCTCCCCTCGGGAGTCGATGTAATACGGATCGGAAGCGACCTGCCCGACCGCCGGGATCCGGTCGGGATCGAACGACTGGAGCGCCGAGGAGGTGTAGAGCGGCTGGTCCGCATCGAGCAGGTCACCGCCCACCTTGATCTGAACCTGGACCGCATCCTGGCGGGTCAGCGTGTAGACGATCTGCGCCGCCAGGGCTCGTCGGGACGCGGCCGAGGGCAGGGTGACGCCGGTGAGGTCGACCAAGGTCGCCCCCACCTTCGGATCCAGCCGCACGCTGCTGTGCAGCTCGGCCCCGGCCAGTCGATTGCCGGCCACACCGGCGACACCCCCGTCCGGGCCGTCGATGAGCAGGTCCACGAGCTTGCCGGGCATGGACTCGGAGGGAACATTGAGGTACCGGGGGTCGGGCACGACCACCGTCCCGTTCGCGTCCAGGAAATAGAGCAGCCGCAGCGAGTAGCTGGTCTGGAAGTCGCGCTGACTGATGACGAGCTGGTCCGGCGGGTCGCTGATGCGCCACTGGCCGCTCACCTTGGACACGTGGAACGTGTTCGTGTAGGTGGTGTCGGTCGCCCCGCTGCCCTCGGTGAACGAACCGCCGGCATCCAGCCGGCCGAACACATTGCCGCGCACCGTGACCTGCGACGCGTCGCCCGGTTCGAGATCCACCCGGGGGTTGTTCTGCAGGATGACCACCGAGTACTTGGACACCGGCCAACGCTTCTGGGCTTCCGGAGTCAGGTACTGGGTGGCCGCGCTCAGGTTGGCTCCGCTGCCGGCGGCGCGTTGCCCGCTGGCGGACAGGAAGTCGCGGACGATGCTGTCCGGCGGCAGGCCCGGTGCGGGCGCGACCACGTTGTTGGCGTTGGGCTGGGCGACCGCCTGACTGACGACGGTGACGTCACCACTGCTGGGGACGCCGGAGCAGCCGGCCAGCACCAGAACCAGGGCGATGCCCAGCACCTTCCTCCAGGTCGTCCCCGGTGCCGCAGTGCGCCTCACGACGGCTGCTCCACGACGTGTCCGGCGATCGTCGGGGTCGAGGAGGGCAACCGGATGATCACGGTGTCGTCGTCGCCCGCGGCCAACAGGGCCAGCGGCGAGGACGTGATCAGTTCACCCTTGTGACGGGGCAGGGTGAGCCGGAACCGGGCCCCGCGACCCGGCCGGCCGGAGGCCTGCAGCCATCCGCCGTGCAACCGGGCGTCCTCCAGGGCGATGGCCAAACCGAGGCCGGTACCCCCGGTGTGCCGCTGGCGGGACGGGTCCGCACGCCAGAAGCGGTTGAACACCAGGTCGGCCTCCTCGGGTTTCAGGCCCACGCCGTAGTCGGTGACGGTCACCGCGACCGCGTCCGGCCCGCCGGCCAGGTCGATGTCGACCGCGCCACCCTCGGCGTGATCGATGGCGTTGTTGATCAGGTTGCGCAGGATCCGCTCGACCCGGCGGTTGTCGACCTCGGCCACTTCCGGGTCGTGTGGCACGTGGACGTGCAACGTGACCCCGGCCATCTCCGCCAATGCCGCCGAGCCGGACACCGCCACCTTGATCAGCGCCCGGATGTCCATCGGCTCGGCCGACAGGTCGGCCATCCCGGCGTCGTGCCGGCTGATCTCCAGCAGATCGCCGAGCAGGGTCTCGAAGCGATCGAGCTCCTCCACCAGCAACTCGGTGGACCGGCCCAGGTGCGGGGGCAGTTCGTCCCGACTGGAATGCAGGAAATCCGCGGCCATCCGGACGGTCGTGACCGGGGTGCGCAATTCGTGGGACACGTCCGAGGTGAACTGCCGCTGCAATTTGCCGAACTCCTCCAGCTGCCCGATCTGGGCCCGGATCGCGTCGGCCATCCCGTTGAACGAGCGCGCCAGCGTGGCCAGCTCGACCGGACCCGACAGCGGCATGCGTTCGCCCAGGTCACCGGCGGCCAATCGGCGCGCCACCCCGGCCGCGCGGCGCACCGGGGCGATCACCTGCAGGGCGACCAGCGCGGCGATGACGGCCACGGCCAGGCCCAGAGCCAAACCACCGACGAGCAGGGTGCGTTGCACCAGGGCCACGGCACTCTGCTCCTGGCTGAGCGGAAAGATCAGGTATACGGAGTAGGTGGCGGCACTGGTGGCCGCGGGAGCCCCGATGACCAGGGCGGGGATGGTGACGTCGTTGCGGTTGATGGACGTGTAGACCCACGCCATGTCTCCCGCCGACACATTGGTGGCCAGCGCGGTCGGCACGTCGCTGGCCGGACCGTAGGCGTTCGCGTCGGCCGACAGCTGCCGGCCGGGCACGATCACCGGCTCGAAACTGCCCGCATTACTGGAGGAGTCGTTCGCGCTGGACCCTGACCGGGCCGGATTGCCGAGCTCGTCCAGGGTGCGCTGCAGGGCCTCCTTCTGGGACAGGTCGTCGGTGTCCGCTCCGTTCATGCTGGCGGTGACCACATCGACGGCCCGCTTGACGCTCTCCCGGGCGGCCTCCTGCTTGGTCTGTAAGAGCTTGGTCGTGATCTGCGATTGCAGTACGAAGCCAACGCCCACCATGACCACGGTGGACAGCAGGAGGGTGATCACGACCACCCGGAACAGCAGCGAGCGGGTCCAGAAGCGCAACGACCGCCACGGGTAGTGCAGGACCCGGCGGCTCAGCGGCGGCAGGTCGGTCGTGACCGGCGACGCAGGTTGGGTGCCGTCCGGCGGCGGCGAGGGTGGGCCGTGGTCCGGGGCCGGCGCGACCCCGTCCAGAGCTTTCACGCCAAGCCGGCCTTGTACCCCACACCCCGCACCGTGACGACGACCTCCGGCCGCTCCGGATCCTTCTCGATCTTGCTGCGCAGCCGCTGGACATGGACGTTCACCAGTCGGGTGTCGGCCGCGTGTCGGTAGCCCCAGACCTGTTCGAGCAACACCTCGCGGGTGAATACCTGACGGGGCTTGCGGGCCAGAGCGACCAGCAGGTCGAACTCGAGCGGGGTGAGCGGGATGGGTTCACCGTTGCGGGTCACCTGGTGGCCGAGCACGTCGATCTCGACATCGGCCACCCGCAGCCGCTCGGCCGTGCCCACGTCCGCCCGCCGCAGTCGGGCCCGGATCCGGGCGGTCAGCTCCTTGGGCTTGAACGGCTTCATCACGTAGTCGTCGGCGCCGGACTCCAGGCCGAGCACGACGTCCACCGTGTCTGTCTTGGCCGTGAGCATGATGATCGGCACCCCGGACTCCAACCGGATCTCTTTGCACACATCCAGACCGGAGGTGCCGGGCAGCATCAGATCGAGCAGGACCAGGTCGGGATGGACCTCGTGGAAGACGTCCATGGCCTTGGAGCCATCGCGAACGACGGCCGAGTCGAAACCCTCCCCGCGCAGCACGATGGTCAACATCTCTGCCAGGGCCGGATCGTCGTCGACCACCAGCACACGCGCTCTCATGCGGACATGGTGTCACGCAATTCGCCGGGCCCGTCTGCGGAACGCGAGTTGATCACCTGGGGGTTGGCCGTGATCGAGCAGCGAAGATCATTCGAGGTCAATGGGAGAATGCTCGAGTGAGCTACCCGAATCATCCGTCCTCGTGGGACCGGCCGGCCATTGCCCAACCGGGCATGTATCCGTTGCGACCCCTCGGAGTCGGCGAAATCCTCACGACGGCCATCCGGGTGGCGTGGGCAAATCTCGCGCTACTCCTTCCCATCGGTCTGCTCGTATCGCTGTTGTCGACGGGCGTTCAGCTGGCTGTGCTGTCCGCCACCGGCAATCTGGCGGCAATGGCCAACGGGACCTTGTTCGCCGTTCCCACAAAACCAACCGATGCGGACGTCGACCGACTGGGGGCCAACCTGGGACACTTCCTCCTGGCCGTCGGGGCCAGCTCACTCGTCATGCTCGTGCTGACCCCTGTGCTCGTAGGTCTGGCCGCGAGCGCCGCCGCGACCGCGGCGACCAGAACCGGGACTGACCTGGCCGGCGTCGTCCGCCGGCTCCGGGGCCGGTGGCTGGCGCTCATCCTGACCAGTCTGCTGGTCTTCGCGTGCGTACTCGGTGGCCTCGTTCTGCTGATCGTGCCGGGCCTCATCCTGACCATCGCGTTGATCCCGGCCGCTCCCGCAGCAGCGATCGAGGGCGCCCGGCCGGTTGCGGCCATCAAACGGGCGTTGTGGCTGAGCAAAGGGTTCCGCTGGCGGTTGTTCGGCGTCATCCTCCTGGCCGGCCTGTTCGCCGGGATCGGTGGCGCGGTCGTCGGCGCCGTGATCGGCGCCGTGCTGGGCCATTCCGGCTCGGTGAGTTCTTACGTCACGGTCCAGCTGATCATCGCGGCCCTGACCGGCGTGGTCAGTGCCTGGTCGGGAACGGTCAACGCCCTGCTCTACATCGACCTCCGGCTCCGGAAAGAAGGCTTGGGGCAGGCTTTGGCGGCGTCAGCCTGAATCAGGTGAGCAGATCGGCTGGGTCACTTTCAGGGCCGACTCTCTGCCAGGGCGACAGGTAGGCGTCGCGGGCCAGCTCCTCGTACATCGCCGCAGTCCGTTCCTGGAGACCGGCATCGGCCTCGAACCGGTCCAGGCCCCGATCGGCGTCGGCCTCGGCCCGGGAGCGGGCCCGCTGTTGGGCCAGCTCCACCGGCGCGGCGAGCAGCAGCTGCAGGTCGGGGGCGGGGATACCGAACCGCTCGATCTCCAGCGCACGGATCCATTCCGGGAAGCTCGCCCCGGAGCCCAGCCGGGCGCTGCCGTAGGCGGCGTTGGAACTGACGTAGCGATCCAGCAGGACCACATCGTGCTCGTCGACGAGTCGGCGCAGGTCGGCCACCGCCCCCTGCCGATCCAGCGCGAAGAGCACCGCGCAGCCGTACACCGAGTCGGCCAGGTCGCCGACTCGGCCGTACAGGGCATCGCGGACCAGGTCGGCGGTGAGGGACACGCCGTAACGGGGGAACGCCAGGGTCGCCACCCGGGCGCCCCGGGCCTTCAGGTCGGCAACCAGACGCTCGGTGAGCGTGCGCTTTCCCGACCCGTCCAGGCCCTCGATCGCCACCAGCCGGCCCACGGTCGGTCAGCGTACGTGTTGGATGGGTCCATGAGCTCCGCACTCGGCCAGCCCGAGATCGAACCCCCGACCGGCCCCGCCCCCACCGAGTTGGTGATCACCGAGGTGGTGGTGGGCGACGGCGCCGAAGCCACCCCGGGCGCCCGGGTCAAGGTGCATTACCTGGGCGTCGAATACGACACCGGCGAGGAGTTCGACTCGTCCTTCAGCCGCGGCGAGCCCATCGAGTTTCCCCTCCGCGGCCTCATCCAGGGCTGGCAGGATGGGATCCCGGGCATGAAGGTCGGCGGTCGCCGGCAACTGACCATCCCGCCCGCGCTGGCCTACGGCCCCGCCGGCGGTCACCGCCTCGGCGGCAAGACCCTCGTCTTCGTGATCGACCTGCTCGGCGTTCGCTGACCCCTCGCTCCCCTGCTCGGCGTGTCGCCCCCACGCGGCGTGTCGCCGGCGTCCCCCTCTGGTCGTGTTGATCATGTGGAAGAGTCACGCATAACGGACGCAGCTTGGGCGTGTCGTCGGCGTGTCGCGGGCGGCGCTGCATGATCGAATTCGAAAACGGTGTCTGAGAAACGGGACCCAACCCGTCGTAGTTGTGCACAGGGCGCTTCGGGATCCACTGGGCGCACGGGAGTGCCTGCGCTGTGGTGGGTACACGTCCCAGCATCTGCGGCATGCATCCGGAACTCCTCGACCTTCTCCAGACGCAGGTCGGCGCGCTGACCCGTGCTCAGCTACTTCGCCACCACACGCCACGCGCCCTCCGCGCATGGCAGGCCGCCAGCATCCTTCGCCGAACCACTCCGGGCGTGTTTGTCCTCGAACCGGCGCCGCCGGACATTCCCTCTCGCGTGCATCGGGCCGAACTCGCGCTTGGCCTGCCGCTCATTGCCTGCGGTCCGACCGCCGGCACCCTGCACGACTCCCCGATTCGATTTCCCGGAATGGATTGCTGCATGTGACCACGGACGACGGCCGCTCGATGCGATCGCATCCCGGGGTCTGTGAGCGACAGATGTCGACACGGTCAGACCCTGTCGTTGTCGCCGACGTGCGTGCGACTCCGCTGCCCGACACGGCCATCGACCTGGCCATGGCAGCGCGGTCCATCGATCGGCTTGCCATCCTGGACACTGCCGCGGGGCGGTGCGACCCCAGCGACCTGGCCGCGGCGGCGGAGCGGGCTCGTGGACGTCGCGGGCTGATTGAAGTTCGTCGGCTCATTCCCCACGCCTGCGCTCTCGCCGAGTCGCCGATGGAGTCACGGACCCGCCAACAGATCCTGGACGCAGGTTATCCAGCACCCGAGATGCAGCTGGAACTCGAACTGGATGGGATCCGACGTCGGGTTGATCTTGCGTACCGGCTGTGGCGCATCGCGATCGAGTACGACGGCGAGGAGTTTCACACCGGCCGCGGAGCATTGCGGCGAGACCGTTTGCGTCACAACCAGTTCGTACGGGCCGGCTGGACCATGGTCTACCTCACGGCCGATGACATCTACCTATACCCGCAGCGCTACCTCGGAATGCTCGGCGAGCTGCTGCAGTCGGCCCGGGCCGCCTGAACAGCCGCCGCCCCGGTGTTGATCATGCGGCGCCGTACGCGAAACGCCGGCGACACGCACGACATGTGTCCGGTTCGCCTGACTTTTCCGCATGATCAACACGGGACGAGGGGTGAGGCCGCGAGCCCGGGCAGCTCAGTAGCGGTAGTGGTCGGACTTGAAGGGGCCCTCGACGTCGACGCCGATGTACTCGGCCTGCTCCTTGGTGAGCTTGGTGAGCTCGCCCCCGAGCGCCTCGACGTGGATCTTGGCGACCTTCTCGTCCAGGTGCTTGGGGAGACGGTAGACCTCGAGGTCGTACTCGTTGCGCTTGGTGAAGAGCTCGATCTGGGCGATGACCTGGTTCGAGAACGACGAGCTCATCACGAACGACGGGTGGCCGGTGGCGTTGCCCAGGTTGAGCAGCCGACCCTCCGAGAGCACCAGCAGGGTGCGGCCGGACGGGAAGGTCCACAGGTGCACCTGGGGCTTGATCTCGATGCGGGAGATGTCCCGGATCCGGGCCAGCCCGGCCATGTCGATCTCATTGTCGAAGTGCCCGATGTTGCCCAGGATCGCCTGGTGCTTCATGGCCTGCATGTGCTCGACCCGGATGATGTCCTTGTTGCCGGTCGCGGTCACGACGATGTCGGCCCGCCCAATCGCGCCGTCCACGGTCGTCACCTCGTAGCCGTCCATCAGCGCCTGCAGCGCGCAGATCGGGTCGACCTCGGCGATGAGCACCCGGGCGCCCTGCCCGCGCAGCGACTCGGCGCAGCCCTTGCCGACGTCGCCGTAGCCGACGACGAGTGCGACCTTGCCGCCCATGAGCACGTCGGTGGCCCGGTTGATGCCGTCGATGAGCGAGTGCCGGCAGCCGTATTTGTTGTCGAACTTGCTCTTGGTCACCGAGTCGTTGACGTTGATGGCCGGGAACAACAGGTCACCGGCCGCCGCCAACTGGTAGAGCCGGAGCACACCGGTGGTGGTCTCCTCGGTCACGCCCTGGATGGCCGGCGCGATGGTCGAGTACTTGGTCGGGTCGGAGGCCAGCGAGCGGCGCAGCAGGTCGAGGATGACTTTCCACTCATCCGAGTCGTCTTCCTCGGCCGAGGGCACCACTCCGGCCTTCTCGTACTGGACGCCCTTGTGCACCAACATGGTCACGTCGCCGCCGTCGTCCAGGATCATGTTCGGCCCCAGTTCGGCACCATCCGGGGACGGCCAGCTCAGCATCTGCTCGGTGCACCACCAGTACTCCTCGAGCGTCTCGCCCTTCCACGCGTATACCGAGACTCCTTGCGGCGCATCGGCGGTGCCGTACGGACCGAGCACGGTGGCGGCGGCCGCGTGGTCCTGGGTGGAGAAGATGTTGCAGGACACCCAGCGCACGTCGGCACCCAGCGCGACCAGGGTCTCGATCAGCACCGCGGTCTGCACGGTCATGTGCAGCGAGCCGGCGATCCGGGCCCCCTTGAGCGGCATGACCTCGCTGTATTCACGGCGCAGTGACATCAGGCCGGGCATCTCGTGTTCGGCCAGCGCGATCTCCTTGCGGCCGAAGTCGGCCAGGGCCAGATCGGCGACCTTGAAATCGAGCCCGTTCACGCGATCGGCGGTGAGCGGTGGGGCAACGGCAGTCATGAATTCCTCCGGGCAGTAATGGCTTTCTGGACGCCGCGCCAGCCGCGACGTTCACGGCCGGACTCGGGCGGCTCGCCCTGCACCGGACGCCCATGGTCCCGGGCGTGCATGTCGCGCTACAGACTACCGGGCGTCGGACGCTTCCAGCGGCGTGCGCGCCGCCGGCGCGCACATCGCCGCCACTCCCACGAGCACCAAAACGACCAACAGTGCGTGTAACAACCCAACGTGCTCGCCCAGGAATCCGATCACCGGGGGCCCGACCAGGAAGGCGACATAGCCGATGGTGGCCACCGCGCTGACCCGGGCGGCGGCCGTGGCCGGGTCATCGGCGGCGGCCGACATCCCGATCGGGAAGCCCAACGAGGCGCCCAGACCCCAGCACACCGCGCCCAGCGCAACCAGCCACACCGGCCCGGCAAAGATGACCACCAGCAGCCCGAGCACGGCCAGCGCACCGGTGGCCCGCAACACCACCACCCGTCCCAGCCGATCAATGGCCCGGACACCCAGGATCCGGCCCACCGTCATCGCGGTCAGGAACAGCCCCAGAAAGAGGCCGCCGGTGGAGTGGCTGGTGCCGTGACCATCCACCATGGCCAGGGCCAGCCAGTCGTTGGCGGAACCCTCGGTGAAGGCAAAGCCGAGCACGATCAGGCCGATGAGCAGGGTCCGGCGGTCGGTCCACATGGACAACCGGTCACGCCAGCCGGGTTTGGCGGCGTCCTCGGTCGGAGCGTCGGGGTGCGGGGCCAGGTAGCGCACCGCCATCGCCCCGCCCACGATCAGCACCACCGCGACCGCAACCATGTGCGCAAAGACCGGCACGTGCAGGTGTTCGGCCAGCGCCCCGACACCGGCGCCGAGCATCGTTCCGGCGGAGAAGGCCGCGTGGAACAGCGGCATCACCGATTTACCCATGGCCCGCTCGTTGGCCGCGCCGTCGACGTTCATGGACACGTCGCACATGCCCATGCCCATGCCGTAGACGGCCAGACCGACCAGGATGACCGGAGCCTGCTGCAGCATCGACGCGCCGAAACCGGCCACGGTGAGCCCGACCGCCATGCCCACCAGGCAACCGAGCATGGTCCGACGCGGACCGAGGTGGGCGAGCACGTGACTGGACAGGGTGAGCCCCAGAATCGATCCGACGGCCACCCCGAAGGCGAGCCAGCCCATCAGAGCGGTACTGGCGTGCAGCAGGTCCCGCACGGTCGGCGTACGCGCCAGCCAGCCCGACAGTGAGAGCCCGCACAGCGCGAAGATGACCATGACGGCGTTGCGCCATGCGATGAGAGACCCCCGGTCGAGCGAGGTCGGGGCAGCGGTGTCGACGGGCGTCGGCTGGGACATCGGGTGGGACTCTCGGTGTGGGGTCGACAGGGTTGTGATCAACTGGCATCGGCACGATCGAATCGTTTCGACTAGCCTAGCAGTATCCGCTTCGGCCGAGCCTGAAAGAGGGCGCCATCAGCACTAAACGCCCCACCCTGGCCGCGGTCGCGACCCTGGCCGGGGTGTCCGTCTCGACCGCGTCGCTGGCGTTCAGCGGGGCCGGCCCGGTATCGGACACGACCCGTGCCCGGGTCCGGGCGGCTGCGGTGGAACTCGGCTACTCCGGGCCGGACCCGACGGCCCGATCCCTGCGCCAGGGCCGCACCGGCATCATCGGGGTCGTCCTGGAGGAGACCGTCCGGTTCGCCTTCCGCGACCCGGTCAAGATTGCTTTCCTGGACGGGATCGCCGCCGAGGTGGCCACCGCCGGCCTGTCCCTCCTGCTGCTGCCCGACGTGGGCATCGGACCGGCGACGATCGAGACGGCCGGGATGGATGGGGCGGTCCTGATCAGCTGCAGCGCCCGTATCGCCGAGACCGTGGACATCGCCCGGCGCCGGTCCATTCCGGTGGTCGGACTGGGCGGCTCACCGGTGGCCGGAGTCCCGATCGTCGGGCTGGACGAAGTGGAATCGACCGTGGAACTGGCCCGGGCCCTGCACGACCGGGGGCACCGCCGGGTGGCCGTGGTCGCCCTGCCCATCGACGAAGAGCGCGAGCGGGGCTGGCTGACGCCGGAGCGAGAAGCCGGGGCGCTGGTCTGGGTGAGCCGACAGCGGTTGGTCGGCGCCCGGACCGTGTTCCCCGATCCCCCGGTGTGGATTGCCGCGGGCAGCCTGGCCGAGGAAGGCTGGCTGGCCGGCCGGGCCATCCTGGCCGAACCCGACGGTGTGCCGCGTCCCGGCGCCGAGCGGCCCACCGCGATCATCGCCCAGAGTGATCTGCTCGCCGCCGGGGTCATTCGCGCGGCCGAGGAACTCGGCATCGCCGTGCCCGGACAGCTTTCGGTCGTGGGCTTCGACGGCATCCGGATCGACACCCTCATCCCGCACGACCTGACCACGATGGTCCAACCGGCCGTCGAGCAGGGACGGGCCGCCGCTCGGATGCTGCTCGACCTGATCTCCGGTACGTCCGTCGACGCGGTCCAACCGGTGGGCTTCGCCACCGAGTTCCATCTCGGCGCCACGATCGCCCCGCCCGCTTCTTAGCCGGGGCTCACCACGACTCGCCGTGCAATTCATGACCGGGGGCGGCGGCCAGCAGCCCGCGATAGGCGGCCTCGACCGTGGAGCCGTGATTGACCACCCCGTCGACCTCGCAGGCGATGGGCATGGCCACGCCCAGTTCGGCCGCCATGTCGACCACCACCGACGCGCTCTTCACGCCCTCGGCCACCTGGGTCATGCCGGCCAGGATGTCGGGCAGGGGCACGCCCCGGCCGATCTGCTCCCCCACGTACCGGTTGCGGCTGTGGGCGCTGGTGCAGGTGACCACCAGGTCCCCCAGCCCGGCCAAGCCGGAGAACGTGTCCCGCTGCCCGCCGAGCCGCTCCCCCAGCTTGGTCATCTCGTGCAGGGAGCGGGAGATGACCATGGCCCGGGTGTTGTCGCCGGCACCGATCCCGTCCCCCATCCCCACGGCGATGGCGAACACGTTCTTCAGGGCCCCGGCGACCTCGACGCCGACCACGTCGGTGGTGGAGTAGATGCGATAGCGCGGGGTCCGGAAGAGCTCCTGCAGCTGGCTGGCCAGGCCCAGGTCGGGCAGGGCGATCACGGCCGCGGCGGCGTACCCGGCGGCCACCTCACGGGCGATGTTGGGGCCGGCCAGCACGCCGGCCGGATGCCCCGGCGCCACCTGCTCGACGATCTGGGTCATCCGCAGCCGAGTGCCCTGCTCCAGACCCTTGACCAGGCTGACGATCGGCGTCCACGGCCGCAGCATCGGGGCCAACTCGACCAGCACCCCGCGGAAACCGTGCGACGGTACCGCCATGATCAGGATGTCGGCCGAGTAGACCGCCTCGTGAAGATCGAGGGTGGCGAGCAGCTCCGGGGTCAGCTCGATGCCGGGCAGGTAGGTGGTGTTGGTGTGATGGCTTCGGATCTCCTGGACCAGCGCGGCGGATCGGGCCCACAGGGTGGTGGGGGCCGACCGGGCCACGATGGACGCGATGGTGGTGCCGAACGACCCGCCACCGACCACCGCGACCTGGGGAACCCTGTGCTCGACCACCGTCGTCAGCCCGTGATGGCGCCCTTGGCCGCCGACTGGACGAGCCGGATGTACTTGGCCAGCACCCCTCGGGTGTACACCGGCGGCAGCGGTTCCCAACCCTGCTTGCGCCGGTCCAGTTCCTCCGGATCGACCAGCACGTCCAAGGTCCGGTTCGCGATGTCGACCCGGATGCGGTCCCCGTCGCGCAGGAAGGCGATCGGGCCGCCGTCGACGGCCTCCGGAGCGACGTGCCCGATGCACAGCCCGGTGGTACCGCCGGAGAACCGGCCGTCGGTGAGCAGGAGCACGTCCTTGCCCAGGCCGGCGCCCTTGATTGCCCCCGTGATGGCCAGCATCTCGCGCATGCCCGGGCCGCCCTTGGGACCCTCGTAGCGGATCACGACCACGTCCCCGGCCTTGATCGAGCCTTCCGTGAGGGCGTCCATGGCCGGCCGCTCCCGCTCGAACACCCTCGCCGTGCCCTCGAACACGGCCTGGTCGAAGCCAGCCGTCTTGACCACGGCACCCTCCGGGGCCAGCGAGCCGTGCAGGATCGACAGACCGCCGGTGGCGTGCAGGGGCTTGTCCAAGGACCGGACGACTTGGCCATCCAGACCGGGTAGGTCCAACGCCTCCAGGTTCTCGGCCATGGTCTTACCGGTGACGGTCATCACGTCACCGTGCATCAGGCCGGCGTCCAGGAGAGCCTTCATGACCACGGGAACGCCGCCGACCCGGTCCACGTCGTTCATCACGAACCGGCCGAACGGCTTGAGGTCGCCGATGTGCGGCACCCGGTCGGCCACCCGATTGAAATCTTCCAGGGTCAACTCGACCTCGGCCTCGTGAGCGATGGCGAGCAGGTGCAGCACCGCATTGGTGGAGCCGCCGAACGCCATGACCAGGGCGATCGCGTTCTCAAAGGCGTCCTTGGTCATGATGTCGCGGGCCCGGATGCCGGACCGGATGAGGTTGACCGCGGCCTCGCCGGAGAGCCGCGCGAAGTGGTCGCGGCGTCGGTCCGCACTGGGCGGCGCCGCCGAACCGGGCAGGCTCATCCCCAGGCCTTCGGCCACGGAGGCCATGGTGTTGGCCGTGTACATGCCCCCGCAGGCGCCTTCACCCGGGCAGATGGCCCTTTCGATGCGGTCGAGATCGTCCCGGGAGAGCGTGCCCGCCTTGCATGCGCCGACCGCCTCGAACGCATCGATGATGGTGACGTCTCGTTCCGACCCGTCGGACAGCTTCACGTGCCCGGGAGCGATCGAGCCTGCGTACAGGAAGACGGACGCCAGATTGAGGCGCGCCGCGGCCATGAGCATGCCGGGCAGTGACTTGTCGCAGCCGGCCAGCAGGACCGACCCATCCAGCCGCTCGGCTTGCATCACCGTCTCCACCGAGTCGGCGATGACTTCTCGGGAGACCAGCGAGAAATGCATGCCCTCATGACCCATGGCGATGCCGTCGGAGACCGAGATGGTGCCGAATTGCAACGGATAGCCACCGGCGGCGTGCACCCCGTCCTTGGCCGCTCGGGCCAGCCGGTCCAAGCTCAGGTTGCACGGGGTGATTTCGTTCCACGAACTGGCCACGCCGATCTGCGGCTTGGCCCAGTCCTCGTCGCCCATCCCGACCGCGCGGAGCATGCCGCGAGAGGCGGCCTTCTCGATGCCGTCGGTGACGTCTCGGGAGCGGGGCTTCAGATCGGGGGCAGACTGCACGGGAGTCACAGTGGTCACGGCCACGACTCTAGGACTGCCCGCCGACACCTGGCTCCGCGGCGGTTACTGGCCCCGACCGGTCTCGGACTGCAACTCGTCGATCAGCTGGCTGGCCTTGGCCTTGTTCAGGCCCTCGGGCACCTCGCGGCCGGCCTCCTGAGCCAACGTGTGCAAGTACGACTGCTGCGGCCCGGTCATCGGTTCGTCACCGGTGACCCAGTCAGCGGGGTCCTTCTCCGGATTGGTCGTCACCTGGTCTTGTTCGCCTGTGGGCACGTTTTCGGACATGGGTTCGACAGTACCCGACCGGGCCCAGGATGAAACCGGACGGTGGTCAGGCCCCGCGTGACACCCGGGCGTTGTGCACCAGCGCGGCCAGCGGGAGCGCCCCGATGACCGGGAGGAACAGCAGGTACGACCAGGTGCCGATGCTCGCCTGGAGGCCGGCACAGCCGATCCCGGCCACGATCACCCCGATCAGCAGCGGAAGCACGCACACCCAGTCGATGGAACCGTCGGTACGCCGGAACCCGAGCCTGCGGACCGGCAGCACCCGACCCGGGAGTTGCCGGACCACCAGCCACCCCGACAACCCGGCCAGCGCCCAGCCGAGCACAACCAGCAGAAGGCTCCGCACGTCGGCATTCACGACGGCATTGTCCCGTCTGCCACCGTCTGGCGGATGAGCTCGACCAGATCGGCGGCGGCCGGGTGCGGCGCCACCTCCGGCCAGGCCACCCGGACGGCCACGTCCGGTGCGTCCGCCACGGACCGGTAGGCCACACCGGGCACCGGGTACGAGAACGCTGTCGCGGCGGTGGTGACCCCGACCCCGTCGCCGGCCGCGATCGCGGTCAGCCACTCATCCAGGTTGCCGACGGTCCGGGTCCGGCTCGGCCGGGCGTCGGCCGGCCAGAGCGCGGCGCTGGTGGTCCCGACGGACGGGGTCAGGATTACCACCTCGGCAGCCACGTCGGACAGCCGCACTTCTTCCCGGGCGGCCAGCGGGTGTGCGGCCGGTACCGCCGCCACCCGAGGTTCGGTGAACATCACCTCGGTGCGGATACCCGGATCGGCGAAGTCGCCGCGAATCACGGCCACGTCCACTGCGCCACGGCGCAGCCCGGCATCGCGGGTGTCGATCCGGCGCACCTCCAACGCCTGCTCCGGGAACCGCTCGCGCCAGGCGGTCAGCACCTGCGGGGTGAGTCGACCCAGCGCAGCCCAGGAAAAGCCCAGCCGCAGTGGCCGGGTGCGATCGGACGCGGCGTCGGAGACCGCGTCCACGGCACGAAGGGCGGTGACCGCAGCCCGGTAACTGCGCCGGCCGGCCTCGGTGAGCCGGACCTCGCGTGTGGTCCGGTCCAGCAGCCGGGCCCCGATCAGCCGCTCCAACTGGGCCAGGGTGCGAGACACGGCCGGTTGCCCGGTGCGCAGCGCAGCCGCCGCGGCCGTGAAGGTGCCCTCGTCGACCACGGCCACCAGCACCCGAAGGTGACGCAACTCCACACTCATTACCGGCAAGAATAGATGTCCTCGAACCGACATTTCTCCCATGCGGGCGCCGTGCCTACCGTGAGTCCTGTGAGCAGCACTGTGGCCGATCGCCCCGACACCGGACGGACGGCGTCGCCGATGCGAGGAACGGCGCTGGCGATCACCAGCGTGGCCAGCGTGCAAACCGGGGCGGCCATCGCCAGCACCCTGTTCGCGACCGTCGGGCCGATCGGGGCGGTCACCCTGAGACAGGCCTTCGCGGCCGTGGTGCTGCTGGCCTTCACCCGGCCCTGGCGGATCCGGCTGAGTCGGGCCGACCTCGGCCGGGCGCTGCTGTTCGGGCTGGTCTTCCTGGTCATGAACGCCAGCCTCTACACGGCCATCTCGCGGCTGCCGCTGGCCACCGCGATCACCCTGGAATTCCTCGGTCCGTTGACCCTGGCCATCGTCACCGCCACCTCCTGGCGACAGCGGTGGTGGGCGGTGCCGGCCGCGGCGGGCGTGGCCATGCTCGGCGGCGCCCTGCACGCCTCCGACCTGATCGGCGTGCTCTGCGCGCTGGCCGCGGCGGCCTGCTGGGCCGCATACATCCTGCTCACCCGCCGGATCGGACAGTCCGAGCATGGCCTGTCCGGGCTGGCCCTGGCCACCACCGCCAGCGCAGTCGTGCTCGTGCCGCTGGGCGCGATCCACGTGGGCGCGCCGCTGTTCCACCCGGCCGTGCTGGCCGTCGGCCTGGCCGTGGGCGTGCTCTCCTCGGCCGTGCCCTACACCCTGGACATGCTCGCCTTGCGTCACCTGCCCACCGCCGTGTTCAGCGTGCTCACCAGCCTGAACCCGGCCGCCGGGGCGGTGGCCGGATTTCTCATCCTGGGCCAGCGGCTGTCCTGGCTCGAGCTGGCCGGCATCGCTCTGGTCACCCTGGCCAGCGTGGGCGTGACGCTCGCCGGCGCCGTCCGGCGGCAGACCGCCCACGCGCAATAGCCGTTGACCCCACCCGCCAGTATTTGCAGGTATGCCATGATCGTGGCATGACTCGCATACGACTGAGCACAACCGTGGATCCCGAGCTACTCGAGACAGCACGGCGCGGTCGGGCGATGACCACTGACGCGGCGCTGATCGACGCAGCGTTGCGCGCCCTGCTTGCTCAGGACCGGGCCTCGATCGTCGATGCCGGTTACTCGGCCTACGACGACCATCCGCTGTCCGAACCGGATGAGTGGGGCGATCTGGCGTCATTCCGTGCGGGCGCCGCCGCCTCATGAGCCCGCTGCCCGCTCGCGGCGAAGTCCACTGGTGCGAATTGCCCGCCCTCGGACGCCGCCCGGTCGTGGTGCTCTCTCGCGACGCTGCCATCCCTCGACTGCGACGGGCACTCATTGCTCCGTGCACCACGACGGTTCGAGGGCTGGCCAGCGAAGTCGTCCTCGAAGCGGGTGAAGATCCCGTGCCCCGCCGGTGTGTCGTCAGTTTGGATTCGGTCGAAAGCGTGTCCCTGGCCGTGCTGGTCGACCGGCTCGGGCGGCTGTCCGACGCCCGCATGCGTCAGATCTGTGCCGCCCTGGCCGTCGCCGTCGACTGTCGGTAGGGCAGAAGAGTCCGCCCGACGGCTCGCGCCCGTCAGCCCATCAGTGCCCGGAGCGCCTCGTTCTGCCGGGCGGCGGCGTCGATCAGGGCGGTCGGGGACGGCCCGGCGCCCAGCACCTCCCGGCTGCTGCTCGGCAGCACTGCACTCAGGTCATTCCCGAAGACGGTGCGCAGGTCGGCGGCGGTGGCGCCCTGAGCGCCGATACCCGGGGCCAGCAACGGCCCGTTGACCCGGCTCAGGTCGATGCCGGTGGCGCCGATGGTCGCGCCCACCACCAGCCCGACGTCACCCAGCGGGGCGATGCCGGCGTTGCGAACCGCGGCCTCGTCGGCCATCTGCTGGCCCAGCTGCCGGCCATCCGCGTCCCGAGCATGCTGCACCGAGGGGCCCTCGGGATTCGAGGTCAGCGCCAGCACGAAAATGCCCCGGCCGGTGGCGGCGGCCAGATCCAGGGCGGGCGCAAGGGATCCGAATCCCAAATAGGGCGAGACAGTGATCGCGTCGGCGCGCAGCGGGGCATCGTCAGCCAGGTACGCCTGCGCGTACGCGGCCATGGTCGAGCCGATGTCGCCGCGCTTGACGTCCAACAGCATGAGCGCGCCCGCTTCCCGGCCGATCTCGAGAACCCGCTCCAGCACACCGATGCCGGCCGCACCGAAGGCCTCGAAGAAGGCCGACTGCGGTTTGAGCACGGCCACCTGCGGAGCCAGGGCCTCGGTCGCGGACAGCGCGAACCGCTCCAATCCGACCAACGAGACCGGCAGGTCCCAGGCCCGCAACAACGTCGGGTGGGGGTCGATGCCGACGCAGAGCGGACCGCGCTGCTGCGTGGCCTGGACCAGGCGGGCCCCGAAACGTCTCATGTGAATACCCTTCTCGCGATGGCCCGGTTCAGACCCGTGATCAGGCCGGGCCCGGAGTAGATCAGCCCGGTGTAGACCTGCAGCAGGCTGGCGCCCGCGTCCAGCAGCGCGAGACCGTCGGACGGGGTGAGGATGCCCCCGACCCCAATGACCGGGAGGTCGGTGTGGCCGGTCACGAACCGGACCACTTCCCGCGCACGAACAGCCAGCGGAGCCCCGGACAACCCGCCCGCCTGGGCTCCGAGCGGAACGTCGGCCGGGGCCAGGCCGTCCCGGGACAATGTCGTGTTGGTGGCGATGATCCCGGCCACTTTGCGGTCGTGGCACACCTGCAGGACCTCGGCCAGGGCGTCGTCGGTCAGGTCAGGAGCGATCTTGACCAGCACCGGCAGCCGGCCCGCCTCGGCCACCAGCGCGGCCAGCAACTCGTCCAGCGGCCCCCGGTCCTGCAGCGCCCGCAGGCCCGGCGTGTTGGGCGAGGACACGTTCACGGCCAGGTAATCGGCGTGGGCCCGCACGGCCCGTAGCCCGGCCAGGTAGTCGGGGACGGCCTCGGCCAGGGCCACCGCCTTTGACTTGCCGAGCGAGATACCGACCGGCACATCAAGTGTTCGGCTCCCGGCGAGCGTGTCGGCCAGAGCTTGGGCGCCGGAGTTGTTGAATCCCATCCGGTTCACGATGGCCTGCGAGCTCTTCAGCCGGAACAACCGCGGCTGGTCGTTGCCGGGCTGGGCCAGCGCGGTCACCGTGCCCAGCTCGACGAATCCGAAGCCCAGCCCGGGCCAGGCCGCCGCGGCCACCCCGTTCTTGTCCAGACCCGCGGCCAGGCCGACGATGCCGGGGAATCGGAGGCCGAACACCGTGCGAGGAGTCAGGTTCCGGGCCAGCAGCGTCGACATTCCCCAAACCGCCGGCCGCGACGTCCCGACCGTGGCCAGCGCGGCCACCGTGGCGTGATGGGCCCGCTCCGCATCACCACTCCCGACCCGGAACAGCACCGGCCGGACCACCCGGCGATACAGCACCTCAGCCGGCCTCGCGGGCCGCACGCAGCCGGGCCTGCAGGACCTGCAGCGGGGCCACCCCGACGTCGGAGCGGATCATCGCCTCGATGCCCTGAATCGCTGCGGCCGCCCCGGACACGGTGGTGATGCAGGGCACGTCCACGGCCACCGACGCGGTCCGGATCTCATAACCGTCGATCCTGGGTCCGGACTGTCCGTAGGGGGTGTTGATGACCAGGTCGACCGCACGGGCCCGGATCAGATCGACGATCGTCTCCAGCCGGGTGCCGTCGGGGCCGGTGTTCTCGTAGTGTTTGCGCACCACCTCGACGTCGATCCCGTTACGCTGCAACATCTCGGCGGTGCCCTCGGTGGCCAGAACGCGGAAACCGAGATCGGCCAGCCGCTTCACCGGGAACACCATGGACCGCTTGTCCTTGTTGGCCACCGAGACGAACGCGGTGCCCTTGGTCGGCAGCGACCCGTACGACGCGGCCTGCGATTTCGCGAAGGCAGGACCGAAAGCCGTGTCGATACCCATGACCTCGCCGGTGGAACGCATCTCCGGCCCGAGCAACGAATCCACTCCGGACCCGTCGGCCCGGCGGAACCGATGGAAGGGCAGCACGGCCTCCTTGACCGCGACCGGCGCCCCCGGCGGCAGCAGGCCACCGTCCCCGCGGGCCAGCAGCAGACCCTCCTCGCGCAGCTGGGCGATGGTCGAGCCGGTCATGATCCGGGCCGCCGCCTTGGCCAGCGGGACCGCGGTGGCCTTGGAGGAGAACGGCACCGTCCGGGAGGCGCGCGGGTTGGCCTCCAACACGTAGAGCGTCTCCTCCTTCAGCGCGTACTGCACGTTGAGCAGACCGCGCACCCGGCCGCCCAGGGCGATCGCCTCGGTGTGGGCGCGCACCTTGGCGATGTCGCTGCGGCCCAACGTGATCGGCGGCAGCACACAGGCGGAGTCGCCGGAGTGGATACCGGCCTCCTCGATGTGCTCCATGACCCCGCCCAGGTACACCTCGATGCCGTCGCAGAGTGCGTCCACATCGATCTCAATGGCATCGTCCAGGAATCGGTCCACCAGCACCGGGCGGTCGGCGGAGATCTCGGTGGCCCGAGAGATGTAGTCGGCCAGCAATTCCTCGTCGTACACGATCTCCATGCCGCGCCCGCCGAGCACGTACGACGGGCGCACCAGCACCGGATAACCGACCCGCTCGGCCACCTCCCGGGCCTGCTCGAACGACACCGCGGTGCCGAACGCAGGTGCCGGCAGTTTCGCCTCGGTGAGCAGGGCCCCGAAACGGCCCCGATCCTCGGCCAGATCGATGGCGTCCGAGTCGGTGCCGAGCACGGCCACCGGAATGCGCCGACCGCTGCCGTCCCGGGCGGCAATGCTCGCGCCGTCCAGCACCGCGGCCAGCTTGAGCGGGGTCTGTCCCCCGAGGGTCACGATCACGCCGGCGACGGTGCCTGATTCCTGCTCCGAGGCAATCGCTTCCAGCACGTCCTCGGCGGTCAGCGGCTCGAAGTACAACCGGTCCGAGGTGTCGTAGTCGGTCGACACCGTCTCCGGGTTGCAGTTGATCATCACGGTTTCGAACCCGGCCTCCCGCAGGGCCAACGCCGCGTGCACGCAGGAGTAGTCGAACTCGATGCCCTGGCCGATCCGGTTCGGCCCGGAACCCAGGATGATGACCTTCTTCTTCTCTGACTGCGGCGCCACCTCCGACTCGGCCGCCGGATCCGTTTCGTAGGCCGAGTAGTGGTACGGCGTCTGGGCCTCGAACTCCGCGGCGCAGGTGTCCACCGTCTTGAAAACCGGCCGGACACCCAGCTCCCAGCGCAGTTCCCGCACCTGGACCTCCGGAAGCCCCCGCAGCACGGCAATCTGCTCGTCGGACAGGCCGAACCGCTTGGCCCGTCGCAACACTCCCGCATCGAGCTCGGCGGCATCCACCACTTCGGCGGCGACCGAGCGGATCAGCGCGATCTGGTCCAGGAACCACGGATCGATGCCGGTCGCCTCGTGCACCTGCTCCACCGTGGCACCCAACGCCAGGGCCCGCTCGACCTGGTAGATCCGGCCGTCCGTGGGCGTCCGCAACGACTGGAGTATCTCCGGCAATTCACCCGGAACGGGAGTCCCGGTCCAGAAGCCGGACCGCTTGGTCTCCATGGACCGCAACGCTTTTCCGAGCGCCTCGGCGAAGGAGCGGCCGATCGACATGGCCTCGCCCACCGACTTCATGGTGGTGGTCAGGGTGGGGTCGGCCCCGGGGAACTTCTCGAAGGCGAACCGGGGCACCTTGACCACCACATAGTCCAAGGTGGGCTCGAACGCCGCCGGGGTGGCCTTGGTGATGTCGTTGACGATCTCGTCCAGGTTGTAACCGATGGCCAGCTTGGCCGCGATCTTGGCGATCGGAAAACCGGTGGCCTTGGAGGCCAACGCCGACGAGCGCGACACCCGAGGATTCATCTCGATGACGATCATCCGGCCGGTGGCCGGTTCGATGGCGAACTGGATGTTGCAGCCGCCGGTGGCCACCCCGACCTCACGCAGGATGCGCAGGCCGAGATCGCGCATGAGCTGGTACTCGCGGTCGGTCAGCGTCATCACCGGGGCCACCGTGATCGAGTCGCCGGTGTGCACGCCCATCGGATCGAGGTTCTCGATCGAGCAGACGACTACGGCGTTGTCGTTACCGTCGCGCATGAGCTCGAGCTCGAATTCCTTCCAGCCCAACACACTCTCTTCGATCAGCACGGACCCGCGCGGGTGATCACCCGAGGCGAAAGAAGCCGCAGACGCGGCCAGGCCGCCGCCGGCGATCCGGTCGATGTCGACCAGGTCGTACGCCATCCCCGAACCCAGGCCGCCCATGGTGAATGACGGCCGCACCACCACCGGGAAGCCGAGATCGGCCACGGCGGTGTGCACCTCGTCCATGGTGTGGCAGACCGCGGAGCGGGGCACGTCGCCACCCGCCCGACGAACCACCTCCTTGAAGATCTGCCGGTCCTCACCGCGCTGGATGGCCGGGATGTCGGCGCCGATGAGCTCCACGTTGAATCGCTCGAGCGCTCCTCGCTCGGCCAGGGCCATGGCCGTGTTCAGCGCGGTCTGACCACCCAACGTGGCCAACAACGCATCCACCGGAGTGCCGACCCGCTGCTGGTCGGCCAGTACCTTCTCCACGAACTCGGCGCTGATCGGCTCGATGTAGGTGGCGTCGGCGAACTCCGGGTCGGTCATGATGGTGGCCGGGTTGGAGTTGATCAGCGAGACCCGCAGGCCCTCGGCCCGCAGCACCCGGCAGGCCTGGGTGCCCGAGTAGTCGAATTCACAGGCCTGCCCGATCACGATCGGGCCGGAACCGATGACCAGGACGTGGTTGATGTCGGTGCGGCGGGGCATCAGGCGAGCACTTCTTGTTGGATGTCAGTCTCCATCATTTCTAAGAAGCGGCCGAACAGGTAGCGCGCGTCGTGCGGGCCGGCCGCCGCCTCGGGATGGAATTGCACCGAGAACGCCGGCACATCAATGCATTCCAGGCCCTCGACGACCTGGTCGTTGAGCGAGGTGAAGGCCACCCGAGCTCGCCCGAAGGGGGTGTCGTACACCCGACCCCGCTCCGCGTCGACGGCGAACCCATGATTCTGGGCGGTCACCAGTACCCTTCCGGTGGTGTGGTCGGCCACCGGCTGATTGATGCCGCGATGGCCGAACTTGAGCTTGTAGGTGCCGAATCCCAGGGCGCGGCCGAGGATCTGGTTGCCGAAGCAGATCCCGAAGAACGGGATGCGACGCTCCAACACCTGCTTCGTCAACTCCGTGACCCCACCGGCCGTCTCCGGGTCGCCCGGGCCGTTGGACAGGAACACCCCGTCGGCACCCACCGCCTGGATCTGCTCGATGGTTGCGGTGGCCGGCAGCACATGCACCTCGATACCCCGCAGCGCCATCAGCGCCGGAGTATTGGCCTTGATCCCCAGGTCGAGAGCCGCCACCGTGAAACGCTTCTCACCGATCGCCGGGACCACGTACGGCTCTGACACGGTGACCTCGCCGGTCAGGTCGGCCCCGGCCATGCCCGGCTGCGCGAGCACCTGGGCGAGCAGATCGTCGCGGTCGGCGTCCGGGCCGGAGAAGATCCCGCAGCGCATCGCCCCTCGGGTTCGCAGGTGGCGGGTCAGGGCCCGGGTGTCGATTCCGGACACCCCGACGACGCCTTGGCGTTGCATCTCCGCGGACAGGTCGGTGGTGGACCGCCAGTTCGATGGCCGGGGCGACAGGTCGCGGATGACGAAACCGGCCACCCAGATGCGGCCGGACTCGTTGTCGTCGCCGTCATCGGAGTCGTCCGCAGCCAACTTGGTGCCGGAATCGGTGACCCAGCCGGTATTCCCGATCTGCGGGGCGGTCGCGACCACCACCTGCCGGCGGTAGGACGGGTCGGTCAGGGTCTCCTGGTAACCGGTCATCCCGGTGGTGAACACGGCCTCGCCGAACGCCGTACCGGACGCGCCGAAGGCCTCGCCACCGAACACCCGGCCGTCCTCCAGCACCAATACTGCGACACTCATGCGCTCGCTCCGTTCGCCAGCCGGGTCTGGGCCAGCTCGATCCAGCGGTCCTGGACATCCACGTCGTCTGCTCGGAAGCCGGTGTCCAGCAACGACTCTCCGACCTGCCAGGTGACGATGAGGATGCCGTTGGGCAATCCCATGACCTTGCCGGCGATGCCCGGGCCAGTGACCACCGACACCAGCGACGAGTCGGGGAGAAAGATCGGATCCTCGCCCACCCGGTCCACCAAGATGCCGGCCTCGGCCCAGCGCACCGTGGCTGCCGCCCGCCGGCCCAATCCGCGGGTGACAATCCGGTCCTGCCACCGTCCATGTGGCGTGGTCGAGACGTACAGCGCCGGAAGCGGCTCCACCAGATCAGCACCGAGATCATCCGGCACATGCGGCAGCTCGGGCAGGGCCAGATCACGTTCTTGACGAGCGGCCCGATGTCGCCAGCCCAGCACCAGCCCACCCATGGCCAGCAGACAGATCACCACCACCACCAGCGTCAGCAGCACGCGGTCCATGTCAGCTCACCACCCGTCCGTCGGCCACGGTCGCCCGGCCGCGCAGAAAGGTCCAGCGCACCCGGCCGGGCAGCTCCCGACCCGCGAAGGGGGTATTGGAAGACAGCGAGGCCAACTCGGCCCCCCGCACGATCCAGCGGGCCTCCGGGTCGACCAGGGTCACGTTCGCCGGCTCCCCCACCGCCAGCGGTCGGCCGTGATCGGCCCGTCCGCCGATCGCGGCCGGTCGGGCCGACATCAACTCCGCCACCGTGTCCCAGCCGATCAGACCCGGCGTGACCAGGGTCTCGATGACCACGGACAGGGCCGTCTGCAGGCCGAGCATGCCCGGCTTGGCCGAATCCCACTCGGTGTCCTTGTCCTGGCTCGCGTGGGGCGCATGGTCGGTGGCCACGATGTCGATGGTGCCGTCGGCGACCCCCTCCCGCAGGGCGTCGACGTCCGCCCGGGTCCGCAGTGGCGGGTTGACCTTGAAAACCGGGTCGTAGTCGCTCGCGGCGTCGTCGGTCAGCAGCAGGTGGTGCGGGCACACCTCGGCGGTCACCCGGGTGCCGCGGGCCTTGGCCAACCGGATCAATTCCACCGACCCGGCGGTGGACACGTGACAGACATGGAGCCGAGAGTCGACGTGCAGGGCCAGTAGGCAGTCCCGGGCGATGATGGCCTCCTCGGCCACCGCCGGCCAACCGACGAGGCCGAGGCGAGCGGACACAGCACCCTCGTGCATCTGGGCACCAACAGTCAGCCGCGGCTCCTGCGCGTGTTGGGCGATGACGCCGTCCCAGGCCTTGACGTACTCCAGGGCCCGGCGCATGAGCAGCGGGTCGGCCACACAGTCGCCGTCGTCGGAGAAGACCCGGACCCGGGCTGCGCTGCCGGCCATTGCGGTCAACTCCGCCAGTCGCTCTCCGCGCCGGCCCACGGTGACCGCACCGATGGGCTGCACGTCGACCAGCCCGGCCGCCTGCCCGAGCCGGAACACCTGCTCGACCACACCGGCGGTGTCCGCCGTCGGGTCGGTGTTGGGCATGGCGAAGACCAGCGTGTAGCCGCCCAGCGCCGCCGCGGCCGACCCCGACGCCACCGTCTCGGCGTCTTCCCGACCCGGTTCACGCAGGTGGGTGTGCAGGTCGACCAGTCCGGGCAGGGCGATCAGCCCGGTGGCGTCGATTTCCTGGGCTCCGTCGGGGACCGCCAGTTCGGCACCGAGACCGGAGATCACCCCGTCGGCCATCACCAGATCTATGGGGGCACCGCCGAGCGGTCGCACGTTGCGAATCAGCACACTCACGAGGTTTCCCCCGCCAGCAGTAGGTACAACACGGCCATCCGCACCAGCACTCCGTTCGCCACCTGCTCCACGATCACCGATCCCGGGCCGTCGGCCACCTCGGGGGTGATCTCCATACCCCGGTTCATCGGTCCCGGATGCAGCACGACGGCGTGCCGGGCCAACACGGCTCGGCGGGCGCCGTCCAACCCGTAGGCCCGGCTGTACTCGCGCTCGGTGGGAAAGAAAGCACCCGCCATCCGTTCCAGTTGGACCCGCAGCATCATCACCGCATCCGCACCGGCCAGGGCGCTGTCCAGGTCGTAGGAAATCTCGGCCTTCCATTCGGACACCCCCACCGGCAGCAGGGTGGGCGGCGCGACCAGGGTGACCTCGGCCCCCAGAGTGGTCAACAGGGCCACGTTGGAGCGGGCCACCCGGGAGTGCAGCACGTCCCCGACGATGACCACCCGGCGTCCGGCCAGGTCACCACGACCATCGGCCAAGTGACGACGCAGGGTGTAGGCGTCCAGCAGGGCCTGGGTCGGATGCTCGTGGGTGCCGTCCCCGGCATTGACCACGCTGCCCCGGATCCAGTGCGACAGTCGTTGCGGCGCACCAGATGCCCAATGTCGGCAGACCACCACGTCGGCCCCCATGGCCTGCAGGGTGAGGGCGGTGTCCTTGAGTGACTCGCCCTTGGACACCGAGGATCCCTTGGCCGAGAAGTTGATCACGTCGGCCGACAGCCGCTTGGCGGCCAGCTCGAACGATATCCGGGTCCGCGTGGAGTCCTCGAAGAACAGGTTCACCACCGTGCGACCGCGCAGGGTGGGCAGCTTGGGGGTCTCCCGGCCGTTCACCGCCTCGGCCAGCCGGGCCGCCGTGTCCAGAATCGCGACCGCCTGTTCACGATCCAGGTCCGCCGCGGACAGCAGATGCTTCATGCCCGCGATCACGCCTGGACCACCTCGACGGCGTCGTAGCCGTCCACCGCGGCCAGCCGGACGGCCACGTCGTCGGCCATCGCCGTGGGCAGGTTCTTGCCCACGTAGTCGGCTCGGATCGGGAACTGCCGATGACCCCGATCGACCAACACGGCCAGCTGGACCACCGCGGGCCGCCCGTGCTCGGCCAGCGCGTCGAACGCGGCCCGGACCGAGCGGCCGGAGAAAAGCACGTCGTCGACCAGGATGACCAGTCGGTCGCCGACGCCACCCTCGGGCATCCGGGTCTGGCCCAGCGGCCGGGCCGGGCGTCGACGCAGGTCGTCCCGGTACAAGGTGATGTCCAGCGCGCCGACCGGCACGGCCCGTCCGCTGAAGGTGAGGATGCGTTCGGCGAGCCGATCGGCCAGGGCCACGCCCCGAGTGGGAATGCCGGCCAGCACCGGGGTGGACTCGCCGGCGTGTTCCAGGATCTGGTGGGCGATCCGGTCGATGGTGCGGGCGATATCCGGCCCGGACAGCACGGTCGTCGTCAAAGACGGTACGGCGGCATCGGTCGCCGGGTGGGCGGCAGCCATCACCGACCTCCTTTCCCGCCTCACCGGACGGCATTAAAGGATGTCTGGCCTCTCGGCCCTGGATCGGCCTCGATGGTATCCGACTCGCCCCGGCCGCTGATGCACGGCGTGGTCATCGCCTCCGTCGAGCGAGGGCCCAGGAGGACCTGGTCGGGGAACATGCCGCTCGAATCACTCGCACAGCCTGAAGTTTTTCGACTACGCTGCGTATAGGACTGATGACGCCAGTCGTCCGTGGAGGGATCGGTATGACTCAGGACTACGCCCGCACCTTGGGTCAACGTTTGCGGGCAATCCGGGCGCAGCAAGGTCTGAGCCTGCACGGGGTGGAAGAGAAGTCCGAAGGTCGCTGGAAGGCGGTCGTCGTCGGTTCCTACGAACGCGGCGATCGCGCCGTCACCGTGGCCAAGCTGGCCGAATTGGCCGAGTTCTACGGGGTCCCGGTGGCCGAACTGCTGCCCGACGCCCGAACCGCACGGCGCGGGGCCCCTACCTTGAAGCTGGTCATCGACCTGCAGCGGCTGTCCGAGCTGCCCACGCACCAGGCCGGCCCGTTGGCCCGGTATGCGGCGGCCATTCAGTCCCAGCGGGGTGATTACAACGGCCGGGTGCTGACCATCCGGTCGGAGGACCTGCGGTCACTGGCGGTCATCTACGACATGCCCGCGGAGGACCTGACCGCCCAGCTCGTCGAATGGGGCGTGCTGCCCGCGGGCACCGAGCTGGATTAGCTCCTGGCTGGAGGAGCCAGAAGCTGGATGGGCTACTGGCGCGTGCGCAGCTGCGGGGCGATGACCACGATCTGGCCGAGGACACCGTTGACGAACCGCGAGGACGCGTCGGTGGACAGCGATTTGGCCAGCTCGACCGCCTGGTCCACGGCCACCGCCGGCGGGATGTCGTCGGCATACACCAGCTCGTAGGTGGCGATCCGCAGGATCGACCGGTCCACCGGCGGGATCCGGTCCAGCGTCCAACCCTCGAGGTGCTGCGCGATGAGGTCGTCGACCCGGGCGGCATGGGCGACGTACCCGCGCACCAGTTGCTCGGCGTACGGACCCATCGGGGTCAGGTCGGGTACCGCTTCTCGTTCGATCAGCACCGTCAGCGGGTCGGTGTCGCGCATGTCCGCGGCATACAGCACGTCGAGGGCCCGTTTGCGGGCCTTGGCCCGGGCCGACATGGAATGTGCTGCGGTCACTGCGGCGGCTCCGGTCAGGCGTTCACGCGGCCGAGGTAGCGGCCGTCACGGGTGTCGACCTTGATCTTGTCCCCGGTGTTGAGAAACAGCGGGACCGCGATCTCCGCCCCGGTCTCCAGCGTGGCCGGCTTGGTGCCGCCGGTCGAACGGTCGCCCTGGAGGCCGGGGTCGGTGTGGGACACGATGAGCTCGACCGACGCGGGCAGCTCGACGTAGAGCACCACACCCTCGTTGGTGGCCACCAGCGCCTGCTGGTTCTCCAGCAGGTAGTTTGCGGCGTCGCCGACGGTGACCCCTGGGACCGGCACCTGGTCGAACGTGTCGCCGTCCATGAAGACGAAGTCGTCGCCGTCCTTGTACAGGTACGTCATGTCCCGCTTGTCGACGGTGGCCGTTTCCACCTTGATACCGGCGTTGAAGGTCCTGTCGACGACCTTCCCGGACATCACGTTCTTGAGCGTGGTCCGCACGAAGGCCGGACCCTTACCCGGCTTGACGTGCTGGAACTCGGTGATCGTCCAGAGCTGTCCGTCGATGTTCAGGACGAGACCGTTCTTGAAGTCGCTGGTCGAGGCCATGCTGGGGTGACTGCCTTCCTTCGTATCGAGAATCGAACCGGCCGGGTCCTCAGACCTCGAGCAGATCCTTGGAGGTCAGCGTGAGCACGTCGTAGCCGCCTGAACCAGGCTGCCGGACCACTCCGCTGTCCTCGATGCGGACGCCCCCGCGCCCCGGCAGATACACCCCGGGCTCCACGGTGACGCACATATCTACCTCGATCGTACCGGCTGCGGTCTGCCCCACCCCCGGGGCTTCGTGGATCTCCAGGCCGACGCCGTGGCCCAGACCATGGGTGTAGTTCGCGCCGTACCCGGCGTCGGCAATGACCTGCCTGGCCGCCGTGTCGACCCCGCGGGCGTCGGCGCCGACCACCATCGCCTCCCGGCCGACCCGCTGCGCATCGGCCACCAGGGCGTAGATCTCCCGCTGCCAGTCGGCGGGCCGCCCGAGCACCAGGGTCCGGGTCATGTCGGAGTGGTACCCGTCGACCCGGGCGCCGAAGTCGAGCTTGACGAAGTCACCCACCGCCAGGGCCGAGCCGGTCGGGCTGTGATGGGGAATGGCGCTGTTCGGGCCGGCAGCAACGATGGTTTCGAAGGCCGGGTCCTGCGCCCCCAACTCGCGCATGCGCTGATCCAGGTCCAGCCCGACCTCGCGCTCGGTCCGCCCGGGCCGGAGCCCGCCCGCGGCCAGCAGCTCGGCCAGGGCCTGATCGGCCACCGCGCAGGCCCGCCGGAGCGCATCGATCTCACCCTCGTCCTTGATCGCGCGCAGCGCCTCGACCAGCTCCTGCGTCTCGACGAGTTCGGCCGGGCTCGCCTGGACCAATGCGTGGTGGCCGACCACCGTCACCGCACCGGCCTCGAAACCGACCCGACCCCGGGCCCGCCCGGCCAACGCCAGATCACTGGCCCGCTCGATGATCCGCTCCAGGTCGGGCACCTGGGCGGCGGCCTGGGTGGTGTACCGGCCGTCGGTGCAGAACAGCGTCCCGTCCTCGTTGGGGGTGATGAGCAGGGCCGCGTTGGAACCGGTGAATCCGGTCAGGTAGCGGACGTTGAGCAGATTCGTGACCAGAACCGCGTCCAGGCCCAGCTCGGCCAACCGTTCTCGGAGAGCGGCCCGGCGGCGGGCGGTGATGTCGGACATCCGATCATCGTAGATCGTGCCGGAATCCTGTCCGATCTCACCGGTTCGGAGAATAGTCTTATTGTTTTTCCATTCTCGGGACGGAGATCCGACCCGGCGCTCACGTGGGCCACATCCGCGGGAAGACCCGGCGCAGCCACGCCGAGAAATCAGTCCTGGGGGCACCGTGCACATTTTGGGAACTCCCCTGGCGCTGCGCTCTTCGCCCAGTACGTAGGTAGCAAGCTGAGCGACGTGGCCTCCGGACCCGAGATCACCATCAGCTGCGGGCCATCGGATCCGGCGTTCCCGGAAAATACGGCACGGCCAGGTCTGGGACAAAACAACGGTCGGCGAAAACCGGATATGTTTCCGACGCCTCTGTCACTACCCTGTTCCGACGGCCGGGTCGCGCAAAATTGCTCGACCCCGGAGCCGCCACAACCGCCGACCTCGACCAGAAGAAAATCGATGCGGTGATCGCGGCGGCAAAGTCCCGGATCGGCCACGGATACAGCTATTCCTGGGCGGCCGGGGGCAAGAACGGACCGTCCTACGGGGTGTGCTGCCGCCCGTCCGGTGTCAACGGGCGGTGACCTGATCTTCGGGTGCGCGGTCGCTGCTACAGCGCGATCGCGGTGGACTTGCCGCCGCCGGCGACCACGGCGTAGGCGGCGGCCAGCAGGGCCGGGTCGGGACCGACCAGCCGGCCGGGCTTGGCCAGACCGTCCAGGACGACGAAACGCAGTGTGCCGGAATGGGTTTTCTTGTCCCCGCCCATGATCTTGACCAGCTCGGGCAGGGCGTCGGGGTCGTAGGTCCGGGGCAGGCCGAGGAGTTCGAGGACCGAGGTGTGCCGGTCGGCGGTGTCGTCGTCCAGCCGCCCGGTGAGCCGGCCGAGCTCGGCCGCGAAGACCAACCCGACCGACACGGCCGCCCCGTGCCGCCAGCGGTAGCGTTCCCGCTTCTCGATGGCGTGGCCGAGAGTGTGCCCGTAGTTCAAGATCTCGCGCAGATCAGACTCGCGCAGGTCGGCGGCGACCACCGTGGCCTTGACCGCGACGGCCCGGCGCACCAGGTCGGCCAGCACGTCGCCGGCCGGGTCGACCGCGGCGGCGGCGTCTGCCTCGATGATCTCCAGGATGACCGGATCGGCGATGAAGCCCGCCTTGACCACCTCGGCCATACCGGCCACCAACTCGTTGCGCGGTAGAGAGTCCAGAGTCGCGAGATCCGCCAGCACGGCGCTGGGCTCGTAGAACGCGCCCACCATGTTCTTGCCCGCGCCGGTGTTGATGCCGGTCTTGCCGCCGACCGCGGCGTCGACCATGCCCAGCAGCGTGGTCGGCACCTGGACGACCCGCACGCCGCGCATCCAGGTGGCGGCGGCGAAGCCGGCCAGGTCGGTGACACTGCCCCCACCGAGCCCGACGACCACGCCCTGGCGGTCCAGCCCGATCTGGGCGAACACATCCCAGCAGAACTGCAGGACGCCGGCGGTCTTGCCCTCCTCGGCGTCCGGAATCTCCAGCAGGTGCGTGTCGATCCCGCTGTCCGCCAACGCTTCCCGAACCACCTCGGCGGTCTTGAGCAGGGTCGGGGCGTGCACCACGGCGGCCGCGGCGGGCGGGCTGCCGATGCCCCGGACCGCTTTCACCAGCTCGTCCAGCAGGCCGCGGCCGATCATCACCTCGTAGGGGGAGCCCGAGGCCACGGGCACCGTCACCGGCGCGGTCATGTGAGCTCCAGTCCGGTCACGATGGCATCGACGACCTGCTCGGGCGACAGCTCGTCGGTCTGCACCTCCAGGGCGGCCACCTCGCGATAGAGCGGTACCCGGTGGTCGAGCAGGGCCTTGTACGTGGCGCGCGGGTTCACCCCGGTGAGCAGCGGACGGTTGGTGGCCAGGCCGGTCCGCCGGATGCCCACCGGCATGGACAGGTTGAGGAACACCACGCGGTGGCCACGGAGCAGGTCGCGAGTCTGGGGAGCGAGGATGGCGCCGCCACCCAGCGCCAGGACGCCGTCGTGCTCGGCCAGCGCGCGTGCCACCGCGGCTCGTTCCAGAGCCCGGAAGTGGGCCTCGCCCTGATCCACGAAGAGGTCCGAGATCGCCTGTCCGGCGGTAGCTTCGATGTCGTGGTCGGTGTCTCGCAACGGTCGGCGCAGCCGGCCGGACAGGGCGCGGCCGACCGTGGTCTTGCCTGCTCCCATGGGCCCGACCAGGACGACGAGAGGACGGCTCTCAGGAGGCAAGGCCGGCGCCCGGAACAACGGCGTCCGCCGGCTGTGGGAGTGTCGCCGCAAGGGTGTCGAGATAGGCCCGGGCGTTGCGGGTGGTTTCCGCGGCCGAGTCGCCGCCGAACTTCTCCAACACCGCGTCGGCGACCACCAGAGCGACCATGGCCTCGGCCACGACCGCCGCCGCCGGCACCGCGCACACGTCGCTGCGCTGGTTGATGGCCACGGCCGGATCACCGGTCGAGACGTCCACGGTGGCCAGCGCCCGCGGAACGGTCGAGATGGGCTTCATGGCCGACCGGACCCGCAGGATCTCGCCGTTGGTCATGCCACCCTCCAGGCCGCCGGCCCGGTTCGAGCGGCGGGAAACCCCGGGGTGGCGGGGGTCGATCTCGTCGTGGGCCTGCGACCCGCGCCGCCGAGCGGTCAGGAAGCCGTCACCCACCTCCACACCCTTGATGGCCTGGATGCCCATCAGCGCGCCGGCCAGTCGGGCATCGAGCCGACGGTCACCCTGCACGAAGGAGCCCAGACCCGGCGGCAGCCCGTAGACCAGTACCTCGACCACCCCGCCGACGGTGTCACCGTCCGCGCGGACCTCGTCGATCTCGGCCACCATGCGGCGGGTCGAGGCGTCGTCCAGAGCGCGCACCGGCGAGGCGTCGATGGCATCCCGGTCCGCGGCCGTGGGCAGCCGGCCGTCCACGGCCTCGGCCGCGCCGATCGAGACCACGTGGCTGACCACCTCGGCGCCCAGCACCTCGCGCAGGAAATGTTGGGCCACCGTGCCCAGCGCCACCCGGGCGGCGGTCTCCCGGGCCGAGGCCCGCTCCAACACCGGCCGGGCGTCGTCGAAGCCGTACTTCTGCATACCGGCCAGATCGGCATGACCGGGGCGCGGGCGGGTGAGCGGGGCGTTGCGCGCCATCCCCGCGAGCACGTCCGGATCCACCGGGTCGCTGGCCATGATCTGTTCCCATTTGGGCCACTCGGTGTTGCCGACCTCGATGGCCACCGGACCACCCATGGTCAGCCCGTGCCGGACTCCGCCCAGGATCTCGACCTTGTCCTGCTCGAACTTCATCCGGGCCCCGCGGCCGTAGCCGAGCCGGCGGCGGGCCAGCTGGGTGGCGATGTCCGCCGACGTGACCGGCACGCCTGCGGGCAGGCCGTCCAGCACGGCGACCAGAGCGGGCCCGTGCGATTCACCTGCGGTGATCCAGCGCAACACGCTTTTCATCCTCCCACGCCCCGCGACCCCCTTCCCCGCGCTGATCAACTTCGCCTGCGCAGAGGACGTTGTCGATTCCCGTCCCACCCGTCCCAAAAGGGCCAAGACGATCTGCGCCGGCGAAGATGAACTGCGCGGGAGGCGGTGCCCCCGGTCATCGAGGGCACGGGGTCAGCTCAGTGGGCCGCTTCCCAGGCCGCGTAGGCGTCGTGGACCACGTGGATCATGTCGTCCACGTCGTCGGTCAGGTGGATCAGGTTGAGATCGGCCGGCCCGATGTTGCCGTGGTCCAGCACGCTGCGACCGATCCACTCGACCAGGCCGCCCCAGTAGTCGGTGCCGAAGAGCACGACCGGGAACTTGGTCACCTTCTTGGTCTGCACCAGGGTGAGCGCCTCGAACAGCTCGTCCAGGGTGCCGAACCCCCCGGGCAGGCACACGAAGGCCTGCGAATACTTCAGGAACATGGTCTTGCGGGCGAAGAAGTAGCGAAAGTTGATGCCCAGGTCCACGTACTCGTTAATGCCCTGCTCGAAGGGCAGCTCGATGCCCAGCCCGACGGACAGGCCACCGGCCTCGCGGGCGCCGCGATTGGCCGCCTCCATGCTCCCCGGCCCACCGCCGGTGATCACGGCGAACCCCTCCCGGGCCAGCGCGCCGCCGACCTGCCGCCCCAGCTCGTACTGGGCGGAGTCCCGCTTGGTCCGGGCGCTGCCGAACACGGTGACGGCCCTGGGCAGGGACGAAAGGGCCCCGAATCCCTCCACGAACTCGGCCTGGATGCGCAGTACCCGCCACGGGTCGGTGTGCACCCAGTCGGTCGGGCCGCGGGAGTCCAGCAGCCGCTGATCGGTGGTCGAGGTGGAGTCGATCTGGTCGCCGCGCAGCAGCACCGGACCGCGCATCTTCTCGCCGGTGGGCTTGCGCTCGCTCTCCGGCTGCTCGGTGTTGGTCACGGCGTCAGAGTAGTGATCGATTCAGCTCAGGAAGTTTCGCAGCACGTCGGCCATCTCCCGGATCTGCGCCATCGAGACCCATTCCTGCGGAGTGTGGGCCAGCGAGGGGTCGCCCGGGCCGTAGTTCACCGCCGGGATGCCCCGGGCGGCGAAGCGGGCCACATCGGTCCAGCCCAGCTTGGCCACCGCCTTCCCGCCCGCCGCCTGCACGAAGTCGGCGGCGGCCGGCGCCGACAACCCTGGCAGGGCGCCGGCGACCACGTCGGCCACTTCCACCTCGACACCCTCGAACAGCTCCTTCAGCACGGCAATCGCGGCGTCGGCGTCGCGATCCGGGGCGAAGCGAAAATTCACCGTGACCGTGCACTCGTCCGGAATGACGTTGTTGGCGATGCCCCCGGAGATGCGCACCGCGTTCAGGCCCTCGCGGTAGGTGCAGCCGTCGATGTCCACCACCCGGGCCTGATAATCGGAGAGCACGGCCAGCACCGCCTCGGCGTCGTGAATGGCGTTGTGCCCCATCCACGATCGGGCCGAGTGCGACCGTTGCCCGCGGGTGATCAGCCGCGCGGTGAGGGTGCCCTGGCAGCCGGCCTCGACCTGACCATTGGTCGGCTCGCCCAGGATGGCCAGGTCGCCCACCAGCCAGTCGGGTAGGTCACGCTCGATCCGGGTCAGCCCGTTGCGGTCGTGCTCGATCTCCTCGCAGTCGTAGAAAACGAAGGTCAGGTCGCGGGCCGGATCGGGCAGGGTGGCGGCCAGGTGCAGCAGCACCGCGTCGCCGGACTTCATATCCGTGGTGCCGCAGCCGTGCAGGGTGTCCCCGTCGCGCCGGGAGGGGACGTTGCCGGCGATCGGAACGGTGTCGATGTGTCCGGCCAGGATCACCCGGGACGGCCGCCCGAGCGCGCTCCGGGCCAGCACGGCATTGCCCGAGCGGACGATCTCGAACCGGTCCAGGGCTCGCAGCGCGGCCTCGATGGCATCCGCGATCGACCCCTCGGTGCCCGACACCGACGGCATGTCGACCAGCGTGGCGGTGAGGTCGGCCGGGTCGCCGGCCAGATCGAGCAACGAAGAAGTCATGCCCGGGACGCTACCGTTGCCGTTCGTGCGCAGGCCCTGGATCATCGCCCTCGCCGTGGTGCTGGCCGCCGCGGTGACGGTCGGGGTCGTTCTGGTCGTGAAGCTGGTCCATCGCACATCCGACCCGGCCCTGCTGTCCGAATGCGTGGTACCCGCGATCTCCGGTGCGCCGGTGACCGTGGTGGTGCAGGGGCCGGCCTCGACCGGGGCCGGTGCGGCCGGGCAGGCCGCAGCCGGGGCCAGTCCGGCCGCGGCCACCACGGTGACCACCGCCCCCACCGTCTATCTGGACGCGGTTCAGCTGCAGAACGCTTCCACCATCAATGCCGTCGGCCTGCGCCACGACATCCCTGAGCGGGGACGAATCGTCGCAGTGGCCACGGCCTGGCAGGAGTCCAAGCTGCGCAACGTATCCGGCGGAGATCGGGACTCGGTCGGGCTGTTCCAGCAGCGGCCGTCGCAGGGGTGGGGCACAGCCGCGCAGATCCTCGACCCCGTCTACGCCTCGGGCAAGTTCTACGACGCGCTGCTGGCCGTGCCGGGCTGGCTATCGATGTCGCTGACCAAGGCGGCCCAGGAAGTGCAGTACTCGGCCTTCCCCGACGCCTACGCGCAGTGGGAACCGGCGTCCACCACCCTGGTCCGGTCGTTGTCGGGAGCCGACCCGGTGCAGTTGTCCTGCCGGGCCGGCGCGCAGCCGCCGACCGCGTCGAACCCGTCCCGGTCGGCCCTGGCCGGCACCGGCAGCGCATCGGAAAAGATGCGCACCCTGCTGGCCGCCGCGCAGGCCGAGCTGGGCGGCCTGCGGCTGGTGTCGGCGGCCGGATCATCGGCGACCGTGGCCGCCCCCGACGCGCAGAGCGCCCGAGTGCTCGCGGCCTGGGGGGTCGCGCATGGAACCGGGTTCGCCGTCACCGCGGTCGGCGTCGGCGCCCAGCGCTGGGCCGATCATGGGTGGTCCACGGGTACCGCGCTGACCCCCGGCACGGTGCAGCTCACCGTCGATACCTGAGCCCGGCGCCGCCGGGCAGGCTCTACCCTCAGATCGATCCGCCACGGAAGGACACCCATGACCGACGACACCCTGGTCACCGCGGGCGCAACCGGCAGCGGGCTGGCCACCGTCTCCGCCGACGGCACCGTGCTGGACGTCTGGTACCCGGCGCCGGCCCTGGTCGGGCTGGCCTATCCCGATGTCGACCAACCCGACCTGACCGGCGCGGAACGATCCGATGAGGTCCGAGGTGTGTCGGTCGGCGCGGTGACGACCAAGATTGCCTCGCTGGCGCAGGCGCCGACCTCGACCGCCGACGTCTACCTGCGGCTGCACCTGCTGTCGGCCCGCCTGGTGCGGCCCCGGACCGTGAACCTGGACGGCATCTTCGCTCTACTGCCCAATAATGTCTGGACCTCGCTCGGGGCGGTGCCGCCCGAGCAGATCGAGCAGGTGCGACTGCGGGCCGCGGTGGCCGGAGTCCGACTGGCCGTCTACGGGGTGGACAAGTTTCCGCGGATGACCGATTACGTGGTACCGACCGGGGTACGGATCGGCGACGCCGACAGGGTCCGGCTGGGTGCTCACCTGGCTTCGGGGACCACGGTCATGCACGAGGGCTTCTGCAATTTCAACGCGGGCACGCTGGGCACGTCGATGATCGAGGGCCGGGTGTCCCAGGGGGTGGTGGTCGGCGACGGTAGTGACGTCGGCGGCGGCGCGTCGATCATGGGCACGCTCTCCGGCGGGGGGAAAGAGCGGATCAGTGTGGGCGAGCGCTGCCTGCTCGGGGCCAACTCCGGGCTGGGGATCTCCCTTGGTGACGACTGTGTCGTCGAGTCCGGCTTGTACGTCACGGATGGGACGAAACTGCTGCTGCGGGCCGACGGACAGGAACGCGAGGTCAAGGCGCGGGAGCTGTCCGGCGCCTCCGGCCTGCTGTTCCGCCGCAACTCGCTCACCGGTGCGGTCGAGGCCCTCCCCCGCTCCGGCTCCTGGGGCGGCCTGAACGCCGTGCTGCACGCGAGCTAGCGCCGCCTACCGCCGACGGGTGGATCAGGCGGTCAGGCGACCGCAGGCCGAGGAGACGCGCTCGTCGGTGGCGGTGAAGGCCACCCGCACGTGCTGATCGCCCGTGGGTCCGTAGAACGTTCCCGGGGCGACCAGGATGCCCCGTTCGGCCAGCCAGTCGACCGAGGTCATGGCGGGTTCGTTCCGGGTGGCCCACAGGTACAGTCCGCCGTCGGAATGCGCGACCGCGAAGCCGGCCGCCTCGAACGCCTCCAGCAGCTGCGCCCGACGCCGGGAATACCGATCCCGCTGGGCCAGCACGTGCCCGTCGTCGTTCAGGGCGGCCGTGGCCGCCGCCTGGACCGGTGCCGGCACGATCGCCCCGGCGTGCCGGCGCAGCGCCAACAATCCGGCGATGAGGTCGGGATCACCGGACACGAAGCCGGCCCGGTACCCGGCCAGATTCGAGCGCTTGGACAACGAATGCACGGCCAACAGCCCGGTGTGGTCACCCCCGCACACCTCGGGGTGCAGGATCGACACCGGTTGCGCATCCCAGCCCAGGTCCAGGTAGCACTCGTCGGAGGCGACGACCACGCCCCGGTCCCGGGCCCACTGCACCACCTTGACCAGGTGTTCAACCCCGAGCACCCGCCCGGTGGGGTTGGACGGGGAGTTCAGCCAGAGCAGCGACACCCGCTCCGGGCCGAGTGCGGTGAGCGCCTCCGCCCGGCGAACCCGACAGCCGGCCAGCAGCGCCCCCACCTCGTAGGTCGGATAGGCGCATTCCGGCAACACGACGGTGTCGGCGGCCCCCAGCCCGAGCTGCGTGGGCAGCGATGCGACCAGTTCCTTCGAGCCGATGGTGGGCAGCACATCGCCCTGATCCAGCCCGGTCACCCCATGCGACCGCTCGAGCCAGCCCACGTAGGCCTCCCGCAGCGCACGAGTGCCGTGCACGGTCGGATAACCGGGCGAATTCGACGCCTCGCTCAGCGCCGCCCGGATCTTGGCCGGTACCGGGTCGACCGGTGTACCGATGGACAGGTCGACCAACCCGTCCGGGTGGGCATCGGCCCGATTCCAGGCGTCGGTCAGCTGGTCCCACGGAAACTCGGGCAGCCGATCCACCGGCCGGCCCCGGAGCGTCTCCTGATCAGTCATGGCGCGCTGACCGCCTCAGTGGCCCTCGCCCATCGGCGGGAGGGCGGCCACGAACGGCTCGTCCTTGCCCACCCGGCCGACCTTGGCAGCCCCTCCGGGACTGCCCAGCTCGTCGAAGAAGTCCACGTTGATGCGGGTGTACTCGGCCCAGGCGGCGGGCACGTCGTCCTCGTAGAAGATGGCCTCAACCGGGCACACCGGTTCGCAGGCCCCGCAATCCACGCACTCGTCCGGGTGGATGTAGAGCATGCGGTCGCCCTCGTAGATGCAGTCGACCGGACACTCCTCCACACAGGCGCGGTCGAGCACGTCGACGCATGATTCGGCGATCACATAGGTCACGAGCGGTCTCCCGGAAAACTGGTCAACGATGGCCGTTCTAGTATCCCTTGCCGGCCTTGGCATCCGAACCGCGGTCGCGCCGAACCGGGGAGCGCAGGGACGAGAGGGCGACCGTGGCGGTCAGCCCGGCCACGCCGAGCAGCAGCAACAGTCGCCAGTCCCACACCCCCAACGGCAGTTGCCGGTAGAGCGGGTTGCGGTAGAACACCAGGCCCAGGGTGACCGCGGCCCAGACCACCACAGGAGCGGCCGACGCGACCAGGCTCGAGGTCAACGCATAGCAGCCGCGGGGGACCAGGAACAGGACGCCCGCGGCCACCAGCACGCTGACCGGCACCGGCACCGGACCGAGGCGCAGCGGCAGGAAGAAGACCACCACCGCCGCCGACCAGGCGGCGAGCAGGCTCGCCCCGACGGCCACCGCGATCACGCCCAGCCGGCCCATCACGCCAGCCCGGCGAACAGGTCGTCGGCACCCGCAGGCAACGGCGGGCCGGCCAGCAATCGGTAGTACTCGACCGGCAGCAGCGGCTGGGCCACCAGGTTGGTCAATGCGAAACCGCCGGGCAGCAGATCCAGTTGGCTGGCGTGCGCGGCCAGGGCATGGCCGCGCCGGCCGCGCGCCGGCGCGTCCAGCGGAACGGCCACGTCGGCGTCGTCGACCAAAAAGCCCAGATCCTCACCTCGACCCGGGCGGTAACCGGGCGGCACGGGCAACTCCGCCAGCGCTGCCAGCGTCGCCTGTCGGGGCTTGACCACCGCGCACACCCTGATGCCGGGCGGGGCGGCCGCCACGGCCACCTGGTGGGCGGCCACATGATCGGGGTGGCCGTACCCGCCGTCCGCGGCATAGGTCAGCACCACATCCGGCGCCAGCTCGTCGAAGGCCGAGGCCAACAATCCGATGGCCAGATCATGGTCCGGGCCGTCGGCGCCGGCCCGCACGAAGGCCCGCGGCCGCCGCGCCGAGTCCGACCCGGCCATCCCCGAATCCCGGAACCGGCCGATGCCGCCGAGCAGCTGAAAGTCGGCACCCAGGGCCGCACAGGCCGACCGCAGCTCGGTGTACCGATACCCGCCGAGCTGATCGGAACGCTCTGCGGTCAGTCCGGCCAGCGCCGATTGCCGGACCTCACCCTGCTCCCCCAGCGTCGCCGTGATCACGGTGACCCGCACTCCGGCCGCGGCATAGCGGGCCAGGGTGCCGCCCATGCTCAACGACTCGTCATCGGGATGCGCGTGCACCGCGACCAGGCTCAAAACCACCCGGGCAGCCTAAATCGCTTCGAAGACCTCGCTGGGCGTGGCCGACAGCCGGTGCACCTCGGCCGCCTTGGCCTCGCCCGAGATGTCCGTCACCGGGAAGTGACAGGCCACCGGATGCCCCATCCCTCGATCGACCAGGGTCGGCTCCTCGGTGGCACAGATCTCCTGGGCCTTCCAGCAACGGGTCCGGAACCGACATCCGCTCGGCGGGTGCAGCGGGCTGGGCACCTCGCCGGTCAGAATGATGCGCTCGTCGACCGTTCCGGACGCCGGATCGACCTCAGGTGCCGCCGAGAGCAGGGCCACGGTGTACGGATGCTGGGGACGCTCGTAGATGTCGTCCCGACTCCCGGTCTCGACGATCTTGCCCAGGTACATGACCGCGACCCGGTCAGAAATATGCCGGACGACAGACAGATCGTGCGCGATGAACAGGTAGGCCAGCCCGAGCTCGTTCTGCAAGTCCTCGAGTAGGTTGACCACCCCGGCCTGCACCGACACGTCCAGCGCGGACACCGGTTCGTCCAGCACCAGCAGCTTCGGCCGCAAGGCCAGGGCGCGGGCGATACCGATGCGCTGACGCTGGCCGCCGGAGAATTCGTGACCGTAACGGTTCCGGTGTTCCGGGTTCAGCCCCACCATTTCCAGGAGCTTGGTGACCCGGTTGTCGACCTCCTTGCCCGACGCGATCTTGTGGATCACGAAGGGCTCGCCGATGATGTCGTTGATGGTCCAGCGCGGATTCAGCGACGCGAACGGGTCCTGGAAAACGATCTGCATCTCTCGCCGCATGACCCGGAGCTGGTCCGCCGACAGCTTGGTCAGTTCTCGGCCGTCGAAGCGGACCGAGCCCGACGTCGGTTTGTGCAGCTGCAGCACGGCCCGGCCGGTGGTGGATTTTCCGCAGCCGGACTCGCCCACCATCCCCAGGGTCTCGCCCCGGTCCACGGCGAACGACACGCCGGCTACGGCCTGCACCGCGCCGACGTCCCGCTTGAACAGGCCGCCGCCCCGGACCGGAAAGCTCTTGACCAGGTCGGTGACCGTCAGCAGCGTTTCGGGCTCGGTCCGCTCGACCTTGTCGATCGTCGTTGCGCTCACTCGGCGTCCAATTCGTGATCGGGCAGGACCGCGTCGGCATCGGAATTGCTGAACAGCCGGCGCGGGTCGGGCTCGGCGGCCACCTCGTCGGTATGGATGCAGCGGGCCCGGTGGTCGTCGGATTCCATCGGAATCAAATCGGGTTCGGCCGTGGTGCATTCGCGGGTCACCAACGGACAGCGGGGCGCGAACATGCAGCCGGGCGCGATGTTCACCAGCGAGGGCGGCGATCCCTTGATGGGCGTGAGCCGCTGCCCGATCGCGTCCGGGTGCGGGATGGAGGCGAGCAACCCCACCGTGTAGGGCATCCGCGGAGCTTTGAAGACGGTGCGAACCACGCCCGTCTCCACCATCGTGCCGGCGTACATGACCTGCACCCGATCGGCGATCCCGGAGATGACCCCCAGGTCGTGGGTGATCATGATGATCGCGGCCGAGGTGGCGTTTTTCAGGTGCTCCAACGTATCCAGGATCTGCGCCTGCACGGTGACGTCCAGTGCGGTGGTCGGCTCGTCGGCAATGATGATCTTCGGATCGTTGATCACGGCCATGGCGATCATGACCCGCTGCCGCATGCCGCCGGAGAATTCGTGCGGGAACTGCTTGGCTCGCCGATCGGGCTGCGGGATGCCCACCGTGTCCAGCACGTCGAGCACCCGCTTCTGCACGGCCGCATCGGAGGCCTTGTGGTGGGCCCGATAGGCCTCGGCCAACTGCCGACCGATGTTGTAGACGGGATTGAGCGAGGTCATCGGGTCCTGGAAGATCATCGCGATGCCGTCGCCGCGGATGCGACGTAGCCCGCGTTCTTTCAGTCCGACGATCTCGGTGTCGCCGAAGCGGACCGAGCCCTCGATCCGGGCGGTGGTCGGCAGCAGCCCCATGATGGCCATCGAGGACACCGACTTGCCCGAACCGGATTCGCCGACCACCCCCAACACCTCACCGGCATGCAGGTCGAAGGAGACGTTCCGAACCGCGCGGACCAGGCCGTCGTCGGTCGGGAACGAGACCGACAGATCCCGCACGGACAACGCGACGTCCCCGATCGAGGTCAGCGGCTCGGCCAAATCAGCCACGGAGGACATCTACGCACGCACCTTGTTGGCCCGGGGGTCGAGCGCGTCGCGCATGCCGTCCCCGATGAAGTTCACACACAGGCTCATGAACACGATGATGATGAGCGGAATCCAGAACAGGATGGCGTGCTCGGGAACCGGCAGGAACTTCTGGTTCTCGTTCAGCACCAGGCCCAGTGAGGTGTCCGGAGGCTTCACGCCGAGACCGATGAAGGACAGTGCCGCTTCCAGCAGCACGGCCTGGGCGATGGTCAACGTGGCGTTGACGATGATCACGTCGGCCGTGTTCGGGACGATGTGACGAAAGACGATCCGGAACGTGGACGCGCCCAATGCGCGGGCAGCCTCGACGTATTCCTTCTCGCGAATGGACAGGACCATGCCGCGGATGACGCGGGCGATGGACATCCACAGGGTCAGGCCCAGGAAGAGCGCGACCATGATCCAACTGCCGGCGAACTTCACGCTCATGACGCCGACCACCACGGTGGACGGGAGAATCAGGAACAACTCGACCAGCCGGTTGATGGCGGTGTCCTGCCAGCCCCCCTTGTAGCCGGCCCAGGCTCCCAGGGCTACCCCGACCACCGTGGACACCACGGCGACCACCAGGGCGATCAGCAGCGAGAACTGGGTGCCCTTGATGATCAGCGCGAACATGTCGTGGCCGAGTTCGTCGGTCCCGAACGGATGCTGACGTGAGAACGGCAGGTACTGGTCGTACTGGGGCTCGGTGCCGGCGTGCCAGAGGACGCCGCCGAGCAGCGCGAAGAGCAGGAGCAGGGTGAAACCGACGGCCCCGACCAGGGCGGCCCGGTGCTGCATGAATCGGCGCAGGGTGACCCGGCCCCGGGAACGGGCCGCAACGGTGAATTCGCGGTCCAGCAGCTCGGGTCCGAGCGCCACCGCTTCCTTGGTCTCAGTCAAGGCGAATCCTCGGATCCAGGAAGGTGTAGATGATGTCGGCGAACAGGTTGAACACGATGACGAAAACCGCCGTCACGAACAGGAAGCCGAGAATCATGTACGGCTCCTTGGTGTTCACGTACTGGACGATGATGTAACCCATCCCCTGCCAACCGAACACGGTCTCGGTGATGATCGCGCCGGAGAACACCGCACCGATGTTCAGCGAGGCCACCGTGACCACCGGGATGAGCGCATTGCGGAACGCGTGTTTCCAGATGACCTGGCTGCTGCTGATGCCCTTGGCCTTGGCCGTGCGCACGTAGTCGGAGGACAGCGTCTCCAGCATCGACGCCCGCTGGAACCGGCTGTACGTGGCGAACGAAATGGCCATCAGTGACAACGTCGGAAGCAGATACGTCCCGGTGTACTTGAACAGCGAATCACCGAACGTATTGCCGAATCCGCCCAGTGGGTAGCCCGAGGTGTAGAGCCAACGGCCGTGCCCGTGGGCCTGCAGGAAGTTGTTGAACCGGATACCACCGATCTTCAGCAGCACCGCGATGGCGAAGATCGGCGTCGCGAAGAGCAGGAAGGTGATCCCGGTGATGATGTAGTCGAACCAGGAATAGCGCTTGACCGCAGAGAGCACCCCGACGAGCACGCCGATCACGAACGCGAGCACCTCGGCCACCAGGACCAGCCGGATGGTGATCCAGAGCGCGCGCATGATCTTGGGCCTGACCTCGATCGGGCTCATACCCGGGTTCACCGTGGTGCCCCAGTCGCCGCGCACGAAGTGCGTCAGCCAGCTCCAGTAGCGAGTCAGGAAGGGCTGGTCCAAACCGGCCCGGTGGTACGCCGCGGCAATGTTCACCGCGGCCGTGTTCGGGTTGAGCTGCTGCTGTCGGGCGGCGTAATCGGCCAGCGGGTCACCCAGCATCTGGACCAACGCGAAGCACAAGAATGTCGCCATGATCATCAGCACGACGGAAATAAGGATCCGCCGGAGGATGTATGTACCCAATTCACCTCTCCTGACGAGGCTGCACACGCAGACCCGGCCGATCGACTCGGGCGGAGCTAGGGCCCACGGTAGACCCGCGGAGCCCTTGTAGCTCGAAATGCCTCAGGGGGCGACCGATGGGCCGGTCGCCCCCCGAGATGAATCGGAGCCGCTACTGCAACTACTGCTTGAAAACCCACTCATAGGCGTTCCAGAGCGAGCCACCGCTGGGACCGTTGTAGGTCAGCACCGGGGTGATCGCGTTGGACTGGGCCACCATGTCGCTGAACTGGTAGGTGGGCAGCGTGACGTAATCCTTGGCGATCAAATCGTTCGCCTGATTCAACTCATCCGCCCGCTTGGTCGCGTCCAACTCCGAGTTGGAGGCATTCATCAACTTGTCCACGGCCGGGTTGGAGTAGTTCTGGTAGTTCGCCCCACCCTTGGTCACGTAGAGCGGCGGGATGCCGGACTTGAACGGCGTACCGACCCAGGCGAACAGGGCCATGTCGTAGTCACCGGCCGGGAGCCGCTTGGAGTTGAAGTTCGCGTCCTGGTCGTCGTCAACCTTGATGCCCGCCTTGGCGCAATAACCATTGATCAGCTGGGCGACCTTCTCCCGAGTGTCGATGACCTTGTGACCGAGCTTGAACTCGGCCTTGGTCCCGTTGGCCAGGGCGTAGACGCCGTCGGCACCGAGCTTCCAGCCGGCGGCCTCCATGATCGACTTCGCCTTGGCCACGTTGGCCGTGTTGTAGTCGGAGTACGCGTCCTTGTAAGGGGTCTCGTTCGGCAGGAAGGTGACGCTGCCGAGCGGGACCGTCTTCTCGTTCACGCCCTTGATCAGCTTGGTGATGATGTCGGTGCGGTCGACACAGTTGAAGAACGCCTGCCGCAGGGCCAGGCCGGTGGCGCCCTGGAACAACGGCTTCTTCATCTGGAAGTCCAGGTGCTCGAAGGTGACGCCGGCGTAGGCGTTGAAGGTGACGTTGTCCATGCTCTTGAGCTGCTGGGCCAGAGCGGCATCCGGCTGCGGCTGGATGACCTGGACTTCCTGGTTCTGCAGGGACTGCACCTGGGACTGGCCGTCGGCCTTGGTCAGCAGGGTCAACTGCTGCGGACCGGCCGGGTTGCCCCACCACTTCGGGTTGCGAACCATGACCACCTGGTCGTCGGTCAACGACTGCAGCGAGTACGGGCCGGCGGACAGGTCGAACTTGGCGTTGAAGCCGGCGAAGTTCTTGATGTACGAGGTGGCGAACTTGATCACATCGCCGGTGGTGTCGGTGGCCTTGAGCTTGGTCACGTCGGCCACGCCGGAGTCGGCCTCGATGACGTGCGCGGGCACCATCAGCGAGAACAGCGACCGGTAGTCCGCGAATGGGGTGGTGAACTTGGTGGTCATGGTCTTGCCGTCGGCCGAGCAGGTCGGGGCGTCCATCTGGTCGAAACCGGAGGTCGAGGCCGGGTCGAACGCCGGCGCCCCCTTGATCTGGGCCTTGGACTCGGCCTGCAGATAGGCCAGGTAGAAGTCATGGCAGCCCACCGGCTGACCGTCGGACCAGACCGCCTGGGGGTTGACCTTCCAGACGATGGTCTGCGGGCTGGAGGAGGTGACGGTCACCGACTGCATGACGTCGCCGTCCAGGTACAGCTTCATGTTGTTGTCATTGATGAACGCCGACGGCTGGACCAGTGCCGTCATCTGCGAGTTCGAGAAGTTGTTCGCGGTCGAGGTGTTGTTGTTGTAGTCGTGGACGTTCTCTTCCACGGCGATGGCTACCGCCGGGCTCGAGTCGACCTTCGGGCGTACGAAAACCGGATCGGCGCCGGGAGCGGTGCTGCTGCCGCTGACGCTGCCTCCAGATGCCGAGGCGCTGCTGCTGGGGGAACCGGCCGACGAACTGCCGCTGTCTGCGGACGAGGACGACGAGCTACTGGAACTGGACGAGCTACTGGAACTGGACGAACTCGAACCTCCGCCCGTACTGGATGCGGTGGAACAGGCAGCGAGCACCAGGGTGGCGCTCGAGACAAGCGCGGCGAACCGCACTGCCCGTTGGGTCTTCATTGATGGTCCTCCTCGAGGAGCCGGCGAAGCGTGGCGGACTGACACCGGCCCCATCGACCGTTGTCCTTTTCCCGACCCGCGCGGCTATTCCTGTGTCGGTCTGACTGCCAGACCTTACGAACCTTCTCACCTCGTTAGCCAGGGGACAAGATCGATCGTGACCAAAGGTTGACCGGGTGTTGCCGTCACCACTCGGATCGTCATCCCGATTGACCCGAACGGGCGCGGATCGGGAGAGTTTTCACCTGACCGTCCACCGGACCGTAGAGCTTCGCGTGTACCGGCCGGTCCTCGACGAGTTCCGCGCCGCTCGAGTTGGCTGATCAGGAGGTCGTGACACCATTGCCGGATGTACTGGACCGGCCGTTCTATTCGTACGGAAGGTCCGTTTTTCCTATTCCGACCGCGCTCGGCAATGATCGTCTGCGGGGCCACCGGGCTGGCCATCCTGGCCTGGCTGATCGCAGAACTACGGGAAAACCCGGCGTCGGTGTGGATTCGAATCCCGGCAATGGCCTTGATCGGATTGTCCGTTTTCGCCGGGTTCGGTCGACCCGCTGTGACGGTGGACACTTTCGGCGTCGGACTGGCCAATGTGGTCTTCGACGTCTGGGTGCCCTACGGCGCGCTGGCCGAGATCGAGTCGCGGTACGCCCTGACGCTGATCGATCGCGACGGCCATCGGTACCGCGCCTGGGCCGCGCCGGCCCCGCACGGGCGGGCGTCGGCGCCACCCCAGGATCCGGGCTGGTGGGATCCGAATCGGTTCGCCCTGCCGCAACTGCGGGCCGACGCGCTGACTGTCTCCGCCGTGGCCGCGGCCGGCCGACAACGCCACCGCCTGACGGCCGGGGTGGGCGACGGTGGCGCCCGGGTCGCGCGCCGGCCGGTGACCTGGCTCATCGTGATGTGGCTGGTCGCTGCCGTGGCCACCGCGGTCGTGGCCCTGCTGAGGTGAGTCGTGCCGTCGGTGCGAGTCCGCTCAGCGCGCCGGCCAGGAGGGCAGTCCGGCCAGCGGGCCGGTCCAGGTCCAACCGGGCCCGGCCGCCGCGATGACGGCCGTCAGCCCGGCGCCGACGGCAAAGGTGGTCACCGGCGTGCCGATGGGAATGACCGGCAGGTCCGACCACAGCCGGTTGTCGACCCGGCTCAGACCGGTGCCAGCTTCCGAGCCGATCGCCTGGGCCATGACGAGGTCGAGGTCCTGCGCGCAATAGCCGGACAGGTTGCCGCCGGTTCCGGACGGTGTCGGAGTCGGCGTGCGGGACGTCTGACCGCTGTTGGGGGCGGTGGTACTCGGGCAACCGAACGCGGACCCCGCGGCCAGCGCGTCGGAACTGCCCCGGGTCACGAAGAGCAGCGACATCCCCCCGCTGGTTGCCTGGGTGGTCAGGCCCAGGGCCCGGTCGACGAGCGCCAGAGGGGTGTCCAGCGGGGCCAGGTCGACCTCGATCCCGACCTGGCCGAGTTGTTGCTGGATGTCCAGGGCGGTGGCGGCGAGGCGCGGGTCGGTGGACAGGAACTGCAGGGTCAGCCGCAGCGGGCTGCCGGCCTTGGTCAGATAGACCCCGGCCCGGCGATAGCCGGCCTGTTGCAGGGCGGCAGTCGCGGCCTCGGTGTCTCCGCCTCCCCAGTCGGCGGACCCGGTCGCGGCAGAGGTCGAGGGGGGCAGGCTGACCTGCGAGGACACCGGCAGCACGGATAGCGCCGAGGCAGCATCGGAGCCGCCGCCTGAACCGACCAGATCCGCACGCAGCCGATCGCCGTCCAGGCCGAGGCCGATGGCGGTCCGGACGTCCCGGTCGGCGGTGGGGCCGGCCCGGGTGTCGAAGACCAGGCTCACCGCGCCGGGGGCGCGGACCGCGGTGCGCCGTGGGGCGGGCAGCGCCTGCGCCGTGGCCGGCGACAACAGGGCGGCCTGGATATCCCCTCGGTTCAGCGCCGCGAGCAGGGCCGCGGACGATCCGACCCGGAGCACCACAGACGCCGGGCCGGGCTGGGATCCCCAGAACTTGTCGTTGCGGGCCAGGGTGACCTCACCGGTGGTGGTGTCCAGGTCGATCATCTTGTAGCGGTTGCCGGAGACCGGGATGCCGGTGGACAGCGCCCCCGCCCAACCGCTGGGCGAGTCCTTCATGATGTGCGCCGGCACCAGAGGGGAGAACAAAGTCTCCCAGTCGGCCACCGGTTGGGTGAACTGCACGTCGACCGTCTTGCCCGCATCGACGGAGCGGATGGCCGAGATGAGCCGGTAGCCCGCCGGGTCCACCGTCCCGGGCTGGGCGGTCATCGCATCGCGCAGGTAGCTGAAGTCCTCGGCGCTGATCGGGGTGCCGTCCGACCAGGCCGCCGCCCGGTTCAGCCGGTAACTCACCGTGAACGGAGTCTGGGTGACGATCTGCGCCGATTCCAGTAGGTCGGCCGAGAGCACCCGATTTCCGGCGGCGTCCACGGTGAATGCGCTGGGCAGCACCAGCCCGGCCACGGCCTGCGCAGCGGCCGAGTAATCGGCCAGGGCATGTGGGTTGAACCCCGCCGGCGCCTGGTCCACGCCGACGGTCAAGGTGTCGGGCGGTGGAGCGACACCGGAGGCCGAGGCACTGGCGGTGGGCGCGATCGGCGCGGGCAGGCCGGGTGGAGTACAGCCCGCCACCACCAACAGTGCCGCCACCGCCAGCATCAGGTGGTGACGGCGGCGGGACACCGACCCACCCTACGAAGTGAGAACTAGAGGATCGCGGACTTGCCCCGGGTCCGGGACCGAGCCCGCTCCCCCGCGTTCAGGATGACCTTGCGGATCCGGGCGGAGACCGGCGTCACCTCGACGCACTCGTCGTCGGCACAGAACTCCAGGGTCTGCTCCAGCGACAGCGCCCGCGGCGGCACCAGGTGCACGAGTTCGTCGCCGGTGGACTGGCGCATGTTGGTGAGCTTCTTCTCCTTGGTGATGTTCACGTCCATGTCGTCGGAGCGGGAGTTCTCGCCGATGATCATGCCCTCGTAGACCTCGGTGGTCGGGGGCACGAACATGGAGCCCCGCTCCTGCAGGGACGCCATCGCGAACGGGGTGGCCTTTCCGGCCCGGTCGGCCACCAGGGAGCCGGTCGGTCGGGCCCGCAGAGCGCCCACCGAGGGGCCGTACCCGTCGAACAGGGCCGAGGCGATGCCGGTGCCGCGGGTGTCGGTGAGGAATTCGGTCCGGAATCCGATCAGGCCGCGCGAGGGCACGTGGAACTCGAGCCGGACCCAGCCGGTCCCGTGATTGGTCATCGCCTCCATCCGGCCCTTGCGCAGCGCCAGCAGTTGGGTGACGGCGCCCAGGTACTCCTCGGGCACGTCCACGGTCAACCGCTCGAACGGCTCGTGCACCTTTCCGTCGACCAGCCGGGTGACCACCTGGGGCTTGCCGATGGTCAGCTCGAAGCCCTCCCGGCGCATGGTCTCGACCAGGATGGCCAGGGCCAACTCGCCGCGTCCCTGCACCTCCCAGGTGTCCGGCCGTTCGGTCGGCAGCACGCGCATGGACACGTTGCCGATCAGTTCCTGGTCCAGCCGGTTGCGGACCTGCCGCGCGGTCAACTTGGTCCCGCCGTCCCGGCCGGCCAGCGGCGAGGTGTTGATGCCCACGGTCATCGAGATGGCCGGCTCGTCGACGGTGATCAACGGCAGCGCCTTCGGGTCGTCGGCGTCGGCCAACGTCTCCCCGATGGTGATCTCGGCGATGCCGGCCACCGCGATCAGGTCGCCTGCACGCGCGCTCTCAACCGGGATCCGGTCCAGCGCCTCGGTCATCAGCAGCTCGGTGATCTTGGTGCGGGTGACGGTGCCGTCCTGCTTCATCCAGGCCACCTGCTGGCCGGCCGTGATGGTGCCCTCGATGACGCGGCACATGGCGATCCGACCCAGGTACGGCGAGGCGTCGATGTTGGTCACCTGGGCCTGCAGCGGTGCGCCCTCGGTGTAGGTGGGGGCGGGAATCGTCTCGAACAGCACGTCGAACAACGGGTCGAGGTTCTCGTGGTCGGGCATCTCGCCGTTGCCCGGTTTGTTCAGGCTGGCCCGCCCGGCGCGGGAGGAGCAGTAAACGATGGGGAATTCGATCTGCTCGTCGTCGGCGTCCAGATCCAGGAACAGGTCGTAGGTCTCGTCCACCACCTCGTCGATGCGGGCATCCGAGCGGTCGGTCTTGTTGATCACCAACACCACCGGCAACCGGGCCTGCAGGGCCTTGCGGAGCACGAACCGGGTCTGCGGCAGCGGCCCCTCGGACGCGTCGACCAGCAGCACCACGCCGTCGACCATCATCAGCGCCCGCTCCACCTCGCCACCGAAATCGGCGTGGCCGGGGGTGTCGACGATGTTGATGATCAAGTCGCTGCCGTCGGCGGAATGACGTCTGACCGAGGTGTTCTTGGCCAGGATGGTGATGCCCTTCTCCCGCTCCAGGTCGTTGGAGTCCATGACCCGCTCGTTCACGGTGGCATTGGCCCGGAACGCTCCGGACTGCCAGAGCATGGCGTCCACCAGCGTGGTCTTGCCGTGGTCGACGTGGGCCACGATGGCCACATTGCGTAGATCAGTCCGGATTGACACAGCTGGAAACATCCTTCGTACGTCTGCGGTGGTGCTCGCGTCGGGTCCGGCGAGCCAGAACGGCGCCGGGGAGGGCGCCAACCGCTCGATTCTACCGGCGACGGCCGCGGTGACGACCGATGCCAGAATGCGGCAGTGCCGACCACTGCCATCGTCGTGACCGAAGCCGGCGGCCCGGACGTATTGCGGGCCCGGACGATTGACGTGCCCGAGGCCGGACCGGGCCAGGTCAAGGTGGCCGTGGCGGCCACCGGGGTGAACTTTGTCGATGTGTATCGCCGATCCGGGCTGTACCCGGTCTCGTTCCCCTACGTCCCCGGGGATGAGGGAGCGGGCCGGGTCATCGGGGTCGGCGAGGGCGTCACGGGCCTGGCGGTGGGAGACAGGGTGGCCTGGGCAGAGGCGCCCGGCTCCTACGCGGCCGCCGTTGTCGGGCCCGCCGACAAGATGGTGCGGGTACCCGACGAAGTGGACGACCGGACCGCAGCGGCCTTGCTCCTGCAGGGGTGCACGGCGCACTACCTGGCCCACGACACCTATCGGATCCGACCCGGCGACGTGGTGCTGGTGCACGCCGGAGCCGGCGGCGTGGGTCTGCTGCTCATCCAGCTGGCCAAGCGGTCCGGGGCGACGGTGTGTACCACCGTTTCCACGCCCGAGAAGGCGGTGCTGGCCGAGGGGGCCGGCGCTGACGAGGTCATGGTCGGTTACGACGGTTTCGCCGATTGGGTCCGTTCCCTGACCGGCGGAGTCGGCGCGCAGGTGGTGTACGACGGGGTGGGTCGGGACACCTTCGATGACTCGCTGGCGAGCGTGGCCGTGCGCGGGACGATGGTGCTGTTCGGGGCGTCCAGCGGGGCCGTTCCCCAGTTCGACATCCAGCGACTGAACCGTGCTGGCTCTCTGTTTCTGACCCGGCCGACCATGCGCGACTACGTCCGCACCCCGGCCGAGCTGACCCGGCGGTCCGACGATCTGTTCGGCTGGGTGCGCGACGGCTCTCTGAGCGTTCGGGTCGGCGCCACCTACCCGCTGGCGCAGGCGCCCCGGGCGCATGCCGACCTGCAGGCCCGCCGGACCAGCGGCAAACTCCTGCTCCTACCCTGACCGGCATGACCGAGCCGCCTGACGACTTCCCGCTACACGTGCTGGAGGACGACGAGACCGTGCCCCCTCGTCCCGAGGAGGATCTGGCCGACGCGGAGCGCACCGACCCGTCACCGGACTGAGAGCAGCCCTCGGACCAGCGGTTCGTCCGCCTCGAGCCACTGCACCTGGTCGATCTCGGCGTTGTCGCTCAATGCGAACCAGCGGACCTGATCGTGCGCGGGGTCGGGTCCGACCGGGGTCGGCTCACCGTCGAGCAGCTCGGCGACGAACGCGCGCAGGACCAGACCCGGACCGGCGGGCGTCTCGGGGGCGATTTGACGCCCGACCCGAACCTGCACACCCAGCTCCTCCCGCAGCTCCCGGACCAGCGCTTCCTGCTCGGTCTCGCCCGGCTCGACCCGGCCGCCGGGCAGCTCCCACCGTCCGGCCAGCTCGGCCGGGCGGGTCCGGCGGGCACCGAGCAGCCGGCCGTCGGCCACGATTGCTCCGGCCACCACCACCGCCGGGTCGTGGGCGGACACCGTGACCAGGCCGAGCAGCGTCTCCGCCAGCCGCACCGCGCGCCTGCGAGAGCCGCGCCGGTGGGACAGATCCAGGGTCAGCAGCACCCCGGCGCCGGGCACGTCGACCGGATGCGGCACCAGCTCCACGGCCAACCGGCGCCCGACCCCGATCCGCACCACCGGACCGGCCGTGCTGTCGACCCGCAGCACGGTGATCGTGGCCCGCCGCGGGATCCAGGGTCGGTCGCTCGAGAACGTGGCCGTAGCCCCCGCGCGCAGCGGGCCGAGCGGAGCACCGTGCGGACGGAACCCGGTGACCCGCAGCAGCCGCACCCAGACCGATGGGTCGGCCAGAGCCGTTCGGACCGACGTCAGCGCCGCCGGCACCAGCGCGGCGGTGCGCAGCGGTCGGCTCACGATGGTTCGGCCCCCGCCAGTTCACTCACGTCAGCAGCCTGTCATGACCGCGTTCCCGGCGCCGATGACCGCGACCGCCTCCGGGACGCACCGCAGCCGGACCCCGGATCCGACTTCGACCGGACCGTCGGAACGGGCCGGCACCGGCCCCAGCCCGGCGACCTGCACGGTCAGCCGGAACCCGTCCGGTTCGGCCCACGCCTGAGTCACCGACCCGGCCATCGACCCGGCTGGATCGACGGTCAGGGCAGACGGGCGCACACCGATCCGATCGCCGGGCAGCTCGGGACCACCCGCGGCCCGCCACTGCGGCATACCCACGATGGCCCGGCAGCCCAGGAATCCGGCCACCCACTCGTCGGCCGGTGCCGACCACAACGTGCGCGAGGGCGCGACCTGACGGATCCGCCCGTCTTTCATGACCGCGATCCGGTCGGCCACGGCGTAGGCCTCGTCCTGGTCGTGGGTGACGAACACCGCGGTGGTAGCGGTCTCGACCAGGATCCGGCGCAGGTCCTCGAGCAGGCGCTCGCGCCACTCCCGGTCCAGCGCGGCCAGCGGCTCGTCCAGCAGCAGCAACCGGGGCCGCGGGGCCAGGGCTCGGGCCAGGGCCACCCGCTGGGCCTGCCCGCCGGACAGTTCGGTGACCGCGCGCCCGCCGAATCCCGGAAGTCCGACCAGGTCCAACAGCTCGTCGACCCGGTCCCGCCGGGCCGCGGCCGGACCGTGCAGCCCGTAGCCGACGTTTCCGGCCACCGACCGGTGCGGCCAGAGCACGCCGTCCTGGAACATCAGCCCGAACCCCCGGCGGTGCACCTGCACCCGGGCCAGATCCGTTTCGTCCCAGGCGATCCGACCAGCCGACAGGGGCTGTAGACCGACCACCGCGCGGAGCAGGGTGGATTTGCCGCAGCCGGACGGGCCGAGCAGGGCCAGGACCTGACCGTCGGGCACGGTCAGGCTCACGCCGTCGACGGCCGGCCCGGCTGACCCATAGCGCACGGAGACGTCGGTGAGCTGCAGCATCTAGAACAGTCCCGTCCGGCCGGCCACGATCCCGGCCCCGCGCCGGTCCCGGACCGCAAGGTCGACCACGACCACGACCAGCACGCAGAGCGCGGCCAGCACGCAGGACGCGGCCAGGGCCATGCCGGTGTTCCGCACCCCGGGTTTGCCGATCAGGATGTTGATCACCACCGGCAGGGTCGGGCTCTGGGGGCGCGCCAGGAAGGACGTGGCCCCGAACTCGCCCAGGGCCAGGGCCAGCGCGAACCCGGCCGCCGCGGCCAGCGATCGAGCGGCCAGCGGCAGGTCGGTGGTCCACCAGATCCGGAGCGGGCCGGCGCCGGACACGGCGGCGGCATGGCGCAGCCGATCGTCCAGCCCCCGCAGCGCCGGCAGCACCATGCGCACCACCAGCGGGGTGGCCACCAGCGCCTGGGCCAGCGGTACCAGCAACGCCGACCCCCGCAGGTCCAGCGGGGGTTTGTCCAGGGCGATCAGGAAGCCGAGACCCACGGTCACCGCACTCACCCCCAGGGGCAGCAGCACAACCGCGTCGACCACGGCCAGAGCGCGTCGGGCGGCGGCCGACCGGGGCCGCCGGGCCAGCACCACGGCCAGGCACAGACCCAGGGCGACCGAGATGATCGCGGCCAGCAGCGCGGTCCGGATGGAGATCAAGATCGAGGTGGCCACCGGGGCGAGCAGGACATTGTCGTCCCCGAGTCGAGTCAGGGCGGCGTAATTACCCAGGCCCCAGCCGTTCTCGGTCCGCAACGACCTGACCGCCAGGGTCAGCAGCGGGCCCAGGACGAGCACGGCCGCCGCCGTGGTCACCACCGCCGCGGGCAGATCCCGCACGGTCAGCCGGGTCGGTCGGGCGGGTATCGGACGGCGGCCGACCTCGCTGCGCCGGCGCAACCATCCGGCCACCGCCAGGGTCGCCGCCACCAGCAACAACTGGACGATGGACAGCACCGAGGCCGTCCGCAGATCCAGCAGATCCATGGTCTGGTGATAGATCTCGGTCTCCACCGTGTTGTACCGGCCTTGGCCCAGGATCAGCACCACCCCGAAACTGGTGGCGCAGAACAGGAAGACCAGCACCGCGGCCGCGGCGATGGCCGGTCCCAGGGCGGGCAGCGTGACGGTGAACGCGACCCGCACCGGCCCGGCGCCCAGGGTGGCCGCCGCCTGCGCCGGTCGCCGGTCCAGCTGCGCCCAGGCCGGGCCCACGGTGCGCACCACCACGGCCAGGTTCAGAGCCACGTGCGCGGCCAGGATGGCAATCACCGAGCCGTCCAGCCCCCACCCACCGAGCGGCCCACTGCTGGCCAGCAGGGTCCGAAAGGCCAGCCCGATCACCACCGTGGGCAGCACGAACGGCACCGTGAGCAGCACCCGGATCGCACCGCGTCCGGGAAACCGCCGGCAGGACAACAGGAACGCCGCCGGCAGCCCGACCAGCAGGCACAGCCCGGCGGACGCCGCCGCCTGCGCCACCGTGAACGCGAGTACCCGGCCGAACCGGGGCCGGCGCATCGTGTCCCAGGCTGCGACCAAGTCGAGATGGCCGTCGGTGATCAAACCCTTGCCGATCAGGGTGGCCACCGGATAGCAGAACAGCACGAGGAGCACGAGGAGCGGAAGCCCGGCCAGCAGCATCAGCCCCAGCCGCCGGCCGGCCGGCCGCCACCACTCCTCCGGGAGGGCCGGCGGTGGGGCCGGCGCCTGACCAGGCGGCGGTGGGGTCGGCCCTGGAGTCGGTACCGCCAGGGTGGCCGCCATATCTCAGCCCTGCACCAGGTCGGTCCACTGGGAGATCCAGGTGTCCCGGTTCGCCGCGATCTGAGCCGGGTCCATGGTCAGCGGGTGCGGCGCCACCGGCGCGAACTTCTGCCAGTCCGCCGGCAGCGGCACCGAGCTGTCCACCGGGTAGACGTACATGCCCTCGGCCACACCGGCCTGGAACTGTTTCGAGAGCAGGAAGTCGACGACTTTCCGGGCCGCGGCCGGATTTTTGGCGCCGGTCAGTACGCCGGCGTACTCGACCTGCCGGAAGCAGGTGTCGAGCAGGGCCCCGGTCTGAGCGACGCCGTTGTGGACCTCGTCCGGCGGGGAGGAGGCGTACGAGACGACCAGCGGCCGATCGCCTTTGCCCGACGAGCCGGAGAAGTCGACGCTGTAGGCGTCGTTCCAGCCCGCCGTGACCTTGAGGCCGTTGTGCTGCAGGGACGTCCAGTAGGCCTGCCAACCGTTGGCGCCGAAATGGGCGATGGTGCCGAGCAGAAAGATCAGGCCGGGGGAACTGGTCGCCGCGGATTCGGTCACCAACAGGTCCTTGTATTCCGGCTTGGTCAGATCCTCGAACGTCTTGGGCTCGGGCAGGTTCTTGGCCTTGAACCAGTTGTGGTCCACGTTGATGCAGACGTCGCCGTAGTCGACCGGGGTGAGCAAGTCTGTGCTGACGTACTGCTGGGCTCCCGCGGGCAGTGCGGGCGAGGAGTACGAAGCCAGGATGCCGGCCTGCTCGGCCCGCGAGGCGAAGCTGTTGTCGATCCCGAAAACGGCGTCTCCCAGCGGGTTCTCCTTGGTCAGGATCAACTTGTTGACCAGCGCCCCGGCGTCGCCCTGGGACAGCAGGGTCACCTTGATCCCGCTGCTGGCCTCGAAGTCGGCCAGCACCTTCTTGTCCACTGCGAACGAGTCGTGGGTAACCAGCGTGACCGACCCGCCGGCGGCAGTCGAGACGGACGACTGCTCCAGAGGCGACCCGGGCGCCGAATGCTGCGTCACCGAGACGCCTGGCCGACCCTGGGCCGCGGTCCAATACCCGGGATCGGAAGCCGAACCGCTGGAACTGGTGGAGTTGCCGGACGTCGACGACGTCCCGCATCCGACCAGCAAGGCCAGCGCAGCGACCCACCAGGCGTGACGAATCTTTCTCATGCGAGTGCCCTTCCTCGGGCACGGGTCTGGTGATGCGAGAGGACGTCCCTGCGCCGGCATGATCCGGATCAGGTTCGACGGTCAGGGACTTCGTGTCCCTCTCTCAGCCCGGCGCACCGGACTCCCGTGTCGAGGACAACTGTACTGCGGGTCCGGCCACTGCCTCCCGCCGTCGGCCGTACAGCCAGACCAGCAGGATCAACGTGATCAGGCCCAGCACCGGGTAGATCGTGCCCAGCCAGGATTGCCACCCGGGTCGGGAGGCCGGCCCCTTGTGCTGCGCGGCGATGAGCACGCTGACTGTGAAGCTGCAGGTGGCCAGAATCCAGGCCCCGGCCAACATCCGCACCGGCGGGCGCCGGGCCTGGGGGCCGGCGAAGGCCCAGATGAGCAGGGGCAGCACCCAGATCCAGTGGTGCGACCAGGAGATCGGCGAGATCAGCAACCCGGTGAGCTGCACGGCCAGGAAGGCGGCGGTGCGATCACCGCGTCGGGTGCACACCCACAGCGCCCCACCGCCCAGGACCACCGCGATCACGCAGGCGACCAGCCAGGAGACGCTGACGTCGTGGCCGGCCAGCCGGGCCAGTGCGCCCCGCAGCGACTGGTTGATGGCCGACCAGACCGGCCCGGTGCGGCCCGGGTCGAGGATGAGTTGGGTGAAATAGCGCCAGGTCTCGCGGGGAATGATGACCAGCATGATCGCGATGGTGACCGCGAAGGACGCCACCGCCACCACGGCGGCGAGGTACTGGCGGCGGACGAGGTAGTACAGACCGGTGATGGCCGGGATCAGTTTCACCCCGGCGGCCAGCCCGACCGTCGTGCCCGCCCACCACTGCTTCGTGCTGACCGCGCCCCAGAGCAACAGCGCGGCCAGGAACAGGTTGATCTGCCCGTAGTTGAACGTGGTCCGGACCGGCTCCATCCACAGGGACAGGCCGGTGACGACGAGCACCAGGCCGCGCTCGTGGGTGAGGGGTCGGGTCGCCGCCGGCCCGACCCGACCCAGCAATCGCAGCGTGAGGTGGACGATCGCGGCCACCGCGGCGATCATGCCCAGCTCCCACAACACCCGGGTCACCGTCCAGGGCAGCCAGGCCAGCGGCGCGAACAGCAGGGCCGAGAACGGTGGGTAGGTGAACGGCAGCTCCAGGGGCTGGGTCACGAAGTCGTAGAGAGTGCCGTCGGTCAGGTGCCGCGCCCCCTGCACGTAGACGTCCAGGTCGACCATCTTGAACGGGTCGGCGCCGAGTTCCGTGACGACCACGTGCAGGGCAAGCATCACGGCCAGGAACAACCACGGCGCCCACGACGAGGCGACCAGGCGGGTGGCCAGCGCACGCACGGGTCTCCTTCGTCCGGGGTCGTCCTTGATCGAGTGGACCCTAGTCCCGGGCCAGCTCGCGGCCGATGATCATCCGCTGGATCTGGTTGGTTCCCTCGAAGATCTGCATGACCTTGACCTCGCGCATGTAGCGCTCGACCGGATGGTCGGTGGTGTAACCGGCGCCGCCCAGCACCTGGACCGCGTCGGTGCACACCCGCATGGCGTTGTCGCTGGCGACCAGCTTGGCGATGCTGGCTTCCCGCCGATACGGCCGGCCGGCGTCCTTGCGCCGGGCCGCCCACAGGTAGGTCGCTCGGGCCGCGGCCACCGCGGCGTCCATGTCGGCCAGCAGGAAGGCCAAACCCTGGTGATCGATGATCCGGCGGCCGAAGGCCTCTCGCTCCCGGGCGTAGGTGACGGCGTAGTCGAGCGCCGCCTGAGCCACGCCGGTGGAGATGGCCGCGATGCCGAGACGGCCGGCGTCCAACGCGGCCAGCGCCATGGTCAACCCGGTCCCGACCTCGCCGACGAGCGCGTCGGCCGGGAGCTCGACCTCGTCGAAACGCACAGCGGCGGTGACCGAGCCGGTCAGGCCCATCTTGTGTTCCGGCGGCGCGGCCGACAGCCCGGGCGTGTCCGCGGGTACGTGGAAGCAGGAGATCCCGGTGGATCCAGGGCCACCGGTACGTAGCAGCGCCGTATAGAAGTCGGCCACCCCGCCGTGGGTGACCCAGGCCTTCTCGCCCTGCGCGCGCCAGCCGTCCGCCGACCGGGTGGAGGTGGCCCGCATGGCCCCCGGGTCGGAGCCGGCCTGCGCCTCGGACAGACAGTAGGCGCCGAGCATCTCGCCGCCGAGCAGGTCCGGCAGCAGCCGCTGTTGCTTGGCCGTCCCGGAGGTCGCCAGCGGGAAGCAGGCCAGGGCGTGCACGCTCATCCCCACGGCGACGGTGGCCCATCGGGCGGCGATCTCCTCGATCACCTGCAGGTAGACCTGACTGGGCTGGCCGCCACCGCCGACCTCCTCGGGATAGGCCAGGCCCAGCAGACCCAACCGGCCCAGCAACCGGAACTGCTCGCGCGGGAATTCGGCCCGCGCCTCGGCCTGGGCCGCCCGCGGCGCCAATTCGGCGTCGGCCACCTCGCGCACCAGAGAAATCAGCGCCCGCGCCTCGTCCGAGGGCAGTTCTCGCTCGACCACGACCATCCCGACTCCTGATTTCCCCCGCAGGATCGCCCCGTACCCGACCCGCCCGGACCTCAAGCGTGCAGCATCGTCACCCCAGTGGCCGACCAACCCTGTCCGCCCGATCGGTCGGGGGATCGGACTGCGCCACCCCGGCGGCAGGAAAGAATGGGCGACATGCAGATCGCCCTGGGTTTGCTGATCATCGTCGCGACCGTGGGAACGATCAGCGCTCTCGCCCGACGATGGTCCCTGTCGGCACCCTTGGTGCTGGTCGTGGTCGGTGTGCTGGCGTCCTTCCTGCCGTACGTGCCCGACGTCGAAGTGCCGTCCGAGGTGGTGCTGGTCGGCATCCTTCCGCCGCTCTTGTTCGGCGCGGCTCTCAAGACCTCTCTGATCGACTTCAAGGCGAACCGCCGACCGATCGGTCTGCTCTCGGTCGGGTACGTGCTCTTCGCCACTGCGACCGTGGGCATCGTGGTGCACCTGCTGCTGCCGGACGTGCCGCTGGCCGGGGCCTTCGCGCTCGGTGCGGCGGTGGCTCCGCCGGACGCAGTGGCCGCCACCGCGGTCGCTCGCAAGGTGGGCCTGCCGCGCCGGCTCATCGTCATCCTCGAGGGCGAATCCCTGGTCAACGATGCGACCGCGCTGGTCTGCTTCCGCACGGCGCTCGCCGCCCTGATCGGGACCACCCCGAGTTGGTGGAAGGTCGGTGGTCAGTTCCTCTACACCGCCGCCGGCGCCGTGGTCGTCGGCGTGCTGGTCGCGATCGTGCTCATCTGGATCCGCAAGCGCGTCACCGACGTCGTCCTGAACACCACCCTCTCGCTGGCCTCGCCGTATGCCGCGTTCCTGCCGGCGGAGGCCGCCCACGTGTCCGGAGTGCTGGCCGTGGTCGTGGCCGGGTTGTTGATCGGGCACAAGGCGCCGTCGATGCCCAGCGGAGCCTCCCGGGTCAGTGAACGCATCAACTGGTCGACGGTCGAGTTCCTGCTCGAGAACAGCGTGTTCCTGCTGATCGGCCTGCAGGTCAGGCACATCGTCGTCGACGCTTTCTCCGACCCGCTGGGGAACGGCCGGATCCTCACCTCGGTGCTGGTCATCCTGCTGGCGGTCCTGGTCCTGCGTCCGCTGTGGATGTTTCCGGCCACCTACCTGCCCCGGCTGATACCGGCCGTACGGCGGGTAGATCCGTTTCCACCCTGGCAATACCCCGCCGTCCTGTCCTGGGCCGGCATGCGCGGAGTGGTCACCGTGGCCACGGTGCTCGCGCTGCCCGCGGGGCTGTCCCATCGGGCCGTGCTGGTGCTGGCCGCGCTCGTCGTCGTGGGGGGCACCCTGCTGCTCCAGGGGCTGACCCTGCCGCGCGTGGTGCGCGCGCTCGGCCTGCGCGGGCCGGACGCCCGGGAGGACGCGCTGGCCACCGCGGCGGTGATGCGGGAGGCCACCCAGGCCGGGCTGGCCGAGCTCGACCGGCTGAAGAAGGAGGACGAGACCCCGGAGGTACTCGCCCTGATCGCCCGGCGGACCGAGGAGCGGGATCAGCAGGCCTGGGAACGTCTCGGCCGCCCGGAATCCGAGGGACCCACGCCGAGCCAGCGCTACCTGCAGTTGCGGCTGGGCATGCTCGCGGCCGAACGCGACAAGGTGCTCCAGATCCGGGATGACGGCGGCGCGGCCCAAGAGGTGCTGCGCGAGGTGTTGCTGCGATTGGACGTGGAGGAGTCAATGCTGGACGCCTCGCTTGCGGACGACGAGGAGCTGACCGGCGAGGGCCAGTTGACCGCGCCGGCCGAGATCGCCGCTACCCCGGACTGCGAGCATCTGGCCGACGCGACCGACCAACCCGTTCCGGACGACCCGCAGTGTCTGGATTGCCTACGCGAGGGCACCTCCTGGGTGCATCTGAGAATGTGCCTGACCTGCGCCAATGTCGGTTGCTGCGACTCGTCCGCGGCCAAGCACGCCGATCGGCACTTCCGCGACACCGAGCATCCGGTCATGCGCTCGGTCGAGCCCGGCGAGGCCTGGCGCTGGTGTTACGTGGACGACCAGCTCGGCTGACTCCGGATTCAGGCTGATTTGTTTCATATGTGCGACAAATGCGCCAGAGTCACGCGGATCTGTTCGACGATCGCGTCCAGGTCCTGACGAATCTGCTTCGGGGTGTACCGAAGCACCGTCCAGCCGGCGGTCATGAGCATGTTCTGCCGAGCGAGATCGTCGTGGATCTGGCTGACATCGCTGTGCACGGCCACCCCGTCGACCTCGACTGCCAGCTTGAGCTCTGGCACTGCGAGGTCGAGCCAGAGCAGTCTTCCGTCTATCCGGATCTTGACTCCGGCCCGGAGGTCGGTCAGACCGGCCGAACGCAGTGCCCGCAACAGCTCACGCTCCGGCGGGGACACGGCACCGTCCTGCAACAAGGCGATCGTGGTCCGGGCCGCCTGGGCTCCACGGGCATACCGAAAGCGGGTCAAGGCCAACGAGAACTCGTCCGACGTGACATGCCGCTGCGCCGCACGGTCCACGATGTCCTGACCGTCCGATCCGGAGGCACATTCCAGCGCGGACAGGGCGCGACTGACCAGCCGCATCCCGCGTACCACGGTGACATCCGCGGATTCCACGAACCGGCGGCGCACCTGGACGTTCCGCCGGGACCGGAGACCGCTGGTCGGCGGCACCGTCACGCTGACCGGGCCGATCGGCTCCGGGGCCAGGCCGTGCCACCACGCGGCCCAGGGGCCGGACAACACGGCATGCGGTCCCGCCCACATCAGCGTGGCGCGGGCCATCAGGTCACTGCCCACCGGTGCTGCGGCATGACGATAGACGCCGGGCAGAACCCGGAACCAATGACGGGTCCGGACCCGGCGAGAGATGGTCGCCCGGCTCATCCCGCAGGCCAGCGCCTGCGCATGAGTGATCAGTCCACCCTGACGGGCCAGAACCACTTGCTCCCCCACCCCGGAATCGTGACCGATCCAGCGGGAGCGCCGGTGAGTTGTCCACACGTCGCTCTTCTGAGGCTTATTTCGCTCATATATGCAACAAATGAACCTGAATCGGGAGCCCAGATCGACCTAGACGTTGAAGCGGAACTCGACCACGTCCCCGTCGGCCATCGCGTACTCCTTGCCCTCCATGCGGACCCGCCCGGCCGCCTTGGCCGCGGCCATCGAGCCGGCAGCGGTGAGGTCGGCATAAGAGACGATCTCGGCTTTGATGAAGCCGCGTTCGAAGTCGGAGTGGATGACGCCCGCCGCCTGGGGGGCGGTGGCGCCCTGCTTGATCGTCCAGGCCCGGGATTCCTTGGGGCCGGCGGTCAGGTAGGTCTGCAGGCCGAGGGTGTGGAAGCCGGCCCGGGCCAGGGCATGCAGGCCGGGCTCGGGTTGACCGACCGATTCCAGCAGCTCACGGGCCGACTCCTCGTCCAGTTCGAGCAGCTCCGACTCCACCTTGGCGTCCAGGAACACCGCATCGGCCGGGGCCACCGCCGCGCTCAGCGCCGCCTTCCGCTCCTCGTCGGTGAGTACCTGCTCATCGGCGTTGAACACGTAGAGAAACGGCTTCGCGGTGAGCAGCGAGAGTTCCCGCAGGACCGGCAGGTCCAGCGACGCCCGGGCGGAGAACAAGGTCCGGCCCGAGTCCAGCACCGCGTTGGCGGCCGCCGCGGCCTCGAACACGGGCTTGCGGTCCTTGCTGGTGCGGGCCTCCTTCTCCAGCCGGGGCAGCGCCTTCTCCAGGGTCTGCAGGTCGGCCAGGATGAGCTCGGTGTTGATCGTCTCGACGTCCGCGAGCGGGTCCACCTTGCCGTCCACGTGCACCACGTCGGAATCGGCGAAGACCCGGACCACCTGGCAAATGGCGTCGGCCTCGCGGATGTTGGCCAGGAACTTGTTGCCCAGCCCCTGACCCTCGCTGGCGCCCTTGACGATGCCGGCGATGTCCACGAACGACACCGTGGCCGGCACGATCTTCACCGACTTGAACAGTTCGGCCAGCTTGTCCAGCCGGGGGTCGGGCAGCGGCACCACCCCGACGTTGGGCTCGATGGTGGCGAACGGATAGTTCGCCGCCAGCACGTCGGATCGGGTCAGGGCGTTGAACAGGGTGGACTTGCCGACGTTGGGCAGGCCGACGATGCCGAGGGTCAGACTCACGACACGCCAGTCTAGGGCCGGACGAGCACCGTCACGGCCCAATCGGAGTCCGCCAACCACGGATCGAGATGCCAAGTGGCAAAACGGCTTTCGACCACCAGTCCGACGGCGGCCGCGTCGGCGTCGAGATCGGCCACGGTGTAGACCCGGTCGGTGGCGAATCCGGACACGATCCGACCGCCGGCCACCACCAGGGCGGCCAGCGCGGCCAGGCCCGCGCGTTCGGTGCCCGGCGCCATGTAGACGAGCACGTTCCCGGCCAGCACGATCGCGTCGAATTCCAGGCCCAGGTCGGCCGCGGCCAACAGGTCGCAGACCCGGTAGTCCACGGTCGGATACATCCGCCTGGCCGCCTCGATCAGACCCGCGTCCCGGTCGATGCCGACCACCTGGTGCCCGCGGGCGTCCAGGGCCGCGGCCACCCGCCCGATCCCGCAGCCCGCGTCCAGGATCCGCGCCCCTCGGGGCACCAGGACGTCCACGAACCGCGCTTCACCGTCCAGGTCCGCGCCCTCGGCCTGCATCCGCTCGAAACGCCCTCGGTAGGCCAGCCATCGCTCTCCTGTGGTCTCGACCTCCCACCGGGTCGGTGTGGTCATGGCGAGGTCGCGGTCACCGCTACTGGCTCCGCATCGGTGGGCAGCTCACGCACGTCATCGATTTTGACCAACGCCACCCCGGCCACGATCAGCACCCCGCCGATCAGCTGCACCAGGGTCGGCACCTGGCCGAGCAGCAACCAGGCCACCAGCACCGCGGCCACCACCTCGATGAGCCCGACGAACGAGGCCACCTTGGCCCCGAGCAGCCGCGCCGCCGCAATCCCGACCACATACGCGAAGGCCGCCGCGACCACCGACAACCCGAGCACGGGGACGATCCAGCTGACCTGGTGACCGGCCAGGGTCACGTCGACCCGAGGCGCCCGGAACGGCAGCAGGCCGAGCAGGTCGACCACGACCAGGACGACCCCGCCGATGACCAGACCGGCCCAGGCCATGACCAGGCCGGGCAGGTCCGACTCGTGCGCGGACTGGATGAAGAACGTGGCCAGCCCGACCGCTGCGAGCAGGCCGAAGAGCACGCCGACCGAGTTCAGGTGCTGCGATCCGATCAGGTTCAGGACCAGCACCAGCCCGACCACGGCCACCCCGGCGCCGATCACGGTGAGCCGCCGCGGCGTCTGGCCGTGTCGCAGCCACATCCAGCCGACGACCAGGATGGTGCCCAGGTACTCGAGCAGCAGCGCGATCCCGACCGACAGGTGGGCCACCGCGGTGAAGAAGAACAGTTGGGCGCCGGCCACCGCGAGCAGCCCGTAGACGAGCAACAGTTTCCAGGACCGGAACATCTCCGCCCAGCGACCGCGCAGCTGGTAGAGGGCAGGACCGGTGAGCACCACCGCGGCGATGACGATCCGCAGGGTCACCGCCGCCCCGGGCGTCCAACCCACCGCAATGAGCGAGGCGGCGAAGCTACCCGAGGTGCCGAACGACAACGCCGACAGCACGGCCAACATCAGTCCGAACCAGCTCCGCCGGGCTTCCATGCCATCACCTCGCCTGTAATGAGCAAAACTCAGTACGCTAATGAGCGACGTCACCGTACCGCGCCCAGGTGAAAGGGGCCAAGTGCTCTTTACCCATGACACAGAGATGTCCCTGCAGAGCGCCGCGGCGCTGGTCAACACCGCCCACGCCGACGCCGGTGATGAGCTGAGCACCGTCGCTGACCTGCAAGAATTCGTCCGCACATGGGGCTGGTCGGGCCGCTTCGACTGGACCGTCGCCGAGCTCGAGCAGGTCCGGGCGCTGCGCCCCCGGCTGGCCCGGCTCTGGAATGGGGACGAGGAGTCCGTCGTTGCCGAGATCAACGCCCTGCTGCGCGAAGCCAAGGCCCTACCCCAGCTGGTCAAGCACGACCAGCTCGACTATCACGTCCACGCCACCGAACCCGATGCACCGTTGGCCGTTCGGATGGCCGTCGAGGCCGCCCTGGCCGTCGGTGACATCATCCGGATCAACGAGCTCCCGCGGCTGCGGGTGTGCGCCGCCGACGACTGTTGCGACCTGCTCATCGACCTGTCCAAGAACCGCTCCCGCCGGTTCTGCGAGGTCACTTGCGCCAACCGCACCAACGTGGCCGCCTTCCGGGCGCGACGTGCCGCGAGAACCTGAGCGGCGAGGACGCGAGGGGTTCAAGCGGGGAGAAGCGCGTCGCGATAGCGCTGCACGACCAGGACGGCCAGGGCGGACCCGAGCACGTCCGCGACCGTGCAACCGGCCGCGGCGGGATGTGCCGTGACCTGGTCGAGCAGCAGCCCGGGGGCCAGGAACAAGGGCACGATCCCGACGGTGCGGTCGTCGGCGCGCAGCCCGGACAGCACCTCGACGGCGCGCGGCTCGCAGGTCGCGAAGGCGGCGTGCACGGTCCCGGCGCGGCGCCTGGACCAGGTTGCGGCCAGATCGACGACCGCCTCGTTCGCCTCCGGGCGGGACGAACCCACCGCCACCAGCAGGATGTCGTCCGGCTCGGCGATTCCGGCCGCCGCGGCGCGTTCGTCCAAAGCGGTCAACACTGGTTCGCCCAGGCCCAGGATCGGCGCCACCGTCAGTCCCGCACCGGTGACCCGGGCGGCCTCGTCCACTGCCGCGGGCACGTCGATCCGGGCATGGAACGCCTCGCTGAACAGCAGCGGCAGGACCACGGCGCGGGTGACGTCCAGCCCGGCGGTCACGGTCGTGAGGTCGGGCGGGTTCAGGTCGAGGAAGGCGGCCCGGGTCGGGACTCCGGGCAGCAGCACCCCGGCCGCGGCCATCAGCGCTTCGATGGCCTGGGCCGAACGCGGGTCGCGGGACCCGTGGGCCAGTCCGATGAGCGCGGTGTTCGGCACCTTCAGCGCACCGGGGCGCCCAGGCCGCGGGTGCGCAGGATGAGCCGCTCGACCGGCCGGAAGAACAGCAGCTCGATGCCGATGCCGACCAGGAAAATCAGGATCACCGCGGTGTACATGGTCGGCGGGTCCTGTAGCGACCGGCCCTGATCCAACAGCTGACCCAGACCCAGACCGAGCGAGTCGGACGTCGCGATCAATTCAGCGGCCATCAGGGACCGCCACGAGAAGGCCCAGCCCTGGCGCAGGCCGGCCAGGTAACCGGGTAGTGAGGCGGGCAGCAGGACGTCCTTGACCAGTCCGAACCGGCTCAGACCGAGGACCTTGCCGACCCGGGAAAGCAGCGGCGGCACCTGGTCCATGCCCGAGATGAGTCCGTTGGCCACCGACGGGACGGCTCCGAGCAGCACCACGGCGTAGATGGCGCCGTCGGTGAGACCGAACCAGAGCACGGCCAGCGGGACCCAGGCCACCGACGGCAGCGACTGCAAACCGGTTAGCAGCGGACCGACCGAGGAGCGCAGCCAGCGGAACTGGAAAATGGCCAATCCGAGCAGGCTGCCGATGACGATCGACGCGGCGAAGCCGACCAGACCACGGCTGACCGAGGTCCAGATGACGTCGAAGGCCGAGCCGTCGGCCACCATCGAAGCGAAGTTCTCCCACACGCTGGCCGGAGACGGCAGCACATAATCGGGCTTCCAGTGCCGTGCATAGGCCAGTTCCCACACTCCCAGCACCACGACCAGGGCGATGACGGGCGGGTAGAAGCCCTTGAGGATCCGGCGCCAGGCGGCCGGCCGCTGGGTTTCCTGGCGCTCCAGCGCGTCCAGTCCGGCCTCGACCGCCGCGGAGTCCTCGCGCTCCAGGGGCCCCTCCAGGTCCGGACTCTTGACCGTGGTCACCGACATCAGGCCACCTCGTCCGCGGTCGGCGCATTTAACGGCGCATCCGTGGGGGCGGCCGGTCGGGCATGACTGGCGATTTCTTCACGCAGCCGGACCGTGATCTGCGAGGCCAGCGCGGCCACCTCGGGGTGCTCGATGGTGCGCGGCCCGCGGATGGCCACCGGCCACTCGCGAACCACCCGGCCCGGGCGGGACGAGAGCAGCACCACCCGCTGCCCCAGCCGGACGGCCTCGCGGACGTTGTGGGTGACGAAGACCACCGTGTTGCCGGTGCGCTTCCACACCCGGGTCAGCTCGTCGTGCATGACATCCCGGGTGATCGCGTCCAGGGCCGCGAACGGCTCGTCCATGAGCAGCACCGACCCCTCCTGGGCCAGCGCCCGGGCCAACGCCACCCGCTGCCGCTGGCCACCGGACAGCTCATGCGGTCGGCGCTTGGCCGTGCCGGGCAACCGGACCAGCTCGAGCAACTCGTCGACCCGAGCAGCCCGGCTCGACCGGGGCACTCCGGCCAGCTTCAGGGCCAGCGCGATGTTCCCGCCCGCGGTCAACCACGGGAACAGGGCCGCCTCCTGGAACATCAGCGCCGGCCGACCATCGGGGCGAACCGTCCCCGCGGTCGGTTGATCGAGCCCGGCGATGAGGTTGAGCAGGGTCGACTTCCCGCAGCCGGAGGCGCCGAGCAGGCAGACGAACTCACCCGGCGCGACCGACAGACTGACGTTGTCCAGGGCGGCCACCGGACCGGTGGGTCCGCGGAAAACCTTGGTCACGCCGCTGATCAGCACTCCCGGCGTGGTCGCCGAAGCCGGGGCCAAAGGCAGCGGCACCACCCTGGGATCGTCGTCCCGATAGGAAGGCACGGCATCGTCCCGGTCCAGCGTGACGGTCATGTCAGGCCCTCGATCCCCATCGCCGGCGTCATTCCTGGCCCAGGCTGTCGGCCGACACGGCCGGCTTGCCCTGCGCGGTGAGCAGGGCGTTGAGGATCCGCAGATCGAAGATCCCGTTCACGTCCGGCGCCGTCTTGAGCAGGCCGCCGTCGACCGCATGCTGTCCGGACGCCTGATAGGTCGAGGCCAGCGGATCCACGGTGACCTTGATGTTGGCGAAGGCGGCCTTGGCCACCGCATCGGACAACTTCTTGCCGGTCAGCTTGCCGATGGCATCGTTGATCGCCGTCTCGGCCTTGGTCGGATCCTTGGTGATGGAATCGATCTCGGTCAGCTCCCCGGTGAGCAGGGCCTTGACCGTGTCCGGGTGATCGGCCAGGTACTTCTTGGCCACGATCAGGATGGTGGTCGGGAACATCTTGTTCGGCCACAGGGTGGCCTCGTCGACCAGCGTCTTGGCGCCGGCCTCGACGACCAGCCGCGATGCCCACGGCTCGGGGAGCCAGCCCCCGTCGACCTGGCCGGACTTGAACAGGTCCAGGGTCTGCGAGTTGTCCTGGCTGATCACGTCGACGTCGCTGCCGCCGTTGGTCTTGACCTTGAGGCCGTTGGCGAACAGGTACTCCCGCAGGGCCACGTCCTGGGTGCCGCCCAACTGCGGGGTGGCGATCTTCTTGCCCTTCAGATCGGCCGCGCTGGTGATGTCCGACTTCACCACCAGGGAGGCCCCGTTGGCGGTGGCGCCGGCCACGATCCGCAGCGAATCACCCTTGGACTTGACGAAGGAATTGATGGCCGGACTGGGCCCGAGGAAGGCCGCATCGATCGAGCCCGCGTTGAGCGCCTCGATGGCGGCCGGCCCGGCGTTGAAGACCTGGGTGGTCAGCTTGGTCGAGCCCAGCGACTGCTGGAAGGTGCCGTCCGCGACCCCGAGAACGGCGGCGGCGTGGGTGACGTTGGCGAAATAGCCGAGCCGCAGGGCCGCGGCGGCGGTGCCCCCGCCGGCGGACCCGGAGTCCGACGCACCGGACGTGGACGAACTGCTGGAAGAGGAACTACTGGAACTGCTCGAGGAGGCGGACGACGAACTCGAACCGCAGCCGGTCAACGCAACCAAGGCGGCCAGGGCAGCAGCAGCCAGGATTTTGGGTCGAACGGCGATGTGGCGGGAAGTCACCGGAGGGGCCTTTCGGGAACGGGGTTAGGGACCTGGGGTGGGGAAGTTGTCAGAGGGAACGGCGGCGGCTCGGGGTGCGGACGCGGTGCCGATACGGGCGGGATCCGTGCTGGCTGAGCTGCTGGCGGAGGGCTCCGGACATCGCGGCTCGGCCGTGGTCACCGAGCCGTCCTTCTGCACCGCACCGGGGCGGAAGGTCCGGCGGTGCAAAGCGGCCCGGCGGTCGCCGACCATACCGGCGGCCAGCGAGGTGCCATCTGCGTTGTCCACCAACAGCAGTGCACCCACGGCACCTCCCGGGCGGAAGTCCTCGATCGGCAGCGGTCGGGCCAGCCGCAGGGTGACCTGGGCGATGTCGTTGAGGGCCAGGGCCTCCGGCGCCGCGACCGACTCCAGGGTGTCGATGTCGATGAGGTAGTCGATGCTGGTCACGATGACCGGGACGAACTGGCTCCCGTAACGCAGTTGCGCTCGCAGTCCGGCCCGCACGCCCTTGTCGGCCAGTTGGGTCACGGTGGCGGTGAAGGTGTCGGTGGTCCCCGGCGCATCGGCCGTCCCAGCAATCAAATCACCCCGGGCGATGTCGACGTCGTCGGCCAACAGGAGGGTGACCGAATCCCCAGGAAGCGCGAGATCTCTTTTCCCGTCGGCAGTGTCGACGCCGGACACCCGAGTACGTCGACCGGAGGGCAACACCACGACTCCGTCACCGGCACGGACCTGCCCGGCCGCGACCCGACCGGCATAGCCGCGATAGTCCGGATGCTCCGCGGTCCTCGGCCGGATCACGTACTGAACTGCGAAGCGAAGGCCCTCGCCCGTGGGCGCGAAGGTCAGGTCGACCGACTCGAGGTGTTCCAGCACGCTGGGCCCGGTGTACCAGTCGATCCGGTCGGACCGGGTGACCACGTTGTCGCCGTGCAGCGCCGAGATGGGAATGGCGGTGACCTCGCCGATCCCGAGATCACGGGCATAGACGTCGAACTCGGCCGCGATCCGGTCGAAGACGGCCTCGTCGAAATCAACCAGGTCGATCTTGTTCACGGCCAGCAGCAGGTGCGGCACGCCCAGCAGAGCGGCCACCGCGGCGTGCCGGCGGGTCTGCGCCACCACCCCGGTGCGGGCGTCGACCAGGATCACCACCAGGTCCGAGGTGGACGCCCCGGTGACCGTGTTGCGCGTGTACTGCACGTGTCCGGGAGTGTCGGCCAGCACGAAGGTCCGCCGGGGCGTGGCAAAGTAGCGGTAGGCCACGTCGATGGTGATGCCCTGCTCGCGTTCGGCGCGGAGGCCGTCCACCAGCAGCGACAGGTCGGGTGCGTCCAGGCCGCGGTCCTTCGATGTCCGGGTCACGGCGTCGAGCTGGTCGGAGAGCACGGATTTCGAATCGTGCAGCAACCGGCCGACCAAAGTGGACTTGCCGTCGTCGACGCTGCCGGCGGTCGCGAAACGCAGCAGACCGCGCGCCGCCGCCTGCGCGGATGGGCCGAAATCACTTGTCGCGGAATGAATCTCGCTTGGATCCAGGACACTCGTCATCAGAAGTACCCCTCGCGCTTGCGGTCTTCCATGGCCGCCTCGGTGAGCTTGTCATCGGCCCGGGTGGCGCCCCGCTCGGTGATCCGGGTGGCGATGATCTCCTCGATCACCTCGTCGATGGTGGCCGCGGTGGAGTCCACGGCCCCGGTGCAGGACATGTCTCCCACGGTCCGGTACCGGATCATCCTGCGCTGCAGCACTTCCGCGCCCCGGGGCCCACCCCATTCGCCCGGGGTCAGCCACATACCGCTGCGGGAGAAAACTTCTCGCTCGTGGGCGTAATAGATGTCGGGCAGCTCGATGTTCTCCGCCTCGATGTAATTCCACACGTCCAGCTCGGTCCAGTTCGACAGCGGGAAAATTCGGACATGCTCGCCCGGCGCGTGCCGGCCGTTGTACAGGCCCCACAGTTCCGGTCGTTGCCGGCGCGGGTCCCAACCGCCGAAAGCGTCACGGAGGGAGAAGATGCGCTCCTTGGCCCGGGCTTTTTCCTCGTCCCGGCGGGCGCCACCGATGACTGCGTCGAATCGCTGCTGGGCGATGGTGTCGACCAGAGGCACGGTCTGCAAAGGGTTTCGGGTCCCGTCCGGCCGCTCGGTCAGCCGGCCGTCGTCGATCCAGTCCTGGACCTGCGCCACCTGCAGCCGGTAGCCGCCCTCCGCCACGACCCGATCCCGAAACTCCAGGACCTCCGAAAAGTTGTGCCCGGTGTCCACGTGCAGCAGCGAGAACGGCACCGGGGCGGGATAGAAAGCCTTGCGGGCCAGGTGCAGCACCACGACGGAGTCCTTGCCGCCGGAGAACAGGATCACCGGTCGTTCGAACTGTCCGGCCACTTCGCGCAGGATGTGGATGCCTTCCGACTCCAGCGCTCGCAGATGACCGACCTCGCGCACCCGGTCCGGCACCACGGTGGTCATGACTTCCTCCGGGCAGTCACGAAGTCCACGACGGTGGCCGTCGCGGTGTCCAGGTCGAGGCCCGAGGTGTCCAGCCGCAGATCCGGCTGCTCGGGTACCTCGTAAGGGTCGTCGACACCGGTCATCGCACTGATCTCTCCCCGAAACGCCTTCGCGTACAGCCCCTTGACGTCCCGCTCGGCACAAACGTCGAGCGGGGTGGACACATGCACGAGCACGTAGTCGGTGCCCTTCGCGGCATGGTGTGCCGCCACCGCGGCCCGGGTGACCTCGTACGGCGCGATCACCGGCACCAGCACGGTGACCCCGTGTCGGGCCAGAAGCTCGGCTACGTAGCCGATCCGGGTGCCCTGGGCGTTGCGGTCGGCCTGACTGAAGCCGAGCCCGGCGGACAGATTGGTGCGGACCTCGTCGCCGTCCAGCAACTCGACGTCGTGACCGCGCTCGGCCAGGACCTGGCCCACCGCGGCGGCCAGCGTGGTCTTGCCCGCGCTGGGCAACCCGGTGAACCACACCGTCACGCCGGTCACGTGTGGATCCCGCATTCGGTCTTGGTCAGTCCGGCCCACCGACCCGAGCGGGCGTCCGCACCGGGCTGCACCCGAAGGGTGCACGGCTCACAACCCAGGGACGGATACTCCGGACTGAGCAACGGGTTCACCAGCACATGGTGCTCGGCGATGTAGGCGTCCACCTGCTCGTCCGTCCAGGCGGCCAGCGGGGCGATCTTGACCCGTTGCCGCTTGGCGTCGTAGCTGATCACCGGCGTGCCCGCCCGGGTCGGCGACTCGGCTCGGCGCAACCCGGTGGCCCAGGCCTCGTAGGAGAGCATGGCCCGGGTCAGCGGGGCGACTTTACGCAGCGCGCAGCACATGTCGGGGTCGCGGGCGAACAGGTCGGGGCCATGGGTGGCGTCCTGCTCGGCCACGGTTTGCAGCGGCAGCAGCCGGCGCAACGTCACCGGGTAGACCGCCTCGACCGCATCCGCGGTCCCGATGGTCTCGAGAAAGTGGTAACCGGTGTCCAGGAAGAGCACGTCGATACCCGGCCGCACCCGGCTGGCCAGGTGGACCAGGACGGTGTCCTGCATGGACGCGGTCACCGCCAGCCCGTCCCCGAACTCCTCCGCCGCCCAGGTGAGAATCTCGTGCGCCGAGGCGGTCTCCAGCTCCCGGGCGCCGCGCTCGGCGATCGCCTGCAGTTCGGCGGGGCGACGCAGGGTAGTGATCATGATGATCCCGGTCGGGACGCGAGGCCGACGAACCGGACGGTGAACACCCGGTTGCAGGCCCGGCAGATCCAACTCCCGTGACCCTCCTCGGACGGCCACAGGTCGGTCTCGCCGCAATACGGGCAGTACTGGGCCGGCGCCCGATCGGTCGTGGTCATACCAGCAGCGCCTCGTCGGCGCGGGCCACCCACTGAGCGAATCGCTCACCCGGGTCACGGTTCTCGCTGTAGGTACGGACCACCCGCTCGACGTAGTCGGTCAGCTGGTCGCCGGTCACCTTGTGACCGCGTACCTTTCGGCCGAATCCGGCATCAAGCCCGAGGCCGCCGCCGAGGTGGACCTGGAAACCGTCCACCTGCTCACCCTTGTCGTCGGTGACCAACATGCCTTTGAGGCCGATGTCGGCGATCTGGGTCCGGGCGCAGGCGTTCGGGCAGCCGTTGACGTTGATGGTCAGCGGCACGTCGAGGTCGCCGAGCCGATGCTCGAGCTCGTCGACCAGGGCCATCCCGCGGGCCTTGGTCTCCACGATGGCCAGCTTGCAGAACTCGATCCCGGTGCAGGCCATCATGTTCCGCCGGAACGTCGACGGCGTCACCGACAACCCCAGCGATTCCAGACCTCGGACCAGCGAATCCACCCGGTCCGCGGGGATGTCGAGAATGACCAGGCCCTGGTCGGCGGTCAGCCGGACTCGCCGCGAGCCGTGGCCCTCGACCAGGTCGGCCAGCGCGGTGAGCACGGTGCCCGACACCCGGCCGACGGTCGGGACGACCCCGACGTAGACCAGACCGTCCTTCTGGGCATGGACACCGACGTGATCCCGCGGCCCGTCCCACACCGGGGGCGCCTGACCGTCGGTCAGGGTCCGCTTCAGGTACTCCGTCTCCAGGACTTCGCGGAATTTGGCCGTGCCCCAGTCGGCGACCAGGAACTTCAGCCGGGCCCGGTTGCGCAACCGCCGGTAGCCGTAGTCGCGGAAGATCGAGCACACCCCGGCCCAGATCTCGGGCACCTCGTCCAGGGTGGCGAACACACCCAGCCGCTGGCCCAGCATGGGGTTGGTGGACAGGCCGCCGCCGACCCACAGGTCGAAGCCGGGGCCGAGCTCCGGGTGCACCGTCCCGATGAACGCGATGTCGTGGATCTCGTGGGCCACGTCCTGACGGGGCGAGCCGGAGATCGCGGTCTTGAACTTGCGCGGCAGATTCGAAAACTCCTCGGATCCGATGTAGCGCTGCAGGATCTCGCGAATGGCCGGCGTTCCGTCGATGATCTCGTCCTGGGCGATGCCGGCGACCGGCGATCCCAGAATGACCCGCGGCACATCACCGCAGGCCTCGGCCGAGGACAGACCCACGCCCTCGATCGCGGCCCAGATGTCGGGCACGTCGCGCACGTCGATCCAGTGCAGCTGGATGTTCTGCCGGTCGGTGATGTCAGCGGTGTCCCGGCCGTAGCGGGTGGATACGGTCCCGATGGTGCGCAGGGCCTGGGTGGTCAGCTGCCCACCGTCGACCCGCACCCGCATCATGAAGTAGCGGTCCTCGAGCTCCTCCGGCTCCAGGATCGCGGTCTTGCCGCCGTGGATGCCCGGGGCGCGCTGGGTGTAGAGCCCCCACCAGCGGAGCCGGCCCCGCAGGTCGGTGCCGTCAATACCGTCGAAACCGGTGTAACGGTAAACGTTCTCGATGCGATCGCGGACATGCAGACCGTCGTCGTCCTTCTTCATCCGCTCGTTGGGATTGAGCGGCTCCCGATACCCCAGGGCCCACTGTCCCTGACCCCGGGCCACTTCCGGGCGGGGTCGGCGGGCCGGACGCTCGGCCGCCGCGTCCCCGGTGGGGCGGGTCGGGCGGGTGCGCTCGGGAGCGGGGACTGCACTGGTCACGGGTGAGGATCCTCGGCGGGCAAGGCCGGGCGACGATCAACGATGCGGCATCGGCGGTCAGAACCACCGGGGCTTGGTCGGACCGGCCCCGGCTCGTCGAACAGAGCAGGACGGGTTCAGCGACCGGGCCGACAGACGGCGCTGGCGACGCGCACGAGGTCGACCTCGCGGCGGCACACCAAGGCGATCCCGTAGCCGGACATGCACTGATCGTACAGGGCGCGAGACCGCCCGAGCGCCCTTGCGCCGCCCCACCGGCCCGCTCCCGGGGTGACTGTCGGTGGGTCGTGGCAGGGTCCGCCGCATGAACGGATGGACAACGCTGGCCTTGGTGTCCGCGCTGGTGGTGGGGGTGGGTACCGGCCTGTTGATCGGGGCCGCCCGCTGGCGCCGGGCCGGCCCGGCGGTCACCGGGGCGCAGCTGGAGGCGTTGCTGGCACCCGCCGGTCAGGCGCTGGTCCGGGTCGAACGCAGCCTGGCCGACGTCGAGCGTCAACGCATCGGCGCCTACGCGGGCCTCTCCGAGCAGGTGGCGTCGCTGCATCGATCCACCGCCGACCTCGGGTACCAGGCGCGCAGCCTGGCCGGGGCGTTGCGTTCGCCCACGGTGCGCGGCCGCTGGGGCGAGATGCAGCTGCGCCGGGTGGTCGAAGTGGCCGGGCTGGTCGAGCACTGTGACTTCGACGTCCAGCCCACCCTGACCGTCGACGGTCGTCTGCAGCGGCCCGACCTGGTCGTTCGGCTCGCCGGCGGTCGCCAGGTCCCGGTGGACGCCAAGGTTCCGCTGGACGCCTGGCTGGCCGCCCAACAAGCCGGATCGATCGAGGAGCAGCGCCGGCTGTTGACCCAGCACGCCGGCGCACTGCGCGCCCAGGTGGACGCCCTGGCGGCCAAGGCGTACTGGCGGCTGTTCGATCCCGCACCCGAGTTCGTGGTCCTGTTCGTCCCCGGTGATGCCCTGTTGGACGGCGCGCTGGCGGCCGACCCGGGTCTGCTCGATCACGCCATGGCGCGCCACGTGGTGATGGCCACGCCCGCCACCCTGGTCGCCCTGTTGCGCACGGTGGCGTTCGGGTGGAAGCAGGAGCAGCTGGCCGCGTCCGGGGAGGAGATCCGGCGGCTGGGTCACGAGCTGTACTCCCGCATGGGCGCGTTCGCCGATCATCTGCTGCGGATGGGGGCCGGGCTGGACCGGGCGGTACAGGCCTACAACGCCGCCATCGGTTCGGTGGAGAGCCGGGTCCTGGTGTCGGCCCGGCGGCTGGCCGATCTCGGCGTGGGCGGCGAGGACATCCCGCGGGTACCGCCGCTGAAGGCGTCCGTCCGCCGGCCCCGGGGCACCGAGCAGGAACGGCCGCCGAGTCCCGTGTTCGACCCGGAATTCGAGTCTGAGGTGGCCCACCTGGATCCCACGGCCGAGCGGATACCCTAGATGGGTGCGCACCCCCGCCCCTGCTGCGACAGCCTTGACGCCCGGGTCCGCCCGGCCGGCGCTGCCGGATCTGGCCGACGCCAGCGTGCTCCGCACCGTCCGTGGCGTTCCGTCCTGGGGAGCGATCCTGATCGCAGTGGTGGTGACCGGCCTGGGCGCCGGCGTGGACGCGGTGGCGTCCGGCGCCCTGTCCTGGGGCTTCCGCATCGGCTTCCTGGCCGGGATCGCGCTGGCGGCACTGGCCGTTCGGCGGGGCTCGATCTTCACCGCCATGGTCCAGGCACCGCTGGTCCTGGTGGTCGAGACGGTGATTGCGGAACGACTGATGACCAGCGAACGGTTGACCTTCACCCTGATCAAGGTGGTCAATGCCTTCCCGACCATGGCCATCGGGACGGCCCTGGGCCTGCTGCTGGGCCTGATCCGCATTCTCGCCCAGCCGCTGCGGGCCGGGCGGTCGCCAGCGAGTCGCCAACACGCCTGAGCGCGGCGGCGTCCGGGCCTGCCGGCTCAGACCGGTCGGGGCTCCAGGTTGCGGCGGAGTTCCTTGGGCAGCGAGAAGGTCAGCGTCTCGGTCGCGGCGGTGAACTCCTCGACGTCGCCGTACCCTCGATCGGCGAGCGCGACCAACACCCCCTCGACCAGCTCCTCGGGCACCGACGCGCCCGAGGTCACACCGACCGTGTCGACGTGGCCGAACCAGTTCGGGTCGATCTCGGTCGCCCGGTCGACCAGGTAGGCAGTGCGGGCCCCGGCGGCCAGGGCCACCTCGACCAGACGAACGGAGTTCGACGAGTTCCGCGAGCCGACCACGATGACCAGGTCGCACTCCGGGGCAATCTGCTTCACCACCTCCTGACGATTCTGAGTGGCGTAGCAGATGTCGTCGCTGGGGGGCGAGGCCAGCAACGGGAAGCGGTGGCGCAGTCGTTCCACGGTCTGCAGGGTCTCGTCCACGGACAGCGTGGTCTGCGACAGCCAGATGACCTTTTCCGGGTCACGAACCTGCACGCCGGCGGCGTCCTCGACGCTGTCCACCAGTTGGATGCGCTCCGGCGCCTCGCCCTGCGTGCCCTCGACCTCCTCGTGGCCGCGGTGCCCGACGAGCAGGATGTCGTAGTCGTCAGCGGCGAACCGGACCGCTTCCTTGTGCACCTTGGTGACCAGCGGGCAGGTGGCGTCGATCACTCGCAGCCCCCGCCGGTCGGCCGCCGCGCGCACCGCCGGCGAAACCCCGTGGGCCGAGAAGACCAGCAGCGCACCCTCGGGTACCTCGTCGGTGTCGTCCACGAAGATCGCCCCCCGAGCCTGCAAGGTGGCCACCACGTGGGTGTTGTGCACAATCTGTTTCCGCACGTACACGGGGGCGCCGTACTGCTCCAGGGCCTTCTCGACGGTCACCACGGCGCGGTCCACGCCGGCGCAGTAGCCGCGCGGGCGGGCCAGCAGCACGCGCTTGGCCCTGGCCCGGCCGGCGATACCGTCGGCCTCCGGTGGATCCGGGAGGCCGCTCGGGTCAGTAATCGAAGCCTGCGTGGTCACCGCGCCATGGTAGGTCGGTGGGCTGTCCGGACGCCCGAATCAGGTTCGGCGGGGCCCGGGCGGACACGTCGGCCCGTCATGCGGCAGGCTGATCTCCATGGCACCCTCGTTGCCCACTCCCGTACGCGTGGCCGCGGGACTGGTCGGATCCACGCTCGATCGCCTGCGCAACCTGCCGCAGGAATTACCGGCCATTGGAGTCGAGTTGGCCGGCCAGGCCTTCCGGATCGGCCTACGCGTTCGCCAAGAGGTGGCCGCGCTGGCCGTGCGGGGCGACGACCTGCTGGGCCGCTTCGGGCGCCCGTCGTCGGACCAGCCGTCCTGGGCCACCTTCGACGAGGACACCCCGCCGACACCGCCGGCCGCGCACGCGGCCCCGACCCCGCCCGCGCCGCGGCGGGGACCTGCGGTTCCGGGCCACCCCGACCACTCGGCCGCAACCCGCCCGAGCGCCCCCCGCCCGGCCGGCCCACCGAGGCGGCCTGCCCGCAGCCCGCAGGTCGATCCGGAATCGAGCCCCGCGGCGGCGGCGGCCGCCGCGGCGAGGGGAACAGCGACGGCGAAATCCAGGGTGCGCAAGGCGCCTCGAGACGAGGGCGCGCCCGCCGCCCCCATCACGATCCCAGCCCCCGTTCCACGTGCCCCGGAGGTCTCGTCCCCGGCCAACCAGCCCTTCATCGGGGCCGAACGGTCCGGCGGCGACCCGTTGGAGAAGTCAACGGTGGACCTGCGCGACGTGCTCGCCGGGCTGGACGAAGCCGCGGTGTCGGCGCTGCTGCAGCGCGAGGAATCCGGGCAGGCCCGAGCGGCCTACCTCACCCTGCTGGGCAACCGGCTGACCACGCTGAGAGCCGGCGCCGGCTCGTGACCTCGGCGCGGCGCGGACCGGCCTTCTGGGCGGACACCGAGTCCCGCGCACCGAGGTGCCGCGGATGACCAGGGCTGCCGGGCCGGAGCAGGCCCGATCGCCGGTGCCGACCAAGGCGGGCGAGACCACCCGGGAGAACCCATGGCCGGTGCGAGCGCTGGCCCTGCGGATGGCCGAGTACGTCGGGCGAGCCCCGGCGGCCTGGATCGAGGGACAGATCGCGCAGCTCACGGCCAAGCCCGGGGCCGGCACCGCCTTCCTGACCCTGCGCGACCCGTCGGTGGACATCTCCATGTCGGTGACCTGCGCCCGCTCGCTGCTGTCCGCCCTGCCCGAGCAACCGGCCGAGGGCAACCGGGTGGTGGTACACGGCCGGTACGAGTTCTACGCGCCGCGCGGGTCGCTCGGATTCCGGGTGGACGCGATCCATCCGGTGGGTCTGGGCGAGCTGCTCGCCCGGTTGGAAAGACTTCGGCGGCTGCTCGCGGCCGAGGGCCTGTCCGCGCCCGAACGCAAGAAGAAGCTGCCCTTTCTGCCGGATACCGTGGGCCTGATCACCGGGCGGGCCAGTGCGGCCGAGGAGGATGTGTTGGTCAACGCCCGCGCCCGCTGGCCGGCGGTCCGATTCCGGGTGGAATACGCAGTGGTGCAGGGGGTATCGGCCGTGCCCCAGCTGATCGACGCGCTGGCCCGGTTGGATGCCGACCCCCGGGTGGAGGTCATTGTGCTGGCTCGGGGCGGTGGCAGCGTCGAGGACCTGCTGCCGTTCTCGGACGAGGCCCTGTGCCGGGCGGTGTCGGTCTGTCGCACCCCGGTGGTGTCGGCGATCGGTCACGAGCCCGACCACCCGATCGTCGATGACGTCGCCGACGTGCGCTGTTCCACGCCGACCGACGCGGGCAAGCGGGTGGTGCCCGACGCCATCGCCGAACGGCGACAGCTCGAGCAGTTCGGGCTGCGGGCTCGACGGGCCCTGGTCGGATGGGTCGCGACCGAGGAGGCCCATCTGCGCCGGCTGCGTTCGGCCTCGGTTCTCACGGCGCCGCTGCGCGCGGTCGAACAACGCGACGCCGACATCGGCCGACTGCACGAGCGGTCGGGCCAGTTGATGGATCGGGTGCTGGAGCTCGTCGATCGGGAACTGACCCAACGGCGGGCGCAGCTCGCGGTGCTCGGTCCGGCCGCCACCCTGGCTCGCGGCTACGCGGTGGTCCAGGCCGGAACCTCGGTGCTGCGATCCTCGTCGCAGGCGCCGTCCGGCACCCCGTTACGCATTCGGCTGGCCGACGGAGCGGTCCGGGCCACCAGTGCCGGGCCCGAGGAGGAGGTGCTGCCGCGGTGACCGACCCTGCCAACGCGGCCGCCAGCTACGAGTACGCCCGGGATGAACTCGCCCAGGTGGTGGCCCGGCTGGAGGCCGGCGGCCTGAGCCTGGACGAGTCGCTCACCCTCTGGGAGCGTGGCGAACACCTGGCGGCCGAGTGCGGCCGCTTCTTGGACGGCGCCCGGGCCCGGGTCGAGGCGGCGCTGGCCACCCACGACTCGGAGTCGTCGGGCTGAAACAGGCAACCAACGCCGGAATGACGCCGTAGGCCGACGTCAGTGCCCGGACACCGTTGCGGCCAGCGTCCGGAAGTCGGCATCCGAGGCGTTGCCGGTGATCAGGAACCGGAACCTGCCGTCCGCGGAGACCCGGATCCAGGCGGTCTCGGACCGTCGGCCGGGCACGACCGTCCAGTCGGCCCCGCCGGCGTTCACGGTGCCGGTGGCCGCGCCCGAAGAACCCAGTTCCACCTGCTGCACATCGACCTGCGCGCCGGTGGATTGGACCAGAGTGACGAAGCTGCCGGCCGGGGTCAACCACCCGCCCCGGGCCGCGGCGGTGGAACCGCCGGCCGAGGTCGCCGTGACCGAGAACGAGTTCGCGTGCCAGTCCGCCGGAATCCCCTGCGGCACCGCGACGGTGAACCCGAGGGTGTCGCCCACGTCCGTGAACCCGGCCACCACATCGGCGGTGGGCACCGCGCCGCCGCCGGCCTTCCCGAGCGAGAGCTTCAGGCCCCCGTAATAGACCGCCACTACGAGCAGGGCCAGCACGCCGAGAACGCCCATGGTGATGGCCATGTCCCGGGAGGTCTTCGACCGCCGTTCTGCCACCTGCCCATCGTGCCAGGCCCAAGCACCGGTCCACTGTGACCAACCGGGCATCGACCAGGGCTCGGGCCCGGCGACCGGCGCCGCTAGCGTAAAACCCATGGCTGACCACAACGATGTGTCCACCGGATACCGGATCGAGCACGACACCATGGGCGAGGTTCGGGTGCCCGCCCGGGCGAAGTACCAGGCCCAGACGCAGCGGGCGGTGGAGAATTTCCCCATCTCCGGCCGCGGCCTGGAGCGACGCCAGATCCGGGCCCTGGCCCTGATCAAGTCGGCCGCCGCGGCCACCAATGCCGAGCTCGGCGTTCTCGATCCCGAGATTGCCCAGGCCATCCAGGACGCCGCCGCCCGGGTGGCCGACGGAGAATTCGACGCCGACTTCCCCATCGACGTGTTCCAGACCGGCTCCGGCACCAGTTCGAACATGAACGCCAACGAGGTCATCGGGTCGCTGGCCAGCGAGGCGCTGGGCCGCAAGGTGCACCCGAACGACCACGTCAACGCCTCCCAGTCGTCCAACGACGTGTTTCCGACCTCCATCCATGTGGCCGCCACCGAGGCCGTCGTGCAGGACCTGCTGCCTGCTCTGGACCACCTGGCCCAGACCCTGGAGAACAAGGCGACGCAGTGGGCGGACGTGGTCAAGTCCGGACGCACCCACCTCATGGACGCCACCCCGGTCACCCTGGGGCAGGAGTTCGGCGGCTACGCGGCTCAGGTCCGGGGGGGTGCAGAACGACTGCGGGGCGGCCTGGGCCGCTTGGCCGAGCTGCCGCTGGGCGGCACCGCGGTCGGCACCGGCATCAACACCAAGCCCGGCTTCCCGGCCGCGGTGATCACCCGGCTGGCGCAGGCCACCGGCCTGCCCTTCACCGAGGCCCGAAACCACTTCGAGGCCCAGGGCTCGATCGACCGGCTGGTCGAAGCGTCCGGCCAGCTGCGCAGCGTGGCCATCGGGCTGGTCAAGATCTGCAACGACATCCGCTGGATGGGGTCGGGCCCGCGCGCCGGCCTGGCCGAGGTCCACCTGCCCGACTTGCAGCCGGGGAGTTCGATCATGCCGGGCAAGGTCAACCCGGTGCTGCCCGAGGCCACTCTGATGGTGTGCGCCCAGGTCATCGGCAACGACGCCACCGTCGCCTTCGCCGGCGCCAGTGGCAGCTTCGAACTCAACGTGATGTTGCCGGTTGCGGCAGACAACCTCTTGGAATCCATCCGAATATTGGCCGGCGCCACCCGATTACTGGCCGACAAGTGCATCGCCGGCATCGAGGCCGACGAAGCTCGCTGCCGCGAATACGCCGAGTCCTCACCCGCGATCGTCACGCCGCTGAACCGCTATGTCGGCTACGAGGAGGCCGCATCGGTGGCCAAGCAGGCCCTGAAAGAGAACAAGACGATCAAGCAGGTCGTGCTGGCCCGCGGGCACGTGGACCGGGGCACGCTCAGCGCCGAACAACTGGATGCGGCGCTGGACGTGCTTTCCATGACCCACCCGTAACAGCCACTCAGAGGCCGTGCCGCCCGCGGGGTCGGGGATCGTCGTCCTCGTCCTCGTCCTCGTCTACCGGCGGGGTCCACTGTGCGGTGGCCTCGCCCGACTCCGGGCTCCACTGTTGCGTCGGTGCACCCGGGTCAGCGGACTCGTCGGGACTGATGCGTTGGGTGCCGCGCTCGTCCGGCGGGACGTCGGGGCCGATCCGCTGGGTGCCGCGCTCATCCGGCGGAATCTGTTCGCCCGGCGTGCTCGACGTGCCGCCGGTCGCTCCGTACATCTGCGGCGGGTAGGCCCCGGTCCCGGAGTCGCCCTGCCCGGACAACAGGCCGTGCTCGTTCGGCTCATACCCCGGGGGCACGTCCTTGGTGACGGCGGTGGGATCTGCCGGCGGCGCGTCGTCGGTGAACGGCGGAATGAGCGTGGTCGGGGCGTTCGCGTTCGCGTCGTCCGCGGCGGCCAGGTTGCGGTGCTGCTCCTGGGTGGCCGCCATCGCCAATTCCTCGTTCTTCAGCGCCTCTTCCTCGGCCAGCTCCTTGCGCCGGCGGGACAGGGCGACCAGTCCGACGACCGCGCCGATGATCACCAGCAGACCGATCAGGCCGAGCACGAACCACGGCCACGACGGCTTGGATGTCTGCACTGGGACGACCGGCACGATGATCACCGCGCTCGACGGGGCCGAGGAAGCCGGTGAACTCACCGGCACGCTCGACGGCGTCGACGACGGACTCGGTGACGGCGACGGGGTCGGCGTCGGAGTCGGGGTCGGGGTCGGCGACGGCGGCGGCGGGACGGCCACCACCTGGAAGGACCCGACGCCCACCGTGCGACTGGACTGGCCGATGGCCTGGATCAGGTGGGTGCCGGGCGTCAGGGTGGCCGGCACGGTGAAGGTGATCGTGACGATGCCGTCCTGGTCCGCCGCGACCTGCGGCAGTGTGATCGGGTCCGAGAACAGGGTGACATCCACCTTCTCGCCCGGTGTGTACCCGGAGAACAGGACCTGCTGCTTCCCCCCGGCCGTCACCGACGCCGTGATCGTCCGGGGCGACACCGTTCGCGGCGGCGGAGTGGGGCTGGGAGTGGGCGAAGGCGTGGGCGCCGGGGTCGGGGTGGGCGTCGGGGTCGGCGTGGGGGTCGGCGACGGACTCGGGCTGGTCGGTGTGGCGAAGGTGATCGCGACCGCCGGACCCGCGGTCGTAGCGCCGACAGGCGCCGCAAAGACCGAGCACGCCGCATGCAGGCAGTCGACCGCCGAGCCGGCGGCTCCGGGCAACACCAGGTCGATCGCGAAGGTGTTCCTGCCGGCCCACGCCGCGCGAACCCCGCCACCACCATCCGGTGCGGCCCCGTTCGGGGTGATGTAGCCGAAGCCCTGCGTGGTGTTACCAGTCGGGACGGCACCGCCCATGCACTTGTTCAGCGACGCGGGCGCCGTGCCGTCCGCGGCACACACCGCCACGAAGACCTTGCTGTTCGGGTCGAAACCGGTGCCGGTGACGTGAATGGTGGCTCCGTCGGCGTTCAACGCCCCGACCGGGCTGACCGACAGCGTCGCCCCGCCGACCGTGTTGCTGTCCACGGCCGCCGACGGCGCCGCCGGGTCGACGGACGCCGCCTGCGCACCGGGGGCGAGGGCGACCAGCACCCCGACTGCGGCCACCACCAACGCGGCCACCCCGCTGACCACGGATGTTCGACCGCGAATACCTCTGCCCGAGCGCATCGGGACATTCTGTCGCACTCCAGGGTTCAGTTCAGGTCGGGAAACTCCAGCAATTCGGTGACCAGAGCCGCGATCGGCGAACGCTCCGACCGGGTCAGCGTGACGTGGGCGAAGAGCGGGTGACCCTTGAGCGCCTCGATCACCGCGGCCACCCCGTCGTGCCGGCCCACCCGCAGGTTGTCCCGCTGAGCAACGTCGTGGGTCAGCACCACCCGCGAGTTGCTGCCCAACCGGGACAGCACGGTGAGCAGCACGTTGCGTTCCAGAGACTGCGCCTCGTCCACGATCACGAACGAGTCGTGCAGCGAACGACCACGGATGTGGGTCAGCGGCAGCACCTCGAGCATGCCCCGGGCGATGACCTCCTCGATGACCTGCGGGGAGGCCACGGCCGAGAGGGTGTCGAACACGGCCTGCGCCCAGGGCTGCATCTTGTCGCCCTCGCTGCCGGGCAGATAGCCCAGTTCCTGGCCACCGACCGCGTAGAGCGGGCGGAACACCACCACCTTGCGGTGAGCGCGGCGTTCCATGGCCAGCTCGAGGCCGGCACACAGGGCCAGCGCCGACTTTCCGGTGCCGGCCCGGCCACCCAACGAGACGATCCCGACCTCGTCGTCCATGAGCAGGTCCAGAGCGATCCGCTGTTCCGCCGACCGCCCCCGCAGGCCGAACGTCTCCCGCTCGCCGCGGACCAGCCGTACCTGCTTGCCCGGGGTGACCCGGCCCAGGGCCGATCCGGTGGGACCGACCAGCTTGACCCCGGTGTGGCAGGGCAGGTCGCGGGCGGCGTCCAGGTCGATCAGGCCGGCGTGGAACATCGTGTCCACCGCCTCCGCCGACACCGCCACCTCGGCCATGCCGGTCCAACCGGAGGACACCACGTCCTGGCCGCGGTACTCGTCGGCGGCCAACCCGACCGCCGATGCCTTGACCCGCAGCGGCATGTCCTTGGTGACCAGGGTGACGCTGCCCGGGACCCGCTCCGCGGCCAGATTCAGGGCACAGGCCAGAATGCGGGAGTCGTTGCTGTCATTGCGGAATCCGCTCGGCAGCACCGCCGTATCGGTGTGGTTGAGTTCGACGTGCAGCGTCCCACCGGTCTCACCCACCGGGATGGGTGCGTCGAGTCGACCGTGCTGGATGCGCAGCTCGTCCAGCAGTCGCAACGCCTGTCGGGCGAAGTAGCCGAGCTCCGGATGGTGACGCTTGCCCTCCAGCTCCGAGATGACCACCAGCGGCAGCACGACTTCGTGTTCGGCGAACCGGGACAGGGCCCACGGGTCGGACAGCAACACCGAGGTGTCGATCACGTAGGTGCGACGACCCGCTCGATTCTTCGTGCGGGCCGAGGAGTGATCAGCGGAACGTGGGGCAGTACGAACTGTGCGAGCAGTAACCACGAACGACTCCTGGACGAACCGGGGTAGGCCGGTTCGGGTGCTGGGGCGCGGCCGCGAGGATCCCGGCGGCGGCGGCGGGAGCCGCGGCCGCGAGGGCCCGCGTACCGGCCCCCTTGCCAAAAGTCGCATCTGGCACGTTCGGGGCCTCCCGGGTGACCCGGCAGGAGCGGGTCATGGTCCGGACGGTACCGGCGCAGCCGTTCCCCACCGGGGCAACACGCGTAAAGCCCAGGTTGACATCAGGTGACCGATTCGGGACTCGAGTCCCGGCCCGTACCGCCGTCTGCGCCGGAGGGCACCTCATCCGCCGGGACGGGCCGGACCGCGGCCGTACCGGTGGCCAACGGCAGGACCACGGTGATGGTCAATCCGCCGGGCACTCCGTGGGAGGCCAGCACCTGCCCACCGTGCGTGGCGGCGATCGCGGCCACGATGGACAGCCCCAGTCCGGTCCCGCCCCACTCCCGGCTGCGCGACTTCTCGGCCCGGTAGAAGCGGTCGAAGAGCTTGGGCAGGTCCTGGTCCGACACCCCGGGACCGTTGTCGGAGACGACCACCGCCACCTCGGTGGGCCCGGGCAGGACGGACAGTGTGGCGATCGTGCCCGCCGGGGTGTGGGTGCGCACGTTGGACAGCAGGTTGGCGAACAGCTGATGCAACCGCAGCCGGTCACCGGTGACCGTGATCCCGGCGCTCACCCCGGCCAGCCGCCAGGTGCGGGTCCGGTCGATCACCGCGGCATCGTCCATCACCCCGGTCAGCAGTTCGCCCAGGTCGACGGTCTCACGAGCTCCGCGCTGCGGGCTGTCCGCCTTGATCAGGGTGAGCAGGTCGTCCACCAGGGCGCCCATCCGACGGGCCTCGAAGCCCATCCGTTCCATGGCCCGGTCGACCGCCGGCGGGTCGGTGAGCGCCCCGGCCCGATAGAGATCGGCATACCCCTGGACGGCCGCGACCGGGGTGCGCAGTTCGTGCGAGGCATCGGCCAGGAACTGGCGCATCCGCTCCTCACCCCGGCCGCGTTCCTCGACCAGTGCGCCGATGCCGTCGAGCATGCCGTTGAACGCGGTGCCCAGGCGACCCACCTCGGTGCCCTCGTCGTCGGCCTCGACCCGCTTGTCCAGATCCCCCTGGGCGATCTCGTCGGCGGCCTGGGCCATCGACTCCAACGGCCGCAGTTCCCGCCGGATGATCACCGAGGCCACGCCGCCGAGCAGCAGCAGCAGGCTCACGGTGACCAGGACCTCGAACAGCATGACCCGATTGACCGTCTGGGTCACCTCGGACGTGGGCAACCAGGCCACCACGTATCCGGTGCCGGGGCCAATACCCACCTCGAGCCCCAGAATCCGGTAGGTCACAGAGGCACCGAGTGATGCGTCGGGCACCGTCGTGGGCTGGCTCGTGTCGGGTGTCGCCCCGACCAGCGGGCTCGCGGACGGGTGCCGGCCGGGCGCACTGACGACCTGGGCCCTCCCGCCGGGATAGACCACGCTCCAGCCGACGTCGCCACCCCCGAGCGGGTTCGAGCCGACGCTGCCGATCTGGTCGATCGACACGGCCCCGTTGGCCAACTTGCCGTTGATGGTCTGAATCGCCGAGGTCAGGGTGGAGTCCTGATCGCTGACGAGCTGGCCGCGCACGGTCAGCATGAGCGCGACGTCGACGGCCAGCAGCGAGACCGCGGCGGTCACCAGTACCAGCGCGATGAGCCGGACCCGCAGGGTGGGTCGGCGGCCGGCCGCGTGCGAAGTCGGGCGCGGATGCGGGGTGGATACCGCCGGGCCCGCTGCCCTCACCGCCGTGGCGTCCGCAGCACGTACCCGAAGCCGCGGTGGGTGTGGATCAGCGGAGTGGCCTCCGGGAAGGCCGCGTCGACCTTGCGCCGCAGGTAGGAGATGTAGGTGGCCACCACGGAGTCGTCGCCGTAGAAGTCGGTGCCCCAGACCGCGTCCAGCAGTTGCTGCCGGGACAGCACCACATTGGCGTTGATCATCAGGTGCCGCAACATCTTGTACTCGGTCGGGGCCAGGTCGATCGGCACCGCGGCCCGGGTGACCTGGTAGGTCTCCGGATCCAGCTCCAGGTCGGCCACCGTGAGCACCCCGTCGGACTGGGAGTCGGGCCGAACCCGGCGCAGCACGGCGCTCACCCGTGCGGCCAACTCCTCCAGCCCGAACGGCTTGGTCACGTAGTCGTCGCCGCCCGCGGTGAGGCCGGCGATCTTGTCCTTGGGCGTGTCCATGGCGGAAAGGAAGACAACGCCGGCGTCGACCCCGTTGGCCCGGACCCGCCGCATCACCTCGAGCCCGTCGAAGTCGGGCAGCATCACATCCAGGATGATCAGGTCGGGGCGCACCTCGGTGGCCTTGCGGACGGCCTCCCGCCCGGTGCCGGCCACGCTCACGTCATAGCCCAGGAAACGCATCGACGTCGCCACGATGTCCTGCAGCGACGGTTCGTCATCCACCACCAGCAACCGGTGCGCGGTCATCGTGCTCCCTCGACTTTCGTTCGATCCGGCCCATTCGATCCCCTCAGGCGCACGAACGCCTGGTCAGCGGCTGTGAACCGGATGGGAGATCCCAACCCACCCCATCAGATCACGGCTCACCCGCCGAAGCGGCGGTGCCGGGCGGCGAAGTCACGCAGGGCCCGCAGGAAGTCCACCCGCCGGAAGTCGGGCCAGTCCGCTTCGTAGAACCAGTACTCGGAATGGGCGCTCTGCCAGAGCAGGAACCCGGACAGGCGCTGCTCACCGGAGGTGCGAATGACCAGGTCAGGATCGGGCTGGCCGGAGGTGTAGAGGTGGTCGGCGATGGTGTCGACGTCCAGGTCCTCGATGATCTCCGGCAGGGTCCGGCCGGCCTGCACCCCGGCCTGCAGCATCGATTTGACCGCGTCGGTGATCTCCTGCCGCCCGCCGTACCCGACGGCGATGTTCACCTCGACCCCGGTGCGCCCGGCGGTGCGCATCTCGGCCGCGGTCAGCCGGGTCACCATCCAGTCCGGGAGCACCTCCATGGTGCCCATGACGTGCAGCTTCCAGGGCTGATCGGGCGCGGCCAGGTCATCGACCACGTCGGTGATGATCTGCAGCAGCGGCTGCAGCTCGATGTCGTCCCGGCGCAGGTTGTCGGTGGACAGCAACCACAGGGTGACCAGCCGGATGCCGGCCTCGGCGCACCAACCGAGCAGATTGGCGATGTGCGCGGCCCCGACGCGGTGCCCGTCGTTGGGATTGGCCAGGCCCTCCTTGCGGGCCCAGCGCCGATTCCCGTCGATGATCACGCCCACGTGGTGGGGCATGGCGTCGGGACTCAGGTGCGCCTGGATCCGGGACTCGTACAGCCGATAGACCAGGGCCGGAAGGCGCACCAGGTCAGCCTAGCCAGACCGTTTCCTGTGAATCACGGTGGAATCGGCCTGAAGAACGCGGCACCCTTTTCGCGGAGCGGGTCCATCGCGGAGAATGAGGAGGTGACGATCACCGCGGAGAAGGGCGTGCATCTGCGCCCCCGCGCGCGAGGTTGGATTCACCTGTACTCGGCCGGGCTGGCCGCGGCCGCCGGGGTGGTGCTCGTGGTGCTCGCCTTCGCCTCGGGCGGGACCAAGGCCGGGGTGTCCTGCCTGGTCTACGCGGTGGCCAGCGTGGGTCTGTTCGCCGTGTCGGCGACCTACCACCGGCATGTGTGGACCTCACCGCGCGCTCGGGCCTGGATGAAACGCGCCGATCACTCGATGATCTTCGTCTTCATCGCCGGCACCTACACGCCGATCGCGGTGCTGGCGTTGCCGCCGGGCGCGCGGACGGTGGTGCTGCTGGTGGTGTGGTTGGGGGCGATTGCCGGGGTCGTGCTCAAGATGCTCTTCCCGGATGCACCCCGCTGGTTGGGCGTGCCCATCTACCTGGCCCTGGGCTGGGTCGCCGTGTTCGTCCTCCCCGACCTGGTCCACGACGCCGGTGTTGCCGTGGTCGTGCTCATCGCCGCGGGCGGGCTGCTCTACACCGTGGGTGCGCTCTGCTACGCGCTGCGCCGGCCCAACCCATGGCCACTCGTCTTCGGCTACCACGAGTTCTTCCACGCCGCGGTGTCGCTGGCCGCGCTCTGCCACTGCATCGCCATCTGGTTGGTGCTGTACCACTCCTGACCTGCCCCCTCGCGTGTTGATCATGGGCTTCAGGACATCCAGCACGGCGTGTCTTTGCAGACGCGCGGCAGGATTCGTCCCGAACCCCATGATCAACACTTGGGGAGGGGCAGGAGTAGGCAGGCTCAGCCCAGGTCGGGGCCCTGCTCGCGGAGCCGGTTGACCGACTCCATGGCCTCGCGGAGCTCGCCCAGCCAGTCCTGGGCGTGCTCGCCGACCAGGCGGATGGCCCAGACCAGAGCGTCGGAGCGGGACCGGGCCACGCCGGCGTCGACCAGCGTGTCCAGGATCTGGCGTTCCGGCTGACGGAGCCGGGTCATCACCGGTACCGAAGCGTTCGTGAACACCTCGGTGGTATCGCCCAGGGTGGCGCCCCAGGAGATCTCCCGCCCGTAGCGGAATTGGCCCTGGCGGGCGATCTCGATGCGCTGCTCGCGGGTCTGCTCGCGGAACCGGGAGATCCGGCCCGCCTCGGCCGCGGCGGTGGCGGCGGCATCGCGGCCGTCGGCCGGCTCCAGCGGCGGCAACTCACCGACGATCAGGATCTCGTCCCGATCGACCGAGACCGCGGGTGCGGCGGCGAACCAGCCTTCCGGCAGACGGCCGGCGAACCAGCCGCCGGCATCGGCGGCGTCGGGCAGCTCCGGACCCCGACTGCGGCCCCGCGGACCGAATCCTCGGCCGAACGGGCCGGCGTCGGGTCCCCGCCGTTCGCCCCGCCCCCGGCGTTCGCCGCGTTCGCCGCGTTCGCCGCGGTCACGTTCGCCGCGCTCGTGGTCGTGGCCCTCGCGCGGGCCGCCGTGGCCGCGGCGTTCCGGCCCGGCCTCGTCCTCGCCCGGTCCGAAGTGGGGCAAGTGTTGATGGTGCGTCATGGTGTGTGTCTCCTCGACAGCTGCGGACCACCATTGCGGTGGTCAATGATTACAACGTTACACCGCTATCAACGACAGCAACATGCAAATATTCCTGAGGTGGAACGAATCAGGCCGGCCGGGCGAGTTCAGCGACGAGATCGGCCGGGGTGCCCACCGGGCGCCGACAGACAAAGTGCCGGCAGACATGGGCGGCCACGAGTTGGTCGGGCACGGCCCGGCCGGCCAGCAGTGGGCGGCCCGGGTCGTCGGCGGGCCCGACGTCGACCACGGCACCGCCTGGGGCGAGCCGCCGGGCCACCGCCGCCAATCCGTCCCTGACGTCACCCGGGGGTCCGGCCACCGCGACCTGGATGGGCCCGGCGAGCAGAGCCTCGGCCGTGGCCAGATACCAGCCTGCCGACCGCGGCACCCGGGTGGCCAACGGCGCCGCGCGGGTCAGGATCGCCTCGGCCGCGGAGCGCAGGTCGTCCCGTTCGGCCAACGTGGATGCAGTCAGCAGCGCCGCCGCCAGGGTGGACGTTCCGGACGGTGCGGCCCCGTCGGTGGGGTCCTTCGGCCGGATGACCAGGGCGGGCGCGTCGGCGGCGGTGTCGGCGAAATCTCCCGGTCCGGTGTCGGTGAATCGGCGCAGGGCGTCGTCGAGCAACTCCAGGGCCGACGTCAGCCGGCGGGCGTCGCCGGTGGCCTGGTAGAGCGCGAGCAGGGCGTCGGCGAAGCCGGCCTGGTCGGCCAGCAGGGCCAGGCCCGGCCCGACCACCCCGGCCCGCGACGACCGGCGCCAGCGGCCGTCCACCCGATGGACGTCGATCAGGTGATCCGCGGCAGCCGCGGCGGCGGCCACCCAGTCCGGGCGGTCCAGCACCGCCCCGGCCTCGGCCAACGCGGTGATGGCCAGGGCGTTGCTGCGCAGCACCACGATGTCGTCCCGGGCCGGTTGGGCCCGCTCCGCTCGCACCTGGGCCAGCCGCAGGCGGATCCGGGCCGCGTCGGCCGGCGCCACGTCCGACCCGGGCCGCCGGAGCACCTCGCCCGGCAGGTCGTCCGGGGTCGAGCCGTCCATTCCGTACAGCCGGCCGGCCAGGGCGGCGTCACCCTCGCCCAACGCGTCCTGCAGTTGGTCGGTGGTCCAGGTGTAGGTCGCGCCCTCGACCCCGTCCGTGTCGGCGTCCAAAGACACCGCGAAGCCGCCTCCGGGCAGCCGCAGGTCTCGGAGCAGGAAGGTGGCGATCCCGTCCGCCACGAACCGGCTGAGCTCGTCACCGGTGCGCCGGGCGTGGTGGGTGTACAACCGCAACAGCAGGCCGTTGTCGTCCAGCATCTTCTCGAAATGCGGCACGTGCCAACGGGAGTCGACGCTGTAGCGGGCGAACCCACCGCCCACCTGGTCGTGGATGCCGCCGCGGGCCATGCCGTGCAGGGTGGTGGTGACCGCCCCCAGCAGGCCAGGGTCGCCGGTGCGTTCGAATTGCCGGAGCAGGAACTCGCACACCATGGCGGGCGGAAACTTCGGCGCCCCTCGGAAGCCGCCGGTGTCCGGGTCGATCCGGGCCACCAGCGCGGCCGCGGCCGCATCGAGCGCGTTCCCGTCCAGGACTTCGTCCGCGTCGAATGCGCGCCGGGATTCGGTCAGCGCCGCCGTGATCCGCTCGGCCGCCCCGGCCACCTCCTCGCGGTTCTCGGTCCAGGACGTGACCAGCGCCTGGAGCAGCTGCCGGAAGCCGGGCAGACCGTGCTGAGGGCGGGGCGGGAAGTAGGTCCCGGCGTAGAAGGGCCGCCCGTCGTGGTCGGTGAAGCAGGTCATCGGCCAGCCACCGGAGCCGGTCAGGGCCTGGGTCGCGGTCATGTACACCGCATCCACGTCCGGGTGTTCCTCCCGGTCCACCTTGATGGCCACGAAGTGCGCGTTCAGATAGGCGGCCAGGTCGGGGTCTTCGAAGGACTCGTGAGCCATCACATGGCACCAGTGGCAGGCGGCGTAACCGACCGACACCAGCACCGGGACATCACGACGTCGCGCCTGCGCGAATGCCTCCCGGCCCCACGGCCACCAGTCGACCGGGTTGTCGGCGTGCTGGCGCAGGTAGGACGAGGACGATCCGGCCAGTCGGGAGCCACCGGGGCCCCTGAGCTCGGGCACAGGAACGGGGCCGGTCACCCGGACCGGCTGCCACCGGAATCCGGCCGGCGACCGGCTTTGGGCCGCGGCGGTAGTGGGGCTGGACCCGGCGTCACCGCCTCTACTTCGACCTGCTCAGGGTCCGACGGCCCGGGCGGGTCGAACGAGGCCGGCACCCGGCGCATCTGCTTGGAGAACGAGCGGGCCAGGAAGTAGCCGGCCACGATCAACAGCACGATCACCAGCAGGCCGATCGGCGCGGCCTTGCCCCATTCCTGTCCGTGGCCGGTCGTGGGATCGACGTCCGAGGTGGTAGGGGTGGTGGTGCTGGACGCGGCCACCCAGAAGGCGGTCCAGCTCACGGGCTCACCCGCTCCCGTACTCCGGCGAACAGATCGTTCTCCGGCGGGGGGGAGTCGACCAGCGAGCGAGCCAGCTCGTAGTCGTCGGTCCCCCAGACCTCGGCCTCGATGTCATACGGGACGGCGAACCAGTGCGAGTCGGGATCGATCTGGGTCGCGTGGGCCCGCAGGGCCTCGTCCCGAAGGTGCAAATACTCCGCCACCGGGATGCGGGTGGTGACCCGCTCGCCACGGTCCGGTCGGGCCGGGCGGTCCTTCCAACTGGCGATCCACTCGTCGAACGGGCCCGCCCCGGTCCGCTCCCGGACCGCCTCGTTGATGGCGACCAGACGTTGCGGCGAGAACCCGCTGTTGTAGTAGAGCTTGAGCGGTTGCCAGGGCTCACCGGCATCGGGGAACGCGTCCGGATCACCGGCCGCCTCGAACGCGCCGACCGACACCACGTGGCAACGGATGTGATCGGGGTGCGGGTAGCCGCCGTTTTCGTCGTAGGTGGTCATCACCTGCGGCCGGAACTGCCGGACCAGCTTGACCAGGGTCTCGATCTCGCCCTGTGCGTCCAATGCCCCGAAGGAACCCTCAGGCAGCTGCCAGGTGCCCGGCTCGCCCTCGTGATAGCCGGAGTCGTGGTACCCGAGCCACACGTGGGCCACGCCGAGGATCTCGGCGGCGCGGGCCATCTCCAGCTCGCGCAGGGCGGGGATGTCCTCGGTGTCCACCTGGATCTGCGGGTTCAGGATGTCGCCGCGTTCCCCTCCGGTGCAGGACACCACCATGACCCCGACGCCCTCGGCCGAATACTTGGCCAGGCTCGGGGCCCCCTTGCTGGACTCGTCGTCGGGGTGGGCGTGCACCGCCATCAGCCGCAGCGGCGCCGACTGCGCCGCGGCCAGCCGCTGTTGCGCCCGTTCAATCATTTCCGGCGCCAACTTCTCCACCGGCACTCGCGGGATGGCCTTCGCCGGGTCGCCCTGTCCATTCGTCACAAAACCATCTTTCCACTCGCCGTCAGCAATCCCGGCATTCCCGGACTTGCAGCCATCTCCGCAGGTCAGGGTGCCACCCGAAAACCCCGCGGACAACGAATTCGGACGAATCGGAATGGGCCCTGCGTGTTACACTTGCCCGGAAGGACGGCCCCCGGGGACGGGGGCCGTTGGTATTTCCCGGGTTCGGCCTGTCCGAATCGGGACCATCACGAGAGCGGGAACGCGCCTCGCGACCGCCCTCGCGGTCCGTGCGTACCCCAATCCCGGCGGGGTCGGACCACGGCCGCGTGAAACCTCGGCGGGACCGATGGCGATCCTGCGGCACCACGAAGGAGTTGCGATGACGGGCACAGTCAACACAGGATTCACGGGCACCTGGCTGACCCAAGAGGCCTACGACCGGCTCAAGCACGAGTTGGACGAATTGGTCGCGCATCGACCGGAGATGGCCGCCGAGATCAACGCCCGGCGCGAAGAGGGCGATCTGAAGGAGAACGGCGGCTACCACGCCGCCCGCGACGAGCAGGCCAAGCAGGAAGAGCGGATCCGCAAGCTGCAGGAACTGCTGCGTGAAGCGCAGGTCGGCGTGGCGCCCAGCTCGGACGGTCGGGTGGCCCAGGGCATGGTCATCACCGTCTCCTACAACGGAAGCGACGACGACCAGGAGACCTTCCTGCTGGGATCGCGCGAAGAGGGTGCGCACGGATCGCTGCAGGTGTATTCGCCGCAATCGCCGCTGGGCGCCGCCATCCTCGGCGCCGGCACCGGCGAGGCGCGGGAGTACCTGCTGCCCAACGGCCGCTCGCAGAAGGTCACCGTGCTGACGGCGGAGCCGTTCCGGGCCTGAGTCGACCTTGTCAGTTGCGGCTGATGATGCGGTAGCCGTCGGCTGTCAACCGGGTCATGACCTCGTCGCGGTGCTCGGCTCCTCGACATTCCAGCCGTAGGTCGACGTGCACGTCGCCCAATGCCAACGTCGCACCCAGCCGCGACTGCGAGAGGTCGACCACCGATGCTCCGGCCGCCCCGACGGTCGAGAGCAGCCGGGCCAGCGAGCCCGGGCGGTCGGAGATCTCCAGGCTCAGCGACAGGAAACGACCGGCGGCCACCAACCCGTGTTCGGTGATGTGCAGCAGCACCAACGGATCGATGTTGCCGCCGGACAGGATGGCCACCACCGGCGGGGTGAACCGGGCCGGATCGGCCATGATCGCAGCGACGCCGGTCGCCCCGGCCGCCTCCACCACCAGTTTCGCCCGCTCCAGACACAGCAGCATGGCCCGCGAGATCTGATCCTCGGTCACCGTGACGACTTCGTCGACCAGCTCGCTAACGTGCGCGTAGGTCAACGCGGTGGGCTCGCCGACGGCGATGCCGTCGGCCAGGGTGGACATCTGGGTCAACCGCACCGGGTGCCCGGCCTCCAGCGAACCCGGCCAGGCCGCGGCCTGCTCGGCCTGGACCCCGATCAACCGGGTCTGCGGCCGCAGCGCCCTGATCGCGGCCGCCACCCCGGACAGCAGCCCGCCGCCACCGAGGGAGACGACCACCGTGGCCACGTCCGGGCACTGCTCGACGATTTCCAGGCCGACCGTGCCCTGACCGCGCACCACGTCGGGGTGGTCGAACGGATGGACCAGGACCGCGCCCGTCTCGGCGGCGAACGCGCGTGCGACCACCAGGGCCTCGTCCAGGGTCTCGCCGACCAGATGAACGTCCGCGCCGTAGGCCCGGGTCGCGGTGAGCTTGGCGATGGACGCTCCCGTGGGCATGTAGACCGTGGACCGGATGCCGAGCATGGAGGCGGCCAGGGCGACGCCCTGGGCGTGATTCCCGGCGCTGGCGGCGACCACGCCGGCCGCCCGCTCCTGCGGGGAGAGTCGGGCGATCCGGGTGTAGGCCCCGCGGATCTTGAACGAGCCGGTGCGCTGCAGGTTTTCGCACTTGAGCAGGACCGGACCGCCGACCCGCTCGGACAACGGGCGGGATGACTCCATCGGGGTGTACCGAATGACACCCTTGAGCAGCTCGGCGGCGGCCCTGATTTCGTCCAACCCGACGTGCGACAGGTCCGTCTCGGTCATGCGGTGATCCTGCCAGGCCGGTGGCCACGGCCGCCGTGATGCCGGCTGCTCAGCCGATCCCGCGCAGCGCCGCCGCGCCGGCACCGATCAGTCCGGCCTCGGTGCCGAGCACGGCCGGCACCACCCGGGGCGAGGCCGCGTAGCCCAGCGCCGCGAACGTGGCGTAGCCATCGGCGATCGGGTCGAACAGGATCGATCCGGCCCGGGCCACGCCGCCCCCGATGACCACCACGTCCAGGTCGAGCAGGGTGACCACGCCGGCGATGGCCATCCCCAGCGCTTCTCCGGCGCGCCGGAAGGTGGCCAGGGCCACGGGATCGCCGCGCCGGGCGGCCGCGGCCACCTGCTGCGCGTCCGTCACTCCGGTCAAACCGTGGGCGCTCGCCCAACGCGCGATGGACCGCCCGCTGGCCACCGCCTCCAGACATCCGGTGCCGCCACACACACACGCCGGGCCGAACGGATCCACGCTGATGTGGCCGATCTGACCGGCGTTGCCGGTGGTCCCGGTGACCACCCGCCCGTCGATGATCACGCCGCCGCCGACCCCCGTGGACACGACCATGCCCAACACGTTGCGCCGACCCCGCGCGGCCCCGCGCCAGTGTTCGGCCACGGCTACCGCGACCGCATCGCCGATCATCTGCACGTCCAGGCCGTACCGGTCGTGCAGCCGATCGCGGATCGGGAAGTTGCGCCAGCCGGGGATGTTCACCGGCGAGACCGTGCCGGCAGCGAGATCCATCGGGGCGGCCGTGGCCAACCCGATGCCGGACAGCACGGCAGCGTCCTCGACCTCGACCCCGGCGGCGTGCAGGACCGCGTCGGTCACCGCGGCCAAGGCGTCGAACAGCTCGTCCGGGCCGCCGACCGGGGTCGGCAGCTGCTGCGAGGCGATGATCTCCCCGGCGTCGGTGACGATGCCGGCAGCCAGCTTCGTGCCGCCCACATCGAGCGCGAGCGCACACCGGGTCAGATCCCGCTGCGGCACGGCGACCTCGGCGGCAGCGAGATCGGTGGTCACCGCCGGATTCTCCCCCACCGCCCCCGCGCCCGTCCCGGTTTCCCGCGAAGATCAGGCCAGGGCGTCGGACAGGTCGGCCAGCAGGTCGGCCACATCCTCGATCCCGACCGAGATCCTGATCAGGTCGTCGGGGACTTCCAGCGCGGAGCCGGTCACGCTGGCGTGGGTCATCAGATGCGGGTGCTCGATGAGGGATTCCACCCCGCCCAGCGACTCGGCCAGGGTGAACAACCGGGTTCGTGAGCAGATCTTCACCGCTGCGTCCAACCCGCCGGCCACCCGGAAGGAGACCATCCCGCCGAACCGACGCATCTGCTTCTGCGCGACCGCATGCCCTTCGTGCGAGTCCAGGCCCGGGTAGTAGACCCGGCTCACCCGCGGATGCCCGACGAGCAGGTCGGCCACGGCCTCGGCGTTGTCGCAGTGGCGCTCCATCCGCAGCGCCAAGGTCCGCAACCCGCGCAGGGTCAGCCAGGCGTCGAACGGCCCGGCCACCCCGCCCATCGACTTGGCCGCGAAGGCGAACGCCTCACCGGTGGCATCGTCGGCGGCGATCAATGCACCCCCGATCACGTCAGAGTGGCCGCCGATGTACTTGGTCGTGGAGTGCAGCACCACGTCGGCCCCCAGGGCCAGCGGCAGCTGCAGGTACGGCGTGGCGAAGGTGTTGTCCACCAGCAGGATCGCGTCGTGGGCATGGGCCAGCTCGGCCAGGGCCGCGATGTCGGCGATCCCCAGCAGCGGATTGGTCGGGGTCTCGACCCAGATCATCCGGGTGCGGTCGGTGATGGCGGCGGCCACCGCGTCCAGGTCGGCCAGCGGGACCGGGGTGTATGCCAGACCCCAAGGCACGCCGATCTTGTCGATGAGCCGGAAGGTGCCGCCGTAGGCGTCGGCCGGGATGATGACGTGGTCTCCCGGCCGGAGCAGGGAGCGGATCGCGGCGTCAGCCGCGGCCATACCCGACGCGAAGGCAACCGCGTGCCGACCGCCCTCCAGGTCGGCCAGGGCGACCTGCAGCGCGGTCCGAGTGGGATTGCCGGCCCGCGAATAGTCGTAGCCGGCCCGGGTCTCGCCCGCTACATCCTGGGCGAACGTGGAGGTGGCGTAGATCGGCACGACGACCGCACCGGTCGTCTGCTCCGGGTCCTGACCGACATGGATGGCCCGGGTGGCGAACCCGTCGGTCGAACGGTCCGGTCCGGCCGGCACGATCGTCATGGTCAGCCCGCCATGAAGTTGAGCAGGTCGGCCCGGGTGAGCACACCGGCCGGCTTGCCGTCGTCGATGACCATGACCGCATCGCTGTCCTGCAACGAATGTCGGACGGCGGCGACGTCCTCGCCCGACCCGACCAGCGGGAACGGCGTGGCCATGTGGCCCCGAACGGCGTCGGACAGGCTCGCCTTGCCGGTGAACAGGTCGTCCAGCAGGGCGCGCTCGGAGACGGATCCGACGACTTCGCCGGCCATCACCGGCGGCTCGGCCGACACCACCGGCATCTGTGACACCCCGTACTCCCGCATGATGTCCACCGCCACCCGGATGGTCTCGTTCGGGTGCGTATGAACCAGGGCCGGCAGCTGACCGCCCTTACGGCGCAACACATCTCCGGCCGTGGTGGAGCCGTCCCGGGACAGGAAGCCGTAGGACGACATCCAGTCGTCGGAAAAGATCTTGGACAGGTAACCGCGCCCACCGTCGGGCAGCAGGACCACGACGACGTCGTCGGCGGACAGCTTCTCGGCCGCGCGCAGGGCCGCGACCACCGCCATTCCGCACGACCCGCCGGACAGCAGGCCCTCCTCCCGAGCCAGCCGTCGGGTCATGGCAAAGGAGTCGGCGTCGGAGACGGCGATGATTTCGTCCGCCACGGTGCGGTCGTAGGCCTCGGGCCAGAAGTCCTCCCCGACCCCCTCGACCAGGTAGGGCCGGCCGCTGCCGCCCGAGTAGACCGATCCCTCCGGATCCGCCCCGATGACCTTGACCGCCCCGTCCGACATGTCCTTGAGATAGCGGCCGGTGCCCGAGATGGTGCCGCCGGTGCCGACCCCGGTCACGAAATGGGTGATCCGGCCGTCGGTGTCGGCCCAGATCTCCGGGCCGGTGGTCTCGTAGTGGCTGGCCGGGTTGGCCGGATTGGCGTACTGGTTCGGCTTCCACGCATTCGGAATCTCACGGACCAGCCGGTCGGAGACCGAGTAATAGGAGTCCGGGTCTTCGGGCGCCACCGCGGTCGGGCAGACCACCACCTGGGCTCCGTAGGCCTTGAGCACGTTGCGCTTGTCCTGACTGACTTTGTCCGGGCACACGAACACACATTGATAGCCGCGCTGCTGGGCCACCAGGGCCAATCCGACACCGGTGTTGCCGCTGGTCGGCTCGACGATGGTGCCACCCGGCGGCAGCGCGCCCGACTGCTCCGCCTCGGTGATCATCTTCAGGGCGATCCGGTCCTTGACCGATCCACCCGGATTGAAGTATTCGACCTTGGCCAGCACCAGCGGGGCCAGGCCGGCGGTGACCTTGGTGAGCTGGAGCAACGGTGTCCGGCCCATCAGATCGATCACTGATCGGGCGTAACGCACGGGACTCTCTCCGATCAGGCGGCAGGGCAGGACACAGGGATTGACACGGTCACGAACCGGCTCAGGCTATCTGCGCACTGGCCATGGGGTCACTCCGGGCGCACCATAGGAAGATCATCACGGGTTGGCCGGGAGGTGGTGGGCGTGGGGCGGCGTAAGCCGAGAGTGATGGGCATGGTCGGGGCAGGCCTCATTGCGGGCGGCTCGGTGGCTGTGGTGGCCGCCTTGCTGCACCAGGGCACCTCCACCGCTCGGGTGATCGAGCGGGCGGCCCTGGATGCCGCGACCGCCGATGGCATCCTCGCCCCGGGAGCGGTACTTTCCGCCGCCGAACTCCCAGTTCCCCGGGGCGACGGGGTCTATACGCCCGAGGCCGGCGCCTCCTCGCAGCGGCCGATCACGTTCGCCATGATGGGCGACTCGACCGCGGTCGGCTACGGCTGCCGCTCGGCTGACGAGCTGCCCGGGGTGGGCTTGGCCCGCATCGCCGCCGAGGCCACCGGAAGGCCGGTGCGGTTGATCAGCGTCGGACTGGTCGGCAGCGGCGCCGCCGACCTGGGTCGGCAGACCGGCATGGCCCTGGCCGCCGGCGTCGACCTCGTGGTGATCACGGTGGGCGGTAACGACATCCGGGACAAGGTGCCGCCGCGGCATTCCGCCGAACTGCTCGGCGCAGCGGTCGCGGCCCTGCACGCCCAGCACATCCCGGTCGTGGTCGGCAGCTGCCCGGACTTCGGCGTCATTCCGTCGATCCCGCAGCCCCTGCGTCGGGTGCTCCGGGCCTGGTCGCACCGACTCGCCCACCTGCAGGAACGCGCTGCCTCACACTCGGGGGCGCTGGTCGTGCCACTGGGCCGACTGATCAGCCCGGATTTCGTGGGCCGACGGGAAATGTTCGCCGGCGACGGCTTCCACCCGTCCGGCTCCGGCTACGCACGAGCCGTCCAGGCGCTGGCTCCAGCCGTGCTGCAGGCGCTGGACCGGGCGTGATCGGCGGCGTCAACTCAATCCGAGCCGCCGACTGAGGTCGCTCACCGCCGCGTCCACCTGTTCGTCGGGCACGCCCACTCGCCGGGCGTCGGCGGACAGTACGGCCAGCTGGTCGGCCAAGCCGTGCTCGCCCACGTCGGGCACCGCACGCATCTCTCGACCCTCGGTCGCCGCGGCCAGGGCGGCCAGCAGCTCCAACGTCTGACGGGTATCGGCGACCCTGGTGCCGTGCTGCCAGGATCGCCGCGACCACAACCGCAACCGCGACCAGAGCCGTGATTCTCCCCCGGTCATCGGGATCTGATCAGTCTCGGAACGCGGCCAGCAACCGCAGAATCTCCAGGTAGAGCCAGACCAGGGTGACCATCAGGCTGAATCCGAAGTACCACGCGGTCTTGGCGGGCACGCCGGCCTTGATGGCCCGGTCGATCTGGTCGAAGTCGAGCAGAAAGGTGAAGGCCGCCACCCCGATGATGACGAGCGAGATGATGATGCTCATCGGGCCGCCGTTGAAGGTGGCCGCGGCGAATCCGAAGGTGCTGGCGAGCAGCCGGAACACCACCAGCACGAGCACGCCGATCATGGCGCCGATCATGAACTTGGTGAATTTCGGGGTGACCCGGATGGCGCCGGTCTTGTAGACGATGAGCATGCCGGCGAAAACGCCGAACGTGGCCACCAGCGCCTGCAGCCCGATGCCCTCGTACCCCTTGATGTTCTCGAAGGCGGCGGTGATCGCTCCGAGCATGACGCCCTCGGCGGCGGAATAGGTCAGGATCAGGGCCGGGTTCGTCGAGCGCTTGAAGATGATGACCAGGCTGAGGACGAACGCGATGATCATGGCGGGCAGCGCCACAGCCCAGCTACTGGTGAAGTAGATGGTGACGACGGCGGCGATGATCCCCACGCCCAGAACCACGGCGGTACGGGTGACCACGTCGTCCAGGGTCAGCGGGCGCTGCTGGGCCGGGGCCAGGTAGGAAGGCTGGTCGTACATCCGCCGCAGGTCGTCCGCGGTGGGTACACCCTGCGCCTGACCCGACGACGCGGGTCGGTTGTAGTCACGGAACGCGGGGTTGCTGCTCTGCACGAGACTCCTTCTCCTTTTCGCCCAGTCCCGACCGATAGTCAGCCGGGCTCTGTGGGGTCAACGTCAGGCCGTTCGGCATCGTTCCCGGATGCGCGGATTCGGCCATCCGGTTTCGGGACCGGACCCGCCGGAAACCGGATGATCGGGTTGTGCCACGCTGGGTAGTCGAGGGTGACAGCTCAACCAACGCCGTTGATCCCCACAGATCGGAGTGGACATGTCTTTGGCCGCGAAACTTCGGCGGGCCCCGTTGCGCCTCGCCACCGGTGCCTTCATCCTCAACAGCGGCATCGGGAAGCTGAAGCCGCACGAGGAGCGGGACAAGGGCGTCCACGGCATGGCCGCCGGGGCCTACCCGTTCCTGGGCAAGCTCAAGCCGGGCACGTTCGTGACGCTGCTCGGGGTCAGTGAGACCGCCGTCGGCGCATTGCTGCTGCTGCCGTTCGTACCCGCCGGGTTGGCCGGGCTGGCCCTGGTGGGCTTCTCCGGCGGGCTCATCGGGCTGTATGCCCGGACGCCCGGACTGCACGACAAGTACATGCGGCCCACCCAGGCGGGTACGGCGATCTCCAAAGACATCTGGATGGTGGCCATCGGCACCGGACTGGTCGTCGACGCGATCACCGGCGAGGCCAAGACCACCCGCACCGACAACGACTGAGCCCCTTCGACGGCGTTTTTGGTGTCCCCGGACTGGGTCGTGCAGCCTCGAACCGACACTGTCCGGGCGGGGACGGCGCTTTTTGTGTCCCCGGTCGGACTCGAACCGACACTGTCCGGGCGGGGACGGCGCTTTTTGTGTCCCCGGTCGGACTCGAACCGACACTGTCCGGGCGGGGACGGCGCTTTTTGTGTCCCCGGTCGGACTCGAACCGACACTGAACCGCGTTTAAGGCGGTTGCCTCTGCCGTTGGGCTACGGGGACCGGCGGCGCGCTTCAGTCTGGCTGAGAACAAGTCTTCAGGAAAATGTCGCCAGGTGGCAGGTTTGTGGACGGCCGCCCGCGAGGCCTGCGGCCACTGCGGCCGCCCGGACCGCCGGCGTTCCGTGCGTGAAGATCTCTGCGTTGGAACTGACCAGAGTGATCAACCGGCGGCTGACATCGACGAACGCGGCCCCGTCCAACTTTCCTTGCACCACCTCGTGCGCCGCCCACACCCCGGACAGACAATCGGCCTGCTGCTCGATCATCTGCGACTGCGCGGCGGTGCCGTAGCCGGGCTGGTCCACGGCCTGCTGGACCACGTGCCCGATCTCGTGCGCCAGCAGGGTGGCATAGGCGTACACGACGTCCGAGCCGGTGAAGTACTTGCTGATGAGCGAGACCAGACCGCTGGTCACATACAAGGTCTCGTCGACATTGCAGGTGAACGCGGGGGCCTGGGTGAGCCCCGGTCGGCACGCAGCGGGCACCGCCGAGGGGTCCGGGCTGACCACGACCTTCTCGGCGGTGACCTGGTTGAGCTCGCTGGACCAGAAGTCGGACACCGACGCGGACAGGCAGGTCGTCATCGTGCTGGGAATGCGAAGGTCGACCGACGGGCACGGAGTGATGTAGTCGTTGGCCGGCGTGGGCTCAGACCCGGTGGTCGCGGTCGTGGTCGTGGTCGTGGTCGGTGGGGTCCGGGTGGGGGTCGGCGTCGGGGTCGGGCCCGGGCTCGGTGACGGACTGCTGATGGTGGCCGTCGGGGTCGGCGACACCGGGGTCAGCGGCGGCAGCGGGATCGACATGCCGGTCAGCGAGGCCACCGTCGAGTCGGGCGCGGACACCGAGTTCGACAGTGACGCCGACCCGGACGCCGTGGCGCTGATGGGCGACTCCTGGGCCGAACCGCCGACCGGCGTCGAGCATCCCGCCAGCACGGCCCCGGCGAGCATGAGCACGAAGAGGGACGGGGCGGAGGGAGATCTGCGGGCCACGGCGGTCAGTGTGCCATTTGTCCGGGTTGCCGAGGCCGGGACCTCGGACCCACCCGGAAACGCCTGTGCCCCGGGCCGTCTGGGGAGACGACCCGGGGCACAGGCAACCGACGCGAAGTCGGCGGGTCAGATCACGCGCCGGCCTTCTGCACGAACTCAGCCGAGCTGAGCAACGCAGGTGTAGCGGTGAAGAGGCCGCGGTCACTCATCGACGCCCCGTAGGTCGCCAAACCTGCGGCGTCGACGTGACGCCCGAGGAACCCGAGATACAGCGAGTCGAGCTGGCGGGTCCGGAAGGTGGTGCCGCTGGTCATGCTGGAGACGAACGACGCGCGCCCGTTGTGGACCACGACGTTGGCGCCGACGGCCTTCTCATTCGCGGACGCATGCCGACCGATCAGCGCGACGTAGGTGTCGTCGACCCACGTGGCTGCGTTGTTGCGGGCCCGGGCGTACGACTCGCCGGAGCTGCACAACGCCGTGTACAGGCCGCCCAAGCTGCCGGTCTTGATCCACCCCGCGTAGGCATTCGCGCCACCGGAGTCCGGGTGGCGGCCCAGGCAAGCCACGTACGCCGCGTCGACGACACGGAAGCGCCGCTCCAGACTGATCGAAACAAAGTTGGAAACGGTCGTGTACGAGGCCTGCCCGTTATACAGGAGGCCCACGAACGGGTTGCCGTAGCCACCGCGGCCGAACAGACGGCGATAGACCTGTTCGGTCCACCGCGTCGCCGACAAGGCCGAAACCCGCGGGTACGGGGGCGGAGGCGGCGTCGCCTTCACCGGCGCGGGCGCGGGCGCGGGTGTGGGGGCCGGGCTGGAGCCGAAGCCGGACGGCGGTGCCGTGCCGTCGGACAGCGAGACCAGGCTCGCGCACGCCCACGGCGACCAACCACGCTCGCGCCACAGGGTCAGGGCGCGCATGTCCTGCTCGGCCGGGCTGGCGTTGCTGGGCGAACCGGAGCCGCCCACACTCGCCCAGGTGCCCAGATCGAACTGGTACGCCCCGTAGTAGCCGTTCCCGGTGTCGATGCTGTAATCCCCACCGGACTCGCACTGGCGAATGTTCGCCCAGTCCTGCGGGGTGGGATCGGCGGAGGCCGTGCCGGCGGCCAGGCCGGCCAGGCCGAACACGGCGAGGCCGGTCAGGCCGATGATGTGGGTCTTCTTGATTCGGGCGCGAAGGCGATGGCGGCCCGGGCGCTGGGCAGCGTCTAGATCCTGCATAGTGGTGGCGATCCTGCTTTCGGTTCGTCCCCCCGGACGATGTGCCGACCTCGCCCTCGAGGGGCGGACCGTTGGGACCGGTGGTCCCGGCGGAGTACGTTACCTGATCGAGATCTAAACTTGAACATTCTGATATTGATTGTTCAAGATCTTCGTTTTGACACAGCCGCTGACCTGCGGCGACGACAAATTGGTTGTTGAGCGTCACTCGAACGGCACCCGACATTGCCTCGATCAGCGCCCGTCCGAGGGACCCCTGGACGCTAGGCCAGAGACAAAGCGAGACCGTCCAGGATGTCGTGCTCCGAGACCACGGCCCGGGTCAGTCCGGTGCGCCGACCGATGAGATCCGCCATCTCGGACAGGATCAATGCTCCGGCGCCGATGACGTCGACCCGGCCCGGGTGCATGTAGCCCAGGGTGGCCCGGTGGGCCCGATTCGCACCCAGCAACTCGGCCGCGACGCGCCGGATGTCGGCGAAGCCGATGCGGGACAGGTGGATGACCTGGGGGTCGTAGGCGGGCAGACGAAGCACCGCGGCGGCCACCGTCGTGGCCGTGCCCGACACCGGGACGAACGTGCGGACATCGGCCAGCGGAAGTCCGTCCAAGGCCTGGGCGAGCAGCGGTCGCACCCACTCCCGCGCCGCCGTGAGTTCCGTGGACGAGGGCGGGTCGCCACGCAAGACCCGCTCGGTCAGCCGCACACACCCGACGTCCAGGCTGATCCGGCCCTGCACACCCGCGCGGTGGCTACCCACCACCAATTCGGTGGATCCACCGCCGATGTCGGCCACCAGGAGCGCGTGGGTCGCCCCCGCCAGATCGCCGACGGCGCCGAGGAAGGACAGCTCGGCCTCTTCCTCGCCCGAGATGACTTCCGGGTCCTGCCCCAGAGTGGCGCGGACCATGGCCACGAACTCGTCCCGGTTTTCGGCGTCGCGGGTGGCCGACGTCGCCGCCATCCGTACTTGGACGGCACCGCTGGCCCGCAGAATGGCGGCGTAATCGGCCAGCGCATGCCAGGTGCGATCGAGTGCGCCGGTCGAGATCCGCCCGGTGGCGTCAACACCCTCCCCGAGGCGAACCACCCGCATCTCGCGGTGCACGTCGACCAGTTCGACCCGGCCGTCCGGCGGCGTGGTCAGGTCGGCCACCAACAACCGGATCGAGTTCGTACCGCAGTCGATGGCTGCTACCCGCATCGCTTCAGCATGCCCTGAGCGCTCACCCGGCCGACACGCTGGGAAGATGGAGTCATGGTCGAGCCACCGGCGACGGCCGGCGCGACGGCCGGTCCCCCCAACGCCCGTCCGACGCCGTTCCGTCCGGCGGTTTCCGACGACGTGACGCTGCCGGCCCCGCGTTACCTGGCCGGGCGGTACCGGCTCGACCGGACGCTGGGTCGTGGGGCAATGGGCCGGGTGTGGGCGGCCCACGACGAGTCCCTGGGCCGCTGGGTGGCCATCAAGGAGGTCGAGTTCCCGCGCGGGCTGCCGCCGTCGGAGAAACAACAGGTGGCCGAGCGTGCCATGCGGGAGGCCAGGGCCATCGCCTCGGTGGCCGACCCGCACGTCGTGACGATCTTCGACCTGATCGCGAGTGCCGAGGCGCCGGCGATCGTGATGGAGTTGCTCGACGCCCGGTCGCTGGCGCAGATCCTGTCCGAGGACGGCCCGCTCGACGAGGCCGGCGCGATCGTGGTCGGCTACGGCGTCTCGGCCGGCCTGCTCGCCGCGCACGCCGGTGGGGTGACCCACCGGGACGTCAAGCCGGGCAACGTCCTGGTGTGTCGGGATGGTCGGATCAAGCTGACCGACTTCGGCATCGCCCGCAGCGTGGGCGAGAACAGCTTGACGGCAACCGGTCTGCTGTTGGGCTCACCGGCCTACATCTCCCCAGAAGTCGCCGGCGGCGCGACCGCGACCCATGCCTCCGACGCGTGGGGGCTGGGCGCGCTGCTGTTCGCCTGTGTGCAGGGCACACCGCCCTACGACCAGGGCAACCCGCTCAAGACCCTGGTCTCGGTGGTCAACGACCCGGTGCCCGCGCATCCCCGGTCCGGCCGGTTGAGCGGACTCATCAACGGTCTGTTGGTCAAGGACCCCAGCCGCCGGATGACCACGGCGGCGGCCTACGAGCAGTTGCGGCTGCTGGCCGGTGATCAACGCGGACAACGACTGATCACCCATCCCTCGCAGCGGGGGGTGGCCGGGCCGCCGCCGACCCCGGTGCAGCCGATGCTGGCCGCACCCACCGCCGGCCGGGTGGCTCGCTCCGAGCCGAACCGACCGCGGCCCGAGCCGACTCCCGTTCGGCTTCCCCCGCCGCCGTGGGCCGGACAGTCGACGTCCGCCCTCCCGCCGCTCCCCCAGCGCGCCCGACGCCGGCATTCGGTCGGGCACTGGTTGCTCGCCGGACTGCTGGCGCTGCTGGCCGCCGCCGCCGGTTTCTTCGGGGTCCGCGCCGTCGCCGAGCTGACCTCGGCCACTACGCATGCCGCTGCGGTGGTGCTGCTCGATCCTCGGGGTCTGGACTAGGGTCGCGCCGACGACAGGAGGCGCACATGACCACCGACGATGCCGCCGTACAGACCGAGCCCCGGGCCTTGGCCGAGGAAGCCGCGTCCGCCGTGGCCCGCGGGACCGGAGTGCTGCACCACGATGTGGCCGTGATCCTGGGCTCCGGATGGTCCGCCGCCGCCGACGCGCTCGGTGATCCCACCGCCGAGTTCGCCGCCGCCGATCTGCCCGGATTCCGCGCTCCCACGGTGGCCGGGCACGGCGGACGGATCCGATCGGTCCCGATCGGCAACAAGCGGGCGCTGGTGTTCCTGGGTCGCTCCCACCTCTACGAGGGCCGCGGGGTGGCGTCGGTCGTGCATCCGATCCGGGTCGCCGCCGCGGCCGGGGCCCGGCTGATCGTCCTGACCAATGCCAGCGGCGGCCTGAACGCCGCCTACCGACCCGGCCAACCGGTGCTGATCAGCGACCATCTCAACCTCACCGCGACATCCCCGATCGTCGGTGCGTCGTTCGTCGACCTGACCGACCTCTACTCACCCCGGCTGCGCGCATTGGCCCAGGAGATCGACCCGACCCTGGTCGAGGGCGTCTACGCCCAGCTGCCCGGCCCGCACTACGAGACCGCAGCCGAGATCCGAATGCTGCGCACACTGGGCGCCGACCTGGTGGGCATGTCGACGGTGCTGGAGGCGATCGCCGCCCGGGAAGCCGGCGCCGAACTCTTCGGGGTGTCGCTGGTGACCAACCTGGCCGTGGGCATGGCCGAAGGTCCGCTGGACCACCAGGACGTGCTCGCGGCGGGCGCCGCGTCGGCGCCCAAGCTGGGTGAGCTCCTGGCCGCGGTGGTGGCCCGAGCGTGACCACATCGGTCCCGTCCACGGTGCGCGACGCCGCCCTGCGGTGGATCGCCGACGACCCCGACGCCGGCGACCGGGCCGAGCTGCAGCGGGTGCTGGCCGGGGCCATGGGTGGATCGGCGGCCGACCGGGTCGAGTTGACCGACCGGATGGCGGCACCGCTGACCTTCGGCACCGCCGGCCTGCGGGGACCGCTGCGCGCCGGGCCGGCCGGAATGAACGCCGCCGTGGTGATCCGGACCGCGGCCGGCCTGGCCGGCTACCTGCACGGCCTGCGCGAGGCGGGCGCGACCGTGGTGGTCGGTTTCGACGCCCGGCACCGTTCCGAGGAATTCGCTCACCTCGCGGCCCGGGTAGTGGCCGCCAAGGGTTTTCGGGTGCTTCTGGGGCCGAGCGCGCTGCCCACCCCGGTCACCGCGTTCGCGGTTCGGCGGCTGGACGCGGCGGCCGGGGTGCAGATCACCGCGTCGCACAATCCGCCCCAGGACAATGGCATCAAGGTGTACCTGCGGGGTGGGGCGCAGATCATCACACCGTCCGACGAGCAGATCGAGGCGGCCATCACCGCGGTCGGGGCGGCGCGGTCGGTCCCGCTGGCCGACGCCGTGCCGCCCTGGCCGGACGATCTGCTGGCCGCGTACATCGCCCGGGCCGCGTCGGTCGTCCGGCATCCGGGTGGCGGGCTACGGGTCGCGGTCACCCCGCTGCACGGTGTCGGCGGCGCCACCCTGACCAGCGCGCTGCACGAGGCCGGATACACCGACGTCCGGGTCGTCGGCGCCCAGGCGGTTCCCGACCCCGACTTCTCCACCGTCGATTTCCCCAATCCGGAAGAGCCGGGCGCCACCGACCTGCTGCTGGCCCTGGCCGCCGAGTGCGGTGCTGACCTGGCCGTGGCCAACGATCCGGACGCGGACCGCTGCGCCCTGGGCATTCCGGATCGGGACGGGCGCTGGCGGATGCTGACCGGTGACGAGACCGGGGTGTTGTTGGGCGATCACCTGCTGTCGGTGCTGGACCGCTCCGCGCACCCGGACCCGTTGGTGGCCACCACCATCGTGTCCTCGCAACAGCTGGCCCGGGTGGCCGCGGCGCGTGGGGCCCGCTACGCGGAGACGCTGACCGGGTTCAAGTGGATCGTCCGGGCCGGCGACGGCCTGGTGTACGGATACGAGGAAGCACTCGGGCTGTGCGTTGACCCGGACGCGGTGCGGGACAAGGACGGGATCTCAGCCGCCGTGTTGGCCTGTGACCTGGTGTCATCGCTCCAGGCGGCCGGCCAGACGATCGACGACCGGCTGGACGAGCTGGCCCGTGCGCACGGCCTGCACACCACCGGGGCGCTGCCGATCCGGGTGTCGGACCCGGCCCAGATCAGCGCGGCCATGGCCCGGCTGCGGGCCGGGGTGCCGTCGTCGCTGGCCGGCGACCCGGTCACCGACGCCCGCGATCTGCGCCCCCGGACCGACGCGGTGGTGCTGCGCACGGCGACCGCCCGGGTCGTGGTCCGGCCGTCGGGTACCGAGCCGAAACTGAAGTGCTATCTGGAGATCGTCACGCCGGTACCTGAAGGTGCCGACCTGGTTCCGCTCCAGGCCGAGGCCGGTGGGCGCCTGGAACAGCTGTCGAGCGCGGTGCGCGGTGTGCTCGGGCTGTAGTCCCCGCGTCAGGGCGCTGCCGTCAGATTCACGACGAGGCCGTTGCCGTCGGTCAACGAGAGGGTTCGGTCGACCCGGACGTAGTGCAGCGGCCGGGCCAGGATGTGGGGCCAGTCGATGAAAGCGACCGGCTTCGGCTGACCAGCAGCGGCAGAACCGGGTGGTGGCGAGGAGCAGGGCCTCAGCGGCATCTGTATCGAGGTGAAGCTGAGCATGCCGTCTGCCGCGGTGACCTGGGCCGTCCCCTGATCGCACGAGGTGGTGAACACGACCGCGCCGGAGCGTCCGCCGAACGTGATGGTCGCCGGCACGGCCGGGACCTGGTCGCCACCGGCCGCCCCATGGACCCCCGTCACTCGCCACGTCCCCGTCACTGACGCCAAACTGTCGGGCGGTCCGCCGGCATGCCCCGTGGAGACCGGGCCAGTGCCGCCGCCAGCCGCGGCGCGGGCCGAAAACACCATCGACGCTCCGTCGGGAGCGGTCAAAGTGAGCTGGTCACCGTCGATGGAGTACGTCAACGACCGCTCGCTCAGGAACGTCCGGACGGTTTCCTGCATCTCGGTGCGGGCGTCCTGCAAGCAGGACATCGACGACAGCTCCACCGGACCGAACGAGACCACCGAAGGATCAACACTGACCGGCGCACTGCCCGGGTTGCAGCCCGACGCGAGGATCGCGGTGCCCTTCTCGATCTCGATCTCGACGTCGGCGCCCTCCGGTGACGCCGTCGCGCCCGACGCACCGCCGACCGTGCTCAGATACCACTGCGTCCCCTCCAGCGGAGGGTTGACGGCCGGATCGACGGTGACCGACCCGCTGACCACGGATGGTGACAACCGTGTTGAAGTCGCGACGGCATCGGTTCCCCCGCCGGTGACCACTGTGGCGCAGCCGGCGACCAGGCCGACGGCGGCGAGCACCGTGGCCATCGTGGATCGTCGCGGCATCCGACTCATGACCACCAGACGGTCGTATCGATGGCCTCGGTTGCATCCGCTCCGGGATCAGACCGCGCCGAACTGCCGATCCCCGGCGTCGCCCAGACCCGGGACGATGTAGCCGGAGTCATTCAGGCGCTCGTCCACCGATGCGGTGACCACCCGGACCGGCAGGTTGGCCGCAGCCAGCGTGAAAAGGCCCTCCGGCGCAGCCAGGGTGCAGATGGCGGTGACGTCGGTGGCGCCGCGGCCGGTGAGCAGCTCGATGGTGTGCACCATCGACCCGCCGGTGGCCAGCATCGGGTCGAGCACGAACACCGGGCGTCCGGCCAGGTCCTCCGGCAGCGACTCCATGTACGGGGTGGGCTGCAGAGTGGTTTCGTCCCGAGCCAACCCGACGAAGCCCATCTGCGCCTCGGGGATGAGCGCGTGGGCCTGGTCGGCCATGCCCAGCCCGGCCCGGAGCACCGGCACCAACAGCGGGGCGGCGCCGAGCCGGAACCCGGTGGTCCGGCCCACCGGGGTGTGCAGCGGGATCTTCTCGATGGGCAGGGTACGGCTGGCCTCGTAGACGAGCATGAAGGTCAGTTCGCGCAATGCCGCCCGGAAGCCAGCGTTATCGGTCCGGGCGTCCCGCATGATGGTCAGCCGGGCCGCGGCCAACGGGTGGTTGACCACGGTGACGTCCAACCCGGCGGGGATTTCGTGCGGGGCGGGCATCGGCGGGGTCCTTTCGGCGGGGAGCGCGGGCGCGGCCCCAGCCTTTCACGACCTGTCCGAGGACCGGACGCGGTCCTGACTACGCGCGTGCGGCCGACGCGAGCTCAGCCCGCCAGCGCGGTTCCCAGGGCGGCGGGGTCGCGCCGGACAGAGCGATGGCCAGGTCTTCCAGATGGATGCGCCAGCCCGCCACATGGGCCGGGACCTCGTCCTCGGCGTTCCCGTGCTCTTCGACCACCAGCCGAACCCCTTCCTCGGCCGCGGTGATCGTCGCCTCGATGGTGGTGGCCTCGTCGGTGCCCGGCGCCATGCGCACCATCAGCCGATGCGGCGGCTCGCAGGTCGCCACCACGCCGGGGCCGGACCACCCGCTGGTGAACGCGGCCACGAAGGTTCCGCCCGGACGCAGGTCGCCACTGACCTGAGCGACCCACCGGGCCAGCCGGGCGGGCGAGGTGATCGCCTCCCACAGATCGATGGCCGAGGTCTGATAGTCGTGCTCGACGTGGACGAAGTCTCGCGCGCGGCCCTGCTCACTCATGGTGGTCCTCCTGTTGGTGGTGGCCGGCGCGAGGGTGTCCGCGCTTGATCTCGGTGTCGAGCGCGTCGAGGCGCTGCTCCCAGATCGCCCGGTACTTCTCGAGCCAGCGGTTGATGTCGGCCAGCGGCGCCGGCGACAGGGAATAGATCCGATGGGTGCCGCTGGACCGGACGGTGACCAGCCCGGCCTCGCGCAGGACCCGGAGATGGCGGGACACCCCGGGTCGGGCGATCGGCAGTGCGGCCGCCAACTCCCCGGCCGTGGCGTCGCTGTCACGCAGGACGTCCAGGATCGTCCTGCGTCCGTCGTCGGCCAGGGCCGCCCACGCGAGTTCCATGGTTCGAATGTACCCCGTCGGTTACGTACCCGCAAGGCTACGGATTGGCTTGCGCGGCCGAGCGGAGAACATCGGCACCGAACTACGCTCGCGGGGTGACCCTGGCCCCGACCGCCCGCGTGGGTGGCCCGCCGACCGCGCTGGCCGACGTGACCACGGACGAGGCCACCCTGCGCCGTTTCCTGCACGGCCTGCCCGGGGTGGATCCGGTCGGCCTGGAGCAGCGGGCCGCGGGCCTGGCGACCCGGTCGATCAAGAAGACGTCCAAGCGCCAGGCCCTGGACCTGGCCATTTCCATGGTCGACCTGACCACACTGGAGGGCGCGGACACCCCCGGTAAGGTGCGCTCACTGTGCGCCAAGGCGCGCCGGCCGGACGCGGAACATCCGGACGTTCCCCCGGTCGCGGCGGTGTGCATCTACCCCGATCTGGTCGCGGTGGCCGCCCAAGCCGTGGCCGGCTCGGGCGTCGGGGTGGCCTCGGTAGCCACCGCATTCCCGTCCGGGCGGTCGGCCCTGCCGATCAAACTGGCCGAGGTCAGATTCGCCGTCGCCGCCGGCGCCACCGAGATCGACATGGTCATCGACCGCGGCGCCTTCCTGACCGGGCGGTACGGGGCGGTGTTCGCCGAGATCGAGGCGGTCAAGGCCGAATGCGGGGCGGTGCCGCTGAAGGTGATCCTGGAAACGGGCGAACTGGCCACCTACGACAACGTGCGCCGGGCCGCCTGGCTGGCCCTGCTGGCCGGCGGCGATTTCGTCAAAACGTCCACCGGCAAGGTCGCGCCGGCGTCTACGCTGCCGGTGATTCATGTTCTCCTGCAGGCGGTCCGGGATTTCCGGGCGGCGACTGGTGACATCCGCGGCGTGAAGGCGGCCGGCGGCATCCGGAGCGCCAAGGACGCGCTGCGCAATCTGGTCGCGGTCAACGAGGTGGCCGGCCCGGACTGGCTGACCGCGCGGCTGTTCCGGTTCGGCGCCTCCTCGCTGCTGAACGATCTGCTGCTGCAACGCCGGACCCAACTCGAGGGGCATTACAGCGGTCCCGACTACATCCCGATCGACTGAGGAATCCGTCATGACCACGCTTCGCCCGACCGCTGTCTGGGAGTACGACCCGGCCCCGGAGTCGGCGGCGATCGGCCGGGTCCGCGAGCGCTACGGCATGTTCGTCGCCGGCCGGTTCGTCGACGGCGGCGGCGAGGATCTCGTCACCGTCAACCCGGCCACTGAAGACGTGTTGGCCACCGTGTCCACAGCCTCGTCCGCCGATCTGGACAAGGCCGTGCGCGCCGCCCGTAAGGCCTTCGACGGCCCCTGGTCGGCGTTGACTCCGGGCCAGCGCGGCGTCTACCTGTTCCGGATCGCTCGCGGCATCGCCGAACGCTCCCGCGAGCTCGCGGTGCTGGAAACGCTGGACAACGGCAAGCCCATCAAGGAATCTCGCGACGTCGACGTACCCACGGCGTCGGCGCACTTCTTCTACCACGCCGGCTGGGCGGACAAATTGGCCCACGCGGGGTTCGGGCCGACCCCGAAGCCGGTCGGGGTGGTCGGGCAGGTCATCCCGTGGAACTTCCCGCTGATGATGGCCGCCTGGAAGATCGCTCCCGCACTCGCCTGCGGCAACACCGTGGTGTTGAAATCGGCCGAAACCACACCCCTCTCGGCGCTGGTGCTGGCCGAGATCATCGCCGACGCCGGGTTGCCCGACGGCGTGGTGAACATCGTCTCGGGTGACGGCACCATTGGGCGAGAGTTGGTCAATCACAAAGGCATCGACAAGGTCGCCTTCACCGGGTCGACCGAAGTGGGCCGGCAGATCCAGGCGTCACTGGCCGGCACCGGCCGGCGGCTGACACTGGAACTCGGAGGCAAGGCGGCCAACATCGTCTTCGACGACGCCCCGCTGGACCAGGCCGTGGAGGGCATCGTCAACGGCATCTTCTTCAACCAGGGCCAGGTGTGCTGCGCCGGATCCCGGCTGCTGGTGCAAGAATCCGTGGCCGAGGAACTGATCGACAAGCTCCGGCAACGCATCTCCACGCTCCGGTTGGGGGATCCGATGGACAAGAACACCGATGTCGGGGCGATCAACTCCGCAGCCCAACTGGACAAGATCAGAACGTTGTCGGATGCCGGCGAGGCCGAGGGCGCGTCCCGGTGGACCTCGCCCTGTCCGGTGCCCGACCGGGGCTACTTCTTCCCGCCCACCGTGTTCACCGACGTCAGCCAGTCCATGCGGATTGCCCGCGAGGAGATCTTCGGGCCGGTGCTCTCGGTGTTGACCTTCCGCACCCCGGACGAAGCGGTGGCCAAGGCCAACAACACCCCGCACGGGCTGTCCGCCGGCGTGTGGACCGAGAAGGGTTCGCGCATCCTGGGTATCGCGGGCGCGATCCGAGCCGGGGTGGTGTGGGCCAACACCTTCAACCGGTTCGACCCGACCGCCCCCTTCGGTGGCTACCAGGAGTCGGGCTTCGGCCGGGAGGGCGGCCGGCCCGGGTTGGGCGCCTACCTGCAGACCGAGGAGGGCGCCTGATGAGCAATCGGGTGGAGGTCAGCAAGACCTACAAACTGTATGTCGGCGGGGCGTTTCCGCGTTCGGAGTCGGGCCGGACGTACCGGGTCGTCGCCGCCGACGGCACGTTCCTGGCCAACGCGGCCCAGGCGTCGCGCAAGGACGGGCGGGATGCGGTCGTGGCCGCCCGCAAGGCTTTTCCCGGCTGGTCGAGTGCGACCGCCTACCTGCGGGGCCAGATCCTCTACCGGGTCGCCGAAATGCTCGAGGGCCGGCACGCCCAATTCGTCGAACTGCTGCGAGCGCAGGGCGTCTCGGCCAAGGACGCCACCGCCGAGACGGACGCGGCGATCGACCGCTGGGTACATTTCGCCGGTTGGACCGACAAGCTGGCCGCGGTGTTCGGCGGGGCCAATCCGGTGGCCGGGCCGTTCTTCTCCTTCTCCGTCCCGGAGCCGACCGGCGTCGTCGCCGTGCTCGCGCCGCCCACCCCGTCGTTGCTGGGTCTGGTCAGCGTGCTCGCGCCGGTGATCGCCGGGGGCAACACCGCGGTCGTGCTGGCCCCCGAAGCAAACCCGCTGCCGGCCATCACCCTGGCCGAGGTGCTGGCCACGTCCGACCTCCCCGGCGGCGTGGTCAACCTCCTGACCGGCAGTGCGGCCGAGATCGCCCCGCACCTGGCCGCGCACGCGGACGTCAACGCGCTCGAGTTGACCGGGGCGGACGCCGATCTGCGAGCCGAGTTGGAACGCGCGGCGTCGGGCACCATCAAACGCACCTTCGCCGGCTCCGGCGGCGATTTCTTCGCCGCCCCGGGGACGGCCCGGGTGCGGGCCTTCCTGGAGATCAAAACGGTCTGGCACCCCACCGGGGCCCTGTCGCTGGGCGGCGCCGGCGGGTATTAGCGGTCCCCGCCCCCGGATACCGTGTCGGTCATGACCGCCCCGGTGCGCACGCGGGTCGCCCCCCGGGCGTGGCTGGAGCGCCTGCTCGAGGTGCCGGTGACCGGGCCGGACCGCTGGTGGCGGCGACGACTGTTCCCGCTCCTGGCCGCGGCTCTGCTCATTGTCATCACCCTGATTACCTCGACCACGATCGGGCCGGTGGTGTCCGGGCAGAAGGGTTGGACCCTGCCCGAGGACGTCTGGGGCACCATGGTCGCCGCGCAGCGCATCGCGCGTCTGCACCTGGCCTCGCTCTACACCGAGCCCACCGGATTGATCAGCTTCCCGGGTACCGCGATCGTCATGGTCCCCGCGGCCGCACTGGCCGACCTGCTCGGCTGGCCCATCGTCAAACCCGACCCCAACGGGCCGAACCCGCTGGTCTGGCTGATCGCCTGCCCCTACCTGATCGCGGTCTCGGCGGTGGCGCTGTTCGCGGCGGACGCCCTGGCCGAACACCTGGGGGCGAGCACCCGGATGCGTTTCGTTCTCGCCGTGGCCAGCGCGAACGTGCTGTGGAGCGTGTCCGCGCAGTGGGGTCACCCGGAGGACGCGCTGGCCGTCGGGCTGTTGATGTACGCCGTGCTGAACCTGTCCCGCCGGCGGGTCGGCCGGGCCGGCTGGCTGGTCGGGGCGGCCGTGGCGGTACAACCGCTGGTGCTGCTGGCCGTGCCGTTCCTGTTGGCCACCCCGAACCGTCGGCAATGGATCGGTTTCCTGCTCCGGGCCGCCATCCCGGCGGCCCTCATCCTGGGCGCGGCCGCCGCGGCGAACTGGGAGGCCACTCACCACGCCATCACCAGCCAACCCAACTGGCCGGCCGTCGACCACCAGACGCCGTGGACGGCGCTGGCCCCGGCCCTGGACCGGGGCGCAGTGGCCGCCGGTCCGGGCCGGATCCTCTCGGTGCTGTCGGCCTGTGTCCTGGCGTTCGTGGCGGGGCGGCGTCTGCAGGCGTTGCGCACCGGGAATGCGAGGTGGTCGGCGACGGAACTGCGTGAGGTGTTGGCCTGGATCAGCCTGGGTCTGGCCCTGCGCTGCGTGTTCGAGTCGGTGATGGTGCCGTACTACATGTGGCCGGCCCTGGCCGTGGCCCTGGTGGTGGCGACCCGCAGCCGATGGCACCTGCTGCGGGCCTCGGTCGCTGCGGTCCTCGTCACCTTCCTGTCCGAACTCAAATGGCACTCGGTGTGGGGCTGGTGGGGCATGGTCATCGTCGGCATCGCGCTGACCTTGACCTTTGCCGTCGTACCGACTCGCGCCCCGCTGGCGCGGACGGGCTGAACGCGCAGGTTGCCTGGTTGCGATCTTGCTCACGAAGTCAGTTAGGGCACCCTAACCACTCGTAGCCTGACCAGGACATCGAGTTCTGCGAGGAGCACTGCATCATGACCGACCGCGCCCTGCGCATCGCCGTGGTCGGGGCCGGACCGGCTGGGATCTACGCCGCCGACATCCTGACCAAGACCGACCCGTCCGCCTCTGTCGACATCTTCGACCGGCTGCCCACTCCCTACGGCCTCATCCGCTACGGCGTCGCCCCCGACCATCCCCGGATCAAGCAGATCGTGGTGGCCCTGCATCGGGTGCTGCAGCACGAGAAGATCCGGTTCTTCGGCAATGTGAGCGTCGGGGTGGACGTCAAGCTCGACGAGCTGCGCCAGTGCTACGACGCGGTCATCTTCGCCACCGGCGCCGAGCGGGACCGGAGCCTGGGCATTCCCGGCGAGGAACTGGCCGGTTCGCACGGCGCCGCCGACTTCGTGGCCTTCTACGACTCCCACCCGGACCGCCAGCAGACCTGGGACCTATCCCAGGCGACCAGTGTCGCGGTCATCGGCGTGGGCAACGTGGGCTTGGACGTGGCCCGGATGCTGGCCCGCCCGGCCGACGACCTGTTGGCCACCGACATCCCCGCGCACGTGCACGAGGTGCTGCGCGGCTCGGCGGTGACCGACGTGCACATGTTCGCCCGAAGAGGGCCCGCCCAGGCCAAATTCACCCCGGTGGAGTTGCGCGAACTGGACCATTTCCCCGGTGTCCAGGTGCTGGTCGCTCCGGAAGGCATCGAGTTCGACGCCGGCTCGGAAGCAGCCCTGGCGCAGAGTAAGTCGCTCCGCATGGTGGTCGAGGTGCTCACCGACTGGGCCATGCGTGATGCACAGTCCGCACCCGAGAAGCGGCGCATTCACTTGCACTTTCTGGAGAACCCGGTCGAGATCCTCGGCGCCGACGGGCAGGTGGCGGCGCTCCGGACCGAACGTCAGGAGCTGACCGGGGACGGCAACGTCCGCGGCACCGGCGAGATCACCCAGTGGCCCGTGCAGGCGGTCTATCGGGCCGTCGGTTACCGCAGCGAGGCCGTCGAGGATCTGCCCTTCGACACCCGGCGTTTCGTGCTGCCCAATGCCGCCGGTCGGGTGCTCGACCTGCACGGCGAGCCGATGCCGGGCCTGTACGTGACCGGCTGGGTCAAGCGCGGTCCGGTGGGACTGATCGGGCACACCAAGTCCGACGCCGCCGAGACGGTCGGGCACCTGCTCAGCGACGCCCCGACCTTGTCGAGTGCTCCGCTGCGTCACGCCGACGCAATCGTCGAACTGCTGACCAGCAAGGGCATCCCGTTCACCGATGCCGCGGGTTGGGACCGGCTCGACGCGCATGAGCTGACCCAGGGCGAGCCGCACGGCCGGGCCCGGATCAAGGTGGCCTCCCGCGACACCATGACCGTGGTGGCCCGCGCCCGCTGACCCCTCCCCCCGCGCGAAGATCAATTTCCCCCCGCGAAGATCAATCTCGGCTTTTTTCCGCCCAATTGATCTTCGCGGGGGGAAATTGATCTTCGCGGGGAAGAGGGGAGCTCAGTCGTCCTCGACCTCGAAGTCCCACGACGCGACGGTCGGGCCGGCGTTCGGCGCCCAGCGCATCAGACCCTCGCCGGTGGGCATGACGCCTCGTAGCGCGAAGGTCACCGTGTGGCCGGGGTCGACGGTGGCGGGCGGCGCGGGCAGGTTCGGACCGGCCGTGAGGTGGTAGGTGCCGCCCAGGTGATCGGCGGTGCTGAAGTCGGTGAGGCGGAGCGGGATGCTGCGGGTGGCGCCGGTGAGGGTCACGGTCCAGGTGCAGGTGGTGGCCGCAGTGACCTCCGGGAGGCCCTCACCGGGAACGTCGGGTCCGCTGATCTCGATCTGGACCGAGGCGTCGCCCAGAATGGCGTGAACCGTGTCGCCCTCGGTGGTCAGCGCCGGTCTGGCCGCGCTGCCGGTCAGCATGCGATCCGCGTTCCCTGAGTCGCTGGGCAGGAACGTGGGCAGATCCCCGTAGGTCGCCGACTCGGTGGTCGCGGCCGGGGTGGCGTTCGCCGAGCAGCCCGAGATCACCAGGGCACACAGGACAGCCAGGACAAGAACGCCGCGACGGCGCCGACCACTGAGGTCGGCGCCGTCGCGATGAAGCTGGATCAACCGTGCCTGCGCTTGGGAATGTTGTTGAACACGTCGGTCCCGAATGGCGCCAAGCCGGGCTGGGCAGCGAAACCGAGGTGACCCTCGTTGTCCAGACCTCCCGAGACGGTGCCCGCGGCGAGCGTGGCGTGCGCCTTCCCGGCGCGCACTCCGAAGACGTCCTCCATCGTGCGGAGCCAGCTGTAGTGGTTGTAGAACGTGCTGGTGGTGGTACCCGGTGTGATCAGGGGGCTGATCAGGACGCTGCCGGTGTCGCCGCCGCCCGGAGTGGCGTCAGTCGCGTCATAGAGCGGATCGGGAGTTTGTCCAGGCTGCAGATATCCCGGGGCGCCCTCGGCGCTCAGGGTGATGCCGCTGACCGGACCGGTCGGGGTGACCGGCGTCCCGGTGTGGTCGACCAGCTGGAACGAGCCGTCGATCACCGATCCGGCGGGTGAGGAGGCCAGTTGGGGGCCCGTGTCGCTGACCGCACCCACGTAGGTGTCGGCCGGGATCGGGCTGGTGCCGCCCGGTCCCGTGGTGTCGACGGTGTCGGTCACGATCCGGCCGGTGTCATCGGCCAGGATCGCCGGGTCGAGCACATAGGTCGACGAAGACTCGGCCACGGCTTTGTCGGTGCGGGCACTCGGAGTCGTACCCGAGCCGCCCCGGACAATGCCGGGAACGCAATTGGCCGGGCTCAGCGGCGCCGTGGTGACACACGCCGGCGGCCGATCGATGAAGGCGTTGTCACCGGGACCCGGGTACAGCTCATGTCCGGCGGCATCCTTTTTCAGGGTCGAGTTCGGGCCGGTGGGTTCGGCATGCACATTGCGGCCGTTGATGTTCTCGCCGGCCTCGTCGGCGGCCAGAGAAGATGACTTGTCGGGCTTGTCGCCCAGCGTCGGGCCGTAGGCGTTGGCGTTGTTGAAACTGTTGCCCGAGTAAGTGAACGGCGGGTTGCCCTCGTCGAAGGTGATGTCGATGAGGCCGCCGTCCTTGAAAGCAGCCGACTTCTCGATCATGGGGATGTAGTACTCGAGGAACAAATCGGCCGCGTACAGGCCGCCGGTGTAGTTCGTCGCGGTCGTGGCCTCGGGATTCGGTGCCGGGCTCTGGTAAATGGGTTTGCCGGCCGAGTCGAACGCTCCGGACAGGTTGTTGCCCTTGCAGATGGCGTCGTGCGCGTCGCTGCAGTTGTTCGGAGTGATCCAGCTGAAGGCGGGGGTGGTGGATTCCTTCTGCAGATCCCGGAACAGGCCGCCGGTCGGGTTGTCCAGGTTGGCGATGTGATTGGCGTCGCAGTCATTGCCACCCTGCGCGGGTCGGGTCAGGCCGGCGTCGACCGAGCCGTTGGCGGTCACCGTGCCGGTCAGAGCGTGGAACCACGGGAACGGGAAATGCTTGGCCACGTACTGGTCGTTGGCCTGCGCACCGGTGAAACTGACGACGCCCGACGGGAACGGGTGTGCAGCGGTAGCACTCATGAAGGTCGGATTGGTGGTGGGGTTGTTGGCCGCCGTACCGGGCCCGCCGCACACCGCGTCTTCGCGGCCCGGCTGATTTCCCAAGTCCTGGGCGTAGCCCTTCCAGGTCTTGCCGGCCGCGTCGAGCTGGTTGAACAGCGTGGGCGCTTGGCTGGGGTAGGTGCACCCGTTCAGACCGTTCGGAGCATTGGCGTGGCTGGGCTGGGCCGCATTCGCTGTCGACGCCACCTGACCGACATTCGGACCGTGCTTGATGATGCTGGCGTTGCTGCCGAAATCGAAGTCTTCGACGCTGCAGTCGGATTGGGTGTCCTGCTCGGGAGCCTGACCGGAGACCAGCGACAGGTAGTTGTCCTGGCTGAAGTGACCGGTGCCGTAGTAGTTCGTCAACTCCACGCCCTGGCTGGGCAGCGTCTTCCACAGATAGCTGTTCTGGTTCAGACCGGTGAACGTCGCGTCGTACGACTTGTTCTCCAGGATGATGAGCCAGACATGTTTGATGTCACCGGGCCTCAGGCCGGTGCTGGTGATCGTCGCCCGGTCCGGGGAGACCACAGCAGCCGCGGCCGAGGTCGTGCTGGTGACCACACCGGCCGCCAGCACACCACCCACCAACAGCACTGTGCCCCACCGGGCTCGGGAACGTGAAGCTCTCACGGATGTCATGACCGTCTTTGTAGCCACCAGCCCGTCTCCGTCGCTGCCCCGTTCACCCGGCGGGATGGTGAACAACGGGCGAACGACAGGCGACACCGCCCGTACCCGGCGCGCTGTGGCCGCCTATCGTCCCGATTGCCCTCCCCGATCGTCAGCAACTGTGGTCGCAGGGTTTCTCGCCCACGTCGGCCGGGAACGGTGCGTTCGTCGTCAGGAGCACGGGTGGAGCAGGTGTCGTCGGACAGCGGTCAGCAACCCGTCCTGGTGGTCATGGGCGTTGCGGGCACCGGCAAGTCGACCGTGGCCGCGCTGCTGGCCGGCCAGCTCGGCTGGGACCTGCAAGAGGGGGACGACCTGCACCCCGCGGCCAACGTGGCCAAGATGCGGGCCGGGCACCCGCTGGACGACGAGGACCGCTGGCCGTGGCTCGAGCGGATCGGGCACTGGATCGACGAGCACCTGCTGGCCGGGCTGCCCGGGATCGTCACCTGCTCGGCACTGCGACGTTCGTACCGGGACGTGCTCCGCCGCCCGGACGTGGTGTTCGTCCACCTGGTCGGTTCCCATGAACTCATTGCGCAGCGCATGGCCGCCCGCCAGGGCCACTACATGCCGACGTCACTGCTGGACTCGCAGTTCGCCACCCTTGAGCCACCCGGCCCGGACGAACGGGTGATCACCGTCGACGTGGCCGAACCCCCGGCCGCCGAAGCCGCCCGGGTGATCGCCACCCTGCACCTGCGACCCGAACCCGGCTCGAGCACGCTCGGTGCCGAGAAGCCGGGTGAGTCACGGGTGCCCACCCCGGTCTCTCCAGCCACCTGGAGCGACCCACCACCTGATGACGCGACGACCCGGGAGCAACCATGAGCACGCCGATCGAGTGGGCGGCCGATGCCACCTCCACCGCCTGGACCTCGCACGACACCAGGCTGATCGTGGTGGCGATCCTGGGCATCGCCTTGATCGTGGTGCTGGTGGCCTGGGTCAAGATGCATCCGTTCCTGGCCCTGCTCATCGGCTCGGTCGTGGTCGCCGTGGGCGGCGGACTGCCCTGGGTGACCGGAAACACCAGCGTCATCTCGAGTTTCGAGAACGGCGTGGGCAGCACCCTCAAGGAAGTCGGCCTGCTCATCGCCTTGGGCGCCATGCTGGGCAAGTTGCTGGCCGACTCGGGCGGCGGCGATCGAGTCGTCGACAAGCTGCTGTCCCGGACCAAGGCCAGCCTGCTCCCCTGGGCGGTCGCGTTGGTCGCGATGATCATCGGACTGCCGATGTTCTTCGAGATCGGCCTGGTGCTGCTGCTGCCGGTCATCGTGTTGATCGCCAACCGCGCGCATTTCAAGCTGATGCGGATCGCCATCCCCGCCCTGGCCGGCCTGTCCGCGTTGCACGGCCTGATCCCGCCGCACCCGGGGCCGCTCATCGCCATCCAGGCCGTCGGTGCGCAGCTGGGCACCACCCTGGCCTTGGGCCTGCTGGTGGCAATTCCGTCCGTGGCGATCTGCGGCCCGCTGTTCTCCATCCTGGCCACCAAGTGGGTCCCGGTCGATCCGCCCCTGGTGGCCGGCGGCGTCGATCTGCGGGCCGACAAGGCCCCGGCGGGCGACCGGTTGGTCACCGCGGGAGGCAAGCGCGGACCGGGGGCGGCCACCCCGGCCGGGGTGCGGGATCAGGCCAGAACCACGCCGCCGACAGAGCGTTCGATGGCCCGCCCGCTCGACCCAGAAGTCCGGCGGCAACCCTCGTTCGGCGTCACCCTGGCCACGATCCTGTTCCCGGTCGCCTTGATGCTGGGCAAGGCCATCGGGGATCTGCTCTTCGCCAGCAACAAGAATAACACCTTCCGGGTCATCTTCGACTTCATCGGCGAGCCCCTGATCGCGCTGACCCTGGGCGTCTTGCTGGCCAGCGTCACGTTCGGCCTCGCCGTGGGTTTTTCCCTGAGCTCGGTCACCGACCGGATCGGCGCCAGTCTGGGCCCGATCGCGGGGGTCATCCTGATCGTGGGCGCCGGCGGCGGGTTCAAGCAGGTGCTCATCGACGCCGGCGTCGGCAACACCGTGGCCAAATGGGCTACCGGCGCCCACATCTCGGTGCTGCTGCTGGGCTGGTTGATCGCGGTGGCCCTGCGGCTGGCCACCGGGTCGGCCACCGTGGCCACCACCGCCGCGGCCGGGATCGTGGCCCCACTGGCCGCCGGGCTGTCACCCACCCACGTCGCCCTGCTGGCGCTGGCCGTCGGGGCCGGATCCCTGTTCCTGTCCCACGTCAACGACGCCGGCTTCTGGCTGGTCAAACAGAGCTTCGGGCTATCGGTCAGTCAGACGTTCAAGACCTGGTCGGTCATGGAGACGCTGCTGTCGGTGGTTGCTTTCGCGTTCATCATGCTGCTGTCCGTCATTGTGTAACCGGTGCGGCCGACTCCGGTCGACCGGCTCAGGGCGGCCCCGATAGATTCGCCGCGTCAGCACTTCCGCGAGCGCAAGGTGGCGAATTCATGGTCAGCACGGTTCAGGGCGTCATTTCACGATCCCAGGACGCTCCGGTCGAGCTGACCACGATCCTGGTGCCCGACCCCGGGCCGGGCGAGGCGGTCGTGAAGATCCAGGCCTGCGGGGTGTGTCACACCGATCTGCACTACAAGACCGGCGGCATCGGGCAGGACTACCCCTACCTGCTCGGCCACGAGGCGGCCGGGGTGGTCGAGGCGGTCGGCCCCGACGTCACCGACGTGGCGCCCGGCGACTTCGTGGTGCTGAACTGGCGCGCCGTGTGCGGGCATTGCCGGGCCTGTCTGCGCGGTCGGCCCTGGTACTGCTTCTCCACCTACAACGCCACCCAGAAAATGACTCTTGCGGACGGCACCCCGCTCTCCCCCGCCCTGGGTATCGGCGCGTTCGCCGAGAAGACCTTGGTGGCCGCGGGCCAATGCACCAAGGTCGACCCGACGGCCCCTCCTGAGGTGGTCGGGCTGCTGGGCTGCGGCGTGATGGCCGGCCTGGGCGCGGCCATGAACACCGGCAACGTGGGTCGGGGCGACTCGGTTGCGGTCATCGGCTGCGGTGGGGTCGGTGACGCCGCCATCGCCGGCGCCCGGCTGGTCGGCGCCAACACCATCATCGCGGTGGACATGGACCAACGAAAGCTCGATTGGGCCAAGGGTTTCGGGGCGACCCACACCATCCTGGTGGGCGCGGACACCGACGTGGTGAGCGAGATCCAGAAGCTGACCAACGGGTTCGGCGCCGACGTGGTCATCGACGCGGTCGGCCGGCCCGAGACCTGGAAGCAGGCCTTCTACGGCCGCGACCTGGCCGGCACCGTGGTCCTGGTCGGCGTGCCCAATCCGGCCATGCAGCTGGAGATCCCGCTGATCGACATCTTCGGCCGGGGGGGTTCGCTCAAGTCCTCGTGGTACGGGGATTGCCTGCCGTCACGCGACTTTCCCCTACTCACCGATCTCTTCCAGCAGGGCCGGCTGCCGCTGGAGAAGTTCGTGTCCGAGAAAATCGGTCTGGGTGACATCGAGGCGGCGTTCGACAAGATGCATCGCGGCGAGGTGCTCCGCTCGGTCGTCGTGCTGTGAAGCTGACCGAGGAGATCATTGCCGTCCAGTCGCCGGCCGGACCGATCCGGACCGCGCTCATCCGCCCGGTCGGCTCCGGTTCCTACCCGGCCGTGCTCCTCTACACCGACATCTTTCAACTCACCGAGTCGACCCTGCGCACCTCGCGCGCGCTGGCATCCCACGGGTTCGTGGTGGCCGTGCCCGAGATCTACCCGCACGGCGAATGGGCCGGCCGGGCTCTGGAATTCGACGACGCCGGCAAGGCGCAGGGTCTGGCGGGCGCGGCCAGCATGACCACGGCCCAGTTCGACGCCGACCGGATGGCCGTGCTGGACCACCTGCAGACCCTCGGGGCCCCGGCCCTGTTTGCGACCGGCTTCTGCATCGGCGGCCATCTGGCCTTCCGCGCCGCGTTCGACGCCCGGGTTCAGGCCACCGTCTGCTTCTACCCGACCGGGCTGCAGAACGGCGGCCTGGGCGGCGATGTCGCCGACTCGCTGGCCCGGGCGGCGCAGATCAACGGCCGGCTGCTGATCATCTTCGGGACGGCGGATCCGCACGTCCCGGCCGACGCCCGGGCCCAGATCGTGTCCGCGCTCTATCAGGCGGGGCTGACCGAGACCGAATTCCACATCTTCGCCGGCGGCGAGCACGCCTTCATGCGTGACATCGGCGCGCGACACGACCCCGCGTTGTCGGAACGGGCCATGACCGAGGCGGTGGCCTTCCTGCACGCGCTCTGATCAGCAGCCGGTCGCCTGGAGCTGCTGCCAGGTCGCGGCGTCGACGGCGCCGGTACCCGGCAGGCCGTGGTCGGTCTGGAACTGTGACACCGCCGCTGCTGTGCCGGCGCTGTAGGTCCCGGTCGAGCTGGTGCCCGGCTGGTCGAGGTCGTCGACTGTGTATTTTCCGTCGAAGGCGTTGCGCAACAGGCGTTGCAGCTCGCCCACCCACGGTCCGTGGACCCCGACCCCGCCGATCGGCGGCAAGGTCCCGACGGCGGCCGAGCACACGCAGGAGAACACCTGGCTCTTCTGGGCCGGGTCGGTGCTCTTGACGAACGCATCGTCGGGACTGGACAGCCGGGCCGGGCAGGCGTCGGCGGCGGAACCGTACGGGCCGGCGTAGAGGACGAAGTAATTCGCGTCGGCGTTGAACAGCCCGGGGCACGAGGTCGCGGTGCGCGCATACCGGACCCCGGCCGGCAACCGGGCCGCCGCCCGAAGCTGCGCGACCCGCTGCTCGAAGGCGGTCTGGTCCGCTTCGGAGGCCACCTGGACGATGAAACCAGCCGTACCACATGAGATGTCGAGCCGGGCCCCACCCAGCGGATTGGGCGCAATCGTCGTTTTCGGGGTCGTCTTGGCGGTCGTCGGCGCGGTCGTCGGACTGGTCGTGGTCGCGGTAGACCCGGCCGTCCCGCCGTTGGCGGTGGAGTCTTCCGTCGCTGTGTCCGAACCGCTGGTGATGGTCACGACAGTGGCCAGGCTGCCGTTCCCGGGCGAGGACACGGAGGAATCGGCGGTCGACCCGGAGGGGCTTGTCCCCGGGGCCGCGCTGGTCTGCGGAGCCGGGGTTGGGGGGTCGGCCTGGTCACTGTGGCGTTGGCGCACGATCAGCACGGCTGCGGCGGCCAGGAGCACGACGGCGACGACGATGCCGAGGATCGCGAGCGGACGCCGACTCCGAGGCGGAGTCGATGGCGCCGGCGGCGGCGCCGGGGCGGGCGGCGGCTCCGCCCACTGTCCGTACGGTCGGGCCCAGCCACTGGACGGCGGCTGCGTGCGCAGCAGCTGGGTGGCCGGGTCGGCGCCCGCCGGCGGAGCCGCCGTCAACGGCGCTCCGCAGACCACGCAGAAGGTGCCCGGCTGGTCCATTGCCCCGCACTGCGGGCAGGTCACACTCACCCGCAGACCCCGTTGCTACCGGCCCCGAGGATCAGCGGCCTGAGCGGGCCGGCGATCCGACGTGTCCGCGGCACGACCCCGCTCAGCCGGACTTGCGGCGGAACGTCCGGGTCGCCTTGTGGCTCGCGGTGGCCCCGCCGACGCCCCCGTGCCCGTCCAGGTGCGCGGCCCGGGCCTGCCCGGCCTGCTTCTTGCGTTCCAGCGCAGCCGCATAGGCGGCCTTCAGGTCGGGCGCACCCTGACCGTTGCCGGGAACCTCTTCTTCCGCCGTCTCCGGCGTCGACGACTCTTCCGACTCGGTCATGGTCACTCCTTCGCGATGTACCCCGATGCCATCCCACCATGATCCGGGCACCGGGGCCGCTCCACCCGAATTCGGTGGGGCTGGCGGAAGCGACGGCCGACCAGCAATGCTGGGGGCCGACCGGTGCGAGGACGCGCCGGGCCGACCGAGAAGGAGCTTGCTGACATGGGCGCCGGCCTGCGTACTCTGCGCAATTTCGTGGACGGAGCGTGGGCGGACGCCGCCGACGGCCAGACCACCGAGATCGTCAATCCTTCCACCGGGCAGGCGTTCGCCACCGCGCAGCTGTCCGGTGCCGCCGACCTGGACGCGGCCTACTCCGCCGCCTCCCGGGCGTTCGACGACTGGGGTCACACGACGCCGTCCGAGCGGCAGCGGGCGCTACTCAAGATCGCTGACGCCCTCGAGGCCCGGGCCGACGAGTTCGTCGCGGCCGAGTCGGAGAACACCGGAAAGCCGTTGGCCCTGACCACCTCCGAAGAACTACCGCCGGCCGTGGATCAGCTCCGTTTCTTCGCCGGCGCGGCCCGGCTGCTGGAAGGCAAGGCCGCCGCCGAATACATGCACGGGTTCACCAGCTTCGTCCGGCGCGAGCCGATGGGGGTGGTCGGGCAGGTCACGCCGTGGAACTACCCGCTGATGATGGCGATCTGGAAGATCGCGCCGGCCCTGGCCGCCGGGAACACGATCGTTCTCAAACCGTCGGATACCACTCCAGTCACGACTCTCCTTCTCGCCGAACTGGCCGCCGAGTTCCTGCCCGCCGGGGTGCTGAACGTGGTCACCGGTGACCGCGGCACCGGGGCCGCGCTGGTGTCGCACCCGACTCCGGCCATGGTGGCCATCACCGGCAGCGTTCGGGCCGGCATGCAGGTGGCGCAGGCGGCCGCACATGACGTCAAGCGCGTGCACCTGGAACTGGGCGGCAAGGCGCCGGTAGTGGTGTTCGACGACGCCGACCTGAGCGCCGCGGCCGAGGGCATCGCCCTGGCGGGGTACTTCAATGCCGGCCAGGACTGCACGGCGGCCACCCGGGTGCTGGCCGCGCCCGGCATTCACGACGACTTCGTGGCCGCGCTGTCCGAACAGGCCAGGAACACGGTCACCGGACCGCCCTCGAACACCGACGCGCTGTACGGACCGGTGAACAACGCCCGGCAGCTGGACCAGGTTCGGGGCTTCGTGGACCGGCTGCCCGACCATGCGTCGGTCGACGCCGGCGGCTCGGCCGTGGGCGACCAGGGATATTTCTATGCGCCCACGGTGCTGTCCGGGCTGCGCCAGGACGACGAGGCCGTGCAGAACGAGATCTTCGGGCCGGTCATCACCGTGCAGCGCTTCTCCGACGAGACCGAGGCCATCCGCTGGGCCAACGGGGTGAAGTACGGCCTGTCCTCCTCGGTCTGGACCCGCGATCACGCCCGGGCCATGCGGATGTCGGCGGCGTTGAACTTCGGCTGCGTCTGGATCAACTGCCACATCCCGCTGGTGGCCGAGATGCCGCACGGCGGCTTCGGTCATTCCGGTTACGGCAAGGACCTCTCGCTCTACGGGTTCGAGGACTACACCCGGGTCAAGCACGTGATGTCGGCCCTCTAGCCGGGCTATCCTGGCGCCCGCTGTTCCGCCCGCCTGAGAGGACCCCAGTGGCCGACGAGATCGTCCCCATCCAGCTCGGCCTGACCGCCGGCAACGGGCTCACCCTGTGGGCCCAGCCGTGGCGGGAGGACGGCGAGGAATGGGAGGCCTTCCTGGGCCACGAGGACAAGCTCTACGTCTTCCCCACCCCCGCTCACCTGGCCGCGTTCATTCGCACGAGCACCGAGCACGATCTGATCGACCACCCGTCCTGGGGGCAGGCCTCGCAGATGCTCACCGATGAGTTGGTGCCCGACGAGGACCACCGGTTCGATCTGGTGTCCGTGCCCGACCTGGTCGCGGAGCAGCCCGACATCTGGACGCTGGCCGAGCTGTCGGACACGGTAGCCATCCTGCGATCGCTGGCCGGCGTGTGCGACCTGCCCGCCATCGACGAGGTGCTGGACTCGGCGGACGGATTCGCGGTGCTGTCCATGGGCGAGTCGGCGTTCGTCGGTCGCCAGGGCGAGAAGCTCTGGGACGGTGTCGGGGCCACCGTCATCGCCAGTTGGGACAAGGTCGTCGACGCCCTCGACGGCGTCGCTTCGACGCCGGAGGTGGATGCCGACGCGTTGGCCATCGCCCAGCAGGAGGCCCAGGCCACGAACGCCGTGCTCGACGCCGACGACGACGATGTGACCGAGCTCGAGGAGGGTGAGCGGGATCCCGAGCTCGACTTCTGGGACGAGATCGGCATCGACTGTGTCGAGATCACTGTGGACGGCCGGTCCGGGACCACGTTGCGCTGCTACCTCGACGACCAGCCGGTCTTTTTGGCCAACGACGACCGGATCCAGATCTTCTCCACCGATGAGGATCTGGAGACCTTCATCACCGCCACCGGCAAGACCCATTCGCTGTCCGACCTCGAGGTCTGGCCGGAGATCCAGCAGGCCATCAACGACGGCGACGCGGTCGTCGTGGCCGGTCCGGAGAACACCTACGTGTTGGACGGTCTGGCCGAGGGTCTGCACACGGGTCCGGGTGGGGTCGACCGGCGCCGGCTCGACCTGGGTGTCGAGCTGCTCTCCGACGCCGCCACCGCGCGATCGGACGAGGAAACGCTCGAGGCCCTGGGTTCCTCGACCCCGCTCGGCCGGCTGGTCCGGACCATCACCAAGCCCGACCCCGACACGCTGCCGGCCGCGCCGCCGTTCGACGACGAGGTCGGCGCCTGGACCGTCCTGGTCGAGCGCTTCACCGCCACCCTGGACTGGGACGGCGTCCCCAGCTGACCCCTCTTCCCGCGAAGATCAATCTGACGCTGCGAAGATCAATCTGACCGTTTTCGGCCCAGATTGATCTTCGCCAGGCCAGATTGATCTTCGCGGAAACGGGGCGGTAGTCAGGCGGCGAAGCCGGCGGGAGCGTCCTGGGTCCACCTCGCGGTCGGCGGAATCGCCGGCCGGGCTCGCACGGCGGCGTCCACCCGCCACAGGAACTGGGCCGGCATGTGCACATCAGCCCAGGTGTAGCGAACGACGCCGTAGCCCCACCGCTGTAACGCCTCCTGTCGGCGGTTCTGCGCTCGGATGACATCGGCAGCGTCCGGGCGCAGGTTGTACTTCAGGGCTCCGTCCGCCTCGAGCACCAACGCGACGTCGGGGAGCAGATGATCGACTCGGTAACGCTCCGACCCGGACCAGATCCACACGTTCGACAGCGGGGGGCGCCGACCCGCGGCCAGGAACACCAGTCGGCCCAACGACTCGAGGGGACTCTCGGCGCGCGGATCCGCATGCTCGACGGCCCACGCCGCCGTCCGGATGCCGGAGTACGCCTGCATGTCTTCCACCAACCGGGCCAGTTCGGCTCGGTCGAAACGAGGTGCAGGGCCGCGTCGGCCGCGACCAGCGCGTCGGCGCGGCTGCCATGACGGGCCACGTCCACGGCCGCGAACGGCACCGAGACGACTCGGACGCGGGCCCGTACGGCGCGGTGCCACGGTGGCAGCAGACCATTCCGGACGTAGCCGTGCGAGGACCGACTCGCGCCCAGATGCGGGCTTCCCGGGCGCAGACCCACGGGCAAGGTCGGCGGACCCCCAAGTACGGGCAGGCCCAGAAGGGCCGCCGCGCTGAACCCGGTCAGGTGAGTGCGCTGGTCGGCGCATAGACCGAACCCGATGGATCGAAGCCGGAAACTGGTCCACTCATCGACGGCGAGGTGCTCGGGCGAGGTGAACGCGGAACGGGCGATCCGCACGAGAATGCCAAGCGCGACACCGCGCCGCAGGACATCGGGCCCCACCCCCCAGGCCGCGGCGTCCCGGAGGTGGAACACCGGCCCACATCGGGAGAACAGGTCGGAAAGGCTCCGCTGGTCGGCCTCGCGCATCATGCGCCACAGGTTGGCCGTCACCCGGAGAAAACGCCACACCCCGCGGCGACATTGTGGACAAATCAGCGAGCTGTGGACAACCCCGCCGCCCCTTGTCGCGAAGATCAATCTCCCCTAGCGAAGATCGAATTGCGCGCTTTTCGGGCAGATTGATCTTCGCGGGGGGAGATTGATCTTCGCGACAAGGGGGGCTTGACTTGCTAGACAGGTCTGTCTAATCTGATCCAGACAGACCTGTCTACCTAAGTGAGAGTCACGATGTCGATCACTACCCCGGAGCCTGTGGTGCAGACCAGCACGCGTCGCTGGACGCTGCCCGACTTTGCCGCGTTCGCCCTGCTCGCCTCGATCGTGGTGTCCTTCCTGGCCGGATCGAGTGCCCCCACCCGCTCTACGCCACGTACCAGGCGGAATGGCACTTCTCGGCCATCACCACCACGGTCGTCTTCGGCGTCTACGCCATCGCCGTGCTGGTGGCGCTGCTGATCGCCGGCCGGTTGTCGGACCATCTGGGCCGACGCCCGGTGTTGCTCGGGGCGATCGTCGGGCAGATCGCGGCCATGATCGTCTTCGCCACCGCCGACGGGGTCACCGCACTCCTGGTGGCCCGGGTCGTGCAGGGGGTGGCGGCCGGCGCGGCGCTGGGTGCGGTCGGAGCCGGTCTACTGGACATCGACGCCCGCCGCGGCGCCCTGGCCAACTCGGTCGCCCCCGGTCTGGGCACCGGCGGCGGCGCCCTGCTGTCGGCCCTGGTCATCCAGTTCCTGCCCGGGCCCACCCGACTGATCTACCTGTTGTTGGCCGCAGTGCTGCTGCTGCAGGGCGTCGGGGTGTGGTTCCTGCGGGAGACGGCGAGCCCCGGACCCGGCGCGCTGCGCTCGCTGCGCCCGACCGTCGGCGTGCCCACGCACGTGCGGGGCGCGGTCTGGGCGGCCGCACCGATCCTGTTCGCGGTCTGGGCGCTGGCTGGTCTCTACGGTTCGCTCGGCCCGGCCCTGGTCCGCGGGATGTCCGGGTCGACGTCGACCATCCTGGGCAGCCTCGGGCTGTTCGTCCTGGCCGGCTCGGCCGCCGTCACCGTGCTGGCGGCCAGGAACCTCTCCCCGCAGCGGTTGGCCGTGCTGGGTGCGGTCATGCTGATGGTCGGCGTGGCCGCGACGCTGGTCGCAGTGGCCCTGGCCTGGCTGACGGTGTTCTTCCTCGCCACCGTGGTGGCCGGGGTCGGGTTCGGCGCCGGGTTCCAGGGCGCGATCCGGACCGTGGTGACCCGGGTCGAGCCGCACCATCGCGCGTCGGTGCTGTCCGTGCTCTACGTGGTCTCTTACCTCGGTCTCGGGCTTCCGGCGGTGGTGGCCGGCTTCCTGGTGGTGCACGGCGGCGGTGTGATCGTCACCGCCCGCGAGTACGGAGTGTTCGTGATCGTGCTCGCCGCCCTGGCCTTGGTCGGTCTGCTCCGCGGCCGGCGGCCCGCGCCGAACCCCCAGCCCACCGTCTGAGAGAGGGAACATGGACGCCATGACCAGCACGAAGCCCTCGGCCCGTCGGCGGCTGCTCGATGCCGCCGCCGAACTCTTCTACGCCGAGGGCGTGCAGTCGGTCGGGATCGACCGGGTGATCGAACGGGCCGGAGTGGCCAAGGCGTCGCTGTACCACTCGTTCCGGAGCAAGGACGAGCTGGTCGGGGCGTATCTGGCCGAACGCGGCGAGTCCGTCTTCGGACGGATCGATGACCGGGTGGCCGGGTACGACACCCCACGGGATCGGCTGCTCGCGGTGTTCGAGACCCAGGCGGCGTCGATCCGGCGGGCGAGCTATCACGGCTGCCCCTTCGCGGCGGCGGCCTCGGAGGCCAAACCCGACAGCCTCACCCGGGAGCAGGTGGACCTGTACCGGGCCCGGCTGCGGGCCCGGTTGACCGAGTTGAGCACGGCCACCGGAGTCGTCGATCCGGCAAGTCTGGCGCTGCAGCTGCACTTCCTCTACGACGGCGCGGCCCAGTCGGCTCGGCTCGACGAGGATCGGGAGGCCGGGGCCCGCACCGTGTACGCCACCGCGGTCGTACTCGTCGATCAGGCCATCAGCGCGGCGTAGCCAGGTTTGATCACGTCCTCGATCAACGTCAACCGCTGGTCGAAGGGTAGGAAGGCGGACTTCATGGCGTTCACCGTGAACCACTGCAGGTCGGCCCAGCCGTAGCCGAAAGCTTCGGCCAGCGCGGTCATCTCGCTGGTCATACTGCACCCGCTCATCAATCGGTTGTCGGTGTTGACGGTGACCCGGAAACGCAGCTGGGTGAGCAGGCCGATGGGATGCGCGGCGATCGACGCGGCCGCGCCGGTTTGCACATTCGAGGTCGGGGCCATCTCCAGCGGGATCCGCTTGTCCCGCACATACTCCGCCAACCGCCCCAGCCGGGCGGAACCGTCGGCGGCCAGGGTGATGTCGTCGACAATGCGGACGCCGTGGCCGAGCCGGTCGGCCCCACACCACTGGATGGCCTCCCAGATCGACGGAAGCCCAAAGGCTTCACCGGCGTGGATGGTGAAATGCGCGTTCTCCCGGCGCATGTACTCGAACGCGTCCAGGTGTCGGGTCGGCGGGAAACCGGCCTCCGCCCCGGCAATGTCGAATCCAGCCACCTCGCGATCGCGGAAAGCCACGGCCAACTCGGCGATCTCCCGCGACCGAGCGGCATGGCGCATGGCGGTGAGTAGCGCCCGTACCCGGATCTGCCGGCCCCGGGCCGCGGCCGCACGCGTACCCGCCGCGAATCCGTCCAGCACCGCCTGGACCACCTCGTCCAGCGAGAGCCCCTGTTGCACATGTAGTTCCGGAGCGAACCGGACCTCGGCGTAGACCACGCCGTCGTCGGCCAGGTCCTGGGCACATTCCGAGGCCACCCGGATCAACGACTCCCGATCCTGCATGACAGCCAGGGTGTGGGTGAACGTCTCCAGGTAGCGCTCCAGCGAGCCCGAGTAGGCCGACTCGGAGAACCAGCGGGCCAGCGCGACCGGCTCGGTGGCCGGCAGTCCGGCGTAGCCGGTGGACTCGGCCAGCTCGATCAGGGTGGCCGGCCGCAACCCTCCGTCCAGGTGATCGTGCAGCAGGACCTTGGGCGCGCTGCGGATGGTGTCCTTCTCGAGCGGGGCGGGCATCTGGCGAACCTACAAGAAGGGTTGGTGTCGGTGTCCCGGGATACCGACCGCCCATGGCGGAGATGGTTGCGGTCGAGAACCTGGTCAAGCGCTTCGGGAGCACCACAGCGCTGGCCGGCGTGAGCTTCTCGGTGGCCGAGGGCACCGTGCTCGGCCTACTCGGACCGAACGGCGCGGGCAAGACCACGGTGGTACGCATTCTGGCCACCCTGCTGCGGGCGGACGCCGGAACTGCGTCCGTGGCCGGCTTCGATGTGGTCGGCCAACCCGACAAGGTCCGCGCGTCCATCGGTCTGACCGGCCAGTACGCGGCGGTCGATGAATACCTGACCGGCACCGAGAACCTCCAGATGGTGGCGCAGCTGTACCACCTGCCGCGGGCCGAGTCGCTGCGCCGGGCGGTCGAACTGCTTGAACGGTTCGACCTGGCCGACGCGGCGGATCGACCGGCCAAGACCTACTCGGGAGGCATGCGCCGACGGCTGGACATCGCCGCTTCGCTCATTGCCCGGCCCCAGGTCCTGTTCCTGGACGAACCGACCACCGGGCTCGACCCGCGCAGCCGGCAGGGCATGTGGGACTTCATCGCCGACCTGGTCTCCGACGGCACCACCATCTTGCTCACCACCCAGTACCTGGAGGAGGCCGACCGGCTGGCCGACGACATGGTCGTCATCGACCACGGCCAGGTCATCGCCCGGGGTACCGGTGACGCGCTGAAGGACCAGGTGGGCGGCCATCGCCTGGAGTTCACCGTGGCCGACGTCGCCCAGCTCCCGGTGCTGGCCCAGACCCTGCAACCGCTCGCGGTGGAACCGCCCCGGCTGGACGAGCAGACCCGGCAGGCCACCGTCCCGATCAGCGGCGGCGTGGAAGTCCTCACCCACGCGCTGGCCCTGCTCGAGACGGCCGGAGTCGACCTGGTCGACGTCGGTCTGCGCCGGCCCGACCTGGACGACGTGTTCCTCACCCTGACCGGCCATGCCGCGCAGGACGCGGCCGCCGCGAAGGCCGTCAAGCCCGCGAAGCCCGCGAAGGGAGCGAAGAAGTGACCACGATCGCCCAGGGCGCCGCCGACAGCCTCGTCGTCCTGCGCCGGAACCTGATCAAGATCCGCCGCGTTCCCGACGTCCTGGTCTTCGCGACCCTGTCGCCCATCATGTTCGTGCTGCTGTTCCGGTACGTGTTCGGCAGCGCCATCACCACGCCGGGCATCAGCTACGCCGAATATCTGCTGCCCGGGATCTTCACCCAGACCATCATCTTCGGGTCCACCTTCACCGGCGCGAGTCTGGCCGATGACCTGCAGAAGGGCCTGATCGATCGGTTCCGGTCGCTGCCGATGGCCAGGTCGGCCGTCCTGGTCGGGCGGACCACCGCGGACATCGGAATCAACCTGGTCTCGACGACCGTGATGTCGGTGACCGGTCTGATCGTGGGCTGGCGCATCCATTCCTCCTTCTTGGACGCGGTCGCCGGCTATCTTCTGCTCCTGCTCCTCGCCTTCGCGCTGTCCTGGGTGATGGCGGTGATCGGGATGCTGGTCCGTACGCCCGAGGTGTTCAACAACGCCACCTTCATCGTGATCTTCCCGCTCACCTTCGTGGCCAACACCTTCGTGCCCACCAACAACTTCCCCACCGTGCTCAGGGTGTTCGCCGACTGGAATCCGGTCTCCTCGGCCACCCAGGCCGCGCGGCAACTCTTCGGCAACGTCTCACCGCTGCTTCCCGCACCGGACGTCTGGCCGCTGCAACATCCGGCCATCTACACGTTCGCCTGGGTGATCGTCCTGCTCGCCGTCTTCGTGCCGCTGGCCGTGCGCACCTATCTGCGTACCTCCACGCGCTAGCGCACGACCCCGAGCACCACTTCGCGGGCCGCCACCGGTCCGGCCCCGTAGGTCACCGCCCCGTCGAGCTCGGCCACGGCGGCTTCAAAACGCTCCGGAGTCTCGGTGTGCAACTCGAACATGCTCTGCCCGGCCCGCACCCGGTCGCCCGGCTTGACCAGACACAGCAGCCCGGCGGCGGCCTGCACCGGGTCTTCCTTGCGGGCCCGGCCGGCGCCGAGTCGCCAGGCCGCCAGGCCGACCGGCAGCGCGTCCACAAAGGTGACCAGGCCGTCGTCGGGGGCTCGGACGGTGTAAATCTCGGCCGGCCTCGGCAGCGGCAAGTCCGGGTCGCCACCCTGGGCCGCCACCATGGCCCGCCAACAGTCCATCGCCCGGCCCGAGGCCAGCACCCGCGCCGGATCCGCATCCAAACCGGCCAGCTCCACCATCTCGCGGGCCAGGGCCAGGGTCAGCTCGACGACGTCGCCCGGCCCGCCACCGGCCAGCACCTCGAGCGATTCGGCCACCTCGACCGCATTCCCGACCGCCACCCCGAGCGGTACGGACATGTCGGTGAGCAGCGCCGAGGTCCGCACCCCATGGGCCGCCCCGATGTCGACCATGGTCCGGGCCAGTTCGGCGGCCCGCTCCCGGGTCTTCATGAACGCCCCCGACCCGACCTTGACGTCGAGCACGAGCGCGTCGGTGCCCTCGGCGATCTTCTTGCTCATGATCGAGGCGGCGATCATCGGGATCGACTCGACCGTGCCGGTGACGTCGCGCAGCGCGTACAGCTTGCGGTCGGCGGGGGCCAAATCCTGCGAGGCGGCGCAGATCACGGCGCCCAGATCGGTCAGCTGGGCGGTCATCTGGGTCGGGGACAATTGCGCCCGCCAACCCGCGATCGACTCCATCTTGTCGAGCGTGCCGCCGGTGTGCCCCAGCCCGCGCCCGGACAACTGGGGGACGGCAGCGCCGCACGCCGCGACCAACGGCACCAGAGGCAGCGAGATCTTGTCCCCGACCCCGCCGGTGGAATGCTTGTCGACTGTCGGCCGGCCCACCCCCGACAGGTCGAGCCGGATACCCGAGTCGATCATCGCGGCTGTCCACCGGGCGATCTCGGTCTGGCTCATCCCGTTGAGCAGGATGGCCATGGTCAGCGCCGACATCTGCTCCTCGGCCACCTCGCCCCGGGTGTAAGCGGCGACCACCCAGTCGATCTGCTCATCGGTGAGTGGACGGCCATCCCGTTTGGCGATGATCACGTCGACGGCGGTGGGTGTCACGGTGTCCTTTCACAGTGATGCACGGGAATGCCCGATCCAGAAAAGTAGTTGACTTGTCATCGTGAAGACCTTCGGAACCCTGTCGTTCGGACACTACGGCCCACTCGGCGGCGGCCACTCGCTGTCCGCCCAGGACTCGATGCTGCAAGCCATCGACCTGGCCCAGGGCATGGACGAGCTCGGGGTGAACGGCGTCTCGTTCCGGGTGCACCACTTCGCCCGGCAGCAGGCGGCGCCGATGCCGCTGTTGGCGGCCATCGCGGCACGCACCGAGCGGATCGAGGTGGGCACCGGGGTCATCGACATGCGCTATGAGAACCCGCTCTATCTGGCCGAGGAGGCCGCCGCGGTCGACCTGATCAGCGACGGCCGGCTGGCCCTGGGCGTGAGTCGGGGGTCACCGGAGACGGTGGTCCGGGGCTACGAGGCGTTCGGGTACACCGGGTCCGCCGACCCGCGCGGCGCCGATCTGGGCCGCGACCACTTCGCCACCTTCTTGCGCGCCGTGGCCGGCGAAGGACTGGCCGACCGCGATCCGTCCAGCCCGTTCGGCGGCGGCACCGGCCGGCAGCGGATCGAGCCGCACTCCCCCGGCCTGCGCTCGCGGATCTGGTGGGGGGCGGGGAGTCGGGAGACCGCCGAGTGGGCCGGACGGACCGGGGTCAATCTGATGTCCTCGACTCTGCTCACCGAGGCCACCGGCGCGAACTTCGGCGACCTGCAGGCGGAGCAGATCGCGGCCTTCCGAGCCGCGTGGACCGCGGCCGGGCACTCCGGCGAACCCCGGGTGTCGGTCAGCCGCAGCATCTTTCCCATCACGACCGCCGAAGAGGCGCGGTACTTCGGCGGCCGGCAGGAAGGTGATCAGATCGGCGTGATCGACGGGATGCGCTCGACCTTCGGCAAGACCTACGCGGCCGAGCCGGACGTACTGGTCGAGCAGTTGCTCGCCGACGCCGCCATCGCCGGTGCCGACACGTTGATGCTCACCATCCCGAGCCAGCTCGGCGTCGCATTCAACCTGCACCTGGTCGAGTCCTTCGCGACGTTCGTGGCGCCCGCACTGGGCTGGGTGAGCACCCGTCCCTAGGCTGGCCTGATGCCCGACGCCGACCTGCCCGCGGCGGCCGACGCCGGTTTCGCACCCGCCGATCCGGAGTTCCTGGCCGACCCGTATCCCGTCTTCGCCCGGATGCGTGAAGTCGGTCCGGCGTTCGACTACCCGGCCCGCGGTGTCACGTTGCTGACCCGGTTCGCCGACGTGCACGCCGCGTTGCGGGACCGGAGCCTGGGCCGGGCGCCGATGGATGCGGCGCCCCCCGGGCCCTACCCGAGATTCGAGGCCTCCGAGCGCTGGTCGCTGCTGAACCTGGAACCGCCCGATCACACCCGGCTGCGTCGACTGGTCACCAAGGTGTTCACCGCCCGCTCGGTGGCCGCCCTGGCGCCCCGGATCGAGGACCTGGCTCAGCGGCAGTTGGACACGCTGGACCAGGAATTCGACCTACTCACCGACTTCGCGCAGCCCTATTCCATCGCGGTCATCTGCACACTGCTGGGTATTCCCCAGGACAATGCGCAGCAATTGTTGGACTGGTCGCACGCCATTGTGAAGATGTATGAATTCGCCACGCCGGAGACCGAGAAGCGCGCCGCCGACACCGCGGCCGGTGATTTCATCGACTACGTGCGCGAGGTGATCGCCGACCGGCGCGCTCGCCCGGCCGATGACCTGATCACCGAGCTGGTCACCGTCTCCGACGCCGGCGACACCCTGACCGAGGACGAGATCATCGGCACGGTCATCGTTCTGCTCAATGCCGGGCACGAGGCCACGGTGAACACGATGGGCAACGGGCTGCGGGCACTGATGCTGCATCCGGACCAGTGGCAGCGGCTGCGGGCCGAAGACGTGCCCGCGGCCGTGGCGGTGGAGGAATTGCTCCGCTGGGACGCTCCGCTGCAACTCTTCGAACGGTGGGTGCTGCGTGATGGTCTCGAGCTGGCCGGGCAGCAGTTCGGGCGAGGGGAACGAATTGGCATGATGTTCGGTTCGGCCAATCGGGACGACGACCGTTTTCCCGATGCGGCCGCATTCGACGTTGGACGCGGTGAATCGACCCACATCGGTTTCGGCGGGGGCCTGCACTTCTGCATCGGCGCCCCGCTGGCCCGGTTGGAACTGTCGGTGGCCCTGGACCGGCTGCGCACACTCGACCTGGAACTGGCGCAGATGCCGACCTACCAACCCTATTTCGTCATTCGCGGCCTGTCCGAGTTGCGGCTGCGCCGACGCGGCTAGGGTCGGTGCCGTGGACGAGGCCATCCAGCTCAACGAGGCGGAGTGCCGGGTCCTGGGCAGCCTGATGGAGAAACATCGCACGGTGCCGGCCAGTTATCCGCTGAGCTTGAACGCGTTGCGCACGGCCTGCAACCAGACGACCAGCCGGGAGCCGGTCACCGACTACGACGATCGCACCCTGCTGCAGGTCGTCGCCGGACTCAAGGATCGACAGCTGCTGCGCGCCGTGTGGACCGGCGGCGGGTCGCGGGTGTTGCGCTACCACGAGCGGCTGACCGAACAGTTGGCCGTGGACGACGCCGGCGTCGCGGTACTGACGGTGCTGCTGCTGCGCGGGCCGCAGGCGCCCGGCGAGCTCCGGAGCCGGGCCGAACGGCTGCACACCTTTGCCGACCGCGCGGAGGTCGAGACCCAGCTGGCCGACCTGGCCGGACGCGGCCTGGTGGCCGAGTTGCCACGTCAGCCCGGCCAGCACGACACCCGTTGGGCGCATCTGCTGACTCCGCTGCCCGCAGCCGCGGTCGACGCCCCCACTGTTGACCTCGACCTGGTGCTGGCCGACGGCGCCCAGGCCCGGGACGCCCGGGTGGTGGCCGGGTACGACGCTGCCGCGGCCGGCTACGCCGACGAGCTGATCGACGAGTTGGCCCACAAGCCGTTCGACCGGTGGCTGCTGGCCCGGGTGGCCGAGCTGGCCGGGCTCGGCGCCGTCGCCGACGTGGGTTGCGGTCCCGGTCAGGTCACCGCCTTCCTGGCCGAGGCGGGCGCCGACGTGACCGGATTCGACCTGTCCCCCGGCATGATCAGTCAGGCCTCGGCTCGCTTCCCGGACCTGACCTTCGAGGTCGGCGACCTGACCCGGTTGCTCCGGCCGCGGACGGCCGGCGGCTGGTCGGCCATCACCGCCTGGTACGCGCTGGTGCACCTGGCTGCGAGCGAACTGCCCGATGCCCTGGCCGCGCTGACCCGGGTGCTCGTTCCGGGTGGGGTGCTCGTCCTGGCCCTGCACTGCGGCCCCGAGGTGCAGCACGTCACCGAATTCTTCGGTGCCCAGGTGGACCTGGACTTTGTTTTCCACGACTCCGGCCAGGTGCTGGCTGCGGTCGGCGCCGCCGGACTGACCGAGGTGGAGTGGTACCTGCGCGGGCCCTACGACGGGGTGGAAATCGCCACCCAGCGCCTGTATGTCCTGGCCCGCCGCCCTCTGAGCTCGGCCTGAGTCCGACACCCCCACGCCCCGAGGAGTTCGTGCTGTGACCCCCAGAGTGACTTCACCATTCGGCTTCACCTCGACGGCCGCCCAGGTGAGCCTCGGAGTCGACTTGCGCGGTCGTCGTGCCTTGGTGACCGGCGCGGCCAGCGGCATCGGTGTCGAAACCGCCCGCGCGCTCGCTCACGCAGGTGCCGAAACGTTCCTCGCGGCGCGGGACGTAGCGGCGGCCGAGCGGGTCGCCACGGACATCCGATCGACCGGCGACCATCCCCAGGTCTCGGTGATCAGGCTGGATCTACTCGACCGGGCCAGTATCGACGCTCTCGTCGACGGGCTGGCGGGGCCCGTGCACATCCTGGTGCACAACGCCGGCGTGATGGCCATCCCAGAGCTGCGACTGAGCCCGGAGGGGCATGAGGTGCAATTCGCCACCAACCATCTGGGCCATTTCAGACTGGCGACGGGATTGCTGCCGGCCCTGCGCGCCGCCCACGGCGCTCGGGTCGTCGTAGTGAGTTCGCGAGCCCACCTGAACTCGCCGGTGATATTCGACGACATCGATTTCCAGCATCGCGCCTACGACCCCGCCCTGGCCTACGCCCAGTCCAAGACCGCCAACGTGCTGTTCGCCGTGGCCGCCGGGCGACGATGGGCCGGCGACGGGATCGAGGTCAACGCCCTGCACCCCGGCGCGATCGCCGACTCGAACCTGGCCCGCTTCTACGATCCTGCTGTACTGGAGCAACTGCGCACCTCGGGTCGCTACACCTACAAGACCGTCCCCCAAGGTGCAGCGACCAGTGTCTTCGTCGCCACTTCCGCCCTGCTGGACGGCGTCAGCGGCCGATATTTCGAGAACTGTCAAGAAGCCGACCCCGACCATCCCGAAGCCGCGGGCATCGATGCCGCCGGAGTAGCCCGCTACGCACTGGACCCCGAGGCCGCCGACCGGCTCTGGACGATCTCCGAACGCATGAACCGAGAGGATCAAACCCCTGCGCAGCCCTAGACGGTGCGCAACGAGGCGGCGAGCGGGCAGGCGAACATCGGGGCCCGGAGCCCGACGGCATTCAGATGCCGGATGACCAACCCCCAGGCCCGGTGGATCGGAATCTCGTGATAGTCGACGTCGCGGTCGGCGCAGAAGCTGCGCACCAGGTGGCGGGCCCGCTGCAAATTCGCTCCGGGCATGTTCGGGAACAGGTGATGCTCGATCTGGTAGTTGAGCCCGCCCATGGCGAAACTCGCCACCCGGCCGCCGGAGACGTTGCGGGACGTCAGCACCTGACGACGGAAGAAATCAAGGCGTAGGTCATGGGGCAACGTCGGCATGCCGATGTGGCTGGCGCTGAAGGCCATTCCCAGGTACAGCCCGGTCACCGCCAGCTGCACACCCAGGAAGGCCGCCGCCTTGCCCGGCGGCAGCAGCACGAACAGCAGCGCCGGATACAGCCCGAGACGAGCCGCCAACATCAGGGTCTCAAGCCTCCGGCGCTTTCCCGCCGACCGGCCGAACTGCCACTGGGCGCTCTGCACGTGCAGGTTGAGCGCTTCGACCACCAGCAGCGGAAAGAACCACCAGCCCTGCCTGCGGTGCAGCACCCGTCCGATTCGCGAGGTGAATGGCAGTTGTTCCGGAGCGAAGAAATGCACCACGGACGCGTCGATGTCCGGGTCCTTGCCGATTTGATTCGGCGCCGCATGGTGTCGGTTGTGCTTCTGGTGCCACCACGAAAGGCTGACGCCGCCGATTCCGACACCCAGGCCCAGGGCCAGCCTCTCGTTCGCCTTGTTCGACTGGAATATCTGCCGGTGCGCCGCCTCATGGCTGATGAAGACGATCTGGGTGACGACCAGCGCCAGCACCGCGGCCACGGCGAGCTGCAGCCAGCTGTCGCCGATGACGACGGCACCCGCACACACCGCGATCAGGGCGGCCAGGGCCAACCCGATCTTCACGGCGTAGTACCCGAGCCGCCGACCCAGCAGGCCCTGCTCCCGGACCAGACTCAGGATCTCGGCGTAGTCGCTCACCGCCGGTCCGTTCCGGGCCACCTTCGCGCGGCTCGGTCTGGTCAGTACGGGAGCACTCATGTCGGGAAGCCTTCTGGCTAGATCCGCCGGGTGTCACCCACGACGATGCGAGTCCGATGGTCGGACCCCGCGAACAACCGCCGGCGTGCTTGTTCACGCCGGACGTTCTCCTGCGATGCAGATACCCGCTGCGAGCCTGCCTCAACCGGCTCGGCGGTGCCCGGGGGTCAGCTGGTGAAGCGGTACCCCATGCCCGGCTCGGTGAGCAGGTAGCGGGGTTGGGCCGGGTTGGGCTCGAGTTTACGGCGCAGCTGAGCCAGGTAGACGCGCAGGTAATGCGTCTCCTGTTCGTACACCGGTCCCCAGACCTCGGTGAGCAGCTGCTTGTTGGGCACCATCTTTCCGGCATTGCGGACCAGGACGTCGAGGATGTTCCATTCGGTCGGGGTGAGCCGGATGGGGGTGCCGGCGGCGTCGATGACCTGATGGGCGCTCAGGTCGACGGTGAAGTGGTCGGTGCTGACCCGGGGCTCGACGGGATCATCGGTGTGTTGCCCGCGCCGGATCGCGGCGCGGATGCGGGCCAGGAGTTCGTCCATGCCGAAGGGCTTGGTCACGTAGTCGTCGGCGCCCGCATTCAGGGCGGCGACCTTCTCGGCCGAGTCGGAGCGGGCCGACAGGACCACGACCGGGACCTGACTCCAGCCCCGGATCCCGGTCAGGACCTCCATCCCGTCGATGTCGGGCAGACCCAGGTCCAGGACGATCACGTCGAAGCGGGCGCCGGTGATGGCGCTCAGCGCGGCGCGGCCGTCGTGGCAGGCGGTGACCTCGAGCCCGTGGGCCCGCAGGATGACGGTGAGGGCCCGGGCCAGGGCGATGTCGTCGTCGACGACCAGGACTCGGTTCACGGCGCGGGCACCCCTTCTGTCTGTCCGCGCAGCGATGTGCCGGCCAGCGGTACGGACAGGGTCATGGTCAGTCCACCACCGGGGGTGTCCTCGGTGGTGATCTCGACGTCGACGGCTTCGGCCAGGCCGCGGGCGACGGCCAGGCCGAGACCCAGGCCCGACCCGGCGGGCACGTCGCCGAGCCGCTGGAACGGCGCGAACATGGCCGGCTTGTCCTGGTCGGCCACGCCGGTGCCGTGGTCGATGACCCGGATCTGCACGTGCGCGCGATCCTGCGTGGGCAGGTAGGCGGCGTCGACCCGGACCTTGCGTTCGGGCGGCGAGTACCGGCAGGCGTTGGCGACGATGTTGGCCAGGACCCGCTCGAGCAGCCCGGCATCGGTGTCGACCAGCGGGAGGTTGTCGGGTATGTCGTCGTCCACCTGCCCGATCCCGACCTCGATGAGAGCGCGCAGCACGATCTCGTCCACCGAGGCCGGACGGCGAACCGGGCGGACGGTGCCGGTCTGCAGCCGGGACAGATCCAGCAGGTTGGCCAACAGGTCGTCCAGTCGGCCCGCGGCATGGTCGGTCGCCGCGAGCAGCTCGCTCCGGTCGTCCTGCGACAGGGTGATGTGGGTGTCGCGCAGACTCGACACCGCGGTCTTGATGGTGGCGAGCGGATTGCGCAGGTCGTGGGAGAGCGCGGCCAGGATCGCGGTGCGAACCGCGTCCGCCTGCTCCAGGTGTTCGGTGCGGGCGGCCTGGCCGGTCAGTCGGCGACGTTCGTGGGCGGCGGCGACCTGGGTGGCCGCCACTTCGACCAGGCGGTGGTCGGCGTCGCTGACCGGGTGGCCGTACAGGGCCAGGACGTGCCGGCTGTCGGCGGCGTGGACGACGTCGGCGCCGACCGGACCACGGCGGTCGATGACGGAGATGTCCGCGCCGGACCGTTCGATGAGCTGGTAGCCGCCGGTCGGTCCGGCGTCGGGGTCAGGGACGCGCCAGAGCACCGCGGCGGTCATCCCGAAGCCCACCCGAGCCGCGTCCAGAACAGCAGTCAGCGGGTCGGCGGCGTCATGCTGCTCAGTGACCAGCGAAGCGATCAGCTGGGCGTCGGCGCGACCCCGGGCGGCTTCCCGGGCCCGGGCGGCGCCGCGATCCACGATCGAGGCAACGATGACGCCGACGGCGACGAACGCGGCGATGGAGAACAGCTGCGGCCCGGAGGTGATGGCCAGCGAACCGTACGGCGGGGAGAACAGCAGGTTGGCCAGCAGCCCGGCGATGAGCGCGGCCAGCGCCGCCGGGACGACGCCGCCGAGAAGCGCATTGCCGAGCACGCCGAGCAGCAGCACGAGCAGCACGGTGGACAGGTCCAGGCCGGAGCGCAGCGGCAGCAGCAGCGCGGACAGTGCGCCGGGTACGGCGACGGCGGCGAGGTAGGCCAGCGGCGGTCGCGCCCGCACGGCGCCGACCGCGCGCATGGCCGCGGCGGTGGTGTCCCGGGCCGGCCGGCGGCCGGCGGCCCCGGCCGGGTGGGTGACGACGTGGACGTCGATGTCGCCGGATTCCCCGACGATTGCGGAGACGGCGCTGGGCCGCAGCAGGTGCCGCAGCCGGCTGTGGGTGGACGCGCCGACCACGATCTGAGTGGCGTTGATGCTCCGGGCGTACTGCAGCACCGACCGGACGGGATCGTCGCCGACCACCAGGTGCAGCTCGCCGCCGAGCTTTTCGGCCAGTTGACGCTGCTGTTCCAGCACGGCGGGGTCGGCGCCGGCGGTCCCGTCGGAGCGGACCACATGCACGGCGGCCAGGGTGCGGCCGGCCTGCCGCCCGGCGATGCGGGCGCCCCGGCGCAGCAGGTGTTCGCCGGACGGCCCGCCCGGCAGGGCCACCACGATCCGTTCCCGGGACGGCCAGGTCGCGGCGATCCCGTGCTGGCTGCGGTAGCGGGTCAAGCCCTCCTCGACGCGGTCGGCCACCCAGAGCAGGGCCAGTTCGCGCAGCGCGGTCAGATTGCCCTCGCGGAAGTAGTTGCCCAGGGCGGCGTCGATGCGCTCGGCCGGGTAGACGTGACCGTGGGCGAGGCGGCGGCGCAGCGCTTGCGGGCTCATGTCGACCAGCTCGATCGCGTCGGCGGCCCGGACCACCTCGTCGGGCACCGTCTCCTGCTGGGTGATGCCGGTGATCGCGGCGACCGCGTCGTTGAGCGACTCCAGGTGCTGCACGTTGACGGTGGTGATCACGTCGATCCCCGCCTCGAGCAGGACGTCGACGTCCTGCCAGCGCTTGTGGCGCTCCGAGCCGGGTGCGTTGGTGTGGGCGAGTTCGTCGACCAGAACCACCTGCGGGGACAGCGCCAGGATGGCGGCCGTGTCCATCTCGGTCAGCAGCACACCGCGGTGCACCACCTGGTGCCGGGGCACCACGGGCAATCCCTCGATGGCCTCCCGGGTGAAGGCGCGGCCGTGGTCCTCGACCACGCCGACGACCACGCTGGTGCCCCGGTCGGCGCGGCGCCGGCCCTCGGAGAGCATGGCCACGGTCTTGCCCACCCCGGGGGCCGCTCCGAGGTAGACCCGCAGCCGGCCGCGCGCCACGCCGTCCCCTCTCTTCAAGGATGCTCAGTTCAGTTGCTCAGTTCAGTTGCTCAGCTCAGTGCCGACAAGGCCAGGTTGAGTTCGAGCACGTTCACCCGGGCCTGCCCGAGGAAGCCCAGCCAGGGTAGTTCCGTGTGCGCAGCGACCAGCGCCGATACCGTCGCCACCGGCAGGTGCCGGGCGCCGGCCACCCGATTGATCTGGATCTGGGCGTAGGCCGGGGAGATGTTCGGGTCCAGGCCGGATCCGGAGGCGGTCACCGCGTCGGCGGGTACCTGGTCGGGCCGGACGCCGTCGGACCGGGCGATGGCGTTCCGGGCCTGATTCACCGCGTCTGCCAGCTTCGGGCTGTCCGCGGCCAGGTTGGAGCCGCCGGAGGACATGGCGTCGTAGCCCTGGCCGGCCGCGGAGGGTCGCGGCAGGAACCACTGATCACCGGAGAACTGCTGACCGATCAGAGCGGACCCGACGACGGCGCCGCTGCGGTCCCGCATCAGGGTGCCGTCGGCCTGGTGGCCGGCGACCAGGGTGCCGATCCCCAGCACCAGCAGCGGGTACACCACCCCGGTCAGGACCGTCATGACGACCAGGAACTTGAGCGCCACCCAGGCCTGCCGGGCCCAGATCAGCGCCAGGATGCGCCCCGAGGCCCTGTTCTCAGGGCCTAGATCGGGTTCGACGTCGGTCGTTTTCACGAACGCGGAAGCGGTCATCGCCTTCCTACCTCAATCCAGGAATGAGACCGACGACGAGGTCGATCAGTTTGATGCCGACAAAGGGAACGATCAGTCCGCCCAGGCCGTAAATGGCCAGGTTGCGGTTCAACAGGGCCGCCGCGGACGACGGCCGGTACTGCACACCCCTGATGGCCAAGGGGATCAGCGCCACGATGACCAGGGCGTTGAACACCACCGCGGATACCACTGCCGACGCCGGTGAATGCAGTTTCATGATGTTCAGCGCGCCCAGCCCCGGGTAGAGGACCTGGAACATGGCCGGCAGAATGGCGAAATATTTGGCCACATCGTTGGCAATGGAAAATGTGGTCAGCGCGCCCCGGGTGATCAGCAATTGTTTGCCGATCTCCACGATGTCGATCAGCTTGGTGGGCGAGGAATCCAAATCGACCATGTTGCCGGCCTCCTTGGCGGCGGCTGTGCCCGAGTTCATGGCCACGCCCACGTCGGCCTGGGCCAGGGCCGGGGCGTCGTTGGTGCCGTCCCCGGTCATGGCCACGATCCGGCCGCCCTGCTGTTCGGCCCGGATGTAGGCGAGCTTGTCCTCCGGGGTCGCCTCGGCCAGGAAGTCGTCGACCCCGGCCTCGGCCGCGATCGAGCGGGCGGTCGCGGTGGCGTCACCGGTGATCATGACGGTCCGGATGCCCATGGCCCGCAGGTCGGCGAAGCGGGCCGCGATGTTCGGCTTGACGATGTCGGACAGCGCGATCACGCCGAGCACCCGCGTGGAGCCGTCCAGCTGCTGCGCCACCAGCAGCGGCGTGCCGCCATCGGCAGAGATCTCATCGACCACGGTCAGCACCTCGGCGGGAGTCGTCCCGCCGCGCTCGGCGACCCAGGCGCTGACGGAGGCGGCGGCGCCCTTGCGGATGATCCGGCCGGCCAGGTCGATGCCGCTCATCCGAGTCCGGGCCGAGAACTCGATCACCTCACCGGCGGTGGCCGACCGACGCAGCGTCTGGGCGTCGACCTCGTCAGCGGCGCCCGCGAGTTCGACAATCGAGCGTCCCTCCGGGGTCTCGTCGGCCAGGCTGGACAGCAGGGCGGCCTGCGCCAGCAGCCGGTCGTCGACTCCCGGGGCGGCCACGAAACGACTGGCCTGCCGGTTGCCGTAGGTGATGGTGCCGGTCTTGTCCAGCAGCAACGTCGAGACATCGCCGGCCGCCTCGACCGCGCGCCCGCTCATGGCCAACACGTTGCGCTGCACGAGCCGGTCCATGCCGGCGACGCCGATGGCCGAGACCAGCGCACCGATGGTGGTGGGAATCAGGCAGACCAGCAGGGCGATGAGCACCACCACCGATTGGGTCGAGCCGGCAAACGCGGCCATCGGCTGCAGCGCCAACACGACCAGCACGAACACGATGGTGAGCGAGGCCAGCAGGATGTTCAGCGCGATCTCGTTGGGCGTCTTCTGCCGGACGGAGCCTTCGACCAGGGCGATCATCCGGTCGACGAACGACTGGCCCGGCTCGGTGCGGATCTCGACCACAATCCGGTCCGAGAGCACCCGGGTGCCGCCGGTGACCGATGAACGGTCCCCGCCGGACTCCCGGACCACCGGGGCGGATTCACCGGTGATGGCCGATTCGTCGACGCTGGCCACCCCTTCGACGACATCGCCGTCACCGGGGATGACGTCACCGGTTTCGCAGACCACCCGGTCGCCGACGTGCAGATCACCGGCTGCGGTGGCGATCTCACTGCCGTTCGGGTCGAGCTTGCGGGCCGTGGCGGTGTCCCGGCCGGCCCGCAGCGACGCGGCCTGGGCCTTGCCGCGGCCTTCGGCGACGGCGTCGGCCAGGTTGGCGAACACCACGGTCAGCCACAGCCAGATCGTGACGATCAGCGCGAACGCGCTGTAGGACACGAAGCAGGCGGCCGTACACAGGACGCTGCCGACCTCGACGACGAACATCACCGGGCTGCGCCACATCACCCGCGGGTCCAGGGCCCGGATCGCGGCGGGCAGTGCGGCCACCAGCGCGGCGGGATTGAAGGCGCCGCTGGAGATCCGGTGCGGGGGCTGGTCCGGCGTCGGCGTGGTGGGCGCGGGGGTCAGGGTGATGGTGCTCATGCGCTGAGTCCTTCGGCGATCGGGCCGAGCGCCAAGGCCGGCAGGTAGGTCAGGCCGGCCACCAACAGCACCACGGCGACCAGCATGAGAACGAACTGCGGCCGATAGGTGACCAGCGTTCCGCTGTCCGGAGGTCGGATGCGTTGGCGGGACAGGGATCCGGCCAGACCGAGCACGAGAACAATGGGCAGCAATCGGCCGAGAAGCATCACGATCCCGAGCACGATGTTGTAGAAATCGGTGTTGGCCGACAACCCGGCAAAGGCCGAGCCGTTGTTGTTCCCGGCGGAGGCGAAGGCGTACATCATCTCGGTCAGCGCGTGCGGTCCGGAATTGAGCACCGAGGCTTTGGCCGAGGGGATCAGTAGGGCGGTGCCGACGCCCAGCAACACCACGGTGGGCGTGGCCAACAAATAGGACGCGGCCCATTTCATCTGGGCCCCGCCGATTTGTTTACCCAGATAAGCGGGCGTACGCCCGACCATGAGTCCGGCCACGAACACCGTGATGACGGCGATGACCAACATTCCGTACAGCCCGGAACCCGTTCCGCCCGGCGAGATCTCGCCCAGGGTGATGTTCAGCAGCAGCACCCCGCCGCCCAGTCCCGTGTACGAGGAATGCATCGAATCGACCGCCCCGGTCGAGGTGGCCGTGGTCGAGACGCCGAACAGCGCCGACATCGGAATACCGAAACGAACCTCTTTGCCCTCCATCGCCGCACCGGCCGCGCGCAGGGCGGCGCCGGGGTGCGCGTTTTCCACCAGCAAGGTACTGATCAGGGCGCCGGTCCACAGCGTGGCCATGGCCACCAGGATGGCCAGGCCCTGCTTGATGCTGCCGACCAGGCGTCCGAACGTCCGCGGCAAAGAGAACGGAATGGCCAGCATCAGGAAGATCTCGAACAGGTTGGTGAAGGCATTCGGATTCTCGAACGGATGGGCCGAGTTGGCGTTGTACGGCCCGCCCCCGTTCGTGCCCAGCTGCTTGATTGCTTCCTGGCTGGCCACCAGCCCGCCGGGCAGCGTCTGCGACCCGCCCGCCAACGTCGTCACCTGCACCGGATCGGCCAGTTTCTGGACCACGCCGGAGATCACCAGCACCACGGCGGCCAGGGTGGCCAGCGGCAGCAGCAGCCGCACCGTCAGCCGGGTCATGTCGACCCAGAAGTTGCCGATCCGGTCGGTGGTGATGCGGATCAGGCCCCGGATCAGGGCCCCGGCCACGGCGATCCCGACCGCGGCGGACAGGAAGTTCTGCACGGTCAACCCGACGGCCTGCACGGTGTAACCCAGCGCCGACTCACCCGAGTAGGACTGCCAGTTCGTGTTGGTCACGAAGCTGACGGCCGTGTTCCACCCCTGCGCGGCCGGCATGGCGGGCGTGCCGTTGCCGAAGGGCAGGTGTCCCTGCACGCTCAGCAGCCCCCAGAGCGCCAGGATCGACACCACGGAGAAGGCCAGCACCGACAGGGCGTAGACACTCCAGCGCTGGTCGGCCCGGGCGTCGATGCGCAGCACGCGGTACAGCCACCGCTCCACCCGCAGATCCGGGCCCGGCGAAAGGATCCGGGCCATGTAGTTGCCCAGCGGCACATGCACCGCGGCCAGCGCGAGCACGACGACGGCGACCTCCAGCGCCGCCGGCACCCACCCGCTCATCAGAATTTCTCCGGCGCCAGCAAGGCGAACACCAGATACACCAGGAGCAGTACTGCCGCCCCGGCCGCCACCACCGTCATGAACCCGTTCGCTTCCTGTTGGAACTGCCCTGTGCGCGTCGAATCTCGAAACGGGATCGACGCGCTGAGGCCGACGCTAGGACCGAAAATGGCGTGGGCCCCGGACTTTGACGACACCTTGACCATCGGCCCGCGGATCTTGACGGTTCCTTGATCGGGCCCGGCGGCGGGCGCTTACGAGATCGGGCCCCGGTGCGGCAGGCGGCTGTCGTCGGCCAGCAGGCCGGCCACCTGGTTGGCCATGGCCGCGGCGATGCGGAGCTGATCTCGGGTGGGTCGCACGACCCGGGTGGCCGCGGTGAGCACGAAGGCGCCGTGCACGGCGCCGCGGTCGCGGATGGGCAGGGCGACGTGGTTGTCCACCGGCAGCCCGACCCGGCCGACGTCCACGGTGCGGCCGGCCCGGGTCAGGGTGCCGTCGGTGTCCAGCTGCGGAAGATCGGAACGGGGTTGCGCGGAGAAGTGGCAGTCGTCGACCTGGAGCACGTTCTTGATGTTCGCCGCCACCAGGCCGACGAGTTCGCCGGTGTCGGCGCCGCCGGCCGCCACCGCAGCGGCGGTGCCGAGCACGCCGTCCAGGTAGCCCTGCTCCCGGCTCGCCCCGGCCTGCTGGCGGCGGCCCCACAACGCCAGTTCCGATACCGCCACGCCGACCAGCAGGAGCAGTACGGCCACCTGGATGTCGCCGGGGTCGCTGATTCGCAGGGTGCGGTACGGGGCGGTGAGGAAATAGTCGAACCCGCCGGCGGCGGTGAGTGCGGCCACGATCGCGCCCGGGCGGATCCCCGCCGACGCGGCCCCGACCACCACCAGGACCAGCACCAGCGCCGCGCCCGGACGGGCCAGGGCATCCCCGAACAGGGCCAGCACGGCCGCCACCACCACCGGCACCACCGCGCATCCGATGACGAAGAAACCGCGGTGGGCCGCTATCCAGATATTCATCCTCATGCCTTCATGAGAACTCTGCGGGCCTCCCCCGGAGTGCACCGAAGGGGTCAGGATTTCGTCAAGAATTCCCGCCCGGCCGGCCAACGAGCGACCGGGTCAGAGGCTGATGGTCGATCCCATGATCACCGTCCGGTCGGCGGGCAGATGGAAGTCCACCGCCGGGCTGGCCGCGTTGTGGCTCATGGTCACGAAGATCCGTTTGCGCCAGGTCGCCATCCCCGGCTCGGGGCCGCGTTCGATGTTCAACCGGGAGAGAACGTAGTAGGCGCTGTCGGGGTCGAACTTCAGCTCGTCACTCATCCCGACGGCAGACCGCAGCAACTGGGGAATGTCCTGCTCGTCGGAGAAACCGGTGCGGACGCTCAGGTACACGATTCCGTCGTTGATGAGGCCGAGTTCGTCGACGGACAGGCGTTCCTCGGGCGGTACGAACGGCACGTTCTGCCGCTGGATCGAGACGATGACGACGAGCTCATGGACCACGTTGTTGAACGACGCGTTGGCCCGCAGGGCGAGCGGTGTCGTCTCCCGCCCCGGGTGCGGGTACACCGCGGTCCCGGGTACCCGCGGAATGCGCGAGGTCCGGACCAGGTCGATGAAGTTCTGCAGCGGTCCCTCCGCCTGGAGGCGCCGTTCGGTCACCAGAACTCGACCGCGCTGCCAGGTCATCATCGCGGTGACCACCACCACCGCGACGAGCAGCGGCAACCAGCCCCCGTGCACCACCTTGGTCAGGTTGGCCGCGAAAAAGGTCAGCTCGATCCCACCGAACACCACCCCGATCACCACCAGCCGCCACTTCGGCCAATGCCAGGCGGAGCCGGCCAGGATCAGGAACAGGGTGGTGGTCAGCAGCAGGGTTCCGGTGACGGCCAGCCCGTATGCGGTGGCCAACCGATTCGACGACTGGAAGGTGACCATCAGCAGCAGCACCCCGGCGTAGAGCAGCCAGTTCACCGCGGGCAGGTAAATCTGACCCCCTTCCTGGCGCGAGGTCTGCCGCACCGTCAACGGAGGCAGGAAACCGAGCCGCACCGCCTGCCGGGACACTGAGAACGCGCCGGAGATGACGGCCTGCGAGGCGATCACGGTGGCCGCGGTAGCAAGCACCACCATGGGCACCCGAGACCAACCCGGCACCATCAGGAAAAACGGATTCGACACCGCCGACGGCGATTGCAGGATGAGCGCGCCCTGCCCCAGGTAGTTCAGGATCAGCGCCGGGAACACGAACGCGAACCAGCCGAGCCGGATGGGTCGCCGGCCGAAGTGGCCCATGTCGGCGTACAGGGCCTCGGCGCCGGTGATGGCCAGCACCACCGCACCCATGGCGATGAACGCGGTGTACGGATGCCGGGTCACGAAGGTGACGCTGTAGGTCGGTGACAGCGCCCGCAGGATGTCCGGGTTGCCGATGATGTGCGGGAGGCCGGTGAGGCCGAGCACGGTGAACCAGAGCACCATGATCGGCCCGAACAATCGGCCGATGCTGTGCGTGCCCAGCCGCTGGACCAGGAACAACCCGGTCACGATGACGACCCCGATGGGCAGGACGAAATCCTTCGCGGCCGGCGCGACGACCTCGACTCCTTCGATCGCCGACAGCACCGAAATCGCCGGCGTGATCAGGCTGTCGCCGTAGAACAGCGACGCGCCGATCACCCCGAGCACGATGGCCAGCGCGGCGCGCCGGCTGCCGGGTCGCAGCTTCTGCCGGATCAGCGCGGCCAGGGCCATGATGCCGCCCTCGCCGTCGTTGTCGGCGCGCAGGATGAACACCACGTACTTGATCGACACCACGATCGTGACCGACCAGAAGATCAGCGACACGACCCCGTAGACGTCCGCCGGAGTGGATTTCACGGCGTGGTCGTCGATGGCGAACACCGTCTGCATGGCGTAGAGCGGGCTGGTGCCGATGTCGCCGAACACCACCCCGATCGCCCCCAGGACCAGGGTCAGCAGCGGACCCCGATGGCTCCCCGCGACCGCACGCGCACCGCGATGCTCAGTCATGATCGGCAAGTGTGCCCGACGGGGGGTTGCCACGCGCCCTCGTCCCCCACCTGAGCTAACGGGTTGCGCTCTGTTGCTGCTGCTCAGCCGCGTGTCTGCCGGCCCCCTTTCGTGTTGATCATGGGCTTCGCGTCGATGCGTACGGCGTGTTGCCGACGACACTCCGTGCTAGTCGTCCCGAATCCCATGATCAACACCTAGGTGAGGCGAGCTGAGCTGGAATCGAGGTCAGGCGGCCAGGGCGTGACGGATCATGTCGGTGAAGCCGCGGTGGTCGCGATAGATGTCGCGGGCAGTCGGGTAGAACATCCGCCACCCGGCATCCGACACCTCGTTGTGCCGCCCGCGGTCGCGGGCCATCGCCCCGGTTCCGGTGTGGAACTCCTCCCCCTCGTAGTCGACCCCGAGTCGACGCCGCCGCCACCCGAGGTCGAGAAATCTGCAGCCGCCGGTCGGCACCAACACCTCGACCTGGAGCTCGGGTCCCGGCAGGCCCGCGTCGAGAAGCCGGTACCGGGTCCGCGATTCCATGGGCGACGCGGCCAACGCGTTGGCGTGCGGAAGCCATCTCCGGACGACCGAAAGTCCTCGTCGATACTTCGCGCGCTCCACCGCGCCGATCAATTGCTCGCGAGGAAGCATTTTCAACGCCAGGTCGAGCACGGCCAGGGCGTCCAGTTCTGTCCCGGCGCAGACCACGTCGATCACGGTGTCGGCCGGGCAACTCACACCTACCCCGGCGACCTCGACGGGCTCACTGCGCAGCATTTGCTGGTGCAGCACCACCCCCGGGGGCGGCTGTTGGGACCAGGCGTTCTCGGTGGTCAGATGCAGCATGGGATCCTGGCGCACGCCGACCCCGTGCAGTTCGGCTGCCGTGTTCAGGCACGCGATCACCGGTCGTCCTACCAGGGTCTGAGCCGCCAGAATGCGGTCGGAAAGGCTCGGAGGCTCCGGCTTGACCAGCGCATAGTGCGTACGGCCGACGCGCTGCACGGCACCGATGGCGCACAGTTCTTCGAGTTCCCTGCGGCCGTAAAATGAGCGCGCCTGAGTGATCGAGAATGCGCCTCCCTGGCGTTCGGCCAGGACGAGTAACCGCGGATCCATGCCGACCACGGTTCACAGCGCTCGGCCGCCCGGCAACCACGGATCCCGGCCGTGTGGACAACGTCGACCGGTGTGGACAACCCGCCGTGTTGATCATGGGGTTCGCGGCGATTTGTCCGGCGTGTCGCAGCCGACACGCGGTCGATTCGATCACGAGGCCCATGATCAACACGAGAGGGGGCACGGGCGGGCGCGGCAGGGGGAGCGGGGCGGGGGCTACGCGGGCAGGTGTTCCGGACCGAAGGCTTCGGGCAGCACCCAGCGCATGTCGCGGGGGCCGACCGGAGTGTCGACCAGCAGGTCGGGGCCGCCGAACTCGTAGAGGACCTGGCGGCAGCGTCCACAGGGCATGAGCAGCTCGCCGGTGCCGGACCGGCAGGCCAGCGCGACCAGTCGACCGCCGCCGGTCAACCGCAACTGGCCGACCAGGGTGCACTCGGCGCACAGACCCAGGCCGTAAGAGGCGTTCTCGACGTTGCAGCCGGTGATCACGCGCCCCACCCCGTCCTCCCCGGACACGAGGGCGGCAACGCCCACCTGTAGGCCCGAATAGGGGCAGTAGGCCGCCCCGGCCGCGGTGACGGCCAGGGTTTGCAGCGATTCCCAGTCGATGTTCAGTGCGAGCCCTTCCGGTAGATCAGCCCGTCGGCCTTGGGCATGCGCAGGTTCTGCGAGGCCAGCCCCATGACCACCAGCGTGATCACGTACGGCGCGGCCTTGACCAGCTGGTCGGGCAGCACATCGGTGGCGAAGTACCACCAGGTCGCCAGCGCGGCCAGCACCACCGCGACCGCGGCCACCACCCGCTGACCCTGCCGGAACTGCAGTACCGCCACCACCAGCAACGCCACCGCGACCAGGATGAGGAACCCGTGCATGGCCGCCCCGGACGAGTCGTACTGCTGCACGCCGTCGGTGTAGCCGAACAGCGAAGCCCCCAGGGCCATGCCCCCCGGACGCCAGTTACCGAAGATCATCGAGGCCAGCCCGATGTACCCGCGACCGCCGGTCTGGCCGTCCTGGAACTTGAGCCCGACGACCAGGAACGCGCCGGCCAGCCCGGCCAACCCGCCGGAAATGGCCACGCCCGCGTATTTGTACCGGATCACGTTGACGCCCAACGACTCCGCCGCGTACGGCGCCTCGCCGACCGAGCGCAACCGGAGCCCGAATCGGGTCCGCCAGAGCACGATGGTCGAGCCGATGATGAGCACCGCGGCCAGCACGGTGAGCAGCGACAACTGGGTGGTCATCCCGCCGAGAATGCCGGCCAGGTCGGAGACGACGAAGATCCGCTTGGCCTCGATGGTGGCGAGCCAGTTTGACAGCCACGGGACGGTGATCCGGTAGACGTCGTTGACCGGCGGCGACTGCTTCTGCCCGCCGCCAGGCGCATTGGTGAACAGCAGCCGGGCCAGGAACAGGGTGAGCCCGGGGGCGACGATGTTGATGGCCACGCCCGAGATGATGTGGTCCACGCCAAAAGTCACCGTGACCAGGCCGTGCAGCAGGCCGCCGAGCACGCCGCAGAAAACTCCGGCGACGACGCCCGCCCACGGGCCCCACTGCCAGCCGATCCAGCCGCACCCGAAGGTGCCGAGCACCATCATTCCTTCGATGCCGATGTTGACCACACCGGAGCGTTCCGACCACACCCCGGACAGCCCGGCCAACGCGATGGGCACGGCGGCGGTGATGGCCGACTCGATACCGCCCGCCGAGGTCAGGTTGTCGGCGCCGGTCCAGATCCGGATCAGCGACACCACCATCAGGCCGGCCAGAGCCACGCCCCACCACACCAGGCCCGGCAATTGGATCCGACGCGGCGGCGCCGTCGGCCGGTCGATCGGGGTGTCCAGATCAGTGCTCATCGCGGACCTCCTGAGCCCGGGTGAGCGCCGGCAACGCAGTCACCCGAAGCGCTCGCGCCACGTCCTTCTGTTCCAGCACCAGCCGGTAGCGACGCGTGAGCTCATACGCGATGACCACGGACAGCACGATGACGCCCTGCATGATCGTGACCAGCTCCTTGGGGATGTCCACGCCCTGCAGTGCGTTCGAGCTGGAGTCCAGCGCCGACCAGAGCAGAGCGGCGAAGGCCATGCCCAGCGGATTGTTGCGGCCGAGCAGGGCCACCGCGATGCCGGTGAACCCGATGCCGGCCGGGAAGTTCAACGAGTAGGAGCCGGCGTCACCGTTCAGCAGTTCGGGCATGCCGACCAGGCCGGCCACCGCACCGGAGAGCACCATGGCGGCCAGCACCATCCGCTTCACGTTGATGCCGCTGGCCACCGCGGCCGGCTCGGACAAGCCGGTGGCCCGGATCGAGAAGCCGAACACGGTGCGGGTGAGCACCAGCCAGAACAACACCCCGACCAGCGCGGCCAGCAGGATCAGCGAATAGAGCGGCGTGGTCGCGTTCGCGGAGGTGGCGATCGGGATGTTGGGGACCTGACCGCCCGGGGCGATCTTCGGGGTGCCCACGTTGTTGCCGGTCTGTACGGCCAGTCGGGCCGGATTGAGCAGGTAGGCGATCAGGTAGGTGGCGATCGCGTTGAGCATGATGGTGGAGATGACCTCGCTCACCCCGCGGGTCACCTTGAGCAGGCCGGCCACACCCGCCCAGGCGGCGCCGACGACCATGGCCACCGCGATGGTGATCAGGACGCGCAGGAATCCCGGCAGGTGAACCATGAATCCGGCCCCGGCCACCGCCGCCGACAACATCGCCGCCAGCCGGTACTGGCCGTCGACGCCGATGTTGAACAGGTTCATCTTGAAGCCGATGGCCACCGCCACCGCGGCCAGGTAGTACGTGCCGGCCTGGTTGACGGCCGCAATCTGGATCCGGGGCTTGCCCAGGGCATCGAACATGGCGTGGAAGGCGGTGAACGGGTTGTGCCCGGTGGCCAGCAGCACGCCCGAGGTGATCAGTAGCGATACCACCAGCGCGCCCACCGGAGCGGCCGCGGAGAGCAGGAACCGGCGGCCCGAGAAACGGCCCATCAGGCCACCGCCTCTCCGCCGGTCATGGCCACTCCGAGCTGCTCCGGGGTGACCGACCGCGGGTCGTAACGACCCGTCAGCCGACCCCGCAGGATGACCGTGAGGGTGTCGGACATCCCGATCAGTTCCTCCAGGTCGGCCGAAATGAGCAGCACGGCCAGCCCGGCCGCTCGGGCCTCCCGCAGGTGCTCCCAGATGGCGGCCTGAGCCCCGACATCCACGCCGCGGGTCGGGTGCGAGGCGATGAGCAGCACCGGTTTCTCGCTCATCTCCCGGCCCACGATGAGTTTCTGCTGGTTGCCGCCGGACAATGAGGCCGCGGTGACCTCGATCCCGGGGGTGCGCACGTCGAACTGCTCGACGATGCGGCGGGTGTCGGCCCGGGCGGCCGCCCGATCGAGCAGGCCCCGCCGGGCCGAGGGCGAGCGGGTCTGGTGACCGAGGATCCGGTTCTCCCAGAGCAGCCCGTCCAGCAGCAACCCCTGCCGCTGCCGGTCCTCGGGGATGAAGCCGATGCCGGCCTCACGCCGGGCGTTGGTGTCGAGGGCGGTCACGTTGTCGTCACCCAGGTGCACGCTCCCGGCCGAGAGCGGCCGGATACCCATGATCGCGTCCACCAGCTCGGCCTGACCGTTGCCCTCGACACCGGCAATGCCCACCACCTCGCCGGCGTGGATGACCAGGTCGACACCCGACAACACCGGTCGCCCGTCGGCGCCGGTCACGGACAGTCCGGCCAACCGCAGCACCTCGCGGTCGGTCACCGTGGATTCCCGCAGGGCCGGCACCGGCAGCGCCGAACCGACCATCATCTCGGCCAACTGCCGGTTCGTCACGGTGGCCGGATCGGCCGTCCCGACGGTCGTGCCGCGGCGGATGACGGTGATCTCGTCGGCGATGGCGCGCACCTCGTCGAGCTTGTGCGAGATGAACAGGATGGTCAGGCCCTCGGCCTTGAGCTCGCGCAGGTTGCCGAACAGTTCGTCCACCTCCTGCGGGACCAGCACCGCGGTCGGCTCGTCCAGGATCAAGATGCGGGCTCCGCGGTAGAGCACCTTGAGGATCTCCACCCGTTGCCGGGCCCCGACCCCGAGCGTTTCCACCAGCACTGCCGGGTCGACGTTGAGCCCGTAGCGCTGGGCCAGCTCGGAGATGTTCTTCTTGGCCCCGCTCGCGTCCAGCCGGGCTCCCCGAACCGGTTCGGCGCCGAGCACGATGTTCTCCCACACGGTCAGGTTGTCGGCCAGCATGAAGTGCTGGTGAACCATGCCGATTCCGACCGTGATGGCATCCGCCGGCGAGTGGAAACTGACCTCGCGACCGTCGATGGTGATGGTGCCCTCGTCCGGCTGGTGCATCCCGTACAGGGTCTTCATCAGGGTCGACTTGCCGGCCCCGTTCTCCCCGACCAGGGCGTGCACGGTGCCGCGGCGGACGCTGATGTTGATGTCGGAGTTGGCCACCACGCCGGGGAAGCGTTTGGTGATCCCCTGCAGCTGGACAGCGATCGGATCGTCTGTCACACACGCACCCTTTCTGGGCGAAACGACGAAAGGCCCGGCCCTGCGGTCAGCCGACCGAGGACCGGACCTTCCGGCGAAAGCTCAGCTCACCTTGGTCGGGACCACGATCTTCCCGCTGATGATGTCAGCCTTGGCCGCTTCCAGCTGGGGCTCGATGTCGGTGACGAAGCCGCCCGAGGTCGAGTACGCGACGCCGCCGACCTTCAGGTCGTAGACGTGCTGTCCGGTCAAGGGCTTGCCGGCCACCGCGCTGGCGAAGAAGTCGTACACCGCGACGTCGACCTTCTTGATCATCGAGGTCATGATGACGCTCTTCACGTCGGCCAGCGACGGCAGGTTGTACTGGTCGGAGTCGACGCCGATTCCGAGCTTGCCGGCCGCCTTGGCCGCCTTGAACACGCCGGCACCGGAGCCGCCGGCGGCCGCGTAGACGATGTCCGCGCCGCCGTCGTACATGCCCTTGGCGATGGTCTGGCCCTTGTCCGGAGCGTTGAACCCGGTGAAGTCCGGCGGCTCGGTGATGTACTTGTTGTCCACCTTGATGGCCGGGTTGGTGGCTTTGACCCCGGCGTCGAAGCCGGCCTGGAACTTGTTCAGCAGCGGCGTGTTGACGCCACCGATGAAGCCCACGTGGTTGGTCTTGGTCTTGAGCGCGGCGGCCACCCCCACCAGGTAGGAGCCCTGCTCCTCGGCAAAGGTCAGGTTGGCGATGTTGGCACCGGTGTCGGTGCCCGGGGTGTAGTCGTCGATGATCGCGAAGTTGACCTTCGGGTTGGCCTTGGCCACCGTGCCCAGGGGGCCGGCGTAGGCGAAGCCGACAGCCACGATGTCGGTCGCGCCGTCGTCGACGAGCTGGTTGAGCCGGTCGACCTTGGCCGAGTCGGGCTCGTTGGCGGTGGCCTCGAGCTCGCCCACCTTCTTGGCTCCGTTGGCCACGGCCGCGTCCAGGCCACGGGCAGCGGCGTCGTTGAACGACTGGTCGCCGCGTCCGCCCAGGTCGTAGGCCATGCCGATCTTGATCGAGCCGGCGTCGCCGGAGAACGGCGGGAATCCACTGCTGGTGGTCATGGCGCTGGAGGCCCCGCTCATCGCGGACGACATCATCGACGACCCCCCGCTCATCGCGGAGGACATCATGGACGACCCCCCGCTCATCGCGGAGGACATCATCGACGAACCCCCGCTCATGGCCGAGGACATCATGTCGCTGGAGGTCGAACTGGACGAACTCGAGGTGCTGGACGCACTCCCCGAGCTGCTCGTACTGGAACCACAGGCCGCCAGGGTCAGCGTCGCCGCGGCGGCCGCGGCGAGGATCCCGGCGATGCGGGGACGGAGCACGATTTCTCCTTCTGATCGGATATGACGCGAAAGATCACGACCGATACGGGCCGTGACCACAAGGCCTGTCGAGGTTCGCCCGACCGGCCCAGTGCGGACAACGGTCGGACGTTACCGTCGCAATGCCCGCCCTAGGAAGAGGCAGAGGCGGTCGTCACCGGATCGTTCTACGGCGGCAACACGGCCCAGCGGCCCCAGTTGTCCCCGACGTCACACCGGTTCTGTTCCACCCGCCCCCGGAACCCGGAGATAGCATCGATCTTGCCCGCAGCCGGGGCGACCGGCCCGCAGCTGTGCAAACCGGAAAAATCCGAGCCGGTGTTCTCGTCGAGAACGCGTTCCACCGGACACCGTCGCCGATGCCGGAGGTCAATGCCCACATGTCCCAGACGACAGCAGCATCCTCGGGGACGGCGGCCATTCCGCCCCCCCGCCGGGGTTCGGTGTACCGCGGCTCCGAAGGCATGTGGTCGTGGGTGGCGCACCGGATCACCGGCGTCCTCACCTTCTTCTTCCTGTTCGCGCACGTCCTGGACACCTCGCTGGTGCGGGTGTCACCGGAGACCTACGACAAGATCATCGCCACGTACAAGAACCCCATCGTCAACCTGCTCGAGGTCGGCCTGGTGGGTGCGGTGCTCTACCACGCCCTCAACGGCGTTCGCATCATGCTGGTCGACTTCTGGGCCCGAGGCCCGCGGCTGCAGCGGCAGATGCTCTGGCTGGTGGTGACCATCTGGGTGGTGTTGATGGTGCCGGGCGTGTACTTCATGCTCCAGCACACCGTCGAAGTCCTGTTCGGGGGCGCGTCGTGACGGCCGCACGGAACGTCTCGAATGTCGCGAGCGCATCCCGAACCATTCAGCACAGTGGGTCGGGCGCCTCGTGACCGCCGCATTCGATCCTCCGGCGATCCGCGGTATCGAAGCGCCCCGCGCGCCGCAGAGGCCGGTCCGCGGTCGCCGCACCAACTTCGAGCTCTACTCGTGGCTGTTCATGCGGCTCTCCGGCATCGTGCTGATCTTCCTGGTGCTGGGCCACCTGTTGATCATGAACATCCTGGATGGCGGGGTGCACCGCATCAACTGGGGCTTCGTGGCCGGCCGCTGGGCCTCGCCGTTCTGGCAGATCTGGGACCTGCTCATGCTCTGGCTGGCCGAGATCCACGGGGCCAACGGCCTGCGCACGATCATCAACGACTACTCACGCCGGCCCGGAACCCGGTTCTGGCTGCAGTTGTTGCTGGCCGCCTCGGTCGTGCTGACCGTCGGACTGGGCACCCTGGTCATCTTCACCTTCGATCCCACTCTGCACTCCTAAAGGCGCGAGCTGACATGCAATTTCATCGCTACGACGTGGTCATCGTGGGTGCGGGCGGCGCCGGCATGCGGGCCGCCATCGAATCGACCAAGCGGGCCCGCACCGCGGTGCTGACCAAGCTCTACCCGACCCGCTCGCACACCGGCGCCGCCCAGGGCGGCATGTGTGCCGCGCTGGCCAACGTGGAGGACGACAACTGGGAGTGGCACACCTTCGACACGGTCAAGGGCGGCGACTACCTGGTCGACCAGGACGCCGCCGAGATCATGTGCAAGGAGGCCATCGACGCGGTCCTGGACCTGGAGAAGATGGGTCTGCCGTTCAACCGGACGCCCGAGGGCCGCATCGATCAGCGCCGGTTCGGTGGCCACACCCGCAACCACGGTGAAGCCGCGGTGCGTCGCGCCTGCTATGCCGCCGACCGCACCGGCCACATGATCCTGCAGACGCTGTACCAGAACTGCGTCAAGGAGGGCGTCGAGTTCTTCAACGAGTACTACGTCCTCGACATCATGATGTCGGAAGACCCGTCGGACCCGTCGAAAAGGGTCTGTACCGGGGCGGTGGCCTACGAGCTGGCCACCGGCGAGATCCACGTCTTCCACGCCAAGGCCGTCGTCTTCGCCACCGGCGGAGCCGGCAAGGTGTTCAAAACCACCTCGAACGCGCACACCCTGACCGGCGACGGCATGGGCGTGGTGCTCCGCCGGGGATTGCCGTTGGAGGACATGGAGTTCTACCAGTTCCACCCGACCGGTCTGGCCGGCCTGGGCATCCTGCTCACCGAGGGCGCCCGAGGTGAGGGCGCGATCCTGCGCAACGCCTCGGGCGAGCGGTTCATGGAGCGCTATGCCCCGACCATCAAAGACCTGGCCCCGCGCGACATCGTGGCCCGGTCCATGGTCATGGAGGTGCTGGAGGGTCGCGGGGCCGGTCCGCACAAGGACTACGTGCTGCTGGACTGCACCCACCTGGGCGCCGAGGTGCTGGAGACCAAGCTCCCGGACATCACTGAGTTCGCCCGCACCTACCTGGGTGTCGATCCGGTGACCGAGCCGGTGCCGGTCTTCCCGACGGCGCACTACGCGATGGGCGGTATCCCCACCAACGTCAACGGACAGGTGCTGGCCGACAACACCACGGTGGTACCAGGTCTGTACGCGGCCGGCGAGTGCGCCTGCGTGTCGGTGCACGGATCCAACCGGCTGGGCACCAACTCGCTGCTGGACATCAACGTGTTCGGCAAGCGAGCCGGAATCGCCGCGGCCGCCTACGCGAACGGCGAGGGTGCGGGCTATGTCCCGGAACCGCCGGACCCGTCGCAACTGGTGCAGGACATGGTCGCCGGACTGCTCAACTCGACCGGGTCCGAGCGCACCGCCGACATCCGGATCGCGTTGCAGGAGACCATGGATCGCAACGCCGCCGTCTATCGGACCGAAGCCACCCTGAAGACGGCCCTGGAGGACGTGCAGCGGCTCAAGGATCGCTACGCCAAGGTCTCCGTGCACGACAAGGGCAAGCGGTACAACACCGATCTGCTGGAAGCGATCGAGCTGGGTTTCCTACTGGAGCTGGCCGAGGTCATGGTGGTGGGGGCCCTGACCCGCACCGAGTCACGCGGCGGGCACGCCCGCGAGGACTACCCCACCCGCGACGACGTGAACTGGATGCGACACACCATGGCCTACAAGCAGGGTGTGGGGCTGCGGGCGGACATCCGCTTGGACTACAAGCCGGTCGTGCAGACCCGATACCAGCCGATGGAGCGAAAGTACTGATGACCGTACTCATCGATACGGATCTACTCACCGAGCCGGAGGAGTACGGCCCGGCCGAGCTTCCGCCCGTGCCCGAGGGAGCGGTGCTCGTCACGGTGAAGCTCCAGCGCTACAACCCGGAGCTCGACGACGCGCCGCACATGGAGTCCTACCGGATTCCGGCGCTGCCCACCGATCGAATTCTGAACCTGCTGCACTACATCAAGTGGTACATCGACGGCACGTTGGCTTTCCGGCGGTCCTGCGCCCACGGTGTCTGCGGGTCCGACGCCGTACGGATCAACGGCCGGAACCGGTTGGCTTGCAAGGTGTTGGTCAAGGACATCGTCACGGCCAAGAAAACCACGATCACGGTCGAACCGATCAAGGGCCTGCCTCTGGAGAAGGACCTGATCGTCGACATGGAGCCGTTCTTCGCCGCCTACCGGGCGGTGAAGCCGTACCTGATCACCCACGGAAACGAACCCACCCGGGAATACATCCAGTCCCAGCACGACCGGGACCGCTTCGACGACACCACCAAGTGCATCCTGTGCGCGGCCTGCACCACCTCCTGCCCGGTGTACTGGTCGGACGACGCCTATGTCGGACCGGCCGCCATCGTCAACGCCCACCGATTCATCTTCGACTCCCGCGACGAGGGCGCCCAGGAGCGGCTGGAGATCCTGTCCGACGCCGAGGGCGTGTGGCGCTGCCGCACCACCTTCAACTGCACCGACGCCTGCCCGCGCGGCATCGAGGTGACCAAGGCGATCCAGGAGGTCAAGCGCGCCTTGATGTTCCGTCGCATTTGATGGACGACCGGTTCCGACCGGCCTTGTCACCGGTGGCCGCCGAGCCTTCGATGGTGCGCGGCGAGCATTTCCGGATCACTGTCCTGACGGCTGGATTGTTGCGGCTGGAGTACTCGCCCGACGGCGAGTTCGAGGACCGGGCTTCGGCTTTCGCCTGGCATCGGTCGCTGCCGGTGCCTGACTTCCGGGTCGCGGACGGGGTGTCGCTGGAAATCATCACCGACCGGTTGCACCTGACGTACGACCGCTCGGCGTTCTCGACCTCCGGCCTGAGCATCCAGATCAGCGGCGGAGTCACGAATTACCACAGCGTGTGGCGTCCGGGCGGGACGGAAAAAATCGTCGGCAACCTGGGGGGCACCGCGCGCACCCTGGACCTGGCCGACGGAGCCATCCCGCTGGAGCCGGGAGTGGCCTCTCGCAACGGCTTCGCCGTGCTGGACGACTCCCGCACGCCGGTGCTGGAGCCGGACGGGTGGGTGTCCCCGCGGGACGGCACCCGGACCGATCTCTATTTCTTCGGCTACGGCCACGACTACGCCGACGCGGTGCGGGCGCTGTACGCGGTGTCCGGCCCCACCCCGGTCCTGCCCCGGTGGGCACTGGGTAACTGGTGGAGCCGCTACCACCCGTACACCGCCGACGAGTATCTGGCGTTGATGGATCGCTTTGCCGCGGAACGTATCCCGTTCTCGGTGGCGGTGCTGGACATGGACTGGCACCCCGTCGCCGACGTCGATCCGAAGTACGGCAGCGGCTGGACCGGTTACAGCTGGAACCGGGCCCTGTTCCCCGATCCCCCGGCGTTCCTGGCCTCCCTGCATTCTCGCGGGCTGCGGACCACCCTGAACGTGCACCCGGCCGACGGGGTCAGAGCTTTCGAAGACGCCTACCCCGACGTGGCCCGAGCCCTGGGGCGCGATCCGGCCACCGGGGACCCGATTCCGTTCGACATCACCGATCCCGATTTCCTGACCGCCTATTTCGACGCGCTGCACCACCCGCGTGAGGACGAGGGCGTCGACTTCTGGTGGCTGGACTGGCAATCCGGGCCCTACTCGCGGGTGGCCGGCATCGACCGGTTGTGGATGCTCAACCACTTCCATTTCCTGGACTCCTCCCGGGCCGGCCGCCGGGGACTCACCTTCTCCCGGTACGCCGGGCCCGGGTCGCACCGTTATCCGGTCGGCTTCTCCGGAGACACCGTGGTCAGTTGGGAGTCGCTGGATTTTCAGCCCGAGTTCACCGCCACGGCCAGCAATATCGGCTACGGCTGGTGGAGCCACGACGTCGGCGGCCACATGTTCGGCTACAAGGACGACGAACTGGCCACGAGATGGGTGCAGCTGGGTGTGTTCTCGCCCATTCTCCGGCTGCACTCGACCTTGGATGCGTTCAACAGCAAGGAACCCTGGCGTTTCCCGCCCGCGGCCCACGAGGCCATGGCCGACGCGCTGCGATTCCGGCACCGGCTGATCCCCTACCTGCACACCATGAATCACCGGGCCGCCCGGGATGGAGCCCCGCTGGTGCAGCCGCTGTACTGGTCCTACCCGGAGCAGCCGGAGACCTACCGGTTGCGCAACCAGTTCACTTTCGGTACCCAACTGCTGGTCGCGCCCATCACCTCTCCGGCGCAGAAGACGACCTTGTTGGGCGCGACGACGGCCTGGCTCCCCGCGGGCGACTGGGTGGATGTTTTCACCGGGCTGCGCTACGCCGGCGGTCGAGAGATCACTTTGCACCGCAACGGTTCCAGCATCCCGGTGCTGGCGCCGGCCGGCGCGATCATCCCGCTCGACGCGGCCGCACTGCCCGGCAACGGTGCGGATCTGCCGTCGGCGCTGGAGATCTGGATCGTGCCCGGCGCAGACGGAGCGTTTGAGCTGATCGAGGACGAGGGGACGGGATCGGGTCTCGACGAGAGTGGCGTGGCTCGGACCCCGATCTCGTATTCCGACGGCGAGGTCCGGATCGGCCCGGTGTCGCGGGCGATCGACGGACTGCCCGAGAACCGTTCCTGGACGGTCACTCTGCTGGGCGCCACGGCCGTCGCCCACGGCGAGCACGGATCCTCGTGGACGATGACGGACGCTCCCGTCGGCACCGCCGCGACCCTGCGGCTCTTGGACCTGCAGTTGACCGAGAACGATGTGATCACCCGCATTTTCGATCTTCTGGACGCCGCCCAGATCAGTTTCGCCGACAAGCGCCGCGCCCACGGGGTCGCCACCAGCAGCGCCCCGTTAGCGGTCCGGATGTCGCACCTGCTCGCGCTGGACCTCGCGCGTCCGGTGCTGGACGCGGTGGCCGAGATCCTGCTCGCCTGACCGGTCAGCCCGCCGGCTGCCATTGCTTGACCGCGTTCGTCGAGTTGGTCAGCGGCAGGAGGTTGCCTTGCAAGTGCCACCGAGCGGGCTCGCGAGGGGAAAATGCGGCGTCCGACGAAGACGGGCACCATACGACCCAACAGGATGACCATGGCGGGGATCACCAGGACGGCGTGGCGGGTCTGGATCGGGCGGGCGCCGGGGGCAGCCGGGGTCATCCGAGAGCACGCCATCTCGGGTCGTCCGGTGGAACCGGACACCCAGCATGCAGGAGCACAGGCAAGCCGTTTTTTCGGCGGTTGTCATCGAGTTTCGCGGGCGGGGGGTCGGTCGAATGCGCGCCCCGTCGAGGTGGAAGTCGACCAGGATTCGATTCGGATAACCCTGTACCCCGGGTGTGGCATGGCTCACACGTGGGTGACGATGCGCTGGAGGTGGTCGGGCCGTCGTTTGATAGGAGCGGGTCACCGCAGGAACCGGGTCCGGCACCATCGGACCCGCAACCACGTGTCGGTGTCGGGGAGGACAGCGCATGGACTTCCCGGACTTTCTGACCGCGGAGCTCCCCGAGTTGTCCAGATACGCCCGGGTGCTGGCCGGCAGCCGGGACGCCGCGCACGATCTGGTCGCCCAAACCCTGGTGAAAGCCCAGGAGAACTGGCCCCGAATCGCGCACACGGACTCGCCGGCGGCCTATGTGCACCGCATGGTCACCAACGCCTTCGTGTCCGAAAAACGACGTTGGTCGACCCGCAACATTCGGCTGACGACGACAGGGGTCATTCCGGATCGGACCGGAGTGGATTTCAGCGAGGCCGTCGATCGTCGTGACCTGCTCGAGAAAATGCTGAGAAAGCTTCCCCGGCATCAGCTCTGCGCGATCGTACTGCGCTTTTACCTCGGGGCCGACGACTCCGACATCGCCCGCGAGTTGGGCTGCAGCGAGGGCGCGGTCCGTACTTACGTCTCTCGCGGGCTGCGCTCGTTACGACTACGTCTGGACGATGACCAACCTTTCGACCGAGCCGCACCGCCGGAATTGTTCGGTGGGAAGACGGAGCAAACATGAACCTGTCCGACCTGACCGACCATTTCCGGCAAGAGGCGCGGGACGCGCCCGATGTCCGTGACCTGCTCGCCGACATCGGGCGCCGCACACATCGGCGGACCGGCGAACGACGACACTGGACGGTGCTGTCGGCCGTGGCCGCCGTCGCGGCGGTGGCCCTGGTGGCCGGCGTGGTGACCTGGCATGTGCGTTCGGGTCCGAACCTGCCGAGTGGTCCCGCTGCGCCGTCGCCGATTCCGGCCGGCCCGACGACCCCAGGTCTGCCCGAGACGGTCTCGGCGCTCACCTCCGTGCCGTACAGCCTGGTCCCGCTGCCGTCGCTGACCCTGCCCGCCCATTCGATCGACCCGTCGGCGGCGGCCGGACTGATACCCCTGCAGTTGGCCGACATCGTCTCCCCGGTGACCATGCCCGACCCACCCGCCGGCCTCACCCGGCACACCGTCACCGCCGGACCCGCGGCACTGGCCGAAATGTGGCGGCCTACCCCGGCCGACGGGGTTGACCAGCCGAACACGGCGTACGGCTACATCGTGTCGACCGCGGATCCGATCACTGTTCCCGGTGTCAGCACGGTGGCGCCGCGGTCGGCGCCGTCGCTCAGCGTGGGTCCGGTGTCGGCCACACCGGCGCTGGCCGCGAACGCGGTGGTCACCCGGACCACCGTGGCCGGGCGTTCGTTCGAGGTCATCAACCTGCCCGACACGGGCTTCGATCTGGTCCCGGCCCAAGTGGCACGCACGATGCTGGCGTGGCAACTCACCGACGGACGCTGGATCCAGATCTTCGATCGCGGCCGGTCTGTGGCCTCGTTGGTCGAGCTGGCGGCCAGGGTCTCCCCCCAACCGCACGTCCTGGCCAGGACGGTGAAGGTTTCGGTCACGGTCACGGGGTTCACCGACGCTCTCACCACACAGTCGGTTGGGGCCGACTCCGACGGCGCGGCGCTGTTCCTCTGCCCGAAGGGGAAGGTGCCGGGTCTGGAGATATCTGACGACTTGACCTGCATCTCAGTCTTCGTGAGCCCGGGCACCATGACCGTGACGAGCACGGAACCGGCGCCGGTCCCGTCAACCCTGGCCGGTATGCACGCGCAGGTCGATGACGGGTTCGCCTGGTATCAGGTCGACGACATGTCGATGGGAGTGCAGACGGCCTTGTCCGGATGGTCGCGGGCCCAGATCATGGCCGTGCTCGCCTCGGCGTCGTACACGCCGGCGTAGTTCAGGTTTCCAGCGCCTGCTTCAGGTCGGCCCACAGATCATCGACGTCCTCGATGCCCACCGAAAACCGGAGCAGGTTGTCGGGAGCTCCGTTGGCGGCGTCGGTGGCGTAGCGGGCCCGACGTTCGATGAGCGACTCCACCCCGCCCAGGCTGGTGCCGTGGCTGATCAACCGCACGGCCGCGCACACCGCCTCAGCAGTTTCCGCGCCCCCGGCTACCTCGACTGACATCATGGCGCCGAAACCGTCGTGCAACCGTGAGGCCACCTGGTGACCGGGATCGTCGGGTAGGCCCGGGTAGCGCACCCGGGCCACCGCCGGATGTCCGGCCAGCCGCACCGCGAGCACCCCGGCGTTGGCCTGGGCGCGCTGCAGCCGCACGTCCAGGGTCCGGATCCCGCGCAGGGCCAGGAAGATCTCCAAGGCTCCGGGGAGCGCGCCGGTCAGATGACGACGGTGGGCCAGGTGCTCGAAGATCTGGCCGTCATGGGTGACCAACGCCCCCATGAGCACGTCGGAATGCCCGGCCAGGTATTTGGTCACCGAGTGCAGCACGATGTCGGCGCCGTGCTCCAGTGGGCGCAGGATCAGCGGGGTGCACCAGGTGCTGTCCACCACCACCTGCGCGCCGACCTCGTGGGCTGCGGCCGCCAGCACCGGCAGGTCGGCCACCGTGACCAGCGGATTGGTCGGCGTCTCGACCCAGAGCAGTCTCGGCGCAGGTTCCCGCCGGATCTCCGCCAGTACCGCGTCGGTGTCGCTGATCTCGACCCGGCGCACGGACAGCCGACCGAAGGCGATCTGGTCGTCGAGCAACCCGCTGGTCCCGTTGTAGACCGCCTGCGGGGCGACCACGGTGGTACCCACCGGCAGTCCTTCGACGATGGCTGCCACCGCGGCCATGCCCGAGGAGAAGGCCAAGGCGTGGCCGCCCTCCAGCTCACCCAGCGCGAACTCGAAGGCCCGGTAGGAGTCGTTGCCCGACCCGCGCAGGTAATTGGGCTCGGCGCCGGCATGAAAAGTCGAGGACAGCTCGATGCCCTGGTTCACCGGATTTCCCGGCTCGTGGGCTGGCCGCCCGGCCGCCACCACCGTCGTCGAGAGCCGCTGCCCGGGAGCCGTCATGCCCTCACCCTAGGACCAGCCGTGGCGCTCTCTGGCGCGGATCCACAACACGTTTTGCTGGCCATTCAGGGCCAAAAACGTGCTGTGCATCCGCGCAGCGGGTTGTGGATCCGCGCGGGAGGGGGTCAGCGCGGGGAGGGGTCAGCGGCGGCGCAGGCGGCCGGCGCGGCTGGCGGCGCCCAGGCCGAGGATGGCGCCGACCCCGACGTACCCGATCGCCCGCTTGCGGGAGAGCGACTCGGGGAGGATGACCGCCGGCTCCGGCACCCCGTCCGGCTCCTTCTTCTCGCGCGACCGGTCGCCGAAACCGCCGGGTGAGGTGGCGATCCAGGCGGCCACGAACAGGACCATGGTGGACACCAGGTTGAAGAAGAACAGGAGGCCGATGATCGGCCCGAAGATCGCGCCGGTGGGGCTGCCGGTGATTTTCGGCAGGAAGAACGTGAGCAGGAATTTCATCACCTCGAAGGCGACGGCCGCCATCAGAGCCCCGCGCAACAACGCCTTCCGAGTGGCCTTCATGCCCTTCTGCGGGATGACCGTGTACACCCAGGCGAAGATGAGCACGTCGGCACCGACCGCCAGGATGATCGGGATGATGGCGAAAATCGGCTTGAGAATCGAGATGTGCGACAGACCCAGCCATCCCAGGATGCTGGTCGTGAGATTCGAGGCCACCGCGGACAGGCTCAACGAGATGACCATGGCCACCCCGAGGGTGACGAACATCCACAGGTTTTTCCATAGATTCTTGACGAAGGAGGATGACGCGATTTCCTGATTCTCGTCGAAATCCGGTCGCCATTGCGCTTGGATCGCGGCCCGTACGTTGCCCATCCAGCCGATGGCCGAATAGAGCGCGGTGATCAAGCCGACGATGCCCACCGTGGCGCGCGCGCCCACCGCACTGTTCAGCAGCTTGGTGATGATGTCGCCCATACCCGAGCCGGACGACGGGAATTGCGCGGTGATCTGGCTCTCCAGCTGGGCGAGCAGCTCCGGGCGGGAGGCGAGTACGAAACCGGCGGCCGAGAACGCCACCATGAGGATCGGGAGCAGGGACAGGAACGAGAAGTAGGTGATCGCCCCGGCGAACTGGCTGCCCAGCCGTTCGGAGAACCGCTTGGCCGCGCGCATCAGGTGCTGGACCGCCGGACGCCGCATGATCACCGCGACCCGCAGCTTGACCCAGCGCACCAGCGGTCGCTTGGGCTTGTCCGGGGTGGGGCGGCCGGCCCGCCGCGGCGTGATTGCACCGGTGTCCAAGGCCACGCGCTCGGTTTCGGTGGGGGTGACCGGTTCTGGCCGGGTCGCTGTCGTGGTCATTTTCGCCCTTCAGCCGTGCGCGGACGAGCGGTCGGTGCCACCTTGCATCAGTGCCCCGGTAGAACCAGTCCTATCCGGTTGTACACCGCGCCCATGGTCGCATCGGACACCTCTCGGGCTCGGGCCGACCCCCGGGCCAGGATCCGGTCCAGCTCGGCCGGGTCGGTCATCAACTCGTTCACCCGGGCCTGGATCGGGGTGGCGAACGCGACGAAGGCGTCCGCCAGGTCTGCTTTCAGCTCACCGTAACCGCGACCGACATAGCCGGCCTCCAGCTCCGGCACGGGCCGCCCGGTCAGTTCGGACAGCAGCCCGAGCAGGTTCGAGACCCCCGCCTTGTGTTCGCGATCGAACCGGATCTCCCGTTCGGTGTCGGTGACCGCCGACTTGATCCGCTTCACCGAGGTCTTGATCGGCGCCAGCAGGTCCAGAGTGCCGGCCGGCGCGGACTTGCTCATCTTGGCCGTGGGTTCGGACAGGTCGTAGATCTTGGCCGTACTGGCCAGGATGTACGGCTCGGGCACGACCAGGGTCGGCCCGAACCGCTGGTTGAACCGCTGGGCCAGGTCGCGGGTCAGCTCCAGATGCTGCCGCTGGTCCTCCCCGACGGGTACCGCCTGGGCCGCGTAGGCCAGGATGTCGGCGGCCTGCAGCACCGGGTAGAGAAACAGCCCGACGTTGGTGCGGTCGGCACCGACCTTGGCCGACTTGTCCTTGAACTGGATCATCCGGCTGGCCTCGCCGAAGCCGGTGATACAACTGAACACCCAGGTCAGTTGGGTGTGGGCGGGCACCTGCGACTGCACGAACAGGGTCGAGCGCTCATCCAGGCCGAGCGCGATGAGCTGCGCCGCGGCGATGCGGGTCCGCTGCCGCAGCTGCGCCGGCTCGTAGTCCACGGTCAGCGAATGCAGGTCGGCGATGAAGAAGAACGGCTCGGTGGTCTCCTGCAGACCCACCCACTGCCGCAGCGCGCCCAGGTAGTTGCCGATGTGGAACGAGTCGGAGGTGGGCTGGATTCCGGACAGGACCCGGAGCTTCCCGGGCGTAGCAGGCAGATCGGTCACCCGCGAAATCTTGCCATCCCGACCGCTTCAGTCAGCGTCAGTCAGCACCAGTCAGCGACTGTGAGCGGCGGCGGCCGGCTGCGCTCCGGCGTGGTCCGGTGCCGGTACGCCATTCTCGTCGGCCGCCGGGGGATCGGGTACGACCTGCTGCAGAGCCACCCGGGACACCCGGCGGCCGTCCAGCTCCGACACCGTGACCGTGGCGTCCTCTATCCGCACCTCGTCGCCGACCACCGGCAGCCGGCCCAGTCGGGCCATCAGGAAGCCGGCCACGGTGGTGTACGGGCCGCTGGGCAGCTCGATACCGGTGGCGTCGGCGAAGTCGTCCAGGTTGGTCAGGCCGTCCAGCTCACCGGGACTACTCAGCTGCAACTTCTCGCCCGGCCGAGCGGTAACCATCACCCCGACGATCTCCTCGACCAGATCCTCCAAGGTCACGATGCCGTCGGTGCCGCCGTACTCGTCCACCACCACGGCCAGGTGCTGCCCGGCTACCCGCATCTCGTGCAGAGCCTCGAGGACGGGCTTGGTGCCGGGGATGACGGTGACCGGGGTGGCGATGTCGCCGACGGTCGCCGAGCGGCCGCTGGGGTGGGTGGGCACCAGCAGGTCCCGCACGTGGACCACGCCGATGACGTCGTCAGCGTCCCGGCCGGTGACCGGAAAGCGGGAATGCAGATGGGCCATGGTCAGCTTCACCGCCCGGGACAAGGTCAGCGCGGCCGGCAGGAAGTCGACCTCCGGGCGGGGCACCATCACCTCCCGGACCAGCGTGTCCTCGGCCTCGAAGACGTCGGCGATCATCCGCCGCTCCACGTTGGACAGTGACTCGTGCGCGGCCACCAGCGACTGCAGTTCCTCGGAGCTGATCTCGTCGCCGGTCACATCGGGGTCGCCGCCGAGCAGCCGGACCATGACATTGGTGCTCCGGCCCAGCAGCCAGACCACCGGGCGGAACAGCCGCGCCAGCACGGACAGCGGGCCCGCGGCGAACAGGGCGATGGCCTCACGACGCTGCATGCCGATCCGCTTGGGCGTGAGTTCCCCCAGGATCAGCGAGAAGAACGCGATGACCAGGGTGGTCACCACCAGGGCCACCGGCACGGACGCGGTCCCCCAGCCCAGCCGTTCAAACCCCCTCGCCACCCGTTCCGACACGGTGGCCGCGCCGAACGCCGAGGACAACATGGTGGCCACGGTCACGCCGATCTGGACGGCGGCCAGGAACCGGTTGGGGTCGGCGACCAGCCGTTCCAATCGTTGCCCACGGACCCCATGGGTCGCCGCCAGATGCCGCACCTGGCTTTCGCGCAGCGAGATCATCGAGATCTCGGCGGCGTTGAAGCAGCCACCGATCAGAATGAACACCAGGACAATGGCAATGTCGGCGAGCATGTCGTCACTTCCCCGCGAAGCCGGCCCGGCCGACGAACGGACCGGTTAGCCGGTAGACGCCAGGCTCCACGAATACCAATTCTAGAGTCGCGAGCCGGTGCCTCATTGCGTGCCGACGTACCGTCGGACAGACTGCCAGCGAACGGCGATCCCCGAACCCGTCTGGAACCGCACGAGTCACGGGATGTCACTGCTCGTGTCCGACGCGCCCGACTACCTCTGCTTTCGAGTGAGGACGAAACGATGACCCGAGGCTGGAAGGGTGCGCTGGCCGGCATCGTCACCGCAGCACTGATCACCGGTTGCTCGGTCACCGGGGCCGCGAGCGTCAATCCTGCGGCCGCCGCGGAGCTGGCCGGCAGCGCGGCTTCGTTGGCCTCAGCGTCCCCGGCCAGCACCTCGACCCCGCCGATCACCGACCCGTCGACCGCGGAGAGCTCTGCATCCACCGAGACAACGGGGACCACGACCACGCTCCTGGAGACCACGCCCTCCACCACACCGAGCTCGAGCCCGGCGACCTCGACCAGGCCCACGGTCGGCACCCTGACCATCGGTGCGGGCACCTTCTCGATCGACACCCTGGTCGCCGAGCTGTGGAAGACCACGTTGACGGCCCAGGGCTACCGCGTCACCGTGAAGTCCATCGACGACGACGACACCCTGCTCACGGCGTTGAAGGCGGGCAGCATCGACATCATGCTCGGTTACAACGGCTCGGTGGCCCACGACTTCGACAGCAACATCAACTCGACCACCCGTGAGGACACCGACAAGCATCTGGCCGGCGCGGTTCCGTCCGGGCTGGCCGTGGGCATGTCGGCCCTGGCCGACGACCGGGCCACGGTGGCCACCTCGGCGGCGACCGCGGCCAAAGCCAAACTGGTCACCATTGCCGACCTGAAGGCAGCGCCCCGTCTGACCATGGCCGACCCGACCGGGGCGATCTCCACGTCCATTGTGGACGGGCTCAAGGACCTGTACGGCGTCGCCGTGACCACTCTCGTCCCGGCCGATTTCGGTGGGCCCAAGACCCTGGCCGCCCTGGCGGACGGCTCGGCGACCTTCGGGGTCGTGGACAACTGCCAATACCAGATCAACCGGGACAAACTGGTGCAGTTGACCGATCCCAAATACATGTTCGCCGCGCAGAATCCCATCCCGCTGTACCGCGCCGGACATCTACCTCCCGCCGCGCTGGGCGCGCTGAACGCGGTGGCTCAGAAGCTGACGACGGCCGAGGTGCGAGGCATGCAGACCAAGCGCTTCGCCGACAACGAGGACGTCGAAGACGTGGCCCACGAGTGGCTGCAGGGCAAGGGTCTGCTCTGAACGGGCCACGTCGGGCGGTGACGTCACGTAGTGTGAGCGGGGTCACAGTGCACTCCCCGATCGGAGTCGGATGAGCTTCGCCAGCCCGCATCCCGCAGTCGTCGTTCCTGACCTCACCCTCTACGAGTACCTGTTCCAGGATGTGGGCGACGCCGCCGATGACGTCGCCCTGGTTGACGGACCGTCCGGCGCCACCACCAGCTACGGCGAGTTGCGGGCCCGGATCGACGCACTGGCCGCCGGGCTGGCCGCGCGTGGCGTCGTCCCGGGCGACGTGGTCGGCATCCTGTGCCCGAACACTCCGGATTTCGTCACCGTGTTCCACGGGATCCTGCGGGCCGGAGCCACCGCCACCACGATCAACTCGCTCTACACGGCTCGCGAGATCCAGGGCCAACTCCGCGACGCGCACGCCGGGCTGCTGTTCGTCGCCTCTGCGCTCCTGCCCCAGGCCGAGAAGGCCGCCGCCGATGCCGGTTTGCCGGCGGACGCCATTCTCGTGATCGATTCCCCCGACTTCGCCGCCCTGCTGGCCACCTCCGCGCCGCCGCCGGACCTCGTGATCGACCCAGCCACTCACCTGGCCGTACTGCCCTACTCGTCCGGGACCACCGGCCGGGCCAAGGGCGTCATGCTCACCCACCGCAACCTGGTCGCCAACGTCGCCCAGAGCGTCCCGGTGATCGGCGTGGCGGAGGGCGAGCGGGTCTTGTGCGTCCTGCCGTTCTTCCACATCTACGGCATGAACGTGCTCATGAATCTGGGCCTGAAACTGCGGTCCACGCTGATCACGCTGCCCCGGTTCGAGCTGCCGGCGTTCCTCTCGGTGATCGCCGCACACCGGGCCAGCTTCCTGTTCATTGCCCCGCCGATCGCGGTGGCCCTGGCCAAGCACCCCATGATCGACGAGTACGACACGTCGTCGGTGAAGGTGATCTTCTCCGGGGCGGCGCCGCTGGACGGTGAGCTCGGGCAGGCCGTGGCCCGACGTCTGGGCTGCAAGGTCCGGCAGGGCTACGGGATGAGTGAGATGAGCCCGGTCAGTCACTGCATCCCCATCGATCGGGATGACATTCCGCTGGGCACCGTGGGTCTGACCATCCCGAACATGGTGTGCAAGCTGGTCGATCCGGCCAGCGGGGCGGAGATCGACGTGCCGACCACCGGCGTCAGCGAACCCGGCGAGCTGTGGTGCGCCGGACCGAACGTGATGACCGGCTACCTCGGTGACGCCGCGGCCACCGGCGAGACCCTGGACGCCGATGGCTTCCTGCACACCGGTGACGTGGCCACGGTGTCGGCGCAGGGCTTCGTGACCGTGGTCGACCGGGTCAAGGAGCTGATCAAGTACCACGGCTTCCAGGTCCCGCCGGCCGAGCTGGAGGCGCTGCTGCTGACCCATCCCGGCATCGCCGACGCCGCCGTCATCGGGGTGCGGGACGAGGACGGCGAGGAGATCCCGAAGGCCTTCGTGGTCCGGCAGTCCGGCACGACGCTCTCCGAGTCCGACGTGATGGCCTTCGTGACCGAGCAGGTCGCCCCCTACAAACGGGTCCGCCGGGTCGAATTCGTACAGGTCATCCCCAAGTCCAGCTCGGGCAAGATCCTGCGCCGGGAGCTCCGCGCCTCCTCCGCCTAAACCCGCCCCGCGGCGAGCTCAGGCCAGGCGGGCGGCCAGGTTGGTGTCGAGGGCGTCGAGGAAGTCCTCGGTCGTCTGCCAGGCCTGGTCCGGACCGACCAGCTGGGCCAGGTCCTTGGTCATCTTGCCGCTCTCCACGGTCTTGATGATCACGTCCTCGAGCGTCTCGGCGAAGTCGGTGACCTCGGGGGTGGAGTCGAGCTTGCCGCGGTGCTTCAGACCCCCGGTCCACGCGTAGATCGAGGCGATCGGGTTGGTCGAGGTCGGCTTGCCGGCCTGGTGCTGGCGGTAGTGCCGGGTCACGGTGCCGTGCGCCGCCTCCGCTTCCACCACCGAGCCATCCGGGGTGGACAGCACCGAGGTCATCAGGCCGAGCGAGCCGAAGCCCTGGGCCACGATGTCGGACTGCACGTCCCCGTCGTAGTTCTTGCAGGCCCAGACGTAACCACCGGACCACTTCAGCGCGGCGGCCACCATGTCGTCGATCAGCCGGTGCTCATAGGTGATGCCGGCGGCACTGAAGGCGGAGGCGAACTCGGCGTCGAAGACTTCTTGGAAGATGTCCTTGAACCGACCGTCGTACTGCTTGAGGATCGTGTTCTTGGTCGACAGGTAGACCGGGTACTGCCGGGCCAGGCCGTAGTTCAGCGACGACCGGGCGAAGTCCCGGATGGAGTCGTCCAGGTTGTACATGGACAGCGAGACCCCGGCGCTGGGCGCCTGGAAGATCTCGTGCTCGATCGGCTCGCTGCCGTCGGCCGGGGTGAAGGTCACCGTGAGCGTGCCCGGGCCGGGGAACTTGAAGTCGGTGGCCCGGTACTGGTCGCCGTACGCGTGCCGGCCGACCACGATCGGCTTGGTCCAGCCGGGCACCAGCCGGGGAATGTTGGAGATGATGATCGGCTCGCGGAAGATCACCCCGCCGAGGATGTTGCGGATGGTCCCGTTCGGCGAGCGCCACATCTTCTTCAGTCCGAACTCGGCCACCCGGGCTTCGTCCGGGGTGATGGTGGCGCACTTGACGCCCACGCCGGCCTTCTGGATCGCGTGGGCCGCGTCGACCGTGACCTGGTCGTCGGTGGCGTCCCGGTTCTCGATGGACAGGTCGTAGTACTGCAGGTCCACATCCAGGTACGGCAGGATCAACTTGTCCTTGATGAACTGCCAGATGATGCGGGTCATCTCGTCGCCGTCGAGTTCGACGACCGGTCCGATCACCTTGATCTTGCTCATCGCGCCAGGGCACCTTTCTGGGTGGGAAACCTGTCCGACGTCCGACGCTACCGTCCTTCCGGCGGCCGGACCAACGGCGCAGATCGGCCGCCTCCGAATGGACGCCGATGGTATGACTGGTCGACGACGGCGCTCACGGCCGTCAATGGGGGGCGATATCCGGTGCACTCGGCCAGGCAGATCGCGCCGAGGAAACTCGACGCCTGGGTGGCCTTCGTCTACGCCCACGCCCGCCTGATGGACACCCTCGGGGCCGAGCTGGACACGGCCGCCCACATGCCGCTGACCACCTACGACATCCTGGTGCAGCTGTCGGAGGCGGGCGGATCGTTGCGGCACCGGGACCTGCTGCTGCACCTCACCGTTTCCCAGCCGGGGTTGTCCCGGCGGGTCGATCGTCTGGTTGGTTCCGGCCTGGTCGAGCGGCAACCGGATCCGAGCGACGGACGCGGCGTGATCATCAAGCTCACCCGGGCGGGCCGAGCGGCCTTGCGGTCCGCCGCCCATGTGCACATGGCCGGCATCGACCGGGTGTTCGGCGCTTTCTTGACCGACGCCGAGGCCCAGGTCCTGCAGGGCGTCTTCAACCGGATCCTCGAGGCCCACGCCGGCCGACATCCGGAGAGCTGAGCGCCGGCTACCCCGGATACCCGACGTCGGCCGGGATACTCGAGGTTCGACCGCATCCCTGGGGAGGCCCGCGTGTGGCAGTCCGATCTGCTGTACGCCGCGCAGTTCGCCGCCCTGCGCGCCTTCGCCGACCGGTTGAGCGTCGACGAGCTGGCCACCCCGAGTACGCTTCCCGGGTGGTCGGTCGCCGACCTGATCGCGCACCTGCGGGGTACCGCGGAATCGATCGCCGCGTTGCAGGAGATCCAGCCCGGGCCGGACCTGCTGGCCGCCAATGAATCCGCGCTGACCACGGCCCAGTATTTGGGCGCCTACGGCGGCGCGGCGGACGAGATCGGGCAGGCCGCACGGACCTGGGCCGAGCAGGCCGGAGGTGATCCCCGGCCGGATCTGGACGACGCCCAAGGCCGGGCGATGGCCCGGTTGGACGCCCTGGGCGGCGTCGATCGGATCGTGCGCGCCCGGCGCGGCCCCATTCTTCTGTCGGCCTTCCTGGACACCCGGGTGGTGGAGGTGGTGGTGCACACGGCCGACCTGGGCCGCTCGATGCCCGGCCACCCTGCGCCGCGGATCCTGGGCAGCGCCCGGCGGCGGACGGTCATGGTGCTCCGCGAGGTCGTGGCCGAACGGGCCGCAGACCCGCCGGCGGCACTGACCGCAGCCGCAGATTTGGACGAGGACACCTTCGTGGACCTGGCCGCCGGCCGCCAGGAGCCGCCGGAGGACCTTCCGCTCTCCCTGCGCGAGGTATTGCCGCTGTTCTAAGGCCGGGAGACCATGACCACGAACAGGGCGGACAGCCCGAGCAGGAAGAGCGCGTCGAAGGCTCTACTGCGCACGGCCAGCAGGCCGATCCAGCGGGACGGGATCACGATTCGCAGGATCGCGGCCAGCAGCGCGGCGGCGGCGAACAGGGCCGCGCCCCGCCGCCAGTGGTTGGTGGCCACCAGCAGCAGCCCGACCACGACGACGGCCAGCACGAAAGCCAGCGGCAGGGTCCGGCGGACGCGGGGATCCATCATCGGTCAGGAAGCGTCCAATTGGCGCTCGGCCGCGGCCACCACGTTGCTCAACAGCATGGCCCGGGTCATCGGGCCGACTCCGAAAGGGTTCGGCGAGACGAACCCGGCCACCTCTCGGACCGCCGCATCCACGTCTCCGACCGGACGACCGTTCGCCCGACTCACCCCCACGTCCAGGACCACCGCGCCGGGCCGCACCATCTCGGCGGTGATCAGGCCGGGCACTCCGGCCGCGGCCACCACGATGTCGGCCCGGCGCACCTGATCGGCCAGGTCTCGAGTCCCGGTGTGGCAGAGGGTGACGGTGGCGTTCTCGGACCGCCGGGTCAGGAGCAGACCGAGCGGCCGCCCGACGGTGATGCCTCGACCGACCACCACCACATGGGCGCCGGCCAGCGGGATCTCGTACCGCCGCAGCAACTCCACAGCACCGTGCGGCGTGCACGGCAACGGCGCCGGATGACCCAGCACCAGCGCGCCCAGGTTGTACGGGTGCAGCCCGTCCACGTCCTTGTCCGGGTGCACCCGGGAGAGCAGCGCGAACTCCTGAAGCCCGGTCGGCTGCTGGACCAGGAACGCCGTGCAGGCCGGGTCGGCGTTCAACTCGTCGACGACAGCCTCGGCCTCGGCCTGGGTGGTGTCGGCCGGCAGTTCGCGCTGGATCGAGGCAATGCCGATCTCGGCGCAGTCACGGTGCTTGGCGGCCACATACCAGCGGCTACCCGGGTCGTCGCCGACCAGCAGGGTGCCCAGGCCGGGCACCACACCCGCCGAGAGCAGCGCCGACACCCGCACCGCCAGTTCCTGCTTGATGGTCGCGAGCACCGGCCGGCCGTCGAGCAGCGTTGCTGTCATGGATGGGATCCTGCCAGAGCGGGAACGACCCCGACCGACACTGCGGAAGAGGTACGGCATGGATTGGACGGCGCAGCTGCTGCTTCAGTTGACCTGGCACTGGGAGGCCCAACTGCGGCCGCGGCTGGACGGTCTGACCGACCAGGAATACCTGTGGGAGCCGGTGCCGGGCATGTGGAGCCTGCGCCGCCGCGGCCAGGAGCGGACCCCGGGGGCGGCCGGCGGAGGTGAATGGGTAGCCGAGATCGCCTTCCCAGAGCCGGATCCCGCGCCGATGACGACCATCGCCTGGCAGTTCGCCCACCTGCTGGTCGGCATCTTCGGCGACCGGAACGCACGCCACTTCGGCGCGCCGGAGGTCTCTTACCAGCGCTACGACTACCCCGGCACCGCGGCCCAGGCCCTGGCCGAACTGGACGCCGGCTATGCCACCTGGGTGGCCGGGGTGTCCGCGCTGGGCCCCCAGGACCTGGAGAGGCCCTGCGGTGAGGACGGTTTCGAGTCAGATCCGATGGCCGCGCTGATCCTGCACATTCATCGGGAGATCATTCACCACGGCGCCCTGATCAGTTCGCTGCGTGATCTCTACGCCTGGAGCTCGCCCGCCAACACCAGCCCGTGAGCGATGGCGAACCGCAGCGCCTGATCCAGATCGATGGCCGCCCCGGTCAACTGCGCCCCCACCCAACCGGCGGCGTCGATCAGTGCTCCGGACAGATTCGCCCGGCGCAGGTCGGTCCGGCCGAGCCGGGCGCCGGACAGGTCGGCCCCGGCCAGGTTCGCGCCGGACAGGTCGGCCCCGGTCAGGTTGGCCTCGCGCAGACGCTGCCCGGACAGATCGACGCCGGGTAGTCTCTCGCCGGCCAACGCCACCAGGGTCAGGTCGCAGTCGACGAATCGCGCGCCGCGCCAACGGCAGTCGGTGAAGGACGTACCGGTCAGCCGGCAGGCGGTGAACGCCGCTCCGACCAGGCTGGAACGCGCCACGACACAGGTGACGAACGACGATCCGCCGTGGACGCTGTCGTAGAGCTCGGTGTCGATGAAACGACAGTCGGCGAAGGTGCAGGAGCGGGTGTGGGCGCCGACCAGGGTGGCGCCTGAGAAATCACACCCGCTGAACGAGATCCCCTGCAGTTGCGTCTCGCGCAGATCGACCTCGGTGAAATCCTCGCCTTCGTAGGTGGTCTCGGAGAGCACCAGCATCTCAGTGGAAAAAGTGGCGGGTGCCGGTGAAGTACATGGTCAACCCGCCGGCGGCGGCGGCCGCGATCACGTCCGGGTCCCGGACCGAACCGCCGGGTTGCACGACCGCCCGGACCCCCGCCCGGATCAGGATCTCCAGACCGTCGGCGAACGGGAAATAGGCGTCCGACGCGCCCACCGACCCGGCGGCCCGATCCCCGGCCCGTTCCACGGCCAGCCGGGCCGAGTCGACCCGGTTGACCTGGCCCATGCCGATGCCGACCGACGCGCGGTCGCGGGCCAGCAGAATCGCGTTCGACTTGACCCCGCGGCAGGCGCGCCAGGCGAAGGCCAGGTCGGCCAGCGTGGTGGGGTCGGCGCTCTCGCCGGTGGCCAGCGTCCAGTGCTCGGGTGCGTCGCCGGGCGCGTCGACGAAGTCGCGGGTCTGGGCCAGGATCCCGCCGGAGATGGGCCGGAATTCGATCGGGTCCGGAACGGCGCCCTCGGGCATGACGAGCAGGCGGATGTTCTTCTTCCGGGTGAGCACGGCCAGCGCCTCGTCCTCGAAACCGGGAGCCAGCAGCACCTCGGTGAAGACCTCGGCGACCTGCTCGGCCAGGGCGGTGGTCACGGTCCGGTTCACCGCGATCACCCCGCCGAAGGCCGACACCGGATCGCAGGCCAGAGCCTGGGAATGTGCGGTGGCCACATCGGCGCTGACAGCCACCCCGCACGGATTGGCGTGCTTGACGATGGCGACCGCGGGGTCGGAGAAATCGCTCACGATACGCCAGGCGGCGTCGACGTCGACGTAGTTGTTGTAACTCATCTCCTTGCCGTGCAGCTGCTCCGCCGCGGCCAGGCCGGTGCGCCAGTGCCGGTAGAGAGCGGCCTGCTGGTGCGGGTTCTCGCCGTACCGCAGCACCGACTGCCGCTGCCAGGTGGCCCCGGTCCAGTCCGGCCAGCCGTCGTCGGGGCGGGTCAGCCCGCCCAGCCAGGAGGCCACCGCCACGTCGTAGGACGCGGTGTGGGCGAACGCCTTGGCCGCCAGCGCCCGGCGCTGGTCGGCGGTGAAGCCGCCGTTGTCCAACGCGGCGCCGATCAGCGGGTAGTCACCGGGTTCGACCACGATGGCCACGGTGGCGTGGTTCTTGGCCGCCGCCCGGGTCATGGCCGGGCCGCCGATGTCGATCTGCTCGATGCACTCCTCGATTCCGGCACCGGAGGTCAGGGTCTGCCGGAACGGGTAGAGGTTGGACACGACCAGGTCGAACGGCTCGATGCCACGGTCGGCCAGCTGTTGCCGGTGACTTTCCCGACGCGTGTCGGCCAGTAACCCACCGTGGATGGCCGGGTGCAGGGTCTTGACCCGGCCGTCCAGGAATTCGGGCGCCCCGGTGACCTCCTCGACCGTGCGCACCGCGATGCCGGCGGCCGCGATGGCCGCGGCCGAGTTCCCGGTCGAGACGAGTTCGACGCCCGCAGCCGCCAGTCGAGAAGCCAACTCGAGCAGCCCGGTCTTGTCCGACACCGACAGCAACGCCCGCCGGATCGGTCGGCGTTGCGGCTCTTCGGGGCTCGTCATGGAGTGCTCACCTTTCGTCCCGTGATGGTCCAGCCGGTGCGGCTGAGCCGGCCCAGTGCGTCCACCAGCTGTTGTCGCTCGGCCACCTTGATGCGTTCGGTCAGGGTGTCCTCGTCGTCGCCGTCGGCGACCGGCACCGCGACCTGGGCCAGGATCGGGCCGGTGTCTACCCCGGCGTCGACGAAGAACAGGGTGGCCCCGGTGATCTTGACGCCGTACCGCAGGGCATCCGCGGGTCCGTGCAGGCCCGGGAACGACGGCAGCAAGGCGTTGTGGGTGTTCAGGTACCGCCCCGGGAACCGGTCGAGGAACCGGGGGCCGACAAGTTTGAGGAAGCCGGCCGACACCACCAGATCCGGTTGGTGCGTGGCCACCGTGTCGGTCAGCGCGACGTCCCACCGTCCTCGGTCGGCGTGATCGGGGACCCGGACGACGAACCCCGGGACGTCCGCATCGGCGGCCACATTCAAGCCGCCGGCAGAGGCTCGGTCGGCTCCCACCGCGACGACCTCGACCCGATAATCGGGGTCCCGGCCGGCCGCCAGGACCGCCGCCAAGTTGGACCCGCCTCCGGAAACGAGCACCACCACGCGCAGAGGCGGGTCATCGGCAGATCTGGTGACCTGCACCGAAGGCGGCGGCCCGGGCTGCGCCAGAAGCAAATCCGCGGGCACATCGGCCTTTCGATGGCTGAAGAAGAGCCCGCCAGCGGGCCACTGTGCCGGTCAGGCCGACTCGATCCAGCCTAGAGAGGTCCGATTCCGGCTCGTGCACCGGTGTCGTCAGCGGCGCCGGCCCCGGGTGCCCTTGCGCGAGCGGCTGTCGGACGAACGGCGGCGGGGCTGCGCAGATCCGGCCCCGGCGCCGGCCCCGGGCCCGGTGTCGGGCGACGGCTCCGCCTTGTCGAGGGCCGGCTCCTCCGGATCGACCTCGGCATCCGGATCGGAGTTCGGATCGGCCTTGCCGGAGTCATCGGCGCCGGCGCCATCGTCCGGCTCATGGGCGACCGGCCCGGCCGCGGCGTCGTCCTCGGCGTCCTCGGCGTCCTCGGCATCCTCGTTGTCCTCATCGGCGTCCGGTGGCGCGGTGGGCGGTTCCTGGACCGCTGCGCGGCCACGGTTCGGAGCTACCGCAATCGGCCGGGGCGTCGCCCGGCTCACGAGAGCCACGGCCACCGATCCGATTGCCAGCTCAACTGCTACCACCAGCGCGAACGGCCCCGCCGAGACGCCGGTCACGGCCCAGCCTCCGGGGCTCACACCCCCGGCGGCCAGCAGTGCCAGCGCACCCATGATCACGCCGGCCAGGGCCGAACCGGCCAGCACGGCGCGGATACGGTCGGCGCGGTAGGACAGCCGCCGGACGGCGCCGCGACCCACGAGCACACCCGCGAGCACGGGCCCGGCCAGGAAGAAGAGTCCGGTCGGACTCCACCCGTTGTGCTGGGGGGTGGCTGCCAGCAGGGGCAACGCCGGCAGGTCGACCACGTGGGTGGCCAGCGGCGAATACGTGCCGCCGCCGACGGCGAAGCCGAGACCGGTGGCGTAACCGGCGCCGGCCACCAGGGCGTTGGGCAGGAAGGCGACGCCGAGCAACAGCAGTCCGACTCCGTCCGCCGTGCCCGGAGCGGCCGACTCGGCGATCCGGGAGGCGGTCGAGAAGGATGCCCCCAGCCCGGCCGCCAGGGCCAACGCGCCTGTGCCGACGAGGACTCCGGCTCCGGTCGTCCCCAGCCGCACACTGACGGTCAGCCAGGCCGACGACAGGGACGGCAGCCCGTCCCGGGTGAACGAGGCGACTGCCGCGACGGTCAGTGCGAGGAGCACCGGACGCCACCATTGGGCCACCGGCACCAGCGCGGACGTCGACAGCCACCCGGGGACCAGCGCCACCACCAGGCCGTAGCCGAGGGCCGCCACCACGGCCACGGCCGCTTCCTGCCCCCGACTTGTCGGCAGGAAGCGACCGCGACGAACCGCAGCAATCAACAGGGCGACCCCGATCACCGCGAACAGGAGTGGAGGCAGCGTCAGGGTGAGGGCACCCAGGTGGGCGGTCATGCCATGCGCGGCCGCAAACAGGGCGGCGCCGGTGGCCACAGCGGCGGACGGACTCGAACCGGAATCAGGCGTCAGCGCCCAGACCAACAGGGCGACGCCGGCGGTCAGCACCACGGCGGATGCGGCGGCCAGGACGGATCGGACGAAGACCGCCGCCAACGCCAGGATCAGGGCCAGCACGCGGGGACGGCGCGGCGACGAGGCCGGGGCAGCAGCGACCGTCGCCTCGTCGAGCAGCGTCATCCGCCCACTGTCACACGAGCTCTTCCCGGGGTCGGGATGCCGCGCCGGGCAGGCAACGGGAGGGCACCGGCGTCCACCGGCCGCACCGCAGACGCCGGCGCCCTTCGACCGATGCTGTTAGAACCTCACCTGCTGGGTGACGTCAGGCGGTGGCCCGTCGTCCTGGCCGGATGAGGACCCCGGTCCCCCGGCATTCGGACCGGACTGTCCCGGACGCACGATGCGGGTGGCGCCACCGTCGGCGCCGTACGACTGCGCATCGGCCGAGGAGTCCGCGGACTCCGAGCCGGACGGACCCGACGTCGCGGCGGGCTCGCCGTGTCGTCCGGCTCCGTATCCTCCGGCATCGCCCGGGTTCGGCTGGTACCCGCCATAGGACGGCTCCGCCGGCCCGCCGTAGCCGCCGTAGTTCGGACGCGGTGCGTTGAAGCCGCCGGTCTGCTCCGCGCCGGACTCGGGACGAGGACCGGGGCCGTCCGATCGGCCGTACCCGCCCGGACCGGACTGGCTCGGGCCGGACTGGCCGGGACCCGACTGACCTGGACCCGACTGGCCCGGGCCGAAGCCGGCCAAGCCTGCGGCCGGACCCGGTCGAGGCGCCGAAGTCTCAGCCGGAGCGCCGGACCCGGCCGGCTTGCCCGCTGCCGCGGTCCCGCCGGCGAACCAGGCGTATCCGGCCGCGGCGGCCTGCAGCAGGCCGACGATGAGCACCAGGACCAGACCGGCGCCGACCGAGGTCTGCGTGGTGACGGTGCCGGTGGTGACCGTACGTCCCACCGAGAACAGCGCGAAGAGGGCGGTCAGGGCACCGGCCGCAGACAGCGCGAAGGCAGTGAACGGCCTGGTCCCGGCGTGCAACGACGCAGGCAGGAAGGACGCCAGGGCGGCGATGCCGCCGGCCAGCAGCAGGCCGGGAGCGGCGCTGACCACCAGCCAGACACCGCCGTCGCTGGCGCTCTGAGTGATCCCGCCTCCCGACAGCGTGGTTTTACTGGCCGAGAAGAAGGCCACGATCAGCGCAACGAGGGCCAGGCCACCGACCACCAACGGCAGGATCTTGCCCAGGTCGGTCGGTGCCTTGGGCCCTGTGGGTGCCTTCGGGGCCTTGGGGGCCTTGGGGGCCTTGGCCGGCTTGCTCGGGGTGCCGCCAGGGCCACCAGGGCCGTACCCGCCGGGCCCACCGAAACCCGGACCCCCGGGACCGCCGCCCCCCGGGCCTTGCGGACCGGGCCCGTATCCACCGGGCCCGCCCGGTCCGTAACCACCGGGGCCGGAAGGTCCACCGGGTTGGCCGGGGCCGGAGGGTCCGCCGGGGCCGGAAGGACCACCGGGTCCACCCGGAGCGCCGTATCCCGGACCGCCCGCGCCGGGTCCGCCGTAGCCGCCGCCCTGCGGGTAGGACGGACCGGGGCCCCACGACGACCCCGGGCCGCCGGCACCCGGACCGGATCCGTACTGACCACCCTGCTGCGGACCCGCCGGGCCCGGGCCATAGGGACTACTCATCGCCACCACCTCGATCGTCAGACTCGTGCATGATCCGGTTCCCGGTCGCACGCGACCTCGAACCGGCTGCTGACGCCGCACCATCACGCGACGGCCAAGCTCGGAGTCGAACCTAGTCCAGATGCCCGACAGCCGGGTCGGGACGGGCGAACCGACCACGCCGAACTGCTCAGGCCAACACCTCACGCAGTAGCCGGGCGGTCTCCGACGGCGTCTTGCCGACCTTGACCCCGGCCGCCTCGAGCGCTTCCTTCTTGGCCTGCGCGGTGCCGGCCGATCCGGACACGATCGCTCCGGCGTGCCCCATGGTCTTGCCTTCCGGCGCGGTGAATCCGGCCACGTAGCCGACCACGGGCTTGGTGACGTGCTCCTTGATGTACGCGGCCGCGCGTTCCTCGGCGTCGCCGCCGATCTCGCCGATCATCACGATGGCCTTGGTCTCCGGGTCGGCCTCGAACGCGGCCAGCGCGTCGATGTGCGTGGTCCCGACGACGGGGTCCCCACCGATCCCGATGGCGGTGGAAAAGCCCAGGTCACGCAGCTCGTACATCATCTGGTAGGTCAGCGTGCCGGACTTGGACACCAGCCCGACCGGGCCCTTACCGGTGATGGTGTGGGGAGTGATCCCGGCCAGCGACTCGCCGGGGGTGATGATGCCCGGGCAGTTCGGCCCGATGATCCGGGTCTGGGACCCCTGGTTCAGGTTGTACTGCCAGAAGAAGGCGGAGTCCTGGACCGGGATGCCCTCGGTGATGACCACCAGCAAGCCGATCTTGGCGTCGATGGCCTCGATCACCGCGTCCTTGGCAAAGGCCGGGGGCACGAAGACAACGGACACATCGGCGCCGGTCTTTTCGATCGCTTCCGCCACCGTGCCGAAGACGGGCAGCGTGACCTCGCCATGGGTGACGGTGGTCCCGGCCTTGCGGGCATTGACCCCGCCCACGATGTTCGCGCCGGAGTCCAACATCAGCGCGGTGTGCTTGGCTCCCATGCCGCCGGTGATGCCCTGGACGATGATCCGGGAGTCCTTGTTCAGATAGATCGACATCGCAATCCCTTACTTTCCGGCCGCTTTGGCCGCGGCCAGATCTGCGCCTTCATCCATGGTCTCGGCCAGCGTGACCAGCGGATGGTTCCGCTCGGCCAGGATGGCCCGGCCCTTGTCCACGTTGTTGCCGTCCAGCCGCACGACCAGCGGTTTGGTCGCCGCGTCGCCCAGCAGATCCAGCGCGCCGACGATGCCGTTGGCGACCTCGTCACATGCGGTGATGCCACCGAAGACGTTGACGAAGACCGCCTTGACCTGCTCGTCGCCCAGGATGATGTCCAGGCCGTTGGCCATCACCCGGGCGTTGGCGCCGCCGCCGATGTCCAGGAAATTGGCCGGCTTGACGCCGCCGTGCACCTCGCCGGCGTAGGCGACCACATCCAACGTGGACATGACCAGGCCGGCTCCGTTGCCGATGATGCCGACCTGTCCGTCGAGCTTGACGTAGTTCAGGTTCAGCGCCTTGGCCTTGGCCTCGAGCGGATCGCCGGAGGCGTCGTCGGCCAGCGCCTCGTGGGCCGGGTGCCGGAAGTCGGCGTTCTCGTCCAGCGAGACCTTGCCGTCTAGCGCCAGCACCGTGCCGTCCGGCGTCTTGACCAGCGGATTCACCTCGACCAAGGTGGCGTCCTCGGCGGTGAATACCTTCCACAGGCCCTTGAGTACGTCCTTGACCTGGTCAGCGACCTCGGCCGGGAACTTGCCCGCGGCCACGATCTCGTCGGCCTTGGCGTCGTCCACCCCGGTGATGGCGTCGACCGGAATGCGGGCCAGCGCGTCCGGCCGCTCTTCGGCCAACTGCTCGATCTCCATGCCGCCCTCGTGCGTGGCCATGGCCAGGTAGGTGCGGTGGGACCGGTCGAGCAGGAAGGAGACGTAGTACTCCTCGTCGATATCGCTGGCCGGGGTGACGAGCACCTGCCGAGTGATATGGCCCTTGATGTCGAGCCCGAGGATGTTGCCGGCGTGGGTGCGGACAGCGTCCAGGTCCGGGCAGAATTTGACTCCCCCGGCCTTGCCGCGACCACCCACCTTGACCTGGGATTTCACCATCACCGGTAGACCCAGGCGAGTGGCGGCGGCAAGTGCACCCTCGACGGTGGTGACCACCTCGCCGTCCGGCGCCGGCACGCCGTGCGCCCGGAACAGCTCCTTGGCCTGGTACTCGTACAGATCCACGTTCGCTCCCGCGTCGCCCGGCGCCGCGACTCGCAGGGCCGGAAGTAGTTGTCGTCGGACAGCCCCGCATCGCGCCCGACGAGCACCCGTGGACCGCCCGAGACGACCCTAGTCGGCCGTCCCGGGCGACCGGCACCGGTGAGGTGCAGATCTCGCCGAAACCCATTCGGTGCCTGCGGTGAGCAAGTTGACGGAACCCTTCCCGCCGGTCATAGTTAGGTATGTGCCTAAGTATTACGACGAGCTCGACGCCGTGCTCCGCGCGCTCGCGGACCCGACCCGTCGGGCCGTCGTGGAACGGTTGGCCAAGTCCCCCGCGGTGGTGACCGAGCTGTCGGCACCGTTCTCGATGGCGTTGCCGTCGCTCATGCAGCACCTTCGCGTCCTCGAGAACGCGGGACTGATCACCTCCCACAAGCACGGGCGCGTCCGCACCGTGAGCCTGCGCCCGGGCGCCCTGGACGTCCTGCACCTGTGGCTGGGAGAACAACGGACGCCCGCCGAAAGCCAAGCCGACCGACTGGGTCTGCACCTGACCCGCACCAGAGGAAAAGGAAACCTGTCATGACCCGCGTTCGCGTCGACCTGTTCGTCTCGCTGGACGGCTACACCTGCAGCACCGACAACGACCCCGACCATCCGATGGGGTCGGACTGGGGGCGCCTGACCGCGGCCTACGCGGCGACCCGCAGTTTCCGAGAACGGGTGCTGGGCGACACCAGCGGCGCCGGCACGACCGGCGTCGACGACTCCTTCGCCGCCGCGTTCTCCCAGGGCGTGGGCGCCGAGATCATGGGGGCCACCATGTTCGGGCTGCACACCTTCCCGGACGATCCGAACTGGCAGGGCTGGTGGGGTGACGAACCACCGTTCGGCACCCCGGTCTACGTTCTCACCCACACCGCACCGCGTCCGTCGATCGCGCTGGGCGCAACCACGTTTCACTTCCGCAACGCCGACATCGAGAGCGTGCTGGCGGAGGCGAGCGAGGCAGCCGGCGGCCAGGACGTCCGTGTCGGCGGTGGGCACCGCACCGCCCGCGACTTCCTGCGGGCCGGTCTGGTCGACGAATTGCACCTCCTGGTGGCCCCGGTCATCCTCGGCCGGGGCAACCGACTGTGGGACGACCTGCGCGGCCTCGAGCTGACCCACCAGGTCACCACGCGGGTGGCCGAGAGTGGCACGTCTCACGTCACTTTCGTGCGGTAGGACGGTATCCATGAGCATCGAACGCCGACTGGCCCGCGCCGATTTCACCTTGACCCGCGACTACCCCGTGGCCGTGGAGCGCGTCTGGAACGCGTTCGCCCAGGAAGAGGAGAAGCTGCGGTGGTGGGGCGCCGGCGACGCCATCGAGCCGCGCGAATGGGTGTTCGACTTCCGCATGGGCGGGCGCGATGTCGCCGAGGGGAAGTTCCACAACGGTCCGGTCTCCCGGTACCAGGCCACGTACACCGACATCGTCGAGCACGTCCGCATTGTCACCACGTACGACATGTGGCTCGACGGCGTGCACATGTCGACGTCGGTGGCGTCGCTCGAGTTCGAGCCGATTCCTGACGGCACCCGGTTCACCCACGTCGAGCACGGCGTCTTCTTCGATCAATTCTGGGCCGACGGCCCGAACCGCGAGATGGGCAGCCGGGGCCTGCTCGATGGGCTCGAAAACTACCTCAGCGCAGGTGATCTGGGCGTGCCGGCGCGATCTCCGGGGACCCAGGGACCTGGCTGACGAATCCGGCCCCGACGAGGCCGGCGGAGGCGTCCCAGAGTCGGCGGGCCTGATCCATGTCCGACAGCGGAGCCCACATCTTGCGCCACACAGGTTTACCCCTGATCAGTCGTTTCGGACCGTAGAACTGATCCCCCTGAGCAGCCGGGTCGGTCGCCGCCATCAATGCCGGCAAGGCCGCGCCGGCCACGGTTCCGGTGATGCCCACCCGCGAGAGCAAGGTGACGATCTGGCGGCCACCCGTCTCCCTGGTGCGACCCAGGACCGGCTGCGCGGCCAACAGATTGGTGGGTGAGACCCCGGGATGCGCCAGGTTGCTGGTGATTCCCCAACCGCCCTCCCGGCTCCGCGCGTCGAGTTCACGGGCGAACAGCCCCACGGCGATCTTCGACTGGGTGTACGCCTTCATGCCGTGGTAGCCGTGGTCCCCATTGAGGTCGTCCCAATTGATCTCGCCCCTCCGCGCGGCGATGCTGGTCTGATGGGTCACCCGGGCACGGCCCGCCCGGAGCAGCGGGAGCAGACCCAGGGTCAAGGCGAAGTGACCGAGGTGATTGGTACCGAACTGCAGCTCGAATCCCTCCTTCGTGCTCTGGCGGTCCGGCGGGGTCATCACGCCCGCATTGTTGACCAGGAGGTTGATTTCGCGCCCTTCGGCCGTGAGGGCTTTCACCAACTCGGCCACAGAATCAAGCGAGGACAGATCCAGAGCGCGGACTCGGACCTGCGCACCCGGTGCCTGAGCACGGACCTGGGCGGCGGCTGCCTCACCCTTGACCGGGTTGCGTACGGGCATGACCACGTCGGCCCCCGCCCGGGCCAGGCGCGAGGCGATCACCCGGCCGATGCCGTCGCTCGCACCGGTGACCACGGCCAGTTGACCGCGCAGGTCGGGGATCTGAATGTCGTTCGTGCGGGCCATGACGAGGTCCTTCGGGTGTGAATACGAGACTGCGGTGGGTGATGACCATTTTGCTGGCGATTCGTCGACAGATTCAGGGCCCGGTCATCCACGGACCGGCAATCCACCCTTGGGTCCGGGCACCGCGCCTGCGGTCGGCCGGGCAGCCGCCGACAGTCCCTGGGATTGATCAGCGCGTCTCCCCGGTCGCGGATCCCTCTACTCTGGCCTGGTGGCGGCCGACGCAAGGGCGCGTGAGTTGATCTATGCCGCGGGCGTCGATCCCGTGGTGCTGCGGGACGAGCTGCAGGTGGCGCACGACGCGTTCGTCAGCACCGGCGCCCTGCCGTCCCGGGTCCGGCCGGTGGTGGCCGACTCCTGGCTGCGCTCGCTTTCCGAGGGTGTCGACCCGGAGACCTCGGCGGCCCCGATCGAGCTGGATTCCTACCTGCTGGCCGAGCTGCGGGCCCGGCATCCGCTCTCGGCGGTGCTGCCGGTGGTGCGCCGCCTGCTCATCGAGCCGGCCATGGATGCCGGCTTCGTGGTCGCGATCAGCGACGCCGCCGGGCGGCTGCTCTGGGTGGAGGGCGCCCCGGCCATGCGGTCCCAGGCCGAGAACATCAGCTTCATGGCCGGGACGAACTGGAGCGAAGGGGCGGTCGGCACCAACGCCCCGGGGACCGCGCTGGCCCTGGACCGGGCGGTTCGGATCTTCGGGGCCGAGCACCTGTCCCGGCCGATCACGCCGTGGAGCTGCTCGGCCGCGCCCATCCACGACCCCGACACCGGAGCGGTGCTGGGGGTGCTCGACCTGACCGGTGGGGCCGAGGTCGCCTCCGCGTCCAGCCTGGCCCTGGTCCGGGCCACGGCCGCCGCGGTCGAGGCGGAACTGCGGATCGGCCGGCTGCTCCCCGCGCCGCTGCTGGTGTCCGGCTGGTCAGCGGCCACCGGGAGCCTGACCGTGCTCGGCGAGCGGGCGGCGGAACTGCGCATCGGGGCCACCGTCACCCGGCTCAGCCCCCGGCACAGCGAGATCCTGCTCCTGCTGACCACCGCCACCGACGGGCTGAGCGCGACCGAACTGGCCGTCCTGCTGTCGGAGCGGGAGCACGCCGACGTGACCATCCGGGCCGAGCTGTCCCGGCTGCGTGGCCTGCTGGCCCCGCTGACCATGCGGTCCCGGCCCTATCGGGTCCAGGGGCTCACGGTCGACGCCGAAGCCGTCCGCGACGCAGCGCGGAAAGGCGAAGTGCGCGCGGCCGTGGCGGCCTACCGCGGTCCGGCGCTGCCACACTCGGACGCCCCCGGCGTGGTCGCCTGGCGCGACGAGTTGCACCACGAGCTCCGCCACACCCTGCTGGCCAGCCGCGATCCCGACGCCTTGCTGACCTTCGCCGACACCGACCACGGCCGGTTGGACCTGGAGCTGTGGACGGCCGCGCTGCGGGCCCTGCCGCCCGGGTCGCCGCGGCTCGCGCAGGTCCGCGCGCACGTCGAGTTGCTCGGGCGCGAGCTGAGCTGAGCGCGGCCTCCCGGCCCATCGGACCGGCGGTCGGTCAGGTGCCTGCGGGCCATCACGGCGGGCAACCTGCGAGTAACCCCACTCACGGAAGATCCCTGTTGTTGGCCAGAATGGATACCGGTGCTGCAACCCCGATCGGACCGATTGGTGACCCTCCCGCTGCAACCCGCCTCGCCGGCGCATCCCAGATCGAGGCCCGTATGACCACGAACGAACCGCACGTCGACACCTCCCGGCTGAACTGGCTGCGCGCCGGCGTTCTCGGGGCCAACGACGGCATCGTCTCGGTGGCGGGGCTGGTCGTCGGCGTGGCCGGGGCGACGACCGCTCGCGGCCCGCTGCTGACCGCCGGTGTCGCCGGGCTGGTGGCCGGCGCCGTGTCCATGGCTCTGGGCGAGTACGTCTCGGTCAGCAGCCAGCGCGATTCGCAACGAACTCTGCTGGCCCAGGAAAAACGCGAATTGGCCGAGGATCCGGACAACGAATTCGCCGAGCTGGTCGCCATTTATCGCAACAAGGGCCTGAGCCAGCCCACGGCCCACCAGGTGGCCACCGAACTCACGGAGCACAACGCCCTGGCGGCCCACCTGGACGCCGAGCTGCATCTGGATCCCGACGACCTGGCCAACCCCTGGCAGGCCGCCATCGCCTCGGCCCTGGCCTTCAGCCTGGGCGCGATTCTGCCGCTGGTCGCGATCCTGCTGCCCGCCCCACACTGGCGGGTGCCCGTCACCGCCGTCGCCGTGCTCCTGGCCCTGGCCGCCACCGGGGCGCTGAGTGCCCGCATCGGCGGCGGCGCGGTGCGTCTGGCCGTGGCTCGGGTCGTCATCGGCGGTGCCCTCGGGCTGTCGATCACCTACGCGATCGGGCATCTGTTCGGCGCGGCGGTCTCCTGACCTGAGCCTCCGTGCGAGTCGGGATTGCAACGGTGTTGCAACCCTGACCACCCTACGGTCGCATTCACCCGAATTCCCGAGTCTTTGGAGCAGACAATGGCTGTCTATGCCAACCCGGGCACCTCCGACGCGAAGGTGTCCTATCAGAGCCGCTACGAGAACTGGATCGGCGGCGACTGGGTCGCCCCGGTCAAGGGCCAGTACTTCGAGAACGTTTCCCCGGTCAACGGCAAACCGTTCACCGAAGTGGCCCGATCCACCGGCGAGGACATCGAACTCGCGCTGGACGCGGCCCATGCGGCCGCGCCGGCCTGGGGCAAGACCTCGGCGGCCGAACGCGCGAGCGTTTTGAACAAGATCGCCGACCGCATCGAGGCGAATCTGGAAATGCTTGCGGTCGGCGAGACCTGGGACAACGGCAAACCGGTCCGCGAGACGCTGGCCGCCGATCTGCCGCTGGCCGTCGACCATTTCCGCTACTTCGCCGGCTGCATCCGCGCCCAGGAGGGCTCGGTCTCGCAGATCGACGCGAACACGGTGGCTTATCACTTCCAGGAGCCGCTCGGCGTGGTCGGGCAGATCATCCCGTGGAACTTCCCGCTGCTGATGGCGACCTGGAAGCTGGCCCCCGCGCTCGCCGCCGGCAATGCCGTGGTCATCAAGCCGGCCGAGCAGACCCCGGCCTCGATCCTGCTGCTGATGGAATTGATCGCCGACCTGCTGCCGCCGGGTGTGATCAACGTGGTCAACGGGTTCGGCGTGGAGGCGGGTAAGCCGCTGGCCTCGTCGAACCGCATCCGGAAGATCGCCTTCACCGGCGAGACCACCACCGGCCGGCTGATCGCCCAGTACGCCAGCCAGAACCTCATCCCGGCCACCCTGGAGCTGGGCGGCAAGAGCCCGAACATCTTCTTCGACGACGTGGCCGACAAGGACGACGCCTTCTACGACAAGGCCCTGGAGGGTTTCGCCCTCTTCGCCCTCAACCAGGGCGAGGTGTGCACCTGTCCGAGTCGGGCGCTGATCCAGAACTCGATTCTGGACCAGTTCTTGGCCGCCGGCACCGAACGGACCAAGGCCATGGTCCAGGGCAATCCGATGGACACCGAGACCATGGTGGGCGCCCAGGCCAGCAACGATCAGCTGGAAAAGATCCTGTCCTACATCGATATCGGGACGAAGGAAGGCGCTCGGATCATCTGCGGCGGCGAACGGGTCGACCTCGGGGGCGACCTGTCCGGCGGCTACTACATGGCGCCGACGATCTTCCAGGGCAACAACAAGATGCGCATCTTCCAGGAGGAGATCTTCGGCCCGGTGGTCTCGGTGACCGGGTTCTCCGACTACGACGACGCCATCTCGATCGCCAACGACACCCTCTACGGACTCGGCGCCGGGGTGTGGTCGCGCAACGGCAACACCGCTTACCGAGCCGGCCGGGATATTCAAGCCGGCCGGGTGTGGACGAATTGCTACCACCTGTATCCGGCGCATGCGGCCTTCGGCGGCTACAAGTCCTCGGGCATCGGCCGGGAGAACCACGCCATGATGCTGGATCACTACCAGCAGACGAAGAACCTGCTGGTCAGTTACGACGAGAACAAGCTCGGCTTCTTCTAAGTCGGCCCGAGCTTGCGAGGGCGCAGTCAGGAGAGTCATGCCCGAGACTCCGACGCGGGTGGACGTGACCCCGGAGGCCGCGGAGATGCTCCGCGGCCTTCGGGCCGACCACGGACCGCTGATGTTCCACCAGTCCGGCGGCTGCTGCGACGGTTCGTCGCCGATGTGCTACCCGGACGGTGACCTGATCCTGGGTGCCCGCGACGTGCATCTGGGCGATCTGGACATCGGCGATGGTCAGGTGCCGGTGTGGATGAGCGCGGATCAGTTCGCCTACTGGAGCCACACCCATCTGACCATCGACCTGGTGGTCGGGCGCGGCGCCGGTTTCTCGCTCGAGGCCCCGACCGGGCACCGATTCCTGATCCGCTCCCGGCTGTTCACCGACGACGAAGCCGCCGCGCTGGCCCCGGTCCGGCACGGCTCAAGCTGAGGCGCGCTTCTCCGCCACCGCCGACCGCAGCCAAGCGACGATGCCGGCGGTCGGCGCGCCCGGGGTGAAGATCCCGTGCACGCCCAGCTCGGCCAGCAGCGGGCGGTCGTCCTCGGGGATGATGCCGCCGCCGAAGACGATGATGTCGGACGCGTCGTTCTCACCCAATAGCTGCACGACTCGGCGGAACTGGGTCATGTGCGCGCCGGAAAGGACGGAAAGCCCGACCGCGTCGGCGTCCTCGGCCAGCGCGGCGGCCACGATCTGCTCCGGCATCTGATGCAGCCCGGTGTAGATGACCTCCATGCCGGCGTCCCGCAGCACCCGGGCCACGATCTTGACGCCCCGGTCGTGCCCGTCCAGGCCGGCCTTGGCCAGCACCACCCGGATCGGCCGGTCGAGGTCCTCCATGCTCACCATCATGGCCGCCCGCTTCCCTCCCGCCGGGGTCGGGTCTCGGGCGGTTCCGGATCACGTCTGCCGACCCAACGCAGATCCGCGCCCCGACCAATCGATGGCCTCGAAGCTCGCTCGGAGTCGGGCTCCGCGGTCCGGGTTGGTCGCGGCGATCCCGGAAATACGGCCGAGCAGGTGGGCGCGGAAGTCCGGATGGCCGTTCCGGTTCGCCGCGGCCGGGCCGTGTTGACGGGCCTCGTGCACGACGGCTTTCAACTGGTCGTACTCGGTTCGGGCGACGTTCGTGCGCCGATTGACCACGATTCCGGTCACGCTTTGCCGTTCGTGGGAGTGGCGCACGCGGGTCTTCGCCGGGTGTAGTTGGAACGCCTCTTCGCGCACGATCCGGCCGACCGCGGCGATGAGGCCAGAGGCGTTTCCGCGCAGTGCGTGTCGGGTTCCGGAAAACGTCAGGTCATCGGCGTAGCGGGTATAGCGCACATCGGCCGCCTCGGCCAGGGCGGAGAGCCGGCGATCCAGGGGGTACAGGACCAGATTGGCCAGCTGGGGGGACGTCGAGGCGCCTTGCGGCAGATGCGGGGCGGCGAGCCGGCGGCGGAGCCGAAAGTCACGCGACGGATCCGCCCCGGGTGGCATGGCCGTCAGGACGGGTACCGGGGTGGCGTGGGTGGTGAGCCCGGTGAGCAAGTGGGCGACCGGTTCCGGGTAACCGGCGGCGCGCAGCACTCCCCAGACCCGGGCCGCGGTGACCGAGGCGAAGAAATGTTCCAGATCCATGGTGACCACCGCGTCGGCACCGACGTGGTTGCGGGCACCGGTGATTGCCGAGCGGCCCGCCACGAAACCATGGCAGGCGAGATGCACCGGAATGGGCGTGAGCAGTTCGTCCAGGATGTGCCGTTGCCGTGCTCGGAGGCGAGGTCTCGGCGCTTCGAGCAGCCGGGCGCCGGTGGACCGTTGCACCCAGTGGTACCTGTAGTGGGCGATGCGATCCGATCGGGCCCTGCGTCCGCGCAGCCGAGTGTCGGCGTAGGCCTCGAGCTCCGAGGTGGTGATGCCCAGCAGGTCGGCCAGTGCCCCGGCGTGATCGATGCGCGGGGTGTGGAACGGCGTGCGCACGGTCGAGGTCGGGGTGGAAACCCAGATGGTCGGAGCCGGCAACGGTTGCGGCATCTGCCGCGCGCGTTGGAAAACGGCGCTCGCCAGGACGAAAGCGGCCAGTTCGCGCGGCCGGTCCGCGGGGCGTCTCGGGTACGCGGTCAGCACTTCGACCGCCAAATCGGCCAACCAGGCTCGTCGTCCTTGCACAGCCCGGAACAGCCTGTGCCGGATCTGGTCGGCGTCCCAGTCGCCGGCCAAGGCAGCGTCAGCCAATGCGACGGCCAGTCGACGGGGATCGTTGGAGGTCACCGCGTGGTCACAGGGCAGGACCAAGGGCAAAGCCACCGTGTCGACGACCGGGCGAGCTCACCCCTGCGGCCCGAGCTGTCCAACCTGCCGAGGGACACGAAGTGCATGCGGCGGTGCCAGGCGACCGATCCCTGCTGGGCGGGCACCGTCCTGCGCGAAGCGCGGACCGCGTGCCTGCTCGGTAGTACCAACTGCGGTGTTCGCACCCCGGGGGTTCCCCGGAGCGGCTCGGCCGTCACCGGCCGGCGTTCTCGTCCGCACCGCCGCATCGACCTACCCTGCCATGCCACACGGACCGGCACGCGATCGCTGCCCGTACGTTGACCGTGTCCACGCGGCGCCAAGTCCTGGGGCGACGCACTGGCCTACCGCCAGCAGAAAGCCGCTGACATCCCGGTCTGTGGAACCGACCCCGACCAACAGTGCGATGGGGGCGGCGCGAATGCTGACGGGGCATCCCCGCCCACCAGCGGCCGATTCGGTTCTCACCTCGGACGCCCTCCTGGAAGCCTGAACACATGCATGCAGCGGTCCTGACCGAATACGGCATCCCCCGATACGGGGAGTTCGCCGCCCCCGAGGGCGACGTGGTGGATGTGCTGGCGGCCGGTCTGAACGGCGTGGACCTGCTGATCGCCACCGGCAAGCACTACTTCAGCCCGACCGAGCTCCCCGCGGTGGCGGGGATCGACGGCGTCGGCCGGACCGCCGACGGGCGGCGGGTCTACTTCTCGCGGCCGCCCGCGCCGTACGGGTCGATGGCCGAGCGGGTGCCGCTGCCGGCGGCCGTGCTGCCGGTCCCGGACGGCGTGTCCGACGCGGTCGCCGCCGCCCTGGGCAACGCCGGGCTGGCGGCCTGGATGCCGCTGGCCAACAGTGGCCGGCTCGCGGCCGGAGAGACCGTGCTCGTGCTCGGAGCGACCGGAGTGGTCGGCCGGATGGCCGTCCAGGCGGCCCGACTCCTGGGCGCCGGCACTGTCATCGCCGCCGGGCGGGACGCCGACCGGCTGGCCGAGCTGTCCACTCTCGGGGCGGACCGCACCATCGCATTGGGCTCGGACGACCTGGCCGGCGCCCTCAAGGCGGCCGGCGGGGTCGATGTCATCGTCGACTACCTGTGGGGCGAACCGGCCACCACGGCACTGGCGGCCGGCAAGCCCGGGGTGCGGTTGGTGCATGTGGGCGACCGGGCCGGGGCGCAGGCGCCGCTACCGGGCGCACTGCTCCGGAGCCTGGGGGCGACGATCACCGGATTCCTGCCCATCTGGTCCGGCCAGCCGGCGGTGGCGGCCGCGTACCAGCGGCTCTGCCAGGTCGCGGCGAGCGGTCAGCTGGACGTGCCCGTCGAGACGATGCCGCTGGCCGAGGTGGAGCAGGCCTGGGCGCGCTACCCGAGCGTCCGGCACAAGCTCGTGCTCATCCCCTGAGCGGACCGGTCATCGCGCCTTGCCGGCCGGCGCACCCTTCACTCGGCGGCGGACCACCGGCACAGGCTCGGGAATCGGCCGGAGAACGGTCACTACGGTCACCGCCAGCAGCACCAGCAGCAGCTGCGCCACCCCGGTGGCCAGCAGCCCGGGTCCGACCCGGTAGCCGGGCAACGACGCCGGCTGCAGGTAACGGACGCCGAGCACGAGCACGCCGCCGAGGGCTCCGCCGACAGCGGGCGGCCAGGTCGTGGCGGCCCCGGTGAGGCCGGCTCCCAGGATCACACCGGCCACCAGAATCCACATCCCGACCCCGTCCAGCCCGAGCGAACCGAGGGTCGGCGCCGAGCGGTCGGCCGCGCTGAAGGCGGGCAGCAATCCGGCCACCAGCACGCAGGCAGCAACGCCCGTCGCCGCCAGTAGCCGCCACTGCCGGCGTTGCGCATTGTCGTCCTCGCGTCGGTTGGCGGCCGCCGCGTCCACCAGGCGGGCGTCCACCGGACCGACCGCTTCGGTGGCCCGCCGCTGGGCCATGCCGGCCAGCACCGCGGCGGCTGCGGCCAGCAGGAACGACGCGACCCCCCACCACAGACCCGGCCCGACCGTCCAGACCCGGGCCTGGACTCCGGCCGCCGCCGCATCCGAGGGCACCACCGCGCTGATCTCGCTGTACCGGGCCAGCCCCTGGGCCACGGCGTATCCGGGCACCGCCCAGCCGACGGCGGCCAACATCCGGCCGACCCCGGAGACTCGTGGCACCAGCGCGAACACCCCAGCGAGCAACAGAATGAACGCGGCCCAAGCGAAGGGCGGGTCGATGGTGGCGGAGTAACGCAACGTCGGTGCGGGGGCCCAATCGCCGACGCCGTCGGCCCGGCCGTCCACCCGCAAACTCGGCCCCACGAAGGCCGGCGCGGCGCTGATCGCGGCCAGCACGGCCAGCACCCCGGACAGCACGCCGAGCCGCTCGTCCAGCAGCTGGGCCAGGCGAGCGGAGGAGGGACCGGCCGTGAGCGACGGTGCCGGACGGGCGGACGCGAATCCGGACCCGACCACGGCCAATCCGCCGACCAGGCCGATCCACGGGGCCGCGGTCAGCTCCAGCCCGGAGTGGCCGAAGGCCACCACCAGCAGCGGCACCAGCGCCCCGGCCACCAGCGTGGCGCCGGCGCCGACCGTCACCGCCATGGCCACCGGGCGAGGCAGCCCGGCCGCCACCAGCACCGCCCCGGCCGGGAGCACCAGCAGCAGCAGGGCTGCCCCCAGGGACCAGCCGCCCAGCGCCGGCGGGAGGAGCAGGTCGTCCAGGAACCCGCCGCGGTAGGGCTGTAGCAACGCGCCCGCCGAGGCGAGGACCGCCCCCGTCAGCCCGATGGCCAGCACCCCGACCGACCGCCGAGCCGGCTCGTCCTGCCTCTCGTCGCGTTCTTCGCCTGGGCCGAGCGACATTCTCCGGGCCGCCCAGACGCCGGCTGCGACCATGACGACGTCCCCGGCCAGCAGCACGACCGCGCCGGGGCCGACCCGGAACGGGTGCGCGCGCAGGGTCGTCTGAAAGAACAGCTCGGGGCGGACCACATCGTTCGGGCCGACCAGCACGTCCACGTCCGCACAGGTCCGGGCGAGCGCGAGCAGGCCGGCCGCAGCGACGAACGGCGGCCCCAGTGCGGGTCGGGTCACCGCCACCGCGATCGAGAGCAGCGCGGGCATCAACATCACCAACCCGGCGGCGGCGACCCGCCCGGGAGCTGACCCGTCGAACGAGTGCGCGACCCCGACCCACGGGGCCACCGCGACCAGTGCGCCCCCCAGCAGCAATGCGATCGCCGGGAGCAGAGACGGCCGGCTGTCGCCGCTGTCGCCGGCACTGCCTGTACTGCCCCCCGCTGCGGCAGAATCCACCTGTGGACGGTAGCAATGCCGGTGGTCGGGCACATGTGAGCAAGGACGGTCGGTCATGAACAGTGCGCCGCCCACCCTCGCCTCGTGATCTCCGGTTTCGCCTACGGGCTGGTCGCCGCCGGACTGCTGCTGGCGATCTGGGCGGGGGTGCTGGCCGGCGTGAACAGGGCCACGAACGACCCGGTGATGATCACCGCCATCGGGGTCGAGGTCGCACTGGTGGTGCAGTCGGTGCTGGGTCTGGTCCGGCTGTCCGGCGCACACCTGGCCGAACCGGTCACCTTCGCCGCCTATGCGATCGGGATCCTGCTGCCCTTACCACTCGGGTTCCAACTGGCCCGGATCGAGCGGACCCGCTGGGGGTCGGGGGCACTGGCCTTCACCGCGCTGGTCGCGGCCGTGATGACCCTGCGCTTGCTGCAGCTATGGCGGTCCCAGTGACCGAAGCCACCCCGGATCCGGTCGAGGACGAGACACCGCCCACCGGTCCGCGGCGCATCCTGCTCGCCTTCTACGCGATTTTCGCATTGGCGGCCACCGCCCGCGCGGTCGTTCAAATCGCCACCCAGTTCGACGCCGCGCCGCTGGCCTACCTGCTCTCGCTGCTCTCCGGCCTCATCTACCTGGGCGCGACCATCGGCCTGGCCACCAACCGGCCGTTCTCCCGACCGTTGGCCTGGATCTCGTGCAGCGCCGAACTCGTCGGCGTGCTGGTCATCGGGACGGCCTCACTCATCGACCCGCACGCCTTCCCGCACGACACGGTGTGGTCCCGCTTCGGCAGCGGGTACGGCTACTTCCCGGTGCTGCTGCCGATTCTGGGTCTGCTCTACCTGCGGTACTCGACCCCGGCCCGGGTCAGCGCCGAGCCGGACTCGGATGGGTACGCCGGGTGACCGTCTCCCCACCACTCTTGATAGCCTGTGATATCGAACGAGGGTGGTCACTGTGAGTGATGTTCTGATCCGGGATGTGCCGGACAATGTGCTGGTCGCGATCGATGCCCGAGCCGCGCGCATGGGTCTGTCTCGAGCCCAGTACCTCCGCCGCCGGCTGACCCAGGATGCCGCAGTGGACACCTCACCGGTGACGGCCGACATGCTGCGGGCGTTCGGCGCATCGTTTGCCGATCTTGGCGACGACGAGGTGATCTCGGCGGCCTGGCGGTGACCATCGCATGGTTGGTCGATAAGTCGGCCCTCGTTCGGCTCGGTGCCAGCCCAGATGTCGCGGACTGGGCGTCGCGAATCGAACGAGGGCTCGTGCATGTCACGACCGTGACCCGGCTGGAGGTGGGTTATTCGGCCCGGTCGGCTGCCGATATCCGCGCGGGGCTACAGGGGCCGCCACTCACCCTCATGCCGGTCGAGTACCTGACGCCGGCGACAGAGGATCGCGCCGTCGAGGTGCTGCTCCGGCTGGCTGAACAGGGTCAGCACCGCGCCCCTTCCATCCCGGACTTGCTGATCGCCGCGACGGCAGAGCTCGCCGGACTCACCGTGCTGCACCTGGACAAGGATTTCGACCTCATCGCCACTCTGACCGGGCAGCCCGTCGAGCGATTGAGCATCTGAGCGGTCCTGGATCGGGCCCTACCGATGGATCTCCACCAGCAGCACCCAGGCATTCTGCATCGCCACCAGCAACCCGGCCACCATCGCGGCCAGCAGCCAGAGCAGCCCGCCTGCCCGTTGTGACCATTCGCTGATCCCGGCCACGGTCAACAGCAGGGCCGGGGTCAGCGCCAGCCCGAATGGGAACAGCCAATACACGAAGGGATCTCCCGCGGACCGGGCGTGGCGCGTACTCAACACGGCCGCCAGGCACAGGACCAGCCCCGTGCCGAACAGCTCGATACCGGTGGCGGAGCGGGACTGGCCCGGAGCGAGCAGGAAGACGGAACTGACCAGCAGGGCCACCAGGATGACCAGGGTGCCGGCGGCCCGACCCGGCAGTCGGCGAAACTCCAGGATCCGTTTCAGGTTCAACGAAATGGCCACGAACAGCAGTCCGGCCAGCGCGGCCGCCGCACCGGCCGTGGCCACGGCGAAATTCGTCCAGGCGGTCGGGTCGTAACGGCTGTCCACGGCGGTCCGGTCACCCCACGGCCGGCGTCAACTGCTCGGTGAACCGGTGCGCGATGCGCCCCGCCTGCATCACCAGGCTGGGCGCCCGAAGCAGGTCCAGCGACTGCAGCGGATTGCCGGGCACCGCGATCAGGTCGGCGCGACGGCCGGCGGCCAGCGTCCCGCGGTCGGACAGGCCCAGGCAGGCGGCGGCGTCACCGGTGGCCGCGGTCAGCGCCTGGGCCGCGGTCAGGCCCAGGGCCTTCAGGAGCTCGATCTCCACGGTCAGGCTCAAGTGCGGACAGCCGGGGCCACCACCGTCGGTGCCGGCCGCCAGGGGCAGGCCGCGTTCCACCAGCAACCGGCCGATGGCCATGCGGTGGGCCAGATCTCGCGTACTGCGCGGCGTCGCCTTCAACCCCTGGGTGTGGGCGAAGGTGGCGGCCAGGGTGGGAACGATCCAGGGCCGGTGCTCCGCCAGGGTCGCGAGGGTGTTCGGGTCCGGCCAACTGGTCAGTGCCGACTCACCGCCTGTCCCCTGATCCGCTGTCGTGACGGCAGTGAGGAAGCTGGCGTGCTCGATGCTGTCGACGCCGCAGCGGGCGGCCTGGGCGATACCTGCCGATCCATGGGCGTGGGCGGCCACCCGCACCCCGGCGGCGTGGGCGTGCTCCACGATCCCGCGCAGGGTGGCGTCGTCGAACACCGGTTGCCGGGGGTCGGTCGCCGTGTCGGTGATGGAACCGGTCGCGATGACCTTGACCACCCGCGCGCCCTGGGCCAGCGCGGCGTCGATGCGCTCCTGGGCCTGCGCCAGATCGGCGCAGCCGCCGCCCAGCGCCGCATTCGGTCCGCCCCTGGAGGTCAGTTGCGGGGTGGAGGCGAGGATCTCCGGACCGCTGGTGCCACCGTCCTCGATCTCTGCGGCCAGGCGCACCGCCGTGTCTCCCAGGGCGCCGAGATCTCGCACGGTGGTGATGCCGGCGGCCAGCAGCGCCGCCGCCGCAGCCCGGCCCTGTGCCAACATGGCGTCGGTGTCATGTGCGAGAACCTGGGCCACCACTCGTGCGTCGCCCGGGAAGGTGGTGTGGTTGTGCACATCGATCAGGCCCGGAAGCACAGTGGCGTCGCCGAGATCGAGAACCTCGACGCCGTCAGGCGAACCGATCGCCACCGTGGTGCCCACCGCCTCGATCAGGGTGTCCGACACCAGCACGGCACCGTGGTCGATGACCGAGCCGGCGCCGTCGAAGACGCGCCGGGCCCGCAACAGGGTTCTGGTCATGCCTCACACCTCGTTCGGGTGGCCGGGACGGTCGTGCTTGCCGGCCTTCCAGCGCAGCATCGCCACTGCGGCGGGAACCAGCGCCAGACCGGTCGGCCGCGCCGGCGGCGGCGTCGGGGTGATGAGCTCGGGCCGACGCCAGGGGGCGTCCATGGCCTTCGACGTGGGCTGCAGGCCGAGCGAGAGCAGCTGGTTGACCGCCATCATCCCGGTGAACATCTCATTCGGGTTGGCTCCGCCGACCTCGAGTTCGGCCACGGTCTTCCGGTACTGCTCCAGGAACTCGGTGGGACGGATTTCGTTCTCACCCTCGAGTTGCTCGATCGCCGCCTGCTGCAACTGCACCGCCTGCTGCAGCAGCGATTCCAGTTCGGTCTTGGCCTCGGGCGCGGACCGGACCTGGAAGGTGTGCCCGTCGGTCATGGTGCGCACCACGTTCTCATCGATCATGGTCAGTACGGCCCCGAGCGCGGTCTGGATCTTGAACTGGTCCGCGTCGTGCATGACCCCGCACGGACCGTTGCCCTCGTCGGACAGGTGCAGCACGCCGTTGTCCCGCAGCAGGACCACGACATGGCCCCGGCAGTGACCCTGGGTGCGCAGCACCTGCACGGCGCCGTCGGCGAACGACCAGCCGGTCATGTGCAGCGACCCGACCCGGACCTGCTCCAGGGGTAGCTGTTCAAAAGTGCGGGTGGCCTGGGCGAACGGCCGGAACGGCTGAAACAGGGCCACGACGGCGTCGCCGACCAGCTTCGGTGGAGCGGGAAGGGGCACCACACCGCCGATCCGGTCGAAGGAGCGGATCCAGTACTGAGCCGGGTCGAGCAGCTGCGGAAGGTCCCGGGCCGGCAGGTAGTGCTCGACCTGGACGCCACGCTTTTCCGCCAGTTCGTCGATCAGGTCGTTGTTCCCGACGTGATCGGGATGCCCGTGGGTGGTCAGCAGCACCACCCGCGACCACGGCTCGAGCCGGTCCATCGCCGCCAGCAGCGCGGTGCGGAACTGCGTGGTCACACCGGTGTCGACCACGAACAGGGTCTCGCCCACCCGGTGCACCACTGCGTTGGCCGCGTCGGGTTGGTTCGCCTCCACGTCCAGCTCCTGGCCTAGAACCAGCAGCGTCCGTTCGTCGATCTCGAGCACGTCTCCGAGCGCCATGACTGTCCTTCTTCACTGTCGGTGGGCAACGATCACACCAGACGGTAGGGGGAGCCACTCACACCGCTCTTGCACGAACCGGCCGGCCGGTGAGAGTGCGGTGTGAGACGCCCGTCCGACAGTTTCCGGATGCGACCCCTACGCCGCCGTCGTCCCGCTCGCTACCGTGCACGGGTGCGATTCCGCGACCTCGGCCCGGTAGCAGTGGAGGAGGACGGGATCCCCGTGCCGCTGTCCGGCAGCCGGCTGTGGGCCGTTCTCGCCGTCCTGCTGATCAATGCCCGGTCCACCGTTTCCTCGGAACGCATCGTGGACGCGGTCTGGGGCGACGACCCACCGGCGCGACCGACCGCGGCGTTGGATTCGCTGCTCTGGCGGCTGCGCCGGACCCTTGAACCCGGGCGATCACCGCGGGGCGGTTCCGGCGTCGTGCAGACCACCGGCAACGGATACCTGCTGGCCGTGGCGGATGACGACATCGATTCACGCCGATTCCTGCTCGAGGCAGGGCAGGCCGCGGGCGCCCTGCGACGGTCGGATCCCGCCGCCGCGCTGGTCGCGAGCGAGGCGGCGCTGGACCGGTGGCGCGGCCATCCCTTCGACGGTGTCCGCGATAGCGGTTGGCTCACCCCGGAGCGAGAACGCCTGCGCCAGGCCTGGATCGAGGTGGCCGAGACTCGGGTGCAGGCGCTGCTGGAGCTGGGTCTGCCGGAGCAGTCCGCGTCCGAAGCCGGCGCGTTGCTGACCGACCATCCCTACCGCGAGCACCTGTGGGCCCAGCGGATGCTGGGTCTCTACCGGGCCGGCCGGCAGGCCGACGCCCTGGCCGCCTTCGAGCAGGCCCGCCGGATCCTGGCTGATGAGCTCGGGGTCGACCCGGGTCCGGAGCTGAACACCCTGCAGGCCGCCATCCTGGCCCAGGACCCGACCCTGTGGCCGACCGAACCACTCCCGATCGCCCCGGCCCCACCCGGTCGGGCTCGCCGCCCGCCGCGCTCGACCCGGCTGTTCGGGCGGGACAACGACCTCGCCGCGGTCTCAGCTCTCCTGGCCCGTGGCCATCTGGTCACGCTCACCGGCCCGATGGGGGTGGGCAAGACCGCTCTGGCCACCGCTCTGGCCGCGGACCAGGTGTTCGTCGACCTGACCGCGGTCGCCGACGAAGCCGGTCTGCTCGCCGAAACGGCGGCGGCCCTGGGGCTGGGTACCGTGGCCACCGACCCCCGGACCCTGGTCATCGACCGGCTGCGGACGAGCGGCGCGCTGCTGGTCCTGGACAACTGCGAGCAGATCCTCCGGGAGGTCGACGATCTGGTCGCGGAGGTGACGGCCACGGCGCCGCAGGTGCGGATTCTGGCCACCAGCCGCGAGCCGCTCGACCTGCCCGGCGAGCTGGTTCACCGGCTCGCGCCCCTGCCGCCCGGGGCGGCCGCCACCGACTTGTTCCTCGACCGGCTCGGCCACGACCTCGACGCGGCGGAATCCGACCGGGTTGACCTGATCGACACCATCTGCGCCGCGGTCGGCGGGCTACCGCTGGGCATCGAATTGGCCGCCCGCCGGGCCCGCTCGTTCCGTCTGGAAGAGATCGCCGACAGCGTCCGACTCGATCCCGGCGGCCTGGCCCGCGACCCCCGGAGCCCACGCACCGATCGAACCCTGGCGGCCGCGATCGAGGATTCGCACCGACTCCTGTCTGTTCCGGAACAGCTGGCCCACCGGCAGCTCTCCGTTCTGGCGGCGCCCTTCACGGTGACCGCGGCCGCGGCCGTGTTGGACCGGTCGACGTCCCCGGCCATGGACCTGGTGGCCGCCCTCGTCCACCGCTCCCTGCTGACCGTGGAGCAGACACCGGGCCGGGCGACGCGTTTCCGGCAGTTGGTGCCGCTGCGCGCGGATGGGCACGAACGGCTGGTCGCGGTGGGCGAACTGGCTCCGGTCGAGCAACGGCGGGCCTCGTGGATGGCCGGGTTGCTGGAGGGTCCGCGGCGCGGGCGGCCCGGGCAGCGGGAGTGGTACGAGCAGATCGAAGCGGACTTCCCGACCGTGGTCCTGACCATCGACACCGAACTGGGCCGGCCCGGCGACGCAGGTGCGCTGCTGGCGGTCGGCGTGCAGGGGTTCTGCTACGACCGCAACCGCACCGCGCAAGGCCTGACCTGGCTCTCCCGCGCCGCCGCGCTGGACGGCCTCGGCCCGTTCGCGCGAGCGGCGGCCCAAGTCACCTACGGTGCCGTGCTCACGCTGACCCGACAGGCCGCTCGGGGCCGGCCGTATCTGGATCGCGGCCTGACCGGCCTGCTCTCGGCGGCCGCGGACCATCCGGCCCAGGCCGCCGGCGTCCTGGTCGACGCGGCCGCGGCCTGCTGGGTCGGCGATCAGAATGCCACTGCCGGCCGTCTGGCCGGGCAGGCCCGGTTGCTTGCCGAACGCGCCGGGGCCAGGCACGAGGCCGACTTGGCCGAGGCCGTCGAAGTAGCGGCGTCGTTGTTCACCTCAGACCCGGAATCCGCCCGGCGTCGCGCCTTGGAGCTGATCAACTTGAACCGGCTCCAGGACAACGGCCAGGCCCAGTTGTTCGCTTACGCGACGGCCGGGATTGCTGCCATTCCGGCCGATCCGGAGGCCGGATTGCGCTGGACCGCCGAATCGTTGCGGACCGCGCAGCGGATCGGGGCCCGCAATCTGGGCGGCCTGCTGGAGCAGCGGGCCGGTCATCTACTGCGCGCCGGCCGGCCGGAGGATGCGGTGCGCTGCTTGGCCGCCTCGGCCGCCCACGCGGCTGCGCTCGGGGAGGCGTGGCCCTCTCATCCCGGCACCACGGCGATGATCGACGCGCTGCACAGCCGCTTACCCGCCGCGCTTCACCAGGCCGCAGACGCGGCCGGGCACCGCATCGTCGAGGCGCACGGCATCGACGTGGCCGACTGGTTGTGAGGTGTCGGTGCTACCCGCGGGGGCCGAGCAAATCTTTCGTTGAAACTTCGGTGAAAATCAATTCGAATCCCCGATTTTCCGCGACGACCGTCACTTCTGCCGCACCCCTGGGAAAAACTGCCAATAAAGCAGGGCCAACCACCCCGGCCGGCAGAGCATCACTTTCCAGGTCGAGCACAAAGGCCTCGGCCACGGTCCCGTCGACCTCAATCGGACGTACCTGCCACGGTTCGGCTCCGGCCTTCAGCGCGGTCGTCAGCAACTGCGCCGCGACCGGATAGACCGAAGCATCAGATAATCGCAGGACGGAAAACCCGAACCGTTCCAGACCCGATGACTGCACGGTCACCCCCGTGCCGTCGAGCAGGAAGCTGCGCATTTCCACGTCCGCGACCGGGTTCGGACCCGACTGGCCGAATCCGTACTTGAGGCCCCAACTGCCCTGGCGAATCTCCGATACCGCGGGTCCGGTCAAGGTCAGCACCGGAAACAGCGGCCGCCGGGTCAGCGGATAGAAGGACAGGGCAAACCGCCCCGGCCCGGCCGGCCAGGCTTGGTTCTCGTGGAGTGGCCGTCCGGACCGATCGTGCTGGGCCGCCCACGCATCCCCGAAGACGGTCCTGGTCAGAGTGGGGTCATCCTCAGGTCCGGAGACGGTCAGCAAACCCCAAGCCTCGGCCATCGCAACGGCCGACGCCCATCCGGCAGCGGACGGGTCAGCTTCACCGTTGAAGTCACCCAGGCTGGCCGCCACCCTCGGCCGTGTCGTGCGGACTCAGTTCACCAGTCAGGCCGATACCGAGTCCGACGCCGACGCCATTGCTTGTCGAGCTCACACTAAGCCTAGGGTCGCGTCGAATTCGGAACAGTCAACATGCTCTCATCATATAAATCGAACATACCTACCCATGCTCGTGCTACACTAGGGTCATGCCGGGTTGGGGGCGTGTCGAGACGGAGCAGCTGCATACGCTGCTCGAGTCGATCGACCTGGCCCTGGACCAGTTGGGCACCGCGGCGTGGCAGCGGGTGGCCGACGACGACCTGCTCGAGCTGACTCAGCACCTGGAAATGGTGACCCGGCGGTGCCAGGTCCCGCAGCTTGCCGTGACCCAGGAAATCGGCGAACGCGGGCTTCCGGATCAGCGTGGGTTTTCTTCGGCGGCGAAGTTCCTGTCCGACCTGTTGACCATCACCGCCGGCGACGCCGCCGGTCGGGTCCAGGCGGCGAAGATGCTGCTGCCAAGGGACACCCTGACCGCGGGCGGACTGCCGCCGCTGCTGCCCGCAACGGCGGCAGCCGTCGACTCGGGTGGGGTCGGTCCGGATCAGCTGCGGGTCATCACCCGCACCATGGCCGCGATCCCTGCCTTTGTGGATCAGGACACCCGGGACCTGTGCGAAGCGACCTTGGTGCAGGAGACCCGGTTCCGGCCGGCCCCGCAACTGCAGGTCGTGGCCGATCAGATCCGCGCCATCACCAATTCAGACGGATCCGACCGCGACCTGGACGCCGCCGACCGAGCCGAATTCACCATCGGCGCCCCCCGCGGCGACGGACTCACCCCGATCCGGGGGTTGCTGGACACACTCGCCGTCGAACACCTACGCCAGGCGATCGAACCGCTCGCCGCACCCACACCCTCCGACGACGGCGCACCCGACCCTCGGCCGGCCGCTACCCGGCGGGCCCACGCCCTGGCCGAACTGGCCCGCCGCTGGCTCGGCCTGGGCGAAAGTCCCACCAGCCGCGGGGTCCGGCCGCACGCCACCCTCATCTGCACCCTCGACCAGCTGCGTGACGGGACGGGCACGGCCCTGCTGGACTACGCCGGCACCGCCGGCGCCGGCTTGACCCGGCTGCTGACCTACGACGCCGACCTCGCGTTGCACATCGTCGACCAAGCCGGCCGGTTCATTGACGGCAGCAAAGACTTCCGCCTGTTCAACGCCGCCCAACGCCGGGCGTTAGCGGTCCGAGACGGCGGTTGTGCCTGGCCCGGCTGCGACACCCCCGCTGCCTGGACCGATGCCCACCACATCCACCACTGGGCCCACGGCGGGAAAACCGAGTTGGACAACGCCGTCCTGCTCTGCGGCTACCACCACGGCTACATCCACCGCGTCACCTGCGAATGGGACATCAGGTTGAACCCGGATGATCGAAAACCCGAATTCCTGCCACCCAGATGGCTCGACCCCGACCGAAAACCCCGACGCAACCGACTGCACGACCTGCGGCTCTGCACGATTCGCATCCCCGGGCCAGTGGCCATGCGGACCTAAGAGGACCGAGTCGCGCTAGAGCTTGCTCATGGGGACGCCGCCGATGAGCATCAGCCGGACCTTGCCGGAGCTGCCGAAGTCGATGACTGCGCTGGCCCGGACCCCGGTGCCCGCCACCTCGACGACTTTGCCCAGCCCGTACTTGTCGTGGTTGACCCGGTCTCCCACGTCCAGCTCCAAGGCCGGCCGACCCACCGGGCGGGCCGGGCTGGACGCGCCGAACCGGCTGGCGGTCACCGGGGCGGAACGCCGGCTCCATTGCCCGGAGGCGAACGAGTCGGGCCGGTCCACGAACGGGACGTGGTCGACCAGCCGCCGCCAGTCCAAGAGCTCCTCGGGGATGTCGGCCAGGAACCGCGACGCCGGGTTCGATCCGGGCTGGCCCCAGGCCGACCGGGTCACCGCCCGGGTCACATACAGCCGCTGCTGCGCCCGGGTGATGCCCACGTAGGCGAGCCGGCGTTCCTCGGCCAGCTCGGCCGGGTCGGAGAGCGAGCGTTGATGCGGGAAGATCCCGTCCTCCATCCCGGTCAGGAAGACCACCGGGAACTCCAGCCCCTTGGCCGTGTGCAGGGTCATCAGGGTGACCACGCCGTCCTCGGAATTGGGGATCGCATCCGCGTCGGCCACCAGCGACAGCTGCTCCAGCACACCGGACAGCACCTCCGCGCCGGTCTGCGGCGGTACCGCTGCCTCGGCGTCCGCGTCGGCATCGCCGTCCGGACCCACCGCGCCCCCGCCGGCCAGCAGCAACTCGGTGTTCTCCCGCAGCACCGTGACCAGCTGCTCCAGGTTTTCCAGCCGGCTGCCGTCCTGCGGATCGTCGGACTCCTCCAGCTCCTGCCGGTAGCCGGTGCGGTCGAGCACCGCGGTGAGCACCTCGGCCGGGTCCGACCCGGCGTCGACCATGTCCCGCAGCCCGACCAGCAACTCGTTGAACGCGGTGATGGCGTTGGCCGACCGGGACACCAGCCCGGAAACATCGCGCACCCGGACCAGTGCGGTGGCGAACGGGATCCGCTCCCGCTCGGCGAACACGGCCACGGTGGCCTCGGCGCGGTCGCCGATGCCCCGTCGCGGGGTGTTCAGGATCCGGCGCACCGACACCTCGTCGTCCGGATTGGCCACCGCGCGCAGGTAGGCCAGCGCGTCCCGGACCTCCTTGCGCTCGTAGAAGCGGACGCCGCCGACGATCCGGTAAGGCATGCCGGTGCGGACGAAGACGTCCTCCACCGCGCGGGAGGCCGCGTTGGTCCGATAGAAGATGGCCACGTCGCCGTACCGGGCCGACCCGCTGTCGATCAGCTCGTCGATCTCCGACCGAATGAACCGGGCCTCGTCGTGTTCGGTGTCGCCGACGTAGCCGACGATCCGGGTGCCCGAACCCTGGGCGGTCCACAGGTTCTTGGCTCGACGCTCGGTGTTCCGGGCGATCACGCTGTTCGCGGCGGACAGGATGTTCTGGGTGGAGCGGTAGTTCTGCTCCAGCAGGATCGTGGTCGCGTTCGGGTAATCCCGCTCGAATTCGACGATGTTGCGGATGGTGGCGCCGCGGAAGGCGTAGATGGACTGGTCGGCATCGCCCACCACCACCAGCTCCGCCGGCGGGATGTCCCCGCCCCCGGACGCGACCAGCTCCTTGACCAGCTGGTACTGGGCGTGGTTGGTGTCCTGGTACTCGTCCACCAGCACGTGCCGGAAGCGGCGACGGTAGTGCTCGGCCACCGCCGGGAAGGCCTGTAGCAGGTGCACGGTGCGCATGATCAGGTCGTCGAAGTCGAAGGCCGACGCGGCCTGCAGCCGCTGTTGGTAGGCGGTGTAGATGCGGGCGACCAGTCGGGCCTGGTCGGTGTCGGCACGATCGGTGGCCTGCTCCGCGTCGACGAGCTCGTTCTTGAGCGTCGAGATGGCGTTGGCCATGGTCCGCGGACCGACCTTTTTCGGGTCCAGGTTGAAATCATTGATGATCATCTGGACCAGCCGCTGCGAGTCGGCGGAATCGTAGATGGTGAAGCTGGACCGCATGCCCAGGGTCGAAGACTCGTTGCGCAGGATGCGCACGCACATGGAATGGAAGGTCGACACCCACATGGCCCGGGCCCGATTGCCGATGAGCTCGGCCACCCGCTCCCGCATCTCGGCCGCGGCCTTGTTGGTGAAGGTGATGGCGAGAATCTCGCCCGGCTGCGTGCCCCCGGCGGCCAGCAGGTAGGCGATGCGCCGGGTCAGTACCCGAGTCTTGCCGGACCCCGCGCCCGCCACCACCAGCAGCGGGGCGCCGCGATGCTCGATCGCCGAACGTTGCTGCGGATTGAGCCCGGCCAGCAACTCGGCCGTGCGCTCGGCCTGCCGGCGACGCCACGCCTGCTGGGGGGTTTCCGACGCCGCGGCGCCGTCCCCCGTTGCACCATTCGGCGCGATCTCGAACAAGCTGGTCATGACCGGTCCACGCTACCGCCGCGTACCGACAGCCCCGATCGTGCAACGCATGGGGAGCGTGATGCGTCTGGCACTCATAGGGGCTTGTCTGCTAACGCCATCAGGCCTCACGATCAACGCAGCATCACCCGTGGCAGAAGCGGAGGTGGTGACCGTGGAGATTCGTTCGGTCGAGGTGTCGGCGTTCCAGTCGGCCGGCTCGTTGCAGGGATTCGTGGTGTCCGGACGCTGGCCGGAGAACACGCTGGAGTGGGTCAAGTTCTTGGTCGTGGCCGTTCGGGTGGCCAGCGTCCCGGGCCTGCTGTCCCACACCACGGTTTTCTGCGTGCGTGAGGAGTTGCCGGACAACCCGACCCCGTCGACGGTCGGGCTGGTGCTGGCCGAGGGCTCGCTCATCGGCGACAACGCTCTGCCGCCGGGGCATTTCGCCCGCCGCCAGCCGCCCGGCCTGCTCGTCCTGCACCCACCGTCGGAGACCCGCCCGTCGCTGCCCGAGCATGACGGCGTCGCCTCCGGCTGCGTGCTCCTGCCCGGGTTGCCGCACCTGGGGTTGGACCACCGGGCCGGCTGGGTCGAGGCCGATCACGATGGGGCAGTCAGCATGATCAGCAAGGCCGGTATCAACCCGAACGATCACCCCGACACGGCCGTGCTGGCCATGCTGCTGGCCGCCTGAGTCCCCGATGGATCGCGTCGTCGTCGTGGGCGGAAGCGTCGCCGGCCTGCTGGCCGCAGCCGCGCTGGCCCGCGCCGGCCGCGAGGTGGTGGTTCTCGAGCGTGATTCCGAACCCGGGCCGCAGGCCCGGCCGGGGGTCCCCCAGGGCAACCAGCCGCACGTCTACCTGCGTCGCGGGTTGCTCGCCATCGACCGGCTACTGCCCGGGATGACCGACGAGCTCCGGGCGGCCGGAGCCGTTCCGTTCGACACCGGGGAGCTGGCCTGGCTGGGCGAACAGGGCTGGAACCCCATGCGGGCGGCGTTCGACGTGCTCTCGATCAGCCGCCCGGTCTTCGAGGATCAGGTGCGTCGGCGGGTGCGCGCGCTGCCCGGAGTGGACTGCCGGTTCGGAACTCGGGTCACCGGACTGCGGCGGACCAGCGCTTGGTCGGTGACCTGCCGATCCGGTGATGACGAGTGGTCCGAGCCGGCCGATCTCGTGGTGGACGCCTCCGGTCGCGGCTCTCGGCTGCCGCACTGGCTCCAGGAAGTGGGTCTGTGCCCACCCGCCGAGGAGATCGTGGATGCCCATCTGGGCTACGCCAGCTTCGATCTGGTGCCGTCACCGGAGTTGGCCGACCTCCCGGGCATGGTGGTCACCACCACGGTGGCCGATCCGCGCGGAGGCCTGGCCCTGGCCGTGGAGGGCGGCCGCTGGGTGGTGGCCGTCGTCGGCATGGGGCACGACCGGCCCGAGCGCGATCTGGCTGCGGTGCAGACGTTCCTGTCCGAGCTGCGCGATCCGGCCATGGCGGCGTTCGTCGCGGCCGGCGACGTCCAGGGTGAGGTACGTATCCACCGGCAGACCTGCAACCAACGACGCCGCTACGAGCGGTTGCGCGACTGGCCACCCGGGTTGCTGGTGATGGGCGACGCGGCGTGCTGTTTCGACCCGATCTACGGACAGGGCATCGCGGTGGCCGCCCTGCAGGCAGAAACCCTGCACCAGGCGTTCCCCACCGCACTCGATCCCGGCCGGACCAAGGTCCTGCAACGCAAGCTCAGCCGGGCCGCCGACCTGCCCTGGGACGTCGCCACCAGCCAGGACCTGCGCTACCGCAGCAGCGAGGGCGCATTGCGCGGGGCGCCCAAGCTGGTGGACACCTGGGTTCGCCATGTCGCGCGGCTGGGTGTGCACGGCAACGGCCGGGCCATGGACACCCTCAACGGCGTATACCACCTGATGACCGACCCGCGCCGACTGTTCCATCCGGCTCTGGTGGCGGCGGCGGTTCGCGCCCGCATCCGCGGCCTGGGTCCGGCCACGGAAAGACCTGATGCTCTGCGGGCACTCTCGAAGTAGGAGTGGCTCTCTTCGCTTCCTGGACCACCGGCTCGCGGTGTGGTTTCATGAGCGGGTGAGCAGCCGCCAGTTTTTTTATGGGTACCGGATCCCGGTGCCCGGCCTCGGCTGATCCAGCCCCTCCCGCCGCGCCCCGCGATCCTTTCGGATCCGGGGCGTTTCTCGTCTTCGGCGCCGGGTGGAGGCGAGGCAGAATGAGAGTCCCGTCATGACCGTGATGACTACCGCGACACCGACCGCCCCGTGGATCGGGAAAGGCCGCACCGTGACCGAGCCGGACGCATTACCGCAGGTCGAGGTGCCTATCGACCAGGCCGGGATCGACGTGCTCCGCGTCGAGATCGACCAGATCGATGCCGACCTGGTCCGCCTGATCCAGCGCCGCAGCGCCATCTCGCAGGCCATCGGGGCGGCCCGGGCCTCGCTCGGCGGTACCCGGATCGTCTACAGCAGGGAAATGGCCATCCTGGAACGCTTCCGCGCGCTGGGGCCGGCCGGTACCGACCTGGGCATGCTGCTGCTCAACTTGGGCCGCGGTCAGCTCGGACGACGCGCCGGCGCCCCCGAGTAGCTCGTCCCACCTGACGCCGGTTGCCCGGGGAACACTGCCGTCATGAACGGCAGCCGCGGACGGAATCTGCTCGGCGGTGGGGTGGTCGGGTTGGCTCTGCTGCTGGCCGGTTGCACGGCGGGTTCCGCCGGGTCCGCGGCACCGGCCACCGTGATCTCGGTGTCGTCCGTGGTCACCACCGCGGTGTCGTCGATCATCAGCACGACCGTGGCCGTTTCCCCGGCGCCGTCAGCGCCGCCCAGCACCACGGTCACGGCGACGGTCTCGGGCTCGGGCTCCGCGCCCACCGCACCGCCATCGACGACCACCGTGACCAGGACGACGTCATCCTCGCGGGTCCAACACCTGAGCACGTTCCGGATGCCCAGCGGCAACATCGGGTGCACCTTCGACAGCGACGCCGACGGACCCCTGGTGTCCTGCGTCATCGGCACCGTGGACGCCGGCTTCCAGGCCGAACCGGGCGACGCACCGCCGTGCGGGTCGGTCAAGGCCTGGACTCATCGAATCGTTTTCCACCGGCAGAAGTTCGACTACCCGTGCGGCGCGGCCGCGCCGGTGCCGGACGGGCCGGTGTTGAGCTACGGGCAGGTGAACTCGGGCGGCCTGCTGTTCTGCCGGAGCGCCGAGACCGGTCTGATCTGCGCCAGCCCGGTGGACGAAACCGGCTTCACCCTGTCCAGCCAGCGCCTGCAGGCCGAGCCGGGCGAGGGCGGCGGCTCGGTGGTGCAGTTTGCGGCCGACGGCACCCACGCCCTGGTGGCGGCCCCGGGCGAGCGCACCTGGTTCCAATCCCACGATCGCAGCGTCTCGTGCGCGGTCGTGGTGAACAGCGTCGACGCCCACGCCTACTGCGTGCCCACCACCGGTTCGTTCCCCCGCCCCGCCGACGCCCTGGGCTGCGCCGGTGGCGGCGACCCGATCGCGGTCCTGAACGTGTTCGCCCAGCACAGCGCGTCCGCGGTGGCCTGCGGCGGCCGGCTCGGCGACTACGGGGTCAACGGCAGCCGGTCCGACCAGGTCAAGGCGGCCACCTTTCCGGCCGGCGGTGTGGTCGTGGCCGGCGGCCTGACCTGCACCATCGGCTCGACGTCGGTCAGCTGCACAGGCGCCGACGGGATCGGCTTCGGCCTGAACCAGGCGACCTACCGCCCGTTGCCGAGCTGAGTCGGCGGCGGGTGCCGACTACCGCTGCGTACCGGCCGTCGATCCGATGCCGTCGAGCGCGGTCTGCTCGTCGGGGGTCAGCGCGAAGTCGACGCCCACGATGTTCTGCTCGAGGTGATCAACGCTCGAGGTGCCCGGGATGAGCAGGATGTTCTCGGCGTGGTGCAACAGCCAGGCCAGTGCCACCTGACGGACACCGACAGCGTGCGACTCTGCCACCTCCCGCAGCACGTTGTCGCCGGACACCTCACCGCCGCCGATCGGGAACCAGGGGATGAACGCGATCCCATTCTCCCGGCAGTAATCGAGCACCGGTTCGGCCTTACGGTTGTCCAGGCTGTACTTGTTCTGCACCGAGGTGACCTCGAAAAACTGCTGAGCCGCCTTGATCTCGTCGACGTTCACCTCGGAGAGCCCGAGATGGCGGACGCGGCCGTCATGTTGGGCGTCGCGTAGGAAGCCGAACGTTGCCTCGACCGGGATATCCGGGTCGATCCGGTGCAGTTGATACAGATCGATCCGGTCCCGCTTGAGCCGCCGCAGGCTGCCGTCCAGCGCATCGTTCAGGTGCTGCGGGGTGGCGTCGTTCTTCAGATCGGCCTGCGGGCCGTACCGCACGAGGCCGCCCTTGGTGGCGATCACGACGTCCTCGGGATACGGGTGCAGCGCCTCGGCGAGCAGCTGCTCCGAGGTGAAAGGTCCGTACTGGTCGGCGGTGTCGATGAAGTTCACGCCCAGCTCGACCGCCCGGCGGACGACGTCGATCGAGGTCTGTTTGTCCTCCGGCAAGCCGAAGACGCCCGGTCCGGTGATACGCATCGCGCCGAATCCGATTCGGTTGACCGTGAGGTCGCCGCCGATGGTGAAGGTCTTGTTCATTTTCATCCGTTCGTATCGCTGCATTCCGCCGACCCGTCGGCAATACCCGCGATCGCCCTGCTCGACACGCGCGCCGACGTCGGACCCGGCACCCTCTGCCGGAACTACCTGCCCACCTTGATCATTGACGGGGCTTCGCCGGGACCAGGCGCTCATCACGCCCGCCGGATAGATCAATCGTCGGCCAGGCGCTGACGACCTTCCGCACCCGGCCGGCGGGCACGTCGCCGCCCGGGAGACAACCCGAGGCCTACGCCCGCGACCTGCACCGTGCGGTCGCGGTGGGCCGCGAAATCGCCGTGGCATCCCCAAGGCGGCGACGTCGGGAGGCAGGATGAAGCCGTGCCGATGCAGCTGAGCATGGTCATCCTGGAAGTGCGTGATCTCGCCGCCTCCATCCGGTTCTACCGACAGGTGGGTCTGCCGTTCGCGGACCCCCCCGACGGCCGTCCGGTAGCGGTGCACCGAATGCCCAGCGGGGTCAGCCTGCTGCTGACCACCAGCTTCGCGTCGGTCTACGACCCGGTCTGGAGCCGCCCGTCCGGCGGATACCAACAGCTGCTCGAGTTCTACGCCGGCGAGGATGCGGCGGTGGACAGCAAGTGGACGGAACTGACCGACGCCGGCTACCACGGACGGCTGGCACCGACGAAGACGTTCGGCCCGTACGCCGCCATGGTCGACGACCCGGATGGCAACGTTGTGCTGATCACGTCCGACCAGGCCGGTCTGACCTGACCGCAGGTCCTAGACCAGGCGGCGGTCGGTGGCCCAGCGGGACAGCTCGTAGCGGTTGGACTTCTGGGTCTTGCGCAGTACCGAGGACACGTGCGTCTCGACCGTCTTGATCGAGATGAACAGGGTGGACGCGATCTCCTTGTAGGCGTAGCCGCGGGCCAGCAGCTTGAGCACCTCGCGCTCGCGGGGCGACAACATGTCCAGCTCCGGGTCAGAAAGCGGTGCGGCGCCGGGTTTGTCGGAAAAGGCGTCGAGTACGAAGCCAGCCAGCCGGGGCGAGAACACCGGGTCGCCGGCCGCGACTCGGACGATGGCGTCGGCCAGCTCCCGGCCGGAGATGGTCTTGGTGACATACCCGCGGGCGCCGGCCCGGATCACGTTGATCACGTCCTCGGCCGCGTCCGACACCGACAGGGCCAGGAAGACAACCTCGGGATGGTCGCGGTGCACCCGTTCCAACACGGCCCGGCCACCGCCGTCGGGCATGTGCACGTCCAGCAGCACCACGTCCGGCGGATTGGCCGACAGCCGCACGATGGCCTCGTCGACCGACCCGGCCTCGCCGACCACGGCGATGCGGTCGTCGGACAGGGCGGCCAACTCGGCCTTCACCCCCGTGCGGAACAGGGCGTGGTCGTCGACCACGAACACGCTGACGGTCATGACTGGGCCTGCGCGGACACCTGAACCGGCATGGTCAGCTCCACTTCCGTTCCCTCGCCCGGCCGGGACCGGATCGTCGCCGTGCCTCCGTGCCGCTCCATCCTGCCCCGCACCGACTGGGCCAACCCGCGTCGGTCGCCGGCGACGGCCTCCACGTCGAAGCCCCGGCCGCGGTCGCGCACGAACACCGACGCTGTGCTGCCCCCCAGGTCGGCCTCGATCTCGGCGTACACGCTGATCTCGGGGGCCCCGGCGTGCTTGGCCGCGTTGACCATGGCCTCCCGCGAGGCGGCGACCAGGGCGGCGAGATCGGAGTCCATGGGCAGGTCCCCGACCACCACCGGTGCCACGGCGATGGCGTAGGTGTCCTCGACCTCGCCCGCGGCCTCGGCCAGCGCGGCGGCGAAGGTGGACACCTCGGCAGCGTTCTGCGGTCCCGCCGTGGCGTAACCGGTCGGCCCGTACAACCACGTCCGCAGTTGCCGTTCCTGGCTGCGGGCCAGCCGGACCACCTCGCGCGGGTCGCCGGCCTGGCGCTGGATCAGCGCCAGGGTCTGCAGCACCGAGTCGTGCAGGTGCGCGGCGACCTCGGCCCGCTCTCTTTCGGCCGCCCGCGCTGACCTTTCGGAGCCCAGGTCGCGGACCAACCGCACCCACCAGGGCACGGTGATCACGGCCACCCCGACCAGCGTCAACACCACCGCCAGCAGGGCCGAGCGGATGGCTGACAGGTCGAGCTGGTCGAGCGCGAACACGCTCAGCCCGCCCACCACCAGCAGGCCGCCCAGCACGAGGCGCCAGGTCGACCCGGAAGACACCCCGACGACACCATCCGCACGCCGTCGCCACCGTTCCCGGCGGGCGTCGTCGGCCTCCCGCCAGATGAATGCGGCGCCCAGGGCGGCCAGCCCGAGGGGGCCCAGGACCCAACCGAGCACCCGGCCCAGGCCGAGCTCTCCGGCCGCGATGAGCAGGGCGATGGCCAGCGCGGCCAATCCGATCGCCTGCCGTCGGTCGCCGCGGCGGACCGGTGTCGACAGGACGGGCAGGGCGACCGGGGCGGGCCGAACGAAGATCCACAGCAGTGCGTAGGCCAGAACTCCGGCCCCGCCCATGACGGTGAGCAGCACGAAGGCCACCCGCACCCACAGCACCGGAACCCGCAGATGATCGGCCACCCCCGCGGCGACACCGCCGAGCACGGCACCGTCGCGGCGCCGGAACAGTCTGGTCACGCCGTCGGCCGTGCACAGCACGTTGTCCGGCCCCACGGGCGGGGTCGGCGAGGCTGGCGGCAGGGGCACCCCACCAGGGTCACACGGATGCGGGGATCGGGGTATCGGGGACGACCCGGAATCCGTGAACCAGGGTCATCCCCGATGGTGCCCGACGTCCGGCGGGGATTGGCTGATGACCATGACCGATTCCTCCGGCTGGCCGACGGGTCCTACAGGCTCGACCGCAGATACCACCGTCAGCGATTCCCCGCAGGGCCAGCAGTCCCGCCGACCCACCGGGTGGCCGCACCGCTCCCGCACCGACCGCAAGTTCGCCGGCGTGGCCGGCGGACTCGGACGCGCGTTGGGCATCGACCCCGTCCTGTTGCGGGTGGCCTTCGTGGTGCTCACCGTCTTCGGCGGTTTCGGCGCCCTGCTGTACGTGATCGGCTGGCTACTGCTGCCCGACGACGGCGAGGAGTACTCGGCCGCGCAGGCCCTGCTCGGTCGCGGCTCCTCATCGATGCCCCGCCCGTTGGCCGTCGGGCTGGTCATCGTGGCCGCCGTCAGCGTCGCCTCGATGTTCTCCTGGGGGCTGCCGTTCTGGCCGGTCGTGGTGATCGGCGTGGTCATCCTGGTGTCGCTGGGGCGCCGCGGTGGACCCGGTCCGCATTCCTCCCGCGCCCACTGGCAGCAGCAGCAGGCCTGGCGGCAGAGCCAGCAGCAGAGCCGGCAGGAGACGCGTTGGGAGCAGCAGGCCGAGCGTCAGGCCCGGCGCTGGGCCGACCGCGCCGACCGGTGGGAACGCAAGGCGACCGCCTGGGGCACGAAGGCGGAAGGCTGGTTCGACGGTCAGAGTTGGGGCGGCGGCTGCGGCCGCGGCCGGAACCCGCAGAGCCGTTCCGCGGCCGGCAGCACGCCGTTCCCGCACCCCGCCTTCTGGGATCAGCCGTCCGATCAGGGGTCCGGACCGGCACCGACGTCTGCCCAGGCCCAGCAGGCCACGGACGGGCCGGTGGACGCGCCGATCGACGACCCGCTGGCCCCGCGCACCCCGCCGGCCTGGGATCCGCTGGGAGCGGCGCCGTTCGCCTGGGACCTACCCGAGCCGACGCCCCTGCCGGCCGAGCCGCCGGCCCGGATCCGTCGCGGCGGCTCCGGTATCGCTCGGGCCACCCTGGGCACCGCATTGGTCGGCGGGGGGGTGGCCGTGGGCCTGACCCTGGCCGGGGTCTGGTCCCTGAGCTGGTCGCAGGTGGCCGCCATTCCGCTGGTCGTGGTCGCGCTCGGGCTGCTGCTCTCGGCCGCCGCCGGACGCGGGCTGGCCCTGGTCGGCCCGGCCATCCTGCTGACCGTCGCCACCCTGGCCCTGGGTGTCACCGGGCTGCGCGGCACCGACGGCTACGGCAACCAGACCTGGCAGGCCACCGCAGGCTCGTTGGCGTCCTCCTACACGCTGCAGACGGGTGAAGGGACGCTGGATCTGAGTCAGGTGGCCGTGCCGAAGGGTCAGACGCTGCACACCGACCTGACCGTGCGGGCCGGCCGGGCCACCGTGGTGCTGCCGCAGGGCAGCACCAGCGAGATCACCTGCACGGTGGCCGCCGGCCAGGCCGTCTGCCTGGACCGCAAGGTCGCCGGCCTGCACGAATCGATCCAGCAGCAGAACCTCGGCACCGACAGCAACGCCGGCACCTTGGACGTGACGGTGACCGTGCACGGCGGCTTCGCGCAGGTCAGCCGTGGCTGAACCCGGCCCGGCCGGCCCCCGACCCCGGACCAACTGGTTCGGGGTCGTAGTGGCCTTGATCTTCCTGGCGGTCGGGGTGCTCACCCTGGCCGGGAGCTCCCTCACCTCGGGCGGATGGACCCGCCCGCCCTGGTTGGCCACGTCCGGGCACTGGATCGTGGCCGGTGCGATCGCCGGGCTGGGCCTGCTCCTGCTGGCCTCGGCCGGTCGTCGCTCGCACCGCAGCTGAGAGCCCGCCCTACTGGCGGCACCTGGGGCTAGGTGATCGATGATCCGTTCGGCGGCAGCTGACGGCGGGTCACTCGGCGGGCGCCGAGGGCGGCCATCCCGGCGCCCACCGAGCACACCACCGCGGTGATCCACAGGGCCGTGCCGGCCGTCCGGTCGCCCAGCCCGACCAGTGGGGCGGTGATCGCGCCCAATGCGTACTGCAGGGTCCCGAGCAGGGCCGAGGCCGCGCCGGCGATCTCCCGATGACGGTCCATCGCCAGCATCGAGGCGAACGGCAGGGCCAGCCCGACCGCCGAGACCATCACGAACAGGGCGGCCAGCACCGGGAACAGCCCCCACCGCATGGTCAGGGCCAGCGAAAGACCCACCGCACCGACCACACACTGACCCACGGCCCAGGTGAGCAGCTCGGCCGGGGTGAACCGGTGCAGCAGCATCCGGCCGAGTTGGGACAGCGCCACGATACCCAGCGCGTTCGCCCCGAAACAGAACGAGAACTGGGCGGCGGACAACCCGAAACCGTCCTGGAGCAGGAACGGCGAGGCCGAGATGTAGCCGAACATGGCCGCCGTGACCAGGGTTCCGGCCAGCGCCCAGCCGACGAAGATGCGGTCGGTGAGCAGGGTCCGGAATCCGGCCAGGGTCTGCGCCAGCCCACCGTCGGTGCGCCGCGCCACCGGCAGCGACTCGTCCACGATCAGCGCCGCGGCCACCAACAGCACCACCCCGATCCCGGCCAGCACCCAGAACACCGTGCGCCAGCTGCCGAACCGCAGGATCTGGGCGCCCAGCACCGGGGCCAGGATCGGGGCCAGCCCGTTGACCACGGCGATGGTGGCGAACACGGTCGCCGCCCTGGTTCCGGAGAATCGGTCCGCCACCGCGGCCCGGCTGATGACCACGCCGGCCGCCCCGGCCGCCCCCTGCAGCAACCGCAGGACCACGAACAGCCACATCGAGGTGGTGATGGCGCAAACCGCGGAGGTGAGCACGAACAGGGCCAGTCCGGCCAGCAGTGGCAACCGTCGACCTAGCCGATCGGAGAGCGGCCCGACGATCAGCTGGCCACCGCCCAACCCGACGATGGCCGCCGACAGCGACAACTGGGCCCCGGATGCGCTGCCGTGCAACGAGTTCGCCAGCTCCGGCAGCGCCGGCAGGTACATGTCCAGGCAGAGCGGCCCGAACGCGGACAGCGCCCCGAGCAGCACCACCAGTCCAGGGCGCGGGGTACTTACTCCCATTCGATGGTGCCGGGCGGCTTGCTGGTGATGTCCAGCACCACCCGGTTCACCTCCGGCACCTCACCGGTGATCCGGCCCGAGATCCGGGCCAGCAACTCATAGGAAAGGCGCGACCAGTCGGCCGTCATGGCATCCTCGCTGGACACCGGACGCAGCACGATCGGGTGGCCGTAGGTGCGTCCGTCGCCCTGCACCCCGACCGACCGGACGTCCGACAACAGCACCACCGGGCACTGCCAGATCTGAGCGTCCACACCGGCTTTCGTCATTTCCTCGCGAGCAATCGCGTCCGCGGCCCGCAGCACCTCGAGCCGCTGCGCGGTGACCTCGCCGACGATCCGGATCCCCAGCCCCGGCCCCGGGAACGGATGCCGCGCCACCATCGCGGCCGGCAGACCCAGCTCGGCGCCGAGCAGACGAACCTCGTCCTTGAACAGCGTCCGCAGCGGCTCGATGAGTTCGAAGGTCAGATCGTCGGGCAGGCCGCCGACGTTGTGGTGGCTCTTGATGGTGGCGGTGCCGGTCCCGCCACCGGACTCCACCACGTCCGGGTAGAGGGTGCCCTGGACCAAGAACCTGATGTTTCCCTCGGCCAGCGCCACGTCGGCTGCGGCGCCTTCGAAGACCCGGATGAACTCGCGCCCGATGATCTTGCGTTTGGTCTCCGGGTCGGACACGCCGGCCAGCGCGGCCAGGAAGCGGTCGGCCGCATCGACGGTGACCAGCCTGATCCCGGTGGCGGCCACGTAGTCGCGTTCGACCTGTTCCCGCTCCCCCGCCCGGAGCAGCCCGTGGTCGACGAACACGCAGGTCAGCTGGTCCCCGATGGCCCGGTGCACGAGCGCCGCGGCCACCGCCGAGTCCACTCCGCCGGACAGTCCGCAGAGGACTTGGGCGCCACCCACTCGTTCCCGGATGGCCGCGACCTGCTCGTCCAGGATGCGACCCGGCGTCCATCGGGCCGGGATGGCCGCGATGTCATGCAGGAACCGGCGCAGCACCTCTTGACCGTGTTCGGTGTGCACCACCTCCGGGTGGTACTGCACGCCGGCCTGCTGCGCGGCCACGTTCTCGAACGCCGCGATGGGGATGCCGTCGGTGCTGGCCGTGACCGAGAACCCTTGGGGTGCTTCGGTGACCGCGTCACCGTGGCTCATCCATACCTGCATCTGCGGGTCAAGCCCGCCCAGCAGGGTGGATTCACCCAGGGCCCGCAGCCGGGTGGCGCCGTACTCCCGCCGGCCGGTGTGGTCGACCCGGCCGCCCAGGGCCTGGGCCATCACCTGGAACCCGTAGCAAATGCCGAAGATGGGTACCCCGGCGTCGAAGACCGCCGGGTCGAGGGTGGGGGCGCCGTCGGCGTAGACGCTGGACGGCCCGCCGGACAGGATGATCGCGGCCGGATCCTTGGCCAGCATCTGCTGCGCGGACAGCGTGCTGGGCACGATCTCCGAGTAGACCTGCGCCTCCCGGACCCGCCGGGCGATCAGCTGGGCGTACTGGGCGCCGAAGTCGACCACCAGCACGGGATGCGCCTCGAGGTCGGCGCGGTCGTCGGCGTCACCATCGTCATCAGCGGGCGCGGCGGTCACGAATGGAGCCTAGGGCCTGTTCCCGGACCGGACGGGCGTCGCGGCAGGCAGCGCTCCGGCCGGTGGGCGAAGTGGCCATCCACCGCGCCGGATCCCGGAAATGGGTTCACGCCCGCGGTCAGCGTGACCACGGGCGTGAGTGGTGCAACGCGCCCGCGGTCGGCATGACCGCGGGCGCGCCTGAAGCGTGGATCAGCTGACGGCGTCGTCACCTTCGGCGACGCGGTGCCGGCCTGCGTAGACCGCCGCACCGGCGGCGCCCAGCAGGGCAGCTCCGCCCAGCGCGTACAGCCCGGTGTTGTCCTTCTCGGCCGCGCTGCCGCCGCCGGTGTTCGCCGGGCCGGCCGGAGCCAGGAACGGCCCGGCTGCTGCCAGCACCTGCGCCTTGGTCAACGGCTTCTCGAAAGCGCCGTTGTACACGCCACCTTCGGCAGCCAAACCGAGCAGGTTGCCAACGACGGCAGCGTGCCGGGCCTCGACCCCGAAGATGCCCGCCGCGGCCTGCAGGATGGTCTTGTCCTTGATGTACCCGGCGGCGCCGAGGTAGGCGCCAACACCCACGTTCTCAAAGGTGTGGCTGGTGGTCAGATACGAGGCGCGGCTGTCGAAGGCGTTGCCGAACATGACTGTTGGCGCGGCCACGGGAGTCCCACCCACCGACTTGATCGCGGCGGTGAGGAAGGTGACGTGGTAGTCCTCGTCGGCCTGGATCTTGGCCAGCAAGGCGGCTTCGTTGCCGGAGACCAGACCGGCGGCGTTGCCCTGCTGATAGAACGCCGATTCCAGGTATTCCAGGGTGAGGGCGTAGTTGAGTACGTCGACGTCGCTGGAGAAATCGGCCGCGGAGGCCAGGGCCCAACGGTTGTTCAACGCGAAAATTGCCTGCGAGTCGGAGACTTCACTCAGCTCGCCGCGGACGAAATCACTTCGTGACATTTGACTTTTTCCTTCCGACTAGCTGAGGAGTGGCTTGACGATGGCCAGGACTTCGGTCATGGTGGCGTGCTTCTCGATGTGGTTCGGGAACGAGTCCCCACCGATCAGATACGCCAGCACTGCGGCGTGCCGAGACTCGACACCAGCGATGGATGCCCCCGCGGCGAGCACATCGGGGCTCGAGATGAGCGGAACCTGACCGTGATAAGCGGTCACCCCGACCTCCTCGAACGCCGACGCAGTCTTGAGGAAGTTGTCCTTGCTGTCGAACGTGCCCGCCGGGTAGGTGATCTTCGGCTTGAGCACCGGCGTGCCGCCGAGGGCCTTGATCGTCGAGGTCACTGCGGCCACGTGTGCCTTCTCGTGGTCGCCGATCGGCGTGATCAACTCCAACTCTCGGCCGGACAAGAAACCCTTGGCCAGACCGGTGGCGTAGAAGTCGGACTCAAGGTATTCCAGGGTCAACGCGTAGTTCAGGATGTTGATGTCGCCGGCTGTTCCGGTGGCTTGCACCCCCTGCGCCGTGGCTGCGGAGGCCATGCCCGGTGCCGCCAGCAGGCCGCCGGACACGAAGGCCGCTCCGACGCCGACCATGCCGGCGTACTTGAGGAACGACCGCCGATCGTGGTTAGTCCGGAACTGCAGCACAGGCTTGCCGCCGAACGGATCTGGTGAGCCCATTTCTTCTTCCTTTCTCAGACAAAATTCAATGGAAGACGTGAAGATTCCGGCGTATTCCGGCGTGGTCGCACCCACTCCGCAAGCTCGTGCGAGGAGCTTGGTCGAGCCTCTCCGATGTCTTGGCAGACACTGTTGTTTCGGACCCAAGCGGGATCCGGATGGCTGCGGGATCAAAATAAATCTTACCCAGGCCCGGCTCCGAACAAACATGCGAATCCGACACCGTGGAGTGAACATGCCGGTGTTCACCGACAAACTGACGACAGCCGGTCACGGCCCGGGTCGAAATCCAGACCCGGACAGGAATCCATCATGATTGCCTGCTTCAGCCGAAAAGAACGCCCACGATCAGAGCCACGTTCAGAGCCGAGATGAGGCCACCGATGGACCAACCCAGGATCCGGGTCGAACGAGGATTGGCGTCCTGACCCATCAGGGACCGGTCCGAGGTCAGCTTGATCAACGGGAAGATGGCCAGCGGCAGGCCGAAGGACAACACCACCTGCGAGAGGACCAGCGCCATGGTGGGTTCCACACCGACGGCCAGGATGATCAGGGCCGGGGCCAGGGTCAGGACCCGGCGGGCCAGCAGTCCGAACTTGCGGCGCAGCAGATCGGACATGATCACGCTGCCGGCGTAACAGCCGACCGAGGTCGAGGCGAGACCGGAAACCAGTAACCCGATCCCGAAGAGCACCCCGATGGCCGGCCCGAGCGTGTCGGCGACCGCGTCGTGCGCGCCCTGCAGGGTGTCGACGCCCGGGTGCCCGCGCAACGCCGACGCCGCCAGAAAAAGCATGGCCACGTTGACCGAGCCGGCCAAAACCATGGCGATCCCGACGTCCAGCCGGGTGGAACCGATCAGCGACCGCCGCGCGGCGATCGGGCGGACGGCGGCGAACCGGTCGCGGGTGAGCGCGGAGTGCAGGTAGACCACATGCGGCATCACCGTCGCCCCGAGCATGGCCGCGGCCAGCACCAGGGAGTCCGTGCCGGCGAGCCGGGGAACGAGCCCCGCGGCCACGCCCGACGGCGACGGCGGCGAGGCGAAGAGTCCGGCCACGAAACCGATGGCGATGATCAGCAGGAGCCCGATGATGACCCGCTCGAACCGGCGGTGCCCACGGCGATCCTGGATGAGCAGCAGCAGGAGCGAGACGCCGCCGGAGATCAGGCCACCCACCAGCAACGGGAGGTGGAACAGCAGATTCAGGGCCACGGCGCCGCCCACCACCTCGGCCAGGTCGGTGGCCAGTGCGACCGCCTCGGCCTGCAACCAGAAGGCGACCCGTGAGCAATTGCCCAGCCGCTCGCCCAGCAGTTCCGGCAGGGAGCGACCGGTGATGATGCCGAGTTTGGCCGACAGGAACTGGATCAAACCGGCGGCCGCAGTGGCCAGCACCAGAACCCAGGTGAGCATGTAGCCGTAGCGCGAACCGGCTTGCAGGTTGGCGGCCACGTTCCCCGGGTCGACGTAGGCGACCGCGGCCACGAAGGCCGGGCCGAGCAGGCCCAGCGTGATCCGGATCCGGGAGCGCGCCGGGCGCGCCACGTCCTCCGGAACCAGCACCGCCGTCATGAGCCGCCCTCGGGATCGTCTTGCCGCCCATCGGGTGGGCCTGTCCACGCTGTCGCTGTCCGTGCTGGATTCGACGCTGTCGCTGTCCGTGCTGGGTTCGACGCCTGCGGGCCCGGGGATTGGTCGGCCCCCCGGCCACTTCTCAAACCGCACAATCAGGTGGTGGCCGTCCTCATCGATCCGCCCCGCTGGCCCGCTCACGGGCGGCTGTGGTGTCACCTGGTCAGTGATCACTCGCTGGCCGAGTTGCATACCCTGGCCGCCGCCGTCGGCCTCCCCGCCCGTGGGTTCGACCACGACCATTACGACGTCCCCGCCGAGCGGTACGCGCAGGTGATCGCGGCCGGCGCGATCCCGGTGGACTCGCGGGAACTGCTGCGGCGGCTGACGGCGGCGGGCCTGCGCCGACCGAAGCGCGACCGGCGGGTCATCGGAGCAGAGCCAGGCCGACCTTCTGGAACTCCTTGAGGTCGGAATAACCGGTCTTGGCCATGGCCCGACGCAGTGCACCGAACAGGTTGGAGGTGCCGTAGGCGTCCACGGCCGGGCCGTGCAACAGCTGCTCCAACGGCACCGACGCCGTGCCGGCCATGCCGGCGAACCCGCGCGGAAGCTTGGGATGCGCGGCCGTGGTCGGCCAGAACCACCCCCGCCCGGGCACGCCCTGGGCGTCGGCGAACAGCTCCCCCAGCATGACGGCGTCGGCGCCGCAGGCGATCGATTTGGCGATGTCGGCGCTGGTGTGCAGGTCGCCCGAGGCAATCACGTGCACATACCGGCCGCCGGTCTCGTCCAGGTAGCTGCGCCGGGCTGCGGCGGCGTCGGCAATGGCGCTGGCCATGGGGACCTCGATGCCCAGCACATCGGCCGTGGTGGCGTGGGCGCCGCTGGAGGTGCCGACGATGACACCGGCGGCCCCGGTGCGCATCAGGTGGGTTGCCGTCTGGTAGTTGGTCGCCCCGCCGACGACCACCGGGACGTCCAGGTCGGCGATGAACGACTTCAGGTTGAGCGGCTCGCCGACCTTCTGCACCCGCTCGGCCGAGACGATCGACCCGTGAATGATCAGCATCTCCACGCCGGCGGCCAGCGCCGCCGGGGCGAGATCCCCCGCGTTCTGCGGGGAGAGCCGGACCGCGACGGTGCCACCGGCCCTCTTGATCTCACCGATGGCCCGGGCCAGCAGCTCGGTGTCGACCGGCGCGGCGTAGGCAGCCTGCAGCGCGGCCAGGACGTCGGCGGGCTCGGCTCCCGGGTCGATGATCGAGGAGATGACCGCCTCGGGGTCTTCGTGGCGGGCCCACAGCCCCTCGCCGTCCAGCACGCCCAACCCGCCCAGCCCGTTCACCTGGGTCACGAACGCCGGGGAGGTGATCGCGTCCGTGGCCTGGGTGAGAAGCGGGAGCTCGAACCGGTAGGCGTCGATCTGCCAGGTCGTGGACACCTGCGACGACGACCGGGTGCGCCGCGAAGGCACGATGGCGATGTCGTCCAGCGAGTACACCCGGCGGGCCGTGCGCCCCATCCCGATCTCGACGTTCTCGTTCACAGCTCTCCTGGAGTGGCCCCGTTTCTCGCGCGGATCCACAACCGCCTGCGCGGATCCACTGCACGTTTTTCAGCCCGAAACGAGGGCAAAACGTGCTGTGGATCCGCGCAACGTGCTGTGGATCCGCGCGGGAGAAAGGGTCAGCGGTCGAAGTAGTTGGGGGCCTCGGTAGTGATGGTGACATCGTGCGGGTGCGACTCTTTCAGGCCCGCGGCGGTGATCCGGACCAGCTTGGCCCGCTGCAGGTCGGTGATGCGGTGCGAACCGGTGTAGCCCATGGCCGCGCGGAGGCCGCCGATGAGCTGGTGGGTGACGTCGGCCAGCTTGCCCCGGTACGGCACCCGACCCTCGATGCCCTCGGGCACCAGCTTGTCGTCGGAGAGCACGTCGTCCTGTCCGTAGCGCGACTTCGAGTACGCCGTGACCTCGCCCCGGGAGCGCATCGCGCCCAGCGAACCCATGCCGCGGTAGGTCTTGTACTGCTTGCCGGCCACGAAGATGACCTCGCCCGGCGACTCCTGCACCCCGGCCAGCAGCGACCCCAGCATGACCGTGTCGGCGCCCACCGCGATGGCCTTGGCGATGTCCCCGGACAGCTGCAACCCGCCGTCGCCGATGAGCGGGATACCGGCCGGCCGACACGCCTTGGCCGCCTCGTGGATGGCGGTGACCTGCGGCACCCCGATCCCGGTGACCACTCGAGTGGTACAGATCGAACCCGGGCCGACCCCGACCTTGACCGCGTCCACCCCGGCGTCGATGAGGAACTGCGCCCCGGCGCGGGTGGCCACGTTCCCGCCCACAATGTCCACCCGGCCGCCCACCGAGCGTTGCAGCCGGGCCACCTGCGCACCCACCGCACGGGAATGACCGTGCGCGGTGTCGACCACGAGCACGTCGACCCCGGCGTCGACCAGGCCCATGGCCCGATCGAAGGCGGCGTCGTTGACGCTGACCGCGGCAGCCACCAACAGCCGTCCGTCGGAGTCCTTGGTGGCCATCGGGTACTGCTCGGTCTTGGTGAAGTCCTTGACGGTGATCAGCCCGCGCAGCTTGCCGTCCGAATCCACCAGCGGCAGCTTCTCGATCTTGTGTTTGCGCAGCAGGCCCAACGCCACCTCGGCGGTGCATCCGACCGGCGCGGTGACCAGCGGCATCGGGGTCATGATCTCGCGCACCGGACGCGTCATGTCGACCTCGAAGCGCATGTCCCGGTTGGTGATGATCCCGACCAGCAGGCCGGTGGGGTCGGTGACCGGAACCCCGGAGATACGGTAAGTGGCGCAGATGGCGTCGGCCTGCGCGATGGTGGCCTCGGGCGAGCAGGTGATCGGATCGGTGATCATCCCGGCCTCGGACCGCTTGACGATCTCGACCTGGGTCGCCTGTTCCTCCGGCTGCATGTTGTAGTGCAGCACCCCGATACCGCCCTGCCGGGCCATGGCGATGGCCATCCGCGATTCGGTCACGGTGTCCATGGCGCTGGACACCAGCGGGATGCGCAGGCGGACGTTGCGGGTCAACCGGGTGCCGGTGTCGGCCTCGGAGGGCACCAGATCGGAGATGTCGGGCAACAGCAGCACGTCGTCGTAGGTCAGCCCGACCAACGCGAACTTGTCGTCCGGCACGTCCGTGGGCTGTGGAGAACCGGCGGGGCCGGCCAATTGCTCGAACACGAGATCCTCGGCGATGGACATGACCACCCTTCCGCGGACGGCCTGGAATGAGAAGTCGTGGCCGGGAAACCCGTCTCGCCCGCATGCCCATCCTAGGCAGCAGCGACCGACGACCCCGACGCTCAGTTCGCTGCGGCGGCAGCGCCCTGGTCGTCGGATGCGGCCGCGGCGGCCCGCTGGTCACCTTGGCCGCCGTCGTCCGGGACGGAACTGTCCGTGCTGGTGGGCAGGGTGGTGGGCACGGCGGCCGGGATGCTGGTGGTGCTGCCCGTGCTGTCCGTACTGCTGTCGGGCGAGGACGTGACGTCCAGGTTCGGTATGTCGGCGGTGCTCGACGGGGTGACCGGCGGCGGGCTGGCCGAGGTGCTGGGCGCATCCGAGGTCGGGACCGACGGGATCGGGATCGGGACGGACGGTGTGCTGGGCGAGTTCGGCGCAATGGTCGCAGGGGCCGGCGCGGGCGCGGTGGGAACGACCGCCGGGGTCGTCACCACGGGCGGCGCGTGGACGGAGGTCGGGACAGGCACGACCACCGCCGGGGCGCTGCCGTGCGACGGTGCCACCGAGGTGGTCCCCCGACGTTCCGGCGCCGTGGTGACGGAGGTGCCGCCACCCCGGGTCGAGGGTCGGGTGGGGGTGTTGATGACCGAGGCCTGACCGGTGTGCGGCGCGGATCCGGTGGCGACCGCCGCCACGCTCGAGGACGAGGAGTCCATCCGCGAGGAGACCTGGCTGACCAACGCGTCGTAGGTTCTGCGGATCCGGTCGAGGTCGTCGCGCGACTGCAGCTTGGGCAGCGTCGCCGATACGAAGGTCAGCGCAATGCTGGCCCCCGTGAGGTGGCCCAGGTTGAGTTCGTCCTGGGCACTGGTCAGGCCGGCCTGAGCGGCGTGCTCGGCGTCGGCCGAGTCCACCCGGTCGTTCCAGAGCACTGTGGTCAGACCCCACAACGGGTCGCCAGGTCGGGCCGTGCGGGAGCCGATCAGGGCCGATCCCACCAGGAGCAGGGCGATGGCAGCGGCGGCCGCCACCATCGGGCGGAACCCGCGCCGCTGTCCCCGACGCAGCGCCCAGTCGGCCCGGCCCAGGGAGGGCACCGCCGGAAGGTCGTCCGGACGCAGGTCCTCCCGCCAGGCGGCCAGCAGCGACCCGACCGCGTCGTCGGTCTGCTGAGTCGAATCGGCGTGGAAAAGATCGACGGTCCGCCGCGCGGCCAGCTCGTCCAGCATCAGGTCATCCGCCCGCACCGCAGCCACGTCGATCGGGCCGACGTCGTCGCCGAACGACCCGGGCCCGGATCCAGTGGCATGGTGGCGGCCCATCACCGCACCTGCCCGCGCAGGTCGCTGTCGCCATCGAGCATGCCCCGCAACTTGGCCAGCGCCCGGTGCTGCGCGACCCGCACCGCGCCCGCGGTCATCCCCAGGGCCTCCGCGGTCTCTTCGGCCGACAACCCGACCGTCACCCGCAATCGCAGAATCTCCTGCTGCATTCGGGGCAGTCGGCCCAGCATCCCGTCCATCGTGCCCCGGACCGCCCCGGCGACCGCCTGGAACTCCGGACCCGGCTCCTGGGTGGCAGTTTCCGGAACGTCGGCCACGGCGACCGACCGAGACCGACCAGCCACCCGGTGCGCATCCACCACCTTGTTGGAGGCGATCGCGTAGACAAAGGCCAAAAACGGCCGCCCGTCGCGGCGGAAGGTGGGCAGAGCGTTGATGACGGCCATGCACACCTCCTGAGCTACATCGTCAGCCGTGGCCAGCGACCGATGCCCGGACGAGAGCCGAGCACGGCAGTATCTGACCACCAGCGGGTGGATGAAACGTAGAACCTCAGACAACGCCTGACGGTCACCGACAACAGCCGCGTCCACGGCGCGATTCAGTCGCTCGTCGTCCGCCGGATCAGGGCCGAACGTCCACGGAGCAGTACCACGCTGTCGCAACTCCGACGCGGGTTCGCTGAATGCCGCCGCGATCCGCGAATCGCCGACTTCCTCTTTCGAATGTTTCATCGCCCTGGCTCGCTCGCCCGTTACACCCCCGTGATGAGCAAGGCCGGCGCGATGGCGGCACGCGATAGGACAATCAGTCCCCCCGATGCTATCGGGCGTGTCGCCCGAACAGGACCGGGTGCGCCCCCGTCGTCCAGCCCCCAATAAGTGAAAAGCCTTTCTCACCACTGCTTTCCTGCGGATGAGCCCCCGTTCGGTGCCCTGGTTCAGGCCACCAGACCCCGCCGGAACCCGACCGCGACCGCCTGGGCGCGATCGCGCGCCCCCAGTTTGCGGAACAACCGGCGGGCGTGGGTCTTGATCGTGTCCTCGGACAGAAAAAGATCTTTGCCGATCTCGCCGTTGGACTGGCCCTGACTCATACCCCGCAGGACCTGCAGCTCACGCTCGGTCAACTGAGCCTGCCCGTCCACGGCCTCACGCGGGAAGGGGATCCGCGGGCTGGTCAGTGTGTCGGCCAGAGCAGCCACGATCTCCGGGTGGGTGGCGTCCCAGCGCAGGAATCCACGGGCGCCGCAGGCGATCGCGGCCGCGATGGAGGCGGTGTCGTCGGGCGAACCGAACACGATGACCACCGCTGACGGGTGGATGGCCAGCAGCCGACGAGTCGCCTCGATGCCGCTGGTGAGGGCCCGTTGGGTACCGATGAGCACGACGTCGGCGGCCTCCCGACCGAACCTGGCCAAGAGTTCGTCACCGCTGCTGACCGTGTCGATGGCATCCACGGAAGGCACCGCGGCCATGACCCGGTTGAGGCCGTCGCGCGCACTTCGCCGCTCATCGCAGATCAGCACACTGGTCACGTCAAAAACCTCTTTTCGTCAAGCCCGCCCGAGCCCGGTCGGATCGGAAACCGAAGGCCGGCGTCCCTCGTCCGGGTTGCCACCCATCAGTGTTTACTACAACGACGACCCGTTTGCGCGAATCCGGACAAAGCGGCACGTCCCCCGACGTGTTATGGACTCAGCGTAGTCAAGTAGTCGCTCTGAGTTGAACAACGGCCTTCTAACTTGGACAATCATGACAGATCGGCTGTGAGGCCTGAACGGGCGGGGTCGTCGACTCGGTGGGCAATCTCCACCGGCACACCCGAACGCACAGCCGACGCGTGAATCGGCTGCCGCCCGTTCGCGTGAGTACACGCCATCGCGTAGTCAGCTCGGCCATCGATTCGAAGATCCATAAGCCACCCATTTGCCGATGTTCGTCAGGGGTCCCCAGGTCTTGTCGGGCCCGGCTTGTGGATCTATGGTCATGATCACAACCAGGCCGGAATCAACGCAGATTCGACCGGATCGACGCTGGTCGGAGCCGGAACGCGATCCGGGTGCCGATGCCTTCGGCGGCGGTGGTGGGTACGCCACAGTCGCCCGGGCTCGCCCCGCTCACGGATCGGTCTCCCCTAGGCGACGCCGTGTCCTTGCGGTGATTCCGCCACAGGCCGATCGCGGAGGGGGCTCACCAGTGGCCGATACTCGACGACTCCCCGGACCGAACGCCGATCTATGGGATTGGCAGCTGCATGGATCGTGTCGCGGGATGGCGAGTTCGTTCTTCTTCCACCCGGAGGGGGAACGCGGTCCGGCCCGAGCCCGGCGCGAGTTACGGGCCAAGGCGGTCTGCCACGAGTGCCCGGCCCTGATGGCCTGTCGGCAGCACGCCCTGGACGTCCACGAGCCCTACGGCATCTGGGGTGGGCTGTCCGAGGGCGAGCGAGCGCAGATTTTGTCCGGAGTGACCGCCCAGGCCGGCTAGTCCCCGGACGACTGCGGCGCCCCGTTCGATAGGAACGGAGCGCCGCAATCAGTATTCAGCCAGACGGTCAGTGCGAGTGACCGTGCGCACCGTGCCCGTGCGCTTCCGGCTTGTGCTCGGGGATGTCGGTCACCGTGGACTGGGTGGTGAGCAGCATGCCCGCGATCGAGGCCGCGTTGGACACGGCCGCCTTCGTGACCTTGACCGGGTCGATGATCCCGGCCGCGACCAAATCGCCGTACTGGCCGGCGGCCGCGTCGTAACCCTGGCCCAGCGGCAGGTCGGCGATCTTGGCGACCACCACGGCGCCCTCTTCGCCGGCATTGGCCGCGATCCAGAAGGCCGGGGCGGACAGCGCCCGACGGACGATGCCGGCACCGGTGGCCTCGTCGCCGGACAGGCTCTGCTCGAGCTCGGTGACCGCAGGAATCGCGTGCACCAGAGCAGAACCGCCGCCGGCGATGATGCCCTCGGCCACGGCCGCCTTGGTCGCCGAGACGGCGTCCTCGATGCGGTGCTTGCGCTCCTTGGCTTCGGTCTCGGTGGCCGCGCCCACCTTGATGACGGCCACCCCGCCGGCCAGCTTGGCCAGCCGCTCTTCCAACTTCTCCCGATCCCAGTCGGAGTCGGTGCGCTCGATCTCCCGCTTGATCTGAGCGGCCCGGTCGGCCACGGCCTCGGCCGATCCGGCCCCGTTGACGATGGTGGTGTCGTCCTTGGTGACCACGATGCGCCGAGCACCACCGAGTACTTCCAACCCGACGTCGGCCAGCTTGAGACCGACCTCGGGCGAGACCACATCGGCCCCGGTCACGATGGCCAGGTCCTGCTGGAAGGACTTGCGCCGATCGCCGAAGTAGGGCGACTTGACCGCGACGACCTGGAACGTCTTGCGGATCGAGTTGACCACCAGGGTGGACAGCGCCTCGCCGTCGACGTCCTCGGCCACGATCAGCAACGGGTGTTTGTCCTGGACGATCTGCTCCAGCAGCGGCAGCAGGTCGGCCAGGGCGGAGATCTTGTCCCGGACCAGCAGCACTCGGGCGTCCTCGAGCACGGCTTCGGCTGACTCGGCGTCGGTGACGAAGTGCGGGGACAGGTACCCCTTGTCGAACTGCACCCCGTCGGTGACCTCGAGCTCGATACCGGTGCCGTTGGATTCCTCCACGGTGACCACGCCGTCGGAGCCGACCCGGCCGATGGCCTCGGCCAGCATTTCGCCGATCAGCGGATCGCGTGAGGCAATGGTGCCGACGCTGGCGATGGCCGCGCGATCACCGGCCACCGGGGTGGCGCGCTCGTCCAGCAGCTCGACCACCCGGGCGGCCGCCTTGGCGATGCCGGAACGCAGGGCCAACGGGTCGGCTCCGGCGGCGACGTTGCGCAGCCCCTCGGTGACCAGGGCCTGGGCCAGGACGGTGGCGGTGGTGGTGCCGTCACCGGCCACGTCATTGGTCTTGGTGGCCGCCGTCTTGGCCAACTGGGCGCCCAAGTTCTCGCCCGCGTCGTCCAGGTCGATGTCCCGGGCGATGGTGACCCCGTCGTTGGTCACGGTCGGACCGCCGAACTTCTTGTCCAGCACCACGTACCGGCCGCGGGGGCCGAGGGTGATCTTGACCGCGTCGGCCAACCGGTCGACGCCGCGCTGCATTGCCGCGCGCGCCTCCGAATCGAAGCTGATCTGCTTCGCCATTGAGATGTCCCTATCTAGAGTTGATCATGCAGAAAAGTCAGGCATAACGGACGGCCGCTTGGCGTGTCGTCGGCGTTTCGCGTTCACCGCCGCATGATCAACTTGGCTGAGGCCGCCGCTGGTGAGAATTCAACGAACTTCGCCCCGGCCCCGCGTGAGCGAGCGCCGGGGCGAAGTCGTAGCAGTGCCGGGTGTTACTTGGTGACCTTGGCCAGCACGTCGCGCGCTGACAGGATCAGGTACTCCTGGCCCGAGTACTTGACCTCGGTGCCGCCGTACTTGGAATAGATGACGACGTCGCCCTCGGCGACGTCGAGCGGAACACGGTTGCCGTTGTCATCGACACGGCCCGGTCCGACGGCCAGGACGGTGCCCTCCTGGGGCTTCTCCTTGGCGGTGTCAGGGATGACGATCCCGGACGCCGTTGTCGTCTCGGCCTCGTTGGCCTGGACGAGGATCTTGTCCTCGAGCGGCTGGATCTTCACGCTCGCCACGGTATGACCTCCCCCTTCTGGGGTTCAAAAGTTTCTGCCTTGTCAGCGGCAACCTTGCGGCCCGTCATCGCGGGAGCCGGGCCGTCGGTGCACCGCTCGACTAGCACTCTAACCATGAGAGTGCCAGGTCTCAACCTTCGCCCCCGTTTGCCCGCGGTCAGGGGGCGAGCACGGTCGACACCGGCAGGGCCGGGTCGCCGGACAGGGCCGGCCCCGAGGGCGGCCGGCCGGCGGCGATGACATGGGCGCCGACCGCGGCGATCATGGCCCCGTTATCGGTGCACAGTCCCGGCCGGGGCACCCGCAGGGTCAGTCCGGCGGCGGCGCAGCGTTCCTGGGCCAGCGCCCGAAGCCGACCGTTGGCAGCGACGCCGCCGGCAACGACGACCGTGCTCAGTTCGTTCTCGCGTGCGGCCCGCACCATCTTCGAGGTCAGTACGTCGACCACGGCTTCCTGGAAGGACGCGCAGATGGTGGGCACATCCAGGGCTCGCCCCGCCGCCCGCTCGGCGTCGACATAGCGGGCCACCGCGGTCTTGAGTCCGGAGAAGGAAAACGCGTAGGGGTTGTCGCGGGGACCGGTCATCCCCCGCGGGAAGCGGATCGCCGACCCGTCCCCGTCGGCGGCCAACCGGTCGATCACCGGACCCCCGGGGTAGCCCAGGCCGAGCAGTCGGGCCACCTTGTCGTAGGCCTCACCGGCGGCGTCGTCGACGGTGCTGCCCAACTCGGTGATGTCCTCGCCCAGGCCGGCCACCCGGAGCAGTTGGGTGTGTCCACCGGAGACGAGCAGGGCCAGCGTGTCCGGCGGCAGCGGCCCGTGTTCCAGCGTGTCCGCGGCGACGTGCCCGGCCAGGTGGTTGACCCCGTACAGCGGCACCCGCCAGGCCGCCGCATACGCCTTGGCTGCAGCCACCCCGACCAGCAACGATCCGGCCAGTCCGGGCCCGCAGGTGACGGCCACCGCGTCGACGTCGGCGTGGGCCAGCCCGGCTTGGTCGAACGCCGCCCGCACGGTCGGGATCATCGCCTCCAGATGAGCCCGGGACGCGATCTCCGGCACCACCCCGCCGAACCGGGCGTGCTCGTCCGCGCTCGAGGCCAGGGCGTGGCCCTTCAGTGTCACCGACCCGTCGGCGGCCAGTTCGACCAGCCCGACTCCGGTCTCGTCGCAGGAGGACTCCAGGCCCATCACGATCACGCCGGCACCTCCAGCAGCATGGTGTACGCGTCCGCCCCGCTGGGCTGGTAGTAGCGGCGGCGCCGCCCCACCCGGGTGAAGCCGACGCTCTCGTACAGCGAGATGGCCGGCACGTTGTCGGTCCGGACCTCCAGCATCACCCGGTCGGAACCGGCGGCGCTCAACAGGTCGGCCAGCAGCGCCCGCCCGGTCCCCCGGCCTTGGGCGCCGGGGGCCACCCCGATGGTCTGCACCCCGGACACGCCGTCGGCGCCGCGGGCCAACCCGGCGTAGCCGAGCACCGACCCGTCGTCATCGCGGGCGACCACGTAGTGATGCGCCAGGGCCAGCTCCGACCAGAACATGGCCGGCGTCCACGGCGAGTCCTCCGGGAACAGCACCGTCTCCAAGGCCGCGACCGACTCGATGTCCCACCACCTCATGGCTTCGATCACCGCGGTCGTGGTTCGGTCGCGTCGGGTCGCCGCAGGTAGAGGGGGGTGAGCGGACCGGGCACGGCTCCGGTCAGCAAGGCGGTCAGGGCTGCGCCGACCAGCCCCTCGCCGACCGACCCGGCCAGCCCGGCCTCGGGTAGGGAGCCGTCCAGCAGGGATGCACCCGGCCCGACCAGCGCGACCGGGCCCAGGTCGGCGACCGCCGAAGCCACCGCTCCCGGAGCGAGCACGGCCGGGCCGAACACTCGCCGGCCGTCGGCGCGGTAGCCGGAGACGTACACCTCGCGGCGCCGGGCATCGGTGACGACCAGGAACGGCCGGTCCAGGCCGGCGGCGGCCGCGATCCCGTCGTGGCTCGGCACCCCGTACACCGGCCGGCCGAGTGCGTCACCGAGTGCGGCCGCGGTGACGATCCCGACCCGCAGCCCGGTGAACGGGCCGGGGCCCACGCCGACCACCACCGCGTCCAGGTTCGCCAAGACGTGACCGGCGTCGGTCAGGACCGCCTGGGCCAGCGGCATCAACCGCTCGGCGTGCCCGAACGGGTCGGTCACGGTCTGCTCGGCCAGCAACCGGGTCAGCCGCGGTTGCTCCCCCGCCGCCGCCGTGGCCAGCGCCTCGTGCACGGCCGACATCTGCACCACCGCGGCGGTGATCACCGGGGTCGAGGTATCCAGGGCGAGCACGAGCACGCGCACGATCGTAGGTGGGAGGTAGGCGCAGCCGGTCCTGGAATACTTCCCCCGGTGCCGGAACAGGTGACGCTGAACGACGTGGCCCGGGCCGCGGGCGTGTCCCTGGCCACCGCGTCGCGGGCTCTGAACGGCGCCGCCGGCCGCACCGTCCGACCCGATCTCAAGGCGAAAGTGCTGGTGGCGGCCGAGCAGCTGCACTACTCCCCGAACGCGAATGCCCAGGCCATGGTGCGCGGCGCCACCGACACGGTCGGCTTGATCGTGCACGACATCGCCGACCCGTTCGCCTCGGCGGTGGCCTCCGGAGTGATGGCCGCCGCCGCCGAGCGCGGGCTGATCGTGACCATCGCGTCCACGCTCTGGGATCCGGAGGCGGAGATCCGGCACGTGGCCGCGCTGCGCCGGCAGCGGGCCCGGGCGGTCATCCTGGCCGGATCCCGGTTCGCCAACGAGGAGACCACAGCCCGGCTGGCCGCCGAGGTCGCCGGGATCACCGCCATGGGCGGCCATGTTGCCTCGATCGGGCAGCCGCTGCTGCCCGTCCCGGCGCTGGTGCTGGACAACGCCGGCGGCAGCCGCCGGCTGGCCCGGGTGTTGTGGACGCTGGGCTATCGGCGGTTCGCCGTGCTGTCCGGACCGGAAACCGTGCTGACCAGCGAGGAACGGTTGGCCGGCTTCCGGCAGGGCCTGGGCGACTGCGGTCACGAGATGCCGCTGGAGAACATCATCGGCACCCAGCTCACCCGCGACGGCGGCTACGTGGCCATGACCGAGCTGCTGGACCGCGACATCCAGGTCGACGCAGTGTTCGCCGTCAACGACGTGATGGCGGTGGGCGCGATGGCCGCCCTGCGCGAGCAGGGCTACCGGGTGCCGGAGGACCTGGCCGTGGCCGGGTTCGATGACATCGCCACCCTGCGCGATGTGCAGCCGCCGCTGACGACGGTGCGGATGCCGCTGGTCATGATGGGACGCCGGGCCCTGGAGTTCGCCCTGACCGCATCGGCCGCCGACGCACCGATCACCGCCATGCCGCCGGGCGAGGTCGTGGTCCGGGCCAGCACCCCCCAACGCTTCCCCGCTTGACCCGCTACCCCCGGGGAACCTTCCCAGCGCGGATCCACAGCACGCTGCGCGGATCCACAGCACGTTTTCGCGGCTGATCGGGTCCGATAACGAGTTGTGGATCCGCGCAGAGAACAGGAGCGGACACGTGAGCGAGTACCGGACGCACACCGCGCCCCGATGACCTGATGGCGCGGATCCCCGACGCGATCGTGATCGGCTCCGGACCCAACGGACTGGTGGCCGCGAACGTGCTCGTCGACGCCGGTTGGGACGTGCTCCTCCTAGAGGAGCAGCCGCGGCCGGGCGGGGCCGTGGCCAGCGCATCCGACGTCGCCCACGGGTTCGTGCATGACACCTTCAGCTCGTTCTACCCGTTGGCCGCGGTGTCACCGGTCATCACCTCGCTCGGCCTGGAACGATTCGGGTTGACCTGGTCACACGCTCCGGCTGTGGTGGGGACCCCCGCGCAGGACGGGGGATGGGCCCTGCTCTACCGGGACATCGACCGCACCGCCGCCGCTCTCGACCTGCTCCAGCGCGGCGACGGCGACAAGTGGCGCGAGCTGTCGGCGTGCTGGGACACGCTCGGGCCGGCCCTGACCCAGGCCCTGCTCACCCCGTTCCCGCCGCTGCGCGGTCTGGCCCGGACGGCCCTGGCCGCCCCGAAGGCGGGGATCCGGCCGCTGACCACGCTGATCCGCTCGGCCCGGTCGCTGGCCGCCGATCTGGACGGCGAGGCGGCCCGGATGCTGATCGTGGGCAACGCCGCCCATGCCGACCTGAGCCCGGACGGCGCCGGTTCCGGCCTGATCGGCTGGCTGCTGGCCATGCTCGGCCAGACCGTCGGCTTTCCCGTGCCGAGCGGCGGGGCGGGTCGGCTGGCGGAAGCGCTGGCCGACCGGTTCACCGCTGCCGGAGGCGAGATCCGTTGCCGGACCCGGGTGACCGGCATCGAGGTGGAAGGCGGCCGGGTCGTCGGGGTGCGCGCCGGAGACGAGCGAATCGCGTGTCGGCGCGCGGTGATCGGTGACGTCAGCGCACCCGCGCTGTACGGCGAGCTGCTCGACCCGTCCGTGGTTCCGGCCCGGGTGCACCGGCGGATGCAGCAGTTCGAATGGGATCCCGGCACGGTCAAGGTGGACTGGGCCCTGTCCGGACCGGTGCCCTGGTCCGACCCCCCGGCCGATGCGCCCGGCACGGTTCACCTGGGCGCCACGGTCACCGAGGTGGCCCTGTGGATGGCCAAGGTGACCGGACAGGTGATCCCGGCCGACCCGTTCCTGCTGATCGGCCAGATGACCGCGGCCGACCCCTCCCGCTCGCCTGCCGGCACCGAGGCGCTCTGGGCGTACACCCATGTGCCGCAACACGTTCGATCCGATGAAGGCGGACACATCAGCGGCCGTTGGGATTCCGACGAGATCGAGGAGATGGCCGACCGAATGCAAGCCCGGATCGAGCGGCATGCCCCCGATCTGGCCTCCCGGATCATTACCCGCCGGGTGCTCGGCCCCCGAGAACTGCAGCAGCGCAACGCGAATCTCCATGGCGGCGCGCTCGGCGGGGGCACCTCGGCGCTGCACCAGCAACTGGTGCTACGTCCGATCCCTGGCCTGGGCCGGGCCGAGACCAGCGTCCGGGGGCTGTTTCTCGGTTCCTCGTCGGCGCATCCGGGCCCGGGTGTGCACGGGGCAGCCGGCGCCAACGCGGCCCGGGCAGCGCTCCTGCACGCCCGGTGGGGCCGACTGCGACCGGCGTGATCTACAGACCCGCGATGACCGTGGTCATCTGGCGTTCGGTCTCGTTACCCAACCGCTCGAACTCCGACTGTAGGAAGGGCGAGGCCAGCTTGGCCAGCCCGTGGAACTCGATCCGGGCCGTGTACTTCACCTCGGTCTGCGCGCCCTTGTCCGCCAGCTCGATGTCGTCGTGCGAGGTGGCCGTCTTGTTCTCACCCACGAAGTGCAGGGCGCCGGCATCCTCGGACTCGAGCCGGTAGGTCAGCTCGGTGTCCTTGCCCTTGAACTCGCTCACGTTCCGCCAGGTGGTGCCGACGGCGACCGGTCCGGGGCTGGTCTGCTCGCACTCCTGGGTGCCCGGGTCCCAGGCGGTGGCGTGCGAGAAATCGCGCAGGTATTCGCGCACCTGATCCAGGGGGCGGTCGACGGTGAAGGTCCGGGTCACTTCGATCATGGCAATGTCCTATCTGTCGCTTCCGAGGTGCCCGCCCGCACCACTTCCAAAACTAGGCTGGAATTCATGTCGCGCACCGAATCCGCCGACCTGCTCGTGCTCGGCCCGGCCCTGCTGGTGCGGCCGGCCGGGGTCTGGGCCGATGCGGTGGCGATTCGTGGCGATCGCATCGTGGCCCTGGGTGAGTCGGCGCGCGACACCAGGGGGCCGAAGACGGCGGTGATCGACGCCCGAGAAGGGTTGGTGCTACCTGGTTTCGTCGACGCGCACGTGCATCCGGGGACCGCCGGGCGGAATTTGCTCACCCTGGATCTGAGCGGAACCACCGACGCGCACGCCGATCTGACCGCCGTCGCCGCGGCCTCCAGGCAGGGTTCCGGCTGGCTGACCGGCGGGGGCTGGTCGATGGAGCACTACCCGGGCGGGCTGCCCACCGCGGCCGCACTGGACGCGGTCACCGCCGGCCGGCCGGCGTTCCTCTACAACCGGGACGTGCACGGCGCCTGGGTCAACTCGGCCGCCCTCCGACTGGGTGGCATCACCGCGGCCACCCCCGACCCGCCCGACGGGCGCATCGAGCGGGACGCGGGCGGCCGGCCCACCGGTGTGCTGCACGAGGGCGCCGCACACCACTTCGAGACGGCGGTGCTGCCGGCGCCGAGTGAAAAGGACTGGCAGCAAGCGATCCTGGCCGGTCAGGCGCATCTGCACGAGCTGGGGGTGACCGGCTGGCAGGACGCCTGGGTGACCGACGAACTCCACCGCGCCTACCGCGCCCTGGCCACCGACCACGCGCTCACCGGCCGGGTGGTCGGCGCGCTCTGGTGGGATCGGACGCGCGGGGTCGAGCAACTGGACGAGCTGCGCGACAAGCGATCCGAGGCCGTCGGCCGCTACCACCCGGGCAGCGTCAAGATCATGATCGACGGGGTCATCGAGAACCGCACCGCCGCGATGCTCCAGCCCTACTGCGACCACGGCGGCACCGGCCTGGCCCATCTGACCCCCGCCGATCTCAATCGCGCGGTCGATGCCTGCGTCGCGGCCGGATTCCAGGTGCACCAACACGCCATCGGCGACCGGGCCGTCCGGCTGGCGTTGGACGCGATACAGGCGGCGCGCGCCGCCCACGGACCCGACCACCTGCGCCACCACATCGCCCACGTCCAGGTCGTGCCTCCCGGTGATCTGGCCCGATTCGCCGCCCTGGGCGTGACCGCCACCATCCAGCCGTTCTGGGCCCAACACGAACCGCAGATGGACGACCTCACGGTGCCCGCCCTGGGGCCGGATCGCACCGAACAGCAGTACCCGTTCGCAGACCTGCGCGTCAGCGGTGCCCGGCTGGCCATGGGCAGCGACTGGGGTGTGAGCACGGCCGACCCGCTGGCCCAGATGCAGGTCGCGGTCACCCGCCGCGGACATCCCGGGGCCCGCGACTTCCTGCCCGAGCAGCGGCTCGACCTGATGACCGCGGTGACTGCGTTCACGGCCGGATCAGCCTGGGTGAATCACGATCACGACGCCGGCGCGCTGGTCGTCGGCGGCCGGGCCGACCTGGTGGTGCTCGACCGCGACCCTTTCATCGGTCCGGCCGAGCAGATCGGCAGCGCCCTGGTGCGCACCACCATCGCCTCGGGCCGGGTGGTGGCCGGGCTGGAGTCGGGGGGCTGAGCCCAGATCAACTTCGGAGCCGGGTCAGCCGAGTATCACCAGGGCCGGAGCGCAGGGGCCGGACCCCGCCCGGTGATCCAGGCCAGCAACTGGCGGGAGTCGGCCCGAGGTGGCAGCGACAACAGCAGGTGCGGCAGCCGGGCCGTGACGAAATCGGCCGGCCAGTCGCCCACCGTGTAGGCCCGCCCGAGGTCGGCGTGGTGGATCTCCACCTCCTGCCACCGGCTGCCCAGGAGTGCGTCGCCGTCGATCTCACCGCCGCTGACATTGCGAGACATCCTGCCCCACACCTCGTCCGGGACCGAGTCAATGACTTCGAACATGGTCGCCACGGCGGCCCCCAGGTCGTCGGCCAGGGCCGGTGCGTCCTGGGCCGCCCGTTCGTCGATCTCCTGCGCCCGACCCTGGGCGCCGCCCGGGTACTGGTCGACCACGCGATCGGCCATCATGCCGCGCAGCCGCCGGGACACGCTGTCCGCGTTCGCGGCCACGTGCGCGATGACCTGCGCGACCGACCAATCGGGCAGTTGACTCGGTGTTCGCAGCACCGATTCTGATAGCCCCGCCACGGTGCCGGCCAACCGGTCCTCGGACAAATGCAGGGCCTCGATCACCGCAGTTCGGTCGGTCATCCCAAGATCATGGCCCCCGGTCTCACCCTGCTGCCCACGGGCATCAAACGGGCCGTCGCCCGCCGGCTACCGCTGGTCGCCGTGACCGGATGCTCGGTCGCGCAGGCCCGCTCGGCCGTCGATGTGAGCGCCCGGACAGCTCATCGGTGCGCCTGTCCCTGACTCGGCGCTCGACGGGGTACCAACGGCGGCATGGATATCACCGACATCATCTTGACCGACCATGAGGACCAGCGCCGCATGTTCTCCCGGCTCGACCAGATCGACCCCGACGACCACGCCAGCCTGGGCGCGGTCTGGAAGCGGCTCTCGACCATGCTCGAGGTGCACGCGCAGGCCGAGGAGGAGCTCTTCTACCCCGAACTGCTGAAACTGGGCGAGCGGCTGCACGACGACTCCGAGGTGGAGGAGACCAAGGACGCCATCGGCGACCACAACGACATTCGCGACGGGGCCCTCGAGGCCGAGAAGCACCGGGTCGGCACGAAGGCCTGGTGGAAGGGCGTGAACGACTGTCGCGAGGCCAACGACGAGCACATGGGAGAAGAGGAACACGAGGGCCTGACCGACTTCCGGCGGCACGTCAGCCTGGCCGATCGGCACGAGATCGCCGTCAAGTTCCTGGTCTTCGAATGCACCCACGTCGACGGGGTCCCGGTCAAGGACAAGGACCCGGACGCCTACATCGAGGACAACTCCTAAACGACGGTGATGGCCGCCCCGGCCGCCGGCACGATCTCCCCGATCACCGGCGCGCCGGGAATCTCCCCGATCACCAGCAGGCCTCCGCTGGTCTGGGCGTCGGCCAGCAACAACAGTTCGTCTTCGTCCACGGCGCCGGCCAGATGCGGCCGCACCCAGTCCAGGTTGCGCCGGGTCCCACCACTGACGAACCCGTCGGCCAAAGCCTGCCGGGCGCCGGACAGGTACGGGACGGCGCCGGAATCGATGACCGCGGACACCCCGGAGGCCCGGACCATTTTGTACAGGTGGCCCAGTAGCCCGAAGCCGGTCACGTCGGTGGCGGCGACCGCGCCCGCGGTCACCGCCGCCACCGAGGCGTCGGCGTTCAACGCGGTCATACTCGCGATGGCCTCCGGGAAGACCTCGCCGGTGGACTTGTGCCGGTTGTTGAGCACACCCACCCCGAGCGGTTTGGTCAGCGAGATGGGCAGGCCGGCACAGGCGCGGTCGTTGCGCAGCAACCGATCCGGGTCCACCAGCCCAGTCACGGCCAGCCCGTACAGCGGTTCCGGGGCGTCGATGGAGTGCCCGCCGCCGATCAAGCAGCCGGCCTGCTGGGCGATGTCGAGTCCGCCGCGGAGCACCTCGGTGATCAGCTCGGTGGGTAGGGCGTCCCGGGGCCAGCCGAGCAGGTTGACGGCCACCACCGGCCGGCCGCCCATGGCGTAGACGTCGGACAGTGCGTTGGCCGCGGCGATCCGCCCCCAGTCGTAGGCGTCGTCGACCACCGGGGTGAAGAAATCGACCGTCGACACGAGTGCCTGATGCTCGTTGATCCGGACCACCGCGGCATCGTCACCGGTGTCCAACCCGACCAGCAGGTCGGGCGAAGCCAATCCGTCCCGCCGAGCCAGGCCGGCGACCACGGCCTCCAATTCGCCGGGCGGGATTTTGCAGGCGCAACCGCCGCCATGCGCGAACCGGGTGAGCCGAATCCCCGTCGTAGGGGTCGGAGGCGTAGTAGTCATCGAAGGAATGGTCCGGGCCACCCCGCCGACCCTAGCCGCGCGGCCGTGCGACCCGCGGTCGGCAGCTTGTCGGCGGCGGCCCCGGATGCCCACGCGCGACGGGGGCTTGAAAGCTCAGGGCGGAGAAGGCAATGTCCCAGACATGGCCATGTGGGGCACACTTCCCCGGGGCGCGGGCGGATTCAGCGGTATGGCCCTCCTGCACCGCTGGACCGCCCAACCCGTCCTTCCGGCCTACCGAGTCCAGGTGCCCCGATGAGCAACTACCCGCCAGGTCCCGGTGAACCCCCACGTCCGGACCGCTACCCGACGCCGTTTTTGGCCGACGACGAGCCCACCACGATGCTGCCGCCGGGTGGCGACCGCCCGTCGGCCGGACCGTCTCAGCCGCCGCCGACTCCGCCGCGCTCCCGGCGCGGCGTGCTGATCGGCACCGGAGTCGCCGTGGTGGCCGCGGCCGGAGGTTTTGCCACCTACGCGGTTGTCCGGCCGAGCACGAGCAGTTCGGCGCCACCGGCGGTCACCGGCAACACGCCGGCCGGTGGCGCGGCCGGAAATGTATTGGCCGAGGTCGCGGACATCCCGGAGAGCGGCGGGCTGGTGCTGGCCGATGCCAAGATCGTGCTGACCCGTCCGACGGCCGACCAGGTCAAGGCCTTCACCGCGGTCTGCACCCATCAGGGCTGCCTGGTGGCCACGGTCTCCGCCGGGGCGATCCACTGCCCGTGTCACGGCAGCGCCTTCGACGCTACGACCGGCGCCGTGGTCAACGGCCCGGCCTCCCGACCATTGGCCGCGATCGGCATCACGGTGGCCGACGGCGTCGTCCGGAAGGGTTGATCATGATCGCTCGGCTGCTGCCCACACTGGTGTGGCTCGCGGCCGCCGCGTTCGCGGTCGGCGCTTTGGCCGCGGCCCTGGTCTGGCGCTGATCCGCCCCCAGCCGCTGCGTACAGTGCCGGAATGGGCGAGCGGTGGTACCGCGAGGCGGTCATCTACTGCGTCGAAGTGGACCTGTTCCAGGACTCGAACGGTGACGGCTGGGGTGACCTGGCCGGGTTGACCTCGCGCCTGGACTATCTGTCCCGGCTGGGCGTGGACTGCTTGTGGCTCAACCCGATTCACCCGACACCGCACCGAGATGCCGGTTACGACGTGGCCGACTACTACGGGATCGACCCCCGACTGGGCAGTCTCGGAGATTTCACCGAGCTGGTGTTGGCGGCGCGGGCCCGGGGCATCCGGATCCTGCTCGACCTGGTCGTCAACCACACCTCCGACCAGCATCCCTGGTTCCAATCCGCCCGGCAGAGCCCGGACTCGCCGTTTCGGGACTTCTACCTGTGGTCGGCACAGGAACCGGCGGATCGCAAGCAGGGCATGGTCTTTCCCGGTGAGCAGACCGAGACCTGGACCTACGACGACCAAGCGCACAGCTGGTACTTCCACCGGTTCTACAACTTTCAGCCCGACCTGAACTGGGCCAACCCGGCCGTGCGCGCGGAGATCAAGAAGGTCATGGGTTTCTGGCTGGCCTTGGGCGCCAGCGGGTTTCGGATCGATGCGGCGCCGTTCGTGCTGGAGATGACGTCCCCGGACGTGGCCCAGGGGCCGAAGGATTTCACCATCCTGGACGAGTGGCGTCAGCACGTGCAGTGGCGGACCGGGGACGCGGTGCTGCTGTGCGAGGCCAATGTCGACCCCCCGGACCTCACGGCCTACACCCGGTCCAGCCCGGCCGGCCCGAATGACCGTGCCCACATGATGTTCTCGTTCCTGGTCAATCCGCGGCTCTGGCTCGCCCTGGCCCGCCAGCAGGCCGAACCACTGGTCGAGATCCTCAGCCTGCTCCCGGATCTGGCCGAACACTCGCAGTGGGCGACCTTCTTGCGCAACCACGACGAGCTCGATCTGAGCCGGCTGACGGAGTCCCAACGGGCGAAGACCTTCGCCGCCTTCGCCCCGCGCCCGACCATGCGCGAGTTCGGGCGTGGCATCCGGCGCCGCAGCGCGCCGATGCTGGGTAACGACGCGCGCCGTATCCAGCTGGCCTACTCGCTGCAGTTCAGCATGCCGGGCACCCCGGTGCTGCGGTACGGCGAGGAGATCGGGATGGGTGAGAACCTGAACCTGCCCGGGCGCAACGCGATCTGCACCCCGATGCAGTGGGACGACACCACGTCCGCGGGTTTTTCCACCGCGACCGAGTTGCCCGTTCCGGTGGTCAACCGCGGGGCCTTCTCGTTCCGGCGGGTGAATGTGCGCGCCCAGCAACGTGATCCCGACTCGCTGCTGCGCTGGTTCGAGCAGCTTGTGCGGGTGGTCAAGCAGACGCCGGAAATCGGGCAGGGGCGCTGGCAGTCGGTCGACCTGCCCCTGCCGCCGTCGGTGCTGGCCCACCGATTCGACGGCGCGGCGGGGTCCGTGGTGCTGCTGCACAACCTGGCCGATGTCGCTCACACCGTGGATCTGTCGACCATGGACCGGCCGACCGGCCCGCCGCTGCACCCGATAGGCGGCCCGCCGCCGTGGGAGGTTTTTGCCGACGGTCCCTATCCGCCCCCGCCGCCCGACCTGTCCCGGCTGGAGCTGGGCGGGTACGGATTCCGCTGGATCCGGCTGGCCTCGAGCATCACCCGGGGCTCACTTCCGCGAGTGGATTTGCCTGCCTAGACTCGGGAACCGGAGGCGTACAGGCGCCTGGTGGCCCTCCCGGTCTTCAACACCGGTGGAGCCGAGGATCTCGGTTCGGCGGGTTCGATTCCCGTCCGTCTCCGCCACACCGGGGTCGGTGCACAGGAAGTGGGGACCATGTCCGTGACCGATCCGCGTCGGGCCATCCCCCGCACCGACGCCCTGCTGGCCGACCCCCGGTTGACGGCACTGCGGGACGAGGTCGGCGAGGTCGTGGTCAAGGCGGCGGTGACGTCGGCTCAGGTCGCGGCGCGCAACGGGGTGATCGCACCGGCGGACATCCTGGAGCACGCGCTGGCCGATCTGACCGCACCGGTGCTGTCGCTGCGGCCGGTGCTCAATGCCACCGGCGTGGTCCTGCACACCAATCTGGGTCGGCCCCGCTGTCGGTTGCGGCCCGGGACGCGCTGCTGACCGCAGCCGGGTACGTGGACGTCGAATTCGACCGGGAGACGGGGGCCCGGGGCCGCCGGGGCCGGGGGACCCTGGCCGCTCTGCTCGAGGCGGTTCCCGCGGCCGGTGACGCCCTGGTCGTCAACAACGGTGCGGCGGCATTGGTACTGGCGGCCACGGCGCTGGCCGCCGGCCGGGAGTTGATCATCAGTCGGGGTGAGATGGTCGAGATCGGCGATGGTTTCCGGCTGCCGGACCTGCTCGCCTCGACCGGCGCCCGGCTGGTCGAGGTGGGGACGACCAACCGGACCACGCCCGCCGATTACGCCTCGGCCCTGGGTGCGGACACCGGCGCCATCATCAAGATCCATCCCAGCAATTTCCGGCTGGTCGGCTTCACCGGCACCCCGAAGGTCGCCGAGCTGGCCGGGTTCGGGGTGCCCCTGGTGGTCGACATCGGCAGCGGGCTGCTCACCGGAGATCCACTGCTCCCCGACGAGCCGGACGCGGCGTCGGTGCTGGCCGCCGGTGCCCACCTGGTCACCGCCAGCGGCGACAAGCTGCTGGGCGGTCCCCAGGCCGGGGTGGTGCTCGGCGACGCCGCGCTCGTCACCCGGCTGCGCCGCCATCCCCTGGCCCGGGCGGTACGGGCCGACAAGCTGACCCTGGCTGCTCTCGAGGCGACGCTGCGCCGACCGCGCACTCCCACCTGGGCGGCCCTGCATGCGGATCCGGACCGGCTGCGGGAACGCTGTGAACGGCTGGCCGCCGCCCTGCCCGGCCGACTCGGGGCGGAGGTGCTGCCCGCACCCGGCGCCGTCGGCGGGGGCGGAGCCCCCGGGGTGGAACTGGCCGGCTGGGCGGTGGCGGTGCCCGACGAGCTGGCCGCACCGTTGCGCCGAGCCGAGCCGGCGGTGGTGGGGCGTCAATCCGGCGGTCGCCTGCTGCTCGACCTGCGCTGCGTGCCGGAGCGCGACGACCCGATGCTGGCGGACGCGGTGATCGCCGCCTGCTCCCGATGACCAACTCGATGACCACCGCGCCGGCCATGACCGTGGTAGCCACCGCTGGTCACGTCGACCATGGCAAATCCACCCTGGTCCGGGCCCTGACCGGAATGGAACCGGACCGTTGGGCGGAGGAACGCCGCCGGGGCATGACCATCGACCTGGGCTACGCCTGGACCCGCTTGTTCGAAGACGGGCCTCTGGTCGCGTTTGTCGACGTACCCGGTCACGAACGTTTCCTGGGCAACATGCTGGCCGGACTCGGGCCTGCACCTGCCGTGCTCTTCGTGGTATCCGCCGACGGCGGTTGGTCGGCGCAGAGCAGCGAACACCTGGCCGCGATCGACGCGCTGCGGCTGACCCATGGTCTGCTTGCTGTCACCCGCAGCGATCTCGCCGACCCGGTCCCGACCCTGAGTCAGGCCCGAGAACAATTGGCGCACAGCAGTCTCGGCGCCGTCGAGGCCGTGGCGGTGTCACCGGTAACCGGATCCGGACTGGCCGAGCTCCGACAGGCGTTGCGGCATTTGGCTTCCCAGCTACCGGCCGCGGATCCGCAGGCCCGGGTCCGGCTCTGGGTGGACCGCTCGTTCACCATCGCCGGTCGGGGCACGGTGGTGACCGGAACCCTGACCGCGGGCACGCTGCGGGTCGGCGACACGCTCGCCACCCCGGCCGGAACGCTCCCGATCCGCGGCCTGCAGTGCCTGGGCCGGCCCGCCGACGTGGTGGTCGCGCCGGCCCGGGTGGCGGTCAACGTCCGCGGACCGGCCCCGGAGCAGGTGGGCCGGGGCAGCGCCCTGCTCACCCCGGGGGCCTGGCCGTCGACCACCGTGATCGACGCGCACGTCGAGACGCCCCCGCCCCGCTGGCCACCGGGGGCGCACCTGCACGTCGGCACGGCCGCCACCGAAGTCCGGATCCGCCCGCTCGCCGCCGACCTGGTCCGGCTCACCCTGGCCGAGCCGTTGCCACTGCAGGTCGGCGACCGGGCCATCCTGCGCGATCCAGGCGGGCAGGGCCTGCTCGGCGGCGCGCAGGTCCTGGATCCCGATCCTCCCCCGTTGCGCCGGCGCGGTGCTGCCGTGCGGCGGGCCGCCGACCTGCACCACGGTTCGGATGCCGCCGCCACGGTGGCCCGCCGCGGCGCGGTGCGCGCCGGCGAGCTCGTCGCGCTGGGCTTTCCTGTGGGTGACGTCCCGGCCGCGGTCATCGAGGTTGCGGACTGGTGGGTCTTCGAGCCGACCTGGCGGAACTGGCGGGACCGGCTGGTGCAGGCCGCGCGGGACCGGGCCCACGCCGACCCGCTGCACCCCTGGCTGAACCGCGACCAGGTGCGGCACGTGCTCGACCTACCCGACGTCGCGCTGCTGGGCCCGCTGGTCCGGGCGGCCGGGCTGACCACCACCCAGGGCCGCATCCACGAGAGGCACACCCGACCTGCGCTCGACCCGGCCGCCGAAGCGTTCCTGGTCGAATGGGAGACACATTGGCGCACCCACGGTTTCGACGCTCCCGAGGCGGAGGACATGGCCGCCGCAGGCTTCTCCCGAAGCCTGCAGGCGGCGGCGGTGGAACTCGGCCGGGTCTTCCGGCTGCCGGGTGATGTCCTGCTGCCGCCGCAGGCACCGGCCCGAGCCATGCCGCTGCTCACCGCACTGCCGCAGCCGTTCACCACCAGCCAGGCCCGGCAGGCGCTGGGGACGACCCGACGGGTGGCCATCCCCCTTTTGGAGGAACTCGACCGGCGGGGCTGGACCCACCGCCTGGACGGCAGCCTGCGCGCCATTCGGTGAACAATCGGACGTCTCGGGCGTTTGTCGCCCCCCGAGCCCGGGAATCCTGCCTTGTCGGAGGCGCAGATGATGATGGGACGCACCGTACGGCCGACCCACATCGGCGAGAACCGGCTCTTGGCCAGAGATCTCGTGTCCAGCCGGGTCTGGGTGGACGGACGTACGCCCACCGGCGACGCCGCCCGCACCCTGGTCGGTTCCGCCGTGTCCACCCTGCCGGTCTGCGATGACGACGGTCGACTGGCCGGTCTGCTCACCGCGGCCGATCTGCTCCGAGCCGCTTTGGCCGACCCGGAATGGCAGCACCGACCGGTCGAACGCACGATGCACCGCGCCGGCGGATGGGCGGTCGAGGACGCCCAGGCGGAATGGGTACTGGTCGAGATGACCGAGACCCAGAACTGGGCCCTCCCGGTGATCGATCATGACCAGCACGTGCTCGGCATGGTGTGCCTGCCCGACCTGGCCGGCGCGATCCGGCCGCTGGTGCTGGCCGACGTCTGCCGGCGGCTCTGCCTCTCGATCCACCCCTGACCAGCGGGCTGCACCGCGCAGGAATGCTCAACGGACGTTCGGGGTCGGAGCAGCCTTCTGTGCGGCACAGGCCGTGAAGGTGTGGCCACCGGTCCGGGCGGGCATTGCTTCTCCTGGACCGGTCTCGATCGGCCGAGAATGACCCCGACCGAGAAAGGATTGCCCATGGACAGCACCGGAACACCCGGCCGATCCCGGGTGGTGGTGATCGGCTCCGGATTCGCCGGATTCTTCGCGAGCCGGAAACTGGCCCACCAGGACATCGACCTGACGGTGCTGTCGGCCACCGACGCACTCCTGTACGCCCCACTGCTGCCCGACGTCGCCGTGGGTAACGTCGACCCCCGGTCGGTACTGGTGCCGCTGGCCTCCACGCTGCGGGGCGCTCGCATCGTCCGGGGCCATGCGGACGGGGTCGACCTGGCCGCCCATACGCTCACGTACACCGACGCGCTCGGGCAACACATGCTGCCCTGGGACAAGCTGTTGCTGGCCCCGGGCAGCGTGACCCGGCTTTTCGACATTCCCGGCCTGGCCGAACACGCGGTCGGTCTGAAGACGGTGACCGAGGCCGTCTACCTACGCGACAAGGTGCTCGAGCAGGTCGAACTGGCCGAGAGCGACGACGATCCGGACCGCCGCCGGGGCGCCCTGACCTTCCTGATCGTCGGCGCCGGCTACGCCGGGGTCGAGCTGGCGGCCCAACTGGCCCGGTTGACCCACGACCTGCTGCCGCTGCACCCGAAGCTGGCGCCCGGCGACATCAAGGTGCTCCTCATCGACCTGGCCCACGCCGTCATGCCCGAACTGGGCCAGAGCCTGGGCGAGTCGGCGCTCGCGCTGCTCCGGGCCCGCCAGGTCGACGTCCGGCTCGGGGTGAGCATCACGCAGGTGACCGACTCCGAGGTGGCCCTGACCGACAGCAGCACCCTGGCCTGCGGCACCGTGGTCTGGTGCGCGGGGGTGACGGCGAATCCGCTCATCGCAACCCTCGCGCTGCCCACCGAGAAGGGCCGGCTGGTGGTCGACGTCAACCTTCGGGTGCCCGGCCACCCGGATGTCTTCGCCATCGGCGATGCCGCGTCCGTGCCGGACGTGACCAAGCCGGCCGGAGAGGGCGGCCGGTACCCGCCCTGCCCACCTACCGCGCAGCACGCCATGCGTCAGGCGACCGCGGCCGCCCGCAACATCGCGGCCGACCTCGGCCACGGCACCGCCCGGCCGTACCGGCACCGCGATCTCGGGCTGGTCGTGGACCTGGGCGGACCTGACGCGGCCGCCACACCCCTGGGGCTGCACCTGCGCGGACGGCTGGCCAAGCTCGTCACCCGCGGCTATCACCTGTATGCCCTGCCCACTGCCAAGCGCCGGCTGCGGGTGGCCTTCGACTGGGCCCTGGCCGGCGGCACACCCGACGGTGTCTCCCTCGGACTCGTGTCGGACTCGGCGGCGTTGATCGTGAACGCGGAATCCGGGCACTGAACCGGCCGCGGTTCCCTCAGGTCGGCAGCCGCTCGCCGACCTTGTCGACCGCATCGAGCACGTCCGCGGTCAGGTATTCACGGCGGCGACGTAGCGGCGGCAACGGATCGCCCAGGTCCCGACCCTGCAACCGACCGGCCAGATCCTTGTAGGCGGCGATGAATTCCAGCCCGGGTGCGGCGCGCAGCAGGGTCTGCTGCAAGGCCAGCACGGCATCGGTCAGGCCCTGGGCACCGGCCAGATCCCCGTCCCGGGCGAGTCCGCAGATCTCGGCCATGGCGGCCGGAACGATGTTTCCCATGCCGGCGATCGTGCCGGCCGCTCCCGCCGCGATTCCCTCGGCCACCAGCGCTTCGTTTCCGACGAACATCACCTTGCCCGCGGCGATCGCCGCCCGGGTGAAGGCCGGATCCGGTCCGGAGTTCTTCGCCCCCCACAGTGGTCCGGTGGTCAGGTAATCAATCGGCACCCCGGGCGCCATGCTCGGAATGTGATAACCGAGCACCGGATGACGACTGGCGTCCACAACGGCGTCGAAAAAGGCCGCCACACCGTCGCCCGAGTCCTCCCGGAAATAAAAGGGCGGCAGGACGAGGACCGCGGCCAGCGGCAATTCTCCGTAACCGGCCAGGCATTCCCGGGTGCCGGCCCAACTGGTCTCGGTGACGGCGCCAATGACCACGAGATCGGGATCTGAGCGGATCAAAGTGCCGGTCACGGCGATCTTCTCGGTCACGCTCACGGACGGACCCTCCCCGGTGGTCCCGAACAGCACCACCCCGGTGGCACCTTGATCGACCACCCAGCGGCAGTGGCCAACCAGCGCGGCCTCGTCGATCTGCCCCTCCCGGTAGGGCGTGAGAACGGGAACAATCAATCCTTCGAGCACCTGAGCTCCTTTTCAGTCGGGAATGCGGGCCGATCGTTCGATCCACACGTGGGTCCCGCGGAAATGTTCGTGCATGGCCACGGCGGCCCCTTCGGGGTCCCGATCGCGAATGCGCTCGAGAATGCGGCGGTGCAGCGAGGCGTCGACAACCATGTCCGACGTGCTCGGCGGCAGGAGCGGATGAACGGCGTCCAGCACGTCCCAAAAGGCAGCAACCAACTGGATCACCAAACGGTTGCCCAGCGACGCATACAACAGTTCGTGGAATTCCCGGTCGTGGACCTGAAACGGCCTACCAGCCTGCGCCCACGCCTCCATCAGGACGACGGTTTTCTCCAGATCGTCCAGCTGAGCATCGGTCGCGGCCGTGGCGACCCGTTGCACCAGGCGGGTTTCCAGGATGTCGCGGATGTCGACGAGGTCCGCGGCAATATCCAGCTGGTCGGAGCGGGAGGCGACGTGCCGGTGAAAGATCAGTGCCTCGACCAGCGGGTCGAGGGTCGGCCGACAGACGAACGTGCCCCGGCCGTGCTCGACGGTGACAATTCCGCGCGCCTGCAAGCCCTTGATCGCCTCGCGCAGCGAGCTGCGACTCACGGCCAGCACGGACATCAACTCCGGCTCCGGCGGCAGCGACGCACCCGGGCGCAGGCCGCGGGCCAGGATCAATTCCTTGATCTGCTGCTGCAGGTCGTACTGCGGGCGCCGACCAACCTGCGGCCCGGATGTCCCGGACCGGTCGGACACTTCGGCAGCCACCCCAGACGCACCTCCTTGACCGTCTGCGCCCGGTGATCTTATCGTTCGCCTGACGTCAGACGTCTGATGTCAGGGCCCCCGCAGGGCGTCGACCAGCCCTCCCCGAGAAGGTGCAAAGATGCGGGACATCTTCACTCCGGCCATCCCCACCTCGACGCCGGTGACATCGGGTCCCGCATGCTCCGTCGGGTGTCCCGTGGCCGTCTCGCCGAGTCGACCGAGATTGCTGCCATTGTGGACTTTTGGCCAGCGATGCGGCGCGGTTCATGCCCGGGGTGATCGTGCCGGTGGACGGTGGCACGACAGCCTCGAACGCGGGCGGCACAGTGGGAAGCGCCCACCACCGCGATGACCGAGAGGGAGCAAGAATGAGACGGCTGGAGCCTGAGGTTGCGTATCGCGCCCACACCCGGCTCGGTGAAGGGCCGGTCTGGGACGCCGCGAGCGGTCAGCTGCTGTTCGTGGACATCTTCGATGGGAGGTTGCACCGCACCACGCCGGACGGCGGTCTCGAGACCCTGGTGGAGCTCGAGGAGCAGCTCGGCGCGGCGCTACCGGCGACCGACGGACGGATCCTGCTGGTGACCGAGAACGGCTTCTCGGTATTGGATCTCTCGCCCGACGCGGTCCGGGTCACGCCGCTCCTGGACACCCTCGCGGACCGATCGGATCTGCGGCACAACGACGCCAAGTGTGATCCGGCCGGCCGCGCATTCGCCGGCACGATGTCCATGCGCGAGGCGCCGCAGGACTGCGCGCTGTTCCGCCTCGACGACGGGCCCTGCGTCACCACGGTGGTCCCGGACGTCGGGCTGTCGAACGGTTTGGGTTGGTCGCCGGACCGGTCCTGGATGTACTACTCCGACACCCCGACCGGCCGGGTGGACAAGTACCCGTTCGACCTCGACTCCGGCCACGTCGGCCCCAGGCAGGGATTCCTGACCGGCCTGGGCAACCCCGACGGACTCTGCGTCGACGACGAGGGCTGCCTCTGGATCGCGCTGTGGGACGGCGGCGAGGTGCGCCGGTACACGCCCGCCGGCGAGCTGGACGCCGTGATCGACATGCCGGTGCCGTACGTCACCAGCTGTGCCTTCGGCGATGCTGACGGGCAGACGCTCTACATCACCACCGCATACGGCGAGCTGTCGGATCAGCGACGCGCCGAGATCGCACACGTCGGTGACATTTTCGCGGTCCAACCGGGCTGCGGCGCCCCGCCGGCCACCCTGTGGAGGCCGGTGCAGGGCGCCTGAGGTGGATCGCGTCCTGACCGCCGACGAGGCCGTCGACATCGGGACCCAACTGCTGGTCGCCCACGGCGGCGGCGGACGAGGCGGCCCGGGTAAACGGCGCCACCCTGCTGGCGCAGCGCGGCCTGCTCCGCGGGCTGACCGCCGGAGCGGTCAAGGGCTGATTCCGGTCTCGGTGAGCGGGCCCAATCGCTGCGACCAGTCCCCGCCCACCGGGGTGATGCGGGCGATCCGTCGGTCGTCGGGCAGGCGCTCCAGCTCGATGCGCAGGTGGGCCTCGCCCAGCCGCTCGGCCAGGTTCGTCCCCCACTCGACCACCACCGCCGAGCGGGCCAGCTCGCTGTCCAGATCGAGATCGTCCAGCTCCAGCGCCCCGGTCAACCGGTAGGCGTCCACGTGCACCAGGCCGACCTGCCGCCCGGATCCGGGGCGGTGCACCCGGGCCAGCACAAAGGTCGGCGAGGCGACCTGCCCGGTCACCCCCAGCCCGGCGCCGATGCCCTGGGTCAGGGCGGTTTTCCCCGCTCCGAGGTCACCGGCCAACAGCACCAGATCCCCGGCCCGCAGCCGTTCTCCCAGGCGCCGGCCGAACTCGTGGGTGTCCTGCGGGGTGGGCAGCTCGATCTGGATCATCGGCGACCCCGACGCTCCGGTTCGCCCAGTCCGGCCCGGGCGGCGGCCCGCTGCAGCAGTCCCCGCAAGGCCTGGTTGACCTCCTCGGGCGCCTCCAGGGTGGCCATGTGGCCGGCGCCGGGAATGATCACCAGCTCGGCCCGGGGTAACGCCTCGGCGATGAAACGGGACCGCGCCACCGGCGTCATCCGGTCGGAATCACCGCAGATGATCACGGTCGGGATGTCGGACAGGGCCGGCAGCGCGTCCTGTGCGGCCAGCCCCATCAGCACCGGGGTGAATTCGGCGATCACCTCGACCGGGGTGGACGAGATCATGTCGTCGAGGTAGTCGACCAGGTCGGCGGGTACGTCGCGACGCGCGAAGCCGAGGGTCCGGGTGAGCAGCCAGACCGCGTCCCGACTGCCGGTCCGGGCCCGTTCCAGCACCTGCGAGTAGCGGGCGGCCGTGCCGGCGGCCAACCGCAGCACCGGGCTGTGCGGCCCAAGTAGCAGGCTGCCGAATCCGGGCACGAGAATCTGGCTGGCCGAGGTGGACACCAGGCCGACTCCGACGACCCGGTCGGCGATCAGCTCGGGACGCAACCCGGCCAGCGTGATCAGGGCCATGCCGCCCATGGAATGACCGATCAATACCACCGGGCCGGACGGTGCGGCGGTGGCCATGACCGCGGCCAGATCATTGGCCAGATCGGTCATTTCCACCCGGCTGGCATCCGGGTGAGTCGACTTGCCGTGCCCGCGTTGGTCGAAGAAGACCAGTCGCGCCTGCGGCCCGTGACCCGTGCCGAAACCCTTGCCGCTCAATCCGATTCGCTGGAAATGCCAGGCCCCGGAGCGGAGCAGCCAGCCATGGGCGAAGATCACCGTCAGCGGGGCGTCCTCCGGGCCCGCCTCCTCGACATGCAGCACCGTGCCATCGTCGGCCACCACCGAGTAGGTGCGGTCGGAGTCGAGGGCGTCGTAGGCCTGGACCGGATCAGCGGCGGTGGCGTGGTACCGCCGTACGGCCCGGCGTTGGGCGGTCAGGCCCCCGACCGCGGCGGCCGCGACCACACCGCCGGTGATCGACGCGGCCCCGATGATCTTGCCCCAGGTACTCACGAGAAGGCATCCTCCCCGTTCGGGCCACCGATGTACCGGCGCGGCACGCGCGGGCCGATCCGGGTGACGATCTCGTACCCGATGGTGCCGCATCGCTCGGCGAATTCGTTGGCGGTCGGCTCACCGGCGTCACCCGGGCCGAACACGATGACCTCGTCGCCGACCACGATGTCGTCCTCGCCACAGTCGAGCACGAACTGGTCCATGGCCACCCGACCGGCGATACGGCGCCGCCGACCGCACAGCAGCACCTCGGCGGAGTTCGACGCGGCCCGCGGGATGCCGTCCGCGTAGCCCAGCGGCACCAGCGCCAACGTCGACTCCCGAGCAGTGCGGTAGGTCAGTCCGTAGGAGACGCCCTGCCCGGCCGGGACCGTCTTGACCAGGGCGACCCGGGCGCGCAGGGTCATCGCCGGCCGCAGCGGCGGGCCGGTCGGTGCTGGCATCGGATCGATGCCGTAGACACCGATCCCGCACCGGACCAGGTCGAAAACGGCATCCGGGCGGGTCATCGTGGCCGGTGTGTTGGCCATATGCCGCCAGCGGGGAAGGATGTCATGATCAACCAACCGACCCAGCAGCTCTCGGTACAGCTGGAGCTGCTGGTCGATCGAGGGGTCATCGGGCTCGTCCGCCTTGGCGAAATGGCTGAAGACTCCGGTGATCTCGACCTGCCCGGAGTGTTGGGCGGCACCGGCTGCCGCCGCCAAGGAGTCGAGATCGTTTGCCAGGCAGCCATTTCGACCGAGTCCGGTGTCCAGCTTGAGCTGGATCCGGGCCGGTGTTCCGGTTCGCAGCACCGCCTGGAGGTGAGCGGTCGAGGACACCCCGAGCTCCACTCCGGCGTCCAGGGCGGACCCGATGTCCTGGTCGGGCACCCACAACCAGGCCAGCAGGGGCGCGGTGATCCCCGCCGTCCGCAGGGCCACCGCCTCCTCCGGGGTGGCCAGACCGAGCATGGCGGCCCCGCCGGCCACTGCGGCCTGGGCCACCGGGGCCGCTCCGTGGCCGTAGCCGTCCGCCTTGACCACGGCCATCAGGTCGGCGACCGGGTTGGCCCGCCGGGCGTGGGTGAGCAGGGAACCGACGTTGGCCCGCACCGCGTCGAGATCGACGACGGCCTCGGCCCGGATTCCGGCGTGGTCCATCCTGCGATCAGATCACGGCTGGTCGGGCCAGGCGGGACGGGTCGGAGTCAGCGGAGCCGGTCCCACAGCGCCGCCGCACCCATCACCGCGTCCCGGTCGGCGCGCTCTCCGGCCCGCCCGTGCAGGTGGGCGCCGGCCGCCGCGGCCCGCCAGGGTTCGATCCCGGTGGCCAGGAACGATCCGATGACGCCGGAGAGGACATCCCCGGAGCCGGCGGTGGCCAGCCAGCCGGTGCCGGTGGTGTTCACCGCGACCGGACCCTGCGGCGGGCAGATCAGCGTGCGGTGACCCTTGAGCAGGACGGTGACCTCGGCGCCGGTGGCCGCCGCCCGCACCGCGGTCAGCCGGTCGGACAGGTCCAGGTCCGGAAAGAGCCGGGCGAATTCTCCGGAATGGGGAGTGAGCACGGTGGGTCGGCCGCGCCGCAGTTTCAGCAGGTCCGGGTGTTTCGAGAGCAGGGTGAGGGCGTCGGCGTCGATCACCGTGGGTTGGTCCGCGTCCAGCACGGTCCGGAGTCGGGCCAGGGCCGCGTCGTCGGTGCCCATGCCCGGCCCGACCACCCAGGCCTGGACGGTGCCGGCCTGGTCGGGCTCGTCGGCGGCGACCACCTCGGGCCACTGCGCGACCACGGCCGCGGCCTGCGGTCCGGCATACCGGACCATCCCGGGCCGGAGCCGGACTGCGCCGCCCACGCAGAGCAGCGCGGCGCCCGGGTAGTTCTTGGAGCCGGCCACGATGCCGGGGACCCCGCCGGAGTACTTGTTCGCCTGCTCGCCGGGGTCGGGCAGCAGCTCGGCCACGTCGGCGTCGGTGAGCACGACGGCGTCCGCCTGGTCGGCCGGCGGAGTCATTTCCAGGTCGGCGATCACCACCCGGCCGGCCTGCTCGGCCAGCAGTAGGCCGGGTTTGGCCCCGCCGAAGGTCACGGTCACGTCGGCGGCGAAGGCCGGGCCGTCGGTGCGGCCGGAGTCGGGGTCGATGCCGCTGGGCAGGTCGACGGCGATCCTGAGCGCGTCGGCTCTGTTCGCCTGCTCGACCAGGCCGGCGGCGGCCGACCGCAGCGGTGGCTTTCCGGCCAGCCCGACCAGACCGTCGATGATCAGGTCGGCCCGGTCGAACTCCGCCTCCGCGTCCGCGACGACCTGGCCACCCCGGGCCCGGAACGCCGCCAGTCCGGCCGGGTGGGCATGGCTGGGATCGGTCAGGATCGCCGTCACGGCCACCCCTCGCCGCCGCAGCGCGGCCCCGGCGAACAGCGCGTCGCCGCCATTGTTTCCCGAACCGACCAGCAGCAGGACACGTCGACCGGAGACCCCGCCGGTGTCGCCGAGCTCCTCGATCGCGGCCTGCGCGACCTCGAAGGCGGCCCGCCGCATCAGCCGGTCGTCGCCCACACGCGCCAGCGCCACCTTCTCCGCCGCCCGGATGCTGGCCACGCTGAACGCAGAAATCACGCCCCCCACCCTGCCACCCCCGTTCTTGCGCGGATCCACAGCACCTGGCGCGGATCCGCGCAAGAACGGGGGCTCAGGCCAGGGCGAGGACGACAGCCGCGGCGATGCCGGCGTCGTGGGACAGCGAGATCCGCCAGTCGGAGATGCCCCGCTCCCGCGCGGCGGCGAGCACGGTGCCGCGGATCTCCAGACTTGGTGCCCCATTGGATTCGCTGACCACCACGCAGTCGTGCCAGTCCAACCCGCGCGGAGCCGAGAGCGCCTTCGCCACCGCTTCTTTCGCCGCGAAACGGGCGGCCAACGAGGCCGCGCCCCGTTCACCGCCGGTCAGGGTGACCAGCTCGGAGGACACGAACAACCGGTCCCGCAGCGAGGGCGTGCGGGCCAGCGCCCGGGCGAACCGGTCCACCGCGACCACGTCGATGCCGACGGCCAGCACTCCGGCTGGAACCTGCGGAATCACTCGACGGTGACGGACTTGGCCAGATTGCGGGGCTTGTCGATGTCGTAACCCCGGGCTCGGGCGATTTCCGCCGCCAACACCTGGAGCGGGATGGTGGCCACCAGCGGCTGCAGGAGCGCCGGCACCCGGGGCAGTTCGATCAGGAAATCGGCGAACGGGGCGATGGTGTCGTCACCTTCTTCGCCGATCACGATGGTGCGTGCGCCCCGGGCCTGGATCTCCCGGATGTTGGAGAGCAGTTTGGAGTGCAGCAGCGGCATCGACTTGGGCGACGGGGTCACCACCACCACCGGCAGTCCCTCCTCGATCAGCGCAATCGGGCCGTGCTTGAGCTCACCGGCCGCGAAGCCTTCGGCGTGCATGTAGGCGAGTTCCTTGAGCTTGAGCGCACCCTCCAGGGCGACCGGGTAGCCGACATGGCGGCCCAGGAACAGCACCGCCCGGGACGAGGAGATGTCGCGCGCCAGTTCGCGGACCGGATCCAGCAGTTCCAGCGTGGCCGCCACCGCCGCCGGCATCTCAGACAGGGCCTCGAATTCTCGGGCCACCTCGTCGGAGTACTTGGTCCCGCGCGCCTGAGCCAGGGCCAGCCCGACCAGGTAGTTGGCGGTCAACTGAGCCAGGAAGGCCTTGGTCGAGGCGACCCCGACCTCCGGCCCGGCGTGGGTGTAGAGCACCGCGTCCGATTCGCGGGGGATCTGCGAACCGTTGGTGTTGCACACGGCCAGCACCCGAGCCTTTTGGCGCCGTGCGTGCCGCACCGCCTCCAGCGTGTCCGCGGTCTCCCCCGATTGGGAAACGGCCACCACCAGCGTGTCTCGATCGAGCACCGGGTCGCGATAGCGGAACTCGCTGGCCAGCTCGACCTCCACCGGCAGTCGGGTCCAGTGCTCGATGGCGTACTTGGCCACCAGCCCGGAGTGGTACGCGGTGCCGCAGGCGACCACGAACACCTTGTCCACCGTGCGCAGCTCGTCCTCGCCCAGCCGCTGCTCGTCGAGCAGGATCCGGGTGCCGTCGAAATGCCCGCGCAGGGTGTCCGCGACCGCGGCCGGCTGCTCGGTGATCTCCTTCTCCATGAAGGTCGCGAAGCCACCCTTCTCGGCCGCGGCCAGATCCCAGTCGACGTGGAATTTCGCATAGTCGGGCTCACCGCCGGTGAACGAGGTGATCTCGTAGTCACCTGCGGTGATCACCACCAGCTGGTCCTGACCGAGCTCGATGGCGTCCCGGGTGTGCTCGATGAACGCGGCCACGTCACTGGCCACAAACATCTCGCCGTCGCCGACCCCCACGACCAGAGGCGAATTCCGGCGCGCGGCCACGATCATCTCGGGCGCGTCGGCGTGCATCGCCACCAGCGTGAACGTGCCGTGCAGGCGCCGGCAGACCGCGGCCATCGAGGCCGGCAGATCTCCCGCGGTCGAACCGGAGGCCATGGCCGCCCCGAGCAGGTGCGCCACCACCTCGGTGTCGGTGTCGCTGACCAGTTCGACGCCACTCGCTTCGAGCTCGGCCCGCAGGGGCGCAAAGTTCTCGATGATCCCGTTGTGGACCACGGCGGTGCGGCCGGCGGCATCGGTGTGCGGATGTGCGTTGCGGTCGGTCGGGCCGCCGTGGGTGGCCCAGCGGGTGTGTCCCATCCCGGTGTTCCCGACCAGGTTCAGGTCCACCGAATCCAGGTGCGACTGCAGGTTGGCCAGCACGCCGGCCTTCTTGGCGGTGCGGATCCGGTCACCGGCGGCAACGATGGCCACCCCGGCCGAGTCGTACCCGCGGTACTCCATTCGGCGTAACCCGGCCATGACCAGCGGCAGCGCGGGACGAGAACCGACATAACCGATGATCCCGCACACAAGTCCTCACTCTACTGGCACGCTGTCGCCGGAAGGGACCTCTGATCAGCGCGGATGCGTTAGCAGGCAGACTGAGAGCATGGTCGCCTCGGTCGAGCTACTGCTCGATCCGGCGACCGACACGGACGTCCGCCGACAGTGGGACGCGCTGATCGCGGCCGGGTTGCCCAGCGCCGGCCGTCACACCGGCGCCAGCAACCGTCCGCACGTGACCCTCGCGGTGGCGGCCACGGTCCCGCCCGACCGCGAGTCACTGATCGTCGCGGCCGCCGGCGGTAGCCGTCTCCCGTTGCCGCTGTCCCTGGGTGGGCTGGTGGTGTTCGGTCGCGGGCCGTTCGTGCTGGCCCGTCAGGTGGTGGTCACCGCCGAGCTGCTCGATCTGCAGACGGACATCACGAAGGCAGTCGGCGCAGGTCTGCCGCACAGCACACCCGGAAGCTGGACCCCGCACATCACTCTCGCCAGCCGCCTGACCGCCGCGGATCTGGGGCGGGCGGTGGAGCTGACGGTCGGAACCGTCGTCTCGGCATCAGCGGTGGGCGTCCGCCGCTGGGACGGTGACCGCAAAGTGGAATGGATCATTGCCGGGACCCGCTGAGCAGGCCCCGCGCCCGAGCCAGGGCCACCGCTTCGGTCCGGCTTCCGGCGCCGAGTTTGGCCAGGATGTGCGACACGTGCACGCTCGCCGTTTTAGCCGAGATGAACAGCACTTTGGCGATCTCGCCGTTCGAGCGTCCCGTCGCCAAGAGGGCCAGCACCTCGGCCTCCCGGGCGGTCATCAATTCCACCGAGGACTCCAGCCGGGAGGTGCCGGTGAGCGGTAATCGAGCCCGCTGGGCGGAGCCGAGCACCTGGTCGGCCAGCCAGGTCGCACCCAGCGCGGTGGCCCCGGCCACGGCGGCCCGACCAAGCTCGGCCGTGGTCTCGTCCCGTAGGCCGGCCGCCAGCCGGACCCCGAATCGCCGGGACCGGGCCAACGTCACGTCCGGGAACTGGCCGGCCAGTTCCGCCGCCTGCTCGAATTGAGCCCAGTCGGTGTCGGTGTCGGTGCCCGCCGCACGCGCAATCTCCGCCGCGATGCGAGCGAGAAGCGCACGATCGTAACGCATGTCGACCCGGGTTCCGATGCTGCGGCGGGCCTCGTCGATCTTGCTGGCGGCCTGCACGGCCAACGACGCGGCCGCCGAGGCGTCACCACCGGTCCGGGCCCGCTCGGCCGACAAAGCCAACGCCTCGGTCTCCTCGACCAGCATCACCAGATACTCCGAACCGTAGCCACCGTTGGGTCCCAGATCGGCACGGACCGAGTCGGCCAGCGCCATGGTGACCTCGGGCCGGCCCTGCCGCACCCGCCACCGCATCTCGGCCAGTTTCAGTTGCAGGTCCAGGAACCAATCCGGCCGGCGGGAACGGAGTCGGGCCGCGACCTGCTCACACGCCGGGTCGCCCCGCCCCACCAGCACCCAGACCGCCTGCGAAGCCAACAATCCGGCCGCACTGGAGGGTGCGTACATGGCCCTGTAAGCATCCGCGAGCATTTCGTCCCAACGGCCTTGGGCCATCAGCACCCATCCCCGGATGAGCTGCAGATCCAGCCCGTAGGCGGCCCAGACCAGGCCCGCCTCGCGAGCCAGCGCCACCCCTTCGTCGGCCGCCGCCAACGCTCCGATCAGGTCGCCGTCGTCCATCTTGCGGCTCGTTTCGAAGCGCAAGGCGCGGATCCGCACCGGCCACCCCGCCGGCGAGGTGCCCACCTTGGCCAGGGCCCGGCCGAACAGGGCGGCGGGATCGTCGTCGATGATGCCCCGCTGGGCCAGCAGCGCCCGCGACACGATCGCGTCGGCGGCCAGATGGTCGGCGCCCACACGCTCGGCCACCGCGGTGGCCTGTTCCAGCAGAGCCGCGGCAGTCTGCACGTCGGACCAGAGCAGGCAGCGAGCCCAGGTGGCAAACACGCGTGCGTTGAGCGCACTCTCGGGCTGATCGGCCAGCAATGCCGCTGCTTCGGCCGCCGGGACGAACGCCTTCTCGTGCTCCTCGGCGTCGATGTCCAGGATGTACTGGGCCTGTCGCTCCCGGGCGGCGGCCCGCCGGGCCACGCCGGCGGTCCGGTCGGCCTCTTCGATGGCAGCCCGACCCAGGGCCACGGCTCGCCGGGGCTCGCCCGCGCCGAACGCGGCGTCGGCGGCCCGGGCCAGCAAGTCCAGCCGATCGATGCCGTCGGGCCCGGAGCCGAGATCTTCCAGCAGGTCCAGCGCCTGTTCCAGATGGCGAAGGGCTTCCCCGGAAGCGGCCACCGTCTCGGCCTCGGCGGCCGCGGCCAACAGGACCGGCAGGGCTTCGGCCCGCCGGCGAGCGCCCAGCAGGTGATGGGCCAACTCGGCCCGGTTGCCGCTGCGCGACGCCAGGGCGGCAGCGAACCGCGCATGCCAGCGGCCCCGCTCACCGGGCAGCAGGTCCCCGTAGATGGCCTCCTGCAGCAGAGCGTGCCGGGGGGTGTATCCGTCCCGGATATTGCGCAGCAGGCCGGATTCAAGAGCCTGCCTCAGCCCGGCGTCGAACTCGTCGTCGGGCCGGTCCACCACCTCGGCCAGGAGTGACTCGTCCACCTCGCGGGCGGCCACCGCCACCGCGGTCAGTACCCGGACGGCGGGTTCGGGCAGCTGGGCGACCCGGTCCAGTAGAACGTCGGCCAGATTGGTGGGCAGGTCCCGGCGGCTGCCCTCGGACTGCAGGAGCTCTTCGGCGAAGAACGGATTGCCACCGCTGCGGTGGAGCAGGTTCTCCACCTGACGGGCGTCGGCCGGCTGGCCGGTCAACGCCTCGACCAGCTCGGCCAGTTGGTCCCGGCGCAGCGCCGTCAACTGCACCCGCCGGATCTGCGGCAGTCGGCTCAGCTCGGCCACCAGCGGCCGGAGCGGGTGCCGCCGGTGCAGGTCATCGGTGCGGTAGCTGGCCACCACGGCCACCCGACCGGCACGCAGGGTGCGGGCCAGGAAGGAGAGCAGGTCTCGGGTCGCGCTGTCGGCCCAGTGCAGGTCTTCGAAGACGAGCAGCACCGGGGCCTGGGCGGACAGGTCGAGCAGGACCCGGTGGAGCGCCTCGAACAACTGGCCCTGGACCAGACCTTCGTCGGTGTCGGTCGGCACCGGGTCGAGAACCAGATGAGGCAGCAACCGGCCCAGCGGCGGGCGTTGGCGAACCGTGCGCTCGAGTAGTGCACGACCCTCGGGCAACTCCTCGACCTGCCGCAGCGCGTCCAATACCGGCAGGTAGGGCAGACCGTTGTCGCCGACCGGCGCGCAGCTGCCGGTGAAGGTCAAAAAGCCCCGGTCGGCGGCAGCTGCGATCAGTTCCTGCAACAGCCGGGTTTTGCCTGCGCCGGCGTCACCGCCCAGCAACGCGACCCCGGCCGTGCCGGCGGCGGCGTCGGTGAGCAACACCGTCAATTCGGCCAACTCGTCACCGCGTCCGATCATGCGCGAGGAGGTCTGCCGGGCCATCCCGACATACTGGCCGATGACACCGACGGTCCAATGTCGGACGTCACCGGCCGTGGAGCCGACCGCTGCCAACACAGTTCAGCGGGAGCGCGAGATCCGCGCCCGGCGGCGGGCCCGGGGCTGCCACAGCCGAGGGCGCCGCAGATCGTCCATCGCCTTGATCTGTTCGAGGTGGGCCAGGTTTTCCAGTTCGTACCAGTTCGCGGTCATGAGAAAGACATTCGGCGTAAGACGGCGCGAGCACATGAGCCGGCTACCTCACGTGGTGCCTTAGATTTCCGCCTCAGCGCCCGCGGAGCTGCGGTAAGAGGCTCACATGCGCAGCAGCTGCGACACCGTGACGGCGCGCAGCCGGCGGGCGGCCAGGTCGGCCAGGACGCCGGGCAACGCGTCGATGGTGACCGCATGGCCCAGATGCATGCTCACGATCGACCCGCCGGTGGCGGCCGCGGTCGCCTCCCGGACCGCGTCGACGCCGGGATCGGTCCAATCCAGCGAGTCGATGTCGTAGCTCAGGGCGATGCGATAACCGGCCGCGCCGGCCAGGGCGAGCACCTGCGCGGTGGCGGTGGGCGACTGGGATTGGCGGAAGTAACGTCCCGGCGAACCGGTCAGGGCAATGAGACGGTCCCGGCAGCGGGTGATCTCGGCGCGCGCCTGGTCGCTGTCCATGGAGTTGATGTCGCCGTGCGACCAGGTGTGATTGCCCAGTTCGTGACCCCCGGCCAGAATCGCCTTGGCCATCTCCGGTTGGTCCTCCAGCCAGGTCCCCACGGCCATCACGGTGATCTCGGCCCGGTGCGCGGCCGCGATGGCCAGGATCTGTCGGGCCAGGTCGGGATCACCCTGGCCGTGGAAGGTGAGCGCGACCGCGTCGGCGGTCCGGGGCCCGTGCCCGACCGCCTGGGCCGGACCGGTCGAAGCCGGCGACGGGCTGCTGCTGGAGGGCGACGTGGGTCGGGTGGGCGTCGGGCTCGGGCTCGGGCTCGGCCGAACGGGACTGGTCCGGGTCGAGGTCGGCATCAAGGTCGAGATCGGCGTCGGCGACGCAGTCGAGGCCGCGGTGGATGCGTCTGAGGTGGGAGCGGGCGCCGACGAGGTGGGAGCAGCTGCCGACGAGGGCACCGACGTCGGCGCCGCACGCACGGCCCGGGTGCACGCCGCGATCACTCCGGCCAGCACGGCCGCCCCGCCGACCAGCACCGCACGTCGCGTCGTCACTTCCTCACCGTAGGGCCCCCGGGAAGAATGAGCGCCGGCGACGTGTTGCTCAGCGCATGCGCGCAGTGCGATTTCAGCGGTATGGAGACGCCGACGTGCTCGACGTCGTCGAGGTGTCACAGCCCACCCCGGGCCCCGGCCAGGTGTTGGTGCAGGTGCGGGCGGCCGGGATCAACCCGGGCGAGGCCAAGATCAGGTCGGGCGCATTGGCCGAGCGCTGGCCGGCCGCCTTCCCCGAGGGCGAGGGCAGCGACCTGGCCGGGGTGGTCGCGGCGGTCGGGCCCGACGTCACCGCATTCGAAGCGGGCGACGACGTGCTCGGCTACACCAACGAACGGGCCAGCCACGCCGAGTTCGTCCTGGTCCAGCCGGGTGAAATCGTGTCCAAACCGCCCGGACTGGACTGGGAGCGGGCCGGCGCCCTCTTCGTGGTCGGGACCTCGGCCTACGCCCTGGTCCAGGCGGCTGGTGTCGGCCCCGAGGATGTGGTGCTGGTGTCGGCCGCGGCCGGTGGGGTCGGTTCCCTGGCGGTTCAGTGGGCACGCCGCACCGGCGCCGCGGTGATCGGGTTGGCCGGCCCGGCCCGCCACTCCTGGCTGCGCGAGCATGGCGTGATCCCGGTGGACTACCGCGGACCCGACCTCGCCTCCCAGATCACGGCAGCCCTCGACGGCCACCCGGTCACTGCCGTTCTGGACACCTACGGCCGGGAATACGTGCATCTCGGACTGGACCTGGGCGTGACCCCCGCGCGCATTGCCACCATCGCCGACTTCGACGCCGGTGAGCTGGGCGCGACGGTGGTGCAGCACTTCCGGGTGGCCACCCCGGCCGTGCTCGCCGAACTGGCCGCCGCGCTGGCCTCGGGTGAGGTCGAGATGCCGATCGCGGCGACGTATCCGCTGGAGCAGGTGCGCGAGGCCTATCGGGAGCTGGAGAACGGCCACACCTTCGGCAAGATCGTGCTGATCCCCTGACCGGTCAATGCCCGGTGTGGGTCAGGCCAATGCCGATCGGACGACCTGCCCGACCTGCTCGGCCTCGATGAGGAAGCCGTCGTGGCCGAAGTCGGAATGCAGGGTGATCAGCGGCCGGGCCGCAGGTGCGGTGGCCAGGAGCTCGCCGTCGGCCACCGGGTACAGACGGTCGGAGTCGACCACGGCCACGGTCAGCTCGGCCCGGATCAGGCCGAGCGCGGCCTTCATCGACCCCCGGCCGCGGGCCAGGTCATGGCTGTTCATGCCCTCGGTCAGCACCAGGTAAGAGTTGGGATCGAAACGGCGGCCCAGCTTCTCGCCGTGGTAGGCCAGGTATGACTCGACCGCGAACATCTCGGACCCCGGCTGCCGCGAGCGGCCGAACCGGGTGTTCAGCTCGAGCCGGGACCGGTAGGTGACGTGCGCGATCTCCCGGGCGACGCCCATCCCGGCCAACGGGGCCGGACCGCCGTAGTAGTCGCCGCCGGCGAAGTTCGGATCAACCCGGATGGCCGCGAGTTGGGGCGCCGACCAGGCGATCTGGTCGGCGGTCGCGGCGGCGCAGCTGGCCACCACGATCGAGCGCCGGATCAGCTCGGGGTACATGACCGGCCACTCCAGGGCCCGCATGCCGCCCATCGAACCGCCCACCACCGCGGCGAACGACGAGATCCCCAGCATCCGGGCCAGACCCGCCTCGGCCGCGACCTGATCCCGCACGGTGATGGCCGGAAACCGTGAGCCCCAGGGCTTCCCGTCGGGCGCCGGCGACGACGGCCCGGTGGTCCCCCGGCAGCCACCCAGGACGTTGGCGGCGAGCACGAAGTACTCGCGGTCGTCCAACGGTGCGTCGGGACCGATCAGTCCCTCCCACCATCCCGGCGTGGGCTGGTCCGGACCGATCGGCCCGACCACGTGCGCGTCGCCGGTGAGCGCGTGCAGCACCAGCACGGCGTTGTCACCGGCGTCGTTCAGCCGGCCCCACGACTCGTAGGCGACCGTGACCGACGGCAGCATCGCGCCGGATTCCAGGGTCAGGGCACCGATGTCGACGTAGCGACGCCCGGTGGTCCGGATCCGAGCGATCGGGGTCCTCACCCCTTCGCGGCTCTGAAGCCTGCGTCCAGATCGGCCAGGATGTCGTCGATGTTCTCGAGGCCAACGGCCAGCCGGATCAACCCGGGGGTGACGCCGGTGGTGAGTTGCTCGTCCGGGGTGAGCTGCGAGTGGGTGGTCGACGCCGGGTGGATGACCAGCGAGCGCACGTCGCCGATGTTGGCCAGGTTGGTGAACAACTCCAGCGCATCGGTGAAGGTCTCGCCAGCCTTGGCGCCGCCCTTGATCTCGAAGCAGACGATCGGGCCGCCGCCCTTGGGGGCGTATTTCTGCTGGGCCGCGTGCCACGGGCTGGATTCCAATCCCGGGTAGGACACCGACTCCACCTCGTCCCGACCTTCCAAGAATTGCGCCACCGCCGCCGCATTGGCGTTGTGCCGCTCCACCCGCAGCGACAGCGTCTCGACGCCCTGCGCGATCAGGAAGGAGTTGAACGGGGCGATAGCCGGACCCAAGTCGCGCAGCAGTTGCAACCGCACCTTGAAGATGAACGAGACGTTCACGCCGAACAGTCCATTGGGCCCCAGGTCCGTGCCCCAGGTCAGATTGTTGTAGCTCGGGTCCGGGGTATTGAAATTGGCAAACTTCTCGGGATTAGCGGTCCAATCGAAATTCCCGGAGTCGACGATGGCCCCGCCGATGGCGGTGCCGTGGCCGCCCAGGTACTTCGTGGCCGAGTGCACCACGATGTCCGCACCGTGCTCGAACGGGCGGATGAGATACGGAGTGGGCACGGTGTTGTCGACGATGAGCGGAACCCCGGCGGCATGCGCCACATCGGCCACACCGGTGATGTCGAGCACGTCCAGCTGCGGGTTGGAAATGGTCTCGGCGTAGAGCGCCTTGGTGTTCGGCTTGATGGCCGCCCGCCAGGCGTCGAGATTGTCGGGATCGGTGACGAAATCGACGGTGATGCCATATTTCGGCAACGTGTAGTGGAACAGGTTGTAGGTGCCGCCGTACAGCCGGGACGAGGACACGATGTGGTCACCGGCCTCGGCGATGGCCAGGACGGCCAGCGTCTCGGCGGCCTGCCCGGAGGAGACCAGCAGCGCACCGACGCCACCCTCCAGCGAGGCCAGCCGGTCCTCGACCACCGCCGTGGTCGGATTCATGATCCGGGTGTAGATGTTGCCCAGCTCTTCCAACGCGAACAGCTTGCGACCGTGCTCGGACGAGTCGAACGCGTAGGACGTCGTCTGGTAGATCGGCAACGCCCGGGCCTTGGTGGTGGGGTCCGGCGTCTGGCCGGCGTGGATCTGACGGGTCTCGAACGACCAATCGGGGCTCATCGATGATGCTCCTGTGGATCGGGCCGGCCACACGGCCGGCACTGCGCTTGCGTGGACCGGTCGGCCCACGCCGGGTCGAATCCCCGGGGGCACCCCACCGCGAGTGAGGGTTGCCGGTCAGCACGCCGGGGCGGATCGCTGACACTCTTGACCTATTGGCAACATACCGGACACCAGTAGCCTGCTGAAGGTGACTTTCCCGTCGGTCTTGCCCACCCCTCGCACCCTCGACCCGGCCACCGCCCCGACCCTGCGCTGGGGCATCCTGGCGCCCGGCGGCATCGCCGGCAACTTCGCCGAATCGGCCCTGCGGCGGGCCCACCAGCAAGTCGTGGCCGTCGGGGGCCGGTCCCTCGACCGGGCCCAAGCCTTCGCGCAGAAGTTCGGGATCGAGCGCGCCTACGGCTCGGCCGAGGAACTCGTCGCCGACCCGAACGTGCAGGCCGTGTATGTGGCGTCGCCGCACAACGCCCATCACGACCGGGCCCGGCTGGCGCTGGACGCCGGCAAGCACGTCCTGATCGAGAAGGCCTTCACCCAGAATGCCGCCCAGACGCGTGATCTCATCGCCGCGGCGCAGGGCCGGACGCTGATGGAGGCCATGTGGACACGGTTCCTGCCCGGGATGGATGTGGTCCGTCAGCTGCTGGCCGACGGGGTGCTGGGTGAGGTGGCCACGGTCATCGCCGATCACGGCCAGTACTTCGACGTCGATCCCGAGTTCCGGCTCTTCGCACCCGGTCTGGCCGGCGGCGCGCTGTTGGACCTCGGGGTCTATCCGATCTCGTTCGCCTCGTTCGCGGTCGGCACCCCCGATCGGGTCACCGCGGTGGCCGATCCGACCGTGACCGGCGTCGACGCGCAGGTGTCGGCGGTGCTGCGGACCGGGACCGCCCACGCGTTGGTCAACGCCACGCTGCGGGCGAAGACACCGACCACGGCGACCATCTCGGGTTCGGCGGCGCGCATCGAGATCCCCGGAGTGTTCTATTCACCGGCCCCGGTGGAGCTGATCAGCCGCACCGGCGAGCGCCTCGTGTACGACGGCGGACCGATCCCCGGCCACGCTGCCTTCGCCTACGAGATCGCCCATTTCGCGTCCCTGGTGGCCGACGGTGCGCCGGAGTCGCCGCTGCTGCCCCGGGCCGAGACGCTGTCGATCATGGACACCATGGACGAGATCCGCCGGCAGATCGGGCTGGTCTATCCGGACGAGTCGGCGGCCTGAATCGCGGCCGCGAACTGGCGCGACACCGCGCGCAACTCCCCTTCCGGGTCCCCGCCGGCGGCCCCCGCGGCAAAGGCGATCCGAAAGAGCTGCTCCCCCGGGCTGTCGCCCTCCGGCAGGTCAACGGAAAGTCCGGCCCGGGCGGCGCGCGCGCCGAGCTTGGCCGCGAGCGCGAGCGCCGGCTGGCCCAGGGCCACCCCCGCGAGCACCGACTCCCGGCCGGCCTCGGTCTTTTTGAGTTCGTCCCAACGTTGCTGCTGATCGGCCGCCGTCTCGACCCGATCCGCATCGGCGAACACATGAGGGTGGCGTCGGACCAGCTTGTCCACCAACGTGTCGGCCACGTCGTCGATGTCGAACCCGACGGGCTGCTCACTGGCGATCCGGGCGTGGAAGAGCACCTGCAGGAGCACGTCGCCGAGCTCCTCCCGGATCGCCTCGGGACGCTGCGACTCCAGCGCGTCGAGGAGCTCGTAGCACTCCTCGATTAGGTAGCGGCCGAGCGAGGCGTGGGTCTGCGCCGCGTCCCAGGGACAACCGCCCGGTGAGCGCAGTCGATCCATGACCTGCACCGCACCGTCGAGGCCGCCCGGGATGGTCATGACGACGGGGCCGACACGACCTGCAGGCTGAGCGGGTCCCAGACGCCGAACCGAGGGTTCACTCGTACCTGCGACACCAGGGGCATTGCAGTGAGCACGAGAGAGGCCGCATTGAGCCGATCGTCGAAGTTGGAGTACTGGTTGATCTGGGCCACGGTCAGCTGGCCGGGCTTCTCCTGACGTCCGGTGATCAGACACACCTGAACGCCGGCGGCGTCGGAGGAGTTGATCGTCACGACCTGGCCGGGCTCCGCCTGGTAGACCCCATCGGGGGCCACGTCGATGGCGGTCAACAGGTCGTAGCTGGTCGCCGCGGCCTGGGCTTGCCCGGGCCCGGTGGTCGGATTGGTGGCGAACGAGCGACGCAGCCTGGTCACGTCGGTGACCGTCGCAGCATTGGCGCACTGGGCCGTCACGGCCACGTCGGTCACGGCCACCCCGCTGGTCAGACCCTTGACCAGCTGCTGCAGTTCCAGGACATCCCGGGTGGCCGACACCACATCGGCCTGCGGCACCCGCAGCGCGGTGGCCACAGTTGGGCGGCCGTTGGCGTTCAGGTAGGCGTTGACGTCGGCATCGCTCACCGACACCCCGGCCTTCGCCGCCGCGGTCGACACCAGCTGGTGCCAAACGTTCCCGGTCAGGATCCGCCGGTTCAGCGCGGCCAGATCCACCTGGGTGGAGTCGACGCCGGCCTCGGAGATGATCGTCTGGGCCTGTGAGGCCAGCGCGGTCTGGCCGAACTGCGCGTTGGACACCACCACCGCGGACGACGGGTTGTCACACCCGGCCAACAGGGTCCCGCCCAGCGTCAGCGCCAGCACCAATGCCGGCAGCCGACGATGGCGTCGTGGTGAACGTCGGGCGGGCACAAGAACCTTTCTTGCTGCTCTGGTCGCGGGTCGAGCCTTAGGGTGCCACATCGTCGATCCCGCTTGTGCCGCGCAATCGACGGTTCGCGATCGTGCGTCCGGCGTCGGCTGGCGTCAGCTCACGTGCAGGGCCGTGAATGTGGCCGACCACCAGTGCCCGTGAACTACCGCGGACTCCGGCAGCAATGATCGGAATTCTCGACGCGAAAGCAAACGCGTGAACTCCGAACATTCGTCACGCCATTTGGACGACCAGTGCGAAAAAATTGCCGAAGTGTGTGACTCGATCGGGAACCACCGATTCGGGGTGGTGATCATCCAGGTACGCCCTACCCGCGTTTGCTCCTCAACGAACCGGCGCTGCTCGTCTTCGTCACCGACGTGTTCGATGACGGCATTGGCAACGATCAGATCGGTGGCCGCCGTTCGGAACGGCAGCGCGCGCCCATCGGCAACGACGAACCTCCAGGCCCCGGGCGAGGACAAGACGTCGCACGCGGCAACGATCTCGACGCGGCCGGCAACGGCGTTCTCCACAATCCATTCGTTCGGATTGTTGCCGGGACTGCAACCAACGAAAATGGCGTTTCGCAAACCGTGCCGACTGATGAAGTCAAGGATCAGCGCGGCCTTCTTTCGCCTGTTCCGCACACTGAACGCGAGAACGGCGCGCCGCATGACTGTGCGCACGAATGCCTCCTGTCTCGGGACGCCATCAGGCCAGGGTCGGTAGGGACCTCAGCACACAGGATACGGGCCGCATCATCTGCTACAACGGCACGGGCGGCGCCTACGCCACCGCGCTCGCTCGACCGGTCGTATCAAAACGCCCCGGAAGAAGCGATTACCGCCTTCGCAGTCTTCCAGAGGATCACTAGATCACTTGTGATGGACCAATTCTCGACGTAGTACACGTCCAGTCGGACTGTCTCTTCCCAGGTCAGATTAGCCCGACCCGAGACCTGCCAGAGGCCAGTCATCCCGGGTTTCACGAGCAGGCGCAACATCGCGTCGTCGGCATACATGTCGACCTCCGCCCGAAGCGGAGGTCGCGGACCGACCAGGCTCATTTCGCCTCGCAGCACATTCAATAACTGTGGCAGCTCGTCCAGGCTGTATTTGCGAATGAACTTTCCGACGCGAGTGATGCGGGGGTCTTCTTTCAGCTTGAACATGACTTCGTTGCCCGCGTCGTGCGAGGCCCGGCGCAGATCGGCGAGAAGTTCCTCAGCATTTGTGACCATAGAACGAAACTTGATCATTTTGAACGTACTACCGTTGAGGCCGACCCGTTCCTGGCGGAAGAAGACGGGTCCGCGGTCAGTCACTTTGATGGTGAGTGCGAGCGAGAACAGCAACGGGCTGAAGACAATCAGCAACAAAACTGCGCCAACTATGTCAAAAGACTTCTTGAGGATCCGATTAGCCCCACGGTAGGTCGGACGATCGACGTGGATAAGTGGGAGTCCACCTACCGGCGTCGTATGGATCCGAGGGCCGGCGACGTTCGTCAGCGCCGGAGCAAGGACGAGCCGGATCGGCGCGTCCTCCAATTCCCAGCTCAACCGGCGCACCCGGGTAGGGCCGAAGTCCGAGGTGGCAGTCACCGCGACAGCGTCGACCCGGTACCGCTTGGCTACTTCAGCGACGGCATGCAGATCACCCAGGACGGGTACACCGGCGAGGTTCATCGACGGCTCGGAAGCCTTGCGCCGCAGGCAGACGCCAATGACACGGTAGCCAGCCAGGGGGGCCCGGCGTAGGTCGGCCAGCAGCTCGAGCACCGTGGCCTCACTCCCAACCACGAGGAGTTTGCTCTGCAAGCGGCCCGCCCGCCGCTGCCCGTGCAGCCATCGCCGCCAGGTGTAGCGGCTGGCGAGGAGAGCGAGGAGTCCGGCCGGCTGCATGACGAGAAGGTAGGAGCGTGGTAAAGCGAGATCGAAGACGAAAGAAAGGATTGCCAGCCCACCGAAAAGCCCGAGAGTCGCTCGAACAATTCGTTTGTACTCCTCCGGACCGTGCCCGATTTCGGCCGGATCTCGAGCGCCAGACCAGGACAGCGCAAAGATCCACGCCAGTGCGATGCCGGCTGTGAGCAAAATCAGCCGCCCGTCGGTCGGATTTTCCGACAGCCGGGTGATGAAGGTCCCGCCGGCGATGGTGTGCGCTCCCACCCCGGCCCAGACCACGCTGGCGAAGTCGGTGACCCGCAGTCGCCGGAGGTAAGCGACCGACCACGGGCGGCCGTACCTGGTGGCGCCGACCCGGAAAGCCGATGGCTCATCGACCCCAGCATCAGGAAGGGCGTCGGCGATCGCGCTCATGCCGTGTTCGTCCGGACTCCCGCGTCGCCGACCAGCAGGTTGAGGGCGCGGCGCAGCGAGGAAGAGGAGGTGTGCACGGTGTACGGGAAGTACACGACCTCGACACCGACTTCGTCGAAATCGCGCTCGAGCTTGTCGCCCTTGGACGTGCCGCGCCAGTCGTCGCCTTTGAAGATGTGGGTGAAGCCGAGTTCCCGCCAGGCATCCAACTTCTCAGGGGTGCGCTCAGCATGGGTCTGGTCGACGCACCGCAGACCACCCACAATGTCCATACGCTCGACCAGCGGGACGACTGGGCGGAAGCCTTTGGCCTGTTCACACATCTCGTCCGAAACCACGCCCGCGATCAGATAATCGCATCGTTGCCGCGCCTGGCGCAGCACATTGAGGTGTCCGACGTGAAACAGGTCGTAAACACCAGGGGCATAGCCCACCCGAACAGCCACCGCACAGCCTTCCGCCAGGGGAAATAAGGGCCGGTTGATACCGACTCCCGGTCCGCCCCGACTGCAGCCCGGCAACGCTCGCCCGATGAGGCAAGTGTATCTGACTGTCACCGTTCATTCGCGGATATTCACTCTTTAGGACACCGACGACCCGTTCAAACGAGGATTTCTCACTACGTTGAGCACGCAGAGTGTCGAGACAGTTGCACTGCGCGGCGGTCCCCGGACCCGTGCGAGCATGGCGGCGTGAGTACCGACCGCTTCCGGCTGCTCTTCGTCTGCACGGCGAACCAAGTGCGTTCGCCGATCGCGGAAGTCCTGGCGGCAGCAGCGATCAGTCAGGCCCGGTTGCCGTGGTCGATCACTTCAGCAGGCACTCGTGCCGTCGACGGGAAGCCGATGCACCCGCTCGCGATCGCCGCGCTCACCGAATTGGGCCACCCGTCGGTACCCGGGTGGACCTCGACTCGATTGCGACCCGACGTCAGTCGCGCGGCAGATCTCATCCTGACCGCCGACATCGTGAACCGCGGCCGGGTCGTCCTCGCCGATCCGGCCGCGTTACGTCGCACCTTCACGCTTCGCCAGTTTGCTGACCTGGTCACAGCCGGGGTCGGTGTCGACCGAGGAGACCCAGACGATGCAGCGGCCCGGCTGCTGGCGGCCGCGCACCGAGCTCGAGCCCAGATACAGCCTTTCCCACACGGCGCTCAGGACATCGCCGACCCGATCGCCGGTGGGGCAAGCAAGTTTCGTGCCGCAGCGGCCCAGATCGACGCCGCCCTACGAGTCATTCTCGACGCCACCGGAATCTCGCGCTAGCTCCGCGCTGCCGAACTAGGGCAGCCTCAACCCTCGGTATGCGCGGAGACAGGCTCGGGCTCGTCATCCCCGAGGGGGTCCGACCCGGCTTCATGCCCGATTCCGCCCTTTGACACCCTCTGCGTCGCTTTTTTAGCTGACTTCGATTTCAACCAGCCCAGTTTGGCCGGGGTAGCCAATGGCAGGTCGTAGCGGTAGCTGCTCATTGGGGCACCATCCGGCCCGCGCCTTGGTACTTGGTTCAGCACTGTGCCGACCACCCTGGCTTCGACCGCGGCGAGCCCAGCGAGGGCGTCGCGAATCTGCCTGCGCTTGGTGTGCCCCTGCCGCACTACCAGCACTACCGCATCGACAAGCGTAGCCAGAATGACGCCGTCGGTGACCGGTCCGAGCGGCGGTGTGTCGATCACAACCAGCTCGTAAGCCACCCGCAAATGCTGAATGACCTTGGCCATTCGGTCAGTTCCCAGTAACTCGGAGGGGTTAGGCGGGACCGAGCCGGTCGGCAGCACGCTCAGCCCACTGTCACCAAAAGGCTGCATGACATCCGCAAGGTCAACTTGACCGGCCAACACGTTCGTCAGGCCGACTGCGTTCTCCACGGCGACGTAATCGGTCAACCGCGGCCGACGCAGATCCGCCTCCACCAAGGCCACCGTTCTGCCCGTCTCGGCCATCATCAAGGCCAGGTTGACTGCGGTGACCGACTTGCCCTCCCCAGGATTGGGCGAGGTCACCAAAATGACACGGAGCGGAGCGGCGACATCGAAGAACTGCAGCGCGGTGCGAATGTGCCGGTAGCTTTCCGCCCGCGGGGTCAACGCCGCCGGACCCACAACCAGCGGAGACTTCGGAACTGAACGGTCTTTCGCGACGGCGCCGAGAACCGGTAGCCCTGTCAGTTCGGTCAGCTCTGCGGCAGTGCGCACAGTCGTGTCTATTAGACCGCGAATCACCGCCGCCACGATGCCCAACGCCAGGCCGGCGACAAGGCCGAGCAATACGTCCAGCCTTTTTCGAGGAGAGACCGGAACTGGGTCCACCAATGGCCCCGAGACCACGGTCAGCGCCGTGGAAACCGCCGAGCTGCCCGACGCAGCTTGGTCCAGCCGTCGGACCAACGGATCGAGCTCGTTGGCGATGCCGGTCGCGATGGCCAGGGCTCGTGTTGGGGATGTATCCCGAACGGTCGCAGTGAGCAAAACCGTATTCAGGTCGACAGTGCCGGTGATTCGCCCGGCTAGCTCGGCCGGCGTCAGGTCCAGTTTCTGCTGAGCTATCACTGCCTGGGCCAAAATATCTGAATTAAGGACTTTTGCGTAAGAGTTCACTCGCGCCTGGGCGTACTGGTCGTCCTGAAAGGCAGAGTTGTTACTGGCCTGGCTGGTCGATACGAAGAAGGTAACGGACGACTGGTAGATCGGCGTGCTGACCGCGCCGTACCCCACGCCGGCTGCTGTACCGAGCAGTACGGCCGCCACAATGATCCACCACGACCGGCGAAGGGCGCGTACATAGCCTCGGAGATCCATGCTCACACGCCTTTCCGGTCGGCCACGTTCGGGCTCGCATGACCATCGTGCTCGCTCACCGGCGCTACCACCGTTCCCGGCCGCAGCGCACCCATCGCTGATCTGTACGCACGCACGTGATCCGCGGCACTGTCGCGCCAGTCCCGGCTGGACAAATCGGGCGGTGCGGAGGGCGGGGCGTCTTTCAACCGGGCAAGCAGATCGACCAGGTGCTGCGCCTTGAGTGGAGGATCGAACAGCTGGATCCAGCCCGGACCGACCTGCTCAGCCAATTTGCGGTTCAATTCGTTGTCCGGTGCCAGGACCGGGCGTGCCAGCGACACCGCAGTCAGCACGCCGGCGGAGTTGTGCATCTCGGTGTACGGCAGCACCACAGCCGTGGCTCCGCCGACCTCGCGGACCAGCTCTGCGTCGTCATAGAACTCGAACCGCAGCGTGATCCGGGGGTCTCCGGCGGTAGCTTCCCGGATGGATTCGGCCAACTCCTGGGTGGACGGCAACCCGGCCACCCGCAGGCTCAACCCATTTCCACCCGGCAAGTCGGCGGTGGCCCGGAATGCCTCAATGAGCGCAAGCACATTCTTGTATCGGCGCACGAAACCAAAGAACACCAAGCGACCCGGGATGGGCTCCGGTGGCGTCCACCGCGCGAACCAATCCGCGTAGTGCCCGTGCGGAATGGTGGCTGACAAGCCGGCCGGCAACGGGGTCAAGTCGTTCACCCGAATTCGCAGCGTCGTCCAGGCGTCAAACCATCGCAACAAAGCTCGCTCGACCCGGGAGATGTCGCGCGGAAGTTCAAGATTGTGGACGGTCCGGACGACGGGCTTGCGGCCCAACCGCAGCCGGAGCAACAGGAGAACGCTGAGGAGCTGCCGAACCGCCTTTTTCGGTCCGCGCCGCCCGCCGACGAGTGTCTCCGGCCAATGCACGTGGAATACGTCGAACCGCGCCAGGAGCGCCCGTTGCCAGGTGAAGGTCAGGACCTGAACACCGGGCTCTTGGCTGAGCCGGTCGCCCAATTGCACGAGGTACGGATTGGTGGTGGGCAGCGGGCCGGGGAACGACTGCAGCACCCGGAGCGGCGCCGTCTCCGGCTGCGGCCGTCGGTACTCTTGGAAGGCGATCCCAAGGGCTCCAGTGACCATGCCGGTGCCGGTCCACAGCGTCTTGCACCCGCCCGCCTGCCCGGCCAGCGATCCGGTGACCAGGCCGACCAGGACGCGCCCGCTCCCGACGCCGAGCCGCGCGAGACCCCGTACCACAGCGCCTACCCGGGCTGGTCCCGCGCGCCCACTTCGAGCCGATAACCTGATGGCGACCAAACTTCTCGTGTTGCCGTGGCTGTAACAGCGGCGGCGCACCCAGGCCCGGGTCATCCGGACTGCGGGCACCAGGTCGTCGGCCACCGACTCGTCGCACCACACAATGCGACCACCGGCAACCACCACCTCCCGACTGAACAGAGTGTCCTCTCCGCCTGTCAGACCGAAGTCGGGGTGGAAGACAACGCCGAGCCGCCGGATCTGGCCGACGTCCAGCAGCCAGTTCCCGGCCGCAGCGGCCGGCATCACCGTCCCAGTGGGCAAGGAGAATCGGGCAAAGAAGCCACCTGCCCGCAGCCAAGGGTCCAGCGGAGACTGGAACACGGCCACCACCTTGCCGAACACGATCGCAGGACGATATTGCTGCCAAGTGGCCAACAACGCCGCCAACCAGCCCGAATGGGGCCATTCGTCGTCGTCGATGGAAACCAGCAAGTCGGACCGACACTCACGGAGGGCTCGGTCGCGGACAGCCGCGATGCCGGGGTTCGGCTCCACGACATAGTGAACGCGGGGCGATCCGACCTCCCGGACGGCAGCCGCCCCCGTGCAGCTGCTGTCGTTGTCCACCACCAGCACATCGATGCGGTAGAGCGGTGGTAACGATCCACCGGCCGGACCGTCTGGATCGAGCTGCTCGACCTGAGCCAAAATTGCCGGTAGGAGGCGACGCAACTCGTCAGGACGACGAAACGTGGGCACAGCCACAGTAACGGTGACCGTTCCGTCGTCACGGATGGCAGGCGAGGCGCCGGTCGCACCGGACATGTTCTGACGCATCTCCCGTCCACGTCCTCGTCCGCGCCCGTAAGACGCAGGTGTGGGGCCGACTAGCGCCGGCGGCCGGCGGTCACCTATCCTCCACTCGCCACGTCCCGACGCGCACCGCACCCCTGGTATTTCCTCCCGTGTGATCATACGGGAGCCTGCCTACCACCGGCTGTCGTCCAGGTCCTGCCGCCGGACGACGGTTGCCGATGTCATCGATAGCACTGCGTCGATCGCTGATCGCGGCGGTTTCAATGGACCCACGAAAGGCGCCGGAGGCCATGCACATTGCGCGGCACCGGGCGGTTCGAGCTCACCTGGTGAGCTGGGCACGCACGGCCGGCGGGCCGATGCTCGGGTCAGTGACGGCCATTCGACCCGCCGGGACGGAATTCGTTCTGACCTACGACGATGGGCCAGATTTCCCGGCCACCTCGAGCATCCTGGATGAGCTCGCCGCGCATGGGTGCACAGCCACCTTCTTCGTGTTGATGACTCGTGTGGAACGCTTCGGGCAACTGCTCGAGCGGGCCGTCGCAGAGGGCCACGAAATCGGATTACACGGCCGCGACCATCGGCGGTTGACCACTCTGCCGATTCGCGAGGTCATCTCGACCCTGACCGATGCACAATCGCGATTGCAGGATCGGACCGGTCGGCCCGTACGTTGGTTTCGACCACCCTACGGAGCACAGACCCCACTCGTCTGGGCAGCGGTCCGACGGCTGAAAATGACCACGGTCCTGTGGGGACCAAGTCTGTTCGACTGGGACCCGGATTTTCATCCGGACCGGGCTGAGGCCGTACTGGCCAGCGCGCGTGCGGGCCAGATCTTGCTGTGTCACGACGGTTTCGCCGACGCCAACGACCTGGCCGTGGCAGGCACGCGCCCCGAGTTCGATCGGGGTGCGTTGACCAGCGCATTGCTGACCGGACTGGCTGAGTCGGGCCTGACGGCTCGCTCGCTGGGTGACGCACTGACAACCGGTGCTCGACCGGTGCGGACACTGGTGTTTCGCAGATGATCGCCGAACGGTGGCCGGCGTCGGCCCAACGCATCGGTACCCAGCAGTAGCCCCAGCCAAAGAGCCAACGTCGGGATCGATGAATACAGCGGGCTGAAGAACAAGTTCCACAGTGCGAAGACCGCGAGGAACAGGGTGAGTCCCGAGGCCTCCCGCCGGTTGAGCGTGCGCGCCAACGCCACCAGGGTCACGATCAGGACGATTCCCGCGAACATGAGGCCGACCAAACCGAAATGGACGAACAGATCGCCGGTGGTGGAGTGGACCTCAATACCGTCGCCAAACATGAACTTCTCGACGTATCCGTTGTTCGGTTGGTAATTGATCTGCTCCAGTCCGGCCTTCGCTGCGTTCAAGTCCAGGGATGTCACCTGAACGCCCGGGCCGAACCCCCACGGCCGATAGCGCACCAGCGCCCAGGTCGCGGCGATTTCGGGACGCCCGCCGAGCAGTAGGGAACCGGCGGTGCGGATCTGTTGGACGGAACGGACCTGAGCATTACTGCCCAGGTAACCGTCGACCAACAGAGTGGTGCCGAGGAAGTACACGGCGGCCCCGACGGCGGCCAGCAGCAGGACAGTGAATGCCGCGGACATCCGCCGACCGGTGGCCGGCCGGAGCTCCCACAGGATCAATACGGCCACCAACAAGACCGTAGCGAAATAGATGCGGGTGTCGGAAACGGCGAACAGACCGGCCAACGCGAGCAGCACCGGCACCTGCAGCCAGTTGCGGTTGGCCAGCAAAGCCAATACTGCAACCGCCAGCGGAATGCCGAACAAGTATTTCATCGGATTGTCAGTGTGATCGGCTCGGTACTCCATCGCAGCGTTGATCAACAGCCCGACTGCGTACCAGCGCGCCGCTCCGGCCGCGCCCCACAATGTTGCAGTCCAACACACCACACCCACGGACAGGAGCAAGCCGAGCATCCAGACCAGGATCGAGACGAACAGCTTTTCGTCCACCGCATGGTCCGCGGAGGAAATGGCGGTGAGTAGGACACCCGAGCCCAATGCGGCCAGGCCCGTCCCGAAGAGCCAGCCGGCACCTCGCCGACCCCGTACGGCGTGGACCCATACCGGGGCCAGAGCCACACCTACCACTAAACCAGCTGACACCTGCGGTCCGACCGAAAACCGGATGGCAACGATGACGGCTGACACGGCCGCCAGTGACCGCTCGATCCGATGCCACATGTCGCTGGGCTTCGCGCCCGCGCCGACGAAACCCAGGGCGGCCCTCTTGTCCCCAACGCCCACGTCTAACACCGAGACCAGGGTACGGCCGAGTCCAAGGGCCCTGACCAACCCGCAGCCGGGCACAACCCAGCTCGAGTGAGCACGGCATCGTCGACCGCGACCTGTGCGGGATCCTCGGCGACGGACTCGATCACCCAGACTCTGTCAGCTGTTGCCAGTGCTCCAGTGGCGTCGGAGAGCAGCCGGGACGTTCCGGTCAAGCTGCCGGTGGCCCTGCCATCCTCGATCAGCGTGAGGTCGGCGAGCCCGGCGAACGGGGCGGGGTAGGCCACGGCGATGTCGCGGACGGTTCGGCTCACCACCTTCCCGTGCGCGGGTTCGATCGGCGAGAAATAGACCGAGTCACCGGCCTGGCGATGGTCCGCGACATAGCCGGCCACCTGCGACCAGTCCGAACCGCTCTTACCGTTGACCTGTCGTTGCGAGAGCCAAACCGGCAGCGCCAGCAGTATCACCATTGCCACCCCAACCGGAAGAGCGGCCCGCCAGCGCACCGTACTGAGCCCGGTCGTGATGAGCACTGCGACCGCCGGCGCAGCGAACGTGAAGTAACGAGGGTTATAGACCGGACTGACCAGCAGGCTGTACACACCGATCAGCAGGGACGGTACGACCAGTGCCGGCACGGACCAGGCCACCGGCCCCGGTGCACGCCTTTCGTCCGGGTCTGCGGCCGAAGCGCCGGGACGTCGGATCGACAATGTGGCCAGCCCGATTGCCAACCAGCCCAGTACGGACAACGCCACCGCGGTGACGGGCCACGCAGCCGCCAGCCCAGTGGCCGGAGCGACATTGGCGCCGGTCACTGATGTCGGCGTCGCGCCGAGGAACCATTGATTGACGACAATGTTGCGAAGCAATTGACCGGCACCTTGGTGCTGCTGGCCGAGCTGGGCGGCCTGAGCTCGTCCGACCAGGATCACTGGCAGTCCGATCAACATGGCCGCTGCAGCTGCCAAGGTGAGCCGGAGCCGCGTCGACCGTGGCACCCCGCGACTGAGCCAGCCGGTGAGCAAATGTCCCACGACCAGCAGCACCACGTACAGATGCACGACTACGGCCACCCCTGCGAGGACCGCGTAGCCGGTCCATATCGGCCAGCTACGACCGCCGCGGAGCTCCTGTCGTACACCCCGGTCGACCAATACCGTTGACCAAATCGCGAGAGCCGCGGATAGCGCGAACGGCCGCGCCTCCACACCGGCCCAGCTCACGCGCGGCAATGCGGCGAAGACGACCACCGTGGCAACCGGGACAACAAGGTGGGCCCGGCCTGTGAAGCGCCCACCCGAACGCATGAACGTCCACACCCCGGCAGCCGCCACCCCGACGGCTAGCGCGGACAACGACCTGGTGGCCACCTGGCCGTTGCCGAACACGGCGATCCAGCCGTGCAACAGGGCGTAGTACGCGGTGTGGACTGCGTCGATGTTCCCAGCCAACACCCAGAGTTGCGGCAGCGATCGCTGTGCGGCGGACAGCGAGGCCGCCTCGTCCAGCCAGTACGACACGGTGCCGGACCCGATCAGGGTCACCGCCGCGACAGCAGCGGTGCATATCGCGGCCCCGATCAAGGTGGCGCGACGGTCAGCGCGGACGGTCGCCGAGGGACGCGCGAGATCTGTGCTCACGACCGGTGTCCGCTGGCAAGGCGCATCGCTTGCAGCAAGGCCGTTGCGTACGTGTCCGCACTGTGTCGCCGGGCAGCTGTGCCCGCATCGGCCACAGCCGCGTCCCGGAGCCGACTCCAGTCGGCCATGATGCGCTGTACGGCGTCCGCCCAGGCTTCCGCCGCCTCGGGCCCAACAGCAGAGAGGGTGACGACGCTCCGATAACCGGCGGCGGCCTCGCGTAGCCCCGTGGTGTCCGACACCACCGCCGGCCGCGCGGCCAACACAGCTTCGACCGCGGTGTTGCCGAACGGCTCGTCAGTCAGGGAGGGCACTAGTGCGATGTCGGCGTCGGCCAGATACGGCCAGATGTTCGATCGGAAGCCCAGGAACCGGACCCGGTCGGTGAGATCGAGCCCGGCGACCTCCTCCTCCAGCTGCGCCTGGAACCACTCATAGCCGGTGAAAACCGCACCCAAAAGGTCCAGCGAGGCATCCACACCGCGACTTCGCAGCTGCGCCAACATGGCGATGGCGAGCTGGGGACCCTTGCGAGGGGAAAGGCGGCCGACGTACAGCAGCCTCAGCGGTGGGTCAAGTCCAGCCCGTGGCGGCGACACCTGAGCCGGACCCGGCACACAGTTGTAGACAACTTCGGAGCGCCGGCGGAGCGTGCGGGACGGGCCGGCCACGACCTGCAAACTGAACCGGCTGTTGAAAACCACGCGGTGGGCCAGGCGCAGCGGCTGCGCCAGACCGCGCCGCAGCCACCACCGAGCGCTGCCCTCCGCCTCGTGCACGTGACACACCACCGTCCGCCGCCGCAGTCGACCGAGCAGCAGCCACGAGGGCAGAGTCAAGGTGCTCACATAGAGTCCTCCGCCTGTCGCCTCACCAACCAGCCGCCAACTCAGGCGCAGGCCTGCGATCAGGTCGCGAAACAGCCGAACAGCCCCGCTCGGGCTCAGCGCGCTCTTGCGGAGCACCGGCATGGGGACGAACTCCACCCGGGCGCCAGCCGCCCGCAGCACCGCTACCAGCGGGCCGTCGCTGGGCAACGCGACAGTCACCGGAAGGCCCGCTGCGATGAACGCCACCACCGACGCAAGCATCACCCGGTCCGACCCGTACAGCTCACTGCCGGGATGAGCAACCAGCACGCCTACCTGAGGGAGCTCGGCCGACTCGCCGGTCCTGCCCCCGGTGGTCGGCTCGCCCCTATGGATTTCGCGCGGGTCGGGCCGATGCCGGCCCTGCAGCAGCGCCTGAAACGCGAGGTACAACCCGGCCCCGGTGCCAAAGAATGCTGACAGCAGCGGACGTGGTGAGTGGACCAGTTGCCGACGCCCGCCGCGCAGCAGAATGCGCCAGCTTGCACGGGGTGTGTGCAGGCACCAACGCCATAGCTCCCGTCGATCCAGGAGTGCAGCCGCGAACAGCAACCGGTTCCGACAGTTGTAGAAGTAGTAGCGATCCGACTTGGCCCGGCCGCGCTGCCGGCCCTGAGTGCCACCCTCGTCGTGTACCGCCGTCAGATCAGACCGAACGGTGATTTCCCCGCCGGCCCGGAGCGCCCGCACCGACAGATCGACATCCTCCCAGTACAGAAAGTAGTCAGGCGCGAATCCGCCGAGCTCCGTGAAGAACGCTGTCGACACGGCCAGGCAGGCGCCCCCCAGCCAAGGCACGCCCTCCGCCGCGACGCCGAGATCCCCGTTCCGCAGATTCAATCGCGAACCCTCGAAGACGACCGCACCGCCGAGGTTCCGGATGACCGGGCTGACCAGCGCCCGAGGGTGGACCGCCAGGTGCGCCGCCATCGCCACCGAGGTGTCCAGGTCAATGCTCGCGTCCGGGTTCAGGAACAGCAGGCTGGTGCAGCCTGCGTCCGCGGCGAACGCGGCCCCAGCGTTGGCGGCGGTCCCGAACCCCCGGTTGTCCGGTTGGGTGATGAGGTCCCAACCGCGTTCGTGGGCCAGAGTGAACACCGCCGCCCGCGCGGCTGTGGTGGAGAGGTTGTCGACCACGACCACTCGCACCACCTGCGGATCACCACTCAGCCCGACCAGGTTCGCTGCCAACAACTCGTGCGAGCCGTAGTTCACCACCACCACCGCCAGCGGCCCGGTCGGAATGACGATGGACGTGGTCTCGGGATGATCGATCATTAACGAAACCCTAGAACGGCAGCAATCGAGCTCGGCGAGCCAGCCGTCCTGCACCCCCGAAAGGGGCCGGACGGTCGGCCTGACTCGCCGTGCTCGCCGTGCTTGGAAGCGCCGGCTACGGCGCCTGGACCAGGAGATTGTCGAACGTCACCGTGTCGCCGGTGGTAGCCGCCGAGGACAGGTACGTCCACAACCGGTACCCACCCGCCGACTGCAGCGACGCCGTGCTGTCGGCCGCGCTGAGCTGTGCGGAGGGTTGGGTGGTGCCCGTCTTCCACAGGGTCGCAGTAAGCGTGGTCGTGCCCGAGCCGACCGCGGTGAGGCGCAGCGTGTAAGCCGTTCCGGCGACCAGCTTGAAGCCCAGGACGGTGGAGGTCAGCTGGGTCTCGGCACCTCCCACGATGCGGTTGACGTAAAGCGTCAGTGTTCCGTCCGGCTGAATCAAGATGCGCGACTGGTATTCCGACGATCCGGAGACCCGGACACCGTTCGTGATGAACATCCCGGCGCCGGTGGGCAGGGATGCCAGCGTCAGGTCCACCGTCTCGACCACGTCGCGCGCTGCCCCTCCGGTCAGCGACGCCTGCGGCCCCGCTCCCGCGGTGGGCATCTTGAACTGGCCAACACTCCCGTTCACCGCGAACTGGCTGCTGGGCGACAGCAGGGTCCAGGAGCCACCCTGGTCGGCAGTGCCCAAACCGGCCGCGACTGTGCGCCCGAACTTGTCCGAAACGTAGGTCGTCTTGGCCGCCGCCACCGTGACCGAATGGTTCACAGTGCCCGTCGCGCCCTTGTTGTCGGTGACGGTCAGGGACACCTGATAGGTGCCGGCCGCAGTGTAGGTATGGCTGGGTTTGAGGCCAGACCCGGCTGGTGTGTTGTCACCCCAGGTCCACGCGTACGAGGCAATCGACCCATCCGGATCCGACGAGCCGGAGCCGTCGAAGCTCGCACCGAGGTTGTTCGTCGTCGAAGTGAACGCCGCTGTGGGGGGAACGTTCGCGACCGCCGCCGTGGTCACGGCCTTGGTCACCGACGTACTGGCACCCTTGTTGTCAGTGACGGTCAGGGTCACCTGGTAGGTACCGGCCACGCCGTAGCTGTGACTGGGCTTGACCCCAGACCCGGCTGGCGTGTTGTCACCCCAGTTCCAGGCGTACGACGCGATCGTGCCATCCGGATCCGAGGAGCCGCTGCCGTCGAAGGTGGCAACCAGGTTGGCGGTGGTGAAGGTGAACGCAGCGACCGGCGGGATGTTCGCCGGTGGTTGCGCGGCGACCGTGACCGTGCCCGTCGAGGTGTTCGTCGCACCGAGGTTGTCGGTGACCGTCAGCGTGACGGTGTAGGTGCCGGCTGCGGTGTAGGTGTGGCTGGGCTTGACACCTGACCCGGCCGGGGTGTTGTCACCCCAGTTCCACCCATAGGACCCAATCGTCCCGTCCGAGTCGGTCGAACCACTGCCGTCGAAGCTCGCGGTCAAGTTGCTGGTGGTCGAGCTCCACTTGGCCGTCGGTGGCACATTCACCGGCGGTGGCGCGGTCACCGTCACCGACTTGGCCAACGAGGTGGTCGCACCGTTGTCGTCGGTCACCGTCAGCGTGACTGTGTATGTCCCGGCCGTCGCGTAGGTATGGCTGGCCCGGCTGCCCGAACCCAGCGCCGTGTTGTCGCCGAAGTTCCACGACCAGGCGGCCACCGTGCCGTCCGGATCACTGGAGCCGGTCCCGTCCACCGCCAGCGCCAGGTTGGAGGAGCTGGTGGTGAACGCCGCGACCGGCGGCTTGTTCGGCGGCGGGGCGATGACCGACACCGGCTGGCTCGTGGACGCGGTTGCGCCCTTGTCGTCGGTCACCGTCAGGGTGACGGTGTACGTCCCCGCCGAGGCGTAGCTGTGGGTGGCCTTGACGCCGTTTCCGGCCGGGCTGTTGTCGCCCCACGACCAGCTGTAAGACGCCACAGATCCATCTGGGTCCGATGACGTGGAGCCGTCTACCGACAAGCCCAGGTTGGTGGTGGTGACAGTGAACGCAGGTACCGGCGGCTTGTTCACCGGCACAGTCACGGTCAGCTGCTTGGTAACCGAGTTCGTGGCGCCCTTGTTGTCGGTCACGGTCAATTTCACCGAGTAGGTCCCGCTGGCGGCATAGGTGTGACTGGGCGCGACGCCCGATCCGGCGGTGGTGTTGTCGCCGAAGTTCCAGGAGTAAGACGCAACCGACCCGTCCGCATCCGATGATCCGGAGCCGTCGAAGGCGACAGTTGCGGCCGAAGGCGTCGCGGTGAACGCGGCGGTCGGCGCGACATTGCCGCCCCCGGCGTCGAAGTGCGCCAGAACCTGAGACGCGGACAGCTGGGCCGGATAGACGGCGAACTCATCCACCGAACCGGTCAAGTAGTTCGTGGTCGGCGCTGCGGGCCAGTTGCTGCCCATCGTCGTGCCACCGACCCGCCAGTAACCGGAGGCGGTGGTCCCGGTGGTCGGTGTTCCGGAGGCCGACACGACGCCATCCACGTACAACTTGGTGCCGGCCGCGCCCTGCGTCGCCACCACGTGGTGCCAGGTGCCGTCGTTCAGGCTCGCGGCGCTGCTGACCACGGTGGACGTGCCCCCGGATTGGGTGCCGAAGTTCAGCACCCCGGACGGGCTCAGATACAGCACCCTGTCCACTGAGGCCGCTGAGCCGTTGTCGAAGTCACTGAGCACGCCACCGGTGGTGGAAGTGGTCTTGACCCACAGCTCGGTGGAGACCGCCGACGGCGCAGCAACCGCTTGGGTGCTGGCGATACCGCCAGCCACGCCGTCCAACCCGACGGACGTTCCGACGCCGATCGCGGCGGGCTGCCGGTAGGTCACGCCCGTTGCCGTGTACATCGCCGGCTGATCGTTGAGAGCGGAGTTCGCAGCGACCTGGGTGCTGCCGCTGTCGTCCAGCCGCAGGTACATCGACGGCGAATCGCCCACCACGGTGGTGCCGTAGCTGTCGGTCGGCACCGTCGCGGTCCGGCCGGCGGCCATCCATTCGCTGCTCACCTGAGCCGGGGTCAGCGCCTTCGGGTACACCGCGACCGCGGCGATGGAGCCGGTGAAGAAGGACGCGCCGCCCCAGGAACTGTCCCCGCCTACCCGCCAATAACCGGTGTACGGCTGGGCGACGTTGGTTCCGGTGTTGGCGCCGACCAATTTGCCGTCGACGTAGAGCTTCACGCCGTCGCTCGACATGGTGCCCACAGCTTGATGCCACGTACCGTCGTTGTACGTGTTCGCCGTGGTCACTGTGTAAGTCGCGTTGTTATACACGCCGAAGACCACGTGGCCGGCGGCGTCCATGAAGATGTGCCGATCGTAATTGCTGGACGTCCCGGTGCGGCTGTCGCCAAAGCCGACTATCTTCCCGCCCGTCGAACTGGTGGTGGAAAACCAGGCCGACACAGAGAACACGTTGGGTCCGGGCACTGCGGTTCGGGTGGCGGTGAAGCCGGCATTGAAGCCGTCGAACGACGCCGCCCCTGAGCCTGCAAAGGGACCGGTGGCAGCGGGCGTGACGCCGGACTGTTCGTCCATGTCATTGGCACCGACGTTGTCGTATGCCACCCCGGGGGTGCCCTCGTTCAGCGGCCAGAAGCCGGTGGCGCCATCCGCTGCGACCGCCGCGGGGTAAGGCCCGGCGGCACTGCCATTGCTGGTCGGAGTGAAGTCGGCTCCGTTGCCCCAGACAGCGTTGCCGTTCGGATCTGTGACCTTCCACCGATAGCCGGCCTTGACCCCTGCGGTTGTTGCCGTATCCACATAGGTCGGTGTCGGCATGTTCCAAAACGTGGAGGGCAACGTCGCGGTGTAGATCGGGGTCGTGGTGTTGCCGTTCTTGAACAGGCTGTAGGTCAAATTCAGATCGTCCTCATCCCAGTCACCGGGCATGGACACCCGAACCCCGGTGGCAATCTGAATGGCGCTGGCGGCGATGTCCCCGCCGGACTTCTCAGGCGCCATGCCTGCGTTGGCCGACTTCAGCGCGTAGCGCACCAAACCCTGCTGGGGTGTGTTCTCGGCGGACGGGAACTCACCGGCCAGTACCAGGTACTGACTGTTACCGGTCACCGACCAGGCCGCTTGGTCGAGTCCGGTGTAGGAGCCCCCTTCGAGGTCCGGGAACCAGTTCACCAACGACGGCGAGGGGAATCCGGCCCAGTTCGTGTAGCCGTGCGGGTCAGCTGTCATCACGCCGGTGGCGGTGTCCGTGAAGGCCAGCGCCCGGTGGAACCACCATGGGTCCGGTTGCGGGAATCCGCCGATATTGCCGCAGTAATGAGCGTGCGACACGGTGTAGACATATCCGTTCACGGCAAAGGAGTCGTAGGTGTCACCATGGCAGTCCTCCACCCAGGCCACTTGGCCCGAGGTGCCGTCGATGGCGAAGGTGCCCTCGATGTTGCCGACGCCGTAATAGTTGTAGGCAGTGCCGAAGATCTTCTTGCCGTCCGTGGACAAGCTGTAGATGGCGGCGTTGTCACCGGTGGAGTAGACGGTGTTCTGAATATTCCACGAGGTGATGGTGGCGCCGGTGGTGGCGTCGACCGCCCCGATGCCGCGGGTCTGGACACCGTTGAGCATCCCGAAAGAGCCGGCAACGACCAGCTTCGTTCCATCCGTGGACATGGCCAGGCCCATCACCTGACTCGTGGTGTTCGTCGTCGATGGGTCGATCCCGGTAGTGGGCGCCCAGCCCAGCAGGGAACCGTCGGTCGGGCTGAAAGCGGCCAACCCGGCCCGGGGCAGGCCGTCCGCATTGGAGAATGACCCGCCGACGTAGACCGCAGTGTTGGTGACTGTGATCGCATCCACGATGTAGTCGATGTTCGGCGCGAACGATGCGATCAGGGCACCGGTGGTGGTGTCGAACGCGGCGATGTGGTACCGGTCCTGGCCGTTCGCGTTGACGAACTCACCGCCGACATAGACCCTGCTGCCGTCGGGGGAGACCGCGATGGCGTTGCCCTTGCCCTGCAACGACGGATTGACGGAAAAGTTCTTCGCCACCCCAGTGGTCAGGTCGTAAGCCATGATGTCGGACCTCGGGCTGGTGTTCTGCCCGGGGGCGGCGCCGGCTGGGCGGACCGTGGTGAACTTGCCTGTCACCCAGACCGTGTTGTTGTTACTGATCGCCTGGGCGAGGCCGACGCCGTCGATCTGTGCTGTCGGCAAAGCAGCCGCGGACGCCGCGGTCGGTCCGGGCTGCACCACCGGCCCGGGGCCGGTGGGCGTGGCGGCGGCGGCCGGCTGGGTAAGGACCACCAGACCAACGGCGACCATGGCCGCGGTGCTCAGGGTAGCCAAGAAGCGGAACGCTCCACGGTGGGCCCACAGGCCGAGGGCACGGTTACGGCTGGTCATTGGCTTCCTTGCCGTTGCGGTTGGACGGGAGCAGCAGAGGTGGAACAAAGACTGGGAAATTCGTAATCGCCTATGACGGGCGGCGGGATCTTCATGAAGTTGGTGCCGACCCTGTGAACGTCAGCCGAGCTGCCGCCGATGAATAGGACACGGTGATGACGATCCGGTCACGCGACTCCACCGGAATCGTGAACACGTACACACCGGTGGCGCTGCCACCGGGAGCGAGCACGCCGGCCAGTCGAGCTGATGGCGCACTTGTCAGTACTCCGCCGGGGGTTCCGGTGCTGTCGAACATGGTGACGATCACGGTGTCGAGCCCAACCGCGGTCGTGCCGTGGTTGGCCAGCTCCAGGTGGACGGCGACGGCTGGTCCGCTGATCTCACCCGGCAGTCGGGCCTTGCCGTCGACCGCGGTGAGCGCGGTGACCCGCCCGGTCACCGCCGAGTCGAACGCGGCCGTACCCCCGACGCTGACGGGCGCCGCCGAGCGAATCGGTTTTGTCGCCACGGTCTGGTCGATCCGGCCCGGCTGTTCCGAGGGGCCTGACGTCGAGACGACGACCTGCGGCTGCGAGCCCGATCCTCCAGGTGAACTCCCGGCGCCATGGCCGGTCTGGGCGGGGCCGGCGGTGCGGGTGCTGGTCGAGCCTCCCGCGGACGAGCCGCGTGCCGTTCCCGATGCGCGGGTCGAAGACCCGGTCGGACGAGGTGCGCTCGCACCCGACGCGGAGCCGGCGTCTGTGTCGCCGGCACCCGCTGAGATCGCCGACGCGGCCGTGTTCGTGGTCGTCTCTACCACTGAGCCTGAGCTGGAGGTCGCGGCTGTCGTACTGGCGGAGCAGCCAACAATCACCGCCGTCATGGCGATGCCGGCCACAACCAAGCGAAGGTGACGGCGTGCCCTCGGCACAGCGCGCGCTGCGGTCCTTACGGGCTGGCGACTTGCGCTCATGGCGCTACCCCCGAGCTTGCAACGGGCAGGCGCCGCATCTCCCGATGCCAGCGAACGGCGGCCAGCGCCAGGAACCCGGCCGAGGAAACAAATAGCACGCAGTACACGGCGAAGAACAGGTGCGGAACACCCAACAACAGGAAGGCGAAACAGAGCAGCCCGTAGTCGGCCGGAGCGACCAAGACCGAGCGCCACCGGCTGTACGCCGCCCGCGGCACCTTGACTCCGGTGCTCGCCGCCGACATCCTGCGCAATTGGTCGGTGAGCGTCATGCCGAAGAACAACACCGCCGCCACCACTGCGAAGCCCATAGGAACCAGCAGCCACGCCGGCGAGGAGAACCGGAAGAAACGGAACGCGCTGATGAGTACGCACAGATGCAGCGCGCTGATCTTCGTCGCATCCACCATGTGGTCCAGCCACTCTCCAGCGGGCGAACCGCCACCACGCAGCCGGGCGAGCTGGCCGTCCGCGGCGTCCAAGGCGTAGCCGATCACCAATAGACCAGTCAGCAGGATCCCCGACCACCAGGTCGGCCGCATCAGGGCCAGCACTGCGAGCGCGGAAAAGGTGAACAGTGCGCTCATCGCCGTGACCTGGTCCGGTGTACAGCCCAGGCGGTAAGCCACGGCAGCGAGGATTCGGCCCGCAGGGCGGTTGACGTATCGGGAGTATGCAGGCGCACCAATAGAAGTCTTCTGCGACAACGCCAGCTGACGGAGCGCATCGGCGAACGTCATGGGTTCGGGGGTTTGCGCGTCTGCAGTGCGATCGAGAGCGGCAGTCATGTCGAGGCTCCGACGGGGTGCATCACACCGGTCTCGCGGCGGGCGTCGTAACCTGCGGCCAATCGACGGCACAGGTTCTCGTACCGGTCGGCGACATCGTCCCAGTCGTAGCGGCGGGCTTCCACCTGGGCCCGCCGGGCCATCGCGCTGACCGCATCCCTGTCCGACTCCCCATCTTCGAGCAGGTGGGTCAGCTCGGCCGAATCCGCGAAGAACCGCCCGGCGCCACCGAGAACCTCGTGGTTGAACACCACGTCGAACGCGTATGTGGCGGTACCCGCACCCATCGCTCGAAGCAGCGACGGATTGGTGCCGCCGACGGAATGGCCATGTAGGTAGGTTCGGGCGTTGGCATAGAGCTGATCCAGCAATTCGCCGTCCCAGACGCCGCCGAGAAACCGCACCCGGGGGTCGACGCCGGCCGCATGAACGCGGCGGGTGTATTCATCGGCGTAGGGCGCCGATCCGACGACCAGCAGGGGAAGCTGAGCCGAGCTGGCAACGTACCCGCGGACGATGTCCTCGACGTGGTTCTCCGGTTCGAATCGAGCGACCACCAGGTGGTAGCTGTCCGGAAGCAAATCCAATTCAGCCAGCCGAGTCGAACCCGGGGCGATCGCCGGCGCGCCATACGCGATGTACTCGGTACGGGCACCGTGCTGCCGGCGGTAGTGCTCTGCGATGCCGTGTGCGTCGGCGATCAGCGCGCGAGAAGAACGGACTGCCCATCGCTCGGCCACTTCGTAATAACGCCGGCCGTTACGACCCCACTTGCCGCGCTGCGACTCCAGGCCGTCCACATGCGTGGCCGCCGGGATTCCGCGGGCAGCAAGCAGCGGAAGCCACGGAGCGTTCGCCGCGTTGAACACCAGCGCAACGTCATGCGGATGCGCCAACAGATGAGCGGCCGACAAACCCGTGTGGGTCAGTGTTTCCAGTGAGCGCCGATGCAGTGCAGGCAGATGGACCAAGTTCATGCCGAGGTAGAGCGACGGGCCGGCGGAGCTCTTGGCGAGACTGCGGCAGTACACCGTCACCCGATGGCCGCGCTCCGCAAGCCGGCTGCCGACTTCCTCAACACATGTCTCGAACCCCCCGTACCGTGCCGGCACCCCACGGGTGCCGAGCATGGCAATGGAAAGCGTGCCGCCAGCCGGCTGGACAGGCCAGGTCGCGTTGATCATGACGGGTTCGCACCGGATCGGTCCGTCAGGTCCACAGCAGCCGGCCGCCTGCGGGCCACCAGCACCAAGCCGGTGACGAATGAGAGGAGACCCACCATCGCCCACGCGACGGTCATCAACGGCAGACCAAATGCGGTGGTCGGTTGCGGGGCGGTCTCAGCCGAATCGCCTGCGGCGGCAACCGACGGTGCGGCCAGCGCGGCCAGCAGCATGACCACGGTCAGGGAGAGAGCAGAAGAAACCCGCCGACGCGCCGTTGAAGAACGGGTACGCGGGCGTTTGGACACTTCGAAAGCGATCGGGCGAGACACGTTCGGCATTCCCTCGAATTAAAAGGTGACAGCCACCGGTGCGCAAAGGTCCCGACTCCCCCACGCACGGCTACTCCGTTTGATCTACGAACCGTAACATGAAGTCACTCTTCTCGCAACGAGCGCGCGCAGACTCCCTCAATTCACCCTAACGGGTGGTTCGTCGTCGCCGTGCTCTTCACAACGTGTGATCTCTCCGTCAGCCTGACCCTGCCGGTGTCACCCTGAATTCCCCCGGACTCGCCGAAGTAGGGCAGCAACCTCCCCGACGTCCTCCCGCACGGCCGGGATGAGCAACCAGGCCAGGCCGTAGGTGCCGGCCGCAGCAACAGCTGCCAGCCCGAGCTGGACCACGGCCACCACTGGCACGAGGGTGGCAACCCACGCTCCGAGTCCGGCGGTAAGGCCCAGTGCCAGCAGTCGGAGTCCCCCACGAGCCAAGGCGGCACGAGGATAGACGGTGATCCGGGAGAGCCACCACAACGAGACCGACCACTCCACGGCTGGTTCCATCGCATACCCCGCGGCCACGCCGACGACCCCCCAGGTGCTACCGATGCCGATGAAAACGGCCTTCAGTACGAGTTGAAAAAGACTGTAGCGCAGCAGTTGTGCAGTGAGACCGCGGGCCAGGTAGACCCAGTAACCGACGAATGCCAGTGTTTGGAACGCACCCGCGACCGACAACAACGCGAGCACCGGCACGCCTTGCGCCCACTGCGGCCCGAGAAACACCGCGACCGCCGGCCGAGCGGCGCCAGCAGCTACCGCCAAGAAAGGAATGAGTGAGTATCCGAGCGCGAGTTGCCCGGTGAGCAACAGGCGCCGGGCCCGATCGTCGTCAACCGGCAGCCGAGCCAGCACCGGCAGAGCCACCGTGGTCGTGGGATTGCGCAGTTGCCCCAGCGGATTCATCAGTAGCTGGAAGACCCGGTTGTACACGCCGAGAGCGGACGGCCCGGTGCGCGCCGCCAAAGTGATCACGTCCAGGTTGTTGGTCAGGTATCCGACCAGCTGGCTGCCCAGCAGCCCGCGGCCATACCGGAGGAGTTCGCCCACCGGCGCTCGGCGGTCGTAGCGACCCGGTAGCCAGCGTCCGACAACCACCACCCCGACGAGGATTCCGGCGGACGTCACCAGCTGTTGACTCACCAAGGCCCACAGCCCGGACCCGCCAATGGCCAAGACCACGGCTATCGCCAACGCGAGCACCTGCGCGGCCAGGTCGATCACCGCCAACGCGGAGAATCGCAGTGTTCGGTTGAGCCCGGCCCGGTATTGGGTTGCGGCGCCATTGATCACGAACGTTATGGCCAGCAGCCGCATCGCCGTCGTGAGCGCGGTCGGGTCAACCCCACGGCCGGCAAACACCATGGCTATGAGCGGAGCAGCAACAACAACTATCAGCCCGAGCCCAGCGCCGATGGCTGTGTTCAGCCAGAAGAGGTTATCCCGCTGCGCCCGGCTCAGTTCCGGGGCAGCGACCGCAGCGCTGGACAACCCGGCGTCGCGGAACAGCTCGCCGAGACCTACGACCAGCAGCACAATCGCGAGCAGGCCATAGTCGGCCGGGGCGACCAGCCGTGAGAGCACCACCACCGATGTCACCTGCAGCAGGATTCGCACGACCTGGCCGGCGATTGTCACGGCGGCGCCGCGAGCGGCCACGGTGCCCAGGTTGCTCACACTTTCAGCAGCCTCATCCGCCGGCTGTTCGTGGGATCCGACGTGCTCGGTCCCGGCCGGCTCCGGAGTCCGTTCGGGGACCGAGTCGGACTGCGGCATCACGAGCTCCCAAGTTGCGCGACGGGGCGGCGGCGCGGCACTCGGCCAGAATAAGCGGGCTGGCCGGCGTGGACGTCGCCTACCGGAGGCGCACCACCTCTCTGGAGCCTTGATGCGTGGACCCCGGCCACCGAGACACGCGCAGAAGTCAACAGGTTCCTCGCATAGGCTCAGTCAGTGAGAGCGCCGATCCGACCATTGATTGGTCGCTGGCCCAAATTCCTCGAGCGGCGGTTGAGCCGCTTCTTCTGGAGCGATCCGACAGTTGTGCTCGACCCTTCGGTATCGCCCGCGGATTTCCGGTCGGCCATGTCGGCAATGCAAGTCGGCGACACCATCAAGATCACGGGCGCGAACCGGCACCCCGACGCCGACCGGCTGTTGGTGGAGCACGTCGATCTTGCCGGCGCGCGGATCTTGGACATAGGCGCTTCCGATGGCAGTACCTCCGTAGACCTGATCGCGGCACTCCCGACATTCGCCGAGTACGTGCTGGCGGATCTCTACTTCCATCTACGCGCCGCACGCACCGAGCATCATGTCGTCTTTTTCGACCACGAAGGGACGGCGATCCTGGTGGTCGGGCGGCGGCTGGTGTCCTGGCCGACCCGGGCCCGCTGGGTCGCCGCGATGTACCGGCGCGTGCTCGCAGCGGCGACCCTGGTGCCGACTGAACCGGTTTTGTTGCTCAACCCGGACGCGCGGGCGCTGGTCGACCGCGATTCGCGGGTCAGTTACCGCCAGCACGACATCTTCACCCCGTGGCCGGGCAGCCCACCGACCATCATCAAGGTCGCCAATCTGCTGCGACGCCTGTACTTCCCCGACGTCGACATCGTCCGCGCCCTGCGTGTGCTCATCGACGAGCTACCTGAGGGCGGCTACCTGCTGATGGTGGACAACCACCGGGTCATGGGTTTACCACCCAGGGGCGGGCTGTACCGCAAGGTGGGCTCTCGCTTCACACCAGTTGCCGATACGGGTCATCAGCCGGAGATCCATGACCTGATTGTCGGAGTCGCCGCCAGCTGACAGCTACGGTTCAGCCGGTTTCACGGCTCAGAACGCACCCATGTGCACCACCCCGGTGGGCTGCCCCACTGCAGCGGCGACGTCGGCTGGCAGTGGAACGCCGAGTCCGGCTGGTGCGGCGGCCAGCACCTGCGCCGCAGTGAGCCCGGCACCGGCTTGACCGTTCGACCAGGATTTCCCGAGCCCGTTGTTCAGAGCGTCAGGTGTGTTGTACCTGGTCACTGTGACGTTGTCCGAACCACCCCAGCCGACCATTGGGTCCGTGCGGTTGTCGGTGCTGTGGAACATGTTCCCGGTCACTACCAGGTTCATGGCCGAGGCCGGAATGTGCGTGGCTTTGTCCAGCGCGTACACCTGAAAACCATAGGCTCCGCCGTTCCAGCCGAAGACGTTGTTCGAAATGGTGACATTACGGATCAACCATGGGCAGGTGGGGTCGGGAACGGGCTGTCGCGGGTCATGGGGGATGCCGGGTGTGGTTTCCCGCCGCTCGTCCTGGGTGAGAAAGACCGAACCGCGGGAACTGCCGGAGATGGTGTTGTTGAATACCTTGATGTTGCCGGAGTCGTAGATCTCGACACCCGTGTCCCCGCCGGAGATGGTGTTGTTCGCAATGATTCCGGTGTCGGAAAGTTCAGCCAGGATGTTGCCGGCCATGTTGCCGCCGCCGTTGCCGGACAGCTGGTTTCCGGTGATCGTGAAGTCGACCACCGATTGGTCCAACCACACGCCTGCGACCCAAGTGTTATCAGTCAACACATTGTCCGCGATTTTGATGTGCCGGCTGCAGGTGATCTTGATGGCAGCCGCCGAGGGCGCCGGGTTGAAATGCTCGGTATTGCTGTAACGCACCACGGAGTTGGTCACTGTGGATCCGTCGGCCTGCGTTCCCGAAATCCCGAGTAGGCCGGATCTCAGGACCGTGACGTGATCCACGGTCATGGCCCCGGCATACATCGAGATGGACTGCGCGGCGATATCGGTGAACACCATGTTCTGCAAAGTGTCGCCGGGCCGCGCCATGTACACAGTCCCGCTGGTGGGCAGGGACGTGGCGTAACGCCGGATTCCAAAACCCCGCATCGTGACATCAGCGGCGGAGACCACAAAGGTGTTTGCCAGGTTGGTGGCTTCGACGGTATGGCCGCCCGGACTGCTGCCCATGATCAGTGTGTGGCTGGCGTAATCAACTGCGAACTGACCAGCACCAATGGATCCGTTTGCCGCGACCTGTTGTTGCTGGACACCGTCGACAAACAACTGATCCGGCCAGGCCGCCATCGGGTAGGCGCTGTTGACGAACCCGCCCGCGTCGGACCCGGTCTCGAAGCTGGCCGAGTGATCGAACTGCGCCATCCAACCTCCGGCTTTGAACACCGACCCGGATGCGACCCAGTTGGTCACCGGGACAGCACCATCCATCCAGACCGCTTCGGCCGGGTACGCCTGAATGGTGAGGCCGATCTTGGCATCAGAGATGAAGATGCCGCCCTCGTGATACACCCCACCGCGGAGCACGATCGTCTGCCCGGCGGCAGCCCGGGAGACCGCCGTCGCGATGGTGCGCAGCGGGGAGTTGATCGATCCGGCGGCGCTGTCGGACCCGGATGGTGCGACGAAGAGTGCACCGGCGGGCACCGGATAAGTGGCGCTTCCGACCGGCAGCGACCCGGGGTCAGCCGCGTTCGGTGTCGTCACCGGAGGCGCTGTAACCGAGGTGGTGGTGGCGCTGGACGAGGTCGACGAAGGCGACGGACTCGAGGAGGTCGAGCTACTTGTAGAGGCACTGGACGGGGTTGTGGCAGGCGTCGAACGTGGCGAGGACGAGCTGCTGGTAGGGCTGGACGAGGTCGAAACAGGAACCGAACTGGACGTCGGTGCGATTGGGGAGGTTTCGGTGCTCGCCGTGCTGGGCGTGGGTGGGATGGAGGAGGTTTCGGTCCTCGACGTGCTGGGCGTGGGTGCAATGGAGGAGGTGTCGGTGCTTGACGGTCTGGAAGTTGGGTCGACCGGTGTCGCGGTCTCGGACAGCGCATAGGCGTCAAAGGCCAGGTAGTCGATCTGACCGGACTGGGCGGACCGGCTGAGATAGTCCCAGAAACCAACTGATCCCGCACCCGTGATCCGCCTCGACGAGCCGTCGGTCACGGTCGCCTCCCACTGAGGGACCGGGTCTCCCGCTGGCCAGGCTCGAACCGCTAGTCGGACCGGGTCAGTGCCCGTGACCTGGAGTTCAAGGTCGAACCTGCGTCCGGGGGCCAACACGGTCGGGATGGGCACCTCCGCTAGACCCGTCTCGGTGCTGCCGTCCACCCGAGTGAAGCTGACGGTCATCGTGCCCCCGGCGCGAATGGTGGCTTTACCTCGATACGCGCTCCCATCCGGCTGGACACGCGCCTCCACCGAGTGGTAGATGCCATACCCGGCGTCGCCGATGGTCGGCAACGCGACAGAGGAGAACACGTCCGTGTCGGCCGCCCGAGACTGGCCCAAAGTTCCGCGGACGGAATAGCCGGGGGCCAGGGCGTCGAACCGTGCGCTGCCGCCGCCCTGAGCCACCTCGTCGGTGTTGGTCGTCCATTCGCCACCGGTGTCGGCAGTGCCCAGCGAGTTGTCGGTGGCGCGGCCGAAGTCGTCTGACGCCACGAGGACGCCAGCCGGTGCAGCTGCCCCGTCATCGAGCCGGCTGACTGCGCCGGCCCGCCCTGTAGCTTCGAACCGGGTGACGTCCACGGTCGCCGGCGTCCGCTCCGAGCTGGACAGGTAGGTCCAGATCCCGACACCGCCGGGTTGGGTCAGCCTGGCCGACGAACTATCGGCAGTCCGGTACTGCCAGTCGGGGGCCGGACCCGTCCCGGACCAGGCACGCGCGGCCAGCAGTACGGGATCGCTTCCGATGACCGAAATCTCGAGATTCAGTGGTTGGCCCGCGGTCACAGTGCCAGGCACGGCGGTTTCGCCAACGAGAGACTCGGTCCAACCGGCCGTCCTGGTGAATCCGAGAGTGAAGGTACCGTCGGCGGAAACAACGATCTTGCCTCGGTATGCGGATCCGTCCGCCTGCGTCCGGGCGGTCAGCCCGTGGTAAATCCGGGTGACGCTCGGCAGAGCTGCCAACACGGCAGTGGACACCACATCCACGTCTTCAGCCCGGCCCGGAACAGTGGCCGACACCGACCGCCCAGGGTGCACCGACAATCGACCGCCGTGACCGGGGACCGCGAAGGAATTGGCTTGATCATCAATGACCTGCCACGTCTGACCGCTGTCCGCAGTCCCCCAACCGGACTCAACGCTTCGATCGAACGTATCCGACACAGTGAAAATGCGGTTCCCGTCGCCGCTGTCCTGCGCTCCGGCATGTTCGCCCACCCCTATGGCGAGCGCCAAGACCACGGATGCAGCCAAGCCCAATCTGGCCAACCGGCGACCGCGTGGCATCGAGTGGGCGGGCATCATGTGGGCACCCATAGGGCTCTCCTTCGTGCAGCGGCACCGGCTGATCACCGGGTGGCCTCTTGACGGCGGCAAACGTGCAAACTGGCTGATGTGCGCGCTCCGTAGCCATTAAGCTACCCAGCGTAATCAATGCTTATAGCGTTGACCCGCCCTGTACGCAGTAGAACTGCGTCAAGACAACGACCACATCCATGTGGAGACGAGCGGTCCGGCCTAGCGGTCCCGCGCCCACGCCAGCAAGAACATCGCAAGCGGGACACGTTCGTGACCTGACAGTGGCACGAGCGTAATTGGTTCGTGACCTACGGCCCGCCGGCGGCAATGCCGCGGATGTCGAAATCTCATGACTGCCCATCGTTCGATCCTCATTGCGAGGGCGTCCACCGAGGGTCACCACTCGCTTGCCGAGCGTGCGCGAGGTGGTGTTCGCACCGGACAACGCCCCGTTGGACTCGTCAGGGCAGAAGGGTGACTATGCCTACGGGGGCCGCGTTACAGAAGGTGACGTAGATCACGCCCGTCCATGACCCCAACCAGCGGGGAGCGATCAGTCCTCGGCCGGGTCATCTGCACGTCATCCTGGTTTGCCAGTATCTCGGCATGACCGGCATCGCCGAAGTACCGACCGCTCCCGTGCCCGACCCGTTGGATTGGCCCGACCTACTACCCGGGGGACTCCCGTCCGATGCCGAGTTACGAGCCGATGTGCGTCGGGTCAGTTCGCTGCTTGGTGAGACTCTGGCGCGGCAGAGCGGACCGGAACTGCTCGAGTTGGTCGAGCACGTCCGCACTCTGACCAAGCGCGGCACCGAAACCGTGGCGACCCGGGGTGAGCACGAAAGCGATCTGGGAGAGGCAGCCGCGACTGTGCGCACGTTGCTCGCCCAACTGCCGCTGGACAGGGCAATCGAGCTGGTCCGTGCCTTCGCAATGTATTTCCACCTGGCCAACGCCGCCGAGCAGGTCGACCGGGTGCGCGTGCTCTTACGCCGGCCGAGCGGCACGGGCTGGCTCGCCCGAGCGGTCAGGCAGGTGGCGGACACTCTCGGGCCGCAAGGCCTGGAATCGGCTATCGCTGATCTCGACGTCAGGCCGGTCTTCACCGCCCACCCGACCGAGGCGTCCCGGCGCAGCGTGCTCACCAAACTCCGAGCGATTTCTGACCTGTTGGCTCATCGCACGGAACCCGGATCCACGGCCAGGCGCCGTCAGGACCGCAAACTGGCTGAGCTGATAGACCTGATGTGGCAAACAGACGAGATCCGCCAAGTCCGTCCGACGCCGATCGACGAGGCCCGGAACGCGCTCTACTACCTGCGAGGCATCCTGGGCCAGACCCTTCCGGACCTGCTGACCGAGCTGTCGGACCTGCTGTCCGAGCATGGCGCAGTTCTTCCGGTGGATGCTGTACCGCTGACCCTGGGCACCTGGATCGGCGGCGACCGGGACGGCAACCCGAACGTGACGGCGGCCATCACCAATCAGGTGTTGACGCTCGATTTCCAACTGGCGGTAGAGCTGGCATTGGCGTCCGTGGATCGGTTGCTAGCGGCGCTGTCAGGCTCAACCGAGATCGTGCCGGTCTCCGACGAGCTCACCGAGTCGGTCGAGACAGACCTGCGACACCTCCCCGGGCTCGACCCACGGGTCAAGGAACTCAACAAGGCGGAGCCATACCGGCTGAAACTGACATGCGTCAAGGCGAAACTTCTCAACACCCGCGCTCGGGTGACTGGTGATCGCCCGCACGAGCCAGGGCGGGACTACGCCGACATCACGCAGCTCCAGGCGGACTTGACTGTTGTCGGTCGCTCTCTCCAGGCGCACGGCGGCGCGTTGGCCGCTCAGGGGATCCTCGCCCGCGAACAGCGCGCCATTGCGGCCGTCGGTTTTCAGGCCGCCGTGATGGATGTCCGTGAGCATTCCGATGCCCACCACCACGCAGTTGGGCAGTTGATCGACCGACTTGGCGAGTTGCCTGACCCCTACGCGGAACTCGACCCGGCGACACGGATGCGAGTGCTGTCCGCCGAACTGGGGTCGCGCCGGCCTCTGGCCAGTACGCCGCCCCCATTGGACGAACCGGGTACGCGCACCTATCAGGTCTTCGAGGAAATCGGCCGATCGTTGGACCGCTATGGCCCTGAGGTCATCGAGACCTACATCATCTCGATGACCCATGGAGCCGATGATGTGCTTGCAGCCGCAGTGCTGGCGCGCGAAGCCGGGCTGGTCGACCTCTATGGAACGCCGGGCAACGCCGCGCCGTTCGCCCGGGTCGGTTTCGCACCTCTCCTCGAGACGGTCGAAGAGTTGCGCCGGTCGGGCGAGGTCGTGGACGACCTGCTCTCCGATCCTGTGTACCGAGAGTTGGTACGTCTGCGTGGCAACGTGCAGGAAGTGATGCTCGGCTATTCCGACTCCAATAAGGAAGCGGGCATCACCACCAGCCAATGGGAGATCCACAAGACCCAACGCACCCTCCGCGACGTAGCGGCCAGGCACGGCGTCTCCTTGGTGCTTTTCCACGGGCGAGGGGGCACCGTTGGGCGGGGAGGCGGCCCGACTTACGACGCGATCCTCGCGCAGCCGCACGGCGTGCTGACCGGCGCCATCAAGTTCACCGAGCAGGGTGAGGTGATCAGCGACAAGTACGCCCTCCCGGATCTGGCCAGAGAGAACCTCGAACTGACACTGGCAGCCGCGCTCGAGGCCTCCGCACTGCACCGCACCCCACGGCTGTCGGCCACTCTGATGCGGGACTGGGACCAGGTCATGGACATGGTCAGCGACCGCGCGTTTGATTGTTACCGCGCGCTGATCGACGACCCCGATCTTCCTGCCTACTTCCTATCTTCGACTCCCGTGGAGCAGCTCGGTTCGCTCAACATCGGCTCTCGGCCCTCGCGTCGCCCCGACTCCGGATCTGGGCTCTCCGGACTGCGGGCCATCCCATGGGTATTCGGCTGGACCCAGTCCCGACAGATCGTCCCCGGCTGGTTCGGGGTCGGTAGCGGATTGGCCGCAGCGGTCGAAGCCGGCCATGTCGACTTGTTGCGAGAGCTCTACACCGGATGGCACTTCTTCAGGACCTTCATCTCCAACGTGGAGATGACCTTGGCGAAGACAGACATGCGGATCAGCGAGCTGTACGTGCGGGAACTGGTTCCCCAGCACCTGCACAGGATCTTCGATCAGATTCGCACCGAGCACGCTCTCACCGTCGCGCAGGTCTTGACCATCACCGGCGAGCCGGCCCTCTTGGCCCATCAACCAGCCCTGCGCCGCACATTGGCGGTTCGCGAGCCGTATTTGGCACCGATCTCCTACCTCCAGGTTGAACTACTGCGCCGGCTTCGAAGCGCCGATCATGACAACCCGGCCTTGCAGCGGGCCTTGTTGTTGACCATCAACGGAGTGGCTGCGGGGATGCGGAATACCGGCTGACACAGGTGGCCCTGTCGGCCGGCCAGTACCGTTAGTCCGCCCACTTACCCAGTGCGAATTGCACAGAATCGAACACGGCAAGAACGACGCACAGGACGAGCACCACGGCAAACCACCCGCGGGACTTTCGGCGTTCCAACAACAGACCGATTTGCAGGTAAACCGGGAAGATCATCAGCGAGTTGCGCCCAATGGATTGATAGGTAGTACTGGTCATCAACGACAGCATTGTCAGACCGGTGTAAACCGCCTCCGCCCACCGGTGGCTCCGGATCATCGCTATCAGGACGAACACGAGAGCTACGGCGACCAGCAGCTCCAGCCCCTCTTGAGATTTCCAGTCGAACCGATGCTCCCGGTAGAAGGTTGCCACCTGCCGGTAGAAGGTGGTCCAAGGAAGGCTGAAATGGCGACCCCACTCCTGTTGCTGAGCGTCCAGCCAAGCCGTGAATCGCCCGACCGACCCCTTGAGAATGATCAGGTAACCGGCGAAGCCGAGGAAGGTGACGCTCAGGGCGAGCAACGGCATCGTCCGTGGCCTATTCCCGGATCGTCGACAGCTGACCAGATACAGCACGATGAGTGCACAACCGAGGAAGACCCCGTTGACCCGGGTGAAGGCGGCTAGCGCACCACATGCTCCAGCCCACCACCACCGCTCCCGCAGGGTCAGCCACCAGGCGGCCGTTCCCAACGCCAAGAACATCGCTTCTGCATAAGACGCGGTCAAAAACACCGCGTAGGGCCCGAGCACGACCACCGCGACCGACCCTCTGGCGACCGCCACAGAGCCCGTCTCGGACGCAATCAGGTAAATCATCAACGCGGCAATGGCCGAGGCCACAAAAGAGACCAGCCACATAGCGGCAATCGCGCCGCCGGCCACAGACCCGCCGCCGAGGACCCAGGCCAGCCCGCGCGCAACAAGTGGATAGCCCGGAAAAAAGGCGGGTCGTCCGGACAGGCTGGCACCGGCGCAGTTCGGATCGGCATACCCGCTGGTCAGAATGCAATAGTAAAAACCCGAATCCCAGTTGTAAAAATTTCCGAAGAACCCCGGTCGCGAGTGTGCCGGCACACCATGCAGGGCGACCACGATCAAGCCCACGCCCTGCACCAGGACGCGACCGAGGAGGAACAGACCCAGCGACTCGCGGATGGCCTGACGCATCGGCCGTGTAGGCGCGGGCATGGCGACGACGGTCACGCGGCACTCCCAAACCAATGGCGGGCCCGCATCAGGGCGGATGCCGAGCGCAGCTGGAATAGTACGGCACGCTGCTCGACTGCGAGTTGGGCGTCAGTTGCGCATCAATGCCCGTGTCACCCAACGTGCCGAACTTCCGGCGGGCCGCTCCTGCTCGGCATACTCGATGCGTGTCAGATCCCGAGGACTCTGCGTCCAAGCAGCTCGACCCAGACCCGACGGAGGCCGGCCGGCCGTTGCCGTCCCGGCGCCGGACGTTGGGTCTGGTGCTGGCCGGTCTCGGCTTCGTCATCCTGGCGCTCCTGGGCTGGACCGCCTTCCGGGCATACCAGGCCTACCACCAACTCAAACTGGCCGCTGCGGACGTGGATCAAATCCAGTCTGCGACTGCCGATCTGACCCACATCAACATTGCCGCGATCAAGTCGACCGTGGAAGACCTCCAACAACACAGCAGTAAGGCGAAGACCGCGGTCAATGACCCCATCTATCGCCTTGCCACCACGACGCCCTGGTTGGGCGCCAACCTGACCGCTGTCCGAGAGGTCGCCATCACCGTGGAAGACCTTTCTCGATCGGTGGCTCCGTCCCTGTTGCAGGTGGCCCAGACGATCCGGCCCTCAGCCATCGTCACCAAGAACGGAGCAATCGACGTCACTCCGTTCGCACAGGCACGGCAGGCGTTGACGGTGGCCGCCAGCACGATTGACCAGGAACGTTCACGGCTTGGCAGCATTGACAATGCCCACCTGATCAGGCCGGTTGAGGACGCCGTCGTGATGCTGGGACAGAAGCTCGACGATCTGTCTCCCAAGGTCCACCAAGCGGCCGTGTACGCGCGGCTCGCGGCCGGAATGCTCGGTGCCGACGGAGCGCGAACCTACCTCGTCGTTTTTCAGAACCTGGCCGAGCCGAGGGCGACCGGAGGAATCTTCGGTTCCTCGGCAGTACTCGACGTAAAAGACGGGCACCTGCACATAGCGGGACAGGGTGCCAGCAGTCGAACGATCGGCCCGTTCCAGCCCCCTCTGGGCGGTCTGGATCCCAACCAGGTGGCCCTCTACACGGATCGGATCGGCACTTACTCCACCGATGTGAATTTCACGCCGGACTTCCCGAGCGCCGCCGCATTATTCGCTCGGATGTATTTGATCCAGACAGGGAAGTCAGTGGATGGGGTGATCGCAGTGGACCCGGTCGTGCTTTCCTACCTGCTGGCCGGGCAGCCGGCCCTGTCGATCGGCAACGGCCTGAGCATCGACTCGGATGACATCATGGATGTCTTGCTGGCCCAGGTCTATGTGAAGTACCCGACCGATGCCCAGGACCAGGCCCGCGACGCATTCCTGAGCGCAGCTACGAGCAAGGCCTTCTCTGTCGTGACCAGCGGCAGCGTCAGTGGGTCCACCACCCTTGATGCGTTTCGCCGTGCTGCCGGGGAACGACGGTTACTGGTCTGGAGCGATCATTCCTCTGAGCAGGATGACCTGTTGACCACCGACATGGCCGGGTCGTTGCGCCCTACCCAGGCCACGCCACCCCGGGTCGGCGTTTACCTCAACGACGGCACGGGTGCGAAGCTGGGCTACTACCTCGGCGGGGAGATTTCGACCGTCAACAGCACCTGCATATCTGGTCGCCCCAGTCAGAATTTGATCGTGCACCTGAGCTACATGCCCCCACCGGGTGAACTGCCGGAGTACGTGCGCGGTTACCTGGGCAACGCGGTCCAGCCCCTCACCACCAATGTGCTGCTTGTCGCCCCTACAGGCGGGACCATCGGCGACGTTCGCGTTTCTGGTAAACAGACCGCCACCCTGACGGGCAGCGACACCGGTCGCGAGGTCATCGAGCTCACGGTGCCGCTCGATGCGGGGAAGTCGGCCGACATCACCGCATCCGTGACCTTCTCGGGTGGACAGCTCGGTCTTGCGCCGGACGGGCAGGTCGATCGCACTCCGCTGGCCAAGCCACTGAGCGTCACCGGCGCAGTACCCATTCGATCCTGCTGAGACCGACTTGCTCCCATCCGGCCCATGACTACCCACGAGGTTCACTCTTAGTAATGAATTTTGGGGCTGCTGTGCGCTGAAGGGGTGATGAACAGCCTAATATGGTGGTGAAGGCTCTGCGTCGGGTGGGGCGTTACTCACCGAGAAAGGCGCAACTCGTGAAACGCATGTCCGCCCTGCTGGGCTTGATCGGCTTCCTGTTTCTGATCGCCGCAACAAACGTGATGGCGGCTCCGGCCCCGTACCCGGCGCCGCCGGTGACGACCCCCGCTACCGTCGTCACGACAACCGTCAGCTCCGTGACCTCAGCGACCGACCCGCTGTCGCCATCTGACTTGGCGTACACCGGTTCCGGCATGAACTTGGACCTGACAGTCGGGGTGGGGGTCGCGATCGTGGTCGTCGGACTCGCCCTGATCTTGTTCGGAACCGTCCGGTGGCGCCGGCGCGGCACGCATTGAGCTGCCCGCTCGGCCCGACCGGGCGGTGAGTCCGGGTCACTCCCTCGCCTTTCGAGCTCGCGCTCCGATCCGCCTTGCGCCGATGCGCATCCGTCGATGGGTAAGAGGGTTTGAAGATTGACGGCCCGCCGGTAGCGGGACCACGGTCAGCAGCTTTTCCGTCGTCGCGCAGACTCTCATGACGCGGTCGATGAACTCGGTCCGCACCGCTTGCAGGTCGGAGTCGGACACGGTCGCGGGGGCGATCCTATGTAGACATCGCAGGCTGCGGCCGGCTTCTGCTTCGCAGATGCTGCCGAACGCCGCGGAACTCCGGGCCCTGCATTGCCGTGGCCATGCACTGCCCAGGTCGGAACGCTGAGCAGTACTGGCCAACCGTCGGGTGCCGCTTCGACGTCGACACGCCTTGTCGGTCGTCGGGTGCAGAAGGTAGATCTACCCCACTGCCGGCCTTGCCCTACCAGGCCACGAACCAATGCCCTGGACAAACCGAGTACGACTGCGGGCCCGATCAAGGTATTGACGAGGGAGACGTTCAGACCGGACTCGACAACGAATGATGCAGAGGGTGACGTCGAACACCGCGCCTGACGCTCGATGGGTCTCAGGCGGTCCGCCCGAGAAAGACTATTTGCTCGACCGGGGCGCGAGTCGGAGTAGGGCGAGACCAGCGGCCAGCAGAGTCGTGGCTCCCACCACGACGCTCAGGACCGGAAGCCCGGTGTAGGCCAGTCCGGCGGCGGGGATTCCGCCGGCCAGCGCGGTACTGCCAATTTTTCCGTACATCATGCTCTCCTATTTCGATACAGGTACATGGTGATGCCAGGTGGCCTCGTGATTGAAGCCAGTGTCCACAGCGGCGCGGATGAAAACGGCCTGCTGGAACAGGTCGTAACCGAACTCGAAGACCAGCGGGGCAGCGATGGCGAAAGACCTCCACCCCTGCAGACGGACGGTCCAACTCCGTTCGGCAATGAAGATGGCCGGTAGAATAAGCCACCAGCCGTGCGGCAACGCAAATACGCCCAGCGAAACGGTGATGACCGTGAACGCCATGAACAGCGCCACGGCCAAAATCCCGAGATACATCCCCACTTGCCGGACAACGTACGGGGCGGTGGTGCGGTTGAGGCCGTAGCTGCGCAGGTTTTCCAGCGCTCCACGCTGCCATCGCAGGCGCTGGTGCCACAATGCCGTCCAGGTTGGCATGATCTCGGTCAGCACCGCGCAGGATCGCGGGGACAGCACGGTGCTGCCCAGGCTCTTGACGGCCAGGGTCATCTCGTTGTCCTCGGTGAGGGCGGTGACATCGTAGATGGTGCCGGGACGCCCGGGAAGGGTAATACCGCGAGCCGCAGAAATGCGCCTGAGAACTGACATTCGGAAGACGCTGGCGGTGCCCGTCAGTACTTGAGCTTTTCCTTTGCGTCGGCCGATGTCGCGTGCATACCGTGCGTATTCGTTGCGTTGAAGCGCACCGACAAGACCGGCCCCGGCCTCGCCGTAAAAAACACCCCCGACGGCACCCAAGTGTGGGTCGCGTCGTAAATGGCTGACTGCGGTCTCGAGAAACGTCGGGATGATCATTGAATCGGCGTCCATGACCAGGATCAGTTCATCGGACGCTAGATCTGCATCCAGCAGATTCAACGCCTGATTCAGCGCGCCTGCCTTCTTGTCCTGATTGTTGAATGTCCGTACGACCTGCGCTCCACAGGCCAGCGCGACTTCGGCGGTCTCATCGGTGCAATTGTCGACGACGACCACGATCCGACTCGGCGCCAACGTCTGCGCAGCCAGACAGGCCATGGCCCCTGGCAACGCATCTTGCTCGTTGTGCGCAGGAACCATCACCGTGATGGGTATGGCCGGAAGGTCCAAACCGGACCCGGGTCGAGCCTGGCCGCCTACTTGTTGCGAAAGGGCCTGGAGTTGCTGTATCCGCCTGGCCTGCGAGGGCGGTGACGGCGGTAACTCCGCTGAACGGGTGGTTGGCATCGGAGAGCCACGCAGTTGGAGTGAACCGATTGACACCATTGCGCCGCCTCTCCCCCGTGAAGACCCTAACGCCGCCGACCTTGGTGACGTTGAGTGACACTGACTGTAGCACTGCGGCCGTTCGGGTGAAAGCCTGGTACGAGATCACACGAGTGATTGACTGAGGTCACCGGTGGACTCACGCACGGTGACCGCCGTGGGTCTAGCGGTCGCGTCGCGATTGACGACCGGGCTGGTCAGCGGGGGGGAACCGCATACATCAGCCCGCTCGATGTGGGGTCAGCCCTGGTCCCAGTACAGCAGCGGCAGTCGATACTGATTGCCGCTCAACCTGCGGCGACGGCCGACAGTCTGGGCAGCTCGCCGATGACTTTGGTCGCGAACTCGAGTAGCTCCCGCCCCCGGATCGGCTCGGCGCCGATGCGCTCCCCGTCGGTCGGCGGGCGCAGCGTCAGGGTGTGCACCGTCTCCCGGTAGCGGGACCCCGGGTGCACCCGGGCGAAGCGCATCTGGGCCGACTCGGGCAGGGTGACCGGCCCGAACTTCAGCCCCTGCGGGCCGAGCACGACCTCGGTGAGGCCTGCACCCCGGGCCAGCTGCCGGAAAGCGGCCACGGCCAGCAGGTTCTCCACCTCATCCGGCAGCGGCCCGTAGCGATCGACCAGTTCGGTCCGCACCGCTTCCAGGTCAGCATCAGACGTGGCCGCGGCGATCTTGCGGTAGGCGTCCAGCCGTAGCCGTTCACTGGGTACGTAGTCGTGCGGGATGCTCGCGTCCACCGGCAGGTCGATGCGGACCTCGGCAATCTCCTCTTCCTCGGGCTCGCCGGCTGCGGTGCCGGCCGCCTTCTTGAACGCGTTGACCGCCTCGCCGACCAGGCGGATGTAGAGGTCGAACCCGACGCCGGCGATGTGCCCGCTCTGCTCCGCGCCCAGAATGCTGCCGGCGCCACGGATCTCGAGATCCTTCATGGCCACGGCCATGCCCGCGCCGAGATCGGAGTGCTGGGCGATCGTGGTCAACCGGTCATGCGCCGTCTCGGTCAGCGGCTTCTCGGCCGGGTACAGGAAATAGGCGTACCCGCGCTCCCGGCCTCGCCCGACCCGGCCGCGCAGCTGATGCATCTGGGACAACCCCAGCACCTCGGCGTGATCCACGATCAGGGTGTTGGCGTTGGAGATGTCCAGACCGGTCTCCACGATCGTGGTGCACACGAGCACATCGAACGTTCGTTCCCAGAACCCGTCGATGACCTTTTCCAACCGGTCCTCGTTCATCTGGCCGTGGGCCACCGCGATCCGCGCCTCGGGGACCGCCTCCCGGATCCGGCCGGCCACACTGTCGATGTCAGCCACCCGGTTGTGCACGAAGAACACCTGACCGTCGCGCAGCAACTCCCGCCGAATGGCCGCGCCCACCAGCTTGTCGTCATAGGCGCCCACGTAGGTCAAGATCGGATGCCGCTCCTCCGGCGGAGTCAGGATGGTCGACATCTCCCGGATGCCGGCCAGGCTCATCTCCAACGTCCGCGGAATCGGCGTCGCCGACATGGTCAGCATGTCCACGTGAGCGCGGAGCGCGGTGATGTGCTCCTTGTGCTCGACCCCGAAACGCTGCTCCTCATCCACGACGACCAGGCCGAGGTCCTTGTACCGGATGGTCGGCTGCAGTAGCCGGTGAGTGCCGATGACAATGTCCACGCTGCCGTCGGCCAGGCCCTTGATTGTCTCTTTCGACAGGCCTTCGTCGGTGAACCGGGACAATCCCCGAATGGTCACCGGGAAAGCGGCCATCCGCTCGGCGAAGGTCGAGAGATGTTGCTGGGCAAGCAGTGTCGTGGGGACCAGGACCACCACCTGCTTGCCGTCCTGGACCGCCTTGAACGCCGCCCGGACCGCGATCTCGGTCTTGCCGTAGCCGACGTCGCCTGAGATGACCCGGTCCATCGGGACCGGTTTTTCCATGTCCACCTTGACCTCGTCGATCGCGGCCTGCTGGTCCGGCGTCTCGGTGAAGGCGAAGGCGTCCTCCAACTCGCGCTGCCACGGGGTGTCCGGGGCGAAGGCGAAACCGGGCGCCGAGGCCCGGGCGGCGTAGAGCTGCACCAGCTTGGCCGCGATCTGCCGCACCGCCTTGCGGGCCCGACCCTTGGTCTTGGCCCAGTCGGCCCCGCCCAGCTTGTTCAGGGTCGGGACCTCGCCGCCCACGTATTTGGAGAGCAGGTCGAGGGCATCGGTGGGCACGAACAGCCGGTCGCCGGGCTGGTTGCGCTTACTCGCCCCGTACTCGACGACCAGATACTCGCGCGACGCGCCGCCGCTGGTCCGGGTGATCATGTCCACGTATTTGCCGATGCCGTGTTGCGAATGCACGACGTAGTCGCCGGGCTTGAGTGCCAGCGGGTCGACCGCGTTGCGTCGCCGGGAGGGCATCTTGGCCGGTGTGCCCGCCGCGGCGGCCCCGCCGCGGGTGCCGGTCAGGTCGGTCTCCGTCAGCACGGACAGGTTGCTGGCCGGCAGCACGAAACCGTCCTCCAGCTGCCCCCGGGCCACGGTGACCGAGCCGGGCTTGGGGGCGTCCGCCATCGGTTCGGGCGCGGCCACGGCCCCCAGATCGAATTCGGCGAACCGCTCCACAGCCCGGGTGACGGTGCCGTGGCCGGGAACGACCAGAACCGTCGAACCTCCGGAGCGAGCGCGTTCAGCCAGGTCGGCGGCAGCCGCGGCGATGTCCCCGCGATACCCGGCGGGGCCGACCGGGACGGCTTCAACCGAAGGGCCAGCCGGGTTGTCAAGACCGAAGGAGGCGATACGCCAGATCGGCAGGTCGACGTCCCGGGCGTGGTCGAGGGTCTGTCCCAACGTGCGATAGGCCGATTCGGCCAGGTCGATGGGCGCCTTGCCGCCGGAGGCGGCGGTCATCCAGGACGCGGCCAGGAACTCGGCGCCCGTGCGGACCAGGTCCTCGGCCCGGGTGCGGACGCGTTCGGGGTCGGCCAGCACCACCTTGGTGCCCGCCGGCAGCAGGTCGACCAGCACCACCAACCGCCCCGGCAGCAGCACCGGGATCAGCGCCTCCATGCCCTCGACCGCGATGCCCGCGGCCAACTTGCCCAGCATCTCGGCCAGCGTCGGATCGCCCGTCCCGGCGGCCGACAGGTGCGCGGCCCGGTCCCGGACCGCGTCGGTGAGCAGGATCTCCCTACAGGCCGGGGCCACCACCTCGGTGACCGAATCGAGCGATCGTTGATCGGTGACCGCGAATCGACGCAAGTCGACGATCTCGTCGCCGAAGAACTCGACCCGGACCGGGTGCTCGTCGGTGGGCGGGAAGATGTCCACGATCCCGCCCCGGACCGCGATCTCGCCCCGCCGCTCGACCAGGTCGACGCGGGTGTAGGCGAGCAGGGTGAGTCGTTCGGTCAATTCGAGCAGATCCACCCAGTCGCCCAGGCGAAGGTGGACGGGCGTGAGTTCGCCCAGGTCCGGGGCCATCGGCTGGAGCAGCGAGCGAATCGTGGTGACGATCACCCGTGGCGACCCGGCCGGGTGCTCTTCCGGGTGGGCCAACCGGCGCAGCGTCTCCAGACGCCGTCCGACCGTGTCCGCCCGGGGCGAGAGCCGTTCGTGCGGCAACGTCTCCCAAGAGGGGAAATCGGCCACCTGGTCCGGCCCGATCAGGTCGGCGATGGCCGCGGCGGCCACCTCCATTTCCCGACCGGTCGCCGTGACCAACAGCACCGGCGAACCCTCCCGAGCCAACCCGGCCGCCAGGAACGGCCGCAGGCCGGGCGGGACGACAACCGTCGGATTCCCCGGCTGGGCCAGCGCGTCCGCCACGAACGGGTCGGCCAGGACCGCGTCCACCAGTCCGGACAAACATGCCTGCGCCATCGTCGACTCCCGTTCCAACCGCACGCCAACAACCCCCCGCCAAGGTGTGACGAGGGGTGCGGACGTCAGCTTACGGAAGGATCAGGGTCCTGCCTTGGCTCAGTGGCCCATCTCGTCCGCGGTGGCCTGGATGCGGGCCAGCCGGGTCGGGTTGGGCCAGCGGACCTTGGTCGCCCAGCCGAACTTCCCGAACAGCCAGATGACCCGGGCCGAGATGTCGATCTGGCCGCGCAGCACACCGTGCCGGGCACAGGTCGGGTCGGCGTGGTGCAGGTTGTGCCAGGACTCGCCGAACGACAGGATCGCCAGCGGCCAGAAGTTCGCGGACTTGTCCCGAGCCGAGAACGGCCGCTCGCCGATCATGTGACAGATCGAGTTCACCGACCAGGTGACGTGGTGCAGCAGCGCGATCCGGACCAGGCCGGCCCAGAAAAAGGCGGTCAGCGCGCCCGCCCAGGACCAGCTGATCACGCCGCCGACCACGGCCGGTCCGAAGATGGACACCAGCGTCCACACCCAGAAGATCTTGTCCTGGCGGACGATGTCCTTGTCGGCCAGCAGATCCGGGGCGAACCGGGCCTGGTTGGTCGAGTCCCGGTCGAACAACCAGCCCATGTGGGCGTGCCAGAACCCGCGCGCGAGGGCCGGCACCGAGGTCCCGTACAGCCACGGCGAGTGCGGATCGCCCTCACGGTCGGAGAACGCGTGGTGGCGACGATGGTCGGCCACCCAGATGATCACCGGCCCCTGCACGGCCATCTCGCCCGCGATGGCCAGACCGATCTTCAGGCCCCGATTGGCCTTGTACGAACCATGGGTGAAGTAGCGGTGGAAGCCCACCGTGATCCCGAGTCCGGAGATGACGTAGAACACGGCGCCGATGGCGATGTCCCGCCAACCCAATCCCCAACCCCAGGCGAAGGGCACGGCCACCAACACCGCAAGCAGCGGAATCAGGGAGAAGCCGTACACCGCGATCTGCGCGGCCACGGGCCGGTAGCCGGTGATCACGGGCTTGGCCGCCGAGGTCTCGGCCTTCGTGGGTGTGGGCAAGGTCTGGGTGGGTGTCACCGGCGGGGTCTCTCGATCGGTCGGGGGCACCGCACGCGGCGCTGCACGTTCTTCGTGGCCAACGGTACCGGGGTTTGTCCTCCGAGCGAAGACCGCGAACGGGCGGATCACGAAGCACGAGTCACATGACCGCTCGTGGGATGATGACGCCCGCCATTCCGCCGTGGTGTAACGGCAGCACCTCGGATTTTGGTTCCGATGGTTCAGGTTCGAATCCTGGCGGCGGAGCGAGCCGGTTGAAGGAGGTCGAGGTGTCCAGTGCTGGGCCATCCACCACCGGCGTGACCTCGGTGTTCGTGCTGGCCGCGGGGGCCGGGACGCGGATGCGATCGGTCCTGCCCAAGGTGTTGCATCCGCTGGCCGGGCGTCCATTGCTCGGTCACGCGCTGGCCGCGGCCGCGGGGTTGGAGCCGGGCGAGGTGGTCGCGGTCATCGGCTATGGCCGGGATCAGGTGAGTGACTACCTGGCGGCCGCCCACCCGTCCGTCCGCGTGGTGGTGCAGGAGGAGCAACTCGGCACCGGCCACGCGGTGGCCTGTGCCATCGGTTCCGGTCCGGCCCCGGCCGGCACCGTGGTCGTCACCTACGGGGACACCCCGCTGCTGACCTCCGAGACCCTTCGCGTGCTGGTCAACGCCCATCAGGGTGCGGGCGCCGCGGTCACCGTGCTCACCGCCGACGTCATCGATCCGAGCGGCTACGGGCGGATCGTCCGGGATGCCGACGGTCAGCTGGCCTCGATCGTCGAGGACAAGGACGCCGATGCCGACCAGAAGGCGATCACCGAAATCAACTCGGGCGTGTACGCCTTCGACGGGGCCGTGCTCGCCGGCGCGCTCCCCCGCCTCTCCTCCGCCAACACGGCGGGCGAGATGTACCTCCCCGATGTGGTCGCTCTGGCCCGACAGGACGGGCAGCGCGTCGAGGGAGTGCGCTGCGCCGACCCGGTGCAGACGCAGGGTGTCAACGACCGGGTCCAGCTGGCCGAGCTGGCCCGCGAACTCAACGGCCGGCTGATCCGCACCCTGCAGTTGGGCGGGGTCACGGTCAGCGACCCGGCCACCACCTGGGTGCACGCCGACGTCACGGTCGGGCCGGACTCAGTGCTGCTCCCGGGCACCTCCCTGGAAGCCGGCACCACGGTCGGCACGGGATGCCGGATCGGGCCGGACACCACACTGTCCGGCTGCACCGTGGCCGACGGCGCCACCGTCATCCGCTCCCACGCCGATCGCGCGGTCATCGGCGAGAACGCTCAGGTCGGGCCGTTCACCTACCTCCGACCAGGCGCCCAGCTGCAGGCCGGCGCCAAGACCGGCGCGTATGTAGAGGTCAAGGGCTCGACCATCGGCCCGGGCGCCAAGGTGCCGCACCTGTCCTACGTCGGCGACACCATCGTCGGGGCCGGCGCGAACGTCGGCGCCGGCACCATCACCGCCAATTACGACGGCGAGCACAAGTACCGCACCGTGATCGGCGCGCAGGCCTTCATCGGCTCCAACGTCACGCTGGTCGCGCCGGTGACGATTGGCGACGGGAGTTTCGTGGCCGCCGGTTCGACCGTCGTCGAGGACGTGGATCCGGGTGATCTGGCCGTGGCTCGCGGACGCCAGCGCAGCATCGCCGGCTGGATCGCCCGGAAGCGACCCGGTTCGAAGGCCGATCGGGCTGCCGCTCAGGCCAGCCGAGATTCTGCCAGTGGAGATTCCGCGTGATTCCCAGCATCACCACCCCGACGCACAAGAACCTCATGCTTTTCGCCGGTCGGGGCTACCCCGACCTGGCCGACGAGGTGGCCAGGGAGATGGGGGTCGAGCTCACCCCACAATCGATCTACGACTTTGCCAACGGCGAGATCTTCGTGCGTCCGGAACGTTCGGTCCGCGGCGCCGACGCGTTCATCGTGCAATCGTGCGGCGCGCCCATCAACACCTGGGTGATGGAAACGCTGATCATGATCGACGCGCTCAAGAGGGCGTCCGCCAAGCGGATCACGGTGGTGCTGCCGTTCTATCCCTACGCCCGCCAGGACAAGAAACATCGTGGCCGGGAACCCATCTCGGCCCGGCTGATCGCCGACCTGCTCAAGACCGCCGGTGCCTCCCGGCTGATGACCGTGGACCTGCACACCGACCAGGTGCAGGGCTTCTTCGACGGCCCGGTTGACCATCTGCTGGCCCAGCCGCTGCTCACCGAGTACATCGGCACCACTTACGGCGGCGAGCAACTGACCATCGTCTCCCCCGACTCGGGTCGGGTGCGGACCGCCGAACGGTGGGCCAACCGGCTCGGCGGAGCACCCATCGCCTTCATCCACAAGACCCGGGATCCGTTGCGCCCCAACCAGGTGGTGGCCAACCGCGTCGTCGGCGATGTGGCCAGCCGGACCTGCATCGTGGTCGACGACATGATCGACACCGGCGGCACCATCGCCCAAGCCGTGATCCAGGTGATGGAGGCGGGGGCGGCTCAAGTGATCGTGGCCGCCACCCACGGTGTGCTCTCCGATCCGGCCGCGGAGCGGCTCTCGGCCTGCGGCGCGGTCGAGGTCGTCCTCACCAACACCCTGAGCATCCCCGCCGAACATCGGTTCCCGCAGCTCACCGTGCTCTCCATCGCCCCGCTGCTGGCGAAGGCGATCACCGAGGTCTTCCTGGACGGTTCGGTCACTTCGCTGTTCGAACAGTAAGATTTCCGGTGTTTTGGCTTATGGGCCGCAGACATCGTCGTCTGTAGACTGCACGAATGACGAATGTTCTGCTGGCGCGCGATGTCGCCACCGCGGCTCAGTTGCACCCGGCCTGGGCTCGGCTGAAGGCGGCCGCAACGGAGCTGGCCGGCGTCCAGGAGCCCGACGGCTCGGTCGAGGCGGACGCAAAGGTTCAGGCCGAGCCGCTGGTCGGGACGGTGGTCGCCGCCATCTCCGAGCTGGCGCCGACGTTTCCGCACGACGCCGCGTACCTGACCCAGGTGCGCGCGGACCTGCGCCACTGGGCAATGACGGGCTTCGGTATCCCTGATTTCACCGCGTCGCTCGAGGCCTTTCACCCCGAGGTCGAGCGCTTCGATCGGCGCGGGCATCTGGTGGTGTTTCCCATGTACACCCAGAACGGCAGCCCCGACCGGCATCTCGAGGCCGTGCTGATCAGCGTGATCTGGCCCGACTTCCTGCGCGAGCTGGAGGCGGACCGCTACTCCAATCCGCAATTCGTGCCGATTCGGTTCGTCGACTTCACCGCCGGCTACCAATCGCATTCGGCGGTGCTCTTCCCTGAGACCGTGTGCGCTCAGCCGCAGGCCACCCGGTTCAGCTGGGGGGCCATCTTCGCCGACCGCGAGGCGGCCCGGTTCCGGCGAGTCGTTTCCGCAACAGCCGAACTGACCGGCCTCGACCTCCCGGAACGGGTGGCGTCGCTGCTGACCGACCAGGCCCGGACGGAGGAGACCTTCGTGCTCTGGGACCTGATCCACGACCGCACCCACATGCACGGGGACCTGCCGTTCGACCCGTTCATGATCAAGCAGCGGATGCCCTACTTCCTGTATTCACTGGAGGAGTTGCGCTGCGACCTGACCGCCTTCCGGGAGGCGGTGCAGCTGGCCGGCGAGGGCGTCAGCCGGGCCCAGGACGTGCAGGACGCGATCCTGTTCGACCGGATCTTCCGCTTTGCCATCTCCGGGAACCGGGTGCGCAACTACGACGGTCTGGGCGGGCAGCTGCTTTTCGCCTGGCTGCACCAGCGGCGGGTGCTGAACTGGACCGACAACCGGTTGTCCATCGAGTGGGACGGTGTCGTTCTCGCGGTGCTGGAACTGGGCGAGGCCATCGACGATCTGTACTGGCGCTCCATCGACCGCCCCAAGATCGCCCACTGGCTGGCCGCCTACCGACTGATCTCCAGCACCCTGACGCCGCACCCGGCCTCGGCCTGGGCCACCGGCGATCTGCCGCTGGACGGACCGTTGCGCGGGCTCACCGACGCCGTCCGGGACGACGAGTTCCCGCTCTCGATGTTCTACGAAGCGTTGCGGCGCAAGCTCACTCCGGTGCTGGAGGCGACCGTGGGCATCACCGGGGCGTCCGCTACGGAAGACTGACCAAGTGACCGTTCTCCACGACCCCGACCGCCGCAGCTTTGCCTCCGACAACTACGCCGGGGCCCATCCGGAAGTGCTGGCCGCCTTGGCCGACGCCAATGGTGGGCACCAAATCGCTTACGGCGAGGACGCGTACACGGCCCGGCTTCAGGAGGTCATGACCTCCCACTTCGGGTCCGGCACGACGTTCCCGGTGTTCAACGGCACGGGCGCGAATGTCACCGGACTGCAGGCCCTGCTCCCCCGCTGGGGCGCGGTGATCTGCGCCGAGACCGCGCACATCAACACCGACGAGAACGGGGCTCCGGAGCGGATCGGTGGCCTCAAGCTGCTCACCGTGCCCACCCCGGACGGCAAACTCACGCCGGAGCTGATCGACCGGCACGCCTGGGGCTGGGGCGATGAGCACCGCGCCCAGCCGCTGGCCGTGTCCATCACCCAGACCTCCGAGCTGGGCACCTGTTACACCCCGTCCGAGGTCAAGGCCATCTCCGATCACATCCATCCGATGGGGATGGCTCTGCACATGGACGGGGCTCGGATCGCCAACGCCGCCGCCACCCTGGACCTGCCGCTGCGGGCCTTCACCTCCGAGGTCGGGGTGGACGTGCTGTCCTTCGGCGGGACCAAGAACGGATTGCTGTACGGCGAGGCCGTGGTCGTCCTCGACTCACCGACGGCGGTCGCGGCGCTGCCTTTCCTTCGCAAGATGAACATGCAGCTTTCGTCGAAGATGCGGTTCGTGTCGGCCCAGCTGATCGCGTTGCTCGAGGGTGACCTGTGGCTGACCTCGGCCCGTCACGCCAACGCCATGGCCGCTCGGCTCGCGGCCGCGGTGGGCGGCCTGCCCGGGGTGACGATCACCCAACCGGTGCAGGCCAACGGCGTCTTCGCCGTCCTGGACCGGGGTGTGGCCGAGCAGCTGCGCCAGGATTTCCGGTTCTACGACTGGAACCCCGCCACCGGTGAGGTCCGCTGGATGTGTGCCTTCGACACCACCGAGGCCGACGTGGACGCCTTCACCGGCCGGCTGAAGGAACTCCTGGTCTGACCGGGCCGCGCACGGTGCGAAAGTCGGGGGCGTGGAGCAACAGGTGACCCGTGAGCCACCGGCCGAGCAAACCCTGGCCTGGGTGCAGAACGAGTACGGCCCGGACTCGGCGGTGATCGACGTCGAGCCGCTGGTCGGCGGAATCACCGCGGACCTGGACCGGTTGGTGGTCCGGGCCGGGAACGGAGCCATCCACCGCGCGGTGCTGCGTCGATGGACGGATATCGACGCCTGGACCGACGGTCTGGTGCACCGTGAGGGCCGCGCTCTGGACGCGCTGGCGGGCACTGGAATTCCCGCGCCCCGGTTGCTGGCCGCCGACCCGACCGGTCAGGACGCAGGCGTGCGCTGCCTGCTCATGACCGAGCTGTCCGGCGCGGTCGATCTGGTGCCCGCCGATCTCGACTCCTGGCTGACGCAACTCGCCCGCACCCAGGCCGCCATCCACGGGCTGCCGCCGACCCTGCCCGACCCGGCCCCGGGTTGGTTCGTCCCCGACATCGACCGCGGCTGGATCGCCGACGCCGGGCTCCGCCGCGACGCGGTGGCCGCCGCCGATGCCACTCCGGCGGATGACGTGTTCGCCCATGGCGACTATCAGCATTTCAACGTGCTCTGGACTGCTGGCCGGCTCACCGGAATCGTCGACTGGCCGATGGCCGGCACCGGGTCCCGCGGTGTCGACGTCGGCCACTGCCGGCTCAACCTGGCCGTACTGTTCTCCGCCGACGTCGCCGACCGCTACCTGCGCCACTACCAACACGAAGCCGGCCTGACCGTGGACCCGCGCGCCGACCTGCGGTCACTGCTGTGCTGGAACCCGGTCTGGCGCTCATTCCTGCCACGGCAAGTCCTCGGACGAGCCGTTCTGGACACCGAAGGCATGGCCGACCGGGTCACCCAGACCATCTGTCGCGCCCTGCCTTGAGCCGCGGGTAGGGTGGAGCGGTTGCCTCGGCGAGGGCGGCGCTGACCAAGCGCCAGCCGCATTCGACGCGGTGGGTCTCATCCCGTCGTGTCGGTGCCGCGGGAACATCCACCGGAATCTTCGAGGAGCAAACGCAATGTCCGAGGCACGCCTGTCCGCCGAGACCCGCACCCAGTTCGGCAAAGGATTCGCCCGCCGCACCCGGCAGGCCGGGAAGATCCCCGCCGTTCTCTACGGCCACGGCACCGACCCGCGGCACTTGGCCCTGCCGGCCCGCGAGTTCACCCAGCTGATCAAGGGCGGCGCGAACACCGTGCTCACCCTGGAGCTCGAGGGCGGCGCGACCGAGATGGCGCTGGCCAAGTCGGTCGTCCGGCATCCGCTGCGCGACTACTACGAGCACGTCGACCTGGTCATCGTCAGGCGCGGCGAGAAGGTCACCGTCGACATCTCGGTCACCGTCGTCGGCGAGGCCGGGCCGGGCACACTGGTGCTGATCGACGCGAACACCTTGTCCGTCGAGGTCGACGCATTGAGCATCCCCGAGACCATCGAGGTCTCCATCGACGGTGCCACCGCCGGCACCCAGATCCTGGCCGGCGCAGTCACTCTGCCGGACGGCGCGACCCTGGTCACCGACGCCGACGCGCTGGTCGTGGCCGTGTCGCAGGCCCAGACGGCCGAGGAACTGGACGCCGAGACCGCTGAGGCCGAGGCCGAGGCGGGCGTGGAGCGCGATGAGCCGGGCGAGGAGTCCGAAGGGTCCTGATGCCGTTCCTGGTGGTCGGGCTGGGGAACCCCGGCCCGACCTACTCGGGGCACCGGCACAACGTAGGCGCCATGGTGGCCGCGGTGTTGGCCGATCGGCTCGGCAGCAGGTTCAAAAGCCACAAGGCCGGAGCCGATATCGCCGACGGCCGGCTGGCCGGCGAGTCGATCATCGTGGCCGTGCCCCGGTCGTACATGAACCTCTCCGGACCGCCGGTGGCGGGACTGGCCCGGTTCTTCAAGGTCAGCCCCGACCAGCTCATCGTGGTGCACGACGAACTCGACCTGCCCGCGCACACTGTCCGGGTCAAGCAGGGCGGCGGCGAGGGCGGCCACAACGGGCTGCGCTCCATCAGCGCCAGCCTGGGCACCAAGGATTACCTGCGGGTCCGGGTCGGCGTCGGGCGCCCGCCGGGCCGGATGGACCCCGCCGACTTCGTGCTGCAGAACTTCCCGGCGCACGAGCGGGCAGAGCTCGAACTGGATCTGGAGGTCGGCGCCGACGCCGTGGAATCACTGATCGGCCACGGGCTGACCGCCACCCAGAACCAGTTGCATTGACCGGTCCCGAGCTGGGAACAGAGCGTGCATGACCGAGAAGAAGAACGCGCCCGAAGTCGGCACCGCAGCCGAACTGGCCAAGCTGGCCAAGGACATCCACGTGTGCATGCTGACCACCGTGGACCACGACAAGCGCCTGGTCAGCCGGCCCATGGGTGTGCAGCTGGTGGAGTTCGACGGCGACGTGTGGTTCTTCGCCGAGAAGGACTCCGAGTTGGCCGCCCAGATCGTCGTCGACCCGAACGTGGGGGTCAGCCTGTCCGACGGCTCGACCTGGATCTCTCTCTCCGGTCAGGCCGCCGTCGTCGACGACCGGGCCAAGATCGCCGAGCTGTGGAACCAGTGGGTCGAGGCCTGGCTGCCCAACGGCAAGGACGACCCGAACACCGTGCTCATCAAGGTGGACGGGGCCAAGGCCGAGTACTGGGACACCCCGGGCGGCCGGATCTCCTCCATCATGAGCTTCGTCAAGGCCAAGGTCACCGGTAAGCCCTACGAGGGCGGCGAGAACGCGGTCGTCACCCTGTAGAAAGCAGCGCCCGGGCGGCCGTCCGCTGCAGCTTGCCCGAGGGGGTCTTGGGCAGGGTGCCGGGCGGCAGCACCCGGACCTGCGCGGGCCGGGCGCCGACCGCCGCGGTCACGGCGGAGCGCACCGCGTCGGCCAGATCACCGTCGTCCGAGCGGGACTCGACCAGGACGGCGTAGCTCTCCCGGCCGCCTGACGCCGTCGACGGCACGGCGACGGCATTGCCGGCCCGAACTCCCGGTACGGCCTCGGCGGCCCGCTCGATGTCCGTGGGCAAGATGTTGCGGCCGCCCATGATGATCACGTCCTTGATCCGACCGCACACCACGATCGCGCCGTCGATCAGGTAGCCCAGGTCGCCGGTGTCCAGCCAGCCGTCGGCGGTGCGGGTCGAGATCGGCCCATCCACGGTCAGGTAGGTCGAGGTGATCGACGTTCCCCGCAGTTGCAACACGCCGACCTCCCTATCGCCACGGGTCGATCCGTCGGCATCGACCACTCGGACCTCGATGCCGGGCAATGGTGGGCCCAGGACAGCGAAGGCGCGCCCGTCGGCGGCCGGCCGGGCGATCCGGTCGGATTCGAGGGCGGACGCGTCCACGGTGTCGACGCGTACCGGCGTACCCCAGGGGTGGAACGACACCCCGAGCGACGCCTCGGCCAGCCCGTAGGCGCAGACCATCGAAACCGGGGACAGCCCGAACCGCTCCCCTGCCGCCAGGAAGGACTCCACGGCTGAGATATCAATCGGCTCCGCCCCGTTGAGCAGGAACCGCATGCTGGACAGGTCCAGCGCTTCCTCGGCCCGGGCCAAAACCCGCGCGGTCAGCGCATAGGCGAAATTCGGCGCCGCCGTCGCCGTGCCCCGGTACCGGCTGATCAGCTCCGGCCACAGCAGCGGCCGACGGACGAAATCGGTTGGTGTGACCAGGACCGTGTCCAGGCCACGACTCATGGGCATGGTCACGAAGCCGACCATGCCCATGTCGTGGAACAGCGGCAGCCAGCTGACCATCACGTCCCGACCGGCGCGCAGATCCCCGGCCTCGCACATCGCTTCCAGGTTGGCCCACAGGTTGCCGTGGGTGATCTTGACCGCCTTCGGGGTCGCGGTGGAGCCCGAGGTCAGCTGGAGCAGGGCCGGATCCTGCGCCGACCGGGCCACCGGATCCACCGCTCCGGCAGACCGCAGCTCCTGGCAGGTCACGGTGGCGATGCCCTGAATGGCGAGCTGGTCGCGCAGCTCGTCGAACGGCGCGCCGAGGATCACGATGCGCGCGGAAATCACCCGCAGGACGGTCAAGGTCTCGCGGGCGTAGTGCTCGGGCCGGGTCCGGGCGGTCGGCTGGTGCAGCATGGTCACCGAACCGCCGGCCAGCCAGGCACCCTGCGCGGCCAGCGCGACCTGGGCCGGGGCGGCGGCCAGGATGGCCACGGCATCCCCGGATCGAACGCCGGACGCCGCCAACACGGCTGCGGCCCCGCGCGCCTGACGGTGCAGGTCGGCCCACGACGTCCGCACCGCGGGACCCGGTTCGCCGGTGGTCATCCCCCCGGGTCCGGCCGCCGCCCGGACCAACCCGTCCAGAAAGTCGCTCACCGGTGCACGGTAGTCCGGATTGTCAGGAAAAGGATCGAGTCCCACCGGTCCCACCAGCCCCAGGAAGATCTACAGTTCCACTGACGTAAATCTCCGGTCAAGTCGGGGCCGCGATGGGGCGGCGATGGAGGTAGCTCACGATGGCCACCAGGCACGACGCCGACAGCGAGCACGGCAGCGGGATCAGGTTCAGTGCCTGGAATTTCCTGTTGCTGGTGCCACTGCTGATGCTGATCACGGCGCTGTACAACAAGGACAAGCCGCGGCTGTTCGGCATGCCGTTCTTCTACTGGTTCCAGTTCGTCTTCGTGTTCGTCGGTGTGGCCTGCGTGGGCATCGTGTTCGTCGCCACTCGGCGCCTGGGTGGTCCGAGCGAGCCACCCGGACCACCTGTCGAGCCGGACGAGGGTGAACTGCGATGACCAGCGGTCAAGTCGTGGAGCTCATCGTCTTCATCGTCCTGTTCGTCGGGGTGGCGGTGATGGGGTTCCTGGCCAGCCGGTGGAAGGCCGGCGACACCATGGACCACCTGGACGAATGGGGCCTGGGCGGCCGCAAGTTCGGCGCCTGGATCACCTGGTTCCTGGTCGGCGGCGACCTGTACACCGCGTACACCTTCATCGCGGTGCCGGCCTTGGTCTACGGCGCGGGCGCGCTCGGCTTCTACGCGCTGCCCTACACCGTCGTGCTCTACCCGATCGTCTTCCTGCCCGTGCTCCGGCTGTGGTCGGTGTCGCGGGCCCATGGATATGTGACTCCGGCGGATTTCGTCCGGAACCGCTATTCCAGCTCGACCCTGGCTCTGCTCGTGGCCATTACCGGGATCGTCGCCACCATGCCCTATATCGCCCTGCAGTTGGTCGGCCTGGAATCAGTGCTGCGGACCATGGGCATCAACGGTTCCGGGTTCGCGGGCCATCTGCCGATCTTCATCGCCTTCCTGGTCCTGGCGCTCTACACCTACCAGTCCGGACTGCGGGCGCCGGCGCTGATCGCCTTTGTCAAGGACGGGCTCATCTACATCGTCATCCTGGTCGCGGTGTTCTACCTGCCCAGCAAGCTGGGCGGCTGGTCGCACATCTTCGACGTGGCCCAGGCCAAACTGACCACGCCCAGCCCCACCACCGGCAAGCCGGCCGGCAGCATCTTCCTCACCCACGCCAACCAGCTGCAGTACGCCACCCTGGCCCTGGGATCGGCCCTGGCCCTGTTCCTCTACCCGCACTCGGCCACCGGCATCCTGGCCTCCAAGAGCCGGGACACGATCAAGAAGAACATGATCGCGCTGCCGGCCTACTCCTTCCTGCTGGGCCTCTTGGCTCTGCTCGGTTATGTCGCCATCGCCGCCGGCACCAAGCCGGTGTTCAACAATTCGACTCATAAGGCGGACACGAACACGTTGGTGCCGGCCCTGTTCGACGGCCAGTTCCCGCACTGGTTCGCCGGTGTCGCGTTCGCTGCGATCGGCATCGGGGCGTTGGTGCCGGCGGCCATCATGTCCATCGCGGCCGCCAACCTGTGGACCCGGAACATCTACAAGGAGTACATCGCCAAGGACGCCACACCGAAGCAGGAAGCACGGCAGGCGAAGTGGGCGTCCCTGGTGGTCAAGTTCGGCGCCGTCGCATTCATTTTCTTCATCAACCCGCAGTTCTCCATCGACCTGCAGCTGATCGGCGGCGTGATCATCCTGCAGACGCTGCCCGCGGTGGCCATCGCGCTGTACACCCGCTGGCTGCACGGGCCCGCCGTGATCGCCGGCTGGGTGGTCGGGATGGCCTGGGGTCTGTACCTGCTCTGGACGATTCCGAACCCGAGCACCGGCCGGGCCCACTTCGGCGGCTCCGCGCTGGCCCTGGGCAAGTTGTCGATCTTCGGCTGGCACCCGTTCGGCACCTCCGCCACCGGAATCTACGTGGGCATCGTCGCCCTGGTGGCCAACCTGGTGGTGGCGGTCATCGTGACGCTCGTGCTCCGGGCCACCCACTACCGGCCCGCCCCCGATCGGACCACGGCCGGCGACTATCACGTCGACGACGGCGATCCGGGGTTGCGTAAGGTCGCCGCGCACTGAGGCCCGACGTACCATCGCCACGCGGAGATCTCGGGGTCCGCACACCCGCGGACAGAGGAGTCCCGATGTTTTCTGCCGTCCACGATCTGCTCATCGACGGCCGGGAACTGCGCGTCTTTGCCAACGGGTCCGGGCGGCCCATTCTCTTCCTGCATGACCTGGGCGCCTCGGCCGCAGCCTTCGACGGTCTGACGACCTCGATCGTGCAGGGCCACCGGGAGCTGGTGGCCGTTGATCTGCCCGGGTCGGGCCATTCGGATCCGGTGGCCGGATCCGACGTCTGCGCCATTCGTGATCACCTGCTTCAGGCCCTGCCGCAGCTCTCCGAGGAACCGATGGACCTGGTCGGGCACGGTTTCGGGGGCTACCTGGCCCTGTCCATCGCGGCCGCCCGGCCGGCCGAGGTCGGGCACCTGGTCGTGGCCGATCCGATCATCCCGCCCCGCTCGGGTCCGGCGGCCAGCTCCCGCATGCCGGCCTCGATGGCCGTGAGCGGGGCCCTGACCACGCTGCGCCGCGGCAAGCTCAAGCAGAACCTGCAGGGCTTGTCCCGGGCCCGGGGCATCCTCGATCAACTCGCCCAGGCCGACCCGCTCTGGTGGGAGCAGCTGAGTCGCATCGCCGGCCCCACCCTGGTCCTGGGCTGCGCCGACCGCGACCGGGGTGATCGGGCCTTGCTCGACCTCCTCGCCTCCGCGATCCCCGGCGCGGTCCGCAATACGACCGCCGGCGGCACCCGGCCGCACGCGAGCAACCCCGGTGACTTCGCCGGGCACATTCTCGACTTCCTGGGCACCTGACCCGATGGGCGGGTCGGCGGGTCAGGCCGATTCCAGCGCCTCCGCAGCGGACATCCACTGCTCCTCGACCGTCTCCCGCTCGGCGTGGGTGGCCTTGAGCTGGTTGTCCAGGTCGGCGGCGGCGGCGTAGTCGGCGCCGACCTTGCCCAGTCGGTCGTGTAGGTCGGACTCCTTGCGCGCCAACGACTCCAGCCGTTTCTCCAGGCGCTGCAGCTCCTTGCGCAACTCCCGCGACTGGCCCGCCGACGGACCCGCGGCTTGACCTACCGACGGGACGTTGACCGGCGCCGGCGGGGGGTCGACCGGCAGTGGTCGGCGGCGGAAATACTCCTCCACGCCGCCGGGCAGGCCAGTGATGCCGCCGTCGCCGAACAGCCCGACGATGGTGTCGGTGACGCGCTCGAGCAGGTAGCGGTCGTGGCTGACCACCAGCAGGGTGCCCGGCCAGGAGTCGAGCAGGTCCTCGAGCGCGGACAGGGTGTCGGTGTCCAGGTCGTTGGTGGGTTCGTCGAGCACCAGCAGGTTCGGCTCGGCCATCAGAATGCGCAGCATCTGCAGCCGGCGTCGCTCGCCGCCGGACAACTCGGCCACCCGGGTCCACTGCTGCTCGGTGGTGAAGCCGAACCGCTCCGCCAGCTGGCCCGCGGTCAGGTCCTTGCCGCCCAGGTTCACCGTGCCGGCAATCTCCGACACCGCCTCCAGCAGGCGAAGGTCGGCGGGCAACTCGGCCGATTCCTGACTGAGGTACCCGACCCGAACGGTGCTGCCGATCTTGACCCGACCGGCGTCGGGCGGGCGCAGCCCGAGTGCGGTCCGCAGCAGCGTCGATTTGCCCGACCCGTTGGCGCCGACGATGCCGACCCGGTCGCCGGGCCCGATCCGCCAGGTTACGTCGTCCAGCAGGCCTCGCCCGTCGGGCAGGGCCACGCTGACGTCCTCCAGGTCGAGCACGTCCTTGCCGATCCGGCGGCGGGCGAAGGAGTGCAGCTCCACCGGGTCGCGGAGCTCGGGCACATCGGCGATGAGCGCCTCGGCCGCGGCGATCCGGTACCTGGGCTTGGAGCTGCGGGCGGGCGGCCCGCGACGGAGCCAGGCGAGTTCCTTGCGGGCCAGGTTGCGGCGTCGTTCCTCGGCTGACCGGTCCAGCCGCAGCCGCTCGGCTCGGGCGAACACCCAGTCGCTGTAACCGCCTTCGCGGATGTGCACGGTGCCGTCGACGACTTCCCAGGTGGTCTGAGCCACCTGATCGAGGAACCAGCGGTCGTGGGTCACGGCGACCACGGCGCCCCTGCGTTCCAGTAGGTGCTCGGCCAGATAGGCGATGCCGTCCAGATCGAGGTGGTTGGTCGGCTCGTCCAGGATGAGCAGATCCGCGTCGGAGACCAGCGCGGCGCCCAGCGAGACCCGGCGCCGCTCTCCACCGGAGAGTTGGTCGACCGAGGTGTCCAATCCGATCCGGGGCAATCCGAGACCGGCCAGCACGGCCCGCACCCCGGCGTCGGAGGCCCAGGTGTGGTCGCCGCCGGAGAAGCCGGCCAGGACGACGTCCGCGACGGTCGCGCCCGGCGGCAGCTCTCCGGACTGCCCGACCAGCGCGATCCGGACCCCGCGGCTCTGCGACACCCGGCCGGCGTCGGGATCGAGGATTCCGGCCAGCACCGACACCAGGGTGGTCTTGCCCGACCCGTTCAGGCCGAGCACGCCGACCCGGTCGCCGGTCTGCACACCCAGCGACACCCCGTCCAGCACCATCCGGACGCCGCGACGCGCCGACACGCTCTCCAGGTTGACCAGGTTGGCGGCCATCAGTCCACGACCCGCGCCCCGGGCACGGGGCCACCGGCGATGCGCACCGATCGCACCGTGCCACTGCCGGCCATTTCGGCCGCGACGTCGGCCGCCGCCTCCGCGTCCGCGCACAGCAGCGCGACGGTCGGGCCCGAGCCGGACACCACACCGCCGAGTGCTCCGGCCGCCAACCCGGCCCGTAGCGTGCGCCGCAGGTCAGGCCTCAGCGACAGCGCCGCCGGCTGCAGATCGTTGGCCAGCGCGGCCGCGACCTGGGCCGGATCCCCGGAGCCGAGCGCGGCCAGGGTGTCCTGCACGTCCCCTACCCGCGGCGGCGGACCATTCGGATTCGCCGGCTCGCGCAACCGGTCCAGCTCCGCGAACACGTCGGGGGTGGACAGGCCGGTGGAGGAAAAGGCGAGCACCCAGTGCAACCGGATCCGGGTGAGCACCGGGGACAACCGATCGCCCCGCCCGGTGCCGATCGCGGTTCCGCCGGTCAGCAGGAAAGGAACGTCGGCGCCGAGCTCGACGGCCAGGTCGGCGAGTTGATGACGGGTCAGGTCCAGACCCCAGAGCGCCGCGCAGCCGACCAGGGTGGCGGCAGCGTCCGCGCTGCCGCCGGCCATGCCCCCGGCCACCGGGATCTGTTTGTTGATCTCGATGGCCACCGGTCCGCCGGACTTGGTCCGTTTGGCCAGCAGCCGGGCCGCCGCGGAGGCCAGGTTCTTGGCCGCACCCGGGACAAGAGCCGCGCCCGCTCCGGTGGTGGTCACCACCTGACGCGGCGCCGGAGCGATCACCACCTCGTCGCACAGGTCGACCGAGGAGAACACGGTGACCAGCTCGTGGTAACCATCGCGCCGGATGTCGCCGCAGGCCAGGTACAAGTTGATCTTCGACGGCACCCGGACCCGGACCGACGTGGAGACTGAGCGCAGTCGGGTCACGGCGCGGCCCCGTCCACCGCGTCGCGGGCGGCCGCAATGGCCATGAAGGCGTCCACGTCAAGCGTTTCGCCCCGCGCCGACGGGTCGACGCCCGCCGCCCGGAGCACCCTTTCCGCCGCATCGGCGGAGCCGGCCCAACCGGCCAGCGCGGCTCGCAACGTCTTGCGCCGCTGCGCGAAAGCGGCATCGACCACCGCGAACACCGCGTTCCGGTCGGCCTCGCGCGGCGCCCCGCGGCGCAGGGCGACCAGGGCTGAGTCCACTCCGGGCACCGGCCAGAACACCGACCGGGGCACCGCGCCGGCCCGGCGGGTGGGTCCGTACCAGGCCGCCTTCACACTGGGCGAGCCGTAGGTCTTGGAGCCCGGCCCGGCGGCGAGCCGATCCGCCACCTCGGCCTGGACCAGCACCAACGCCGATCGCAGCGTGGGCACCTGCGCCATGAGCTCCAGCAGCACCGGCACGGCCACGTTGTAGGGGAGGTTGGCCACCAGCGCGGTGGGCTCCCCGACCTGGGCGGCGCTGATGTGCAAGGCGTCGGCGGTGATCACCGTCAGCGGCACCTGGCCGAGGTGCTCGGTCACGGTGGTCGGCAGCCGGTCGGCCAGGCGCGGATCGATCTCCACCGCGGTGACCGGGCGGCCGGTCTCCAGCAGCGCCAGGGTGAGCGAGCCCAGGCCCGGGCCGACTTCGAGCACGTGCTCGTGGGGTTCGAGGTCGGCGGCGGCCACGATCCGGCGCACCGTGTTGGCGTCGTGGACAAAGTTCTGGCCCAGCGTCTTGGTCGGGCGCAGGTCGAGATCGGCAGCCACGCGCCGGATCTCGGCCGCGCCGAGCAATCCGCGCGGCCGCGTACTCCCCTCCTGGCTCACCCGATCATCCTCACACGAACTCGCGACGCCGCCTCCCGGGTGGGACACGGCGGCGCGCATTCACTGTGCGGCGTACGCGCAGGCCCAGGGCTCGAGGCCACGCTGCTGGTAGAGCAGCTTGGCCCGCATCAGCTGCTCCGACGGCGAGGCGTCCATCGGATTGCCGGAACCGCCCACCGACTCCCAGGTCGGAATGTCGAATTGGAACAACCCATAGGTGGGCAGCCCGGCCGACGGGTTGGCGTTGACCGCTTTCGGGTTGTGGGTGGACTCGCAGTTGGCCAGCCCGTCCCAGTTCACCCCGAACGTGGTGTCGTGGGTGAGGACTTCGTCACCGTCATAGGTGAACTTGGCCGCCGCAATCGCTGCGTCGCCCTGGCTGCCCGGGTCCGGGGCCTTGGTGCCGACGTGGATGACGGTCGGCTGCGCGGCCTTGGTGGTGATCCGGGAGACCTCCTTCTTGGCCACGGCGACCCCGTTCCGAGTGGTGACCTGGTAGGTCACCAGCTGGGCGCCCTGGTTTCCCTGCTGCGCGATGGTGGTGGTGCCCTGATCCATCGAGGCGTCCTGGACCTTGGTGTCGGCCGGCTGCCCGAGGGCGGCGACGGCCGTGGCCTTGGTCACCGCCACTCGGTCGATGGTGATCCTCTCGCCCGCCTTGATGGCGGTCGCCAGACCCGGCCGGAGCACGTCCAACGGTCCGACGGTGATCTTGCGTTCGGCCAACAGGGCCTGCACCGTGGTGGCGCTGGTCGAGGTGGTGATCGCAGTGGCGCCACCGACGCCGACCGATACCGAGTACCGGGCCGGGGCCGCTACCGCGGCGACGGCCGTGGCGCTGCCGCCGACGGGTGCTGCCGCCTGGGCCTGCGGCGCCACCGCGTCCGCCGCGGTCGTGGTCGTGGTCGTGGTCTGCTCGGCGTGTCCGCCGACGGGGGCGGTCGGTTGCCGACCGTGGTTCAGCACGATGGTCGAGCCGTCCGAGATCGCCGCCGACCCGGCCGGAGCCAGGGTGTCGTGAGCGCCGACATTGAGCCCGGCAGAGGCCAGCACCGCGGTCACCGTGTCCGCGCGGGTGTCCACGTAGCGGGTCTGCCCGTCGACGACCAGGGCCACATGCTTGCTCTGCGCGCTGCTGGTACCGATCAGCACCGTGAGCACGCAGGCCAGAGCGGCCGCGCCCACCAGCACCGGCCGTCGTACCTTCCGGCGTCGGCCGGACTGGCCCGGCAGTACGTCGGCCTCAGCGCCCTCGGTGCCGGTCGCCGACAGCGCCTCGACCGGCACATCGCCCGAAGCCGATGTCCCTCCGGCCTGGGGTCGCAACGGGAGAATCGTGGCCAGTTCGACCGCTTGGGTCGCTTGGTCGCCCAGTTCGGGCTCGTCCCGCTCCCGGGTCAGCAGGGTGAAGTCGACCGTGGGCGAGTCATCGGCAACGGGGTCGATCCCGCCCCAGAACAGGTGCCGCGGGGTGTCGATGGTGGTGTCGACGCGGGAGATGTCGGCCAACCAGGACTGATGGGTGGCGGGATTCAGCGTCTCGTCATCGGGGACGTGGTGCTTGCTCAAAAGGGTCGTCCGAACGTCGCAGGAACCGGTCAGGACCAGCGGCCGGGGTAAGCAGCGGGCGCGGCATCACTCCGCCGCCCCACTGCACTGGTGCGCGCCCCGGTCGAACCGGCGTCGCGCGAGGAAAACCCGAACCGCCGGCGGTTCCCCTGGCCGGTGGTGTCACGAAACGATAACAAAAAGGTTACCGATGAGGCAACGGTGTCTCGGCATTCGTGACCGAACCCACCCGAGCGCGGCCGACTCCCTGGCTGGACGCGGCGCTATGACTTCGCTGGTCCCGCGTGCGGTCCGGTCGGAACATAGCCCTTGAGCGCGTCGTAGACCTCTTGCGCCGCCAGTTGGCGGACATCGAGACCGCACGAATCGGCGGGCTCACACCCTTCGGCCGCTTCTTCGAATCTCAGCGCGGCGGCCTGGGGATCGGTGATCGAGACATCGGTGATGACGGCGCCCCCGGGGGTCACCCAGGAGGGCGCTGTATGCGTGGTTCCGCTCTTGTCCGTCCAGGTGGTCAGGCCCAGCTCGAACAGCGAGAACTCCAGTTGAGTGTGCAAATCGTCCCAGCTGGTGCCGTGATCGGCGGCGAAGGCGTTCAAACTGTCGGGCCCGTCCCACCGGCTGCCGCCCCATTGCTCGATGCCGTAGAAGCCGGCGCCATTCACGGCGGTCGGACTGGTACTGGACTCGTCGATGAAGTTGCCGGTGATACCGGCGGCACCAGCCGCGGTCGCCCCGTTGTCGCGAAAGAATTCGTAGATGGCTTGAGCGTTGGCCGTCTGACGGTTGGGGTCGGTGATGGTCACGGTCCCCAGCACGGCGTTCGCCGCCGTGGTGCCGCTGCCGGCGGCAGACGCACTCGAGGTCACGGTGGCCTTGGCCTTGGGCGGGGTCGTGGCTTTCTGCGTGGACGGTGCGGTGACGACCGTCGGCGTCTTCGCCTTCACGGCGGGCGCGACGACGACGGACTGCCCGGCGGTGGCCGAGGTGGACACCTTGGCGCTGGGACGGCTGGTGGCCGAAACGTGCGCCTCCGTGGAAACGACAGGCGGTGCGGCGGTCGCGGTGGCGGCAGCAGCGGGAGCGGGTCGGGCCACCTGGGCGGCGGCCTGCTCGATTGCGGCGGCCTTGGTCGTGGTCGTCCAGATCTGCTCCGCTTGGCCACCGACATTCACGGTCAGTTGCTGACCGTGGTTCAGCACGATGGTCGAGCCGTCCGAGATCGCCGCCGACCCGGCCGGAGCCAGGGTGTCGTGAGCGCCGACATTCACCCCAGCCGAGGCCAGCACCGCGGTCACCGTGTCCGCGCGGGTGTCCACGTACCGGGTCTGCCCATCGACGACCAGGGCCACGTGCTTGCTCTGCGCGCTGCTGGTGCCGGCCAGCACGGTGAGCACACAGGCCAGAGCGGCCGCGCCGACCAGCACCGGCCGCCGCAACCGGCGACCGCCTCGTGGGGCCGGCACCTCCGTGGGCGAGCCGGCGGCCGGCAGGTCGTCTGCGAGCTCCTGCGTTTCGGGCCGCAGCGGGATGACCGACGCCAGCACGATCGCCTGGGTGGCCTCGTCCGCCGGCTCGGCTGCGTCCCGCTCGCCCTTCAGCAGGGAGAAATCGACGGTGGGTGAGTCGTCGGCATCCGAGTTCGTCCCGCCCCAGAACAGGTGCCGCGGAGTGTCGACGGTGGTATCGGTGCGGGAGATGTCCGCCAGCCACCATCGATGGGCCGCCGCATCCAGCGAGTCGTCGTCCGGCACGTGGTGCTTGCTCAAAAGGTCCATCCGGCGGTCGCAGGGACCGGTCAGGACCAGCGGCCGGGGCGGGCAGCGGGCGCGCGGCATCACTCCGCCGCCCCACTGCACTGGTGCGCGCGCCGGGTCGAACCGGCGTCACGCGAGAAAAACCCGAACCGCCGACGGTTCCCCTGGCCGGTGGTGTCACGGAAAGATAACAACAAGGTCACCGATCGGGCAACGGAGTCTCGACAGACGTGACCGAACCCACCCGAACGGAGATCATTGCAGGCCGAATACCGCCGCAGCGTTGGTCTGCAGCTGCTCACACAACCCGTCCAGATCACTGCGCCGGAGCTGCGCCAGCGCACGCACGGTGTACGGCAACACGAACGGCTCGTTGCGCCGCCCCCGATGCGGATGCGGGGTCAAGAACGGCGCATCCGTCTCGGTGAGCAGGAGCTCGGCCGGGGCCAGCCGGGCCGCCTCGTGCAGGTCCGGCGCGTTCCGGAAGCTCACCGGACCGGCAAAGGACATCCAGAACCCGGCATCGGCGCAGGTCCGGGCCAGATCGGCGCCACCGGAGAAACAGTGGAAGATGACCTTCTCCGGGGCGCCCTCGGCGGCCAGCACGTCCAGGATCGCGTCGTGAGCCTGCCGGTCATGGATCATCAGCGGCTTGCCGACCTGCTTGGCCAGGGCGATGTGCCAGGCGAATGCCTCACGTTGGACGTCATGCGGGGCGGCGTCCCAGTAGAAGTCCAGGCCGGTCTCGCCGACTGCGACCACCTTCGGACGTCCAGCCAGGTCGACCAGGGTCGCCCGGGCGTGGTCGTCCAGGGTGTCGGCCCGGGTCGGGTGCAGCGCCACCGCGGCGAACAGGTCGGGGTGCCAGGTCGCCGCCTGAGCCGCCCAGACCGCGGACACCAAGTCGTCGGCCACAGTGACCACTCGGGTCACGCCCACCGCTGCGGCCCGGTCCATGGCCGCCGCCACATCCTGCGCGTCGACACAGCCGCAGGCGTCCAGGTGGGTGTGCGCGTCGACCACCGGCGCCGGCAATGGCGCGGGGGCCGGAGCCAGCGGCCGGTCGGCGACGGCCTCGTGCACGCTCACTGGATGTCCCTCTCGTTCCTCGATGTTCGTCCAGTCTGTGCCGATGGTTCGCTCGCAGGCTCGCTCACTGCTCGATCGGGGCCCAGTCCGGACCGGTCGCGCCCAGCCCCGGATCGAGCTTGGTGAACAGCGGGGTCGGCTTGGCCAGCGGCCGGCCGACCTCGACCGGTAACCGTTTCCAGACGGCCCCCGCGGAGGCGTAGTCGCCGGTGATCACCGGGTAATCCCGGATGGGCGGCGCACCGACGCCCTCGACGTCGTCATCGAATTCGGTCACCTCCCGGATCTCCGGCTGCGGCGCCCAGGTACCGGTCCCGCCCAGCGCCTCGAACACCTTTTGCGACGAGTGCGGCAGGAACGGGGTCAGCAGCGTCTTGGCGTCGTCGACCACCTGCAGTGCGGTGTGCAGCACGGTGGCCTGCCGGTCCGGGTCGTTACCCAGCTTCCAGGGCTCGGTGTCCGATAGATACTTGTTGGCCTGCCCCACCACTCGCATGGCCTCGCCAATCGCCGCCTTGAACCGGCTGCGGCCCAGCAGCTCTCCTACCGTAGCGAACGAGGTGGCCGAGCTGGCCAGCAGTTCGGCGTCGATCGGCTGCGGCGTGCCCGGGGTCGGGATCGCGCCGAAATTGCGCTGGGCCATGGCAATCGATCGATTGACCAGATTTCCCCACTCGTTGGCCAACTCGAAATTCGTGCGTCGGACGAATTCGTCCCAGGTGAAATCGGTGTCCTGGGTCTCCGGTCCGGCGACGGCGATGAAGTACCGCAGCGCATCCGGGCCGAACGCGCGCAGGAAGTCCCCGACGTAGATGACCTTCTGACGCGAGGTGGAGAACTTCGACCCACGGTTGGTCAGGAACTCGCTGGAGACCACCTCGGTGGGCAGGTTCAGCTCGCCGAAACTGCCGGGGACGCCGCCCTTGTCACCGAGACCGTTATAGCCCAGCAGTTCCGCCGGCCAGATCTGGGAATGGAAGGTGATGTTGTCCTTGCCCATGAAGTAGTACTGCCGGGCATCCGGATCGGTCCACCACTGCTGCCATTGTTCCGGCGTCTTTCCGTACCGGCGGGCCCATTCGATCGCGGCCGACAGATAGCCGATGACGGCGTCGAACCACACGTAGAGCTTCTTGTCACCACGGTCGCGCCAGCCGTCCAGCGGAACCGGTATCCCCCAGTCGATGTCACGGGTCATAGCCCGAGGCTTGAGATCGGCCAACAGGTTCAGCGAGAATTTGAGCACGTTGGGACGCCAGTCGGACCGAGTGGACAGCCAGTCGCCGAGACTGCTGGCCAGCGCGGGCAGATCAAGAAAGAAGTGCTCCGACTCGGTGAACACCGGTGTCTCACCGTTGATCCGGCTGCGCGGGTTGATCAGGTCGATGGGATCCAGCTGATTGCCGCAGTTATCGCACTGATCCCCGCGGGCGGCCTCGTAACCGCAGATGGGGCAGGTGCCCTCGATGTACCGGTCGGGCAGGGTCCGCCCGGTGCTCGGCGAAATCGCCGACAACGTTGTTTTCGGCACCATGTAGCCGTTGCGGTGCACGGTCCGGAACAACTCCTGCACCACCGCGTAATGATTGCGGGTGGTGGTCCGGGTGAACAGGTCGTAGGTCAGCCCCAGCCCGGCCAGATCCTCGACGATGACGCGGTTGTAGCGGTCGGCCAACTCCCGGGCCGAGACGCCCTCCTGGTCGGCCTGGACCAGGATCGGGGTGCCGTGTTCATCGGTTCCGGACACCATCAGCACGTCGTTCCCAGCCATCCGCTGGTAGCGGGAGAAGACGTCGGCGGGTACGCCGAACCCGGACACGTGGCCGATGTGCCGCGGACCGTTGGCGTACGGCCAGGCCACGGCGGTCAGAAGGGAACTCACCAGGTCAGGTTAGTTGGTGCGCCGACCCGGTTTCCCAGTCGTCGCCTGGGCGGCACGCCCGGTCGCCGTCGCGCACGCGTGGCCGACCTGCACCGGCTGGCGGCCGAATTGAGCAAAGTCATCACCTCGGCCTGGCTGGCCCAGGCGCCGAAGCGAATGGCTGCGTCCTACCTGGCCGAGCAGGAGGTCAGTGCTCGACCCGGTACCGCAGACCGTCGTGGATCAGATCGATGAGCTTGAGCCGCTCCTCGACATCGAACGAGTAATCGGTGGCCATGCAGACGCCACCCATGGCGCGCATCAGGTCGGGCGCGTCGATGTCCGAGCGGATCGAGCCCTCCCGCCGGGCCGCATCCAGGAGCCGCTGCGTGGAGGCGCGCATGGTTGCCTTGGCCGCGTCCAACGCGGTCGCGTCGGCGCCCATCATGGACCTGAGCATGCCCACCAGGCCGCGCTTGACCCCGGTGTAGCGGACGAAGGCACGCATCCATTCACCGAGCGCATCGACGGCCGGCATCTTGGCGAGTAGCTCGTTGGACAGTGTGTCCAGGTCGGCCACCTGCTGTCGGTAAACGGCCAGCACCAAAGCTTCTCGGGTCGGGAAATTTCGGTAGAGGGTGCCGATCCCAACCCCCGCCGAGCGGGCGATGTCCTCGAGGGAGGCTTCCACCCCGTAGGCGGAGAACGCATCGGCGGCCACCTCGAGCAACCTCTCCCGGTTCCGGCGCGCGTCAGCGCGCAACGGACGGGTGGACGTGGTGACGTCGGTGACCGGCGCATCGGCGAGCCGTGTCATCCCTCTCACACTCCTCTGTGGCAAACCCAGTTGCGGATCCGGAGGCAGCCTCCGTATAGTTTCAAGCGGAGGTTGCCTCCGGATTACTCCGGAAATCTCCGCGGAGGTTGCCTCCGCTTCCCACCACGATACGGCTGCACAGCAGAAAAAGAGGACATGACGATGACCACACTGTCGCGCACGAGGGGAGCCTCGGGAACTCGCGGGATCGTGCTCGCGCTCGTACTGACCGCCCAACTGATGATCGTGCTGGACGCCAGCATTGTGAACATCGCGCTGCCCGACATGGCGGCCGACCTCGGGTTCACCCCGGCCGGCCTGTCCTGGGTGATCAACGCCTACACGTTGGTGTTCGGCGGATTGCTGCTGCTCGGAGCGCGTGCCGGTGATCTCTTCGGTCGTCGCCGGATGTTCCTGATCGGGTTGGGCGTGTTCGTGGCCGCGTCGTTGGCCGGCGGTCTGGCCCAGGATCCGGGCCTGCTGCTCGCCTCGCGGGCCGTCCAGGGTGTCGGTGCCGCCATGGTGGCGCCTTCCGCCCTGACCATGCTGATGCTCATGTACCCGGAGGCGAAGGATCGGACCAAGGCCCTGGGGTACTACACCGCGGTGTCGATCGGCGGGGCCGCAGTCGGCCTGATCGCCGGCGGCATGCTCACCCAGTGGGCGACCTGGCGGTGGGTCTTCTTCGTCAACGTCCCGATCGGGCTGGCCGTCATCATCGGGGCCGTGCTGGTCATGAGCGAGACCCAGCGCAACCGTGGTCACGTGGACGTTCTCGGCGCTCTGACCTCGACCCTGGGCATGACCGCTCTGGTCTACGGGTTCGTCCGGGCCGCCTCCGACGGCTGGGGCAACACCTGGACGATTGCCTCGTTCGCCGGCGGACTCGTCCTGCTCGCGGCGTTCGTGGTGGTCGAACTGCGGGCCACCGTCCCGATCGTCCCGCTGCGGTTGTTCGCCGATCGCGATCGCGCCACCTCGTACGTGGCTCGGTTGCTCCTGGTCGCCGGAATGATGGGCATGTTCTTCTTCCTGTCCCAGTTCGTGCAGGAAGTCCTGGGGTATTCGGCTCTGAAGACCGGCATGGCCTTCCTACCGCTCACCGTGATGGTGTTCTCCGCGTCGCAGCTCTCGGCTCGGGTGCTGTCCAACCGGATGAACCCCAAGGTCCTCATCGCCGGTTCGCTGACCCTGTCCACCGTCGGGCTGCTGCTCATGACGCAGCTGGACGCGACCTCCACCTACGGGCAACTGCTCCCAGCCCTGCTGCTGTTCGGCACGGGTAACGGTCTGGCCTTCGTGCCGCTGACCGGGTTGTCGCTCCGTGGGGTCAAGCCCGCCGATGCCGGCGCCGCCTCGGGTCTGGTCAACGTCACCCAGCAGGTCGGTGGTGCACTCGGTCTCGCGGTCCTGGTCACCGTGTTCGGCAGCGCCGCCCGCAACGCTGCGCCGGTCGGGGCCACCGCCGCGGCCCGAGCGCAGCACGCCTTCGTGGTCGGTGCCACCCACGGCTTCGCCGTGGCCGCCGCCTTCCTGGCCGTCACCGTGGTCCTCATCCTGGTCGCCGTCCGCCCGACCCCTCGGGTCAAGACTCCCGAGCCGATCGCCGACACCCGCGAGCTGGTCGCCGAAACCGCCTGACCTGGCTGCTGTGAAGGCCGGTCGCCCCACCCGGGGCGGCCGGCCTTTCCGCGTCCCGCCCTTTCCCGCGCTGATCAACATCGACAGCGCGCGTCAAAGTCGGCGAAATGTGATCCGTGGGACAGGAGTCAACAATCTCACGCGCGCACTCTTGATTCGGCGTGTTAAGCCCGACACGCACGCCCGCATGTGTCGGTCATCAACATCTTTTCCGCCGATCCACGAAGCACCAAAGGCCGCTGGCGTGCGGCGCGTTTGCGCCAGAGCATCCACCTCATGCGCGCGACTGTGGATCGTCAACACATCAAGACCGTGGTCCGGCGGGTGGGGGACGTTTTCACCATGGCGGACACCGACCGCCACGGGATTGCCCGCGACGCAGTCCGACGCATGGAACGTCGGGGTGAGCTGCGCCGGGTCGGCAAGAGTGCTTTTGTGTGCAGCGACGCCTTTGACGACGCGTCGCCCTGGGAGCAGTTTCGGCTGCGATCCATCGGCTTCGGTCTTTGCAGTGATGAGCATTCGTTTCTCACCGGACCGGCCGCCGCTCTCCTGCTAGGTCTGCCCGTCTTGCGAGACCCCCCAACCATGCCGTGCGTGATTCGGCCGGGCGATCCCCACCACGGGCACAGCAGGACTCCATTTGGCCGTATCCGGCACGGATTTCTACCCGCGCAATACAGAACGATTCGCCAACGTGTGCAGGTAGTCGATCGGGTCGCCTGCGCCGTCGATCTGGCCCGACACCGCGGCGCCGCCGATGGTTTGGTGGCCGCCGATATGGCCCTTCGTGAAGGCGGTCACCGCGAATCAATGATCACGATGATCCAATCAATGCTGGCCTACCCTGGCATTGACACCGCGCGGTGGGTCGCCGAACACGCGGACCCACGGTCGGAGAGCCCGCTGGAGTCGTTAGGTCGCATGGCTTTTCTGAGTGCAGGCCGGATTCCGCCGCTGTCGAATATATGGATCACGGTCGGCGGGAAATGGTTTCGGGTCGACCACCTGCTTCCGGAGACGGGCGTTGTCATCGAGGCTGACGGTGCGATCAAGTACAACAACCGACCTGATGCCGGCCAACAGGTCATGGTCGACCGGGAACGCGAGCGCCTGCTCCGTCAGCTTGGATTTGTCTTCGTGCGATACGACTGGGCCATCGCGTCCCACGCCCCCGCCGAACTGATGCGCCGGGTGGACGAGGCGGCGCGGACCCGTCCGCTACGACCCGTCCCGACCAGCTGGACCTTGGAACCACCCTGGTCGACCGGCTCCGCCGGAAAATGGCGCGCGTGAAGGTGATGACTTCTTTACCACCCGTCCCAAACCGGCGAACTTGACGCGCGCTGTCGAAGTTGATCAGCGCGGGAGGTGAGTGCGGGAAGGGCGGTGCCGGCCACAACGCCGACCTAGTGGGTGGAGACGGCGGGGACCTCGGTGCGGTCGCCAGACCACAGGGTGTGGAAGGTGCCTTCCTGGTCGATCCGGCCGTAGGTGTGGGCGCCGAAGAAGTCACGCTGACCTTGGATCAGCGCCGCAGGCAAGCGGGGCGAGCGCAGGCCGTCGTAGTAGGCCAGGGCGGCGCCGAAGCCGGGCACGGGCAGGCCGGAGGTGGCGGCGAAGGCCACCACCCGACGCCAGGCGTCCTGACCGGCCGCGATGACCGAGGTGAAGTACGGCGCCAGGATCAGCGACACCGGTGGTTCACCGGCTCGGTCATAGGCCTCGGTGATCCGGTTCAGGAACTTGGCCCGGATGATGCAGCCACCCCGCCAGATCCGGGCCACCGCGCCCAGGTCGATGTCCCAGCCGTATTCCTTGGCCCCGGCCTGGATCTCGTCCAGCCCCTGGGCGTACGCGATGATCTTGGACGCGTACAGCGCGAGCCGGACGTCCTCGACGAACCCGTCCAGGTCGGATACCGGGGCCACCGCCGGCCCAGGCAGGTTGGCCGAAGCGGCCGCGGTCCGCTGCGCGGCGGACGACGACAACCCGCGGGCGAACACCGCCTCGGCGATGCCCGAGACCGGAACCCCTAGGTCAAGGGCGGTCTGCACGGTCCAGGTGCCGGTGCCCTTCATACCGGCCGCATCCGTGATCACGTCGACCAGCGGCTTCCCGGTTGCGGCGTCGACCTGCCGCAGTACCTGCGCGGTGATCTCGATCAGGAACGAATCCAGGTCGCCGCGGTTCCATTCGGCAAAGATGTCGGCGATGGCCGCCGGTTCCTGCCCGGCGCCCCGGCGGAGCAGATCATAGGCCTCGGCGATGAGTTGCATGTCGGCGTACTCGATGCCGTTGTGCACCATCTTGACGAAATGTCCGGCCCCGTCGGTGCCGATGTGGGTGCAGCACGGATCGCCGTCGACGTGCGCAGAGATCTTCTCCAGGATCGGGCCGAGGGACTCGTAGGACTCGGCCGATCCGCCCGGCATGATCGACGGCCCGAGCAGGGCGCCCTCTTCGCCGCCGGAGATGCCCGACCCGACGAAGTGGATTCCCTTCTCGCGCAGGGCCGCTTCGCGCCGAATGGTGTCGGTGAACTTGGCGTTGCCACCGTCGATGAGGATGTCACCCGGCTGCAGCAGCGCCGACATCTCCTCGATCACCGCGTCGGTCGGTCCGCCCGCCTTGACCATGATGATGATCTTGCGTGGCTTCGCCAGCGAGGCCACGAAATCGGCGGCCGATTCCGAGGCGACAAAATCACCGTCGCCGCCGTGCTCGTCGATCAACGCCTTGGTCTTGCTGTCGGACCGGTTGTGCACCGCGGTGACAAAGCCCTTGCTGGCGAAGTTGCGGGCCAAGTTCGACCCCATTACGGCCAGTCCGGTCACCCCGATCTGCGCCCTGCCCTGTTCGGCCATTCTCGCCCGCTCCTTTGCCGGTCACCGATCACACCTGCCGTCCAGCCTTGTCCATCGGGTCGGCTCCGGAACATCGGGGGTCGCGCAGACTGATGGCATGGTCGATCGCGCCACCACCCACCGCCGGCCGGTCGATCTCGACGAACGGTTCGGTCAGTTCACCGACCCGTGGTCTCCGCACCTGGTGGCCCGACTGAACGACTACGACATCAAGCTCGTCCGGTTGGCGGGCGAGTTCGTCTGGCACACCCACGAGGAGACGGACGAGCTCTTCCTGGTCCTGCACGGAACCCTGATCATCCAGCTCCGCGACGGCGACGTCACCCTGACCGCGGGGCAGTTGTTCGTGGTGCCACGCGGGGTCGAGCATTGCCCGAAGACGACCAACGGCGAGGTCCGGGCCAGCTCATCGAACCGGCCGGCACGGTCAACACCGGAGATCAGCCGACCAACGAACGCACCGCCGGGCTCAACACCGCCCTCCTGAGTTAACGGGACAGCGCGACCTTCACGGCGGCCGCGATCCGCCCGCCGTCGGCTCGACCCGCCGCCTTGAGCTGGGCCAGCTTGATCACCTGACCCATCTGCTTCATGGTCGCCGCGGCTCCCAACTCGGTGGACACCTCCGCGACCGCCTCGACCGCCAGTGCAGAGACCTCGGCGTCACCAAGCTGCTGGGGCAGGTAACGCTCGAGCACGGCCTGCTCGGCCTGCTCCTTCTCGGCCAGCTCGGCGCGCCCGGCGCCGGCGAAGGCCTCGGCCGCCTCCTTACGCTTGCGTACCTCCTTGGTCAGCACCGCCGACACCTCCTGGTCGGACAGCGCTCGGGCCACGTCCCCGGCCACCTCCGCAGTGGTGACGGCAGCCAACGCCATGCGCAGCGTGTCCACCTCGGTCCGGGCCCGCGCCTTCATGGCCACGGTCAGATCCGCCCGCAACCGGTCCTTCAACTCGCTCATGTTTCCTCCAGTGGCATTGACGACAGTGGCAATGACGACTCAGGCAATGACGACGGGTGCAGCGACGACGGGTGCAGCGACGACTCGTACACCGCCCGGCGAGCGACCCCGTGCCGGGCCGCCACCGCCTCGGCGGCGTCTTTCCGGGACGATCCCGCGGCCACCAGGGCGGCCACCTCGGCGCCGAGCACACTCACGTCGGCCGCGACCGGAGCCGCCCCGGCCACGACCAGGGTGACCTCACCCTTGACGTCCGCCGCGCCGGCCGCCAATGAACCCAGTGACCCGCGCCGGACCTCTTCGTAGGTCTTGGTCAGCTCCCGGCACAGCGCCGCCGGCCGGTCGGCGCCGAACACATCCACCATCGCGGCCAGGGTGTCGGTCAGCCGGTGCACCGACTCGAAAAACACCATGGTCCGGCGCTCGGCCGCCAGTTCTTTCAGGGCCGTGCTGCGCGCGCCCGACTTCCGGGGCAGGAAACCTTCGAAGCAGAATCGGTCCGGGGGCAGGCCCGACAGCGCCAGCGCGGTGAGCACTGCGGATGGTCCGGGCACGCAGGTCACCGGCAGTCCAGCCGCCACCACCGCCGCCACCAGCCGATAGCCCGGATCGGAGACCGATGGCATGCCCGCGTCGGTGACCACCACCACCCGCTCGCCCCGGCGCACCCGATCCACCAGCCCAGGAATCCGGGCCTGTTCCACCGACTCGTAGAACGAAATCACCGGCACGCTCAGTCGGACGTCCAGCTCGGTCGCCAGCCGATGCAGCCGACGGGTGTCCTCGGCGGCAATGGCATCGGCCGTTCGCAAGGCTTGCACCAGCGCCGGCGACGCATCGAGCGATCGCCCCAATGGCGTGCCCGCCAACACCAGCACCCCGACCGGCACAGAACTGACACCGGCATTCACTCGCCCACCCTACGATCATGCCCATGACCGCCCCGCCGCTCACCGACCCCGAGGTCGGACAGGCGGAAGAGGAGCTCGACGCACCCCGGCGCACCAGCGGCCCGGCCGGGAACGGCATGGTCGGTACGTCGACGCCACTGGTCGACGACGACGACCCGGAACAGGCCCGACCCGACCCGGCGAGCACCCTGGTCGAGGTCGGTGAGATTCCGCCGGTTCGGCGGCCGCTGTTGCCGCGGCGGCTGCGCTCGACCGCCATGCCCACCGATCGGCTGCGGGGCTGGATCGTCACCCTGCTCATCACCGCCATCGGCGGTGCGCTCCGCTTCGCCAACCTGGGCGCGATCACCAACTTCGGCACCGGACCGATGGACCAGGGCGCCGGACTGTTCGACGAGGCCTACTACGCGGTGCAGGCCGGCGAGATGTTGCGCAACGGCGGGGTGGAGGACAACCAGGCCTTCGGCGTGGTCGTGCACCCGCCGCTGGGCAAACAACTCATCGCCATCGGCGAGTGGCTGTTCGGCTACAACGCGTTCGGCTGGCGATTCGCCTCGGCCGTGGCCGGGACGCTGTGCATCCTGCTGATCATCCGGGTGGTCCGCCGAATGACCCGGTCCACGCTGGTGGGAGCGATCGCCGGAATTCTGCTGACCTGCGACAGCGTCAGCTTCGTGATGGCCCGAATGGCCCTGCTGGACACGTTCCAGGAGCTGTTCGTGCTGGCCGCGTTCACCTGCCTGGTGGTGGACCGGGACCAGGTCCGGGCCCGGCTGAATGCCGCTCGCGAGGATCCCGACCTGATGCTGCCCGGACGGGGTCCGGCCTGGTGGCGGCGCAGCGGCGAGCGCGCCGGGATCGCGCTGGGTGCCCGCTGGTACCGGTTCGGCTGTGGCGTTTTCCTGGGCATGACCATCGCCGTCAAGTGGTCGGGCCTGTACTGGGTGGCCGGCTTCGGCCTGCTGGTCGTGCTCTGGGACTTCACCGCCCGCCGCTCGGTCGGCGTCCGGCGCGCTCTCCTGGGCACCGTTCGGCGTGACCTGGCCCCCGCGCTGTGGTCGATGTTCGTGGTTCCGTTCGCGGTCTACATCGCGTCCTGGTGGGCCTGGTTCCGATCGGAGAACGCCTGGGCCCGGCACATCCTGACCGCCCAGACCGAGACCTGGACGCAGTCGACCCTGTCCTACACGTCCGACTGCGTCGCCATCAACGGGCCCAGCGGCAAGCAGTTCCCGCAGAAGATGGCCGACCTGTGGAACAACGCGCTGTGGCAGTGGACCTGGAAGATGCTCGACTTCCACAACAACCTGATCACGCCCTGCCCGCCGTCAGCCCGGCACCCCTGGGAATCCAAGCCGTGGAGCTGGCCGATGGGCACCCGGCCGGTCCTCTATTACGCCGCCCAGGGCCTGAACGGCTGCGGCACCGGCACCAACAATTGCGTCGGCCGGGTCTTCGCCATCAGCCTGCCCGCCATGTGGTGGCTTTCAGTTCCGGTCGCCGCCTGGGCGCTGTGGAACGCGATTGCCCGGCTGGACTGGCGTTATGCGGCCGTCCTGGTCGGCTACGGCTTCGGCTACATCCCCTGGTTCCTCAACCTGGACCGGCAGATGTACTTCTTCTACGTCACCCCGCTGGCCCCGTTCCTGGTCATCGCCATCAGCCTGGTGCTGGGCGACGTCCTGGGGCGGGCCAAAGTCGGAGTGGATCGAAGATATCTGTCCTTCATCGTGGTGGCCCTCTACGTCGGGTTGGTAGTGGCCGATTTCGCCTGGATGTGGCCGATACTCACCGGCTCGCCGATCACCTCGGAGCGGTTGACGATGGAGACCTGGATCCCCTCCTGGGGCTGAGCCGGCGCCGAAACGGGTTGTCCTGCAACCGTTCTGGTGCGGGTCCATGGTGCCCGGACCCGGGAACCCGGCCGGGTATAGGGTCGAAACCAGGTAACGATCACACCGCCAGACGGCCCGACGAACGGGCCGGGTAAAGGAGTTTGAAGTGGCCCCGTACGCCCTTCCCGACCTTCCCTACGACTACGCCGCGCTGGAACCGCACATCTCCGGCCAGATCACCGAGCTGCACTACACCAAGCACCACCAGGCCTACGTGACCGCGGCCAACGAGGCGATCGACCAGCTGGCCGAGGCTCGTGACAAGGAATCTTTCGGCACCCTGCCCGGCCTGGAGAAGAAGCTGGCCTTCAACCTGGGTGGCCACCTGAATCACTCGATCTGGTGGCCGAGCCTGTCCCCGAACGGCGGTGACAAGCCCGACGGCGAGCTGGCCGCGGCCATCGACGAGTTCTTCGGCTCGTTCGACAAGTTCACCAAGCAGTTCACCGCGAACGCCTCCACGATCATGGGCTCCGGTTGGTCCATTTTGGCCTGGGACACCCTGGGTCAACGGCTGAACATCTTCCAGCTCTACGACCAGCAAGGGAACATCCCGGTTGCCCAGATCCCGATCGTGCTCATCGATGTCTGGGAGCACGCGTTCTACCTGCAGTACAAGAACGTGAAGGCGGATTACGTCAAGGCGTGGTGGAACGTGGTCAACTGGGCGGACGCCCAGGCCCGGTTCGCCGCCGCGAAGTCCAAGACCGCGGGCCTGGTCATTCTCTGAGCCTGCCGCGAGGGCCCCGACCCGGTGGGTCGGGGCCCTCTGTGCATCATTTGTGAATGACGTGTGGTCTGGCCTGCACAGATGTTTCTAGACAAAAGCTCGGCTTCTGCGTAACGCGCCGGACTACTCCTGGTAGTAGTTCCAAACGACCAGGAGAAAATGCAATGAATGAGACCAGCCACACGGCCAGTCCGCGACGTGTCCGCGTGATCGCCGCCCTTTCCGCCGTGCCCCTGTTCTTCGGGGTGAGCGCGTTCGCCGCGCCCGCCGCCTCGGCCGTCACCCCGCTGTACTACGGCAGTGACAGCAGCGCCGGCGCGGTCAGCGGCGACTGGGCCGGGTGGGACGTCACCGGCGCTACGTACACCTCGGTGGGAGCGTCCTGGGTCGTGCCCACGGTGACCTGCACGACCGGCGAGACCAGCTTCTCGGCCAACTGGATCGGACTCGACGGCGACGGTAGTGAGTCGGTCGAGCAGACCGGCACGTCTTCCGATTGCGACTCCGGCACCCCCGAGTACTCGGCGTGGTACGAGTTCTATCCGTCCGAGTCGGTCACCTTGCGCGACACCGTGGCGGCCGGCGACAAGATGAGCGCCACAGTCAAGTCGGAGACCAGCGGCGGCTACACCCTCACCCTGGTCGATCACACCAAGGGTTGGACCGAGACCAAGACCGGCACCGCCCAGGGCGCGCAGAATGCCTCGGCCGAGATCATCACCGAAGCCCCGTCCAGCGGGCGCTCCGGAAGCGTGTTGCCGCTGGCCAATTTCGGCACCACCGCGTTCACCGACATCACCGTCGACGGCCAGAAGCTGACCGACGTCAGTGGCGTGCGCAAGATCAACATGGGCTCGCGCTCGGGCGACACCATGGCCACCACCTCGGACCTGAGCTCGGACGCCGGCTTCTCGGTGGTCTGGAAGTCCGCGGGCGCCTCGACCAGCACCGGGTCCGGTCGCGGGGACGGCGCGGGCTCCGGGTCCGGCTCCGGCGGCGGCTGGCCGGGTTCTGACGGGTCCGGCTCCGGTGGCGGTTGGCCGGGAGCTGACGGGTCCGGCGCCGCCAGCGGCACCGGATCGGACGGCTCGGGTTCGTCCACCGGCACCGGTTCGGACGGCTCGGGCAGTGACGGGTCGGGCAGTGACGGATCCGGCAGTGGTCGGGGCTGGCCCGGTTCGGGCGGCAACTGGCCGGTGCCCGAGGTGACCGTCGGCGGCCAGACCTACCAGCTCACCCCGAACGGCTGGGAGCTGGTCTCCGGCTCGGATTCGTCCGGCTCCTCGTCAGCCGGTTCGTCGGCGTCCGGATCCTCGTCCTCAGGAGACAGCCAGGACGATTCGGCCAACCCGGACCGGGACTGGATCAACGCCTGGCTGCTCAGCTGAGTCAGGTCATCCCGAACGACTTCGCCAGGGCCCGGGCATTGCGAAACGCATGCCCGGCCATGGTGTTGTCGAAATAGACATAGAGCGACTCGACCTCGCCGCGCTGCGTCCATTCGGCCATCCGCCGATGCCAGCCGGCGAGGTCGTTGTGCGTGTAATTGCTGGCGTACAACTGTTGTCCACCATGCAGCCGGATGTAGCCGAAGTCGGTCGTGCGGCAGTCGATCTCCGGCCAGCTGCGCGGAGAGTGGCTGAGCACCAGCGCGATCCGATAACGCCGACACAGGGCGAAGAATTCCTCGCAATCGAACGAGGCGTGCCGGGGCTCGACCGCGTACCGCAATGGACGATCGAGGACCACCGTGGTGAACGGCGCCTCTTTCAGTCGCCCGTCGGCCAGCGCCGCCAGCTCCGCGGCCTTCCCGGTGGTCGTGGGCAGGATGGCGAAGAAGGACTCCACCAGGTCCGGATCGAACCGCAACGCGGCCGGGAACTGCCACAGGATCGGGCCGAGCGTCTCGCCCAGGGCCAGCACCCCGGAGCCGAGGAAGTTCGCCAGCGGCTGTTCGATATCGCGCAGCCTCTTCATGTGGGTCAGAAATCGTCCGCCCTTGACCGCGAACACGAAATCCGGCGGTACCTGCGCCCGCCACGCCTGGTAGGAGGCTGGTGTGCGTAGCGAATAGAAAGAGCCATTGATCTCCACCGTGTTCAGCCGCTGGGCCAGGTACTCGAGTTCCTGACGGTGCACCAGGCCCTTCGGGTAGATCGGGCCCCGCCATTCCGGGTAGGTCCAGCCGGACGTCCCGATTCGCACGCCTGGCATCAGGTCATACTTCCCGGGCGGACTCGGTTCACGCCAGTCCGGAAAGGGCGGCATGAGCGAGCCGGTGAGCACACGACGCATTGTGTCGCTGGCCGCGTCGGCGTTCGTGGTGCTGGCGGCCGAGCCGCTGTTCCTGGTCGTGGACACGGCCGTGGTCGGGCATCTGGGCATCCGACCGCTGGCCGCACTGGCCGCGGGCGGCGCGGTGATGTCGCTCCTCGCCCTGGTCGGGGCGTCGCTGGAATACGGCACCACCGGTCGCGCGGCCCGGTTCTTCGGCGCCGGACAGCGGATCGCGGCGGTCAACGAGGGCGTGCAGGCGAGCTGGCTGGCCCTTGGTCTCGGCCTGGTCGCGGCGGTGGTCGGCGAGATCGTGGCCGGCCCGATCGTGCGGCTGCTGATCGGTGCCGGGAGTGTGGCCGACCTGGCCACCGGCTGGCTCCGGGTGGCGTTGATCGGCCTGCCCGGCGTGCTGCTGATCCAGGCCGGCAACGGCTGGCTCCGCGGGGTGCAGGACACCCGCACCCCGGTCCGGATCGTTGCCGTGGCCAACGTGTTGTCGCTCATCGCCTCTCCGCTGCTGGTCTTCCCGGCCGGTCTCGGGCTGACCGGATCGGCCGTGGCCAACGTGGCGGCGCAGTGGATCGGGGCCGCACTCTGCCTGCGCGCACTGGCTCGGGAGCGGGTGCCGCGCCGGCTGGACCGGCAGGTGATGCGTCGGCAGTTGGTCATCAGCCGCGACCTGGTCATTCGGTCGGTGGCGTTTCAAGCCGCCTTCCTGACCGCGGCCGGGGTGGCCGGCCGGATGGGCGACGCCCAGCTGGCGGCCCACCAGATCGGCATGCAGATCTGGAATCTGGTCGCGCTGCTGCTCGACTCGTTCGCGATCGCCGCACAGGCCTTGGTCGGGGCGGCACTCGGCGGCGGCGACCGGGACACCGCGACTGCCACCGCTTGGCGGGTGGGTCGGTTCGGGCTAGCCGCCGGGATCGTCTTCGCCCTCCTCCTGGGAGCCGGCTGGCAGCTCATACCCGACCTGATGACCGGCAGCGAAGCGGTGCGGCATCAGGCCCACCTGCTCTGGCCCTTCCTGGTCGGCATGATGCCGATCGCCGGGGTGGTCTTCGCTCAGGACGGGGTGCTCTTCGGAGCCGGCGACAACGCGTTCATGCGGACGATCACGCTGATCGCCGCGTTCGGCGGATACGTCCCGATCACGCTGGCCGCACCACGGCTGGGCTGGGGCATCGCCGGCGTCTGGGCCGGACTGACCATGTTCATCCTGGTCCGGTTCGTGGGGATGAGCCTGCGGCTGCGGTCCGGCCGCTGGGTCGTGACCGGCGCGCATTGACGTGCTAGCGGACCCGTTGGATCATCGCGTTGCTGAACACGTACCGGTAACCGGCGTCGACCACGGCCCGGTCGTGGCGGGGATGGCGGCCCCACGGGGTGCCCCACAACCAGACGAACGCGGCGGCGGCCTGGCCGGTGGCGGCATCCAGGATCCGCTTGGGTTCGATCACCTCGCGCTCGAGATCGGAGTCGGTGGCCAGGTCGGCAATACCGAGATGGGAGCCGGTGTGTGGGAACACCACGTGCGACTGGGCGAGTTCGCCGGCCTCGTCCAGGGTCATGGCCAGTCGCTCTCCGGTGAGTTCCTCGGCTACCAGGTCGATGTGATGGGTGCGTGCGAACACCTCCTGGGCCGCCACCGGGGTGCTCAGGAAGGTGGTGCACACCGGGAACCAGCCGGTCAGACCCACGTCGGCACAGGCCGGCGCGGCCACCTCGACACTGTTGCGAAACCCCTCGTAGAACACCGGCAGCAGGGCCGGCCGATTACTGGTCCAGCGACCGGTAGCGAAGAATTCGTCCAGCTCGGCCAGCGTGAGCCCGGTGAAATCCCGCCGGTAACCGGTCAGTTCCCGATGCAGCGTGGCCGCGATCGAGGCCGGGGTGTTGTGGTAATTGACCACCCGTAGGTACCGGCCGCCGGCCACGGCGTCGATGACCGACCTCACGGCACGTCCGGGCCGTGATGAACCTCCGCGGAGATCACCGCATGGTCGAAGTCGCGCAGGGCGACGGCCTGCAGGACGCCGATGACGCCGCCGTCGTCGCCGCCGGTCACGCCCAACGCACCCGCGTACGACTCGACCAGGCCGGCCAATAGCCGGTTCTTCTCGGCCACCGGTGGGTCCGGGATGGGAGCTACCTCGCTGCGCAGGGTGAGGAGCATCGCCACCCCGACCGACGCGTAGTCCCGGTCCTGGCTGCGACGCAGGTCGGCCAGCGGGCTGGTCATCGGGCGCTCACTTGATCCCGGTGCGGGCCAGGCCCTGGACGAAGTAGCGCTGGAAGGCCACGAACAGCAGCACAATCGGCGCGATCGACAGCAGGGTGATGGCCATGATCGAACCGTAATCGGAGGAGTACTGGCTCTGCAGGTCGGTCACCAGCCCCAGCGGCAGGGTGAACAGCTCCTCGTTGGAAAACAGCACGATGAGCGGCCAGGAGAAGGTGTTCCACTCGTTGGAGAAGGTGAGCAGGATCAGCACCGCGATCAGCGGGCGGGCCAGCGGCAGCACCACGCTGCGCAGGATCCGGAGCTGACCGGCCCCGTCGATCCGAGCCGCCTCGATCAGCTCGTCCGGAATGGCCACGAAGAACTGTCGGGCCAGGAAGATCCCGAATACGGCGGCACTCTCGGGCAGGATGACCGCCCACAGATTCCCGTAGAGATTCAGTGAAATGGCGATCTTGAACTGCGGCACCATGATCGACTGGACCGGGATCATCATGGTCGACAGCAGGACCAGGAACAGAATGTTCTTGCCGCGGAAGGGCAGTTTCGCAAAGGCGTAGCCGGCCAACAGGTTGACCAGCACCGTGATCACCGTGACCGCCACCGCGATCACCGTGGAGTTCCACACCCAGGTCCAAACCGGGAACCGTTCGATCGGTTTGGAGAAATTGTCCAAAGTGAAATGTTGCGGGAAAAGGTGCAGTCCGGGGGCATACAAATCATCCCGCCGGGAGAACGCAGTGACCAGCATCCAATAGATCGGGAAGAACATGATCAGGGAGATGATGATGGCCGCGGTGATCCGCAACCAACGCAGCCGGCCCTTTCGCGCTCGGCTCCGGACCGGGGTCCGCAATTCGCCCGGGGCGGCGGTGATCATGACCATGTCAGCCGACCTCGTCCCGTCGCCGGCTGAACCGCCACTGGCCCGCGGTGAACAGCATGCTGATGACGAACACGACCACGCCGATCGCCGCCGCGTAGCCCAGGTAGCCGGGTCCGTGATCGTCGAACCCCTCGCGGTAGGCGTAGGTGACCAACATGGTGGTGGAGAAATCGGGGCCACCGGCGGTCATCGCGTACACCGTGTCGAAGATCTGGAAGGAATACAGCAGGTTCATGACCAGCAGGAAGAACGTGGACGGTCCCAGCAGTGGCACCACGATGCTGCGGAAGCGGCGCCAGGCCGAGGCGCCGTCGGTTTCGGCCGCCTCCAGCACGGCCGGGTCGATGCCCTGCAAACCGGCCAGATAGATGATCATGTCGAACCCGAGCCGCTGCCACACCGTGATCAGGATGACCGAGACCATGGCCCAGCTCCCGCTGGACTGCCAGTCGGGACCGGTGATGCCGATGGCGGCCAACAGCTTGTTGACAAACCCGTTGTACTGATCGAACAGCCACGCTCCGAGCAGGCCGGTGGACACGCTGGAGAGCACGAACGGCAGGAAGATGATCGACCGCCACAACGTCCGGGCCGGTAAGACCCCGTTGAGCAGCATGGCGATGCCCAGCCCGAGGAGCATGCCGGTGGGCACGGTGGCCACGGTGAACACCGCGGTGTTGCGCAGGCTCTTCCAGAACAGCGGGTCGTGGATCAGGTCCAGGTAGTTGTTGAACCCCAGCCAGACGGCCGGGGTCAGGGAATCGACCTTCTGGAAGCTGATCACCACCGCCAGCACCAGCGGTACCAGCAGGAACAGCGTGGACAGGATCAGGTTGGGCAGCAGAAAGCCGCCGCTGGCCAGCGCATCGCCCAGCCGCCGCCGGGTGCGTCCCGGCGGGGCTGCTTCGGCCCCGCCCAGTCCGGCCGGCCCGGTCAGGCCGGTGACAGCGGTCAACTGCCCAGCGCTTTGGCGGTGCCCGCGGCCAGGGCCGAGAGGGTGGTGTCGGCCGATTGACCATGGAAGGCCAGTTCCAACTGATCGCCCAGCAGCGTATTGATGCTGGCGAACGCGGGGACGGTCGATTCCTTGACGATGGTGTCGGAGATGGTGGAGGCCTGCTGGGCGCAGATACCGACCACGTCCGGGCGGAACGTGTACTTCAGATTCTCCGACGCCAGGGTCTTCAGGGTGGGCAGTTCGATGGCCTGCTCGCAGAAGTACTTCATGGCGTCCTCGGTGACCAGAAACTTCAGCCAGGCGGCAGCCAGATCTGAATTCTTGGACGCTTTGGTTGCGACAATTGCATTGCCGCCCAGGTCGGCCGCGGCGGCCACGTCCTGGGGCATGAAGGTGGCCGCCCAGTCGCCCTTGTAGCCGGCCTTCGGGTCGGCGATCTCAGGGACCAGGAAATCGCCCACGAACGACATCGGCACGATCTGGGACAGGAAGAAGTTGTCCGAGTACTGGCTGGTCTGAATGGTGGCCGTGGACGGCGTCCACTTGTTGGTGAAAAACGACTGGGTGTACTGCAGGGCCTTCGTGGCCGCGGCGGAGGGAATGGCCGGCTTGCTCAGATCGGGTGTCAGCAGGCTGCCGCCCGCCTGGTACAGCCAGGACAACCATCGGAACGCGCCCGCCTTGGTCCAGTCGTAGGCGAAGGGGAACTTGTTGTCCGGCAGGGACTTACGCAGTTTGGTGGCCACGTCGGAGAACTCGTCCCAGGTCCACGCGTCGGCCAGCTTGTCCGGCACGGAGGTGATCCCGGCGGCGGTGAAGGCGGCCTTGTCGTAGATGACGCAGGTGGTGTCGGTCTGGTGTGGCACCCCGTACGGCACCCCCTTGCTCTTGACTGCCTCCCACAACGCCGGCAGGAAGGCCTGCGACTCGGAGCTGTCGATGTAGGGGCTCATGTCCAGCAGCAGACCGCGGCTGGAGTATTTGCCGATGGTCGTGTAGTCCACCCGGAAGACATCCGGAGCGTTGCCGGCCTGCAGACCTCGGTCGATGCCGGAGAAGAACCCGTCGTAGGGCGAGACCTTGAAATTGACTGTGGTCCCGGGATTGGCGGCCTCGAACTTTTTCTTGGCGTAGGTGAACCCGTCCAGCTCGCCCTGGCTGCCGCCCCAGAAAGCGAACGAGATGGCCCCGGTCACCGGCTTGGCCGAGGTAGAGGCAGAGGACGCGACGGAAGAGCCGGCGGAACTGCCGACCGAGCCCCCGGTCGCGGCCGCCGACGAGCTGGTCGTGCTGCTCGACCCGGTGGAACTCGAGGTGGAGCTGGACGTGGTGGCCGAGTCGGAGTGCACCTGCGAACACCCCGCGAGGCCGAACCCGGCGGCGGCAGCGGCGGAGGTGGTCAGAAATCGGCGGCGGGACAGGGTCACAACGGGCTCCTTGATTGGGGTCAGCGTGGTCCGGGCGCCTCGGCCAGCCGTTGCACGGCGTGCCGGGACGGTTCCCGGTAGAGCGGGTAGAGCGGTTCCACCAGGGCGTCAACGGCGTCCAGGTCCAGGTAGGCGGGCCCGCCGATGCGTTCGAGGGCCGGTTCGGTCAGCCGGATCTGCCGCTGCCCGGGTCGGTTCGAAGCCCCTAGGGCCACCAGCGGGCTGCCGCGGTCGAGCAGCCGGCGCAAAACCCGCTCCCCGATCCGGCCGTAGGACAGCGTCTCCACTTCCAGTCCGGGCACCACGACCTTGACGGCGTGCACGTCGCCGATCCGACCCGGCACGACGAGCACGTCGAACGCGGCCAACCGATCGAGCAGTGTGTCCAACAGCTCGGCCGGGGCCTGCTTGGCGCCCACCGGCAACGCGGCCACCGGTCGCTGGTCGACCACCCGCAGCAGGGCGGGTTCGACCAGGGCGCGCAGCTGTTCGGCCGGCAGCTCCGTCCATCGGCGCATGGCCTGCAGGGCCCGGGCTTCCTGCGGCCCCACCGGCAGGGTCAGCTCGACGTCCAGGTAGTCCGGCGGCAGCAGCCGGGCCTGATCCAGCGGGCCGAAGACCAGCGCCCGCCGGGCCCGGGACGACGCGTACTCGGCCAGCGCCTTGGCGATCGCGGTCGGCCCGTCCGGGTGCGCGGCCTCCCCCACTGCCGAGCAGGCCAGCGGCACGGAGTCGTCCGGGTCGTGCCCGACCGCGTAGACCACGCACGCGAATTCGGTCGAGGCCAGCTTGACCATGGGCTCGATCCCGGCCGCCCGGAGCAGTCCCAGGACGGACAGCGCCTCCGGGTCGGCCAGGTCGGCCAGATCCACCACCTGGCCCTGGTCCAGCGCCCGGAAGGAAACCGTGTCACCGTCGCGCTGGATGAGCTCGAGCAGGCCGTGGGCGACGGCCCGGTCCACACTCTCGCCGGCCCCGAGGCCGTTGGAGATTGGGGTGATCAGCGGGTCGGGCGCGTCCGATATCCACTGGCCGCGGTCGGCCGCCGCGAACTCGATCGGCAGCCACACCGATTCCCCGGTCCGCCAGCGCAGCGCCGCCACCCAACCGATCGGTCGGTCGGGGGTGTAGTCCGAGCCGGCCGGAAGGGTCAGGGTGAGCGGATCGGCCACCGCGTCCGCGCCGTGCGCCCGGACCAGCTCGGCGTAGGAGTTGATCCGCACCGGCAGCTGACGTAGAGCGTCGGTCATCACCACCCGTTCGGCGACCTCACCCCAGGCGCCGATCGTGGCCGTCGACGACGTGGAGCCGTAGCCGATGCCGTGGGCGGACGAGCCGTCGGCGCCCCGCCAGGCAGTGGAGACCACCGGGAGTCCGACCCGATCGACGATCGAGATGGACCACTCGGACAGCGTGCCCGAGTCGCCGAGCGCATCGCGGTACAGCTGGTGCGCGTCGATGGGCACCGCATGACCTGTCCGAGCCACCTGCTCCCTCTCGTCGTGGTTCGACCTGCGCGCTTCTATTCCCTCTTCCGGGCCTTCAACACGCGGGCTGCCGTCGCTGCGAACGAGCGGACCCGAGAGAGTGGCCGGGTCCATGGTCGCCCGCGAACCGGAGGCGCGCTCGGTGGAGAAGATCTGACGATCCGGCAATCGCGCGTCCCGGTCCCCGGCGGGACGGTCTGACTCAGCGCCGGATGTCGGGCTCGACGTAGAGCGCCCCCACGATGGGCACCGCGGAACGCACCCGGGCCTCCACCGCGTCGATGGCGGCGGCCACCTCCACCGCGCTGTCGGTCGCCGGCACCGCCACCTTCATGGCCACCAACAACTCGTCCGGGCCCAGGTAGAGCGTCTTCATGTGGATGATCGAATCCACGTCGTCACCGGCCACCACCGCCGCGCTGATCGCCGCCAGGTCCTGCGTGGACGCGCCCTCACCGATCAGCAGGCTCTTCGTCTCGATCCCCAGAACCACCGCCACCAGCACCAGCAGCAGGCCGATGGCGATGCTGCCGGCCGCGTCGAAACGGCCGTTTCCGGTGATGACCGCGAGCACCACGCCGGCCAGAGCCAACACCAGGCCGGTCAACGCGGCCATGTCCTCCAGCAGCACCACCGGCAGCTCCGGCGCCTTGGCCCGCCGGATGTAGGTCAGGATCGACACGCCGGTGCGCTGCGAGGCCGACTCCCTCATCGCCGTCCGCAGCGAGAACCCCTCCAGGACAATGGAGATCAGCAACACTGCGATGGGCAGCCAGGCCCGCTCAATGGCCTCCGGATGCTCGAATTTGTGCACGCCCTCGTAGATGGAGAACAGGCCGCCGACGGCGAACAGCACGATGGCGACCAGGAAGGCGTAGATGTAGCGCTCCCGGCCGAACCCGAAGGGGTGGTCGGGGGTCGCGGCTCGCTTGGCCCGGCGCCCGCCGATGAGCAGTAGGACCTGGTGGCCCGAGTCGGCCAGCGAATGCACCGATTCCGCCAGCATCGACGACGACCCGGACAGCAGGAAGGCCACGAACTTGGTCACCGCGATGCCCAGGTTGGCGCCCAGCGCCGCCAGGATCGCGGTGTTGCTCTCACCACCGGTGCTCATGCTGCGATCCTCGCACGGCGACTTGACCTCGGTTTGACCCACGCGTACCGGTCGGGCCCGGGATCAAGCCCGCCGACAACTGCGTGCGGAATCCCAGCAGAATCCGGTTTCGAGCCGGCGACCCGACTCACCGATGGGCCTGGGCTAGTGGCGCTAACCCCGTGCCGGTCGCCGCCTCGCCCACACCGTCACGGCTCCACCGAACAGCAGCAGTAACAGACCGGTCCCGCCGATGCCGAGGACGTCGACACCCGTGTAGGCCAGCTCGGAGGGCGGCGTGGGCGGGGCCGGCGGCTCGCCGGTGGTCGGTGGCGTTGTCGGTGGCGCCGTCGTCGGCGGCGTGGTCGCCGGCGGCGTGGTCGTCGGTGGCGTGGTCGTCGGCGGGGTGGTCGTCGGCGGGGTGGTCGTCGGCGGGGTGGTCGGCGGCGGCGTCGTGGGTGGTACCGGCGTGAAGGTGTCGACGATGGCCAGGGTCTGGTTCTCGGTCAGGTCCAGCGTCGGTGCGGAGCTGACACCGTTGTAGGAGACCGTGTCGCGAGCCGGGGGGTCGACCTCGGTGGTGACGCAGGCCGAACCCTTGGGGACGTCGATGACGCGGTTCTGGCCGCTGGTCAGAGTGAAGGTGGCGTCATCGGCGGGCAGGGTCACGGGCAGGTGGTCGGCGGTGAGCGTGCACGCGACCGTGAAGGTGAACGGGCCGGCGGTGCCGGGTCCCTTCACCGTCTTGGTCACGGTCAGCTGCGAGAGGTCGTAGGTGTTCGTCACGATGGCCTCGACGTCTGAGGTCGCCGAAATGATGACCCCTGTAGGGGCCGCTGGTGAGTAGGCGATCGACGCCGTCGCACCGCGGGTGTCCGCTTCAGCGACGGTGCAGACCGCGCCGATGGGCAGCCGAACCCCGTTCGGGTCGTCGACCACGGACTGGGTGCCATCGGCCGGGAAGATCAGTGTCCGCGGAAATCCGGTGATCTCGTCGCCGTCGAGCCGGCAGTCGACGGCGACGGTGAACGGGCCCAGGCCGGCTCCGAAGGACGCGCCGGGGCCCGCGAAGGCCTTGGTCACGATCAGCCGGGGCGCAGGGAAGTCGTTGGTCACCACCACTGTGGTCGGGGCCGGCAGGTCGGGGTCAGTGTCCGGGGTGATGGTCACCGGGCCGGGTTGGGTGACATTACCGCCGCCGGTGTCGGTTTCGACCACCCTGCAGACGGCCCCGGCAGGAACATGTCGCACCGTGAACGGTTGGTCCGCGCTGAACTCGGCGTCACCCGAGGCCACGACGACTACGGAACCGGTCGCGGTGGTCACCGTGCACGAGTAGGTGCCGAGGAAGGGGCCGATCTTCGAAAGTGGCGGTATCGGTCCGGTGACGTTCGTGGTGATCTCGAGAGTGCCGAAGGGCATGGCCACGCCGACCTTCTCCGGTTCGACGGGCGGCAATTGCGTGGTCGATCCGTTGGGTTGCGCGAAGAAGTCGGTGTGGGCGAAGGAGTTCCAGGCGATAGGCAGGGACTCCTGGCCGTCCAGGTCGGCCGGTGAGCTCATCGGGATGACGATGCGGGTGGAGCCGGCCGGGGGGAGCGGCGTGGCGAAGGTCAGGAAGGCGCGGAAGGCCTCGGCGTCGGTCCCGAAGGTGGGGTCCCAGTCGCCGGGCGGGCAGTCTTTCGTGGGCCGGGCGATGTCGCTGGTGCAGGTGGGCGACGCGGCCGCGTAGGCCAGGTCCAGGGCTCCCGTGGATCCCGGCGGGATGGCCGGGGGCGCGGTCATCAGCGGTCGTGGCTGCCAGGCCGTCCCGCGGGAGCCGTTGACCACCACACCGCGGTCGCCGACCTTGGGCAGGTAGTCGATCAGACGGGTCTGTGTGAGCGGGGTGGTGCCGACGTTGGTCACCGTGACCAGGAAGTCGAAGTTCTCGCCGGCGAAGACCAAGGCGATGCAGGGGAACCGGGTGTAGGAGTCACTGCCGCTGACCAGCAGCGGGCAGCCGGCGTCTCCGATGGGCACGAACTGCGCCGTTCGAGTGTTGTAGAAGCCGCGTGAATCGGTGCCGTGTACCCACTTCTCGGCGTCCACGGCGCTGCCGGTACCGGCGATCGCGGTCGCGGCGTCGGTGCAGCCCAGGATCGGATCTTTACCCCCGGCGCAGGTCAGTGCCTGCTGTACGGGCGGAACGGAAGAGGACGCGCCGTAGGTGTTGGTGATCTTGCTGCCGGCCGTCACCGACGGATCCAACCGGCCCTGGAAGCCGATGACGACCGTGGAGGTCGGATAGAACGCGAAACTCTCCGGGAAGGTCCAGGTCAATGCGGTGATCCGCTTGGTGGTCAGGTCGACCACCGGCTCGAATTGCGGCGCCGGTGCGGCCGGTGCCCCCGCCGGGACCGTCACCGCGATGGTGAACGGCTGGCCGCCGTCGCCGGCGAACGTGTTATCGAAGTTCAGGCCCGTCGGGAGCGGTTCGGTCACGACAAGGCCGGGAACGGCGGCGGTCCCCGAATTGGTGGTCGACAGTCGGTAGGCAATGGGTTGGCCGGGCGAGATGGTCGAGCTGTCGTCCTGGCCGTCCACCGTCTTGCGCGTGGTCAGCTGTTCGGTGCCTGTTTGCACCGTCAGCGGCGCCGGCGCCTGCCCGAAGGACTGCAGAACACCCGGGGTGGAGGAGGTCTCGCCACCGGCAGTGGCGATATTGGAGAAGGACGCCGGGAAGGCGATGGGCGCGCCACCGGCCCGTTCGGTCGTGCGCGGCGTCACCGAGAAACACGCCGTCGCGTTCACGCAGGTGCCGCTGTTGGGGAAGTTGGCGCCCGGAGTCAGGACGTACCCGCCTCCGGAGCTGGTGAAGGTGAACCGCAACCCGGCAATGGCCGCCGGGTCGACGCCGGCCGGGAACGCCGGCGTGGCTGCCGCAGCTCCGGACACATAGGTCCCGGCCAGACAGGCGGCCGCCGACAGGCACGCGTCCACCTGAACCCGATCCGCGCCGGGTGGGAAGTTCACCGCCAGCCCACCGGTCACGCTCACATGGTCGAAGAAATCGTCGGGATCAACCTGGCCCGGGTCGGGATCGGTGATGACGATGCGATTCATCGGCTGATTACCGGTGTTGCTGGCCCGCAGCTGGACCTGCGCCGACGGGAGCACACCCGGAATCGGAGCCGGCAGGGTGGCCGGCGTCACCAGCTTGGTGACCTGCCCGGCCGTGGACGGCGATTCCACGGTGAGGGCCGCGGCGCAGGCGCTACCCGAACCCGTGTCGCCGATCGTCGAGGTCACGGAGGTCTGCTGGCAGTTGGTGACCGTCGTGCCCACCGGGATGCTGTCCCGCAGCGTCGTCGAGAGGTTCAGGGTGACCACATTGGTGGGCAGGACCTGGCCGGACGTCAGCCGGGCCCGAACCCCGTTCACCGCAGCGGGAATCGATGCGACCAGCGGCGTCCAGGTGGTGCCTCCGTCGACCGTCACCTCGATGACGAACCGGGACCCCAGCGAACCGGGCGAGGTCGTCACCGTGGCCCCGGTGAGCCGCAATGCCCCCCACGGATTGGGATTGCCGCTGGGCCCGGGATCGGTGATCACGAAGGAGGTCTGGGGCAGGTTGCCGTTGTTGGTGGCCTGCAGGGTGAACGTCACCGGGTAACCCGGCACCAATCGGCCGCCGGTCAGTGGGCTGGAGGAGTTCTTCACTCCGCCGACCGTGGTGCGCGGCTTCTCCACCGGCAGGGTGGCGCAACTCGTGTCCCGGGCGGTCGCCGCACCCGCCACGATCTGGCCGTCGAAACAATCCGAGATCGGGGTGGTGCCATCGGCCTGCGCGGTCAGCGTGCCGTGCACGCCCAGTTGGCCGGTGGCGCCGGCCGGGATCGAGCCGGTATAGGTCACAGTCACCTTGGTCGGGGGGTTGCCCGCCGGACACCCGGTCGGGCGGTTGCCGGTCGCGGTCGCCGTGAACGGCACCTGCGCGCCTCCGGTGCAGGTCACCGAACCGGAGGCGGACGTGGCCCCGGCCGGGAACACCAGCCGGATGTCGGTCACCGCGACCTTGTTGAAATCGCTGGGTTGGGAATCGGACGGGTCGGTCAGCGTGAGCGACTGCACGGGCACCGTGGACGAGTTCTTGACCGACTGAATGGCGGTCACGCCCGACGACTGCCCGGCGACGGCGTAGCCGTTCCGTCCGAAGCTGCCGGTCGCGTCGGGAAAGAACTGCTTGGCGGTGTCGATCTTGGGGGCGCCGGATTGAACGGTCACGGTCGCGCACGCACTCGTGCCGGTCATCGGGCCGGCCACGTCGTCCACCGCGGACGGCGCGGCGCAGTTCTGCACCGGCCCGGCACCGATCGGCGCACCGGTGACCCGGTTGGCGTCCCGGAGCTTCAACCCGATCGGCACGACGCCGGCAGCGGTGGCGGTGGTCGGCAGCACCGTGCCGGCCGAGTTTTGGAACACGAACCGGATCCCGGTCACGGTGCCCGGGTCGACACCGCTCGGCAGGGACAGATCCGGGCCGCCCACGAACGGGCCGGCCACGAACGAGCCGTCACCGCAGGGCGCCGGGGCGGTGCAGTACTGCACCGAGACCTGATCGGCGCCCAGGGGCAGCTCCATCAGCGGTCCGACCGAGGCGAGATCGAAGGTGTTCCAGTTCGCCGGGGCGGTGTCCGACACCGCCAGCGAGGTCACCTCGGCCGAGGCGCTGGAGCCGTTCCGCACGCTCAGAGTGGCCGTGGTGACCGCTCCCGAGCCGGCGATGACCGACGTCGGCGTGACCGATTTCGTGGCCACCGGCGTCACGGTGCGCGGCACCGTCACCTGGATGCCGGCGGAATCCGTGGCCGGATCCGCGTTGTCGGCGGTGGTGGTGGCGGTGTTGGTGATGGTGGCGCCGTCGGGCTCGCTCGCCGCCGGACTCAAGCGGACGTGCAACACCGCCGTCCGCGTCGATCCGGCCGGAATGCCGAGTGAATTGGGCGGATTGGGCGGCGACTTCAAGGAATCCTTATACGTCACCGTGACGGTTCGAGTGCCCGAGTTGTAATCGACGGTGTACAGCGACGACGTGCTGGCGCTCACGAACTCGATGTCCGGCGGCAGCACATCCACTGTCTTCGCGGTGATGCAGCCCTCGGTCAGGCCGGAGCAAGAGGCGGACAGCTGGTAGTCGAAGGCACCTCCGGGGAGTACCGGGTCGGTCAGCGGGTCGTTGGAATTGGCCTGGAAGGCCTGCTTCGACAACCCCAACGTGGCGGTCGGAGTGGCGGCCACCGCAACACCCGGCAACGCGCTCACCGCTACCAGCGCCAGTGCCAGGGCGTAGGCCATGAACAATCGGGGACCCGGGCGTCGCACCACGACCGCCACCCTTCGGCGAGGCGCTGGTCATCAGCGCCGGAATCAAGCAAACGGACCGAGCCTAGCCTCCGTATTCCTCGGCGCCGCCGCCATGACAGCGGCCTGACCGCGCGGGACCCGGTCCGGACATGCCCCGGTAACCGGGCCACAATGCGACGTCATGATCGCGCAACAGGTGGGACCTACCGTCCCCGGCATGGCCGAGCTGTTCACCGATTACCCGTTCGGCCAGGCCTTCGACGAGATGTTCTCCGGCCCGGATCAGGTCCGGCCCGCTTACGCGGGAGTGGCGGCGGCGCTGGCCACGCTCTCGGCCACTGAGCTCAAGGCCCGCAGTGAGATCCTCGGCCACCTGTTCCTCAATCAGGGCATCACGTTCGCACTCGGCGGCGTGGAGCGTCCCTTCCCCCTCGATCTGATCCCCCGCATCGTCACAGCATCTGAGTGGCAGATCGTGCAACGCGGTGTGCCGCAACGGATCAAGGCGCTGGAGGCGTTCCTGGCCGACGCCTACGGACCCGGGAAGATCTTCGCCGACGGGGTGATCCCGCGCCGGCTGGTGACCACGTCCCCGCATTTCCACCGCCAGGTGGCGGGCATGTCGGGCCAGGACGGGGCGCGCATCGTCATCTCCGGCGTGGACCTCATCCGCGACGAGAACGGCGCGTTCCGGGTGCTGGAGGACAACGTCCGGGTGCCGTCCGGGGTCTCCTACGTGCTCGAGAACCGGCAGGCGGTGGCCCAGGTGCTGGTCGAGGCGGGCGCCGATCACGACGTCCGGGCCGTGTCCGACTACCCGGGCAAGCTGCTGGCCGCGCTGGTGGCAGTGGCGCCCTCCGGTGTGCGCGACCCCATGGTCGTGGTGCTCACCCCAGGCGTCTACAACTCCGCTTACTTCGAGCACACCCTGCTGGCCCGGGAGATGGGTGTCGAACTGGTCGAGGGGCGGGACCTGATCTGCCGCAACAACCGGGTGTTCGTCCGCACCACCGCCGGCGAGATGCCGGTGCACGTGATCTACCGGCGGGTCGACGACGAGTTCCTGGACCCGCTGCAATTCCGGCTGGACTCGCTCCTCGGTTCGCCGGGCCTGATCAACGCCGCCCGGGCCGGCCACCTGACCATCGCCAACGCGGTCGGCAACGGGATCGCCGACGACAAGTTGGTCTACACCTACGTGCCCGACATCATTCGCTACTACCTGCACGAGGAACCGATCCTGCCGAATGTGGACACGTATCGGATGGAGCAACCGGATCACCGCGAGTACGCCCTGGCACACCTGACCGAGCTGGTCATCAAGCCGGTGGACGGCTCCGGGGGCAAGGGCATTGTCATCGGGTCCAGGGCCGACCCGTCCACGCTGGCCAAGGTGCGCAACGCGATCCTGGCGAACCCGCGTGGCTGGATCGCCCAGCGGGAGATTGCGCTGTCCACCGTGCCCACACTCATCGGCGACCGGCTGCGGCCGCGACATGTCGACCTGCGCCCCTTCGCCGTGAACGACGGGAACGAGGTCTGGGTACTGCCCGGCGGCCTGACCCGGGTGGCCCTGCCCGAGGGCGAGCTGGTGGTCAACTCCTCCCAGGGCGGCGGGTCGAAGGACACCTGGGTGTTGGCCGGCGCCGAGGAGGAGCCGGTCACCGTGGTCGCCGATCAGCCGGTCATGCAGATGCAGCTGCAGTCCCAGTCGCAGGGATGGTCGGGCGATGCGCAGTCAACCGGCGCGTTCTTCTTCGACCCGCCGCTGCAGGCACCGGAACCGGTCGAGCCCATGCGCGATCAGCATCAGCAGCAGCAGCAGGCGGGAACGGCGCCATGCTGAGCCGGATCGCCGAATCGCTGTACTGGCTGGGCCGGCACGTGGAGCGGGCCGACAGCACCGCCCGGATCCTGGATACCTACCTGCACCTGTTGCCCACCGGGTCGTGGCAGTCCGACCATCAGGTGATCGCCTCGCTGGTCAACTCGATGGGGTTGAACGAGGACGACGACAAGGCCTTCGACGGCGCCGATTCCGGGCAACTGGTCCGAATGCTGGTCTTCGACGCCGAACGGGCCTCCTCGGTGGCCGGCGCCCTCATCGCGGCCCGGGACAACGCCCGCGGTGTCCGGGACGCGCTGCCGCTGGATGTCTGGGAGTGTCTGAACGTCACCTGGCACGGCCTGCGGTCCCGGTCTTCGACCAAGGGGGGTGGCCCGCACACCTTCCTGCGCTGGGTGTCCGAACGCTGCGCGATCGCATCCGGCCTGGTCGACGAGGTGATGAGCCACGACGAGGGCTGGCATTACCTGGTCGTCGGCCGAGCCCTGGAACGGGCCGACCTGACCATCCGGCTGCTGGCGGCGGCCGATTCGCAGACCGGTTCGGTGCCGCCCTGGCGGGCGTTGGTGTCCGCCTGCGCCGGATGGGAACCCTATGTGCGCGAATACGGCGGCTCGATCGGCCCCCGCACGGCCATTGAATTCGTTCTCCTGGACCGGCATTTCCCCCGGTCGGTACTGGTGTCGCTGTCCCGGGTCGAGCAGTCACTGGGAGAGTTGGAGGGGCTCGGCGCGACGGCGCCGGGCGACCCGCGACGGGATCCGTCCAGCGCTCGCCGGATCGTCGGGCGGGCCCGGACCGGGCTGGACTACCGGGCCGGCACCGACCTGTCCCCCGAACTGCCAGCCCTGCTGTCGAATCTGGAGCGCACCGTGGTCAGCGCTCACGTGGCCATCACCAACGCCTTTTTCCGGCGCGGCGACGAGGTCTCGTGGCACACCATCGCCTCAGCGGGAGCAATGTCATGAAGGCCGTCAGGAAGACTGTCACCGGCACCCGCAGGCGAGGTGAAACGTGAGCGCCCCGACCTGGTACACCGGCGACGTCTGGCGGCTGCTGATCGTGCACAGCACCGCCCTGACCTATCCGAGCACCGTGCACACCTCCTACAACGAGGTACGCATGCAGCCGTCGGACGAGCCCGGGCAGGCGGTGCTGTCGGCCCGGCTGGAGATCGATCCCTTCGAGGGGGTGACCAGCTATGGCGATTACTTCGGCACCCGGGTGGCTTCGTTCGATGTGCACCGGCCGCACCGACACCTCACCGTGACGGCCACCTCGACGGTCGAGACCTACGCGGTGGCCCGATCCGAGGAACCTTGGACCTGGGACCGACTGGCCGAATCCGGAGTGAACGACGACTTCGAGGAGTACCTGACCCCCACCTCGCTGACCGAGCTGGACGATGAGTTGCACGGGTTGGCCGAACAGGTCCGCGACCAGGCCGACAGCCCTGGTGCGGCCGGCCGGGAGGTGGCGGCGCTGATCAAACGGTCCATGAAATACGAGACCGGCGCGACCGGTGTGCACACCTCCGCGGTCGAGGCCTGGCAGGAGAAACGTGGTGTCTGCCAGGACTTCTCCCACGTGGCCTGCGCGCTGCTGCGGTCGATCGGGGTCCCGGCCCGGTACGTGTCCGGGTATCTGCACCCGGACGCCGAGGCCGAGGTCGGTCGGACCGTGGTGGGCCAATCGCACGCCTGGGTGGAGTGGTTCGACGGCGCCTGGACCGCCTTCGATCCGACCAACGGGGCCCCGCCGGGTCACGCCCATGTGATCACCGGCCGCGGACGCGATTACCGCGACGTCCCCCCGATGCGCGGTGTCTACGCCGGTCCCGATGCCACCGGTAACGACGTCACCGTCCGGGTCACCCGACTGCGCTGAAACGGTCCCTCCCGACCAGTAGGTTAGGGGTCTCGACCGGGTCAGGGAGGACACCGTGACGGAAGCTGCCCAGCCGGCCTCACTCGCCCACGCCTTTGTGGAACGGGTCGACAAGACCCCGGACAACGAGGCTTTCCGCTATCGAACCGGTGACGACTGGACCTCGTTGACCTGGTCCCAGACCCGGCAGCGGGTCGACGAGTTGGCCGCCGGCCTGATCGATGTGGGGGTCCGGTCCGAGCAGCGGGTGGCTATCGCGGCCGGCACCCGGATCGAGTGGATCTTGGCTGATCTGGCCATCCTGTGTGCCGGCGCCGCCACCACCACCGTCTACCCGTCCACCGCGGCCGACGAGGTCGGATTCATCCTGTCCGATTCGGGCTCTGTGGTGGTGATCGCCGAGGACGCCGCCCAGCTGGCGAAATTGGCCGACGTCGACCTGCCCGACCTGCTGGCCGTCGTGCTCATCGACGCGACGAACGTCGACCTCGATCGAGATGACCGAACCTTGCTCTCGCTGGACGGTCTGGCCGAGCGCGGTCGGGCCAGGCTGGCCGCCGAGCCGACGGTCGTCGCCGACCGGATCGCCGCGGTGGGACCGGAGAGCCTGTCCACCCTGATCTACACCTCGGGCACCACCGGCCGGCCCAAGGGAGTCCGGCTGGTGCATGCGAACTGGGTCTACGAGGGCCATTCGGTGGCCAAGCTGGACATCCTGCGGGCCGACGACCTGCAGTACCTGTGGCTGCCGCTCTCGCACGTGCTCGGCAAGGTGCTCATCGCCCTGCAGATGGAGACCGGTTTCGCCACCGCCGTGGACGGCGATCTGACCCGCATCGTGGAGAACCTGGCCGCGGTCAAACCCACCTTCATGGGCGGCGCCCCGCGAATCTTCGAGAAGGTGAAGGCCAAGGTCACCACCACCGCGCAGGGTGGAGGGGGGATCAAGGCCAAGCTTTTCGACTGGGCGTTCTCGGTCGGCACCAAGGCCTCTCGGGTGCGGCAGAGCCGAAAGCCGCTGCCGCTGCTGTTGAAAACGCAGCTGGCCGTGGCGGACAAGTTGGTGCTGCACCGCATCCGGGAGCTGGTCGGCGGGCGCATCCGGTTCTTCGTGTCCGGCTCGGCCAAGCTGTCCGGCGAGGTGGCGGAATGGTTCGACGCCGCCGGCCTGACCATCCTGGAGGGCTACGGGCTGACCGAGACCAGTGCGGCGCTGTGCGTGAACCGGCCCGACGACACCCGGATCGGCACGGTCGGTCCGGCCCTGCCCGGTTCGGAGATCAAGATCGGCCCCGACGGGGAGATCATGGCCCGCGGTGGCGGCATCATGCGGGGCTACCACCACCGCGAGGACGCCACTCGCGAGGTGTTGTCGGAGGACGGCTGGCTGGCCACCGGGGACATCGGCGAGATCGATGCCGACGGGTACCTGACCGTCACCGATCGGAAGAAAGACCTGATCAAGACTTCCGGCGGGAAATATGTAGCCCCCCAGAAGCTGGAGACCCTGTTCAAGTCGGTCTGTCCGTACGCCTCCCACATCGTGGTCCACGGCGAGGGTCGCAAGTTCGTCTCAGCGTTGATCACGTTGGACGAGGAGGCCATCGAGGAATGGGCAGGAGCCCATGCCCTGGGCGGGAAGTCGGTTCGTGAGCTGTCCACGACGGACGAGGTCCGCACGATGATGGACGGCTATGTCCACGAGCTGAACCAGCAACTGGAGCGCTGGGAGACGGTGAAGAAGTACGTCCTGCTCCCCCGCGACCTGACCATCGACGACGGCGAGCTGACCCCGTCGATGAAGGTCCGGCGGCGGGTGGTGGAGAAGGAGTTCGGGGCCGAACTGGATCGGCTGTACACGGAGTAACAGCCTGACCATCAGATCTGCACGCTTATCCGTGCTCTTGCACGTTTCTGCATGGTGTTCTACGGTTGTTCCATGCCCATCCCCCAGCTCATCCTCATTGCCGGCCCCTACCGGTCCGGCACCGGTGACGACCCGGTTCGTCTTGCTGCCAACCTGGCCGCCCTGGAACGGGCGGCCTGGCCGGTCTTCGAAAAGGGCCACGTTCCGATGATCGGGGAATGGGTTGCGCTTCCGGTGCTCCGGGGGACCGGGGCAACGAGCATCACCGATCCACGCGCGGCGGACGTGCTCTACCCCACCGCGGAACGCCTGCTCGCCCACTGCGACGCGGTGCTCCGGTTACCGGGCGAGTCCACCGGAGCCGATCAGGACGTGGCCATCGCCCGGCAGCGGGGCATCCCGGTCTATCGGGACATCGACGAGATCCCTGACGCTGCTGCCGCTGTCGCGGCGCCGGCAGGATCCGTGCCACCGGCTGACAGGATCTTATGACCGTCGAGTCCATTCGTCCGGCGGGGAGCTCACCCCGGTCAACGGTCGAGCACCTGGGGCGGCGTCCCGCCATCCGGCGTGCTCGACCACTGGGCCCCTCACGTGACGTCGGCCTGGTGGGGCACATCAGCGCCCCCCATCGACCGAGCTCGGTCATCACCTCGACCAACGCGGCATGCACTGGGTGAGCGCGTCACGGTCGTCGAGATGGGAGGCGGCGCTCACTCCTGTTCGCTGACCGCGTCCAGAGCCTCGGCCACCGAGCAGCACCCACCGTGGCCGCACCCGGCTCATCGATCCTGATCCACCGTCACTCCCGAAACTGGCCGACCTGCCTCGCTGCCCGGCGTCCTTCTAGAACTCGGTCAGCCATTTCTGAGTTCCGCCGCCACCACGGCGGAACGCCGTGATGCCTCGCCATTGGTCAAGACTCCAGGGATGGCGAACGGTGAAGCCGAGCGTGTCGCCTATGGCGAGGTCATCGTCGGCGTAGCGCAGGTAGCAGTGCTGGTCGTCCAGGCCCGCCACCAAGGCTGACCCGCGGAATCGGCGAGTGCTGTCGTCTCCGGCCGATGCGACCGCTCGCAGCTGTATCCCGGCTCGTCGATCACCAATGTCGCGTTTGCCCACGCCGACGATGGCTAGCCCGGCTTCCGGACAGGACAACACCTGCGCCCAAACGGTCAAAGCGCCGACGAGAGCGGCATCCGGCGCGCCGATGCTGGTTGTGAACACGGCATCATCGCCGGGATCTCCGTAGGTGACGTACGTCCCGGGACGCAATAAGACGTCGATACCTTGACGATCCCGCAGCGCTCGGGTGGCCCTGGCGACGCGGTCGGCATACCGGCTGGCGCCCGCGCTCACAATGATGCGCGCAGAGTCGGGAAAAACATCCGATCGGGTCAAACTCTCGAGGAGTTCGAGAAGCCGGCCGAGTTGCCGGTCGACGGCCTGGATCGCGGCCGGCGATGCGTCATGCCCGACCAAGCCCTCATAGGTCTCGACCCCGCGGAGTTCGAGGTGCAGGGAATCCAGGACTGCCCGAGCGGCGGCCGCGGCTGAATCAAGCGTCCGGGCTCCTGCCCGGCCGCCCTCGGAACCCAGCTCGACCAAAACGCCGAGCCGGCGTTCGGCCAGGTCTGTCACCCCGAGGTGCGAGTCGAGCAGCGCGACTCCACGGGGGTCATCCACCAGACACAGCACGTCGATATCGTCGCGGAGGTACTGCGCCAGCCGGCCGGCGTCGTTCTCGCCGACGACCTCATTCGCAATGAGGATCCGTTTCGCACCGGAGCGCCGAGCGGCATCGGCTTGGCCCAGCGTCGCGGCAGTCAGCCCCCACGCACCCGCCCGCAGCTGCCGCTTCATGATCTCAGTCGTCATGTGCGACTTCACATGAGGAGCTAGCAGGCAGCCGTGGGCCGAAGCGAACCCCGCCATCAGGGCGACATTGTCCTCGATCGCGTCGATGTCGACGGTCATCACCGGCAGGCCCTGCTGCCACCGAATCCTGGCGGACTCGAGGTCGCAATCGGCGATCGTGCGGCAGGTTTCGCGACGGAGCCACGAACGATCAGGCCGGGGTTGATCCGCATTGTCTTGCCCGCAGGGAAATGCCGACTCGTGAGTCGATCCAGCATGATCTCGGCGCAGGAGAAGCCGATCTGCTCGGTGTGTTGGCTGATGGTCGTGATACCCGGACTTACCATGCTCATCCACGGTGCGTCGTCGTAGGCGACGAACGAAAACTGACCAGGGATCTGTAGGCCTCGACTCTGCAACTCGGTGAACACACCCTCGGCGAGCAATCCGTTGCCGGCGAAAAGTGCCGTCACGTCCGACCGGGAGTCAAGCAAAGCACCCACGCGGCGGCGGATGGCAGGAACGTCGCCCGGGGCCAGCACGACAAGACTGTCGTCCAGAGCCAATCCGTTGCGCTGGTATGCTTCTCGAAAACCTCGGAGCCGGTTGCGGCCAGTCGTCCACTTCGACTCGTCGATGAGCATCGCGATCACCCGGTGACCGTGGTCGATGAGATGCTGGGTTGCGACGCGAGCGCCGAGGGCGTTTGCACCGGTCACGTTGTCGGTGCGCACCCCGGGCACGACCCGGTCGACCTGGACGACCGGCACCCTGTCGCTGACAATCCTGGCCACGGATCGGTGCGCAAGTGGTGTCAGGATGATGCCGGCGACGCGCTGCGTCAGCAGCGTCTCAACGGCGTCGAATTCGTCCTCCTCGTCTCCATTGTCAGTCAGAACATTCGTGTGATACCGATGGTTTTTCAGGTGCGCTTCGATCGATGTGACCAGCTCGCAATAAAACTGATCCCGCAGGTTGCAGACGATCACGCCGACCTGAGAACTCGCGCCCACCCGCAACAACCTGGCGGCATCGTTCGGAAGGTAGTTCAACTCTGCCGCCGCCGCCATCACACGATGCCGGACGGCGGGGGAGACATAGCCGCGCCCGGACATCGCCCGGGACGCGGTCGAGGTACCGACACCGGCCAAGGCGGCCACGTCATCGAGCCGCGCCCGGCGCGGGGGTCTTGTGTCGACGTCGTCGGCCATGGAGGTCCTTTCGGTCGGGCCAGCCTAGCGAGCCACGCGACACGGGCGACCCAACACCGGTCGAACCAGTAGCGACGCGCCCGGTGCCGGGGCACACCGTCACGGTCTGGTAACGATTCCACCCCGAAGCCGGTTCCGGTCCTTGACGTTCCTCGGTCCCGGGGCTTCGATTCGACCAACATGGTATCGATACCACAAGGCCGACCGGCAGACGTCGAGTCCGGTCTTCTGCTCGGACTGGACGTGGGCGGAACCAAGCTCGCGGCGGGTGTTGTCGACCGGTCAGGCCGTGTTCTGGCCAGTGCGAGACGTCCCACGCCGACGGCAGACCCGGCGGGCGCGATCGCGGAGTTGGTCGCTGCCGGGCGGGCCGCGATCGAACAGGTGGGTGGTCTGGTCGTCGCTGGAGGGATTGCGTGTGGTGGTCCCCTGGACATTTCCCGGGGCTTGGTCCTGTCACCGCCCAACCTGCCGGGCTGGGATGCGGTACCACTGGTCGACGTCCTCCAGGCGGAATTCGGGATCCCCATGAAGATGGACAACGACGCCAACGCCGCCGCTATCGCGTCGTGCTTATGGGGGCCGACCGCGGGCGCGCAAGACCTGGTGTACCTGACGGTGTCCTCCGGTATCGGCTCGGGCATCATCGCCGGCGGCAGAGTTGTGCGGGGCAGCGACGGCAATGCCGGCGAGGCTGGTCACATGCCGGTCCGCTGGCAGGGAAGGCCATGTCTGTGCGGCCAACGTGGCTGCCTCGAGGCCTATTCATCCGGAAACTCGATCGCCAGGCGAGCGGCCGAGGCCGTGGCTGCCGGCGAGCCCTCGACTCTGGCGTACGCCAGCCCGATCACGGCCGCCGATGTTGCGGCCGCCGCCCGCTCCGGTGACCGCCTCGCGAAAAAGGTGTGGAACGAGGCCGTCGACATGTTGGGCATGGCCGTCGCGACCCTCATCAACGTCTTCGAGCCCCGAGCCGTCGTCCTCGGTGGCGGTGTGACAGAAGCCGGCCAGATGCTCCTGGACGAAGTGCGGGCCATCGGCACGCGTCATGCGCTGTCCGCCGCGGGCCGGCAGACCGAAGTCATGATCACACCGTTCGGCCGTGACATCGCGATCATGGCTGCGGCGTGCCTGAGTGCTGATGAAATGTCGTCCATGGCTGTGGGGATGAAGTCATGACCGCGGCCGGTCCGATGGTGGATCATTTTCAGCGGAACTTGCGGGAGCACCTCACGTCCATTGGGTCGCTGGATTCCGTACTTCCTCGTGCAGCCGAATTGGCCGATCTTCTGATCACCAGTATCGGCCAGGGGAAGTGCGTCTACACATTCGGGAACGGTGGCAGTGCCGCCGAGGCGCAGCACTTCGCCGCCGAACTCGTCGGGCGCTATCGGTTGAACAGGTCGCCGCTGGCGGCGGTGTGCCTGGCCGGGGATTCCGCCGTGCTGACCTGCATCGGCAATGACTTCGGCTTCGATCAGATCTTCGCTCGCCAGCTCGTCGGCCTGGCACACCCCGGCGACGTCGCCGTCGGATTCAGCACGACGGGTCACTCCGCGAACGTTGTCGCCGGCCTGGCGGCCGCCCGCCGAACCGGCGCCACGACCGTCTTGATTTCCTCTGGGGACGGCGGCGGTGCTGCACAGTATGCCGATTTAACGCTTTTGGTTCTGGCCGCGGGAACCGCCCGTGTTCAGGAGTCGCATCAATTGCTGATGCACATGATCAGCGAAGCAGTCGACGAACACGTCGGTGGTCCATCGACGAATACACGAATTACATCGACACCAGAAGGGTGGCATTCATGAGGGGCCGTTCGCGCAAAATCACACTTCTCGCTGCTGTGACCGCGACTGCTCTCGCGGCCGTCGCCGCCTGTGGCAGTTCGTCGTCGGGGTCCACGTCGACCACGTCCTCGACCTCGACCTCGACCTCGACCTCGTCGGGAACCGTTACCAGCACAGCGGAGTCGGCCGGGTCGACGGTCAGCATGAGCTCGACCGCCAGCTCGGCCGGCTCGAGTAGTTCGGCCAGTCCGGCATCGTCGGCGGGAGGAAACAGCGCACCGGTGGTGTGGTGGGTTCCCGGCCCGGACACTGTTGATGGCGCCAGCAAGAAGATCGCCGACACTTTCACCCGCGAAACGGGCATCAAGGTCGACATGCAGATGTACCCATGGGATGGGTACACCACCAAGGTCACCACCGCGATCACCAGCGGCCAAGGCCCCGACGTGGTCGAGATCGGCAACACCGACGCCCCCACCCTTGGAGCTTCCGGGGCGTTCATGCCGTGGGACGCGGCGGCTTTCGACAAGATCGGCGGTCGCGACCAGTTCATCGCCGCCACGATCGACGCGTACACCGCCCAAGGCAAGGACCCGAACTCGATCCCCCTCGGCGCCGGCGTGTGGTGCATGCTCTACAACAAGGCCATGTTCAGTGCGGCAGGTGCGCAGCCGCCAACGACCTGGGGCGACTTCGAGACTGTGGCCAAAAAGCTCACAGACTCGACCAAGGGCGTCTACGGCGTGGGCATGGCGGCCGGCACACCCGGGGCGATGAACACCTGGGCCTGGATTCTTGGTCAGCAGAATGGGGTGCCGTATTACACCGCCGACGGTCAGCCGCAGGTCAACACCCCGGCCATGGTGGGTGCCCTGTCTTCAATGATGAAGTGGCTCTACCCCGAACAAATCATGTCGGCCGACGTAGTCGCGGACAATTTCAACGGCGACAACGCTCTCTTCACCAGCGGCAAGATCGCCATGGATATCACCCAGAACCCTCAAGCCGCCATCGACGATCCGGACAAGTACGGCATCAGCTACATACCCCTTCCTGACCCGATGCCGTCAGGGGGCAAAAAAGTGATGTCCCACGTCGCGGGCGTGAATGTTGCAATATTCAAGAATTCCAAGAACATTGACAATGCCACCAAATTCGTGAAGTATTTGTCCGGGGACGAGGCGCAGGTGATGGAAGCCAAAGGCGAGTACGGTCTTCCGGTCACGCACTCGGCGCTGAAAGACCCGTTCTTCCAAACGCCGTCAATGGCGGTCTTCGGCAACATCCTGGCGCAGTACGCGGCGGCCACGCCACTGAACGCCAACAGTGGCCCGCTGCTCAACGGGGTAGGTGATGCCCTCGTGAAGCTGCTGCAGAACACCGCCTCGACCAAGGCCGTCAACGACTCGGAAGTCTCCAGCGCTCTGGCGAACGTCGAGCAGCAAGTCATCGCGGCCGGCTGACGCCGGGCGCGGGGCGAAGGAAGGAGCAGGAGCCGTGGCCGTCATCACTCCGACACCGCAACCCGGTGCCGGGCCGGACGGGCCACGGCCCCACTCCACCGCAGGAGCCGGGTCACCGAGTTCTACGGGGCGCCGCCGCACCCGACGGATTCCGCGGCTGCTCCCCTACGCGCTCGTCGCACCTGCCGTGCTGGTCGTGGTGGTCGTCCAGGGCATCCCACTGATCGCCGCGGTCGCCATGAGCTTCATGCGGGTCAACCAATCCACCATCGGCAACTGGCTGCACGCGCCCTGGATCGGACTGCACAACTACAAGATCGCGGTCGGATCGAACAACGCCATCTCCCGGGCGCTATTGGTGTCGTTCGGCTACACCGCGGCCTATACGGCGGTCGTCGTCATTACCTCCTGGCTGCTCGGGATGGCAGCCGCGGTGTTCTTGGCCGACGCGATTCCAGGACGGCGCCTGATCGGAAGCGCGTTCCTGCTCGCCTATGCGCTGCCCACCTTCGTCGCAGTCACGCTGTGGACGTTCCTGTTCCAACCGCACGGTGCGATCAACACGATGCTCGGCACCGACACGTTCTGGTTCGCCGGCAGTCGCGCATTCTGGGCGATGTGCATCAACACCCTTTGGCGCACCTGGCCATTCGCATTCCTCATGCTGTTGCCCGCGGTCCAAGCGGTACCGAGCGAGCTCTACGAGGCGGTCCGCGTGGACGGCGCGTCGCGATGGCGGGAGTTCATATCGGTCACTCTGCCGCTGACCCGCAACGTCGGGTACCTGCTGGTCCTCATCGTCGGATTCTGGACGTTCAGCGACTTCACCACCCCATACCTGATGTTCTCCAGCGCGGCGCCTACGACCGCGGATGTGCTCACTCTGGTGATCTACCGGACATCGTTCGTCAACCTGAACTTCGGACTCGGCTCGGCGATGTCGTTGGTGATGGTCGCATTCCTGATCGGCGTGTCGCTGCTCTACATCCGGGTGCTGCGGCTCGACGTGGGAGAGGTCGACCAGGCGTGAGGAAGGCCTCGTTCACCTACCGGGCTGTCCGATTCGCCGTACTCGCCGCGTTGCTCGTGTTCACCCTCTTCCCGCTCTATACGATGCTGGTTACTTCGCTGGAGCCTGCGTCCAGGGCGCAGACCGGGTTCAGCTGGATCCCGCAGGAGATGACAGTCTCCGCGTACTCGCAGATGTGGCACACCATCGATCTCGCCCGGTACCTGGTCAACAGCACGATCGTCTCGCTGGCCACCACCGTGGTGTGCCTGTTCTTCGGCGTGCTCGCCGCACAGGCTGTGGTGCGCTACCGGTTCTTCGGAAAAAGGGTTCTGCTCGACCTTGTACTGATCACCCAGACCCTCCCTGGGGTCATTTTCCTGCTACCGCTGTTCGTGCTGTTCGTATCTCTCCAGCGGGTGTCCGGCATCGCGCTCATCGGATCCCTGCTCGGACTGGGCATCACCTACCTGTCGTTCTCCCTGCCCTTCTGTATCTGGCTGCTGATCGGTTACCTGGGTACGGTGCCCAAGGAGACCGAGGAGGCCGCCTTGACCGACGGCTGCGGCCGGTTGGAGGCCTTTTTTCGGATCACCCTGCGCATCGCCGCGCCTGGTGTTCTCGCTGTTGGCGTCTTCACCTTCATCAGCTGTTGGAGCGAAGTGATGTTTGCCTCGGTTCTCACCACAGAGCAGTCACGGACCCTACCCATTGGATTTCAACTGTTCAAAAACGCCCACGGCGTCGTCCAGTGGAACCAGCTCATGGCCGCCGCGATCACCGTGAGTGTTCCGATCGTGGTGGTGTTTCTGTGGCTGCAACGCTACTTCGTTCGTGGCTTGAGTGCCGGCTCGGTGAAGTGATCGACGAAGCGAAAGGCCAAGGCGCACAATGTACCCAGGTATGAAAGGGAAAGTCGCACTGGTGACCGGCGCGGGGTCGGGAATAGGTAACGCGATCACGCTTCGATTGTCGCGCGAAGGAGCCGACGTCTACGCCGTCGACATCGACCAGGCTGCCCTGGACGAGCTGCCGAAGAATCCCTCAGGCGGGGTCGTCATCCCGGTCAACGCAGACGTGGCCAGCTCCGAGGATTGGGACCGGCTCGCCGACACCGTCATCCGTGGCCACGGCCGACTGGACATGTTGATCAGCAACGCCTTCACCGAGGTCAAAAAACCCGTCCACGAACTATCCGAGCCCGAATGGGACCGGCAGATCGACGTCAACTTGAAAGCGGCGTTTCTGGGCACCAGGGTCTTCGCCCGGCATCTCGAGGCTGCCGACGGAAGCATCGTGCTGGTGTCCTCCGTGCACGCGATCCTGCCGATCCAAGGCCGGCCCGCCTACGCTGCGGCGAAAGGAGGCCTGGCCGCCATGGGGCGCCAGTTGGCAGTCGAGTACGGGCCGAATATCCGGGTGAACATCATCCAACCCGGGCCCGTTCCGACCCCGGCATGGGCACCTATGACGGCTCGGGATCATCAGGACCGCATCGCCGAAACGGCATTGAAGCGTCTGGGCCGAACCGACGAGATCGCTGCTGTCGTGGCTTTCCTGGTCAGCGACGAGGCCTCATACATCACCGGCGCCAGCATTGTCGTCGACGGTGGATGGAGCATCGTGAAGGAACCCCGGTGATCCACGCCGCCCCCCAGCCGATGACGACGGACAGATTGGGTCTGGGAGAGGGCGCCCGATGGTGCGGAGACGGTGATGTCGTGCACCTGGTCGATCTGGATGCCGGACGGCTCTACACCACGACGACACCATGGGGTGGACTCGACCTCATCCTCGAGGTCCCGACCACTCTGGGCGGTGCCGCTCGGATCGGCGGCCGTTCCGATTCATGGCTACTGGCGGCCGGGCGCCAGGTCGTGCAGGCCAACGCCGGCGCGGTGGCGGTGGTGGCCGAGCTTCCACCTGACTCGTCCTTGCCGACCCGATTCAACGACGCCACCACCGACCCGGCCGGCCGGCTGTGGCTGACCAGCATGCCGGTGAGCGGCGACAACCCGGTCGGCGGATTGCATCGGTTGGAACGACCCGGTCGGCTCATCACCGCCATGACGGGGCTCGGCATCGGCAACGGCCCGGCCTTCAACGGCACCGGCGAGCTCATGTATGTCGCGGACACTGCGAAGCGACGCATCCTGCGCTGCGTCCTCGATCCGGTCACCGCCGAACTTCGCCAGACCACCACCCACATCCAATTCGACCCGACAGGCCCGGCGCCCGACGGGATGACCGTCGATGGCAAAGGATTCCTGTGGGTCGCCATGTGGGGCGGGGGCTGCATCCATCGGATACATACCGACGGCGAACTCGACGAGACCATCGACCTCCCCGCCAGGCAGCCGACCAGTGTCTGCCTGGTCCCATCGGCGACTGGCAGCAATCTGGTGATCACCACCGCCACGGCAGGATTGGCCGATCCCGGCGACATGGACGGTGCCGTGATGGTGCTGCCGGTAGCAGCAACAGCGATCGCAACCCCGTCGGTCACCTGGCCGTGAACCTCCAGCAGGCCTACGCCACGGTCCGGCGGCTCCACGAATTGACTCTCACCCCGGGCACCGGCCGCGTGGCCGCCGGCACAGATCCCGCCATCCACCCCGACGGTCAGACCATCGCTTTCACCGGGATGATCGCCGACACCCTCGCCGACACCCGCACACGGATCTGCCTCGTGGACAACGAAGGCTGCCTGCGCGTGATCAGCGACGAACCGGGAAGCCAACGGCTGCCGGTGTGGTCCCCAGATGGCGCAATGCTCGCCTTCCTCACCAGCGACGGCAGCGATCTGGCGCGAGTTGTCATCAGGTCCTCGCGCACCCTCGAGCGCCTCCCGTCTCCCCGAGTCGACGGTGCCGCAGCGATTCTCGCCTTCTCGCCGGACTCGACCCGCCTACTGGTCACCGCGGCCGAACGGCTGGCCGACGTCGGGGACGTCCAGCTGACCACCGACCCGCAGGCGCCCCGAGTGCGATCCACCGACCCTGCCGAACGCGGACGACACCTGTGGATTCACCACATCGGGCGCGATCACTGCGAGCTCGTGCCGATAATCGGGGTGACCGTCTGGGAGGCCGCGTGGCTTGGTGACCAGGCCGTTGCCGTCATTGGCTCCGCCGGCTGGGCCGAGGGAGACTGGTTCCGAGCCAAGCTCTATCAACACGACCTCAACAGTGGACGAACGCGGATGCTGCCGACCTCAGGGCCTCAGCTGGCCCAGCCTTGGGCCAACGCCGCGGGGACCCGCATCGCCGTCATCGAGGGCCTGGCGAGTGACCGCGGCAATCTGGCCGGCCAGGTCCGCGTCATCAACCCCGCCACCGGCGACTGGAACCGACCGCATTCCGCCGACGTCGACGTAACCGGAATTTCCTGGCTGGCCAATAACTCGTTGGCCTACATCGGCATCCGCGGGCAGCACGTCGTCGCCGGGCGACTGCACCCGGATTCTCGTTCCCCGGCCGAAGTGACTTGGTCCGACGACGGCAGTTGTGGACGACACATGCCCGTCGCCGGCGTCGCCCCCTCAGGCGCCACCGTCGTGATCCGGGACGACTACGACACACCACCGGCCGTCCTCCGGTTCGACCCCCATGGAAATCGAACCACCGTGCTCAGCCTGGCACCGCCAGCAACGGCCGACCTCGTCGCGCTCAGTGGATACGCCGAGACTGTGTCGTGGCCGGCGCCCGACCACATAATGATCTTCGGAACTCTGTGCCGTCCGGATAGCCGTGGTCCGCACCCTCTGGTGTTGCACGTTCACGGCGGCCCCGTCGACGCCACCACCAATGCCTGGAACATGCAGAACGACACCACCCGGACGCTTGTCGCTGCCGGCTACGCCGTCTTGCACCCCAATCCGCGAGGCAGCGTGGGCCGGGGTTCACAATTCTGCGCCGCTGTGCTGCACGACATGGGCGGCGCCGACGCCGACGACCTGCTCAGCGGCGTCACCGCAATGATCGACCGAGGCATCGCAGATGCAGACCGGATCGCCATCGCAGGCACCAGCTACGGCGGATTCATGGCAACCTGGCTTCCCGGCCAGTCCGACATGTTCCGCGCCGCGGTTGCCATGTCACCCGTGACGGACTGGGCGAGCCTGTACTACACCAGCAACATCGCTTCGTTCGTCGAGCTGTTCATGGGCGGCAGTCCCACCCAGATACCCGATCAATACGCGCTTCGCAGCCCTGTCGCCCGGGCGCCCCGGATCCGGACGCCCACGCTGCTCATGGCCGGCGCCCTCGATTTGTGCACCCCCGCCGAGCAGGCAGCACGATTCCAAGGAGCCCTCGGTCTGTCCGGAGGGCAATCCCAGCTGGTGATCTACCCGAACGAGGGCCACGGCGCGGGGGCCATCACCACCCAGATCGACCAAGCCGCACGCACGCTCGCCTGGTTTAGCACCCACCTGGGCTAGCTGTTGCCGGAAAAGCCCGCGTCGCCGGCGGTGGACTAGATGACGAACATCAGGTGGGCCACCAACGCGGTCCAGCCGGTCTGGTGGGTGGCGCCCAAGCCCTCGCCGGTGTCGCCGTGGAAGTACTCGTAGAAAGTCGGGTGGGCCGCCCACAGCGGATCCGATGAGGACTCGATTCGCGCCCCGTCGCTGGGCCGGCGACCGTCGGCGCCCGGCCGGAAGAGGTCGATGAGGCGCTCATCCAACAGGCTCGCCGCCTTGGTCAGGGTGAGCGGCCCGTCCGGGCCGGGGACAGTAAGACTGTCGCCGTAGAACGCGCCGTACGCCCGGAGCGCATCGGCGACGAGCACGTTAACCGGGAACCAGACCGGCCCGCGCCAGTTCGAGTTGCCGCCGAACAGTCCGCTGCGCGACTCCCCCGGCTCGTAGTCGATGGTCACCGTGAACTGGCCGATCTGGGTGCTGTACGGCGTCGCGTAGGCCGCCGACAGCGAGCGGATGCCGTGCGGGGAAAGGAACTCCGATTCGTCGAAGACCCGTCTGAGCAAACGGCTCAACCCGCTCGCGTCGACCAGGGAGAACAAGCGGTCCTCGCCTTCGCCGGCATGCCGCAGGAGCCCGGCCAGCGACGCCGGGCGGTGCCGCTGTAACCAGGCCAGCCGACCGGCGAAATCGGGAAAACGATTGGTCTCGGCGGCCAGCGGCGCCACCGCGAGCAGCGGGAGCAGACCCACCATGGACCGCACCCGCAGCGGCTGGGACGATCCGTCCGGATGAACCAGGACGTCGTAGAAGAAGCCGTCCTCCTCATCCCACAGATGCACCCCGTTCGATCCGAAATCGCGCATGGCCACCGCGATGGACAGGAAGTGCTCCAGAAACTTCGTTCCGATGTCGTCGAAAGCAGGCATGACCTCGGCGATCTCGAGGCTGATCCGGAGCATCTGCAGGCCGAAGAAGGCCATCCAGCTGGTCGCGTCGGACTGCTCCAACCGGAATCCGGCCGGCAGCGCCGCCGACCGGTCGAACAGTCCGATATTGTCCATGCCCAGGAAGCCGCCCTCGAACAAGTTCGAGCCGTCGGAGTCCTTCCGGTTCACCCACCAGGCGAAATTCAGCAGGAGCTTGGTGCAGATCCGGGCCAGGAAATCCATGTCCCAGCCGCCGTCGATCGTGTAGACCTGCCAGGCCGCCCAGGCGTGCACGGGCGGGTTCACATCGCCGAATGCCCACTCGTAGGCCGGCAACTGACCGTCCGGATGGATCAGCCACTCCCGGCAGAGCAGCAGCAGCTGGGTCTTGGCGAACGCGGGATCGATGTGCGCCAGGGCCACGCAGTGGAAAGCCAGGTCCCAGGAGGCGAACCACGGGTATTCCCACTCGTCCGGCATACTGATCACCTCGCTCACCGAAAGGTGGCGCCAGGAAACATTTCTCCCGGTTGGATCGGCTCGTTCCGGCGGCGACGGCGGCTGCGCGGGGTCACCGTCGAGCCACTGGTCGACGTCGTAGCGGTACAGCTGCTTGCCCCAGAGCACGCCGGCGAACGCGCGACGGGCGATGGTCGCGTCGGTGGTCGAAAGGTGTTGCGGCAGCACTGCTGCGTAGAACTTCTCGGCCTCCTCGGCCCGGTCGGCCAGGACCGCGTCGAAACCTGAGGCAAAGGTGTGCGTCCCGGGTTCCACGGTGTCCAGCCGCAGCCGCACCTGGACCGATTCACCCGGCGGCACCGCGGGGAAGTGGTACCAGAAGGCGGCTTTCGTTCCCTCACCGGTGGCGGAGACGGCGCTGGAGTCGCCGTTGACCACCCGGCGCCCGATGCCGTCCTTCGTCGTCGGAGTGGGGTTGGTCGGTGATCCGAACAGCGCGATCGCATCGGTCTCGTTGTGGCACAGGAGCACCTGCGGCGAACCCTCGGCCGCCAGCAGGTACCGGCCCAGGAAGCCGTGCCGGCAATCCACCACGCGCAGATCGCCGCCGAACTGCTCGGGGTCGACGGCCTGCAGCGACGGCCGACGATCATCGACACCCCAGGCCCAGGTGTTGTGGAACCAGATCTGCGGCAGCAAGTGCAATTCCGCGGGATCCGGACCGTGATTGGTGGCCTCCACGGTGATGCAGATGTCGTCCGGGCCGGACTTCGCGTAGGTGACGGTGACGTCGAAGAACCGGTTCTGGTTCAGGATCCCGGTGTCCGCCAACTCGAACTCGCGGTCATCGCGACCGCGTTCGGCGTTACGGCGGCGCAGTTCGGCATATGGGTACTCGGCCTGCGGATACCGATACAGCCAGCGCGCGTAGGAATGTGTTGGAGTGCCGTCCAGCGCCCAGAAGTACTCCTTGACGTCTTCACCGTGGTTGCCTTCCCCGTTGGTCAGGCCGAACAACCGCTCCTTGAGCACGGGGTCTTTGCCGTTCCAAAGGGCGACCGAGAGGTTCAGGAAGCCGAACCGATCGCAGAAACCCCCGAGGCCGTCCTCGCCCCACCGATAGGCCCGGGCCTGGGCCTGTTCGAACGGGAAGTAGTTCCAGGCATCGCCATTGGCGGAGTAGTCCTCCCGCACCGTTCCCCATTGCCGGCCCGACAGATACGGGCCCCACAACCGCCACGGATCGTCATCGGCCGGTGATTCGGCCAACCGGGCGTGCTCGGCGGTCGGAGGAATGTGGCTGTCGCGGCTCGATCCGCTGGTCATGGCGCCAGCCTGGCACAGTGGCCTCCGGGCCGGCCCGGCGGCCGACATACCCGGTTGACGACCCCCCGCCCGCCCGGCACGATTTCCGGTGTGGACGCACCGGCCGCACTCGACGAGATCGAGACCTACTACGACGAGGTGCCCCGCGCCGGTTCCCGGGTCGAGCAGATCGGCCCGTTCACCCTGTTCGTCTCGACCGGCCCGTTCACTTATTACGCCCGACCGGACCGGGACGACCCCGCCATCAGCGCCGACGACGTTCGCGTGGTGCTGGATCGGCAGGCCGAACTGGGCGTGCCGCGATCGCTCGAATGGGTCGACGACCTGCATCCGGAGCTGGCCGCCACGGTCACCATGGCCGGCCTCGCAGTCTTCCGCGCACCGTTGATGCGCTACCTACCGGCATCCGTCGTCACCGCGCCGCCGCCGGAGGTGACGGTACGCATGGTGCCGCCCGACGATCCCGGCCTGCCGGCCGTACAGGCGGCCATCGGGGTCGGTTTCGGACACCCGGGCACCGGTGCCGGCAGCGCGGGGACCGCCGACCGGGACGACGCGGAGCGCACCGCCGGCACCGACCATGCGGCCGTCCGGGCCCGCATCGCCGAGGGCTCGTTCCGGTTGGCGGGCGCGTTCACCCCGGCCGGGGCGGTGGGCGGTGGCGCTCATTCGCCGCGCCGGCTGGTCACCGAGATCACCGGTGTGGCCACCCTTCCTGCATTTCGGCGGCACGGCGTGGCCGCCGCCGTGACCACCACCCTGGTCCAGGACGCGCTGGAGCACGGCACCCGGATCGTGTTCCTGTCGGCCGGGTCGAACGACATCGCCCGGGTCTACCAGCGCAGCGGTTTCCACCGGATCGGCACCGCCTGCATCGCCAGCGCCCCGGAGAAATGACCACGGGGAATGGGGAGCCGACGGTGGGCGTTGCCCGGAGAAACAGGTTGTTCTCGGCGAAAGGAAATCCACCATGCCGCTCTCGGGTGAATACGCGCCCAGCCCCTCGGATTGGGCCCGGCGCCAGGCCGAGGAGTTCGAGGCGTCCGGCGGTGACCGGGCCGCGGAGCTGCGTGGTCAGCCGATCATCCTGTTGACCAGCGTCGGAGCCAAGACCGGCAAGCTGCGCAAGACCCCGCTGATGCGGGTCGAGCACGACGGCAGCTACGCGGTAGTGGCGTCCAAGGGCGGCGCTCCGACCCACCCGGTGTGGTATCACAACCTGGTCGCCCACCCCGAGGTCGAGCTGCAGGATGGTGCCGAGCGCAAGGATTACACCGCCCACCTGGCGGAGGGCGAGGAATACGACCAGTGGTGGGAGCGCGCCACCAAGGCCTGGCCGGATTACGCCTCCTATCAGACCAAGACGACCCGCAAGATCCCGGTGTTCGTCCTGGAGCAGACCGGCTGACCCTCACCCGGCCTGATCTCGTTGGCCTGGGCCTTCAATATGGCCGTGCTGTCGCCGGCGGTCCGCCGGCGGGTTGGCACCGATCAGCGGCGCGGAATCCGGGTGGAGGCGGCCAGCAACCAGGCCAGTCCGGCCGCGAACAGCGCGATGGCCACGCTGACAACCGCGACCACGCCGTAACCGTGCGGGCCCGGGTCGAGGAACGGGTACGGATACCACCGCACCAACGGGCCGCGGATCAGGCTGTAGGCCAGGTACGCGAGCGGGAACAGCAGCCACCAGACGGCGGTGGTGAAGGTCAGCCGGGCCACCGAGCGATCGGCCAGGAAGTCGACCAGCATGGCCACCGGCATCACGTAGTGCAGCACGGTGTTGACCCACGGCGTGGCCGTCTGGAGTGACTCCTCCAGACCGGACAGCAGCAGCACGTAGACCACGCCGGTGATGGTCATGTACAGGGTGGCTGCGCCCCGCCAGGCGGACAACGGGGTCGCGGCCCGGCCCGACACGGCCAGGACTCCGGCGGCGCCCATGACCACCGCGGCGACCACATTCGACTCGACGGTGAAGAACGAGAAGAAGTTGGCGATCGAGAACGTCGGGCGGGACCGGCCGATCACCACCTGAGCGATCAGCGCGGCCGCCACCAGGCCGGCCATGGCCAGCCGCGCCGCACCCCAGACTCTGAGCACGGCGTTCACCCGGCCCGCAGGGTCTGGCCGAAGCCGTCCCGGATCGCGTCGACCAGGTGCTCGTTCGGACCGACCCGGCCGCCGGCCAGCACCACGCTGCGCTGCAGGGTGCCCGCGACGACGGCGTCAGGGGCGACGACCGACTCCCCGCCCGAGGCGAACAGGTTGGCGGTCAGGAAGTCTGCGGCCGTGCCGCAGTCGAAGGCCGGACCGGAGTGCACCACGAACTCGAGCTCGGAGTGTTTCCACACGGCCGAGTACAGCCCCGACGGTTGCGGTTGCAGGGCCGCCGCGACCGGCCCGGGCAGAGTGGACATCCCCAGGTAGCGCAGCGTCCCGAAATCGGCCGGACGGCCGACATCCGCCACCAACAGCCGCGGGCGGCGGCCGTCCCAGCCGTCGGTCAACGCCCGCACCGATCCGGGTAGGTACGAATCACTGTTCACGATCACCACCGCCCTCCCTTCTATCCAGTCCCGCAACCGAACCAGGGCGCCGGCCGTGCCCAACAACGCATCCCGCTCCCAGGACAGGTGCACACCGGGCCGCATCTCGGCGGCCGCGGACAAAATTTGCTCGGCCAGGTGGTGGGCGTTCACGGCGATCGCATCGGTCAGCTCCACCGCCCGATCCAGGGCCAGCCGCAGCAGCGGCACATTGCCGATGGTCAACAGCGGCTTGGGCACCCGATCGGTCAGCGGCCGCATCCGGGTGCCTCGGCCGGCGGCCAACACCACCCCGGCCAGTGCTGCGCTCACCCGCGGTTCACCACGGCAGCCGGGACCGGACGCCGGCCAGGATCTCCTGGGTGAGCGGGGTGATCTCGGCGTCGTCGATGGTTCGCCAGGCCACCGAGGACACCTCGGCACCGGCCTGCGCGGCCAACTGTCGCTGCGACACCGCCTTAATCCAGATCAGGTCCACGCGTGTGCGGGGTGCGTCGACGTGCGCGGTGTCCGGCGCGGAGTCCAGGCCGGCGGGGTCGAGCCCGACCTCTTCGGCCAGTTCGCGGAGCAGACCCGTGCGGCCGGCCTCACCCCTCTTGAGCAGGCCACCCGGCAGGCTCAGCCCGGGCCGGTGCAACTGCCGGACGAACAGCACCTGATCGCCGTCGTGCAGCAGCACCAGCGCGCCCACCGTGAACGAGGGGGTGGCCAGCCGGACGAGACCGCGCCTCACCCGAGGCGGGAGCACACCGAACACGCGATACGCGGTCGGTCGCGCCTTCGACACCACACTTGCCACACTCGCCACACCGAGAGGGTACGGGGCCGGTCAGTCGGCGGACACCGCGATCATGGCGAAGCGCGGTAGCCCCGCCGGCCACCCACCCGGAGCACCCACCCCATTGCGGACGTTCTGCCAGCCCTCACCGTGCGCCTCGAATTCGTCGTGCATTAAGACGACATGAGTGCCGGTCTCGGTCGGGGTGAAGGTGACGGTGACCCGGCTGCCGGCCGCACCTGGCGCCGGCACTGTCCAATCTCCGCCGATCAGCCAGCGGAAGGCGAACACCGTCGGACGTTCCCAGACCAGGACCCGGCCCCAGTCGCAGGTCTCACCCGCGTCATTGCGCTCCCACACCCGGCCGCCCACCCGAGGCTCGATCCCGATCTCGGCCAGCGCGCCCGGAAGTAAGTGGTGGGCGCGGTTCCACCAGGTGTCCATGCCCCGGGTGAACACGTCGAAGGCACGTTCCGGGGGTACCGCCGCATCAACCTCGACGCGCACGACATCCGTTACCAGAAAACCGGTTTCGGTCATTGCTCCTCCTCGGGAGGGGTTTGTGCCGCGGTCACGAAGGCGGCCAGGGACAGGGACCAGAACTGCTCGAAGTACCGGCGCACCTCGGCCAGCCCGGACGGATCCACGGAGTAGATCCGCCGGGTGCCCTCGGCCCGGACCCGGACCAGTCCGGCTCGGGACAGCTGCTTGAGGTGCTGCGACACGGCCGGTCGGCTGATGGGCAGGCCGTCGGCCAGCGCGGCCACCGGCATCGGTCGGCGGGCCAGCCGTTCGAAGATGGCGCGGCGGGACGGATCCGCCAATGCTTCGATCGCCTGGTGAGCCGTCACGAACGGTAAGTCTGAACTTACCGACGAAGGTCGTCAACCCTTCGCCGGCGGTTGAGGCTCCAGTTCAGCGGGGCTCGTCGTCTCGGATCAGCGTCGGACCGTGGGATCCGGGGGGCGGGGTGCGGTACGGCCCGGGCTCCACGAAGTCCCGATCGACCCGACCCTCGGGACGGTCCGCGTCGCTCAATTCCCCGCCGTGATCCTCGGCCCGTTCCTCTTCGACGGCGGCCTCGCTGTCGTGGGCCTCCGCCGGTTCGGAAGAGGTGGCGTCGTCAGCATCGTCATCCCAGCGCATGTCGACCTCCTTGTCGGGTGCTCATTTCACCACCCAGGTCCGGTGCTCGGAACACCGGGACCATCTCCAACCACCACGAGCGCCCGAGGGTCGGACACGCCCATTCGCGGCGCCCATCACGAGCAGGCTCGGGGTTACTAGATCGTGCGGGTTGCCGCGACCACGACCATCTCGGCCGTGTGCGAACCCTTGACCCCGACACCCACCGGGCGAGGGGTGTAGCCCGGGAGGCCGGTCAGCCCGTCGCTACCGTCCATCACTCGCAGCGGCACCTTGGCCGTGCCGGTCAGTACCAGATCGACGGTCAGGCCGCCCGCGGGCGGTGCGTTGAAGGCCACCGACAAGCCATGGGCGAGTTGCTCGACCGGCACAGGTCGGCCGTCGATGATGGCGGAGGCCACCGGCACTGCGGTCTCGCCCAGATAGACCAGCCGCACGGTGCGCTGCGGCACTACCCGCAACGACAGATGTCGCTGTCCACCGGTGGTCGTGTCCGAAATGACCGAGACCTGTGGTGCGGGCAGCGATGCCACCTGGGCGGTGCCGATGCGGACGGTGCCGGAGAACAGGCCGAAGGAGTCGGAGATGTCGGCGGTGACCGGGCCGACGTAGCCGGCGATCCAGGCCCCGGTCGAGTGGGTATCACTGACCCAGAAAGCTTTCCCTGTGTCGGCGTCCAGTGCGTAGCCGAGTTGCACGGGTTGCGGATGAGCGGCGTCGAATTTGTCGGTGAGCAGGCCCACGTCGATCAGGACCAACGCGACGAGCAGCAGTGGCGCCACCGGGGCCACGATCGACCACCGCCGCCGAGGGCCGTGCGGGTCCGGCAGCAGCAGGTCGGCCACTGGCAGCAGGGTGAGCCCGGCCATGGCCGCGAAGAACGCGGGTGCGGCGCCGGTGGCCAGCCCGAGCGCGGGGAAGAACAGCATCACGGTGGGTGCCAGCACCACCAGGCCCACGGCAGCGCCGATACCGAACAAGGCGGCGCGGGCCCGCACATCTGACAGCAGCAGGGCGCCCATCCCGGTGGCCGCACCCACTCCGGCCGGCAGCGCGGCCAGATACGAGCCGCCCGGGGTGATCCCGGCCAGCGCCAGACCGAGTATCGCCAGCAGCAGCACGCTGCCCACATAGAGCGAGAAGAATCCGAGGCGTCGCCGCAGCCAGCCGAACCACCCCAGCTCCACCGCCACCACCAGCGCAATCAGGGCGACCCGATACCAACCCGGCCGCCACGGATCGATCATGTTGGCGTAGCCCGGACGGAGCAGGCTGAGCACGAACCAGAACGCCTGCGCGAGCGCTGCGGACACGATGAGCGGGACGAGGGCGAGACCGAGGCCGGCGGCCGACCGACCGATCGAACTCTGTCCACGACGGCGGGCCAGGAAGGTCAACCCGAGCGCCAGGACCAGCGCGAGTACCGCGAACGGCCAGACCAGCGTGCCCGGATAGCGGATCAACACACCCAGCGCCGGGAAGTAGGTCGCGTCGGATCCGGTGGTGCCGGCCAGGTTCCTCAGATCCGCGCCGCCCAGACCTCGGGTCACCGCCAGGGTGTTCTCGCCCAGGTCCTGCAGGCTGCGCTGATCCATGTACTCGGGCCGGTCCTCGGGCGAGTGGTAGGTGCCCGACCCGTCGATATAAGCGGTGTTCAGACCCGAGAACCGGCCCGATTCCCGGAATTCGGTGAAGTCGGTGTCATTGGGCAGGATGCGGTAGACCTCCACGGCGAAGCTGGTGGCCACCGGGTGCGGCGCCGCCGCCGCGTACTGACTGATGAGATCACCATTGCCCCGGGAGGTCTCGAACATGATGGCCGGGCCGGACGATCCCCGCGATTCCAGGTTGAGGACGACGCCGCCGTCGGCCGCCAGCGGGTCGGAACTCACGAACGCTTCGGCCCCGCACAGGCATGCCTCCTCAGCGTCGGTGAAGACCAACACGACGTCGTTGCGCAGGGGCGGACCGGCCTTCAGCGCTCGGGCCGTCTCCAACAAGCCGGCCACCCCGGCCCCGTCATCGTTGGCGCCGTAGGAGACCTGGACCGAGTCCTGATGGGCAACCAGGAACAACCTCCCGGTCGAGTGCGTACCGGGGATGACCGCCACCACGTTGTGCACCGCGGCCATCCCGTACGGCCCGTCCAGCTTGCCGGTTCCGCCCACGCCGGCCTGGATCTGGGGCGAAAGGCCCATCCCCTGCAGCGTTGTCATGATGTACTGCTGCACCTGCATCTGCGCGGTCGACCCGGCCGGGTGCACCTGCTGGCCGATCGTCTGGACATGGTGATAGGCACGCGCCGCGCTGAAATCGGTGGCCGGGGCGGACTCCGGGGCGACCGACGGCGGGCTGACCGCGAGCACGGACAACACGCCGACCAGCGCCACCACCACCGCGCAGACCACACCGGAGAGCAACCGGACCCGAGAAGGCGACATGGCGGACATCCTGCCCGGCGCGGGCCCGGCGAGCCCGCCGACGCGAGGGCCGTCGGCATGACGGCGCACAATCGGGCGCATGACCTACCTCGCCGACGAGACCCGCTACGACGACCGCATGCCCTATCGACGGGTCGGCCGCAGCGGCCTGCATCTGCCGGCCGTCTCCCTCGGGCTGTGGCACAACTTCGGCGACGTCGACGATTTCGACCGGCAGCGAGCGGTGTTGCGGCGCGCCTTCGACCTGGGGGTCACCCACTTCGACCTGGCCAACAACTACGGGCCGCCCTACGGGTCGGCGGAGACCAACTTCGGGCGCCACCTGGCCGACGACTTCCGCCCCTACCGGGATGAGTTGGTCATCTCCAGCAAGGCAGGCTGGGACATGTGGCCAGGACCGTACGGCGATCTGGGTTCGCGCAAGTATCTGCTCGCCTCGCTGGATCAGTCGCTGAAGCGGATGGGACTGGACTACGTCGACATCTTCTACTCGCACCGGCCCGATCCGGACACCCCACTGGAGGAGACCATGGGTGCCCTGCACACCGCGGTCACGTCGGGAAGGGCTCTGTACGCGGGGATCTCGTCCTACTCGCCGGAACGCACCCGCCGCGCGGCCACCATCCTGGCCGAGCTGGGCACGCCACTGCTCATCCACCAGCCGTCCTACTCCATGCTCAACCGCTGGATCGAGTCGGAACTGCTGGAAACCCTGAGCGACATCGGCGTCGGCTGCATCGCCTTCTCCCCGCTGGCCCAGGGCATGCTCACCGACAAATACCTGAAGGGCATTCCTGACGGTTCCCGGGCGTCCAAGGGCACCAGCCTGTCCCCCGATCTGCTCACCGACAAATCGCTGACCCACATCCGGGCCCTAAACCGGCTGGCCAAGGCGCGCGGGCAGAGCCTGGCCCAGCTGGCGCTGACCTGGGCATTGCGGGATGAGCGGGTCACCAGCGTGCTCATCGGCGCCTCGTCGGTGAAGCAGCTCGAGGACAGCCTGGCCGCGGTCCAGGGTCCGGCCCTGACCGACGCAGAAGTCCGCAAGATCGACAACAACGCGGTCGACGCGGGCATCGACCTGTGGCGCACCCAGTCTGGCCTGTAGAGCTCCGGTGCTACCGTCCCCGACGTGGCTGGGGACATCGAGGACATCGACGCGGGCCGGGACAACGTGCGCAGGTCGGGTCCGTGGACGGTGCCGCCCCGGGTGCGGGTGAGCACGAGCACCGGCAACATCCGGCTCGATTTCCGCGAAGCCACACTGACCGCGCCGGTGACAGATCTGGAGATCAACTCGGGCACCGGTGCCGTCGATCTGATTCTGCCGACCGGCGCCACGGCGGATTTGTCCGGCCTGAGCACCGGAACCGGCGCCGTGCACGAGAAGGTGCCCGCTGTACCGGGTGCCGGGCCGCACTTCGTGGTCCACGGAGGCGCCGGCACCGGTTCGGTCCGAGTCGCCTATTCGTTGCGTTTCCTCGGCCTGTTCTGACCGATCTGATCCAGACGGCCCGCGGCCGGTCCCACGCCTTCGGCGTCCTCTCCGCCCAGACCGGACCCGTTTCGGATCGCTGGCAATGCCCGAACCCACGCCAATCTGACGTGTCACTGATCGCCATCCAGCCTGTGCTGCGTCGGCTTCTCCCTCAAACCTTGTTTGCTGCCATTGATCAAGGCACCTGCGAGCAATACGGCAGACGAGCTCTGCGGTCAATCGAACGGGCAATCCGGGCAGGAAACGGGTGGCTGTGGACCTCGTCACCGACTCGACTCCTGCTCCGGGGTCGCTGATTCTGAACAGAGGCGGGAACCGAGTCACCGAGGACCACCGGTGGAATGGGAAGGCAGACGTGGACAACTCACCCAACGCGCAACGGCGCCGGGAGATCGTCGCAGTGACCCGAGCCGAGGGTCAGGTGCAGGTCACCGATCTGGCCGACCGCTTCAGCGTGGCCACCGAAACCATTCGTCGAGATCTGTCCGCCCTGGAAGAGGGCGGATTGGTGCGGCGCATCCACGGCGCGGCCTACCCGCTGGACGGCGCCGGTTTCGAGACCACCTTGGCCTATCGGTCCACGCACATGGTGGCGGAAAAGCGCCGCATCGCCGCGGCCACCGCCGAGCGGCTCGGTCAGGCCGAATCGGTCTACATCGACGAGGGATTCACCCCTTCGTTGGTGGCCGAACAACTGGCCGCCGGGAACCGCCCGTTGACCGTGGTGACCCCGTCCTTGCCGGTGGCGGTCGCGCTGGCCTCGCACAGCGACATCACCGTGATCATGCTCGGTGGCAACGTGCGAGGACGGACCCTGGGCACGGCCGGCCACTGGGTCATCGACATGCTGGCCGACCTGGTGCTGGATCTGGCCATCATGGGCACCAACGGCATCTCCCTGGAGCGGGGCCTGACCACCCCCGATCCGGGCATCTCGGCCATCAAGCGCCGGGTCATGGCCATGGCCCGGCGACGGGTGTTCGTCGGCATCCACACCAAATTCGGCGTCAACAGCTTCGCCCGGTTCGCCGACGTCGCGGACTTCGAAGCGCTCATCACCGACCGGGGCCTGCGCACCAGCGACGCCCGGCGCTACTCGACCATCGGACCCGAAGTCGTTCGGGTCTGAGCCGAACCCACGACCCCATCCCGGCGAAGCGAAAGACGACACGTGACGACGAACATGGCTGCGGTACTGCACGGACCGGGCGACGTACGCATCGAGGACATCGGGGCGCCGACACCCGGTCCGGGACAAGTCCTGGTCCAAGTGGCCGCGATCGGCATCTGCGGCTCCGACGTGCACTATTACGACCACGGCCGGATCGGACCGTTCGTCGTCGAGCATCCGATGGTGCTCGGCCACGAATCGGCCGGTCTCATCGTCGCGGTCGGCCCCGCGGTGGACTCCGCCCGGGTCGGGCAGCGGGTCGCACTGGAGCCGGGTGTGCCCTGCGGACGTTGTGCCCAGTGCCGAGCCGGTCGCTACAACCTGTGCCCCGACGTCGTCTTCTTCGCCACCCCGCCGGTGGACGGGTCGATCGCCGAGTTCGTGACGCTCGACGCCGCGTTCGCACACCCGCTTCCGGAAAGCCTGTCCGACGTCGAAGCGGCCATGGCCGAACCGGTCTCGGTCGGCATCTGGGCCGCCCGCAAGGCCGCCATCACCACCGGTGACCGCGTCCTGGTCACCGGGGCAGGACCGGTCGGACTGTTCGCCGCCCAGGTGGCCAGGGCCTTCGGCGCCCGCACCGTGGTGGTCACCGACCTGGTTCCGGAGCGTCTGGCCGTGGCTCGCGACCTCGGCCTGCGCACCGTCCCGGCGGGGGAACCCTTGACCGAGCTGTTCGACGTGCTGATGGAATGTTCCGGTAGCGCGCGGGCGCTCGAATCCGCCCTGCCCCAGGTCGACCGGGCCGGACGGGTCGTTCTGGTGGGCATGGGTGCCGACTCCGTCCCGCTGCCGGTGCCACTGATCCAGAACCGCGAAATCTGGCTGACCGGAACCTTTCGCTACGCCAACACCTACCCGACTGCGCTCGACCTGATCGCGTCCGGCGCCGTCCGGGTCGAGCCGGTCGTCACCCATCAGTTCTCGCTGGCCCAGACCGAGCAGGCCCTGCTGATCGCCCGACAGGATCCCACCGCCCTCAAAGCCGTGATCCGGCTGGCGTGATCACCGCCGGTGCAGCGCCTTCATGGCCCGCAGGGACGCGGTGATCGCCCGCTGATAGCGCTTGCCGCGCAGGGGGCCGTGCTCGCCCACCGGCCAGAAACGTTGCTCGGCCACGGTTTGCGACTGGGTGTAGGTGAGCAGGCCGACGCGGCCGTGTCGCCGGCCGGTGCCCGAGTCACCCCAGCCGCCCATCGGTGCGTCCATGGAACCCCAAGCGGCGGCGTAGCTCTCGTTCACATTGACGGTGCCGGCCCGCAATCGTTGGGCGATGGTCACCGCTCGCCGGCGATCACGGGACCAGACCGAGGCGTTCAGCCCGTAGCGGGTGTCGTTGGCGGCCGTCACCGCTTCCTCGTCCGAACCGACCCGGTAGAGCGCGACCACCGGCCCGAACGTCTCCTCCCGCCGGCACGTCGCGTCCTCGGCCACATCGGCCAGCACCGTCGGCTCGTAGAAGTAGGGACCGAGGTCGGGGCGGGCCCGGCCGCCAACCAGCACCGTAGCGCCGCGGGCCACCGCGTCGGCCACGTGCGCCTGCACCCGGTCCAGCTGGGCAGCCGAAATGAGCGAGCCCATGTCGTGCCGGTAGTCATAACCCGGACCCAGCCGTAGGGCCCGCACGGCAACCACCAGGCGGCGGGTGAACTCGTCGGCGATCGCCTCGTGCAGGTAGAGCCGCTCGATGGAAATGCACAGCTGGCCGGTCGAAGAGAAGCAGCCGCGCACTGCACCGGCCACCGCGCGGCCGAGATCGGCGTCGGCACAGACGATCATGGCGTTCTTGCCGCCCAGCTCGAGCCCGGCGCCGATCAGCCGACGCCCGGCCTGCTCGGCCACCCGGCGGCCGGTGGCGGTGGATCCGGTGAAGCTGACGTGGTCGACCCGATCGATCAGCTGCGGCCCGACCACCCCGCCCTCCCCCAGCACGATCTGCCAGAGCGCTTCGGGTAGGCCGGCTTTGACCGCGAGCTCGCGACCCATGGCCGCGGTCAGCGCGGTCTGGGTGTCGGGCTTGTGCAGCACCGCGTTTCCGGCCACCAGGGCCGGAATGGCGTCCGAGACACCCAACGTCAGCGGGTAGTTCCACGGCGTGATCAGGCCGACCAATCCCACGGGGGCCGCCCGTTCGGTGGTCCGGGTCAGCAGCGGGAACACCCCGGCCCGTCGCTGGGCCTTCAGGGTGGCCGACGCGGTGCGGCCGAAGTAGCGGCACACGTTGGCCAGATCGGCGACCTCCTCGAAGGCCGAGGAGCGTGACTTGCCGGTGTCGGCCTGGATCACGTCCAGCAGATCTTCGACGTGATCGAGCACCGCGTCGTGCAGGCGGAGCAGCACCCGGGCCCGCTCGGAGACCGGAGTCCTCGCCCACTCCAGCTGCGCCACAGATGCTCTCGTCGCGGCCGCGGTCAGGTCGGACTCGGTCCAGGTGGGCCAGCGCACCAGTACGTCACCGGTGAACGGCGCTCGCACGGTGGTCGTATCGCCCTGGCCCGGCCGGACCGAGGCCACGAGTTCGGCGATCCGCTTCGGTGAGAGCGTGGCCGGCAACGGCGTCATCGAGCACTCGTGAGCGCTCGACGGCTGCGGGTCGAGAAGGCCGGGGCCAGCGGCACGATCAGCAGCACTCCGACCAGCGGCACCGCGAAGCCCCAGCGCAGCGATGATCCGCCGACCAGGCCGGTGAGCACGCCACCAAGGACGAATCCCGCGTAGTTGAACAGGTTCAGCCGAGCCACGATCGCGTCCATCCGGCGCCGCCGATCGTCGCCGACGTCCCCGGCCAAGGTCCCGGCGGCGGAGAAGGTCAGCGGCGCGACCACCGCCACGCCCGCGCCCAGCACGGCAAAGCCGGCGATCGCCGGCCACGGGCCCCGGGCGGCGATGACCAGGACCAACCCGGCCGCGGCGATGACCGCGGCCACCCGCACCACCACCCTGGATCCGAACCGCCGGACGAGCTGGTCCCCGGCGAAGCGAGAGATCAGGCTGGTGGCCTGGTAGGCGCCGTAGGCCAGCGGGGCGACTCCGGCCGGGGCCAGCAGGGTGTCGCGCAGGTACACGGTGGACCAGGTCGAAGCGGCCGAATCGGCCAGGTAGAACAGCACCAGGGCCAACCCGAGCAGCAGCAGTGGTCGCCACGGAATGGCCAGGCCCACCGACGTGGCGGCCGCCACCTGGGCCAGGAACGGAGCGAAAGAGACCACGGCCGCCACGACCGCGGCCGGCAGCAGCGTGGCCGCCAACGGAGCGCTCAGCCGGTCCGATCCGGCCACCAGCAACGCACCGGCGATGCCGCCACCGCTCCAGGCGCCGTGGAAGGAGGTCAGGATCGACCGTCCGTACAGGCCTTCCAGACCGACCGCCTGCATGTTCGACGACGCGTCCACCCCGCCCAGGCCGAGACCGGACAGCCAGTCCGGCGTAGAACACCGGTGAGACCGGGGCTAGCGCGACCACGGTCAGCGCCACCGCCTGAGTGAGCAGAGCACCCCGGAGGGCGGTGGCACTGCCGCGCCGACCTGCGACGGCTCCGGCCACACCCGATCCGGCCCCGGCCAGCACGGCCACCCCGAACAAGATGACGGTGACGCCGAGATCGTCAATTCCCCAGTGACTCTTGAAGTCCGACAGATGAGTCAGCACGGTGGCAAAACCGAACCCCTGAGCCACGAAGGCCGCCGCGGCGGCGGCCCGGTGGCGGCTCAGCGCGACGGTCATGCCGTCGACTATCGGGCTCGCGGGTCGGCTGCGTCAAGCCTCTTGGGTCGATTGACTTGGTCACCTGCCCAAGTCATGCTGAACCGATGACCCGCATGCCCGTGCAGCAGCGTCGCGAGCTGTTGCTGCAGGCGGCGTGGCGGGTGTTGGCCCGGTCGGGGGTGGCGGCCGCGACGACCCGCGCCATCTGCGCCGAAGCGGACATGCCTCAGGGCGCCTTTCACTACTGCTTCCCCAGCCGGGACGACTTGCTCCGCGAGGTGGTGGGCTCACTGCTGCCGCAGGAGATTGCGGCGGCGACATCCGCCGTGGACCGGCGCGGCACTCTGGCCGACGCGATCTACCGGGCCTTGCTGGCCTACTGGGAGCTGGTCGAGGCCGAGCCCGACGCACACCAGGTGCTCTACGAAATCACCACTACGGCCCTGCGTGTCCCCGGCATGGCCGATCTGGCCGCGACCCAATACGCGCACTACTACGCCGGAGCCGAGCAAGCCATCACCGAGATCGCCAGGGTCAGAGACGTCGACTGGAACGTCCCCACGCCGGTGCTGGCCCGCCAGGTGGTGACCATCCTGGACGGGTTGACGCTGCAGTACCTGGTCGATCGGGACGGGTCCGGGGCGCGGGCGACGCTGCGAGCCTTCGCCGACGACCTGGCCGCCCACGAATCGAACAGCCGGTGAGCGGAGCGGGCATCGCGGCGCTGCGGGCCGCCACCGCCGACCAGGATCCGCCGTTCGGCGTGCTCGACCAGGCCGCACTGGACGTCAATGCTGCCGACCTGGTGGCCCGAGCCGCAGGCACACCCATCCGGCTGGCCACCAAGTCGGTACGGGTGCGGGATTTGATTCGCGCCACGTTGGCCCGACCCGGCTTCGCCGGCCTGCTCGCCTACACGCTGCCGGAGGCATTGTGGTTGGCCGACAGCGGCTTCAGCGACATCGTGGTCGGTTACCCGAGTGTCTCCCGGCCGGCCATCCAGGCATTGGCGTCCGGTCCGGCCGGCACGGTCACGGTGATGATCGACGATGCGGCCCACCTCGACCTGATCGACGACGTGGTCTCGCCGTCCCGACGCCCGGACATCCGGGTGGCGCTGGAGCTCGACGCCGCCTATCGACCGGGTCACGGTCTGGCTCACCTGGGCGCGCGGCGTTCACCCTTGCATTCCCCGACCGACGTGTTGCGCTTGGCTCGAGAGGTGGTGCATCGACCTGGATTCCGCTTGGTCGGGGTGATGGCCTACGAGGGTCAGATCGCCGGTGTGGGCAACGCCGGGCGGGGTGCGCGGGCCACGGCCGTGCGGGCCATGCAGAAGGCCTCGGCCGCCGAACTGGCGGCCCGCAGGTCGGCGACGATCGCCGCCGTTCGCGACGTGGCCGAGCTCGAGTTCGTCAACGGCGGGGGCACCGGATCGATCGAGAGCACCCGCACCGAGCCCATGATCACCGAGATTGCCGCCGGCTCAGGTCTTCTGGGTCCGGGACTGTTCGATCACTACCGCGCCTTCCACCCCGCGCCGGCGGCCTACTTCGTGCTCTCGGTGGTGCGCCGGCCGGCCCGGAACATCGTCACCGTGCTGGGCGGGGGTTGGATCGCCTCCGGACCAGTGGGGGTGGACCGGGTGCCGGTGGTGGCGGACCCGCCCGGTCTGCACTACCTGGGCGCGGAAGGAGCCGGCGAGGTGCAGACCCCGCTACGCGGACGGACGGCGCGGCGCCTGGAGATCGGCGACCAGGTCTGGTTCCGGCACGCCAAGGCGGGCGAGCCGGCCGAGCACCTGAACGAATACCTGGTCGTGGCCGAGGGTGCGGTCGCCGACCGGTGGCCGACGTATCGCGGCGAGGGGCACGCCTTCCTATGACGGTCTGGCAGAACTGGGCTCGCTGCGTGACCGCCGAGCCGGCCGCCGTGGTCGCTCCGCGCGACGAGAACGAACTATCGGGGACCATTCTCGCTGCCGCCGAGCGCGGGCAGCAGGTCCGGGCGGTGGGTGCCGGTCACTCCTTCACTGCGATCGCCGCCACCAACGGCATCCAGGTCCGACTCGACGCGCTCACCGGTCTGGTGCACGCGGACCCAGCTACCGGATTCGTCACCCTGCGCGCCGGCACCCGGCTGCACGACATCCCCGCGCTGCTGGCGCCATTCGGCCTGGCCATGACCAATCTCGGCGACATCGACACGCAGACGCTGGCTGGGGCCATCTCGACCGGTACGCACGGCACCGGTGCGGCCTTCACGGGTTTGTCCGGCCAGGTCCGCGGGCTCCGGCTGGTCCTGGCCGACGGTTCGGTGGTGTCCTGCTCGCCCGACGAGCATCCGGACCTGTTCGCGGCCGCGCGCCTGGGTTTGGGCGCATTCGGGGTGCTGGTCGAGATCACCGTCGCGTGCGTGCCCCGCTTCCTGCTCGCCGCCGACGAACACCCGGAACCGCTAGCGCAGGTGCTGGAGTCGTTCGTCGAGCGGGCCGCGGCCGTGGACCACCTGGAGTTCTACTGGTTTCCGCACACCGACCGAGCTCTGCTCAAGCAGAATCTCCGGCTGCCCGCCGATGCCACTCCTTCCGAGATCCCCCGCTGGAAAAGACTTGTCGACGACGAGGTGATGTCCAACGGGCTGTTCGAGTTGACCTGCCGGCTGGGCAGTACCGCCCCGGCCGTGGTACCCGCGGTGAACCGGCTGGCCACGCGGCTGGTCTCGGACCGGCGTTACACCGACGAGTCCGCCCGGGTCTTCACCTCGCCCCGCCGGGTGCACTTCCGCGAGATGGAGTACGCCGTCGAGCCTTCCGCTCTGGCCCAGGTGGTCACCGAACTCGATCGGTTGATCCGGCAACTCGGGTGGCGGATCTCGTTCCCGGTCGAGGTCCGGATCGCGGCGGCCGATGACATTCCGCTGTCCACCTCATTCCAGCGCCAGTCGGTGTACGTGGCTGTGCACCGCTTCTGGCGGGAACCCTTCGCGTCCTACTTCTTGGCCGCGGAGCGCATCTTTCTCGACCATGGCGGGCGGCCGCACTGGGGCAAGCTGCACACCCTGGATGCCCAACGGCTCCGTACGCGGTATCCCCGGTTCGACGCGGTGGTGGCCACCCGGCAGCGGGTCGACCCCCACCAAGTCTTCGGAAACTCCTACTTAGAAAGAGTTCTCAGTCTCTGACCGGACCGATCCGACGGGTCCGCCGGGGTTTGGCCACCGTCTCCTCCGCTCCGCCCACCGCGGCCGACCGCTGGCTGGGGGTGTAGGCCGCGGCCGCTCGGGCCGCCGGCATCGGCGCACCCCCGGCCACCGCCGATCGCAGCGCCACGCTGGAGTCGGTGTACGCGGCGAAGGCGGCCGCCGCCTGACCCGGGGCCGTGCCGTAGGTCAGCGAGCGATCGGCACTCACACCCAGGCTGGCGCCCACCTCGATGGCGTCCTGATTGGCCCCCATGTAGGAAAAGGTCCAGCCGTACGTGCCTTCTTGATCCTCGATCAGGGCCTTGATCGCCGGCCGCGTCCATTCGTGGCTGGCATTCTCCAGACCGTCAGTCATGATCCCCACGATCACCGCTCCTGGCCGGTCGTCCTCGGGCATTGCGGCCAAGAACTCCCCCGTCTCGACGATGAGCCGGCCGATCGAGTCCAGCAGCGCGGTACTGCCCCGCGGAGCCAGCGCCAACGGCCCGACCTCCGCGATGTGCACTGCGCGATGAACGATCTCGTACTCGGTGTCGAACTGGGCCAGGGTGACCGTGCACCGACCGGGTTGCTTCCGTTGCCCGGCGATGAAGGCGTCGAACCCGCCCTCGGTGTCGGTCTTGATGCGCTGCATGGATCCGGACCGGTCGAGCAGGAAGGCGATGTGGGTGTAGTTCGCGTCGGTCATGGGTTCCTCGATTCGTCTCGGCGGGTCGGCCGCCGTGGGGTGAAGGTGAAGCGCGGGCTCTGGGCGCGGGCGGCATACCGGGCCGCGGCCACGCCCTCCGCGGTGACCCGGCCGTCCTCGGCGTAGTCGGCCAACGCGGCCGACCGGGCCAACCGGGGCGGCACCGAATTCGGCGCCAGCCCGGCCGCATCGGCGATGGACCTCGACGACAGCCCCTGCAGCGAGGCCTGGGCCATGGCCTCGTCCAACGTCGCCGACAATTCCGAGATCGCCTGCGACAGCAGTGCGATCAGATCGGCCGGAGCCTGCGGCAGCGGAGGCTCCAACAGAGCGCGGACTCGCTCCGTGCGATCGTTCGGGGTGTCGGACACGACTCGACGGTACGCGCATTACTTGCCTATGTGCAAGATTTGCACAAGGTTACAGGTTGCCCTCGCGGAAGGTTCGGCTGGCCAGGTCATAGCTGGCCTCGTCGTACAGGACGAGAGTGGCCACCTCGACCGTGGTCGAGGCCGACGTCAGGGCCTGCTGTGCCTGACGTAGCGCGTCGTCCTTGGGCCACCCGTAGGCGCCGGCCGAGATGAGCGGGAAGGCAATCGTGCGGGCGGCTTTGGCCTCGGCTTCGGCCAGACTGCTGGTGTAGCACGAGCGCAGCTGGGCGGGTTTCCGCGTGTCGTTCGAAAAACGCGGCCCGACCGTGTGAATCACCCACCGCGCCGGCAGCCGGCCCGCGGTGGTGGCCACCGCCTCGCCCACCGGCAGACCGGCCGGGAAACGTGTCTTCCGCAGCACGCGGCACTGCGCCAAGATGTCCGGCCCGCCGACACGGTGGATGGCACCGTCCACTCCCAGCCCGCCCAGCAGGGTCCGGTTGGCCGCGTTGACGATGGCGTCGACCGCGAATGTGGTGATGTCCCCCCGGGCCAGTTCGATGCGCATCTCTGGAGGATGGCACCTTCTGCCGTCGCAGTCCGGCACGATGCTTCGTTATTGCTCTCGGGCGAGGACGGTGAAAACGTCGATGAGGTTGTAGGCGACGACGAAGTCGTCCGTCCGGATGCCCACCGTGAGCGGGCCTCGGAGTTGCACTCCCGGAATCAGGCACGCCAGTTCGGTCATCAATGGCCGGTGCACGTCGACCTCGAGATCAACGGCGCCGGTGAAGACAGGGCCGGGCGCAGGCAGATGGGCGAGTGCGTATTGGATCCCGGCTTCGATCCGCGCACAGGCTTCCTCCGGGTGCAGGCTCTCCGCGGCCCGATTCCCGAACGCGCGCTTGACCTCGACCGTGGTGATGCCCGGAACGATTTTCTTGGCTTCGGCCACGAGCGTGTCGTCGCCGGTGGCGAGCACGGTCGGAACGTCGAAGTGGGCGGCCAGCGCCGCGTTCAATCCGAATTCGCCGAGCTCCACTCCGTTGCATCGCACTGCGGCGATCACGGCGCCACTGACGGTGTGCGCCAGGACCGAGTGGTCCGTGCCCGCTTTGCCGTGGTAGCCAACCAGGCACACCGCGCTGACGTCGCGGTTGATACCCGAGAGCATCGAGTGCTTGCGCGGCTGCCCCCGCAGCAGGGTGCACCGGCGATCGAGCCGATCCGGCAACACATTGCAGAAGCCGGCATGCGCGTCCACCACCACCACCGACGCGTTCTCATAACGGCGAAAACGCCCCGCGCCACCGCGCTGGCCTCGTCGGTCATGTAGCGACGAGCGCGCTCATATTCACCATGACCAGGTCGAATGTCATCGGGATCGACCACCCCGGCGACACCTTCCATGTCGACGGAGACCAAAACCCGCATCCGCCACCTCCTGGTCGGTAGGAACCGATCCGATCACACCCCGCCGACCCCGCCCGCATGGCCCTTATGCGGGGCAGGCGCCGACGGCGCCTGCGTTCAGTTCGGGGACGACGCGGTGCCAGTGCCGCACGGCGTCCGTTCCCACACGCTCCGCTGAACGAACTCCTGATGTGGTCGCCGAGCTCAGGCGTCGAAGATCTGCTCGTAGTGCTCCACAGTGGGAAGCGGGTCGTAGAAGTGGTGCAGCAACCCGCGCCAGCGCTGATATCCCTCCGAGCCGCGGAAGCCGACCGTGTGGTCCTCCAGTCGCTCCCAACCCACCAGCATGAGATAGACGTTCGGGCGCTCCAGACACCGGGAAAGCGTCAGCTGCGCAAACCCAGGGGCCGCCGAGATGATCGGCTTGGCCTCGGCGAAGGCCGCTTCGAATTCATTCTCCTGGCCGGGGACGACCGTCAGTAGGGCGTGCTCGAGCACCATTTCGTAATTCTCGCAGACCTGGCCGGACACCACAGAGGCGACTCAACGAGGAAGCCGGCCGAGTCACGACAGCACTGTTCTCCGCACCGTTGGGCTCCCGCACGATCGACCGGCGTGACACGCTCACCGAACCGATCGGGCTTAGGACGTCTGGGTCAGGGCGCTGCGACGAGTTCGACCTCGTAGCCGTCGCTGTTGGAAAGATAGGACGCGTAGTGGTCAGGGCCTCCGGCCCAGGGGTGCGTGTCGGCGAACATCAGTGTCCAACCTTGCGTGGTCGCGGCTGTGGCCAATTGGTCGACGTCGTCTCGGCCGCCGGCGTGGAAGGCCAAGTGGTTCAGGCCGGGCCGTGTCCGCTCGTGCACCGGTGCGCTCGAGGCCGGTGATTGTTCGATCACCAGATAGGTGTCGCCGATGCGCCAGCTCCGGCCTCGATCCCAATCCTGGAACACCTCGTAGCCGAGCTCGGTCAACAACCATCCCCACTCAGCCTGAGCTCTGCCGAGGTCGGGCACCCAGATCTCGACGTGGTGAAGCCTTCCTCGCACTGGCATCTCCTACTCACATGGTCACGGCACCCAGCGTTTGCGGTCACGGGTCGGTGGGATCACGAAGCGCGCGAGGGACGGCGGCCCGGTCGGCGTCTATTCCGGCAACGACCTGTTCGTGGGCTTCCGCGGGGGGTGAAGCCGGCACCGATCCAGGTGGCGATCTGGTCGAGCGGGATCCGGCGGTCCACCATTGCCGGATAATGGTGACAGCGTACGTTCGTGATGTGGTCAACGTATAGATCCTCCGGATACGTAGCAGCTGTACAACTTCACAACTGACCGTTGCGAGCCGTTCACCCCACCGCCCGCCGCGGAGTAAGAATGACGGTTTTGTCGGATTGTTCAGGCCAAGGTGACCCTGCCGTGGGGTGTGATCAATACGGCGCGCAATCCGATGTGTGGGCCGGGGGTGATCGACAAATGCGCCCCCAGGGCGTCTATGGACTTTTCGACTTCGGGCGGAGCGGTCGCGTCCAGCGAGACGAGCTCAAGGGACGGGAGCGCTCGCGCAGAAGGATGCGTGGTGCTGCCCCAGTCGATGAGAAAGGGCACGACACCTCCGGACGAGGCGACGGTGTCGGCGGTGAGCCGCCAGGTCAGGACTGTGCCGTCCTCCGCCCGCCTCGACATGGAGTGCGCAGGGCCCGGGTAGTAGCCGGCGGCCCGAGCGGCAAGGATGCGGGCGTCGAGATCGTCGGGGCGCAGGGCCCAAGTAATCAGTCGCGGCCTGCTGAGATCGTCGAGACCGAACCAGCGAGGACCGTCCGGTGGTGGCGCATGCGGATCAGGACCCAGGATTTCCAGGTAGGCACCCGCGCCGAGTCCGAGCAGGTAGTTAGCCGTGCCTTGGCCGGGGTGGCGTCCGCCTGGCACCGGAATCAGCCCGGTCAACTCGCGAATGTGGGCTACGGCTGCGTCGAGATCGGGCCCACCGAAGACGAGATGGTCGAGGGAGGACCGATTCACGGTGTGACGGTAACCCGACGAGACCACACGTCGTGTCACCTCGCGTATCCCGGATGTCCGAAGATCCTGGCACGCCATGGGGACACCGCCGCAGCCGAGTCCAAGGCGTCCTCGACCCGACCGGAGGATGGACAAATGTTCGCAAGCGTGAAAGCCACCCCCGCGGAGTGCACCGTCGCCCGTCCCGGCGACGAGCTGGTCAGCCCCGCCGACGTCGTCATGGACCGAGCGGTCACCCTGCCCGGCTCACCGGCACACGTCTGGCCGTGGTTGCTCCAACTCGGCAAAGAGCGTGCCGGCTGGTACCTGCCCCACCGCATCGAACGATTCCTGCCGCCCCGCAGGCGGGCCACCCGGGAGGTCGAAACGCAATGGCAGCACTTGCACGTCGGTGACGTCATCCCTGACTACGGCGGGCGACACGAAACCTTCCGAGTGGCCCGCATCCACGCGCCCACGAGCCTGGTCTACACCTCGCAGCGCGGCCGAACCTCGGTGAGCTGGTCGATCACCCTGGAACCACTGTCGAACCCGGGCCGTACGCGGGTGTTGTTCCGTTTGCGCCTGGCGCCGGTACGGCACCGACGGATCGCCGACACCGCCGGCGAGTTCGTCGACGCCCTCACCATCGCCGCAATGGCTGCGGGCCTGCGCGAAAGACTCGCCGAGGGGCATGAAGTCGATCGGGGCTCGATGCGCCGGTCGTAGCCGGCTGGAAGCAACATTGAGCAGTGTCCGAACGTCCCTTTGAGACGGGTGTCGGCGAACCCGATCCTGCGACTGGCTTCTCGCTACATGCGCCCTTGCCGTGGACGGGCTGCATGCTCAGTGGGCTCATCAGTCCTGCACCCTGAACGCAGTCTTGGACACATGCTGAAATCGAGTTGCCGCTGTGACCGCTTATCTCGCTGGGCTGGAACGTGTTGACGCAGCCATGGCCGACTGGACGCGGCTGGAAGGTAGCACCACCCTGGACGGAGCTAGTGCGGCGATCGCCGCCGATTCCGGGCTGGATGTTGTCTCCGCCGACCACACTCTGGCCGCGGCCGCCGATCTGGCCGACATTGCGGGTGGTCTGCGCGCCGGCGTGGAATTCCTGGCCGACCACCAGGACCTGCCCCTGGGCCGAAACTCCGCTTGCCTTCGACCCGTCGGTTCGTTGACGGGGCATGGAGTCCAGGCCGGGTCATCGCTGATGCGGGTGCGGTGGTTACCTATTCTGATGTGGCTATCGGGTCGGGGCGAGGAAACTCCGGAGGAATTGGCGGCGCAACGACGTCAACGCCGACGAATGAGGCTGCCGACGAATGAAATGGGTGGTGTCGTGGCCACCGATTCTCCGGTGCTCAGGTCAGCTGACTACGCGGTGCACCTGGAAACCGCCCGGATGTTCAGCACCGGGCTGCAGCTGCAGTTCCGCGTTGTCACCCGGAAATCACCGGAGGACGCTCGGGGCGCCATGTCGTTGATGGGGATGAGTCGCGACCGCGATGACAGGTTGTGGTTGGGGGTCAAGCTGGCCGACGGGCGCAAGGCCACGACCATCGGCGGTGGGCCGCCGGCGGCCGGTCTGGACGCTGCCGCCTTCAGCCTGGCCCGGGTCGACGGCCACGGGAGCAAGTTGTCGGCATCGGTGTCGTTCTTCCTGACACCGCTGCCGCCCCCGGGACCGGTGACGGTGGTGCTGGCCTGGCCGGCGTTCGGCATCGCGGAGTCCACGGTCGTGCTCACGGGAGACGCTATTGTCGCCGCCGCCGAAAGGGTGGTGATCTTGTGGCCCGAGCAGGAAGAGGAGGACGGTTGGGCAAGGCGGCGGCCGCCTACGCCTCCACCGGGCGGCTGGTTCGAGCAGAACCCACCACCGTCAGGTGACCCGGAACTGCCCTACAGCGGACTGTGAACCAGGGACGCAATCGTCCCCACCCTCGGGTGGGCCCGGAATCGCCTGAGGTCAGGCCCTACCAGTCACCGCTGTTTCACACGGAGCACTGACCCTGCATTCGTTATAGTCACGCTCGTCGGACGATGTCCCAGCGCCGGGTGCTCCCGCTGCGATCGCCGGAGTATTGCTACAGCGGCCGAGCCCCCCGGCCGAGGACGGATTTCCGCCCGTGTCCGCTGCACTTGTCGCTTCCCCCACCCCCGACCGAGTACGCAGCGGCCGCCCTGGCACCAGTGACTACGCCGCGTTGCTCAAGCAGGTGCAGTCCGGCGGGCTGATGCAACGTCGGCGCGGCTACTACGCCGTCCGCGGCGCGCTGCTGTTGGCGGCGCTGACGGGTGTCTGGGTGGGATTCGCGTTCGTCGGCGACCACTGGGCCCAGGTGGCCATCGCCGCGGCGCTCGGCATCGTGGTCACCCAGCTGCTCTTCCTGTCCCACGACGCGGCGCACAAGCAGATCTTCACCTCCGGTCGGGCCAACGACTGGGTGGCCCTGCTGGTCGGTACCGGGCTGTGCGGGGTGAGCCTGGCCTGGTGGAAGGACAAGCACACCCGCCACCACGCCAACCCGAACCAAATCGGCAAAGACCCGGACATCTCGCCGTCCGTGGTGCACTTCTATCCCGCCGAGCAGCCGCCGCGCAGCGCCTTCGGCCGCGTTATGTACCAGCGGCAGGGCTGGTGGTTCTACCCGCTCCTGGTGGTCGAGGCCCTGAACCTGCAGGCGCAAAGCCTCGTCGCGCTGCTCACCAAGCCGAGCATGAAGCGTCGCCGGCTCGAGCTGACCCTGCTGATCCTGCGCATCGCCGCGGTCCCCGCGCTGGCCTTTGTCTTCCTGTCTCCCGGGGTGGCCGGGGTCTTCGTAGCCGTGCAGCTGGCCGTCACCGGGGTCTACCTGGGCACCACCTTTGCTGTGAGCCACGTGGGCATGCCGGTCGTTCCCGCCGACGCCCGCATCGACTTCCTGCGTCGCCAGATCTTCAGCTCGCGCAACATCAAGGGCGGCCGGGCGGCCTCATTCGCCATGGGCGGCTTGAACTATCAGATCGAGCACCACCTCTTCCCGAGCGTCGCCCGGCCCAATCTGGTCAAGGTTCGAGCCCTGGTCCGGGCCTTTTGCGCGCAGCACGATCTGGAATATCAGGAGATCTACGTCCACCACGCCTGGGCGCTCGTCATCCGCTACCTCAACCGGGTCGGCGTGGCCGGACGCAACGACGTGGCCTGCCCGACCGCGGCCGTCCTGCGCTGATCAGGATTTGACGCCAAAACCCAAGGATGCGGCCGCAGCGGGCCATTGGTGGGCAGCCGCGTCCAGGGCCTCGGCCAGACGATCGGTCTCGGTGATGAGATCACGCGGCCTGGTTGTTGGCGTGGGTGAAGCGAGAATTGTTTCAGTTTGTCGATTCAGCCGCCCGAGTCAGGACGCTCCGGACGGCCCACCGGTGGATCGGCCCGACCGCCATCCACAGGACCCTCCCGGGCCTGCCCGAGAACGCCATGCCACTGGAGAAGCTGCCCACTCCGTCGGCGGCGCAGAACACCAGGGTGGCGTCAATTCCCCAACGCGATCGTCGGCGTAGAACGGTGACCGGCTCGGACCGGACCACGGGCCAGCCCAGCACGTGCCGATCATCGGACCGGGCCGGCCCCTGAAGTAGCAGCAGGACCCACCCCGAGGTCAGGAACAACCTCATCGGACGGGCCGCTCCCTCGAAGCAGGCCCGCGCCAGTTGCAGAGAATCCAACGACCGGCCGAGATCGACCCGTGCGGCGTCGGTCCAGGCCACGCCCGGCGATTCCGCGCGTAAGGCTGGGTCGGGCGGCGAGCTGACAGCTTTCATCTCTCGATGCTCTCATTCCGATTCTTGACGAAGCCACTACTCAGTGATACAACTGACCAGTACCCAGTAGCGCTAGCTACTAGCTACCGATGGGAGGGGGACACCCTGGACAACCTCACCGAAATGCTCAAGGGCGTGCTCGAGGGCTGCGTGCTCGAGATCATCGGCCGGGGCGAGACCTACGGCTACGAGATCGCCGCGTCACTGCGTGATCTCGGCTTCGCGGACGTCGTGGAGGGCACGGTTTACACCATCTTGCTGCGACTGGAGAAGAACGAGCTGGTCGTCATCGAGAAAAGGCCGTCGACTCTCGGCCCACCCCGCAAGTTCTACACGCTCAATGAGGCGGGCCGGGCCGAACGCGCCGGTTTCTGGCAGAAATGGAACTTCGTGGCCGCCAAGATCAACGAATTGAGGGAGCAGACCCGTGGCTAACTTCTTCTCCAAAATCATCGGCGACAAGAAACAATGGCGAGCGATGGAGGCGCGGGCTCGAGCCCTACCCCGCGACTACCAGATCGTCTACGACGAGATCCTGCACTACATGTTCAAGTTCGTGGCCGGCACCGGTATGGACATGGTCGAAATCCTGAACGACCTGCTCGGGCTCTTCGAAACCGGGGCGGCCGAGGGGCGGAGAGCGCTGGAGGTCACCGGTCAGGATGTCGCCGCCTTTTGCGACGAGCTACTGCGCAACGCCAAGACCTACACCGAGAAGTGGCGCACGGACCTGAACGAAGGGGTGCTCCGCAGGCTCTCACGGGAGGAGAAAACCGAATGACCGAAGTTGCGATTCAGACGCGCGACCTGTGGAAGTCCTACCAGCAAACGGACGTCTTGAAAGGTGTCGACCTTTTCGTTCGGCGCGGCGAGATCTTCGCCCTGCTTGGGTCGAACGGCGCCGGCAAGACGACCACGATCAACATCTTGTCGACGCTGCTCCGACCGGACCGGGGCAGAGCCAGTATCGCCGGCTTCGACCCTGCGACCGAGCCGGACCGAGTGCGCGAGAACATCAGTCTGACCGGTCAGTTCGCCGCCGTGGACGGCCTCCTCACCGGTCGGGAGAACCTGGTGCTGGTGGCCAGGCTTCGCGCGGAACCGCGACCCGCCGAGGTGGCGCAGGCGCTGCTGGTCCGGTTCGGGCTGGCCGGGGCGGCCGATCAGCGGGTGGCCACGTATTCCGGCGGCATGACCCGGCGGCTCGACATTGCCATGAGCCTGGTCGGCCATCCGCGGGTCATCTTTCTGGACGAGCCGACCACCGGTCTCGACCCGGAGGGTCGGCGGGAGGTCTGGGCAACCATCAAGAAACTCGCCGACGGCGGTACCACCATTTTGTTGACGACGCAGTATTTGGACGAAGCCGAACAGCTCGCGCATCGGATCGCCATCTTGCACGACGGGCGAATCATCGCCGGCGGAACCATGGACGAGCTCAAGCTGTTATTGCCCCCTGCGAAAATCGAATACGTGGAAAAGCAGCCGACGCTGGAGGACATCTTCCTGACCATTGTCGGACGAGCCGACAAGGACCTCGAGCAATGAAAGCACTGCGCGATACCGTCACGTTGTTCGGACGCTCGATGCGTCACATCCAACGTAGTCCGGACACGATCATCACGGTGGCCATCGTGCCCATCATGCTGATGTTGATGTTCGTGTATGTCTTCGGGGGAGCCATCAGAACCGGCACGGCGAGTTATGTGAATTACACGGTCCCCGGCATCCTGCTGATCGCGGTGGCCAGCGGCGCCTCGTACACGGCGATGCGGATCTTCACCGACAAACAGAGCGGAATGGTGGCGCGATTCCATTCCATGCCCGTCGCCCGCTCGGCCCTGCTGTGGGGCCACGTGCTGACCTCCCTGGTGTCCAATGCCCTCTCACTCATCGTCATCATCGGCATCGCCTTCGCCATGGGCTTCCGGACCACCGGGCCGGTCACCGCGTGGCTGGCCGCCATCGGCATCCTGGCCCTGTTCACCCTGGCCCTGACCTGGCTGGCCGTGATCCCGGGCCTGACCGCCAAATCCGTCGACGGCGCCGTCGCGTTCGCCTACCCACTGATTTTCTTGCCGTTCATCAGCTCGGCCTTCGTGCCCACCGCGACCATGCCGACCCCGGTCCGGGTCTTCGCCGAGCACCAGCCGGTCACCGCCATCGTGGGCACGCTTCGGTCGTTGTTCGAGGGCCATCGGGTCGGTTCCGAGATCTGGGTCGCGCTGCTGTGGTGCACGGCCATCGGGTTGGTGTCCTTCGTGGTCGCGGTCCGCGCCTACCGCCGCATTCCCTGAAGCCCGGGCCCGGTGACCACCAGGGGCAGGAACATGTCGTCGACGATCGATGAAATTCGCTCGGGTGACAGCGGTTTCAGGCGCATGAGCAGGTCGTGGCGCATGAGGTCGAACGGCATCTCGAGCACGTCGGCCGGAATCGTGTCGAGGTCGATCTCGCCTCGCGCGTGCGCCCGCCGGAAGACCTCCGCCGACCGGCGCGGCTGGTCGGCCAGGAGCTGGTCACGCACCTGCGCCGGGGTCATCCCGGTGCTCTGCAGCAGCCCGGCAAAAGCCGCCCCGACCACGGTGGCGAAGGCCATCCGATCGTCGCCGAAACCGGCGATCAAAGCCAGGAGATCACCGCGCAGGGAACCGGTGTCGGGAATCACCACCGGGTGTGATCGGCCCCGGTGGGCGATCGCGGCCAGGGTCAGCGCGTCCTTGTTCGCCCACCGTCGATAGAGCACAGCCACGCCGGTCCTGGCCCGGGCCGCCACCGACTCCATGGTCAGGTCGGCAAAACCGGCCTCGCTCAGCTCGTCCCAGGCGGCGCCGAGGATGGCCCCTTCCAGCTCCTCGCCGCGCCGCCGGCGCCTGATCTCCTCGGCCATGGCGAAAGCGTAGTCAGCGTTTCATAAGGAAGGCTTGCATTCCTTAGGTTTCGCTCGTAGCCTCGCTAAGAGATGTTTCCTACTCTAATCGATGAGGCCGCCATGACGATCACCACCGAGGCCGACGACAAGATCGACCCCCAGGTCCTGCGCACCGGGCTGATCCTGGTCGTCGGCGTGGTCGCGATCGTGTTCGACACGACCATCGTCAGCGTTGCCCTGCACACGCTCTCGACCGAGCTGCGGGCTCCGGTAGCGACGATCCAATGGGTCACCACCGGCTATCTGCTCGCGCTGGGCATGGCCGTGCCGCTGAGCGCCTGGGGAATCCAGCGTTACGGCGGCAAGCACCTCTACCTGGTCTCGCTGGTGGTCTTCCTGATCGGATCGATCGGAGCGAGCACGGCCTGGGACGCCGACTCGCTCATCGCCTGGCGGGTGATTCAGGGCATCGGAGGCGGGCTCCTCCTCCCGGTGATGACCACGATCATCATGCAGGCGGCCGGCGGCAAGGCGCTCGGGAAGACCGTCACCATCGTCGCCCTGCCCGGGCTGCTCGGCCCGATCCTGGGACCCCTGGTCGGGGGCGCCATCCTGACCCACCTGAGCTGGCGGTTCATGTTCTGGGTCAACGTGCCGTTCTGCGTGGTCGGGTTGATCCTGGCGGCCAGGTACCTGCCCAAAGATGTGACGCCGGAGCGCACACCGAAACTCGACGTGCTCGGGTTCGCCATGCTCGCCCCCGGTGTCGCCGCACTGATCCTGGCCTTGTCCAACGCCGGGCGAAACTCGGGCTTCGGCCACGCTGACGTCATCGCGCCGCTGCTCGCCGGCGTGGCACTCACCGTCGCGTTCTGCGCCTACGCCGTGCGCCGGGCCGACCCCCTGCTCGACATCCGGTTGCTGTCTCGCCGTCCCGTCGGTTCGGCGTCGGCGGTGCTGTTCTTCTCCGGCTTCGTCCTCTACGGCGCCATGCTGCTGCTGCCGCTCTTCTACCAGCAGGCCCGCGGCGCCACCGCTCTCGCAGCGGGCATCATGCTCATCCCGCAGGGTATCGGCAGTCTGCTCAGCCGGGGCCTGGCCGGGACGCTGACCGACAAGATCGGCGCCCGACCGATTGCGGTGGGCGGCTTTGTCATCGTGGCCGTGGCCACGGCGCCGTTCGCATTCGTCGACGCGCACACGAACGTCTGGCTGATGGCAGCGTTTCTCGTGGTCCGCGGTTTCGGTCTGGGCGCGGTCACCATTCCGGTGATGGCCGTGGCCTACCAGGGTCTGGCCAGGTCCGAGATGGCGCACTCCAGCGCCCTCACCCGGATCACCCAGCAAATCGGTGGATCTTTCGGAACCGCCATCCTGGCTGTCATTCTGGAGCAGGCGGTCGCCGCCCACGACGGAAACTTGTTCGCGGCGTTCCACATCGCCTTTTGGTGGTCGGTCGGCTTTTCCGTACTCGCGGCGCTCCTGGCTCTTTGGCTGCCGGCTCGAGCTGAGCAGCCGGCATAGGTTCAGGCCGCGCCGGTTTCATTCCGGTCGTGCACCGCGGCGGCCAATCCGGCCGTGCGCCGACTCATTCGGTATCAGTTCTGCACGGTGGGCCGGATTGTCATGTCGCCGATCTCGACATCGTCGGGTTGCTCGATCGCGAACGCAATGGCTCGCGCGACCGCGGCGGCGTCGATGCCGATCGCCGCCATCCTGTCCTGCGCTTGCTGCCGGGCGTCGGGATCGTCGATGCTGTCGACGAGTTCGGTGCGGACGAAGCCGGGCGAGATCGAGGTCATGCGCACGGCGCCGTCGGTGGACTCCTGGCGGAACGCTTCCATGATCGTCCGGATGGCGTTTTTGGTGCCCGCGTAGACCGCCTGCGTCGGGACGATCTTCAGGCCTGACGTCGACACCGTGGTCACGAAATGGCCGCGCCCCTGGCTGCGGAAGACAGGTAGGGCGGCAGCGATGCCGTGCAGGACGCCGCGCACATTGATGTCGATCATGGCGTCCCAATCGTCGAGGTCGAGGTCGCTCACCGGGGCGGTCTTGGCCATTCCGGCATTGCTCACCAGAACGTCGAGGCGTCCGAACCTTTCGACCGCCGCCGTGACCAGTCGTTCCAGATCGGCCCGTCGGGTGACGTCCACGCTCACCACCTCGGCACGTCCGCCGGCGTTTCTGATCCGCTCCGCCAAGTCGTCCAGGCGGTCGACACGCCGAGCGCCGAGCACCACCGACGCACCTCTCGCGGCCAAGTCGACCGCGGTGGCCGCGCCGATCCCGCTACTTGCCCCGGTGATGGCGACGACCTTGCCGTCGATTCCGTTCATCACTACATCTTCCTGCTTCGGCTGACCGCACGGCGGTACTGATCACTCCCGGTCGGCACCGGCCTGCCGGTCGGGTCGGCCTCCGGCGTAGCTCCAGTCCGGCTTCCCGCCGGCGGCGTTGGATGTCACCTCCGGCCCCACCAACAGGAATCGAGCCTCCTCGGTGGCCGTTGGGCAGTGCTCCGTGCCCCTGGGGATGGCGTAGAGATCACCGGGACCGAGCTCGACATTGCCGTCGCGGAGCTGGATGGTCAGCCGGCCCGTGAGCACCAGGAACGTCTCGTCCTGGTCGTCGTGGGTGTGCCAGGTCGTCGAACCAATGCCCTTGGCGACCTTGAACAGGTTGCCGTTGGCGCTGGTCAGCACGCGCTGGGACCAGAACTCCGTCAACTCGTCGGCCTCGTCGAACACATTGTGTTTGCCCGTCATGCCGACAAGGATGCCGGGGCTCGAGCAGGTCGACGAGTGCTATGAATAGCACGTGCCGCAACAATCCTCGCAGCGTCCGATCAGTGTGGCGATCCTGGTCGAGGAGGGCTCGAACCCGTTCGAGTTCGCCTGCGCGTGCGAGATCTTCGGGGGCCGGCGACGGGCCGAGATCGGCTTCGAGCCCTACGAGGCGGTTGTGGTGACGCCGCGTCGTGAGGTGACGGTGCGCGACGACCTGTTTCGTATCCAGGGCACCGCTGACCTGTCCCACCTCGAATCTGCCCACACCATCGTCGTTCCGAACCGTCCCGACGTCGACGCGGTCACCCGTGCGGCCACTCTCGCCGCGCTGAAGCGGGCCCACGCCCGGGGTGCGCGCCTGATCGGGCTGTGTACCGGCGCGTTCACCTTGGCCGCCGCCGGCCTGCTCGACGGCCGTCCGGCCACGGTCCACTGGCAACTCGCCACCGAGTTCCGCCGCCGTTTCCCCGCCGTCGAGGTTCATGACGACGTGCTCTATGTCGACGACGGCGACGTGCTCACCTCTGCCGGCAGCGCCGCCGCCCTGGACCTCGCACTCCATGTCGTGCGCAAGGACTTCGGCGCCGAGGTGGCCAATCATGTGAGCCGGCGGCTGGTGTTCCCCGGCCTGCGGGAGGGCGGACAGCGGCAGTTCGCCGAGCATCCGTTGCCCGACACGCACTCCCAACTCGCGCCCACCATGGACTGGGCCCGGCGGCGCCTGTGCGAACCGCTGACCGTGGCAGGCCTGGCCCGTCACGCCCACGTCAGCCCGGCCACCCTGCACCGCCGCTTCAACAACGAGCTCGGGGTCACCCCATGGGCCTGGCTGACCGCCGAACGCGTACTGCTGGCCCGGCGGCTGCTCGAACGGGACACGGCCGGTCTGGACGCAATCGCGCAGCGCAGCGGGTTGGGGACGTCGGCCCACCTGCGGACGCTGGTGCGCCGGCACACCGGGCTGTCGCCGGCCGCCTACCGTCGACAGTTCGCGGTCCGTCCACCGGGTTGAAGTCCCCGATACCGGGCCCGGAAGTGTTGCCGTGCCGCGGCTTCGACGGCGGTGCGGACGGCGATGAGGTCGTCGAGCCCTCAGCCCAGGAAGACCGGGCCGGTGTGCCGAGCGACGGTCAGGCGGGCGGAGCGGGTGAACCCGCGACGCCGGCGGCCCTGATGACCTGAGCAGACAGCTGATCGACGACGGTGCGGCGGTGCCACTGCGTGTCGCCGGCGTTCTTGACCAGGAGGTCATAGCGGACATTGACAGTGATGCCGTAGACACCGGCCGCGGCCAGCCCGGCGGCATTGATTCGCTGACCGGATACCAATTGGTTCCACCGATCGAACAGCGCATTCTCCGCTCCGGTGCGGTCGGATACCGTGGAGTAGGAGATGGTCTTCGTGATCTGGAAGCCGGCGGAACTACCGGTCGGCGCGTCGACCGTCTCCAGCAACTGGAGTCCGTCCAGACCCGGCGTGAGCGCATTCAAGCGCCATTGCGCCGAGAAGCGGTCGATGAGCACAATAGGGGCCGCGCCCTTCGGGTTCAGGTACGCCGCGACGTGCAGATCTGCCGGGCTCAGTGCGGACCACTGGGCCACTGGAACCGTGGTCCAGTAGTCGACTCTCAGGGCGAAGTTCTCTCCGTCCACCGGCAACGAGTGGTGCGCACTGCCGGTGACCAGGTCATCGGCCAGCTGCGGCGCAGTCCCGGTGGCGACCAGTGCCGGGCCCGATGTCGCGGAGACCGCGGTGGTCGATGCGGTGGTGGCCGAGGTCGAGCCGGCCCCTGTACTACCGGGCTGGGCACAAGCGGAGAGCCCGACAAGCAAAGTGACGGCGGTGATTCCGCCGAGGACGGCTCGGCGCACCGCTCGCCGGTGAATCAGCGGGAAAGAAGGCAGCGAAAAGCGTTTCATGGTCAGATTCCTTGCCGGCAGCACAACAAAAGGGAGTCAGAACGCGTCACGACGTGCGCGCACACCGAAAACGTCTCGAGCGGAATGTGTGAGGTTCGGATCAGGGCCGGTAGCCACGGGTCGGCTTGAGCACCTTCAGCAAAGCGAATCCGGTCAGGACGATGGTCAGCACCGTGGTGACGCTCCAGCCGGTGGTCAGTACCGCACGCTGCACGTCGACGCCGGCCTTTTCGATCCACCACCAGGTGCCACCGGCCACGAGCGCGGCCACCAACAGGAAGGACCCGATGAGCTTACCGACGACCGACGACCCGCCACCTCGGCCGGACTCGGCCGCCGCCTGGGCGGCCCAACCGTCGCGCCGGGCGCCGAACCAGATGTTCAGCCAGGAAGTGACCGTCGAATAGATACGGGTCCACATCCACAGCTCGGCCGGGAAAACCACGAGTGCGTAGACCATGTCGGCGGGCTTGCGATCCGGCACCCGCCACGCGACCTTGATGTTGACGGCCACGCCCACCGCGACCGGGATCAACCACAGGGGGTTCCACACGAACTGGTGCACCGATGTGGCCAGGATCAACATCATGGCGAAAAAGATCCGGACGATGCCGTTGGAGAACATCGAGAACTGCTGCTTCCACGGGATCAACGTGTTCTTGTCGGGAATCTTGTTCTGCCACAACAGCGCAGCCATGCCCTCATCCCACTTGCGACGCTGACCCATCAGACCCTTGAAGGTGATCATCGGCCCCGCATACGCACGAGCCGTGGCCGACACCAGCGTCTTTCGGCCGGCCTCGTGCAGGCGCCAGGTCAATTCCATGTCCTCGACCTGCGCGTCCGGATCCCACGGCGAGTTGCGTTCGTGGGCCGCAGTGACTTCCTGCAGATGCTTGACCCGAAACAGAGTGGCCTGGCCGCCGAGCACGTAGGTGGAACGGTTGCGCGCCATGATGTCCGTCAGCCAAGAGGCGAAATCCATTCGCTGGGCCCGGATCAGCTGGCGGGCGAAGAAGGTGGTGCCCAGGTTGACGTCGAAGGTGTATCGAGCCATGACCCCCGCGGCCGAAGGGACCCGCAGCATCTCGGTCTCCAGCTGGGCCACGGCGTCGTGCGCGAGCAGCGTGTCGGCGTCCACGCCGAGCACGAAATCGTACTGGTGGGCGAAGATCTGCCAGCCTTGAGTGAGCGCGCCGACCTTCTTGTCGACGTTGCCGATCGTGTTCATGACCGTGACCTGGCGGTAGCGCCGGGCGATTTGCTCGGTGCCGTCCGTGCAGTTGTCCAGAATGACGACGATGCGATCGATCTCGCGACTCTGTCCGAGCAGTCCGTCCAAGGTCCTTGCGATATCGGCTTCTTCGTTGTGGGCGGGAACCAGGGCGACGATGCGCGGCGCGCGGGTCGCGGCCAGCGTGGCCGTACGGGGAACGAACAAGCCGCGGAAGTTGGTCTTCGCCTTGTCCCCGGCCGACCGCAACCGGGCGCGGCCGGTGTCGAGAAGGCCGGTGAACGAGCCGAGCACGTCAGCGGATCCGTCAATGGTGAGGTTGTCGAATCGGGAGCGGGTGGCGGGCAGCAGGCTGGTCACAGGAATCCTCGGACGATGGTGGTTTCGACTTTGGCAGGCGATGTCCAGAACCGCGGCCCGACGGTGGTGTCCCGTCGCGCGCTGGCCGATCCTCAACTTCGTGTCGGCTCGAAGTCGCTCCGCCCGACAGCACCCAAAGTAACGGAGCGTTGGCTAGATGCGCCATAGTTCACCCTTTCGTTCATCACATCGTGGGACGGATCTACCGAATGTGATTACTTGACGGTTCAACTACTCCCCCTGCGCTGGCTCGTGATTTGATGTCACCGCAGCTCAGATGCTGTTGCCGCGGACACGACGTGCTTGGGGCGCCAGGCAGATATCACCCGAAAGTGAGCGTGACCGGACCAATCCTTTGGCGTCGCGATCGATGACCTCCGACCGGCACCGTCGAGCCCACCTCGGGGCCACGTCCCGGAACGGCAGAAGGGCCACCTCCCAACCGGGAGGCAGCCCATTTCTTCGGGTTGTCCAGACCTTCGCTCGCCGGCGCCTGGCAGTGGTGACAGGACGGCTTGGGTGGAGCTGCGGGGAATCGAACCCCGGACCTCTTCGATGCGAACGAAGCGCGCTACCAACTGCGCTACAGCCCCGGAACACGAGCTGAGGGCCCGCGAACGCCCGGCAACCATAGCAGGTCAGCCCGGTCGGAAGGCGTCCTGACGGAGCACCGGAACCCGGGTGGAGACGTTCCATTCGGCGGCGACGGCGATCTCCTGACCGTGTCCGTCGGCGATCAACTCCTGCCCGGACGCGCAGGCCCGTAGCGACGCGGACAGCGAGCCGGACACCTCTCGGAAGGCCACCGCGGCGGCCAGCGCTTCAGGTGACGCGGGCCCCAGACCACCGTCCACCAGGGCGGCGATCACGGCGCCGGCACCCCAGAAGTCCTCCACCGCAGGACGCAGCTGATCACCCGGCCAGCGCTCCCCCGACGCGACCACGGCCACGGTCTTGCCGGCCACAGCCTGCCGCACCCATGCGGCCACGGCAGTGGCGTTGCGGAACGACGCGCCGACCACCACCGAGCCGGCCTCGACCAGCTGGCGGCAGATTGAGGCGCCGTTGGGTGAGGGCAACACCAGCTTGCCGCCGCCGGACAGCGGCCCGGAGCGGGCAGCCTGCTTGATCGACAGCGGCGACAGGCTGACCCCGGAGGCGCCGGCTTCCCGGCGACCCACGGCCAGCACCGCACCGCGAGAGGCGGCGAAGGCGGCGGCGGAGGCGTCCCGGAAGCGATAGGGATACACGTCGACGTCGTGATCCATGGCCACTGACAGCGCGGTGGTGAAGGAGAGCACGTCGACCACTACGACCACCGCGGCACCCTCGGCGATGACCGACGCGCCCGGCCATCCCCAGTCGAAGCGAACCCGGGCACTCTCCTGCCGGTAGGGCCTCGCTCCGGCCTCGGTCATGCCCCGCCCCGCCCCTTCACCATCCGTCCGGCCCGCACCACGACGGGCGGGAACGCATTCACTGACCAGCGGCGCGACGGTACTGGTACGGCTCGTAGTACTCCAGGTCGTCGAAACCGGGATCGTCATCATCCAGGTCGACCACGTGGCGGTTCCGGCCGTGCGCAGCCGGGGGCACCGTCGTGGTCCTTTGCTCGGACGTTACCTGGACGTCGGGAACAGCCGGACGGCGGGCCGCCGCGCGTTCGGAGACGTGGTACTCGGGCCGGATCTGGCGGGCGCGATGCATCTTGGCCAAACGGCGCTGCCGGATGTCGTCCTCGATGCGCACCTGTCGGCGCAGATAGGTCAGGTAGCCGACAAGCAGCAGCCCGAACACGACCGTGCCCGACCACAGCACCGGCAGCTTGGCCATGTACGCGACCAGGCTGAAGGCGATCGTGGCCAGCAGCATGACCGCGGTGACCCGACGACGCTGCTTGTACCGGAAGGCGCGGATGCGCTCGGCCGCATCAGGGTCATAGCCGCCCCGACCCCGACGCTGCGGTATGGGTCGGTAGCGCTCGTCGTCGACGTCCTCGACCTGCTCGGGCTCGTAGTGCCGCCGCTCCGGACGTTCGGCCACGGTGACCGCGACCGGCGCGGCCTGCTCCTGCCTCTCGAGAGGCATCGGATGCGCGCCCGCGTGATTGCTGCGCATCGGGTGGGCGCCGGCGTACGCGCGCCGCACCGGATCGGGGATGGGCAATGCTTCCGGCTCAGCCGTTTCCACGGCCTCGACGGTGGTCTCGACGGCGTCCTCGTCCTCGTCCAACAAGTCCTGTTCGAGGGGGCCCGCGTCTTCGTCGAGTTCGTCGGTTTCGCTGTCCTCACCCAAGGCGTCGACCTCCTCGGTCCGGCGGGGGCCGCGCCGCTTGCGCATCGATGTCGAGGCTCGCTGCAGCACCCGGAACCGGGCCCCGCTCTCGTCCATCTCCGGGACCTTTTCCCGCCGCCGCGCCACAATGGGCACGAGCACGACGAGCCAGGCCGCCGCGAGCAGCACGAAGATCAGCGACGTGGGCACCTGGCCTCCTCTGGGACACACGTGAATCCGACAGACTCGATACGGCCGGAGATTTCACGCTATCGATCAAGAACCCGCGAGTCGGGCAGACACGCCGCGGCACCTGCAGCGATGCCGCTTTCTCGGTCAGCCGGTGCAGCGGGCCAGCAGGTCGGCCGTGCCCCCGGGCACGTCCTCGACGGTGAGGGCGAAGAGCAGGTGGTCGTGCCAGCCGTCGCCGACGCTCAGATACCGCCGCAGCAGGCCCTCCCGGCGGAACCCGAGATGGTCGACCACGGCCAGGCTGGCCACGTTCTCCGGCGCGATCGTCGCCTCCACCCGGTGCAGCCCGGCCGGACCGAGCGCGTGCCCGACCGCCAGCGCGACCGCCACGGTGGCCACTCCCCTTCGTTGCACAGCCGGGTCCACCCAGTAACCGATCCAGCCTGAGCACAGCGGTCCGCGATGAATCCCACCCAGCGTCGCCTGACCGGCGAAGCGGCCGGCCACGGTGATCGCGAACGGCAGCGTCTCCCCCTGTGTGGCCGCCCGGCTCAAGCTGCTGCGGTGCCGCCGCCACTGCCCGGCCGAGTGACGGTCATCCCAGCTCAGGGCGCTGCCCGCCTCCCACGGCTCGAGTCCGGCCCGGTCGGATCGGCGCTGCCGACTCCACGCTCCGCCGTCCCCACGGGCCAGCGGCCGCAACGCCACCTCGCCCACCGTCAGCCGGACGGGTCCCAGTTCGGCCGGCCAACCCGGATGTGGCCCCGGCCAGCCCACCGCACCGGTCGGCGGGGTCGCCCGGAAGCCGGCCACGGGTCGGTCAGGCTCGTTGCGCCAGGAAGGACACCGCAACCTCCGTGCCCACCGCGACCTCGGTGACGTCCTCGTCGATCAACACCAGGCAGTTGGCCTCGGCCAGCGAGGCCAGCAGGTGGGTGCCCCCGCCGCCCAGGATGTGCACCAGGTAGGCGTCCTCGTCGTCGCGCATGAGCTGGCCACGCAGGAACTGGCGGCGATTCTCCGGCGAGGTGATCGGTTCCAGCGTCCTCGCGGTCACCGTGCGCCGGTAGGGATTGCGGCGGCCGAGCATCAGACGCAGCACCGGGCGGATCATCACCTCGAAGACGACCAGCGCCGACACCGGATTGCTGGGCACCAGGAAGGTCGGCACCCGGTCCGAACCCAGCCGCCCGAAGCCCTGGGCCGAGCCGGGCTGCATGGCCACCCGGCCGAGATCGACCTCGCCCAGCTCCGACAGCGCCTCCACCACCAGCTCGGCGCTGTGACCGCCGGCGGCCCCGGCGATGACGACCAGCTCAGAGACCAGCAGCCGGGCCTCGACCAGCTCGCGCAGCTTGCGCGGATCGCGGGGGGCGATGCCCACCCGGGTCACATCGGCTCCGGCGTCGCGGGCGGCCGCGGCCAACGCGAACGAATTCACGTCATAGACCTGCCCCGGCCCCGGGGTCCGGGACACGTCGACCAGCTCGTCCCCGACCGAGATGATGCCCAACCGCGGGCGCGGGTGGACCAGGACCTTGTCCCGACCGACCGCGGCCAACAATCCGACCTGGGCCGCGCCGATGAACGCGCCGGACCGGACGGCGACGTCACCGGGCTGAACGTCCTCACCGGTGCGCCGGACGTACTGGCCCGACTGAACCGCGAGCGAGATCGCCACCCGCGCGCCCACCCGAGTGGCCGAGGCACGCGGGACCACCGCGTCCGCGATAGTGGGCAAGCTCGCGCCGGTGGCCACGTACACGGCCTGGTGGGGTTGGAGCCGATGCGCGGTCCGGGCTCCGGCCTCGATCTCACCGACCAGCGGCACGGTGACCACGGCGTTCGGCTCGGCCGTCTGCACGTCGACCGAGCGCACCGCATAGCCGTCCACCGCGGCCTGGTCGAAGGCGGGCAGCGCCGAGGATGCGACGACCTCTTCCGCGCACAGCAGACCCTGCGCCTCGGAGATGGCCACCCGCACCGGCGGTGGCATCCGCGCGGACGCCAGCACGAGATCCAGCTGCTCCGTCACCGTGCGCACCGGGCGGCTCCTTCCGGGCTGACTGACGGTGTTCGAGGGCTCACGTTACTGTCTGTACCTGCTCGAACAGGGCAGGCCGCACCACCTTTGCCAGCAGATCGGAAGGCAATGAGCGCCGAAGCCGGTCCGGATGCGGCCAAGCGGGCCCTGCGCGAACGACTCCTGAGCGCCCGTCGGGCCCGGTCCCCGGCCGACCGCACGGCCGCCCGCAGCGCCGTTGCGCACACCCTGACCAGGCATCTGGCCGACTGCGCCGCCGTGGCCGTCTATCAGCCGCTGACCAGCGAGCCGTTGGATCCCGAGCTGCTCCCGCACTGGCACGCACTGGGGATGTCGGTGCTGCTGCCGGTGGTCACCGGGGCCGCTCCGCTGGACTGGGTCCGCTATCCGAGCCCGCTGGCGCCCGGCGACCTCGGTATCGCCACCCCGACCGGACCGCGGTTGGGGCCGGACGCATTGGCCGAGGTCGACATCGTGCTGGTTCCCGCGCTGGCGGTCGATCCGGCCGGTCGTCGGCTCGGGCGCGGCGGCGGCCACTACGACCGCAGCCTGGCCCTGGCGCCCGGCCCGCGCCGGATCGCGGTGATCTTCGACGATGAGTGGCTGCCAGTGCTGCCGGCCGGTCCGCACGACCAACCGGTGCACGCGGTCGTCAGTCCGGAGGCCGGCCTGCGCAACCTCGGCTGACCCCTGTTTGCACACCGGGCGCGTTCGGGCGCATCATCGAATCTGGCACTCGACCGTCGCGAGTGCCAAATTCGTGGAGGATCCGTTGCCCACCTATCAGTACGCCTGCACCGACTGCGGCCACCGCTTCGAGGCCTTCCAGTCGTTCTCCGACGATGCCCTGACCGTGTGCCCGGAATGCGGCGGCAAGCTCCGCAAGGTCTACGGGTCGGTCGGAGTGGTCTTCAAGGGCAGCGGTTTCTACCGCAACGACGCCCGCGCCGGGGCCAAGAAGTCCGGTGGCGGCGGTGGCACCAGCGGCACCGAGGGCTCGGGTGGCACCGGTAGCTCGGAGACCTCAACCACTCGATCGAGTGAGCCCAGCACATCCAAAGAATCCACCTCGACGACCTCCGCGCCGGCCTCGACCCCGGCTGCCACCAGCACGTCTTCCTCCTCGTCGAGCAGCAGCGGGTCTGCCGCCGGCTGAGCGAGTTTGTCCACAGGGCTGGTTTTCCTCCACCGCCCGCACGGGAGAACTGGCCGGCGCAGCAGCGGCCGCCTAACTTCGCCGCCGTGCGCATCAGAGCAGGCCAGGCCCACCTATCACCGCCGAGTTCCGTGCAGCCGCACTGGCCGCAGCGGGTGGCTGCAGTCATCGCGCGACGGCGCGGCGGGCGCCGGTTCCGGATGGTCCGGCGGCTGCTCGCGGTGGGATGCTTCGTGGCTGCCGGCGTGCTCGCGCTGGCCGGTCAACGCGCTCCCGGGCCTGGTGTGGCCGTGGTCGCCCTGGTCCGCGATCTCCCCGCCGGAGCCACGCTGACCGGATCGGATCTGACCACGCTGCGGGTGGCCGCTCCACCGGACGGGGCTCTGACCACCTCGACGGCCGCCGGCGGGCGGCTGCTGGCCGGACCGGCCCGCAAGGGTGAGATCGTCACCGACGTTCGGCTGGTACCCGCGGACGGCCCGGCCCCGGGACCGGGCCGGGTGGCCGTGCCGGTGCGCCCGGCCGACCCGGGCACGGTGGAGCTGCTGCACCTGGGCGTGCACGTGGCGGTCATCGCGGTCGACTCGGATGGACGGGCCCAGACCCTGGCCGCCGACGCGGTGGTGCTGTCCCTGCCGCCACCGACCGACGCTTCGACGACAGCCAAGCGACTGGTCGTGCTGGCGGTCCCCGTTGCCAGTGCGGATCGACTGGCGGCGGCCGCGGCGATCGACACGGTGGTGTTGCACTTCACCTGATCGAAGGACTCCTGGCGTAACATCCGGGCCTCAGCTGTCAATCCGGCCGCTTATCGGTCCTTCCCGGGGAGATCTTCATGCTCAAGGGCTTTCGCGATTTCATCTTGCGCGGCAACGTGGTGGAGCTGGCCATCGCGGTCGTCATCGGCACCGCCTTCACAGCGTTGGTCGGTGCGTTCACCAAGTCCGTCATTCAGCCGGTCATCGCCGCCTTCGGTGGTGCGAACGTCAACGGCTTCGCGATCCAGCTCAATTCCCAGAATCCGGCCACGGTCGTCGATTTCGGCGCCCTGATCACCGCGATCATCACGTTCCTGATCACGGCGGCGGTCGTCTACTTCCTCTTCGTGGTCCCGATGAACAAGATCAATGACATCCGGGCCCGTAAGGCCGGCATCAAGGACGAAGTCGTACCCCTCACCGACCTCGAGCTGCTGACCGAGATCCGCGATCTGCTGCGGGCGCAGCAGGCGGCCGGCATCACCCAGCCGCTGCCGCCCAGCGCCACCCTCTGATCCCTTCGACGCCCGCGCGGTCAGTCGCCGTGGTGCGGCGGCCGGTTCTGCTCGTACCAGCCCCGGTCGCGGCCGGGCGGCTCGTCGTCGCGCTCGTCCCCGGTGATCTCGGGCAGAACCTCACCGAAGATCCGATCGAGCATGGCCCGGTCCGGACCCGGTCGGGGCGGGAGGTCGCCGGGTACGGTCATGCCGTACAGCCTGCCAGCGGAGCCCTGCGCGCCGCTATGACGAGGGGAGATCGCTATGGGCGCCGTGGACGAGGCCAGGGACAACGCAGAGGGCGCGGGTGACAAGGTCGCCGACGCCGGCAACACCGCCTGGGACAAGACCAAGGACGTAGCCGGAACCGTCGGCGAGAAGGTCCATGACGTGGCCGCCCCGGCCTGGGACAAAACCAAGGACGTGGCCGGAACCGTGGGCGAAAAGGTCCACGACGTGGCCGCCCCGGCCTGGGACAAAGTCAAAGACGTGGCCGGAACCGTGGGCGAAAAGGTCCACGACGTCGCCGCCCCGGCTTGGGACAAGGTCAAAGACGTGGCGGAAACGGTGGGCGAGAAGGTGCATGACGTGGCCAAGGACGTCAAGGACAAGGTGATCGGCGAGGGCGACGCCGGCGATCCCGACGAACTGGACCGGATGGCCCACTACCACACCCGCACAACCGCGGTCGAATAGCGGGAGGGCTTCGGGGCCCGGACCGACGATCAGATCTCGGGATCCGACAGTTCCTCGATGACGTGCTTGGCCAGCGGGATCAGGGTGGCCAAGCCGTCGCGGATGGCCGGACGTGAGCCGGCCACGTTGACCACCAGGGTGGACCCGGAGACGCCCACCAGACCGCGCGAGACCACGGCGTCGACCACGCCGGCCGTGCTGCCCGACCAGCGCAGGGCCTGGGCCACTCCGGGAAGCTCCCGGTCCAGAATCTCGCTGGTCACGTCCGGGGTGACGTCCCGCGGCGCGATGCCGGTTCCGCCCACCGTGATGACCAGGTCGACACCGCCGATGACCGCGGTGTTCAGCGCATTGCGAATATCGATGGCGTCCGAGGGGATGATCACCGCACCGTCGACCGCGAAGCCGGCCTCACTGAGCAGCTCTGCGACCAGTGCGCCGGCGCCACCGTCTCCTCCGCCGTGCACGAGCATGTCCGTGATCGACACGATCAGTGCCCGACCGGCGTGGGTGGTGCTGGTCACGAAGTGCCCCTCTCGGTCGGCTGCCGGGTCATCGACAACTCGCGAGGAGCCTACCCACCGGAGGCGGGGCGCAAATGGGCCGCCGTCTCGAGTCGGCGCCAGGTGGACCCGACCTAGAGTGTCGGCTAGCCCCATAGATGCCAGGAGGGACCGATGGCGGGTCGCCGCACCGCACGCGATCTGGCCCAGATCGCCGTCTTCGCCGCGCTCATCGCTGCCCTGGGACTCCCCGGCACCCTGTACATCGGCGGCAGCGCGGTACCTGTCACCCTGCAGACCCTGGGTGTGATGCTGGCCGGCGCCATCCTGGGGGCGCGCAACGGCTTCCTGTCCGTGCTTGTCTTCGAAGTACTCACCCTGGCCGGACTACCCCTGCTCGCCGGGGGTCGGGGCGGGCCTGCGGCGTTCGTCGGACCATCTGCCGGATACCTGTACGGGTTCCTGCTGGGGGCGTTCGTCATCGGCGCTCTGACCGAACGGTGGCTGCCGCGCTGCCCGCGCTGGCTCGACCCGATCTGGCTGCGCATTTTCATCCTGGCCATCGGCGGCATCGGGGTGATCTACGCCTGTGGCACGGGTTGGTTGATGATCAAGGGTTTCAGCTTCTGGACCGCGCTGGCCGGCAACGGCATCTACCTGCTCGGCGACAGTCTCAAGGTGATCGTGGCCGCGCTGGTCTCGCAGCAGGTGGCCCGGGCCTACCCAACGCTGCCGGCACGCCGTGCGGCCACGCGCGGCCGGGTCCGGGTCTGAACCGGTTCCTGGGCGGCGTTCCGGACGCCGTCGCCGTCACCGAGCGCGGCCGTGCGTCGTCCTACCGGGATCTGGCCGCGCGGATCGAAGCCAACCCGCCCGGCGCTGCGGTGCGGGTCGGTTCCGGCTCGGTGACCGACGACCTGGTCACGCTGATCGCGGCCGCTCAGGCGGGCCAACCGGTGCTGGTCGCGCCCGTCGAGTCGGCCGTGACCGGCTTCGGCCCAGAACTCACCGTGCTCACCTCGGGCAGTGCCGGCCGCCCCCGTCCGGTCGCCCGGAGCTGGGCGTCCTGGCTCGATTCCTTCCCGGCCCTGACCGCTCTGAGCGGCCTGAGCAGCGACGACCGGGTGTTGCTGACCGGGCCGCTGACGGCGAGCCTGCACCTGTTCGCCGCCCTGCACACGCTGCGGCTGGGCGGCGAGATCACCGACTCGGTGGCGGCGGCGACCGCGGTGCACGCCGTGCCGACGCTCCTGGATCGCCTGCTGGACGTCGAGACTCAGATCCGCCGGGCGGTGGTGGCCGGGGCCGCGCTGCCCGCCCACACCGCGACCCGGGCAGCGGCGCGGGGCATGGCGGTGCTCGAGTATTACGGCGCCACCGAGCTCTCCTTCGTCGCCACCCGCCGCCCACCGGAGCCGTTCCAGCCGTTCCCGAGCGTCGAGGTGCAGGCGGCCGAGGGGCTGCTCTGGGCCCGATCGCCGTGGTTGGCCTCGGGATACGTCGGGGCGGGTGCGCCGCTGCGCCGCGACGCAGACGGTTTCGTCACGGTCGGCGACCGCGGTGAGGTGGGCGACGACGGGTCCGTGCTGGTCGCGGGTCGGGCCGATTCGGCCATCACCTGCGGCGGCGAAACGGTGCTGGCGCACGACGTCGAGGCGGTGCTCGAGACACTGCCGGGGGTGCGGGGCGCGATCGTGGTCGGCCTCGGGCATCCTCGGTTGGGCGAGATCCCGGCGGCAGTGGTCGAACTCGCCGGAACCGACCTCGACGGCGTGCGGGCGTCGGCTCGGGTCCGGTTGTCCGGGGCGGCCCTGCCGCGACGCTGGCGGGTCGTGGCCCGGCTGCCCCGGACCGCGTCGGGCAAGCCCGACCGCGCCGGTGCGCGACGGGCGCTGCTCGACCCGGGCTACCGTTTTCTTCCGTGACCCGTCGTCGTAGGCGGACCGACCCAGTCGTGGTGGCGGCCCGTCGGACCCCGATCGGCACCGCCGGCCACGCCCTGGCCGGGATCGAGGTGGCTGACCTCGCAGCGCCGGTGCTGGCCGCCGCGGCCGCCGGGCTGCCGGCACCCATCGACGAGGTGGTACTGGGCAACTGCCAGGGACCCGGCGGGAATGTGGCCCGGGTCGCCGCCCTGGCCGCCGGCCTCCCGGTGGACACCCCGGCGGTGACCGTGGACCGGCAGTGCGCCTCCGGCCTGGAGGCGATCCGCCTGGGCGCACTGCAGATCGCCGCCGGGTCGGCCCGGGCGGTGCTGGCCGGCGGCGCGGAATCGGCGTCGACCGCACCCTGGCGCAGCTGGCCCCCGACCGCCGACGCTCCGCCGCGCCGCTACCTGCGCGCGCCCTTCGCTCCGCGTGGCTTCCCCGACCCCGACATGGGCGTGGGCGCCGACCTTCTCGCCGCCCGGTTGGGGATTACCCGCGAACGGCAGGACGAATACGCCGCGCTGTCCCACCAGCTGGCCTGGAACGCCACCCGGACAGGCGTTTTCGAGGCCGAACTGGTGCCGGTGGGCGGCGTCCTGCGAGACCAGCGACCCCGGCCGGGAATGACGACCGCCCGGCTGTCCCGACTGCCGGGCGCCTTCGGCGGTGACGGCACCGCGACCGCCGGCAACTCGTGCGGCGAGTCGGACGGCGCCGCGGTGGTCGCTCTGCTTTCTGCCGAGCTGGTGAACGGTCCCGCGCTACGGGTGCGGGGCACAGCGGTGGCCGCCGACAACCCCGGCCTGCCCGGCCTGGCGATCGCCCCCGCGGTCCGAAAGCTGCTGATCAGCAACGGGATCGGCATCGGCGACGTCGGTGCGGTCGAGGTGACCGAGGCGTTCACATCGGTCGCGCTGGCCGCGATCGACGCGCTCGGGCTGGACCGGCACCGGGTCTGCGCGGACGGCGGGGCGATCGGGTTGGGGCATCCCTGGGGCGCGTCAGGTGCGGTGCTGGTGGTCAGGCTGGTCGCCCGGATGCTCGCCCCCGATGGTCCGGAACTGGGCCTGGCTGCCTGCGCCACCGGTGGCGGCCAGGCCGTGGCCCTGCTGCTGGAGCGGGTGTCGTGATCACCTTCTCGGGCGTCGGGCACCGCTTTGGCGACCGGGTCGTGCTGGACCGCATCGACGCCGAGCTGTCGGAACGACGAATCGGCATCGTCGGGGCGAACGGCAGCGGGAAGTCGACCCTGGTCAGAATGATCAACGGCCTGGTCCAACCCACGACCGGCCAGGTCAGGGTGGACGGCCTGGACGTGGCCCGGCAGGGCGCGGCCGTGCGCCGACGGGTCGGGTTCGTGTTCACCGACCCCGACAGCCAGATCGTGATGCCCACCGTGGCCGAGGATGTCGCGTTCTCACTGCGCAGATCCGGCCTGTCCAAGGCGGAGGTACAGCACCGTGTCTCGGACACGCTGGCCCGCTTCGGCTTGATCGACCACGCCGACCACCCCACCCACCTGCTCTCCGGTGGCCAGAAACAGCTGCTGGCCATTGCGGCCGTGCTGGTGGCCGAACCAGCGGTGTTGGTGGCGGACGAGCCGACCACGCTGCTCGACCTGCGCAATAGCCGCCGCATGGCCGTGGTGTTCGCCGAGTTGGATCAGCAGTTGATCATGGTCACCCACCAGACCGCGCTGCTGACCGCTTTCGACCGGGTCCTCGTGCTGGACGGCGGCCGATTGGTCGCCGACGGTCCCCCGGCGCAGGCGCTGGCCACCTACGAGGTGCTCTGCGGATGACGCCGCTCGGCTTCTACCAACCGGGAACCTCGGTCCTGCACCGGCTCCCGGCCGGGCCGAAGATGTGTGCCCTGCTGGCCTTCGTGATCGGCCTGCTGTTCGTCCACAAGCCGGTCTGGCTCATCGTTCCGGCCGCCGTGCTGGTGTTGGGTTACCTGGTGGCCCGGCTGCCGTGGGCCGTGATTGCCGCCCAATTGGCGCCGCTGCGCTGGTTCCTGCCCATTCTGGTCGTGGTGCAAGGACTGCTGGTCGGCTGGACGAGCGCGGTCCTGTCGGGGAGCGGCCTGCTGTTGTCGGTGGCGGCCGCGGCGCTGGTCACCCTGACCACTCGGGTCACCGCACTTCTGGACCTGATGACCCGACTGCTCGGCCCGCTGCGCCGGTTCGGCGTGGACGCCGACCGGGCCGGGTTGTTGCTGGCCCTGACCATCCGGTGCGTGCCCTTGATGGTCGGTCTGGTGCGCGAGGTCGGCGAGGCGCGGCGGGCCCGCGGGGCCGGTTTTTCACTGCGGGCGTTGGTCGCACCCGCCGTGGTTCGCGCGCTCCGGGCCGCGGACGCCATGGGCGAGGCGCTGATCGCCCGCGGCGTCGACGACTGAGCTACCAGGACACCCGGATCCGGTCGTTTTCCACCGAGAACGTGATGTCGGCCAAGCTTTTGACCACGGCGGAGCCGGTCAGATCGGGGTGGGTGGTGGCGATGCCGATCACCGGCATGCCCGCCGCAGTGGCCGATTCCAGGCCTGGCGGCGCATCCTCGAAAGCCAGGCATGCCCCTGGCTCGAGCCCCAGCGTGCGAGCGCCGGCCAGATAGGGATCGGGCGCCGGCTTGCCCATCGTGACGTCATCGGCCGTGATCAAGTTGCGGGGGTGGGGCAGCCCAGCCGCGGCGATCCGGGCGGCGGCCAGCCGATCTCCACCGCTGGTGACAATGGCCCATCGATCGGGCGGCAGCCGGTGCAGCAATTCCACCGCGCCCGGCATCGGCACCACGTCCACGGTGTCGGTCGACTCGCCCTCGACCATGAACTGCTGCATCTGCGCGACGCGCTCGTCGGGCATGTCCGGCACCAGCGTTCGCATGACCTGCCGGACCGGGATTCCGTGCATCCACGGGCTGACGGTGTCCCACGGCAACCCGATCTCATCGGCCAGCTTGCGCCAGTTGCGCTGCACACTGGCCTCGGAGTCAACCAGCGTGCCGTCCAGGTCGAAGAGCAGGCCGGACACCAGGAGTTCGGGCATGGCGCCCACTCTGGCACAGCAGCCGAGGCCGGCTCACCAGGACGGCCGCAGCCGCCCGGGCTCGGCCAGGGTGGCCAGGGCGACATCGAACGCGCCGACGTCGGACGGGCGCAGTCGGGCCCGCCAGGTGGCCACCACCGCACCGGCGGCCGCCTGCGCCGCCTGCGTGCAGGCGATTCCCTTCGTGGTCAGCACCAGGCGCAGCGCCCGCCGGTCGTCGGGGTCCGGGAGTCGGGCCAGGTACCCACGCTCCTCCAGGTGCCCGACCAGTTGCGCGGCAGCCTGCTTGGTCACGCCCAGATGCTCGGCCACCGCACCCGCGGTGGTCGGACCGGCCGACACCAGCGCGAATACGAACCCGTGCACGGGCCGGACGTCGGCGAAGCCGGCGGCGTCGGTGCCGGCCTGGATGCCGTCCACCAGCTGGGCCGAGAGTCGGAGCAACGCGGTCGCGGACTCCCATTCGGACATCACTCGATGATTCTCCCTTGATGGACAAGGAACTTGACTATATAGTCAATTTACTTGTCTACCCAGGAGGCCAGATGCCCGTCTTCCATTCCGCCGACGTGGAGCCGTTCCGTATGCACGGCAGCACGTTCGAGTCGGTCGTCAGGCCGGCCCGGGGCAGTACCGGTCTGTGCGCCTGGCGTCTGACCGTCGCCCCCGGATCGGTCGGAACATCGCACCGGCCGAGTCACGAGGAGGTGATGCTGGTGCTCGAGGAGAACTCACCGTCCACCTCGACGATGACCCCGCCGTTGCCCGCCAGGGCGATGTCGTGCTCATCCCGGCGCAGGCGCAGCTGCGGGTGGACGGCGGTCCGGATGGGGCGGTCGCCTGGGTGACCACCACCGCCGGCCTGACCGCAACGACTCCGGACGGACAGGTGCTCACCCCACCCTGGGCGCAGTAGCACCGGCGTCAGGCGGTCACCCGGGGTCAACCGCGGACAGTTGGCGACGAATGATCTCGCTGTCGTACACGCTCCACACCTCGGTGATCCGGCCCGCACGCACCGTGTAGAAGACGTACTCGCGGAAAGTGATCTGCGCTCCGGTGGGCGCCAGCCCGATCCAACAGCCGGTGGGCGTGCCGGAATCCTTGTAGCGCACCACGATCCGGTCACCGGCGATGACCACGTCCTGGACCGTCCACCTCTGGTCGGGGACGGCCGCGAGATGCTCACCCACCGGTCCCTCCCACCACTGCCGCCGGGTCATCCGCTCGCCGTTGTGGACGAGCTCGTCGGCGACGACCACCGCCAGCTCCTCGACATCCCGGTCGTTCAGCGCCCGGACGTAGCGGTTCAGGAACGCTCGGAGTTCGTCGGCATCCAGGTCAGACATTCCTCACCGTAGGACGTGGCTCCCGCCACCACGCGCTCGGTCACGGAGCTCGGGGGCCTGCCCTCTCGGTTGCCCCGATGGGCAGGAGTCCACGGCGCCGGGGTGGATAGGGTCCCAGGGTGAGTGCCTATCGGGGCCGGACCGAGTCCGATGGGCCGCAAGTGCAGCAGGATCGGGTCGGCGTGGCTCGTCCCGGGACGACCAACGCGCTGTTCGGTCTGCAGGCCGCCGCCGGCAACCGAGCGGTCGGGGCATTCGTCCAGCGGTTCTCTTCCGGTGCGGGGCCGGTCGTCGCTCGGGACGACGACGCGCAGGCCGACTCGAGCACCGCGACAGGCGATTCAGCCGCTGACGCTCCGCTGCAGGCCCCCGGTCCGTCCGCACCCGCGAGTGCCTTCACCGACACGATTTCCGACACTCGGCCGGATGTCGGGGTCGCGGTGCGGGCCAATGCGCGCGAATTCAACGACGCCGTGCACGCCACATTCGGCGGTGACGGTGGCCGGACCACAGTCTCGAATCTGAACCTGGCCTACGACCTCGACGCAAATGGAAAGGTCAGCGGTGCGCGTTCGACCGCCACCGTGCAGGCCTCCGCCCCGAGCGTGGCGGCCGATCCGACCGGCGCCATCTCGCAGCCGAACGCCGCGGCCGAGCTGGCAGCCTGCCAAGCCCTGGCCGCCCAGATTCGCAGTCACGAGAACAAGCACGCCGATATCGAGGTGACCTCCCGCACCGGATTGGCCGCGAGCATCAGGGGCAAGTCGGCCGAACAGGCGGACAAGGCGCAGGACAAGCTGCAACTCGCCGTCGGCCGAAAACAACGAGCCCTGGACAATCAGGAGGGCAGCATCACTCTCGGCAGCAACAACCAGATCCTGGTGTCGGGCGTGGATCATCCCGAGTACGAGCAGCCCTGACCCGCACGGTTCGGCGCCGTCGGACCCAGGCTCAACGCAGAGCAACCCGCTGGAGGGGTGCGGCGTGGCCGATGGGTGATCCGTCCTCGATCCAGAGGCCCACTGCATCCGGGCCGAAGAGCTGTTCGATGGCCAGGATGGCGCCGCCGATCAGGCCCTCCTGAAAATCCAGCGAGGCGGGCCGGATCCGAAGGCGCTGGCCGGCCAGTGGACTCACCCGGGCCCGGATGGCCTGCTCGAAGACTTCAAAAACCTCGTCCCCGGCGCGCCGGGCTCCTCCCCCGAGGACGACCGTCCCGGGGTTGACGAAGTTGACCAGGTTCGCGGTGGTCTGGCCGACGGTCCGGGCGGAACGGAGCACCGGCTCGGTGGCCACCGGATCGCCGACCGCCGCGGCCGCGCCGATGTCCTGCGCCATCAGTTCCCCACGCTCAGCCAGCCGGGCGGCCAAGAAGGAACTGTCGGCGGCGCGCGCGGTCAGCTCCCGGATCAGGGTCCATCCACCCGCCACCGCCTCGAGGCAGCCGACACGTCCGCAGCGGCACACCACCGAAGGATCCGCGGTGACCTGCACGTGCCCGATGTCCCCCGCCGCTCCGGTTTCGCCGCGGAAGACGAAGCCGTGGGACACCAGGCCGGCGCCCACACCCTGGTCCAGGTGGACGTAGAGCAGGTCGCTTCCGTCCCGGGGTTCGCCGCGGTGCCATTCCCCGAGCGCCATCAGGTTCACGTCGTTGTCGACCCAGACGGGGGCGTCGTAGCGTTCCCGCAACCAGGATCGGGCGCTGAATCCGTCCCAGCCCGGCAGTATCGGCGGGGCGACCAAGCGGCCGGTACCGAAATCCACCGGGCCACCCACCCCGATACCGAACGCCCACGGCCGGGTGCGGGTCTGGCGAGCCAGGCGCGCGAAAAGGCCGTCCAACACCTCCAGGGTCGCCTCCGGACCCTGCGCGGCGTCCCACACCTCGTGCCGGGACGACACGATGGCGCCGTCCAGAGTCGCGACCGCGGCGGTCATCTGAATCGCGCTGATCTGCCCGACGAAGACGTGGCCGGCGTCGGCGCGGAACCGCAGCAGCCGTGCGGGTCGGCCGCGTTCACCGCTGGACGGGGCCAGGTCGCCGTCCTGGAGCAAGCCCACATCGATGGCCTGCTGGACCCGCTGGGCGACCACTTTGCGTCCCAGACCCGACTCCCGCTCCAACGCCGACCGGGTGAGGGCGCGCCCGCTGCGGACGAGGTTGATCAACCGGCCGTAGATGTACGCGTCCTGCGGCGAGGGGGTGGTGCTGGTCATGCCGACCTCCAGGCGGAGCGAAGCCCGCTGCTCACACCGTGGCGGCCAGAGTCCGGATGTACGCGAGCCCCTCCAGGGTGGGGCCGGTCGGGAACACCTCGAGGCCGATCGGGCCGGTGTACCCGGAGGCACGCAGCATCGTCAGGAATCCGGGCCAGTCGATGGTGCCGCTGCCCGGCCCGCCTCGGCCGGGCGCATCGGCGATCTCGACGTAGTCCACCAGCCCGGCGGCGTTCGCAAGCTCGGTGGCCGGATCCTCGCCGTTGACCACCGAGTGGTACAGGTCGTACACGATCGCGAAGTACTCCGAGTCGACGGCCCGGGCCACCCGCACCGCATCGGCGGTGCTGTCCAGCAGCGCCCCGGGGTGATCGATCGAGGTGTTGATGGCCTCGATGATCAGTTTCACGCCGGATCCCGCGGTGCGCTCCACCGCCTTGACCATGCCGTCGGTCAGACGACTCAGGTTCTCCTTCCGGTTGGCGCCGGGGAAGCCGATTCCGCAGGTCACCACGATGCGAGGCGAGCCGAGTCGGCGCGCGTGGTCGACGCCCTGTTCCAGGCCGTCCAGGAACGGCGTCAGGTCGGTGCCGGGGAACGCGAAACTCGTGTAGGGCTCGGCCACCACGGAGACGATCGAGACGCCCTCGTCCGCAGCAACTTTCGCCAGAGCATCGACGTCCTTGGTCAGCGTTCCCGACATCTCGACCGCGTCGAACCCGGCCGCGGCGGCGGCCCGAATCCGGTCGGCGAGGTTCGGACCGGCTTCCTCGAACAGGAGCTCGATGTTGGGTGCGAGCTGGTACATGACGGTTCCTTTTTTCCAGGCCACCAAGATCGGTTGCCGTAATTTAGTGCCAGCTGCACTTATAGGTCAAGACCATCTTTACCCATCGGGGCTGCATCACCACCTCTCCATACCGGTGGCGCAGGGGTGTTTACGTATCTCTCGCACATAAACTATGGTGCGGGTGGGAACCCGCTCCTTCACACCCGGAGGCTCTTGATGCACCCACCCGTCGCGGTCGCGGACCTGCGGGCAGGACGACGCCGGGACGGAGCCCAATGGATCGACACCGCGACCCCGACCCTGTCCTGGCGGACCGAGACGGAGGCCCCGGGCTGGCAGCAGGCGTCCGCAATCGTGCACATCACCTGGCTCGACCGGGAGAAGGAACCCGAGACGATCACCCTCGCCGGGCCCGATGCAGTGGGAGTCCCGTGGCCCTTTGAACCGCTCGAGTCGCGCGAACGCGTGCGGCTCGAGGTGAGAACGACTGGTGTCGAAGGCATCTCCGCGGAACCGGGCCTGGTCGACGTAGAGGCCCCCCTGCTGAAGTCCGACGACTGGGCCGCCCGGTGGATTGCGTTGCCGAGTGGGCACGACGACGGGCCCGGGCAGTTCCGACACCGGTTCGACGCCGGCGAGCCGATCCGTGCGCGGTTGTACGTCACCGCACTCGGTGTGTACGAGGTCGAGATCAACGGCCGGCGAGTCGGCGACGAGGTGCTGGCCCCGGGGTGGACCAGTTACCGGGACCGGGTGGTGCACCAGACGCACGATGTCACCGAGCTGCTACGTCCCGGGTCCAACACCATCGGCATGTGGCTGGCGGCGGGCTGGTTCGCCGAGCGGTACGGCCATGCCGGCCAGGTGCAGCGCGGTTACGACGGACCCGTCGCCGTGCTGGCCCAGCTCGAAATGACCTACGCCGATGGGCATCGCGCGGTGGTGTCCACCTCGGCGGAGTGGCAGGGTCGGGTCGGCGGCCCGTTGGTGAGCAGTGGGATCTACGTCGGCGAGGAGTTCGACGCCACCCGTCACGACCCGACCTGGTCCGACGATGGGTCCGGTCCCGGCTGGCAACCCGCCCGGCTCCTGGACCTCGATCTCACCAGGGTCACGCCGGCCGGAGCGGAGCCCGTGCGCCGGGTGGGCGAACGGAAAGCCGTCCAGGTGTTGACCACGCCGTCCGGACGTACCGTGCTGGATTTCGGCCAGAACCTGGTGGGCCGGGCCCGCATCCGGGTGGCGGGACCAGCTGGGCACACCGTCACGCTGCGGCACGCGGAGGTGTTGGACGGTGGCGAGCTGGCCACCCGGCAACTGAACGCGGCCGTATCCGTGGATCGGTACACCCTGGCCGGGACGGGGACCGAGGAGTGGGAGCCGCGATTCACCTTTCACGGCTTTCGCTTTCTGCAGATCGACGACTGGCCCGGGGATCTCGACCCGGCCGCGGTCACGGCCGTGGTCTGTTCGTCAGACATCCGGCGCACCGGCTGGTTTGAATCGTCCGAACCCCTACTCGAGAAACTGCACGAGAATGTCGTCTGGGGTATGCGGGGCAATTTCCTGTCCATTCCCACCGACTGTCCCCAACGCGATGAGCGGCGCGGGTGGACGGGCGACCTGCAGGTGTTCGTCGGAGCGGCCACGACGCTGTCCGACTGCGACGCTTTCCTGGCCTCGTGGTTGACCGACCTCGCCCATGAGCAGCGCAGGTTCGGTGGGTTGACCCCGATCATCGTGCCCACCGTGCGGGACATCGAGTCGAACGCACCGATCGCCGCCTGGGGGGACGCCACCACCGTCGTTCCGTGGACCGCCTACGAGCGCTTCGGTGACCTCGATCTGCTCCGCCGCCAGTTCCCGAGCATGCAGGCCTGGGTGCAGACCGAGTTGGCCGGCGCCGATCCCGACGGACTCTGGACCCGCGGCTACCAACTCGGCGATTGGCTGGACCCGCGAGCCCCCGCCACTCGCCCCCGGGACGGCCGGACCCACCCGTCGCTGGTCGCGTCGGCCTACCTGTTTCGATCGCTGGACATCGTGGCCAAGACGGCGCGGGTGCTCGGCGACGCGGCCACGGCTCAGCAGTACGCGGAGCTGGCCGAGCGCACCCGCCAGGCCTTCGTCGACACCTACGTCACCCCACGGGGGCGGATGGTGTCCGAAGGGCCGACGACCTATGCGATGGCGCTGGTGTTCGGCATCGTCAAGGATAAGCCGCTCCGCCAGGCGCTCGGTCGGCGGCTCGCGGAGATCGTCCGTGAGGACGGTTATCGGATCGGGACCGGCTTTGTCGGCACCCCGTTGATCATGGACGCGCTCTGTTCCACCGGACAACAGCACGCCGCCGCCCGTCTGTTGCTGCAGACCGAGTCGCCTTCCTGGCTCTATCCGGTCACGGTCGGGGCCACCACGATCTGGGAGCGGTGGGACGCGCTCCGGCCCGACGGAACCGTCAATACCGACGACATGGTGTCGTTCAACCACTACGCGTTCGGCGCCGTCGCGGACTGGCTGCATCGCGGTCTCGCGGGACTGGCGCCGGCGGCGCCGGGCTATCGGCGGATCCGCATCTGCCCCACCGTGCTCGACGGCCTGACCCGTGCCCGCAGTGAGCAGCTGACGCCGTACGGGCGCGCCAGTGTCGAATGGACGACCGCCGACGGCCGACTCACCGTGTCGGCGCGGGTACCACCCGGAACGACCGCCGAAGTGCTCCTGCCCGACGGCCCCCGGGACGATGTCGCGGCGGGGCAGCACACCTGGACGATCCCGTGGGCGCCCCCGCCCCGCCCCGTTGTCGAACTCGATCTGCAGACGGACCTCGCCGACCTGGTCGATGACCCGCAGGCGCTGCGGGCCGTGCGGGCCGCCCTGGCCGCACACGATGCCGGCCGAGCCCGGGCCTTCGACGGCGCGATCCGCTACGAGGCCGGCTCGAAGCTGGCCGAAGCGCTACTGTTCGCCGCGCCGACGACCCTGGCCGCCGTGAGCCAGGCCCTGACCGACCTCAACGCCCAGCGCTGAGCTTCCTGCGAGAGAAGGCCTCTGTGGACGATTCCCTGCCCCCCTTTGCCCAGCTGGTGGCCGAGGAGGAAGAACTGCAGTTCTCCTCGTTCACCAACGACGACGCCTGGGCGCTCGGGTGTGCCCTGGTCGACGCCGCGAGGAGAACCGATGCGCCGGCCGCCATCGACATCACTCGGAACGGCCAGCAGCTCTTCCAGGCGGCCCGGCCCGGCGCGACGGCGGACAACCAGGACTGGATCCGGCGAAAGACCCGGGTGGTGCAGCGCTATGAGCACAGTTCACTGGCCGTCGGCCAACTCTGGCGAGAACGCGGCACCACCTTCGAGGACGCGCTGCGGCTCGATCCCCAGCTCTACGCGGCCCACGGCGGCGGGTTCCCCGTCACGGTGCGCTCCGTCGGCGTGGTCGGTGCCATCGGCGTCTCCGGCCTGCCGCAGCTCGAAGACCATCGTTTGATCGTCTCGACGCTCCGCACGTTTCTGTCCGTGGACAGGCCCGCGTCGTAAGGCCGGCTCTCGGCCGCCGGGCGTGGGATTGCCTACGGGCTCAGCCGTTCGACGAATCGCAGGCTGTCGGCCGAGATGATGGCTCTGGCGTCATCGTGGCTGATGGTCGGGGTTCCGTCGCCCGGCTGCGGGCCGTAGTCGCCGAAGTAGGCGTGCACGGCTCCCGGGATCTGGGTGAAGACGGTGCCGGCGGGAAGATTCACCCGCGACGCCTCGATGTCTGCCGGTGTGGCCAGCCCGTCCTGGGCCGCGGACAGCGAGAGCACCTTGGCGGTCAGGGTGTGGATGTCTCCGGCCGGATAGGACGCGTAGAGCAACAGCCCGACGACGGGTGCATGCGGGTCGTTCTCGCCCGCGACGGCCTGCATGCACGCCACCGTCCCGCCCAGCGAATGCCCGCCCACGACCCATCCGGTGACGTCGGGGTGGGCAGATCGGGTGGCGGCGAACGTATTCAGGGCCAGGAAGGCGATATTCAAGGGCTGCTTGGGGATGAAGACGGGGTACCCGGCGGCGGCCAAGGGTCGCAGGACCGCAACGTAGGCCCGCGCATCGACCTTCGCACCCGGCTGGAAGAACACCCCGAGATGCTTGACCGCGCCGGTCGGCGTGAGCACGATCTGGGTCGGCGACTCGGTTACGCGGACATCGGCTCCGGAAGCCATCGCCGGCAGCGCCGGATCGACCGCAGAGAACGGTCGCAGCCACCCCATCAGCGCAATCCAGGCCACCCCGGCCACCACCAGGACGATCCGCAGGACCTTGCGCCAGCCGACCCGAACCCGCTCCGGCCGCCAGGAGCGCCAGCCCACGGCCACGCACACCCCCAGCGTGAGCAGCAGCAGCGGTCCGTACAGCGGGTAGCCGTGCACGATCGCGCCCCACTGGGTCACGCCGGCCCACGCAACGACCAGGACACCGGCCAGGGCGACCGCGCGCACCACCCAGGTCAGCCACGACGGCCCGGTCGTGGTCGGCACCATGGCCGCCATGCTCGCACGAATCACGTGAGTGGACAACCGATGTCGACCCGTAGCCCGACCGACCCCGAGTCGGAAGTGCGCCGGCTGTCCGACAAGGTAAGGGTGCCGCCCAGCTGCCGGAGCAGGCCCACCGCGATCGGCAGCCCCAGTCCGGCGCCACCGCTGTCGCGTTCTCGGGCCGGTCGCAGGCGGGTGAACCGCTGCAGGACCTTCTCCCGGTCAGCTTCCGGGATACCGGCGCCGTCGTCGGCGACCGAGACGACGACAGTGTTCGGCCCCGAGACGATCTCGACGACGACCGCGCTGTGGGCGTGGCGGACGGCGTTGTCCAACACATTCCGAAACGCCCGTCCGAATTTGTCCGCATCGGTCCGTAAGGCGACCGACGGACCGGGCATGAGCTGGACCTGCGCGTTGGTGAGGGTCCGCTCGATGATGCCGCCGAGCAGGCCGCGGAGCTCGACGGGTTCCCACTTCAGGGGCACGTCACCGGCGTCGGACTTGGCCAACAGCAGCAGGTCCTCGACCAGAGTGGACAGACGGTGCACATCGATCAGGGCATCGGCGGCGATCTCACTCCGGGCCCGCGGGTCGGCTCCACGCTCGGCCACCTCGAGCTGGAGTTGCAGGCTGGCCAGCGGACTGCGCAGTTCGTGGGCGGCATCGGCCACGAATGCCCGCTGCTGCTCCCGGGATGCGCGCAGGCTGGCCAGCATGTCGTTGAGGGTGACCGCGAGGGCGGCGATCTCGTCCTGGGCGGGGCCGACGGGAAGGCGTTCGCCGGTGTCGGAGCCGCTGATTCGGTTCGCGGCCGACCGGATCGCCTCCACCGGTTGCAGCGCCCGCCCGATGACCCGCCAGGCAATCACCGCCAACACGGTGAGCAGGATCGGGAACAGGATCAGGACCGCATCGCGAACCAGTGCGGCGGCATGGTCGGCGTTTCCGGCGGAAACGGCGACCACCACCGTGCGAGGCGCGGCCGGCGTGCCGGCGTGCTCGGCCACCACCCGCAGCGACTCGGTGACGCCGATGCGCGATCCGGACACGGTGATGGCCGATTGTTCGGCCCGGGCCAGTTCTTCTTCGCTCAGCAGCGGTGCGAGTCGGTCGGCGGCGGCGGAGCCGGCGACCACTCGCCTTTCCTGGTCCAGAACCTGGATGACCAGGGCTCCGGACACCGGCACCGGGTCGGGCAGGGAATTGCCGTTGATGAGGGCGGACACCTGATCCGCGTCGACCCGGGCCTGCGTGTCGATGTTGCGTTGGATGGCCCAGCGGAGCCCGAAGTAGAGGGCGAACCCACTGACGATCAAGGCCACCGCCAAGCCGGCCATGCCGATGGCCATCAACCGGGAGCGCAACCCCACCCGCCACCACCACCGGACCGGCATCACTTTCACGGCGTCGCTTTCACGGCACTGCTTTCACGGCGCCATTCGGTAGCCGGCGCCGCGCACCGTGACCACCGCCGTGGCCCCGAGTTTCCGGCGCAGGTAGCCGACGTAGACCTCGACCACGTTGGGCGCCACCGTCTCCCCGTCGTCCCACACATGCTCGAGGAGCTCGGTCTTGCCGACGACGCGGTCGGCGTTGCGCATCAGGAACTCGGCCAGCTGGTACTCCTTCACGGTCAGCGCGACGACCTCGCCGTTCCGGCGGACCTGCCGGATCGCGGGATCCAGCTCCACTTCGCCGACCGTCAGCAGGGCGGGCCGGGCCATCCGGCCACGACGCAGCACCGCGCGCAACCGGGCCAGCAGGACCACGAACGAGAACGGCTTGACGAGGTAATCGTCGGCGCCGCAGTCCAGGCCGTCGACCTGATCGAACTCCCCGTCCTTGGCCGAGATCAGCAAGACCGGCAGCCACCGGCCCTCGGCCCGCAATTGCCGCACCACCTCGTAGCCGGACAGCCCGGGCAGCATGATGTCCAGGAGCAACGCGTCGTAGTCGGTGAACCGGGCCGCCTCCAGACCGGCGGGTCCGGTCGTTTCCACGTCCACCTGGAATCCCTCGGCGACCAGGCCCCGGCGCAGCGCCGCGGCCAGCCGCGCCTCGTCCTCGACCACCAGCAGGCGCACCAGGGCAGCGTCCCACGCCTTGGCTGAGAGAGCTCTCAGCTTCTCAGCGGTTTCTCAGCGTCGGTGGGGCAACATCGGCGACCATGAGCCTGTTCACTCGATACCCGATCGCCCGGTGGCTGGTGCCGGCCGCCGCGGTGGCCCTGCTGCTGAGCGGAACCACCCTGATCCGGGCCGCGGTGGCCTCACCCGGGGTCTCACCGGCCTCGCTGCCGACCCAGTCGGCCACCGAGCTGATGGCGGACGTGGCCGGGTCCAGCGTCGAGAACCTGTCCGGCACGATCGTGCAGACGTCGAATCTGGGTATCCCTGATCTGCCCGGGCTCAGCCTGGGCGACGGCTCCAGCCTGACCAGCCTGCTGTCGGGCACCCACACGCTGCGGGTATGGGCTCGCGGCAGCGACCAGCAGCGGCTCTCGGTGCTGTCCCAGCTGGGTGAGACCGACATCGTGCACAACGGCGGAGACCTGTGGATCTGGTCCAGCGCCGACAACACCGCCTCGCACCGCACCGTCGGGCAGCACGCCGCCGCCGGCAAGAGCCTGCCCAGCGCCGCGGGCCTGACCCCCGCGACCGCGGCCAGCATGTTGGTGACGATGCTCGGTGCCTCCACCACGGTGACGGCCGCGGGCAATGACGTCATTGCCGGCCGACCCGCCTACGAGCTCGAGCTGCAGCCCAAAGACACCCGCTCGCTGATCTCGTCGATCCGGATCGGCATCGACGGTACCGAGCACGTGCCCCTACGGGTCCAGGTGATGGCCACCGGCCAGACCCGACCCGCACTGGAGATCGCTTTCACCGCAGTCGACTTCGGCCAGCCCGACGCCTCCGAGTTCACCTTCAATCCCCCGCCCGGGGCAACGATCGACGACCGTACCGGAGCTCCGAGCGCCCCGGACTGCGCCGCGTCCGCACGCCCGTCGACGACCGGTTCGAGCGTTTCCGGACTCAGGGTGGTCGGATCCGGATGGACCACGGTGGTCGTCGCCACGCTGCCGCCGGCCACTGCCGGGTCGTCGAAAGCACCGGCGCCGACCGGCTGCGCCGGCACCGGCCTGACCCAGGATCTGGGGGTCGGCTCGCTGAGCCGCGCCATCGGATCGCTGCCGGCGGTGTCCGGGAGCTGGGGCTCCGGGCATGTCCTGGCCGGCACCGTGCTCTCCGTGCTGGTCACCGACGACGGCCGGGTTGCCGTCGGCCCGGTCGCGCCGGACCTGCTGTACGCCGCGCTGACCAGCAAATGACGGTCGCCGGCAGCCAGATCGACACCGTGACCGAACCCGAGGTGCTCACCGACAGACCGGCCGACCGGGTGGCGGCGGTGAGCACGATCGGGCTGGCCAAGACGTTCAGCCATCGTGCCGCCGTCGCCGGCATCGACCTGGCCGTGCCGGCGGGGTCGGTCTACGGGTTCCTCGGCCCGAACGGTTCGGGCAAGACCACGACGCTGCGCATGCTGGTGGGCCTGATTCGGCCGACGGCGGGGACGGTCTTCCTACTCGGTCAGCCCATGCCCGCCGCCGCGGCGACGGTCCTGCCGCGGGTCGGTGCGTTGATCGAGGGTCCGGCCTTCCACCCCTACCTGACCGGATCGGCGAACCTGGCCCGGCTGGACGCCGCCGACCGCTACGCCGACCCGAGCAGCGCCCGCAGGCGGATCGGGCAGGCACTGGACCGGGTGGGCCTGGCCGCCGCGGCCGGCAAACGGTTCCGGACGTTCTCGCTGGGCATGAAGCAGCGGCTGGCCATCGCTGCGGCTCTCCTCCAACCCCGGGACCTGCTGATCCTGGATGAGCCGACCAACGGCCTGGACCCGCAGGGCACCCGCGAAGTCCGCCATCTGGTCACCGAGTTGGCCGGCGACGGCACTACCGTGCTCATTTCCAGTCACCTGCTCTCGGAGATCGAGCAGATGTGCACCCACGTCGGGGTCATGCGCGAAGGCCGGCTGGTCGCGCAGGGGCCCGTCGCCGAGATCCGTACGACCGCCGCCGATCAGGTCGGCGTGACCACCGAACACCCCGAACTCGCCGCCGCCGTCCTGACCCAGCTCGGGCTGGCCGAGGTCAGCTGTGCGCCACGCCGCGCCGCCGGCGCCCTGAACGGCGTCGCCCCCGCCGTGGTGGTTCCGGCCCTGGTGCGCGCCGGGGTCGACATCCTCGGTTTCACCGTGCAGCAGGCCTCGCTGGAGGGCCTGTTCGTCGCCCTGACCGGGGAGGGCTTCGATGTCAGCGGCTGAACTGACCACCGCGGCGGGGCCGGAGATCGCGCCTCGACGGATGTCCACCCGGTTCCTGCGCTCGGAACTACGGATCATCTTCGGCCGCCGTCGCAACCTGTTCGGCCTCGGAGTGCTGGCCGTGGTGCCCATCATCATCGGGATCTCGGTCAAAGTGGCCGGGTCGGGCCGGGGCGGCGGGCCCGACTTCTTCCGGGCCATCGCCGGCAACGGCCTGTTCGTCGCCCTGGCCGCGCTGACCATCGAGATCCCGCTGTTCCTGCCGCTGGCCGTGGCCGCCATTGCCGGCGACTCCATCGCTGGCGAGGCCAACCTGGGCACCCTGCGCTACCTGCTCACCGTGCCCGTCCAGCGCAGCCGCCTGCTGGCCGTCAAATTCGCCGCCATCACCATCTTCGCCGCCGCCGCCACCCTGGTGGTCCTGCTGGTCGGGCTGGCCGTCGGCGCCCTCCTGTTCCCGATCGGGTCGGTCACCTTGCTGTCCGGAAGCCAGGTCGGCTACGGCGCCGCTTTACTCCGGCTGGCAGCCGTCGCGGCCTACCTGACCGTCGGTCTGGCCGCGCTCGGCGCCCTGGGCCTGTTCGTCTCCACCCTGACCGAACAACCCATCGCCGCGATGATCACGATCGTCGTTCTGAACGTGGCCATGTTCATCGTCGACACCATCCCGCAGATGGCCTGGCTACAGCCCTGGTTGCTCACCCACTGGTGGCTCTCGTTCGGCGACCTTTTCCGTGACCCGATCATCGTCGGCAACCTGGGCCGCGGGCTGCTCACCTCGCTCGGCTACGCCGTGTTCTTCTGGTTGTGCGCGTGGGCCCGGTTCAGCGACAAGGACCTCACCTGCTGACGGCTGGGGTCTGAACGGCTGGATCGAGCGGCGCCGGGGCGTGGGTCCCGTCCGGCGATCGTCGGGGTCGGGTGGCAGCATGGGCTGCGTCGGCGCCGATGCCCAGGACCGCGAGGTGATGACCGTGCCGAACGACCGGACGACCGAGTTCGCGGTCGCCATTGTCGGGTCCGGCCCGGCCGGCTTCTACTCCACCATCGCCCTGCTCGCGCTGGCCGAACCCAGCGTGCGAATCGACATGTACGAGCGGCTACCCACGCCGTGGGGACTGGTCCGGGCCGGCGTCGCCCCGGACCATCCGAAGATCAAGTCGATCTCCGCGTTGTTCTCGAGAACGGCGACCCACGAGCGGTTCCGGTTCTTCGGTCACGTCGAGGTGGGCACACACGTGACCCGCCTCGAACTGCAGGAGCGGTACGACGCGGTCGTCTACTGCGTCGGCGCGCCGGCCGACCGGGATCTGGGCATCCCGGGTGAGGACCTGCCCGGCGTGGTGGCGGCCAACGACTTCGTCGGCTGGTACAACGGCCACCCCGACTACACAGATCGGTCCTTCGACCTGCAGGTCCGGCAGGCCGTGGTCGTCGGCAACGGCAACGTCGCCATCGACGTGGCCCGCATCCTTCTCGCCCCGCCCGACCGGCTCTCCACCACCGACATCTCGGACCACGCGCTGGACGCCCTGCGGGCCAGCCTGATCAGCGAGGTGACGATCATCGGCCGCCGCGGCCCGGCGCAAGCCACCTTCACCACTCCGGAACTACGGGAGTTCGTCGACCTGACCGGCGCGGCGTTCCTGGTCGACCCCGCCGACGTCGACGGGATCGACGAGTCGGAGCTGGCCCACGTCCCCCGCCACAACCTGGAGGTCCTGCGTCAGTACGCGCGGGCGTCGTCAGCAAACGGGAGCCGGCGGGCCCGGCTGCGGTTCTGGACGTCGCCGATCGAGATCCGGGGCGACGGACACGTCGAATCGGTCGTTCTGGGGCGCAACGAGTTGGGTCCGGACGGCCGCGCCGTGGACACCGGCGACCGGGAGGTCGTGCCGGCCGGGTTGGCGCTCCGGGCGGTCGGATACCGGGGCATTCCGGTGCCGGGGCTCCCGTTCGACGCCACTGCCGGTGTGGTGCCGAACCACGACGGGCGGGTCGTGGGCGGCGACCGGGAGTACGTCGCCGGCTGGATCAAGCGCGGCCCCACCGGGATCATCGGCTCCAACAAGAAGGACGCCACCGACACCGTCCACACCTTGGCCGCCGATCTGAACGAACGCCCGCGGGTCTCCCGGGCCACCGACCCCGCCGCCGTCGAGGCCTGGCTGCGCGCCCGACAGCCGCATCTCGTCGATCTGACCGGTTGGTCGGCCATCGACGCGGCCGAGCGTGCGGCCGGCGAGCGGCTGGGCCGTCCCCGGGTCAAACTCTGCACCTGGGAGGAGCTGCGGGCCGCCGCCCAGGCCGTCCGGGCCTGACCGATCTCGCGCGGAACTCCTGCAAAGATGGACCGGCGACCCGATCCGGACAGCGGAGCCGGGTTTGTGGATCACCCGTACCAGTAGGCCCTCATAGCTCAGGGGATAGAGCATCGGTTTCCTAAACCGTGTGTCGCAGGTTCGAATCCTGCTGGGGGCACTGGGACGCTGCCGGACTTCGTCCGGAGTGCGCCCGCCTGACGGGAAAGCGTTGCGCGTACGCGCACCATCACCTCAGATCAGCCGACCAAGCGGTAGCCGCACTCGTTCTGGGATCAAACGGGACTCCAGGTGACGGCGTCACCTCCTATCGCAAGTCCCGACATTCCGCGGCCGCCTGCGCGCAGTCGTGGCTCGCCGCACAGGACCCATGCCGAAAACTGGCCTCGAGCGCCCTGGGTTTGGCGGCATCCGATCCTGCCACCGCATAAAGCCCAACGTTCAAGGGATTCCGCTCGAACGATACATTGCTATTTACTCGCCCGAAGTATTTCAAACTCAATGCGCGCCTCACTACCTGCGCGTACCGCCCTGAGCGATAAACGTTATGAGACGCAACTTTTCGAGCGAAGAAGGTCATTGAGCTACCTCATCATTCCCCACCGACGTAGCTGGACTGCAGGTCTTGATCAACGTACCCAGCGGGCCTACCGAAAGCGACCCTTACAAGGTAAATCAGCCGTTGGGGTGTCTGGCTCACCTGACGGAGTAAAAACTGGTGACCCGGTGGATTCACACCCGTTGCCTTTTCCCCAGGAATCCCCTTGTTCTGCGACCCGCACCGGCAGAAACCGCCTTCGATCATCGCCAACGCTCGAGCCTCTCGGACCGCCAGCGATTCCGGAGCCGCGCCCCGCGCGGCCACGGCCGTCGCCGACACCCAGCAGAGCACCGTGTGCCCTGCCGGTGGTGGGCTGGCCAGCTCATCGCCCGATAGCGGGCCGATGGGACCGATGCCGTGCGTGGTGTCCCAATGCATACCACCAGCATGGCCCTAATCGAACATATGCACTAGTCCAGGGGCGGTCCCGGCCGTGGCCGTGGTTCGAGTGCGGTCTGCCGGTTCTGCCGTCACATCAGGGTGGAGTAGCAAGTCGCCGGTTCGCATCCTGCCGGGGGCGCAGAGCAGGTGTGGTCAGAGCGCCTGCCGCAGGAACTCCACCACGCGTTCCCGAGCCAGGTAGGCCGAGTTCGGCGGGTCCGCCCGCACCTCGTGGGTGAGGACCGCGTGGGCCCGCTTCCCGAAGCCGTCCGGGTTCCCGGGGCGGCTGTCCAACTCGATGAGCTCGATGCGCTCGCCGAAGGCCTGGGCATAGGTCTGGAACCGTGCGTGCCGACAAGCCTGGTCCTCGGAAAAGCGCAGGCTCAGCAGGGCCAGGTCCTGGCGCCCGACCACCTCGGTCCGTTCGGAGTCCGACAGGCCGATGTCGGCGACGCGGGCGCTGCCGATCGGGAAGGGCACGCTGGGCTGGGACATCACGGCGGCGGCCACGGCCGGGTCCACCGCGGTGGCCAGCGCAAAGCCGCCGGTGAAGCACATCCCGACCACTCCGACTCGCCGACCGGTACTGGCGGCCAGATCCGCGGCCAGTGCGCGCAGGAAGACCGACACCGGCCGGGCGCTGTGCCGGGCGAAGGCGCGCAACTCCCGGGAGACGCACAGCTTGGCCACCGTCGTGAGCACGTAACCGGTCGAGGGGTCACGACCCGCCGTGCCGAACAGCGACGGGATCACCACCCGGAAGCCGGCGCTCACGAGATGATCGGCGAACGCGAGCACTTCCGGGGTCAGGCCGGGGATCTCGGGAATCACCACGACACCGGGCGCGCCCGGGGCCGCGTCCTTCTCGTAGATCTCGTGGGTCAGCCCGGACGTGGTGAAGGTAGCCGAACGCCACCCGGACAGCGAGCTGGTGGGTGCGGTCATGGCGTGGGCCTTTCGCGCAGTGCCGCGGCTGTCGCGGTCTCCCGCGATCCTACGGACGGCCGGGCGCGGCACCGGCCGGGGTGTCAGGATGAGCCATGGCCGACTTCCTGGGTGCCATCGATCAAGGCACGACCTCCACCCGGTTCATGATTTTCGACCACTCCGGACAGGTGGTGGCCAACGACCAGCGCGAATTCCGACAGATCCTGCCCCGGGCCGGCTGGGTCGAGCACGACCCGAACGAGATCTGGGACAGCGTGGTCGCCGTGGTCCAGACCGCCCTGAAACGCGCCGGACTCGAGGCTTCCGACCTGGCCGCGGTTGGGCTGACCAACCAGCGCGAGACGGCCGTCCTCTGGGATCGCCGCACCGGGGAGCCGGTCAGCAACGCGATCGTGTGGCAGGACACCCGTACCGATGCGCTGTGTCGGGAACTGGCCGGCGACGCCGGCTCGAACCGCTACGCCGACCGGGTGGGACTGCCGCTGGCCACGTATTTCTCGGGGCCGAAGCTGCGCTGGATGCTCGATCATGTGGACGGCGCCCGGGCCCGCGCCGACCGCGGCGAATTGGCCTTCGGCACGATCGACAGCTGGTTGATGCACCGGATGGTGGGCGAACACCTGACCGATGTCACCAATGCGTCGCGAACCATGTTGATGGATCTGGACTCCACCGCCTGGGACCCTCAGATCGCCGCAGACATGGCCATCCCCCTGTCGGTGTTGCCCGAGATCCGCTCATCGGCAGCGGATTTCGGGGTGATCAGGGCGCCGGACGGGCTGGCCGGCGTGCGCGTGGCGGGAGTGCTGGGTGACCAGCAGGCGGCCATGGTCGGGCAGGCCTGCCTGTCCCCGGGACAGGTCAAGAACACCTACGGCACCGGCAATTTCATGCTCATGAACACCGGCACGACGCGAAAGGCCAGCCAGCACGGACTCCTCACCACGGTTTGTTACCGCTTCGGTGAGCAGCCACCGGTGTACGCGCTCGAGGGCTCCATCGCAGTGTCGGGCGCGCTGGTCCATTGGATCCGGGACAACCTCGGTCTGATCCAGACCACCGAGGAGATCGAATCGCTGGCCGCCGGCGTGCCCGACAATGGCGGCGTGTACCTGGTTCCCGCCTTCTCCGGGCTCTTCGCGCCGCGCTGGCGAGACGACGCCCGCGGCGTATTGGTGGGTCTCACCCGCTACGTGACCAAGGCCCACATCGCCCGGGCCGCGCTGGAGGCGACGGCGTTCCAGTCCCGGGAGCTGCTGGACGCCATGAACGCCGATGCCGGTCACGACCTGGCCGAGATGAAGGTCGACGGGGGCATGACCGCCAACGGTCTGCTCATGCAATTCCAGGCCGACATTCTCGGCGTTCCGGTCATCCGGCCGGTGGTGGCCGAGACCACCGCTCTCGGCGCCGCCTATGCTGCCGGCCTGGCCATCGGTTACTACACCTCGATCGACGAGATCACCCAGAACTGGCGTGAGGGCCGGCGCTGGGACCCGCAGATGAGCGCCGACGAACGTGAAACCCGTTACGCGACCTGGAACAAGGCGGTGGAGCGGAGCCTGGACTGGGCCTGAATCGATCAGTGGCTGCCCTTGAGGACATTCAGCGAGTTCTCACCCTCGGTTTTGGCATTGACGTCGACGGTCTTCTTCGCGACGTCGGCTTTGATCGCGTCGTCGTACTTGTGCTTGTCCCAGAACGGGGCATCCTCCTGGGCCTGCTTGTCCGCCTCGAGTTTCTCGTTGTCCGTGTTGATCGTCTCGTCCAGGGCGCGCAACTCGGCCTCCAGTCGGTTGATCAACTTCTTGCGCTGCTCCGGGCTGAGCGGCGGCTTCTGTCCGGGCGAGGCCCGCCAGTACTCGTTGACCCATTCCTCCTCGCCGTGCTCGACCCGGCCGTACCCGCTCACGAGAACGTCCTTCACGTCCGGGGCCTTGCCCGCCGGATCGATGCCGCTGCTGCTCATGAAATCCTCCGAAATCGTGCGAACCAGACAAGTCACGCGATCCTGCCGGATAGATCATTCATCGGCAAATCGCCGAAGACGTGAAGCACGGCGGGGATGAGCCCCACCCGACCGGGGTACGGCAGTGGCATGGCTCTTGTTTCCAGCTCCGGCTACGCCCACGTCCGTCTCACCGTCACCGACATCGCCCAGTCCAAGGCGTTCTACGACCAGGTCTTCGGCTGGCCGGCGGTGATGGACAACTCCGCCCGCATCGACGAACCCGGGATGCGCGAGTCGCAGGCGGACCTCTACGGCGGCGTGGTTTACCAGACCCCGTCGGGCGCGCTGTTCGGTCTGCGGCCGGTGGCCCCGGCCGGACAGACCTTCGACCCGGATGCGGTCGGCTTGGACCATGTCAGCTTCCTGCTCGCCTCACGGCAGGAGCTGGAGGCGGCCAGGGACGCGCTGGACTCGGCGGGGATCACCCACGGCGAGATCATCGAGCCGGGCGGATACGCCATCCTGTCCTTCCAGGACCCGGACGACATCAACGTCGAGCTGACCGCAATCGTCTGACCTGATCAGTCAGCGCGCCCCGGTGGTGCGTGCCATTCCTCTCTCGATCGCCTGGATCAGATAGGGACGCAGACCTTCTGCGGACACGATGGTGTTCACCGAGCCGACCTGACGGGCCCGGTCGATGTTGTGGATGGCCTCGAATTCCGCGGCCACCTCGCCCAGCTTCTCCGCTCGCACCTGGGTGCGCATCTCCCCCAGCTCGACCCGTAGCCCACTGCGCTCGCCCTCGTCCGTCGCGGAGGCCAGCGCGGCGCTCAACTCCACCAGCCGGGCGTCCTTGTCGGTGCGGGTGTTGACGTCCCGGGTGAACACCACAGCGGCGGCCGGGGCGCCGCCGATGACGGAGGCGAACGAGCCCTCGACCGCCACCACTTCCATGTTGTCGTTGAGCGCGCCCGAGAACACCACGAAAGCTCCACCGTGGTACCGGGAGATGACGCAGAACACGATCGGGCCATCGAAATTGACCATGGCTCGGCCGATCTCGGCCCCGTACTCGAGCTGGACATTGCGCAACGATTCCGGAGAACCGTCGAACCCGGACAGGTTGGCCAACACCACCAGCGGCCGATTGCCGCTGGCCGCGTTGATGGCTCGGGCCGTCTTCTTGCTCGACTTGGGGAAAAGCGTTCCGGCCGTGAAGGTGTCAGGGCCGTCGGTGGGCAGGAAACCCCGCCGCGAAATGGATCGGGACTCGATGCCGATGACCGTGACCGGGTGACCGCCCAGATGCGCGTCCACCACCACCGACGTCTCCGCATCGGCCATGCCGGCCCATCGTTCCAGGGTGACGTGATCGGCATCGACCACCGCGGCGATGACCGCGCGGATGTCGAACGGCTTCTTGCGGTCCTTGTTGGTCTCCTCCGAGAAGATCTCGCCGACCGTGGTGAACGGGCTGTCCGGGTGCGAATGCGGGGCGCTGCGGATGTCGCGGTCGGCCGGGTCGGAGGTCGGCGCCGGCCGTGGGAACCGCTCCCCCGGAGCCAGATAGGCGTGGTCGTAATGGGCGAACAGGATGTCCACCGCCCCGGACAGATTGGGCGCCCAGTACTGGGCCTCGCCGTTCGGGCCCATGACCCGGTCGTATCCGCCGATGCCGAAATTGTCTTCGGCCGAGACGCCGCCGGAGTAGTCCAGCGATTGCTTGCCGGTGAGCACCATGGCGCTGTCCGGGGTCATGATCAGCACGCCCTTGGTGTGCATGAGCATGGTCGCCTCGGCGTTCCAGTACGGCTGGGCACCCACGTTGATGCCGGTCACGATGATGTTGACCTCACCGCCGTCCTGGGTGAACGTGATCAGCCGGCGCAGCGCCCGGGCCACCGCGTCCATGTTCTCGGTGCCGGAATTCATGGCGATGGTCGCGCCGGACGAGAGGGCGAACCACTCCACCGGCACGCCCAGCTGTTCGGCCAGGTCGACGGCGGCCACGATGCGGGCGCATTCGGCCACCGCCACGGTGCCCAGCGCCTTGGTCGGGTCGCCCATCATGACCACCCGGGTCATGCCCTCGGGATACCGATCGGTGGGGGTGCGCACGACCCCGGTGACCACACCGGCGCTGTTGCCGCCCTTGGGTCGATCCACCGGTCCGAACGAATCACCGGTGAAGTCGTACTCGGTGAACTCGCCATCCCGGCCGGTGAGCAGCGGGACGATCTCGTACGGGTAGACCGTGCCGCGGGCCGCCGATCGCAGCACTTTTTGGGTGTAGGGATCCAACGGCTGCAGCGCGTCCGTCGGCGGTGCCGTCACGGCCACCGACAAGCCCGTGCCCGGGGCATTGGTGAAACGCAGCGCCACGTCTCGGATCGGGCCACCCGGCTTCTCGCGCAGCTGCGCGACCACGGTGATCTCCTCCAGGCCCGCCCCGACGGACAACGGAGCGCTGTTGCGGGCGAAGTACGCCAGGTCCCGCACGGGTAGCTCGATGATCGGCCAGACGAACAGAAAGACCCGGTTCGCGTCCAATCGTCCGCTGGTCCCGCGGGTGGCCTGGACCCGCCGGATCGAATCCAGGCAGGCGGCGAGCACCCGCTCTGCCGCCGGGAAATGTACGACGTGGCCGGCCGCGTCCCGCGACACGCTGACGTCGCGCACCTCGGCCACCGCGACCAGCCGTTCGTCCGCGGCGTTGTTCGGGGCCACCAGATGGAACAGGTACACACCCTCGGCCGCCGGCATCCGGTCGCCCTTGAAGTTCTTCAACCGCCAGATGTCCAACCGCTGGGCGGTCAGCGGATGCATGCCCCGGATGACCAATTCCTCGGTGAACCCGCCGTCGGACCCGCCGGGCCGGAAGGTGAACTGCACGGCTCCGCGGGCCCCTGGCCGGCCGACGATCACGGTGACCCGCCGCCCGGTCAGCAATTCCGGATAGGCCGACAGGTCGGCGACCAGGGCCGCGCTGACCGCGTCGAAATCATCCGGTCGGTCCGGCCAGGACAGGTACACATCGACCACGGCGTGGGCTGGATCGGGCAGCGCGGTGCACGCGTCCCGGACCGTCGCCAACGCGCGCTCCAGATCGCCGGGTTCGGACCGGTCGGCCACGGTGGCGACCAGGTGCAGCTGGGTGCCGGCCAACTCGAACTCGCCGGTCACGAACGGTCGACCGTCCCGGCGCTCGGCGGTGATGGCGCGAAGGTCGCGGATCTGGTAGTAGCGCCGGGTCATCGCCTCCAACATCGGGGTCAGGGCCTCGCCAGCACTGGTCAGCTGCTCGGCCAGCATGGCGATGAGGGGCTCCGGGCTGGACACCAGGGTGTCGATCCGCTCGGCATAGTCGGGCGCCCCGGGGTGCTCGGCGAGGTAGGCCAGGTGGTCCCGGATGGCGTCGAATTCCTGCTCCTGGGTGGCCGCGATGACGGGCCGGTCGAAGACCTGGAAGCGCACATTGCGGGCCAGGTCGCCCACCACCGGGTAGCGCAGCTGGGTGGCCACGATCAACCGGTCCAACAGCTCCCCGACGGCGTCGTGCAGCGAGCTGACCAGACCCGGACCGGCCGAGCGCCAACGCTGCAGGATGCCGGACACGATCGGAATCTGTTCGGCACCACGGCCTTGGGCCAGGTACAGCCGGAACACGGACTCCTCCAGCCGCTCTCCGCTGTCGCTGGCCGAGACTCCGTAGTGCTGCAGGGCTCGGCCCAGCCGCCCCCGGAAAGCCTCGGGCAGGCCTTCCCGTTCCGGATCCAGAGAGCGCAGATAGGCGTGAAAATGCTCCCGTGGGCTGTGCACGTGCTCATCGCTGGTCTCGGCGTCGACGGCGGGCCGGTTCCGGGACAGCTCGCAGATGTCGGCGAAGGTGGTCAACAGATCGAGCTCGGCGGCCAGCAGTTCGGGATCGTCCTCGGGGAGCTGACCGCGAGCCTTCTCGTAGTCGATGAGGATCTTTCGACCGTCGGCGCCGTTCACGTCGTAGCCGGTGACCAGCGCCCGCAGGTCGGTCAGCAGCCGCAGGGCGGTGGCCCTGGGGTCGGGGTCGGCCGGGGCGACATCGCCGGTGAAGGACACCTCGACGGAGGACTCCGCGCTGTCGGTGGCGTCCAGCCGGTCGATACGCACCAGCGGGGCCCCGGCGTCGACCTGAGAGTTGACGGTGGCCAGAACTTCTCGAATCCGGCCGGCATACGGGGCGCGGACCGCGGTCTCCATCTTCATGCTCTCCAGCACGACGACGATGTCCCCGGCCTGTACGTCTGCTCCGGCCCCGGCCCGCATGGCCACCACCACGGCCGGGGCGGGGGAACGGACCATGCCGCCCTCGTCCCGGGACACCCGATGGCTGACGCTGTCCACCTCGACCCGGTGATAGGACGGTCCGGGCACGGTGACCAGGTGGTGTCGGGTGTCGCCGATCGACAACCGGGATTCGAAGCGGGACAACTGTTCCACCCGCACGTCGATGATCGCCCCGGCGACCGTGACCCGATATCGGGCCGGACTGATTTGGGCTACGCCCAACCGATAGGTCTGCCCGGCGTAACCGAGCTCGACCGTCCGGCCGGCGGTGTGCGAGGCCTTCGGCCGGCCCCCCCGGGCGCTGCGCAGGAACGCCTCCCGCTCCAGCTGCTCCTCGGACTCGTAGACGTCGACCGCAACCGAGAGCAAGGCGATATCGGCATGCGGCGCCAACTCGTGCGGGCCTCGGAGCGAGCCGATCCGGTCCAGCCAGCCGGTGCTGGCCTCACCCGAGATGACCTCGGGCCGGTCCAGCAGGTCGAGCAGGAAGGACTTGGTGGTGGTCCCGCCCTTGAGCACGACTGTAGTGTCGCGCAGCGCACATCGCAAGCGCGCCAACGCTTCCGGCCGATCTCGACCCCAGGCGATGATCTTGGCGACCATGGAGTCGTAGTCCGGCGGAATGGTGTCGCCAACCGCGATGCCCGAATCCACCCGGATGCCCGGGCCGGCCGGGAAGGTGCACAGCTCGACATAGCCGGGCGCGGGAGCGAAACCGGCGTCGGCGTCCTCGGCGTTGAGTCGGGCCTCGACCGCATGCCCGAACTTGACCGGCGGCGGGCCCGCCAGGGGCTGACCGGCGGCCACCAGGATCTGCAACTTGACCAGGTCGATCCCGGTTGTGGCCTCGGTGATCGGGTGCTCGACCTGCAGCCGGGTGTTGACCTCCAGGAAGGCGAAGGTCTTCTCCTGCGGCTGGTAGAGGAACTCGACGGTGCCGGCGCCGCGGTAGCCCACGTCCTTGACCAGGGCCATGGCCCGCTCGGCCAGCTCGTCCTCCTGCTGCTGGGTCAGCGCCGGGGAGCGCGACTCCTCGATCACCTTCTGGTTCTTGCGCTGGATGGAGCAGTCACGGACACCCGGCGCCCACACGTTGCCGTAGTTGTCCGCGATGACCTGGACCTCGATGTGCCGGCCGCCCTCGACCACCTTCTCCAGGAACACCACCGAGTCACCGAAGGTGCGCAGCGCCTCGGCCTGGGTGCGTTCCAGCGCCTCCTCGAGCTCGTGCGGCTCGCGCACGAAGCGAATCCCGCGGCCGCCGCCCCCGGACCTGGCCTTGAGGATCAACGGGTAGCCGATGACCTGGGCATGGTGCTCCGCGTCGGCCAGCGAGGTGATCGGGCCACCCGACCAGGGCGCCACCGGCACGTGGTTGGCCTCGGCGGCCAGCTTCGCCTCGATCTTGTCGCCCAGGCGGCGCATCGCGTCCGGCGATGGGCCGATGAAGGTGATGCCGAGCCGGGCGCACAGATCGGCGAAAGCCGGATCCTCGGCCACGAAACCCCAACCCACCCAAACGGCGTCGGCCCGGGCCGCAATCAGCGCACGTTCCAGTTCGGCGTGGTCGAGATACGGCACACCCTGGGTGCCGGGGTCGCGCAGCCGCACCCCCTCGTCGGCCAGCCGAACGAACAGCGCACCCCGTTCCGCCTCGGTGTGCAGGGCGATGACGCGGATGCCGTAGTCGAACTCGGCATTCAGCTCGTGCACGGCCCGGGTCAGGCGAACCGCCGGCTCCCCACGATTGACCACGGCAATTCGGCCGAACATCATTCGGCTCCCTTCCTGGACAGGACGCACCACAGCCCGGCGCACCCTGCCGTCGGCTCCGGCCGCCGGGGCCCCGAAAGTCTGTCACAGCCCCGGAGTCGCGGCCATCAAGGACCCGCGTCCGGTCACGTCTCGCAGCCGGGCGAACGCGTTTCGTAAGAGTTTCGTCCGCACCTCGTTCTGGTTTTCCGGCTCCGGCGGCGGTCGGATCAAAGGCGCGCCCTGGGCGGATCCACCGCCCCGCTTTCGGAAGGAAACCCATGCGCACACTGCTTCGGCTGTCCGCCGCCGTGGCCGGATCGGCGGCCCTCGCGCTGCTGTTCGCCGGCCCCTCGTCGGCCGGCGAGCCCGGCCACCACCACACCGCCTCGGCGGTCTTCGTCCAGACCGACGACCCGGCCGGCAACACCGTGGTCGCCTACGACCGCGCCGCAGACGGCACGCTCACCCGCGCCGGCAGTTACCCCACCGGTGGCCTCGGCGGGGTGCTCGCCGGTTCGGTCGTGGATCACCTGGCTTCCCAGGGCTCGCTGGTGCTCGACGACGGCACGCTGTTCGTGGTCAACGCGGGCAGCAACACGGTGACCACGTTCGCGGTCGTGGGTGACCGACTCGTCGACCGGCAGGTGGTCGGCTCTGGCGGAACCTTCCCGGTGAGCATCGCGGTGCGGGACCACCTGGCCTACGTGGTCGACGCCCTGGACGGGGGCACATTGCAGGGCTACCTACGGCTCGGCGATCGGCTCGTGCGGATCCCGTCCTGGCAGCGCCCACTGGGATTGGACCCGAACGCGACCCCGCAGTTCGTGAACACTCCGGGTCAGGTCGCCTTCACCCCGGACGGCCGGTCGATCGCGGTGACCACCAAGGCCAACGGCCACAAGGTGCTGGTGTTCGGGCTCGAGCGGTTCGGCGGTCCGGCCGCGGCGCCGACCGTCAATGTGCTGCCCGGCGACGTTCCGTTTGCGCTGGTCACCGACCGGTCCGGTCATCTGGTGATCGCCCAGGCCGGCAACGGTGCGGTGGCGTCGTACGACGTCAGCCGGAGCGGCACCCTCACGGCCGTGTCGTCGGCAGCGACCAATGCGGCGGCCACCTGCTGGGTGGCGCGGGTCGGGTCGTATCTCTATGCCTCGAATGCCGGTAGCGCGACGGTGTCCACCGTGTCCGACCACGGTGGCAGTCTCGCCCTGACCGGCGCCACCCCGACCGATGCGGGCACGGTGGACGCGGCCGCCTCGCCCGACGGCCGGTTCTTGTACGTGCAGGCCGGTGGCGCCGGCAAGGTCGACGCGTTTGCCGTCGGGCACGACGGCGGGCTCACCGCGATCGGGTCGGTGACCGTTCCGAATGCGGTCGGTGGCGAAGGGATCGCCGTTTCCTGATCACCCCGTCCTGATGGGCGCTGTGATTACGCTCGATTCGGTGCCCCCGGATTTCGATTACTCGAACGAGCCGACCCGGCCTCCGGGTCGGCTCGTTCGGGTCGGATCGGCGCTCCTGCCGGGGGTGCGGGCGGTACAACGGCAGGTCGCGCCCATGGCCCACGCCTGGGAACGCGCCAACCGGGACGCGGTGGGGCGCACCGGTCCGCTCTGGGTGGCGCTGGGCGACTCGATGACCCAGGGCATCGGCACCCCCGGGATCGAAGCGGGCTGGGTCGGCCAGGCCTCCCGTCGGCTGGGCTCGCCGTATCGGATCGTCAACTTTTCTCGCAGCGGCGCCACCGTGGCCGACGTGATCACGTCGCAGCTGCCGGCGTTGCGCACGCTGGCCGAGCAGCCCGATCTGCTCACTCTGTTGATCGGTTCGAACGATCTCATGGGCCAGGAGCGCAGCGTGCTTCCGGAGCGATTCGCCGAGCTGCTGGATCAGCTGCCGCGGGGCACCGTGGTGGCCAACCTGCCCAACCCGACCCGCACGGCGACCGCGGTCAACGCGCTGCTGGTCCGGGCCGCGGCCGGCGGCGCGATCGTCATCGCCGACCTGACGTCGTCGCGTCCGCCCAGCTGGCGGGGTCGATTGGCCGAAGATCATTTCCACCCCAACGCCGCCGGCTACGCCAGCCTGGCCGACGCCTTTGTCGAAGCGATTGCTCACGCGCGGACAGAGCCCGGACTCGGGTGAAATCACGGGTGACACCACCGCGGAAGGCGTCGATCTCCCAGGTTCGCGGTTCACACTGACCCGGCGCCCGACTCCGCGGGTGCGGCGTCCTCAAGGGTGTGTCCATGTCTGTATCGACCGCTCGTGGTTCCCTTCGCACCCTGCTGGTGGTGCTCACGTTCTTCGCCGGGATGTTCGTGGCCCCGGCGGTCGGCGCGGCCCCCGCCTTCGCCGCCCCGGCCAACAGCTCCCAGTTGATCACCGTGAACTCCGCCTCGGCCGGTTCGTCCTACGCAACCCTGAGTGCGTGGCAGCGCGGCGCCGGCGGCGAGTGGGTGCGGGTGGCCGGGCCGGTGCCGGCCCGGGTCGGTGGGTCGGGCATCGGGGCCGCCCGCGAGGGCAGCGACACCACCCCGGCCGGGACCTACCCGCTCACGGTGGCGTTCGGCTCGCTCGCCAATCCCGGCACGAGAATGCCGTACTTCCAGACGGATCCGCTGGACTGGTGGGACGAGAACCCGAGCTCACCCACCTACAACCTGCATGTCCGGCAGTCGGCTTCACCCGGCGGGGCCAGTGAGAACCTCTACTACTCCGGCACCGCGTACGACTACGCCGTCAACATCGGCTACAACCTGGCCCGAGTCCCCGGGGCCGGGTCGGCCATCTTCCTGCACGTGGGCACGGGCGATTCCACCGCGGGCTGCGTCTCCATCGACCAGGGCACGCTGACCGGCATCATGCGGTGGCTGGATCCGGCCCAGAGCCCGACCATCGACATCCGCGTAGGCGCTGCCGTCACTCCGGGTCCCCTGCTCACCTCGGCCCAGGCCGGCAAGGCGGTGGCCGCGCTCTACCGCGGCATCCTGGGCCGCAATCCCGACGCCGGCGGTGCGGCCTCGTACACGGGCGCGCTGCTGTCCGGCCACAGCCTGGGCTCGGCCGCCCAGGCGCTGGTGTCCTCGCGCGAGTACGGCGTCAAACTGATTGCCACCGCGTATCTGGGCTGTCTGGGTCGCCAACCCGATCCGGGTGGCCTGACCGTCTATCTGGCCTCCCTGGGGGCGACCACCTGGTCAGGACTTGAGGGCTATCTGTGCTCGTCCGGGGAGGCCTGGAACCGGGCCGGCGGGAATGCGAACCGCTGGATCAGCAACACTTTCCAGGCCCTGCTCGGGCACCCGGCGAGCGCGGCCAGCCTGGCTTACTGGCAGCCCGTGCTGGCCCGCAGCGGCCGGGCCGGCGTCACCACCGGCGTCACCCACAGCGCCGAGTACTGCGCCCACCAACTGAACCTGATCTATCTGGCCATGCTGGGGCGGGCGGTCGACCCCTCCGGGGTCGCCGCCCGGGCGTCGGCCATGCCCGGCCGCGGGGTGTTCACGGTGCCGGTGGCCCTGGCCGGTAGCGCCGAGTTCTTCTCACACTCCCAGGGCTGACCGGGCCCGCGCGAACAGGTTCCCGGTGGCCGTCCGCGCGGGATTGCGCCGGGCGATCGCCACCGTGAGCGCCGTCGCGAAAGCACACCACAGCGGATAGGGCGCCAGGGCCACCGCCGCTCGCCGGTCGGCCTGGCCGGCCCGTCGGACCAGGTCGACGGAACTGGCGGTGAGCACGGCACATTCGGCCGCCGCCCACCACGGCCGGTGCGCCCGGAAGAAGATCCAGTTCCAGGCCGCGTTGAGGGTCAGGTTGGCCGCCAGCGCGATCTGGAAGTGTCGCCGGGGCACGGGTTCCAGCCGGTCGATAGCGATGGCGGAGGTGATCGCGATGTCGGCGTAGAGCGGCGTCCAGACCAGGCCGTACACCGGCGGGGCGGGTTGCCAGGAGGGCTTGGCCAGGGTGACGTAGTAGGCCGAGCGCGGGTCCGTGGCCAAACCGCCCAGGGTCGCCGTGACTGTGGATGCCAGGGCCGTACCGGCCAGCGTCGGAAGGTGCACCTGGTCATGATTCCCCGTTCGAACCCCGTCGCGCATGTGCGTCCGCCCTTTCGGGCCGGAAGCACTTCACCCACTCCTTATGTTTGAAAGTGCAACCTCTCCCGTATCCGTCCGCCGACCAGGAGGCTGCCCGTGCCCGCCGAGACCGTGCTCGAACCCGCCCCTGCGACCGGTCCAGTTCTGTCCCGGCGAAACGTGTTGGCGGCCACCGGGACGGTGGCCGTCGCCGCCGCGTGCGCGGCCTGCGGTTCGTCCTCGTCCGGCTCTCCGACCAGCTCGTCGGTGGCCCCAGGAACGGTGCTGGCCAAGGCGTCGGACGTGCCCGCCACCGCTGGTGTGGTGGTCGATGGTCCGTCGGGCCAGGTACTGCTGGCGCACAAGGACGGCGCGGTGGTGGCGCACACCGCGGTGTGCACGCATCAGGGCGGAATCGTTGACGGGACGGGCACCTGCCCGTTGCACGGCTCGAAGTTCGACATCACCACCGGAGCGGTCTTGAACGGTCCGGCCAGCCAACCCCTGGGAGCGATCCCGGTCACCGAAACCGGTGGGAACGTCGTCACCGCCTGACCCATCAGGCCGCCGGACCGGCGTTACCGTTGGCCCCACCGGCATTGGCCGCGGTGGTCGACGACGTCCGAGCCGAGACCAAGTTCAGCGTGCTGCCGCTGACCGTGGCCAGCACGGTGACCGAGGTGCCCACGGCGGCGGCGCTCACGTCGACCGATCCGACCACATAGGTGCCGGTGAAGCCGTCGGTGCTCTTCACCGACAGGCTGGTGGCACTGACCGCGGTGACCGTCCCGGTCTGGATCTGCTCGGTCGTGGTCGAGCCCGACGTGCCGGCAACCACGAACTGCCCGTGCAGCGCACTGCTCAGCGCACCGACCGCCGAGTTGCCGCCGAAGCCGCCTCCCCCGTTGCCGTCCCCGCCGCGGAACCCACCCCCGCCGGGGCCGCCCTGACCACCGCCGTTCTGCGCCCCGCCGTTCTGCGCACTGCTGGCCGAGGAGTTCGCGGCCGTGACCGCGACCGTCCCGCCGACCGCCACCACGGCGGCCACCCCGACCGCGGCGAGCGTCTTGGCCATCGGCGACATCTTCTTCTTGCCCGACCCGGTCGGGCCCTGTCCGGATTCGCCGGCCGGCCGGACCTCGGCCGGCGGCGGTGGGGGTGCACCCCAGACCGGCGCGGTGTACCTGTCTTCGTCGTGAATCGTCATGATCGGGAATGGCCTTTCGTGGAAGTGTGAACCCGGTGGAGCAGGCGCAGATCAGCGCTGCCAGCGAGGATGTCGGGCCCAGCTGTTGCTCGGCTGTGGGCCGCGCCAGGGTCGGTTGTGCGCGATGATGCACAGGTCCGGCACAGGGTCGGCCTAGCGCGGGCACACAGGAAGCGCTCAGGATGGCGCGATGACGACCAGCTCTCCGTTCGCAAGTTTCTCGCCGCAGATCGATCCCAGCCGCGAGGTACTGCGAGGCCCGGACGGCCGGCGCATCAAGGTGCTGGTGGTGGACGACGAAACCACCCTGTCCGAGCTCCTGGCCCTCGCGCTGCGTTACGAGGGGTGGGAGGTGCGCACCGCGGCCGACGGTGCGTCGGCCGTCGTCGCGGCCCGGGACCTGCGACCCGACCTGGTCGTTCTCGACATCATGCTGCCGGATATGGACGGTCTGGAGGTGCTTCGCCGATTGCGGAACGAGTTCGAACGGACGCCGGTGTTGTTCCTGACGGCCAAGGACGCCGTCGAGGATCGGATCGCCGGCCTCACCGCCGGTGGCGACGACTACGTGACCAAGCCGTTTTCCATCGAGGAGCTGGTGCTCCGACTGCGCGCGCTGCTGCGCCGCTCACACGTGGCCCTGACCGCGGACAGTTCGACCATCGTGGTCGGCGATCTGTCCCTGGACGAGGACTCCCGCGAGGTGCACCGGGCCGGGACGCTCATCCCGCTGACCGCCACCGAATTCGAGTTGCTGCGTTTTCTGATGCGCAACGCCAAGCGGGTGCTCTCCAAGGCACAGATCCTGGACCGGGTGTGGAACTACGACTTCGGCGGCCAGGCGAACATTGTCGAGCTCTACATCTCCTATCTACGCAAGAAGATCGACAACGGCCGCGAACCGATGATCCACACCATGCGCGGCTTCGGGTACGTGCTCAAGCCGGCGTGATGAGCACCGCCGCCCCCACGGTTCCGGTGCTCCGCCCGCGGCGGGCGGTGACGCTGCGGACCAAGCTGATCGTTGGCATCGTCGCGCTCATCGTCATCCTCTCGGCCGCCATCGGTGTGGCCACGGAGATTTTTCTCGGCCGTTATTTGACGGCCCAACTGGACCAGCGGCTGGGCAACTTCGGGGTGTTCGATAGGAATGCGGCCCCGCCCGGCGGTACCTCGCCCGGACTCTCGGCCGCAGACCTGACCTGTTCTTCGCCCACCAACGGCGGGCGCTTACGCACCCCACCGCAGACCGACCAGGTCTACGCCTTCGTTGCCGGCGGCACAGTGACGAAAGCCATCCTGCGCGAGACTTCGGGGACGTGCACCGTGCTCGCGGGTTCCGACATCACCTCTCTCAACACCCTAGTCAGCGGTACGTCGGCGTCTGACTTACACCGGGCCACGACCATCGTCCTGGGTACCCACGGCGATTTCCGGGTAGCTGCGTCAGCCCAGCCGGCCGATGACAGCAACGATCCGTTCCTCCTCACCGGATCGTCCCTGTCCGAGGTGCACAGCATTCAGACCAGGCTGGCGGTGATCATGGCTCTGGTGGCCGGGGGGGCGGTGCTCGTCGGCGCCGGCGTCGTCTTCTTGATCGTCCGCCGCTCCGTGCGACCGCTGGAACGTGTCGCGGCGACCGCACGCAAGGTATCGACCCTCCCTCTGGACAGGGGCGAGGTCGATCTGTCGGTGCGCGTCCCCGACCACGACACCGACACCCGCACCGAGATCGGGCAGGTGGGCGCTGCGCTGAACCAGATGCTGGGGCACGTCTCCGGTGCCCTGGAGGCCCGGCACGCGTCCGAGACCCGGGTCCGGCAATTCGTCGCCGACGCCTCTCACGAATTGCGTACCCCGTTGGCCGCCATTCGCGGTTACGCCGAACTGGCCCGACGCGGGGAGCACGACCCGGCCGCGGTCTCGCATGCGCTGCGCCGGGTGGAGTCCGAGTCGTCCCGGATGACCACCCTGGTCGAGGACCTCCTCCTGCTGGCCCGACTCGACTCCGGCCGGCCGCTGGCCACCGAGGAGGTCGACCTGACCATGCTGGTGGTGGACCGGGTGTCCGACGCGCGGGTGGCCGGGCCGGACCACCGCTGGCGGCTGGATCTACCCGACGAGCCGGTGACCGTCGTCGGCGACACCGCCCGGTTGCACCAGGTGCTGGCCAACCTGCTCACCAACGCCCGCAACCACACCCCACCCGGCACCGTGGTGGTCACAGGGCTGGAAGTGGTGCCGGACGGGGTGGTACTCACCGTCACCGACGACGGGCCGGGCATCCCCGCGGAGTTCCAGCCGGAGATCTTCGGCCGGTTCGTGCGGGGCGATTCCTCCCGGTCGCGGGCCGCCGGCTCCACCGGCCTCGGGCTGGCCATCGTGGCCGCGGTCATCGCCGCCCACGGCGGCAAGGTCACTGTGGACAGCCAACCGGGCCGCACCCAGGCCCGGGTCTGGCTCCCGGCCCAGTCTTTGTTGACGGCGGAAACTCCGACGCCACAGGCAGTCTCGACCGTCCAGGGCTGATCAGACGCGCGCACCGGTCACAGAAGGGCCACAGCGGCGGCTGGCGGGCACCACAGCGCGGCGGGCCAGAGTCGTGTCATGACCACGAATACCGTGCCGCGGCCCGCCGCCGACCTCGACTTGGACGACGAGATGACCGCTTCGGATATCGCTGCCGCGCGCGCCGACCGACTGTCCACCACCAGCCTGGACATCGTCGTACCCGTCTACAACGAAGAGCGCGATCTCGGGCCGGCGATCCAGCGCCTGCACGAATACCTGGGACGAAACCTGCCGTACAGCTTTCGGATCACCATCGCGGACAACGCCTCGACCGATGGCACCGCGGAGGTGGCCGATCAACTGGCCGAGCTCTACGACCAGGTCGAGGCGGTGCACCTGGTCGAGAAGGGCCGCGGCCGCGCCCTCAAGCAGGTCTGGTCCCATTCCGACGCCGTGGTTCTGGCCTACATGGACGTCGACCTGTCCACCGATCTGGCCGCGCTGCTGCCGCTGATCGCCCCGGTGCTGTCCGGTCATTCCGACCTGGCCATCGGGTCGCGACTGGCGCGCGGTTCCCGGGTGGTGCGAGGTCCGAAGCGAGAGTTCATTTCTCGCTCGTACAACCTGATCTTGCGGCGCACCCTGGCCGCGCGGTTCACCGACGCCCAGTGCGGTTTCAAGGCCATCCGGGCGGATGTCGCGCGCGGCCTGCTGCCGCTGGTGCAGGACGACGGCTGGTTCTTCGACACCGAGCTGCTGGTGCTGGCCGAGCGGACCGGCCTGCGGATCCACGAGGTCCCGGTGGACTGGGTCGACGACCCGAACTCGAGTGTGGACATCAGAGCCACGGCGGTGGCCGACCTGAAGGGCATGTGGCGGGTGGGCAGGTCCCTGGCCACCGGAGCACTGCCGCTGGCCCAGGTCCGGGCCCAGCTCGGTCGGACCGAGGCCGGGGTGGCCCGCAACGGACTGGTGCCCGCCGAAACTCCGGGCGTGCCCCGGGGCATGACCCAGCAGGTGCTGCGATTCGGCGCCATCGGCGTCCTGTCCACCCTGGCCTACCTGCTGCTGTTTCTACTCTTCCGGCCCATGGTCGGCGCCCAACTGGCCAATTTCCTCGGTCTGGCACTGACGGCGATCGCCAACACGGCCGCGAACCGCAGGTTCACCTTCGGGGTCCGCGACCGGAACAGCGCCATGAAACATCAGGCCCAGGGGTTCGGCGTCTTCCTCCTCGGCCTGGGGATCACCAGCGGCTCACTGGCCCTTCTGCACGTTCTCGCACCCACCGCGAGCAACGTGGTGGAGGTCGCCGTGTTACTTGTCGCCAACCTGGCCGCGACCGCCGTCCGCTTCCTGCTCATGCGCGGCTGGATCTTCAAAACCCGTTCTGTCTGACTGAGTTGATTCCTGAGGTGACTTCTTGACCACCAGCACCCTTTCCCCACCCTTGAAATCTCCGGGCCCCGACGGGCCGGTCCAGCCTTCGGCGACCGGCCCGCTTCGGGCGTTCGCGCGCCGCTGGGCCCGACCCCCGAGCCAGCCGGTGTGGGCCCGTCCGCTGCTCGGGCTGCTGCTGCTGGCCACGGCCGCGTTGTACCTGGTCGGGCTGACGAAATCGGTTGACGCCAACGACTTCTACGCCGCATCGGTGAAGTCGGCGACCGAGAACCTCAAGGCCTGGCTGTTCGCCTCCCTGGACTCCGGCAACGCCATCACCGTGGACAAGCCGCCGGCCTCGATCTGGCTGATGGGCCTGTCCGGACGGATTTTCGGATTCTCATCGTTCTCGATGCTGCTGCCCCAGGCGCTGCTGGGCATGGGCACTGTCGCGGTGACGTATTCGGCCGTGCGGCGGTGGTCGGGCGAGGCAGCCGGGCTGGTGGCCGGGGCCTTGCTGGCGCTGACGCCGGTGGCGGCGTTGATGTTCCGGTTCAACAATCCGGACGCGTTGCTGGTCTTCTTGATGACGTTGGCCGCCTACTTCGTCATCCGGGCCCTGGACACTCCGGTGGCCCGGCGGGCAGTGATGTGGTTGGCGTTGGCCGGCGTCGCCCTGGGCTTCGCCTTCCTGACCAAGATGCTCCAGGGCCTGCTCGTCCTGCCCGCGTTCGCACTGGCCTACCTGTGGGCGGCTCGATTCGGTGTGTGGCAACGCATCCGGCACCTGCTGGTGGCGGCCGGCGCGCTCCTCGTCTCGGCTGGTTGGTTCGTGGCCCTGGTCGAACTGTGGCCGGCCTCGTCGCGACCCTTCATCGGCGGATCCACCGACAACTCGTTGCTGCAGTTGGCCATCGGCTACAACGGGCTGAGCCGGATCTTCGGCAACAGCGCGACTGGCGGCGCCCGTCCGGCGGGCGGGGGCGGCGGATTCCGCGGTGGCGGCGGTGGCGGTTTCGGTGGTTCGACCGGTCTCACCCGGCTGTTCGGCAGCGAATTCGGCACCCAGATCTCCTGGCTGTTGCCGGCGGCCCTGCTCATCCTGGTGGCGGGCTTGTGGTTCAGCCGACGGCTGCCGCGTACTGATCACAGCCGGGCCGCGCTCATTCTCTGGGGCGGCGCGATGGTGGTCACCGCGCTGGTCTTCTCCTATATGAGCGGCACCATTCACCCGTATTACACCGTCGCACTGGCGCCGTTCATTTCCGGCACGGTGGCCGTGGGGGGCCGAGAACTGTGGCGGGGCAGGGCCAATCACTGGGTCCGCGGGGTGCTGGCGGCCGCCATCGCGGTCACCGCGGTGTGGTCCTGGGAACTGTTGCGCCTGGATGCCCCGAACTGGCTGCCGGGCCTGCGGGTGGCGATGCTGATGGGCGGGCTCGCGGGCGCCGCGCTGCTGGCCGTCCCGCCGGAGTGGAACCGTCGATTGGCGGCGATCGGACTGATCGGCGGCTCCGTGTTCGCGCTGTTGGGGACCGCTGCGTTCACGGTGGTGACCGCGTCCCAGGGCCATACGGGCTCCATCCCCACCGCCGGACCGGCGGCGTCCACCGGTCGCGGTTTCGGCGGCGGGGGAAACGGCACCGCCAATTCCGCCTTGGTGACACTGCTGAACGCCACCACCACCCGCTGGTCAGCCGCGGTGAGCAGTTCGATGACCGCTTCTCCGCTCATTTTGGCCAGCCACACCGCGGTGATGGCCATCGGCGGTTTCACCGGCAGCGACCCCTCGCCCACCCTGGCCGAGTTCCAGCGGTACGTGGCCGACGGCGACATCAGCTACTACGTTGCGGGCGGTCGTGGCGGCGGCTTCGGCGGCCGAGGCGGAGGTTCCTCCTCGATCGAGTCCTGGGTGGAACAGAACTTCAACGCCCAGACCGTCGGTGGAAGCACGGTGTACGACCTGCGCTCGGGCACAACGGGCTGAGCCGCACCGGTCGCTCCCCGTCGTCAACGAATGACGCGCAGGCAGCTTCGGCCATCCCTCGGCCGCAAGGTCGGCGGCGGCAGTTGAAGGCATCCGGCGCTCACGTTCGTAGCGGCGCTGCTCGGCCGGAACTGCTGATCACATAGCGCAGGTCGTGCAGCCGGTTGCGTCGGGGTTTTCGGTCGGGGTCGAGCCATTTCGGCGGCAGGAATTCGGGTTTTCGGTCGCCGGGGTGGAGCCGGATGTCCCATTCGCAGGTGGCGCGGTGAATGTTGCCGTGGTGGTAGCCGCAGAGCAGGACGGCGTTGTCCAACTCGGTTTTCCCGCCGCGCGCCCAGTGGTGCATGTGGTGGGCATCGGTCCACGCGGCGGGGGTATCGCAGCCGGGCCAGGCGCAGCCGCCGTCGCGGACCGCTAATGCCCGGCGTTGCGCGGCGTTGAACAGGCGGAAGTCTTTGCTGCCGTCAATGAACCGGCCGGCTTGGTCGACGACGTGCAGGGCGAGGTCGGCGTCGCAGGTCAGTAGCCGGGTGAGGCCGGCGCCGGCGGTCCCCGCGTAGTCGAGCAACGCCGCACCAGTTCCTGCGCGGAGCTCCTCGAGGGTGCAGATGATGGTGGCGTGCGGCCGCACGCCGCGGCTGGTGGGGCTTTCCCCCAGGCCGAGCCAGCGGCGCATCAACTCGGCCAGCGCCTGGGCTCGGCGGGTCGCGGCCGGCCGCGGGTCGGGGGCGCCGTCGTCGGCGGGCTTGGGTGCAGCCAACGGTTCGATCGCCTGCCGCAAATGTTCGACGGCCAGTTTGTCCAGCAGCCCCCGGACCGGGGTCAGTCCGTCACCGCGGGCAGCGCCGATGGTGAACTCGGCGCGGTCTGCGGCGTCCAGGTCGCGGTCGGAGCCGTCGGGGTTGGTTCGGGCCCGGATCTGATCGGCCACGGCCTGCAGTTGCGGGGCCGGCCGGAACTGGGCTTCCTTCACCAATAGCGCTTCGCACAGGTCCCGGGTGTCCTGATCCACAGCGGCGGGGATCGCGGCCATGGTGCGGGTGATGACCCGCAGTTGGTCCGGCCCGACCGTGCCGGCTTCCAATGCCGCCGCGGTGGCGGGCAGCAGCGGCGGCAACTCACCCGCGGTCGGGGTGTCCCTGGGCAGCAGCATCTTCGCGGCCCGCACTCGGCCACCGGCTTCGCTGACGGTGATGATCAGCAGGTCGGACAGAAACTTAGCCGTGGATGCGAACCCACGCTGATCCGGAAGCCCACGGTCATTGATCTCCTGCGTGAGCGCGATCTGCGGGACCTGACATCGCCGGGAAACCTTTTCCAGGTGCTGGGTCAGCTCGAGCAGGTCGTAGTCGGCCACCCGCTGCCACGCCGCAGTGCCGAGCTGGTCAAGGGCCTGATCGATCGACTCGAGCAACCCATGCAGCTGCTGCATCTCGACAAGCCCCCAACCCGGCATGACGCAAGTCTAGCACGGGTATGGGTAGGTGTGTTCGAATTCTGTCGGCTGGATGCGCGCAAGCTCGCTCCGAAGCTTCCCCGGCCCCCCACTTGGCCTCGCCTAGATGTCAGTCGCCCACCCACACCGACACCCGGGCATGCCTTGGCGGCGACTCGAGGAGGCCGTGACAAGCCGAGTCCCAATGCGAGTCGAGAAACACCCAGCACGGTGATCCAGTCGCCCACCCAGGTCGACACACTGCAGCATCCCCTCACAGCAACCGCTCAGAGTCGCCTCAGCGTCCGCATCGGGGCAGGTCGGACCCTGGAGAACATGAGCACGCTGACTCCTTCCCGCGCCGGTTCCGCCGTCACTGACACCACCCGTCGCACCCTGCTCGGTCCCGGCGGGCGCCCGGTCCGGGTGCTCGTCGTGGACGACGAGCAGACCCTGTCCGAATTGCTGGCCCTGGCTCTGCGGTTCGAGGGCTGGGACGTGCGGACTGCTGACAACGGCCGCACTGCAGTGGCGGTGGCCAGAGAATTCCAACCGGATCTGGTCCTGCTCGACGTGATGATGCCGGACATGGACGGCTTTGAGGCGCTGCGCAGACTCAGACAGTTGTCCGATCGCGTGCCGGTGGTGTTTCTGACCGCGCGCGACTCCGTGGAAGATCGCATTGCCGGCCTGGCCGCGGGCTGCGATGACTATGTGACGAAGCCTTTCTCGATCGAGGAATTGGTGCTGCGGGCCCGATCTCTGCTGCTGCGCACCCATGTCGGGGTGGGCGAGCACTCCCCCACCCTGGTCGTCGGCGACCTCACCCTGGACGAGGAGTCGCACGAAGTCCATCGGGCCGGAAGCCTGATCCAATTGACCGCGACCGAGTACGAACTGCTGCGTTACCTGATGAACAACTCCCGGCGGGTGCTCTCCAAGGCCCAGATCCTGGACCGGGTCTGGAATTACGACTTCGGCGGCCACGCCAACATCGTCGAACTCTACATTTCTTACCTGCGTAAGAAGATCGACGACGGGCGCGCCCCGATGATCCACACGGTGCGTGGCTTCGGTTATGTGATCAAGCCGGCCATCTGACGGGTGCCCTTTCGGGCAACGAAGACGACCCCGACGCCAATTGCGCTTCGGGGTCGTTCCGGTCTGCGATGAATGAGTGCACGAATTCGTCGAGCGAACCCGGGCGGCGACCACTCCCGCATCGGTGTCGCGACCGGCGGGTCCTGGCTATCGCCACGCCGAGCTGACCGCGCTGCAACGTAGCGCCGGAAACGCGGCGGTGACCGCGATGCTGCGGGTTCAGCGCGATGACGACCCGACCCCCGACACCCCGGTGCCGGACACGGCGACCCCGGACACGGCGACCATCGCCCTGGGACCGGTGGACTCCGAGGTGGCGCTCAGCGCGCAGGACCCGATCTCGGTGCCGGCCCGGGAACTGGGCGACTTCCCGACGCCGGACCCCAACGCACCGGTCGCGCAAGCCGACGACGATTCCCCTCATCCCAGTGCCGACATCGCGGTGCAGTATCCGTTCGCTTACCAGGGCACACTGATCTACCGCAATCTCAACATCGCCCAGATCAAAGCGCTGCACCTGGATGTCGGGCACGAACCGCAGGCTTCCCTAACCATTTCGCCCAGTAGCGGGCTGGCCGTGCAGGAAGCGATCACCCTGGTCAACTGGCACTGGATCCCACCGTGGCATCGCGAGCTGGAGGTCGGGTTGTCGGCCGTGATGCAGCAGACGCTGATGAACCATCCGAGCACCTCCGAAGGCGGCCAGGCGCAGATCGAGCAACACATCGTGCCCTGGTTCAGCATCACGGTGAGCCTGTCCGGCATGTACACCCCGCCGCAACGCAGCAATCCCGGGCACTTCGATCTCGGCCCCGCCGTGGGCGGCGTGATCCATTTCCCCTGATCGACAGCCTCTCGGGGGCTCAACCGGCTCACAGCAGGGGCAAAGGCTCGGCTGGCGGCCGGCACAGTCGGGGGCGGGAAAGTCGTGCCATGACCACGACACTGCCTGCCCCGCCGCAATCTTCGCAGGAGCGGGCGTTGCCCGACATTGCCCCTGCGCCCCCTGCGCCCCGAAATCGTCTGCGGCGCATTGTCACCGGCCCCGAGGACGATCCGCGCTGGGCCCGGCCCGCGCTGCTCATGCTGCTTGCGGCCACCGCCGCGCTCTACCTGTTCAACTTGTCGAACTCGGGCTACGCCAACGACTTCTATGCGGCGGCGGTGAAATCCGGGACCGAATCGTGGAAGGCCTGGTTGTTCGGTTCGCTGGACTCGGCCAACTCGATCACCGTCGACAAGCCGCCGGCCTCACTGTGGCTGATGGTGTTGTCGGCCCGGATCTTCGGCTTCAGCTCGTTCTCGATGCTCCTGCCGCAAGCACTTCTCGGTATCGGCACGGTGGGAGTGACCTACGCGGCCGTGAAACGGTGGTCCGGACATGCCGGCGGCCTGATCACGGGCGCGTTGATCGCGCTCACCCCGGTGGCGGCCTTGATGTTCCGTTTCAACAACCCGGACGCCGCGCTGGTGTTCCTGATGGCGCTGGGCGGGTACTTCGTGACCCGGGCCATCGACGGCAAGCACGCGCTGCGATGGATGTTGTTGGCCGGCACCGCCATCGGTTTCGCCTTTCTGACCAAGATGTTCCAGGGGTTGCTGGTGCTGCCCGGTTTCGGGCTGGCCTACCTGGTGGCCGGACAACCCAAGCTGGGCAAGCGACTGCTCCATCTGGCCGCGGCCACCGGTGCGGTTATCGTCTCGGCCGGCTGGTTCGTTGCCCTGGTCTCCCTGTGGCCGGCGTCGTCCCGGCCCTACATCGGCGGGTCCGACGACAACTCGTTGTGGGAGTTGGCCATCGGCTACAACGGCCTGAGCCGGATCTTCGGCGGCGCGGGCAACGGTGGCGGCGGCGGTGGTGGCGGCGGAGCGAACTTCGGCGGGTCGACCGGCATCACCCGGATGTTCGGCTCCTCGTTCGGCGCGGAGATTTCCTGGCTGCTGCCGGCCGCGCTGATCGGCCTGGTCGCCGGCTTCTGGTTCACCCGCCGGGCCCCGCGCACCGACCGGATCCGAGCCTCGCTCATCCTCTGGGGCGGCTGGCTGGTCGTGACCACCCTGGTGCTGTCCTTCATGTCCGGCACCGTGCACCCGTACTACTCGATCGCGCTGGCCCCGGCCATCGCCGCGGTCATTGCCATCGCCGGGCGAGAACTGTGGCGCGGTAGAGGCTCTCATCTGGCCCGGGGCCTACTCGCGCTGATGATCGCCGTCAGCGGCGCCTGGGGTTACACGCTGCTGGCCACCCACGCCACGGGCTGGCTGCCATGGTTGCGCTGGGTGGTGCTGATCGGCGGCATGGCCGGAGCTGCGCTGCTGGCCATCTCGGCCGGCGCCCTCAAGAAGTTCGCGGTCATCGGCCTGCTCGTCGGCTCCATCTCCGCTCTCGGCGCCACCGCCGCCTACACCGTGGCCACCGTCTCGGTCGGGCACACCGGATCGACCCCGAGTGCGGGCCCATCCGGGTATTCCAGTGGCGGTGCGGGTGGCGGCGGCGGGTTCGGGGGCGGGACCCGCGGGGGTACCGCGCCCACCGGCAGCGCATCGAACGGGTCGACGACCGGATCGACCGCCGGCCAGGGCGGCGGCAGGGGGGGAGGCATGGGGGGCGGAGGCGATTCCAGCACCAACAATGAGCTCCTCGCCCTGCTGAACAAGACGACCACCACCTGGTCCGCCGCCGTGATCGGCTCCCAGTCCGCCGACGGCTACATCCTGGCCACCGACACCGCGGTCATGCCCATCGGCGGTTTCACCGGCTCCGACAACTCACCCACGTTGGCCCAGTTCGAGCAGTACGTGTCCCAGGGCAAGATCACGTACTTCATCGCGGGCGGCGGCATGGGCGGTGGGGGCGGCAGCGGGTCGAGCTCGGCGGCCAGTCAGATCACCGCGTGGGTGGAAGCGCACTTCACCGCGACCACGGTCGGCGGCACCACGGTCTACAACCTGACCACGCAGACCAGCTGACCTGTTGCTCGAAGGGCCCGGCCGCATGGTCGGGCCTTTCGGCCTGCGGTCGAGCAAGATGATGGCGTGTACATCGTTCGCGCTCTCGTTCCCGGCTCGACGACACCGATCATCGGCGTCCTGACAGCAGATTCCTTTGCCCCGCTGGGCGTTCCCGACCTGGCCACGTTGTGGAGTGGCGGCCTCGATGCGGTGCGTCGGCGGGTCGAGTCGGCTGTCCCCGCGCCCATTCCCGAAGATTTGCATCTGCTGCCACCGATCGACGGGCGAACCGAGGTGTGGGCGGCCGGGGTGACGTACCGACGGTCGCGGGACGCACGGATCGAGGAGAGCGCCCAGCGCACCGTCTATGAGCAGGTGTACGACGCCGAGCGACCGGAACTGTTTTTCAAGTCTGTCGGCTGGCGGGTGGTCACCGACGGCGACAGCATCGGCATCCGCGGCGATTCCGCCGACAACGTGCCCGAACCCGAACTGGCGGTGATCATCTCCCCCGGCGGCGAGATCCTCGGGTACGTGGTCTGCAACGACGTCAGCTCACGCTCGATCGAAGGGGAGAACCCGCTCTACCTGCCGCAGGCCAAGATCTACGCCCGATCGTGTGCGCTCTCGGACCGGGTGCGGCCGTCCTGGCTCGTCTCCAGCGACGACCTGATGGTGTCGATGTCCATCCGCCGCTCCGGCCAGGTGGTGTTCGAGGGCTCGACCTCCACGGCGGACCTGCGTCGTCGGCCGCCGGATCTCATCCCGCACCTGTTGCGAGCCATGGATTTTCCCGATGGTGTCATCCTGTCCACGGGCACCGGCATCGTCCCGCCGCTGGGTGCCGGACTTCGCGCCGGCGACGAGGTCGACATCGAAATCGGCGGCGTCGGGCGGCTGCAGAATCCCGTGATCGCGCTGACCCGGTCGATTTCGGACTGACCCTTGACCCTGACGCGACGTCAGGATGCATCGTGGGTGATGCCCGGCCGCCCGGCCGGGTGCGACCAGTCAGGCGGGTGACGAGATGGGTTACAGCGTAGGTCAAGTGGCCGAACTGGCGGGTGTGACGGTCCGGACGTTGCACCATTACGGCCAGATCGGCTTGCTGGAACCGGCCGGGCGCACCGTGACCGGCTACCGGCATTACACCGACGCCAACCTGGAACGGTTGCGAAACATCCTGTTCTACCGCGAGCTCGGATTCGGACTGGATGCCATTGCCACCATTCTCGCCGACCCTGACGCCGACACCGCGGGACATCTGCGCCGGCAACGGGGGCTGTTGAACGATCGGATCGATCGGCTGCAGCAGATGGTCGCCTCGCTGGACAAGGAAATGGAGGCACACACAATGGGTGTTCAACTGACCCCGCACGAGAAGTTCGAGATCTTCGGACCGAACTACTCACCCGACTACGAGGCGGAGGTGGAACAGCGCTGGGGTGACACCGACCAGTGGCGCCAGTCCCAGGCCAACGCGGCCAAGCTGACGAAGCAGGACTGGGTCGAGGTCAAGCGATCCGGGGACGAGCTGAACCGGTGTCTCGCGGACGCGATGACCTCGGGCGCAGCCCCGGACAGCGAGACGGCCATGGATGTGGCCGAGCAGCACCGGGCCGCGATCAAACAGTTCTATGCCTGCTCCTACGCGATGCACCGCGGTCTGGGAGATATGTACCTGGCCGACGAACGCTTTACTCGCACCTACGAGGACGTCGCCCCGGGTCTGGCTCAGTGGCTGCGAGACGATCCACGCCAACGCGGATCGGCACCAGGCCGGCTGACCGGGCTTTGCGGTTCCGAGCTGCACCAGCAGTAGCCATCCGGTTGCTGATGGGTACATCGTGTGTTCTGCTGTGATCCGCCGCACAGGATCATCGGAAGGACTCACGTGTCGCCTCGCTCCCGCATCGTGACCACGCTCATCGCGACGGCGGTCGTCGTCGCGGCCTCGCTCGGCGCCCCGGCTGCGGCCGCCGAACCGGCCGCGGCGACACCCGCCGCGTTGCCCGCCCCGGCCTCGTCGCCGTTTGGCCCCGGCGTCTACGTGTTCGACCCCTCCATGCCCCAGGCCAGCATTCAGGCCACGGTCGATGCCGTGGCCGCGCAGCAGGTTCCGGACCAGCTCGGCACCGGTCGGTATGCGCTGCTGTTCAAACCGGGCAGCTACGGGACGGCGACGAGCCCGTTGCGGTTCCAGGTCGGCTATTACACCGAGGTGGCCGGCTTGGGGGCCAACCCCGGCGATGTGGTCATCAACGGCGCGGTCAACGTCTACAACCAATGCAACGCCACGGGCTGCTTCGCGCTGGAGAATTTCTGGCGGTCGTTGTCCAACCTGACCATCAACGTCAGCGGCGGTGATGGCTGCTACGCGGGCGACTTCTGGGCCGTCTCGCAGGCCGCGCCGATGCGCCGGGTGGGCATCAACGGCAACGTCACGCTGATGGACTACTGCACCGCTCCGTCTTTCGCCAGCGGTGGTTTCATCGCCGACACCGCCGTCAGCGGAACGGTTATCAACGGCTCCCAGCAGCAGTGGCTGACCCGCAACAGCTCGGTCGGAAGCTGGTCCAACGGGGTCTGGAACCAGGTGTTCGCCGGCGTGACCGGCGCACCCGCGACGAACTTCGGGGTGGCCGGCGGCGTGTACACGACGCTTCCCACCACCGGGCTGACCGTGGAACGCCCGTACCTGGCCGTCGACACGCAGGGCAGGTACGTGGTGCATGTGCCCAAGCCCCGCACGGGTGCCTCCGGGACGAGCTGGTCCGCCGGTGTGGCGGCCGAGACGGTGTTGCCGTTGAGCCGGTTCTTCGTGGCCACCCCGTCGACCCCCGTTGGCGTGATCAATGTGGCGCTCGCGCTCGGCCGCAATCTGCTGCTCGCCCCGGGTGTCTATGACCTGCGCGCGCCCATCGTGGTCAGCCGGCCCGACACCGTGGTGCTCGGCCTGGGTTTCCCGACTCTGGTGCCGCAGCGGGGCACGAGTGCGCTGACCGTGCTGCCGGGCTACGGCGTTCGCGTCGCCGGGCTGATCGTGGACGCGGGCCCGGTCAACTCGCGGTCCCTGGTCGACGTCGGCCTGCCCGGCCCGTTCGGACGGGGCCGGGCGAGTGACCCGAACGTGCTGTCCGACGTCTTCCTCCGGATCGGTGGGGCGACCCCCGGTCGGGCGACCACGGCGATGGTGGTGAACAGTTCCGACACGGTGCTCGACGACATCTGGTCCTGGCGCGCAGACCACGGCAACGGCGTGGGCTGGACGGTCAACACCTCCGACACCGGGCTCGTCGTCAACGGCGACAAAGTCACCGCGTACGGCCTTTTCGTGGAGCACTACGAGAAGACCGAGGTCATCTGGCGCGGTGCCCACGGGACCGTGGTGATGTTCCAGAACGAGAACCCCTACAACCCGCCGAGCCAGGCCGCGTGGCAGGAGAGCCCGACCAGGCCCGGCTATCCGGCGCTCGAGGTCACCAAGTCCGGCCGGGGCTTCTCCGGATACGGCTTAGGCAGCTACAGCTTCTTCAACCAGGGCGTGGACATCCACAACGCCGCGGCCTTCCGCACCCCGACCAGCGGGGTGAAGCTGCAGAGCCTGCTCACCGTGTTCCTCAACGGTGCCGGCGGCATCGACTCGATCGTCAACGGTGTCGGCGCGCCCGTCAGCTCCGCCACCGGCAGCGGCGTGCCCAGCGTTCTGATCAGCTACCCCTGAACCACGATTGGTCTCCTATCAGAAAAGATAAGAACGTATTCTTTCTGATATGGACCTATCGGATCCGACACGTGCTGTGACGGCGACGCTGGATGGCGCGGTGCTGGCCGCGCTGGCGAGCACCGGTGCGCCGTTGACCATCGGGCAGCTGGCCCAACGGACAGCTCGTGGTTCAGAGATCGGCGTGCGCCGTAGCGTCGCACGGCTGGTCGAGCAAGGAATAGTGCGCGCGACTCTGATGGGTCGCAACCAGGTTCACGAACTCAACCGAGACCATGTCGCCGCCGGCATTGCGGTCGCGTTGGCCGACCTGCGCACGGAGATCTGGCGGCGCATGCGGGCCGAAATCGTGGAGTGGAAAGTCCGGCCGGTGGTAGCCACGGTGTTCGGGTCGGCCGCGCGCCGCGATGGTGATACGTCCAGCGACATCGATGTCCTGCTCGTCCACCCGCCCTTCCCGGGTGAGCCCAAGGGGGCCGGTCGGAATCTGGGCGACGCTGTCGGCGAGTGGTTCCTGGAGAGCCCCGACAAGAACGCCCACGAAACGTGGCAGACACAGCTCGATCGTTTTCGGGGCTTGATCGAGCGATGGACCGGCAACCCCGCCCAGATCGTTGACTTGGCCTTCCACGAATGGCGCCGACCCAGCAAGCAGATTCGCCCGCTGCTGGCTGAGGTCGAGCGAGACGGCATAGAGCTGCATCGAGCCAAGGGCGCCAGAGTCTGGCCATCTCGATCGGACACGACTGATGGCTAGAACATCCCGCGTCGTCGCCGCGACGGCAGGCGACGCGCGAGCGAGGCAACAGGCCGCCGAGGCCTACCTGGAGGTCGCCGAACTCGTGCTCGATGACAAATCGTCCGCCATGCCCAGTGTCGCAGCCGGTCTCGCCGTGCTCGCCGGTATCGCGAGCTCGGATGCGATCTGCGGTATCAGGCTCGGTCAGATACACCGCGGTGACGACCATCGGGGTGCATCAGCCCAGCTCAAAGCTGCCGTTCCCGATGGCGACAAGCTGGCTCGACTGTTCGTTCGTTTGATCGACCTGAAAGACGAGGCTCACTACGGCCTCTTCCTCGTACCGCCCGCCCGCGCGCGCCTCGCCGTGCGTTGGGCAACCCAGCTCGTTTCTCGCGGCAAAATCGAGACCGAACGTTGACCTGCCTGCAATGCGTGTCACGCGTTGCACTCTCAGAAATACCAGCTTTTTCGCCGGCGAAGCCCGCTTCCTCGAAGTTGTTCCCGCCGGGGAACAACCCTGAGCGGAAACGACTTGGGAAAGTGAAAGGCCTCGATCGCCCGACCGAGGGCGAGTAGAGCCGGAGGACCCGTGGACGAGAAGACGCAGGCTGCGCTGCACCAAAGCCAGGTCATCGACCTGACCACGACCGGGCGCCGGTCCGGGCAGCCCAGGAGAATCGAGATCTTCCTGCACGACGAGGACGGGTTGCTGTTCATCACCGGCATTCCGTTCGCCGGCCGGACCCGGGACTGGATCCACAACATCGTCGCCGACCCGAATGTCGTGGTGCACCTCAAGCAGTCGGTCGCAGCGGACGTCCCGGCCCACGCCCGGGTGATCACCGATCCGGCCGAGCGCCGGCCGTTGCTCGAGGTGGCGGCGCGGCGGTGGGGCCGCACCGACATCGACGAGATGCTGGAGCACAGTCCGCTGATCGTGCTGACGCCGGACGAGGACAAAGCGGCCCGGTCCTGACCATCAGGAGCTCGGCGCAGGTGTCTTGCTGGGCAGGTCGGACTGCCGCACCCCGGACCGGCCCAGCCACCCGGCGGTGGTCATCGCCAGCCCCACGGCGATGATCACCGGCGCGGCCAGATCGACTCCGGTGTGGGTGAACTCGGCCACCAGCACGATCGCGGTCAGCGGGGCGCGCTGGGTGGTGGCCAGGAAGGCGGCGGCCCCGACGATGGCGTAGGCCACCACCGACGTCCCCGGCCAGAGCAGCGACCACAGTTCACCGGCGGCGGCCCCGAGCATCGCCCCGGTGGCCAGTGACGGGGTGAGCAGGCCCCCGGAGGCGCCGCTGGCCAGGCAGGCCGCGCTGGCCACCGGCTTGAGCACGGCCAGCAGGGCGAACGAGCCGATCCCGCCCAGCCCGGCCAGGGCGAGCTGGGCCGGGCCCTTGCCGTTCCCGAGCAGCTCCGGGTACCAGATGGCCAGCACGCCCAGCCCGGCAAAGACCGCGGTGGTGGCCACCGGCAGCCGCCAGCTGGTCGGGGCCAACGTTCGGGCCCACTGGGTGAGCCGGTTGAACAGCAGCGCCGCCGCCCCGGCCAGTGGGCCGAGCAGAACTGCCCAGACCAGCACTGCCCACGAGAACGGTTGCGGCAAAACCACATAGGTGGGGAGCCGGGTGACCACCGGCCAGGCCGTCACGGTGGCCACGACCGAGCTGATCAGCGCGGGAACGGCGTCGGCCCGCGCCATCGAGCCGAGCAGCACCTCGAGCGTGAAGACCGCGCCACCCAGGGGCACGTTGTAGACCGCGGCCAGCCCGGCACCCGCGCCGCAGGCGATCATCAGCCGGCGCTGGCGGGGGTCGAGTCGGGTCATCTCGGCGATCCAGCCGGCCAGGGCCGCCCCGAGTTGGCGGGGTGCGCCTTCACGACCCAGCGAGGCCCCGAAACCGACCGCGGCGATCTGCAGGGTGGCGTCGGCCACGACCGCGCCGAACGGCGAGGATCGGTTCGGGTGCCGCAGGAGTTCTTCCGGGGTGGCGATTTTCGGATATCGCCGGCGCAGCGCCCACCAGCCCAACCCGACCACGAGACCGCCCACCGTCACCGCGACCACACGGCGGCCGGCCGACGCCTGCTGCACCCCCGCCAAGAAAGTCGCGTCGGAGTAACCGAAGGCCAGGTGCTGGATCAGGTGCAGCAACAAGGTCAGCAGCATGCCGCCGACGCCGGCAGCCACACCGGTCAGCACGGCGGCGACGAACGGAGCCCAGCGGCGAGGCACGTCCTATTCACGCATGCCGGGCTCAGCGAAATCCGGCGGCCTGCAGTTCGAACAATTCGGCGTACCGTCCGCCCGCCGCGACCAGCTCCTGGTGACTGCCCGACTCCACGATCCGGCCGTCGGCCACCAACAGGATGAGGTCGGCCGCCCGCACGGTCGAGAAGCGGTGTGAGACGAGCACCGTGACCGTGCCCGATCGCTCGGCCGCGGCTGCGGCGGCCTCGACATAGCGGGTGAACAGCTCGTTCTCGGCGTGCGCGTCGAGGCTGGCGGTGGGCTCGTCCAACACCAGCAGGAGCGGGTCGGTGCGGCGCATGGCCCGGCCCAGCGCGACCTTCTGCCACTGTCCGCCGGACAGACCCATGCCCCCGGTGGCCGGCGACCCGACCACCGTGTCCAACCCCTCCGGCAGCGACTCCGCCAGATCCGCGGCCCCGGCCCGCGCCAGCGCTGCCTGCGCGGCCGGCCCGTCGGTCAGCCGGGGCAGCTCCGCCACCCCGACCCCCTCGACCACCGGCAGGTGCAGCCGGGAGAAATCCTGGAAGGCGGCCGCACACCGATCCCGCCAGGCGCGGGGGTCGACTCCGGACAGATCGGTGTCGTCGATCGTGATGGTCCCCGACGTGGGCCGGTACATGGCCAACAGCAGCTTGATCAGGGTGGTCTTGCCGGAACCGTTCTCACCGACCAGGGCCACGGTGGCGCCGGCGGGCAGGAGCAGGTCTACACCCGAGAGCACGTCGCGATCGGTGCTCGGGTAGCGGAAACCCACCCCGGTCAGCCGGATCCCGGACCGCAGACGGTCGGGGGCAGCCAGGTCTCCGGACAGGGCCAGCTCGGTGGCGGCGTGGTCCTCCAACCACAACCAGCGGCGGGCCAGCGTGCTCACCCCGGACAACGCCCCCGCCCGGCCGCTGACCGAGGCCAGCTGGGTCCGGGACCGGCGGATCAGCGACACCGCCATCAGCGCGGTTCCCAGCGAGGTGGCGCCGTGGGCCGCCTCGATGACGACGAAGGCGATCGCGCCCATCAACGCCGTGGCGTACACCAGCCAGCCGGTGCCGGTCACGCCCAGCACGAGCAGAGCCTCCCGCCGGCTCCGCCGCTGGACCGCTCGAGCCAGCCGTTGGTGCTCGGCGGTCAGGTGCGCCCCGAGACCGTAGGAGCGCACCTCGGCCGCGGCGGCGGCGGAGGAGGCGAGCTGGAAATACAGCCCGGCCAAACGCTTGTCGTCGGCCATGGCGTCATCACTGCGCCGGGTGATGCGTCGCCCGATCCGATCTGCCAGCAGCGGCGGCAGTGTGCACACCGGCAGCAACAGCAGCCAGGGCGAGACCGTGGCCAGCAGGACCAGCAGCGCGACGATCCGGGCGGCGCTGGACACGCTGGTCAGGATCTGGCGGGGCGCCCCGGCCAGCTGGCGTCGCCCGGCGACGACCGCCTCCACCTCCCGCAGGTACTGCGGCCGCTCCAGGTGCTCCACCCCGGGCACCGACCCGACCAGAGCGATCAGCTCGGCCGTCCGCTGCAGTGAGATCCGGTCGGACAGCGCCATTGCCTCGGTCGCACCCACCGAGTTGAGCAACCAGCCCAGCGCCATCAACCCGCCCACCAGCAGCGCGCCGCCGACCATGGCGCCGTAGCGCTGCTCCAGCGCGCCGTCCACCAGCAGCCGATAGCCGAGCGGATAGCACGTGGCGGCGATGCCGCCCGAGACCAGCAGGGTCGTGACCAGGCTCATCCAGCCCGGGGAGATGCGGAACCCGTCCAGAAAGAGCAGCCGCGCCATCCGGAACCATCGGGCCCATCTCATCGGGACACTCCGGCGAAGCGGGCCGCCTGCAACCGGTACATCCGCGCGTAGGTCCCGTCGGCGGCCAACAGCTCCTGATGACTGCCACGCTCGGCGATGACCCCGCCGTCGAGCAGGCAGATCGTCTGGGCCTGCCGGACGGTAGCGAACCGGTGGGAGATCACGACTGTGGTCAACCCCCCAGTGATCTGCAGGAACTGTTGGTGCAGGCGGGCCTCGGCGCGGACATCCAGCGCGGCGGTGGGCTCGTCCAGGATGAGCACGGTCGCGCCGTGCCGAGTCGCGAACAGGGCGCGGGCCAGCGCCAGTCGTTGCCATCCCCCGCCGGACAGATCGACGCCACCGGGCAGCTCCCGGACGAGCAGGGTGTCCAGACCCTGGGGCAAGCCGGCGGCCAGCTCCAGGACGCCGGACTGCCGCGCGCAGTCCTCGATGCCGGCCGCGTCGTCGGCGTGCTCAATGGCCCCGTAAGCGATGTTGGCCCGAACCGTGGTCGGGAACCGCACCGGATCCTGGGACAGCACGGCCACCTGCCGTTGCCAGGCCGACGCGTCCAGGGCGGAAAGGTCGATGCCGTCGACCGTGATCCGGCCGGCGGTCGGATCCCGCAGCCGGGAGATGAGGCTGACCAGGGTGGATTTGCCCGCACCGTTGATTCCGACGATCGCCGTCGAGCTGCCCGCGGGCAGGTCCAGGTCGACCCCGGCCAGTACCTCGCGATCGCTACCCGGGTAGTGGAACCGCACCTGCTCGAACCGCAGGCCGGTCCGGGGAAGACCACTGGCCGGGACCCGTCCGGCCAAGGTCTGCCCGGCTAGTTCGGTTTCCAGTCGATCCACGTCGGGCACCGCCGACAGCGCCCACACGGTGGTGATGTCGTCGTAGCTGACGGCACCGAGCGTCATCGTGACCCCGATCATGGGGAGTTGAACGGCCAGCGTGTGCAGGTCGATGGTGTGGCGGGACGCCTCGATCCCGAGCTCGACCACCACTGCGATCAACACCACCAGCACGAGCAGGAAGCCGGCGCCGGCCCGGCGGTGCAGGGCCCGCATGCCCGACTGCCCGGCCGCCATGGCCGCGCCGTATTCGTCGCGAAAACGCCTGGACAGGAAGTCGGCCAGGCCGAAAACCCGGACCTCCTTGGCGTCGCGGGCCTTGGCACCCACCCCGACCAGATACCAGGCCCGGCGCATCGCGGTGACCTCTCCGCGCAGTTCGGTGGCCTGACGCAGGACCGTGGCCAGGACCAGGTGGCGCACTCCCACCCACATGAGCGCGAGGCCGGCGCCGATCCACCATCGATGTCCGGCCAACACCGCGCAGCCGAGCAACCCGGCGAGCCGCCCGGCCACCCCGGACAGCCACGTCAGTGGGGCGTCCCCGGGGAACACGCCGGTCAGCGAGCCCTCGGCCCGCGACAGCCGATCCAGGGTCGCCGGTTGTTCCAGGTGGCCGATGCCGACCGGCGCGGACACCGCGCGGAGCATCCGTCCCTGAAGATCAAGTGTGATGCGGCTACGCACCGTGGTGGCCAACGCGTCCGTGACCGGATTCAGGACCAGCGACGCCGCGTACACCAGGGCGGCCAGGACCAGCGCCTCGATCAATCCACTGGCCGCTACGCCGCGCTCGAATGCGGCCGGAATTCGACCCACCACCGCGCCCAGGGCAATCACGACGAGAGGAGGCAACAGGATGCCGGCCCCGGTGACCACGCCGATGCCGACGATCGTGGCTCCTCCGCAGCCTCTGAGCAGGGCCAGCGCCTGCCGGCCCCCGATGCGGTCCCGAGCTGAACGACCCGATCGCGACCCGACCACCCACACATTCGCGAGCCTAACGAGCGCCGACCGTTCGGTCAGCGGGTCGGCCCGGCGGCCCATTGCCCACTGTGACGCACCCCTCGTCTCGACCCGGCGATCGGGGGAAGAACACCCATCTGCCCGGGCCCGACCTCACACGGTCCTTGCCCCGCCCTCTGAACAGGTCTACAGTCGACTTGACGCTGTAAAGCAGCTACCGCGCAATTCGCCTGGTGTCATATAGACGTTTTCCCGACACTTTCCGGCGGGCCGCCAACGGACGCACAGCACCTTGCTGATCGTCTTCTTTGCTGGCCGGGAATTTGCGCGTGCAATTCCTCTCCTGTTCCCGCCCGGGACTCGGAGTTGGCCCGAAGTTGTGGCCGGCAGGCCATTTACCGAAGGCCAACGCGATCGGGCTCTCCGATCAGGGTCGGTTTCACGCTGGTCGATCTCGCACCCCACCACCACCGAAAGTGGCCCCACATGAACATCGACAAGAACCAGATCCTGGACATGCTCCGCGGCAACGGGCAGCACGACCAGGCGGCCCAGGCCGAGAAGGAACTGCCCGACCAGGTCGACACCGACCAGCACGCCGGAATGTTGTCCAAATTCGGGATCGAACCGCAGGCCTTGCTGAGCAAGCTCGGCGGCCTCGGCGGGATGTTCAAGTAACAGCGGGCCCGGTCCGGCTCGGTGCAGCCTCGGCGTGCACCTGCACGACCTTTGCACGACAACGAATTCCACACACCAGAGGGGAATGAAATGACCAGCAGTTACGACCGCGGCTCGTCACCGACCACCGAGGGAACCTCCTTCACCAGCACACCTGCTGGTGACGTCCCCGGCGCCTATCAGGCCGGGGACTATCTCCCGACGAACTCGGCGCCCGCGTACGCGCCGACGGTGCCGGAGGTCTCGGGGTCGCCCGTCAGTCACCAGCCGCCGCCCAGTGATCCGTCCACGACGGATGTGGCCAAGGATCAGGCCGCGAACGTCGCGGGTGGCGCCAGCGAGGCCGCGCAGCAAGTGGCCGGCGTGGCCAAGGACCAGGTCAAGCAGGTTGCGGCCGAGACCGGTAAGCAGGCCAAGCAGTTGCTCGGGCAGGCCCAGTCGGAATTGACCGACCAGGCCGCCACCCAGCAGCAGCGGGCTGCGGTCGGGTTGCATTCCGTGGGTGACCAGCTGACGTCCATGGCGGGGGCTTCCGAGCAGCCGGGAATGGCCACGGATCTGGCCCAGCAGGCCGGTGAAAAGGCGCACCAGATCGCCGGATGGCTGGAACATCGGGACCCGGGTTCGGTTTTGACTGAGCTCCGCTCGTTCGCCCGGCAACGCCCGGGTGTGTTTTTCGCGATCGCGTTGGGCGCGGGGGTGGTCGCCGGCCGGCTGGCTCGCGGCTTGACCGCCGACCCGGATGAGGCGAGCAGCTCCTCGTCGACGTCGACGACCGCGCCGACTGTGCCGACTGTGCCGACCGTGCATTCGGGCGGGACCCGGTGAGTTCACCGATCCAGGCTCCCGGGCAGGCTCCCGGGCAGGTCCCCGCGGCGGAAACGCCCAGGTCGCTGGGTGAGCTGATCTCGGAGATCACCTCCGACCTGTCGACGCTGATGCGGCAAGAGGTCGAGCTGGCCAAGGCCGAGGCCACCCAGTCGGCGAAACGGGCCGGCAAAGGTGCGGGCATGTTCGGCGGCGCCGGTCTGGCCGGTCACATGGTTCTGCTGTTCTTGTCCGTGGCCCTGTGGTGGGCGATCGGGGACGGTATCGGCCACGGCTGGTCCGCGTTGATCGTGGCCGTCATCTGGGCCGTGATCGGGCTGGTCCTGTACCTGTGGGGTCGCCGCGAATTCGCCTCCATGCGCGGTCTGGACCGGACCGCCGACAGCATCAAGAAGATCCCCAACGCATTGCACGGCAACGAGGAGCAAAACCGATGAGCAACGATCCCGACACCATCCGGGCCCAGATCGAGGCCACCCGCGCCGGGTTGAGCACCGACGTCAATGAGCTCGGTGACAAGGTCAGCCCGGCCCAGATCGCCAAGCGGCAGCGGGACAAGGTGACCGGTGCCTTCGTCGGCGTCAAGGACCACATCATGGGGGCCGCCGACTCGACCACCTCCTCGGTCGGGCAGACGATGTCCGACACGAGCGACAAGGTGGCCCGCAAGGCCCAGGGCAGTCCGCTGGCCGTTGGGCTGATTGCTTTCGGCGCCGGACTGCTGTTGTCCGCGCTGGTGCCCGCTTCCCGACCCGAGGCGCAGGCGGCGGCCGCGATCAAGGAGCAGGCGCAGCCGCTGGTCGAGCAGTTGACGGCCGCCGGCAAAGATGCGGCCGGCAACCTGCAGGAGCCCGCGCAGCAGGCGCTCGAGTCGGTCAAGTCCACCGCCGGTGACGCCGTCGACACGGTCAAGGACCAGGGCGCTTCCGCCGTGGACGACGTCAAGAGCCAGGCCGCCGATGCGAAAGACACCGTGCAGCAGCACGCCTCGTCCAGCTGACGAGGAATACCCGAATTCGCCCAGCGGCGGGACTGTCCACGGACAGTCCCGCCGCTTTGCATCGAGCTGAGATCCGCCCAGCCGCCCACGGACGGCGACCGACGGCACCACCACCGACTTGTAAGGCGAACCCCATGGACGAGCAGGACACCAGCCGCAGCAAGGCGCAGACGGCGCCGCACCCGGACGACGACCGCAAACCCGATGACATCAGCGATCTGAACAAGCCGACCTGGAAATACATTTTCAAAAAGACGCTGCGCGAATTCTCCAAGGACCAGTGCACCGATTTGGCGGCGGCGCTGACCTATTACGCGGTGCTGGCGCTGTTTCCCGGACTGCTCGCGCTGGTCTCGCTGCTGAGCATCTTCGGCCAGGCCAGAAAGGCACCGACGCCCTGATGGACGTCGTCACCGACGTCGCTCCGAACGCGGCGGACACCCTGCGCAGCACCATCACCGGACTCACTTCCAGCCATGCCGGCGGCTTCGCCTTCGTCATCGGTCTGGTGCTGGCGTTGTGGTCCGCCTCCGGCTACGTCGGCGCCTTCGGGCGGGCGATGAACCGGATCTACGAGATCGACGAGGGCCGACCCTTCTACAAGCTGCGCCCGATGATGCTGCTGATCACCGTGATCGCGGTCGTCCTGGCCGCCCTGGTCGCCCTCGGTCTGGTCGTCTCCGGCCCGGTGGCTCGATCCATCGGCTCGGCCATCGGTATGGGAAACGCCGCGGTGACCGTGTTCAACATCGCGAAATGGCCGATCATGCTGGCCATCGTGGTGCTCGTGGTCGCGATCCTGTACTACGCGACACCCAATGTGCAGCAACCCACGTTCCGGTGGATCAGCCTCGGTGCCGGCGTGGCCATCCTGGTCTGGATCCTGGCCTCTCTCGGCCTGGCCTTTTACGTGGCCAACTTCGCCAATTACAACAAGACCTACGGCTCGCTGGCGGGAGTCATCGTGTTCCTGCTCTGGCTCTGGATCACGAATCTGGCGCTCCTGTTCGGCGCCGAACTGGATTCCGAAACCGAACGCGGACGGCAGCTGCAGGCCGGCATCAAAGCCGAACAGACCCTGCAACTGCCGCCGCGAGACACCAAGGCCAGCGACAAGAACGCGGCCAAGGACGAGAAGGAACTCACCCAGGCGCGCGCCATCCGGACCGCCGCCGAGGCCGACCCGGCGCCCGACCACCAGGGCGCCTAGGCGGCCGGCTCAGGGCTTGAGGACGACCTTGATGCATCCGTCGGTCTTCTCCTGAAAGGTCTTGTACGCCGCCGGGGCCTCGTCCAGCGGCACCGCGTGGGTGGTCAGGTCGAGCACACCGAGCGGATCGGCCGGGTCCTCCACCAGCGGAAGAACGTCGTCGATCCAGCGCTTGACGTTGCACTGACCCATGCGCAGCTGGATCTGCTTGTCGAACAGATCCATCATGGGCAGCGGATCGGCCGCTCCGCCGTACACCCCGCTGACCGACACGGTGCCGCCCCGGCGGACGGTTCCGATCGCGTCGACCAGGGCGGTCAGGCGGTCGACGCCGGCCGTCTCGGTCAGCTTCTGGGCCAGCGCATCGGGCAGCAGGCCGGCGGCAGCCTGGGCGATCTTGCCCACCTTGGCGCCCGCCGAGCCGTGCGCCTCCATGCCGACGGCGTCGATGACCGAGTCGGCCCCGCGCCCGTCGGTCAGGTCGAGCAGCGCGGCCGGCACGTCGTCGACCCCGGTCGGGTCGAAGGTCTCCACCCCATGACGCTCGGCCATGGCCCGCCGCTCGGCGACGAAATCGACCCCGATGACCCGGTGTCCCAAATGCCGGCCGATCCGAGAGGCAAACTGCCCCACCGGGCCCAATCCGAACACCACCAGCGTCCCGCCGTCCGGAACCGCCGCGTACTGGACCCCCTGCCACGCCGTCGGCAGGATGTCGGACAGGAACAGGTACCGGTCGTCGGGCCCGTCCGGACTGACCTTGATCGGGCCGTACTGGGCCTGCGGAACCCGCAGGTACTGGGCCTGACCGCCGGGCACCGATCCGTACATCGAGGAGAACCCGAACAGGGCCGCGCCCTTGTTCTGCGCGCGCACCTGCGTCGTCTCGCACTGCGACTGCAACCCGCGCGTGCACATCCAGCAGTGCCCGCAGGAAATGTTGAACGGAACCACGACCCGATCGCCGACGGCCAGGTCGGTGACGCCCGATCCGACTTCCTGGACGATCCCCATCGGCTCGTGACCGAGGATGTCCCCCGTCGCCATGTAAGGACCAAGCACCTCGTACAGGTGCAGATCAGACCCGCAAATGGCCGTCGAGGTGATTTTCACGATCGCATCCGTCGGTTCCTGAATGGTCGGGTCGGGAACCTCGTCGACTCGAACATCGCGCTTTCCATGCCATGTCAATGCCTTCATGTGTTGTGCCTTTCTAGGGTTGTCCCGGTCACAAAACCGGGATGCCGCCGGTGACGCCGAGGGTCTCCCCGGTGATGAAACTGGCCTGCTGCGAAGCGAAGAAGACGTACGCGGGTGCGACCTCGGCGGGTTGGCCGGCCCGTCCCAGCGGCGTGGTCGTACCGTGCGCCTCGATCTTCTCCGCATTCATCGTGGCCGGAATGAGCGGGGTCCAGATCGGCCCGGGCGCAACGGTATTCACCCGAATGCCCTTTTCGGCCAACATTTTGGCCAGGCCCTTGCCGAAATTCACGATGCCGGCTTTGGTGGTCGCGTAATCGAGCAGCTCGGGTGCGGGCTCGGTGGCCTGGATGGAGGCGGTGTTGATGATGCTGGATCCGGGCCGCAGATGGGGGACGGCCATTTTGGTCAGCCAGAACAGGGCGTAGAGGTTTGTTTTCAGCACCCGGTCCCACTGCTCGGTGGTGATGTCCTCGATCCCCCCCGGCTGGCCCTGCTGATAGGCCGCGTTGTTCACCAGGACGTCGATGCCGCCCAGCTCGCGAACGGCGGTGTCGATGATGAGCCGGCAATGTTCTTCTTCGCGAATGTCGCCCGGAACGGTGACCGCCTTGCGACCGGCGTCCTGGATCAGCCGAACCGTTTCCTGGGCGTCCTGCTCCTCCTCGGGCAGGTAGGCGATGAGGACATCGGCCCCTTCCCGAGCGAACGCGATGGCAACGGCCCGGCCGATGCCGGAGTCACCTCCGGTGATGACGGCTCGGCGGTCGGTCATCTTTCCCGTCCCGACGTAGGACTCCTCGCCGTGATCCGGCCGTTCCGTCATGTCCGCGGTCAGGCCCGGATGCGCGATGCCCTGCCCACCGGCGGTGTCGGGCTGGGCGTGCTGCGTTCGCGGATCGGCGGGGGTGTGCGGGTCGCTGGACATGCGGAACCTCGGTATTCGTCGGTGGGGCAGGACGGTGGACAGACGCGGTGTGGCACCGTCTGTCCACCGCCGGGGCGGGAGCAGCAGCGATCAGAGCTGGGCGCTGGTGGCGAACCGTTCCCAGGACCGGTGCCGGGAGAGCAGCTCGATCAGTCCGGGCGCGAGCTGCTCGGCGCTGCCGACCAGGACACCGACGTCCTGCGCGTCCAGGCCCGCCTCGGTCAGGGCCGTGCTCCCGTCGCTGGCGCCGATTGCCTTCGCGTGCCGCCAGGCCTCACCCACCAGCTTCATCACCCGCGGGTCGGTGGTGGTCGAGGGGACGAGTCCGGCCTTGGCGTCGCCACTGACCACCGCGTCCGGCGCGGCGGGCAGGTCCCCGAGCAGCACGAGGGCGTCGAACTCGGTCGACGCCGCGTTGGCGTAGGTCCGCTGCACCGTCAGTCCGGCCACGACCCCGCCGTGGGGTGCAACCAGCAGCGGCACCACACCGGCGGCCTGCGCGGCGGCGGAGAGGGTCGACACCGCTGCGGCGTCGACGTCGGCGCCGATGACGATGCCCAGCTGCCGCCCGGCCACCGGCCAGGTCCCGCCGATCTGGGTCAGCGCCCCGCTCGGGGTCTCGTCGGGCACGGTGACGGTGGGCTTCGGCGCGGCCAGCCCGAGCCCGTCGGCCACCTTCTGACACAGGCCCGCGTCGATGTTGGCCAACGCCTGCAGCTGGCGTTCCCGGATCGTGGTGTCGTAGACCTTGGACAGCTCGAAGGTGTAGGACGCGGTGACGTGGTCCTGTTCGACCGGAGCGAGCGAGCGGTAGAACAGCGTGGCCTGGCTGAAGTGGTCACTGAACGAGGCGGGGTGCTCGCGTTCCTTGATGCCCGCGGCCACCGCTACCGGCAGGTCGACGAACGGATGATCGGTCGCGCCGGCTACGAACGGGCAGCCGCCGTCCAGGCTGTTCGGCCGGTACGCCGCCACTCCCCCGTGGACGGCGTCCTGGTGGAACCCGTCGCGCAGCATGTCGTTGATCGGCGCGTGCGCGCGATTGATGGGCAGCTGGTTCCAGTTCGGCCCGCCCAGGCGGGTGATCTGGGTGTCGAGGTAAGAAAACAGCCGGCCCTGCAGCAGCGGATCGTTGGTCACGTCGATGCCGCCGACCAGGTTGGACAGGTTGAACGCGACCTGCTCGGTCTCGGCGAAATAATTCGTCGGGTTGGCGTTCAGCGTCATGGTGCCGATCAGCTGCACCGGGGCGAGTTCTTCCGGGATGAACTTGGTCGGATCGAGCAGGTCGATGCCGTGGAAGGTCTCCTCCTCGTTGTCCGGCATCACCTGGACGCCGAGATCCCAGATGGGATAGGCCCCGCCTTCGATCGCGTCGGCCAGATCCCGACGATGGAAGTCGGGATCGGTGCCGTTGGTCATCAGCGCCTCCTCCCAGGTCACCGAGTGCACGCCCTGGCGGGGCTTCCAGTGGAACTTGACCAGGCAGGTCTCACCCTCGGCGTTGGCCAGCCGCCAGGTGTGGACACCGAAACCCTCCATCGTCCGGTACGAGCGAGGGATGCCCCGGTCGGACATGTTCCACATGGTGTGCGCCTGCGACTCGGTATGCAGGGACGCGAAGTCCCAGAAGGTGTCGTGGGCGCTCTGGGCCTGCGGGATCTCCCGATCGGGTTGCGGTTTCGCGGCGTGGATGAGGTCCGGGAACTTGATGGCGTCCTGGATGAAGAACACCGGGATGTTGTTGCCGACCAGGTCGTAATTGCCCTCGGTCGTATAGAACCGGGTCGCGAAGCCGCGGGTGTCCCGGGCCAGGTCGGCGGACCCGCGACTGCCGAGCACGGTGGAGAACCGGACGAAAACAGGAGTCTGCGCACCCGACTGAAGGAACGCCGCCCGACAGATGCCCTCGGCGGCGCCGTTGGCTTCGAACACGCCGTGAGCAGCCGCGCCGCGGGCGTGCACGACTCGCTCGGGGATGCGTTCGTGATCGAAGTGGCTGACCTTCTCGCGCAGATGGTGGTCCTGCAGCAGCGTTGGACCGCGCCGACCCACCCGCAGCGAGTGGTCGGTGTCCCGCAGTCGGGCGCCGTGGGCGGTGGTCAGGAATTCGCCCTGCTGGGCCACCGCTTCGGGGGGCAGTCCGGTGGCCGCGCCGGTCGGGGTCCGCGTGTCCGGGCCGGCCTGGTCGGGCTTGGGCGGCAGCGGTCCGCGCGGGACCGTCGGCTCCTCATAGCTCGGGGCCTCGCTCGACGGCACTCCTGGTATCGACGGCTGAACGCGATTCTTGGCCGGCATCCGGCAACTCCCTGCTTCGGTGAACTGAGACAGACCTGGTACCCCGATGCATGCTCCCGCACGCCGAGAGCAGGACTGCAGTCTCGAAGCCCCTACCGGACAGGTGCCGGCCGCGCCGCTGGACCGCCAGATGCCGGGAACTGACCCGCGCCGGTCGGCGGGGTCGCGGGGCTGTGGGATTCATCACGAGCCCCCCGATCGGCTGTCGGTCCGGCTGCTGCTCGGGTCGATGGTCGGCGCCGAGGTCGCCCTCGGCGTGGTGCAGGAGGTCAAGGTGGACGGGCTCGGGCTGGTGGCACTCGCCCACCCGGACGTCGTGCTGCTGCCGGTCTGTGTCGCCGAGGTGATCACCGCGTTCGCCGGACCACCGGTCGTCAGGCGTTTGTCGAGGTCACCGGGGTTGTAGCGGTGGTCGACGAGGAGGCCTCGCGCCTCGATCGAGAAGGACGGTCAGACCGACGGTGGCCGCCAGGCAGGCCGCCACCGCCCCGGCAGGCAGGACCCGGACCCGGCCGCGCAAGCATCCCGGGCCTGGTCGGCTCGGGCTGTCGATGTGCAGATCGCGCAGTGAGGGGGCCATCGGAACCGACCCTGATCGCGATGGTTGAGCAGTTCCTGTGGGCGGCAAAGGTGGTCGTCGAGAGCTGAAACACCCGCCGGACTCGGGCTGAGCACGGACCCCGCGCCGGAGTCGCTAGATTCGTCCCAACGAAAGGGCGGCGCTCACGTGCGACCCGGCGTCGCGCATGGAGGCCGACCGGAGCGAGAAAGGCCGCGCCACCATGTCAGAAGCCACGTCCGATACCAGGTCCGATCACGGCCAGATCAGCTACGACGGCAAAGAACTCGACCTGAAGGTGATTCCTGCGGTCGAGGGATCTTCCGGTCTGGATATCTCGAAGCTGCTCGGGACCACCGGGATGATCACGCTCGACCCCGGTTTCACCAACACCGGGTCGACCACCTCGTCGATCACGTACATCGACGGCGACGCCGGCATCCTGCGCTACCGGGGCTACCCGATCGACCAGCTGGCCGAGAAGTCCACCTTCCTGGAGACGAGCTACCTGCTCATCTACGGCGAGCTGCCGACCGCCGACGAGCTGGCCAAGTTCACTTCCCGGATCAGTCGGCACACGATCCTGCACGAGGACCTGAAGCGCTTCTTCGACGGGTTCCCGCGCGACGCTCACCCGATGCCGGTGCTCTCGTCCGCGGTGTCGGCCCTGTCGACCTTCTACCAGGACTCGCTGGATCCGTTCAACCCGGAACAGGTGGAACTGTCCACCATTCGGCTGCTGGCCAAATTGCCCACGATCGCCGCATACGCGTACAAGAAGTCGATCGGTCAGCCGCTGCTCTACCCGGACAACTCCATCGGCCTCATGGAGAATTTCCTGCGCATGTGTTTCGGCTTCCCGGCCGAGCCGTACGAGGTGGACACAAAGCTGGCCAAGGCCCTGGATCTGCTGTTGATCCTGCACGCCGATCACGAGCAGAATTGCTCCACCTCGACGGTTCGGCTGGTCGGGTCGGCCCAGGCGAACATGTTCGTCTCGGTGGCCGCCGGCATCAACGCGCTGTTCGGACCGCTGCACGGGGGCGCGAACGAGGCTGTGCTGTCCATGCTCTCGTCGATCCGTGCCGATGGCGGTGACATCGGTGCGTTCGTCAAGCGGGTGAAGAACAAGGAGCCCGGCGTCAAGCTGATGGGCTTCGGGCACCGGGTCTACAAAAATTACGATCCCCGCGCCGCCATCGTCAAGAAAACCGCCGACTCCATTCTGGAATCACTCGGCGGCGACGACGAGCTGCTCGATCTGGCCAAGCAGTTGGAAGAGGTCGCGCTCTCCGACGACTATTTCATCGAGCGCAAGCTGTACCCGAACGTCGATTTCTACACCGGCCTGATCTACAAGGCCATGGGTTTCCCGACCAAGATGTTCACCGTGCTCTTCGCCCTGGGTCGGCTGCCCGGCTGGATCGCCCAGTGGCGCGAGATGATCAACGACCCGGCCACCAAGATCGGTCGGCCGCGCCAGGTGTATGTCGGGGCCCCGGCCCGCGACTATCGCCAGGTCGACGCTCGCTAGGCGCTGACCGGCGCGGTTGAGCGCTGCCACCCCCGGGCACACTGCGGGGGTGGCTACTTCTCTGCTCTGGTTCCGGCGTGATCTGCGGCTGGCCGACCACCCGGCCCTGCTGGCAGCGGCCGCCGGTGGCGCCGGTGGGGCCGACGTGCTCGGCGTTTTCGTGGCCGACGATGCGCTGCTGCGGCCGTCCGGGGCGCCCCGGCGGGCCTTTCTGGCCGGCTGCCTGAGGGCGCTGAGCGCCGACATGGACGGCCGGCTGTTGGTGGTGCACGGGAAGCCCGAGACCGTCATCCCCCGGTTGGCCAGCGAGGTGGGGGCCGCGGCCGTGCATGTCTCGGCCGACTACGGCCCGTACGGTCGGGCCCGCGACGACCGGGTCCAGCAGGCGCTGGCGGCAGAAAACACCGATTGGCACGCCACCGGGTCGGCGTACGCGGTGGCCCCGGGCCGGGTCCGCAAGCCCGACGGCACCGGTTACGCCGTGTTCACCCCCTTCTTCCGGGCCTGGACCGAGCACGGCTGGCGAGCTCCGGCCGCCGGGGGTGCAGATGTGTCCTGGTTGGATCCGAAGGACCTGGGCCCCGGCCTGGACGTGGCCGAGATCGATCACCCGCTGCCCGACGACATCGATCTGGTGCCGCCCGGGGAGAGCGCCGCCCGTGAGCGTTGGGAGTCGTTCCTGGACCGGGTGTCCGACTACGACGACGAGCGCAACCGGCCCGACCACGAAGGCACCAGCCGGATGTCGCCCTACCTGAAGTGGGGGTGCCTGCATCCGCGCACCCTGCTGGCCGATCTGGCCCGTCGGCGCACCAGCGGGGCGGCGGCGTACCAGCGAGAACTGGCGTTTCGCGACTTCTACGCCGATGTGCTGTTCCAGTATCCGGATTCGCCGACCACCTCGATCGACCCGATCATCGACCGGCTGCCCTGGGATTCCGGTGACCAGGCCGACCAGCGCTTCCAGGCCTGGACCCTCGGTCGGACCGGTTTCCCCTACATCGACGCCGGAATGCGTCAGCTGCTGGCCCAGGGCTGGATGCACAACCGGGTCCGGATGGCGGTCGCGTCCTTCCTGATCAAAGACCTGCACCTGGACTGGCAGCGCGGCGCGAGGCACTTCATGGCTCATTTGATCGACGGAGACCTAGCCTCCAACAGCCACGGCTGGCAGTGGGTGGCCGGATCGGCCCCGCACGCGGCGCCCTACTACCGCGTCTTCAACCCCATCACCCAGGGCGAGAAGTTCGACCCCGACGGCGATTACGTCCGCCGCTTCGTGCCCGAACTGGCCGAGGTCCCCGGTCGGGCCGTGCACCAACCCTGGGCCCTGCCGGGCGGCATCCCCCAGGGCTATCCGGAGCCGATCGTCGACCACGCCACCGAACGCGCAACCACTCTGCGCGACTGGGAGAACCGGCCCCGCTCCCGCTGAACGGCGCCCCCGCTCATCGGCGCCGCAGCACCTGCCGGGCCTGACGCAGCACGGGCTCGTCGACCATGCGGCCCTCGAACGCGAACACCCCGGCGGCAGCCTGGGCGGCCGCGAGCACTCGCTCCGCCCAGACGATCTCCGCGGGCGATGGGGCGTAGGCGGTGCGCACCACCGGCACCTGACTCGGATGGATACACACCGTGCCCGAGAACCCAGAGGCGGCCGCATCTTCCGCCTCCTCCCGTAAACCGTCGAGATCGGCGATGTCCAGATGGACTGCGTCCAGAGCGATTCGGCGGTAGGCCCCGGCGGCCAGCAGCACGGTGGAGCGGGCGTGCCGGGCCACCTCCCGATACCGTCCATCCCGGCCGCGGCTGCTACGACCACCCAAGGCGGCCACCAGATCCTCGGCGCCCCACATCAGCCCGAGGGTGTTGGGCCGGGCGGCCATCCGCAAGGCCGCCAACACTCCCGCCGGGGTCTCACACAGGGCCAGTACCCGATAGCCAACCAGATCGGTGACCTGTTGCGCCGACTCGGCTTTGGCCAGCATCACGGTGTGATAGGCGGTGTGCTCCAGGGTCTCGAGATCCGCTACGTGAGCGGGTGTTCCGGCCGGATTGATCCTCACCACCGTCCGGTCCGGATCCAGCGGCGTGTCGATCAGCGCCCGCCGGGCCGCAGCTTTCGCATCCGGGGCCACGGCATCCTCGAGGTCCAGGATGACCACATCGGCGGCCGCGGCCGCCTTGGCGTAGCGGTCGGACCGGTCGGCCGGGCAGAACAGCCAGGCCGGGCCGGCGTCGGTCAGGGCGAGGGACGGCACTGCATCATCACGTTCCGGACCGCCACCGCGACCACGACGTCATGCTGATTGACGCCGGTGTGCTCCAGGGTGACGATGCCCTGCCCGGGACGGGAGTGTGAGAGCCGTTTGTCGAGTACGCGAGTCGACGCGTTCAGGGTGTCGCCGTGCCGGACGGGGGCCGGGAACCGGACGTCGGTGAAGCCCAGGTTGGCCACGATGGTGCCCTGGGTCAGCTGGGTCACCGACAGTCCGACCAGGGTGGCCAGGGTGAACATGCTGTTGACCAGCCGGCCGCCCCACGGCTGAGCCGCGCTCCACTGCTCGTCCAGGTGCAGGGCTTGGGCGTTCATGGTCAGCGTGGTGAACAGCACGTCGTCCGCCTCGGTCACCGTCCGCCCGGGTCGGTGTCGGTAGGCGACCCCGGTCTCGAACTCCTCGAACCAGAGACCGCGTTGCTCGATGACCTGTTCCGCCATCAGAAGCCCTCAGCCCGCAAACCCCAGCTCCCCGACCAGGTCTCGCCCGGCGCGAGATGTTGCAGGCCCCAGCCGTTGTGGAATGCGTCGGCGGCACAGGTCATCGGCTCGACAGCGATCGCGGTGCGCTGGTTCGGTTTTCCCGGGCCCGGGAAGATGGCCGGGGTGTACACCTGGGCCCAGCCGAAGACCTCGTCCGCCCAGAGCACGACCGACCGTCCGTCGGGCGCGCTCAACCGGTGCTCGACCCGGCCGTCGGAGTCGAAATCGGTGAACGCGCCGTCGAGCGCACCCAGGCTGCCGACCACCCGCCCGGACCGCAGGTCGACCGGCGAGTCCTGCACCGGAGCCAGCCCGGTGGGCACGACCCGGTCGTCGACCACCACTCGGGTCCGGGCCGACAGGGTGATGGTGAGCTCGGCCGGCGGCACCTCGCCCACTCGCAGGTAGGGATGGGCACCCACGCCGAACGGGGCCGCATCGGCACCCACGTTGATCAGGGTGTGGGTGACGGTCAGGCCGGCGTCATCCAGCGCGTAGGTCACCGCGGTGTCGAGCGTGAACGGGTAGCCGTGCTGCGGGTAGATCGTCGCGGCCAGAGTGACCGACCGGTCCGACCGGGCGGTGATGTCGTACACGGCATTCCGGAGCAGCCCGTGGATGGCATTCCCGCGGGCCGGTTCGGTGATGTCCAGCTGCTGTTTCCCGCCGCCGGACTCCCAGACCGCGCCGGCCACCCGGTTCGGCCAGGGCACCAGAACCAGACCCGCGCCCATCGGCGCCACCCAGTCGTCCGGCCAGTTCTCAGTCAGCGGCTGATCGCCGTGCCAGCAACCTCGTAACACCGCGGCCAGCTGCCCGACCTGGGCCCGGAACGGTCCGTGGGCGATGGTGACCTGCTCCCCCGACACCGGCCTGGTCATCGAACACTCCCGGTGAACTGGGACAGAGCCCGACCGAACTGCAGCAGCCGCTGCATCTGGGCCAGACCACCGTCGGTGACCGACTTGGAGAACCGGTAGGTCTCCACGTACTGGACGGTGCGGGTCTCGTTGGCCTCGGTCAGCTCGGTCGAGGACCGCTCCGGGGTCAGCGTGGACAGGTACAGCAGCACCGTGTGCATGGTGCGGGAGCCGTCCGGTTCCACCCGCATGCGGTGCCGCAGCCCCTGGTCGACGATGGCCGACAGTGGAATGGTGCGGACCGAGGAAGAGAACATCAGGGCGTTCTCCCGTTCCTCGTCCACCTCGTCGTCGCCGTGCCACAGGATGAGCCGCCGGCCGTCGGTGACGGCCACCTCCTGCCACAGCGACTCACCCCAGGACTGCTGCGACGGCACCCGCTCGCAGGTGAAGGCCAGGACGTTGGACATCTCCATGACCCCGTGCACGGCGTCCAACGCGACATCGGCATCCCGGATGTACGCCCGGACGGCGTCCTCCAGGTTGGGGTAGGGCGCCCAGTCCTGCGGTGCGTGGGGGGACGGACGAGCCATGAGGTCTCCTGCCGATGGGCGGTCGCCTCGATCCTGCCATCCGCCGGCCGCGGCCTTGTCCGGCTGCTCAACGCTCCCGGAGCCACCGGCGGATGTCCGAGCTGAACAGCAGGCAGAGCGAGATGATCGGGAGCACGGCGTAGGTCAACGGCGCCCACAGGGCGAACCCGATGTAGCGGATACCGGAGATGGCCACCGCGATGTAGGCCGAGACGCCCAGGGACAGCAGCGTGCCGATGATCAGCAATGCGGTCCGGCGGCCGAGCAGGGTGGCCCCACCGGCAATGAGCAGACCGCCCGAGACGACCGCGCCGATCCCGAGATAGGTGAGGGTCTGGCCGCTGATCAGCGGGAGTGAGGAGTCGTAGCCATAGCGGTAGTCATCGGTCAGGGCCGACCCGCCCCCGAAGAGCACGACGCCGCCGATGATGTTCAGGCCGGCCTGGACGAAGGCCAGCACCGCCGAACCGGTGGCCGCGCCGGGCCGCCGCGGCTTGACCGGGGCCATCGGATACCCCGGGTACATCACCGGGTAGCCCGGCGCGGCCGGGTAGGGCGCCTGATAGGGCGGCTGGTAGGACGCCTGATAGTTGCCCGGCGGGTAGGTCACGCCGTAGACCGGCGGGGCGGCCTGGGGATACGCCGGCGGCGGCGCGGTGTAAGGCATCGGGGCCGACATCGGTCCGGCCGAGTAGGGCAACGGCGCCGGTGGTGGCGTTGACAGCGGCGCTCCGGTCAGCGGGTCGTAGGTGGCGTAGCCCGGGGAGTCCAGTGGACCCGGCGTCGGCGCCAGCGGGTCGGGGTTGGCCGACGGCGCTTTGATCCCGTACGGGTCAGCGGTCATGTCGAGGATTCTGCCGGACCCACGATGACTGCAGGGGCAGATCGGCTGTCATAGTCGCGCAGAGATCGTCCCCACCAGCCCGCGACCACGGTCAGCACCACGCACAGCAGACCCCCGCCCACCACCGCGATGGCCGGCGAGGTCAGCGAGGCGGCCACCCCGTGGACCAGGTCGGCCAACCGCGGGCCGCCCGCCACCACCACGGTGAACACGCCCTGCAGCCGGCCGCGCATCTCGTCCGTGGCGGCGACCTGCAGAATCGTCGACCGGTAGACGGCCGAGACGAGATCGGCCCAGCCGCCGATGGCCAGATAGATCACCGCCAGCCAGATCATCGAGGTCGCACCGAAGGCGGTCATGGACAGGCCCCAGACCACGATGGCGATCAAGATGGCGATGCCCTGACGGTGAATCCGGCGGATCCAACCGCCGGTGAACCCGCCGAGCAACGAACCGATGGCCAGACCGGCGTTGAGCAGGCCCAGGGCGGATCCGCCCCCCGGCGGGCCACCGAAGGTCTGCTCGGCCATCTGCGGGAACAGCGCCCGCGGCATTCCGAAGACCATGGCGATGATGTCGACCACGAAGGTCATCAGCAGCAGCGGGCTGGTGCGCAGGTAGTTCAGACCCTCACTGACCTTGGCCCGGCCGCGGCCGGCCCCGGCCGGCGGGATCCGGGGCAGCCGGATCACCGAATACAGCACTCCGGACAGGGTGCAGGCGTCGATGAAGTACAGCCAGGGCAGCCCGACGGTGGGGATGAGAATGCCGGCCAGCACCGGTCCGATGATGACCCCGACCGAGAACACGGTCATGTTCAGCGCGTTCGCCGACGGCACCAGGTCCGCGGGCACGATGCGCGGCAGGATGGCGCTGCGGGTGGGCTGGTTGACCCCGAACATGCCCTGCTGCAGGGCCAGCAGCACCATCACGACCCAGATCGATCCGATGTGACCGGCGGCCGCGATCCACAGTCCCACGCTGGTCAGCGCGATTCCGGTCGAGGTGATCGCCAGAACGGTGCGCCGGTCGTAGGTGTCCGCCAAGGCCCCGCCGAGCAGGCCGAACACGATCAGTGGGACCAGGGCCACCACGGAGGCGATTCCCACCCAGGCCGAGCTGCCGGTCAGGTCGAAGATCTGTTGCTGCACCGCCACCGCCGTCAGCTGGGCCCCGACGACCGTCGCGATCTGGGCCAGGAACAGCCGGCGGTAGGGGGCGAAGCGCAGCGGCCGGGTGTCCGGCAGGATCTTGCTCAGCAGGCTGGTGCGTTCCCCCGGGGTCGGCGCATCCGAGGGAACGGTCACTTGTGCTTCAGCCCTGACGGTGCGCTCGTGCGCTCACTCACGGGGCCAGCCGCTGGACGACCCAGCTGTCCCCGGCCAAGCGGTACCGGATGCGGTCATGCATGCGGGCGGTGCGGCCCTGCCAGAACTCGACGGTGACCGGGCTCAGCCGCCAGCCACCCCAGTGCGGAGGCACCGGAATGTCGTCAGGAAACCGCTCGGCCATCGCGGCCTGCTGCGCGTCCAGCTCGGCCCGATCCGCCACGACCTGCGACTGTGGGCTGGCCCAGGCGCCCAGCCGGGAATTGCGCGGGCGCTGCACCCAGTAGGCCGCGGTCTCGGCCGGCTCGACCTTGACCACCGGCCCGCGCAGGTGGATCTGGCGCTGCAGCTGATACCAGGGGAAAGTGACTGCAGCATTGGGATTTTCGTCCAGGTCTTGGCTCTTGGCCGATTCGTAGTTGGTGTAGAAGACCACGCCCCGCTCGTCGATCCCCTTGGCCAGCACGGTGCGGGCCGCGGGCACGCCGTCCGCGTTCGCGGTGGCCACCACCATCGCGTTCGGCTCGACGACGCCTCCGTCGACCGCCTGGTCGAACCACCGCCCGAACTGCTCCCACCACGTGTCGGCGACCTCTGATTCGTCCAACCCGACGCTGGAGTACTCGGCCCGCATGGCCGCGAGTCGGGCCGGGTCGAAGGACGTAGTCACCCGGCGAACCTACGCCCGCCCGTTCCGATGCCGGGAGCGGTGTTACGCGTTCCACATGCCTCGACATCCGCGGTGGTCGACGGCGTTTGCGTGGCACGACGACCGGGAATTCGCAGCGGTGACGTCGAGCCAAGGCGTCCATCGTGACGACGGGTCAACCCGTTCGTGGAACCTAGTGAGGTTCGGAAATGAAGAAGTTGCTACTGCTCCCCGCTGTTGTCGCCGGTTTCGGATTGATGCTCCTCGGGCCGTCCACGGCTTTCGCCGCCACCACGGCGAACGATCAAGATCAGACCTTCATGACCAAGAACGCCCAGACGGATCTGGCCGAAATCACCATCGGCCAGATCGCCCTGCAGCGGTCCTCGTCCGCCCAGGTCAAGGAAGTGGCCACCAAGACAACAGCCGACCACCAGGACGCCCTGGCCAAGCTCAAGGTGGTGGCCGCCGGGGTCGGATTCACCCTGCCCGATGCGCCGAACGCCGACCAGCAGAGCGACGCCGCCAAGCTCTCCTCCGTCGCCGCCGATCAGTTCGACCTGACCTACGCCCAGGTGCAGGTGGTCGGACACAACCTGTCGATCGGCGACACCAACGCCGAGCTGTCATCGGGCCAGAACAGCGCGCTGATCACGTATGCCAACGGCTATCTGCCGGTCGCCCAGATGCACCTGAAGATGGCCGACGACCTGCTGACGACGCTGGGCGGGAGCGTTCCCGGTTCGGCCCCGGCGGGCACGGGCGGTCTGGCCGCTCCGACCACTGCGGGCGCGATCGCACTACAGGTTCTCGGCGTCGGCCTGGGCCTGTTGTTGGTCGGGGCCGCCACCACGGTGTTGATCCGTCGCCGGCGGGTGCATCCCTGACGCGTCGCGATGACCGAGCCGGCGTGCGTCACCCGCACGCCGGCCGGGCATGGCCCGTCGCGATTGTCACGGCCGGACTACTGCTCGCCGCCATCAGCGGAATCAGCCTCCTGCGAGATCGCCACGCCCCCGCCGACTTCGGCACGTTTTCGGCAGCGGCACTGCCTGCATCGGCCGACGCCCGGCCGACGCCGACCACCGGAGTGACTGCGTCCACCACCGTGCTGCCCGCGAATCCGGCGCCGTCAACGGCACTGACCCGGTCGACCCCTGTGCCGACGCGTCGGCCCAGCGTCTCCGCCCGACCGACCCCATCCACCGGCAAGCCTCCCACCAGCCCTGCCGCGGTGGGCATCTCGTTGCCGATGCGGCTGGACATCCCGGCACAGTCGGTATCCGCACCGGTCGAGCCGGTTGTCTCGGCCGACGGCGTCCTGGTCGTGCCCGAGCAGCCGACCACGGTGGGTTGGTGGTCGGCCAGCGCGCGACCCGGATCCGGCCGCGGACCCATCGTCATCGATGGTCATGTCGATTCGGCCGCGCTCGGCGTCGGCGCCCTGTTCCGCCTGTCCGATCTGAACGCGGGCGCCACCATCCGGATCGAGACGTCGGACCATACGACGCTCAGCTACACCGTCGAGGCTCGCAAGTCCTTCGACAAGGCGACCGGGCTGCCACCCTCGTTGTTCGCACCGACCGACGTCGAGCAGCTGTTGCTCATCAGCTGCGGGGGGGCGTTCGACTCGGTGGCGAAGTCCTATCAGGACAACATCGTCGTGCGGGCCGTCCGGCAGCCGTGACGAGATGATGGGGGGCGGTCGGTGGAGGTCCAGTCGAGATTGATCGAGGTCGCCGCCCCCGACCAACCCGCGGGCGTGGTGGTGGTGCTGCACGGTGGAGGCGCTCGACGCGGCCGGATGATGGTCAGCCCCTCGCAGTTGTCCGTGCTCCGGATGATCCCCATCGCGGCCCGTATCGCCCGGACGACGCGCGGCCGGGTCGCCGTGTTCCGGCTGCTGAACTCGGTCCGGGGTTGGGATGCCAGCCATACCCCGGTCCAGGACGCGCACTGGGCCATGGACCAATGCAGGACTCGGTTCGGTGACCTGCCCATCTGTTTGGTCGGGCATTCCCTCGGCGGCCGGGCCGCGCTGCTGGCCGCCGGGTCACCGGGCGTCGTGAGTGTGGTCGCGCTCGCCCCCTGGGTCTACCCGCAGGAGGGCGGCGACGTCACCGGCCGCCGCATCCTCTTCGTGCACGGCACCAAGGACCGCATCGCTTCGCTGACCAACGCGGAATCGGTGGCCCGCCGATTGGCGGCCACCGGTGTCGTGGGCTTTGTTCGCATCGTCGGCGGCAAACACGCCATGCTTGCCCACCATCGGACATTCGGCCGCCTGGCCGCAGACTTCGCCGCGGCGACGTTGCTGCCAGGCACTGCGACCGGAGTGATGTCCCGGATTCTCGACGGCGAGTGGCTCGACCTGTAAACCTCGGCCGCGCGGTCAGCCCAGCGACCGGGCAGCTCGGTGCAGGGCAGCGGTGAGGTGGGCGTAACCGACTCTGGTCGCCAGCTCCACCTTTCGGGATCGGTGGTCAATCCCCGCACCCCGGCATCACGGTCCGGAGCTGCCACCCACACGTGGCGCTGGGCGCGGCTGGGATGCTCGGGGTCGCCGAGGATCTGCAGGATCGGTTCGAGCCGTCGACCTCCCTGGGCGATTGCGCCCAGACCGGGAACGAGCTGCTCGACGCCCCGCATCCACAGAGCGGGCCTGCGGCTCGGGTCGATGCGGCGGACCTGCCGGACATCCCGGTTCATCAACACCAGCACATGCGTACTGCCGTCCTCCAACGCTCGCAGCAGCGGCACCGGTTCCGACACCGACCCGTCGATCCAGCGGCGGCCGTGCAGGTCCACCGGTTTGCCCGCGAGAAACGGGATCGACGAGGTGGCCCGCATGGCGAGCCGCCACTCGGCGGCCGTGCGCGGCTGAAGCACATGTCCGCTCATGTCGTCCACCGCCGTGGCGAACCACGTGGAGCGGGACGGGCAACTCGCTGAGCAGTCCCCACGGCAGAGGCTTCGTCTCGACCAGGATGTGGTCGATCAAATGGTCCAGCGAGACCACGTGGCGCCGACGACGCAGGCGCCGCAGGTCGATGAAAGCCGGGCTGGCCATGTCCTCGAAAAAGATCCTCGCAGCGCCCTCACCGTGGCCGACGAGGAGGGCCGCACCGATGTAGGCGCCGGCCGAGCTGCCGTACACGACGTCGAATTCGCCCGCCAACCCGGCATCACTGAGGGCATGAGCCATCCCGCCGGCATAGGCGCCGCGCATCCCGCCGCCCGCGATGACCAACGCGATCCGATGCCCGTCGGCACGCCCCCCGGTGTCGCGTCGACGGAGTAACGCCGCCAGCACCGCGTTGTCCTGCGGCGGAATCAGCATCGAACTCACCGGGCCGCCATCGACGTCCTGCGAAACGGCGCGCCCACACGACGAGGGTCCCACCTGAAGGTGTGAATGCGGCCCGCACGGACCAGGGCATCGCCGGTGGCAGGATGAACCCGCCCGCCGGGAACGCCCGGGACCCCGTCAGAAGAGTTCGCGATGACTGCTGCCGCCACCTCCACCTCACTCGTTCTGCCCGACGGGCTCAAGCCCAGCGACGGCCGGTTCGGCTGCGGACCCTCCAAGGTCCGCCCGGAAGCTCTGGCCGCGCTGGCCGCGAGCGGGTCGCACTACCTGGGCACGTCGCACCGGCAGAAGGCGGTGAAATCGCTGGTCGGGCGAGTGCGGTCGGGCATGACCGAACTCTTCGGGCTGCCCGAGGGCTGGCAGGTCATCCTGGGCAACGGCGGCACCACCGCCTTCTGGGACGCGGCCGCCTTCTCGCTGGTCCGTCGCAAGGCCCAGCATCTGACCTTTGGCGAGTTCTCGGCGAAATTCGCCACCGTGACCAAGGGCGCGCCCTTCCTGGACGACCCGACCGTGATCAAGACCGACCCGGGCGACGCCCCCGAGGCCGTCTTCCAGGACGACGTCGATGTGTACGCCTGGGCCCACAACGAGACCTCGACCGGCGTGGCCACCCAGGTCAAGCGGCCGGAAAGCGCTACCGACGACCAGCTCGTGCTCATCGACGCCACCTCCGGCGCCGGCGGACTCCCGGTCGACATCGCCCAGGCCGACGTGTACTACTTCGCCCCGCAGAAGGTCTTCGGCTCGGACGGTGGCTTGTGGATCGCGTTGGCCTCCCCGGCCGCCCAGGACCGGATCGCGGAGATCGCCGGGAGCGGGCGCTGGATTCCCGAGTTCCTGTCGGTGGCCACCGCGCTGGACAACTCGACCAAGGACCAGACGCTCAACACCCCGGCCGTGGCCACCCTTTTCCTGTTGGTCGACCAGCTCGATTGGCTCAACTCTCGAGGTGGACTCGAGTGGGCCACCGGACGGACCGCCGATTCCTCTTCCCGGCTCTATCAGTGGGCCGAGAAGTCCGCGTTCGCGACGCCGTTCGTGACTCGGCCGGAACTGCGGTCCCAGGTCGTCGGAACCATCGACTTCGCCGACACGGTGAATGCGGCGGAAGTCGCGAAGGTGTTGCGCGCCAACGGAATCGTCGATACCGAGCCGTACCGCAAGCTGGGCCGCAACCAACTCCGGATCGGGATGTTCCCGGCGGTCGAGCCGGACGACGTGAGCGCGCTGATCGCTTGCGTCGACTACGTGGTCGAGCGCCTGTAGACCGGGCGGCGTGCCGAAGAACCAGCCTCGCCGGGGAGCCGATACCCTCTGAATCACACGCTTGTGATTCATGAGGTAGGGAGCGGCCATGCGCGCGGTGCGATTGGTGGGGCTGGCGGACAGCGGCCGGGAGCTCGTCTGCGAGGACCCGACTTCCGGCGAACGATTCCTGCTCGCCCGGGACGACCGGCTGCGAGCGGCGGCCCGGGGTGAGCTGAGCCGGTTCGGCGAGCAGCTCGAGCTCGACGGCGATTCGCAGCTTTCGCCGCGGGAGATCCAGGCCCGGATCCGGGCCGGCGCCACGGTCGAGCAGGTCGCCGCGATCGCCGGTACCTCGCTCCGGCGCATCGAACGATTCGCCCACCCGGTGCTGCTGGAGCGCTCGAGCATCGCCGACAAGGCTCGGCACGCCCGCCCGACCATCGACGGGATCCACGGCTCGGTCTCGGTCGAGGAAGCAGTGACCGCCAACCTGGCCGCCCGCGGTCACGACGGTGACGTCAACTGGGACGCCTATCGGGACGACGCCGGCTGGGTCCTGTTGCTGACCTGGCACATGGGTCGCAGCCTGAACCGGGCCCAGTGGACGTTCCACCCCGGTCCGGCCGGCGGCACGCTGACCGCCCGGGACGAGAACGCCGCCGACATCGTCGACCCGGCCCTGCGGGCGCGGCCGCTGCGTGAGGTCGCCGAGGAACCGGCGCCCGCGGCCCGGGCCGAGCGGGGCAAAGCTTCGACGGAGACCGAGACAACGGCCCAGTCCGTCGAGGAGACGGTGACCGACGAGCGGGCGGGCGCGCGCGTCCACCTGCCCGCGGTCCTGACCGGCACCGACGGCGGCCCGGCCACCACCCCCGGCCATCCGACCTCCGAGATCGCCCGCCCGACCCCAGCGCCCCGGACGTCCTCCTCTCGCAAGGGCAACCGGCCCGTGATGCCGTCCTGGGAAGACGTGCTGCTGGGCACCCGCGCCACCGGGAAGTAGCCCCATCTGCGGGAATCCCGCCCGCGGTGAAAACGAGTGGGGCAGTGTCGGTCGCCGGTCCTACCCTGGCTCATGCCATGACCACGACCTTGAGCCCGCCCACGAGCTCCGATGCACCCGCCCAGACCCCGGCGCCACCGGTCACAGCGGGGTTGGGGTCGTTGCGTCGGCTCTGGCCCTGGGTGCGGCCGGTGTCCGGCAGCATCGCTCTCTCGGCCGTGTGCGCGATCCTCGGTTCGCTGTGCGGACTGGCCTTCCCCATTGTCATCGCCTGGATCGTCAACGGTCCGATCGCCCGCCACTCGCTGGCCTCGCTCTGGTGGCCGGGTGCGTTGCTGCTGGTCCTGGGCGTGCTGGAGAGTGCGCTGTTCTATGTGCGCCGCATTCTGATCGCCCGCCCCATCACCCGGGTCGAGGCGCAGATGCGGGCCGCGATCTACGCCCATCTGCAACGCCTGCCGGTGTCCTTCCACGACCGATGGCCGGCCGGCCAGCTGCTGTCCCGAGCCACGTCCGACGTGTCCACCGTCCGCCGATTCCTGGGCTTCGGTCTCGTCTTCCTGTTCGTCAATCTGTCCACGCTGTCGGTCGGCCTGGTCGTGCTGCTTGTCATGGCGCCATGGCCGGGGCTCATCGTCACGGCGTGTGCCGTCCCCTTGGTCGCCGTGTGCGTCTGGTTCGAGTCCCGCTACCGGGTCCTGGCCCGGCGCTCCCAGGATCAGGTCGGCGACCTGGCCACCACGGTCGAGGAATCGATCCTGGGTATCCGCATTCTCAAGGCGTTCGGCCGCAGCGCCCACCTGAGCCGACACTTCCGACGGCAGGCGCTCGACCTTCGCGCCACCGAACTCGGCAAGGCTTCGGTCATTGCCTGGTTGTGGCCGGCCGTGATCGTGCTGCCGGAGATCGCGCTCGGCACGGCCCTGCTGCTGGGCATCGTTCAGGTCACGCACGGGTCGCTGTCCGCGGGCGCGCTGGTCGGATTCTTCGGCGTGGCCATGGGCCTGCGCTGGCCGATCGAATCAATCGGTTGGCTGTTGGCTCAGGCCAACGACACCGCGTCGGCCAGCCAGCGGTTTTTCGAGGTGATGGACACCCCGGTCACTCTGGCCTCGCCCGACGATCCGATCGCGCCGACCGGCCGGACCGGACACCTGCAGTTCCGGGACGTGCGGTTTCGGTTCGGCGACGCCGACCGCGACCTGCTCAGCGGATTCGACCTGGAGTTACGGCCGGGCGAGACGGTCGCCCTGGTCGGTGCCACCGGCTCCGGCAAGACCCTGGTGACCTCACTGGTGAACCGGCTCTACGACGTCACCGGGGGCCAGATCCTGCTCGACGGCATCGACGTGAGCGAGCTGGATTTGGCCGTGCTGAGGTCCCGGGTGTCGGTGGCCTTCGAGGAACCCACGCTGTTCTCGGCGTCGGTCCGGGAGAACATCCTGCTCGGCCGGGACGGCAGTGAGTCCGACGTCGAGAGTGCGATCGCAGTCGCCCAGGCGAGTTTTGTGTACGACCTGCCCTGGGGACTGGACACCCGGATCGGCGAGCAGGGTCTGTCCCTGTCCGGCGGCCAGCGACAGCGGCTGGCCCTGGCCCGGGCGGTGCTGGGCGGGCCCGAGGTGTTGGTGCTCGACGATCCGCTGTCCGCACTGGACATCCACACCGAGGCGCAAGTGGAGCGGGCCCTGCGGTCGGTGCTGGCCGGAACCACGGCCCTGGTGGTCGCCCACCGAGCGTCGACCGTGCTGCTGGCCGACCGGGTCGCGATGCTGGCTGACGGCCGGATCGTCGCGTCCGGCACCCACACCGCGTTGTTGGCAACCATGCCCGCCTACCGGGCCCTGCTCTCGAGCGAGGAATGGTCGTGACCACGACGCAGGCATCCTGGCAGGGCGTCGCTGCCGAAGACATGGAGCAGGTCTCCGCCGACGTGGGGCTGCGGCTGGCTCGTCGGTCGCGCCGGCTGCTGGCCGGGCTGATCCGGCCGGTGCGGGCCACGCTGACGCTGGCCGCGGTGGCCGTGGTCGTCAGTGAGCTGGCCTATCTGGCCGGGCCGCTGCTGGTGGCGTACGGAATCGACACCGCTGTGCCCGCGCTGACCAGGCACGACGGCGGGCCACTGATCTTCACCGTGCTCGGCTACCTGGTGGCGGCGGGCGTGAACGCCGTTGGTAAGGCGGCCTTCGTCAAGCTGATGGCCAAGGCCTCCCAGTCCGTTCTGTACGAGTTGCGCGAGCAGGTGTTCGACCACGCCCAGCGGCTGTCCCTGTCGTTCCACGAGCGCTACACCTCCGGACGGGTGATCGCTCGGTTGACCAGTGATCTGGAGACCCTGGGTGAGCTGACCGAGGAGGGGCTGATCGGGCTCCTCTCCGGGGTGCTGTCGGTGCTCATCACGGTCGTCGCCATCTTGGTCCTGGACTGGTCGCTCGGGCTGATCGCGCTACTTTCCTTCCTGCCCATCGCGGTGCTGACCCGCAGGTTCCAGACCAGGTCGACGGTCATCTACCGGCGTAGCCGCTCGGCCATCGCGGCCCTCATCGTGCAGTTCACCGAGACCATGAACGGGCTGCGGGCGGTGTTGACCTTCCGGCGGGAGGCCCGCAACGAGACCATTTTCGACGGGTTCAACCAGTCGAACGCGGAGGCCAACGTCGACATCTTTCGCTCGGTGGCGCACTACACGCCGGCCGTGCGGATGGTCGGCAACGTGTCCCTGACGGTGGTCATGATCGCCGGCGCAGCACAGGTGATCACCGGCCACGCCGAGATCGGCGTGCTGGCCGCGTTCCTGCTCTATGTGCGGCGCATGTACGACCCGCTGGATGAGCTGGCCATGTTCTACAACTCCTACCAGTCGGCCGCGGCCGCCCTGGAGAAGCTGTCCGGCCTGCTCGAGGAGGAGCCGTCGGTGCCGGAACCGGACGCGCCGGAACCCTTGGCTGCCGCCCCCGCCGGCGCCGTCCGGTTCCACAGGGTCTCCTTCGGTTATCACTCGGACCGGCCGGTGCTCCCACCCTTTGATCTGGACATTCCCGCCGGTCAGACGGTGGCCCTGGTCGGCGCGACCGGAGCCGGAAAGTCGACCTTGGCCAAGGTGTTGGCCCGGTTCTACGACCCGACCACCGGCCGGGTCACCCTCGACGGGTCCGACGTGTCCCGGCTGGCCCTGCCGGACCTGCGCCGTGGGATCGTCATGGTCACCCAGGAGTCGTTCCTGTTCTCCGGTTCGGTGGCCGACAACATCGCCCTGGGCGAGCCCACGGCGACCCGGGCCGAGATCGAGGCCGCGGCCGACGCCATCGGCGCGGGCCCCTTCATCCGGGCCCTGCCGCAGGGCTTCGACACCGACGTGCGCAAGCGCGGCGGCCGTTTGTCGGCCGGGCAACGGCAGCTGGTGGCTTTCGCCCGGGCCTTCCTGGCCAACCCGGCGGTGCTGATCCTGGACGAGGCGACCGCGTCGCTGGACATCTCGTCCGAGCGGGCCGTGCAGCGCGCCCTGGGCACCGTGCTGCACGGCCGGACCGCGCTGATCATCGCGCACCGGCTGTCCACCGTGGCCATTGCGGACCGGGTGCTCGTGGTCGACGCCGGCCGGATCGTCGAGGACGGCTCGCCGGCCGACCTGCTCACCGAGGGCGGAGCCTTCGCCGCACTGCATTCGGCTTGGCGGGACTCGCTGGTCTGAGTACCGTCCTGGTGGTGGGTTCCCGCCTGAGCACTGCGCGCAGCCAGTGGTGGCCGTCCTGACGGACGGCTGACCGGCGCATCCCAGGCGCACCCTTTCCCAGCCGCCCGTTCGGGCGGCTGTGGTGTCTCCGCGGTCGAACGGGCGGGCCCGACTCCGTAGGAGATCACCGTGACCGACGTGTCTCGTGAACTGTCCGGCATCACCCCCTCCGGCCGTCTCACCCTGGGCAACTACCTGGGTGCGCTCCGGCGCTTCCGGGACCGCCAGGCGGATCCCGACGTCGAGGGTTTCTACTTCGTGGCCAACCTGCATGCCCTGACCACCGAACAGCGGCCGGACGTTCTGCGCACCCGCACCCTGTCCACCGCCGCGCTGTTCTTCGCCGCCGGCCTCGATCCGGAGCGGTCCACGGTGTTCGTGCAATCCGATGTGCGCGCTCACGTCGAGCTCGGCTACCTGCTCGAATGCACCGCGCACGTGGGTGAGCTGAACCGGATGATCCAGTTCAAGGAGAAGGGCGGCCGGCCGGGCACCCGGGCGTCGTTGTTCACCTATCCGTGCCTGATGGCCGCCGACATCCTGCTCTACGAGGCGACCGGGGTGCCCGTCGGTGGCGACCAGTCCCAGCACGTGGAACTGGCCCGCGTCCTGGCCCAACGCTTCAATGCGCTCCACGGTTCGACCTTCGTCGTCCCCGAGTTACTGCCCGAGGCGCTCACCACCCGGGTCAGGGACCTGGCCGACCCCTCTCGGAAAATGAGTAAATCGGCGCCCGACGACGCACCCGGGGTGATCCGGTTACTCGACAACCCCGACACCATCCGGCGCAAGATCCGCCGGGCGGTCACCGATGGCGACGGTGAGCTGCGCTACGACCCGGAGGGCAAACCCGGCCTGGCCGCCCTGGCCGAGATCGTCTCCGCGTTGACCGGCCGCGGTCCGGCGCAGGTGCTGGCCGACTGCCGCGGCTACGGCGAGGTCAAGAACCTCTGCGCCGACGTCGTGGTGGCCGAGCTGGAACCCCTGCGGCGGCGACACGACGAACTCATGGCCGACCCGGACGAGCTGGCCGGTCGTCTCCTGGTCGGGGCGGCCCGGGCGAGCGCGGTGGCCGAACCCGTACTGGATCGCGCCCGCCGGGCCCTGGGGGTCATCGGCGCGGCCCGGCTCCCGATCACCGGCTGAGGTCAGAGCCCGGCTGAGGTCAGACGAGGAAGAGCAGTGCGGATGCCCACGCGCCCACGATGCCCAGGACCGCGCCGAACGCGATCCAGCGCAGCACCGGCAGGCCCCGGGACAACCAGATGGCCGGGGCCACCCCGCCGGCCACCGCCAGGTTGACGATCACGGCGATCACCGGCCGATCGGACAGTCCCTGGGACACCACGAAAACAGCGCTGCCCACCAGGACGGCGGTGAAGATGGCCACCGTCACGCCCAGCCCCCAGGGCACCGCCTCCCCCGACTCCCGCCATTCCTCGACCCAGGCCCAGTCGCGCGGTTCCCGCCCCGGATCGGCCTGCACCGGGTCGACGATCGGCAGGTCGGGCTCGGTGGGCGGGTCCGTGTGAGAATTCGCTCCGGTGGCCGGGACAACGGGCGCATCGGTCATGCGTCCAGTATCTCCGGTGCGCCGAAGTGGCTGTGCCTTACCCGGCACGACAGGAGTACGACAGATGCGGGCACGCGAGCTGGCCATGATTCTCGGGGTGATGCTGGTCGGAACGTTGGCCGTCGCCGCACCGGCGGAGGCCGCCACCCCGGCGGGGGCGCAACTCAACGTGACTCCCGGGCTGAAGGGTTTCGACAGCCTGAACGTGGAGACCCCGGCGCAGATCGCCTGCCTGAGTGCCGCCGGGTACTCGTTTGACCTGGTCAACGTGGCCACCACCGGTTGGGCGGCTGAGTACCAGGCAGCGGCCGCCGGAGGTATGGACATCCTGCCGTTCCAGGGCTACTACCAGCCTTCATGGCCCTCCGCGGCCAATGGCACCGTGCGCGCGAACCAGGCCATTACGAGCGCCCAGGGAGTCGGTTATCCCCGCGGGTCGCAGATCTTCCTGAACCTGGAGAACAACACCAACTCCACCGCAGCCACGGCGATCCAATGGGTCACCAACTGGGCCAACGCGATCAGAGCCGCGGGCTACACGCCGGGCGTCTACGTGGGTGAGCCGCAGATCCTGTCCGCGGCCCAGGTCAGCGCGCTGCCGGTGTCGGTGTTCTGGCGTTCGGCCTCATCGCAGGCGCCCCAGGCCGCGGCCGGCTTCGTGGTCCGGCAGACCGCGGTCAGCCAACCCGCCTGCGGGATCACCGGCGGCATCGACATCGATGTGACCAGCCAGGATGTCCACGGCGCACAGGCCAAGGGGGTCGGATTCCCGGCCACGCCGACCGTGCCGACGGTGGCCGGAGCGTATGTGGCGGTGAGCCCGACCCGGCTGCTCGACACCCGGCCGAGCCGCGTGTCACCGACCGGCACGTACACGTTGACCGTGGCCGGCCGCGCCGGTGTTCCCGCGAACGCCGCGGCTGTTGTCCTCAACGTCACCGCCGTCTCCCCCACGGCGGCCGGCAACATCTCCGTCTATCCGTACGGCACCCATCGGCCGCAGGCCTCGAACCTGAACTTCGGGCCCGGTCAGACGGTGGCCAACCTGGTCACGGTGCCGCTGAACAGCGGTGCGGTCACTCTGGCCAACAACTCCGCCGGCACGACCCAGCTGCTGGCCGACGTACAGGGCTACTACGTGGGCGGAACCCCCAGCGTCAGCGGGAGCTATCACCCGTTGAATCCCCAGCGCCTGCTCGATACCCGTTCCCAGGGCGGTGCCGTCCCCGCCACCGGCGTCAGAGTGGTGGTCTTCGGCGGCAGCACCGGCGTCCCGACCAACGCCGCGGCCGTAGTTCTGAACGTCACCGCCGTGTCCCCGACCAGGTCCGGCAACGTGTCGGTCTATCCCTATGCCACCCGGTCGAGCGCCTCCAACCTCAACTTCGTGGCCGGTCAGACCGTACCCAACCTGGTCACCGTGCCCTTGAACGGTGGTGCCGTGAGCTTGGCCAACAACTCGAGCGGCTCGACCCAGTTGTTGGTCGACCTCGAGGGGTTCTACCTGCCGGGTACCGGGACCATGGCCGGCACGTTCGTAGCCGTGGCGCCCACCCGCCTGCTGGACACCCGGCAGACCGGTGCGCCGCTCGGCCCGGTGGCCGGACAGGCGCTGCGGGTGTCCGGGTCGGCACCGGCGGCCGGCGCGGTGGTGGCCAACCTGACGGTGACCGGGCCGACCGCGGCCGGCCATCTGACCGCGTCCCGACCGGGATCAACCTGCCGGGCGTGTCCAACGTGAACTTCACCCCGCAGCAGACCGTGGCCAATCTGTCCACCGTGCCGGTCGGCCGGGACGGCGCGATCGTGCTGGCCAATGGGTCGGCCGGTACCAGCAACGTGATCGTGGACCTGTTCGGCTATTTCCACGCCTGATTCGGGGAGGGGTTCAGAGGGCGGCGAAGGCGATCGCGGCCGCGGTGGCCACGTTGAGCGAGTCCACGCCCGCCGCCATCGGGATCCGAACGCGCAGGTCGGCGCTCCGTAGCGCCGCCTCGGTCAGGCCCGGCCCCTCGGATCCGAGCAGCACCGCTACCTTCGCGCCGGCCAGCCCCGCCTGGGCCAGCGGTATCGCGTCGGTGGCCGGAGTCAGCGCGGCCACGGTGAACCCGGCCGACCGCAAGCCGGCCACGGCGGTCTCGATCGGGCCGTCCACCGTGGCGAACGGCACCAGGAGCACGTGCCCCATCGACACCCGGACGCTGCGCCGGTAGAGCGGGTCGGCGCAGCCCGGACCCAGCAGCACCGCGTCGATCCCGAGCGCGGCGGCGTTGCGGAACAGCGCGCCCAGGTTCTCGTGGTCGCCGACCCCCTCCAACAGGGCCACCGTCCGCGCCGTGCGCACCATCTCCGGAGCCGGCGGAAAGAGCACCCGGTCGGCGCTGGCCAGCAGCCCCCGGTTGAGGTGGAAGCCGATGACCTCGGCCATCACCTGCGGGTCGGCCACATAGCAGGGCGCGTCGATGCCACCCACTTCGCTGAGTTCGTCGTAACGGCGCCGCACGCCGAGCATGGCCCGCACCGGATAGGCCGACTCCAACAGGCGCTGAACCACCAGCACGCCCTCGGCCAGCACCAATCCTCGGCCGCCGGGTCGATCGGGTCTCCGGTCGGCCCGCTTGAGATCGACGAAGTCGGCCAGGCGTGGATCAGCCGGGTCGTCGATCTCGATCAGGCTCAGCGACCGGCCAACTCGTCGAGCAGGGCTGCGGCGCGCGCCAGCAGATCACGGTCCTTGGCCGACAAGGTGAGCAGCTGCTGCGCCAGCCAGGCCTCCCGGGCCCGGACGTAGCTGTCCATCCGCTGCGCGCCCAGCGGGGTGATCTCCAGCAGCACTTGACGGAAGTCGGCCGGGTTCTGGTTCCGCCGCACCACGCCGGCAGCTTCCAACCCGTCGACGACCCGGGTGATCGACGGTGGCCGGACCCGCTCCCGGGTGGCCAGCTCGCCCGCTGACAGCGGGCCCTCCCGCCAGATGATGGCCAGCGCCGACAACTGGGTCAGGGTCATGTCTTCTTCCGGCTGTTCCTGACGTAACCGGCGGGTCATCCGGTGAATGGCCAGCCGTAACTCGTTCGCCAACGGGGCAATGTCCGGCATGGGGGAAGGCTAGGGCATCCCAGCGGCCCGCGGCGCCTAACCTGTGGACGTGGAGAGCGCACAGGGGGACGAGCAGGTCGACTACGTTCCGCCGCCGCTGCCGATCGCGCCGTCCAATCTCGCCCACATCGTCATTCCGGCCACCGCCATCTGGTTCCTGGCCTTTGTGGTGCTGCTGTTCTTCATCCCGACGCTGCGTGCCCACGACGCGATGATCTATCTGTGGACCTGCCTGGCCGGCGGCATACTCGGCTGCATGGGCCTGTCCATCTACTTCTGGCAACGGTCTGCGGCCCGCCGAGGCCGCCGCTCGGCCAACGCCATGGCCCTGGATGAAAAGCTCTAGACGCCCCACTCCCCGGTCAGTGCGGCGATGGCCAGGAACCGATCGTCCCACCGCCCGGCCGCCCAGGCCACGGCCCGGCCGACCCCCTGCGGCGAACCGTCGGCGATCAGGCCATGAGGACCCGACCACCAGCGCACCGGTGTTTCGCGTCCCCGGAATCGGACCGTGAGACCCACTCCGAGCTGCAGCGACACCGGCTCCACGGCCAGCGCAGCGGATGCGATGCGCTCCACGGTGGCTTCGCCGGCCGGCACCGGGTCCGCACGCATCCGAGAGGTCGGGTCCAGCTCCAACGCGTCCGCGACGGCCTGGGGATCGTCCCCGCCGGGCACCAGATCCCCGGCCTCGAGCACCTGCGCCCACCACGGGGCGTCCAGCACGAGAGCGTCCGCGGCCGGAACGGCGGCGCCGGCCAGCGTGCGCACCCGGTCGGGCAGCGGCCGATCCGGCTCACCGCGGAGCGCAGCGACCACCGCCGCGGTCACGGCCGGCACGTGCACCGCCGGCACCGTGCGCTCGGGGTCGGCGTAACGGGCCAGCAGCTCATCGGCATCGTCGGCGGCCGCGTCGGTCAGCGACGACGGCAACCCCAGCCCGGCCAGCAGCGCCTCATCCAGGTCCAGTGGCACCGGGTCGTAGAGCCCGACCAGTTCACCCGGGCCGGGCCGCCGGAAATGACCCAGCGGTTGCCCGGACACCAGCGCGAAGCGCCGCAACCACCAACTGGAGTACGAGGCCGGGTCGGCCACCGCCTCCCGAGCCCGCCGGTCGGCGGCGAGCAGGGCCAGAAATCCGGCCCAATCGCCGATCAGATCGAGGTCGGCCAGCACCGTGACCTGATCCGCGGCCACCCCCGGCCAGTCCACCCCATCCGGGAGGTCGGCCAGCTCGTCTGGCGACACGCTCATCACCGGCAGGCCGACCCGCACCCCCACGGCCGCCAGCACGTCCTGGTGGTAGGCCTGCGACCAGCGGGCATGCACCTGCGGCAGATCCGCATCGGCGCCGAGCACGGCCGCGAACGTCGCATCCGGGGCGAGCAGCTCCTCGGCCGGCCAGGGCTCGTCGCCTTCATCGGTCAGCACCACTCCCGGGACTGCCACCCCGCCGGCCACGACCAGGTCCAGGGCCAGGGTGGCCAGCGCGTTCAACTCCTCCGGGTCCGGATCGTCGTCGTCGAGGTCGGCCCGGAACCCCGCGTACCGGGCCAGCAACGCCGGATGCTCGGCCAGCGCGGCCGCATCGGCCGGGGTCGCGCCCAGCCGGGCCAGCAGCGGATGGGCCGCCTGGACAGCGACCACGGGCAGGGTCGGCACTTCCTGCGCCACCCGATCCAGCAGCCCGGCGTCGACATCGTGCGGCAGCAGGGCCCCGCGCGGGCCGGGACGAAGGACCCCGCCGACCAGGGGCACCGGCAATCCGGCAAGCGCGTCGGTGGGCGCGTACTGCAACGCTTCGTACACCTCCCACCAGAACTCCGGCGGCCGGGACAACCCGGACAGCGTCGGCACGGCCTGGGCCAACGGCACGGCCTGGACACCCAGACGGCGCAGGGCCCGGTCGGCGGCGGCCGAGTCGGGGGGCCGGAGCAGCCCGGGCAGCGCCTGGACCAGCAGGGCCGCCGCCTCCTCGGGCAGGTCCGTGACCAGCACCGCCGCGCCCGGAGCGACCGGCTCGTCCAGCACGGTCCGCAGCACCGGCGCCGATCCGAGGGCCGCGAGCACGTGGGCCCGCAAGGTCCCATCGATCACCCCGGCCGGGAAGTCGTCGGGCGGAACAAGTCGCCACCGCTGCCCGGCCGGGGTGACCCCGACCAGCTCGACGTAGGCGTCACCGGCCGCCGCGAGGAGAAAATCGGTCGCCGGACCCGGGGCCAACCGGCGCCGGGTGTCGTCCACCGGGAAGGTGCCGTACAGGTCGGCCGGCAGGGTGAGTCGTTCGTCGGTCGGGATGGGGGCGCCGAGCACCCCGTGCGCGGATCCGTCCAGCGGCCGCACCCAGGACAGCCACCATCGGGTGCGGGTCCGTTCCTCGACCGGGCGGTCCGCCAGCAGGGCAGCGGGCAGTTGACCGGACGCGTGCACCACCGCGAACCGACTCGCACCGATCGTGGTCGTCCCGTCCTTGTCGTCCCGGGTCCAGGACCGGGTGCCCGACTCATCGACGATTTCCAGAGCGCTCAGCCCGGGCAACGCGAAGAACAACCATTCCCCGGCCCCGGCCAGCTGGTCCCGCACCGCGTCCACCGCGTCCGGCCTGATGGGCAGCCGGACCTCGGTGACGAACCCCGCCGGCGGGCCGGGCTCGGCCACATCGAGCGGCCAGGGCAGCCGCAACGCCGGCACCGTTCCGGTCCGAGCGGCGACCTCGGCGTCCAGCGCGTCGGAGCCCAGCTCGGCCACGGCGTCCGCGGTGGCGCGGGCGTCGAAGCCGACCCCGCCCGAGGTGGACACGATCCGAGGGGCGTCGGTGACCGTCCGGACCGCGGTGAAACCGACCCCGAAGTGCCCGACCGTCTGCTGCTCGTCCCGCTTGGCCGAGGCGCGCAGGGTGGCCAGCCCGGCCACTCCGGCCGCGGACAGCGGCGCCCCGGTGTTCGCCACCCGCAACTCGGCGCCGTCGAAGACCACCCGGATGCGGGCCTGGACGCCGGCAGCAACGGCACTGTCCAGCCCGTTGCTGAGCAGTTCGATCAGCGCGCGGTTTGCGTAACCGCCCAACGCCAACGCCTCTTCGGCGTTCGCATCCTCACGAAAACGTAAGTCGGAGGCGGCCCAACCGGCCAGCACGGCGGCCCGCAGCGCTGCCGTGTCGAACGGGTCGCTCACTCAGTCAACCGGATGCGGATAGATCTCCAGGCGCAGCTCGTCCACGATCGACGCACCGGTCTCATAGCTGGTGTCCACCCGCACGTCGGAATGCGCGCCGCAACCGAAGGCCACGTCGACCACCCGGCCGTCGGCCGGTGAGTGTTCGTTGCCGCAGGCGCCGAACCCGGCGCCCAGCGAATCGCCCAGCAGCAGATAGAAGCCGCAGGACCCACAGTGCCCGGGTGCCGATCGGGCCATGTCGGTGTCGGGGCCGAACGGGCCGTCGTGCCACCGTTCGGCCGCGTCCTCACGCCCCTCACGGGACAGCACCCGCACCCGCCCCAGCCCGAGTTCCACGGCCAACGCCTCGACCTGCGGATCGTCTGACTGCAGGTAACCGGGCACCAGGCGCGGGTCGTCCGGCTCGGCCGGCCACAGGTCGCCCGGCCCGAGATCGTCGCCACGGGCCCGCTCGGCCCACGGCACCCAGGCCGGCGCGATCAGCGCGTCCGGGCCGGGCAGCAGCACCACCTCGCTCACCGTCGGCTCGAAGCCGGGGACGACGGCGAAGGTCACCGACCAGCGCCAGCCGGCATAGCCGCGATCCCGGGCGACGAAGGCCAAGGTCGAGGTCACCTCGTCCTCGGCCACCGTTTCCAGGTAGTCGCCCACCCGGTCGGCGCCGCCCAACTCGCCCGTCAGCACCGTCCGGCCGCGTTCGACGAGGTCTGAATCAGTAGAGGTCGACGTCACGAGAGACCATGATGCCGCACATCAGCGGCGGTCGGGTCGAGGTGCGGCAGGATGATCCCGTGACCACTCCGGGCGGCTCACCGGGCCCCGGCCCGGGCTCGAGCAGCGGCGTGCCGCGCCGGGTCGATCCGCGCCCCGACGAGACCGATCCCGAGCCCCCGGCCTGGTTCGTCGAGCACCTGTCCCACCCGACCACGGCGCTGCCCCGACCGACCCGGCCGCCCGGGTCGTCGGTGCGCCGGAACCCGGACCCCAATGACGAGCCCACGGCCGACACGAGCTATGACGACCAGTACGACACCGAGCCACTGGCCCGGCCGCGCACCCGGACCCCACGGGGCGCGCACCTGCCGCCCTACCAGGAACCGTTGGCCCGGACGACGAAGGCACCGGTCGATCCCGCGGCGGCCACGGGCGGGCGCAGCCCGCGCAAGCTGACGGTGACCCGAGTGGCCGCGCTGCGCAGTCGGGAACTGACCAGCCGCGGCGTGCTGCTGTTCCGCCGGGCCGCCAGCGCCGACGGGGCCGACCAGTCCGGGCTCACCCACCTGACCTACGCGGTGATGGGCAACTACGCCGTAGATGCGGCCATGATGGTCGGGCTGGCCAACACCATCTTCTTCGCCGATACCGGTTCCACCGGCAAGGTCCTGCTCTACCTGCTCATCACGGTGGCCCCGTTCGCCCTCATCGCCCCGCTGATCGGGCCCCTGCTGGACCGACTCGAGCGCGGCCGCCGGATGGCCCTGGCCGTGTCCAGCTTCGCCCGGGCGCTGCTGGCCGTACTCATGGCCCTGCACTTCAACCCGTTCAACCCGTGGGTCATCTATCCGTGCGCGCTCGGCGAGCTGGTGCTGTCCAAGGCGTTCTCGGTGCTCAAGGCGGCCCTGACCCCGCGGGTGCTGCCGCAGCAGATCACCCTGGTCAAGACCAATTCCCGGTTGACCGTGTTCGGGTTGATCGCCGGCGGTGTGGCCGGCGCGATCGCGGCCGGGATGCTCAAGATGTTCGGCTCGCCCGGTGCGCTCTGGTTCACCGCCGTTTGCGCGGTCGCCGGCGGGGTGCTCTGCCTGCGCATCCCGGCCTGGGTGGAGTCGACCGAGGGTGAGGTGCCGGTCGAGCACGTCACCAACCGGCGCGGCGGGTTTCCGCTGGTGGTCACGGTGGCCCTGTGGGCGAACTCGGTGATCCGGATAGAGACCGGGTTCCTGGCCCTGTTCATGGCCTTCGTGATCAAGAACCAACACCCCTCCGGGACCGACAGCACCTTCACCCAGCTGCTGCTGCTGGGCATCATCGGGGCCGCGGCCGGAGCCGGCGGCTTCCTCGGCAACGCCCTGGGGGCGCGGCTGAACCTGGCCGCGCCGGAGGTGCTGTCGATCACCTGCCTGGCCGCCACCCTGGTGTCCACGGTGATCGCCGCCCTGTTCCCCGGGCTGCCCACCGCGGCCTTCGTCGGCCTGGTCGGGTCGACGGCGTCGTCGCTGGCCAAGGTGTGTCTGGACTCGGTCATCCAGCACCAGCTGCCGGAAGTCAGCCGGGCGTCCGCGTTCGGTCGCAGCGAGTCCGTGCTGCAGCTCGCGTGGGTGTTCGGCGGGGTGGTCGGCCTGCTCATCGGCGGCGTCTGGTTCGGCCACCGGGGCGGCGTCTACCTGATCGGCTTCGCCACCATCAGCGTCATCCTGGCGCTGGGCCTGGTGCAATGCCTGCTGCGCCGGGCCGGGAAATCACTGCTGCCGCGCTTGCATTCCGCGCCCGGCCCGACCGTCCCCGGGTCGCCCTCGTCGACCCGGACCATGCGCTCCGGGCGGCGGGCCGGCGGCCGGCGCCCACGGACCCCGAAAGGCTCCATCGGATGAGCAGACGTCTGCTGGCGGCAAGTGTGGCCGCCCTCGCCCTGACCCTGACCGCCTGCACCGCCCCGCACCCCGAGGTCGCGTTCTACGGCGACAGCTCCCAGGCGGCTGCGGGTCCGATCCAGTGGTGCACCGTCTCGGTCACGGACCAGGTCAGCTGCCCGATCGACACCCAGAACGTGGCCGCTCTGGCCTTGCCCAAGGGCGACCCGGTCCTGGTCGAGGTGCCCACCGACGTGGCCTCCGGACTGTGGTTCGCCACCATCCGGACCACGTCCGACGGAACCCACCTGACCGACGTCCGGACCGGAGTGTTCAGAGCGGGCGAGTTGACGGCCACGGTCCGGCCACCGGTCGGATCCTGGATCGTCTACGTCGAGGTGAACGCCGGCCCGATCCTGCTCCAGGCGCAGGACGGGTCCGTCGAATACGGCTGGAAGCACTCCTGGGCCGCCCAGGTCGACCCGATCGGCTGAGGTTCTCGGTCTCGGGGCGCGCTTGCGCAGACTAGGCGTCGAGCTCGTCGGCGACGGCCCGCATGACCTGGGCGATCCGCCCGCCCATGGCCCGCTCCGGGTAACGGCCGCGACGCAGCTCCGGCAGGGCCTTGGACTCGAGCAACTTGATCATGTCGTCGACCAGGCCGTGCAGCTCTTCGGCCGGACGGCGGGTAGCGGCGACCACCGACGGTGGCGCCTCCAGAACGGCCACTCGCAACGCTTGCGGGCCGCGCCGACCATCGGCCACGTCGAACTCGACCTTCTGACCGGGCTTGAGCCCGGTGACGCCCGCAGGCAGCGCCGACGAGCGGACGTGAGCGTCGTCGCCGCCGCCCTCTGGGGCGATGAACCCGAACCCCTTGTCCGTGTCGTACCACTTCACCCTGCCGGTCGGCACCGCACCCACCTGTACTTTCTCGAGCTGATCCTCATGATGCCGGCGTTCGACACACGATCTTCCAGCCTACTGGTCGCGGCCCAGCCACACGGACGCATTCCCGGCCAGCTCACCCTGGGCCACCGCACCCGGGGTGCTGGCCAGCAGCACCGACGCCCCGGCCAGCACCGCGGGCAGCGGCAGTGGGTCATCGGTGACATTGACGACGCAGGCGAAGCCGGGGTCGCGGGTGAACGCCAACAGCCCCGGCGGGGTGCCCGGGATCCAGGCCATCCGGCCGTCGCCCAGCGCCGTCCGCGAGCGTCGCAGCGACAGGGCGGCCCGGTACAGCTCCAGGGTGGATCCGGGCACGCCGTCCTGGGCGGCCGCGGTCAGGCCGGCCCAGCTCGCCGGCTGCGGCAGCCAGGGCGTGCCGGACGGTCCGAACCCGAACGGCGGTTCGCTGCCCGACCAGGGCAGCGGCACCCGGCAGCCGTCCCGGCCCACCCGCGCCCCGTTGGTCTGGAAGAACACCGGATCCTGGCGGAGCTCGTCCGGCATGTCGGTGATCTCCTCCAGGCCCAGCTCCTCCCCCTGGTAGACGTACGCCCCGCCGGGCAGGGCCAGCTCCAGCAGCGATGCCGCCCGGGCCCGGGCCAGTCCCAGGGCCTGCCCGCCGAACCTGGTCACGTGCCGGACCACGTCGTGGTTGGACAGCACCCAGGTGGCCGGCGCGCCGACCTTGCCCAGCTCGGTCAGGGTGTGGTCGATGGCCGCGCGCAACTTCACCGCATCCCAGCCCGCGGACAGGAAATCGAAATTGAACGCGGTGTGCAGCTCGTCCGGTCGCAGGTAGAGGGCGAATCGCTCCGGATTCGGCACCCAGGCCTCGGCCACGAAAGCCCGGTCGCCGGCGTAGGCGTCGACCACCCGGCGCCAGCCCCGGTACACCTCGTGCACCGCGTCCTGGTCCCAGTGCGGGTGGGCGCCGCTGTCGCTCGCGCGCAGCACCAGGCCCTCCGGGCCATCGGGCAGGTCGGTCAGGTCGGGGTCCTTGGCCAGTCCGTGGGCCACGTCGATCCGGAAGCCGTCCACCCCGCGGTCCAGCCAGAACCGGAGCACGTCCTGGAACTCGGCCACCACTTCGGGGTTCGTCCAGTCCAAATCCGGTTGCTCCGGGGTGAACAGGTGCAGGAAGTACTGCCCGTCGGGCACCCGTTGCCAGGCCGGTCCGCCGAACACCGAGCGCCAGTTGTTCGGGGGGAGCTCGCCGTTCTCACCGCGGCCGTTCCGGAACAGGTACCGGTCCCGTTCCCGGCTCCCCGGGGCGGCGGCCAGCGCTTGCTGGAACCAGGCGTGGTGGTCGGAGGTGTGATTCGGAACGATGTCGATGATCACCCGCAGGTTGCGCTGATGGGCCTCGTCGATCATGGCCACCGCGTCCGCCAACGTGCCGAAGATGGGGTCCACGTCGCGGTAGTCGGACACGTCGTAGCCCGCGTCGGCCTGCGGCGACGGGTAGAACGGGCTCAGCCACAACGCGTCCACGCCCAGGTCACGCAGGTAGTCCAGGTGGGCCCGAACCCCGTTCAGGTCGCCCATGCCGTCGCCGTTGGCATCGGCGAAGGATCGCGGATAGATCTGGTAGATGACCGCGGAGCGCCACCACGGGGCGGCGTCGGGCTCGGCGGGCAGTGGGTGCGGGAGAGCGGAGACGGACACGGTGTGGGCTTTCTCCCGCGCAGCGGCGGGTGCAGGTGAGGCGGAGCGTGAGGGTGCGGTCGCTACTCTGAGCAGGTGACCACCAGCCCGCAGACGATTCGACGGGACAAGAACCGCGCCAAAGCGGCGCCCCTGGCCAAGCTGGGGATGGTGGTGTTCACCCTAGGACTTCTGGCCATTCTGGCCGACGTGATCCTTTTCGCCTCCGGCTCGCGCAACCTGCCGCTGTGGCTGAATCTGACCGCCATGCTCGCGCCCGTCGGCCTCGGGCTGGGCCTGATCGGGGTCTTCCTGGAGAGTCGGCGCGACACCCGCGCCTGAGGTTGCTGCAGGTCAGTGCACGGTGGCGCGCAGGTAGGAATCCAGCCACTCCGGGAACGAGTGCAGATCCTCCAGCACCACGTCGGCCCCGGCGGCCTGCAGATCCTCGGCGCTGTTCGGGCCGGTGGCCACGGCGACCGACAAGGCGTCGGCGGCCCGGGCCGCGGTGATGTCGCCCAAGTGGTCGCCGACGAACACTTCGGCGTGCCACTCCCGCAGCGCAACCGCCTTGCCGGCGGCCCAGGAGTCCCCGGTGACCGCGGCCACCGACAGGCCGAGCGCGTCCAGGTGGGCCTGGGCGTTGCGGCCCAGCTTGGCGGTGACCACGATGGCCTGGCCGCCCTGCGCATCCACCGCGGTCAGAGCCTCGCGGGCGCCGGGCAACAAGTGGGTTCGGGGCACGACCACGTCCGGGTAGAGCTCCCGATAGCGGTCGATGAGTCGGGCCACGGTCGGCTCGTCGAGGTGGTAACGGGCGAACTCCTGGGTCAGCGGCGGGCCCAGGCGGCTGGCGAAGCCGGGCCCGTCCAGCTCGATTCCGGACTCTCGGGAGAGCTCGGCGAAGAGGTCGACGATGCCTTCGCGGGGGTCGATCAACGTCATGTCGAGATCGAAGCCGACGGTGAAGGACACCCGGCCAGGGTAGGTCGGGTCGTGGAAGCGATTGGCCAGTCGACCGTCAGACAACGAGTCTGACGCGCGAAGGAGACCGGTCCGTGACCCACGGTGTGATCCAGGGCACGAAGGGCCCGGTCTTCGTCGACTCCTGAATACGGAGCGTGACGAGCGCACCTTCTACCATTGAGGGCATGACCGCGACCCTGCCCGCGACCTCGGTCGCTCCGGCCGGGCCCGCCGTCCCCGGTCCCGACCGCCTCATCCGGACTCTGGCCGGGGTGCTGCTGGTGATGGTCCTGGCGGTGATCGTGCTCATCGTGGCCTGGCCCAGCCCCCCGGCCGAACTGTCGCAGCAACACCTGGCCGGCTTCCTGACCCGGGCGCACCGGGCCGGGCTCCCCCACTGGATCTCGTTCGCTCTCATCGAGGGCCTGTCCAACGTGGTCATGTTCGTCCCGCTGGCGTTCCTGGGCGCGCTCGCGTTGCCCCGCCGGCAGTGGCTGGTGTTGCCCGCCTGCGCCTTGCTCTCGGGCGCGATCGAGCTGAGCCAGACGCTTCTGCTGCCGGGCCGCGTCGGCAGCTGGGAAGACGTGCTGCACAACACCGTCGGCGCCGCGGTCGGGTTGGTGCTGGCCGCCCCCTGGCTGCGGGCCCGGGCGAACCGGCGCCGGCGGGCCGGGCTCGGCCGCCGGGCGGCCGGCTCACGCTGGTGATTCAGCCCGCGGCGAAGGGGTCTGCGGTCCGGCCGACCAGGTCGGCGACCGAGTCGATGATCAGCGACGGCCGGTAGGGAAACCGCTCGACCGTCTCTCGAGTGGAGATCCCGGTGAGCACCAGGATGGTGGCCAGTCCGGCCTCCAGGCCGGCGATGACATCGGTGTCCATCCGGTCGCCGATCATCACCGTGTTCTCCGAGTGCGCGCCGATGGCCCGCAGGGCCGAGCGCATCATCAAAGGATTCGGCTTGCCCACGAAGTAGGGGGTCCGGCCGGTCGCCCGCTCGATCAGCGCGGCCACGGCGCCGGCCGCGGGCACACTGCCCTGCCGGGACGGCCCGGTGGCGTCGGGATTGGTGGCCACGAACAGGGCACCTCGCTCGATCAGCCGGATCGCGGTAGTGATGGCCTCGAACGAATAGGTCCGGGTGTCGCCCAGCACCACGTAGTCGGGATCCCGTTCGGTGAGCACGTACCCGGCCTCGTGCAGGGCCGTGGTCAGCCCGACCTCGCCGATCACGTAGGCGCTGCCGCCCGGGCGCTGCGAGTCCAGGAACTGGGCCATGGCCTGCGCCGACGTCCAGATCCGGTCCTCGGGCAGGTCGATGCCGGTGATCCGCAATCGGGCCACCAGGTCCCGCGGGGTGTAGATCGGGTTGTTGGTGACGAGCACGAAGTTGACGTCGCGGTCGACCAGCTCGGCCAGGAACGCGTCCGCCCCGGGAATCAGGTGCTCCTCATGGACGAGCACCCCGTCCATGTCCATCAGGTAGGACCACGCGGGTGCGGGTGTCCGGCGGGAGATGGGCAAGGTGCGCTCGCTCGGGTCGTCGGGATCGTGGCGGGCGGGGATCATGGGGACGATTCTTTCAAGCCCGAGGAGACTTCATGACCCTGATCGCGCGGTTCTCGGTGACCGGATTCGACCCGGCGACGGTGTCCGGATTTCAGGACGCCGACTGGTTCGGCGCGCTGATCTTCCACAAGAGCTTCACCGCGGGGCTGATCGGTTCCGCCGAGACCGTATTCCTGGCTTCGGGCCAGGAGGGGTCGCGGTCCTACGTGGCCGTGGAGCGGATCACCGCGGCCACGCCGGACGGGGAATCGGGTGAGGTGACGGTGCACCACGGCGGCCTGGAATCCGACCCGGACGCGTGGTTCGGGTTGGTGGTGCCACATTCCGGAACCGGACCGTTCGCCGACTGGTCGGGCAGTGCCCGGATCAAGCACGACGCCGACGGGGCGTTCTTCGAGTTCGACCTGACCTGAGCGTCAGTCCCGGCGGTACAGGCGGACCTGACTGGCCTTGACCGATAGCACCACCTCGTCGCCCTCGACCAAGCCGAGTGCGGCCACGGCGGCGGGGGTGATGTCGGCAGTCACCGCGAGCGGTCCGACGGTCTCGACCCGGACCCGGGCCGCCTCGGTGTGCAGCAGGCCGATCCGGACCGTCCACCGGTTGCGGGCGCTGCCCTGGTCGGACCGGCGGGACACCGCCACCGCAGCCGGTGCGAACACCACCGCGACCCGGCCACCGGATGGGAGAGATTCGGCTGCGATCCCGGTCATGATCAGGCCTGGCAGCCCGCCTCCGGGGACATCCACCGTGGCCGGCGTCTGAGCCGCCACCGCCTCGGATGCGGTACCGACCAGCACGTTCAGGCCGGCCAGGGTGGCCACGAAGGGCGACCGCGGGGCGGCCAACACCCGCGCTGCCGGGCCGTCGTCAGTCACCCGGCCCTGCTCCAGCACCACGATCCGGTCGGCCAGCACGGCGGCGTCGACCCCGTCGTGGGTGACCAGGATGGCGGTGATGCCGGTGTCCCGCAGGTGTCGACGCAGCAGCTGCCGGATTTCCGGCGCGGTCTGGGCGTCCAACGCGCCCAGCGGTTCGTCCAGCAGCAGCAGGTCGGGACGGGCGGCCAGGGCCCGGGCCAGGGCCACCCGCTGCCGCTGCCCGCCGGACAGTTTGGCCGGTCGGCGGTCGGCCAGCTCACCCAGGCCCATCCGCCCCAGCCAGTCCCCGGCCGCAGCCCGGGCCTCGATGCGGGAGCGGCCCTGGGACCTCGGTCCGAAGGCCACGTTCTCCAGGGCCGAGAGGTGCGGGAACAGCAGCGGGTCCTGACTCATCAGTCCGACCCGGCGGTGTTCCGGCGGAACCAGCACGGTTCGCCCGGGCTCCACCACGGTCACCTCGCGGTCGCCCACCCGGACCACGCCCAGGTCGGGACGGCGCAGTCCGGCCAGCACCGCCAGCAGTGTCGATTTGCCCGCCCCATTGGGCCCGAGCATGGCCACGGTTTCCCCCGCCGCCACCCTCAGCGCCACGTCCAGCTCGAACGCCCCCAGCGCCACCTGCACCGTTGCGTCCAGCTTCAGCCCACCGGGCGCGCCCCCACCGGTGTTGATCATGCGGTTTCGTACGCGACTCGCCGACGACACGCCGATGCCTTGTCCGATTTGCCTGACTTTTCCGCATGATCAACACGGAAGGCGGGGCGGCGGGCCATCAGGCCGGGTCGGGGCCGGGGCGGCCCCGGACCAGGGCCAGGATGGTCACCGCCACCGCCACCAGGAGTAAGGACAGCGCGACGGCCGAGTCCTGGTCCACTCCGCCGCCGTTGAAGGCGGTGTAGATGGCCAGCGGCATGGTTTGAGTCTCCCCGGGGCGGTTCCCGGCGAACAACGCGGTGGCCCCGAACTCGCCCAGCGCCCGCGCGAAACACAGCACGGTGGCGGCCAGCAGACCCGGCCCGACCAGCGGCAGCGTCACCCGCCGGAACACCGCCCAGGGCCGGGCCCCGAGGGTCGCGGCGACCGTCTCGTAACCCGTCCCCGCCGTGCGCAGCGCTCCCTCCAGGGCCAGCACCAGGAAAGGCAGTGACACGAAGGCCTCGGCCAGCACCACCGCCGCCGTGGTGAACGGCAATCGCAGCCCGAACCAGAGGTCGAGGTACCGGCCCAGCAGTCCGTTCTTACCGAGCAGGTAGAGCAGCGCGATCCCTCCGACCAGCGGCGGCAGGACCAGCGGCAGCGTGACCAGCCCGCGCAGGATCCGAACGAGGGGGCCCTGCATCCGGGCCATCAGCACGGCCAGCGGCACGCCCAGGATCAGGCACACCACTACCGCGGCCACCCCGCATTCCACCGACAGGCGGAGCGCGGACAGCGATTCCGGTGCGGTCACGGCCGGCCAGAAATGCGGCCAGTCGGCCTTGAGGATCAGGGCCACCAGAGGCAGCAGCAGGAACGCCACCCCGACCAGCGCGGGCGCGTAGAGCACCGGCGAGATCCGGGCCTTCACCTCAGCCGGCCGGCGGCCCGAAGCCATTGGCGGCCAGCACCTTCTGCCCGGCCGGACCAGTGACCACGGCCAGGAACGCGGCCGCCGCGGCGGAATTCTTGGCCCCGCTGAGCGCGACGATCGGGTAGTTGTTGACCGCCTTGGCCGCCTCTGCGAAATCGACCCCGTCGACCTTCCCGGCGGACGCGAGCACGTCGGTCTTGTAGACCAACCCGGCGTCGGCGTCCTTGCTCTCCACCTTGGTCAGCACAGCGGTGACGCTTTGCTCCTGGGACACCGGCGTCACCGTGACCCCGGCCGCCTTCAATGCGGTCTGGGCGGCCGAACCGCAGGGGACGGCCGGCGCGCACAGCACCGTGTCCACCTTGGTCAGGTCCTGCAACCCGGTGATCTTCTTGGGGTTACCGACCTGGACCGCGATTTCGAGCGTGTTCGTGGCGAACTCGACCGGGCCCGAGGCCAGCTTCGCGTCGGTCACCTTCTTCATGTTCTTGTCGTCGGCCGAGGCGAAGACGTCCGCGGCCGCTCCCCCGGTCAACTGCGTGACCAGGGTCGAGGACCCGTCGTAGTCGATCGGCGCGACCTTCACCCCCGGGTTCTGCTTCGTGAATTCAGCCGCGATCTCGTCGAAGCTCTTCTTCAGCGACGCCGCCGCGTAGATGGTCAGGGTGCCGGACACCGCCGCGGCGCTGGAGGACGAACTCGACGAAGAAGGCGACGAGGTAGAGCTGGACGAACTGCTCGAGCAACCCGCGACCAGCGCGGCCACCAGGCCCAGTACGGGCAGGACAAGACGCTTCACGAACGACCTTCCGGGGTTTCGACGATGACCGTGGTGGCCTTCACGACGGCAACGGCCAGGGAACCGACCTGCAGGTCCAGTTCGCGTACGGCTTCGCTGCTCATCAGCGAGACCACCCGGTGCGGCCCGCACTGCATCTCGACCTGGGCCATCACGGTGTCGGCGGTGACCGCCGTGACCAGCCCGACGAACCGGTTCCGGGCGGACCGACCTACACCTGAGGGATCAGTCGGCGCGGTTGAATGGTCGCGGGCGAACCCGGCCAGCTCGGCCCCGTCGATGACCGCCCGACCGGAGGGGTCGGGGGCGGCGTGCAGGGTGCCGGCGTCGATCCAGCGGCGAACCGTGTCGTCGCTGACCCCGAGCAGCCCAGCCGCCTCGGCAATCCGCACGTGCGTCACGAATAACACTCTAGTTCCGCATCTGCGGCTATAAATCGCCGGATGTGAGGATGAGCGCCCGCCGTGCCCGATTCACCCGAGCGGGGCCACTTGTTTCGCCAGGCGTAACGTCCCCGGGATGGCGATGCGGTTCGGGATCTTCATCCCGCAGGGTTGGCGAATGGATCTGGCTGGAATCGACCCGGCCGAGCACTGGGCGACGATGTCCGGGTTGGCCAAGCGGGCGGACGCCGGCCCGTGGGAATCGATCTGGGTCTACGACCATTTCCACACGGTGCCGCTGCCCACCGACGAGGCCACCCACGAGGCCTGGACGCTGATGGCTGCGTTCGCCGCGTCCACGACCCGGGTCCGGCTCGGCCAGATGTGCACCTGCATGAGTTACCGCAACCCGGCCTACCTGGCCAAGGTGGCCGCCACGGTGGACATCGTGTCGGGCGGGCGCACCGAGATGGGCATCGGAGCCGGCTGGTACGAACACGAATGGCGGGCCTTCGGCTACGGCTTCCCGCCGCCCCGGGAACGCCTGCGGGCCCTCGACGAGGGCGTGCAGATCATGCGGCAGGCTTGGACGACCGGCTCGGCCACCCTGGACGGGAAGGTCTACCAGGTGGACGGGGCCATCGTGCGACCGTTGCCCCTGCAGCCGGACGGCATCCCGCTCTGGATCGCCGGTGCCGGCGAACAGGTCACCCTCAAGATTGCCGCCCGCTACGCGCAGTACACCAACTTCGCCGGCACCCCGCAGGAGTTCACCCACAAGTCCGAGTTGCTGGCCGGGCACTGCGCCACGGTCGGCACCGACTTCGATGCCATCACCCGCTCGGCCAACTTCAATGTGCTCATCGGCCGGGACGAGAAGGAAGTGGCCGACCGCCGGGCCTGGCTGCTCGACCACTACACCCGGCTGATCGGGGCCGAACGGGCGGAACAGGCGGTCGCCGGCAACGCCCAGGGGGCGGGGGTCGGCACGCCGGAGCAGATCGCCGAAAAGCTGTCGGAGCTGAACAAACTGGGCATGCGCTATGCCATCCTCAACTTCGCCGAATCGGCTTACGACACCTCGGGCATCGAGCTGTTCGAACGGGAGGTCATCCCGGCGCTGCGTTGACAGTTCGTCGGAGACGGGGTGGGCGGTGAGCCAGGAAGCAGAGCCGCGGGATACCGCGGCGGAACGCGAAATGGCGGAGGTGGCCTTCGGGGCGGCCGAGCGCATGACCTTCTTCTCGGACGCGGTGGTGGCGATCGCCGTCACCCTGCTCGCGCTGAACCTGCCGGTGCCCAAGGGCGACACGGCCGCCGACGTGCTGAACGACCTGCACGCCCACCGCGGCGCCTACCTGGCCTTCGCCATCAGCTTCCTGGTGGTGGCCGGCTACTGGACCTCCCACCACGCGGTGTTCCGGTACCTGCGGGAAATGGACAAGACGCTGCTCCGGCTGAACCTGCTCTGGCTGTTCACGCTGATCCTCATGCCGTGGTTGGCCAACCTGCTGGCCGGAGACGAAACAGACTCCACCAAGCATTCCGGTGAGGCGCTGCGCTACGCGATGTATGCCGCCGGCCAGGTGTTGGCCAACGTGGTCTTCGCCTTGATGCTCTGGATCATCCGCACCCATCGTCTGGATCACGGCCGCCTACCGGCTCAGGTGTACGGCTCCAGCTGGGGCCGGACCGTGGCCGTGGCCACCGGGTTTGCCATCTCCATCCCGTTCTTCTTCCTCTGGTCCTATTCCTGGATCATCTGGATCGTCGCTCCGACCGCAATCGGCTTCACTCTCAGACGCATCCGGCGGTCGCGGCCGGGCGGAGCGACACAGACCTGAGGTGGCCGAGCCCCTGGGCGTCCGCCGAACCACCGACCGGCCGCGGACCGATGTGACATATTCGTTCCATCGACGGTGGATCCTCACCGACCAGCCGTGTTCCGACTCCAGGCGAGGGGCAGCCCGTGCGTGCAGCGACGGCGACCGCGACCCGCCCGGGTGCGCCGGCGCCGGCCCCGCCGCCGACGGATGCCCGAGTGGTGGCCGCCAGCCGCCCGACCTTCGGCCCGGTGCAGGCCCACGGTCCGCGGCGGCTGTGGTTGACCGGTTTGATCATGGTGCTGGCCATCGTCATCTGCGCGACTATCGCCGCGGTGTCAGTGGCGCGCCGCACCGCCGCGCTGGGGAACCTGGTCAACCGGACCGAGCCGCTGGCCACTGCCGCGGAGAACCTCTACGCCTCGCTGTCCCAGGCCGATGCCGCCGCAGCATCCGCCTTCCTGGCCGGGGGGATCGAATCGGCGGCCGACCGGGCCACCTATCAACAGGCGGTGGCCGACTCCGGCGCGGCGTTGGGCACGGCCGCCTCCGGCATCACCGCGGACAGCCCGGACGCGACCAGGTCGGCGATCACCCAACTGGTCACCCAGCTGCCGGTCTACACCGGTGTGGTCGACACCGCGCGGGCCAACAACCGGCTCGGGCTCCCGGTCGGCGCCGCTTATCTGCGCCAGGCGTCGAGCCTGATGCGCGGCACGCTGCTGCCTGCGGCGCAGACGCTCTACGCCGAACAGTCGCAGGCCGTCACGGACGCCCAGGACGACGCCGGCGGCTTGCCGATCACGGCTGTGATCATGGGCGTGATCATCCTGCTGGCGCTGCTGGCCGGCACCCTGGTGCTCTCCCGCGCCACCCGGCGGCGGCTCAACCTGGGCGTGGCCGTGGCCCTGCTGGCCACCGTGGGCTGGCTGGGCTGGCTGATCGTGGCCGGCTCCTCAGCCGCGACCCATCTCAAGCAGAGCAATTCCGACGGGTCGACGCCACTGTCCCATCTGGTCGCGGCCCGGATCCTGACCCAGCAGGCCCGGACCGACGAGAAGCTGTACCTGATCGCGCGCGGATCCGGGTCGGCCAATGAGAAGGACTTCGCCGCCCACGGCCAGCAGCTCACCGCCTTGCTGAACCAGGCCGGGAATCCGGCCGGCGTGAACATGCCCGCACTCGACGCTGCCGCCAAGACCTGGGTCGACGGGCACACCACGATGTTCTCCACCGGTGACGGCGGCAACTATCCGGACGCGGTCACGCTGTCCACAGGCACACTGGACCAGCAGTTCGCGCAATTGGATCAGCAGCTGCGAACGGCGGTGGACACGGTGCGGCAGACGCTGCGGACCCAGGCTCAGCTGGGCAATTCCGCCTTGGCCGGATTGACCACCGGCATCCTGGTGCTCGGCGCCCTGGGCGTGCTCGCCATCGCCATCGGGCTCGCCCCCCGTCTGCGGGAATACCAGTGAACCGGCGCCGCCTCTGGGCCAGTGCGGCCGGCCTGATCACCGCGCTGGTCGCGGCCGCCTGCGCCGGCACCGGAGCCAGCGTGGCGGTGTTGTCAGCGTCGCCCTCGCCGCCGGTGCCGCCGGGGGCCTCGACGGTCTCGGTGGCTCCGTCCGGCGCGGCCGGTGACAGCAGCTGCGACCCGACCGCCAGCCTCAAGCCTGCGGCAACGCTGCCCGCGCCGGGCAAGATGCCCGCGGGCACCTCGTTGGCCACCATCGCGCAGCGGGGCCGGCTGATCGTCGGGGTCGACCAGAACACCTTCCTGTTCGGCTTCCGCAACCCGCAGACCGGCGAGTTGGAGGGTTTCGACATCGACATCGCCAAGGAGATGGCCAAGGCCATCTTCGGCGACCCGACCAAGATCGAGTTCAAGACGCTGACCTCGGCCCAGCGCATCCCCGCCCTGCTGAGCACGGACCCGAATGCGCAGGTCGACCTGGTCGTGCGCACCTTCTCGATCACCTGCGACCGGCTCAAGCAGATTGCGTTCTCGTCCGTCTATTACCAGGCCCAGCAGCGCATCCTGGCGCCGACCAACTCGGGCATCAAGGGCGCCGCCGATCTGGGCGGCAAGACGGTGTGTGCCACCACCGGCTCCACCTCGCTGACCAAGCTGCTCTCGCTGAACCCGAAGCCGGTAGTGCTGGCCGTGTCCGACTGGTCGGATTGTCTGGTCGCCGTCCAGCAGGGTCAGGCCGCGGCTGTGAGCACGGACGATTCGATCCTGCTCGGGATCAAGGCCCAGGACCCCAACCTGGCCCTGGTCGGGGACAGCCTGGAGCCCGAGCCTTACGGCATCGGGATCAAGCTCGGCGACACCGCGATGGTCCGGTTCGTCAACGGCGTGCTCGAGCAGCTGCGGTCCAACGGCCGCTGGAAGCAGATCTACCAGACCTGGCTGGGCAGCTCCGACGTGAGTCCGCCGGTGGCCAAGTACAGCGACGGCTGACCCGTGGCTGAGTGGGGATATACCGGGACCCGGTCGGCTCCGATGACCCGGGGCGAGGTCGACATGCAGTTGAACCTGCTCGCCACCAGCGTGGAGCGGACCTCGGCCGCCCTGCTCGAGCTGGAGAACCATCCCGGCCTGGCCGTATTGAACAACTATCCCCAGACCGGCACCACCGGGACCGCCTGGAAGTCTGCGAAGGCGCAGGTCAGTGGGCTGTGGTCAGACTTCGACCGCTATCAGGCCGTCATCGGGCAGGCCAAGGCAGTCCGGAACCGCCGCAAGTGGGCCAGCGACAGCGACCTGATCGAACTCACTGAACTACTCCGCGGCACCCCCATCGACCTGGGCTCACTGGCCCTGCCCGGCACCGGCAGTAGTGGCCGAATCGGGCTGGACGGGCTCGCCGATCAGATGAACAGAGCCTTCCAGCAGGTCCGTGATCTGGGCGATCGGGTGGATGCGGCGAGTTCCGCGGTCCGCAACACGCTCGGTGCGGTGCAGGACGCCAACCGCGCCGACCTGGCCCGGCTCGATCCGGATGACGCCGAACGGGCCCCCGGCCAGGCCATCGGCAACCGGATTGCCGACCTCAACGAGCGGTCGGTGACCGATGCCCTGAGCATTCTCGACCCGGCCGCGGCCGTGGCCGAGCTGGCCGGTCTCCAGGGCCGCTGGCATCAGGTGGTGGACGACGCGCTCGCCCTGCGGGCCGGGTGGTCCGACCAGGTTGCCCAATTGCGAGTACGGGCCGCCGAGGTGGGCCAGGTGGCCGCCCGCGCCCGTCAGGCCCGGGCCGAGGTGGCCGCCACCATCGCCTCTTCGCCGCTGCCGCCCGTGCCCGATCGCCTGGCCGGGGTCAACGAGCTGGTCGCGGCGGTCGATCGGGCCGCCGGATGGACGCAGCAGCGGGCCGCCTTCCGGGCCGCCGATCGGGGGGTGACCGCCGCGCTGAGCGCGGCCCGGGCCGATGAAGAGCTGGCCGCCGGCCTGCTGCGCCGGCGCACCGAACTCCGCGGCCGGCTGTCCGCCTACCGGTCCAAGGCCACCCGGCTGGGCCGGGCCGACTCTCCCGCCACCGCCGCCGCCTACCGCGTGGCCGCCGACACCCTGGCCGCGACGCCCTGCGACCTGCCCGCCGCCACCCGGTTGGTGGCCGCCTACCAGGAGCTCGTGATCGGTACCGCCCAGCCCAGCGACCAGCCCGGGAGAATCGCATGACCGCCCCCGCCCAGCGCTGCGCCGAGCCCGGCTGCGGCGGCACGATCGTCGACGGCTACTGCGACACCTGCGGCACCGCGCCGTCTCTGGCCGTGCCGGCGACGGTCGCACCGGCAGCGATCGGACTGGCCGAGACGCCTTCGGGCAGCGTGTCCTCGGCCAGCGCCCGGTCCTCCGGCACCGGTCCGTCCAGCTTCACCGGCACGTCCACCGGCACCGCCCGGACCGGTACCAGCCGGCGCACCGGACGCACCGCCGGCACCCGATCCACCCGCGGGCGCCTGGGCGCAGGCATGGTCGTGGTGCCGCGGGTCCCGCGCGTCGATCCGGCCACCGCGGTCATGGCCGATCCCCAGGTGGCCGAGAACAAACGGTTCTGCAGCAAGTGCGGCAAGCCCGTCGGCCGATCGAAGGACGGCCGGGCGGGACGTCCAGAAGGGTTTTGTCCGAACTGCGGCAGCCGGTTCAGCTTCACCCCCAAGTTGCACCGGGGCGACCTGGTGGCCGGGCAGTACGAGGTCCAGGGAGCACTGGCCTACGGCGGGCTGGGCTGGATCTACCTGGGCATCGACCGCAACGTCTCTGACCGCTGGGTGGTGCTCAAGGGCCTGCTCGACTCCGGCGACGCCGACGCCATGGCCGCGGCGGTGGCCGAGCGGCGCTTCCTGGCCCAGGTCGAGCACCCGAACATCGTCAAGATCTACAACTTCGTCTCGCACGCCGACGCGGACGGCAACGCCGTCGGCTACATCGTCATGGAGTACGTCGGCGGCACCTCACTCAAGCAGCTGCTCGACGCCTGCCCGAAGCGGCCGGACGGTTCGCCCGGACGGCTGCCGGTGGAGCGGGCCATCGCCTACCTGCTGGAGATGCTCCCGGCCCTGGGTTACCTGCACTCGATCGGCTTGGCCTACAACGACTTCAAGCCCGACAACGTCATGCAGACGGACGAGCAGCTCAAGCTCATCGACATGGGTGCCGTCATCTCGTTCGCGGATGAGGACAGCCCGATCTACGGCACCATCGGGTATCAGGCGCCGGAGATCGCGACCACCGGCTCGACCATCGCCACCGACCTGTACACGGTGGGCCGGACCCTGGCCGTGCTGGTCATCAATCTGCCCCGGGTGAACGGGCGGCTGGTCGAGACCCTGCCCGGGCCGGAGACCGAGCCGCTGTTCGCCCAGTACGAGTCGCTGCACCGGTTCCTGCTCCGGGCCACCGACCCCGAGCCGGACCGGCGGTTCTCCTCCGCCGACGAGATGGTCGACCAGCTCACCGGCGTGCTGCGCGACGTGGTCTCCTCGCAGACCGGCACCGCGCACCCCGGACCCTCCTCGGAGTTCCTGCCCCAACCGGCTACCTTCGCGACCGACACCTCCGGGCCGGCGGCCGAGTTCTTCTGGCAGCTCGATCCGCACGACGTGGTCGAGGCGCTACCGCTGCCCCTGGTCGATCCGGCCGATCCGGCCGCCGGCCTGCTGGCCACCTCGGCCAACGACCCCGCCGAACTGCTGCGGACGCTCACCTCGGCGCCGCAGCAGACCGTCGAGCTCCGGCTCCGGCTGGTGCGCACGCACCTGGAGCTGGGCCACATTGCTGACGCCCAGGCTGCGTTGACAGCGCTGGAACCCGAACTGGCCGGCGACTGGCGGCCGGCCTGGTTTCACGGGTTGCTCGCGCTGACGGCCGGGGATCGGACCGCCGCCTTTCACGCCTTCGAGGCCGTGTACGCCCAGCTCCCCGGGGAAATCGCGCCCCGGCTGGCCATGGCGGCCGCGGCCGAGCCCGACCAGACCGCGGGCCGCTACTACGAGCAGGTCTGGCGCATCGACGACTCGGTGATCAGCGCGGCGTTCGGACTGGCCCGGATGCGACAACGGGCGGGCGACCGGCGAGGGGCGGTGGCCGTTCTGGACGGTGTCCCGACCACCTCGCGGTACAGCGCCCGGGCCGCCACCGCGGCCATTCGGCTGCTGCTCGGCGAGGGGGTGTCGGACCCGGTGACCGAACCCGACCTGCGCGAGGCCGCCGCCCGGCTGCAGCATCTGGAGGGCGACCTGGATCCGGTGCAGTACCAAACCTTGCGCAGCGACCTGCTGGGCGCGGCCATGCCCCTGACCGAGCACGGATCCGCCGGCGGCACCCCGCTGCTCGGCCAGCCGCTGACCCGCAAGGGCGTGCGCTCCGGGTTGGAAGCCAGCTATCGGGCGCTGGCCCGCCAGGCCGGCAGTCGGTCCGACCGGCACCAGCTGGTCGATGCGGCGAACACGGTCCGGCCCAGGACGTGGATATGAGCGCCGCGACCTGCTCCCGGTGCCGGGCACCGGTCACCGCCGACGACCGGTTCTGCGAATCGTGCGGGTTCCCGCTGCAGCAGCGTCGGGCGGGCACGGCCGAGGTGCGGGCCGCGTTCAACCAGGACGCCCCCTGCGCGGATTGTGGGGCCACCGAATCCGTGGACGGGTTCTGTGCCCAGTGCGGCGCCCGCCGGCCCGACGGCACCGACCACTTCGAGGCCGATCTGGGCGTGGCCGTGTTGGTCAGCGACGTCGGCAAGATCCACAGCAAGAACGAGGACGGGGTGGCTGCTGGCCAGCCTGCTTCCTCGGGCTCGGGCGTGGCCGCCGTGGTCTGCGACGGCATCTCCAGCGTGTCCCGCCCGGAGCTGGCCTCGACCGCAGCCAGCGAGGCCGCCCTCGACGAACTCCTGCAGGGCTTGTCCCAGGGAGTCGCAGCCAAGCAGAACCTGATCGCCGCGGCCGCGGCCGCGGCGAAGGCGGTGGCCGCGCTGGACGACCGCCACGAGCACGATCCGCCGGCCTGCACCTTCGTGGCCGCGGTGGTCACGGCCGGCCAACCGCACGCGCAGGTCTCGGTCGGCTGGATCGGCGACAGCCGCGGCTACTGGCTGGCCACCGACACCGGATCGGCCCGGCGGTTGACCGACGACGATTCCTGGGCCGGGGAGATCGTCCGCTCCGGGACGATGAACTACGACCAGGCCATGCGGCTGCCTCAGGCGCACGCCATCACCCGGTGGCTGGGGTCGGACACGGCCAGGGATCCCGAGCTGGTGCGCCCGCACGTGGTCACCTTCGAGGCCGACCAGCCCGGCGCCCTGCTGCTCTGCAGCGATGGCCTTTGGAACTACCTGCCCGACGCCGCCCCGCTGGCCGAGAAGGTGTGGGCGGCGCAGGATCTGATGACGGCGGCACGTGACTTGAACCAGTTCGCGCTGGATCGGGGCGGCGACGACAACATCACCCTGGTGTTGGTCGACCTGCGCGAGCCCCTGTCCGGCCCGCCGGATCCGGCACCGGCCCCGGAATCCGACCCCGCGTCGGGCCCGGCGTCCGGCCCTGCCACGCTGCCGGACCTCGAGCCGGATGACCACCCCGACGAGGCCCCGACGACCGTGATCCCCATCGCGCGTGTGGCCGGAGAAGGAGACCCCCCGCAATGACCAGCCCCGCCGAGTCCGGATTTTCCGTCACCGTCGACCAGAACGCGTACCTGCCCGAGGGTTCCGGACAGGTGGACGCGATCGTCACCGTTTCCTCCGCGTCCGGGGCCGGCCCGGTCGCGGCGGCCCCGGCGCAGGAGCGGGTCGAGATCCTGATGATCGACCACTCCGGGTCGATGGGGATGCCCACGAACCTGAAGATGGAGGAGGCCAAGCGGGCCACCTGGGCCGCCATCGACGCCATCCCGGACGGGGTGAACTTCGCCATCATCGCCGGCTCGCACGAGTCGCAGATGGTCTACCCGCCCGGCCCGAGCACCGCGCGCGCCGACGCGGTCACCCGTGACCAGGCCAAACGCTCGGTGCTCAGCGTCCAGCCGCAGGGTGGCACGGCCATCGGGAACTGGCTGTTGACCGCGCGCAGCCTGGCCATGGCCTTCCCGAACGCGTTGCGGCACGCCATCCTGCTCACCGACGGGCGGAACGAGCACCAGACCCCGGCCGAGCTGCAGGCCGCCATCAGCGCCTGCGCGGGCGTGTTCACCTGCGACTGTCGCGGTGTCGGCACCGACTGGCAGGTGGCCGAACTGCGCTCGGTCGCCTCCGCGCTGCTGGGCAGCGTGGACATCGTGGCCCAGCCCGCCGATCTGGCCGCCGACTTCCAGCAGATGATGACCGCCTCGCTGGGCAAGTCGCTGCCCGCGTTGACCCTGCGGTTGTGGACCCCGGCGGGCGCGGTCGTCGATTTCGTCAAGCAGGTCTCGCCCACGGTCGAGGACCTGACCTCCCGCCGGGTGGCCAGCGGCCCGCAGCGCTCGGACTATCCGCTGGGCTCCTGGGGCGCCGAGGAGCGCGACTACCAGGTGTCCATCACGGTGGCGCCGGCCCCGGTGGGCAAGGAGAAACTGGCCGGTCGGGTGTCGGTGCTGGCCGGTGAGGTCGCCCTGGGCGAGGGTCTGATCCGCGCGCTGTGGACCGACGACACCGCCCTGTCCGCGCGCATCAGTCGCCGGGTGGCCCACTACACCGGGCAGGCCGAGCTGGCCGACGCCATCCAGGTCGGCCTGGCCGCCCGCAAGGACGGCGACATCCCCACGGCCACGGCCAAACTGGCCCGGGCGGTGGAACTGGCCGAGCAGTCGGGCAACGAGGGCACCGCCAAACTGCTGGCCAATGTGGTCGAGGTGGACCGACAGACCGGCACCGTCCGGCTGCGCGCCGCAGTCCAGGCCGCCGACGAGATGGCCCTGGACGCCCGGTCGACCAAGACCGCCCGGATTCGCAAGGAGGCCGGGTCAGCTGACCCCGACTCCTCCGAACCGGTGGCGCCGCCCCCGCCGGGCACCGCCCGGATCCGCGGCGCCGCGCCCGAGGCCGCCGAGCCGGAGGTGTCCGGAACGGCCCGCATCCGCCCGGCCACACCGGAAGGGAGCGAGCAGTAATGGCGTTGTGTCCGAACGGCCACGAGTCGGCCTCCGCCGACTACTGCGACGTCTGCGGCGAGCCGATCGTCGCCGGCGGCGCTCCCGGATCCGCGGTGGATCCGCCCACCGCGCCGTCGGCGGTCGTCGCGCCGATCGGATCAGCCCCGTCCGGAGCCGCGAACATCTGCGCGAACTGCGGGGCGCCGGTGTCCGGCCGGTTCTGCGAGGCCTGCGGGTTCGACACCGCGTTGCCGGCCCCGGCCGTGCCCGCCGGTCCGGTCGCGCAGGTTCTGCCCGCAGTCCCCGAGCCCCAGGCTGCGGCCCCCGCTCCCGTCCTCGAGCCCGCTCCGAACAGCACCCGGACCAGCGCGGTGACCAGCGCGATCCCGGCCACCTCGGCCGCGGGTTGGATCATCTCGGTCCGAGCCGACCGGGACTGGAGCGTCCGCGCGCTGGCCCGCCAAGGACCGGACGCCGGCTCGATCTCCTTTCCGCCCTACTACGCCGAGCGCCGGTTCCGGCTCAAGGGTGCCGAGATGATGATCGGCAAGCACGACGAGGCTGCCGGCATCCACCCCGACATCGACCTGCGCGGCAACCCCGAGGATCCGGGCATCTCGCGCACCCACGCCGTGCTCCGGGCTCGCCCCGACGGCGGGTGGGAAGTCGTCGACATCGGTTCGACCAACGGCACCACGATCGGTGACGCCGCCGACCCGGTGGCCGAGTTCACCCCGGTGCCGCTGAATCCCGGCGACAGCTTCCACATCGGCGCCTGGACCACCATCACGCTGCTGCACGGCTGACCAGCTCCCGCGGTCCTGCCCCGCGCTCGCCCCGCCCCGCCCCTCGGTGTTGATCATGCGGAAACATCCGCGACTCGCCGACGACACGCCCATCCGCTGTCCGTTTGGCCTGACTTTTCTGCATGATCAACAGCGGGGTGGGGCGGTCGATACGCTGGCGAGTATGACGACCGTCGCGCTCGGGATCCCGTTCGCCGGGCCCCGACCGACGGCCGGCGGTCCGGAGCGCCCGGCGTCCGGCCCGGAGCGCCCTGCCGTTTCCGGCCTGCTCGACCAGTTCGGGCGGGTGGCCCGCGATCTGCGGGTCTCGCTCACCGATCGGTGCAACCTGCGCTGCTCGTACTGCATGCCGGCCGAGGGGCTGGACTGGATGCCGACGGATGGCCTCCTCACCGACGACGAACTCGTCCGGCTGATCGGGATCGCCGTCGAGCGGCTGGGCGTACAGGAGATTCGCTTCACCGGCGGAGAACCGCTGCTGCGCAAAGGGATCGCCGGCCTGATTGCTCGAACCGCGCAACTGCGGCCGCGGCCGGACATTTCGATGACCACCAACGGTCTCGGGCTGGCCCGGCAGGCCCAGGCCCTGGCCGACGCCGGCCTCGACCGGGTCAACATCTCCCTGGACTCGGTGCGGCGGGAGACCTTCGCCCGGATCACCCGCCGTGACCGACTCCCCGACGTGCTGGCCGCGCTGCAGGCTGCGAAGGACGCCGGCCTGGGCCCGGTGAAGATCAACACCGTGCTGCTGCGCGGGGTGAACGACCACGAGGCCGCCGACCTGCTGGCCTTCGCGCTCGAGGGCGGCTACCAGTTGCGCTTCATCGAGCAGATGCCGCTGGACGCCGGCCACACCTGGGACCGGCTGGCCATGGTGACCGCGGACGAGATCGGCCACCGGCTGTCCGAACGGTTCGAGCTGCGACCGCATCCGGCGCCGCGGGAGGGTGCTCCGGCCGAACTGTTCGACGTCGTCGGCCACGACGCGACCGTCGGCATCATCGCCTCGGTGACCCGTCCGTTCTGCGGCGATTGCGACCGCACCCGACTGACCGCCGACGGGGCCATCCGCAACTGCCTGTTCGCCCGGGGCGAGACCGACCTGCGGGCGGCACTCCGGGGCGGCGCCGGCGACGACGACATCGCCGACACCTGGCGGGGGTCCATGTGGGCGAAGGCGGCCGGCCACGGTCTGGACGACCCCGGTTTTCTGCAGCCGGGCCGCCCGATGAGCGCCATCGGTGGCTGACCCGATCACCGTGCACTACTTCGCGGCCGCTCGGGCCGCCGCGGGCGTGGACTGCGAGCAGGTGTCGGCCGGCACCATCGTCGCCGATGCGATGGCCGAGATGGTTCGCCGGCACGGCCGTGACCTGGAGCGGGTGCTGGCCCGCTGCAGCTTTCTGCTCGACGGGGTGGCCGCCCGGGCCCGAACGCCGATCGACGGCGCCGCCCGATTGGACGTTCTGCCGCCCTTCGCCGGGGGCTGAGCCGGGCCAAGATCCACCGGTGCGTGTCCGACGCCGTCCGGCGTTAGTTGGGCGTTACGGTTGCCTCGGTAGCGTCGTGCCCACGCGCGTGTGTCGGATCGCCACATCGCCGCAAACCCAGGAGGATCTCGTGACCCAGCCCCCGCCCGGAGGCTATCCGCCTCCGCAATCGCCGCCCCCGGGTGGCTACCCACCTCCGGAGGGCCAGACTCCCGCCACCGGTGGCCAACCGACCTCGCCGGCCCCGGGCGGTTTCCCGGCCCCAGGTGCGTATCCCCCGCCGACGGACCCCTACCCGGGCCAGACCGCTCCCCCCTCGGGGGCGAGCCCGGCCGCGCCCGGTTATCCCGGGGCTCCCACGGGTTACCCGCCGCCCCCGAACTCCGGTGCCGCGCCCGGTTATCCGGGTGCCCCAGCGGGTTATCCGCAGTCCGCTCCGGGAGCTCCCGGGGCGCAGGGCTACCCCGGCGCCCCCGCCGGATATCCGGGGCCCCCTCCCGGGTATCCCCCGCAGCAGGCCGGCGGCTACCCGCAGCAGGGTGCCCCCGCTGGCTACCCGCAGCAGGGTGCCCCCGGTGGCTACCCGCCGCAGGGCTACGGCGGCGCTCCCGGCTACCCGCCGCCGTCCGCGGCCAAGCCGTCGTTCGACGCCTCCAAGGTCACCATCACCGACTGGATCGTGATGGGCACCGGGGTACTGCTGCTGCTGTTCAGCTTTTTCGGCTGGGCGAACTACAAATACTGCTACGCGGGCTACTGCACCGGTTCCCTCTACAGCTACGGCGCCTGGAACTCCTACTGGTGGCTGGGTCCGCTGCTCGGCCTGGCCGTGGCCGCGGTGGTCGCCGCGCGGCTCTTCATGGGCCAGGCCCTGGCTCAGATCAAGCCGATCTTCCTGGTCGGCGCAGCCGCACTGGGCGCCCTGATCACACTGATCGCCATGATCAACATCCTGGCGAGTTCGTTCTACTCGCCCGGGTTCAGCCTCTTCGTCAGCCTGATCCTGGGACTGGCGCAGACCTACTTCGTGTGGCTCTGGGCCCAGAACCAGCCCGACACCAAGCTGCCGAAGCTGCCCGGCCCGTCGTTCTGATCGCCTGATCGCACCGTTCGAAGGCCGCGACTCCCGCCCGGAGTCGCGGCCTTCGGCGTCGGGTGGTCAGCGCACCCGGAACGACACCGGGTGATAGGTGAGCACGGTGGCGGGGGTGGTCATCTGGCAGGTGAGCCGATGCACGTCCGCGCGCCGGGTCTCGACCACCACCGCCGCCTCCGCTTCCCCCCGCGTCAACAGCACGGTGGTCCGGCCGGATTGCTGCCGGTGCAACCCGACCACCCGGATCGCCGCGATCATTCCGCCCCACCGCCGATAGGCCAGGGCCAGCGCGGCCTGCGCCTCCGGACGCAGCCCGACCTTGCCGCGCAGCGCACCGGAGAGGGCCGCCCCTCGTTCGGTCAGGGCCACCAGCGGCGCGGCCTCGACCGGATCCAGGCCGCCGTAGAGCAAACCGTCGGGGAGAACGAGCACGTTGGCCGCAAACCGGTCGCCGCCGACGTGACTGCACTCCCACACCTGATCCGGTCGGACAGCGGCGAGGGCGGCGGCCACCGGACGCCCCCGGATGGCGCAGCAGGCGTCGTGGCTGCCGTGCGCGCAGACCAGGTAGAGCGGGTCGACCGGGGGCCGGTCGGCCGGAAGTTCCATGGGGACGTCCAACATCTGTGCGTCGGTCTCGTACCGGCCCCAGGCCAGCCCCTCCCGACCGGGCCGACAGTCGGCGAACGCCCACGCCCGGTGTTCGATCAACGATCGGCCGGGTCGCCGGATACACACCACTCGCACGCCTGCGACACCGGCCCGCTCGATGAGCCGGACAGCCACCTCCGGAGAGAAGTGCGATTGGGCCAGACCGCCCCGGCCCCACGGACCGGGCTGTTCCACCAGCAGCACTCGGTCGGCCGGGAAGGCCGTGCCCAACATGGGGTCCAACCGCTGGTCGGCCCGCACCGAGCAGCGTTGCGGGGTCTCCCGCGGAGTCGGGTGACCGCCCGGCCGCAGGTCGCTCACTTCTCGACCGGTACCAGCACGCCCTCGCGCAGCAGCCGTCGCAACAGGACCAGCGCCTCATCCGGGTCGAGCCCGGGCAGGTCTTCGGCGCAGCAGACGCCGCCGTTCAGCAACTCGGTCACCGCCGGCCCCATCACCGCCGGCAGCATGATCGTCTTGTCCAGCGCGGTGATGCTGACCCCGCCGCCGGCGGCGATCCCGGTCCGGTAGCGCAGCGCGGGCCGGAGCCGGACCCGGTCGCGGCCGTCCAGGCCAGTGGCGGCGGTCAGGGTGGCCAGCGGCCGGATCGGCGCCGGACGGGTGGTCGCGGTCAGGTGCCGACGGACCCGGGCGGTCACCTCGGACAGGTGCCGGTCGGGGTCGGCGGCGGCCGCGGTCAGCCGGTCGGCGGCGGCGCGCAGCAAATCGGCGAGCACGTCCGAATCACCCAGATCGATCCCGGCCGGCAGCGAGGCCCGCACCTCGGGGTCGTCGGACAGGGCCGCAGCCAGATTTGTGACCAGGTCGAACCCGGTGATCGGGTGCAGGCCCACGGTCAGGTGGATGGACAACTCACCCTGGGCGGTGGCGGCATGCAAGTATCCGCGGGGTAGATAGAGGGCGTCGCCGGGGCGGAGCACCGTGTCGATCAACGGCTCTTCGGCGGCCCGGGCGGCGACCGCCGCCTTGCGCTGATCCCAGGGCTGGGACGGCAGTGGATGCTCGATCACCGGCCGGTGGATGATCCAACGTTTGGTCCCGGCCACCTGCAGCACGAACACGTCATGGGTGTCGTAGTGCGCCGCGAAGCCCTGGTTCTGCGCCGGAGTGATGTAGGAGTTGACCTGGACCGGATGACCCAGACGGGCGGCCAGCGCGCTGGCAAAGGTGACCAGCGGCGGCCAGGTCCGGTGCAGCGCCTGGAGCACCAGGGTGGCGCCGTCGGCCAGCTGGGCCAGGATCTGATCATCCCCGGCCTGATCGGCCACGGTCGCGCCCGACCCTCCGGACCGGGTGAAGCGGCTTTCCGGGAGCACGGCACCGTTGCGGGCCATCCGCAGGAACGGGGTGCGCAGCCCGCGCCGTGACACCAGCTCGTCCACGGCTTCCGGTGAGAAGAGGTCGGCAAATCGGCCGACATCCAGACCGGGCGACAACAGCGGTTGCCGTCCCCAGACGTCGGCAAAGAACTCGGCCGCGTCGACCCGGACGCAACGGCGCAACGGGTCGTCCGGCGCATCCGGTTGACCGACGGCAGGACCGGCGGACTGTCCGCCCGCAGATCCCGCCGCCGTCAACTGCTCGTCATACAGCACGCTCAGCGGTCGGCCCCGCCGTCAGCACCGCCGTCAGCACCGCCATCGGCCCCGCCGTCGTGCCCACCCGGGACGCCGGACGCACCGCCGTCGGCCGGACCCTCGGCCCCACCGTCGGCACCGCCATCAGCGCCGCCGTCGTGCCCACCCGCGACACCGGACGCACCGCCATCGGCCGGACCCTCGGCGCCGCCGTCGGCGCCACCATCGGCACCACCATCCGCGCCGCCGTCGTGAACACCGGCGACGCCACCGGCGCCGCCGTCAGAGGGACCCTCGACGCCGCCGCCGGCCGTGGTGGTGATGTCGTCGTCGTTGACACTCATGAGAACTCCTTCGATCGGGCGCCCGAAGCGGACGCGACAGGTGAGGAACCACCGGGGAGCCCCACGCTAGCGACTGTTCCCGAAGGCCGATCAGCCAACCCCGGTCCAGGGTCGCCGACCAGGTTTCACGTTCCCTTCGCCTGGATGTCAGGCCGACCGCACGGTCCGGACACCAACGGCGTTCAGCGTGATGAGGTGACCACTGTGGACGCCGGCACGCCCACCGACACGCCGCCTCTCGCCCGGCCGGACGCCTACCGTCTCCGGCCGGCCCGGGGCCCCGAAGACCTCCTCGCGACGGCCGCCCTGCGCCGTCAGGTCTTCGCCGGCCACGGCGGCGCATCCACCTCCGGGCCGCCCGGGTCGGAGGTGGACGCCTACGACCGTCGTTGTGACCACCTGATCGTCTGGCACCGCGATCTGAGCGGCTGCGAAAGGCCGGTCGCCACCTACCGCCTGCTCCCACCGCAGGCGAACGCCTCCCGTCCTCGCCGTCTTGGCCTGTACGCCCACCACGAGTTCAACCTCGGCCCGCTGGAGTCGTTGCTACCCGGCACCATCGAGGCCGGCCGGGCCTGCGTGGCGGCCGCCCATCGCGGGTCGCCGGCCATCGCACTGCTCTGGTCGGGGATCGCCCGAGCCATGCTGTCCTCGGGTTGCCGCTACCTCATCGGCTGCGCCAGCGTCTCCCTGGACGACGGCGGCGGCCAGTCGGCCATGCTGGAATCACTGGTGCGGCAGCGGTACTGGGCTCCATCGGACTGGCAATGCCGTCCCCGCCGGCCGGTCCCCGCGCCCACGGACCCGGACCGCCCGGGCCGCTTGACCATCCCGCCGCTGCTGCACGGCTACTTCCGGCTGGGCGCCGTCATTTGCGGTCCGCCCGCCCACGATCCGCACTTCCGGACCGCCGATTTCCTGGTCCTGCTCGACCTGCACCAGGCTGATCCGAGCCATCTGCGCCGATTCGTGGCCGACGCGGGCGCCTGAGGTGACCGCCTGCACCCGTCCGGCCTGCGACCGAACCTGCATCGAAGGCATTTCTGGCCGACGCCACCCGGGGGACCAGCTCGGCCGGGCCCTGGCCGCACTCGCCGCGGCGGCAGCCGGTGTCCTTCTCATCCTGACCCTGTTCGCCGTGCCTGGGCACTCCCGGACCCGCCGGTCGACCTGGGCCTTCGGGCACGCGGCCCGGTGGACGTTGCGCGGTCTCGGGGTGCGGGTCGAGTTGGTCGGCACCCCGCGGGGCGGTCCCAGCCTGGTCGTGGGGAATCACGTGTCGTTCCTGGGCGTCCTGGCCCTGGCCGCCACGGTGCCGACGGGTCGGGTACCGATGCGTCAGGTGGCCAAGACCGAGACTGCGGGCTGGCCGGTGATCGGAGCCCTGGCCCGACGCACCGATCTTCCTGCGTCGAGATCGGCTGCGCGATCTGCCAAAACTCGTGGACGAGACGACCGCAGCGTTGCGGGCCGGACACCGGGTGCAGGCCTTTCCCGAGGGCACCACCCGCTGCGGGTCGTCGCTGGGCCGGTTCCACCGGGCCGTCTTCCAGGCCGCGCTGGACGCCGCTGTCGTCGTCACCCCGGTCGCGCTGAGTTACACGACAACCCGGGTCCCGACCCGGCAGGCCGCCTTCCTGGGCACAGAGACCCTCCTCGATGCGCTGCTCCGAGTGCTGGCCACGCCCGAGCTGACCCTTCGTATGCACTGGCTGCCGGCCGTGCCGGCCATCACCGGCTCCGGGCACCCGGCGACCGATCGGCGCCGGCTCACCGAGCTGGGGGAAAACGCCGTGGCGCGGGCCTTGGATCAGCCGGTGATCACGCCCGCCCGACCCGTCCGCGCGTCCCTTCGTACCCGTCGGGGCGTACTCACTAGGGCGAGCAGTTTCCCGTTTGCGGCACGTCCGGGAATGGCGGAGCGGGCGGCCGGCTGAACGGCCCGCAACCGGTGAGGGTGACACCGCCCGCCGTGACCACCCAGGTCTGCCAGGCCTGCACGGTATCCGGGTGGTCCCCGAGACCGGCCGGGGTGGTCCACGACACCAAAAGCAACTGATGCGCGGTGAGCGGCTGAAGCTGCGGAACTCCGAAGCTGTCCATCCGCGCCAGCACCGGGGCCAGGACCTGGTCCCGAGCCAGAAAGATCGAACTGACCGTATGACCAACGCCGGCCAACCCGTCGAGGATGCACATCGCTGCGCCGTCGAGGGGTGTGCAGTCCAGCGTGGTCATCTTGGATGGAACAGACAGGGTCAGCGTCGAGGATCCGAGCCGGACCTGCACCACCTCCGCGGACAGGTTCGACCTGGTCAAGCCGACCGGCACACCGAACTCGTCCACGCTCACCGACGCTGTGGTCGACCCGCCGAGCCCGCTCCCGGGGAAGGCCGTGCCGGACTCCGGAGCCATGCAGCCTGCGAGCAGCAGCACGGATAGAGCTGCACCGAATCGGAGCGCGTTGGCCACGAATCCGGCAAGTTACCAGAGTCGGTCGTGACGCGGCCAGGTGAGCGGCGTCCGCGCAGGATCCCCACTAGGACGGCTGGCCGTGCCAGCCTGATCTGGCCCCGGTAGGGCGGTCCGAGGTGGCTCCATCTACGGGGGCTTGCGGCACTCCCGGTGAGACAATGAAGGGCCGGGAGCTTCCCGGGTTCCGGTAACGAGGGCGGGAGGCTTCGGTGGGCGGCACGGTCGAGTTGGAGATCGCTGGGTACTCGGGTGGGGTGGCCTGACCGTCCAGGAGATCCGGGTTGATTACCGTCTGGTCCTGTTGCTCGGCGACCACGACATCGAATGGCCGTTGCGACTGCAGCGGCCGTTTCTATAGGCCAGGCGGAAGGCGTCGAAGCGAAGACCTTGGCAGTCGTTCCCGAGTCTGGCGATGTGGCGGCTGCATTACCCCTTCTGCGGACAAGTGTGGTGGCCGCAGCGGCCTTTAAGAGCGGCGCCCTGAGAGTTCAGTTCAGCAACGACCATCGGCTAGATGTGATGCCCGACAGACACTTCGAAGCGTGGACCGCTTGCGAGCCCGCAGCAGCGAAGTGGGTCAGTCAGCCCGGAGGAGGGCTGGCCGTCTGGAAGTGATCGTCAACCGATCTGCTCATCGAATTCTTGAGTATTCGAATCTGTAGCTTGTGGCATCAGTTTCGATGATCTGGCGGTTCAAAGTGAGGCGGCCGACGATGGCGGCGCAGAACCGGGGGTCAGTGCACGTCTTGGCCCAGCCGGAGAACGCCTCGTTCGAGGCGATGGCCACGGCCGACTTTTCTTCCCACTCGGTCAACACCTGGAACAGCAGCTAACCCCCTTTGCGATCGAGTCCGAAGAATCCTAGTTCTCGGATAAATCCAATCGACGCCGTCCTCCCAATCCATCACTGTGACGCAACGCCAAGGTGAACGCCCCGCCATCACAGGCGGGACCAGGACGCGTGTGTGCAAGGACCCGCCGTCGATGTCCTGCACCGGTGAGGTGCACACGACTCATTTTACAATATTGAGAAGCTATACGCAACAACATATCTCGCCGATACTGTCGTTATGTCAGGCAATAGTCTGCGCACTGCATCAGATGCTCCCAATGGTCGGCACGTGACCTCTAAGCCCGGCCCGCACCGTCAGCTGAGTTGGTATCCGATTCGCCGCGCGGCCGCGGCCATTGGGCCGATGAGGCCGGGATGGTCCAGGGCCAGAGAAAGTTCCGGCGCGGTGGGGAATGAGTCTGCGGCGGGTAGGAACAGGGCGGCGGCGTCCTGGCCGGTCATTGCGGCCGTGTAGAGGAGACCGTCGACGCGGCGTGGGTGATTGGCGATGGCGTGGGCCCAGCGGCGGCATACGGGCTGCGGTCCGGTGTTGAGCACGTGGGAGGCGCCATTGCGGATGGGCCACTGGCCCCGGACGTCGAGCAGATCCAGACTTCGGGCCGGCTCCCACACGGTGAGTGTGGGCCGGTTCGGCGCCGCAGGTTCGACGATCCGGCCCCGTTGGAAGACTTCGGCCAAGGCGGTGTCCACGTCGGCGGCGGCGTACAGGACGGCGTAGCTAGGGTGATATTCGGGCGGGGCCGGATGGGGATCGAACCGAGCCGGGGTCGGGCCGAAATGCCGGAGCTCATGCCAGGCCAAGGTGAACGGACCGGCCGCGCCGTGGATTCGGACCATCAGCGGGTGAGGCCAGTCGGTCAGGTCCGAGTCGTCGATGGTCAGCGCGGCCGGCGGATTGCGCGGCAGCTTCACCACGCGTAGAGCTGCTCGATCATCGTCGCGACGGGCGTTGCGGTCTTTCCGGCGACCAGCCATTCTCGTGGGGACACCGCGCGGCCGTCGAGAAACAGTTCGTCGCTGGATTCGGTCATGACCCGGGCCAGCGTGACCGCCGACGTGTCCTTGGGGATGGCTGCAATGACCGCGCGGAGGTGCGGGAGCGGGGCGTCATCATCGGTGAACTGCCAGGCGGGTAGGAGCCGGTTCCGGCCGACCTTGACCCCATATAGTGATCCGTCAGCGATGGCCGCGCGGATTCTGCTCGGCGACCGACCGAGCCGGCCGGCCACGTCGAAGGCGGACAGCAGCATCGAGTTCGCAGCCAGCAGGTCGGCGGCCGCGTCGACCACTACCCGATCGGCGCCGGGCCAGCGACCGTCGAGATCGCCGACCGGGACGCCGACTCGGATCAACACCTGACGATCGTGGGCCGACAGGGCCCGCGGGTCAGCGCCGACCCGGTGCCGCAGGGTTTCAGAGAGTTGATCGGCAAAGTCGTTGACGTCCATGTTGCCGTAGGCGCGTAACACTTCTTCGACCGTGGTCATGTCACCTCCTGCGCGAGCGTTCATCCATACTATATCTGAGCGCTCGGCGGCTGCCTGGTCCCGTGAGCCACCCGAGGCGGTGAGCCACGCGAGTACGCAGCGGGACCAGCTGCTTGCGGGCGGCGTACGAGTCGCCCAGGGCAGGCTCGTCGATCCGACCACGCCTAGGCCGAACCCACCCATTCGTCGGTGCCGTCGGCGAAGACCTGTCGCTTCCAGATCGGCAGCCGCTTCTTGACCTCGTCCACCAGGTCCGCGCAGGCCCGGAAGGCCTCCCGGCGGTGCGCGGCGGAGACGGCGGCGACCAGCGCCGTGTCGCCCACCCGGAGCACCCCGTGGCGATGGGTGACGGCCACCGCGATGACCCCGCTCTGGCCGGCGACCTCGGCCGCGACCTGCGCGATCACCTCACCGGCCGAGGGGTGCACCTGGTATTCGAGTCCGGTCACGGATCGGCCGCCGTCGTGGTCGCGGACGATCCCGGCGAAGGTGACGGTGGCCCCGGCGGCCGGATCATCGACCGCGGCGGCGTGCTCGGTCACGGCGATCTCGGTGTCCGAGACACCGGCCCGGGCGACCCGGCCCGGCGCCGGCTGCTGGAGCGTCCGGGCATGGTCGCCGCCCTGGATCTGGTCCAGGGCGTGGTCGAGCACCCGATCCAGCACCGCCATGCCGTCCGCCACGCCGCCGGTCGATCCGGGCAGGTTGACGACCAGGGTGCGGCCGGTGACCCCGACCACGCCCCGGGACAGCGCGGCCGTGGGCACCTTCTCGGCTCCCTCGTCCCGCAAAGCCTGGGCCAGGCCGGGGATCTGGTAATCCAGCAGGACCGCGGTGGCCTCGGGGGTGCGATCGGTCGGGGTCAGCCCGGTGCCGCCGGAGGTGACGACCAGGTCCGCCGTCAACGCGCCCCGCAGGGCCACCAGCACGTCCGGACCGTCGGCGACGACCACCGCCGGACCGACCTCGAAGCCCTTGCCGGCCAGCCAGCGCACCAGCACCGGTCCCGTCTTGTCCGGGTAGCTGCCAGCCGCCGCCCGGGTCGAGCAGACGATCACCACCGCGGTCCGGCTCATGTCGCGCGGACCCAGCTGCCGGTTTTGCCGCCGTCCTTGCGCTCCACCCGAACCTCGTCCAGGGTGGCCGCCGGGTCGACCGCCTTGATCATGTCGTGCAGGGTCAGTCCGGCCACGGCCACCGCGGTGAGCGCCTCCATCTCCACCCCGGTGCGGTCGGTGGTGCGGACCTCGGCGCTGATCCGGATCTCGGCCTCGCCCAACTCCAGGTCGAGGCGTACCCCGGACACCGCGATGGGGTGGCAGAGCGGGATGAGGTCGGACGTGCGCTTGGCCCCCATGATGCCGGCGATGCGGGCCGTGGCCAGCGCGTCGCCCTTGGGTAGAGCGTTGCCCCGCAATAAATTCACCACCGCGGCGGTGGTCCGCACGACCCCGGTGGCCAGTGCCGTGCGGGCCGTAGCGGCCTTGTCGGCGACGTCGACCATCCGGGCCGCGCCGCTCTCGTCCACATGGGTCAGGTTCACACGCCGACCCCGTCCGGCTCGGCCACCGTCTCGAGCGTCTGGGATCCCAGTCGCGAGGCCTGCACCACCGCCGCAGCGACGGCCTTGGCCACCCGCTCGTCGAACACGCTGGGCACGATGAACGAGGCGTTCAGCTGCTCGGGCCGGACCACGTCGGCGATCGCCTCGGCCGCCGCGGACAGCATGTCGTCGGTGATGAACCGGGCCTGGGCGTCCAGCAGACCTCGGAAGACGCCGGGAAAGGCGAGCACGTTGTTGATCTGATTGGGGAAATCCGAACGTCCGGTGGCCACCACGGCGGCGTGTTGCTGCGCCTCGATCGGATCGATTTCCGGGTCCGGATTGGCCAGCGCGAACACGATGGCCTTGCTGTTCATGGCGGCAATGTCGGAGCCGGTGAGCAGATTCGGGGCCGACACCCCGATGAACACGTCGGCGCCGACGATCGCGTCGTGGATGGACCCGGCCAGGTTGTCCGCGTTGGTCTTGGTCGCGACATCGGCCAGATTCGGGTCCATGCCCGGGCGATCCCGGCAGACGATGCCCTTGATGTCCACCGCGACAATGTCTTTCGGTTTCTGTAGAAGCAGCAGCCGGATGATGGCGTTGCCCGCCGCGCCCACCCCGGAAATGGTGATCCGGCAGTCGGACATTTCTTTGCCCACCACCCGCAACGCATTACGCAAGGCGGCGACCACAACGATCGCAGTGCCGTGCTGGTCGTCGTGGAAAACCGGGATGTCGAGCTTTTCCCGCAACCGGGCCTCGATCTCGAAACAGCGCGGCGCGGCAATGTCCTCGAGGTTGATCCCGCCGTAGACCGGCGCCAATATCTCCACCGTCCGGATGATCTCCTCGGTGTCAGTGGTGGCCAGGCAGACCGGCCAGGCGTCGACCCCGGCGAACTTCTTGAACAGCGCAGCCTTGCCCTCCATCACCGGTAACGCCGCCGCCGGGCCGATGTTGCCCAGGCCGAGGACCGCGGTGCCGTCCGTCACCACCGCCACCGTGTTCCGCTTGATGGTCAGTCGGCGGGCGTCGTCGGGGTTCTCGGCGATGGCCTGACAGACCCGGGCCACCCCCGGGGTGTAGGCGCGGGACAGGTCGTCGCGGTTGCGCAGCGGGACCTTCGAGGTGACCTCGATCTTGCCCCCCAGGTGGACCAGGAAGGTGCGGTCGGACACCTTGCGCACCGCGACCCCAGGCAGGGCGTTGACCGCGTCGGTGAGCTGGGTGGCGTGGGCCTCCGACATGGCGTTGGCCGACAGGTCGACCACCAACTGGTCGGCCGTGGACTCGACCACGTCGAAGGCGGTGATCACGCCGCCGGCGAAACCGACCGCCATGGTCAGCTCCCCGGCCGCGGTGGCCGACGGCGGCACCGCGACCCGCATGGTGATCGAATATCCGGGTCCCGGAATGGCCATCGAACTCGACGTCCCTTCTCTGGCGGTGCGGCCGCCATGGCCGGTCAACGCTGCGACGAGGGTAGGCCGTGTGGGGTCGCTGCGGGGCAAGGCTGTGACCAACACCTGCTTCGGGGCCTGATTTCAGGGCCTCGACGGGGTGATCAGCGGTGTGCCCGCGTCGCTGATGCGTTGCAGGACGTCGTGATCGGACGCGTCGGTCACGATCGCGGTGACCTCCTCCAGCGGCAGCACCTGGAAACGCGATGCGGCGCCGATCTTTTCCGCGCTGGCCAGGACGTAGGTGTCGGCTGCCCGCCGGGCCAGGGTGCGTTTGGTGGCCGCGTCCTCGGCGTCACCGGTGGTCAGCCCGGCCTCGTGATGCACGCCGGTCACGCCGAGCAGGAACAGATCGGCCCAGACCCGCTGGGCGGCCTCCGCCGTCGCGGCCCCGGAGGTGACCATCGAGTGCCGGAAGAGTCGGCCGCCCAGCAACTGCACCTCGATGTCGGCGTGCTCGGCCAGAGCCACGGCGATGGTGGGGCTGTGGGTGACCACGGTTGCTCGCAGGTCCAGGGGCAGGTGGCGGACGACCGCGAGCGCCGTCGTGCCGCCGTCGATGATGGCGGTACAACCGGGGACGACCAGCCGGGCGGCCAGTTCGCCCACCCGCTGCTTGGAGTCGACCTCGACGTGCTCACGCGTGGCGTAGTCGGCCGTGGCCGGCGACACCGGCAGGGCGCCGCCGTAAACCCGCTGGCAGAGCCCAGCCGCGGCCAGCTCGCGCAGGTCGCGCCGGACGCTGTCCTCGGAGATATCGAGCTCGGTGGCCAGGTCCTTGGCCACCAAACGGCCGTCCCGACGTAAGCGTTCGAGCAGCCACTCCTGACGCTGCACCCGCAACACTGCACGATCCTATTTGTTATTGCCTGCTGCTGCCGGCACTGGGGGGCGGGGGGCGCCGGTCACCTGCGCAGCCCAGCCCGGCAAATGCAGTCAGCGCACCACGGCGGGGTAGTCAGCGAGAGTGATGTTGGACGCCGGCTTGTCGATGATCTTCATGAGCGGGCCGATGACCGAAAGCGACGAGAACAGCAGGTTGCGTAGGCGGATGCCGAGCCGGGTTCGAGGGGCCAGGAGGCGACCGGCGTTCACCTTCTGGGAGACCGCGGCGTAGTCCCGGATGTTGTTCTCGTAGGCGGGGAAGGCAATGCGGTGGTCGCCGTGCGCCTGAGCGAGTTCGCCGGCCAGCACGTACGCGCCGACGAGGGCGAGCCCGGTGCCGAAGCCGCCGAGGGCGTTGCCGTAGGCGGCGTCGCCGAGCAGCACGACCCGACCCCGCCAATACTTCTCGAGGGTGGCACGGCTGATGGAGTCCAGGTAGAACTCGTCGGCGGCTGGGATCTGGGCCATCAATTCGGGCACCCGCCAACTGCTCTCGGCGAATGCGTCCATAACCTGCTGTTTCTGCACGTTGACGTCGTCGCGGGCGGGGGGCAGCAGGTCCGAGGCGAAGACGAAGAAGGCGGGCGCTTTCGGGCCGCCGATGGCCGCCATCTTGCCGGGCTCGTTGTACATCGCGTCGTCGGGTCCGGTGTCCAGGTTGGCCAGGACGTAGTAGCCCAGATGCGCCACGTAATCCGATTCCGGGCCGAAGGCGAGCGCGCGGACGTGGGAGTGCATGCCGTCCGCGCCCACCACCAGGTCGAAGGTTTCCGGGGCCGAGTGGCTGAAGGTGACGTCGACGCCGGTGTCGGTTTCGGTGAGTGAGGTGACCGTTTCGTCGAAGAGGTAGCGACAGGACTCGGCCGTCAGGTCATACAGGATGCGAGCCAGATCGCCCCGCGGCACGTTGATCTCGCCGCCGGCGAAGGCGCCGGGGATGGTGCCGACCTTCTTTCCCCGCGCGTTGACGGTGATGCCGTCGGCGTTCGGGACGTCGGCGGCCTGAACAGCGTCCAGGATGCCCATCCGGGTCAGCACCGTGCGGTGGATGGGGCCTTTGAAGTCGACGGCCTGTCCGCCGCCGCGGATCTGGTGAGCCTTTTCCACCACCGTGACGTCGAAGCCATAGCGGTGCAGCCAGTAGGCCAGCGCCGGGCCGGCGATGCTGGCGCCGGAGATCAGTACGCGGGTGTTATCCATGGTGGTGCGCTCCTTCAGCGTTGCGGTGGCGGTGGGGTCGCCGCGTTCAGTGGCCCGCGAAGGCGCGGGTCAGGTCGGCACAACCCACGTCCGCGGTGGCCTGCATCTGGTCGGCAGCCGGATCCTGGGGGACGCGGTCGAGCACGCTCGAGCCAATCTGGTCGTGGAGGTGCTGGACGAGGGCGATCAGACCGGCGGCATGGATCCAGGCGGTGACGGTGGGCAGATCGGGCGTAGTCGCAACGAGTGCATCCGAAAGCGTCAGAACCTGCCGCTCCCGCTCCTGCAACGCGAACCGCCGAAGGGTCGGGCTGGCGATGCTCTGCGCCAGGAACTCACCGCGCGCGGTATCCAGGTCGGCGGTTCGGTAACGGTCAATGTCGGCCACCAGGAACGGCTGCAGCGCCTGCGCGGGGCTCACGGTCTTGCTTCGTTCCCGAATGGCCCGGTCGTACCAGCCGCGGATCTCATCGGCGCGATCGAGGACGAGATCCTGCTTGGCGGCGAAATAGTTGTAGACCGTCTGGTCCGACACGTCCGCCGCCCGCGCCACCTCGACCATCGAGACGGCGTCGTAACCGAGTTCGGCGAACAGCGTCGCCGCGACATCCGCGATGCGCTGCCGGGTCTGGAGCTTCTTCCGGTCGCGGAGGCCGAGGTGGGTCGTCACTTTCATAGGGTGACACCAATATTAGAAGAAACCAAATTTGGATGATCCGGAAGCTGCCGACGGCTGACACCATGTGGCAGTGATCGATGATTTCGCCAAGTCGTACCTGCATGCGGACCTGCGATGGATCCGAGAGGTCCTGGTGGCCAGGCTCGACGGCCTGAGCGAGTACGACATCCGGCGCCCGCTCACCCGGACCGGAACCAACTTGCTCGGCTTGGTCAAGCACCTGACGCTGTCCGAGTCACGGTACTTCGGACAGGTTTTCGGCCGACCCGCGCCGGATCCGGGTCCCCGCTGGGACGACCTCGAGCAGCGTGGCCGCGACCTGTGGGCGACCGAGAGCGAGAGTCGCGCCGAGATTCTGGAGCGCTACCGCGCGGCCTGCGCGCACGCGGACGCCACCATCGCTGCGCTGCCGATCGACGCGCCCGGCCAGGTGCCCTGGTGGCCCGAGCCCAACGTCCTGCTCTTCAACGTCCTCGTGCACATGCTCACCGAGACGAATCGCCACGCCGGGCACGCCGACATCCTGCGCGAGCAGCTCGACGGCGTCACCTCAGCCGCTACACGCGACGAGGACTTCTGGTCAGCCCGACGGGCCACGATCGACACGGCCGCGCGGGCGGCACATCCCTGACCTCAGCCGCGACGGGCCACCCGAGAGGCGATGCCGTCGAGCACGTTGTCCAGGCCGAATTCGAACATGTCGGAGCCGAATTCGTCGGGCTCACCGTCGTCCAGGGCACCGGAATGCAGTGCGGCCACCAAGTGCGGGAACTCGGCGGGCTCGAGCAGGGACAGGAGTCGGGCCGAATAGGTGTGGGCCGGCGGGACCTGGCTCATCCCCAGGGTGAGCTGCACCTGCCCGCGCACGAAAATGTCGACGACCAGCATCGATGACAGCTTTTCCTGCTCCGACAGGTTCGTCTCGGCCAACGCAGTCAGGCCGGCCTCCATCCAGCGCACCTGGTTCGGGGTGATCGGGGGTTCTTGGATGGGCACCTGGAGCACCCAGGGCCGAGCCATCAGACTGCCGAAGAACAACGCACCCCACAGGCGCAGCCGAGGCCGCCACCCGACCAGCTCGGCCGGATAGCTGGGGACCGGGACGCTGGCGTGATCGAGCACCAGGGCCAGGATCTCGGCTTTCGAGTTCACATAGCGGTAGAGACCCATGGTGGTCAGGCCGACCTCGCCCGCCAGCCGGCGCATGGACAACGCCGCCAGACCCTCGGCGTCGGCGATGCGAACGCCGGCCGCCGCGATCGCGTGCAGGTCCAGACCTCGGCGCGGACCCGGCCGGTCCGCGGACTCGCCGTGCCAGAGCACCCGCACGTATTCCGGAATGTCCGGCAGCCCCGGTGAATCAGCCTCGGGTTCCACGAATGAACGGTAGCCCCGGGATATCTGTTTACAACGCACACAGTTATGCCCTACGATCTGCGTACTTCGCACACAGTCTGCGCTGTACACAGAAGGAGTTCCGATGACCACCACGATCGACGTCAAGGCCGGCCGCAGGGAGTGGATCGGCTTCGCCGTCCTGGCGCTGCCGCTGCTGCTGGTGTCCATGGACGTGTCCGTCCTCTACTTCGCGGTCCCCTACCTGAGCCGGGACCTGCACGCCTCCGCCGCCCAGCAGCTGTGGATCCTGGACGTCTACGGCTTCGTGCTGGCCGGCCTGCTGCTGACCATGGGCGCCGTCGGGGACCGGATCGGCCGCCGCCGACTGCTGCTCATCGGCGCGGCCGGCTTCAGTGCCGCCTCGGTGGGCGCCGCGTTCGCACCCAACGCGCAGCTGCTCATCGTGGCCCGGGCCGTACTCGGCATCGCCGGCGCCACCCTCATGCCGTCCACCCTGGGGTTGCTGCGCACCATGTTCCCCGACGAGCAGCAGCGGGCCAAGGCGATCGGCGCCTGGACCGCCATCCTGACCGGCGGAATCGCGCTCGGGCCGGTGCTCTCGGGCGTGCTGCTCGAACACTTCTGGTGGGGTTCGGTGTTCCTGATCAATCTGCCGGCCATGGCCCTGCTGTTGATCCTGGGACCGATCCTGCTGCCGGAACACCGGTCCGAACACCCGCACCGGTGGGACCTGCTCAGTGCCGTGCTCTCGCTGGCCACCGTGCTGTCGGTGGTCTACGGCATCAAGGAATGGGCGGCCGACGGCTTCGCCTGGAGGTACCCGGTCGCCATCGTGGTCGGACTGGGCTGTGGCTGGGCGTTCTGGAAAAGGCAGCGGACGGACGGCTCCACCATGCTCGACCCCCGGCTACTGAGAGGGCGCTTCGGCCCGGCCGCGGTGATCAACGCCCTCGGGATGTTCGCGCTGGTCGGCAACGCCGTGTTCATGACCGCTTTCCTGCAGTTGGTGAAGGACTTCTCACCGCTGGCCGCCGCGCTCTGGAGTCTGGCCCCGTCGGTGTTGGTCGGCGTGGCGGCCCCGCTCGCGGCCGCCCTGGGGCAGCGCTACGACGAGGCGGTGATCATGGCGGTCGGGCTGATCGTGGGCGCGGTCGGCTTCGGGCTGTTGACCCTGACCGGCGTCGGGTCAATGGTCGGCGTGCTCATCGGGGCCTCTCTGTTGGCCTGCGGCGTGGTGGCCATGGCCGCGCTGGTCACCGACATCGCCATGCTGGAGATGGATCCGGCCCGGGCCGGCACCGCCTCGGCGGTGTTGGAGACCTCAACCGAACTGGGTGGGGCGCTGGGCATCGCCGTGCTGGGCTCGATCGGCGCCGCCATCTATCACCACGTGGTGCGGGTCCCGGCAGGTGTGCCGGCCACGGCCGCGGCGTCGATCCGGGACAGCCTGGCCGGTGCGCACGCGGTGCTGCCCACCTTGAGTCCGGACCTGGCCGCCGCAGCGCTGGCCCAGGCCAAGACGGCGTTCATGGGTGGCCTGCACGGCGCCGCCGTCACCGGCGCGATCCTGCTGCTGGCCGGGGCGGCGCTCTGCCTGACGCTGCTGCGCCGGAAGCGGGTCAGCGATTGATGATCGTGGTCGGGTGCGTGTAGGGGACGCTCTCCAACGGGAAGGCGACGTCGCCGAACGGCGACAGCGCCCCCTGGCGGTCGGCATTGATCTCGGTCACCGGGTGCTGGCCCTCGGGCAGCACCGGCCAGGTGGGATCCACGTTCTTCGTGCTCTTTCCGGCCACCGGTCCTCCTTGTATGACGCCGACACCGCCATTGTCCCGCATGCGGGCCCAAGACGGGAAGTCAGGTCCGGACACGCCCAGGGCCTACGGTTGACGGTGATGGCCACGACTCTGGACTGGCTCCGCCAGCGCTCGTCCGCGGCCCTGGTCGAGCTCCTCGTCACTCGTCCCGACCTCGCCGTTCCGGCCCCTACCGATCTGTCGGTGCTGGCCCGTCGGTTGGACACGCCGCCGTCGGTGTGGCGGGCCATGGAGACCTGCAACCGCTTCGAGATCCAGTTGCTGCAGGCCGTGACGGCGTTGGGTCGCAAGGGTCACCACGTCACCCGGGCCGAGGTCGCCGAACTCCTCGGACCGGGCGTCGCGCCGGATGCGATCGATCGTGGGCTGGAGGGTCTGGAAACCATCGGTCTGGTCCGCGGGCCCGACGGCGTGCGGGCCGCGGCCGCCGTGACCACGTCGCTGGGCGAATTCCCGGCCGGACTCGGGCCGCCCGGAACGCTGACCGGCCGGCCCCTGCGCACGGCCCTGGACCGCGCCTCGCAGGATGGCCGGGCGCTGCTGGAGCGGCTTTCCCAAGGCCAGCCCCGCGGTCTGGTCACCCCGGACAGCGGCACCGCCACCGTGGTCGAGGAACTGGTCGCGGCCGGCCTGCTGATCCGCTCCGACCCGCACACCGTGCTGCTGCCGCTGCAGGTGTGTCTGGCCTTGCGCGGCGACCATCCGCTGGGCCCGGTCCACCCCGAGCTGCCGGCGACCAAGCCGACCAAGCCCGGGGTCACCCGGGTCGACGGCACCGCCGGCGGCCAGGCCCTGGCCTCGGTGGCGCTGGCCCGGCGGCTGCTGGACGTCCTCGGCACCAGCCCGGCGCAGGCGCTGAAGTCGGGCGGGGTCGGGGTCCGCGAGCTGCGCCGCGTCGCCCGCCACGCCGACGCACCCGAGCCGGTGGTGGCGCTGCATCTGGAGCTGCTCAGCGCGGCCGAACTGATCAGCCCGTCCGACGTGCGGGCCCGGTATCCGGTCAGCCACTGGACGCCCACCGAGGCCGCCGATGCTTTCCAGGACGAGTCCGAGGAAAACGCCTGGGCCACCCTGGCCCGGCAGTGGTTGGAGCTACGCACCGACCCCGCCCGGGTCGGCAGCCGGGACCAGGGCGACAAGGTGGTCAACGCGTTGTCCTTCGAGCTGGCGTGGGCGCGCGGACCGGCCGACCGCCGCTTCGTGCTGGCCGAGCTCACCGAGCTCCCGCCCGGGTCCGGACTGACCCTCACCGACCTGCGCGAACGACTGGCCTGGCGGGGTCCGCTGCGAGTGGCCGAACGGGTCGGGGCGCTGTCCGAGACGGTCATGTCCGAGGCCACCGCGCTGGGCCTGGTCGCGTTCGACACCCTGTCCACCGCCGGCCGCATGCTGTTGGACGATCCCGACGAGGCCGCCGCCGCCCTGGTTGCGTCGCTACCGGACCCGGTCGAGGAGTTCCTCGTCCAGGCCGATTTGACCGTGATCGCGCCGGGCCGGTTGAGCCGGGACCTGGCCCGGCTGCTCGGTCAGGTGGCCGACATCGAATCTTCCGGGAGCGCCACCGTCTACCGAGTCACCCCGGACAGCCTGCGTCGGGGGTTCGACGACGAGCTGGCCGCGGCCGAGATCCACGAGCTGTTCCGGAGCCGCTCCCGTACCCCGGTCCCCCAGGCCCTGACCTACCTGATCGACGACGTGGCCCGCCGGCACGGAGTCCTGCGCATCGGCTCCGCCTCCGCCTACCTGCGCAGCGATGACATCACGCTGATCGACGCGGCCGTGGCCGCGGGCAAGGCGGCCGGACTGTCGGTGCGCCGACTGGCGCCGACCGTGGCGGTCTCGCCGGCCAAGGTCGAGGACCTGCTCGACCGGCTGCGGGACGCGGGGCTGGTGCCCGCGGCCGAGGATGCCCGCGGCGGCGTGATCACGCTGACCCCGCGCAGCCACCGGATCAAGGCTCGCAGTGATCGGGTGCCGCAGTGGCGGGAACCGCCCGCACCGACTCCGGATCAGGTGGCCGCTCTGGTCGACCGGATGCGCGCGGCCGACTCTGCCGCCGTGCCCGACGCCGACCTGACGCCGATGCGGGCCACCGCACTGCTGCGCGACGCGGTCACCGCACGCAGCAGCGTCTGGATCGGCTACGTGGACTCCCAGGGATCACGCTCCCGGCGGCTGGTGGAGCCCATCGCGGTGTCCGGCGGGACCATGGCCGCCTTCGATCATCTGCGCCAGTCCGTGCGCACCTTCGCCCTGCACCGGATCACCGAAGTGGCCCCGGTCGAGTGATTTTCGTCCCGCTCACAAGAACTCATGGGTGCGTCCCAGACAAACACAACCGAGATGTCATGCCGCGCGTCTAACGTAGGACCGGACCAGCATGGTCATGTCCTGGGCGGGGCAGTTGCACAGTCAATTCCCGGCGAAAGCCGATCAGATGAGAACGGTCATCACGATGGACTCTCGATTCCGAACGCGGGTCGGCGTCGCCGCCCTCGCGGCCATTGCCGCTCTCGGCCTGGCGGCGTGCACGAGCACCCCGGCGGCTTCCACCTCGACCAGCCAGGGCGGGGTTGCGCCGGTCGCGGTGGCCAGCACCACGTCGGCTCCGACCAGCTCGGTGGCCGCCACGACCAGCGCTCCGGTCACGATCTCGGGTCTGACCTCGGACAGCACCGCCAGCAGCAGTACATCGTCGACGACGAGCACCACCACGACGACGACCACACCCCCGAAGCCCAAGCCGCTGCCGCCCAAGCTGCTGGCCAGCCCGGCCTTCGGGGCGGCGGGCCTGAGCCCGACCGCGCCGATCTCGATCAAGGCCAGCAACGGCACCCTGGCCGCGCTCACCGTGACCAACGCGGACGGCAAGGCCGTGGCGGGCACGCTGTCGGCCGACAAGACCACCTGGACCCTGAACGAGGCCCTGGGTTACGGCGGGACCTACACCGTCAGCGGTTCCGCGGTCGGCGCCGGCGGGACGACCAAGATTTCCGGCAGCTACGCGACGGTCAATCCGGACGACGTCATCAACGCATCTATCTCGCCGAACGCGGATGCGACCGGCACCACGGTCGGCATCGCCGCGCCCATCCTGCTCAGCCTGGGCACCGACATCACCGACCCGGACGCGCGGACGCGGATCGAGAAGGCCATCACCATCACCACCACGCCCAAGACCGCGGGCGCCTTCGCCTGGATCCAGCACGATGACGGCATCGGCCTGGACTGGCGGCCGCAGACCTATTGGAAGCCCGGCACCAAGGTCACTGTCACGGCCAAGCTGTACGGCGTCAACATGGGCGGAAACCTCTGGGGCAAGGACGATGTCAGTCAGTCCTTCGACATCGGCCGGTCCGAGATCACCAAGGGCGACATCAACACCCACCGGCTGCAGGTGTTCGAGAACGGCGCGTTGAAGTTCGACTTCCCGACCTCATTCGGGCTGGAAAGCGACCCGGGCCGCGTCACCCGCGGCGGCACTTACATCGTCATGGGCAAGGAATACCTGCACCTGATGAGCAACCCCGCGTATCACTACTTCAATTTCAAGGCCTATTACGCGGTCCGGATCTCCAATAACGGCACGTTCATCCACGCCAATGATGGCACCGACGACATCCAGGGCTACGAGAACGAGACCCACGGCTGCGCGAACCTGTCCACCGACAACGCCAAGTTGTTCTACGACCAGACCATGTACGGGGATCCGGTCGAGATCAGCAACTCCAGCATTCCGCTGTCGGCCGACGATGGCGACAACCACGACTGGTCCATCCCGTGGAGCGAATGGGTCAGCCTCGGCCAGACCAACAAGTCCGCCTGAGCTTTTCCCCCGAGAGCCCCCGGTGCCGTCACGGTGCCGGGGGCTCTCCCCTTTCCGCACTTTCCGGTGACCTCGCGCCGGCGCAGATGAGCCGGATTCCGCCGGCGAACTGGGCGTCGGGATCTTCGGCCCCGGCGATCAGCGGGTAACGGCGCAGCAGGGCCTGGACGGCCACCGGGTCGACCGGCAGGTCGGCGGCAACGCTCTGCTCCTGGAGGACGAACCCGGTCAGGTAGCCGAGCAAGGTATCGCCGACCAACCCCGGCGTCGCGATGCCGGCTGTCTGCAGGACTTCGATCAGCCGGTTCATCAAGGCCAGCGACGACTCGCTGAGCACGCCGGGGCTGCGGGCCAGTAGCAACGCCCCACCCGGGCGCGGCAACAGCACGGCCCGCAGGGCCACCAGTTGGGCCTGGACCTGGTCGAGCCAGCCCGCCTGCGGTCCCAGCTCGGCCAGCGCCTTCGTGCCGGCATCGAAGCATTCGCGGACGACCTTCTCGGCCATCAGCCGGACCAGCTCGTCCTTGCTGCGCACGTGGTAGTACAGGCTCCCGGCCTGCGCGTTCAGCCGCGCCGCCACCCGCCTCATGGACAGCCCGTCGTAACCGACCTGGGCGAACACCTCCATGGCCGCGTCCACGATGCGATCCGGGTCGAGCTTCACCGGACCATCGTAAACCTAATTCAAACAGCGTTTGAAACGCCGGACGATCAGTGCTAGCGTCCGTGACAACCGATTCGAACATCGTTAGAAAGGTTGTCCCGGATGCTGAACGTGCTGTATGAGCTGTCCACTGCGCTCATCCTGATCCTGGCCCTGCGGGCCGGCGTGATGCTGACCGGCGTCGACACCAAGGTCGCCGTGGGCCGGCAGCGCATCCCCTGGGTGGCCATGGCGCTGACCGCCATCGCATTGATCGGCGTGACGCTGCAGTACACCTGGGCCGGGGCGTTCGACGCGCTTGCCGACCTGCCCGGCCGAGCCGGCTGGTGGCGCCCGTTCACCGCTGTCTTCCTGCAGGGCGGCCCCGCCGGTGCGGCCTGGAACGTGATCACGTTGTTGGTGGCGGCGGCCCTGGCCGAGTGGTTCTGGGGGCGGCTGGGGGCGGCGTTGTTGTTCGGATTCGGCATGGTCGGACCGTCGTTGGTCGGGTCGGTGCTGCTGAGCGCCTCCACCCAGACGAACCTGGCCGCGGATCCGCGCAACTTCGTGGGCAGCTCCGGCGCCACCTACCTGCTCGCCGGCACCCTCGTCGGGGCCCTGCTGATGCGCACCCTGCTGGCCCGCCCGGTGCGCCGGTCAGGAATTGGGCTGCCGCTCGCCCACATCGTGGTCGCCCTGTTCGCCTGGTTCGCCCTGGCCAACGCGCACGGGCTGGTCAGCTTCTTCGGCGTGGTCATCGGGGCCGGGCTGGGCGCGCTGGTGGGCCGACGGGCTCGCGCCGCCGGTCAGCGGTCGGGCCGGACGCTCGCGGCCGCGCTGCCGAGGGTGTTCGGTGCGCCCGGGTCCGCGGATTCGGGCGTCTGGCCGGCGGCCTCCCGGGCGGCCCGTTCCACCGTGTCGCGGTAGGCCACCCACTGCTGCTGGTCGAGCTCGGGCAGGTTGGAGTTGTCGGCGCGGTGGCCAATCGCGCCGTCCATCTGCTCGCGCAGGATGTCGGCCTGGCCGGTGTGCCGGTTGATCTCGGCCAGATAGTGGATCAGCACGCGGTGCAGGGTCGGGTTCCGGCGATCCTCCGGCCACCACGGGACCGTGCCCCGATCCTGCAGGTCGAGCGCGGTGATGGTCGCCTCGGAATGGGCGGCCACTCGGTCGAAAAGGGCGAGCATGTCCGCGGTCGGCTCCGCGGGGGTCACCCACATGTCGGCGTTGTCCGCGGCGCCCTCGTCGAGCCAGGGCATCGGCTCGGGAAACGGCCGACCGAAGCAGCTCCCCAGATAACCCGCCTCCACTGAGGCCAGGTGCTTGACCAGCCCGAGCAGGTTGGTCCCGGTGGGGGTCAGCGGTCGCCGCAGGTCGTACTCGCCCAGCCCTTCGAACTTGAACACGAGCGCACCACGTACCTGGCGCAGGTAACCCAGCACATCGTCCTTGGCGTCAGTCATCCGGACATCCTGCTCTTCGACGCCACGGACGTCACCAAGGGTCGGTCGTCACCTCGGTGAACCGGTTCGCCTCGATCGGGTCCCCATGGCGATGAGCACCGCGCCGATCACGGCGACGATCGCGCCGATGACCGCCCACTGGCTCTGACCGTTCATACCGCCGGTCTGGCCCAGCGCACCGACACCCTGCAGAATCCACAGCACCCCCAGCAGGACCAGCACGATGCCGCCGATCAGGAAAACCCACGCTTTGTTCATGTCTCCTTCCTACAGCGCGGAGCCGCTGAGCGGGCCCAGCTCGACCACGGCGAGGACGGCCTCGCCGGAGTCATCCGAGGCGGCCAGGTCGACGTCGGCGGCCAGCCCCCAGTCGCGGTCCCCGGCCGGGTCGTCGAAGGTCTGCCGGACCCGCCACGCCCCGGGCTCCCGCTCGATCCGGAGCATCTCCGAAGACCGGGCGGCGGCGGAGATGCCCAGGTCGTCGTACTCGTCCCAGTACCCCGACATGGCCTCGCGCCAGCGGGCGGCGTCCCAGCCGGTGGCGCCGTCGAGCCCACCGAGCTCGGCGTAGGCCTCCCGGGCCAGCAATTCGACCCGGCGGAACATCGCGTTGCGGACCATCACGGTGAACCCGCGCTCATTGGCCGTGATGCCACGTACCGGGGCCGAGGGGGCCACGGTCTGGGGGACCGACGGGTCCGGATGGGCGAGCGCCTCCCACTCCTCCAGCAGGCTGGAGTCGACCCCGCGGACCACCTCGCCCAGCCACTCGATGTACTCGTCCAGCTCCGGGGTCCGGGCGTCGGTCGGCACCGACCGGCGCAGCGCCCGATACGCATCGGCCAGGTAACGCAGCACCACTCCCTCCGAGCGGGCCAGTGAGTAGAAGGCCACGTACTCGGTGAAGGTCATGGCCCGCTCGTACAGGTCGCGGGCCACGGACTTGGGCTCCGGCGTGTACTCGGCCACCCAGGGATGACCGCGCCGGTACTTCTCGTAGGCGAACTCGATCTCGTCGGCCAGCGGCTTCGGGTGGTCGACGTCCTCGAGCAGGGTCATCCGCTCCTCGTACTCGATGCCCTGCGCCTTCATCGCCGCCACGGCCTCGCCCTTGGCGTAGGAGCGCTGCGCGTGCAGCACCGCCCCCGGCCCCTCCAGCGTCGCCTCGAACAACGAGACCACGTCCAGCGGATACGTTTCGGCGTTGCGGTCGAGCAGGTCCAGGGCGGCCAGGGCCAGCGGGGAGAGCGGCTGGTCGAGCGCGAAGTCCAGGTTCAGGTCATCGACGAGCACGTAGCGGCGGCCCCGCTCGTCCAGCTCGTCCAGCCGCCGGACCACGCCCGCGGTCAGCAGCGAACGCAGGATGGCGATGGCCCGCCGCGCATGCTGCAGCTGACGGGGACGCGAGTCGTGGCTGGACTCGATCAGGGTGCGCATGGCCGCGAAGGCGTCGCCGGGTCGGGACAGCACCGCCAGCACCATGGCGTGGTTGACCCGGAAGTGCGAGGTCAGCGGCTCCGGGGTGGCCGCCACGAGCCGGTCGAAGGTCTGCTCGTTCCACCCCACGGCACCGTCGGGCGGCTTGCGCCGCACCACCTTCCGGCGCTTGGCCGGGTCATCCCCGGCCTTGGCCAGAGCCCGCTCGTTCTCGATCACATGCTCCGGGGCCAGCACCACGACGTCGCCGGCCACGTCGAAGCCGGCGCGCCCGGCGCGTCCGGCCACCTGGTGGAACTCCCGGGCCGAGAGCAGCCGGCTGCGATGCCCGTCATACTTGGCCAGGGCCGTGAGCAGCACCGTACGGATGGGCACGTTGATCCCGACGCCCAGCGTGTCCGTGCCGCAGATGATCTTCAGAAGTCCTGACTGGGCCAGCTTTTCGACCAGGCGCCGGTACTTGGGCAGCATGCCCGCGTGGTGCACGCCGATGCCCTTGCGGACCAGGCCGGACAGGGTGCGCCCGAATCCGGCCGAGAATCGGAAGTCGCCGATCACCTCGGCGATCAGGTCGCGTTCGGCCCGGGTGGCCACCGGCACGCTGGCCAAGGCCTGAGCTCGTTCCACGGCGGCGGCCTGAGTGAAGTGGACCAGATAGATGGGCGCCCGACCGCTGCCCCGCAGTTCCTCCAGCAGCTCCGGCAGCGGCACCGTCGAGTAGGAGAAGTGCAGCGGCACCGGCCGTTCGACTCCGGTGATGACGGTGGTCGGGCGACCGGTCCGGCGCTCCAGGTCGGTGGCCAGCTCGGTCATGTCGCCCAACGTGGCCGAGAGCAGCACGAACTGGGCCCGGGGCAGTTCCAACAGGGGCACCTGCCAGGCCCAGCCGCGCTGGCGGTCGCCGTAGTAGTGGAACTCGTCCATCACCGCCAGGCCCGGGTCGGCATCGGCGCCGCCGCGCAGGGCCACCCCGGCCAGGATCTCGGCCGTGCAGCAGATGATCGGCGCACTCGGGTTGACCGACGCGTCGCCGGTGATCATCCCGACCCGGGCCGGCCCGAAGATGTCGGTCATCTCGAAGAACTTCTCGCTGACCAGCGCCTTGATCGGGGCCGAGTAGTACGACCGTCGGCCCGCACACAGGGCGGCGAAGGCAGCCGCGGTGGCCACCAGGCTCTTGCCCGATCCGGTGGGCGTGGCCACGATCACGTTGGCGTCGGTGACCACCTCGAGCAGCGCCTGCTCCTGATGCGGGTACAGGGTGAGCCCGCGGCCCGCGGCCCACTCCAGGAACGCCTCGACGATGGCGTCCGGGCCGGGTTCGTCCGGGGGCAGCAAAATGCCCGCCCCGGCCAGTGGATCGGACGGGGCGGGCATTCACTCAGGGTGTCACGCCCGGGCGGCTCAGCTCACGTCGCCGAAGCAATAGATCATCATCCGGGTGGGCAGGGGCAGGGTGAGGGTGGTGCCGCTGGGACAGGCCGAGTCGCTGGACGACGTGGTGTCCAGCTTCAGCAGCTTGTTCGTGTCGGATTTGTCGGTCGCCGGCACATTCGCGCAACCGAGGTACTTGACCGAGGGTTCCGTGCTGGCACCTTCCTTCCAGCAGTCCCCGACCGCCAGGTTGGGGCGCAGGCAGACGGTGGACTTGACGTCGCTGCCCTTGGTCTCGGTGTAGGTGGCCTCGGCGGTGTCACAGGTCAGCGACGAATCCCCGACCTGGGTCACGATGTAGGTAGCGGCCGGATCGGTGCACGCGATCTGGTTGGTGTCGGCGTTGTCCGCCGAGACGCTCTTGACCTGGACGCAGTCCCCCACCTTGGCCTGGGCGGTGTCGTGCTTCTTCGAGTACAGGTACGCGGTGACACCGCCCACGACGACCACCACCAGCACCACGATCAGGGTGATGAGCCGAGCCTTGCTCTTCGGCTTGGGCGGCATCACACCGGGCGGCGGCGGGTACGCACCCGGCTGACCGACCGGATAAGCCGACCCGGCCGGGGGCGGCGGCGGGTAGCCGCCCGCGTCCGAGGGCGGCGGGTAGGAACCCGGGGCCGGTGGCGGGTACGAGCCCGGGGCGGGCGGCGGGTACGAGCCGGCGGCCGGCGGCGGGTACGACCCCGGCGCGGGGTACGAGCCCGGCGGCGGGAAGGAGGCCGAGGGATCCGGGTTGCTGGGCGGGTAATGGGGGGTAGACATCTTTTCTCCTGACAGAGGCCTCGGGCACGAACACCGTAGCGTTCGGGTGGTGCCTTCCGGGCAGGTCACGAGGGCCAAGGCGTCGTGAGTTGCCCGATGTACCCCGCTCCGACGCCGGCCAGGGGTCGACGGTTCCCCTCCGGCCCGAAGGTCGTTCGGCGTCAGGCCGTGCGGGCGGTCCACCGTGCGATCAGGGCCCCCAGGACGGACGTCGCGATCCACAGGACCCATGCGTATCCCGTGACGAAGAAGAGTGGGACGGAAAGGACGAATCCGCTGGCCAGAAGGGCGAAGTTTGCTGTCGTTCGAGGAATCAACTCGCCGGGAGCAATGGCGCTGACCAGCTGAGCTTTCTTGACTCGGCGGAGCATCGCGATGAAGAGAAGGTAGGTGACCGTCTGGAGGACGCCGTAGATCGCGAACCGAATGGAGTGGGTTTCGGGTGCGCCGTTGGCCAGGAGCTTCGTGGCGAACGGGTTCAACACGATGGCCAGCAGCCAGAGGGTGTTCAAGGCGGTCAACCGGGCGTCGAATCGGGCCAAATAACGGAAGACGCGGTAGTGCGAGCGCCAATGGAAGGAAACCAGGAGGAAACCCACCACGAACGCCAGATACTCGTTGGCGTGGTCGGCCGCAGATGCCAAGAACTCACTGACCGTTTTCCCGGTCGGCACGGGAAGGTCGACACTGAGCAGGGTGATCGCGATGGCCATCACGGCGTCGGAGAAGAAAACCAGCCGGTCGGCGGCGCGCTGATCGATCTCCACGGCCAGGGTTGACTGATCGGTGGTGAGCACGGGAGGGCCTCCGTCGTGTGGGTAGTGAGCAAGTGTCTACCTACGCGAGGTCATCCTTGGCTGGTCGAATCGACCAGTCCTGCTCGACGCTCCCCCTGCGTCCGGGCGACTGGTCAGGCGTGCACCCGACGATTGAGTTCTATCAACTCGTGGCGGCTCGCGGTGTTCGTCTTGGCGTAGACATTGGACAGATGAAAGGCCACGGTGCCGCGGGACACGTGGAGCTCGCTGGCGATCTGGGCGTAGCTGAGCCCTTCCAACAGCAGCGCCGTCACGTCGCGCTCGCGGTCCGACAGCGCCGCAAGCGGGTCGGCGGGCGCCGACGTCTGCGGCAGCAGCGTGGCCGCATAGCGACCCGCACCGACACGGGTCAACGCGGACTGAGCTTGATGTAGTAGGTGCGCGTCGGGCCGGTCCCGCGCCGCATCGACCCAGAGCAGAGCGGCGAAGGAGTCGAGGCCGGGCAGGCCCGCTGCGGCGATGGCCCCGAGTGACACGTCGCGGCGGCCGCGAAGCCGACCGGCGAGCGCGCGCAGCCAGGCGACGGCGTTGGGCCGCCATTCGCCCCCTGCCTGGACCGAGAGCGCCTCGGCCCACGCGTCGGCGGCATCGGGGTCGCCGGCCCAAGCTGCGCCGATCCCCCAGGCCAACAACCACAGTGACGACGGTCGACTCTCCGTCCGCGGGTCGGGAGAACCGAAATCGGCGATCCGCTGGGCCCGCCACTCCCGCCGTTCCCGCGGAGTGCCGGCGAACGCCAGCGCCGCCACTTCGACCACGTCACCGGTGTACATCGCCGCGGGCACCGGTCCCGCCAAGCGGGCGCTGCGGCTGCGGGCCAGGCTCGGCCGAGGATCGTCGCCGACCACGACGGCCACCAACGGAGCGATCGCCGCCACGGTCGGATGGACCACGCCACGGACGAACGTCTGGGCCAGGCCGAGCGTGATCGACGCCCGACGCCACTCGCCCCGGGCCCATTGCGCGAAGCCCAGGAAAGCATGGAGGATGCCGTCGCTCAGTTCGAGCTGGCCGTCGTCCATCCGGTCGGTGACCACGGTCAGATCGCCGATGGCCCGGCTGGTCGACCCGGTGACGGCATAGACCGAGCCGCGCCAGGACAAGCGGTGCAGGCCCTCCAAGGACGACGCCAAGGTGACCCGATCGGCGTCCTGCATGTCGTCGAAGCCCCAGAGCGGGCGGCTGCGATCGATGGTCGCATGCTGAATCTGTCCGTTGGTCGTCAGGAACAAGCCGAGGTAGCTGGTGTCCTTCTCGGGTGTGGCGGCGGCGGCCTGCAGCATCGGGAGCGCGTCGGCCGCCCGCCGTCCCGAGGCCAGCGTGGTCCAGGCGTGCAGCACCAAGGCCCGGTAAGCGTTCCTGGCGTCCAGAGCCTGCACGTCGACGTGGTCGAGAACCTCCGCGGCCTGCACCCATTGCTTCTTCGCGGAGAGCCGGATGGCGTAGACCAGCCGGCGCTGCGCACTCGCATCCTCGGACAGGTCGGTCACCGATACGGCGTCGAGATCCATGGCCAACATCGCGTCGACGTCGGCGTCCAGCTGCCGGCGTTCACGACTTGCGGTCGACCCGGACGTAATCGCGGCCAGACGCCGGAACCGGGCGGCCTCACGGTAGAGCCGGCGGTCATGGCGCTCATCGGCGTACCGGTCGAGGTCGGCGGCCAGCCCTTCATCCGGCCCGACTGCCGCGGCCAAGCGGTGTCGAAGCCGCTCCCCCGGGCTGGTGAGCCGGGCAGCGGCGGCCCGGTGCAGCACGCGCCGGGGAGCGACCGGAATGGTCTCGTAGGCGGCGGCCCGCAGGACGGCATGGGCGATGCGGATCCGGGGCACCTCCGCACTCCGGTCCCGCCGGACCAGGGCTTCGTCGGTCAGCACCGAGATCGCGTTCTCCAGGTCGATCACTCCGCTGACGGCGGCGGCGGTGGTCACGTCGGTCCAGGTGTCACCCAGAACCGCCAGGGCGTGCAGGAGTTGCGCGGCGTCGGGGGCGAGCTCGGCGATGCGCGCGTCGACGGACGCCGCCAGGTCGGCCGGTGCCGGCAGCTCGCCCCGCGCGGCGAGGACGGCGAGCTCGCTCGAGGAATGCTCCTGCAGAAGCGCGCGCATGTGCAGCGGGCTGCCGCCGGTGTGCCGGCGCAGTGCCTCGGCCAGCCCGGCCGGTGCGTGGGGATCCAGGGCTGCCACCAAGGCGTCGGCGGCGTCGGCGTCCAACCCTTCGAGCCGCACCGTGGAGGCGGCCAGCCGGCGCCACGCGGCATGCCGACGGCCCAGTGGACGGTGGGCCGCCATGATCAGCAGGCGGTCTCCCTCGGCCCGCTCGGCCAACGTGGCCAGGACGTCGACCGACTCGGGGTCGATCCATTGCAGGTCGTCCACCAGGAGAGCCACCGGGCCGGTGAGCTGGAGACGGTCGACGACCTCGGTGAGCAGTCGGGTGGCCTGCATGACGTGAATCGGGTGGGTCGACTGCCATTCGTCCACGAGCTGGAACCGATTGTCCTGAGCGCTCTGCTCACCGAAGGCACGTAACAGATGAAAGCCCTCGAGCTTGGCCGATGTCGACCGCAACAGCGTGCTCTTGCCGAATCCTGCGGGGCCCTCGATGTCGAGGACGGCCGGTGTGCCGGCTCGGGCGGACGCCGCCGCGGCGTCGAAGGCGGCGATGACGGGAATCGGCCAGCGCATGGGTCAACTCTTCCTCATGACTAGTCGAATCGGCCAGGTAGAGATGACCGGTTTCGGTTCAGGCTTTTGCCATGAACATCCTCAAAGTTGTTTCCGGGTTCCTCCCGTTCGTCGCGTTCTCCGTGTTGGCTTTGCCGCTCGGAGTCGGTGGCGCCGCCCTGGCCGGGTTCGGCGTCGCGATCGTCGTTGTTGCCGCTACCGCCCGCGGCGGCATCAAAATTCTTCCCACTCTGCAGGCCGGCATTCTCCTGGTGATGGCCGTGGCCGGCTTCCTCACCCATGACCCGGCCCGCGCCGACCTGACCAAATACGGTCCGGCCGCGGCCGCCCTGATCATGGGCGGCTACATGATCGGCACCGCCGCCCGGATGCCGTTCACCGCGCAATACGCCCGCGACAGTGTGCCCCGGCAGTTCTGGCACGACCCCCGATTCCTGGCCGTCAATCGGCGCACCAGCTCGGCGTGGGGGGTCGCCGTCCTGTTGCTGGGTCTGTTCCATCTGGCCGGCGCCGCCATCATCGACACGCACAGTGGCAATGTGGCCCTGCGGCTCGCGGTGAACTGGGGACTGCCCATCATCGCCATGTGGTGGGCCAGCGCCTACACCCGCAAGGTCGTGGCTGCGGCCAAGGACATGGTGGCTCAAGCCCACGCCCACGCCCAGCAATCGGCTCAGCAGGTCCAGCCCCAGCAGGCAAGGAATGGGGCATGACGATCACCGCCTCAAACCTGAGCGCGGCCTATGCCGACAACGCAGAGGCCGCGGTGGTTCTCACGGTGGCCGAACTCGACCACCACGGCACCGTCTCGCACGAGGTGTACACCGCCGGCTTCTACGACACCGGTTGGGATTTCACCGTCCGGATGTTGCTGGGTAAGGCGGCGCGGGGCGGAGCCGACATCGGCGAGGTCCTCGCCACCATCGCCGACATCCCGGCCGAGGACGGGCAGGCGTGGTTGGCCGGGTGGCTCGGATTGGGCACCCGGATCGCCGACATCGCCGCGACCGCCGCACAGCAGGGACACCGGGTCAGCGCGGCCCGCGCCTATCTGCGGGCCGCCAACTATTTGGCGGTCGCTACGAACGCCGTCGCGGGTCTGGACGACACCACTGATTTGCTGCCCACCTTCGGCGCCCACCGGGCGGCCTGGGAGGGCTTCGTGGCCATGACGTCCTGGCGGGTCGAACGAGTGGACATTCCCTACGAGGGGAACAGCATGCCCGGCTGGTTGTTCCATCCGGACAACTCGGCCACGCCGCGGCCCACCCTGGTGATCAACAACGGCAGTGACGGTTCGATCAGCAGCGTCTGGTGCGCCGCCGCCGAGGGCGGCTTGGACCGGGGCTACCGGGTGTTGTTGTTCGACGGCCCCGGTCAGCAGTCCATGTTCTTCGAACGCGACATCCCGTTCCGGCCCGATTGGGAATCGGTCCTCACCCCGGTGGTGGATTACCTCCTGGCCCGTCCCGACGTCGACCCGGCCAAGCTGGCCGTGTACGGCATCAGCCAGGGCGGCTACTGGGTGCCCCGCGCCCTCGCCTTCGAGCACCGCTTCGCGGCCGCCATTGCCGACGGCGGAGTCGTCGACATCTCCCGCACCTATTTCGGCCGGTTGCCCCCCGCGCTGCTCGATCTGTACCGACACGGCAATGTCGCCCAATTCGACGCGCACATGGACCAGGCGATGCAGGCCCCCGGGGGGCAAGCAGTGAGGCAGGACTGGCAATTCCGCACCCGACCATATGGTCAGACCGGCTACGCCGCCGTCTTCGACGCCGTGTCCCAGTACTGCATCAGCGACGATGTCGCCGGCCTCATCAGCACCCCCCTGTTCATCGTCGCCCCTGACGGGGACCAACTGTTGCCGGGCCAGTCCGACGAGCTCGCCGCCCTCGTCCCCCGCGCGACCCGGGTCCACTTCGCCCAGTCCGAAGGGGCCAGTTACCACTGCCAACCCCTGGCCCGAGAGCTGACCGAGCAACGCATGTTCGATTGGCTCGACGAGCAACTGCCCGGCCGGTAACGCCAGGAGAGAAGCACGTCGGAACCTGGCCCGGGAAAACGCCATCACCGCGGCTCCGCGCGGTGACAGCCATCAGAAAACCCGGCCGGCTTCATCACCGGCTTCAACGGAAACGGCCAGGCGGCTCAGGAGCCGGCGGGGTGGGTCCATTTCCGGCCGCCGGATCGACCGGGGGCAGTTGCGAGACTCGGCGACACCGGACCGGGTACCGACGGATCCTCCATTATTGGATCAGGAACATCGCCACGAAGAATTGCCCGTCAGCGGTTTTCGAGTTGCTGGTGCAATGACGCCCGGACCAGCAGTCTCCCCACAGCAACCCGGTCCGGCTCCCCGCCCCAGGGCAATCCGACTCGAACCCATTTCCACGACCAGCACGAACACGTAATGGTCGCTGACCATTGATCCTGCCGCGAGCAATGTGGGCGCTTCCGGTGACCCAGGCGGCCTGTCGCCGCTGGGCGCGCGATCTCATAGAATCCCGATAACTGGTCATTCCGTCCAGGAACGCAGGGTTCGGGTCACGTTAGAACTGATCTGCACACCGAATGGCGTGCACAACTACCCAGGAGGACCTCATGTTCAAGCGCCCCGCTCCGTTGTCAACGTCATCCACCCTCGGCTCGGCCGCGCACCCTCGGTCGGCCGCCCGCCGCTGGACCACTCGGCTGGGCGCGTCCATCGCCGCCGGCTCACTGGCCCTGACCCTGGTGGCCTGCTCGTCCGGATCGAGTACCGCGTCGTCCACCACGTCCACCGCCGCATCCACCCCGACGGCCACGGTGACCAGCACCGCCGTGGTCACGAGCAACAGCACCGCGGTGCAGACCAGCACGATCACGGCGACCAGCACCGCCGTCGTCACCAGCACGTCGGTGGCCACCCGGACCAAGGACAACACGGACACATCGACCTCGTCCAACTCCGGCACCACGGCACCGCAGCCGATCCCCTGCCCGAGTTCGCAGACACTCACAGCCCTCTTGGCCTCGGGCGATCAGTCGGCTCCGGTCTCGAATATCGCCTGCAGCGGCGAATGGGCAATTGGCAACTACAGCCAGGCCGGCCGCAACCAGGCCGTCGGCATCTTCCACTACGGCACCGCCGACGGACATTGGGGCCTGTACCCGCGAAACACTGCGTGCGCCGCCGCGGTGAACCTGCCGCCGTCGCTGTACCAGCGGGCCTGCACCACCAACTGACGGCAGGGATTGTTCCCCGTAAAGTCAGGCGTCACGGTGGCCCGGGGTTCGGCACCCCGGCCCACCCCGGCCCCCCGTTGTTTCGGCTCGATGCTCATGGTAGGAGCGAAATGATCGGGTACGAGACGACAGAAGTCGCGGGCTTCCTACGCAGTCACGCCGCGCTCACGTTGTTCCTCTGCATTGCGATCGGTTATCTTCTGGGTCGGATTCCGATTGGCCGAGTTCGTATCGGCGGGATATGCGGGACGGTCATCGTTGCGTTGATCCTGGGTCAAACCGGCGTGGAGGTCGCACCGGGAGCGGCCGGCCTGTCCTTCTCCCTGTTCGTCTACAGCCTGGGCTACTTGGGTGGGCCGGCGTTTCTGTCCGGGCTGAGCCGCCGCTCGGTCGCGCTCATGATTTTTCCGGTCCTGCAGTTCGCCCTGGCCCTGACGCTGACCCTGATCGCAGCCCGGGCTTTGCGGCTCAGCGCGCCGACCGCACTCGGGCTGCTGACCGGAGCCTCGTCGCAGTCCGCCGCGATGGGGGCCGCATCCGCGCTCCTCCCCGCGTCCGACGCCGGAGCGCTCACCACGGCTTTCGCCGTGTCGTACCTGGTCAGCATCCTGGTGACGGTCGTCTTCGTGTCCCAGGTGATCCCGAGATTCCTGTCGAAGGCGCCGGCCGATGCGGGACCGGTTCGCGTTCCCACCATCCCCCCCGACGTCATCGGCCGTGCGTTTGTCATCACCAGCCCCGCCCCCGTGGAGCTGACGGAGATACAGGCACGGCTCGGCCACCGGGTCGTCATCGCCGACGTCGTCCGCAGGGCGGACATGACCAGCTCGGACCTGGTGTCCGAAGGCGACGTGGTGCGGATCATCGGGGCCCGGCAAGTACTGGCCACGGCCGCCGCACACATCGGGCCGGAAGTACCCCTACCGGCAGAATGTTCGATCACCGTCGGTGTGGTCGACGTGGTGGTGTCGCGGGCGGGTTCGCAGAACGTCACCCTGGGCAGCTTGCACGACCGGTCCGTCGTGGCCGTGGCCGTGCGGCGCCTCGATCAGAACCTCGGCACCGGTGACGACGTCCAGTTGCGACCGGGCGATGTCGTCAGTCTCGCCGGAGAGGCCGGGCAGGTGAACAGCCAGGCCGCACTGTTGGGAACCGCGCGCGAAAAGGGCTCCACGACCGACTTCGCGTTCCTGGGCGCCGGGCTGGCCATCGGAATCAGCATCGGGTTGGCGTCGCTGCGGATCGGCGACATCGCCCTCTCGCTGGGAGGTTCCGCCGCCGTGCTGCTCACCGGCCTGCTGATCGGGTGGTTGAACTCCCGTCGGCACACGCTGGGCCCTTACAACCCAGCCGCGGCCGAGGTCGTCAAGGACCTGGGCCTGGCCATCTTCATCGCCTGCACAGCCCTGACCGCGGCCCCCGGAGCGTGGCAATTCCTGCGCCACTACGGCATCGTGCTCCCGGCCGTCGCCGCTCTGATCGTCATTGCCGCCGCGTTGATCAGCCTGTTCATTGCCACCCGGTTGCTCCGGCTGAGCCCGCTCCGAACCCTCGGCGTGCTGGCGGGGCAGCAAAGCAGCTCCCCCACCATGTCCGCGCTCCAGGCCCGGTTCAGCTCATCGGAGCCACTGCTCAGCTACGTGCCGATCTACGCGGCGGCCACCATCCTGGGACCCGTGCTCATGCCCGCAGTCATTCCGCTCATTCTTTCGGTCGTCCACTGAGCCCACTGCGGGCCAACTCTCGAAGCATTTCCACGCACTCGCCGCCGCGCAGCTCTTCTCTTGCCGAATGACGACGGCAAAGGCGCTCCGGGCTGAATACGTCGAATCGGTGATGTCAGGCGGCGCGGCAGGATCAACTCGAAGTCGTCGCGACCGGGCACGATTACCGCGAACTAGTCATTTTGACCAGCAGATCTTGGTTCGGCCCGCGATAGAAATCATCTACGCGCCGAATGGCGTGCCCACGCCACCTCGCCCAGAAGGACTGCCATGTTCGCTCGTGCCGCACGCGCCCAAACCCCGCCCGCTCTTGGCTCAGTCGCGCCCTCTCGGACGGCCGCACGTCGCTGGACCGCCCGGCTGACCGGATCGATCGCAGCCGGATCCCTGGCATTGACCCTGGTCGCCTGCTCCTCCGGATCGAGCGCGGCACCCTCCACCTCATCCACTGCCACGGTCACCAGCACCTCGGTGACCACCCAGACCAACGACCACACGGACACCTCGACCCCGTCCAACCCCCCCGCACCCACGCCCCAGCCGATCCCGTGCCCGAGCTCGCAGACGCTCACGGCCCTGTTGGCCCCGGGCGACGGCTCCGTGCCGGTCTCAGATATCGCCTGCAGCGACGCGTGGGCAATCGGCAACTACAGCCAGGCCGGCCGCAACCAGGTCGTGGGCATCTTCCATTACGGCACCGCCGACGGACATTGGGCCCTGTACCCACGGAACACTGCCTGCGCGGCGACGGTGAACGTGCCGCCGTCGCTCTACAAAAGGGCCTGCACGACGAGCTGAAAGGCGAAAATTCAGATACCCTTCCCCGATCCCGCCTTTACCAGATGATCGGGAGGCTCGCGTGGGGCGGGTCCGGCCAGCTTTCGGCGTGGGCCTGTTCGAAGTCCCGGCGCTCGGCGGGCCAACCGGCGACGTTGTAGTTCAGGTGTCGACACAATCTTCATCTTCCGGAGGCCCTTCATGAAATCATCGGTCGCGATGATCGTCAGTTTCACGCCGTGGGTGTTGTTCGGCGTCATCGTCAAATGGGCAGGACCGGATCACGCCGCCATCGCCGCCCTGGTCGCTTTCGCGGTCGCCGCCGTCTTGCTGGTGAAGAACAGCTGGCACTCGCAGGTGAAGATCATCGACGCGGCCGGCGCGGCCACCTTCGGTATCTTGGCGGTGGTCGGCTTCACCGGCGGTATCCCCGCCGACAATTGGATCGCGGATTTCGGTCGGGGTGCGGTAACGCTGTTGTTGGCGGCGATCATGCTCGTCTCGGCGGCCACAGTGCCATTCACCGAGCAGTACGCCCGCGAGTCCGTTCCCCGCCAGTACTGGGGCTCACCGGTCTTTCGCGCCACCAACCGCAAGATTAGCGCAATGTGGGGCGCCGTGATCGCAATCGCCGGCGGCGCCCACCTGGCCGCCGGCGCCCTCGCTCCGGTCACCGATTCGGGCCACGCCGGTCAGTCAAGTCCTGTGGTCAATGTGCTGCTCAACTGGGTGGTGCCGATCGCGCTCATCATGTTCGCGACCAAGCAGACCCAGCGGATCAAGTCGTCCGCCCGCACTCAGGTGCAGCAAGCGTCGTCTCCGACCTCGGCCCCCGGCGACGACGCACCCACGACGTCGCCACCACCGCCCACGACCGGCAGCCGCCCCGCCGGCTTCGAATCTCGCCCCCGCAGCCGGTAACAGCAGCAGGCTCCCTGGCAACGCCGAATGTCAGCCGCCAGCTATCGAAGACTGCCGCCGGGTCAAAGCGCGCGATGTGGCGTCAGAGATCGGCACCGCACCACACCTGCCAATTGCCAGCCCGGTTCATCGAAAGACTGCCTCTAGGGGAATGCAATGATCAGTAAACTGGTCCGCACCAGTTCGAGTGGCCCGACAGTCGAGACGCCCGATGCTGGTTCTGCTTTGCTCGACCGCTTCGATCGCATTCCTGTCTGGCCTTATCCGAGGTCGGTGCTCTGGCTGATCGGGGCCGGATACTTCTTTTCGTTCTTCGACGTTCTCACCATCGGCGTGGCCTTGCCGAAGATCGCTGAACACTTCCATCTCTCGACCGGTACGGCTGCGGTCTCGATCACCGCCAGCCTGATCGGCTACGTGGTCGGCGCCCTGGTGATCGGTACTCTGGCTGACCGCTTCGGGCGGCGGACGGGCCTGTACCTGTCGCTGGGGTGTTTCACCGTGGGCTCCCTGCTCTCCGCGTTCAGCCCGGGCATGGTCTTCCTCGACGCCAGCCGGTTCCTCACCGGCATCGGCATCGGCGCCGAAATCGCTGTCGTCAGCACTTATCTCGGGGAATTATCACCGAGCGGGTTGCGCGGTCGCATGGCCGCGAAGGCCGGCCTGTTCGCCATGTCCGCCCAAATCGTCGTGCCGTTGCTGGCCCGGCTGCTCCTGCCCTCGTTCGACACCGGCTGGCGCATCCTGTTCCTGGTCGGAGCGCTGGGCGGCGTGGTCACCCTGGTCCTGCGTCTGCGATTCGACCTCCCCATCACGCTGCCCCGCATGATCGCCACCGGTGAGCTGGCCCGGGCGCAGTCAGCGCTCGACGAGGCCGAGCGTCGGGCGGAGCAACAGACCGGCCGACCGCTGCCGCCCCCGGCGCCGTCGGTCCGCCCCGCCGAGGCCCGACGTTCAACCGTCGCCGCCCTGTTCTCCGCGCCCTACCTGCGTCGTGTCGTCCTGCTGGTATCGGTCTGGTTCGTCTTCTATCTCGGCGATTACGCCTGGCTGACCCTGGGAACGACGCTGTTCGTCGGCAAGGGGTTCGGCCTGGGACAGACCCTTGAGTTCATGACCGTGGCCAGTTTCGGTTTCGTGGTGGGAGCGTTTGTCGGCACCCGGGTGAACGACCGGCTGGAACGCAAGTCCACGGCCGCCATTGCGCTGACGGTCTGGGCCGCCACCATGGCCGGCATCGGTCTGTTCCCCGTCGCCCCGGTCATCATGGTGCTCGGACTCGTGTCCAATACCGCACTCGGCCTGTTTCTTTTCCTGATGTATGCGTACACGACGGAGAACTTCCCCACGAGCTGCCGTTCGACCGGGGTGGCCTTGACCGATGGGCTCGGTCATGCCGGTGGCGCGCTCGCTCCCGTCCTCGTCCTCGTGGCACAGGCGGCCGGCGGCTTCACCGGCGCGTTTCTGGCGATGGCCGTGACCGGCGTGCTGGCAGCACTGCTGGTGTTGACCGGGATCCGCATGCGACCCACCGCGGCCCAACCCCACTGACTCCGCTCGTTGCTGGCATATCGCTATCCGGCACGACGCGTGAGCGGGTGTTCTCGGACAACAAAGGAAGTTGGTCAAGATGGCCGAGTTCTCCGTGCCCACGGTGAAGATGTCAACCTGGGTGGCCGTCCTGCGTAGGCGACGGCGCCCAGTGTGAACCCATCACCGTGGGTGAACACGTCGCCGCGAAACTCGCCGGAGTCCGCCAATATCACCGCCACCGAGTGACACCGTCCGTCGGACCCGCCCTCTTCTCGAGACGCGCGAAATCCTCTCAGCCGTACAGGACTTCGGCTATTGCCCATTCCGGCGGGGAAGGGCGAACGTAGCGGCAAAGGCCAGCAGGTAGATCAAGGGCAGTAGGGCAAGGGCGAACCCGAATCCATGCGTGGCGGCGAGGGCGGCCAACACGACCGGCCCGAAACCACCCACGCCGCGGCCGATATTGAAAAGGACATTTTGCGCGGTCGCACGGATACTGGTCGGATAGAGGTCGGCGATGAGGGCGCCGTACCCGCCCAGCATGCCGTTCGCGAAAATGCCCATGGCGAAACCACCGAGCAGGAGCGATGTCGGAGTCGCAAGGTGGGTGTACACGAGAATGCTGACGGCGGCGCCGATCTGGAAGATCCAGAACGCCCAGCGGCGGCTGATTCGATCCGCCAGCTGTCCGAAGGCGATGATGCCGAGCAACATGCCCAGGATGGTGACTGCGGTCCACACGATGCCTTTGGTGACGCCGAATCCGGCCCGGGCATCGAGGTAGTGCGGCAGCCAGGTCATCAGGCCGTAGTACCCGAAGTTCTGGACCGAGGTGAGAACAATGATCGCAATGGTGATGCGAGCCGTGGCCCCGTTGTGGACCAGGCCGCGCAACCGCGTCCCGAACGACATCGTTCCCGCGCCGGGCTCGGCGTTCCTGAATGCAGGGGATTCCGGCATCCGACGGCGAACGGCGAAGGCCAGGAGGGCAGGAAGAGCTCCGACGGCGAAAAGTCCACGCCATCCCCAAGCGGCGAGGATCGGGATCGACACCAGGGCGGCAGCCAGGACGCCGAGCTGAAATCCGACCGCCACCCAGGATGTCCCGCGGGTGCGCCAACGGCTGGGTACAGCCTCGGCGGCCAGGGTCATACCGATCCCGAACTCACCGCCGATACCGACGCCGGCCAGAAAACGGCTCACTTGCAGAAATGTCATGGTGGGGGCGACCGCGCACAAACCCGTGAAGACGGCGAAGAACAAGACCGACCAGGTCAACACCCGCATCCGCCCGAGGCGGTCGGCGAGGTTGCCGAATATCGCGCCTCCGGTGACCGCTCCGAGCAGCGTCAACGTGGTCAGGAAGGCGGCCTCGGTATCGGAGACGTGGAACGTGGCGATGATGCCACCCAAGGCGAAAGTCAGGATGAGCAAGTCGAAGCCATCCACCGCATAGCCGATTGCCGCACTGGAGACAGCCCACACGCGATAGGTGGGCGATGGATCCGAACGTTGCCGCAGTGGCCGGCGCACCTGGGTGCGCTGCAGCCCTTCGTGCTCGCCCTCGACAGACACACTCAACACCCTTTCCCAAGTCTGGAGACCGCGTGTCGCGATGTCCTGCGCACCGGCACGCCGTCCAGGATGGGCTCCGGTGGAGTCGCATGCCGCCGCCGCCGGCGACTTGGCGGCCCTGCACGAGGAGTCTGAACAAAGACGGCCACCGACAGCACCCCGGTACCGACCAGGGCGCGCTGGGCCCGGGTGATTGCCCCGGGCTAACGGCGACTTCTGCTCAGCCTCATCTGGATTGCTCGGACGTCACCGCGGTCTCATCGTGCACTCTGCCGAACGCCATCACCGAGCCCAAGACCAGCGTCCAGGCTGGGCTGGCGAGCGCGCCTGGGAGCGGAAACCAAAATCTCAGTGCGATCAGCACAATGACCAGCGCGCCGACCCAAAGCACCCATCTGGGAAACAAGTTCGTGCGCCAGGCAGCCCCACAGGTGCCGAGGACGACCACCACAGTGCCAAGGCCCGAGTACAAGAATATCCACCCGGCAGTCGACGCCGCGAAGTACGAAAGGCTTGGGTCGAGCGCTACGTTCGGGAAACGAAGTCGGGTTGCTGAGAATGCGATCTCAGTTGCTACGCCCACCCCGGACAGGGCCACGTAGGTGACACCTCCCGCCAGCACTGCAGTGGCGAATACCTTCCCATTCGCAGTCCGTCTCACCAGCATGGTGAGGCAGGCCAGAAAAAGCAAATAGAAGCAATGGTAAAAGAGCGGGGGCACGCCGTTGATCGCGACCCATTGCGCACTTCTGACCGTCCGGTCCCCTGATACGTCAGGGATACCCGCAATATAGGCAGGTAACCCTGCGGCCACGGCGAGGACACCCAACGCTCCGCCGATTCGCCGTAACGCTTTGTTCGACGTCACTTCCTCGCCTCCCGTTCATCGACGAATTCCACCTCTGGAACCATGCAGCACGTGGATCGCCGGGCCGCGGCGCGCCAATCGAGAGCGCCCGCAGGCAATGGACCCGTCGAGGACCTGACCACGCTCGTTTGACCAGTCTCATACCGGCCGGCTGCGACCTACCTGGTCGAAACGACCAGGTTATGGCCACGCTGCATGAGCCAGGCCTGGATCAGGTCCGGCCAGCGCGAAGACCACGATCAGGAGGGTGTCGAGCGGATCGCGATCACCGCCACGTTTGCTCAGCCCATCACCTGTTGCGCGGCCACCTGACCGTGGCCGGATTCGTCAGCGGTCCCCACTGTGACGCCGGGTCGACTCAGGTCAAACGCGGCCACCTCAAGCTGCCCGGCAAAGCCGCGTTCCCAGCTTGTTGGTGCAGACCCGCACTGCTTTTGCAGACCGGCCCGGCACCACATCGAGCAGAATTGCGGTCGCCCCAGACAGGTCCGCCACACTGCTGCACGCGGTAGGCCTACGCCCTGTCCGATCGGAGCGAACCTCTCGACCTTCTGCTGACGGAGCTGAGTCACGCGGAGGTGATGGCGATCATGGACCGATCCGACTACCTGGCGCAGGCTATCGACGCCCCTGCCGCCGGGACTTCACCGCAGCTCAATTGATCATGCTCGGGAAGGGTTTGTCGACCAGCGTCAACGCCGTCTTGCTTGTTGGTCACACCGCCGTCGCGATCAGAGCCGAAGCCGTCGGCCGAGGTTTCGCGGCTCAGGCCGGCGACCGGGATCTGTTGCTGCTGGCCGCCATCTGCCGGCTGGGCATCGACATCATGACCGGCCGACCCGACACCGACGCGCTGTCGACGATTCGTGAACACTGACCCCCTGTCGGTTCCTGAAAATTGACCCCTCCGGCTCGAGGCTGAAGGGATGATCAATGTGGAGGATTGGGCCGAGATCCGTCGTCTGCATCGCGGGGAGGGTGTGCCGATCAAGGAGATCGCTCGTCGTCTTGGTGTTGCTCGGAACACGGTGCGGGCGGCGTTGACCTGTGATCGGGTGCCGACGTACGAGCGGCCGCGGCGAGCGTCGTTGGTTGATCCGGTGGAGCCGGCGGTGCGGGCGTTGCTGGCGTCGTGGCCGAAGATGCCGGCGACGGTGATCGCTGAGCGGATCAGGTGGCCGCACTCGATCTCGCCTTTGAAGAAGCGGTTGCAGCAGATCCGGCCGGAGTATGTGGGTGTCGATCCGGTGGACCGGACGGTCTATGAGCCCGGTGATGTGGCGCAGTGTGATCTGTGGTTCCCGGAGCCGAAGATCCCGGTCGGCTCGGGGCAGCTGCGGGTGTTGCCGGTGCTGGTCATGACGTTGGGGTACTCCCGGTTCCTGACCGCGATGATGATCCCGTCGCGGCAGGCCGGGGACATCCTGTCCGGGATGTGGGAGTTGATCTGTGGTATCGGTCGGGTGCCGAAAACGTTGGTGTGGGATCGGGAGTCGGCGATCGGCGGGACCGGGCGGGTATCGACGCCGGCGTCGGCGTTCGCCGGCACGTTGGCCACCAGGATCCGGCTGGCACCGCCCCGGGATCCGGAGTTCAAGGGCCTGGTCGAACGGAACAACGGTTTCTTCGAGACCTCGTTCCTGCCGGGCCGGGTGTTCACCGGCCCCACAGATTTCAACGCCCAGCTCACCGACTGGCTGGTCCGGGCGAACACCCGGACGGTCCGGTCGATCGCGGGTCGGCCGGTGGATCTGCTGGGAACGGACTACCTGTCGATGACCCCGTTGCCGCCGAACGACCCGCCGGTAGGGCTCAATGAGCGGGTCCGGCTGGCCCGGGACTACTACGTCCGGGTCGACACCGTCGACTACTCCGTGGATCCCACCGTGATCGGCCGGTTCGTCGACGTCGTCGCCTCACCGCTAGAGGTCACGGTGTTCTGCAACGGCAAAACTGTGGCCCGCCACGAACGTTCCTGGGCCAAGCAGGGCGTCGTCACCGACGAGGCCCACGTGGTGACCGCGAAGAAGATGCGCCGCAACCTGGCCGTGGATCGGCAGAAACAACTGCAGAGCCGGCACCACCACGACGGGCACCCCGTCGCGTTGCGGGCCCTGCCGGACTACGACGCCCTGTTCGGCGGCGACTTCACCACCCCCAGCAGCATCGATGAGGAAGCGAGCAGTCAATGACCACCACCGCCACCAGCACCTTTAACGGCACCACCAGCAGAACGGCCCACACGCCGGCCGAGGGCCTGCCCTCGCAGCTGGCTTACCTGACCCGAGTGCTCAAGACCCCCACGATCGGGCGGTGCTGGGAGCAGATCGCCGACCAGGCCCGCGATGACAACTGGTCACACGAGGAGTACCTCGCCGCCGTTTTGCAGCGGCAGGTCGCCGACCGGGAATCCGCCGGCAATATCATGCGGATCCGCACCGCCCACTTCCCGGCCGTGAAAACACTGGAAGACTTCAACCTCGACCACCTGCCCTCGCTGCGCCGAGATGTCCTGGCGCACCTGGCCACCGGCACCTTCGTCGCCAAAGCCGAGAACGTCATCCTGCTGGGTCCGCCAGGGCTGGGCAAGACACACCTGGCGATCGGGTTGGGCGTCAAAGCAGCCCAGTCCGGCTACTCCGTACTGTTCGACACCGCCAACAACTGGATCACCCGCCTGGCCACCGCCCACCAGGCCGGCCGGCTCGAGGCGGAACTTAAAAAGATCCGCCGCTACCGGCTCATCATAGTTGACGAAGTCGGCTACATCCCGTTCGACCAAGACGCCGCGAACCTGTTCTTCCAGCTCATCGCATCCAGATACGAACTGGGCTCCGTGTTGGTGACCTCAAATCTGCCGTTCGGCCGGTGGGGCGAAACGTTCTCCGACGACGTTGTCGCAGCCGCCATGATCGACCGCCTGGTCCACCACGCCGAAGTGCTCACCCTCACCGGCGACTCCTACCGCACCCGCCAACGCCGCGAACTGCTCAACAAAGACAACCGCACGACCGAGAACTGACCGCCAGGGGGTCAATTTTGCGGGACCGAAAAGGGGTCAAAATTCAAAAATCGTTGACACGCGCAGCGCCGAGCACAGGGGCTGTGGGAGACCGCTGGGAAATCCGAGCTGCCGCCCTCACTCTCAATGGCCTGCATCCGCAGGCCGTGCAGGTGTTCAGCGCCGCCGGGCCGATGCCCGCCGCGCCGGTCTGCCCTGGCCGCTGTCACCCACCACCCAGCCCCTGTTCGCGGCGGCCGAACGCGTCGGAAGCCAACTCTCGCTCGACAAAATCGCCGGCCGCAGACGGCTGTGAGAAGAGTCGGTCCAATCACCATTGAGTTGCGTCCAGGGACGTGGTGTCCGACGTTGTTGCTGTTGAGCGTGGCGTAGGCGTTTGAGACGGCCACCGCGTGATCCTTCGTGAGAACCCGCCAAGGAACTCAACCGAAGGAGCACGACGATGGCCGTTGGGCCAAGTATCGACCTGTCCGGGTGGCTGCAGGAGCAGCTGGGCCAGGCGAGCCCTGATCTGTTGCGGGGCATGGTGAAATCGTTCGCCGAGGCGCTCATGGGGGCCGAGGCCGACGCGGTCTGCGGCGCCCCGTACGGGGAGCGCAGCGACGAGCGGGTCAACAAACGCAACGGTTACCGGGCCCGGGAGTGGGACACCAGGGCCGGGACGGTGGAGTTGGCGATTCCGAAGTTGCGGGAGGGCAGCTATTACCCGGACTGGCTGTTGGATCGGCGGCGGCGGGCGGAGCAGGCCCTGGTCACCGTGGTCGCGACCAGCTACCTGCTCGGGGTCTCGACCCGGCGGATGGACAAGCTGGTCCACACGCTGGGGATCACCAGCCTGTCAAAGTCGCAGGTCAGTGAGATGGCCCGGTCGTTGGACAAGACCGTGGAGGCGTTTAGGACCCGGCCGTTGGACGCCGGCCCCTACACGTTTGTGGCGGCGGATGCGCTGGTCTTGAAGGTGCGGGAGGGCGGCCGCACCGTCAACGTTCATGCGCTGTTGGCGACCGGGGTGAACGCCGACGGCTACCGGGAGATCCTCGGCCTACAGGTCACCAGCGCTGAGGACGGGGCCGGCTGGTTGGCGTTCTTCCGGGACCTGACGGCGCGCGGCCTGACCGGGGTGAAACTGGTGACCTCCGATGCCCACCGCGGCCTGGTCGACGCGGTCGGCGCGACCCTGCCCGGCGCGGCCTGGCAGCGGTGCCGCACCCATTACGCCGCGAACCTGATGTCGGCGACGCCGAAGGCGTCGTGGGGGTGGGTGAAAGCGTTGCTGCACAGCGTCTACGACCAACCCGACGCCGACGCCGTGCACGCCCAGTTCGACCGCATCGTCGACGCTCTGACCGAGAAACTCCCCGCCGTCGCCGCCCATTTGGACGCCGCCCGCCCAGACATCTTGGCCTTCACCGCGTTCCCGAAAGCGATCTGGCGGCAGATCTGGTCGAACAATCCCCAGGAACGCCTCAACCGGGAAATCCGCCGCCGCACCGATGTTGTCGGGATCTTTCCCGACCGGGCCGCGCTGATCCGCCTCGTCGGCGCTGTCCTGGCCGAACAGCACGACGAATGGACCGAAATGCGCCGCTACATCGGCCTGGACGTCCTGGCCAAATCCCGCCTCACCGTCATCGACGGCGACCCCGCCACCCAGGAGGTGATCCCCACCACGATCAGCGCATAAAATCCGACCACAAAGGATCATGCGGGAACCACCTCAGACACCACCCGCAAGGACGTGACCCACCATTGCGCGCGCTCACCGTTGAGCAGAGGATGCCCTGGTCGGGCCGCCGACGCTCGGACGGTGCAGAGCAAACCCGGCGTAGAGTCGCTCGATCTGTTCGGCGGTGAACTCGACACAGGTCAGTCGGCGGTCCTTCCCGCCGAGTGACGAGAGGATCTTGTCGAGGGTCGCGGTGACCTGGTCGGCGGGTCGTCCGGCGTCAGGATGTGCGATCTGTTGTCCGGCCACCAGAAACAGCGCCGATGATCCCGGTGTCACCAGACCTCGGATCGTTCCCAGTTGCTCCATGCCGATGCCGAGGTGGACCAGCGTCCGATCGCCTTCGAGTAGTGGTTCTCGGGGTTCCGGATGGCTCAGTGGTATCAGGAACAATTGCGAGAGCAGGAGCCCCCAGAACGCTCCGGACAACGCCCGGCCGTCGCTGATCGTCTCGGTCTGCCAGGCTCGCGGTTGATGCTCCTCGACAGGCCATTCCACCACCGCTGCGTCGTGGATGGGCAGCCCGCGCTCGCGGAGCGGCTCGAGCCGTCGCGCCAGGCGTGCCGCCGTGGTCGGTGCGGAGAATATGTAGACGGTCAACGTGGTCACCGGCCCATGCTCACGTCCAACGCTCAAACATCACTGCAACGGTCGGAGGGCGAGCCCGGATCAGGGCCGGGGTTGCTTCAACCCGTCGCCCAGAGATCAAATGTGCCTTGCAGCAAAGTTGCAGCGCCGACGCCGAACGTGTCCCCCAGCACTTGGTCCTTCAGGCCCGAGCACCCGCGTGGGAGGCAATCGACATGACAACAACGCTGGACGCCCCGAATCGCGGCGCTTTGATGGACCAGGCCTGCGGCGATACCCATCAAGCGCCCGCGTGTGGCCGGCCAGCGGCCCCGACCCAATCGGCGCTGGCCACCTTGGCGCTGCTGCAACGGGCGCTGACCGACCTGCAGGCCGGTCGCCTGGATCAGGCGGAGGTGATCTCGGACCAGGTCAAGGCGTTACCCGAGGCATCCCCCTGGGTGCGCTCGGCCGTGCAATGGCTGCAGGACGAAATCCGATACTCGCGTCCCGCGGCGGCTCCCCGGCCCGCACCGCAGGTACTTTCGGTCGGGTCGCCACTCGGGGTGGCGGAGGCCGCACAGATTGTGGCCGATGACTTCGCGTTGACCGAGCGGGAACTTGCCGTGTGCGAGCTGGTCGCCCGGGGTTTCAGCCGAAGTCAAATTGCTGCGACGCTCTTCGTCTCGATCAGCACAGTGGCCTTTCACCTGAGCAATTCCCTGGCCAAGACGGGAACGACCAACCGTCACGAGCTCAGCGCCCTGCTCTGGCAATACACGCGGCGTTGCGCCTGAAGCGCCGCCGAAGGTAGGGCTCGCTACTGGTCGTTTCGACCAGTTGTCCGGAGCTCGGTCGCCCGAATAATTGGGCAAATCCCGCTCGTGATACTCCACCCGGGTCCTGGGATTCGGGGTAGTTGGCACAACAAAGGAGATGTGATGACCGGATTTGCTCCCCGCCGAAATCTGTTCGGCGGGATCGGGCGGGGTCTGCCCGCAGTGACGGCGTCCGTACTGGTGATCCTGTTGACGGCGTGCAGCACGCCCAGCACCACCGGTGGCGGTTCGTCAGGGGCGTCTACCGGTGGCCCGGTCACCAGCTCAACGCCCCCCCAGACCGCTGCCAGCACCACGGCCAGCATGAGTGCGCCAACTGATCCGTTGGATGTATCGATTCAAGCCATGGTGGATGCCTGGCGCACCCAGAACCACGCGCCGGGTATTGCGGTCGGGTTGGTGCGGCCGGCGGCCAGCGGTACCGCCCCGCAGGTCAACTACTACCTGTCCGGGCTGGCCAACCTGAAGACCAACGCGCCGGTCTCGCCGCAGACCGTGTTCGAGGTCGGGTCGGTGTCCAAAGCGTTCACCGGTGACCTGTTGGCCCAGCTGGTCCGCCGGGGCAAGGTCAGCCTGGACGACCCGCTGCAGAAGTACGCACCGCCCGGGATCACCGTGCCCACCTTTGCCGGCGCCCCCAACGTGCCCATCACCTTGCGGGACCTGGCCACCCATCAAAGCGGCCTGCCCGACGAGCCGGCCAACATCAGCATGAACTGCAAAGACCCCAAGGTTCAATGCGACCGGACTTTCGAGGACTACACCCGCGACCAGATGTGGCAAGGCCTTTCCCAGACCACACTGCTCTGGCAGCCCGGCACGAAATGGCTGTACTCGAATTTCGGGTTCGGCATCCTGGGCACGATCCTGGCCGACCTGATTCAACCGGGCCAGCAGATCCCGCCCTACAACGCGGTGCTGCAATCACAAGTCCTGGGCAACTTTCCGATGCCAGCCACCCATCTGGCCGAAAGGCACCAACCATTGGCCGACGGCTACATCGTGACGACCTCCAGCGGTGCCGTGCAGACCACAGCGGACCCCGAGCAGTTCGACAACGACTCCCAGTCCGGTGAGGGCGGGATGGCTTCCGACATCACCGACATGTCCACCTGGGTGGCCGGGCACCTGGACTACCCGGTCGGAAAAACCCCGGATGCGAACCAGCCGCTACTGAACTCGCTGCAGCCGGTCGCCACCGCCACCACCCTGTGCAACTACAACAACAACAACAAAATCATCTGCAAAGCCGGCACCCAGCAGATGGGACTGGCCTGGCAACTCGACCCCGCGGACTCCAACATTCCCGCGCCCTACGCCACCAAGAACGGCGCGCTCGGCGGATTCTTCACCGAAGTCTTCATGGTGCCCACGAAGAAGGTCGGGATCGTCGTCCTCACCAACCTCAACGGCGTCGACCCCTGGACCCTCGGAACCACCATCGTCACCACCCTGCTCAAGCAGATGTGACCGGTCGGGCGGGCATGGACCGGCGTCCGGCCGTGGCGATCGAGGGGTTCGCCGCGGCCGTGACGCCGGGGAGATCATCACCGGGACACTGCAGGCGGACGCAGCAGTTTCGATTCAGGAGCGAAGGCTTCGCAGGCCGACACGGATTTCGCTGGTCAGGATCGCGGGCTGCTCGAAGGCCGCGAAATGTCCACCTTTGTCCGCTCTGCCGTAGTGAATCAGGTCGGCATAGGTGTCCTCGATCCAGCTTCGAGGCAGGCGCGGGATGTCCCGCGGGAACACGGTCACCGCGACCGGCAGCGTGAGCTTCGGGCCGGCCAGGCTGCCCGATTTGTTCTCCCAATAGATGCGCCCGGATGACGCGGCACTGTTGGTGTACCAGTACAGAGAAATTGCGTCCAGCATGTCATCGGTGCTCAGAGCGTCCTCGGCGCGCCCGTCATTGTCAGTTTTGGACTGGAATTTCTCGTAGATCCACACCGCCTGGCCGGCCGGAGAGTCGGCCAAAGCAAATCCGACGGTCTCCGGCTTGGTGGCCTGCAGGTGGTTCGATCCGCCGAGTTCACCGGTGTAGAGGGCGAGGGTGTCCACAGCGTGGCGCTCCTCCGGCGAGAGCGTGTCGGGAATGTGTGCCGGGAAGGCGTACTGAGTGTTCAGGTGGATGCCGAGAAGGCCCTTGGGTCGCATCGCCCCGAGGGCAGAGGTGACCACCGCACCCCAATCACCGCCTTGAGCAGCCCAGTTCTCGTAGCCGAGACGCTCCATGAGTTCCACCCAGGCAGCGGCGATGCGAGAGACATTCCACCCCGACTCGGTCGGCTTTTGGGAGAACCCGAATCCCGGCAGCGACGGGATGACGACGTCGAAGGAGTCTTCGACGTCTCCACCGAACGTCACCGGGTCGGTGAGCGGGCCGATCAGTTTCAGGAACTCGACGATCGAACCCGGCCAGCCGTGGGTCAGAAGGAGCGGCATCGCATTCGGATTCCTGGATGTGACATGGATGAAGTGAATATCCAGCCCGTCGATGGTGGTCAAGAATTGTGGGAGACGATTGAGCTCGGATTCGAAACGACGCCAGTCGTACTGTCGCTCCCAGTAGTCGATGAGCGATTTGGCATTTTCCAAGCGGACACCCTGCGACCAGTCGGAGACAGTTTCCGGATCCGGCCATCGTGTTCTGGCCAGTCGCTGCTTCAGGTCTTGGATCTCGGAGTCCGAGATGGCGACGGTGAAGGGGCGGACGAGGGTGGAGGGTGGTGGTGTCGATGTGGTCACTGTCTGTTCTCCTGGGCTCTGACTTCGCTGTGCCGAACCTCGCTGCACAGTGGTGTGCAGTTGCACACTAATGTGCAACCTACGTGACTGCACACCGTCGTGCAATGCTCGAGCGGTGCCGATCCCCTCCGCCCGGGTGCAAGCCGCGAACAACACCCGGAATCGGATCCTCGACGTCGCCCTCGAGGTCTGGGGGCAGAACCCGGACGCCGGCATGGGTGATATCGCCGCCGCTGCCGGCGTGGTCCGCCGCACCGTGTACGGCCATTTCCCCACCCGCACCGATCTCGTGCGGACCCTGGCCGCACGGGCCGTGGACGAGGTCGCCACCGTGCTCACCGAGGTCGATGCCTTCGAGGACGCAGCCGACGCGGTGTGGGTCGATTTCATCGCCCGGCTATGGCCCTTGGCGCACCGTTATCGAGTGCTCGTGGCGCTTCGACGGGGCGAATACGGTGCGGAGATCCACGCCCTGCTGGGACCGGTCGACGCGATTCTCGCCGACCTCGTGCAACGAGGCCAGGACAGCGCGGCGTTCGGACGACACCTGCCCGCGAGCATCCTGAGCCAGATCGCCTACAACTCCGTGTTCACCATCGCGGACAGCGAGCTTTCCGATGGCTCCCTCGGCGTCCGCGCGGCCACCATGACCAGCCTGCTCGTCCTAGGAGTTGCCCAGCCGCGCGCCCAGGCGCTCATGGGCGCCCAGCCGTGACGGGGGGCGACGCTCGCGCGGATTCGCCGGTCACGGCGCCGCCCGCGGCGTCCGGCACACTGGACAGGTTGCCGGTAGCAGGGAGAGCAGATGACCGACGGGCCCTTGATCGTCCAGTCCGACAAGACGTTGTTGCTGGAGATCGGCCATGCCGACGCGCCCGCGGCCCGTGCCCAGATCGCGCCGTTCGCCGAGCTGGAACGCTCGCCCGAGCACGTACACACCTATCGGATCACCCCGCTGGCCCTGTGGAACGCCCGGGCCGCCGGCCACGACGCCGAGCAGGTGGTCGACGCGCTGGTCCGCTGGTCCCGCTTCCCGGTGCCGCAGGCGCTGCTGGTCGACGTGGTCGAGACCATGAGCCGCTACGGACGTTTGGTGCTGCGCAACCATCCGACCCAGGGACTCATCATGGAGTCCCGGGATCGGGCCGTGCTCGAGGAAATCTTGCGCAACAAGAAGGTCGCGCCGATGCTGGGCGCGCGCCTGGACACCGACACGGTTCTCGTCCACCCCTCCGAGCGGGGCCGGCTCAAGCAGGCGCTGCTCAAGGTGGGCTGGCCGGCCGAGGACGAGGCCGGCTATGTCGACGGCGAGGCCCACCCCATCGCTCTGCGCGAGGAGGGCTGGGAGATGCGCGACTACCAGCGCAACGCCGTGGAGGGGTTCTGGGCGGGCGGGTCAGGCGTGGTCGTGCTGCCCTGTGGGGCCGGCAAGACGATCGTCGGCGCGGCCGCCATGGCCAAGGCGGAGGCGACCACGTTGATCCTGGTGACCAACACGGTGGCCGGTCGGCAGTGGAAACGGGAACTGATCGCGCGCACGTCGCTCACCGAGGAAGAGATCGGCGAGTACTCCGGGGAGCGCAAGGAGATCCGCCCGGTCACTATCGCGACCTATCAGGTGATGACAAGAAAATCCGGTGGGACCTACCGCCACCTGGACCTGTTCGACTCCCGGGACTGGGGCCTGGTCATCTACGACGAGGTCCACCTGCTGCCCGCCCCGGTGTTCCGGATGACCGCCGACCTGCAGTCCCGCCGGCGGCTCGGGCTCACCGCGACGCTGGTCCGCGAGGACGGCCGGGAGGGCGACGTGTTCTCCCTGATCGGGCCCAAGCGCTACGACGCGCCCTGGAAGGACATCGAGGACCAGGGCTGGATCGCGCCGGCTGAGTGCACCGAGGTCCGGGTCACCCTCACCGACGCGGAGCGGCTGACCTACGCCCTGGCCGAGCCGGAGGAGCGCTACAAGATCGCCTCGACGGCCCGGACCAAGATGCCGGTGGTCCGGACCATTCTGGATCGGCACCCGGGCGAGCCGACCCTGGTCATCGGGGCCTATCTGGACCAACTGGACGAGCTGGGCGAAGAGCTGCAGGCACCGGTCATTCAGGGTTCGACCCGCACGGCCGAGCGGGAGAAGCTGTACGACGCGTTCCGGGCCGGCGAGGTGCCGGTGCTGGTGGTGTCCAAGGTGGCCAACTTCTCCATCGACTTACCCGACGCCACCGTGGCGGTCCAGGTGTCGGGCACATTCGGGTCCCGGCAGGAGGAGGCGCAGCGGCTGGGCCGCATCCTGCGCCCGAAATCCGACGGGCGGCAGGCCCACTTCTACTCGGTCGTGTCCCGGGACACCCTGGACACCGACTACGCCGCCCACCGGCAGCGATTCCTGGCCGAACAGGGCTACGCGTATCACATCGTCGACGCCGACGACCTGCTCGGACCGGCGATCCCGGACAGTGCGAGCTGACCGCGCCGGGGCCGGGCCGGCCGGGATCGGGCTGATCCTGCTGCTGGCGTTGTCCGGCTGCACCTCGGGCGGCACGGTGGGTTCGTCGGGCACGGTGATCCTGAGTTCGGCCTCGGTCCCCGTGGCCGTTCCCAACTCGGCGGCGACCACCACGTCGACCTCCCCCACTCCGGTCACCCCGAACGGGCTGACCACCGGGCCCGGCGTAACGGACGCGACCATCCGGCTCGGGCTGATGGCCGACCCGACCCGGGATCGCGGCTTCGACGCGGGTGTGCAGCTGTGGATGCGGACCGTTAATGCCGACGGCGGGCTGTGCGGCCGCTCGGTGGCGGTGGTGTCCGCCTCGGGGACGAATGGATACGTCGATCACGCGGCCGATGTGCTCGGCTTCCTGGCCGAGCCGGCCAGCGACGGCACCAGCGGATTCGCCGAGATGGCCGCGGCGGACCAGGTGGCGGTCCTGCAGGCCACCGGCAGCTCCACGACGCTGTCCGCCGCGCAGCCGGTGATCGTCGGCCCGACCGACGACATCATCGCCGCCAACGCGCTGTCGTATCTGGTCAGCTCGGGCCGAGTGGCGCCCAAGGCGACCATCTCGGTGCTCACCGACGCCAGCCCGGAAGCGGAGAACGCGCTGGCCGGCGCGCGTTGGTGGGCGGGACGCACCGGAGCCACCCTGGTCGTCCGGTCGAGCACTGCGGACGCCGCCGTCAGCGGCGCCGCCGCCGTGCTGGTGCTGGCCGACCCCGGCGTGGTGGCCCGGACGTTGGCCACCTCGGACCTGCCCGTACTCACCGGCATCGACGGGTACGCGCCCAGCACGGTCTCGTCGGAAGCGGCCAAGCGGTTGTTGGTCATGCTCGCCACGCCCGCCTTCGGTTCCGACCAGCCGGCCGCGGCCGCGGTCTCCGAAGCCGCGTTCGCCGCCGGTCTGACCGATCCGGGCCCCCGGCTGCTGTCCGGCTACGCGGTGGGCACGTCCTGGGCGCGGCTCATCCAGCGGGCCTGCACCGACCTGAATCTGACCCGGGCCGGGGTCGGGACCGCCATGACCAAGGTCGGGCCGGCCCCGGTGGACTCCCTGCTCGGCGCCTCCGATCCCGGCCAGGTGGTCACCTCCCACCTGCCGGCCTCCCGGCAGAGCTCCATCGCGCAGGCCGATCCCAGCGCCCCCGGTGCCCTCAAACCGCTGGTCTGGACGGTCGCCGCCCCCGGGATCGAGGACTACGCGCCGCCGTCGTGACCGTCAGCGCCGAGCGCCGCGGCGCATCCGGACGTAGTCGCCGACCACGAACTCGCCCAAGCGCTGGGTGTCGGGGCTGAAGACCCGGCCGCCGGCGCGGCGGGCGATGGCGTCGGTGAACCGGGCCAGGCTCGGGTCCTCCCCGAGCCGGAAAATATTCAGTACCGCGCCGGATCGGGCCAGCACGTCCACCTCGGTGACGGTGGCCCGAATCGTCTCCGGGGTACTCGGCCAGTGGAAGACCGATTCCCCGGTTTCGGTCAGGTGCGCGGTCGGCTCGCCATCGGTCACCACCAGCACGATGGGCTCGGCGTTGGGATGCCGCCGCAGATGCCGGCCGGCCAGCAGCAGGGCGTGTTGCAAGTTGGTCCCCTGCACCCATTCCGGTTCCACTGCGGCCAGTTGGAGCGGCGACAGCACCCGGGCCGTGCGGTCGAACCCGATGATCTGCAACGCGTCGCCGCGGAACCGGGTGGCCACCAGGTGGGCCAGGGCCAGCGCCGTTTGCTTCATCGGGCCCCAGCGGTCCTCCTGATTCATCGAGAAGGACAGGTCGACGCAGAGCGCCACCGCGGCGGTGACCACGCTCTCGGTCTCGGCCACCTCGAAGTCATCCGGATCCAGTGCACCGTCTCGGCCGGCGGCCCGGCGCCGGACTGCGTTGGTCACCGTGCGGACCGCATCGATGGGTCGATCTTCACCGACGTTCCAGGGCAGGTAGGCGCCGGTGAATTCGGTGGCGTGCCCGGTCTCGTGCATCTCATGCCGACCGCGCTGGCCGCCGAGTTGCTGCAGGATCACCGACAGTGCGGTCTCGCCCAAGCGACGCAGCGCCTTGGGCGTCAACTCCAGCCGACCGTGGTTTCGGGCCAGGTAGCCCTGCCGGATCAGCTCGTTCTCCAGGTCCCGTTGCGCGGCCAGGGCTCTGGCCGCCGAAGGTCCGAGTTGCCTTTCCAAAGCCTCGATGTCGACGTCGTCGAGGGTGGCCCCGGGATAGTCCTGGGAGAGTTGCTGGGCCAGTCCCTCCAGATCGGCAAGTTCGTCCACCACCCCGACGGCGTCTCCATAGCCGAGCTCACCCTCGCCGTCCACCCGCATACCTTGGCCGCGCATCATTCCGGGCCGCAGTGAATTCAAATTGTCCGCCAGCTGAGCCATCTGCGAATCCAGATCCGCATCACCCAGGGCGCTCTCGATCAAATCCTGGAGCTGGGCGCGCTGCTCGGGGGTGAGCGAGCGCATCATCCGCTGCGCCGCCGCCTGCCGCCGGGCCAACTCGTCGATGAGTTCGTCCACGTCGCGCGGGTTCTCCGGAAAGAAATCACCGTGCTTTTTCATGAACTCGTCGAACTGCTCGGGGGTGTCCTGACCCCGGGCGTGGTCGGCCAGTAAGTGGTTCAGGTCCGCCACCATGTCGGCAATCTGTTGCCGGGCCTGGGGATTGCCTTCCAGCGCCTGTTTCATCCCCCGGAACTGCTGCTGCAGCACCTCGTCCCGGAGATTCTCGGTGATGCTGTCGTAGATTCGTTTCGCCTCTTCGGAATGCCACGGGTAGTCCTTGAGATCCCTTATGGCGGAGGCGGTGTCGTTCGGCAATGAATCCAGGGTCATCTCGTCCAGGCGCGCGGCGTCGGAGTCCTCGCCCCGCAACTGGTCCCGCTCGGCGGCCAGGGCCTGGTCGAGCGCCGCCCGGGCCTGGTCGAGCGCCCCGGAGAGCCGGCCGCTGCGCTGCAACTGCTTGCGACGCTTGCGGATCTGCCGCAACAGGTCGTCGATACCCGGGGAACCGGGCGCCCCCCGGCGCCGGCGCTGGGCCACTGCATCGGCAATGCTGCTGCCCCGCAACACGTCGTCACCGATGTCATCCAGCGCGGCACGCACGTCGAAGGGACGCGCCAGCGGATCCGGACCGCCGTCGAACGGTCCATATCGATAACGGTCGGATGCCATCAGGACCCGTAGATGGTGACGCCGTCCACGGACGCCTTCGACAGTCGTCGGGTCAGATACAGGCCCTCGAGGACGAATTCCACCGCCGCGGCGGCCTGCCCCGGCGTCACCGTGTCCTCGGCCACGCCCAACGCTCGTAGCACCGCCGACAACCCGGACACGGAGCCGAACTGCGCCAACAGATCCCGGGCCGGGACCAGCGCGCCCGTTTCCACCGTCCGGCCGTCGGTGAACGCACCGGCGATCCCGGACAGATCCAGCCCGCGCAGCTTCTCCCGGAACACCGAGGCCTCGGCCTGGCGGAGCAGGTGGTCGAGCAGTTCCTCCTCCCGACCCTCCTGACCCATCTCGAATTCCAGCTTGCCGCGCAGCGTGCCCAGCACCGGGGCGAGATCGCCGATCCGGGCCACCGGGTCGGCCTCGCCGGCGATCGCGTGCCGGCGCAGCGCCGCCCCCGCGGTCGCCTCGGCCGCGGCCACCGCGAACCGGGCCGACACCCCGGACCGCTGGTCGATGTCGGCCGAGCCCCGCAGCTCGGCCACGAATGCGGCGATCACGGCCACGATGTGGTCGGGCACGGTGGCATGCAGCTGCGCCTCCTGCCGGATCAGGGCGATCTCCACCGCCGTCCCGGTCGGGTAGTGAGTGCGGATTTCCGCGCCGAACCGGTCCTTGAGCGGGGTGATGATGCGGCCGCGGTTGGTGTAGTCCTCCGGGTTGGCCGAGGCCACCACGAGCATGTCCAGCGGGAGATGCAAGGCGTACCCGCGGATCTGGATATCGCGCTCCTCGAGCACGTTGAACAGGCCGACCTGGATGCGTTCGGCCAGATCGGGCAGCTCGTTGAGGCCGAAGATGCCGCGGTTGGCCCGGGGCAGCAGGCCGTAGTGGACGGTCTCCGGGTCACCCAGCGAGCGGCCTTCGGAGAGCTTCACCGGGTCCACGTCCCCGATCAGGTCGCCCACGCTGGTGTCCGGCGTGGCCAGCTTCTCCACGTAGCGGCGGGACCGGTGTCGCCAGTCGATCGGCGCGGCGTCGCCGAGCTCGTCGATCAGCCGCTGACCGCCCACCGTGATCGGCGCCAGCGGATGCTCGTTGACCTCGGAGAACGCCAGCACCGGGGTCCACTCGTCGAGCAAACCGGCCAGGGTGCGCATCAGCCGGGTCTTGCCCTGGCCGCGCTCGCCCAGCAGCACAAAGTCGTGGCCGGCCAGCAGGGCCCGCTCGACCGCGGGGACGACGGTCTTCTCGAAGCCGACCAGGCCGGGCAGCGCGGGTTCACCGCGCTGCAGCCGGTCGATCAGGTTCTCCCGCAGCTCTTGCTTGACGGTGCGGTAGCGATGGTCCGATTCGCGCAGCTCGCCCAGTGTGTGCAGGGCCGGCGGAGGTGTCAGGTGCGGCACCCCTTCGACTGTACGACGGGCACTGCCGGCGCGTGGATTTTGCGCCGATAGGGGAAACTCTCCGTATGCGATTGACTCCGTTCCTCTGGTACGACAACGACCTGGAGCAGGCCCTCGAGCTCTACGGCCAGATTTTTCCCGAACTGGAGGTGACCAGCCGCTCCACCAACGACGGGTCCGGTTCCGAGCCCGAAGGTTCGCTGTCGATGGCCGGATTCACCCTGCTGGGCCAGGAGTTCCTCGCCCTCAACGGTGGTCCGAGCTACCACTTCACCGAGGCGTACTCCATGTACGTGCAGGTCGAGGACCAGGCCGAGGTGGACCGGCTGTGGGACGGACTGACCGCTCACGGCGGCCAGGAGGGTCGCTGCGGCTGGTGCAAGGACCCGTTCGGAATGTCCTGGCAGATCGTGCCGCGGCGCCTGGAGGAGTTGCTCTCCGATCCGGATCCCGCCCGCTCGGCCCACGCCACCCTGGCCATGCTGAAGATGAACAAGATCGTCATTGCCGACCTGGAGAAGGCCGCCGACGAAGACTGACCGAGGGTGCAACCGGACGGGTCGCCGTATCCGCCTGCCGGCGATGCGCGCCCGCCTTCTCGCGTTGGCCGGGGTGCTCGTGCTGGCCGCTTGCGCCCGGGCCGAGGCGACAGCGTCGTCCTATCACCCTCTGGACGAGCAGCAGCAGGGGACATGCGACGGGGTGCCGGTCCCGGCGTCGCTGCACCTATTGCGTGCAGACGCGATCGTCGTCGCGGCCGTCATCTGCGCCACCGCGTTCGACTACGTGCCCGGGCAGGGCATGTGGCAGGTCCAGACGGTGCGGGCCGCCCCGGCCACCGGTCTCGCGCAGCTCCGCTCCGCCCTGTTGCAACCCGACCTGGCGCCGCCTGGTGTGTGTGCCGCAGTCGGGTACCTCGCCGCAGACTTCGTTCTCACCCTGGCCGACGGCTCGCGGATCCGGCCAGGTCTTCCCGGTGACGGCTGCAACGCTCGAGTCACCTCGCTCCCGGATTCCTCCGGGTGGCCGGTCACCCAGACCACCCGGGTGAAGCAGGTCATGGGCGACGCGCAGACAAAGGCCGGGTGCGGTCCGTTCGCCAGCAGTCCTGCCGTGTGGCTCGAGGCCAGCCGCGAGATCAAAACGACCGGGTCGATGACCATGCCCAGCAGCGCGGTCGGGGTATGCCTCTACCACGGGTTTGGCAAAAACAACTCGTTGACCAAGGTGGGGCTGGTGTCCCTGGGCGGTTTCCAAGCCGCCTGGCCGACGGTGTCCGCGGCCGCCCCCTCGGGTTGCCGTGCGGCCACGATCGACGGCCCGGTCGGTGACTGGCTGGTGTTGTCCCCCGCGCCGGCCCCGCCGTACACCCAGGGGGGCAACAATGGCGAGTTCGCGCTGGTCGAACTGGATGGGTGCCGCCGACTGGTGTCGCCGGACCACGGCCTGGTCGGCTACGTGAGCCCGGCCCAGGCGGACCGGCTCGCCGCCCTGGCCGACCAGTCACCCTGACCGGGCCGACCATTTCTCGCCCCGTTAGCCTGGGCAAATGAGCGAAGCCGTGACCCTGACCCGGACGGTATCGTCCGAACCCACCGTGTTCGTGCTCTTCGGAGCCACCGGCGACCTGGCCCACCGGATGGTGCTGCCCGCCTACTACCAGCTCGCCCAGCACGGGCTCATGCCCAAGGATTGGATGCTGATCGGCAATGGCCGCGGCGATGTCTCCCACGAGGACTTCCGGCAGCGCGTGCAGGACAGCCTGACCGCCGCCAAGATCGAGCTGGACGACAAGATCTGGCCGGACTTCGCCAGCCGGCTCCGGTTCGCCGGCGGAGGGTTCGACGCCAGCGATCCCGGCACCCTGCTCAAGGTGCTGTCGGAGGCACACGACCAGCTCGGTACGGGCGCCCTCTACATCCACTACCTGGCTGTTCCGCCGGTCGCCTTCGGGCCGCTGACCAAGGGGCTGGCCGAGCACAAACTGCTCGACGGTTCCCGAGTGGTCTACGAAAAGCCGTTCGGCACCTCACCCGAGTCGTTCCAGCAATTGGACGATCTGGTCCACTCGGTGATGAACGAGGATCAGGTGTACCGCATCGACCATTTCCTGGGTAAAGAGGGCACCCAGAATCTGCACGTGCTGCGCTTCGCCAATTCCATGATCGCCGACGTGTGGAATCGCGAGAATGTGCAGCAGGTCCAGATCGACGTCCCGGAAACCCTGGACGTGGCCGACCGGGCCGAGTTCTACGAGGCCACCGGCGCCTTCCGGGACATGATCGTCACGCATTTGCTCCAGGTCGCGGCCGAGGTCGCCATGGAGCCGCCGATCAGTTTCGCCGCGACCGACCTGCAGGACGCCCGCGAGGCGGTCATCGCCGCCTTCCGGCCACTCGACCCGGCCGAGGCGGTGTTCGGGCAGTACCACGGCTACCGGGAGCTCCCCGACGTGCCGGACGACTCGACCACGGAAACCTATGCGGCGGTGACGCTCTGGGTGGACACCGATCGGTGGCACGGGGTTCCGTTCTACCTGCGCAGCGGAAAAGAACTCAACGAATCGGCCCAGCGGGTCACCCTGCTCCTGAACAAGATCGACGGTCCACTGCCGGCGGTACCGGGCACCGGCGGCCGGATCAGCGTCTCCCTGGCCGGTTCCGGCGCGATTGCGTTGACCCTGGCGCTGAAGGATCCGGGGCCCGGGCTGACCATGACCGAGCAGCGCATCGAGCTGAGTCTGGACAACGTGGCCGGCGGTGAGCCGCTGCCGCCGTATGTGGCCCTGCTGCACGACGTGACCATCGCCGACCGCAGCCTGTTCACCTCCAGCGCCGGGCTGGCCCAGGCCTGGCGGGTGGCCCAACCGCTGCTCGACCACCACCCGGACCCGCAGATCTACGCCTCGGGCAGCAAGGGACCCGAGGCCGGTGACATCCTGCCCGGACCGCAGGGCTGGCTGGAGTGACCTCGTTCGTCCTGATCCCCGGCGCGTGCCATGGCGGCTGGTGGTACGCGCCGGTGGTGCACATGCTGGAGCAGGCCGGACACTCCGCGGTGGCGGTCACGCTGTCCGGCCTCGACCCGGCCGCCGGTCCGCCCGACCGGGCGATCAACCTGTCCACCCACCTGGACGAGGCCGCGCAAGCCCTGGCCGATGCCGCCGACGAGGCCGACGGGCCGGTGGTGCTGGTCGGACACAGCTACGGCGGCACCATCATCACCGGCATCGCCGACCGGCAACCCAGCCTGGTCCGGGCCCTGGTCTACCTGGACGCGTTCGTGCCCGAGGACGGCGACTCCTGCTATGCCATGACCGATGACGAGCAGCGCCGCTGGTACGTCGAGGGCGCCGCCCGCACCGGACTGTCCGTGGCACCGTTGCCGTCCTTCGACGATCGTGCCCGACCGCCCCCGATCGGCACGCTGCTACAGGGCATCTCGCTCACCGGGGGCTGGCAGTCGGTGCCGGTCAAGCACTACGTGGCCGCGATGGGGTGGGAGGGCGCGTCGCCGTTCGCCCCGACCACCGCCCGGATCGAGGCCACCCCGGGTTGGACACTGCACCGCTGGCCGACGCGACACAACGTGCTCGCCGACGGTCCCGAGCGGTTGGTGGACTTCCTGGTCGGCATCTGAGTCACACCCGGGACTGCCCAAGTACCCCTGCGGTGATGCCAGGTGTGGCCGAACCGGTCAGCGCGGGAAGACCGGCATGGCCGCGCGCTTGAAGGTCGAGTTCACCACTCCGGCGAAGGAGGTGTACCAGGCCAGCAGGGCGGTGAGCAGGCCGAGGTAGCCACCCACCTTGGTCATTCCGGCCGAGCCGCTGTACGCGCCGATGGTCAGGAACAGGAATGTCAGGGTCAGGGCCACGAACACGGACAGGATCGCCCCGGTGGTGCGCAGCGCGGCAATGGCCATGTAGAAGGTGAAAATCGTCCAGACCAGCAGGAAGGTGCCCACCGTCTTGCCGGCCACCGAGGCGTCCAGCGTCGGCGCCACCTTGGAGACCAGGTACCAGAAGGACAACCAGAAGGCGCCGAAGGAGGAGAACGCGGTGGCGCCGAAGGTATTGCCCTTGGTGAATTCCCACATGCCGGCCAGCAATTGCGCGAGCCCACCGTAGAAAAAGGCCAGTCCGAGCACCCCGGGCTCGATGCCCTTGGGCAGAATTCCGGAATTCACCATGGACAGGAAGAAAGTCGTGCCGGCGAATGCGGCCAATCCGAGGGGTCCGGGGTCCGCGATCCCGGCCCCGAATCCGGATGCCACCGGTGCTGCCGTCGGTGTTACTGCGCTTTGTTGCCTCATTGCCGCTCCTGTCGCCGAGTCGGCATGAGGCGCCCCCGCGGCGCCGTCGCCGAGTAGAACGTTCGCCAGGCTAATCCCTTCGAGGCTCTTCTGCCGGGACGCCGGGCCCGGGACTCCGCCCCGGATCCAGCAGTGCCGTGAGCATCCGAATCAACCAGGCTCGGGCGCCGGGTGCGTCGCCTGAAGCAATGAGCTGCGCGGCCACCCCGTCGTACGCCGTGGCCGCGGCCAACGCGGCGTCGGCGACGGTACCCAGGGTGGCAGGTAGATCGAGCTCGGCAATGACCGGCTGCAATTGCCGCTGCACAGCGGCCAGCAGCTCCTCCCGTTGGCTCCGCATGCGCGCGGCCAGGTCAGGGTCCCGAGCGGCGCGCAATCGGAACTCGGCCTGGACCAGCACCTGGTCCCGGTCCAGCGGCAATGCGTCGGCGATGCGTTCGACCTGGGTGCGCAGTTTCCCGTGGGGCGCACCGGCCAGCTCGTCCACGATCCGCTGGGTCATGGTTTGGACCTGGTCGTCATACAGCGCGAAGAGCAGCTCCTCCAGGCTGTCGAACTGGGAGTAGAACGCCCCCCGGGTGTAGCCGGCGGCGGCACACACGTCTTCGATCTTCATATGGCCGAGCCCGCGCTCGGCCGCCACCGTGAACGCCGCGGTCAACAGCCGGGCCCGGGTCTGGGCTCGACGTTTGGTCACCCGCACCGGCCGGGCACCCGGAGGCGACGACGTGACGCGCATCTCCCGCTCTCCTGTTCCTCGACCGCAGATACATGAATGTATCCGATATATAGTTGTATCAATCTACTCATGCAGGAGCTCATCATGACCGTCGCCCGGGAATCCGACCCCACACCTGCAGCCCCGGCCTCCACCGGGTTGCTCGCCGAGATCCGGGATGCGATCTCGCTGCGCACCGTCGGGCTGGTGCTCGGCGTGCTGTTCGTGCAGCTGGCCTTTGTGTTCTCCTACGTGGGCGCATTCCACCATCCGACCCCGCATCAGATCCCGGTCGCGGTGGTGGCCCCGGCCCAGGCCGAGCAGCTGGCCGCCAAGCTGAGCGGTCTGCCCGGCCAGCCGCTGTCCGCGGTGACCTCGTCCGATCGGGCCACCGCCGAGCAGCAGTTGCGGAACGGCACGATCAGCGCCGTGCTGGTCGTCGACCCGAGCGGTACCCAGGACACCCTGCTCGTCGCATCGGGCGCCGGAGCATCGGTGGCCACGGCCGTGCAACAGGTGATGACCGACGTCGAGGCCAGCCAACAGCGCACGATCATGGTCACCGACGTGGTGCCCCTGCAGACCGGTGACGGCCGCGGGTTGACCGGCTTTTACCTGGTCATCGGTTGGATTGTGGGCGGTTACCTGATGGCCGCGCTGCTCGGCGTGGCCAAGGGTGCCCGGCCGGCCAATCACCGCCGCGCCCTCATTCGGCTGATGGCGGCGCTGCTCTACGCCGTCGTCTCCGGACTGGGCGGGGCGCTGGTGGTCGACCAGCTGCTGGGCGCCCTCACCGGTCACTTCTTCGCGCTCTGGGGGATCGGCACGCTGCTGGTCTTCACGGCCGCCGCGGTCACCATGGCTTTGGAGGTGGTGGCCGGAGTACTCGGGATCGGGCTGACCGTGCTGCTCTTCGTGGTGCTGGGCAACCCGACCGCCGGCGGCGCCTACCAGGCGTCTCTGCTACCCGGATTCTGGCGGGTGCTCTCCCCGGCCCTGCCCAACGGCGCCGGCACCGACGCCGTCCGCTCCGTGGTCTATCTGGGTGGGACCGGGGTGACCGGTTCGCTGCTGATCATCGCGGCGTACGGGGTGGTCGGGACCGTGGTGGCACTGGTGGGGACGAACCTGTTCGCCCGGCGCGCAGCCCGGACCGCCGCCTGACCTCACTCCGGCTCGTTGCCGGACGCCCCGCCAACCGTGTACGGCTCGCTCACGCCGGTGTACATGAGATGCGCGATCAGGCCCTGAGCGGCATGCGTCAGGTTGTGGCAGTGATCCATCCAGATGCCGGGATTGTCGGCCAGAAAGGCGATGACGTAGGACTCGCCATCATTGACGTTGAGCGAGTCGACCCACCACGGGCTGCCGGAGGCCGTCACGCCGTTGCGGGCCAGCACCAGGGCGTGATGCCCGTGCAGGTGCATCGGGTGGACATCGCCGCTGGAGTTGGTGATGTGCATGTGCACCACGTCACCTGCGCTGACCACGAACATCGGGATGTCCGGGAACTGGTGCCCGTTGATTGTCCACCACAGTCCGGGCACGCCGTCGGAGAAGCCGAACCGGCGGCCGATCGCGTAGCTGAAGCTCCGGGTCGGCGCCGCCGTGGACAGGGCGGTCGGGGTGGGCGTGCCGTAGTGCAGCAGATCCACCGCCTGTTTCGGCTGCGGTCCCGGCGCCGGTACGGCCCCGGATCCCAGGATGAGCGTCGGAGCACCGCCCAACACCACCCGCACCGCCGATCCGTCGTCGGGCATGGTCACGGCCAGATCGTCCCGACCACCCGCGGTGACCTGCACCGATTGCCCGGAGACAGGTTGCGGGCCGTGCTCGTCGGTGCCGTCCACGGCCCAGAGCAGAACCGGCGCGCCGGTGACCCACACCGACATGGGTCCGTAGTCGGTGTTGATCAGCCGGAGCCGCACCCGGCTGCCCGGGGCGGCGGCGATCCGCGTGTCACCGTCGGCGCCGTTGACCGTGCGACGGCCGTCGTAGGAGTGGATCAGCACCAGTTCATCGGTGGCGAAGGTGCCGTCCGAGGTGGCCGGCCGGACCACCAGCGCCCCCAGCATCCCGCCGATGACCTGCTGGTCCGACACCTGATGCGAGTGATACCAGTAGGTTCCGGCCTGGCCGAGCATAAAGCGGTAGACGAACTCGCCGCCCACCGGGACCGCATCCTGAGTCACCCCGGCCACGCCGTCGTCGGCGTTGGGGACGTCGTAGCCGTGCCAGTGCAACGTGACCCCGCCCGGCACCGACTGGTTGCGCAGGTGCACCTCGAGCAGCTGGCCCTGGGTCGCGGTGATGGTCGGTCCGGGTGAGGTGCCGTTGAGGGTGTAGCCGCTGACCCGGCGGCCGCCGCCGAGGGTGAACGCTTCCTGCCTGGCGGTCAGGGTGACGACCACGTCGGCCCTGCGGTCGGTGCCCACGGTCAGGTCGGCCACGCTGCGGCCGGGCATCCCGGCCATGTCCGTCGCCCCGGTCGGGCCGCCGCCCCCGTCCCGGTAGCCCATGTTCATCACGTTGTAGCTGCCCGGATACAGGCTCGACGCCCACCACCAGGTCAGCGGGGTCAGGATCAACACCAGCGCGAGCACGCTGGCAAACAGCCGCCGGTGCCGGCGAAAACGGCCCGGTCGCCGGGCCACCGCGTCGGACACCGGGCTAGAGCACCGCAGCTGGTGCGGCCGATTTCGGCGTCGTCGACACCTCGGACCGACCCATCAGGAACGCCTGGATGAAGATGCCGATGGCCACGATCCCGTGCAGCGCTCCCAGGATGGGCACGCTGTGCGCGGCCAGGCCGAGCAGCACCTGGACGACGATCAGGCCGAAGAGAACGGCTGCCTTGCGTACGGCGACCGTCGATTTCACCAGGAATGCGATGATCAACAGGGCCAGTCCCAGCACGGGTACGGCGATCTCGCCGTTGATCCCGTGCACGATGAACCCGGCCACTCCGTCAAATGTCTCGGCGCTTTCCTGGCTGGCCTTGTCGACCACGGCACCGCCGTCGATGTAATGACCGAGGCCGAACATGGCGTAGGCGATCGCTGCGGCCTGGATGACCACTTCGGCGGCGATCAGATAAGCCAGTACCCGATACGTGCGCTTCACGGCGGAGTCCTTTCCTGGGCAGAGTGACGCGGACAGGGCGTCACCGACAAGGAGACAAAACGCCCAGACTTGATTCAACCCCCCGAATCTTCCGGCGTGAAGAGGTAGCTCTCACCGTTACTGTCGGCGGGTGGTGGAGGCAGACCGCGGTCCTGGACCGTCTGATGCGGCCGTTCTGACCATGCACGCCACCTCGAGCTGTCCCAAACACATGGTGTTCGGGCCCTGCGGCGGGGTCGCCGCGGACGGCCGGTGCGAGGTCGGCGAGTTCCCCTGCGCCTTCTTGGGCGATCCGTTGCCGACCTGGCCGCACCCGCCGGCGGCGACTCGTCGACGGACGGCGGCGGCGGATGCACTGACCGCCCGGTTGTCCGCCGGGGGCGCCCTCGTGGCCGACTTCCCCGCCCGGGCTCTCGATCTCGATTCGTTGGCGACCTGCGCGCGAACGTTGTCCGGTCAGGTCGATGCGGTGCTGGCCGGCGACGCGCCGAGCGCCCGGGTCCAGTTCCCGCCGTCGCTGCGGGCCCAGTTGATCGGCGCGCAGGGCGTCGCCGTCTGGGCCGGGATGAACTGCCGGGACCGCAATCGGGTCGCTCTGGAAGCCGAACTGGCCGGACTGGCCGCGGTCGGTGCCGCCGGGGTGCACTGTGTGACCGGGGATCACACCGAGGTCGGCCACCGGCCGGACGCGATGCCGGTCTTCGACCTGGACTCCACCCGGCTGGCCGCGCTGGCCCGCGGGGCCGGCTTCATCGTCTCGGTGGCCGAATCCCCGGCCTCGCCCCCGATCGAGCGTCGCGCCGACCGACTGGCCGAGAAGTACCGCGCGGGCGCGGACGTCTGTTTCGTCAACCACTGCGGCGATGCCCCGGCCGTCGCCCGATTCGTCCGGCAGGCCCGCCAGCGGGGGGCCGACATGCGCTTTCTGGCCTGTGTTCCGGTCGTCATCGATGCGGGCAGTGCCGCCTTGCTGGCATCTTTCACCTCGTTGGTGCTGCCGGAAGGTTTCCTGAGCGGCATTCTCACCGCCGTTGACGTTCGCCGAGCCGGCATCGAAGCTACGGTCGCACTGTCCGAGCGCATCCTGGACACCGGTCTGGTGGCCGGGATCAACCTGTCCGGCGGGCCGCAGGACGGCGTCGAGACCGAATTCGCCGATGCACTGGCCGAGATCTCGTCCCGACTTCGGTGAGACCGGTGCTCAGCCGGGCAGTTCCGTTGTCTGCCAACCGGAGTCGGTGCGATCAAAGGCCACCCGGTGGCTGGGCGCATCGGCCGCCCCGTGCCAGAAGGTGATCCGCTCCGGGGTCAACCGGAAGCCGATCCAGTCCGGCGGGGGGGCCAGAGTCGGGTGGTCCCGGTCGAACTGGGCCCACGCCGCGATCCGGTCATGCACCGGGAGATCAGCCGCCGCCGGCGTGTTCTGCCAGGCCAGCAGCTGCAGGTACCGGGATCGGTTCTCGTACGCCGCGCTCTGTTCGGCGCCGGAGGCCGGAGACACCGCCCCGCGCACGACGATCTGGCGGGCCCGTTCCGGCAGCACCAGACACATGGCGGCGAACGCGTGCCCAGCCAACTGGGTGGCCTTGCGAGAAGCCCGGTCGGTGTGGAAGAACAGGCCGTCGTCGGCGATCTCGCTGAGCAGGACCGTGCGGGCATCGGGGTGTCCGGCCTCGTCCACGGTGGCCAGGGTGATCAGCGGGAAGTAACCGTCACGGCCGGGAACCCCGGGCAACCAGGACATCAGCGCGGTCATGGGGTCGTCAGCCCCGGTGGGCAGGGCCGCATCGGCGGTGCGAGCCGAGACCGGCACGGCAGCGGGCGGAGAGGCGGGAAATGGGTCCGACACATGACAAATCTACGGTGGCCGAATGACCTTCTCGGCACCCGAGCTGGCCGGCGGGTGGCCGGGACAGCGGCCGCTACCGATCTCGACCCTGGGCAACGTCACCCTGCCCGACGGCTCCCGGTGCGATCTGAGCCTGGCCGGCGGCACCGTGACCGAGAGGCGGCCGCCGGGCAGCTCGCCCGACGGGCCCGACGTGCTCGATCTGACCGGTTACGTCGTGCTGCCAGCCGGAGCGGACGCCCACGCCCACCTGGACAAGTCCGCCAGCATCGGCGCGCTGGCGCCGGCCTACGGTGACCTGCGGTCGGCCATCGATCAGTGGGTCGTGCTCGGGGAGTCGTCCGACGAGGCCGACCACTACCGCCGGGCCCGATCCACCGCCCTGGAGATGCTGGCCCACGGAGTCACGGCCATCCGGAGCCATTGCAACCTGAGTCGAGGTGACGATCCGCTGCTGCCGCTGAAGGCGCTGCTGCGGGTCCGCTCCGACCTGGCCGCCGTGCTGGATCTGCAGATCGCGATTCTCCCCGGTCCCGAGTCACCCACCGAACACATCGTGGCCGCGATGCAAGCCGGAGCCGACATCGTCGGCGGCTGCCCGCATCTGGCCGAGGATCCGGAGCAGGAGCTGGACCGGGTGCTGGGCCTGGCGCACCGGTTCGGGGTGGGCGTGGACATCCATGCCGACGAGCAACTCAGTCCCGGAATGCTCTCCGTGCTCAGCCTGGCCCGCAAGGTCGTCGCCGACCCGGTGGCCGGGACGGTGACCGCCGGACACTGTGTGTCGCTGGGCACCCTGGAACAGCCTCGGCTCGGGCAGGTGGTGGCCGAGCTGGCCGCGGCCGGCGTCGGGGTGGTCAGCCTGCCCATGACCAACCTGTACCTGCAGGGATGGGACCACCCGTCCTGGACCCCGCGCGGCATGACCGCGCTGCGGGCGCTGCTGGACGGCGGGGTCACCGTGGCCGCCGCGGGTGACAACGTCCGTGATCCGTTCAACCCGGTCGGTCGGGCCGATCCGCTGGAAACGGCGGCGCTGCTGGTGGTGGCCGGCCACCTGACCATCGAGGAATCGGTGGCCGCCACCAGCACCGGTGGTCGCGCGGTCATGGGTCTGCCGCCCGCCGGCCCGGCCCCCGGGTTGGCGGCCGACCTGGTCGCCGTCCGGGGGAGCACGCTGGCCGACGTGGTCGCCCGGGCGCCCGAGGACCGGGTCGTGCTGCACGCGGGCCGGGTCGTGGCCGCGACGAGAACGTCGACGGCGCTGGCCATCTAGGACGCGGGAGGGCGCGGGTCGAAGACCGCGATCTCGGCCAACGCCTGGGTGGCGTGCTCGACTGCGGCTTCGAAACAGGTGGCGCCGAATTCGGCTGTCGCTCCGGTCGGGTCGCCGATCACCCCGGACGGGCCGAAATCGTCCGATAGCCAACCGAACTGGACCAACTTGCCGAATCCGACGTGTTGGAATCCGGCCAGGTGCTCGGGCACTGATCGCCGGGCCGTGGTCATGTCGACCAGATCCGGCCGCAGGTGCAGGATCAGCGAGGTCTCGAGCAGGCCGCCGTGCACCCCGAACCCGAACTCCCCCGCCGCCGACTCCCCGCCCTGGTCCGCCGGGACCAGCGCATGCATGAGAAAGGTGCGCAACCCGAAGCGCCGCCGCAGTTCTCGGCAGGCGACCTGGAGCAGGGCACTGTTGCCGCCGTGCCCGTTCAGGAAGGCGAGCCGACGCACTCCGGCGTCGGCCAGTGACCGGCCGATGTCGACCACGGTGGCCATCATGGTTTCCCAGCGCAGCCAGACCGTGCCCGCCGCCCAGTGGTGCTCGTCAGATTTCGTATAGGTCAGTCCAGGCAGCAGCCAGGCGTCGACGCCGGCGGCGGTGGCCCGCCGCACCGCCTCCTGGCCGACCGCGTCGGCCATCAGGAAGTCGGTGATCAGCGGTAGATGCGGACCGTGGGCCTCGACCGCCCCGGTCGGCAGCACCACCACCGGGTCACCGGCCAGCACCTGGGCCATGGCGGTGGTCGGTAGTTCGACGAGGTTGCGGGTCATGTCATGAGCATGCCGCCGGTGACGTTCACCGACTGCCCGGTCAGGTAACTCGCCTCCGGACCGGCCAGGAAGGCGACCACCCCGGCCACGTCCTCCGGTTCGGCCAGGCGGTGCAGCGGCGACAGCGACGACCAGTTCTCGATGTCCTCCGCCGTCCTGGTGTCGGCCCCCATCTCGGTGAGCACGTACCCGGGGCAGACGCAGTTGACGGTGATCCCGGCGGCTCCCCACTCCAGCGCGGCAGCCCGGGTCAGCGCGGCCACCGCGGCCTTGGAGGCGGCGTAATGGGCCTGCCCCGCGCCCCCCGCCTTGGCCGCCATGCTGGCCATGTTGACGATGGTGCCGCCGAGGCCGGCCGCCATCATCGACCGCGCCGCGATCTGCATGGTGACCAGCATGGAACGGGTGTTCACCGCGAACATCTCGTCCCAGGCCTCGGCCGAGATGTCCAATAGGGGGCCGAATCTCAGGATGCCGGCGTTGTTGACCAGGACGTCGACACCGCCGAGGGCGTCCAGGGCGGCGGCCATCGCGGTCGAGTCGAGGTCGGCCAGGTCGACCGGCACGAATCGGCCGCCGATGCCGGCGGCGACCCGCTCACCCGCCTCGACCAGCCGGTCCAGCACCACCACGTCGTCCCCGGCGGCGGCCAGTCCTCGGGCGATGGCCGCTCCGATTCCCCGGGCCGCCCCGGTGACGATCACCCGTCGGCCGTTGGTCATGGCGCCTCTCTTGTCGGGCGGAAGACAGCCCGCCCGTCCGGGGCCACCGGACGGGCGGGCTCTGGGAACGCGGGTTACGGCAGGCCGATGGACGTGTCGATGAACTCGTTGGTGAACAGATCCTTGGCAGTCAGTCCGGACGCCGGCGGCGGGGACTGCTTGGTGAAGATCGGGGTGTCGATACCCAGCACCTTGGTGATCCGGGCCTCGTCGAAGTCACCGATGGTCTTGTTCGTGCCGTTACCGACCAGCTTCAAATCGACCATGGTCTTGTTGGCGTAGTCGGCTTCGCCCTGGTCGTAGGTCCACCCGGTGTTGTACTGCTTGACCAGGTCCAGGATCAGCGCGTCGGCGGCCTTCGGGTCGGCGGTGTAGTCGACCACGGCCTGCTGGAAGATCGGGGTCAGCAACTTCAGGCAGGGCGACATCTTGTCCAGGTCGGCCTTGCGCACCGAGTAGGCCGCGGCGTAGATCGGGTAGCCGGCATCGTGGATGAGCTGGAAGGCCACCGGCTTGTCCCAGGCCTTGACCTGATGCTCGTACAGGTAGGGCTCGGCGCTGGCGAAGCCCTGCTGGGCGTCCTTGCCCGCGGCGGCCACGAAGTTGGCCGGGGTGCCGTCGTAACTGCCGTCGGTCTGGGCCGGATCCAGCACCCCCGCGCCGGTCAGATAGGCCATGTAGGCGGCGCCGCTGAAGTAGCGGACCTTGACGTTCTTGGCCTTCAGATCGGCAATGGTCTTCACATCCGGGTACACCGCCGGATCCCACATGATCATTTGCGGATTGATGTCCAGCGGTGCGAAGAAGGCCACCGTCGGCTGCTTGGCCGACAGCTGGATCGCCTCGTCGGTGTTCACGTAGCCCATGGTCAGGGTGGGATCGGCATAGAGCTGCGAGGTCACGGTCTGGAAGCCGATGGCGGGGCCGCCGGAGCGCACCTCGAATTTGATCCCGGTGTCCACGCCGCCGTGCGCCATGAGCTCGCCGCTGACCCGCTTCTTGTCGGCGTCGATGCTCGGGTTCGACCCGAGCAGCTCGTAGAGGCCGCCGTGCTCGGACTCCGGGTTCCAGTCGGTCTGCAGCGAGACGGTGTCGGGGCAGACACCCTTGAGCGACCCGGCGGTCACGGTGAGCCCGGAGGACCCCATGGCCGAGCTGGCGCCCGAGCTCATCGCACTGGACATCGACGAGCCGGACATCGCGTCGCTGGACATCGCACTGCTGGACATCTCCGTGCCGGACATGGCGGAGCTCGACATCTCCGAGCTCGACGACATGGCCGAGCTACTGGACGAGGAGGTCGTCGAGGACGCGGCGGTGGACGACGTGCTGCTGCCGCACGCCGCCACCGTGGCGACGGCAATGGCGGCCGCGCACACGGCGGCCATCCGGGATGCAACCTTGGTCACGCAAGGACTCCTTCGGTCGGGGGACGAACGGATCGAGCCCGGACATCGGCGGCCGGTTGGAGCGGAACAGTCGGAACGGTCAGCTCTCGGTGGTGGTGTCGTACCAGCGACCGACCACCAGCGTGCGCAGGCGCCCAAAGATGGCGAAGATGACGAATCCGAGCAGCGCGGCGACCAGAATCGTGAAGAACAGCGGCGCCCCCTGCAGCCGGGAGGTGTAGTTGGACAATTCGATGCCCAGACCCGGCTTGCCCTGGCGGAAGAAGAAATCGCCGACGATGGCGCCCACCACGGCCAAACCTGCGGAGATACGCATGCCGGCGAAAATGGCCGGCAAGGCGGCCGGGAACTGGAGCTTGGACAGCACCGTGAACCGCCCGGCGTGCTGCAGGCTGAAAAGTTCGCGCTGCCCGCGTTCCACCGATTGCAATCCGAACAACGTGTTCGACACCATCGGGAACAGCGCGATCAGCACGCAGACCAGCATGCGGGCGAAGAAGCCGAAGCCGAACCAGAAACCGAGGAGCGGTACCAGGGCCAGGATCGGGACGCACTGCAGGATGACGGCGTAGGGGAACAGGGCCCGCTCGGCCCAGCGGGCCTGGGACATGATCACGCCCCAGGCGACGCCGATGACAATGGCCACGGCCAATCCGAGCAGGGCCACCGTGGTGGTCCGCAGCAGCCCGGTCCACACCTCGGCCCGGATGACCGGATCGAGCAGAGCGTCGGTGATGATCGACTGCGGCGGGGGCATCAGGAACCGGCGGTCCGGGTCCAGCACCAGGTACGAGATCGCGTACCAGACACCGATGATCACCGCGAACACGGCCAGCGGGGCGATCCACGAGGACAGCGACCGGCCCCGTCGTTTCGGTGCCTCGGCCTCGTCCAGGCCGGTGCCGGTCGGCTTGATCAGGGTGGTGGTCACGCGTGCCCGACCCGCAGCGCGTGGGAGACCTGACCGGCCAGGGCGGCGAACTCGGGGGTGAACCGGATCTCCGGGTCGCGGGGGGTGTCGAAGGGGACGTCGAACGACTCGACGATGGTGCCCGGCCGCCCCGACATCACCACCACCTTGGTCGACAGGTAAACGGCCTCGGTGACCGAGTGGGTGATGAACAGCCCGGCGAAGCGCTGGGCCGCGAACAGCCGCAGCAATTCATCGTTCAGCCGTTCCCGGGTGATCTCGTCGAGGGCGCCGAACGGCTCGTCGAACAGGAACAGTTCCGGATCCAGGGTCAGGGACCGAGCCAGCGAGGTCCGCATCCGCATGCCGCCCGACAAGGTCCGGGGCAGGTGCCGCTCGAACCCCTGGAGTCCGACGAGTTCGATGGCGGCCGTGCCCTTGGCCCGGCGCTCGGCCTTTGTCATGCCGTTCAACTCGGCCAGAAGTTCCACGTTGCGGCGCACGGAACGCCACGGCAGCAGGGTCGCGTCCTGGAACACGTAGCCGATCCGGTCCGTCCCGACCTCGCATTCACCGGCCGAAATCCCGGTCAGGCCGGAGGCGATGCGCAGCAGCGTGCTCTTGCCACAGCCGGACGGGCCGACGACGGAGACCAACTCCCCCCGCCGGACCTGCAGGTCTACCTCGCGCAGGGCCACGGTCCCGTCGGGGAAGCGCTTGGCCACATCGGAGAACCTCAGCACCACGTCGGTGGGCGACTCGGACGGGCTCACCGGCTCACCCGATCTGGCCACAGTGACAGTCGACACGACACCTCTTCCCTCACGCTCATGACGCCTCGTCGGCCCGGCGGGCGGGGCCCGGCGACGTGCACCAACCGATGCGGGCGCATGGAATCGAGCGGCGTCGATTCGGAACGTAGGTTCAGCATGTTTCGCGCGTATCTCCTGTTCCTACGGTGAGGTAACAAGCGCGTGGATTATCGCCCGCGCACGCTGGTAGAACTGCGGTTCATGCTGACCGTGACCGGGGCCCTACGGATTGTCATTGACGCCGACACCGAGTCCGACGGTGACCTGGGGTGCGCGGAGGGCAGGGTCGTCACCGGCGCCGGGCCGGGCGCCGAGACCTTGGATGCCACCGGGTGCGTCGTCACCCCGGGTCTGATCAACGCCCACCACCATCTGCTGCAGACCGCGTTCCGCACCCTGCCCGGCACCCGGGGTGTGCCCATGGCCGCCTGGCTGCCGACCATGGCCGCCGCCTACGCCGCGGCTGGCGTCAATGCCGAACTTGTCCACGCCGCGGCGTCGGTCGGAATGGCCGAGAGCCTGCTCTGCGGGGTGACCACGGTGGCCGACCATCACCTGACCTGGCCGGCCGGGATGACCGCCGAGGAGTCGGTGGACCTGGCCCGGGCCACGGCCGACGCGGCCCGCGCGCTCGGTGGCCGGCTGCTGTTCGTCCGCGGGTCGGCCCGGGACGATCCGGAGCAGGCGGCACTGTCCGCGGAGGCGATCGCCGCTCTGACACCGGTGGGCGGGGTGAGCGCGGACGGGATGCTGCAGGTCGCGGTGGGTCCGGCCGGGGTGCACAGCGACGGACCGGAGACGTTCCGATTGCTCGCGGAGGTGGCGGTCCGCCGCGGCTTGCGGCGCCGGACCCAGGCCAACGAGCAGGTCGACGTGGCGATCGCGCAGGGGCGCTACGGCCGGCGCCCGCTCGAGGTGCTGGCCGACTGGGGGTGGCTGGCCCCGGACGTCACGCTGGCGCACCTGTGCGGCATCACCGAACAGGAGGTCGGCAGGCTGGCCGAGGCCGGGGTGAGCGCGACCCACGCGCCCGGCTGCGACCTGCCCATGGGCTGGGGCATCGCCCCGGTGGCCGCGCTGCTGGCGGCCGGCGTCCCGGTCGGCCTGGGCACCAGCGGCGGCGGCAGCAACGACGCCGGCCATCTGCTGGCCGACGCCCGGCTGGCCATGCAGGTGGCGCCGCTGATCGGGCCGGCCGTTCCCGCCCGGGCCTGGCTGCATGCGGCCACCGCCGGTTCGGCGGTCGGGATGGGCCGGCCCGAACTCGGTCACCTGCGGGTGGGCGCCGCCGCCGACCTGGCCGTGTGGGACGTGACCGGGGCGGCCGACGCCGGTGTGGCCGACCCGGTCGCCGGGCTGCTCTGGGCGTCCCCCGGGCGACGGCCCCGGCATGTGGTGGTGGCCGGTGAGGTGGTGGTCCGGGACTACCACCTGGTCCGAGGGGATGAGCGGGACCTCGCCGAGGGGCTGTGGCGGTGGGGCCAAGGTTCAGCAAGGCCCGCCAACGGGTCCGAAACCCGGCGGGTCGTCTGACCTGTCATGACCAGGGATCAATGATGTCCACCCCGGCGAACCGGAAGTCCACGGTGTTTCGGGTCACCACCGTCAGATCATGGGCGGCGGCCGTAGCGGCCAATAGCGTGTCCCGCTCCGGTTTCGGATCGGGCACATGCAACCGCGCAGCCCGCCGAGCGACGTCCAGATCAACTGCCAATATCCGACTCTCGAAGGCCGTCAACACTTGATCGACCAGCCATGAACGCAACAGTCGCCCGCTGTCGGGATCGCGGCGCTCGACCCGGCCGACTCCGATCTCGAGTTCCATGATCGTGATGACGCTGAGAAATTGTTCTTGGGGATCGTGACGTGAAACCCATTCCTGCACCCCCGCATCGATCCGGTTTCGAGATTTCCGCAGTTCACTGATGACATTCGTGTCGAGCAAGTACCTCACAGGTCGGGCACGCGCAGGGTCACCTCAATGACGCCCGGTTCGAAATCTAGGGAATCGTCGTCCATGGACAACCAGGAAACGAGATCCATCGGTGGTCGCGACAGACGCCGGTATTCGTCGATCGCCAGCAGTACGAAGGCGGGCTGACCCCGATCCGTGATCAGGACCGGACCGTAACCCGCCGCGCGCTTGGCTGCGCTGACGTCGCGATTGAACTCACGGGCGGAAACGGTGATCATTCGGCTCCTGTAGGTACGTGCCTACCAAAGTACTCCCCACTACCTCGATCTCATAGCTCCAGGACCAGGTGCGGGCCGGCGGCACGGGAGACACAGATCATCATGGTGTCGCCGGCCGCCTGTTCCTCGGGCGTGAGTACCGAGTCGCGGTGGTCGATCGCGCCCTGTACGACCGCGGTCTCGCAGGTGCCGCAGGTGCCCTCACGGCAGGAGGACAGCACCAAGGCGCCCGCTTGCTCGACCACGTCCAGCACGGACCGATCCGGCGGGACCGTCACCGTCGAACCGGACAGCATCAGGTCGACGGTGAACGGCTCGGTCCGCAGCGGACCGCCCAGCACCTTGGGCACGAACCGCTCGACGTGCACCGCCCCCACCGGCCAGGCCTGCCCGGCCGCCGCCACCGCATCGACCAACGAGCGCGGACCGCAGCAGTAGACCTGGGTGTACGGGTCCGGCGCGGCCAGCAGGGACGCCACGTCCAGACGGCCCCCCTCGTCGCCCGGATACAGCGTGACCTGGTCGGGGAAGGCCGCGGCCAATGCGGCGGCGTAGGCCATCCGGTTGCGGGACCGGCCCGCGTAGTGCAGCTGCCACCGGGCGCCGGCGGCCTGGGCGGTCAGCAGCATGGACCGAATCGGGGTGATCCCGATGCCGCCGGCCAGGAAGAGGTACGACCGGGCGGGTTCCAGAGCGAAGTGGTTCCGCGGCCCGCGCACCGTCACCGTGGTCCCGGCCGTCAGCTCGGTGGTCAGGAAATGGGAACCGCCCCGCCCGTCGGGCTCATCCAGCACGGCAATGCTCCACCGGCCGGCGTCGTTCGGGTCCCCGCAGAGCGAGTACTGCCGGACCAGGCCGTTGGGCAGCTCCACGTCGACGTGGGCGCCAGGTTGCCAGGGCGGCAACGGTTCTCCGTCCGCGGACACCAGATCGAAGGCGACCACCGGGTCGGCCAGCGCGGTACGGGCGGTGACGGTGACGGCGCGGCGCGCATCCGCGGGCGGCACGATCACTGACCGACCTCCTGACGACTCGGGCCGGGCGTCACGCCCGGGCAACACGCGGCGCCTACCCTAACCGGCGTCGATGACGTGATCGTTTCGTCGCACTCGCGGCGGTCAGGAGGGACCGGTGTCAGCCGTTCTCGCGCCCACCCTGATCAGTCGGCCGGCCATCATCGCGCTGGCCGAGGATCTGCGGCTGCTGCTGGGTGGGCGCAACGTGACCGCCGAATGGCATGCGCTGGAGAAGGCCTCGACCGATCAGTCGGTCATCTCGCCGATCATCCGGGCCCAGCTCCCGCTGGGCATCGCCGAGCTCGTCGCCTTTCCCAGCTCCGCCGCCCAGATCCAGCAGGCTGTTCAGGCCGCGGTGCGGCACCGGGTGCCGATCACGACCCGGGGCAAGGGCACCGGCAATTACGGCCAGGCCATCCCCATGGACGGTGGCGTGGTCCTGGACACCAGCCGGGCCAAGCGGGTGCTGGAGGTGGGCGACGGATGGGTCACCGCCGAGGCCGGCGCCCGGATGATCGTGCTGGAGTCGGCGGCCCGTCAGACCGGGCAGCAACTCTGGCTGTATCCCTCGACCGCGCAGAGCACGCTGGGCGGCTTCCTGTCCGGCGGCAGCGGCGGGACCGGCTCGATCAAGCACGGGGTGAACTGGGACGGGTTCGTCACCGCATTGGACGTGGTCCACGCCGACCCGGACGCCACCGTGGTGCACGTCGAAGGCGAGCAGGCGCAGCCGTACGTGCACACCTACGGCGTCGTCGGGGTGATCTCCACGGCCACCGTCCGGCTGGAGCCGCTGCAGGATTGGCGCGGCGTCTACTACTCGTTTCCTACCTTCGCGCAGGCGATCTCGGTCGTGCGGGAGATCGGCCGGCTGCACCCGACTCCGCGCCTGGTCTCTGCCGACACGGTCGAGGTGTCCGCCACCCTGCCCTCGGATGAGGCCGTTCCGGCCGGCCGGTCGTCGCTACGGGCCATTCTCGACGCCGCCACGGTATCGGACGCTTCTGAACTGGTCCGGGCGGCCGGCGGCACCGTCGAGGCGGTTCGGGAGGGCCTGTCCATCGGGATGAAGCTCTCGATGCTCTCCTACAACCACCCGACCTGGTGGCTGATGCAGGCGTATCCCGACCGCTACTTCCATATCGAGGTGTCCGGTGACGCCCTGGTGGACCGAATCGACGAGGTGCACGCGGTGTACCCGGGCGGGATGCTGCACCTGGAAGCGGCCGGCTCCGCCCCGCTGGGCATGCTCAACGGACTCTACGAAAGCCCCGATCAGGTCTACGCCGGGATCGAGAAGCTCCGCGCCATGGGTGTTTTCGTGCACGACCCGCACCAGTGGTACGTGGACCGCGAGGTGGCCCGGGTGCGCGACCTGGCCGCCCGGACCGATCCCCTCGGACTGCTCAACCCGGGCAAGTTCAAGCCCGGCGATGCCCCGGTGCCGTTCACCCCGCCGGTCGGGAGCCTGCTGCACTCCTGAACTTGCCGAACTGCCTCACTGCGCCCGGACTCGTTCCACCAGCTTCGCCAGCCGGGCGACTCGGGTCTGTTCCCGCTTGGCCTCGGTGATCCAGCCGACGTATTCGCGCCGGTGAGTGAAAGTCAGCTTGCCGAACTTCTCGGTCAATCCAGCCTCGGCCAGCCTCCGCCATGTCGCCCGGAATCTGCACCGTCCGTTCGTCGGCGTCCAGAACCACCGTCACATGGACGGCGTCGAACTCCAGCGGCCCCGGGTCCTCGTAGGTCGGCACAGAGGGAAATGTAGGCCCGACCGGGATGTGCCGTGCCCCCGTAGGGATCAAGCTGCGGCGGCAGCACCCACGGTCAGTGGGCGGCATCGTTTGGTCGTGGGCGGGCGGCACTGCGCACCGAGGTCCCGATCCGCGCGACCGACACCTGGCCTGATCGCCGTGCCCGAGCCAATGGGTCCCTCTGCAGCTCACGGAAGCAAGGCCGGTGCCCTGCCGTCGGCTAGCCGCAGGAACGAGAAGTGCCGGCGATCGAGTGTGGCGATCATCGAGTCCTGATAGTCGTCGGCCAGCACGATGAGCGACGCGTCGGTCAAGCCGATGTCGTGGTCGGCATACTTTTCCAGGACCGACAGCGCCTGCTGTCGAAGCGATGTCGTCATTTCAGCCAGCAACCACGCCCCGCCGAAAAGCTCCCGCAATACTGTGGTCTCGGCGGCCCGACCGAGCCTGGTCAAAACGAGGTGATCAGTCTCGGCGATGACGTACGGCGACACGATCAGCGCACTGTTGGATTGCTCGATGGCAGCCACCACAGCAGCGTGCGACGGCTCACGATGATTGAAAAAGCTGAGCAGAACACTGGTGTCGATGATCACCAGCGACCGAACCCCTCCAACAACTCGTCGACCCGATCCGCGATGGGCTCTCCGCTGACGATTCCGGACCTGGGGCGAGGCCGATCGGGGATCAAGGACGTCTGCAGGGTGCGTCGGATGAGTTCGGCTTCGGATAAACCGTCCCGGGCCGCGGTTGCCTCGATCGCACGCTTCAACTCGTCCGGAAGGTACAGCGTGGTCTTCACCATGCCACATAGGGTACCAGCGGTGGCAGCGGTCAGTGCTCTCTGGGCTCTGGCCCGCGTTGGGTGGGCACGGACAGAACGCCGAAAGGGCGGCCCCGCTCTCGCGGGACCGCCCTTCGTCGACAATCAGTCGGACTTGCTCAGAAGTCCATGTCCCCGCCGCCGGGGCCGGCCGGGGCCGGAGACTTCTCCGGCTTGTCGGCGACAACGGCCTCGGTGGTCAGGAACAGCGCGGCGATCGACGCGGCGTTCTGCAGCGCCGAGCGGGTGACCTTGGCCGGATCGATGATGCCGGCCTTGATCAGGTCCTTGTACTCGCCAGTGGCGGCGTCCAGACCCTCACCCGCGGGCAGGTGCTTGACCTTGTCGGCCACGACCCCGCCCTCGAGCCCGGCGTTGATCGCGATCTGCTTGAGCGGAGCCTCGATGGCAACCCGCACGATGTTCGCGCCGGTGGCCTCGTCCCCGGTGAGATCCAGGGTCGCCAGCGCCTTGGTGCCGGCCTGCAGCAGCCCGACACCGCCGCCTGCGACGATGCCCTCTTCGACCGCAGCCTTGGCGTTACGCACGGCATCTTCGATGCGGTGCTTACGCTCCTTGAGCTCCACCTCGGTGGCCGCTCCGGCCTTGATCACGGCAACGCCGCCGGCCAGCTTGGCCAGCCGCTCCTGCAGCTTCTCGCGGTCGTAGTCCGAGTCGGACTTCTCGATCTCGGCGCGGATCTGGGAGACCCGGCCGGCGATCTGCTCGGCGTCGCCACCACCGTCGACGATGGTGGTCTCGTCCTTGGTCACCACGACCTTGCGGGCGGAACCCAGCAGCGAGATGTCGGTGTTGTCCAGCTTGAGCCCGACGTCCTCGGAGATGACCTGGCCACCGGTCAGGATCGCGATGTCCTGCAGCATGGCCTTGCGACGGTCACCGAAGCCCGGGGCCTTGACGGCGACGGACTTGAAGGTGCCGCGGATCTTGTTGACGACCAGGGTGGCCAGGGCCTCCCCGTCGACATCCTCGGCGATGATCAGCAGCGGCTTGCCCGACTGCATGATCTTCTCCAGGATCGGCAGCAGGTCCTTGACCGCCGAGATCTTGGAGCCGTAGAGCAGGATGTACGGGTCCTCCAGGACTGCTTCCTGCCGCTCCGCGTCGGTGGCGAAGTACAGCGAGGTGTAGCCCTTGTCGAAGCGCATGCCCTCGGTGAGCTCGAGCTCGAGGCCGAAGGTGTTGCTCTCCTCGACGGTGATGACACCTTCCTTGCCGACCTTGTCCATCGCCTCGGCGATGAGCTCGCCGATCGAGGCGTCCGCGGCGGAGATCGAGGCGGTCGCGGCGATCTGCTCCTTGGTCTCGATCTCGACGGCGTCTTCGAGCAGCTGGGAGGCGATGGCCTCGACAGCCTTCTCGATACCGCGCTTGAGGGCGAGCGGATTGGCGCCGGCGGCCACGTTGCGCAGGCCCTCGCGGACCAGCGCCTGAGCCAGCACGGTGGCGGTGGTGGTGCCGTCACCGGCTACGTCGTCGGTCTTCTTGGCAACTTCCTTGACGAGCTCGGCGCCGATCTTCTCGTACGGATCTTCGAGCTCGATTTCTTTGGCGATGGAGACGCCATCGTTGGTAATCGTGGGCGCGCCCCACTTCTTCTCCAGGACGACGTTGCGGCCGCGCGGCCCCAACGTCACCTTCACGGCGTCGGCCAGGATGTTCATCCCGCGCTCGAGCCCGCGACGCGCTTCCTCATTGAAAGCGATCAGCTTGGACATCTGGTGTGAGTCCTCCAGGTTTGCCGCTCCGCGGACACGTCCGCGTGCGGACAGACAACGTGTGGGAGTGGCCGGGACGATGCCCGCGACGGTCGGAGCCGACCCCAGAATTCCGGGGAGGGACCCTCACCGATCCGACCTGGCACTCAGGGTCCCCGAGTGCCAATTCAGGTTTAGCACTCACAGGGGTCGAGTGCAAGGACGGGTGGGTCGGACAAGCCCAAACGGGACCACCGGTTCACAATGAGAGGGTGTCCGAGCCGATCCTGCTGCGCTCGCCGACGGTGCGGGTGCGCGCTCGGTTGCTGATGCTGGCGGCGCTCGCCCTCATCGCCGGATTGGCCTGGTGGTGGCATCGCCAGCCGGGCTTCGCGCTCTATCTCCTGTTCCCCGCATACTCGCTGCTGCGCAGCTACCGCCCGCCCACGGAGGTGTCGGCGGCCGGTATCCGGCGGCCGTGGACGCGGATCCCCCGATTGGGCTGGGACGAGGTGTCCGCAGTGGTCACTCCGCAACCCGGTGACCCGGTCGTGTCCGTGGTCCGCTCCAACGGGCGGCGGCTGCGGTTGACCGGACTGAACGCCACCCATGCGATCGAAGTCGCCGAGATCGGCGGTAAGCCGATGGAACCGGTGCCCCCGGCCGCTCGACTCCCCACCCTGATCGACGCCGACCGTGACCGCGAGCTGCGGCTGGCTCGACTGCAGCGCAATCAGGCCGAGCTGGACGCGACCCTGGAGGACCTGCGCCGCCGGCCCGGCCCCGGCGCCGCGAACAGATCAACCGGTGGCACTGATCCGGGACAGACCTGAGGTCCAGATCGGCGCGGCCGGAACGCTGACGGCCGGAGTGGCCGGGCCGGGCGCGGTCGAGGGCGAGTTCCGGCCGACCAGCAGCAAGGTGAGCACCGTCGCGGCGATGACCACGAGGGCGGAACCGCCCACCCACCACGGCCAGCGCCGCCGAGCCACGGGCTGTTCACGGTGGCTGACCGGACGATGCGGTACCGGCAGCGGCGCCGGCGGGAGCGGCCCGAAGGCGGGGACGTGGATCGGGCCGGTCGGCGCGTCGGGCGCGGGCAGCGTGACCGGCGCCGTCGGTGGCGGTGGCGGTGGCTCGAGCCCGGTGGACAGGGCCCGCTTGGCCGCACCGAGCAGGTCGGCGCTGGTCGGATAACGCTGCCCCGGGTCGTGGGCCATGCCCCGGGCGATCACCCGGTCGATCGTCGAGGGCAGCCCGGTGAGTGCCGACAGCGAGGGCACCGTTCCGGTGAGCTGTCCGGTGATGACCGTGCGGACGTCGCCCACGAACGGCGGCCGTCCGGCCAGGGCTGCGAAGAGCATGCAGGTCAGCGAGTACTCGTCGGTGCTGGCGCCCAGGTCCTGGCCGCGCAGGTGCTCCGGTGAGGCGTAGGTGGGAGAGCCGAGGAAGTCGCCCGTCCGGGTCCGGTGGCCGCTGCCGTCACCGCGGGTCAGGCCGAAGTCGGCCAGGTAGACGTGCTCGGTGCCGACCAACTCGTTCCGGGTGATCAGCACGTTGGCCGGTTTGACGTCCAGGTGGACGAGTCCGTGCTGATGGAGCATGTCCAGCGCGGCCCCCACCTGACCGAGCAGCAGCAGCGCCCGACGCGGTGCGAGTCGACCCTGCTGCAACTCGCGGGCCAGGTCGGTGCCGTCGACCAGACGCATGGCGATGAACAGGTGGCCGCCGGAGTCACCGAATTCGTACAACGGGACCACGTTCACGTGGTCGATGGCCGAGGCCGCCCTGGCCTCACCGACGAACCGGGTCCGGAATTCGGGATCGGCGGACAGGTTCTCGCTCATCACCTTCAGGGCGACCGCCCGACCCAGCCGCTCGTCCACCGCCCGGTAGACCACGCTCATGCCGCCGTGGCCCAGCACCCCTTCGACCTGGTAATGCCCCAGGCGCTGCCCGGAGAGATCGGCCGACACACGGTTCACCCTAGGTCGGGCGGCGCGCACCCGGGCCGGTTTGAGCGCGCGTGTGATCGCGCTATTTCCCGGTGCGGGTGCCAATAGCCGGACACGTCCTCGTCCTGGTCTGGTTCTTCCCCGCGACCGCTGTCCGCCGCTGACCCGGGCCGCCGGTGGTCGTAGGGTCGCGCACGTGGACGGCGACCTGCTGGTGGAGTTGCGGCTGCTCACCGGGCCGAACCTGTACTTCCTGAAGCCCGCGGTGAAGCTCACCCTGGATGCTCGGGCGGTGCTGGGGGCCGACGCGGCCGCGGTCGTGGGTTGGCAGGAGCAGCTGCGGGTCCGCGGGTCGATCGGGCTCTCCGGCTCGGAGGTCCGGCATGTCGCCGCGGCGGCACTGGCGGCCGGGCTGGTCCGTCGGGCCGGCACGGCCCTGGGTCTGAAGGTCGCTGCCATCGGTCGGACCGGCGACGACGACACCGTGGTGGTGGCCTTCCCGTTCCGACGCCGGGGCACGGCGCAGGCCTTCGCACATGCGGTGGCCGAAGCCTTTGCCGCCATCACGCTCGAGCACGCCGATCCCAGCCAGGTGATGGCCGGCATCCCGGCGGCGCTGGCCGGGCATGACCTGGGCGAGCGGGTGACGCCACTGCGGGCCCGGGTCCCGGTGGTCGCGGTCACCGGCACGAATGGCAAGACGACCACCACTCGACTGATTGCGCACCTGATCAAGGCAGGCGGCCGGATCCCGGGCTGGTCGAGCACGGACGGCATCGTGATCGACGGCGAGACCGTGGAGACGGGCGACTGGTCCGGACCCGGCGGCGCCGCTCGGGTCCTGGAGGACCCGAGCGTGCAGGTGGCGGTGACCGAGACGGCCCGGGGCGGCATCCTTCTGCGCGGCATGGGCACGGCGGCCAATGACGTCTCCGTGGTCACCAACATCAGCGCCGACCACCTCGGCCTGCTCGGGGTGCACACCGTCGAGCAACTCGCGCAGGTCAAGGCGGTGGTGCCACGCGCCACCAAACCCACCGGGTGGGCCGTCCTGAACGCCGACGACGAATTGGTGTTGGCCATGCGGTCGGGGGTCCGGGCCCGAACCTGGCTGTTCTCCCCCGACCCCGACAACCCGGATCTGGCCGATGCGGTGGCCGCCGGAGGCCGGGCCATCACCGTCATTGATGGTGACATCGCCGTCTTGGACATGGGTTTCGACCCCACGCGGGTGCTGCCGGTGGCTCAGGTGCCGCTCACCCTGGGTGGAGCGTCGAAGGTCAACGTGGCCAACGTGCTGGCTGCCACCGCCGCGGCCCTGGCCGTGGGCGTGCCGCTGGAGGCGGTGCGACGCGGCCTACGGTCGTTCTCGGCCAGCGCCGAGCAGAACGCGGGCCGGCTCAACACCTATCGGGCGGGCGAGGTCGTCGTGGTCCTCGACCTGGCCCACAACGAGGCGTCGCTGGCCTCTCTGCTGGAGGTGGCCGAGGCGTTGCGGACCGGACCGGGCGAGCTCGGGATCGTGCTCGGCACCGCCGGGGATCGCACCGACGAGGCCATCTACGCCATGGGGGTGATGGCCGGCGCCGTGGGAGACCGGGTGGTCATCGCGGCCCGGCAGAAGTATCTGCGCGGCCGCGCGCCGGGTGAGATGGAAGCCCTGTGGCGAGCCGGGGCGGCCGAGGGCGGCGTGCTGGATGCGGTCGAGGTCGACGGCGAGCTCGATGGGCTGCGCCGGTTGCTCGACGCCGACCTGCCCGACGGGTCGGTGATCGCGGTCTGCGCCCTGGAGGAACGCGAGGAGATGGTGGCCGAGATCGAACGGCGGGGCGGCGCCGAGCTGACCCCGGCCGAGATCACCGCCCGGGTCGGCTGATCTCGTAGGACATCATGGGGCGATGCGCAGCGTCGCCGAACATGCCGCGATCGTGGCCGGCCTGATCCGACCCACCGGGATGGTCACGGTCCGGCTGGCCGAGTCCGCCGGGCGGGTGCTGGCCGCCGACGTCTGCGCGCCGCTGAATCTGCCGCCGTTCGCGAACTCGGCCATGGACGGTTATGCCGTCCGCGGCGCAGATATCACCATCCTGCCGGTGACCTTGCCGGTCTCCCAGGACATCCCGGCCGGTTACTGGGGCACCGCCCTGGCCGAAGGCACGGCGGCCCGGATCATGACCGGCGCCCCGCTGCCGCCCGGGGCGGACACGATCGTCCCGGTCGAGCGCACCGACGCCGGCGTCACGACCGTCCGCATCGACGGAGCCCCACCGCCGGGCATCCACATCCGGCGCATCGGCGACGACGTCGTCCAAGGCACAGTGGTGCTGACGGCCGGAACCGTGCTGCGGCCGCCGCACCTCGGGGTGGCCGCGGCGCTCGGGCTGGCCGAGCTGCCGGTGCAAGCCGCCGTGCGAGTCCTGATCCTGTCCACCGGCACCGAACTGGTCGCGCCCGGCCGGCCGCTGCAGCCGGGACAGATCTACGAGTCCAACTCGGCCATGCTGGCCGCGGCGGTGACCGAGGCCGGCGGCGAGCCGGTCGTAGCCCACTTCGTCAGCGACGACGTGGCCGAGTTCCGCACCGGACTCGCCCGCGCCGCCCAGGACATCGACCTGATCGTCACCTCCGGTGGGGTGTCGGCCGGTGCCTACGAGGTGGTCAAGGACGCGCTCACCGGCCAGGGCGTGACCTTTGCCAAGGTGGCCATGCAACCCGGCATGCCCCAGGGCGCCGGAACCGTGGACGGGGTGCCACTCGTCGCCCTGCCCGGGAATCCGGTGAGTTCCTACGTGTCCTTCGAGGTCTTCCTACGCCCGGCCATCCGGGCCGCGATCGGCCATCCCGCCGTGCACCGACCTGTCCTGCACCGGCCGCTGGGCGAGGCCATCGAGTCACCCGCCGGCAAACGCCAGTTCCGCCGGGCCGTGCTCAAGGACGGATCCGTGCTGCCCTGGGGCGGACCCGGTTCGCACCTGCTGGCCTGGCTGGCCGGAGCCGACGGAATGATCGTCGTGCCCGAGGATGTCACCGCACTGCCGGCCGGTGCCGACGTTCAGGTCTGGTCGCTAAGCTCGCCCGCGTGAGCACGCTCGAGGACTGGATCGGCACGGCCGAACAAGCGCTGGGCCTACCGCCCGGTCAGGTCCCGACGGCCGTCCGCGACGATCTGCTGAACGTCACCCGGGACGTGGCGCACGGCGTCACCCGGATCGCCGGGCCCCTGACCTGCTATCTGGTCGGGCTGGCGGTCGGGGCCGGGTTGGATCCGGTCGAGGCGACGCGGCGGTTGACCGCCGTGGTTCCCGCGCCGGAGTCGTCGTGAGCTGGATCGGCTGGATTGTCTTCGGGGCGCTGGCCGGCTGGGTGGCCTCGTTCGTGCTCCGAGATCGGCGTCGCGGCTGTATCACGAACATCGTGACGGGCATCCTGGGGGCGTTCCTGGCCGGCCTGATCTACCAGCTGGCGACCGGGCGGAAATGGGACTTCGGGTGGCACTGGGACAGCTTCGGGGTGGCGGTGCTGGGCGCACTGCTGTTGCTGCTGGTCATCAATCTGGTGCTGCACCGCAACGTTTCCGGCCGCCGCTGACCAAGCGGCCGGCGCGGTGAACGCGCTGCGGCCGTACACCACGCTGGCGGTGGCCGGCTTCCGGCGGGAGAGCCGCTACCGGTTGGCCGCGCTGGCCGGCCTGGTGACCAATTCGCTGTTCGGCTTCGTCAAGGCGGCGATCCTGGGCGCGGCGGTGACGTCCGCCGGCGGAACCTTGGCCGGTTACACCGCCGGTTCCATCGGCGCCTACATCTGGATCTCCCAGGGCCTGCTCGGGGCGATCACCCTGACCGGGGTCGCCGAAATCGGTGAACGAGTGCTCACCGGCGAGGTGGTCGTCGACCTGCTCCGGCCGGTCGACCTGCAGCTGTCCCACCTGTGCGGCGATCTGGGCCGGTCCGCCTTCACGGTGTTCCCGCGGCTCATCCCCGTCATGGTGGTGGGAGCGGTGACCGTGGGCTACACCTTGCCCACCACCGCTGCGCCCTACCTGTTCGGTGTGGTCAGCATCGTGCTGGGCACCGTGCTGTCGTTCCTGGGCCGGTTCGCCGTGAGCATGACCGCGTTCTGGATCCTGGAGACCCGTGGGGTGCGCACCTTCTACGGGGTCGTGGGTACTTTCCTGTCCGGGCTGTTCGTCCCGGTGGCCCTATTTCCCGGCTGGCTACGGACCATCGCCTATGCCACCCCGTTCCCGTCCACCCTGCAGGCCCCGGTCGACATCCTGTCCGGCCGGATCACCGGCGGTCAGACCGCGCTGGCGCTGGCCGCACAGGTCGGCTGGGTGCTCCTGATCGGCGCCGCCGGCCGGCTGCTGCTCGCGGCCGGGACCCGGCGGCTGGAGGTGCAGGGCGGATGAGTGCGTACACCGCCGTCATCCGGTCCCGGATCCGAGCCCAGCGCTCCTATCCGGTGTCTTTCCGGCTCGATCTGCTCAGTTCACTGCTGGTCGGATTCTTTGAGTTCGCCGAGGTCTGGGTGATCTTTTCCAACGTCGGGGTTCTCGGCGGCTTGACCTTCCACCAGATCCTGTTGGTGTTCGGCCTGGCCAACGTATCGTTCGCGACCGCCGACCTGGTCACCGGTCAGATGGACCGGATCCCCGCCCTGCTGCGTTCCGGTACGTTCGAGATCTATTACCTGCGCCCGCAGCCGCTGCTGGCTCAGATGCTGACCAGCGACTTCCAGCTCCGGCGGCTGAGCCGGACCGCGGTCGGCGCGGTCACCCTGGTGCTCGGGCTGATGCTGAACGACCTGCCCTGGTCGATCCGCACGGTGGCCCTGCTCATCACCTCGGTCATCTCCGGCGTCGCCATTTTCGCCGCCCTGTTCGTGACCGCCGGCGGGGTGCAGTTCTTCCTCATCAACGGAGCCGAGTTGACCAATTCGTTCACCTACGGCGGCGCTTACGCGGCTGCGCAACCCGGGTCGATCTTCCCGAACCCGCTGAAGATCTTCTTCGGTTTTCTCTTCCCGGTGCTGTTCACCGGCTACCTGCCCACACTGGGTCTGCTGCACCTGCCGGTTCCGTCCGGCTTTCCCGCGGCCGCGGTGTGGGGCTCCCCGATCGCCGCCGTCTGGGCCTGGGCGATGGCCCTGCTCGTGTGGCGCACCGGAGTCCGGCACTACCGTGGGGCGGGGGGATGACGATGATCATCGACACGGACCGACTCACCCGCCGGTTCCGGATTCGGGGCAAACCGGAGCTGGTCGCGGTTGATGAGTTGAGCCTGCAGATCGAGGCGGGCGAGTCGGTCGGATACATCGGGGCCAACGGGGCCGGGAAGTCGACCACCATCAAGATGCTGGTGGGGATCCTGGTCCCGACCTCGGGCACGGTCCGGACCTGCGGGCTGGAACCGGTACGAGGCCGCAAGGAGCTGGCCCGGCAGGTCGGGGTGGTGTTCGGGCAGCGTTCGCAACTCTGGTGGGACCTGCCGCTGCGCGAGTCCTTCGAGATCCTGGCCGCGATCCACCGGCTCGACCCGGAGGTCGGGCGGCGCCGGACCACGCAGCTGGTGGAGCAACTGGAGATGGCCGAGACGCTGGACACTCCGGTCCGTCAGCTCTCGCTCGGGCAACGGATGCGGGCCGAGATCGCCGCGGCCCTGCTGCACCAGCCGCCGTTGCTCATCCTGGACGAGCCGACCATCGGCCTGGACGTGCTGTCCAAGCTGCGGCTGCGCGAATTCTTGATTGATGCTCGTCGAGAATTCAATACCACCCTGTTGTTGACCACCCACGACATGGGTGACATCGAGCGGTTGTGCGACCGCATTCTGGTCGTCGACCACGGCAGCATGGTCTACGACGGGAATCTCCCCGGTCTGGCCCGGACGGTCGGCGCCCGCCGGGTGCTGGTGGTCGATCTGGCCGAGCCGGTGGCCGACCTCGGCGAGGTGCCGAGCGCGCGGGCGCTGGGCGCCGAAGGCGGCGGACTCCGTCACCGCTATGCCTTCGACCCCGAGGCGACCACGGTGCCGGCGCTGCTCGCCGTGCTGTCGGGCCGGGCCGCCATTCGCGACCTGTCGATCGAGGAACCGGGGATCGAGGACGTGGTCCGACGGATTTATCAGTCCCGGGGCCGCTGACCCCGGCCCCGGGGTCGAGCTGCGCTCACGCGCCCCGCGCGCTGCCGACGCTGTTCGGCATGGTCGAGGTGACGCAGTCGACGTCCCGATTGCCCTCGGCCCAGCTGTTCACGCTGGGCCGGAAGAACCCGGCGTGCATCCCGATCGGCCACTGGTCGCGCTCCTTGCCGACGTAGCTGGTGATGGACGCGTAGCAGGTCGGTGAGATGTAGGTGGCCCAGTAGGAGTCGTCCGGATAGCTGGGGAAATCCGTCGCCGTGGCATGACTGACCAGCTCGTACTGGTGCGGCTGGTTACACGGCATGCTCTGCAGGTCGATCTCGACGGAGGACATGGAACCGATCGAGTAGCACGTCCCGCTGCTCGCGTCGGCCGCGATCCCGCTGATCGTGCTGGTGGATGCGTTGGTCAGCCGAGCTCCGGCGCTGTACCCGGAGTCCGGGGTGACGCTCCCGGGCAGCAGCCGGCCCAGCACGGTGGCGCTGAGCAGACTGAAAGCCACCACCACCGCCACGACCCGACGCCAATGACTGTGTTTGCGGTCCGGTGGCAGCTCGACCGAAGCCTCCTCGGGCCACACCACATCCGAGGCCCGCCCGATCCGCGGGGTCACGGCCGGCCGAGTGCGCGCCTGCTGCTGTCGGGCCAGCTCGGCGTCGTGCCGGGCGATGGCGATGCGGGTGCGAGCCGGCGGCTCGTGTACCCCGGCCCGGACGAATGCCTCGTCGAGCGCGAAGCCCTCCGGCAGCGTCCAATGGTCCAGATTGTCCAGCTCGGGCAGCGGGGCGTCGGACGCCTCCTCCGGAGGCGGGGCCGGATCGTCGGACACCGTCAACTCGCTGGTCCTCTTCTGCTGCGCAAGCGCCTATGCGACCCCTTTGACGGTACGCGGTGGATCCGAAGTCGCGACACGGGTATTTCCCGGCGGAGTCTCGGGCCATGCCATGCTGCGGGAGTTTCGACCTCGAGGCCAGGAGGCGCCCGTGTCAGGTGGTGTGGTCGTGGTGGGCAGCGCAAATGTGGACGTCCGACTGCCGGTGGCGACGGTTCCGCGCCCCGGGGAGACCGTGCTGGCCGGGCCGGGGAGCACAGCGGTCGGCGGTAAGGGCGCCAACCAGGCGGTGGCCGCCGCGCGTTACGGCGTAGCCACCAGGTTCGTCGGGGCGGTCGGCGACGACGACGGGGCCGACCTGGTGCGGGCGGCCCTGTCCGGGGCGGGCGTGGACCTGGCCTGCCTGCGCACGGTGCCCGGACCGACCGGCGTGGCCTACGTCATGGTCGGCGACGACGGGGACAACGCCATCGTGGTCGCGTCCGGCGCCAACGCCGACCCCGACCCGCTGACGCCGGAGGCGTGCGCCGTCATCGAGTCGGCGCAGGTGCTCCTACTGCAACTCGAAGTCCCGAACGATCGGGTGCGCGAGGCCGCCGCCCTGGCTCACCGGGCCGGCGCCCGGGTGCTCCTCAACGCCGCCCCGGCTCGCTCCCTACCGGACGAGATCTGGTCGCTGATCGACCTTCTCGTGGTCAACGAGAGTGAGGCGGCAGAGCTGGGCGGCTCGGTGGAAGCGCTCCTGGACCGGGTGCCCGCGGTGCTCGTCACTTTGGGCGGCGAGGGCGCGGTGTATCTGGACCGGACCGGTGCCCGGGTGCGCGTGCCGGCCGAGAAGGTGTCCGTGGTGGACACCACCGCGGCCGGCGACACCTTCTGCGGCGTGCTCGGTGCCGCCCTGGCCGAGGGCGCCGACATGGCCGAGGCGATGAGGACCGCCGGACGCGCCGCCGGCATCACCGTGACCCGGGTTGGCGCCATCGACGCCATCCCCACCCGAGCCGAACTCGACTGACCCCTCTTTTCTCGCGAAGATCAACTTCCTGCCACGAAGATCGATTTGGCACCAAAAGTGGCAAATTGATCTTCGCGGCGGGAAGTTGATCTTCGCGGCGGGGGAGGTGGGTCAGTCGTCGAAGTCGACGCCGGCCTGGGCCGTTTTGCCGATCGATTGCAACTCTTCCCACACCGCCCGGGCCCGGTCGACGCAGAGCACGACCAGGTCGCCCGGGTTGGCCCGGGTGACGGCGGCGCGGGTGGCCTCGATCTCGTCCAACACCACATCGATGTCCTTGACCCGGGCACCTTCTCGCTGGGCCTGCCGGGCTCCGGACACGATCAACGCGGATGTCTCGCCCGGCCGGCGCCCGCGCAGGCCCACGTCCTCCCGCACCACCATCACGTCGAAATGCTTGGCCGCCTGCAGACCCAGGTCGACCATGTCCTGATCGCGCCGGTCACCGGCGGTGGCGATGACCCCGATCCGCTGCGGCCGCTCCAGGCCGGACAGGTCTTCGAAGAAGCGGTCCACGAAATCGCCGAGCGCAACCATGGCCGGGGCGTTGTGGCAGTAGTCCACGATGACCTTGACCCCGCGCACCTCGGTCAGGTTCATCCGGCCCGGCGCCGAGTAGTAGGACGGGCTGAAACCGCGGAGTCCGGCACGGATGTCGTGCAGGTGGGCACCGCTGCAGTACGCCGCGCCGGCGGCCGCCATGGCGTTCTGCACGTTGAACATGGCCTTGCCGCCGAACGTGGCCGGTAGCAGGTGGGTGTAGGCGATGGGCATCCGGCGCCGCCCGTGCACCAGCACGATCAGATCGCCCAGTTCGCCCTTCTCCAGGATGACCGCCTTGCCGCCCCGCCGGCAGTGGTCGGAGATCATCCGATTGCCCGGCTGCAGCGAGAACCAGACGATCTCACCCGAGCACGCGCGGCGCATCTCGGCCACCAGCTTGTCGTCGGCATTGAGCACGGCCGCGCCGCTCTTGGGCACCGCCTCGACGATCACCTGCTTGACCTTGGCCAGCTGCTGGACCGAGTTGATACCCCGCAACCCCAGGTGGTCGGGAGCGACATTCAACACCACAGCGACGTCATTACGGCTGTAGCCCAGGCCTTCTCGCAGAATGCCGCCGCGGGCCACCTCGAGCACGGCGAAGTCGACCCGCGGATTCTGCAGCACCATCCGAGCCGACCGTGGGCCGGAGGCGTCCGAGCGGATGACCAACCGGTCGTCGATGACCACCCCGTCGGTCGAGGTCATTCCGACCTTGCGCCCGATGCCCTTGAAGATGTTGCCGATCATCCGCACCGTGGTGGTCTTGCCGTTCGTCCCGGTGACCGCGACGATCGGGATGCGCGCCGGCGTCCCCGGCGGGAACAGCAGGTCCACCACTGGCTTGGCCACGAACTGCGGCTCGCCGATGGTCGGATGGGAATGCATCCGGAAACCCGGTGCGGCATTGACTTCGCAGATGCCGCCGCCGGTTTCGCGCACCGGCTGGGTGATGTCGGGGCACAGGAAGTCGATTCCGGCGATGTCCAGCCCGACCACCCGGGCGGCCTCCTCGGCGATGTCGACGTTGTCGGGGTGGGCCTCGAAGGTGCGGTCGATGGAAATGCCGCCGGTGGACATGTTTCCGGTCAGCGCCAGTTTCACCATGTCACCGTTCGGCGGCACGTCCGTCATCTCGAAGCCCTGCGCGCGAACCAGTTCCACCGCACCATCCGTGACACTGATCCGGGTGAGCACCTTCTCGTGCCCGACCCCGCGCCGGGGGTCGGCGTTGGCCTCGTCCACCAGCTCGGTCACCGTCTGCTTCCCGTCGCCGATCACATGCGCGGGCATCCGCTCGGCGATGGCCACCATGTTCCCGCCCACCACCAGCACCCGGTAGTCACGCCCGGTGATGAACGCCTCGACCAGCACGTCACCCCGACGACTCTCGTCGTAAGCGACCGAGAACGCCCCCCGCACGTCGTCATCGGTGGCCAGGTTGATGGCCACGCCGCGACCGTGATTGCCGTCCAACGGTTTCACCACCACCGGGTACCCGATCCGACGGGCCACCCGGACGGCATCCGCGCTGCGCCGCACCACATCCGAGGCCGGCACCGGCAACCCGGCCGCGGCCAGCAACCGGTTGGTCAGCTCCTTGTCCGAGGCGATGTCGACCGCCAGGGAACCCGTCTTGGAGGTCATGGTGGCCCGGATCCGCTGCTGGTGGACACCGTGGCCGAGCTGCACCAGGGACGCGGAGTTCAGCCGCTGCCAGGGGATGTCACGGGCAATGGCCTCCTCCAGGATCGCCTGCGTGGAGGGGCCGAAAGCGACCCGCTGGCTGGTCCGCAGGAACGCCTCGTGCTCAACCGTGAAATCGAAATCCTGGTCCGCGGGTGGCTTCTGATCCGAGCGGGAGACGAGATTGTTGACCAGGTCGACCGCCAGGGTGCCGGCCAGGGTGGCCACGGTCTCGTCCAGATACCCGTAGATGACGTTGTAGACCCCACGCTCACCGGTGGACCGGGTCTTGCCTCGGGTGATCTCGTGACCGGCCGTGCGCTGCAGCTCCAGGGCTACGTGTTCGGTGACATGGCCGGCCCAGGTGCCCTCCTCCAGCCGTTCCACGAAGCCGCCGTCCCGGCCGCGCGAACACTGATGGTCGCGCAGCCCGGGCAGCACGGCCAGCAGCGCTTCGGTGAAACCGGGGAGCGTGTCGGTGGGCGCGTCCTCCAACCCGCCGATGTCGACCACCAGGTGCACCGCGGGCTCGTACGCGTAATAGTTCGGCCCCCGATACACCCGCCGCTCGCGGATGGTGATCTGCCTGGGTGCGGGGTCGGTCATGGGGGAGCCTTCCGGCAGGCGGCGGTGATGCGCCCCGATTCTGCTACACGCCGGCTCACACCGACCACGCAGGCACCGACTCGGGCCTTGTGGACAACTCGCGACCGATAGCCGGAGATCTGCAAAGCTGGCGGGACTCGGCCTGTACTGGATGGTCTTGAGCCCAGCGCCCTCGTCTAGCTCGAGGCAGGACGGCGCCGGAGCTGCTCGGTCGTCTCGTGCGCACCTTCGGCGGCGATCAGCCGGGGCCGCGGCCGGGTGCCGGCGGGCACGTCGGCCAGGGTGGAAACCGTGGCCGGAGTCGAGGCGTCGGGTAGGCCCGGCGCCGTCAGCAGCCGCCGGGTGGCGAGGTCGAAAACCGCGCCCCGGGGCAGGGTGTGCAACTTCAGGTCGGACATCATCAGCGGCTGGGTGCCGGTCGCGGTGTAGGCCGTGGTGGTCATCTGGGCGCCGTCGAAGACGGTGACCACCCCCCGACCTCGCACCTCCATCCGCCCGTCCGGAGTGAAGATCGCGGCGGTGTCCTCGTCGATTCCGACGCCCAGCTGGGCCGGATTCGCGGCCACCAGGGCGAGCAGCCGGCCGAATCGGTTGCGTTGGGTGAAGTGCTGGTCGACGATCACCCCGGCCAGCAGACCCAGGCCCTGGGACACCTGCCCGACCCGGAACTTCGGGGTCGAGCCGCCGCTGCCGAAGGACACCATGTGCTCGGAGCAGATGCTCGCCCCGGCGGACGTGCCGGCGATCAGGGCGCCCCGGCGGTGAGCCGCCCGGATGGCCTCCCCCAGCGGCGTCCCGATGACGATGGTGCCCAGCTTCGTCTGATTGCCGCCGGTCATGAATACCGCAGTGGAGCGGTCGATGGCCGCGCTGAGCGCAGGGTCGGCTGCTTGCGCTCGACTCTCCGGCCGCACCCCGACCACGTCGGCCACGCCGAGCGTGGCGAACATTTGCAGGTAGGCATGGGTGATCTCGTCACCCAGCGACGACGCCGTGGAGAGCACGACCAACCGGGCCGAGGAGCCGCCGGCCAGCCGCACCACGTCCCGGAGCACGCTCATCCGGCCGACCTTGTCCTCGGCCCCGCCAATCGGCATGACAACGCCGGAAGTCGGGATGGTGGTCATAACGGGTCACGGTAGCCCGGATTGTGGCCCCGGCTCCGCTACCGTGACGGTGTCCACGTCCGGCCCCGCCCGTCCGTCCGAGCAGGAGTTACCGCCCGCCGATGTCCTCCTCCTCCGGCGAAGCCTCGCATCTGGCTTCGCTGATCCGCAGCACGGTTCCCCCGCTGCACCCCGGCGGTCGCCCGATCGTGCTGGCTGCGCTGGCCGGCACCGTGGGCGCGCGATTCGTACTCCGAGGGTTCGGGCTGCGCCGGCTCGGCCGGACCGTCGGACGCGTGGGGCTGGGCGCCACCGCCGCGTCGGCCGCGTTCTTCCGCGCCCCCCGCAGGGTCCCGCCGACCGAATCCGGCCTGGTGGTGGCACCTGCGGACGGCATCGTCTCGCTGATCGAGCAGGCCGTACCGCCGGAGGAATTGGGTCTGGATCCCACGCCCCGGACCCGGATCTCGATCTTTCTGTCGATCTTCGACGTGCACGTCCAGCGCATTCCCATCGCCGGCCGGGTCACCCGGATCGCCTACCGCCCCGGGAAGTTCCTGTCCGCGGACCTGGACAAGGCCAGCACCGAGAACGAGCGGAACTCGCTGATCATCGAGACCACGACGGGCTCGTCGCTGGTCGTGACCCAGATCGCCGGACTGGTGGCGCGCCGGATCGTGTGCGACGTGTCCTCCGGCGCGTGGGTCGAGACCGGACAGACCTATGGGTTGATCCGCTTCGGCTCCCGACTGGACACCTACCTGCCCCCGGGCAGCGACGTGACGGTGCGGCTCGGCCAGCGGACGATCGGCGCCGAAACGGTCATCGCAGTCCTGCCCGCCTGATGGCCACCGTCCCGGGCGTCCGCCTGCTGCCCAATGCCATCACCGTGCTCGCGTTGTGCTCCGGGTTGTCCAGTGTCTTCTTCGCCACCCAGGCCGCCGACCACGGCTGGCCCTGGCTGACCGCGATCGCTGCCATCGGTGCCGCCGCGATCCTGGACTCCCTGGACGGTCCCGCGGCCCGGTTGCTCCGCTCCACCAGCCGGGTCGGCGCCGAGTTGGATTCGCTCTCCGATCTGGTGTCCTTCGGGGTCGGTCCGGCCCTGGTCACCTACATCTGGGCGTTCCAGCGCGGCAGCGCCTACGGCTGGATTTTCTGCCTGCTCTTCGCCGTCTGCATCGCGCTGCGTCTGGCCCGGTTCAACTCGCTGTTGGATGACACCCCCAAGCCCTGGGCGAAGGGCTTCTTCACCGGAATCCCGGCACCCGCCGCAGGTCTGCTGGCCACCCTGCCACTGGCCCTGAGCACCCGGTTCCCGCAGGTCGCTTGGCTGGGCTCGACCTCGTTCGTGTCCTTGTGGCTGGCCCTGGTCGCACTGGGGGCGGTGTCCCGACTGCCGTCGGTCTCGCTCAAGTCGGTGCGGGTTCCCCCGTCGCTCATGATCCCGCTGCTGTTGGTGCTGGTGGTGGCGGTTGCGCTGGCCTTCTTCCAACCGGAGATCATGTTCGCCCTGGGCCTGGGCGTGTACGTGCTGTCAATCCCCTATTCCGGTTGGAAGTACCTCTACCTGCGCAATCACCCAGAGTTGTGGGCGGATCGACGCGTCCGGCAACCCCGGGCCCGCCGTACCCGGCTGTCCGTCCGGATCCCCCGCACCCAGCGGGTGGCCGGTCGGGCCCAGGACGGGTCACCGCTCTCGGTCGACCGTCGTCGCGGAGTGTCCGTGCGTAATCGGTTGAACCGGGTGAACAGGCCCAACCGCCGCCGCCCGCGCTGACGGCGACAGGCCGGCAACCTCAGACGTCGAAGCCGAGGCGGCGCGCGGCGCGGGCCTTCTGCCGGCTGGACCGCAATCGGCGCAGCCGCCGGACCAGCAGCGGATCCTCGGCCAGCGCCGCCGGGTTGTCGATGATCTCGTTGAGCACCTGGTAATACCGGGTGGCCGACAGGTCGAACATGCCCTTGATGGCCTGCTCCTTGAGCCCGGCATATTGCCACCACTGCCGCTCGAACGCCAGGATGTCGCGGTCGCGCCGGGACAGCCCACCGGCCGGCACGGCGGCATCATCGGCAGCGTCGTCCGCCAGGTGGGACTCGGCCGTGCTGTCCATGAATCTCCTCGGGTTACGAATGACACTCATGTCATTCGTAACGGTCATGGTGGCACGCCTGGCCGAGATCAGCCAGCGGCACGCCGCTCACTCAGCGCATCGGTGCGCCGGCCCGCACCGTTCCGGTCAGCCGCTCACCGAAGAGATCCAGCTGAACCGCGGTGCCCGGGATGACCTCTCGCGGCAGATAGGTATACGCGATCGAGGCGCCCAGTGAATAGCCGAAGCCGGCCGAGGTCACCCGCCCGGCCACCACCCCGTCGAGGAGGACCGGCTCTCCGCCCAGCGCGACCGCCACCGGATCGTCCAGCAGCAGCGCTCGCAGCCGCCGGACCGGACCGGTCTCCCGCACCGCCCGCAGGGCCTCGCGCCCGACGAACCCGCCCGGCTTGTCCCAGGCCACGCAGAACCCCAGGCCCGCCTCCAGCGGAGTGGTCACGGCGGTCAGGTCCGTGGACCAGGCCCGGTAGCCCTTCTCGAGCCGCAGGCTCTCGATGGCCCGATAGCCGCCGGCGACCAGATCGACTGATCGGCCGGCCGCCCACACGGTCTTCCACAGGGTGGCTCCGTACTCGGCCGAGGCGTACAGCTCGAAGCCGGGCTCACCCACGTACGTCGAGTTCAGCGCGCGCACCGGGACGTCCCCGACGGTGATCTCCCGCGAGGTCAGGAAGGGCAAGCCCAGATCGTCCGGGCTGACCGTCGCCAGGATCTCCGCCGCCCGGGGCCCCCACAGCGCGAAACAGCAGTACTGGCCGGTGATGTCATCGATCCGGACGTCCCGGCCGAAAGACCGGGCGGCCCGATCCAGCCAGGCCCGGTCGTGCGCCCCGAAGGCGGTTCCGGAGATCATCCAGAACGCGTCGGACTCGACCCGGGTGATGGTGACGTCGGCTTCGATGCCGCCCCGGTCGTTGAGCATCTGGGTGTAGACGATGGTCCCCACCTCGCGGTCGATCTCGTTGTCGCACGAATGGTTGAGAAAGGCGAGCGCATCCGACCCACTGATCCGCAGCTTGGCGAAGGAGGACTCGTCGAACAGCGCCGCGGATTCTCGACAGGCCAGGTGCTCCGCCGCCACCGCGGGCGAGAAGTTCTGCCCGGCCCAGCCCCTGGGGCGCGAAATCCCGGACACCCGGGACTCGTTCGACCGGTAGTAGTTGACCCGCTCCCAGCCGCCTTTCTCGCCGAACGCGGCCCCGTGCGCCTGATGCCAGGCGTAGGCCGGGGACCGTCGCAGCGGCCGGGTCGCGCTCCGCTCGTCGCCGGGATATCGGATGTCGTAGTAGGTCTGGTAGTTCTCCAGGGTGCGGGCCAGAGTGTGCGCGGGTGAACGGTACTGCGCGCCGAAGCGAGAAACATCCATGTGCCACAGGTCGTCCGGAGCCTGCCCGGCCAACACCCATTCGGCCATCACCCGACCCACGCCGCCGGCTCCGGCAATGCCATGCGCACAGAACCCGGCCGCCACGAACAATCCGTCGACGGCGGTCTGACCCAAACAGAACTCGTTGTCCGGGGTGAATGCCTCCGGCCCGTTGATCAGTCGTCGCACCCCCGCGGTGGCCAGCACCGGAAACCGACGGCCCGCGTTCTCGGCAATTTCGGCGAAGGCATCCCAATCCGGGTCCAACAACCTGCCGTTGAAATCGGCCGGCACCGCGTCCAAGGTGTTCGGCCCGGCGGTGAACGGCCGAGCGTGCCGCTCGTAGCCACCCATGAGCAATCCGGCGCCCTCCGGCCGGACATAGACAAGCAGGTCCGGGTCGCGAATGCTGGGCAGGCCGGCCGGTATACCTGCGATCCCCTCGGTCACCAGGTACTGGTGCGACATCGGGATCAACGGAATCCGTACCCCGGCCATCCGCCCGATCTCGGCCGCGAACATCCCTCCGGCGATGACCACGGCCTCACAGTCGACGGTGCCGGCGTCCGTCACCACCGCCCGGATCCGCCCCTCGCGCACGGTCAATGCGGTGACCCGAGTGCGCTGGGCGACGCGCACGCCCGCCGCCCGGGCCGCCGCGGCCAGCGAATAGCACAGCTGGGACGGGTCGAGATAACCGTCGGTGGGCAGATACACGCCGCCGACCACCCCGGTCGGGTCCAGCGGCGGGGACAGCCGGTGCGCGTCATCCGGGCCGATCTCGGCCATCGGCAACCCGGCCACCTGGGCCCAGGACAACTGTCGCCGCAGCTCCTGCATCCGCTCCGGCGACGAGGCCAGCCGGATGCTTCCGGTTTCCCGCCACCCGACCGGATTGGCTCCGGCCTCGAGTTCGCGGTAGAGCTGGACCGAATAGGCATTCATCGCGGTCAGGGTCGGGTCCGAACGCAATTGACCGACCATTCCGGCGGAATGAAACGTGGATCCGCTGGTCAGTTCGGATCGCTCCACCAGCAGAACGTCGCGCTCGCCGGCCCGGGCCAGGTGGTAGGCCGTACTGGCCCCGGCGACCCCGCCACCGATGATCACGATGCGCGCCCGGTCGGGCAGATCCGCGGCCATGGGCCGACGGTAACCGGCCGGAGCCGAGGCGTCCAGACGGCTTCGGGGCGCCCCGACAACGAAATCCGTTGTGATCCAGCCGGGATGGCCTGGGAATGGAGGAGGGACCGGTGCTGGACCAGGACGCCTGCCGGCCCTACGATCGCGCCGGACGGGGTCCGGCAGCAACCGCAGGAGAACGGGATCGCGACATGGCAGCCGGCGACGTGACGGGCGGGCTTCCGCCCGACCTGGCCGCCCGGCTGGCCGCGCTCGATGTGTTGCCCGGTGTGCCGGATGACGTCAGCGAACTCCCCGGTGGCCTCACCAATCGCAATTTCCTCGTCCATCAGGCCGGGAAGCGTTTCGTGGCTCGTTTCTTCGATGACTCCGGGGCGGCGCTGGCCATCGACCGGGAAGCCGAGTTCCGCAACACCCGCCGCGCCGCCGCCACCGGCGTCGCCCCCGATGTGCTCGCCTACGACCCCAGGGCCCTGGCCATGGCCATCGCCTACGTACCGGGTGCGACCCTGACCGGGGACGACGTGCGGGACCCGGCTCAGATCACCCGGATCGCCGCGTCGGTCCGGCGGCTGCACACCGCGGCCACCTTCGACTCCGACTTCGACATGTTCGCCGTCCAGCGGCGCTACCTGGCGACCGCGCAGGCCCGCGGATTCCCCTTACCGGATCGCTACACCGAGTTCATGCCCCGGCTGGACGAGATCGCTACGGTGCTGGCCATGCACCCCCAACCGTTGGTGCCCTGTCACAACGACTTGTTGGCCGAGAATTTCGTCGATGACGGGAGCCAGGTCTGGATCATCGATTTCGAGTACGCCGGCAACAACGACCCGTGTTTCGAGATCGGCAACCTGGCCAGCGAATCGCATCTGGATGCCGACATCACCGCCGCCCTGACCACCGCCTATTTCCAGCGGGATGATCCCGTCCTGCTGGCCCGGGTGCAGCTCTTCGGGCTGCTCGCCCAGTACGGCTGGACGCTGTGGGGCACCATCCAGCAGCAGGTCAGCTCACTCGGGCTCGACCTGAGCGGGTGGATCGCCGACCGCTGGGACCGCGCCCTGGCCACCTTCACCGGACCCGACTACCACCGGCTGCTCTCCGCCGCCGGTGCCCACCACTGATCGCAGGAGCTGCAGATGACCCGCAGTCTTGACCTCTCCGACGACGAAAAGCATCTCGCCTCACTCGGTTACAAGCAGGAGCTGCATCGATCCTGGTCGGGCTTTTCCAATTTCGCCATCTCCTTCTCGATCATCTCCATCCTGGCCGGCTGTTTCACTTCGTTTGGCCTGGGCTGGAACAACGGCGGCCCGGCCGCCATCGCCTGGGGCTGGCCGCTCATCTCGATCTTCATCCTGCTCATCGGCTTCTCGATGTCGGAGCTGGTCTCGGCCTACCCGACCTCGGGCGGGATTTATTGGTGGGCCAGTAAGCTCGGTGGTCCCAAGGCCGGCTATTACACCGGCTGGCTCAACCTGATCGGCCTGGTGGCGATCGTCGCCTCGGTCGCCTACGGTTGCGCGACCTTCCTGGACCTGACCATCGGGATCTTCGACACCAATTACGCGTCCGGCAATCTCTTCCGGGTCTTTCTCTACTTCCTGGGCATCCTGGCCATCGCGGCGCTGGTGAACATCTTCTCCAGCCACCTGCTGGCCGTGATCAACAACATCTCGGTCTGGTGGCATGTGGTCGGCGCCGCGGTGGTGATCTTGATCCTGTTCCTGATTCCCGCGCATCACGCTTCCCCGGGCGATGTGTTCACCAAGGTCGTGAACAACTCGAGCATTTTCGGCACGTCCACCCACGGACTCGGATTCCTGTTCTTCGTGCTGCCGATCTCGGCCATCCTGACCCAGTACACGATCACCGGCTACGACGCATCGGCCCACCTCTCCGAGGAGACCCGCAGCGCCGCCAATTCCGCCGCCAAGGGCATCTGGCGCTCGATCTTCTACTCGGCGATCGGCGGCTGGATCCTGCTGCTGGCCTTCCTGTTCGCGGTGCAGCCGACGGTGACCACCGCCTCCGGGACGGTCTCCGGCGTCGACTACGTCTCGGCCAACGGCGGGGCCGTGTCGAGCATCATCACCACGGCGCTGACCTCGCACTGGGCCGGCACCATCTTCGTGATCTCGACGGCCGGCCAGTTCTTCTGCACGATGGCCTGCCTGACCAGCTGCTCGCGCATGCTTTTCGCCTTCAGCCGGGACGGCGCGGTGCCGGGGGCCCGGCTGTGGTCGACCCTGACCCGCACCCGGGTGCCGGCCAACGGGGTCGTGCTGTCCGCGGTGGTGGCGGTGATCATCACGCTGCCGGCCCTGGTCGCGGTCAAGATCCCGATCAACGGCGTCGATGTGCCCACGCCGGTGGCCTTCTTCGCCGTGGTTTCGATCGGTGTGGTCGGGCTCTACGTCTGCTTCGCGATTCCGATCTTCCTGCGGTGGCGCCGAGGTGATGCCTTTCAGGTGGGCAACTGGAACCTGGGCCGCAAATACAAGTGGATCAACGCGGCCGCCCTGATCGAGATCGTCATCACCTCGATCGTCGCGCTGTTCCCGACCTCACCCGGCGGAATGCCCTGGGATCCGTCGTTCGCCTGGAAGTTCGTGAACTACACCCCGCTGTTGATCGGCGGCGCGCTCATCCTGCTGTGGATCTTCTGGCACCTGTCGGTGAAGAAGTGGTTCAAGGGCCCGGCCATCACGGTCGACCTGCCGGCGGGTACGTCCTCGGCCGCCGAGCTGGCCGCGGAACGGCATGGCGGAGGTCTCCGCCCGGGTCACTGACGACGCGAAGGGACCGGCCGCGGCGGGGTAGCGTCGTCGCCGGCCGGTCCACCACCAGGAGAGGAACTCATGGCGCACGCGCGCAGTCCGCGGATGCTCACCGAGGCCGACCTCCGCCAACTGGTGGCCAGTGGGGACATCGACACCGTGGTCGTCGCCTTCACCGACATGCAGGGCCGGTTGCAGGGCAAGCGCATCCACGCGCCGTTCTTCGTGGACGAGGTGCTGGCCCACGGCACCGAGGGCTGCAATTACCTGCTGGCCGTCGACGTCGACATGAACACGGTGCCGGGGTACGCCATCTCGTCGTGGGAGAGCGGCTACGGCGACATGCAGTTCGCCCTCGACCTGGACACCATCCGACTGCTCACGCACCTACCGGCCACGGCCGTGGTGCAGTGCGACCTGACCTGGATGGACGGCGCCCCGGTCCGGCAGTCCCCCCGGTCGGTGCTGGGAGCGCAGGTGGAACGGGCCGCGAGCCTGGGCTACCGCGCCTTCGCCGGCACCGAACTGGAGTTCATCCTGTTCGACGACACCTACCGGGACGGCTGGGATTCCGGATACCGCAACCTCACCCCGGCCAATGCCTACAACGTGGACTACTCGATCCTGGGCACGACGAAGGTCGAGCCGCTGCTGCGCGACATCCGGAACACCATGTACGCGGCCGGCCTGACCGTGGAGTCGGCCAAGGGTGAATGCAATTTCGGTCAGCACGAGATCGCCTTCCGGTTCGCCGAGGTGGTCGAGACCGCCGACAACCACAGCGTGTACAAGAACAGCGCCAAGGAGATCGCCGACCAACACGGCTGTTCGCTGACCTTCATGGCCAAGTACAACGAGCGTGAAGGGAACTCCTGCCACATCCACCTGTCGTTGCGCGGCCTGGACGGCGGCACCGTGTTCTGGGATGCCGGAGCCCGGACGCCGCTGTACGAGCACTTCATCGCCGGCGTGCTGTCCACCATGCGCGAGTTCACCCTGCTCTACGCCCCGAACATCAACTCGTACAAACGATTCGCCTTGGGCTCCTTCGCCCCGACCACGGTGGCCTGGGGGTTGGACAACCGGACCTGTTCGGTCCGACTGGTCGGGCAAGGCGCCTCGGCCCGACTGGAAAACCGTTTGCCCGGCGGCGATGTGAATCCCTACATGGCGATTGCCGCGCTGCTGGCCGGCGGCTTGCACGGCGTCGAGCAGGAGCTGGAGCTGGAACCGGAGACGGCCGGCAACGCCTACACCTCCGGGCGACCGACGGTGCCCACCACCTTGCGCGAGGCCCGGGATCTGTTCGACGGTTCGGCGGTGGCCCGCTCGAGTTTCGGCGACGACGTCGTCGACCACTACGTGCACGCGGCCGACACCGAGTTGGCCGCGTTCGAGGCGGCCGTCACCGATTGGGAGTTGCGGCGTGGCTTCGAGCGTTTCTGACCCAGCGCCCCTGACGTATGCGGGGCCACTGTCCGGAGCGGGCGGCTCGTTCACGTTGATCAATCCGGCCACCGGCCGGTCATTGATCGACATCCCCCGGGCCTCGGCGGCCGAGACAGATGCCGCTATCGACAAGGCCGCCGTGGCCTTCCCGGCCTGGCGGGCGGTCTCGCCCGGCGACCGAGCGGAGCTCCTGCGCCGTTTCGCCTCTGTGGTCGACGCGCACATCGAGGAGTTGGCCACTCTGGAGGTGCGCAACTCCGGGCACACGATCGGCAACGCCCGCTGGGAGGCCGGGAATGTCCGCAACGTGCTCAACTACTATTCGGCCGCGCCGGAGCGGTTGTGCGGCAGGCAGATTCCGGTGGCCGGCGGGGTCGACATCACCTTCTTCGAACCGCTGGGCGTGGTCGGGGTCATCGTGCCCTGGAACTTCCCCATGCCCATCGCCGGCTGGGGTTTCGCGCCCGCGTTGGCGGCCGGCAACACGGTCGTGCTCAAGCCGGCCGAACTGACTCCGCTGACCGCCCTGCGTCTGGGTGAGCTGGCGCTGGAAGCCGGTCTGCCGGAGGGGGTTTTCACCGTCATCCCGGGGCAGGGGTCGGTGGTCGGGCAGCGGTTCGTCGATCATCCGGCCGTCCGCAAGGTCTGCTTCACCGGCTCCACGCAGGTAGGCAAACAGATCATGGCCGGCTGCGCGGCCCAGGTGAAGCGGGTCACCCTGGAGTTGGGTGGCAAGAGCGCGACCATCGTCTTCGACGACGTCGACTTGGATGCCACTGCGGCGGCCGTCCCGTCGTCCGTGTTCGACAACTCCGGCCAGGACTGCTGCGCCCGGTCTCGGATCCTGGTGCAGCGCAGCGTGTACGACGAGTTCCTGGCTCGCCTCGAACCGGCGGTGCGGAACTTCCGGGTCCGGCTGCCAGGCGACGAGGACGCGGACATGGGTCCGCTCATCTCGGCCGGCCAGCGCGACTCGGTGTCCGGCTACCTGGCCGGCGCCGACGTGATCACCGCCGGCACGATCCCGCAGGACGCCGGCGACGGGTTCTGGCTGCCCCCCACCCTGATCGCGCCGCACTCGCCCGACGATCGGGTCTGGCGCGAGGAGATTTTCGGCCCGGTGTTGGCGGTGCTGCCGTTCGATGACGAGTCCGACGCCATCGCCATGGCCAACGACACCGAGTTCGGCCTGTCCGGCTCGATCTTCACCTCCGACCTGGGTAGGGCGCTCCGGGTGGCTCGGGGCGTGGAATCCGGGAACCTGTCGGTCAATTCGCATTCCTCGGTGCGCTACTGGACGCCGTTCGGGGGGTTCAAGCAGTCCGGCCTCGGCCGTGAGCTGGGGCCCGATGCGCCGCAGTCTTTTTCCGACATCAAGAACGTCTTCCTGGCGCACTGACCAAGAATTGAAAGGACAACAATGGCGGGACGTCTGGAGGGCAAGGTCGCGGTCATCACCGGCGGATGCTCGGGGATCGGGCTGGCCACCGCGCGGCGGTTCACCGCCGAAGGCGCCCGGGTGGTCATCGGCGACCTGGACGACCGCCGCGGGCCGGACCTGGCCCGCGAGCTGCACGGTGCCTACCTGCACACCGACGTCACCGACCCCGAGGGCGTGAAGGCCCTCTTCGCGCTGGCCAAGGACACCTACGGCAGTATCGATGTCGCGTTCAACAACGCGGGAATCTCTCCCCCGGAGGACGACTCGATTCTGACCACCGACCTGGCCGCCTGGCGCAAGGTCCAGGAGGTCAACCTGACCAGCGTGTACCTCTGCTGCCAGGCGGTGCTGCCGTACATGCTGGAGCAGGGCAACGGCTCGATCATCAACACCGCGTCGTTCGTGGCCGTGATGGGCGCGGCCACCTCGCAGATCAGTTACACCGCCTCCAAGGGCGGCGTGCTCTCGATGAGCCGGGAGCTCGGCGTCCAGTTCGCCCGGCAGGGGGTCAGGGTCAACGCGCTCTGTCCCGGGCCGGTGAACACCCCGCTGCTGCAGGAGCTTTTCGCCAGCGATCCGGAGCGGGCGGCGCGGCGACTCGTGCACATCCCGGTCGGACGCTTCGCCGAACCCGACGAGATCGCCAGCGCCGTACTGTTCCTGGCCTCGGACGAATCCAGTTTCATCACCGCGTCGCAGTTCCTGGTCGACGGCGGCATTTCCGGCGCCTACGTCACGCCTCTGTAGAGCAGCGCTGGAGGTTTCAGCGGCCGAGGCGGCTGTACTCGGCCGCCCGGGCCTTGACCTCGTCGCCGGCCTTGGCCGGAGACCCGCTGTCGAACGGCGGCTGAGGGTCGTATTCGATCTTGAGCTGAACCGCCTGCGCCGCGATCGGGTCGACCAGCCGCGCCACCACGCCCAGGGCCATGTCGATGCCGCTGGACACCCCGGCGGAGGTGACGATCCGCTGGTCCCAGTGCGGCACCACCCGCTCCCCGGTCGGCGTCGCTCCGAGCGACTGCAGCTGGTCGTACGTGCTCCAGTGGGTGGCCGCGGTCAAACCGTCGAGCAGCCCGGCCGCGGCCAGGACCAGGCTGCCGGTGCATACCGACGTGGTCAGCGTCGAGGTCTCATGAGCGGCCCGCAGCCAGGACAGCAGGTCCTCGTCGTCCAACAGCGCGCGGGTGCCCAGACCTCCTGGCATCACGACGATGTCGGGATGCGGGAGGTCGGCCAACGTCGCGTCCACGGACAGGCCGAGCATGCCGTTCTCGGTGCGTACCTCACCGCGCTCGGCCCCGACGAACACCACGTCGAACTCCGGGATGCGCTGCAGCACCTCATACGGGCCGATCGCGTCGAGCGCGGTCAGCCGGGGAAACAAGACAACGGCGACCTTCACCGGGTCCTCCTGTCCAGGGTCATGATCAGCCATGCTGCCACGGTGACGATGGTGGCCGTCACGGCGCCCACCACGAAGACCAGATTCAGTCCGGCGGCGGTGGCATCACGCGCGGCCTGGGCCACCGGTGTCCCGAGCAGCGGGGGAACATGTTGCGCGACAGCGGTTCCGGCGCCGGATCCGACCGCGTCGACGACTTGGTCCCGGGTCGCGGCCGGCAGCGGCAGATCGCTCAACCCCGAGGTCATGGACGAGGTGATCCGGGCGGCGAACACCGAGCCCAGGGCTGCCACCCCGGCCGCCAGACCGATCTGCCGAAAGGTGTGGGCGGTACCGGTGGCCATACCCGTCTGCTCGGCCGGCACGGCCGCGATGGCCACCTGCGAGATCAGGGCCGACATCGCGCCCAGGCCGACGCCCGCGACCACGAATCCGGCAGTCAGGTGGGTCCAACTGCTCTCTCCGTCGAGGCCGGTCATCAGGAGCAGGCCGAGGGCCACCAGCGCGCCGGACGCCGGCATGGACCAGCGCGCCGGCATTCGATCGGCCAGCCGGGCTGCCACCGGGGCAGCCAGAAACGCGGTCACGGTCATCGGCAGAAAGCGCAGACCGCCCTGGAACGGCGTGTAGCCCAACGTGTTGATGAAGTACAACGCGATGTAACTGGTGGACGCAATGAGGGTGGCGGAGCCGACGAACGCGATCGAGGCCGGACCCACGAACGCCGGGCGTCGCAGCAGCGAGAGGTCCAGCATCGGTGCGGACGCCACCCGCTCGCGAGCCACGAAACCGGCGAGCAGGACTGCGGACAGCACGACCAGGCCGACGACGAGGAACGAACCCCAGCCTCGGGTGTTGCTTTCGATCAATCCGAGCACCAGGGCCAGCAGCGCGCCCGAGAGGAGCGCCGTCCCCGGCCAGTCGGCCGCCCGCGCCCGCGCAGCCCGCGACTCGACCAGCACGACTCGTCCGACGAGCCAGGCCGCGACGCCGATCGGCACGTTGAGAAGAAAGATCCACCGCCACCCCGGACCGTCGACCAGGGCCCCGCCGATCAGCGGCCCGACCGCGGTGGCCGCGGCCATGATGGCTCCGAAGGCACCGATCGCGCCGGCCCGGCGTCTGGCGTCGGGGAATGCGGCCGCGACCAGCGGCAGGCCGACGCCGAACAGCAACACCGCGCCCACCCCCTGCGCGGCCCTCACCAGGTTCAGCATCACCATGTTTTCGACCAGCGCGCACCCGGCCGAGGCCACGGTGAAGGCGGCCATGCCGACCAGGTACAGGCGCCGCCGACCGATCCGGTCGCCCAACGTGGCCGAGGTGAGCAGTAGCCCCGCCACCGGAAGCGTGTAGGCGTCGACCACCCACTGCAGCGAGGACAGCGAGGCCCGCAGGTCGTGCTGGATGGCGGCCAGCGCGCCGGTCACGATCGTCATGTCCAGCAGGAGCATGAACATGGCCGCGCAGACCAGCACCAGGGTCAGGCCCGGGCGGATCCTTCGCGTGCCGGTCGGGTCGGTGGCGATCGCGGTGGTGGTCATGAGACCTCCTCACTCATGGGCTACAGGCGTAGCGCTTAGCTGTACGCGCGTAGCGCTACGCCTGTCAATAGATCTTGATGGGCGAGGATGGAGTCATGACAGTGGCGGCGACACGGCGCACACCCGCCCGACGCGGGTCGGGTGAACAGCTTCGCACCGAGATCGTTGCGGCCGCCAGCGAGCTCATCGCGGAAACCGGTGACGTGCAGCTGCTCTCGCTCCGGGCCGTGGCGCGACGAGTGGGGATCGCAACGACCTCGATCTATCTGCACTTCCCGGACATCAGCGCGCTGGTGCTCGCGGTCAAGCTCCGGCAGTTCGATCAACTGCTGGCCGTCGTGCGCGCCGCGGTGGACGCCGCCGCGCCGGAGCCGGCGGCCCGGGCCAGGGCGGTCGGGCACGCCTACGTGCACTTCGGTCTGGAGAACCCGGGCAGCTACCGGGTCATGTTCTCCGCGTCCAGCCGCGGGCAGGTGGTCGGGCCTTCCGGCGCGATGGTCGGGTGGGAGGTGCTGCTCGTGGTCCGGCGGGTGATCGGATCGGCGGTCGGGCTGCCCGAAGAAGACGAGAGGTGCCACGAGTTGGCCACGTCGCTATGGGCGTTCGCACACGGTCTGGTGCACCTGCGCACGGCTCGGCCATTCTTCCCGTGGCCCGATCTGGACCATCAGATCGACCTCATGACCGACCGGGTCCTGCAATCGCCGTCCTGATGGATGCGGTGCACCGCCCGAGCGACGGCGAGCTGGTCGGCTTCGTCCAGGCCGACCAGGATTGCTGGTGGGCAGTGGCCGTCCCCGGAATTCGGCTGCAGCGATTCGACTCCCGGGGTGCGGCGGAGGCCCTCCTGATCCAGAAGGGGCTGGCCGTGCTGGCCGAGAGATGGTGGCTGCGGACCCCATCCGGGTGGCGGATCGCCGCATTGATCGAGGCCGCTCCGGGACGGGTCCTGGTGCGACTGGGCCTCGATCCGAACTCGGACGAGACGGTGATGCTTCGCGGGGATGCGCTGCTCGACCTGGTCCACGGCGTCGCGCCCCCGGACAGCCGGCCCGACACGGCAGGATGAGGCGCATGAGCCGTCCGGTCATCGGTGTCTCCGCGTACCGTCAGCCCGCGTCCTGGGCGGCCTGGGAGCAGGTCGACGCAGCGTTGCTGCCGGCTCGCTACGTCGACAGCGTCCGGGCCGGCGGGGGCACTCCGGTCCTGCTGCCGCCGCTCGGCCCCGCCGACAACGCCGCCGACGTGCTGCGGCGGTTGGACGGCCTGATCATCGCCGGGGGTTCCGACGTCAATCCGTCCCGCTACGGCGAGCTTCCGCACGTGGCCACGGCCGGTTGGCGCGACGACCGGGACGTCTCCGAATTGGCTCTGCTGGACGCGGCCCAGGACCTGTCCCTGCCGGTGCTGGGCATCTGCCGGGGCATGCAGGTGATGGCGGTGCGGGCCGGCGGCACCCTGCACCAGCACGTCCCCGACCTGGTCTCTACCGACGACCACAATCTCGGGCCCAACCTGTACGGCGAGGTCAAGGCCACACCGGTGGCGGGGACGCGGCTGGCGGCGATCCTGCGCGACGCTCCGCTGCGGGTGCCCTGTCACCACCACCAGAGCGTGGCCACCCACCCCGGTTATCGGGCCGCGGCCTGGGCCGACGACGGGATCCTGGAGGCGATGGAGGCAGACGGCGATCGGTTCGAACTGGGTGTGCAGTGGCATCCGGAGACCGATCCCACCGACGTGCGGCTGTTCCACGCGCTGACCCAGGCCTGCGGCTGATGGACCTGGTTGCACTCCGGGCCGATGCGGCCGCCCGGCTGGCGCCGTTTGCGCTGGCCTATCAGGACGGCACCGCTGGACACCCCGACGACGCCGATCGGGACGCGCACGCCTGGCGGGGGCTGGACCTGCTGCCCCGGGTGCTGCGGGGTCTGAGCTCGATCGACTTGTCCACGTCCATGCTGGGGCTTTCGCTGCCCACACCGGTCTTCGTCTCGCCTACCGCCGGTCATCAGCTCAGCCATCCTCAGGGTGAGCCGGAGACGGCGGCCGGGACGGCCCGCTCCGGAATGCTGTACGTGTATTCCAGTTCGGCCAGCGTCGACGTGGTCGAGTTCGGCCGGCGGATGACCGGCCCGTGGTGGGCGCAGGTCTACCTGATGCAGGACCGGCGTTATTCGGACCGCTACCTGGAGCGCGCCGTCGCGGCCGGGGCTCGAGCCATCGTGTTCACCGTCGATTACCCCGGCGTCATCGGCGACGCGGCGTTTCGGGTAGTCCAGGGTCGGAGTCAGGCGGAACAGTCCCCCAACCTGCTTCCGCTGACCTGGCCGGTGGAACGGGCCACGATCGATCCTGACATGCGGCTGCAGGACATCGGCCGGATCGCCGCTGCGACCGGCCTTCCCGTCGTGGTCAAGGGCATCATGCATCCGCTCGACGCGGTCGCCGCGGTCGACGCCGGCGCCGCCGCGGTGTTCGTGTCCAACCACGGCCGGCGCCAGGTGGCCGGCGTGGTCCCGACCTCGGTCGCGCTGCCCGGGGTGGTACAGGCAGTGGCCGGACGGGTCCCGGTCCTGGTCGACGGGGGTATCAGGTCGGGCGTCGATGTGCTCCGAGCGCTGTGCCTGGGCGCCACCGCGGTCGGGGTCGGGCGCCCGGTGCTGTGGGGGCTGACGGTGGACGGTGCCGACGGGGTCGATGCGGTGCTCACCTCTCTGGCTGCCGAGCTTCGCCAGGCCATGGCCGCGGTCTGCGCCGGCACCGTGACCGACTTGACCCCCGACCTGCTCGCCTGACCCACCCCACCCCACCCCACCCCGCCCCTCCCCCGCGCACCGAGTCGCGTTGCGCCCACATTTCTGTCCGTTTTGTCCTGCGCAACGCGACTCGGTGCGCCACGGGGTGAGGCCGCGACGCGCCGCGGCGACAAGGGCGACACGCCGCTCCGCCGCGGAGCCTCGACCCACATCCACGCTGGCCATCCACACCTCGACGTTCTGTGCTGGCCACTGGCAGCCCGGCTACTTCAGCATGCGAAACGTGCGAATTCCGGCCTCACCCCCAGCGTTGCCCGAGCCGCTCCTGCAACTGGCCAAGGCCCAGGAGGGCGCCCTGACCGGTGACCAGATCCGCTCCATGGTCGGCCGGGCAACTGTGACACGTCTGGTCCGACAGGGCTCGGTCCGCCGCCTGTGGTGGGACGCGTACGCCCTGCCCTCCCACGCCGAAGGCGTGCGGACGCGTCTGGCGGCTGCCGACCTGAGCCTCGGCATGACCGCTGTCGCCTGTCTGGACACCGCAGCGCAGCTCCACGGGTTCGACCTTTCCGACGATCGCCGTCTGCACCTGCTCGCTCCAGGGGATGCAGCGGTGAGCCGGGCGCCTGCGGTGGTCCTGCACCGGGATCGGGTGCTCGACCCGCTGGTCCGGGTGGACGGCCGGATCGCCACCTCCCCGGCCGAGACCGCCGTGCGTTTGGCGGCGCGATCCCGAGGCGGCCCGCATGGGCTGGCCGTACTCGACGCCGCGGTCAGGAGCGGGGCGGCGGCTCAGAACGGTTTGGTCGAGATCGCGGATGTTCTACACATCAACAACATTCGAGTGGTTCGAGAGCTGCTGCCATGGATCGCCGGGCTGGCGGAGTCACCAGGCGAGTCCTGGCTGCGCTGGGTCGTCCATTCGGCGGGACTTCCCCACCCGACCCCGCAATTCAGGGTCGTCGTTGACGGGTGTGCTTACCGGCTCGACCTGGCCTGGCCCGAGCGGAGAGTGGCCTGTGAATACGACGGCGTTGCCTGGCACACCGGCGAAAACCTGTTCCGGGATCGAGAACGGATGAACGCACTGCGCCGCGCTGGTTGGGTTGTGGTCTTCGTGACCGCGTCGATGATTTTCAACGGTCGCGGACGGCTGATCGAGCACCTGGCGGAGCTTCTACGTTGACCTCCGCCCGTTTCCAGTCGCGTTGCGCAGGACAAAAAGGACAGATTTACATGCGCAACGCGACCCGCTTCGAGTGAGAGGGTGGACGCGTGCGCATGCAGTTCTCCAGTGGCCCGGATCCGACCGACCTGCTGACGCTGCCCTGGTCGACGCCGCTGCAGGACTGGCCCAAGGAGAAGCTGGTCAGCCTGCCCCGGGGGATCTCGCGACACGTGGTCCGGTTCGTGCGGATCGGCGGCATCGTCTACGCCGTCAAGGAAATCAGCCAGGGGTTGGCCGAGCACGAATACGAGGTGCTGCGCGAGCTGGCCAAGACGGGAGTGCCGTGCGTGCAGGCGGTCGGGGTGGTCGGCAATCGCACCACTCCCGCCGGCGAGCCGCTGGATGCTGCCCTGGTCACCAAGCACCTGCGTTTCTCGCTGCCCTACCGCGCGCTCTTCTCCCGGCGGATGGATCCGGATCTGGAGCCCAAGCTCCTGGATGCCTTGGCGGAATTGCTCGTGAAGCTGCACCTGGCCGGCTTTGCCTGGCGCGACTGTTCGCTGTCCAACACACTTTTCCGCCGCGATGCCGGCGCGCTGGCAGCGTACCTGGTCGACGCCGAGACCGGTGAGCTACGCCCGGAACTGTCCCGCGGGCAACGACTCCAGGATCTGGACATCGTGGAAACCAATGTGGCCGGTGAACTCCTCGACCTGGAGATGTCCGGCCTGCTGCCCGAACAGGTGGATCCGCTGGAGACCGCACTGTCGATCATCGCCCGGTACGAGAAGCTATGGGCCGAACTGACCGATCCGTTGGTGCTCGGTCAGGACGAATGGTGGCGCATCGAGCAGCGGCTCCGCCGGCTGAATCATCTCGGGTATGACGTCGCGCAACTCCAGGTCAACGAAAAAGAGGGCGAGCCGCACCTTCTGGTCCAGACCCAGGTCGTCGAGGCCGGGCACCACCAGCGCCGGCTGTTCAATCTGACCGGGTTGCACATGCAGGAAAATCAGGCCCGCCGGGTTCTGAATGACTTGGATGCGTATCGTTCTCGCGCGGTGATGCCGGAAACCGAAGTGGATGAGGACACGGTGGCCCGGCACTGGGTCACCGACGTGTTCGAGCCCGTGGTCGAGGCGGTGCCGAAGCACCTGTCCGAGAAGCTGGAACCGGCCGAGATCTTTCATGAGGTGTTGGAGCACCGGTGGTTTCTGTCCCAGGCGGCCGGCCACGAGGTGCCCATCGAAAAGGCCGTCGACTCCTACGTCAACACGATCCTGCAATACCGCCCGGACGAGCAGGCACTGCTCGACCCCGACCTGATGGGCCTGGGCATGATGCACCTGGCCGACGACGACGACGAGGTCGCCGACGAGGATTGGGAGCGGGCGGCACTGCGCTACGGAGACTGATCACCCAGCGCGCGTTCACCTTTGACCCACACGCCGGCCACATCGACCGGGGTGGCCAGGGCGAAAACTCGGGCCAGCGCATCGGATGCGTCGACCGCATTGGCCAGGTTGACGGCCAGCTGGGTGCCCGGCGCCGGGCGGAGGTGCACCGCGTCGAATTCTTTACCCACGGACAGATCTCCGACCCGGTCGGCAATACCCAACGCCAGTGCGCCCGCTCGGGTGGCCAGGTACAGCAGGTGCGTCGGGGTCAGCGGCAGACCCTCGTCCGGGCCGAGCAATTGCTGCAGGAAGTAGGCCTGCAGCGCCTCCTTGACCAGGAACATCCCGGTCCCGGCGCCGACATCCGAACCCAAAGCCACGCCTACTCCGCGAGAAACGTGGCGACGTAACGGGAACAACCCGCTGCCGAGTGCGGCATTCGAGGTCGGGCAGTGGGACACCCAGGCCCCCGCCTGCATCATTCGGTCCAGCTCGGCGTCGGTGGCGTGCACATTGTGGGCGAACACGCTGCGCTCGGTGACCAGTCCGTGCCGCTCGTAAGAATCCAGATAATCCCGGGATTCCGGGAACAGCCCCGCGACGGTGGCCACCTCGGCCTGGTTCTCGTTGATGTGCGAGGTGAACCTGACGTCACTCGAAGACATCAGTTCGCCGCAGACGTCGAGCATCGCATCCGTGGCGGACAGTGAAAAACGAGGCGTCACTGCGTAACTCAGCCGCCCCTGGCCGTGCCACCGGTCGATCAGGCCCTGACTGTCCGCCCTTGCCTGCTCCGGGGTGACCAGCAGATCGGGACGCAGGATCCGATCCGAGACCACCAGACCGGTGGTGATGTTCAGGTTGCGCGCCCGAGCCTGCAAGAAGAACACGTCCATGGCCGCCGGGAAATGCGCCCCGAACACCAGCGCCGACGTGGTCCCGGACGTGACCAGTCCGTCCAGGAACTCGCCGGCCACCGTGGACGCGTAACCCGCGTCAGCGAACCGGCTCTCCTCCGGCAACGCGCACCGCTCCAGCCAATCCAGCAGCGGCATCCCCAAACCGCCGATGGCCCGGAGTTGCGGGTAATGCACATGGGTGTCAACGAACCCGGGCAACAGCAACCCGTCCCGCAGATCCACCAGCGGCTCTTCCGGGTGCGCCGCACGGACGGTGGCGAACGCGCCCCGGGCGGCAATCTCGCCATCCAGCACGAGCAGGCCGGCGTCGGAATCGGCCCGGAGTGCGGACGTGGTATCGGTCGAGAACGGGTCGGCCGGAGTGTCAAAGACCGTAGCCCGGAACAGCGTCATCGCCGCGCCAGCACAGGGGCACTCAACTGGTTGAGCAGCTCGGCCGCAATCCCGACCGCGATGGCCGCCGGCGCCTTTCCGGGCAGGTCGGGCCGGCCGACCGGACTCGTGATCCGGGCGATCTCGTTCGGCCCGTGCCCGGCCTCGGCCAAGTGGATTTGGAACCGTGCCCATTTCGCGCGGGATCCGATCAACCCGATACTGCCCAACTCCGGCCACCGCAACGCCGCGTCGCAGAGCGCAAAATCCTCGGCGTGATCGTGACTCATGAGCAGGATGTGCGCACCGCGGGGCAGCCGGTCCAGCACCTGCTCACCCAGTAGCGCATGGTGAACGTGCACGTCGGCCACCCCGGAAGTCACGTCGGCCAGTCGCATCTCATCCAGCATCTCCGGCCGGGAGTCCACCAGATGGAGCGCGAGTTCCATGCGAGAAAGGATTCTGGCCAATTCGAAACCGACGTGACCGAGACCGAAAATGGCCACGGTGGGCCGAACCGGCATTGGTTCCAAAAGCAGGCGGACCTCTCCTCCACAACATTGCCGGCCGTGCTCGTTCCGGACGTGCTCGGACAGCTGCGCGTCCGAGAACTCCGGCGTCGTGGCGCCCGTAGCGATGAGCTCCCGGGCCCGGACGATGGCGACCTCCTCCAGATTCCCGCCGCCGACGCTGCCCCAGGTGTGGTCCGCGCCGACCACCATCTTGGCGCCGGGGTCGCGGGGGGCGTGGCCACGCACCTGGACCACGGTGACCAGGACTCCGGGCAGGCCGTCCCGCCGGAGCTGGGTGAGCGCGCCAAGCCAGTCCATGCCACTCACACCCCGGCCATCTCGGTGGAGCGATTGAATACGGCTGTCCGCGCCTTCTCGATGGCCCAGAACACGGCTTCCGGCGTGGACGGACAGCCCAGGTCCACGCTGTGGCCGACCGGGCCGAAAGCTGCCACCGCCTGACGCAACGCCTCACGCACCGAGAACGCATGCATCAAGGGCGGTTCTCCGACGGCCTTGGACCCGTAGACGACCCCGGATTCGGTGGCCTTCTCGTACAGGTGCACGTTGAACTGCTCGGGCATCTCGGAGAAACTCGGGATCTTGTACGTACTCGCCGCCTGGGTGTTCAGTCGCCCCCGGTGCGGCCCGTCGGATTCGTCCCAGCGCAACTCCTCCAAGGTCAGCCAGCCCACGCCTTGAACGAAACCCCCTTCGATCTGGCCGATGTCGATCAGCGGGGACAAGCTGTCACCCACGTCGTGGACGATGTCCGCGCGCAGGACGCGATACGCGCCGGTGAAGCCGTCCACCTCGACCTCGGTCACGGTGGCGCCGTAGGCGAAATACTTGAAGGGCTCACCCTGCATCCGCTCGGCATTCCAGTGCAGACCTTCGGTCCGGTAGTAGCCCGCCGCCCACAACTGGACCCGCTGGTAATACGCGTCCCGGACGACCTCCGACCACGGGAGCTGCCTATCCGAAAAGCCGACTCCGGTGACAACGCCGTCGATCACCCGCACGTCGTCGGGGTGGATGCCCAGCTTGCCGGCGGCCACCACATTCAGCCGGGCCCGGATCTGATCGCACGCGTTCTTGATGGCGCCGCCGTTCAGGTCGGCCCCCGAACTGGCTGCGGTGGCGGAGGTGTTGGGCACCTTGTCGGTACGCGTCGGGGCCAGCCGCACCGTGGCCAGCGGAACCCCGAGCGCGGTGGCCGCGACCTGGATCATCTTGGTGTGCAGACCCTGGCCCATCTCGGTGCCGCCGTGGTTGATCAGCACCGACCCGTCCTTGTAGACGTGTACGAGGGCGCCGGCCTGGTTGAAAGAGGTGAGATTGAAGGAGATGCCGAACTTGACCGGGGTGACGCCCAACGCGCGCTTGGTGTCCGGGTGCGCGTCGTTGAATTCTTGGACCTCGGCCTGCCGAGACCGGAACTCGCTGCGGTGCATAAGAATCGACCAAATGTCGGCCAGCCGTTCGGCATGGCGCACCGGCTGCCCGTAGGGGGTGGCCTGGCCGGGCGCGTAGAAGTTGCGGCGGCGCAGCTCGTCCGGCGCAAGTCCGAGCAGCGGTGCGCATCTGCCCAGGATGTCCTCGATTACGATCATGCCCTGGGGGCCGCCGAACCCACGGAACGCGGTGTTGGACTGCCGGTTGGTCCTGCCGATCCGGCCGTGCACGTGGATGTTGGGGATCCAGTATGCGTTGTCGATGTGGCACAGGGCCCGGGCCAGGACCGGCTCGGACAGGTCGATGCTCCAGCCGCCGTTGCTGGTCAGCGTGGCCCGCAGAGCAACGATGCGGCCCGTCTCGTCGAACCCGGCCTCCCAGGTGGCCAGGAACGGGTGGCGCTTGCCGGTCATGGTCATGTCCTGAGTCCGGTTCAGCCGCAGAGATACCGGACGGCCGGTCAGGGTGGCGCCGAGGGCGGCCACCGCGGCCAACCCGTGCGGCTGGAACTCCTTGCCGCCGAAGCCGCCCCCCATGCGCAGGCACTGTACGGTGACCGCGTGGGCGGGCACCCCGAGCACGTGGGCCACGATGTCCTGGGTCTCCGACGGGTGCTGCGTGCTGGACTGGATGAAGATCTGTCCGTTCTCGTCCACCGCGGCCAGGGCGGCCATGGTCTCCAGGTAGAAATGCTCCTGGCCGCCGAATTCGAACTCACCGGTGAACACGTGAGCGGCCTGCCGCAGCGCGTCGTCGGCGTCGCCCCGGCTCAGGGTTCGTTGCGCCCCTTGGAAGCTCTCGGCGGCGATGGCATCACGCACACTGACCAACGCCGGCAGGCCTTCGTAGGCCACGTCGATGGCCTCCGCGCCCATCCGGGCCGCCTCCAGGGTGTCCCCGAGCACCCAGCACACGGCGTGTCCATAGAACATCACCTCGGACGGGAACAGCGGCTCGTCGTGTTTCTCCCCGGCATCGTTCAGGCCCGGAACATCCTGCGCGGTCAGGACCTTGACCACACCGGGGATCTGATAGGCCGGGGTGACGTCGAGCCTGGTCACCGCGGCGTGCGCGTGCGGCGCCTGCAACGGCCAGGCGTGCAACGGATCCCGGGTACGGGCGAGCAGATCCTCGGTGTACAAGGCGGTTCCGGTGACGTGCAGGTTCGCACTCTCGTGCGAGATGGCCTGGCCGACCTTCGCATTGATCGGCCGGTCGGCCAACGGCCCGTGGGCTTTGCTCATGTCACACCTCCTGCAGCTGATGACGAGGGTGCTCGGCGTAGAACTTGCGCAGGGCCATGCCCAGCATTGCGGTGCGGTAGGCGGCACTGGCCCGATGATCACTCAGCGGGGTCCCGACCCGACCGAGCACCGGGGCGGCCGCCGCGACCGTCTCGGCGGTCCACGGCCGCCCAAGGAGTTCCTGCTCGGCCTCCAGGGCCCGCAGCGGCGTGGCCGCCGCACCACCCACGCCGATTCGGATCGACTCGACCACCCCGGAGGGGTCCAAGCAAAGGGCGAAAGCAACAGCCACGCTGGAGATGTCGTCGAACCGACGCTTGGCGATCTTGTGGAAGGCGGTGATCGGGGCCAGCGGCAACGGGATGCGCACGCTTTTGATCAGCTCGTCCGGGCGTTTACGGGTTTGCCGGTAGCCGGTGAAATAGTCGGCCAACTCGACCTCGCGTTCACCGGCCCGGGAGGCCAGGACCAGCGATGCATCCAAGGCCAGCAACGCCGGCGGCGCATCGCCGATGGGCGAGCCCGTTCCGAGATTGCCACCGAGGGTAGCCCCGTTGCGGATCAGCCGGGAGGCGAACTGCGGAAACAGTTCCGCCAGCAACGGGATTCGACCGTCCAGGCCCCGCTCGATCTCCGACAGCGTGAGCGTCGCGCCGATGTCGACATGATCTTCACCGACGATCAGGTCGCGGAGTTCGACCAGTCGGTCGATGCCGAACGACAGCGGGGCCCGGTTGTGCCGGATGTTCAGCTCCACGCCCCAGTCGGTCGATCCGGCCACCGGCCGGGCCTGCGGATTTTCGGCCAGCAGGTCGAGCGCCTCGGCCAGGGAGGCCGGACGGACGTACGTGCCCTGCTCGCTCTCCGTCCGGGTGGGCATCGGGTCGGGCGCCGGCAAGGCGCAGCGCGCACTCAGCGGATCGTCGGAATCGGGCCGGCCGAGCGCATAGGCGGCGTCCCGGATCGGTCGATACCCGGTACAGCGACACAGGTTTCCGGACAGTGCATGCAGGTCGAAACCGTTCGGGCCGTGCTCGTGGTCGGGAGCGTGGGCCGGCGCAGTGGGTCCGGTGCCGCCCAGCTCGGCGCGCTCCGCGGCCACCGGTTCGGCCTCCGGGGCGCGCCCGACCCGGCCGGTCGCGACCCGGTCCGGCCGGTAGTACTCCGACGCCATCGAGCAGACGAAGCCAGGTGTGCAATAGCCGCACTGGGAACCGCCGCGATCTGCCATCTCCTGTTGCACCGGATGCAGGCCCGCGGATGCCGACATGGAAGCCAGACCCTCAACCGTGATCACTTCCTGGCCGTCCAAACCCGCGGCCGGCACCAGGCAGGCATTGATCGCCGTCCAGCGGCTGGTGTCCGGCCCGTCCCCGCGGGCGACCATGACCGCGCACGCGCCGCACTCACCCTCCGCGCAGCCTTCCTTGCTGCCGGTGAAGCCGTTGACCCGCAACCACTCCAGCAGGGTCACATGTCCACCGACGACTCCCAGCGATCGCTGCGTCCCGTTCACTTTCAGCGCCGGCGCCATGATGGGCCCCCCTCTGTCTCGTTCCGTCACCGCGATCAGCTCCGCGCCAGCAGTCGGGTGCTCGCGCGCCGGGCCTCGCGGCCTATTGCTTCCTCATCCACCGTCACGACTTCACCGTGCTCGACCACGGGGCGGCCGTTGACCAGCAGCAGCTCTAAGGGCGGCTGACTGCCCAGCACCAGCGCGGCGATCGGGTCGACGATGTCGGAGTGCGGCAACGTGTCCAGCCGCCAGACCGCGATGTCGGCCAGCTTGCCCACCTCCAACGACCCCAAGTCCCGCTCCCGGCCGAGCACTCGAGCGCCGCCGATGGTGGCCATCTCGAGAGCGTCACGCACCGCCAGTGCCTGCGGCCCGCCCCTGGCCCGGGCGAACAACAGGGCGTGGTGCAGCTCCTCCCACAACGAGTCGCTCTCGTTGGAGGCGGCGCCGTCCACGCCCAGACCGACGGCGACACCGGCGTCGCGCATGTCCCGGACCCGGGCGATCCCGGAACCCAGCCGGGCATTGCTCGTCGGGCAGTGCGCCGCGGAGGTTCCGGTGGCGGCCATCTTGGCGATGGACGCGTCATCCAGGTGGACGGCGTGCGCGTACCAGACATCCGGGCCGAGCCAGCCCAACGTCTCCATGTAATCGACCGGGGTCAGGCCGAAACGCTCGCGGCAGAAGTTTTCCTCGTCCAGGGTCTCGCACAGGTGGGTGTGCAGGCGAACCCCCCTGCGACGAGCCAGTTCTGCCGATTGACGCAGCAGCTCCGGGGTGACCGAGAAGGGTGAGCAGGGGGCCAGCCCGATGCGCAGCATGGAGTCGTCGGCTGGGTCGTGGAAGCGGTCGACGGCCGCCTCGCTCGCGGCCAGGATGTCGTCCAGGTCCTCGACCACATGGTCCGGCGGCAGGCCGCCCTGACTCTCGCCGAGGTCCATCGAGCCCCGGGTCGGATGGAATCGCAGACCCACCCGCCGGGCGCCGTCGATCTCGGCCGCGAGCAGATCACCGCCGTCGTCCGGGAACACGTAGTGGTGATCGGTGCTGTAGGTGCACCCGGTCTTGGCCAGCCAGGTCAGCGCGCCGGTGGCGGCGGTGCGCACGGTGTCCTCGTCCATCCGGGCCCAGATCGGGTACAGCGTGGTCAGCCAACCGAACAGGGTCTCGTCCACCGCCAATCCGCGGGTGACCCATTGGTAGAGGTGGTGGTGGGTGTTGACCAGGCCGGGCGTGACCAGGCAGCCGGTGCCATCGATCTGCCGGTCGGCCACGACATCCGCCGGGGCCGATCCGGCGCCCACGGCCGTGATCCGGTTGCCGGTGACAACAACATGACCCGTGCTGTACTCGTGGCCGGCAGTATCGACCGTGGCCACCACGGCGTTGCTGATCACGGTCACGGGTGCACTCATGGTGCAGTCCTTACCGGGCCTGTATGAAGCGCCCGTGTCCTGGCGATCACGCTGACTCTTCCAACAGCACCCGCAACCGTCCTTCGGCGATCTGAGCCAACTGCTCGATGACTTCGGACAGCTCGGCTCCATCGTCACTGGCCAGCCGACGCTGCAGCTCCACCAGCATCTCGGCCGGCTCGCGGCCGGCCGCACGGATCAGGAATACCCGGCCGAACTTGTTCTCATAGGCCACGTTTCCGACTCGTATGGCTGCCGCAACGTCCTCGCCGGCCTGCGCCATGCCGGACTGTTCTCGAGCGGAGAAGGCCGCATCGTGTTGGGCGCTCGCCCTTTCGCCGATTCTCGGGTGTCGGGCCAGCGCCAATTCCACCTCGGCCGGAGTCATGGTCCGGGCCCGGGCGCCGCCCAGGGTGATGGCGTCGGCCGCCGACGCATAGGGCCGTCCGGCGACCATCTCGTCGATCCAGCGCGGCACGGCCAGGCAGGAGTGCAGTTCGGCCTGGGCGTCGGCCTCGGTGAGCTCGTTGAACCGCGTGGCACCGTCCGACTTGACCTCGGTCATGGCGCCATGATGCCGCGGTGGGTTCGGACCGGGGCAGACCCCATCATCGATCCCTTCCTCAGTATCGCTTTTCCGGCATACGGATTATCGATTCCGTTGGACGGTAGACGGGCGTTGATCAGCCGTCAAGGGTCAGGCCAGCTCGGCGGCCAACTGCTCGGCCACCTCGGTGAGCAGCGGCACCGCGCGGTCAATGAGCTCGGGCGACATCCGAGGAGCCGGGCCGGATACCGACAGCGCCAACCGGGGCCGGCTGCGCGGAACCGACACGGCGACGCACCGAACACCCAATTCCTGCTCCCCGTCGTCCAACGCGTAGCCGTGCGCCACCGTCCAGTTCAGGGCGGTCATGAACGCGGGCGGCTCGACGATGGTGTGCTCGGTGTGCCGGGGCATGCCCGTGCGGGCCAACAACGCGCCCACTGCGGCCGGATCCATGCCGGCCAGCAGGGCCTTGCCCACCGCCGTGCAGTGCGGCAGCACCCGCCGACCGACCTCGGTGAACATGCGCATGGAATGCCTCGACGGCACCTGCGCCACGTAGAGGATCCAGTCTCCGTCCAGCATGGCCAGATTGGCCGTTTCGCCCAACTGATCGACCAGGTGGGTGAGGTGTGGACGGGCCACTCCGGACAACATGGCCGAGGACGTCTCCGCGAACAGCAGCAATCTGGGCCCGAGCGCGTACTCGCGGGTCGGCTCCTGACGGACATAGCCGAGGTCAACCAGGGTGCGGACCAGCCGATGAATGGTGGGCAGGGGCAGACCGGTCTCGGTGGCCAGACCGGACAGGGTGAGTACCCCGCCGGCCCCGGCCAATGCCTCGAGCAGGGCGAAGGCCCGTTCGATGGACTGGACGCCACCACCGGCCTTGCCGCGGGACTCGATCGCCTCGACCTCGGTCGCGCTGGTCATGTCTGGCCTCTATTCCGCATGTCGGAATTCTATCGAAAACGGCCCTTGTTGGGTCTTGACGCGACGTTGCTTCTCGATAAACTCCACGTGTCAGAAGTTAAATTCCGCGATGCGGTAGACATCCGAGCGCGTCACCCTGTGGTTCGGCCCGGCCGGACTCGTGACAGTCTGTTGCGGCCATCTGCCCTCGCTTGCCGCAGCCAGCCGGAGTGCGCCCATGCCTTCCACCAGCCCCGGATACTCGATCACCGTCCGCGCCGAGGCGCCCCAGAAAGCCGGTAGTACCGGTGAGCTGGCCGTCGCCGTGGCCACCGCCGGAGGATCACTGACCGCGCTGGATGTGGTCGAGTCCACCCGGGACTGCGTCGTCGTCGACATCACCTGCAACGCGGTCGATTCCGATCACGCCGACCGTATCAGCGCGGCCATCGCCGAGCTCCCCGGGGTGGCCGTGCGCAAGGTGTCCGACCGGACTTTCCTGCTGCACCTGGGCGGCAAGATCGAGGTGGTGCCCAAGGTGCCGCTCAAGCACCGCGATGACTTGTCCCGGGCATACACGCCGGGGGTGGCCCGGGTGAGCATGGCCATTGCCCGCAACCCCGCCGACGCCCGGCGGCTGACCATCAAGCGGAACACCGTCGCCGTGGTCACCGACGGGACCGCCGTGCTCGGACTGGGCGACATCGGCCCCGCCGCTGCGCTTCCGGTGATGGAGGGTAAGGCCGCGCTGTTCAAACAGTTCGCCGGCGTCGACGCCTGGCCGGTCTGCTTGGACACCAAGGACACCGATCTCATTGTGGAAATTGTCCGCTGTATCGCTCCGGTGTACGGCGGGGTGAACCTGGAGGACATCGCCGCTCCACGCTGCTTCGAGATCGAGCGTCGGCTGCGCGAGATCCTGGACATCCCGGTGTTCCACGACGACCAGCACGGCACCGCGATCGTGGTGCTGGCGGCGCTGACAAACGCGTTGCGGGTGGTCGGCAAGCAACCCGCCGACGTTCGGTTGGTCGTCTCCGGAGTGGGTGCCGCCGGTCACGCCATCATCAGATTGCTGGCCGAGCAGGGTTTCTCGGACATCATCGGCTGTGATCGGCACGGTGCGTTGCGGCCCGACAACCCGGACATGGACGAATTCCGCCAGTGGATCGCCGACCACACCAATCCGCGCCAGGTGCAGGGCACCCTGGCCGAGGTGCTGGTCGGCACCGACGTTTTCATCGGGGTGTCCGCGCCCGGACTGCTGACCGGGGCCGACATCGCCACCATGAAAAGCGATGCCATCGTGTTTGCCCTGGCCAATCCGGACCCCGAGGTCGACCCGTTCGCCGCCGCCGAGCACGCCGCCATCGTGGCCACCGGACGGTCTGACTACCCCAACCAGATCAACAACGTGCTCGCCTTTCCCGGATTCTTCCGAGGCATGCTCGACGCCGGCACGCACCGCATCACCGGCCAGATCATGATCGCGGCGGCCACCGCCATCGCCAACTGTGTGGAACCCGAAGAGCTCAGCGCCAACTACATCGTGCCGTCGGTCTTCGACCCGAACGTGGCGCCGTCGGTGGCCGCGGCGGTGCGGGCGGCGGCGACCGCTTCGTGAACTCCGGCGTGCAGGTCGACCGTGAGTTCCTCGACGACGCCCGGGCCGATCCGTCGTTGCGGCCGGAGCTGCAGCAGATCATCACCGCCGCCGACGCCCGACTGGTCCAGGCCGATGCCGACCTGGCCGCGGACTATCCCGGTGACCGGGGCCGCCGCCAGCCGATCCACACCGTCTACGTGCGGGCGGACAAATACGACACCGACACGGCCGCCCAGTGGGGGGAGCACGCCCGGCAGGTCTGGGCCGAGCAGGCGCCGGACCCCGCGGTATTGGCCGAGATCTTCGATCTGGACAGTGCTCTGGCCGAGCGGGTGTACGAGCGGGTTTCGGCCAAGCTGGCCGTAGAGCCGATCGAGGACCTGCGGGTCGACTTCGAGGACGGGTATGGCGTCCATGAGGACGAGACCCAGACGGCGGTGCGGGTGGCCCGATCGCTGCGCGGAACTCCGTCCCCCACCCCTTTCATCGGCGTCCGCTTCAAGAGCCTGGAGTCGCCCACCCGACGGCGCGGGCTGACCACCCTGTACTGCATTCTGGCCGAGATGGGTTCACTTCCCTCGGGTTTCCTGTTGACCTTGCCCAAGGTGACCTCGGTGGACCAGGTCCGGGCCATGGTGCAGGTGTGCGAATCGCTGGAGAACGAGTTCCGTTGGGCACCGGGGTCGATCACCTTCGAGATCCAGATCGAGACCCCGCAGGCCATTCTCGGCGCCGACGGCCGGGCCACGGTGGCCCCGATGCTGCACGCCGCCGGAAGACGCTGCACCGCCTTGCATTACGGCACCTACGACTACTCGGCCTCGCTGGGCATCTCGGCGGCGCAGCAGAGCCTGGAGCATCCCGCGGCCGACCATGCCAAAGCGGTCATGCAGCTGGCCGCCGCGGGCACCGGGGTGCAGTTGTCGGACGGATCGACCAACGTTCTGCCCATCGGGGACGCCGACGCCGTGCGCGCGGCCTGGCGGTTGTCCTACCGGCTCACCCGCCGGTCCCTGGAACGTGCCTATTACCAGGGCTGGGACATGCACCCCGGGCAGCTGCCACCCCGCTTCGTGGCCAACTACGCCTTCTACCTGGCCGGCCTGGACGCCGTGCTCGCTCGGCTGACGGCCTATCTGGGCCGGGCCGCGTCCGGGTTCCTGGACGAGCCGGCCACGGCGGTGGCGATGGCGGCATTCGCTCTGCGCGCCACTGACTGTGGGGCGGCCGACTTGGCCGATGTGACCGCCGCCGTCGGGGTACCCGCCGCCGACCTCTACCGCCTGGCCCGTCGGATCCCACCCGAGGAGTGCTCGTGAGCGCAGTGACCACGCATGTTCTCGACGCTGCCTTGGGTCAGCCGGCCGCGGGAGTGGCAGTGACCATGCTGGATGGGGCCGGGACCACTTTGGTCACCGGGATCACCAACTCCGACGGACGAATTCCCGATTTCGGTCCTGAGCTGCTGCCCGTCGGAACTTATTCATTGCTTTTCGACACGGGGAGTTACTTCACCGCAACCGGACAGATCGGCTTCTACCCGAGCATCACCATCACGTTCGCGTTGAGCGACCCGGCCGTGCACTACCACGTACCGGTGTTGCTCAGCCCGTTCGCCTATTCCACCTACCGAGGGAGTTGACATGGCCATCGTCTTGGGGGCCAACCAGTACGGCAAGGCCGAGAACCGGGTGTTCCGGGTCTATCGCGATCAGCCGCGCCACGAGATCCGGGACCTGAACGTCTCCACCTCGCTGCGCGGTGACTTCTCCGCCGCGCATCTGACCGGTGATCAGGCCGACATCCTGCCCACCGACACCCAGCGGCAGACGTCCTTCGCCTACGCCAAGGAACACCCGATCACCTCCATCGAGGAGTGGGGCAAGATCCTGGGCCAGCATTTTGTGGACGCCACCCCGAAGGCCACCGGCGCGAAGATCACCATCGAGGAGTACGCCTGGGACCGGATTCTGGTGGACGGGGTCGAGCACGACTATTCCTTCGTCCGGCGGGGTCAGGAAACCAAGACCACCGTGGTCACCGTGGATGGTCGAGGACCCGATGCGCCGGTCTACGCGGTGTCCGGTTTCAAGGACCTGGTCGTGCTGAAAACCACCGGCTCCGGCTTCAAGGGCTTCCTCGTTGACAAGTACACGATCCTGGAAGAGACCGAGGACCGCATCATGGCCACCTCCCTGGTGGCCCGGTGGCGTTACACCAGTTGGGATGTCGACTTCGACGCGACGTATGCGGCGATCAAGTCCACCATCACGTCCACGTTCGCCTCGCTCTACAGCCAGGCCTTGCAACAGACCCTCTACGAGGCGGGCAAGGCGGTGCTCGAGGTGCAGCCGGCGGTGGCGGAGATCAAGTTCTCCGCCCCGAACAAGCACCACTTCGTCTACCCGCTGGCCGCGTTCGGACTGGAGAACAACAACGAGGTCTTCATTGCGGCCGACCGCCCGTATGGCCTGATCGAGGCCACCGTGCTCCGGGACGACGCCCCACCCGCCGGCCCGGCCTGGGACACGGTGCCCGGCTTCGCCTGATCGTGACCACGACCATGGCGCGTTGCTCGCGTGAATGCGCCGGATTCCCCGCGAGCAACGCGCCATGGTCTGTCTCCAGGGGTTGTTCGGCGGCATGCCCTGCGATACTATTTCCGTAGTTCAGAACTTTCCTTCCGCGATACGGAATCTATGATGGCCCACACCCTGCCCTACGAGGTCAACTGTTCGATCCTGTTCACCGAGCTGCCGTTGCTGGAACGTCCGGCGGCGGTCCGGGCCGCGGGTTTCGACGCGGTCGAGTTCTGGTGGCCGTTCGCCACCGCGGTGCCGAGCGACGCCGACGTGGACGCATTCGTCAGCGCCCTGGCCGACGCCGGCGTAGCCCTGGTCGGGCTCAACTTCTTCGCCGGCGACATGCCCTCCGGTGATCGGGGTCTGGTTTCTTGGGTGGGTCGGGAGAGCGAATTTCGAGACAACATCGCCGTCGTCGCAGACATCGGCCGGCGCACCGGCTGCCGGGCGTTCAATGCGCTGTACGGCAACCGTATCGACGGAGTAGATCCCGCAGCCCAGGACGAGCTGGCGCTGACCAATCTGGTCCTGGCCGCCCAGGGTGTCGACGGCACCGTGCTGGTGGAGCCGGTCAGCGGAGCGCCGCGGTACCCGCTGCTGATGGCCGCCGACGCGACTTCGGTTATCGATAACGTCCGCCAGGCCGGAAGTCTGGACAACATCGGGCTGCTGGCCGACCTGTACCACCTGGCCGTCAACGGCGACGACGTGAACGCGGTGATCGATCGCCAGACCGGCCGGCCGGGCGGGGTCGCCCACGTCCAGATCGCCGACAGCCCCGAACGCGGCCAGCCGGGCACCGGCACCCTCCCGCTCGGGCATCAGCTGGACCGCCTGCAGCGCATGGGATACGACGGTTGGGTCGGCCTGGAGTACAAACCGGTCGGCCCGAGCGGGGACAGCTTCGGCTGGTTGAAGGGAGCTTCCTCGTGAGCACAACAACCGTCGCGTTCATCGGCCTGGGCATCATGGGCGGGCCCATGGCCGGGCATTTGGCCCGGGCCGGTTACCAGGTGGTCGGTTACAACCGCAGCGACCGTCCGTATGCCGCGCTGAAGGAAGCGGGCGGCACTCCGGCCGCCTCGATCGCCGAGGCGGTGGCGCGAGCCGACGTGGTCGCGATCATGGTGCCGGATTCCCCCGACGTGCAGCAGGTGCTGACCGGCGAGGGCGGCGTCTTCGAGTCGGCCACGCCCGGCACACTGATCATCGACTTCTCCTCCATCCGACCCGACGTGACTCGGGAGCTGGCCAACACCGCGCAGGAGAGGGGGTTCCGGCTGCTGGACGCCCCGGTGTCCGGCGGTGAGGCGGGCGCCAAGGCGGCCACGCTGTCCATCATGGTGGGCGGTAATCCGGTCGACTTCGAGGCGGCCACACCGATCCTCGAGACGGTGGGCAAGACGGTCGTACTGGTCGGACCCAATGGATCCGGCCAGACCGTGAAGGCCGCCAATCAGCTCATCGTCGGCGTCAACATCCAGGCCCTGGCCGAGGCGGTCGCGCTGTTGGAGGCCTTCGGTGTCGACCTCGACGCTGCCCTGAAGGTGCTCGGCGGCGGCCTGGCCGGCTCGGCCGTGCTCAACCAGAAGGCGGCCAAGATGAAGGACCGGGAGTTCGCACCCGGGTTCCGGATCGAGTTGCACGACAAGGACTTCGCCATCATCACCAGCTCCGCCCGGGAGGCCGGCGTGATCATCCCGGCCGGGGCGATGGTCGCCCAGCTGATGGCCTCGGCCAAGGCGAGCGGCGACGGCGGGCTCGACCATTCCGCATTGTTCAAGGGCGTGCAGCGCCTGTCCGGAAAGCAGGACTGATCGTGACCAGAATGACCGCCGCCCGCGCCGCCGTGGAAATCCTGCGCCGTGAGGGGGTCTCGCATCTGTTCGGGCTGCCGGGGGCCGCCATCAACCCGTTCTACCGGGCCGTGCGCGACAACGGTGAACTGAGCCATGTGCTCGCCCGGCACGTGGAGGGCGCTTCGCACATGGCCGAGGGCTACACCCGGGCCAAGGCCGGCAACATCGGCGTGTGCGTCGGCACCTCGGGTCCGGCCGGCACCGACATGATCACCGGCCTGTACTCGGCCATCGCCGACTCCATTCCGATTCTGGCCATCACCGGACAGGCCCCGGTGGCCCGGCTCCACAAGGAGGACTTCCAGGCCATCAACATCGCCGACATCGCCCGGCCGGTGACCAAGATGGCCACTACCGTGCTCGAGGCCGGCCAGGTGCCCGGGGTGTTCCAACAGGCCTTCCACCTGATGCGGTCGGGCCGGCCCGGGCCGGTGCTGATCGACCTGCCTCTGGACGTGCAGCTGACCGAGATCGAGTTCGATCCGGACACCTACCAATCCCTCCCGGCCTACAAGCCGTCGGCTACCCAGGCCCAGATCGCCAAGGCCCTGGCCATGCTGGCCGCGGCCCAACGGCCGGTCATCGTGGCCGGCGGCGGGATCATCAATGCGGATGCGGCCGCCGAACTGGTCGAGTTCGCCGAGCTCACCGGCGTTCCCGTCATCCCCACCCTGATGGGTTGGGGCACGATCGGCGACAGCCACCCGCTGATGGCGGGCATGGTCGGGTTGCAGACCTCGCACCGGTACGGCAACGCCACCCTGTTGGAGTCCGACTTCGTGCTGGGTATCGGCAACCGCTGGGCCAACCGGCACACCGGCGCGCTGGACGTCTATACGGCCGGCCGCACCTTCGTGCACGTGGATATTGAGCCGACCCAGATCGGCCGGGTGTTCGCCCCGGACTACGGCATCGTTTCCGACGCCAAGGTGGCCCTGGAGATGTTCGTGGCCCAGGCTCGGGAGCGAAACCTCCCGGACCGAACCGCTTGGGCCGAGTCGTGTCGGCAGCGTAAGCGGGAGATGCTGCGGCGCACCCATTTCGACAATGTGCCGATCAAGCCGCAGCGGGTCTACGAAGAGATGAACCGGGTTTTCGGCTCCGGCACCCGGTACGTGTCCACCATCGGGTTGAGCCAGATCGCCGCCGCCCAGTTCCTGCACGTGCAGCACCCGCGGAACTGGATCAACTGCGGCCAAGCCGGCCCGCTGGGTTGGACCCTGCCGGCCACCCTGGGTGCGGTCACCGCCGACCGCGACACCACCACGGTCGCGCTGTCCGGGGACTACGACTTCCAGTTCATGATCGAGGAACTGGCGGTGGGGGCGCAGTTCAACATCCCTTACATCCACGTGGTGGTGAACAACGCCTACCTGGGCTTGATCCGCCAGTCGCAACGTGGCTTCGACATGGACTACTGCGTCCAACTCTCCTTCGAGAACGTGAACTCCCCCGAGGTGAACGGCTACGGGGTGGACCACGTCAAGGTGGCGGAGGGTCTGGGCTGCAAAGCCATTCGGGTGACCCACCCGGATGAGATCGCCCCGGCCCTGGAAAAGGCGAAGGCCCTGCGGGACGAGTTCCAAGTGCCGGTGGTGGTCGAGATCATCCTGGAACGAGTCACCAACATCTCCATGGGCGGCGCCGACATCGCCCACGTGGTCGAGTTCGAAGAGCTGGCCGCGTCCGGAGCCGATGCACCGACCGCACTCTCATTCCTGGACTGAACATGCCGCACGTCCTCATCGCCGCGGACAAGTTCAAGGGATCGCTCACCGCCGCCCAGGTCGGCGCCGCCCTGTCCGGCGGAATACTCTCGGTGCGAACGGATCTCGTCGTCACGGTGATCCCGGTGGCGGACGGCGGGGACGGGACGCTGGCAGCGGCGCTGGCCGCCGGGTACGAACGGATCCCGGTGACCGTGACCGGCCCGACCGGGCAACCGGTGGCGGCCGCAGTCGCCACCAGAGACGAGAACGCCGTCGTCGAACTGGCCGACGCCTGCGGGCTGCTCCGGCTCCCCGGTGGCATGCTCGCACCGCTGACCGCCTCCAGCCGCGGCCTGGGCGAGGCCATCCGGTCCGCGTTGGACGCCGGGGCCCGGCGCATCGTGGTGGGGATCGGCGGCAGTGCCAGCACCGACGGCGGCGCCGGCCTGATGGCTGCCCTCGGCGCTCGGCTCCTCAACCCGGACGGCGTCGAGATCGCCGATGGCGGCGCCGCTCTGGCCCGGCTGACGCGGCTGGACCTGTCCGGCCTGCATCCCGCGCTGAGTGCGGCCGACATCGAGATCGCCTGCGACGTCGACAATCCGCTGACCGGCCCGAACGGGGCCGCCGCGGTGTACGGGCCACAGAAGGGCGCCGACGATGATGATGTCGCCCGGCTGGATGACGCGCTGGGCCATTGGGCCGACGTGGTCGCCGCGACGACCGGTGACGACCTGCGGGACCGCCCGGGCGCGGGGGCGGCCGGCGGAGTCGGCTTTGCCGCCGCCGCGTTGTTGGGGGCGAACCTGCGGCCGGGCACGGACCTGGTCTTCGACCTGGTCGGCCTGCCCGACGCGCTGAGCCGGGCCGACCTCGTGATCACCGGCGAGGGGTCGCTGGACCAGCAGACCCTGCACGGCAAGGCCCCCGCCGGCGTCCTGCGGGCGTCCGGCCGCATTCCCGTCGTCGCGGTCTGCGGCCGATGTCAGCTGCCGGAGACCGTCTGGCGAGCAGCGGGGTTCGCCGCCGTCTACCCGTTGACCGAACTCGAATCCGACCCGGCCGTGTCGATGCGCACGGCCGCGGACCTGCTGTACCGCATCGGACGTCAATTGGCCCAGGAGCTCGACGAGCTGCTCGGCCCTACCCAGAAAGGAATCTCATGACGAGCGTCACTGTGGCCGCCGTCGCCGCACCCGCGTTCCTGACCCGGCCCGACCTGGCCAGCCGAGCCCTGTTTTCCAGTGTGGTCGCGGCCAACGACGAGTTGTTCGCCCAGCGGGAGAACTTGATCCGGCCGGAGGCGCCGATCTTCCATCCGGAGGAGTTCGGCAACAAGGGCAAGTCCTACGACGGCTGGGAGACCCGGCGCCGACGCGAACCCGGCTCGGACTGGGCCGTTGTCCGCCTGGGCATCCCGGGCGTCGTCCACGGCGTCGTCATCGACACCAGCTGGTTCAAGGGCAACTACCCCCCGTTTGCCTCCGTCGAGGGGGCCCACGTGGACGGCTACCCGGGTCCGGACGCGCTGACGACGGCGCAGTGGTACCCGCTGGTGACCAAGAGCGCGATCGCGGGTGACACCCGCAATCACTTCCAGATCGACGACCCGCGGCGGTTCACCCACATCCGGCTGACCATCTACCCGGACGGCGGAGTGGCCAGGTTCCGGGTGCACGGCGAGCCGGTGCCGGATCCGGTGCTGCTGGAGGGCACCCAGGATCTGGCCGGTCTGGAGAACGGCGGCCGGATCGTGGCCTGCTCCAACCAGTTCTATTCCTCGCCCAGCAATCTGCTGCGCCCGGACCGGGCCCGGATTATGGGCGAGGGTTGGGAAAACGCCCGACGCCGGGACGACGGCAACGACTTCGTGGTGGTGCAGCTGGGGGCGCGCGGCCGCATCCGCAAGATCGAGCTGGACACCAGCTACTTCATCGGTAACTCGGCCGGCTGGGCCCGGGTCACCGCGGTCGATGCGACCTCTCCGGGTGCGCTGGCGCAGCCTGACTCCTGGATCGAGATCATCGCCAAAACGCGGCTGCAGCCGGACACCCGGCATTTCTTCCCGGTCCAGCCCACACCCCCGATGACCCACGTGCGGCTGGACGTGTACCCGGACGGCGGCCTGGCCCGGTTGCGGGTGAACGGCGAAATCGATCCGGAGACCATGGCGACTCTGCGGGAGCGCTGGTCACGACTGAAACCGCAGCGGCGCAGCTGATTCCGGGCGGCGCCACCCGGGCCCTGGGTGGCGAGAGGCGAACCGGAATCGACGATGTTGACGTCGATTCCGGCTCGCCCCCCTCTGACGGGCGGCATGCCCGCTGCCGTGCCGAAACGCTGTCCTGCCGGTCCCGCGAAGACCCCTCAGACTCCACGTGGCCGCCTGGCTCGAACTCCAAGAGCACCGGCGGCCCGACCTGATACATCCGCCGTGGACGTCAGCCGGAGGTCAAGGTGAACGAGTAGCCGCCGGTGGCCTGGGCCGCTCCGGTGACCACGACCCGGTAGGTGCCGGCGTCCTTCAGCGTGACCGGATCCACGCCGTCGCACATCCGGTCGGTGCCGCTCTGCGAGACGCCGTTCGAGTCCTGGACGACCAGGCGCAAGGTCGTCGTCGAGCAACCAACCGCGGGAGCGAGCTTGACCGAGGCTCCCGCCGCCACCGTGAATGTCCACAGGTCCTGGGCGCCCGGGCGGTCGATCGTGCCCGACACCGCCGTCCCCGGCGTCAACGGCTGGGTCTTGTCCGGCCGGGACACCACCCAGGTCACCGAATAGTTTCCGATGCCGGCATTTTCGCCGTCGACCAGCAGGCGGTAGGTGCCGGCCTGGGTGAACTGGACCCGGCCGAGGTCGTCACAGATGCCATCCGATCCGGTGTAGGACACTCCGGCCGGATCCTCGATCTGCCAGCGCAGCCCGGACTGGCCGGAACTCGCGGGTGTGCACCCGGCGGCCGCGGCGAAGTAGCCCACGTCGCCGGCCGCCACGGTCAAGGTGCGGTAGTCGTAGGCGCCCGGGTGGTCGATGCTGCCGGTGGCCGTGTCGCCCGGGTTCATCGGGGTGGTCGCGTCGGGTCGGGACACGCTCCAAGACACCGAATACCGGCCGGTTCCCCCGTTTTCGCTGGTGATCACCAATTGGTAGACGCCGTCCTGGGTGAATCGGACCCGGCCGAGGTCGTCACAGACGGACGAGGAGCCGGTGAACGACAGCCCGGCCGGGTTGATCACGCTCCAGCGCAGCGCGCCCTGGTTGGGGTCGGTGGGCGCCGTGCACGACGAGTCCGCCGCGAAATACGCCACGGTGCCCGCGGTCACGGTCAAGGTGGCGTAGTCATAGGCGCCGGGGAGGTCGATGGTGCCGTTCAGGGTGCCGCCCGCGGCCAGAGGTCGACTGGTGTCCGGCCGGGAAGCCTTCCACACCACCGCGTACGGACCTGAGGCGCCGCTGTCACCGGAGATGTGCAGCCGGTAGGTCCCGGCCTTGTCGAAGCGCACCCGGCCGAGGTCGGAGCACACCGACTCGGCCCCGGTCACGGCCACACCCTGGTCATCCTGCACGCGGTAGCGCAGGTCGGCCGGGGCCGTGCAGCCGGGTGCCGCGGCGAAGTAGGCCACCGCGCCGGCCGGCACGGTGAAGGAGTAATCCTTCGACGCCCCGGCCGACAGGTTGCCGCTGACGGTCTGACCGGGCGTGATGTCGCCGCTGATGGACCCATTGCCGGTCGCTACCGCTGCACCGGGGGTGGTGTCCGACGACAGCGCAGTGGCCGACGCGAACCCGGCATCGCCGGTCGCGGCCACGTCGAAGAGGCAAGCGGCCAGTTCCGGCCCGGCCAGCCCGAGCGAGGCACACACTGCCTTGGCGGCCGCCTGCGCGGACGAGTTCGGGGCGGCGGAAGTGCGGTCGGGAAACGCGCGATCGTCGAAAGCGGTCGCGTCGCCGGCCTTGTCGGTGAACAGGGACTCGGCCTGGGTGATCCGCCAGGAATCGCCGTAGGTCCGGTACAGGGTGTCGTAATCGCGCAGTTGGGTGGTGGTCAGGTTGCTCCCACTCTTGGTCTGCACCGGACCGCCGGATTGCCCGGTGAACGGTCCGGCCAGGCCGTGCATGTGGTTCTGCCGGGTGGCCGGCAGGTCGGCGTTGACGTCCAGGCCACGGGGATTGGTCCGCACCCACACCCTGGTGCCGTCCTTCATGGTCAGGACCAGCCCGGTGGCCGAGCGGGCCACGGTGTCGCCGTGCGGCAGGGTGGTGCGGCCGAACGGGGCGAGCGTCGTCGAGGCCGAGGTCACCCCCATCGGGGCGCCGGGCCCGGTGGGCGAGCTGATCATCAGCCGGTCGCCGTCCGCGCCGAGGGCCACCGCCGTGGTCATCGCGATGGTCTTCGAATCGGCCATCGGCTGCTGCCGCACCTGCACCGTCAGATCAGCAGTATCCGACGTGAGCCAGGTGAACTCGCCCACCGCCTGGAGGTCGTAGTAGGTCTGGTCGGCCGTGCGCAGATGCGGGTCGCCGGTGCTGCGCGGCCCGGTGCCGGTCGGGTTGTCCGGGCCGCCGCTGCCACCCTGGCCCGGATCGCAGTTCGCCCCACCCTCGCAGGCGTTGGCCGGCGGTGCGCCGCCGTCGCCCGGATCGGAAGGGGTGGGCGAGCAGATCCCGCCGGGACAGTCGTCGACCCCGTCGGCATGATCGTTGTCGTGGTCCGGGCCCGGGTCGTAGGGATCCGCGCCCTGGTTGGGATTCTCCGGGGGACAGCCGGCCAGGCACCAGAAGTCGGTGTCGGTGGCGCTTGCCGACGGGCCCACGGACGGGCCCACCCCGAAGTGTGAGCCGGTCGAGGACACCCCGCCGGCGTCGTTGTAGCCAATGTCCACCCCGGTTGACACCGGGCCCAGACCCACGTCGAAGGAGTTGCCGCCACCGCCGAACGTGCCCAGGTCCGATGGACTGGACGGGTCGGTTTTGTCCAGACAGGTGATCACCACGCTGACCCCGGTCTCCGCTCCGGCCGAGGTACCGGCCGTCCCGGAGACACCGAGCTGCGAGCCGGTGGTGCCCAACCCGACCGATGCGGTGCCACCGACGCCGCCGATGGCGCCGGTGACGCTCACACCGGTCGAGAAGTAGTCGCAGAACTGCCCGGTCGGGTCGGCCCGGTCCACCGGGTCACCGCCCACGTACTCGTAGAGATTGCCGGACCCGCCGCCGCTGTACAGCGGGTCGGGGGCCAGCCACCGGCCCACCGCGGGGTCGTAGTCGCGGGCACCGAAATGCACCAGGCCACTGGTCGGATCGGTGAGACCGCCCGAGAAGCCGACGATCTGGAACCCCGGGTGGGTCTCCGACACCACCGCGCCGTAGCCGGTGCGAACCACCCGGTCGGCTACGGCGCCGGTGGCGGCATCCAGGACCAGGCCGGGACTGCCAGTGGCGTCGGCGATCTCGAGGTAGTCATGGCCACTGGCCGCGACATAGGACGGCAGCAGCGAGCCGGTGGCATAGACGTACTGCTGGGAAACCGAACCGTCCGCATTCAAGACCGCAGCCGGGTGCAGCGAGTCGAGGTACGCCACACCCGAAGACACGGACCCGCCGGACGAGGTCGCCACCCGTCGTCCGAATCCGTCGACGCTATAGGCGATATCGGGCTGGCCGGGGGTCTTGACGGACAGCATGCGGCCGAGACCGTCGTAGCTGTAAGTCCGCGTCCCCGCCTTCGCCACGCGACCACTGCCGTCGTACTGGAAGGTCGCGGCTCCGGCCGAGACCAGGTCGTTGCGGGCGTCATAGGTCAGCTTCGTGCTCGTCCCCCCGGCCGTGATCGAGGTCAGGTTGCCGGCGGCATCGTAGGTGTAGGAACGAGTCTGACCACCCACGCTCTCGTTGACCAGACGGCCGGCCGGGTCGTAGCCGAAGCCGGTGTGCTGGTCGGGCTGTCCGTGGACCGCGGTGACGGTGCCGGTGACGCGGCCCAGCCCATCCCGGGAGTAGGTCAGTGTGACGAGTGCGGAACCGGAGGCGTCGGTGACGGTCTCCTTCATCAGTTCGCCGAACTGATTGCGGGTGAACGTGTCCGTCAACGTTCCCAGGGTCTGGGCCGAGACCTGGCCGGAGGTCTTGTCCCGCATCAGCTTCAGGTCTCCGGCCGCCACCACCCGGCCCGCGTCGTCGTAGCTGTAGTCCACCGCCGGCGCGCCCGCCACGGTCACCGAGGCGGTCTGCCCGGTGGCGGTCAGGGTGCGGGCGACGTCGGAGGAGACCACCCCGGTCGACTTCTCCTCTGTCAGCAGGGATCCGGCGTAGCTGCGGCTGACCCGGGTGGCCGGGGTGATCAGTGTCTGCAGGTTGCCGGCGGCGTCGTACGCGGCCGCCACCGGGCCCGTGCCCGGGTCCATGCTGGTGGCCCGGCCGGCCGCATCCCGGGTGATGCTCACCGTGCTGTCCCCGGTGGATTGTCCGACCAGGTGACCCGAGGCGTCGTAGCTCGAGCTGGTGTACCGAGCCGGGGCGCTGTTGTCCCCGGTGCCGGGCGCGTTCACCGCCGCGACCTGCCCGTTCGCGCCCCACGTCACGGCGTACGCCCCGCCGGCGGGGGCGGCGAATCCGATGACCCGGTCGGCGGAATCGCGCTGCAGGCTGAGTCCGGACCCGCCCGGACCGGCGATCGACAGCAGCGCCCCGGTGGCCGAGTAGGTCCGTCGCTGCACGCCGCCGGCCGGATCGGTGACGGCCAGCGTGTGGCCCGAGTAGGTGTAGCGCCAGGTCCGGGCGCCCGGTTCGGTGCCGATGGTGATGGCGCCGATGCGACCGTCCTGGCCGTAGGTGTACGTCACCGGAACACCCGAGGAGCTGACGGTGCGCTGCACCCGGCCGGCACCGTCGTAGCCGACGGTGGTGGTGACCCCGGTCGGGTCGGTGCGGGTGGCGGTGCGGGCGGCGGGGTCGTAACCGAACGTCCAGGTCTTGCCGTTGACACTCATGGTCCGCTTCACGGCCTGATTGGGCGAGCGCTCGGCGCTACCGTCCAGGGTGACCGTGCCGCTGGTCACCGAGGCCGGAACCGGCGCATCGTTCCCCCAGCGCGGGTCGGGGGCCAGCGTGACCGTTGCGCGGGTGCCGTCGGCCCCGGTGAACGTCCGTTGCGCGCCCGACCGGGCCATCCGGGCCTGACCGCCGGCCCCGTCCGTGTGGCCGTAGGTGGTGGTGTCGCCCGACGCGGTGACGCTGTCCGTGATCTTGGCCCCGGTGGCCAGGGTGGTGGTCACGGTCGCGGTCTGAGCGTCGACGTGCCGGTCATAGGTCGTGGTCTGATTGCCGCCGTCGGTGACGGAAGAGAGCCGGCCGGTCTCGTCGAAGGTGTAGGTGGCCCGGGTGCCGGCGGCCGGACGCAGGGCGGTGACCAACCCGTGGGTGTCGGTCGCAAGCAGGGCACGGGAGCCGTCCGGATAGACCAGGGCGGCCAAGCGCCCTTCGACGGTGCCCAGGCCGGTGCTGGCTCCGGCCGCCGATCGAAGTCGCACCGGTGTCCCGTCGGCCGCCCGGTCCACGGTCAGAGCGACTCCGCCGGCGTCGGACACGGTGGCCAGGCCATGTGCACCCCAGGCGAAGGTGAGGTCGGTGGCGCCCGTGTCGGCATCCATTCGGGCGGTCTGTCGGCCTTGGGCATCGAAGACGTCGACGGTCCGGCCATCGGCGGCGGCCACCGCGACCGCATCGCCCTGGGCCACCCCGGTCACCGACCGTCGCGTCCCGGTGCCGGTGATCTCGGTCCTGGTGGCCGGGTCGTAGCTGTCCAGCACGGACAGCGTCCAGCCGGCCAGCCCGACCTGGTCGGCCGACGGCGCCCGATCGACGGTCCGGCCGGCAGCGCGGTCGCTGGAATAGGTCATGTCCATGGCCACGCCGGCCAACGGCAGCGACAGATCGGCCACCTGCCGCACGCACGGCAGCACCGAGGTGTCATCGCAGCTGTCCAGGGCGGGATTCTCGCTCGTCGCCGAGCTGGAACCGACCGAGCTGCTCGTGGCCGTGGTGGCCGCACCGCCGCTCGACGACGGTGTCGCCCCGGGTGTCGCCCCGGATGTTGAACCGGGTGTCGGGACGGGAATCGCCGTGCCGCTGGACGAGGTGCAGCCGGCCAGCGCCAGGCACATACATGCGGTCACGGCGATCAGGAGTCGTCGGGACATGACTGGGCCTCTCGGTCGGCAGCGCTGGGTGCGGGCTCGCCACAGTGGACAGGGCTCGCATAACGGACGAGCAATGCCGCGCTGCCAGGGGTGCGACGGGCCGCTGTCACCGGGCTGTGCGTGCGCTGTCAGTGGTCAGCCGCAAGCTGGCGTCAGACGCCGCTCGACACCATGCGCGGCCAGAGGAAAGGACCCAGATGAACGAAGTCATGATCGAGGCGCAGGGCCTGCGCAAACGATTCGGGACCACCCAGGCGCTGGACGGAGTGTCGTTGACCGCCCGGGCCGGCACCGTGCTCGGCGTGCTCGGCCCCAACGGCGCGGGCAAGACCACCGCGGTGCGCATCCTGGCCACCCTGATGAAGCCGGATGCCGGCACCGCGCGCATCGGCGGCTACGACATCGCCACCCACCCGCAGAAGGTGCGCCAGACCATCGGCCTGACCGGCCAGTACGCCTCGGTCGACGAGGACCTGACCGGCACCCAGAACCTGGTGCTGATCGGCACGCTGCTGAACCTGTCGGCCGCCGACGCCCGGTCTCGGGCCAAGGAACTGCTGGCCTGGTTCGACCTGACCGAAGCGGCCGGGCGGAGGGCGAAGACCTACTCCGGCGGCATGCGTCGGCGGCTGGATCTGGCCGCCAGTCTGGTCGGCCGGCCGTCGGTGATCTTCCTGGACGAGCCCACCACCGGCCTGGATCCGGCCAAACGGGAGGACATGTGGGGCGTCGTCCGGCGGCTGACCGGCGACGGCGCGACCGTACTGCTGACCACCCAGTACCTGGAGGAGGCCGACGCGCTGGCCGACGAGATCACCGTCATCGACCACGGCCGGGTCATCGCCCACGACACCCCCGAGAAACTCAAGCGGGTCGTCGGCGGGCAGCGACTGGAGATCAAGCCGGAGGACGCGGCCCGGCTGCCCGAGGTGCGGTCGCTGCTCGCGGCGATCGGGTACGGCGAGCCGGAGGACTCCGGCCGGGATCGGCTGACGGTGGCCGTGACCGACGACTCGGCGCTGCCGGTCGCAGTGTCCCGACTGCACGAAGCCGGCATCCGGGTCACCGAACTCTCCCTGCACCTGCCCAGCCTGGACGAGGTCTTCTTCTCCCTCACGGGCGCCCGCTCGACCGATTCTGACCAGGAGGACGCGGCATGACCACCGTCCTGGACCATGCAGTGACCCCCATCGCGACCACCACCACCCGGGCCGGCCTGATGGCCGGGCTGCGGCACGTGCTGGCGCTGGCCAAGCGCAGTCTCATCAAGACCTGGCGCACGCCCGAGGCGCTCATCGACGTGACTCTGCAACCAATCATCTTCCTGGCCCTGTTCACCTTCGTGTTCGGTGGGGCCATCGCCGGCGGCTCCCAGCATGATTACCTCGAGTTCCTGCTGCCGGGCATCCTCGGCCAGACCATTGCCTTGGCCGGCGTGGCCATCGGCCAGAACCTCAATGCCGATGTCGAGAAAGGCGTCTTCGACCGATTCCGATCGTTGCCCATCGCTCGATCCGCGCCGCTGGTCGGAGCCGTCGTGGCCGACACCGTCCGCTATCTGATCGTCTGCGTGGTCACCCTCGGGTTCGGGTACCTCATCGGCTTCCGGATCGGCACGAACGCCGTCGCTACGCTGGCCGGCATCGCGCTGGCCGTCGGATTCGCCCTCTGTTTCTGCTGGGTGTCCGTCTGGGTCGGGATGATCGTGCGCACCTCGGGGGCCGTGCAGGGCGTCATGTTCCTGCTCGTGCTGCCGCTCTCGTTCGGCTCGAGCACCTTCGTCAACCCGGCCACCATGCCCGGCTGGTTGCGCCACTTCGTGCAGGTCAATCCCATCTCCCATCTGGTCAACGCGGTCCGCGGGCTGATGGTGGGCGGCCCGGTGGCCACCGACGTGTACTGGACCCTGGGCTGGATGGCCGGACTGCTGGTGGTCTTCGTGCCGTTGGCCCTGCGGGCCTACCGCCGCAAGGCCTGACCCCGCGCTGATCCACTGCGGCGCCGAGGACACGTCTATTGCGGCGAGCGATCCGTGATGGTTCCGCCCCGCCAGTCGAAATGCATGATGTCCTTGGCGCCGTTGTAGGACCCGCCCCAGAGCAGGCCCGCGCCGACCAGCGCCACGACCAGCTCCTTGCCCAGGTCCATGTAGCCGGAGGACTCGGGCCGGTCCACGCCCCTGTGGTAGTGGTTGCTGAAATCCCCCTTCTTGAGCCGTTCGGAATCCTCGGCAATCAGCGTCCGCCACTCCTGCAGCGATCGAGAGTCCTTGCCGCTGGTGTTCACTGCGGTGACCAGACCGGCCAGCTTGGCCGAGTCCAGATCGGCGGCCAGCTGGAGATACTCGGCCAGGGCCTGTGAGGCCAGGTGGTGCTTGTCCCACAGTGCGCCGGCCTGCTTGGCGTTGCCGGCCGCCCCCAAGGACGCCTCGATGTCGAACTTCTCCTGATGCATCAACAGCATGGCCCGCTCGATCACCCGCGGTGAGCGGTGGGTGAGATCCTCGGAGTACTGCGCCTTCTGCTCCGCCGTCATCTTCTTCTTCTTGTGCACCTTGACGTTTCCGACGAAGGGGTTCGTCGGGTGATTGATGTCCACGGCCAGGCCGAAGCAGTGCGCGCTGGGCTGCGAGCCGCCGGTCGCGGCCTTGGGCGGTCGTAGGCCACTGACCTCGTACATGCCCATCCGGCCGGCGATCTGACCTTTCGACAGTCCCGGGAACCGCAGCAGCAGAGCCCGTTCCGCCTGTTGCAGCTTCACCAGCAGCTCGTGGTGCACACCCGGAGTGTTGCCCCCGCTGGGGATGATCGGGATGTCCAGGAAAGTGGCGTCGAAGACCATGCCGGCGAACCAGCTGTCCACGGTGTACCCGACCTTGTCCAGGACCGCGGCCACGGCCGCGACCGAGACAGCGTCACCGCCGCTCTCAGCCTGCTTCACGGCCTTGTCCATGGCTTTTTTCTTCTGCTCGTCGGTCATCGTCCTCGCGCCGGGGGTGACCGGCTCGGCGGGGGTTCTGTCGGGAACAGCAGGTGCCTTCGGAACCGGCACGGCCGACGAGGGTGCGGCCCGACGGGCGGCAATCGCCGGCCGGGCGTACGTCTGGCGCAGCGTCCGCCATTGCTTCTTCAGATCCTGCCGATGCCCGTCCAGGTTCACCCCGGCCAACTCGGGATGCGCCACGTCGAAGAGCACGTCGGTCAGAGCGGCGGGGTTGGTCAGACCGGCCAGGACGAGGGCCCGGGCCACCACGGCGTACGAGTCACCGCCCCGGGTCGCGTCGGCCAGCACGGCCGGCATGGCGAGCGGGCTGAGGCCGTGCGCGAGCGCGAGGTCCAGCACCCGACTCGGGGTGAGCGCAAGCGTCGGCAGCGTCGTCGACCCGCTGCCGGCGGAACTCGATGTCGTCGCGGCCGGGTGGGCCGCCCGATGGCTGGGCGCCTTCGCCGACGCATCGACCTGATCCGATCTGACCGGCGGGGTCCAGGTGCTGGTGCCGGAGGTCTCCAGCTTGCTGGGCCGGGTCGGATCATCCAGGCTGACCAACGCGTCGGTCAACGGGCCGGCGTCGGGATCGTCGCCGAGTCCGCGCACCGAAGGTTCGTGGCCGGCGCCCTGCAGCTCTTCAATGCGGAATCGGGCCCGCAGGTCCGCCAGATTCGCCCCCAGCGCCGGCCCGTGCGCGGCGAACCACCGGTCGAGCGACCGGCGCAACTTGTTATAGGTGCCCACATACATACCGCTTCCGGCGACTCCGGGGGTCTTGGCCGAGTAGTAGCCGAACAACTTGGGGCAGGTGTCGACAATCTGCTGGCGTGCGTCAGCATCGTTTTCCTTCGCCAGGGCCGCGGCGACCCGGCTCAGATGCCCAGTGGCCCACTTCGTCACCGTGGTGAGGCCGCCCCCGTGGATGGCCTCGAACAGGATGACCTCGGCCGCGCCCTGCCCGGTCGCGCTGCCCAGCATGTTGGCGATCCGATCGCCGCCCCCGCTGTGGCCGGACAGGATCAGCCGCCCGCGCTCCAGCGGTGAGCCGGCATCCGAACCGGTCGGCTCGTTCACAGCGGCCAGACGTCCGAACACCTCGGTCAGGTAGCTGTCGACGTTCAGGCCGCCGAAATCGCTGGCCCCGACGCCCTGCGGCAGCACGGCGATCATCGACGCCTGCCCGGACGCCTGCAGCTGCGCCTCGATTCGGTCCTGCTGGACGTCGCGCACCGTTCCCGATCCGCTGTGTTGGCGCCAGCCTCCGTACGGATCGCTCTTCCGATGGGTGTAGCCGTGAAAGTGAAACAGCACGTCCACCTGCTGTCCAGGTTTGACCGTGTCCGGGATGAGGACGATGGCCTTGCCGGCGGCGGACTCGGTGGTCTTGTCGGACTCGTCACCCACGGCCTCGTCCTGATTCCCGTGGGTCAGCCCCTCGATCGGCACCCGCCGGATGCTGCCGACCTCACGAGACTGGGCATTCCAGGCATCGCCGCGAGTGTCTGCGTCGCTCCACTTGGCCTGGTCGTCTCGCTGCACCGTCGCTGCCTTCGGGCGGGCCAACATGGTGCTGACGGCCCGGTTTCCGGCCTGCGCCTGGAGAGTGAGCACCCACGATTCGGCGGAGGTCGGCGATGCACCGGAACGCCCCTTCGGGGCAGGGCGGGCGAAGCGGGTCGCGCGAGCACGCGGCATCCGACGCATTTCGCTGCCCACCCGGGCACGGTCGCTCCTGGCGGCCCTTTCGGCAAGGTCCTTCCGGGCAGACTTTCTCCTCCTGCGGCGGTTCAACCGGTGTCAGGTCATGTCGGCGGCCGAGCGGGGCGCTCGCAGCCCAACTAGCCTGGCCCGATGCGGGTGCGCGACCTCGGACCGGTCCGGCTGGTGGTCGACGACGTCGAGCTGCCCACGGCCGGCCCGAAGCAGGCCGCCATCCTGGCCATGCTGGCCATGCAGGTCAACGAGCGGGTGTCCGTGGACCAGCTCATCGTGGCCGGCTGGGGCTACGACGGCGGCATCTCCAGCTCCACCGTCGAGAACCACATCTGGCGACTGCGCCGGCTGATCGAGCCGCATCGCGGGCGGGCGGCGTCCACCACCCTGGTCAATGAGGAGGCCGGGTATCGGCTCCGACTGGCCGATGAGGACATCGATTCCGCGCAGTTCGAGCAGCTGGCCGACCGATCGCGGCGGGATCTCGACGCCGGTGACGTGGCCAACTCGCTGTCCGCCTGCGACGAGGCGCTGCAACTCTGGCGGGGTGTGCCCTACGAGGCCATCGCCCACCTCGCCGAGACGGGGGCCGTGGTGGGCCGCCTGGAAGAACTGCGCGGGCAGGTGATGGAACGCCGGATCGACGCGTTGCTGCGGCTGGGCGAGGTCGACCTCGCGCTGGCCGACCTCGCGCCACTGCTCGCCGTCTTTCCGTTCCGAGAGCGGCTGTGGGCGCAGCGGATGTCCGGATTGGCCCGGGCGGGTCGGGCCGACGACGCGCTGGCGACCTACCAACGGGTCCGCGGAATGCTGCTCGACGAGCTGGGCCTGGAGCCTGGGCCGGAGTTGAGGGAGCTGCAGCGGCAGATCATCGATCGCGAGCCGGAGCTGTCCCCGGCGGCCACGGCGCGATCGGTCCCGAGCGGCGGTATCCACCTGCCGAAACGGCCGTTGCCGCTGCTCGGGCGGGAAGTGGAGTTGCGCGGTCTGGCCACCTGGTTGCGGCAACGGGACCTGGTCACCATCACCGGGCCCGGCGGCACCGGCAAGACCCGGCTCGCCCTGGAAGTGGCCGCCGTCGCGGCTGCGGACTTTCCCGACGGGGTCTGGTTCGTCGATTTCACCGAGGTGGTCGACTCCGGGCTGGTCGTGGACGCCGTCGTGTCCCGGCTGGGCATCACCGCCGAGGTCGGCGGGGCCGGGTCCGACGCCAACGTCCGGACGCTGGCCGCCTTCGTCGGTGACCGGACCCTCCTGCTCGTGCTGGACAACTGCGAACACGTGTTGGACGGGGTGGCCGCCGTGGTCGAGGCACTGCTGGACATCGGCTCGCGTTCGGTCGTGCTGGCCACCAGCCGAGAACCGATCGAGGCGCCGGGTGAGGCGCTGTGGCCGCTGTCCCCGCTGCCGCTCTCGGCGGCCGGCGGACCCTCGCCGGCGGCCGAGATGTTCCTGGCCCGGATGACCGGCCCGGCCGCGGTGAATCCGGAAGATCTGGCCACCGTCGAGCGTATCTGCGCGGCGGTGGACGGGTTGCCGCTGGCCATCGAACTGGCCGCCGCCCGCAGCCGGGCCTACACCCTGGACGAGATCGCCGAGCAGGTCGGTGATGACCCGGGCCGGTTGTCCCGGATCGGCCGCGGTCCGGCGGACCATCGCACGACCGTGGAATCGACGATCGAGTGGAGCCACCGCCTGCTCTCCCCGACCGAACAGGCGGTACACCGCCGGCTCGCGGTACTGCCCGGACCGTTCACCCTTCCGGTGGCCACCGCTGTGGCCCAGGGCGTCGATGTCGAGGTCAGCGCAGTGCCGGATCTGCTGGCCCGGTTGGTGCACCGGTCGATGCTGACCGCCGCCCCGTCGACCCGCCGGGGGCGACCGTCCACTTTCCACCAGCTCGAGACGGTGCGCGCCCACGCCGCCCACCGGTTGGCCGACACCGGCGGGACCGACGAGGTGACGGCCCGGCGCGACGGTTGGGTGCTGCAGTTGTTGGCGGCACGGCCCAAGCTCGGCGACCCGGGTACACGGGCCTGGTACGACGCCATCGACGACGTGTTCCCGATCGTGCGGGCCACGTTCCAGACGGCGGTCGTCGCCGACCCCGACCCGGCCCTGCTCCGGCGGAGCGCCGGCCTCAACTACTTCTTCTACTTCCGAAATCGGCTCATCGAGGGTCGTCGCTGGCAGCAGGCGGTGGCGGACGCCTGCGGGCTCACCCACGGCCGACTGGACCCTCGGCCCGAGGCGGTCCTGTTCCGGATCGCCCTGGCCGGGTCGCACCTGCTCAGTGGGGACGTGGGTATCGCCGTCCGACAGGTGGCTTCGATCGAGACCCTGATCGAGGGCGTGCCCGACGACCTGCTGGTCGACGCGGGTGAGGCCCTGGTCGGGACAGCCAACTCCGCCTGGGGCCGCAACGAGTACGACATCGCTCTCCGGGTCTCGGCGGTCCTGTCCACGGTGGCCCGCCGCTCCGGTGCGCCGCACCTGTTGCTACTGGCCGACCAGGTCGACACGGTCGCCCACCTGGCCGACCGTGATCCGGCCGAGACCGCCGACCGGGCCGAGGCGGTGTACGAACGCGCCGCGGCTCAGAGCAACGAACTGGCCGAATGGTCCGCAGCTGCGGTCCGGTCGATCGTGGCCACCCTGGCCGGTGATGCCGCAGGTGGGCTGCTCTGGATCGACCGGGTCATCGCCGCGCACTCTCGCTCCGGCAGCGGCGGCGGCGGCGCCTTCCTCGAGCTGTTGGCCAACTTCGCCGCCTTGAGCGACGACGTCGAGTTGGCCGCCCGGATGTACGGGGCCGCGTTCGCCGAGGTCCGCCGGGTGGGCATGGTCTGGCCGGTGCAGATCAACACCCAGGAGCTGGTGGACCGCACCCGATCTGCGCTGGCCCGGAGTCGGTTCGACGATCTCTGGCACGACGGCACCCGGCTGACCTACCTGGATGTGGCCCGGGACCGCGGTTTGGTTCCCGCCTGACCCCGATCAGGCCGGCAGCCGAAAGGCCGGCCGCGCCCCGGGGATCTGTTCGTACCCGTAGAGCAGGCAGTGATTCAGCAGGGTGAGCTTGAGGAAGGTCGAGAACACCGGGAACTGCAGCCGCTGCAGCAAGGCGACCATCGATCCTTCAGCGGCCTCGCCGGTGAGCAGATCGAAGAGTGCGTCGATGGTCAAACCCTCCGGGTGTCGGGTGAGGGCGTCGGTCACCGCGCCGGCGAACTGCCGGCCCGAGCCGATGATCTGATGCAGCGCAGCGGTGGCCTCGTCGCCGGCGGTCGGCAGCATGGGGCGGTGGCCGGCGCAGAGCTGGCGCAGATCACCGGAGTCGATCATGGACAGGGCCTTTCGGGCCGTGTCCTCGGTCCGGCGCGGGTCGCTGTCCGACCAGATCGGAACCGAGGTGGTCTCGTCGGCCATCATCAGGAAGCCGTGCGCGGGTAGGTAGAAGACCAGGCCGGCGACGGAATGGCCACCGGACTGCAGCGCGTAGACCTCGGGCTCACCGTCGGCCGAGCGGAACGTCCACCCGGTCCACTGCGTGTCCCCGATTTCGATGGCCTCGGCCGGGCCGAGATCCTCGTAGTCGGACATGGTCTCGACGCTCCGGAAGACCGGAGGGTAGGTCTGCAGCAGGATGTCGACGACCATCGAAGGAATGAACCCGGACAACGCCGGCGCGATCCCGAGTCCGGCGATGCGGGCGCCCAGGTCGGCGACGTCGTCGGCCTTGAGGGTGTGGTCGGCGCCGAGCACCCGCAGCAGCGAGGCCACGCCTTCTCCGGTGAAGCTCAGCCCGGACAGGTAATCGAAGTAGGGCAGCCCGCGGCGGTACATGCCGCCGAAGAACGCCTCGAAGTCCAGGCAGTGCCGGGCGTCCCGGGGGAAGTAGTGGGATCGGGCGGCGGCCGGGATGTCGGCGATCACATTGTTGTTGCCCAGATGGTCGAGGTGGCCGTGGCTGTTGAGCAGCACCACCTCCTCGATCGAACGCTCGGCCGCGCAGCGGCGAGCCACCTCGAGGATCGCGTCGCGCTGTTCCGGCCCGGCTCCGGTGTCCAACAGATACAGCCGGCCGCCGGAGCGATAGATCGCCACGGTGGGTAGATCTGGGTCGTCCCAGAGGTTGTGGGGGTGATGCCCCTCGATGAGGAAGAGGTCGGGGGCCAGGGTGTGAACGGTTCCAGTGGTCATGGCAGCGACTGTGGCGGCTGCCGTTCTCACCGAGCTCTCACGGCGATCGGACCCGGTGAGAGCGGCGCGAGAGCCCTCCCACAGACGCTTTCGCCGAACTCCCGATCGCCGGCCCCCGGGCCGGCCCTGACCTAGGCGGATCCGTGAACAAGAGCTCCAACCGGTGGTTGGTCCTGGTGGCCATGACCGGCTCGCTGGCCATGATCATGCTCGACCAGACGGTGGTCACCGTGGCCCTGCCGTCGATGAGTCGAGAACTCCCGCTCTCCGCCACGGGCGAACAGTGGGTAGTGAACGCGTACGTGCTGGCCATGGCCGCGCTGGTCGCGCTGGGCGGCAAGCTCGGCGACAAATTCGGCGGGGTCAGCACCTTCCGGGCTGGGGTGGCCATCTTCTTCCTGGCCTCGATGCTGTGCGGAGTGGCGCCCCGGGGACCGTGGGGCGAGTCCTGGATCATCGGGGCCCGGGTGTTGCAGGGCGCCGGAGCGGCCTTGATGGTGCCGGTCTCCGCGGCCATCGTCATCGGCGCGTTCTCGCTCGCCGAGCGGGGCCGGGCCATGGCCGTCTACACCGGCATCTCGCAGGTGTTCCTGGCCGTCGGGCCGCTGCTGGGCGGGTTTCTCACCGAGACCGTGTCCTGGCGGGTGGTGTTCTGGCTGAACGTCCCGGTCGGGATCCTCGCTCTGATCCTGGTCCAGGTGGCCCGCCCGGCGAACGTGCGGCAGTCCGGCGTCCGCATCCAGGCCGGCGCGGTGGCGCAGCTCGTGGTCGGCGTGGCCGCGGCCGTGCTGGGAGTTCAGCAGGCCGGCACCTGGGGCTGGGGAGCCCCGGCCACGCTGGTCTGCTTGGTCGTGGGGGTCGGGCTGCTGATCTGGTTCGGGGTGGCCCAGGCCCGAACGACGTCGCCCTTGGTCAACGTGCGGCTGTTCGGCCGGCCTGCCTTTCTGGGCGACGTGGTCGTGCTCGGCCTGGTCCAGTTCGGCCTGCTCGCCGTGATTTTGTACAGCTCGCTGTACGCCCAGAACCTGCTCCAGATGACCCCGATCACGGCCGGACTGGCCGTCTTCCCGCTGATCCTGGCCCTGTCCGTCGCGGCTCAGCTGGGCGGACGGTGGTATGACCGGAACGGGGTTCGTTACCCGTCGCTGACCGGGCTGGGCGTGGCCACGGTGGGTCTGATCGGGTGGACCGTGGCGCTGCCCACGCTGATCTATGCGTGGCAGGTGCCGGGGATGGTGTTGACCGGTTTCGGCATCGGTCTGCTCATGTCGCCGACGAACACAGATGCGCTGGGCCGGGTGAGCGCCAGCGAACGCAGCCAGGCCTCCGGCATCGTGCAGACGGTCCGGCAGCTCGGCGGCACCCTGGGTGTGGCGGTGATCGGCGCCGTGGTCCTCGGGGTGGGCGGGGGCCACGGGGTGCACGCCGACCGGCAGGCCGCGGCGGACGCCATCACCGTCGGTTTCGGATGCGCGGCCGTGACCTTCGCGATCGCCCTGATCGCCGGGTGGCGGTTGCTGTCCCGGGAGCGGGTGGCCGACACTCCGTCCGGCCAAGCGATGGAAAAGGCCGCGGTCTGAGGGTGGCGAACCGACCGGGATAGGGAATCCTGAAGCCATGGAACTCCCCGAGGACGTGCTCGAGCTGCTGCGTCGGCCCAGCCACTGTTTCATCGCCACGCTGATGCCCGACGGCGCACCACAATTGACCAAGGTCTGGGTGGACACCGACGGCGAGCATGTCGTGATCAACACGGTGGAAGGGTTCGCCAAGCTCCGCAATCTGGAGCACGACCCGCGGGTGTCGGTCGCGGTGGCCGATCAGGCCGATCCGGACCAGTACCTGCAGCTGCGCGGACGCATGGTGTCCAGCACCACCGAGGGCGGTGCGGAACACATCAACCAGCTGGCCCAGAAGTATCTGGGTGGCCCCTACCCCTGGTACGGCGGGCGGGATCAGGTCCGGGTGATCGTGCGGATCGCGGTCGACAAGGTGATTCGCACCCGCGGCTGATCCCGCGAGGGGGGAAAAGCCCAGGACCGTCAGGATCGCAGCGAGGCCGGATCCACCCGCGCCGTCGCTGCGGCGTGGTCCAGGGCCCGCCCGGCCTGATAGTGACGATCGAAGTCCGGCAGGCGGGCCCGCAGGTTCCGGGTCAACTCGGCGATCCTGATATCGCTGGGGTCGTCGCCGCCACGCAGACGGGCGGCCGCCCCAAGCATCTCCGCGGCGTCGGCCGGCCGGTCAACCGCTTGGGCGTATGCCGCCACAGCCACGCCCATCGACGCCAGGATGGGTGAGTCGCCGGTCTCGACCGCCTCCGGGTACCCGTAGTCCAGGTCCAGCCGAGCCATCTCGAGCTCCCCGTTCTGCACCTCGATGGAGGCCGCGATGGCGCTGAGCATGGCCGCCAGGTGGCCGAACAGGGCCGGGGCGCCAGGCCGGGATCGAGTGCGTTCGCGCAGTTCCCGGACCAGGGCCATGGCCTGGTCGGGCCGGCCCTCGGCCTGCAGGATGGCGGCGGTCGCGCCCATCACGATCATGTCCCGGCTGGAGGAACGCGGCCGCCCGGAACCCGGTTGACGGGCCCGGTCGAGCTCCTCGCGGGCACGGTCCAGATGACCGAGCCGGAGCTCGAGGTCGGACATCCGCAGCCGCAGGAACATGTTCTCCGAGTCGGCGCCCAGTTCGGTCGCACAGTCCAGAGCGGCCTGCAGATCGGTCAGCGCGCCGGCCAGGTCCCCGTCCAAAGTCTTGAGATGGCTGCGGTTCTCGAAGGTCGCCGTGAGCCCCCACCGGTCTCCGATCTGGGTGAACAGCGCGTGGGCCTGGTCGACCACGGCGCGCATGACCTCGATCCGACCCGAGTTCTCGGCGAACGCCGCCTTCATGCTCAAGGCGGCGGCCCGCGTCCACGGATCGCCGTCAGCCAGCGCATCGACCAACGCGTCCCCGCGGTCGGCGTCACCGGAGAAGTACGCCAACAGGGTGCGGACAATGCTGTACAGCGGGGTCCCGCTCAGCTGCTCCTCGACCTCGTCCACCCGACGCAGGCTGGCGGCCAACTCGAGCCGCCAGCGGTCCCAACCGTTGCCGTCCTGGGACACCCACTCGTCGTCGTCGACGGTCATCGACTGAACGGCCCGGGACGCCAGCAACAACGCCCGCCGCGGGTCGTCGGATTCGGCGGACGCGGCGAGGGCAGCATCCAGCCAGGGCAACGCTTCACCGCCGGCGTCGATCATCACCCAGTACCAGCACAGGGCCAGCGCCAACGTGACGGTCCGCTCGGTCCGGCCGGTATCGCCCAGGTAGCGCAGGGCGGCCAAGAAGTTGTCCCGTTCGGCGCGGAGCACCCGGACGGCCGTCATCTGATCCCGGGTGCGCAGGACCGGGTCGAGATCGACGGCCAGCCGGGTGAACCAATCGGCGTGAGCCTCCCGCACCGCCTGCACCTCGCCCCGCTCGGACAAACGCTCGATCCCGTACTCACGGATCGTCTCCAGCATCCGGAACCGCGGCTCCCCGGCCGCGTCGACCACCTGCAACAGCGACTTGTCGGCCAGCGAGACCAGCAGGTCGGGCACCTCGGCCGCGTCCACGAGGGCGTCGGCACAAATGGCCGCGGCGCTCACCGCCGTCGCGCCGGCCGGAAACACCGACAGCCGCTCGGCCAACAGCCGTTCCGGGGTGGCCAACAGGCCCCAGCTCCACTCGACCACCGCCCGCAGGGTCCGGTGTCGCGGCAACGCGACCCGGTTCCCCCCGGCCAGCAGCCGGAACCGGTCCGACAGCCGCTCGGCCACGATCTCCACCGGCAGCACCCGCAACCGAGCCGCGGCCAGCTCGATGGCAAGCGGGAGACCGTCCAGCCGGCGCACGATGCTGACCACCGCGGCCAGGTTCGACTCGGTGACGGCGAAATCGGCGCTGGCCGAAGCGCGCTCGACCAGGAGGGCGACCGCCGGGGAGTGCAGCGCCTGGGCCACGGTGACGTCGGCGGACGGCAGGCCCAGCGGCGGCAACGAACACATCGCCTCGCCCAGAATGCCCAGCGGTTCGCGGCTGGTGGCCAGGATCCGCACCCCGGGGCAGCGGGCCAGCACGTCGTCCACCAGCTCGGCGGTCGCTTCCAGCAGGTGCTCGCAGTTGTCCAGCACGAGCAGGATCTCGGCCTGAGCGAGCAGATCCACGACCCGCTCGCGCGGGTCAAGGCCGCCCATTCGGGGTTCGGCCAACCGGACGGTCATCGGCCCGCCGACGCTGCCCAGCACCTCCAGGATGGCCGAGGGAACATTGTCCGATCCGGTCACCGGGGCCAGCTCGATGAGCCACACCCCGTCCGTCGGCGGCTCGGCCCGCTCCGCGGCGTGCACGGCGATCCGGGTCTTTCCGGCGCCACCGGGCCCGACGATGGTGACCAGACGGTGCTCGGCCAGCAGTCGGGCCAGCCGGTCCAGCTCGGCGGCCCGGCCGACGAAGCTGGTCAGGAACGAGCGGAGATTGGATCGCCGCGATGGTCGGGTCGGGACGGCCTCGCCGCGGAGCAGCTCCAGGTGCAGCTCGCGGAGCTCCGGACCCGGATCCACGCCCAGTTCGTCGGCCAGCCGCACGCGTAGCCGTTCGTAGGCGGCCAGCGCCTCGGCGCCCCGGCCGCCCGCAGACAGTGCGCTCAGCAGCTGCCGGGTGAAGTCCTCTCGCAAGGGGTGCGCCGCGACCAGGCCCTCCAGTTCCCCGATCACCTCGGTCGCCCGGCCGAGCCGCAGCTTGACCTCGATCAGGTCGACCAGCACGTCCAGCTGCAGTTGCTCCAGCCGGGCGGCCTCGCCGCGGGCCCAATCGGCGTCGGCCGCCTCCAGCAACGGCTCGCCGTGGAACTCGGCCCGCGCGGCGGTCAGAGTGGATTCGGCCGCGGCCAGATCCCCGGCGTTGAGCTGTTGGCGGCCGTCCGTCGCCTGCCGGTCGAGCCGGTGCAGGTCGACCGCCCCGGCCGGCACGTCCAGGCTGTAACCGGCCGGGCCGACCCGGACCAGGTCCGGTCGACCGAGGGCGCGACGAAGTCGGGACACCAGGGACTGCAGGGCGTTCGTGGCGTCCGCGGGTGAGGCGCCGTCGGGCCACAGGGCCGCCAACAGGCCGGCCACCGAGACCGGAGCCGGGGCCGCGACGGCCAACCGGACCAGCAGTCGCCGCACCAGCCGCCCGGGCACCGGAATGTCGGCGTCGCCGTCGCGGACGGCGAGCGGACCCAAGATCGACACCTGCACCCGAACACTGTCCCAGAACAGCAGGGCCGAGCTCCTCCGGGAAAACCCCCGGCGAAGCCCCCGGCACGCTCGGGGCAACCGCATCAGGCTCAGAGCGATTCCGGCGATCGGCCGGAGGGAGAACGGCGTCGCGCACGCGGGGCGGTGGCCAGCACCCCTTCCGGGGGAATGCGCGGTCCTCGGGGGTGATCTTGATGTCGACCGGTGGGGTCAGCACTACCGTTCCGGTGGTGCTGACCGGCTGGTCGCCCGGGGAGAAATTTGTGAAATTTGTGGGAACGGCGTGAATCAAACCTGACCTCCGCTGCGTCTTAAGCCGGGAAGACCCGCCAGCACAGGAGCACGAATGTTTTTCACCTCGCCCGACCGGACGCACCGACCGGGGCCGACCGTCGCAACGCGTACGTTCCGGGTCCTCGCCGGGGCCCGGCGCATCCCGGTGACGCTGACGGCGTTGGGTCTGATGATCGGTATGGGTGTCGCCACCGGGACCCTGTGGCGACCCGCCGATGCCGACCACGGCCTGCTCCGCGCACTGTCCTTCGGCGTGCCCAGCATCCAGGACGGCCACCTGTGGACCTTCCTGACCGGCGCCTTCGTCCTGCCCCGACCCGAGTTCTACCTGCTCGTGGGCGCCCTGCTGGTGATCGGCCTGGGCGGATTCGAGCGGCGCGTGGGTGCCGCGCGGTCCGCGGCCGTTCTGTTCGGCACCCAGCTGATCGGCACCGGGCTGGCCGCCGTGGTGCTCTGGCCGCTGGACAACCGCAGCTGGGCCTGGGCCGCCACCCTGGCCGACCAGGTCGATCTGGGCCTGTCCGCCGGCGCGCTCGGCATACTCGGCGCGGCCACGGCCCTGCTTCGGCCCACCCTGCGCCGGCGGGTCCGGGGTGCCGTGGCCGTCTATTTGATCGTGCTGGTGTTCAAGTCGGGCCTGCTCTGGGACGTCGAACACCTGCTGTCCTTCGCCGCCGGCGTCCTGGCCGGGCCGTGGGCGGTCGGCCGACGCCCGGAACCGCTGCGCTCGCGGCTGCACCCGGTGACTGCTCGGCTGGCCGTGTCGATCGTGATCGTCGCCGTGGCCGCAGCCAACCTGGTCGAGTCGATCTACCCGGGTCTGGGCGGTCCGTTCGGTGCCGGTCACGCGATGCACGCGCCGATGCGGGGCCTGCCGTTGATCGCCGGCGAGTTGCTGGTCGTACTGCTGGTCGCCGACTCGCTCCGGCGCGGCCGGGCCGCCGCGTGGTGGCTGGCGGCGGCGGGCAGCGCGGCCATCCTGCTCGACTCCGTGCTCGCCGGACGAGGACCCGCCCGCTGGTCCGACGCGATCTTCGCCGCGCTCGTCTTCGGCCTGCTCATCCGCTACCGCAACGCCTGGCGCTGGCGGACACCGGATGGTTTTGCGCGGGCCTGCCTGCGCCGGGTCGCGGTCACCGTCGGGGGCTTCGCCGGCGTCTGGCTGACCGTGTTGGCGCTGATCCCGAACCAGGTCAGGCCGGCCGCGACACCGCTGCTCTCCGGGCGGGAATTGCTGTCCCGCATCACCTTCAACCCCGGTCCACTGCATCCGACCGGACCGCTGGCGCATGTGCTGTTCACCCTGCTCGGGGTGGCCTGGGCGGTCACCCTGCTGGTGGTCCTGGTGCCGTGGCTGTACGCCGATCGGGGTCCGGAGAGCTCCGCCCGCGAGGCCCTGAGCCAGTTGCTGCGCATCCACGGCGGTGGCTCCCTGGGGTGGATGCGGACCTGGCCGGCCTTTTCGTCCTGGACCACCCGCGACGGGGCGGTGGCCATCAGCTACTGCGTGGTCGGGACGGTGGCCATCGCCATCGGCGACCCGGTGGGCGACCAAGACGCCTTTGCCGGCGCGGTCCGCGAGTTCCGCCAGTTCTGCCGGTTCGCCGGCTGGACGCCATGCTGGTTCGCCGCGACCTCCGACCTGGTCGAGCGGGCTCCCGGCCTGCGCTCCACCCAGATCGGTGAGGACACCGTGATGGACTTGACCACCCTGGAGTTCGTGGGCAAGTCCTGGCAGGACGTGCGCACCGCACGCAACCGGGCCGAGCGGGAAGGCATCCGCATCGTCACCGGCCGGTTGGCCGACTACCCGGCCGACCTGCGGGCGCGGGTCGAGGCCATCTCCCGGGAATGGGTGTCGGCCAAGTCCCTGCCCGAAATGGGCTTCACCCTGGGCACAGTCGGGCACGCGCTGGATCCGGAGATGCGCACGCACATCGCCCTGGACGCGGGCGGCGAGGTGCATGGGGTGACCACCTGGCTACCCATGTACGCCGGCGGCGCCGTGGTCGGCTGGACCCTGGACGTGATGCGGCGGCGCCCCGAGGGCTTCCGCCCGGTGATGGAGTACCTGATCGCCGAGAGCGCGATGGCGTTCAAGGCCGAGGGTTACCGGACCCTGAGCCTGTCGGTGGCACCGCTGGCCCGGCGGACCCCGCTGACCGGGCGGCCGACCATGATCGACCGTTCGCTCGACGTGATGAGCAAGGTGCTGGAACCGGCCTACGGTTTCCGCTCGCTACTGGCCTTCAAGGCCAAGTTCCACCCCGAGTTCCAGCCGGTGTATCTGGTCTATCAAGGTCCGGCCGAGCTGCTCACCATCTCGCTGGCCATCGGGCACGCGTACCTGCCGCACCTGAGCACCCGGCAGGCGACGCAGCTCATGCGCGGTATGCGGCGCGGCCATGCCGCGGCGCCGGCCAAGGAGCTGGTCGCAGCCTGACCCGGTCGTCGGTCAGGCGGGGCCGATCTTCGGCGCCGGCTGGGCGCGGGCGATCTTGCGGATTGCGTCCGAGGTGGGCTGGCCGAGCCGGTCGTTGATGGTTTCACGCAGTTTGGCCGCGGCCACCAGTGTCGGGGTCACGGCGAGATCGCCGGATTCGGCTTCACTCATCATTGCCCTCCTGCTCGCTTGTCACTTTCAGATTGTCCTCCCCGGCGCCGGATTCCTCCAGGGCCCGTTCGGCCCGATCCAAGGCCTCGTTCTCGTTCAACGCCGACAGCAGCGCCAGGTCATCCTTGCTGGCCAGGGGGGACGTGGCCAGGATGCGCAGCAGGGCGAGGCCGGCCACCCGCGAACGCGAATCCTGACTCAGGGTCAGGCCCGCAGCCCACTGCATGCGCCGGAACCATTCCTCCCGCGCCGCCGCCGTGGCCTGTTCGTCGGAACCCACCCGGGCCTGACCGGCACCGACTCGGGCTCCGTAGACCACCCCGACCAGAGTCAGTGCGCCCACGAGAACCGTGAGCCACCATGGTGTGCTCATGGATCAATCTTGCCCCGGGACGTGGCCCGACGCTCCATCCGGCATCACGGGGGGGTCGGGAGCACGAGTCAGCTCTCGTCGCGTCCGCGGAAGTCGTTGCCCACCCGATAGGAGTTGGGTTGGACCTGGACGTCGTCCTCGTCGCTGGAATCGGCTCCGAGTTCGGAGTTGCAGCTCTGGCACATCGGAATCAGCTGCGGTGCACCGGATCCTCCGCCGTTGAACCAGTCATTGCGCTCCTGGTACCCGGAGTCGTTGCCGCGGCTGTTCCAGTGCGACAACACAGACGGCCGGTGGTCGAGGGTCAGCCGCCCGGTCCTCGTCGCGTGGTCAACGAGATGGTCGCCCTGCTTGCAGTAGTAGGAGGTCGACACCGGGAACAACGGATCCTTGGCCCAGCGGCTGCTGTCGTCCTTCTTCTTCTGGCCCAAGTCGGCCAGCGCATCGCGACGCACCGGGCCCCGGGATCGGTTCTGCGCATCCCACCCGCCGTACACCCGCGGCCGGAACCTCTTCCCGCGGTATTCCGGCTTCAGCTCGATCTCCGCCGTCACCCACTGGGACGCGTGGTGGATGTGGGCCAGGCTCTTCAGCTGATAGGTGCGGCCGATGTCAGCAAGAATGGCCGTGATGTTGGTCAACTGAGCGTTCATGTCGGCCTCGACTTCTTGCGTTCTCTTCTCGTTGATTTCTTTGTCCTCCACCGCATCGAGCAAAGCCTGGAGCTGACCGATCGTGGCCACCAAGCTGGTCAGACCGAGCTGCTGCGCCTCGGCCTTGACCGCAGCCACAGTCAGCCCGGTCATCTGGCGACGGATCGAGGACGCCATTTCGATGGTCACTCGGCCGCCGATTCTCTTGGCGTACACCGTGTGGCTCTCGCCATCCATGTCGAAACCCTTTTGCGCCACATCACCTTGCGCGGGCTTACCATCCGCGGTCTTCGGATCGGGGTTCGCCGCCGGCGCGCCGCCGACAACGGCATTGAGCGCGGCCTGGCCCATGCTCCAGGCCTGGTCGATCAGCCAGGTCAGTGCCTGGTCGACGACGCCCTGGAAGCCGTGCAGGATCTCGGCCACCTTCTCGGGCACGTTGCCCAGGCCCACCTGGTTGGCCAGGAAGCCGATTGCGACCGGAACGGCTTGAGCCAGGCCGTCTTCCAGCATCTTGGCACCGGGGGCGACATCACCGCGGGCGATGGAGGCGATGGTGGAGACGTACTCGTCCACGATCTGCAGGATTTCCCGCAGGTATTCGATGGCCGACTGGATGGCGTCGAAGAAGGCGATGCAGGAATTGACCACGGCCATGATGCCGGTCGGGTCGAGCATGGAGAGGAGTTTGGCCGTGACCTTCTCGATGATCTCGGTCATGATCCAGTTCTTCGCCTTGTCCAGGATCATGTCCCAGAGATTGGTCAATTGGCCCTGGATGAACTCCCAGATGGCCGCAATACCCCGCTCCTGAACATCCCTGACGAACTGCCAGGCCTGGCCCATCCGATCGATCGACGCCCGGATGCGAGCCACCTTCGGCGCACCGACCTTTTCCTCGAGCTTGCGCCACAGCGTCTGCTCGCTGACCCCCAACACCTGCAGCACGAATGTGATGATCGACTGCAGCGAAACGTCCTTCGGAGGTTCAATACCCATCCCGCGCATACCGCGGAAAAGCCAGTCGGTCAGGCCGTGCAGCAGGTACGTCCCGATCTTGTCCAGGAAGCCCATCACGCCCTGCTTCATGGCCTGGACGATGTTCGTCAGGAACTGGATCGGATCCTTCTTGATGTCCTCGATGGCCGCCATGGCCTTGGCGATGATGTCGCCCAAGAGTTCCGACGGGAAATTCATCAGACGCAGGATCAATTCGATGACGACCTGCAGCACCGTGGCGGCGAACGAGACAATACGCCCCAGCGGTTCTTCGAATTGGTTGAGAATGCGCAGGAAGGCGCCGAGCGGGTCGAGCAGATCTTCCAGGCTGAGCTGGTCCCACAGGGCATGGAAAGTTCCGCTGACCATTTCCCAGCTGATGCCCAGCCGAACCATTTCCGATTCGATGCGTCCGGCCGCGTCGGCGATCACGCCCGACTGCGAAAGCTGTTCGAAGACCTGATCCCCGTTCGGCAGCAACGTGATGAAGGCCCTGATCAGGTTCGACGGCGTCCGCGGCACCGGTGCCGAAGTGAACGGGTCCTTCCCGAGCATCACCGTCATTGCGGTGAAACCTGCAGTGTGGTGGGCCCTCTCGGAGAGCATTCCGAGGAGCGCATCCTTGATGAGCGAGACGACCTTGCTCAGCACGGTGTTCGCGAACGCCCCGACCTGGCCCAGCAGCGAGAACGCCCGCTGAGCCAATGAATGCAGGTTCTGAACCAGATGCGGCAGATTCTCCGGACTGATCGCGGCCCAGGCGTCGGTGAACAAGGTCGTCGCCTGCCCCTGGAGGGCGGCAAAAGTGGCGAATTGCGTGTTCAACCAGGCCGCGGCCTGGGCCAGGGTGCCGCGCTCCCGCATCTGCGCCAGCGCCTCGTCCTTGCCGATCAGGTGCAGGAAATCGGCCAGTATTTCTTCGGTCGGCGCAGTGACGGACTCGCCCTTGAGCGGGTCGTAGTGGAAGACCTTGGTGCCGAGGTCCCAGACCGGCTTGATCGTGGGCGACTGGACCAGCGGTGTCGCGAAGGTGACGGCGGCGGCTCGGACGGCCGCGATCACGTCGGTGGCGACCGCGGAGGCGAACGCCCGAACATCGGCCAGGAAAGCGGCCACGTACCGGCGAACGACAGCGACGTTGGCGTCGATGCCGTCGGCGACATGGACCTCGGCCCACGCGGCGCCGATGTCGTGCTCGATCCGGGCCAGGGTCAGGTTGTGTTGGCCGAGCCGGCTCTGGACCAGCGTGAAGATGGAATCGAGGGCGTCCACGGCCTGCAGCACCGGCCCGACGGCCCCGGCGAACGGACCGAAACCCAGCAGGCTCTGGACGAACTCGGCCCGCCCGGTGGTCACCTTGTCGCCGGTGATCGGGTCCTCGCCGGTGATCTGGGCCATCAACTGGTAACCGGGGATCGTTCTGACGGCATCCAGGATCAGTCCGGCACCCGGGAAGTCGGCGCCGGTCACCTTGCGCTGTACCGCTGGCGCGCCGCCGTTGCCGTCGCTCGGATCGGCCGGAGGCGGCGGGGCGGCGGCCTCGATCGAGAGGGACGAACCGGCCGGCTGATCCGGCTCGACGGCGGGCTCGGTGTCCGGTTCGGCCGACGTCGGCTCGGGGCCGGTTGCCTCCGGCGTGCGTGCGACCATCGGGGCCTGCGGCGCGCTGGGGGTCGGGCGCACGGAGGTGGCCGGCCGAGGCGACGCGGGCCGCGCGAGCATCCGCGCCACGGCGGCATTGCCCGCCGCGGCTTGCAAGAACTGCAGACTCGGCGGCGTCGCGCCGGCGCGGATCCGGGGCACCAGCGGTCCGCGGCTCGGCACGGATCGGGCACGGTCGGGCGCCGCCGGACGCGGAGCATCCGGACGGACGTCGGTTTCCCGCAGGGCACCGTCCCCCACGCCCCCGACGCTGCTCGATGATCAGGCTGGGCGGCAGGGTTGCGGGGCCGCACGAAAGGGCAGAACCGGCTACCCGTTCGCGCGGGATAGAACTGCGGAGCGGCGGATCAGCGCTGGGCGCGGGCCAGCTTGGAGGGCCACCAGACCGGTCGGCCGATGTCGTGGACCAGCGCGGGGACCAGGATCGTGCGCACGATCAGGGTGTCCAGCAGCACCCCGAAGGCGACGGCGAAGCCGAGTTCGGCCAGGAACACCAGGGGCAGCACCGCGAGCACGGCAAACGTCGCGGCCAGTACCAGTCCGGCCGAGGTGATCACCCCACCAGTCACCGAGAGTCCACGCAGCACACCGATTTTCGTGCCGAAATTGAGGGTCTCCTCGCGGACCCGGGTCATCAGGAAGATGTTGTAGTCAATGCCCAGGGCAACCAGGAACACGAACGCGAACAGCGGGAAGGACTGGTCGGCGCCGGCGAAATGGAAGATATGGGTGAACACCCAGCCGCAGACGCCAAGCGCAGCGAAGAACGACAGCACCACGGTGACGATCAGCAGCAGTGGCGCCAGCAGGGCCCGCAGCAGCAGGGCGAGCACACAGAAGATGACCAGCAGGACGATCGGGATGATCAGGTTCCGGTCGTGGACCGACGCCTGGTGCACGTCGAAGGTGGCAGCGGTCTGCCCACCGACCAGCGCGTCCGCGCCGGACACCGCGTGCACGGCCGCGCGCAACCGGCCCAGGGTGTCCGAGGCGGCCGGTGAGTCGTAAGGGTCGGCCAGATTCGCATTGACCACGGTGCGGCCATCGATCGGGGCGACCTGCAGGGCCGGCGGGGCGCATCCCGCCGGCTGCTGGCCACCACCACCGGACCCACCCGATCCGCCCGCTGTCGCCCGCAGCGCGGCCACCTTGGCGTAGTCGATTTGCACGCACACCGAACCCGGCCGGGTGTCGATGCCCGGCACCGCCGACGCCGCCTTGATCACCTCGTCCACCGCGGACGCGTTGGTGACGATCACCGCAGGCGCCCCCAGGCCCTGGTCGAACTTGGCGTTGTACAGGGTCTGTCCCTGCGCGGCCTCCGGGTTGCTGGTGAACTGCTGGGTGGCGGTGATGCCGTTCGTCTTGAGCGAGCCGATGCCGATCAGACAGAGCAGCAGCAGAACGGTGGCGCCCATCCAGGCCCAGCGGTCGTGCGCGCCGATGAACCGGGCGATCCGGCCCCACAGACCCGCCTCCGCATGGTCGATCTGGTTGCCGGTGTCCGACGGGTCGGGCGGGGCCGGACGCCGCGGCCAGAACACCCAACGTCCGGCCAACGCCAGGGCCACGGGCAGGAAGCTGAGCATGACGATCAACGTGCAGGCGATGCCGATCGCAGCCACCGGGCCGAGGCTCTTGTTCGAGTTCAGCTCAGAGAAGGTCAGGCAGAGCAGGCCGATGATCACGGTGGCGCCGGAGGCCAGGATGGCCGGCGCCGACTGTCGCCAGGCCTTGATCATCGCGTCGGAACGATGGGCATAGTTGTGCAGCTCCTCCCGGTACCGGGAGATGAGCAGCAGCGCGTAGTCGGTGCCCGCGCCGAGGACCAGCACCGAGAGAATGCCCTGGCTCTGGCCGGTCAGGGTGATGACGTCGTGCTTGGCCAGCGTGTACACCGCCACCGCGGACAGGCCCAGGGCCAGACCGGCAGACAGCAGCGGGAAGATCCACAACGTGGGCGACCGGTAGACCAGCAGCAGGATGAGCACGACCACGCCGCCGGCGGCCAGCAGCAGGGTGCCGTCCAACCCGCCGAAGGCGCTCAGCAGCGCGGTGAGCAGGCCGGCCGGTCCGGCCGGCAGCGCCATCAGTCCGTCCGGCAGGCCCGCCCGAGCGGCGGCCAGCACCGCGGTCTCGACCGTCGAGAGCTGATCGCCGGAGACGGCCACCCCGTTCTGCTTGGAGATCAGGGGCACGTACAGCGCCGCCGCCGTGCCGTCGCTGGAAAAGCTCGGTGGGGTCAGGGCGTCCACCGCGACTCCCGGCACCTTGGACACGGCCGCCGCGGCCGCGCTGATCGCCGCCTTGTCCGTCGCGGTCAGGCCCGATTCCCGGTGGTAGACCACGAATCCGGGCAGGGTGACCGATGGCGTGAACTTGGCCGCCTCGTTGCCGGCCCGAGTGGACTCCGCCGAGGCGGGCAGGTAGGAGGAGTTGTCGTTCTTGGCCACCGAGGACAACATGCCCTGGTACTTGCCGCCGATGCCGCCGCCCAGAAAGGCCAGCACGGCGACGGCGAGGATGGCGAAATAGGGAATGCCGCGCGGCAAACGCGACGGTGCCGCCGGCTCGTCGGTGCGGTCGGTGGACAGGGTGTCGGTCACGTGCTGCTCCCGGCTCTCGATCGTTCTTGTCGGGTGTCAGTCTCGACTGTCCCGCCGATTTGGCGGTACCCCGAAAACCCTGGTCCGCTCCCCCGATTTTTCATCCGCACCACGCCCGGCGCGGATCCACAGCACGTTTTCGCGCGCATTCTGGGTCTCAATCGTGCTGTGGATCCGCGCAACGGGTTGTGGATCCGAGTTGCGTCCAGGGACGTGGTGTCCGACGTTGTTGCTGTTGAGCGTGGCGTAGGCGTTTGAGACGGCCACCGCGTGATCCTTCGTGAGAACCCGCCAAGGAACTCAACCGAAGGAGCACGACGATGGCCGTTGGGCCAAGTATCGACCTGTCCGGGTGGCTGCAGGAGCAGCTGGGCCAGGCGAGCCCTGATCTGTTGCGGGGCATGGTGAAATCGTTCGCCGAGGCGCTCATGGGGGCCGAGGCCGACGCGGTCTGCGGCGCCCCGTACGGGGAGCGCAGCGACGAGCGGGTCAACAAACGCAACGGTTACCGGGCCCGGGAGTGGGACACCAGGGCCGGGACGGTGGAGTTGGCGATTCCGAAGTTGCGGGAGGGCAGCTATTACCCGGACTGGCTGTTGGATCGGCGGCGGCGGGCGGAGCAGGCCCTGGTCACCGTGGTCGCGACCAGCTACCTGCTCGGGGTCTCGACCCGGCGGATGGACAAGCTGGTCCACACGCTGGGGATCACCAGCCTGTCAAAGTCGCAGGTCAGTGAGATGGCCCGGTCGTTGGACAAGACCGTGGAGGCGTTTAGGACCCGGCCGTTGGACGCCGGCCCCTACACGTTTGTGGCGGCGGATGCGCTGGTCTTGAAGGTGCGGGAGGGCGGCCGCACCGTCAACGTTCATGCGCTGTTGGCGACCGGGGTGAACGCCGACGGCTACCGGGAGATCCTCGGCCTACAGGTCACCAGCGCTGAGGACGGGGCCGGCTGGTTGGCGTTCTTCCGGGACCTGACGGCGCGCGGCCTGACCGGGGTGAAACTGGTGACCTCCGATGCCCACCGCGGCCTGGTCGACGCGGTCGGCGCGACCCTGCCCGGCGCGGCCTGGCAGCGGTGCCGCACCCATTACGCCGCGAACCTGATGTCGGCGACGCCGAAGGCGTCGTGGGGGTGGGTGAAAGCGTTGCTGCACAGCGTCTACGACCAACCCGACGCCGACGCCGTGCACGCCCAGTTCGACCGCATCGTCGACGCTCTGACCGAGAAACTCCCCGCCGTCGCCGCCCATTTGGACGCCGCCCGCCCAGACATCTTGGCCTTCACCGCGTTCCCGAAAGCGATCTGGCGGCAGATCTGGTCGAACAATCCCCAGGAACGCCTCAACCGGGAAATCCGCCGCCGCACCGATGTTGTCGGGATCTTTCCCGACCGGGCCGCGCTGATCCGCCTCGTCGGCGCTGTCCTGGCCGAACAGCACGACGAATGGACCGAAATGCGCCGCTACATCGGCCTGGACGTCCTGGCCAAATCCCGCCTCACCGTCATCGACGGCGACCCCGCCACCCAGGAGGTGATCCCCACCACGATCAGCGCATAAAATCCGACCACAAAGGATCATGCGGGAACCACCTCAGACACCACCCGCAAGGACGTGACCCGGATCCGCGCCGGGACGAGAGCCACCGGGGGGACTCGAACCCCCAACCTTCGCTTTACAAGAGCGCTGCGCTACCAATTGCGCCACGGTGGCCGGCCGGGCCGGGTGACTCGCGGTGCCCATCTTGCCGTGGCCGGCGGACCGGAGCGAACTGCTTGGCTCGGATCAGGCCGAGACGCTGGCGCGGTGGGTGACCGGGGCCAAGGCCTGCCGGCATTCCGACACCGACATGCCCATCAGGGACGAGAGCGCGGTCAGGGCGCCCTCGTCCAGCACCGTCAGGTCCGGACCACCGGTGGCGGCCGGCTGGATCTGAAGTTGCACCCAACGGCGTACCGACGACAGGCGCTCGTCCTGGGAATCCCGCAGGCGGGCCAGGTCCAGGGTCACCGACTCACCGCCGAAACCCGAACCCCGGTGGTGGAGCCCGCGCTCGGCCGCGCCGATCAGCGTGCCCATGTTCTCACCCAGCGCCTGCACGATGACCCAGAGCACGTCCACGCGCAGGGATCGATGCCCCGTCTCGTAGTTGGCCAGCGCGGCCTTGGAGATCAACCCGCCGGTGCGGGCAGCCACCTGGGCTTGGGTCAACTTCTGGCGACGGCGCGACTCACGCAGCAGCTTGCACACCGCTGCGGCAAACATCTCCTGTGACCAGGAATCCAAGGCCATTGTCACGGCAGGGGACCAATCATTCCGCTCAGCGGGCGGACTGCCGCGCAGACCGTCACCGACAGTCATTCTAAGCACATGGTCAGCGCGATCTGAACCCGTTCGGACCATCAAACTTCAGCGCACCGTAGAAATACAGTTGCGACAAGCATCGATTGCAGGGGGTTACCGACCGGTAACCGGACAAGAATCGCCTGAATGGGTGAAGGACGAGCCTACGAATCAGGTGAACAGGGACTTGCCGAACCAGTCCCCCGCCCCGGACACTCCCGGCGGGCAGGCCCAAACCCCGCCGCCGACGTGGCTGATGTACTCGTTCAGCAGGTCGAACTGCCCGAGCCGGCTCTGGATGACCTTGAACTGGGTCTGCGGATTCTTCTGGAAGGCCAGGAAGAACAGCCCGGCGGCCAGCCGCCCGGTGACCGGGTCGAGTCCGTCGGTGTAGTTGTAGCCGCGCCGCAGGATCCGGACGCCGCCGTTGCTGGCCGGGGCGGCCAGCCGGATGTGCGCCTTCATGTCGATGACCGGCGCGCCCTGCGCGTCCTTCTTGGTCAGATCGACCGGGGTGAATTCGGTCCCGCCGGACAGCGGCGCCCCGCTCACCTTGGTCCGGCCGAACACCTGCTCCTGGTTGCCCAGGGAATCGGCGTCCCAGGCCTCGATGTCCATGGAGATCTTGCGGGCGACCAGATAGGTGCCGTTGCGCATCCAGGGTTGGTCGGTTTCGCCGCCGACCCAGACGTCCGCCTCCAGGTCGGCGCCGGCATCGGCATGGACGTTGTTGGTGCCGTCCTTGAAGCCCATCAGGTTGCGCGGGGTGGTCTGGCCCGCGCCGGTCGCCGAGGCCCGGCCGAAGCCCAGCTGCGACCAGCGCAGCACGGCGGTGCCCCGGGCCACCCGGATCATGTTGCGAACGGCGTGGAACACCACCTGCGGGTCATCGCCGCAGACCTGAATGGCCAGGTCACCGCCGGTGGATCCGGGGTCCATATCGCCTTCGCCGGGCAGCGAGCCCAGCGGCTGCAGGGCCGCCGGCATCTTGCCGGCCAGGCCGAACCGCTGGTCGAACAGGCCGGCGCCGAAGCCGACGGTGATGGTCAGCGCGTGCGGTCCCAGATCCAGCGCTTCGCCGGTGTCGGCGGGTGGCGCGGACGGCAGGCCGGGGGCGTCGCTGACCGACTTGCCCTGGGTGAAACGGGCGGCGATGGCGGCCCAGCGGCCCAGTAGCAACTGAACGTCCTGGACGTCCGTGCTGGTCACGTCGAGGGCGGCGAACATCAACCGCTCCTGCTGGGGGGTGATGACGCCGGCCTGCCGACTGCCGTAGAACGGCACCACCACGTCGTCCGGGCCGGTCTCACCCGTGCCGGCCGCGACCGTCGGAGCACCGGCGGTGGCGGCGCGCACGCTGTACCCGGCGGCGCCGCCGACGGCCAGGCCGGCCGCGGTGAGCGCGGCGCCCCCCAGGAAGCGCCGCCGATTGGGTGCCGCGGGCACAGAGGGCACCGGAAAGTCGGACGCCGCAGCCCCCGGACCTGATTCGGGTCCGGTCGCGTCGGGCTTGTTCGAGCCGGTCATCAGCCCCCGACCAGGTCGTGGCGCATCCGGCCGCTCACGCCGAGGCGATCTTCGCGGAGATCTTCGAGAGCGGCTCCTGGACGGCCAGCAAAGCGTCCGAGAGCTGCTTGATCTGGGCTGTCGACACCTGCGGGTAGAGCTTCACCCCGCCCAGGGCGGAGGGGTCCCGGAGCTGATCGAGCAAATCGTTCAACGCCTTGAACTTCGCGCTGATGGGCGCGGCCAGGGTCGGATCGATGGCGTCGAGAGCGGGAGTGAGGACGGCGAACGCCTGCTGTGAGCCCTCGACGTTGGCAGCGAAGTCAAGGATGTCGATGTGCGAGTAGCGCTCCTCCTCGCCGGTGATCTTGGTCTTCTGCACCTCACCCAGCAGATCGACGGCGCCGTTGGCCACCTCGTCGGGCTGGTACCCCTTGCCGTTGTTGGCCTTGGTGTCGGTGGTCAGTTGGGCGGCCCGTTTCTGCAGATCGGCCACGTCGGCCAGCAGCGGAGCCACATACGGCGCAGCCGCCTTCGTCGACTTGGTCACGAACAGGGCCTGCTCGATGCGGTGGAAGCCGCGCCACTGGGCTGCGGGCACGTCACCGTCGCGGGCGTCGATGTTCGGGTCCAGATCGCCGAAGGACTCGGCCACCGGCTCGATCTTCTCGTAGAACGGACGGGCGGCCGCGTACGCCTTCTGAGCGGCCGCCAGGTCGCCTTGGGCAATCGCGGCCTGCAGGGCCGGCAGGGCTGAGACCAGGTACGCCACCTGGCTGTCGACGTAGGTCGCGTAATCGTTGGTGCCCTGAGTGAGCAGGGCGGTCACGCTGCCGGACGTCGGGTTGGCGGCCGCCCCGCCGGTCACGGTGAAGCCGGTGGTGGTCGGGTTCGCGCCGGGGCAGTAGACGGAATAGGCACCCCCGTCCAGGGTGGCCGAGAAGTTGGCGGTGAACCCAGGGACCAGGTTCTCCCGCTCACCCCGGATCCGGTCGCCGGAAACCAGGTGCACCTCGGTCACTCCGGTGGAATCCAGGTTCTTGATGGTGAAGGTCACCGGACCCGCCGGCACGGTATCCGGGTCGGTGACGCAGCCCTTGGCGTCGGTGATGGTGATGGTCACCGCGGACGGGCCGCCGGCCGAACTCACCGAGGCCGAGCCGGTCGAGGAATCCGAACCGCTCGAGGCGGCGGAGACGGAGGTAGTAGTGCTGCTGGAGCTGCTCGCGGCGGTGGACGACGCACACCCGGCGGCCGCCAGCGCGGCGACCACGAGTGCGGCGGCCAACGGGGTCAAGCGGTATCTGGGCACGAAGATCCTTCCTGGGGGCTCGCGTGGTCGGTCACGGCGGCTGAACCCGGAATCGGGTGGGTTCAGCGGGAAACGGTGGCGGCGGCCACCGGTTCGCGCACGTGGTCATGCACCGGCGAGGTGGGGACGGCTCGGGTGGGGGCGGGGGCAGGCACTGATGCGGCGCGTCGGCGTCGGCCGAGCAGCCGCGGCAGCGCCATCAACAGCAGCACGACGCCGCCCACCCCGAACACCGCGGGCACCGCCTCGCCCAGCACGTCATGGCGGTGCCGGGCGGCTGCATGCCGGTCGGCCGCGGCGACCAGGGCGGCGCCGGCCAGCGGAGTGGGGGCCATTTCGACGTCGGTGGCCCGCGCGGTGACCGCACTGCCGGACGTGGAGGTCACGGTCAGGGTGCGGGTGAAGTGGCCGCGCACGTCGAGCACGGCGCCGTTGGCATCGATCGCCACCTCGGGCACGAAACGGTCGGTCCAGGTGGCCGGCAGTTGCCGGGTGGCGTCCGTCCCCGTCAACCCGATCGGCGTCCGGCCGTCATTGGCCGCGATCAGCACCGCAGCGGTCACGTTGCTCGGCAGACCGGTCGCCGGAACCGTCAGGGTGCCGCCCTGGTAACTGCTCGCGGCGACTCCGGCCACGGTGGTGGATCCGGAGATCGGCAGCTCGATACTGCCGCCGATCGATCCGGACAGGGTCAGGATGATCTGACCGGCCCCGCTCTGGGCCACTGTGACCGTGGGCGTACTGGTCAGCGCCTGACCTGCGGTACTTCCGCCGGTGGCGGGATCGAAGCCCGTCGTCTGCGTGCCGGTCAGCGCGACCATCACCGGGGCCGGAGCTCCGGGGGCCGGAACGACCAGGAAGGCCACCGCGGCCACCGCCACCAGGCCCGCACCGGCCAGGGCGAGCAGCCGACCGGCCCGCGGGCGGGTCAGCATCCGGCCGGCCGGCCAGAGGACGACGGCCAACATGACGACCAGGTAGAGCGCCCAGGCGAGCACCTCGATCCAGGTGGGCTGAGCCGCGATGCCGAGCACACCGGTGAGCAGGGCCTCGGTCAGCGAACCCGGCCGGATCACCGCGCTCAGGTCGAGCGCCGGCTGCTGCCCGATGGTCAGCCAGTCAGCCTCGTGCGCGTGCCGCAGCACGCTCATCACCAAACCGGCCGCCACCAGTACCAACACCACACCGGTGGCCCGGAAGAAGCGGGACAGGTTGATCCGCAGGCCGCCTCGGTAGATGAGGATGCCCAGCACCACGGCGACGGCGATGCCGATCACGGCGCCGCCCAGGCTCTGCCAGCCGGACTGGGTGGTCTGCACGCTGGCGACCAGGAAGACGGCCGTCTCGAAACCCTCCCGGATGACGGCCAGGAACGCGGTGGACACCAATGCCAACGCCGACCCGACCGCCAGCGCCTCGCCCATGGACGATTCCAGCTCGCGCTTGAGATTGCGGGAGTGGGACTTCATCCACAGGACCATGAAGGTGACCATGACCACGGCGATCGCGCCGACCACGGTCTCCAACATCTCCTGCTGACGCTGGGGCAGGCTGGTGTGCCCGAGCAGAATCCCGACGGCCAAGCAGATCAGCGCGGCCACGACCACGCCCACCCACATCTGCCGCAAATGCCGGGGCTCGCCGTTCTTGCGCAGGAACGTGGCCACGATCCCGATGATCAACGCCGCTTCCAAACCCTCGCGGAGGCCGATGATGAAGGTCGCCAGCATTCTGGAGGACCTCCTGGTCGGGATGTCCAGTCGACACCGGCAGTGGCGACAACTGGGGGCCATGACGGCCGGTTTGGTAAGGCTGACCTATCTCTCTCGTCACGGTACCGCATGCCGGCCGCGGCGAGAACCCCCTCCACGACGCGGAATCGCCGGTTTCCGCCCCCGCTGTGATCAGTGAGGCCAGGCTCACCTGTCGCCCACACGCAGCACCCGTACTGGCACGGGGTCGCCAGCCGCGACGCAGTCAGGTGGTTCCCGCGATGTGCCGGTCGGCGTTGATCGCGACGCTGACAGAGCAGACATGAGCCGTCGCCGGGGTGAACCGCCGGGACACGATCAGGGGGGCCGACGTGAATCATCGCCAATCGAGGAAGTTCCGGTCGACGGAGCGCAGCGGCTCCGTCGGCGCTGGCCCGGCCATCGCAGCGGGCCACACCAGACAGACCGCCAGGTACCTGATGGTCGGCGCGCTGGCGGCGGTCCTCGTGGCCGGCGGGTGTGCGCGCGGCGTCGACGGGGGAGCCCGCGGGACGCAGGTCTCTACTGCCGCTCCCACCAGTAGCTCGACGCAGCAGGTGGTGACGCCGTCGCCGTCGATGACCTGCCACCGCCCGCAGGTGAGCGGGCCGGTGACCCCGATGTACATCGCCTGCGGGCCGGTGAGTCCGCCTCCGGTGCTCTCGCCCACCACCCCGGCTCCATCGACGGTGCCGACAGAGCCGACAGCGCCGACAGGGCCGACAGGGCCCACGACCACGCCGACCACGCTGGGCGACGGCGCTGGCCCGAGCCCAGAGGGCGGGCCGGTGGACGCGGCGACCCTGCGGATCGCCGCGAACACGTACGCCTGGTTGACCCCCAGCGGAAACATCTACTGCCTGCTGGACGGCGGGTCGGTGTTCTGCCAGGCCAAATCCCATGACTTCAGCTACCTGGGCACGCACTGCGGACAGACCAGCGCCGACGGAGTGGAGATCAAACCCGGCTTCCTGGTCGAGGTCGACTGTTTCGGCGACGCACCGCAGAACCCGGTGCGCACGCTGGGCTACGGCTCGACGGTCACCGTCGGCTCGCTGACCTGCGACAGCGAGAGCACCGGAATGAAGTGCGTCGACGCCGACCACGGCGACGGCTTCGTGGTCAACAAGTCCTCCATCACCCTGCTCCCCCACGGCGACCACCCGCTGCCGCTGTCCGGCGGCAGTCCGGACTCGAACAGTTCCTCGTCGTTGTCGTCCACCACTGCCGGCACCCTCGCCCCGTTCGTCGGAACCTGGTCCGGTCACGGCCGCATGCTGACCGTCTCGGCCCGGGGCCAGGTCTCGATCACCTATCGGCTCTACACCTGGTGTGGCCCGACTGTGCCCTGGCCGTGCGACGCGAAGCAGGGCGACAGCGTCGTCCCGGGCGGAACCCTGTCCGCCACTGTGGACAAGGTGGCGGGGTCGGACCTCTACACCACGGTCACCTCCAGCAGCACGGCGGACTACGTCCCGGGCAGCGCGTTCGGGCTGCACCTGACCGGCGGGGTGATCACCACCTCACTGGGTGGGTTCTGCGCCGACGGTGTCTCGTCGCCGAGCTGCGGCGCCTGATCACTGCCCATTGGAAACCAGGAGGGGAAATGTTCGGAAAGCGGATGCGGGGCAGGGTTTTGGCCGAATGCGCGCTCGCCTTCGCGGTCGTCGGGATCAGCACCGTCGGCGCTCCCGCAGCAGTCGCCACGGTCCCCGACCTCGGTCTGCTGCGGGTGGCGCTGGACTACGACCAGGCCCCCGACCCGGTCGCGGCCAGGGTGGTGGGCGGCTGGACCTTTGTGCTGGACTCCGGGCTGCACGAGCCGAACGCCCGCGGCGCGCTGCGCGTCGAGTCCGGAGTCCACAGGCCCCAGCCGTATGAACGGGTCATTGACCTCGACGCCGGCGGCGGCCCCGCCGCATTCGACATCGATCCCACCGACGGAGACGGCTACGTGGTCGAGGAGAAGCTCGACCGGTTGCTGATGACGTCGGGGCACACCGGAACGGTGTCGAAGGAGATGAACCTCTCCCCCTACGCCCAGCATCCCGACTCCATCGGCGTCGACGCCGAGGCGAATCTGGCCTACATCGGCGACGACGGGACCGGCAACGTCGTCGTGCTGAACCTGGACGACTGGACGGTGATCACGACGATCCATCCGCCGTTGCCCAGCACCGGCGTCACCTCGATAGTGGTGGACACCCAGCGGCACGAGGCCTGGGCCGGCGCCCGGGGTGGAGCGGTCTATCTGCTCGGCCTGGGCAACAACGGGGTCACCACCATGGGTGTCGCGTACCACCTCACACCCCACAGTGGCAACGACCCGACGTCTCTTGCCCTGGTCAACGGGATCGACGGCACCATGCACGCGGTGTGGGTGAGCGGGCGGCACATCGACACCGTGACCGATGCCGCAGCCTTCGACCAACGGGAACACCCGCAGTCCTCGGGTGGGGCCAGCGGCTGGAACATGCCCGCCGGCGTGATCGCGACCGGCATCACGATCGATCCCGTTCACCAAACCGCGTACGTGCTCGCTCCGGCCCATCACGAGATCGTCAGTGTCGACCTCGGCGGAATCGAGACCTCTTGTGGGAGTTACCCATTCTCCCTCGGGCTGAGCTTCTTGTGGACCTTCCCGATCGACAAGACGGTGAAGGCCGCGGTCGCGAATTTTGACAACTCCGGCCAGGTCCTGGTGGTGGGGGATTCGGCGGGCGGGACGAAACCAGGATTCCTGCAGATCGAAGAGCCGCTCTTCTGGAGTTATCCGTTCCCAGCCGACTGCTGAACCTGGCCGCGCTGCCCGGCGTCCCTGGTTCTTCGGTGCCCGGACTTCCAGAAGGCACGCGTCGGGGCAGTGCTCGGCGATCTGCTTCTGTTGTGGGGATACTCAGTTCTCGACGGCGACCGGCGGCGGAACCGCCCGGCGGTGCTGCCGATCAGAAGCGAGCGGGGTGAGGTCGCATGCGGACGCGGCGGGTGACCCTGCTGGACGTGGCCCAGCGGGCTGGAGTGTCGCGCACCACCGCGTCTTTCGTGCTCACCGGCCGGCGGGACATGCGCATCTCCGAGGACGCCCAGCAACGCGTCCTGCAGGCCGCCCGGGAGATGGACTACTACCCGAATCTGATGGCCCGGAGCCTGCGCACCAACCTGTCTCAGACCATCGGTCTCGTGTCTGACGTCATCGCCAGCGAACCCTTCGCCGGGGACATCGTCCGGGGCAGCCTGGCCACCGCGCTCCTGCATCAGCACCTGCTCTTCGTCGGGGAGACCGAGGGGGATCCAGCCGTGGAACGGCAGATCATCCAGGCCATGCTCGACCGGGGTGTGACCGGATTCCTGTACGCGACCATGGCCGCCCGCAAGGTTGACGTCCCCCGCCAGCTGACCGGACATCCCTTGGTGCTGTTGAATTGTCGCGATCCTGCCGCCGACCATCCGAGCGTCCTGCCGGACGATGCGGGGGCGGGTCGGCAGGCAGCCGAGTTGCTCGTGGCCGCCGGGCACACCGATCGCATCGTGCTGGTCGGCGAGACCCCCGAGCACGTGCTGGCCGCCACCTTGCGCCGGGACGGCATCGAATCAGCGCTGGCGGGGCACGAACTGGGCCTGGCCGAAACGGTCCAGTGCCTCTGGTGGCCCGAGCCCGCCTATCTCGCGGTGGCCCAACTGCTGGCCGACGGCCCGCTGCCGACCGCCCTCATCTGCATGAACGACCGGGCCGCCAGGGGCGCCTACCGAGCCCTGCACCACGCCGGACTATCGGTGCCCGGTGACGTCTCGGTCATCTCCTTCGACGACTCCGATTTGGCCGGCTGGCTCGATCCAGGCCTGACCAGCATCGCCCTCCCCCACTACGAAATGGGCCGGCGGGCCGTGGAACTGCTGCTGGCCGACCCGCCGACGTCGGACCAGGTGCTGGTAGCGATGCCGACCCGAGCGCGGGACTCGATCGGACCGCCGCGCCACCCGTAGCATGCCCGCGTGACCATCCTGCCCATCGTGATCTGCGGGGAGCCGGTGCTGCACCGCCCGTCCCGGGCGGTCACCGACTTCGACGACGACCTGCGTGCTCTGGTGGACGACATGTTCGAGACCAACACGGCCGCGCACGGCGCCGGGCTGGCCGCGAACCAGGTCGGGGACGACCGGTCCGTGTTCGTGTACGACTGCCCGGACGATCAAGGAGTCCGGCACCGCGGGTACGTGGTGAACGCGGTGCTCGAGACCTCGGCCATCCCCGAGACCATGCCGGACCCGGACGACGACTACGAGGGCTGCCTGTCGGTACCGGGAGAGAACTTCCCCACCGGACGGGCGGCCTGGGCCCGGGTCACCGGGGTCGATGTCGAGGGCAACCCGGTCGAGGTCGAGGGCAACGGCTTCTTCGCGCGCTGCCTGCAGCACGAGAGCGACCACCTGCAGGGCCGCTTGTACCTGGACCGGCTGATCGGCCGGCACGCGCGCGCGGCCCGCAAGATGGTCAAGGCCCAGGGTTGGGACACGCCCGGCCGGAGCTGGCTCCCGGGACGAGATCCCGACCCGTTCGGCCACTGACCCCCACCCGATTTCCGCACCGAGCCGCGTTGCGTGGGGGCAATACGGACAGATGTCCGCACGCAATGCGGCGCGGTCCGGAAAAGGGGTGCTCCGTATGGTGGACCTCATGACCGGGTCGGATGGGGGGGAAGCCGAGCCGTCGCCTACGGTGGCGGCGGCCGAACCACCGATGGTCATCGTGGCCAACCGGCTGCCCTTCGACCTGGAGCAACAGCCCGACGGGACGACCAAGGCCCGGCAGTCCCCCGGCGGCCTGGTCACCGCGTTGGAGCCCATCCTCTCGGCCCGCAAGGGTGCCTGGATCGGCTGGGCCGGCACGCCGGACGTCGATCTGGAACCGACCGAGACCGACGGCCTGCACCTGCACCCGGTGCGGCTGTCCGCCGACGACGTCGACCGCTTCTACGAGGGCTTCTCCAACAGCACGCTGTGGCCGCTCTACCACGACGCGGTGGTCGAGTCCCAGTTCCATCGGGACTGGTGGGAGTCCTACCAGCGGGTCAACCTGCGGTTCGCGGAGCGGGCGGCCGAGGTCGCGGCGCCCGGCGCCACCGTCTGGGTTCACGATTATCAGTTGCAACTGGTCCCGCAGATGCTGCGCGAGCTGCGGTCGGACGTGCGCATCGGGTTCTTCCTGCACATCCCGTTTCCGCCCGGCGAACTGTTCAACCGGCTGCCGTGGCGCGACCAGATCCTGCACGGATTGCTCGGCGCCGACCTCATCGGCTTCCAGCTCACCGGCGGCAGCAGGAATTTCGTCCGGCTCACCCGCGGCCGGCTGAATCTGTCCAGCTCGGGCGGGCTGCTCGATTACCAGGGCCGCAGCATCCGGGTCGGCGCCTTCCCCATCTCGATCGACGCCGGCGCCCAGTCCGCGCTGGCCGCCACCCCCGCCGCGCACGAGGCGGCCCGGCGGATCCGGGTCGATCTCGGCGGCCCGAGCAAGATCATCCTGGGCGTGGACCGGCTGGATTACACCAAGGGAATCGACATCCGGCTGCGCGCATTCGGAGAGTTGTTGCGGGCCGGCGATCCGGTGGCCAAGGACGCGGTCCTGATCCAGATCGCCACGCCCAGCCGGGAGCGCGTCGACTCCTACCGCAAGACCCGCGAGGACATCGAACGTCAGGTGGGCTCACTCAATGGTGACTTCGGGCGCATCGGGCGCCCGGCCGTGCACTATATCCACCAATCGCTGCCCCGGGAGCAGCTCGCGTCCTTCTATGTGGCCGCCGACGTGATGATGGTGACCCCGCTGCGTGACGGCATGAACCTGGTGGCCAAGGAGTATGTGGCCAGCCGGGTGGACGGCGGTGGCGTGCTGCTGCTGAGCGAATTCACCGGAGCCGCCAAGGAATTGCGGTCGGCCATCCAGGTCAACCCGTTCGACACGGACGGAGTCAAGGACGGGCTGCGCAAGGCCCTGACCCAGGCCCCTCGGCAGAGTCGATCGGCGATGCGCATCCTGCGCCGCCAGGTGCTCACCCACGATGTCGATCGCTGGGCCGCCGACTTCCTGGCCGCGCTCGAGGGAGCCCGGGACGAGGTGGCCGAAGCGCGCAACCGGCTCGGTCCGGACGTGCTCGAGGCGATCGCCGGCGTGTCCTTGGTGCCCCGACTGTTGGTGGCCACCGATTTCGACGGCACCCTGGCGCCGATCGTCGACGATCCCGCCACCGCGCGGGCGCTGCCCACCACGCTCGAGTCGCTGCGCACCCTGGCCGGAATTCCGGGCACCGAGGCCGCCGTCATCTCCGGACGTTCGCTGGACGATCTGCACGCCATGCTGGGCGACACCGGCCGGATCCGGCTGGTCGGCAGTCACGGGGCGGAACGTGCCGGCCAGTCGGGCTCGCCGCTGTCCTCGACGGCGGCGCAGCGGCTGGCCCGCCTGCATCGGGCGTTGCAGGCCATCGTCAGCGAGTACCCGGCCGTGCGGCTGGAACCGAAGCCGTCCGGGGTCGCCGTGCACTTCCGCGGGGCTGATCCGGACGATGCCGAGGCCGTCAACGCTGCCATCATCAGCGATCCCGCGCAGTGGGCCGGGGTCAGTGTGTTGCGCGGCAAGATGGTCCTCGAACTGTCCGTGGTAGCCACCGACAAGGGTCGCGCGCTGACCGAACTCATTCACGAAAGTCATTGCTCGGTCACGATTTTCATCGGTGACGACGTGACCGACGAGCACGCCTTCACGGCCCTGTCGGCGGGCGACGTCGGTGTCAAGGTGGGCGCTGGGGAGACTGCGGCCGGGCTGCGGCTGGCCGGTCCGGGGCGGGTCGCCGACCTGCTCATGGTGCTGGCGGCCAGCCGGCAGCGCGGCATCCGCAAACTGGTCCTACAGGCCGCCCAGGCCGAGGAATGATGGCCGCGCCCAGTCAGACGCGGGGGCGGGCGGTGGTGATGCCGGGGCGGAAGGTGGTCGGCAGCACGATGCGGCGACCCCGGGTGGAGCGGGCCGGATCCAGCAGCAGCCGGCCGGCGTAGCGGCCCTTGTCCTCCACCGGCTGCTCGATCGTGGTCAGTCGGCGCTCGAGCGCGGCCCGCACGCCGTCGAAACCGGTCACCGACACATCCTCGGGCACCCGCTGTCGCCTTCGCTCCAGCTCTCGTAGCGCTCCCAGCGCGAGCACGTCGGAGGTGGCGATGAGCGCGGTGATCCCCGGATCGAGGGCGAGCGCGGTCGCTGCGGCCTGGGCACCCGACTCCTCGGAATGGTCGAACTGTTCGACCACGGGCACCCGGTCCCAGGCCACGCCAACGGCGGTGAAACCGTCCCGCAACCCCGCCAGCCGGTTGCGCTGCACGTGATAGTGGGCCTGGGCCTGCCGGGCCTCGTCCACCGGACCGTCCCGCCGGGCGCGCCCGAGCCGCATGCAGATCACGCCGACCCGGCGGTGGCCCAGACCGACGAGGTGGTCGGCCAACTCCCGAGCCGCGGAGCGATCGTCGATGCCGACCAGATCGACGCCGGGAACCACGGGCTGGTCGCAGATGACAGCCGGGACCGGCCGGCGCAGCACGGCGCGCAGATGGGGATCGTCGTCGGGCATGGAGTAGACGACAAAACCGTCCACCGAGGCACCGCTGACCGCGCTCAGGTCCTCCGAGTCCGGGCCTGCCGGCACCAGCAGCAAGCCGACCTTGGCGTGGTTGGTCTGCAGGGTGAGGCCGCCCAGGAAGGCGACCGCCGCGGGGTCGCGGAAGGCGTAGGACAGTTCCTCGGTCATCAGCAGGCCGATGGCGCCGGCCTTGCGGGTCCGCAGCGACCGGGCCACCGGATCCGGACCCGGGTAGCCGAGCCGGGCCGCCGCGTCCATCACCCGGGCCCGCAGTTGCGGTGACAATTGGTCGGGACGGTTGTAGGCGTTGGACACGGTGGTCCGGGAGACGCCGACCTCGGCCGCCAAGGAGGCCAAGGTGGCCGGTGGTCGACGTCCCTCCCGCGGGGCGGGTGGACTCTCCGGCCTCCGCACCGGCGGCCGCGGACCAACGCCGGCCCGGGGTGGCGGGGCGGGCGGAGTGCGGTCCATACCGGGCACGCTAACTCTGCTTGCGCCCGGAGCTGCACCGGCCCACCTGTGGCGCTCTTGGAAAGCGCTTACCAAGAGGGTCTTTCCATCCGGCGCCGGACCGGCTACCGTCGTCATCACGGGCGCGAGCCCGTGTCTGGCGAACCCACCGGCGGGCTCCACCGGTGGCTGCGAGCGGCCCCGAAGGCGGCTCACCCGCCTGGCTTTCCGCCCGTTCCAAGCCCGGAAGGACCCCCTCGCTCATGGCTCAGGTCATCTACGACAACGCCTCTCGCATCTACCCCGGCAGCCCGCCCGTGCGCGCCGTGGACAAGCTCAACCTGGACATCGCGGACGGCGAGTTCCTGGTCCTCGTCGGGCCGTCGGGCTCGGGCAAGTCGACCGCGCTGCGGATGCTGGCCGGCTTGGAGGACATCAACGAGGGCCGCATCCTCATCGGCGGCCGCGACGTGACCAACGTGCCGCCGAAGAACCGCGACATCGCCATGGTCTTCCAGAGCTACGCCCTGTACCCGCACATGACCGTGGCCGACAACATGGGCTTCGCGCTCAAGCTGCGCGGCGTCCCCAAGCCGGAGATCGCCAAGAAGGTCAAGGAGGCCGCCGGCCTGCTCGACCTGGAGAAGTACCTGGAGCGCAAGCCCAAGGCCCTGTCCGGTGGTCAGCGCCAGCGCGTGGCCATGGGCCGCGCCATCGTCCGCGAGCCCTCGGTGTTCCTCATGGACGAGCCGCTGTCCAACCTGGACGCCAAGCTCCGGGTGGAAACCCGCGCCAATATCGCCGAGCTGCAGGCCCGGCTGGGCACCACCACCGTGTATGTGACCCACGACCAGGTCGAGGCCATGACCATGGGTCATCGGGTGGCCGTGCTGCAGGCCGGTGGCACGCTCCAGCAGGTCGACACGCCGCGCAACCTGTACGACTCGCCGGTCAACGTGTTCGTGGCCGGGTTCATGGGTTCACCCTCGATGAACTTCATGACCGTGCCGCTGACCTCCGACGGCGCCAAGCTGGGTGACGCCATGGTCCAGCTGACCCGCGACGAGGTCTCCGAGGCGTCGTCCAAGGGCCTGTCCGAGCTCACCCTGGGCGTTCGTCCGGAGAACCTGGTCATCGCCAACGAGGGCCTACCGGTCACCGTGGACCTGGTCGAGGAGTTGGGCGCGGATTCGTTCGTGCACGGCCACGGCCCGGACGGCAAGCGCATCGTCATCCGCGCCGACGCCCGCGTCCACCCGTCGCCCGGCGCCACCATCAAGGTCAACGTGCTGGACGGGCTGCACACCCACCTGTTCGACCCGACCACGGGCGATCGGCTGAAGAGCTCGGGTGCGGTGCCGGCCGACGTCTCCGCCGCCGCGGCGACCGCGGCCGTCCTGGCCGGTGGAGTCCCCGCCGACTCGGTCTGATCCATTGATGTGAGCAGGGCCGGTCTCGGATTCATCCGAGACCGGCCCTGTTGCTATCTCCGGGACTGCGCTCGCCGGATTGCCGCCGTTGATGAGCGGCGCGGGTGGGAACTGGAACCCGGATCTTGTTCTCAGTGGTCCCGGACGGAGGTAATGGCATGTCGCGCGGTTCCGATCCGACGGGTACCGGACTCGACGATGCGTCCGGGTACCCCGAGTTCGGTCGCGCCGCCGTCGCGCACGTCCTGCACACCGGTCTGGAGCAGCTGGTCCGACGCAATCTGCGCGGGGTCTGGGTGCGCGGCGAATGGCCGGAGCCCGGACCCGCGGTCTGGCTGACCAACCACCACAGCTGGTGGGACTACTTCGTGGCCGCGTCGGCGCTGCGTTCCATCGGCCGGTCCGAGGTCGGAGTGCTGATGGATCCGGCCTCCATCGGATCCCGGAACCTGTACCTGCGGGTCGGCGCGGTCGGCACCGACCGGTTGCGCACCGCGGTCGAATTGCTCCGGGCCGGTCAGGTGCTGGTCGTCTTTCCCGAGGGCCGGCTGCTTCCGGCGGGGCCGCTGGGTGAGCCGCATCCGGGCGGGGCGTGGTTGGCCCGCCGGTCCGGGGCCGTAATCCTGCCGGTGGCCACCCGGGTGGTGTTGCGCGGGCAGCAGGCCGCCGAGGCCTACCTGGACCTGGCCCCGCCCGCAGATCCGGAGGTCGCCTGTGACCACCTGCGGGAGAGGTTGGCCACCCTGGACGCGGAGCTGGCCGACTCCGATCCCGACGTCGCCCTGCCCGGGTTCCGGCGGGTGGTGTCCGGAGTCCGGAGCTGGCCGGAACGTTTTGCGCGCCGGACGTCGGGGTGAGCCGCGCGACCCAGGCCCTGGCCTCGGTGGTGCTCGGTTTCCTTGGTCTGAAGTTGGTCACCCTGGCCACCAACCTGGCCGCCTTCCCGACCCTGCGGGCCCGCCCCGGACACCCGCCGGAGTCTGCGGCACTGCTGATCCCCATGCGCGACGAGGCCCGGCAGCTGCCGGCCACCCTGCCCGGATTCCGGGCCGCCGGGGTAGCGGTGACGGTGCTCGACGACGGCTCCCGGGACGGCAGCGCCGGGCTGGTGGACGCGGCCGGGGTCCGGGTCGTCACCGGGTCTCCCCGACCGCCCGGCTGGACCGGGAAGACCTGGGCCTGCGCCCAGTTGGCCGATCTGACCGACGCCGACGTCCTGGTGTTCTGCGACGCGGATGTGCTGCTGGCGCCGGGTGCGATCGGGGCCGTGCTGGCGGAGATGGATCGCCAACGGGCCGACGTGTTCTCGGTGTTCAGCCGGCAGTTGACCGGGACCTGGGCCGAACGACTGTTGATCCCGCTGGTCGACGACGTGCTGCTGTGTTTCCTGCCGTTCTCGCTGCTGTCGGTGCCCGCGGCGGCCTCCGCCGCCACCGCCAGCGGGGCGCTGCTGGCCTTCCGGCGGGAGGCGTACGAAAAGTTGGGCGGGTTCGCGGCCTTCCGGGGCGAGCTGGTGGAGGACGTGGCCATCGCCCGGCGGACCCGCCGACTCGGGCTGCGCCTCGGGCTGGCTCTCGGGGGTGACGTGGTCCGGGTCCGGATGTACCGCTCGTTCGGCGAAATCGTCGAGGGTTTCGGTCGGGGTCTGGTGCCGGCGGCGGGCGGGCGTCGGGCGGCCGTGGTGGCCGGCCTGGTGTGGCACGTGGTCGCCTACTCGGGCGCACTGCTCGGCGCCACCACGTCGCCGCGTTGGCGTTTGGTGGCGCTGATGGGCATGCTGGAACGCGCGCTGGTCGAGGCCAAGACGGGCGGTCGGGACTGGTCCGCGGCCGCGCTCATCGGGGTGTCGCCGCTGGCGGCGGTCCCGGTGGTGGCGCGATCCCTGCGTCGCCGGCAGAGCTGGAAAGGCCGCATGTACGGGTGAGCACCGTTCCCGACTGGCCCAGCCCGCCTCGGCATCGATTCCTCGGCCACCTCCCTCGCTGGTCGTCGGATTCGCTCGGCCTACTCACCGCCGGAGCGGCCACCGGCCCCGTCTTCTCGTTGCGCCTGTGGCGACCCGCCCTGGTCGGTTACCGCCCGGACTGGAACCGATTCGTCCTCGGGGACGTGGCCGGGTTCCGCAGCCGGGGCAGCCTGAGCCAACTCTCGCCCTACCTGTCGGCCGGGGTGGTGGCCACCGATGCGCCCGCCCACCGGCCCCGCCGGGCCGAGCTCAATCCCGCCTTTCACCGGCGGGAGGTGACCGCTCTGCTGTCCGACCGGGTGGCCGAGGTGGTGGCGGCTCGCCTGCCGGTGGGTGAATTCGACGCCACCGAGTGGGCCGCCGATCTGCTCCGCCGGCTGATCCTGGTGGCCTTCGTCGGACCCCGGTTCCCCGCCCGGAGGTTGGCCTCGTTCCTGGCCCCGCTCGACCGAGCGCTGCCCGGACCGTTGCTGCGGCGGCCGATCCGGGTGCGTCGGATGCAGGCAGCGCTGCGCCAGGCCTTTGTCGATCCGGACCCGGACACCCTGGCCCCGCTCTTCGCGGGTCTGGACGGCGGGGTCCAGGAGGCCCGGGTGGCCATCGCCGCCGCTTACGACACCACCTGGCACACCTTGGCTTTCGCCCTGTGGGAGCTGGCCCGACGGCCAGAGCTCAACCATGCCGAGGCCACCGCGGGGGTGGTGTCCGAGACGCTGCGGATGTATCCCGCCGGATGGATCGGCAGCCGGGTCAGCGACCAGGACACCTCGTTCGCCGGCCGCCCCATTCCGGCCGGCCGGTTGGTGCTCTACAGCCCGTACCTGACCCACCGCGACCCGGAACTGTGGGCCGAACCGGACCGGTTCGATCCCGAACGGTTCGACCGGCCGCTGCCGCCCTGGGGCTACGTGCCCTTCTCGGCCGGCGAACGCACCTGTCTGGGATCAGGGCTGGCCACCCTCATCCTGCGCCTGGCGGTGGGCGCGTTCGCCGGGTCCGACCTGACCCGGGTGAGCGGCTCCGGCCAGGCCAAGGGAGCGCTCACCCTGACCCCGGTGGGTCCGTTGCGGCTGCGTCGAACCGTGAAGAACGGGGAGGCGCGGTGCTCCGACTGACCTATTTGTTCGTGCTGCTGGCCTGCGTGATCGGCACCCTGCCCCTGGAGTTCAAGTTCGCGGCTCGGGTGTACCGCCGGCCGGCGGCGGCCGCCCTGTCCGTACTCCCGGTGGCGGCGGTGTTCGTGATCTGGGACATCCGCGCCACCGCGGCCGGCTGGTGGCGGTTCGACCCGCGCTACGTGCTGGCCCCACGGATCGCCGGTCTCCCCCTCGAGGAAGTGCTGTTCTTCCTGGTCGTACCGGTGTGTGCCCTCCTGACCATGGAGGCTGTCCGACATATTCGACCGGACTGGGCGCCGGACCGCTGGGCGAGGAGGACATGAGCTACACCTGGTCGGCCCTGCTGGCCGTGGCGGTCGCCGTGCTGGTGGACCTGTTCGTCACCCGCAGCCGGCTGCTCGGAACCAAATTGTTCTGGGTCAGCTACGGGATCGTGCTGTTCTTCCAACTGGTGGTGAACGGGATCCTCACCGGTCTGGGCATCGTCACCTATGACCCCGCCCGGATCCTGGGCTGGCGCATTGCCTTCGCTCCCGTGGAGGACCTGCTCTACGGCTTCGCCCTGGTCACGCTGACCCTGACCGGCTGGGTGCGATGGAGCGCGGGACGGCCGGGCGGGTCGGGGCCGGGGCAGGCGGCCCGGTGAGCACGATCCGGCCGGCGGTCAGCGCTTTTCGCCAGGTCGGCACGCGCACCCGAGCGTGGAAGACGTCGTAGTCCGCCGCTTCGATCCGGTCCAGGATCTGCGAATACAGCACCCGGGCGGTACCGACACAACGGGCCGAGCGGGACGGCAGCAGGGCCAGCCCGACGTCCGCCTGCCGATAGAGCGTGCGGTTCCGCTCGATCTGGAACGCCATCATGGCCTGCCAGGCGGGGGTGTTCCGCCGTAGCCGCACGTCCACCCCGAACCGTTCCAGGTCCTCCTGCGGCAGGTACACCCGGCCGCGATCGAGGTCCTCGCCCACATCGCGCAGGAAGTTGGTGAGCTGGAAGGCAAAACCGAGGGCCCGGGCCGGCTCCCGGGCCGTACTCACGAAGGGCCGCAGCACGGGCAGCATCATCTCGCCGATCACCGCGGCCGAACCCTCCATGTACCCGAGCAGGTCCTCCCAGGTCTCGTATCGGTCTCGAGTGAGGTCCATGGCCATGGCGGCGAAGAACCGGTCGAAGCACTCCGGGTCGATGGCCACCCGCAGGGCCGTGTCCACCACTGCGGCCAGCACCGGGTCATCGCTGCGCCCGGCGGCCAGGTCGGCCCGGAAGCCTCCGACGAACGCGGCCAGCCGGGTCCCGGTGGACTCGGGCGGGGCGCCGGCCGGCGGCGGCTCGTCGACGATGTCGTCGGCCAGCCGGCAGAGCGCATAGACGGCGTGCACCTGGCGGCGGCTGGCCCCGCCCAGCAGCGCCGCGCCCCAGAAGTAGGTGGTGCCGTATTCCCAGGTCAGCCGGGCACAGCGCCGATATCCCTCGGTCAGTAGGGCCTCGTTCATCGCTGGTGCAGGGGTCATCGCGCACCGGCCAACGCCTGCTCGACCCGTTCGGCGGCGAGCTTGCCCGAGATCAAGACCATCGGGACGCCGACCCCGGGCACGGTGCCGGATCCGGCGAACACCAGGCCGGGCCGCCGCCGGTCGGTGTTGGCCGGCCGGAACGGTCCGGTCTGACCGAAGGTGTGGGCCAGCGAGAACGGGGTGCCGACGGCCATGCCCTGCCGTTCCCAGTCCAGCGGGGTGACCAGCTCCTCGGTGAGGACGTCGGCCGGGTAACCGGCCCCGGCCAGGAAGGCGTGCAACCGATCCCGCATGGGTCCGGCTTCCCGGCGCCAGTCCACGTGGCCGCTCAGGTTGGGCGCCGGTTCCAGCACGAACAGGGCGGACGAACCGGCCGGGGCGGCGGCCCGGTCGCCAAGCGAGGCCACCGTGACCAGCCGAGACGGATCGGACATGAGTTGGCCGCGGTCGAGCAGATCGTCGAACGAGGAGTTCCAGGCCCGGCCGAAATGGATGTTGTGCTGTGCCACCTCCGGGCCGGGCGTGCCGTTGACGCCGACGTGCCAGACCACCGCTGAGGGCGAGTAACGCGCCCGCCGCAACGCTTTCGGGCGGGCCAGGCCGGACAGGAGCTGCTCATAGGCCACCGGCAGGTCCACCGTGCAGACCACCGCGTCGGCGTCCAACCGTTCCCCGTCGGCCAGCTCCACGCCGGTCACCCGCCCGCTGCCCGGATCCGCGCGGATCGCGGTCACCGTGTGGCCGTGGCGGATTTCGGCGCCGGCTCCGATGCAGGCGTCGGCCAGCACCTGGGGCACCGCGGACATCCCGGTCGGGCTGTTCCACACCCCTTCGATGCAGTCCATGTAGGTGATGACCGCGTACAGCGCCAACGCGGACTCCGGTGCGAGCCCGGCGTACAGGGCCTGGAAGCTGAAGAGCCGATGCAGGCGGGGGTCGCGGAACCGTCGCCGGACGGCCGGGCCGAGCCGGCCGAACGCTCCCAGCAACAGCAGTCGGGCGGCGGCCAGCGGAGCGGAGAGCAGACCCAGCGGCGAATCGAAGTTCCGGTCGATGAAGTGCGGCATCTCGAGCCGGTAGAGCCGGCGCAGCCAGACCACGAAGTCATCGAAGGCGGCGGCGTCGACGCTGCCGCAGGTCTGCCGGATCTCTTCGCGCATGGCCTCGTGCCCGAACCGGATGTGAATCGGGTCGGCGTCTACGAACACCCCGCGATAGGCCGGGTCCAGCCGTTGCAGCGGCAGCACCTCGGGCATCCGGACCCCGACCGCAGCCAGCGCGTCGGAGATGAGGTCGGGCATGGTCAGCACGGACGGACCGGTGTCGAAGCGGAACCCGTCCCGTTCCAGCACACCCGCCCGACCACCGGGTCGATCGCCTCGGTCGAGCACGATCACCTGGTGGCCGCGACCGGTCAGGTGGCAGGCGGCGGACAGCCCGGCCAACCCCGCCCCGACGATCAGGACACGGCTCACCGGTCCCGCCAGGCGACCCGCTGAGCCGCAATCATCAACGCGGACACCCCCGACTCCGGGAACAGCCGGGGGTCCAGGGCCCGGTGCGCGGCCTGCAGGTGCGTGTCGATGAGTTCGTCGACGGTGCCGGCCACGCCACATTCGCGCAGCTCGGTCTGGAGCAGGGTGACATCGGCGGGAGTGAGCACCGACGTCCCCACGCGCTCCAGAGCCGCTGCGCCGGCGGTGGACATCCGGGCCTGTCCGGCCAGCACCAGGATCATCGTCGGCTTGCCGGCGATCAAGTCGTCGCCGGCCGGCTTCCCGGTGAGCTCGGCCGAGCCCCACACGCCGAGGTAGTCGTCGCGCAGGGCGAAGGCGGCACCCACTTCCTGGCCGTAGCGGTGCAGGGCGGTGCGCACGGGCAGCGAGGCCCGACCGGACACCGCACCCAGTTGCAACGGCCGGGTCACCGTGTACGCGCCGGACTTCATCCGGGCCACCGTGCGGGCCGTCTCTGCGTCGGGATGCCCGGTGGCGGTCCCGATCAGGTCGAGCAGCTGACCGCCGAACAGTTCCACGCAGAGCTCGCGCCAGATCCCGCGCAGCTCGCCGCCGAACCCACTGGCCAGATGGTCGGCCTCGGTATGCGCCAGGTCGCCGACCAGGACGGCCACACTCTCGCCGAACCGACCTCCCTGACCGAGCCCGCTCGCCTGCAGGTGATCGCGCTCGGCCTGCGCATGCACGGTGAGCGCACCGCGCCGGGTGCGCGACTCGTCCATGACATCGTCGTGGATCAGGGCGAAGACATGCAGCAGCTCGAGGGCGGCGCCCAGCCGGACGGCGGTGTCCCGGCCGGCTTCGGCCTGGGCCACCGACCAGCCCAGATGCACCATGGTCGGTCGGATTCGCTTGCCCGAGCCGTTGACCAGGGCCCGCAGCATCTCCGGCGGCGTCAGGGCCAGGACGCCCAGCGGCGCGTGCGGCATGGTGGTCGACCACACCTGGTCCAGGTCGTCCAGGACGTCGGCCAGCAGGCTGTCGACGTCGCGCAGATATCCGTCCGTGTCCGGTTCCAGCGGGAGCGACCGGATGAGCTGGGAGGTCATGTCGTCAGCTGTCCGACCTGGGTCACCGACCAGGGACTGAAAGCGAACGGCGTCAGGACCATGGCGGTGCTCAATTCCGGCCAGCTCACCCAGGCCTGGTCCATGGATTCGTCCGGGTCCAGCTGGACGGTGTCCTCCGCTGCCAGCCGAGTGGTGAACACCGGACAGACCTCGTTCTCCCAGATCCCGCCGGCATCCCGGGCGCGATAGGCGAAATCGGGCAGCACCGGCACCAGTTCGGTGCCCCGGACGCCCAGCTCGGCCCACAACCGGCGGCGGATCGCGTCCGTCATCGGCTCACCCGGGCCCGGGTGACCGCAGCAGCTGTTGGTCCACACCCCCGGCCAGGTCTGCTTGCCCAGGCTTCGCCGGGTCATCAGGACGCGGTCCTGCTCGTCGGTCACGTACACCGAGAAGGCCAGGTGCAGTGGGGTCTCGGCGGTGTGCACCTCGGCCTTGAGCCGCCGGCCCGCCGGCCGACCGGCTTCGTCGAGAAGCACGACATATTCACCCGCCTCGGTCAGGGCAGGGTCGGACAGACGGTTCTGCATTCCTACGCGATTCCCCACCGCACATCGATTGACGCCGCGGATTCGCCACACCCGACAATCTGAGGAATCGAGCGGGTTCAGCCCACCGGTTCGGTCCGGCGACGGCGGGCCACCTCGGCCAGGACGACACCGGCGGCCACGCTCGCGTTCAGTGACTCGATCGACCGAGCCATCGGGATGGAAATGGTGACGTCGCAGACGGTTCGGGTGAGCCGGGCCAGACCACGACCCTCCGAACCCACGACCAGCACCAACGGACCGGTGGCGAGTTCGAACGAGTCGGTGTCGACGGAGCCGTCCGCGTCCAGGCCGACGATCATCAGGCCGGCCGCCGCGTACTCCTTCAGGGTGCGAACCAGGTTGGTGCAGCGGGCGACCCGGATCCGGGCCGCGGTCCCGGCGGAGGTGCGCCAGGCGGAGGCGGTCATGCCGGCGGCCCGACGCTCGGGCACCACCACCCCGTGCGCGCCGAAAGCAGCCGCCGACCGCACGATCGCGCCCAGGTTGCGGGGGTCGGTGACTCCGTCCACCGCCACCAGCAAAGCCGGCCGGCCGGAGTCGCGGGCCCGGGCCAGCAGGTCGTCGGGGTGGGCGTACGAGTAGGGCGGCACGACCAAGGCCAGGCCCTGGTGGATGGCGTTGCCGGTCAGCCGATCCAACTCCGGGCGGGAGACCTCGAGCAGCGAGATGTCCCGCTCGGCGGCCGCGGCGACCGCTTCCTTGACCCGTTCATCGGCCGACATACCGTGCGCGACGTACAGCGCGGTGGCGGGCACGCCGGCGCGCAGCGCCTCCACCACCGGGTTCCGCCCGACCACCGTCTCCGGCAATTCCCGCGATCGTCCACCGGCCCGGGGTGCGGTGGCATCGCGCTTGGCCGCCGACACCGCTCGTCGCGCCGCCGGATGACCGGTGCGGGACTCGGCGGGCGGGGTCGGGCCCTTACCGACCAGGCTGCGCCGGCTCTGGCCGCCGGACCCGACCACGGCGCCCTTCTTGGTGCCCGTCTTGCGCACGGCGCCCCGCCGTTGAGAATTGCCGGCCACGGCCGCCGCCTTTCGCTGGAACAGAAAGTCCCATTGTCCCGTGTCGTTCCGGCTACGGTGCCCAGGTCAGCGGATCTGGTGAATCAGCGGCGAGGTACCCCAACTGCGATCGGCGGTCCACACGTGGGCCGCGAGCCGCTGCCCGGTCGCCAGGCAGAGCCGATCAGCCAGCGACAGGCCACTGCCCAAGGCCCACAGCTCGGCCGCTTGCTCGGCATCGGCGGCGGTGACCGGTTCCACCACCACCCCGAACCCGATCAGCGTCGATCTGACCAGCGGCCAGTCCGCCCCGCGGGCGCGAACCTTCTGCGCCACCTCCGACCAATTCGCCGCGCTGCAGCGAACGTCGCCGATCAGGGCGGCGCCCACTTCGGCGGCTCCCGGTTCCCCCTGCAGGAAAGCCAGCACCGCCGAGGCGTCGAGCAGGTTCACCCGGCTCTACTCTGCGTCGTCGGCGGCAGCCGACGCACGCCGCTCGGCCAACAGTTCTTCGACCAGGTCGGCCCCGGCCAACTGGGCGCGGACCTGCGCCAACGCCTCGTCTCGGCTCAGCAGCAAGAGTCCGTTCGGGCTGTCGAGCAGGACCATCGGTGTTCCCGCGGACAGCCCCCGACGCTCGCGGACATCCGCCGGCACCACGATCCGGCCCCGATCGCCCATCGTCAAGGCATACGTCCCACTCACCACACCAAGGTACCACTGGACTGGTGCTATCCCACGGACCAGATCGGGCCGTCAGGGGTGTCCTCGATGGTGAAACCGGCGGCGGCGAGCTTGGTTCGGATGGCGTCGGCGGCAGCGAAGTCGCGGTTGGCCCGAGCCGTGGCCCGCTGCTCGAGCAGATCTGACAGCAACGCATCGGTGGCCGCCCGCAGCGTGTGGTCGGAGGTACCGACATTCCACGGTGCCGCGAACGGGTCCAGACCGAGCACGGCCAGCATCCCGCGCACAGCCCCGGCCGTGGCCGCCACGGTGACGTGATCGCCGTCAGCCAGAGCCGTGTTGCCGGACTTGACGAACTCCTGCAACACGGCCAGCGCCCGGGGCACGCCCAGGTCGTCATCCATGGCCTCGGCAAAACCCGCCGGCAGCTCACCCCTCTCGACGGGAGCAATCCGGGCGGCCCGCAGCAGGAATCCTTCGATCCGTCCGAACGCCGTCGCCGCAGCCGCCAACGCTTCCGGCGAGTACTCGATCGCCGACCGATAATGGGTGGCCACCAGGTAGTAGCGCAGTTCGATGGGGCGGTGCTCGCGCGTCAGGGCCGGAATCGACAACGTGTTGCCGACCGATTTGCTCATCTTCTCGCCGGCCATGGTCACCCAGTGGGAATGCACCCAGAACTGGGCGAACTTCTCCCCCCGGCCGTGCGACTGGGCGGCCTCGTTCTCGTGGTGCGGGAAAATCAGATCCAGGCCGCCACCATGGATGTCGAACTCGGACCCGAGATACGTGCCGGCCATGGCCGAGCATTCGATGTGCCAGCCGGGCCGGCCCGGGCCCCAGGGCGAGTCCCACGACGGCTCACCGGGTTTCGCACCCTTCCACATGGTGAAGTCGGCCGGGTCCTTCTTCGCGCCGGCCCAGGTCTCGCCCTGCTCCATCTCGTCCAGTTTCTGGCCGGACAAAAACCCGTAGTCGGCCTGTTCACGCACCGCGAAGTAGACGTCGCCACCGGCGGCATACGCCTTGCCGGCCTGGATGAGGTCGGCGATCATGGCCACGATCTGCGGAATGTGGCCGGTCGCGCGCGGTTCGATGTGCGGCGGCAGGCAGCCCAGCGTGTCGTAGGCCTGGCTGAAGGCGCGTTCGTTCGCGGCTGCCCACTCCCACCACGGCCGGCCCGCCTCGGCCGATTTGGCCAGGATCTTGTCGTCGATGTCGGTGACGTTGCGAACGTGCCGGACCTGATAGCCCCGGTATTCCAGCCAGCGGCGGAGCACGTCGTAGACCACCCCGGCCCCCCGCAGGTGCCCGATGTGCGGCGCAGCCTGCACGGTGGCGCCACAGTTGTACAGACCCACCAGGCCGGGAACGGCGGGCGTGAAGGCCCGGACCGATCGGGAGGCGGTGTCATACAGGCGCAGCGTCACCCGAGCATCGTAGAAGGGCCCCGCTCTCCCCCGCGCGAAGATCAATCTGCCGCCGCGAAGATCCACTTAGGCGCTTTCCGCGGAAGTCGATCTTCGCGGTGGCAGATTGATCTTCGCGGGAGACGGGCGCCGGGTAGCGTGACCGGCAGAGCGGGAAGGGAGCGGGAGGGAGCACGGTGGGCATACCGATCGGGCTGTCGACCGCGTCGGTGTTCCCGGAGAACCTGGCCGCCGCGTTCGCCCTGGCCGGCGAAACCGGTTACGACGGGATCGAGGTCCTGGTCCAGGGTGATCCGAGCACCCAGAGCGCCGATGCGCTCAACTACCTCATCGACACCCACCAGCTCCCGGTGCTCTCGATCCACTCGCCCTGCCTGCTCATCACCGCCTCGGTCTGGTCGACCGATCCGTTGGTCAAGCTCAGCCGCTCGGTGGAACTGGCCGAGCGGGTCGGGGCCCAGGTTGTCGTCACCCACCCGCCGTTCGTCTGGCAGCGCTCGGCGGCCGCCAACTTCGACGCCGCGGTGATGGAACTGCAGTCCCGCACCGACGTGGTCATCGCGGTCGAGAACATGTTCCCGATCAGCGTGGCCGGCCGTCGGATCAACAGCTTCCGACCGCACTGGGACCCCTCCGGCGCCGACCACGCCCACTTCACCCTGGACCTCTCGCACACCGCCAGCTCGGATTCCGATGCGCTGGAGATGCTGCAGCGGATGGGGAATCGGCTGGATCACGTGCACCTGACCGACGGGTCGGGGGCAGCCCGGGACGAGCACCTGGTGCCCGGACGCGGCACCCAGCCGGGCGCGCAGGTGCTGCAGAGCCTGGTCGCCCGGCCGGCCGACGGTCCGGACGCGTTCGCCGGTGCGGTCATCCTGGAGATCTCCACCCGGTCCGTGGGCGACGAGCAGCGTCGTGTGGACCTGGCCGACTCACTCGCCTTCGCGCGCACCCACCTGGGCGGACAGCCTCATCCGTTGCCGTGAGGTACGCAGCCCGTCGCTGACCGGCAGGTGCTCGCCGGCCGCGGCCAGCCCGAACGCCGGCATGTTGGCGTAGACGCTCTCGTAATCCCCGGGCCGGATCGTGTACAGCTCGTGCCAGACCCCGAGTTCCGGCCCGGCCTCGCGCGCGTAGCGCCGCCACGCGGCCAGGTGTGGGGCCTGCGGGTCCGAGGCGAACCGCTGCACATCCGCGGCGCTGCGCCAGTAGGAGACCAGCACGGTGGTGCGCCCGAGCCAGTTCGAGAAACCGAGCAGTCCGGCCTCCGGGTGCTCAGCCAGGTGCTGCAACATCCGGGTCATGCTCATCGAGACCCGGCCGGCCGGGACCACTCCGCGCCAGCTGTTCACTCGTAGACCCAACAGGAACAGGGCGTTCGCCCCGTCCGGATAGCGGCCCGTGAACCGGCCGGGAAAGACTTTCTGGCCCATCGTCATCCACTCCTCAACAGTTTGATAACGGCGTTTGCAAACACTGTATGGATAGGATGGCCGAATGGCAAGACCCCGACTGCACGACGCTGCGCTGCGCGACCGGCTGCTCGACCGGACCGGCCGGATGGTCGCCGAGTCGGGGGTGGATGCGCTGTCCCTGCGCAGTCTGGCGACCGCCGAATCGACGTCCACGTCGGCCATCTACTCACTCTTCGGCGGCAAGGCGGAACTGCTCGGCGCCCTGTTCGAGCTGGGCAACGCCGGCTTCGGCGCCGCTCAGCGGGCCGTCCCGGTGACCGATGACCCGGTTGGCGACCTGATTCATCTGGCGCACGCCTATCGGGACTGGGCGCTGGCCCAGCCGCACCTGTTCCGGGTCATCTTCGGCGGCGCACTGGCCGGATTCCGGCTGTCGCCGAGCCAGATAGCCGGGTCCCGCAGCACCATCGAGCCGCTGTACGCCGCGGTGCACCGGGCACTGGCGGTCGGGGCCGTGGCGGGAGACGTGGACTTCATCGCGCTGGCCTGTTGGGCGACCGTGCACGGCCTGGTCTCGCTCGCGCTGGCCTGCGAGGTCGAGATCGCCGACGCAACCGGCGCGGCCGCCTTCGACGCGGTCATGCTGGCCACCGTGCGCGGCTGGGTGCCGGCCGGCTGAGCGCTCAGATCTGCAGCTTGTAGCCCAGGCCGCGGACGGTGAGCAGGTAGCGCGGGTCGGCCGGGTCCGGCTCGATCTTGCCGCGCAGCCGTTTCACGTGCACGTCCAACGTTTTGGTGTCGCCGACGTAGTCCGAACCCCAGACCCGGTCGATCAGCTGGCCGCGGGTGAGCACCCGGCCGTTGTTGCGCAGCAGGTATTCGAGCAGGTCGAATTCCTTGAGCGGCAGGGACACCTCCTTGTCCGCGACCATGACGGTGTGCCGCTCGACGTCCATTCGGATCGGTCCGGCCTGCAGCACCAACTCCAGCGGCTCGTCGTCGGCCACTCGCCGGCGCAGCACGGCCCGAACCCGGGCCACCAGCTCGCGCGAGGAGTACGGCTTGGTCACGTAGTCGTCGGCGCCCAGCTCGAGCCCGACCACCTTGTCGATCTCGGTGTCCCGCGCGGTCACCATGATCACCGGCACCGTGCTGCGGGCGCGCAGGGCCCGGCACACCTCGGTCCCGCTCATCCCCGGCAGCATGAGGTCCAGGAGCACGATGTCGGCCCCGTTCCGTTCGAACTCGGCCAGCGCATCGGGCCCGGTGGTGGCCACCGCGGTGTCGAAACCCTCGCGCCGCAACAGGAACTGCAACGGGTCGGAGACCGAATCCTCGTCCTCGACGATCAACACCTTGGTCATCTGCTGAAGGCCTGTCTCATCGAGGGCGCGGGTACGCCGATTCGGTCGGGTTGGTAGGCGGGCAGTCGCAGGGTGAACGTCGACCCGGTGCCCGGACGCGACCACACCAAGGCGGTCCCGCCGTGATTGGCGGCCACGTGTTTGACGATGGCCAGTCCCAGCCCGGTGCCTCCGGTGGCTCGGGACCGGGCCGGGTCGACCCGGAAGAACCGCTCGAACACCCGGTCCTGAAACTCCGCCGCGATGCCGAGACCGCGGTCAGTGACTGCAATGTCGACCATATCCTGCCGACCGGCCGAGCTGATCGAGACGGTGGTGCCGGAGCCCGAGTAGTGCACCGCATTCTCGATCAGGTTGGTCAGCGCGACGACCAGCATCTCCGGGTCGCCGAGCACCTGAAGCCGGCCCGCAGGCGCCACCACCAGGGCGATCTCGGCCCGTTCGGCCACCGTCGCGGAGCGGTGCACGGCGTCGGTGATGAGCTCGTCGACCTCGACCACGGCCAGGTCGGGCAGCGGGTCGGCTCCTTGGAGTCGGGACAGCATGATCAGCTCACCGACCATGGTGGCCAGTCGGGTCGATTCGTGTTCGAGCCGGGAGGCGAAGCGTCGCACCACGTCCGGCTCGTCAGGCGCGTCCAGGATGGCCTCGGTCAGCAGGGTGATCGCGGCCACCGGGGTCTTGAGTTCGTGCGAGACGTTGGCCACGAAGTCCCGGCGCACCGCCTCCAGCCGGGCCGCTTCGGTATCGTCCGAGGCGGCGACCAGCAACAGCCCCTCGCCGATCGACCGGACTGCGGCGTGCACGGCGACCGGGCCGCGGCGCACCGGTTCGCCCGGGCGGGCTCGGGGCACGAGCTCGATGTCGACCACCTGGTGACCGGCCGACGCCCGGGCCGCGGCCGCCACCACCGCCGGTTCGGCCACACCGGCCCGGACCACCCCGAGCTCGATCGCCCGGGGGTTGGCGTACTGAACCCGGCCCTGGACATCGACGATCACGTGTCCGGTGGCCGAGTGCTCGAGGGCGACCGCGGCCAGCTCCGGCCGTTCCGACCGCGTCGGGGGGATCGAAGAAATTCCGGCCGGGCGGCGTCGGCGCAGGACGAGCACGCCGATGCCGGCCCCGGCCAGCACCGCGATCGCATAGCCCAACCAGGACACATCACGAATGGTAGGGCCGCAACGGGCGCCATCGACCGCCGCGCAGGCCCTCGGGCGCACGTTGTCCCGATCGTCGGCCAGGATTCACTTCTCGTTCATCCGGCAGCGAGATGTGGCCTTCCCGACGCGGGTCAGCGGCCCTGGTTGGCCACGGCGGTGATGGCGGCCGCGGCCGCGGCCGGGTCGAGGTAGGTGCCGCCGGCCTTGAGCGGGCGCAGCTGGTCATCGAGCTGGTAGGCCAGCGGCTGACCGGTGGGAATGTTGACCGCGGCAATGGCTTGGTCGCTGATCCCGTCGAGCAGCTTGACCACGGCCCGCAGCGAGTTCCCGTGCGCGGCCAGCAGCACCGTCTTGCCGCTGGCCAGGTCATCCCGGATGGGGCCGTTCAGGTACGGCTGCAGCCGGACCACCACGTCGGCCAGGCATTCGGTCTTGGGCGCGTCGGCTCCGAGGTCGGCATAGCGAGGGTCACCGGCTTGGGAGTACTCGTTGGTGTCGCTGATCTCCGGGGGCGGGGTGTCGTAGGAACGGCGCCAGAGCATGAACTGGGCCTCGCCGTATTCCTGCAGCGTCTGCTTCTTGTCCTTGCCCTGCAGATCTCCGTAGTGCCGCTCGTTCAGCCGCCAGGTCCGACGCACGTGGATCCAGTGCCGGTCGGCTGCATCCAGGGCCAGATTGGCCGTGGTGATGGCCCGCCGCAAGACCGAGGTGTGCACCACGTCGGGCAGCAGGTTCGCCGATTTCAGCAGCTCACCGCCGTGCACGGCCTCGACCTGGCCCTTCTCCGACAACGGCACGTCCACCCAGCCGGTGAACAGGTTCAACGAGTTCCAGGTGCTCTCGCCGTGGCGAAGCAGGATCAGCGTGGACGTCATGCCGGTCAGTCTGCCGCACCCAGGTGGCCGCTCATGTCCGGGTTCCGGACCCCGCCCGACCTCACTCCGAGGACGGAGTCGGGTGCGCGGGCGGAGTCGGCCGGTGCAGGCGACGGCGGTACCAGAGCACGGCGAGTACGACGATCGCCACCATCGGCAGGAACGGCAGCACCGCCCCGGCGATCTGCAGCACGACCTTGACGAACGCCTTGAGCGCGTGCCAGCCGCCGGTCAATCCGGCCGCGAACCCGGTCTTGGCCGGTGCGGGCGGGGCCGGCGGCGGCGGGACCGGCACGCCGGTCAGCCGTGAGGTGATCTGCACGGTGATCGTGGACAGCGCCGCCTGACCGGACAGCGCCTTCTGCTGACTCTCCAGCGACTCGAGATCTGCCTCGCGCTGCGTCAACTCCGACTCGATCGAGATGATGTCGGGAATCTTGGTGGCCTGGGCGAGAAGCACCCGGATCCGGTCCACGCTGGCCTGCATGGTCTTCATCCGGCTGGTCAGATCGACCAACTGTCCGGTGACGTCGTCGGCCTGCTCCTGCCGCGAGGTGATGGCGCCCAGATCGGCCAGCTGGGTGAAGACGCCGTCGTAGTCGCCGGGCGCGACCCTGAGCACCACGGTCACCGCGGTGCCGCCGCCGGAGCTGGCCTGCACGTACCCCTGGGACCCGGTCAGCGCGCGCACGTTGGCGGCAGCGTTCGCAACCGACCTGACCTGCGCATCGCTGTCGGCGTCGGCGCCCTTGCCGGTGGTGGGCACGTCGACCCGCAGCGCCACGGTGGCGGTCAGGATCACCGACCGGGAGGCCGGTGCGACCACCACATCCTTACCGGCCACGGGGTCGGAGCCGGCACCTGGCGCCGGGGCTGCCGACGATGCCGCCGCCGCGCTGGACATGTCGCTGGAACTGCTACTGGAACTACTGCTGCTGCTCGAACTGGAACTCGCGCTCGAGTCCGAACTCGACGACGTACAGGCGACGGCTACGCCGGCGAGCACCGCCGTCGCGGCCAGAACGACCGCCCGCCGCAGGTGCGACGCAGTCGTGCGTGTTCCGGGTCCTGGCCGAATGGCCATGGTCGACTTCGTCTTCGCGACCATGGTCGCCCCCTGCTCCACCCGGCCGGCACCCGACGCGTCGGCACTGCCGGGTGGACGGGCCCACACGCGGGACGGGTTGCAGGCCCGGAATCACGATCCGGTGACGACAGCGCCTCGATCGCGGCGGCGATTACTCCAGAGCAGAAGAAGTAGCCCGCCCACGGACAACCCGGCGACGGCGCGCAGCCCACCGGTCAGGGCCGGAAACGACACCCGCCGAGATCCGAGAACGGCCGCACCGAGGGCCGAATTGGTCCCGGCTCCGACGGTCATCAGTCGGAACCGGGGACCGCGGACGGTGATCGCGACGCCCTCGTCGGCCACCCGTTGGGCCATGGCCGACGCCAATGACCGAGGCGAACCGACCCCGGCGGGCAAACCGCGCCACGCCCTCCGCCCGAAACGGGCCGGATCGGGGACGAACACGTCCAGCGAACGACCGGAACCGGACACCCGGGCGGGCACGCCGTCGACACTGATCTCCAGGTCGGCGTCCAGCGACCAGTGGCCCCGGTCCCCGACCGAACCGGTCATCCGCGGCTGGCGTTCTCCGCAGTGGTCACCCGCAGGGTGCCGTTCAGCTTCCAAGTCGCTCGCGGCGATTCCGGGCCGGTCTCGCGCGGTACTTCGACCGCCATGTCGACGAACTCGTAGTTGATTGCCGCACCTTTGCCGGTCAAGTAGGCCCACATCTCCTTGCCGAAATCGGCGAACGAACTGGTGGCGTGGTCCTTGACGTCTCGCCCATTGGTGGCAACGTCCGTGCTGCTGGTCATCTCGTTCTCCCTACGTGGTGCGTGAGTGTGACCGTCGCCCTGTTCCCGGGTGCCCCCGGGGTTCAATCACCGGGCTCCCCCCGCCCGAGGCGAGATCAGACCAGGTGCCGGAACGCCTCGAGATTGCGCAGGGAGTAGCCGCGGTCGGTGCGCCAGGCCCATTCCCGCCGGATGGCACCGGCGAAACCGCGCTCCAGGATCGGGTTGAAATCTTCGTCGGCAGTGGTGAGAACGACCCCGAGGACGGTGTCGATCTCCGCGTCCAGGTCATGGGCGAGCGGACCCAGTCCGAGCCGACCGACCAGGTGGATGTCCCCGACACGGTCGACCGAGTAGGCCACGGTGCGCAGCTTGGCGTTGCGCTGCAGCAGATATCGGTAGACCTCGACGTCGTTCTCGTCCGGCCGACGGCAGACGAAGGACTCGATCAGCAACTCATGCGTCCCGACCAGCAGCCAGACCAGGGTGCGGTGCCGGCGCACGCCCGGCAGTGTGACCAGGAAGGCGTCGGCACCCTCGCGGCGGGTGGACACGCCGAGGCGATCGAGCGCGGCGGCCAGCTCGTCGCCGGTCACCGTGGCGCCAGGGCGCGCGCGTAGCTGGCCAGTAGTCCGTCCACGGTGACCTCCCAGGAGAAGCGGGCCGCCTGGGCCGGAGCGGCCAGGGCCAGGCGTCGTTGCCGGTCGGGGTGCAGGACCACGCCGGCCAGGGCCCGCGCCCACTCGCCCGGCTCGTGCCCGTCGACCAGGACACCGGTGACCCCGTCCGCAACCGCCACCGGCAGTCCTCCGACTGCCGCTGCCACCACCGGCGCGCCGCAGGCCTGGGCCTCCAGCGCGACCAGCCCGAACGACTCGTTGTAGCTGGGCACGGCGACCACGTCGGCGGCCTGGAAGACGGTGCGCAGACCTTCCGGGGGTTGCGGCGCGAGCTGGGTCAGGGCGTGCTCGAGCCCCAGTTCGCGGGCCAGCGCGGCCAGTCGGATCGTATGTTCATCTCCGCCGGACGCCCCGCCGACCACCAGCACCCGCCAGCGCCGGTCCGGATACGTGCGGATGAGCTGGGCGGCCGCCCGCAGCAGGACATCCGGACCCTTCAGCGGCTGGATCCGGCCCGCGAACACGAGCACGATCTCGCCGGCGTCCAGCCCCAGGGCGTGCCGAGCGACGTCTCTCGGACCCGGTTGGAAGGCCAGGGTGTCGACCCCCGGCGGGACCACGTCAATGCGCTCCGGTGTCGCCCCGTAGAGCTCGACCAGCTGCGCCGCCTCCACGCTCGTGTTGGCCACCAGTCGGTCCGCCTCGGCCACCACCTGATCCTCGCCGAACACCCGGGCGCCCGGCTCGGGACGATCATCGCCGGCCATCGCGGCGTTCTTGACCCGGGCCAGGGTGTGGGCGGAATGCACCAAGGGCACCCCCCAGCGATCCCGGACCAGGTAGCCGACCTGGCCGGACAGCCAGTAGTGCGAGTGCACCAGGTCGTAGAAGCCGGCGGGCCGGCGCGCCTCCGCCCGCATGACGCCGGCGGCGAAAGAACAAAGCTGCCCGGGCAGGTCGTCCTTGTCGAGCCCGTCGAAGGGTCCGGCGATGACGTGCCGGACGGTCACGCCCGGCCAGGCGGCGTACGCGGGCGGCTGGTCGGACGAGGTGGCTCGGGTGAAGATCTCCACCTCCACGCCGCGTTCGGCCAGCCGGCGCGAGGTTTGCGCGATGTAGACGTTCATCCCGCCGGCATCTCCGGTGCCCGGCTGGGCCAGCGGCGAGGTGTGCAAACTGAGCACGGCGACACGGCGCGGGCGGGGCGCACCGGGGTCGGGCACCGCTGCCTCCGTCACGCCTGCGACGTTACCCAGTCGCCGCCTGTCGCGAAGATCAACTTCCCGCCGCGAAGATCGATCTGGCCGGTTTTCGGGCAGATTGATCTTCGCGGCGGGAAGTTGATCTTCGCGGGAACGGGGGTCAGGCCAGCGCCGACAGGGCTTTCCAGTCGGTGGGCGAGTAGCTCCAGTCGTAGATGTAGTCCTGCTCGCTCATCTGCGGCCCGCCGGTGTTGGTCACCTCGACGGGGTCGCCGTACATGGCCATGTTGTAGTACTCCTGGGCCTCGGCGGCGCCCATGTTGATGCAGCCGTGGGACACGTTGGCGATGCCGAACGCCGGGGCCGCCTTGAGGTTTTCGTGGATGAACTCACCGTTGTTGTTGATCCGGACGGCCCACAGCTCTTCGGCGTTGCAGTAGTCGAACTGCGGGTTGCACATCGCGAACTGCGGATATTTGTTGGTCACCACGTGGATGCCGTTCACCGTGGCCCGCCCGGGCACCGACTCCTTGCCGTAGGAGACGGCGTAGTTGCGGATGACCTTGTCGTCCGAGAGCACGACCAGGTGGAAGCTGCTGGCGTCGGCCTTGACCACCAGGGCGTTCGGCCGGACGGAGAAGGCGCTGGTCAGATCGTCGCGACCCCAGACGCCGCCGCCGTAGTTGACCCCGCGCAGGTTGGCGGTCAGGGTCACCTTGGTGCCGGCCGGCCAGTACGGGGTGGCCCCGGCCGGCGACTTGGTCGGCCGCCAGTGCACCTGAGACTGCTTGTAACCCAGACTCTGGAAGTCCTCGTCCTGCAGCCACCCCCAACTACCCTCGACCGTCGCGCCGGCCGAGGTGGTCACGCTCAGCGCCTTCTCGGCCGCGGCCCGGTCGGCCACCTGACCCAGGAAGGTGATGATGATCGGCGCCGCGATCCCGACCACCCCGCCGTTCGGGATGTTGATCTGGACGCCCATGGTCTTGGCCGGCTTGACCGTGGTCAGCGTGCTGGTGATCGGCACCGGGGCGTTGCCGATGACCGAGGTGGCCACGCCGTCCATCGTGTAGGTGGTGTTGTAGTTCAGCCGCTCGGTGGTGGTCCAGGTCTGTTTGTCGGCCGAGAGCGCCCCGTTGATGGTGGTGCCGTCGTCACCCTTGAGGGTCATCGAGGAGATCTTGGCCGAGAAGACCGAGACGCTGACCGGGTTGTTCGGCGGGACGTTCTTGGACCCCGTCCTGGGCGAGGTGGTGATCCGCACACCGTTCGTGCTGACAGTGGTGCTGCTGCTGGCGGTGCTGGGCGCGGCCGCCGAGCCGTCCGTACCCGGGGTCAGGTTCGGTGCGGTGATGATCGGTGCGGATCCGGCCACACCCAGGGTCGTGGTCACCGTGACCACGGAAGTGTCGTCGCTCTTGCTGCTGCAGGCCGAGGCGACCAGGGCCACCCCGAGCAGGACCAGGACAGCGGCTCGACCGGTGCGAAGATTTCTGCGTCTCACCAGACAACGGTAGGACCTGCGCGATCAGATCAGCGTGTGCCGACGCAGGCAAGGGGTCACAGGCTGATACCGATCAGCAGCGGTTCCGGCTGCAGCTCGACGGCGAAGGCGAACTGCACGCCGTTACGCAGGTCCCGAGCCAGGGTCAGCAGCTCGGCGGTGGTGCCGCCTCGGTTGACCAGGGCCAGGGTGTGCTTGGTGGAGATTCCGATCCGGGCCGCCGGGTGCGGGTAGCCGCGGCCGAATCCGGCCCGTTCGATGAGCCAGGCCGCTGACAGCTTCGTCGCTCCGCCCGGCGCGGGATAGTGCGGGTAATCGACCGGCCCGAGCCTGAACTTGATGGCCCGATCGGTCTGGGCCAGCGCCGGGCCGTCCAGGATCGGGTTGGTGAAGAACGATCCGACACTGTGCGTGTCGGGGTCGGCCGGGTCGAGGAGCATGCCCTTGGCCCGCCGCAGCGCGAGCACCGCGGCCCGCACGTCGGGCTCGGGGGCCGTCTGGCCCGGCGCGATCCCGAGCCGTCGGGCCAGTTCGGCGTACCGCACCGGCCGTGGGGCCCGCCCCAGTCGCAACGTCAGCTCGACCACCACCCGGCGGTCGGAGCCGCGCAGGTTCGAGCAGCGGTAGCCCAGACCCAGCGCCTCCGCCGGCAGATTCATGAACTCGCCGCGCTGCCGGTCGTAGACGGTGACCGAGTCGAGCAGATCGGACAGCTCGGTGCCGTAGGCGCCCACGTTCTGCACCGGGGTGGCGCCCGACGACCCGGGAATCCCTGACAGCGGGGCCAGTCCGCAATAGCCGGCCTCGACGAGCCGACCGACCACACCGTCCCAGTCCTCGCCCGCGCCGATGGTGACCAGGTCCCCGTTGGTGCGCAGCCCGGGGATGGCCATCCGGACCACGGTGGCGTCCACGCCCGCGTCCGCGACCACCAGATTCGACCCTCCGCCGACGATCAGCGTGGGACCGTCGGCAAGCGCATCGGGCAGCTCGGCAGGAGTCTCGACGGTCACCAGACCGCGCGCCGGGCCGCCCAATCCGAGGGTCGTGAGCTCGGACAAACGCACCGGCGCGACGGGAGGCAAGTCGGCCGGCCGGAGCACGCGTGCCAGAGTAAGGGGCCGCAGGGAACCCTCGGACATGTCACCGAGGTGCCCCGATGACCGCGGCCCCACTCACCGCAGGAGGAGACCGTCTTGCCCACCGCCCTGTCCGTCACCCATGACTTCCCCGCGTCGCCCGAGGTCGTCCACGCCAAGTTGGTCGATCGTGCCTTTCTCGAGGGTCGGCTCGAGGCCACCGGTGGGCTCGATCCGTCGGTGGTGCGGCTGGACACGTCCGGCGACGAGACGACCGTGGTCTCCCGTCAGTCGATCCCGGCGTCGGCCCTGCCCTCGATGGTGGCGGCCATGATCCCCGGCGATCCGGTGACCGAGCGGACCGAGGTGTGGCGTCCCACTCCGGACGGGTTCGACGCCGACCTGAACGTGGTCATCAAGGGTGCTCCGGCCAGCCTGAAGGGCACCATCACGCTGCGGCCGGCCACCGGTGGCAGCGTGATGAGCGTGCAGGGGGCGGCGTCGGTGCCCATCCCGCTGTTCGGCACCAAGGTCGAGCAGATCGTGGTCGAGCAGGTCACCGAACTGCTGAACCGTGAGGCCACCTACACCGCCTCGGCCCTGACCTCCTGATTCGACCCCGCTCGTGTTGATCATGGGGTTCAGGACCATCGAGGCGGCGTGCTATCGGCGACCCGCCGTGCGTCGTGTTCCGAAGCCCATGATCAACACGGGAGCAGGTTGGGCGGCGTGATGCAGCCCCAGGAACGCCGGTACGTGCTCACGCTGTCCTGCCCGGACTCCACCGGGATCGTCGCGCGGATCACCGGGTTCCTGGCCGAGCTCGGGGGCTGGATCGTCGAGGCGGCCTACCACTCCGACCCGGAGTCCAGCCGTTTCTTCACCCGGCAGGTGATCCGGGCGGACTCGCTGCCGTTCGGGGTGGACGAGCTCCGAGCCCGGTTTCTCGAGGTGGCCCGGACCCTGCAGGCCGATGACGTCAAGGTGGTGGACACCGAGATCAGGAAGCGGGTGGCCATCCTGGTCTCGACCGCCGGTCATTGCCTGTACGAACTGCTGGCCCGCTGGCACTCGGGCTCGCTCGGGGGCGAGGTGGGGGTCGTGGTCGGCAATCATCGGACGCTGGCCCCGGTCGCGCAGATGTTCGGGATCCCCTTCCGGCACATCGAAGTCGACCCGGCCGACCGGGACGAGGCGTTCGCCCGGATCCGCGACGAGGTGGACGTGATCGAGCCGGACGCGATCGTGCTGGCCCGGTTCATGCAGGTGGTGCCGCCGTGGCTGTGCCAGGCCTGGACAGGGAGGTTGATCAACATCCACCACGGTTTCTTGCCCTCGTTCGCCGGTGCCCGGCCGTACCAGCAGGCCCACCAGCGCGGGGTGAAGATCATCGGCGCGACCTGCCACTACGTCACTCCGGAGCTCGACGACGGCCCGATCATCGAGCAGGACGTGATCCGGGTCAACCATTCGGACACCGCCGCGGAGATGGCCCGGCGCGGCCGCGACATCGAGAAGTTCGTGCTGGCGCGAGGTCTCCAGGCTCACCTGGAGGACCGGGTGTTGCTCGACGGTCGCCGGACCATCGTCTTCGGCTGATCATCTCGGCCCGGGGGAAGGGCGGGGCAGAATGGACACATGGAACCGGCCGAGCTCTACCAGCTGCACCTGGAGACGTCCGCGTTGGACGGTCTGGGCGAGCCGGTGCTGGTGCACGGGCTGGACGGGTACGTCGATGCCGGGTCGGGGGTCAGCCTGGCCGTCGCCCACCTGCTGAAGACCCTGCCGCACGAAGTGGTCGCCACCTTCGACACCGACATGCTGCTGGACTACCGCTCGCGCCGGCCCACGCTCACCTTCGCGCAGAACACCTTCACCGACTACGACACCCCGGAACTCCTGCTGCACCGGGTGACCGACGAAGCCGGCACGCCTTTCCTGCTGCTCACCGGTCCGGAGCCGGACGTCATGTGGGAGCGGTTCGTCACCGCGGTCGGACAGATCGCCGATCGGCTGCAGGTCCGGCTCACCGTGGGTCTGATGGCCATCCCGATGGGCGTCCCGCACACCCGACCGACCGGCATGTCCAGCCACGCCACCCGCCCGGAACTTCTGGCGACGACCGGTCATCAGGACTGGATCGGCACCATCGGGGTTCCGGGCCACGCCACCGGACTGCTGGAGTATCGGTTCGGCCAAGCCGGCCGGGACGCCCTCGGCTTCGCCGCCCACGTGCCGCACTACGTGGCTCGCTCGGAGTACCCGGAGACCGCACGCACCCTGATCCAGGCATTGGCCGATTCGGCCGGGCTCCTCCTGCCGACCAGCGGTCTGGACGAGGCGGCGGCCAAGGTGGCCGAGCAGTTGCAGACCCAGGTGGCCGAGAACTCCGAAGTGGCCGAGGTGGTCAAGGCCCTGGAGGAGCAGTACGACGCGTTCGTCTCGGCCACCGGCCGCGGCCTGCTGGCCCAGTCGGCGCCGCTGCCGACCGCGGACGAACTGGGCGCCCAGTTCGAGGCCTTCCTGGCCGAACGCGATTCCCGTAACTGACGAACCAGCCGGCGCAGTTCGGTGCCCACGGTTATCGTCCCCTGAGCAGCCTGACCGTGGACAGCGGAGGAAATTCATGAAGAAGTCGGTGTTGCGCTCGCTGAGCGAGAAAGACCAGTCCCTGCTCAGGGAGACTCGTCCCGCTGAACTCAAGGCGCTGGACGAGGAGGAGTTGCTCGCACTGCATGCCCGGGTCCGGCGGGCGCGGACCAAACATCTGAAGAACTACCGGCGGTCGGCCGCCGAGCGGGTCGCGCGCACCGGCTCCCGGGGTGGCGCCCGGGGAATGAACCAGAAACACCGGGACCGGACCGAGGCCCTCGAAGATGCCCTGGCCCGCGTCAGTCGGCGAGTGGCGAAGGCCGCCCGGGACAGCGCCACGGCGTTGCGTGAGGAACGTTTGGCCGCGGCTCGAGGGTCGGGCGGTGCGCCGGCCACGTCCTCCGGGACGAACCGGGTCGCGACTCCGGCCGACCGCAACGACGACCGCCGGGACACCAGCCCGGTTCGTCGGAAGCGGGTTGCGAGCTCGGCCGCAGCCGGCGCCCGACGGCAAGCCCGCAAGGACAATCGCTGACCGAAACGGCGGTCCGCGCGGATCTTGACCACCCGCGCCGCGCGGCCCGGAACAGGCCCGTCAATCCGCCCACTCCTTGTGGCGAAAAATTCACGCTATAGCCTGAAAACGCGCCCAACGGATCACTCAGACTGCCGCAGGCGGGGGTGATGACCAGCCCATCGGCACCGCATTCGGGTCAATCCGTGGTCCCGGACGGGCCAGCTTGCGCTCGTCCGATTCCTCCTGATCACTCCGGGTGAAATTGGCGGCGAATCGCGCCCCGGTGCGATCGGCAGAGGGCGCTGGACGGCAGCCCCCAGAACCGTCATCGTGGGGGGCGCGGTCGCTCGGCGTGCCGCGACGGCCACATCGGGTGGCCGGAACCCGTTCATCCGTCTGCCTTCGTCGCCCGCCCGGAGTCCGTCCTGAGATGATCATCACCACGATCGACGGTGGACTGGAAACCCTTGTCCGCGAGGCACTGCCGCTGCCGGAGGAGATCGGCGACGTCTCCTTCGACTCGCCCTCGGGGACCTGGTCGGCGCAACTGAACCGGATCACGGTGAATCTGTTCCTGTTCGGCGCCGGACGCTCGCCGCAGCCGCCGCGGCCGGCTCACGACCGGGTCGTGGACGGGCGGAGCCAGCGCCGGCCACAACTGCCCATGCTGCAGTTGAACTATCTGGTCAGCGGCTGGGCCGGCACCGTCCGGGACGAGCATCAATTGATCGGCGATGTGCTGCTCTGCTTCCTGAACAATCAAGTGCTGCCATCGCAACACCTGCCCTCGGGCATGACCTCCACCGTGCAATTGGCCGTGGCCCCCCACGACAACAACCGGGCCAAGGACATCTGGTCGACCGTGGGCGGCACCATCAAGCCGTCCTTCGAGTTGGTCGTCACCACCGCGGGTGATGCTCTGCCCTACGAGGATCTGGCTCCGAACGTGGAGCGGGTGCGGCGGCTGCTGGCCCCGATCCCCAGAGACGCCGCCCCCCACGGTCTGCCGGACGCGTATGCGCGTCCGTAGCTCGACCGCCTCCCTCAGCATCGCCCCGGGGGAACATGCCGATGTCGTCCTGGATGTGGCCAACACCGGCGGAGTGATCGACGGGATCACCGCCCGGGTGGTCGGTCTGGCCGAGAGTCAGGTGTCCTCGTCGCCGGCTGTGCTGCCGCTGTTCCCCGACGCCACCGGCCGGATCACGCTGACCATCGGGATGCCGCGCAGCTTCCCGGCCGGCCGGCACCAGATGACGATCGCCGTGGCCTCGCGGCAGCCGGGCATCCCGCCGGAGTACGTGGACCTCGAGATCGTGGTGCCTGAGGTGCCGTCGGTGTCGCTGTCGAGCCGACCGCAGTTGATCCGGACCCGGCGAACGGGCCGGTTCCTGGTCACCGTGGCCAACCGGGGCAACGTCGGTCTGGACGTCAATCTGGCCGCCGGCGACCCGGAACGAGCGCTCGGCGTGGTGCTCAGGCCGGCCGTGCTGACCGTGGCCCCGGCCGCCGGAGCCGACGTGTACGTCGTGGTCAAGGCCCCCCGTTACCTCTTGGGCTCGGACCTGGACCGGCCCCTGACGGTGACCGCCGCGGCCCGGCCGATCGGGTCGTTGCAGTCCCTGCCGGCGACCGACGACACCGCGGGCCCGATCGCGTCGGGTCCGGTGCTGCTGCCCGAGCCGGAGCACGAGGGCGAGGGCGACCCCGAGGACGGGGTCGCGGGCACGGCCACCGACCCGATCACCGCGGCCCTGCCCATCACCCTGCGGCATCGGCCCTGGGTGACCCGGGGCGTGCTCACCGCGATGATCCTGCTCGCCATCATCGGCGGCTGGGCCGCGGTCTTCCTGTTCGGCATCGGTCAGGTCTTCGCCGGCGACCCGCTGACCAAGAGCGCGCCGGCCTCGTTCTTCGCCAGCGCCAGGCTGCCGGGCGCCGGCCCCACCCTGGCCGCCGACACCGGGCCGGACGTCAGCGGGTCGGCCGGAACCAGCCCGGTCACCGTCGCGCCCGACAACGGCGGCGGCAACCCGCCGGGCGGGGCGCTGCCCAAGGATGGGGCCATGCCGGCCGGCGTCGGCGGCACGCTGACCGGAACCGTGCGCGCGGCCAGTGACAACTCGGCCGTCGGCCGGATCCTGGTCGAGGCGCTGCGGATCAAGTCCGACGGCGGTACCGAGAACATGGCCTCCGCGGCCACCCAGGCGGACGGCAGTTATTCGATCCCGGGGTTGTTCCCCGGCCTGTACCAGGTGCGCTTCACGGGATCGGGATTCGTCACCCTGACCAAGAAACCCACGCTGATCAGCACCCAGCAGGTGAACGCCGGCCTGGTCACCTCCGGTATCGACGCGGTCATCGCCGGAAAACCCGCCGCCATCAGCGGGTCGATCGACGTCGGTGGCAATCAGACCGCGGTCACCGCCACCATCAAGATCATCTCGATGTCCGGCCCCAGGCAGACCACGCTCGTGGCCACGACCAAGACCGACGCGGCCGGCCGGTTCGCGGTGAAGAACCTGGCCGCCCCCGAGGACTACCAGATCTCCGTGGAGGCCACCGGCTTCCAGTCGTCGGTGGTGCAGACGAACGTGCTCGCCGGGGCCACCCGCTACCAGCCGGCCATCCCCATCGCGGCCGGCCCCGGGCGGCTGGCCGGGACGGTGAGCTCGCAGGGCCAGCCGCTCGGCGGGGTCACCGTGACCACCACCGTCAACGGCAAGACCATCACCACCGGCACCCCGACCAGCGGCCTGGTCGGGCACTTCGACCTGGGCAACGTGCCCACCCCGGCCACGTATGTGCTGACCTTCTCGCTGGGTGGGTACGGCACCACCACCGAGGTGGTCGACCTGCGCGCCGGCCAGAACGCCACCACTGGGAATTACTCGATGACCAAGGGCACCGGAACGGTGAGCGGGCAATTGGTCGACCCCACCGGGACGGGCCTGGGCGGCGCGGTCATCACCGTCGGCGGCGTCGTCAACCCCCCGACCAGTACCACCCTCACGGTCGGCACGGTCGGATCGTTCAGCCTGGACGGGCTGCCGTCTCCCGGCTCGTACACCCTGACCTTCACCCTGGCCGGCTACACCACCACGACGGTGCCCCTGGTGCTGACCGCGAACGGTGCGCCGCCCGCCTTGAGCGTGATCATGTCCAGCGCGCTCGGCCGGATCAGCGGCCAGGTGCGCGACTCATCGGGGCAACCGGTGGTCGACGCGACGGTGGTGGCCACCGACGGCAGCAAGAAGTGGACGGTCAGTTCGACGCCGGCCTCGGGCGGTTCACCGGCCGGTGGCTATGTGCTCGACAAGCTCCCGGCCGGCATCTATACCGTGACCGCGACCAGCGCCAACGGCATCGCCCGGACCATCCTGGTCACCGTCACGGCCGGCCAGTCCGGCACGGTCGACTTCCCGCTGCCCGGGGCGGGGTGAGCATGCGCGTACAGATCGACCCACCCCGGATCGAGCTCGTCGAGGGCATGCCCCTGCAGCTCTCGGTCACGGTCACCAACACCGGTGCGGTCATCGGCGGCTACCGGCTGCGGATCCTGGGCGCCGACCCGTCCTGGGTGCACCTGACCAGCGAGGAGATCTCGCTCTTCCCGGACACCAGCCAGACCGTGCCGATCATGATCACGGTGCCCCACGGCCTGGGCGCGGGCGATCGCCGGATCGCCGTCCAGGTGCGCGAACTCACCCCGCCCGAGGCCATTGCGGTGGCCGAGGTGGACCTGGTCGTGCCGGCCCATTCCGCGGTCAAGATGGCGCTGTCGCCGATGACCGTGATCTGCGGGAAGACCGGCCGGTTCAGCATCATGATCGAGAACACCGGCAACGTCGAGATGCCGGTGTCGCCCATCGGTGTCGATCCCGAGGCCAGGATCCGGTTCGCCTTCGACCCGCCCGTGGTGGCCCTGGCGCCGGGTGAGAACGCGGTGGCCGAACTGCGGACCACGGCCCGGCGACGCTGGTTCGGGTCGCCGGTGGCCCGGCCGTTCGCGCTCGCCCTACCCCCGGAACCGCCCGCCGATCTGCCCGCGACCGCACCGCCGGAGCCGATCGAACCGCTGGCCAACGGCACCATGCTGCAAAAGCCCCGGCTGGGCCGCGGTGCGCTCTCGCTGCTCTCCTTGCTGCTGGCGGTGAGCGTGTTCGCGACCGTGATCACCATCGCGCTGGCCAAACTGGTCGGCGTGTCCCAGGCGGATCGCAACCTGGCCATCCAGGTGGCCGCGGCCCGCCAGTCGGGCACGCCCACCGGCACCTCGGCCATGGCCGGCACGATCAAGCAGCTGTCCGACGCCGCGCCGGCCGCCAACGTCACCGTCGAGGTGTTCGCCGCCGCCGCGCTGGGCTCGCCGTTGACCAGTACGGCCACCGACGCCGTGGGGAACTGGCAGGTCACCGGGCTGGCCGCGGGCTCCTACAAGCTCCGGTTCCGGGCGCCGGGGTTTGCCGAGGTCTGGTACCCGCACGCTCTGACCGCCACCGACGCCAGCCCGGTGGACCTGCAGGTCGGGCAGAAGGCGGGCGGATTGTCGATCGCCCTCGGTGGCTTGCCCGGGATCATCTCCGGGCAGGTGGTGGGGGACGACGTGGCCGGGGCGGTGCTGACCCTGAGCGTGCCCCTGTCCGACCTCCCCCGCAGCGGAGCGCCGACCACCCCGCCCTCCACTCGGCCGGGCATCACCGTCGGCGGGGTGACCAGCGGTCCCGCCCCGCCCACCGCGCCCAGGACCGCCGCCGCACCGGCGCCGGTCAGCCCGGCGCCGTCGGCGGCCGCGGCCAACGGGACCGCGCCCTTGAGCGCCACTCCGGGCGCCACCGTGATGACCGCGCCCATTGGCTCGGACGGCACCTTCACCCTGGACGCGGTCCCGTCGCCCAACGTCTACCAAATGACCGTCTCCAAGTCCGGGTACGCCTCGACCACGCAGCTGATCGACCTGGCCGGCGGCGAATCGCGCAAGGACGTGTTGCTCCGGCTGCGCACCGGTGACGGTTCCGTATCGGGCGCTGTGTACGGTTCCGCTGGCCCGCTGGGCGGCGCGGTCATCACCGCCACGGACGGCTCGACCTCGGTCAAGACGGTATCGGTCACCGCCGGGACGCCCGGCTTCTTCGCCCTGCGCAGCCTGGTCACCCCGGCCACCTACACGCTGACCGTCACGGCCACCGGGTACGCGACCCAGTCGTCCACGGTCACCCTGGCGTCCGGGCAGCAGCTGAGCAACCTGCGGTTCACCCTGGCCCCGGCTTTCGGGACGTTGTCGGGGAAGGTCACCCTGCTGGCCGACAACTCGCCGGCCCCGGGGGTGAGCGTGACCATCACCGGGGGCACCACCCCGGTCACCACGGTGACCCAGTCCGCCGTCAACGCCGGCGCCTGGCAGGTGGCGAACCTGGCCCTGCCCGGCGTCTACACGGTGACGTTCTCGCGTAGCGACCTGCTCTCGCAGACCGTGGCCGTATCGCTGGATTCGACCGGGCAGGTGGTGGGCGGCGCGGCGACCGGCAGCGGTGTGAACGTGGCTATGGCCTCGGCCACCGCGGTGGTCACCGGAGTGGTGTCCCAACGCAGCTCGACCGGGGCGGTGTCGGCCGTGGGCGAGGCCGAGGTCACGCTCGCCTCCGGCACCCAGACCTACACGGTGACCAGCGCCTCGCTGCCGTCCAATCAGCTCGGGCGGTACGCGATCACCGGTGTGGTGCCGGGTACGTACACCCTGTCGGCCAGCCGCAAGGGCACGTCACCGACCACCGTGATCATCACCGTCTCGGCCGGCCAGATCATGACCGAGAACCCGGTGATGATCCCGCCGGCCTCCATCACCGGCACCGTCACGCTGCTGGGCAGCGGCACCCCACTCGGCCTGCAGGTCCTGCTCTACCAGTCAGCGCAGTACCCGGCGCAGGTGTACCTGACCACCACCACGGACGCGAACGGTCAGTATTCCTTCGCCAACGTCGACGCGCCCCAGGCGTACGTGATCGAGGTGCGCAGCGCCACCGCCGGCGCCTTGGGCTCTACCACCGTCGTCCTGGAAGCGAGCAAGGAGATCACCATCAATCTGGCCGTCGGCTCCGCGACCCCGACCGCCGCCGCCAGCGCCCCCTCGGTCGTCGCCCCCGCTCCGAGCGCGTCGGCGACGGCCCCGAGTGCCCCGACGAGCACGGGGGTCAGATGAGCGCGACTGAACCCGGCGGCCCGGGCGCACGGATGCCGTTCGCTCCGGTGGTGACGTTGCCGGAGGTGATCCGGACCGGCGCCGGCACACCGGTCCTGATCGACGTGACCGTGGCCCACCGGGGGCTCACGCCGGCGGACCTGACGGTGACGGTCCTGGGTCTGGTGTCCAGCTGGGTCCCGATGCCGTCCCGGTTGGGTCCGGTGGGTCCGGGCGAGACCCAACGCTTCACCCTGATGATCGAACCGGAGAAGGGCGCCCTGGGCGCCCGATACCCCTTCACGGTTGCGGTCCAGGCCAGCCCGATCGGTGGCGGCGCCGCGCTGCTGGGCGTGGCCGAGGCGGTCCTGGTCGTCGATGCGCGTGAGCGGATCACCATGACGGTGACCCCGCAGATGCCCTCGGCCGTGTTCTCCCGGCGGATCCGGGTGCAGATCAGCAACCCCGGCACGGCCGAACGTGAGTTCGCCCTGACCGGACGGGCGGCGCAGGGAGCGGCCATCGAGCTCGGTGCGGCCCGGGTGGTGGTCGGGCCGGGCCTCACGGTCACGGTGCCCGGGCGGGTCCGGGTGGCCCGACCGCGGCTGATCGGCGCGGATCGCACGCACACCTTCTCCGTCATCGCCCGCGGTCTGGGCGCGCCCCAGTTCGTCGAGGGGACCGTGCGGTCCAAGGCCCTGATCGGCGGCAAGGTGTCGGCCCTGCTGGCCGTGGCGGTGGTTCTCGCGGTCTGGGCCGCAGCCGCCCTCATCGTGATTCCCAAGCTCTCGCATGATTTCTCGGCCCGGGAGTCGGACAGCGGGGGCAGTGCTGCGCTGGCCCCCGGGGCGTCGGTGCCCTCCAGCGCCGCCCCGGGCGACGGTGGGTCCAGTGGCTCCGGCGCCCCGGTGACGACCGGTGGGACCGGGTCGGGCGGCGGGTCGGGGTCGGGGTCCGGCGGCGGGTCGGGGTCCGGCGGCGGGTCCGGCTCGGGCGGCGGGTCCGGCTCGGGCGGCGGGTCCGGCTCGGGCGGTGGGTCGGGATCCGGCGGCGGCTCGGCGGCCCCGGGTAGCGCCGGCGCCGGGTCGGGCGGCTCGGCCGGAACCGGCAGTGGGTCCACCGACAATTCCGCCGCGGCCGCTCGGTTGACCGGGTTGGTGTCGGGTCCGAACATCTCCGGGGTCACGGTCACGCTGGAACCGAGCAGCCTGGTCGACGCGGTCGACACCGGCGCGGCCGCGGTGCCCGGCGACACCAGCACCGCCCAGCACCTGCGCGACGCCCAGGGCGGCGCCATCGGGAAGATCCCCGAGTCGGCGGTCCTGCTCGGGGACCCGGGTCTGGTCAGTCAGGTCAAATCCACCACAACCCTGCGAGACGGCAGCTTTTCGTTCGGGAACGTGACCTCGCCGGGTTACTACCTGCTGATCGCCTCGCTGCCCGGCTACACGGTGCAGCGCTACATCGTGGACTCATCGCAGCTGGCCGGCGCGGCCGCGCTGAAGATCACCATGAAGCCGGGCGACGGCAGTCTGTCCGGCACCGTCACCGGCCCGAACGGAGCGGTCGGTGCGGCCACCGTCTCGGTCACCGACGGCACCGTCACGCTAACCACCTCAACCGTCTCCGCGGGAACGTCGGGAACACCGGGAAGCTGGTCGGTGAACGGCCTCTCGACCCCGGGCTCGTATCTGGTCACGGTGACCACCCCGGGCCTGGGCGCCGAGTCGCGGTTGGTGTCGTTGGCCGCCGGGGGCAAGGGCACGGCGGACTTCAGCCTGGCGTCCGGAGTGGCCCAGATCAATGGAACCGTGACCGGCTGGAACTCCCTGGGCCGGTTCGGCGGTCTGGGCGGCGTCACCGTCACCGCCACCGGCACCAGCCAGGGTGTGACCACCACCCGCACGGCCACCACGGTGACCACCGGCCCGGTCGGCCGATACGTCCTGCCCGACCTGCCGGTGCCCGGCAGCTACACGGTCAGCGTCACCGCCGACGGCTACGCCTCCCAGGCCCAGTCCGTCACCCTGGCCGCCGGAGCCTCTGAGGCCACGGTGGATCTGTCGCTCACCCGATCGGACGGAACCGTGATCGGTCTGGTCAGCGGGGTGGACGCCCAGGGTCGCCCGATCAGAGATCCCAGGACCGGAGAGACGGGGGTGGTCGGTGCGGGCCTGACCCTGGTGGGGAATGCGACCTCGTTCAAGACCATGACGGCGTCGTCGCCGACTGCCGGCCGCTTCGAGTTCAGCGGGGTCGCACCCGGGGTCTACGTGCTCACCGGGTCGTTGTTCGGTTGGCGTCAGACGTCGGCCACGGTGGTGGTCACGGCGGCCGGCACCACCACCCAGAACTTGGTCATGACCTCGGCGCCGGACACGGAACTGCCGACCAAATCGCACATCCGGGGATTTGTCGTGGATGCCCGGAGCCAGGGACCACTGGACTGCGATCAGGCCGCCGACGCGTCGAGCAAACACCCGCAGCCCTGCCTCCTGACCGTCACCGTTCCTATCACCCCCACGTCGGGCACCCTGGCCAAGGCCACTTCGGGCGGGCAGGACTACACCATTCCGCGCCTGGACGACCCCCATGTGCCGGGGCTGTCGGCAGGTCTGTACACGGTCACTTATTCCGCACCCGGTTACGAGCCGGCGACCACCCAGGTACAGGTGGCCCAGAGTGCGCTGGTGCCCGCACCCCAGGTCGCCCTGCAACCCCTGGCTCGGATCGACGGGAAGGTGACCACCAAGGTCGGCACTCCGATCTCGTCGAGCTGCGTGATCGCTCTACCCAGCGGCGGCGGGAAAGTGCCCACGACCTGCGCCATCAGGGGCGACGGCACCTGCACCACCACCAACGCACAGGCGCGTTGCACACTCACCCAAGGCGACGGCAGCTACAAGATCATGGGGCTGATGCACGGCGGCTACACAGTCGTGGTGCTGCCCACCGATCCGGAATACCTGCAGACCATTCCCCTGCTGGTACAACTCGGGCTGGCCCAGGACTATGACTACGAACCGGTCCTGGACCGGCTGGGCCGAGCCACGGTGACAGTGCTGGCGCCGAATCTGAACAACCTGGCCGTGACGCCCGTGTTGGGAGCGCAGGTCACCCTGCTGGGGGTCGGAGTGACCCGCCGGGCCACGACAGCGACTGGCGGGATCGCTCTATTGACCGGACTGCCGGCCAGTGTCTACACCGCCACCGCCACCGGCGCAGCCGGATCCGACCGCGCCGACCTGGTCACCATTGGTCTCAACCAGACGGTCGCTGTGTCCCTGGTCCTGACCCGGCAGATCGGGGCCGCGGTGGGTCGATTGGCGGTCAACGTGGACGGTGTGGCCACCCCGGTTCAGGCCGGCACGGTGGTGCACGTGACCGGGACGGTCGGGTTCACCGGCATCTCGCCGGCCTCCGGTTCGGCCACGGCGGTCACCGACGGCAACGGCTGTTATGCCGTCCTGCCCGTCGCCGGTTCGGTGAAGGCCACCTCCGGACCCTGCGCCGGACGGACCTTCACCACCGGATCCACCGCCATGGTGCTGCCGTTGCAGGCCTATCCGATCACCGTTCAGGCCGACGCGACTGCTCAGACCCAGGCGTCGGCCGCGTTTCCGCTCCTCGTCGGGGCAGCCGGTCCGGTGCACGTGATCCCGACGGCCGTGCTCAACGCGCAGACCTCCGACGCCAGCAAGCTCTCGATCGCCATCAACGGCGACGGCGTGACCACTCACAGCAGCACCGGCGTGGTGTTCCAGACCATTCAAAAGCCCGCCGGGGCCGGCGCCGTGACCGTGACGGTCGCCAGCGGCCTGACCGACAACGCGCAGCTGCAATGGCAGGACGGCAGCCTTTCGACCCCGAATCAAGCGGTACCCGGCACCTATCAGTTGCAGGCCCGCAAGCTCGGGTATGTGACCTCGACCTTCTGGGTTTTCTGCGGGTTGGGCCAGCCGTGCGCAATCGTCGACACCCCGACCACCCGCCAATCCGCCGCCGCGGCGCTGAACCAGTTCCCGTCGGTGCAGAACCCCGCAGGCGGCGGAATCATCCTGCCGACCGGCGCAGGCCCCGTGTCCGCGGTGAACGTGGCGGTGGTCAGCGTGCCTGCCGGCGTAGGCACGGTGACGGTCACCGTGCCCGACCCCGCCTCCGGCCACATCGTATTCAGCGACACCTCGTTGGCCGCCGCCGAGAACAGCGCCGGTCCGGGCGGTCTGGCCCGGCCGGGCCAGTACGTGTTCACCGTCTCCATTGCCGGCTACCAGGACCAGACCGTCGCCGTGAACTGCGGGGCGGACTACGCCGATCCGGTCGGGCCCGGCGGTTGCCAGGCGTTTCAGGCCAGCATGCGCGCAATTCCCACCTTCAGCGGCACTCTCACCATGACCCGCAGCGTCGATTCCCAGGTCGACACCGCCGATCTCGCGGGCGCGACAGCATCGATCACCACCGGCCAGTCAACGGTCTCCGTCGGCGTCCAAACGGGCCCTCCCGTCCCTCCTGCCACCGGTCCAGCCGGCACCCTGACCTGGACTGACACCAATGCGGCACGCGCCGGCCTGGTGCTTCCCGGCAGCTACACCCTGCGCCTGGCCGGCCCCAATTACGTCCCGGTCAACGTGTCGTTCTCGGTTCGGGCGGTTGCCTCGGGTGATCTGCACTGCTTCGTCACATTGCCGGGGCAGACCGAGAAGGACACAGGCGGGGTCTGCGATCTGGGCACGGTCAACCTGCTCGAATTCCCGACCGGTGGCGGCTCGGTGAAGGTCTTCGGAACGGCGGCGGAGGTGGACTGGAGCCAGGCGACCGTGGCCATCACGGCTCGCCCGGCCGGGGCCGGATCACTGTCGATCACCATTCCGTGGAAGGCCGACACCACAGGCAACTCCGCCAATCTCGCGTGGAGCGATCCAACCCTGTCCACGTCCGCGCCGATCACTCAGCCGGGCACGTACTCGATCTCGGTATCGATCCCCGGCTACCAGATCGGTACGACCACGGTGAAGTGCGATCCGGGGCTTGTCTGCGCCCCGGCGATCGTCCTGAACCCCGACCCAACCTTCCGGGGCTCCGTCACCCTTTACCCGTCGTTGGCCTCGACCGACGACGCCTCCTTCAACGTCAACCCGCAGGCCTCGGATGCGCCAGGTGTCACCCTCACCGTGGATGCCACCACCCACGCTTTGACCTGGACGCAGAACGGACTGACCAACGTGGTCGTCCCCGGCATCTATCAGGTGTCGGTGTCCGCTCCCGGCCGGACCGGCAGCAGCGTGCGGTTCGAATGCCAGGGGGCCACCGATGGGAGTGCACCGGTGTGCCAGCTACCCACGCTGACCTTGACCTCGGCCAGCGACCTGCAGCTGACCTTCGTGTCCAGCGCGACCGGCAATCCCCCGATCTACGGGGCCCAGGTCACCCTGGCCGGGAGTGGTATCAGTTCCAGCACGGTGAGCGCACCGACCACGTCGAACGTCCTCGACTTCGGCAATCTCGCTCCCGGCACGGGATACACCATCGACGTTCGTGCGGCCGGATTCATCGTCATTCCCCCCACACCGACCAGTCCTCCCGGTCCTCTGGACAGTTCCAGCACCTCGGTGAGCTGCGCCGGCGCGGGCGAAACCGGGCTTCAAGTGATCGTCGGAAGCACCATCACCATGTGCACGGTCACCATGGATCCTTTGGGCCGGGTCGCCGGCGTGGTCCAGGGAGTCGTCCCTCTCCAGGGCACGGCCAACTCGATTTCGTACGCCAACGTGAGCCTGCAGCAAATCACCAACGGGGTGGCCGCCGGTCCCGTGTTCAAGGCGCAGGCAGACAACACCGGCGCGTTCTCGATCACCGGAACCGTGTCCGACCTGGGTTTGACCCAAGGTGACTACCAGGTGCTGGCCAGCGGGACCGGCTACACCCCGTTGACCGCCGCCAGCAATGCGGTGATCATGGTCGGCGCGGCCCCGGGCCACGCGATCTCCGTCAAGTCCAACTCGGCGCTGACCATGGTGAATTCGACGACCACGCCGGGCACCCGCGTGCTGCAGATCCAACTCACCGCCAAGGCGGTCGATCTGGAGGTCCATCCCCAAATCGACCTCGCCGACGTGCTGGTCCCGGTCACGATCCGGCTTTACGGAAGTGGCAACTACTCGGTGGTCTGTGTGATCACCCCGGAGGGGAAGGATGCAGGCGGCAAAGACACCTACACGTGCGGCACGGGCAGCAGTGCCAGCGGGGTCTCGGTCGAGCCGGGTAATCCTGCGCCGGGCAATGGGCACCTGGTGTTCGGCAGGGTGTATCCGGGGGCGTACACGGTCGACGTGACGTCATCGACGTCGACCTACCGCAGCTTCACGACAACGGTGACGCTCGTACCGACCGACGCCAAGACCGTGCTCCTGCCGCTGACCCTGGACGAGCGGTTCAGTGCCCAGAAGTTCCAGGTCAGCATGCCTCACGGAGCAGTGCCCACCGACTCCACAACGCTGCTGCTGGCCCCGGGCAACGACATGACCCAGGTGGCGAACGACGCCAACGGGCAGCCCATGACCGCGGACGCGCACGGCGCCAGCAAGGCCGGCGTGTACACGGTCGACGCCACCAAGGGCCAGGTCACCTTCCTGGCCGTGCCGGACGGGTACTACTACCTGGTCGGCGAGCACGATGGATATCAGAGTGCCGTCTCGGCCAAGATCAGCATTGACTCGACCCTGGCACCGCAACTGACCAGCGTCACATTGAGCGCCCGGGCGGCCCGCTTGGCCACGATAAGCGTCGTCTCCACGGCTGCTCCCATTCCCACGACCGGCACCGTGCCCGACCTGAGCAGCGCGAGGCTCGCGCTCACTCCCACTCCCAACCCGTTCGGTGACTCCAGTTTTTCGAACCTCGCGCTGTCCCTGGTCAACGGGAAGTACACGGCGGCGGTGACGGACACCGGGTTGCCCACCGGTACGTGGACGGGCACGCTGACCAATCAGTCGAACGCCCCGTTCGCCACCGACCTGAATCCCGGCACGATCACCGTGCCCGATCTCACCGTGGGCGAGAACCCCATCGCCACCGCGACCGCGGAGATGACCCTGCCACAGTTCATGGCCACGGTGACAGTGACCTGGGACGCCAACACGTGCCAGAAGTCCACGCCGCCGGCGTCGCAAACAATGGCCTTGCAAGTGAACCCGAAAGGCAGGACCGACGGTCCCACCATCTCCGCCCAGGTGACGAACAACCTTGACGGATCCGGAACCGCAATCGGCTACGCCTATCTGCCCCTGGGCAATTATCAGGTGACGCCGGTCGGCATCGCCGCGGGCTGGACGATCCCGGGCGCGGCCGTCCTCAGCTTCGACAGCACCGCCGCAGGCAAGACGAGTGCCCCCTACAGCCAGAACGCGAGCATGAAGCTCGCCGCCCCGACGGTGCCCGTCGCGGTCCAGATGACCGTGGACGGCAGCAATGCCAGCGGGTACCAGGTCGCCGCCGCGGGCGCCGTCACCCAAACGATCACCAGCGGTGTGGCAACCCTGTGTGCGGCTCCGAAGTCGGGCACCACCGTCACGGTCTCCTCCACCACGAGCGGAGACACGACCCTGCAGATGGCACCGCAGGTCATCGACGCATCGGTGGCCAGCCCGTCGGTGACCTTCGCTGGGTTCACCGTCACGCCCACGATGACCGACAAGGTCACAGATCGCCCGTCCGACAGCCGGCTCGTCGACGTCAAAGCGACGGTGACCCACGGAACCTTCACGTCCACCAGCTGGGCCACTCAGGTCACCATCCCGAAAACAGCGACCACCATTGACGTTCCGGCCGGGTCGCGGCCGATCGTCGACAAGGACGCAGCCATCCTGGTGTCCGCGACTCCACACGACTCCGCCGACCCGTTCACCGAAGGACACAACAACGCCGACGACGTGACCGCCCCAACCTCGCTGACGGTGGCTCTCACCTATTCGAAGGTGGTGCTCAAAGTGAAGGTGACCGACGGTGGAGTCGCTGTCGACGACGCGAAGGTGACCATCAAGGAGCTCGGCGCGGTCCAGACCACCACCGGTGGTACCGCTCTCTTTGTCGACATCGCGCCCGGCTCGTACACGGTGACCGCCACGGGTCCGACCGGTCACACCGGGCAGTTGAGCACAGGGCAGCTCGCAGCGGGATCGGTGACCGACCTGTCGAACTCACCGATCGCGCTCCAGCCACCCGCGGCGCCGTCATCCGCGGCCGCCGTCCCCTCCACTGGTTGAACCGCTCAGCCCTGGAGATCAAACACCGCGCGGGATCATCACACGCCAGCCCTGCCAAGAGCTTCGCGGCCGTCATAACCGGAAGCACGCGGGTTCCGGATCCGACCCCTCGACCGGATCCGAAACGACCCCGCGGTACCGCTGTGCGTGTCAGACGCGGCTACGCCCACGGCCCAGAGCGCCGGCGATGACGCCGGCCACCAGCAGGACGATGGCGATGACGAACGCCCACCACGCCAGCTTGGCGACGAACCCGACGCCGAACAGAATGATGGCCAGGATGACGAGAACGATGGCCAGAACCATGGCGTTTCCTTTCCACGAACCTCGAGGGACGGCTTCAGTTCACCACCCTAAAGGTGGTTTCGCTACACCCCAAGGGCGGTTATCGTCGGCCCTATGGGTGGACTGCCGATCAGGATCGCGCTCGTTGACGACTACGACGTGGTCTTGGTCGGTCTGGCCCACATGCTCGACCCGTACAGCGATCGCATCCTCATCGTCGAGATCGATGCGAACGAGCCGGTCGACGACCCCGCCGACATCGTGCTCTACGACTCGTTCGCCCAGCCCGAGTCCGACTCCGAAGAAATCGCCGTCCTCGTCAGCAATCCCCGGGCGCACCGAGTAGTGGTCTACACCTGGAACTTTCACCCCGACCTGATCGAGAGCGCCCGCAAGCACGGCGTCCACGGATACCTGTCCAAGACGATGCCGGCCCGTGAACTGGTCGCGGCCCTCGAGGCGGTGCACTCGGGGGAGGTGGTGTACAGCGACCCGCCCACGTCCACTCGGGCCGGCTCGGGCCGGAGCTGGCCGGGCCGCAGCGAGGGGCTGACTGAGCGCGAGTCGGAGATCCTGGCCCTGATCACCCAGGGCAAGAGCAACGCCGAGGTCGCCGACCTGACCTTTCTGAGCGCGAACACGGTCAAGTCCTACATCCGCACCATGTACCGCAAGATCGACGTGACCAGCCGGACCCAAGCCGTCCTGTGGGGCGTCAAACACGGCTTCACCCCGGACCACCACCGCATCGACCACTGGCGCGGCGGCCCCTGAGTTACGACCTGGCGATCAGGACCATGGCGCCGATGATGAGCAGGATGACCACCATGACCAGGACGAGAACCCAGGTGGGCCAGCGTTCCTCGACCGGTTCGGGTTCCGGTTCTGGCTCCGGCTCGGCGATGTAGATCGGCTCCTGGGGCGGCAGGGCGACCGGGTGCATGGTCAGGGCGCAGCGGATGCAGATCTCCGCAATGGGCGAGTTCGGCTCGCCGCAGTGCGGGCAAGGGATCGAGGCGGTGGCGGCCCGACCCACGGTGCCCGGCAGTCGGCGTAGCGAGGCCCCGGTCTCCTCCCCGGAGGGCAGGATGACCGTCGCCCGGGCCCAGAACAACGGGAAGTCGCATTTGCGGCAGAAGTCGTCGGACATCCGGCGTCCGGGGTCGACCATGGCCATCTCGCCGCATTCCGGGCAGGTGATCAACTCGGACTTTCCACCGCCGGCCGCCGCCGTCGCCGTCAGTGGGGAAAGCGTCGGCGCCTGGGCCACACCCCAGAAGATCGGGGGTTGACCCGGGGCGGCGCCGGCTGTCGGCGGCGGAACGTAGGCCAGCGGCGCCGGCGGGTATCCGCCCGGCGGTGCATATCCGGGCGGCGGGCCCGGGTGGACCGGGGCCGTGCCGGTCACCTCGGCCGGCACCCCGACGGCAAGTCCGCCCGGGCCGCCCACCGGACCGGGCACCACGGTCGGTCCCGCCGGTTGTGGTTGCGGCCCGGGCACCGGCACGCCGCGCATCTGATCCAGGTAGTCCAGGTCCGACTGATGCTGCGTCTCACTCTGAGTCCGACGACTTCTCATGTCACTGCCCTCATTCCGGCTCCTCGGCGGTGGACAGCACCCGCTTGTCCCCCACCCACAATTCCGCCCGGACATGCGCCGGGATCTCGTCACGGACCAGCCCGACAAACTCGTCCTCGGACAGATGACCGGTGCCGGCCACCCGCAACACCACCCAGGCGGTATCGCCGGGAACGTCACCCTCCGGCCAGATCCCACCGCCGTCGTCGACCTCGGCCGGGCCACCGGAAAGCATCTGCAAGAAGTCCTGCAACCCGAGCCGGGTGCCGCGCCGGCCCAGGGCCTTGGCCGACCCGGCCAGGATCAGGCGCTGTAGGTAATCGGGCAGCGAGGCGTCCACCGTGTGCACGCCGATCCAACTGGCCAGGTGCCCGATCATCGGCGTCGGGGTGACAGTCGGGTCGACCACATGATCGATCAGATCGGCGCCGTCGAGCAGGGTTCCCGCCATGTCCTGGAAGATGCTCACGAACCTGCGGAAGAAGTCGGCGCGGAGCATGTCCACCGGCAGCTGTTCCAACAGCCAGTCCGGGCGGCGGGCCGGACGGCCGACCCGGGCGTGCCGGCGTGCGGGATAGCCGCTCGGGGCGCGGGTCTGGTCGACCGGGCCGGGCCCGCCGACCCGCGGCGAGAGCCCGGCGCTGGGCACCGCGACGACGCCGGAATCGGACAGCGCGGGCAGGTTGTCACCCCCCGCCTCAGCCGAGCCGGCGGGCAGCGCGTGCCGCCCGCCGGGGTCGGTCACCGGACCACCACGCGATGCGGCCCGGACAGGAACAGCGAGTGGGCATCCAACCGAACCGCGTCACGACCGGCACCGATGCGCTGCCCGGAACGCAGGTCGAACTCGAACAACTGCACCTCATCGACCCGGTCGATGCCTTCGACGGCCTCCAACAGCTGCTGCACGGTGGCCGAGTTAATGTCGGCGTCGAACGGCCAGCCGGTGCCCTCGGGACCGCCGGTGAGCGGGTTGATGTAGCGGGTGATCACGTCCACGGCCCGCTGCCGGACCAGGGCCAGCGGCCGGCCAGGCGGGGCGTGCACCAAAGCGGCAACCGACACCCCCTGGAAGTACGGTGTTTTCACTTCCACGGCGGAACCGACCAGGCGGCGGCTGTCCAGGTGCTGCGTGATGGTGGCCAGCAGCGGCGCGGACAGCGCGAAGTCGTCCAACTGCTGCGTGCGCGGATCCGTGCGTACCTGCGGGACGACCAGCAAGCGGATCGGGCTGCGCCCGGTAGCTGAGGGCAGGCACCGCGCCCGGGCCACCTCGATCGAGGACTCCAGGGTCAATTGTTCGTAGTCGCCCGCGGTGACCGCCCGCTGGCCGGTGCGCAGGGTCAGCGGGCCCCGGACCTTCGCCTCGGCCACGGTTTCGGCGTCCACACCGCCGCGCCCCGGGGCCAGATTGATGGCCCCGGCGACATAGGGCAGCGCCGTCCGCGGCACGGTCAGCGTGCGTGCACCGACATTGCCGGACGCGCCACCTCCGTATCGGTAGCTGGTGACCGCGATCTCCGACCCGTCGCGGGGAATGCGGCCGTGCTGGTGGATGCTGCCGTCGGCGTAGCGGATGCGCGGCCCGAACCGGACGATCCCGGTGGCGGAATCCCAGACGAAATGCGGATCGTTCGGCTGGGAACGCGAGAAGTCGGGCACTTCCTCCCATTGGACCGCACCGCCGGAATCGGTGACGCGCACCGTCTCCCCGTCGCGGCGCGGCAGTACCGGCGGGAACAGCACCTGGTACTCCTGCCCGGCCGAGCCGTCGGAACGGCCCAGCACCTCGGTCGGTGCGGCCGAGGAATGCTCGGCCAGGACCGTGGCCCCCAGCGCCGCCGCTTCGATCGAGTCGATCCGGGGCGACGCCTGATATGTGGGCTGGCCGGGGACCGCGGCCACCAGCCGAACCCGGAGCCAGTACGCGGCCGTGTTGCCCAGGGTCAGCAGCTCATGCTGCGGCGGCACCATGAGCACGATTTCACCGGCCCGGTTGAGGCCGCCGGTCGAGTCGGAGTACACGTCGGTGCCGATCCAGGCCTCGCCGTTCCAGACCTCCCAGACCAGCGGCGGGTGGCGCGGGTCCACCCCGATGCCCTGGGCGTGGGCCTGCACCGACAGCCGAATGGCCATGCCCGCCAACGAGTTCGTGAAGCCGAGCAGCAGGCAGTCACCGGGCACGAGTTCACCGCGCCCGTCGACCGAGGTGAAACAAGCCACCGAGGTGCCCGGAAAGCGGAGATCGTCGTACACCGGCGTCAACCGCTGCAGCGGGGCGTCGGCGGTCAGCGCGGAGGTCAACTCCGGCGGGCGGATGAGCAGTTCCTCGGTGGTCGAGAACACCACCGAGCCCGGCCCGGCGACCGGCCCGGTCGAGCCCTGCGCCTGCGCGGTGGACACCTGCACGCCCTGCGGAATGGTGACCGGCTGGTCCTGCACGGCGGAGAGCCAGAAAGTGATCGGGGCGCGGGCCACCGACGGCGGGAACGGTTCCACCCCGACCAGGTTCAAAAAGTGCACGAAGAGCCGGTCGGGCACCTGATTGAGCCGGTACAGGACCATCTCGCTCATCCAGGCGAACAATTCGATGAGCGCAACCCCGGGGTCGGACACGTTGTGGTTGGTCCACTCCGGCGTGTACCGGGGGATCAGCCGCTTGGCCTCGTCGACGATGTCCTGGAAGGTGCGGTCGTCCAGGTTGGGCGCGGGCAGCACCATCAGTTCTCCTCGTGCGGGATCACGTAGAACGGATACACCAGGTTGCGGCGGTCGTTGGTGGCCTTGACCCGGTAGGTGATCCGGATGTGCACCAGTGAACTGTCGGCTGGGTCAGCAGACGCGTCGACTGCATCCACTATGGCCCGCGGCTCCCACTGGGCCAGCGCGTCCCGGACCGCCTGAGCCATCAGGCCGAGCAGGTTCGCGGTGACCGGCTCGAACAGCAGATCCCAGATGCGGCAGCCGAACTGGGGTCGCATGACCCGCTCACCGGGTGCGGTCGACAGCACCACGGCCATGCTCCGGTCGATGTCGGCGGCACCGTCGGTCAATCGAATGGACCCGGTGTGATCGACCTGCATGGGCCAGAAGAAGCCGCGCCCGATGAACGTGGCGTCGTAGTCGATCGGGCCGGCCGGCCCGCGGTCGGGAAGGATGATCTCGTCCATCAGCTGCCCGTTAGTTGATCATGACCGGGTTGCCTGCGGCCTTCACCGGGCCGGACGCGGAAATGTCAACCATGCCTTGACCTTTCAGCTCGACCGTGGCCCCGCCCAGGGACGCCTTCACGTTGGCCTTGGCGGTGATGTTCAGACCGGACAATTCCACGTCGGTATCGGCCTTCAGGGTGATCTTCTTGCCGGCGATGGTGATCTGCCCCTGAGCGTCGATCTGGATCGAGGCGGTGCCGGACTTGATCGTGATCGGCGTACCCGCCGGCACCTCGGCGTTCAACGCGTCCTTGCCCAACTTGACGATGTGGTGGCCGCCGGCCAACGCGAGCCCGATGTATTGGTCGGCGTCGGCGGTACCGTCCCCGAACTCCACGGTGTGCCCGAGCCGCGAGGTCAGCTGACGGGTTCCGACCTGGCTGTTGACGTTCCGGAACGCCGGCTGGCTGTCCTTGCCGTTGAACATCCCGCCCAGGATCACCGGCCGGCGCAGATCACCGTTCTCGAATCCGACGATGACCTCGTCGTTGACCTCCGGCATGAAGGTGATCCCGCGCCCCTTGCCGCCGCCCTGGATGGCCACCCGGGCCCAGTTGCTGGACAGCTGGTCGTCCACACCCGGGTACAGGACCTGCACGTCTCCCGGGCTGCCGTTGACGTTGCCGATCTTCGTGACCACCCCGACGATCAGGCCGTCGCGCCGAAAGCTACCCGGGGCCCGGGGGCTGAGCCGGTCCACCAGCGACCGGGGTCTGCGCTCTCCGGCGGTGAACCGGGTCTGGAAGCCACCACCGGCGGTGTAGGAGTGCTCGACCTCGGTGACGACGTAGGTGCCGGCGGCAGGTCCGGCACCCAGGATCGTGACTCCGGACCGCAGCTTGATCGAGTCGTTGACGTAGGCCGTGCCGCGCGCGGTCACGGCCCCGGTCAGCCATTGCGAGACCGCCCGCTCGGCCAGGCCTTTGGCCTCGGCCGACGAAACCGGGCTTTCCGCCGAGATCGTCGCCTGGGCCACGGAACTCAGCGTGGTGGCCGTGACGAACGGGGTCACCAGGCTGGCCGTGGGCAGGTTCTTCACGCCATCGGTCGGCCCGATGCCCTGCACCTGGGCCTTGCTCTGGGCCGACCAGCCGGTCACGGTGGCCCGGCTCGGATGCAACGCCGTGGCCCGGACGTCGAACTGCAGCAATTCCTCGCCGAAGGTCAGGGTCGCGGTCGAACGGGTCTCGTTCTCCGGCGGCTCGAAATGCAACGTCGATCCATCGACCCACCAGTCGTATCCGATCCGGTCCGCCATCTCCGACAAGAATCCCAGATTTGTGTCGGTCTGAATGACGTAGTCGAATTGCTCCGTGGTGGCCGTCACCCGGGCCCTCAGGCCGGCGCTCTGCGCCAGTTGGGTGACGATGTCGGAATAAGTCATCTGGGTGAAGGTGAGCTTCTGAGTACCCAAGCCGAGCTTGTAGGCCAAGTCGTCGGCGGTCACCGAATAGACCGGCACACCCCGGTGCAGGCGCAACGACACGCCGGTGACCTCGCCTTCGAAGACCGAATCCTTGCCTGCGCCGAGAGCGATCGACACCTTGGCGCCGACCGCGAACAGGGTGCTGGCGGCCACCGTGTAGCCGTCGTCCAGGAAGTGCAACTCGGCTCGGGCCGGCAACCGCAGGCCCAGGCTGACCCGGACCCCGGTCAAGGAGCCGAGCATGAGCGCGGACAACAGAGTCCCGTTGACCTTGACTTCCGGAGCGGTGGTGTCCAGGGTGAGCAGCCTCACCGCTGCGACCTCGGAATCGACAGCAGGGAACCGGGACGCAACGCCAACGGGTCGGAAATACCGTTGGCCGTGGCGATCTGACGCCAGCGGGTGGAGTCTCCGTAGTAGCGCGCGGAGATCCGATCCAGCGTCTCCCCCGGCTGCACCCGGTGTACCCGGTGCGGATGGGGGGTGCCCGAGGTGGGGTTCTGCGGTCCGAACGCGTCCGACTGAGAGAACTGCTTCAGGGTCAGCGACACCTTGGCCCGCAGCGGTGTTCCGTCGGAGGAGAAATAGGTGAACTGGAGATCGAGGTCGGTGGTCACCGCTTTGAAAGAATGCAACGACCCCCAGTGAAAAATGACGTAGGGCGGGCGCGCGTTGTTCGTGCTGGCGTCGGTGCCCGGTAGTGAGGTGTCCACGTCCATCAGCTTCATGACTTTGCCGGTGTGGGTGGTCACCGAATTGCCGGTGTCAGTGGTGTCGAAGGTCAGCTGCAGGGTCATCGTCCCGGAGTCGGCGCCCTGATAGCGCAGCTGCGGAACCCCCTGGCCGGCCAGGGAACTGCCGGTCCAGAAATTGCTGCGCCGGACCGAGAGTTCGGACGGGTTGAACATGCAGGGCACCGTATCGGTGGTGCCCTCGATTTCCAGGAACGCCTTTTCGGTCAGCGCCATGATGGTCCTGCCCTTCTCGTCGCCACACGTCCGGGTCCCATCAGAAGACCCCCGGCGGGTAGAGCCGGCCGCGCCGGGCGAGTTCGTCGGTCACCCGGTCCTCGATGCGCTCCACGATGAGGTCGACCAATTCGGTCCATTCCAGCGGCGACAGTGCCGAAGAAACCCCCGGCGGGCCCGGATTCTCGGTGTCCGCGTTCGCGCCTTGCGGGTGCATGGGCAGCCCACCTTCCGAGAAGCGCCGAATCGTGGTGCCTGGTCCACTCACAGCGGTCGCGGCGGCGCCCGCGGACGCCAATGCTGTGTGCCAGTCTGTCAGCGAGCTCGGTCGAGCCGAGGGCGGCGGTGTGCTGGACAGTCCCTGCCGGGCCCGGTCGAAAAGCGAGGACGGAGCCCGGTCGATCAGGCTGCGTCGGATCGTCCCCGACTCCCCCGAAAGGTTGGCCGACAAGGGGACGGGCGGTCCACCGGGGCCGGCGGCCGGGACCGGGGGCGCGGGCGACATCGCCGAGGGCGGCATGTCGGCCGACCCCGGGCGCGGCGGGGTCGGGGCGCCGCGCGGCGGGGCCACCGGCGGGCGGGTCAGCAGACCTGCGGTGGCCGGGCGGATCTGGGTGGCCACACCGTCCGGGAAGCGTCGCAGGATCGACGGAGCCCCGCCGGGCCAGCTGACCGGATGGACGATTGATCGTGCCGGACCGGTGCTCTCCGCCTCCACCGCCGGCAGGTGCTTGAGCCGCGGGCTCGGCGAGTGGGCGGCCCAGGCCGTTCCGGCGGTCGGGGCCGTTCCGGGAGTCGGGGTGGCGCCGGTCGATGCCGGGGACGGCCCGCCGCCGGTCGGCGAAAGAGGCGAGAGGGCGGATGAAGTGTTGCCGACCTGCGGCGCAGCGGTCGGTGTCGACGACCTCGACGACGGTCGTTCGGATCGACTCGGCACCGATCCGGTCACGGGCATCGGTACACCCGGCCCGGGGCGAACGGCGTACCGACGCAACTGGCCGGGGGTGGCCACCCGAGCTTCACCGATGGCCGAGCTGGCCCGCAGCAGCGGCCCTTGGGACAGCACCGGGCGCAGGGTCCGGCCCGGGCCGGCGAGCGCACCGGCCAACCGACCCGGATCAAGGTCGGCCATGGAGGCGCGGCCGGCGCCGAGTGAGGCTGCCGCAACGCCCCCGGCGCTGCCCCCGGCGCCTTGCGCCGTCGTGGGGGTCGGGGTCATCGACCCGGTCGGCGAGAACCCGGTGGCCAGGTCCGGGGTCCGGCGCACCACCGGGGTGGGTGCGCCGACCGATGAGGCGTGCCCGGGCGCTCCCGGGATCGCTGGTGGTTGGTTCGCAGGCCCCGGCAGCGCGCCTGGCCGGATGGCAGTCCCGGCCGACCGTCCAAGGGTCTGCGCGTTCTGCCAGCTCCGGACTGGGTCGGGCGCAGTGGCGGCTGCTGCGCGGGCCGCGGGCGAGGCGGGGATGCCCGCAGTACCCGAGGTTCGGGCCCTTCCGCCGGCCGTGCTCTGACCTACGTCGGCGGGCCTGATCACCGAGCCGGCCGGTGGGCGGGTGGTTGCGGCCGCGGCGGGCCCAGCCGTGCGCACCCGTTGGCCAATCATCAGCCGATTCAGCCGACCCACCGGCGACAACGCACTCCCGGACCGGCTCACCAGCATCAGACCCGTCGGTGCAAATGCGCCGAGATCACCGGCGTCATCCGAAGATGTCCCGTCGGCCGCTCGGCCACCCGCGGTGGGGGTGCCGTGCATCCAGCGACGCAGCAGAACCGGGCCCGACCTGCGGGCCCCGGTCGACCGGACAGCGCCGGCGAAACCCCCCGCCGACGGCGCCGCCCCAGCGACGTCGGCGGGGGCCTGCACCGACCCCGCGGTTGATGTGACGCCGGCCAGGCTCCGGCGGATCGACCCCGGAGAGCCCGGCGCCTGCGTGCTCGGGGAACCGATCGGAGCGCCCACGGTTCCGCCGGCCGCGCTGTCGGCCCGAACCGCCCCGGCCCGAACCGCCCCGGCCCCGGACGCGGAGGTCGGGGCATCGGCCGGATGCGAGGAGCCACCGAACGGCAGTGAAGATGCCGCCGCGGCCGGTGCACCCGTGGGGGTGGGCGAACCGGTGGGACCAGCCACAGAGAACGCCGGCGGACGGGTCGACGGCGTCGAGGTTGGGCTCACCGACGAGTTTCCCGTTCCCCGGACCAGGGCTGGGGGTCGGACCTCGCGCCTGATCGACACCGGTCGGATGCTGGCCGCGGCGCGGAAGGCCGATGACGTCACAGCATCACCGGGCCCGGGCAACGGACCGGCCACCCGAGGCAGGTGCGGGCCGCGAGAGGCAGCGCCAACAGTGAGCCGTCGCACCAGACGGCCCGGCGCGTGTTCGCCCGACGAGCGCAAGAACGAAGCGCCTGCCGCACTTTTCGAGACCAGCGGCGCACCCTCGAACGAGGCCGTCGAGGGCGGCGATCCGGTCACCGACCCGGCCCCAGCCGCGGCACCGGGCGCGTCGACGGCGACCGACCCGGCGGCGACCGGGATGACTGCGTCGCCTTGGACCGGCGCGTGATCTGCGTCGGGCGCCGGCGCCGGCGCCATGCGATCCGGCCCCGACGCAACGGATCGAGCGGTGGCGTCCGAAGACGAATCCCGGGCAAGAGAGAGCGGGGCAGACGAGACCGTCGCTGTCAATCGGCGCACCACCTGGGGTCCGGACTCACCGACGGACGAATGGGCGGACGAACCGATCGGGGCCAGGGAAGCGCGATCCGGCGAGACGGTCGGTACCGACGATCCCGACGACACCGGCGCGACGGACAACACCGGCTCAGGCCCGTCATGGGCGTTTCCCGACGCGATCGGCGGGGGCGGTGAGACGACAACCGGAACGGTCGAACCCGGACCCGCCCCGGTATTCGCACCCGGCCGCATCGGCACAGCGGCCGCAGGCACCGGAATGGGTCCGGACGAAGCACGTCCGGGGACATCGGTCCTGTGGGGGTGGGAGCCGCTCGCGCCCGGCCGTCGGTGGTCCCTCAGGCCCGGCACGAACCGGCGCACCGGGCCGGCCGACGGTGCCGCCGCGGCCGCTGCCCGCCGGGCCGCCAGTCGTTCCGACACCACCATGGCCATCCGGCCCAGGGCCCCGCCGGACGGAGCCAACAGACCCGGACCGCCTACCGGCGCTCGACCCGAGCCGCCGGCGGGAGTCGGGGAGCCAGCAACGGCGTCGGGCCGCCCCGGCATGCTGCTCCCCGTGACTGCCCCCGGCGGACCTGCCGACCGGCCCGACGAATAGCTGCCGGCCATCCCCGGCACGACCGGGCGCGGTGGCGTCAGCCGGGTGTCGGCGCCTCGCATCGGTCCGGCCGCCTTGACCTCGGGCAGGCGCCGGACCGGAATCTGGGAGCCACCCATCCGGGCCACCATGCCGCCGGGTATGTGCGTCTGTTCGGTCGGCATCCGGCTCACCGCGCGACGGATGCTGCGGGGCGGCAGCGTGGACGGAATCCGAGGCTGCGCCGCCGTCGACCAGCCGACCGACGCAGCCGACGCCGCCGACGGCGGATCGGGCGTGAGCGGCCGGCGGGGCTGATGAGTCGGGGGTGGGACCTCCGGCTGGGCGGGAGGGGGCGACCACCAGCGCGGCGGCCGGACCAGGCCGTCCACCCTGACCGGGCGGATGACCCCGGGTCCGGCCAGCATCCGGCGCACCACCGGCGGTTGGGTCAGGCCGGCCACGAAACGCGTCGACGACGACGCCAGGCTGCCCAGATAGGCCGGTCGAACACGACCCGGAGGCCCGGGGCGGGACCATCTCCGGGCCGCGGCCGCGCCCAACCCCTCCCGGGCCGACGGCTCGCTCACGTCGCCACGTTCGCGGCCCGAAAGCCGTGGTGGGTGATCTCGAGCTCCTCCTTGAGCAACGAGTCATCCGAACCGTCGAAGTCCGGACCTTTCCAACGCACCGGAAACACCGCGTCCAGGGACCAGGACCGCAACCTGGAACCGTCCGAGCCGATGGCGGTGATCGCTCCGGTCGATCGGGTCAGCTTATTGCCGTTCGCGGCAAAAGATTCCCCGGACGTCTTGCGCATCCAGTCGAACAACGCATCCGCCTGGGTGAGCCCGCGGGTGAACACGATGTTCGGCCACTCCATCCGGCCCGGGAGCCGATGAGCGAAGCCGTTCTGCCCGCCCTCGATGACGTCCTCGACGCGGGCGCTGACCGACAACCCGCTGACCGAAGCAAAGATGCCGATCTCCACGCCGTCCACCTCGAACAGGAATCGGGAGGCGGTCGGTGGTTCGTGCCCGAGCCAATCGACATGATCAGGCTGACTCACGGATCACCTCCCAAGCCCGTTCGTTCAGCCCGGCCACCGCTCGCACCATGCGGACCCGGTCCATGTGTTCCAGGTCCAACAGGTCGTTCAGCGGCCAGTGCAGGTGATAGGCCAAGTACGCCATCTCCTGCCACAGTGCGTCCACCGGGTAGCGCAACATCGTCGCCGGTCACACCTGACTGCGGGGCATCTCCTCGACCCGGGCCCGTGGGGCCACCCGAGTCGGCGGGACGTAGTCGTTGACGGCAGAACCGTTCTCGGCTCCGGTCGGGCTCGAAGCCGGCGGCGCCGTCGCGCGCTCGTCCGCTCCGGCCAACGGCGGCGCCTGCGCCTGGGCGGCCAGCAGGGCTTCGTACTCGGCCTGATTTCCGAAGTTGATCACACCGTAGAAGTCCTGCAGGAAGGCCAGATCGGCGGCGAACAACCCTTCGATCTCATGCGGCGTCACCTGGCTGAGCGTGCCCAAGTGGGACACCACCCGGGCCAGGATGAGCACGGTCAACCGCGGATCATCCGGTCCGGTCACCGTCGGATCGCGGAGCGGCTCCAACTCGTCCCGGGCCGTGGCCAACCGCATGACCCCGTCACGGTGCACCCCGCCGTCGCGGTCGAGGTAACCGCGCGGCAGGGTGAACTCGTAGGACGTTCGCAAGCTCACGAGCGCTGGCTCACTTCACCCGCTCGAGCGTTTCGATGGTCAGGGTGATTGTCTCCTTGACCGGGTCGTTCGAGTCGACCGACAACTGGTCCGTGGCGATCTTGCTCGGCCAGGCGTTGGTGAAGTTGAACCGCGCGACCTCTTTGTGGGTGGAATCGAAGAGAACGATGGATCCGGTTTTGCGGTGGTTGGTCCGGTCGTTCAGCTTGATGCCCTTGTTGCGGATGTCGTGGAACCAGCCCCACAATTTGTCCTGGGTGACGTCGGCCGGAGCCATCCGGACCAGGGACAGATCGCCGACCTTGTTGCGGCCGGCCAGGGTCTTGACCGTCTGGCTCTTGCCGTTCGCGCCCACCTGCTGGGTGGTCGCCACTTCCATCTCGATGTCCAGGCCGGACACGCTGGCCAGTACGGTCACCACCGATCCGTCGATCTCGAGGAAGAAGTTCTGGGCAATCAGCGGATCGTCGGCAATCAAATCATTGGGCATGAATACTCCTTTTCAAGAAGAGGTGAGGTCACACGACTCAGCTGGCGCTCTGCTTTTGCTGAGCGATGCGGAACACGACGAACTCCGCCGGCTTCACCGGGGCAATGCCGACCTCGACGATCAGCAGACCCTGGTCGATCGATTCCGGCGGGTTGGTCTCGGCGTCGCACTTGACGTAGTAGGCCTGATCGGCGGACTGACCGAAAAGCGCGCCGGCCGACCACAAACCGCGCAGGAAGGAGTTCAGGGTGCGCTTGATGCCTTCCCACAGCGACACGTCGTTCGGCTCGAAGACGGCCCACTGGGTGCCCTCGGCGATCGTGCTCTCCACCATGTTGAACAGTCGGCGCACATTGATGTAGCGCCAATCGGTGTCACTGGCCAAGGTGCGGGCGCCCCAGATGCGGATGCCGCGGGTGCCGAACGGCCGGATGCAGTTGATGCCGATCGGGTTGAGCACGGCCTGCTCGTTCTGGGTGATGCCGTACTCGACGTCAAGGCAGCCGCGAATGGTGTCGTTGGCCGGCGCCTTCCACACGCCGCGGGTCTCATCCGTGCGGGCCCAGACGCCGGCGATGTGACCGCTGGGCGGGATGAACACCTCGGCATCGCCATTGCTGCCGATCGGGTTCTCCACCTTGATCCAGGGGTAGTACAGCGCGGCGTAGGCCGAGTCGTACATCGCGGTGTCGCTCCGCCATTCCTTGATCTGCTGCGGGGTCATGCCGGGCGGGGCGTCCAGGATGGCCATCCGGTTGCCCTGCAATTCGCAATGGGTGATCAGCGAAGTCTGCACGGCCTTCCACAAATTCAGGTCGATGGCGCCTTCGGCGCTGGTGGCCGCCGTGATCAGGTCGGGCACGACCACAATGGTGACGTCGTCGGCCACGGCCAGACCGTTGATGCCCTGGCGGGCCGACTCTGATCCGGCGAACTTCCGGCCGGTGACCGGAACGGGTGTGGGCTCAGCCTTCTCGAGATCGAACACCCCCGGCTTGAGGACCTCGATCTGGCTGGACAGGTCGGTCTTGGCGTCCAGGAGCACCTCCACCTTGACCTTGGTCGAGGTGGCGTTGACCACCGAGGCCGCGTTGCGGTCACCCTTGGTCAGCGTGAGGTTGTCGAAACTCTCGACCGGAACACCGTTCTGAAGGACCGTCAGATTGAACGGGCTCGGCCCGTCGTCGTCGGTCTCCGCGCTGGTCACCGAGACGCTGATGTCGGCGTCCGGCTCCAGACTCTCGACCGCCAGGGGCAGGCCCAGGGCGCGGTCGGCGGCGGGCAGTTCGCGGCGGGCCGGCTTCCCCGACGGAGCCGTGTTGGGCACGCGAACGATGTAGGCCAAAGCGCCGCCATTGGCGAAGTAGCCGTACACCGACAGCGGCAGGACCGCCCCGTCGACAAAGCCGCCGTACAGCTTTTCGAATTGCATCCAACTGGTGACCAGCCGGGGCGCCAGGCCCTCGGGATCGTTGGCGTCGTCGGCGGGCGCGCGCTCGGTGAAGCCGACGAAGGCCGCGATGGCGGTCGGGGCGGCACTGAGAACCTTCTGGGCCGACGGTACTTCTTCGACGTACACGCCGGGTGCGGCATACGTGGGCATTCCCACTACTCCTGTCGGGGGTCGGTTTTTCGGACCGTTGGGGCATGGTCGGGTCGTGGGTCAGCCACCGCACGCGGGCCGAAAATTCGCGGGCGGTTAAAGGTCTCGACTGGCAGACGAGGATGAAGACGCGTCGCGATCGCGTCCGGACAAACTATGACATTCCCGACGACAGACGAGAACCCCTGTCACACCTTTGCCACACCCACTGGCAGACGGTGGTGGCAGTCACCGATTCGGCCCACCGAAAGTGCTACTCCAAACGCCCAAAAGAGGCCCTGCCGCGGCATTCCCGAGCACAATCAGTGACGAGGGGCAGGACGCCCCGCACCCCGCCCCATTCGAACTCAGCCGGCGAGCGTCTTGACCGACCCCGGGAACGTCAGGGAAATCATGCCGCCGAAGGCACAATTGCAGGTCGATCCGGCCACCAGCACCGGCAGCCCGCCGACCAGGGTTCGCGGCGCCTGAGGCGCCCATGGAGCGGGAATCACTGGTACGCAAGGCATTGGGGTCAGCACCCCGAGCGCGGCAGCGGTGGCCGCGGCCACCGTCGGGTTACTCAAAGTGGTGCACATGCCGAACGGTGCCACATTGACCATGGGCGCGATGTCGGTGATCACCGCCACGGGTTTGCCCTCCACCAGCGGTCGTGGCGCTACGACGTTCAGCGTGGACGGCGCCATGCCGAACGAGCACATGGTCATCGCTCCGGCGGTCACGCAGGGGTTTCCCACCGCCTCCTCCTCTCAGATGTGTTGCCAGTTCACAGCTTCGAGCCCTTGACCGTGGCAGTCAGCGGTTTGCCGGTGGTGGTGATGAAACAGGCCACGTCCCGATCCTCGGACTGCCAACTGCGGGCCGAGGGCAACAGGTAGGTGAAGTAAAGGGACGAATCGAGGTAGGACACGCCCACGTAGGCGCCGAACGCCTGGGCGCAGCTGCCATTCGCGTAGGAGGCCAGGGCGGCGTCCCCGGGGTATACGGAGTCGTCAACACCCTGCGGCGCCTGGTATTTCACCGTTGTGTAGAACTCCTGCGTGTGTGGAGTGGCGCAGGGGATGGCGGTCAGGTCCGCGAGCTCGGCCTTGACGTCGGCGGGTGGGTTGAAGCACGTTCCCGGCTTCAGCGAAAAGACCGAGACCGAGCTCGGTTTGGCTTGCGCGCTGGCGCCGGAGGAGGAGCTCGAAGAAAACCAGTTGCAGCCGGCCAGCAGGACAGCCAAGACGGCGAATCCGACCAGATGGACAGCTCGCCGCCATTTCGGGCGACCGTCACCGGCGGAGCGGGACCCCGCCCGTTCTCGCTTCAGCTGGGGTAACAGCGCCTTCCTCCGATCGTCCGGCGGCGCCCGTCAGGACACCCCGACGCCAGGCCATGACATGGGCAGGATGGCACGCCGAGCGGAATCGGACAACCGGAACGGACCGCTACTCGTCGATCAGGTCGCGCAGCTTGATACAGATGCTGCGCAGCAGGCGGGACACCTGCATCTGACTGACCCCGATGGACTCCCCGATGCGCGCCTGGGACAGGCCCTCGGCAAAGCGCATCCGGACCACCGCACGCTCCCGTTCGGTCAGCCGCTCCAACATGTTGTTCACGGTCAGCCGTTCTTCGACGTGCCGCAGCGCCTCGTCGTCCTCGCCCCAGGTCTGGGCCAGGGTCTGCCCGGTCAGCCCGGGCGCGTCGAGGGACCGTGGCCGGCACAGGCCCGCCGCCTGACGGGCCTCTCGCACCCGGCTCTCGTCCACACCGAGGGCGGAACCGATGGCCGCGTCCCGATCCCGGCCGCTCTGCTCGGCCAGCTGTTCGTCGGGGGCGTTGAGGGCCGCCCGCAGCTCCTGGATCCGTCGAGGCGGCCGAACCATGAAGGAATGGTCGCGGAAGTACCGCTTGATCTCCCCGGCAATCGTGGGCACTGCGAACTGGAGGAAGTCCTCGGACAAACCCGGCTGCCATCTCATGGCCGCCTTGATCAGGCCCAGGTAGGCCAGCTGCTCCAGGTCGGAGCGCTCGACCCCGCGCCCTCGATAGCGGGCCGCAACCGAGCGGGCCACGCCTTGGTGCTCGATCACCACTTGAGACTGAAGATGCTTGCGCCGGTTGAGATCGGGGCAGTTCGTCATCTCGTTGAGCAGCCGGCGAACCCGTTCGTGCCGATCGGATTCAGCCGGACGCCGCTCGGGTGCACGAGTCACGCGTGCCGCCGGGGGCGGCGGAAGGATGGTCGTCACCCGACAGGAAGCAGCAACGTCCGGACGACGGAGGATGGAAACGGGGACGGTCGAATCAACAGCAACGGCCATGGAATCTCCTCGAAGGAGGGTCTTCCTGGCGCCTGTTCTGGACCAGTAACCTGAACTTTACGCCTTAAATCCCGGCGCCGGCACCGGGGGCGAGGAATTCTCCGTGACGAAAGCAACGCCGTTGGGATCGACGCGGAACGACAGGGCCGCCTGCAGCGGCCCGTGCAATCCGGGACCGGCGACCAACCAGCCCTGGGCGGCGTCGGTCAGGTGGATCGGGGACATGATCGCCCCGGCCTCCTGGGCGATGAGCCCACCGGCGGAGACGTCCCAGCGGTTGACCCCTTCCTCGTAATAGGCGTCCAAGTGGCCGTCCGCCACGGCGCACAGGTCCAGGGCGGCGGACCCGATCCGACGGATGTCGCGGATCTGCGGCAGGACCCGGGTGATCACCGCGATCTGTCGGGCCCGTCGCTCGGGCAGATACCCGAACCCGGTGCCGAGCAGGGCCCGGTCCAACGCCACCGGGTCATTTGCCCGCAACCGCCGCCCGCCGAGGTGGGCTCCACGCCCGCGGATCGCGGTGAAGGTGCGATCGTGGACCGGGTCGTGCACGACCCCGAGGACCGGGCCGTCGGCGTCCTCCAGACCGATACTGACAGCAAAGTTGTCCAACCCGTAGAGATAGTTCACGGTGCCGTCCAGGGGGTCGACCACCCAGGTCAGGCCCGAGGTGCCGGCGCGCGAGGCGCCCTCCTCACCCACGATGCCGTCGCCCGGTCGGGCACCGAGCAACAGCCGGGTCAGCAATGACTCCGAGGCCTGGTCGGCCTCGGTCACCGGGTCGGTGGCCGACGACTTCGTGCGCACGGCCAGCGTCTGCCCGTACCGACTCATCAGCTCCCGCCCCGCCGCATGGGCGGCGTCAACCGCCAGTTCGAGCAACTCGTCGAGATCATTGGGAGGGGGCACGCCCTGCATCCTCGCCTACCCCGCCCGACTCTCGTATCAACGGGCGCTGTCGCTGCGGGTTCATGCCAGGATCGCCACCATGGCCGATCGCACGTTGCTCCTGCTGCGCCACGGCAAGTCCGACTATCCGGACGGCGTCCGCGATCACGACCGTCCGCTGGCCGCTCGGGGCACCACCGAGGCCGGACTGGCCGGTCAATGGCTGCGGGACCGGGGCCTGGTGCCGGAGTTGATGCTGAGCTCGACTGCGGCGCGGGCCCGAGAAACGGCCGCGGCCACCGACCTGGACGCCCCCATGGAGCTACGCCCGGCCCTCTACGACGCCGCTCCGGACGAGATCCTGGCCGAGATCCGCTCCGTCGCCGACGACGTCACCACGCTGCTGGTGGTCGGGCACGCCCCGGGACTACCGGGTCTGGCGGTGGACCTGGCCGGCCCGGGCAGTTCCGAACCCGCCGTCGAACGGGCCCGGGAGTCGTTCACCACCTCGACCGTCGCCGTGCTCGACGTATCCGGCTCGTGGGCGGACCTGGGCGAGGGCACCGCCGCGCTGCACGAGGTCTACACCGCCCGCTGAGCGGTCAGGAGGCGGTGTCGGCCAGTACCGGGGTCGGGGCGACCGTGATCTCCACCCGGTCGCCCACGGACAGCGCGGCCAGCCGCTCCACCGGGAGCTGGGCCAGGATCAGCTGACCATCCGCCAACCGGGCCTGGACCCGGCCGTGGGCGCCCAGGAAGCTCACCGCCACCACCGTCGCGGCCCCGGCCGCCCCGTCCGAGGAGGGTGCGATCCGAATCGCCTCGGGCCGGACCAGGGCGGTAACGGGCCCGGAGCCGGGCGAGCCGGGCAGTAGCGGCACCTCCGACCCGAGCACCGTCGCGGACGGGCCGTGGGCCACCCCGGGCATTCGGTTGGTCAGCCCGATGAAACTGGCCACGAACGGCGTCCGGGGCTTGGCGTAGATCTCCTCGGGCACGTCGATCTGCTCGATCTTGCCCTCGCGCATCACCCCGACCCGATCGGCCACGGCCAGCGCCTCTTCCTGGTCGTGGGTGACGAACAGCGTGGTGGTGCCGACCTCTAGTTGGATGCGCCGAATCTCGTCGCGCAGCTGGACCCGGACCTTGGCGTCCAGCGCCGACAGCGGCTCGTCGAGCAGCAGCACGGTCGGCTCGATGGCCAGCGCCCGGGCCAAGGCCACCCGCTGCTGCTGACCGCCGGACATCTGGTGCGCGTAGCGGTCGGCGTGATGGTCCAGCCCGACCAGCTCCAGATAGTGGTCGGCCTTGCGTTTGCGATCGGCCGCGCCCAGGCCACGCAACTGCAGCCCGAAGCCCACGTTGTCGCGTGCGGTCATGTGCGGGAACAGTGAATAGGCCTGGAAGACCATGCCCATGCCGCGCTTGTTCGTCGAGACCGTGGAGATGTCCTTGCCGGCCACCACCACCTGGCCGGCGTCGGCGTCCTCCAGCCCGGCCAGCACCCGTAGCGCGGTGGTCTTGCCGCAGCCGGACGGGCCCAGCAGCACCACCATCTCGCCCGGCGCAATGTCCAGACTCATCCCGTTCAACGCATGCACATCGCCGAACGATCGGCGCAGGTTGCGCAGCTCTACTCGCTCTCCGCGGCCGGTCGGGGGCGCGGGGGCTCTGGTCATCTCCGGTGCGGCCATGGCTTCAATTCTTTCCCGCCCGCCGGCGTCCACCGACGAAGCTGAACACGATCATGATCACGAACCCGAAGACCAGCATGACCAGCGAGACGGCCGCGGTCAGTCGGGGGTCGCCGGAGGAGTTCAGACCCAGGTTGTAAAGGGCGACGGCCAGGTTGTCCTTGGACAGCAGGTAGGCGATGGTGTACTCGCCGAGCACCAGGGCGACAGTCAGGAACACCGCGCCGAAGACCGCGGTCCGGATGTTGGGCAGCACCACGCGCCACATCACCGCGAACCAGGACGAACCCAGGCTGCGCGCCGCCTCGGACAAGGTCTTGATGTCGATGGCGGTCAACCCGACGTCGATGGCCCGGTAGGCGAATGGCAACGCCAGGATCACGTAGGCGAAGAACAGCCAGATGCTGCCGGTGGACAAGACGTGCGCGATCGTCCGATATACCGGGGCCAGCCCGACCACCAGCACGATGGCCGGGATGGTCAACGGCAGCAGGCAGAGGAACTCCACCACCGGGCGCAGGCGAGGGAGCCGCAGCCGCACCCAGGTCATCGTGGGCACCAGCAGGACGATGGTCACGACCACCGTGACCAGGCACAGCAGCAGCGTGATCTTGAGCCCGCCGACCAGGTCGGGGGCCGCGGCGGTGAGCTGGTTCCAATGGATGATCGTGTTCCACGACCGGCCGGTGCGCTTGCCGTTGATGAACCGGGTGGAGAAGTCGAGCAACCCCAACAGCGGCACCAGCAGGGCCGCCGCGACCAGGGTGAGCACCACCCACCGGGCGATCGTCTGCCGCCGCCGAGCCGCGGCCCGCAGCCGCACCGGTCGACCCGGAGCGATCTCGGGGGTCAACGGCATCTCCAGCACCGAGGTGCTCACGGCGTCCTCGGTCAGCCCAGCCATCGGGACGCCTTCCGCTGGATCCAGTAGTACAGGCTCATCAGCACGGCCACCACGATGACCATCAGCAGCGCTTCGGCCTTGGCCAGATTCGGTGCGCCGAGCCCGGTTTCGGAGATCAACGCGGCCCGGATCTGCAGCGTGATGATGGGCGTGGTCAGCCCGACCAGGGCGGCGGCGGTGGCGAACGCGGAGAACGCGTTGGTGAACAGCAGCAGCACCGCGCCCAGGAAGGACGGGCCCAGCAGCGGTCCGGCCACCCGGCGCCAGAACGTCCAGGTGGAGCCGCCGAGGGACTCGGTCGCCTCCCGCCACTGCGGTCGGATCCCGTCCACCGCCGGCAAGAAGATGATCACCATCAGCGGGATCTGGAAGTAGACGTAGACCAGGATCAGGCCGGGCAGGGTGGAGAAATAATTCGGGTCGACGTCGATCGAGAACGAGTCCCGCAGCCATCGGCCGATCAGGCCGGGTGCGATGAAGGTGAAGCTGAACGCGAAGGCGAGCATGACGCCGGCGAACTGGGCCAGCACCGACGATGCGGCCGTGACCACCTTGCGCAGCGCGCCGTGCGGCGAGGCGGTTGAGAGCAGATAGGCGACGACGGCTCCGACCACCGCTCCGACCAGACCCGACACCAGGGACAGCACCACCGAACGGCCCAGCGCGGCGAGCACGTCGCCGGAGAACACGGCGTTGAAGTTCTCCATGGTGAATCCGCCGGACGAGTTCTGGAACGACCCGATGACCACGATCACCGTGGGCAGGATCAGAAACAGAGCGACGTAGACGAAGAACGGGAGCACGCCCAGGTACGAGCGGGCCCGACGCAGCCGCCCCCCACCACCGGACGAGCCGGTGGTGGGGGTTGCTCGGGCGACAACGGTCATGGCGAAGTGATTCGAGCGCGGGTCAGCTGATCGCCTTGGCCCAGTTCGCCTTGAGGTAGGCGTTGGCCTTGGTGTTCTGATCCGCGGTCAGCTGCAGCGGGGTGCCGTCCACCTTGGGCAGGTTCTTGGCCGCGTCGGCGTCCACCGTTCCCGCCTTCTGCATCGCAGCGAACAGGACCGGTACGGCCCCACCCTTGATCCAGAAGTTCTGCGCCTCGGCGGTGTACAGGTATTCCTGCCAGAGCCGGGCCGCGGCCGGGTGCGGGGCGTCCTTGTTGATGGCCTGGTTGTAGAACGAGCCCAGGTTGACGCCCGCCGGGGTGAAGGTCTTCCAGGTGTAGCCGTTGGCCGGGCCGGCCTGGGTCGCGGCCAGCTGGTTGTACGACCAGTCGAACACCACCGCGAGCTTGCCCGCCGCGATCAGCTGGCCCGATGCCTTGGTCGTCGACAGGGTGCCGGCGGTGTGCAGGGACTTGAAGTAGTCGACCCCCTTGGAGATGTCGTCGGCGGTGCCACCGTTGGCAAGTCCGGCGAAGACCACGGCCAGCAGAGGCGAGTTGGCCTGCGTCGGATCACCGTTGAGGGCGACCAGGCCCTTGAGCTTGGGATCGGTGAGGTCGTTCAGCGAGGTGACGTCCTTGCCCACCAGATCCGGGTTGTAGCCCACCGTCATGACGCCGGTGTAGTCGTTGACCCACAGGCCGGTGGCTTCCTTGTTCGCGTCCGGGATGTCGGCCCAGGCCGACACCTTGTACGGCGCGAAGTGGGCCAGGCTGGACAGGGTGACCGCAGTGCCCAGATCGAACACATCGGGCGCCTTGTCGGTGCCCTTGTTGGTGTCGGCGGCCGCGATCTCCTCCGCGGAGGAGATGTCGGGCTGTTGGCTGGTGACCTTGATGTTCGGGTACTTCTTGGCGAACCCGGCGATGATGTCCTTGTAGTCGGCCCAGTCCGGGGGCAGGGCGATCACGTTCAGCGCGCCCTCCTTGTTGGCCGCGGCGACCAGGCCGTCCATGCCGCCCAGATCGGCGGCCGAGGTGGCGGTGGCGGCGCTGCCGCCGCCGGCCGAGCTGGACATGGCCGGACTGCCGGACATGGCGCTCGAGCTCATGGCACCCGAGCTCGAGGAGTCGCTGCTACTGGTGCTGGACGAGGACGAGCTGCTGCTGGATGAACTGCTCGATGAGCCGGAGCTCGATGACGATGAGGAGCCACAGGCGCTCACCACGAGGGCCAGCACCGACAGTCCGGCCACCACACCCTTTCGATGTAGGGCCGTGGCGGGGGGGACGAAGCGCACATTTCCTCCTGATGGAGACGGGGACCTCGAGAGCGTGGCCAGGGTGGGTGTCCCCGAGACCATCGCCGCGCGGCTACTGGGTGAACTGGTGGAGAACGTAGCAACGCAGAGTGCCGGTGGGAATGGGTCCGGAGGTTTCCAAGACGCAACGGTTTGCGTCACACGCAACGTTGTGGGCTCGACCGTCCCGTCCCGTTCCTGTTTCCGCGTCCTGTTTTCGGTCTGTCTTCAACGGCAGCACGCCTAGGGTCGGGGCATGGACCTGCGGATCTTCACCGAACCTCAGTTGGGTGCGGCGCATGCGACGCTGGTTGCGATGGCCCAGGCCGCCCGCGAGTACGGCTTCGACGGGTTCTTTCGCTCCGATCACGTTTTGACCATGGGATCCGCCGACGGACGGCCCGGGCCGAGTGAGTCGTTCGTCAGTCTGGGCGCGATCGCCGCGCAGGTGCCCGACATCCGGCTCGGCACTCTGGTCAGCTCGGCCACCTTCCGGCACCCGGGCATGCTCGCCATTGCCGCGGCCACGGTGGACGACATCTCCGGCGGGCGCCTCGAGCTGGGGTTGGGCAGCGGGTGGTACAAGGCCGAGCACGTTGCCTACGGCCTGCCCTTCGGTGCTTCGTTCGGCGAGCGGTTCGATCGGCTGACCGAACAACTGGAGATCCTGACCGGGTTGTGGGAGACCACCACGACCTTCGACCACGACGGTCGGCACTACCAGCTGCACGGCGCCCCTGGACTGCCGAAACCCCTGCAGCGCAGAGGCGATGCGCCGCACATCCCGCTCATCCTGGGCGGCCGCGGGCCGAAGCGGACCCGGCGCTGGCCGCCCGTTTCGCCGATGAGTTCAACGTCGCATTCGCCTCCGTCGAGGAGATCGGCGCCCAGATCGGCCGGGTCCGGGCAGCCTGCGAAGAGATCGGCCGGGATCCCGCTGCGCTCGTCTACTCCACCGCGCAGGCGACTCTGGTCGGTTCCGGTGCAGCGTTGCGGCGCCGGGCCGAGGCCAGCGGCGTCTCCCCCGACGCGCTCTCCGGCCGGGACATGGCCGGTTCGGTCGACCAACTCCTGGACCGGCTCGGCCAGTACGCCTCGGTCGGGGTGCAGCGGGTCTATCTGCAGCTCATCGACCTGGCCGACCTGGACCAGGTGGCGGAGTTGGCCGCTCTGGTCCGGCCGGCCCGCTCCCTCTGACCCGCACGGTCATGCAATCGACCGACGTGGACGTTGCCGGGCCCGAGATGGGCACGAGGTCGCCGACGTCCGGCGATGGTGTGACCCCCGCTCAGCGGCCAACCCCTCGACCAGCTCGGCTCCGGGCAGGCCGAGCAGGTCGGCGCCGTCGATCGCGATCTTGGCGGCCCGGATGCCGGCCCCGATGATGACCAGCCCTACGGCGGCGACCCGGGCGTCGATCAGGACCGGCCAGCCCTCGGGCAGCCCGATGGGGGTGATCCCGCCGTACTCCATGCCGGTCCGCGAAACCGCCTCGTCCGTGCCGGCGAACGACAGTTTGCGCACGTCCAGCCGTCGGCGCAGCACACCGTTGACGTCCAGCCGGGTGGTGGCCAGGAGCACGCAGCGGCCCAGCGTTCCTCGCCGGCCCGCTTCCCACTGACCACGACACAGTTCGCGGAACGGTCCATCGGCACGTCATAGGCGGCGCAGAACGCCGCCGTGTCCGACAGCCCCGGATCGATGGGCGCGACCCAAGTGCCCGCGGGCAGGTGCCCGCGCACGGGCTCGGCGAGCAGGTCCGGCCGGGAGTGAGCGGGCACCAGGTCCATCGAGCCCCACCTCGGCGTTTGCCCACCCATCGGATCTCCCCCAGCTGCCGTCCCCGTGTTGATCATGGGTATCACGCGAGTTCTCGCGGCGTGTTCCGGCGACTCGCCGAGAGTAGCTGTCCGGAAACCCATGATCAACACCAGCGGAGGCTCTCGGCGGGAGAATGACGCCCGTGACCACGACCCTGCCCGCGCCGAGCACGACCGGCGTGCTCCGGATCGGGCCGTACGAGGTCGACCCGCCGGTGGTGCTGGCGCCGATGGCGGGCATCACCAACCGCTCGTTCCGCCGACTGTGCCGCGAGTTCGGCGCCGGACTCTACGTCTGCGAGATGATCACCACCCGGGCGCTGGTGGCTCGGGATCGCAAGACGTTCGAGATGATCCGGTTCGCGCCCGAGGAGCGGCCCCGGTCCCTGCAGCTGTACGGGGTGGACCCGGCGACCGTGGCCACCGCAGTGCGGATGGTGGTCGACGAGGACTTGGCCGACCACATCGACCTCAACTTCGGCTGCCCGGTCCCCAAGGTCACCCGGCGTGGCGGCGGATCGGCCCTGCCCTTCAAGCGCAGGCTGTTCGAGGCCATCGTCACCGAGGCGGTTCGGGCCGCGGGATCGACTCCGGTGACCGTGAAGATGCGCGTGGGTATCGACCCCGATCACATCACCTACCTCGACGCCGGCCGCATCGCCGAGCACGCCGGGGTGGCGGCGGTGGCCCTGCACGGCCGGACCGCGATCCAGCACTACTCCGGAACGGCCGACTGGTCGGCCATCGCCCGCCTCAAGGAGGCGGTGACCTCGATTCCGGTGCTCGGCAACGGGGATATCTTCTCGGCCGCCGACGCCCTGGCCATGGTGGCGAAGACCGGTTGCGACGGCGTGGTCATCGGGCGCGGTTGCCAGGGCCGGCCCTGGCTGTTCGCCGAGCTGGCCGCTGCGTTCGCGGGACGCCCGCTCCCGGTTTCGCCCGACCTGCGTGCGGTGACCTACGTGTTGAGACGACACGCCGAACTCCTCGCCGACGAGATGGGCCCCGACCGTGGTCTACGTGACCTGCGCAAACACATTGCCTGGTATTTCAAGGGCTTTGCCGTGGGCTCAGAGGTGCGCCGGGAGCTGGGCATGGTCTGCACCCTGGATCAACTGGACGAGCTGCTCGGACAGCTCGACCTGGACCAACCCTGTCCACCCGCCGCCGACGGGCCGCGAGGCCGACAGGGTTCCCCCCAGCGCCACGTCGTGCTCCCCTACGGCTGGCTCGACGACCCCGACGAGCCCGTCCGTCTCGATCCCGACGCCGAACTCGACACCAGCGGCGGGTGAGTGTGCGCCGACTGGCCATCGGAGCTCTGGTCCTGGTCGCAGCCTGCACGCACCCGACCCCGCCGTCCACCGATCCCACGCGGTCGGCCGCGCAGGCGTCCATCCGCGGAACCATCGACGCCCTCAATGCCGCCGTCACGCAATCGGTGGCCGCCCAACAGACGGCACTTTCCCAGTTTCTCGACACCGGCCAGCGGGCCGCCCAGGCGAAATGCCCCGCCGCGACCTCCACGTTGGAGTTCCTGCCCGTGTGGTCGTCCCTCGCCTCCGCTCCGGACTGGCGTCCCCCGGCCGGCACCATGTCGGGAGCGATCTATTCGCTACCCACGCTGATCCGCATCCACCGCCAGGATCGGGTCACCGGCACCGATCTGACCGACCTGCATCTGGCGGTGAGCGGGAACACCGCAACTCTTCCGTCACTGTGCGTCAGCTGATTCGATCGCAAAGGTCCACAATTTCCTGAGCCCCAGCCATCGCACAGGCATTTGTCAAGGTAGGGACACGCAAGGTTCACAGGCCCCGTCCGTACCATGACTGAGCGCCAGCGGTGGAAAGGCACGCCGCTGGACCAGGTGAGTGATCGATCAAGGAGAGACTGTGAGCGAGGGGCCCAGCGGCACCGATCGCCCCGGTCCCGACGGCACGGACGGTATGGCTGCCACCCCCGCCGGTCCCGACGCTCCCCCGCCGACTCCCTCGCACCGCCAGCAGGTCCCGCGGGCTACCCCCGGCACCGACGCCCCGCCCTGGGAGCGTCCGAAATACTGGTCCGCGGCCGCATCCGACACCCGCCCCAAGATGGAACCGACCCGAGTCGACGACCTGCTGGCACGCCTCGGCTCGAATCCGGACGCCACACCCCCGGTCCGCCGCCGGCGCGCCAACGAGAGTCAGACCGTCGCGGCCAGTGAGCTGCTGGCCGCCTTCAGCGACGAAGACACCGACACCGCTGACAGCGATGCGACCACGCTGCTCACCCACCCCGACCCGGTTCCGCCCCGGATCGGGCCGAACGACCCTGCCCCGATTCGCGACCTGTCCACCGACGCGGATGCCCACACCGAGGAGATTCCGAAACTCACGGCGGCGGACGACGACGCGCAGGTCATCCGCGCGTCGCTGGCCGCCCGGGCCGGATCGGCGGCCGCCGCGGCCCCGTCGGCCCCATCCGGACCCGACTCCGGCGACCGGCCTCCCCCGGACAAGGGAAGCCGGGCGCCCGCGCAACCACCGCTGCACCGACATCCCCGTTGGCTGCTCGGCGGCCGCATCGCCGTGGCTGCGGTCATGGTCATCATCGTGACCATGGTCGGCTGGAACTGGAAGATCGTCCGCGACGCCGAGAGCGACCTGCAGAGCCACAGTCTCAGCGGCGCTCTGAACACCACCGACCCGAACATCATCGCCCCGACCGCCGGTGGCGGCACGGTGACCACCCAGGAGCTCGACAGCAAGGGCAACACGGTGACCAGGACGGTGATCGCCCCCGTCGCGGCCAAGGTTTACCAGGCCGAAAACGTCCTGCTCATCGGATCCGACACTCGGGCGGACGGCAACGGGAACGCCAGCAACTCCGACGGCAACGAGGTCACCGCCCAGTCGGACACCCTGATGATCGCCCACCTGTCCGCCGACCGGCAGCACGTGACCGTCCTGTCCATCCCTCGTGACACCAAGGTGCCCGCGCCGACCTGCCACACGTGGGACTCCGCCACGGGCAAGGTGTCCGACACCGTGCAGCCGGTCAGCGACGGGGATACCTGGAAGATCACCAACGCCTACGCCGTGGGCGGCCCGACGTGCACGGTGGCGGCGGTGCAGAAGCTGTCCGGCATCAAGATCGACCGGCTCATCGGCATCGACTTCAACGGGTTCAAGAACATGGTCGACGCGGTCGGCGGCATCACCATCAACATCTGCCGGCCGATCATCGACCGGGTGCTGCACACCGTGGTGCCCAACGCCGGTCTGCAGACGATCGTCGGGGACGAGGCGCTCAACCTGGTCCGAGCCCGCGACGTCATCGGGGACAACCTGTCCGACCTGGCTCGCATCCACCGCCAGCAGCTGGTGCTCTCGGCTCTGCTCCGCCAGGTGTCCTCGGCCCAGACCCTGCTGAATCCGACCAAGCTGAGTTCCTTCCTGAAGGCCTTCACGGGCAACACGTTCAACCAGAACGTCACCCTGAACGACCTGGTCGACCTGGCCTCCTCGCTGGGCAACCTGAACCCCGGCCAGGTCACCTTCTTCACGATGCCCACGAATACCGATCCGACCGACCCGGACTCGCTGGTGCCTGACAGCGCGAAGGCCGCCGCCGTCTTCGACGCGATCCGCAATGACGAGATCCTGCCCGGGCAGACCACCGTGCCGACCACGCCGAAGGCGACACCGAAGGTCTCCCCGTCCGTCACCAGGGCGTCGGCCAGTAAAGCGGCCAGCAGTAGCTCGCCCGCTGAGTTGGTCCTGTCGGTGGTTCCTTCCGCTGTTGACCTGCAGGTCTACAACGTCACCGGCGCCGCCGGCATCGGATCCGACGTGGAAGCGAAGCTGAACGCACTCGGTTTCCAAGTGAGCGACGACGACGTGGTCCGGCCGGACAGTGGCACCCAGGCCGGCATCACGGTGCAGTATTCGGACGGCAATCGGGCGGCGGCGTTGACCGTGGCCGCCGCAGTCCCCGGGGCCACGCTGGTACAGACCGCGGGCCTGGGTGGCACGGTTCGGTTGATGGTCGGCAGCAACTACCGCGGCGGGGACCTCTCTGCGGTGCGGGTGGGCCAGACCGCGCCGTCGTCCGTGCTGTCCTCGGCGATCGTCGGCTCGCTCACCACCTCGGCGCCCACCACCTCCTCCCCGGCGACCACGTCCGCGGTGCCCAGCACGGTGCTCAAGAGCAGCGATCTCACGCCGGTGAATGCGGCCACCTCCACCTGCGCCTGATCCCGACGTGGCCGGTTCGGCACCGTCCGTTCATCCCCGGTTCACCGTGAATCCGCTGGTCAGGACCGGTCTGGCCCTAGGCTGGACCGATGCGAGCGTCGTATCACCTGCAATTGGCGGACCTGGGCGAGCACGGCGCCCGGATGTGCCAGGTGTCCAGCGACGCGTTGCGGGATGCCACCCGCGCCCTGCTGGGGGCTGACCTGGCCCTGGCCGAGGCCGTGATCGAACGCGACGCCCAGTTGGACGACATGCGGGCCGGAACCGAGAGATCGGCCATGGAGCTGCTGGCCCTGCAGGCTCCGGTGGCCTCCGACCTGCGCACCGTGGTCGCGGCCCTGTGGGTGGTCGCAGACCTGCAACGGATGGGCGCGTTGGCCATCCACGTGGCCAAGGCCGCGCGTCGCCGCCACCCGGCCCAGGTCATCCCGGCCCAGGTCCGGCCGGTGATCGAACGGATGGGGCGGGTCGGGGTGCACCTGGCCAACGCCGCGGGCACCGTGTTGCGGGACCGCGACCTCGCGCTGGCCCGCAGTCTGGAGTCCGAGGACGATCTGATGGACGACCTGCATCAGGAGTTGTTGGGCGAGTTGCAGGACGAGGCGTGGTCGCACGGCGTCGCGGCCGCCGTCGACATCGCCCTGCTCGGCCGGTTCTACGAGCGCTTCGCCGACCATGCCGTGGCCGTGGCCCGGCGAGTGATCTTCCTGGTCACCGGCGAGAATGTGGGTGGCGACACCACCCCGGCGTACTCGGCCGGCGCCTGATCGGTCATGCTGCCCGGATGAGGACCGGTCGCCGCGATTCGGTCCGATCGCTCGGTTCCTCGGGCTCGATCCTGTCCATCGGATCCTCGGGCTCCATCCTGTCGATCGGATCGACCGGCTCGATCCTGTCCATCGGATCCGCCGGTTCCATCGGCTCCCTCGGCTCGGTGGGCTCGGCTTTCTGCCTGCTGAGCGCCTTCTCGGCCCTCTCCGCCGGGTCCGCATTCTCCTTCCGCCGCACCTTCGCCCTCTTCGGCCGAGTCATGATCCGAGCCGGCCTGAATCGGTGAGGCAACCAGACCGGGACCGGGTTCTCACCGTTGCTGCGCCGAGGTCATCCTCCGGCGACGACCTTGTTCTCGAGGCGGCCGACGCCATCGATCTCGACCGCGATGGTGTCGCCGGGTGCGAGGAAGAGCTTCGGTGAACGGCGGTAGCCGACTCCGGCCGGGGTGCCGGTGAGGATGAGGTCGCCGGGGCGCAGGGCGGCGAATTCCGAGATGGTGGCGATCAGCTGAGCGACGGAGAAGTAGAGCTGGGCGATGGAGGACTGCTGGACCACGGTGCCGTTGAGAATGGTGCGGATGCCGGCGGCGGCGAGGTCCACTTCGTCCGGGGTGACGAGATAGGGGCCGACGGGGGTCGATCGGTCCCAGGCCTTGCCTTGAAGCCATTGGTGGGTTTTGTACTGATAGTCGCGCATGGTGATGTCATTGGCGACGGTGTAACCGGCGACGTGGTTCATGGCCTCGTCGGGGGTGATGCGACGGCCGGTTCGGCCGATGACCACAGCCAGTTCGCCTTCCCAGTCCACCTGGCTCGACTCCGATGGCAGTGCGATCTCGTCGTGACCGCCGAGCAGGCTGGAGGCGTACTTCGGGAACAGGACCGGATAGGTGGGTGTCTCCCGTCCGGTTTCGGCGATGTGGTCGGCATAGTTCAGTCCGACGCACAGCACTTTGCTGGGATGGGGGACGACCGGAAGTAGTCGGACCCGGTCGACGGGTACGGCCTGCGCGGTGAGTCGCCGGGCCGTGCGCAACGCGTCGAGCGGGGTGCCGATTCCGATCTCGGTCAATCCGTCGAGCGGGATGAGCTGTTCGCCTTCGAGATAGCCGACGTGGTGCTGCTCGTCGAGTTCATAACTCGCGTAGGGCATGTGCTACTCCACCTCTGTCGTGGGGAACATCAGGCGGTGCCGCCGCGCCCGGCGCCGGCGGTGCTCTTCTCGGCGGCGGTCCTGCGCCAGCTGGGCAGCTGTCCGCCCCAGAGATTCACGCTGTTCGGGACCGACTCCCACGAGCGCGGCACGTAGGTGGCCCGGTCGTCGTGGAACTTTTCCATCTCGGCCGACAGCTCGATGTGGTTGCCGGCCGGGTCGTCGAAGAAGACGAAGAGATTGTTGCCTGGGCCGTGCCGGCCGGGGCCCCAGGCGACGTCGACGTCCTCGTCGGTGAGCCGGTCGCACCAGGCCTTGAAGTCCTCCCACTCGGACAGGTCGTACGAATAGTGGTCGATGCCGCCTTGCACCCCGGTGTCCACGACCGCCAGGGTGTGGTGGTCGCGGTTGCTGCGCAGCCAGCAAAATCTGGCGTCCGCGAGCTGGTCGGAAATTCGAAAACCGGCCAGGCCGACGTAGAAGGCGACCATTTGTCCGACGTCGACCGTGGACAGCGTGATGTGCTGGAACTTGATCGGCCGTCGGCCGGTGTCCGCAGCGTTCTCTCCCTGACGCTGCACCGCGCCGTGGAAGTGCACGGTGTTGCCGTCCGGATCGATGACCACGATGCCGTGGCTGCCGGGCAGAGGATGGTCGAGGAAGTCGGGGTCGAGGTCAGTGACCTCGAGGCCGGCGGCCTCGAATCTGCCGCGTAGGTGATCGATCTCGTCGGTGTCGCGGACCTCGAACCCGAAGTGGTCCAGCGCCTTTTCGCCGGGCAGGAGGTCCAGGACATGGTGACCGGTGCCCCAGCCCAGTCGAAGCCCGCCGCCGGGCAGTTCGGCGTGGACGGCAAGCCCGAGCACGCGCCCGTAGAAGTCCGCGGTGGCGGCGACATCCGGCACCCGCAGGCCGATGTGTGACGTCGCGGATCGTCGCAATGTCCCCGCGGCATCGGTCTCGGGCAAGACGGTGCGGTTCGGTCGGCTCATGTCTTGACCTCGCTGGGTTGGGGAGTGGAAGGGGACGCGGCGACGAAGCCCGCCAGGTGTGCTTGCACGATGTCGGCGGCGCCGGGCCACCAGGATGCGGCGATGAAGCGGTCGGGACGAACCAGCACGAAACGGCCGGACAGACGGCCCAGTTCGCGCTCCAGGGAGCCGTCGACGTCGACCGCACACGGTCGGTCGTCAGCGTCGGAGGGCAGGAAATCACTCACGCTGACCGCGACGGCTCGCGGCGACAGCGCCGCCACCGCAGGCGGTAACGGCAGCTCCCAGTCCGCTGCGCCGAGGTCGACGCCCAGCAGGACCCACCCTGGGCCCATGAGTTCGTCGAACAGCACCGCCCGGTGCGCAGTGAGGTCGAACACCCGGGGTTGACCGACGACCTCCCCGGCGCCGGTCGTGCCCTCGACGCACAGCCCGCCGCTGAATTCGGGCCGGGGCCGGTAGCGCATCTCCTCCAGGAACACCCGACCTTCCGGCTGGGTCAGTGCCCGGCGCACCAACTCGTCTCGGCGCGCCGCCACTCGTGGGTCGACCGTCATGACCACACGGCCGAGCCGCTCGGACAGTTCCACCGTGGCTGCCGCATGCGACTTGCGTTCGACCTGATAGGTCTCGAGCGCGGCCGGCGTCAGCCGCCCGTGGATGACGTCGGCGATCTTCCAGGTCAGGTTGGCCGCGTCGCGGATACCGGAGTTCAGGCCCTGCCCGGCGAACGGGGGCATCATGTGGGCGGCGTCCCCCAGCAGGAACACCCGACCTCGACGCCATTTGTCGGCGACCAATCCGTGGAACCGGTAGTTGACCGCGCGCTCCACGTCCTCGGGAAGGATGTCCCGGAACCGGGCGAGCAGCTTGGTGATGAGACCGAACGGCACGGTGTCGCTGGGCTCACCCTCGCCTGGGTGCAGCCGGAACTCGTAGCGGCACCTTCCTCCTCGGCCGGGAATGATCACGTACGGCCGTTCCGGATCCCCGTGGTGCATCCCGAAGCGTTCGGTGTGGGGGTCGTGCAGGGTGTCGATGACGAGCCACACGTCGGGGTGGCTGCGGCCGCTCATGGCGACGCCGAGAAACTCTCGCACCGGGGACCGGCCGCCGTCGCAGCCGAGCAGGTAGCGAGCCCGGACCGTGTCACCGCCCGCCGATCCGCGCACCGTGACCGTCACCGCGTCGTCATCCTGGGTCAGTGCCGTGAACGCGGTGTCGAATCGGAGCCCGACCAGGGGATGCGCGTCGGCCGCGGAGCGCAGGGCACGCTCGAGATCGGGCTGCGCGAAAGGGTTCTTGAACGGGTAACCGAGCTGGAACGGCACGGTCGCACGGGCCTGGAACAACGGTGCACCGTCCGCGCCGTAATAGCGTGTGCCGATTCCGGGGGTGATGATGCGCAGCACCCGGTCGATCACGCCGGCCGAGGCAAAGGTTCGCAGACTCTCGTCATCGATGCTGATCGCCTTGGGTTCGTTGCTGGTGCCGGCGTGGCATTCCACGACCAGGACCCGGACCCCGGCCGCGGACAGCAGGGCGGCCGCGGTCAGCCCGACCGGTCCGGCCCCGACCACCAGCACGTCGACGTCGGTGCTCACGGACGGTCGGACGGCAGCGGCACCGTGCGTCCCGTATCCGGTCACTGGTCGAAGCTCCTTGGTCCAGGTGAGTCCAGTGCTGACGCCTCGTCCACATCTTCTCGACCAGGCGGGCCCACGCCTACGCGGCTCAGGCCTCATGTGTCCTGCTCTGCAGGACAGTAGGCCTGATTTGTGAAAACGACAAGTCGTAGGATTTGCCTGTGGTGGATGCGGAGCCGGGTCTGGGCGTTCGGGCCAGCGCCTACCGGGAGCGCAACACCACGGCGGATCGGGCGGTGGACATCCTCGGGTTGTTCACCCCGAAACGACTCACGCTGTCCGCGGTGGAGGTGGCGGCCGAGTTCGGCGTGGCCCGGTCGACTGCGTACCGGTATCTACAGACGCTGTTGACGGCCGGCTTCGTCGAGGAGAGCCCATCCGGCGGCTTTCGCCTGGGTCTCAGGGTTTTCGAGCTGGCCCGGCTCGCGCGCCTGTCGTACGGCCTGTCCGACATCGCGTTGCCACGGCTGCGGGCACTGGTCGCATCGACCGGCGAGACCGCATTGCTGACGCGTCGATCGGGCGACCGAGCGGTCTGCCTGGAACGCGAGGAACCCGAGGTCCGGCGGGTCCGGCTCAGTTACGAACGCGGAACCGTACTGAACCTGAACGCCGGGGCGTCGGCCTGGGTGCTGCTCGCCTGGGAGCCCCCCGCCCTGATCGGTGACCTGCTTTCCACCACGACCATGGCCCGGTATACGGAAACAACGCTCACCGGGGTCGAGGAGATCGGGCAGAGACTCGCTCGGGTGCGAGACGACGGCTACGCGGTGTCCTACGGCGAGGTCGATCCCGATGCGGTCGGCATCGCGGCGCCGGTCTTCGGCGAGGACGGCGCGGTGGCGGCCGGGGTCAGCCTGGTGACGGTGCGGCGGCGGGCGGAAGGAGTCCTCGACTCGCTCGTCGTGGCGGTGCGTGAGACCGCCGCGGCGATCTCACGAGAACTCTGCGTGGTCTCGGCCTGAACCGTCGCGGGCGCAGACCTGCCGGCGCCTCGGCCGGTCGCCCGCGACCGCACGTCGACACAGAACCGCGGCCGGCCCTTGACCACCCGCCGATCGCGACCTATTGTCGCGTTGAGCGTCCTACCCAGTAGGACATGTGACCTGACTATCGCTCCGCAAAGGACGGCAATGGTGTCGACGATGCTGGCGGCCCGCGCCTACGCAGGCGAGTCGGAGCTGCGCCTGGAGCAGGTGCCCCGACCATCGGCCGGCCCTGGAGACGTGGTCATCAAAGTGGAGTCCGCCGGACTGACCAATGGTCTGATCCATCTCTGGCACCGCGGCATGTTCCCGATCCTGCCGCGCACCCTCGGGCACGAGGCCGCCGGCACGGTGGCGGAGATCGGTTCCAACGTCGAGGGTTTCGAGATCGGTGACCGGGTGCGCCTGCACCCCAACCTCTCCTGCCGCCACTGCGAGAACTGCTTGAGCAACCGCGAACAGTTCTGCGACCAGGCCTCCGTGCTCGGCCACGCGGTCTTCGGCGTCAACGCCAGGCCGCTGTACGAGCGGTACCTCGACGGCGCGTTGGCCGATTATGTCCGGGCACCCGCGTGGGCGGTCGAACCGCTGCCCGATGTCATTTCTTTCGAAGTCGGGGCCCGGCTGCACGACGTGGCGGACGGCCTGCGCACGCTTCGCGTCGCCGCACCGCCGCCCGGTGCGACGGTCGTCGTGACCGCGGCGACCGGGGTCCTCGGGTCCGCCATCGTGAAGTTGGCTCCCCTGTTCGGCATCCAGCGGCTCATCGCCGTGGGCCGTTCCCGGGAGCGCCTCGAGCTCACCCGACAGTTGGCCCCGAACCTGGTCGACATCCTGCCCCTGGAGGAGCTCGAGAAGGACTGGGGGCAGACGCAGGGTCTGACCAAGGCGATTCGCGGCATGGTGCCGACAGGACCGGATGTCGTACTCGACTTCTTCGACAGCGGCCCGGGTACCTGGCAGGCAATTGCGGCGCTGAAGACGGGTGGCACCGCGACGCTGATGGCGCCGAATCTGAGCACTCCGCACGTTCCGACGATGGCGTTCATCGCCGGGGGGTGGCGGGTGGTGGGCACCCGGAGCTGCACCCGACTGGACGGACAGACGGTCAGCGACTGGGCCGAGCGCGGCCTGCTGCGGCTGGACGACCTGATCACCCACCGCTTTGCGCTGGCCGACATCGGGGCGGCGACAGCCGTTGTGGAGAAGCGCCTGGAGCCGACCTGGATGGTCATGGTCACGCCGGGCGGGACTTCCGTCGACCACAGGGAAGTCATCGCAAAGGACGAGGGGACCGCGTCGCCATGAACCCAGTGCCACTGACCGAACCGCAGCTGCGCCTGGGGGTCCAGGCGTTGGCGATTCCCCCGAGCGGCGCCCGCCGATGGGTGCAGCTCGGGATGATGCAACGCGCCTGTGCGCCCCTCGACGCGGGGCTGGGCGGGCTTGACCAGCTCGAAGCGGACGGTGAGATCGACAGTGAGCAGCGGATTCTCGCCACCGAGGTGGTTTCCCTGTTCCTGCATCTGCGCGACGAGCGCAAGGACCTGTTCGAGGAGAGCAACGCCGGGCCCAGGTCGTTTCTGTTCAGCGACGCGCTCGACGACGACCGGTGGCAGGAGATCCGCAAGAAGGCGCGCCTGTGCTTCGCGGCGCTCAGCATAGGAAAGGAGCCGTTGATCAGTGACTGAATCGACCGAACGCACCGGGCTCTGGGATGCCATGGTGCCCGAGGATGCCGTGCGCTACGGCGCGGACATCCTCGATCCGGAGGCGCGCCGCCGGTGGTGCACGGCGGTCTTTGTCGGCGGTCTGCCTTACCTGTGGCAGCGGGTGGCTCAGGTGCCGGCAACGCTGGCCCTCGACCGGCTGGAGTTGCGTGAGGGCGACCGGGTTCTCGTTTTCGGCGAGGCCGTCGAGGGCATCGGATTCGACCGGCTGGTGCGCGAGCGAGTCGGGACCACCGGCACGGTCGAGGTCATCGACATCCGGCACCAGGTTCTGGACATGGTCCGCGAGGAGCGGCTGGCGCAGTGGGAATGGCGCGAAGCCGCGAACTTCGCGGACGAGGAGTTCGACGTCGTTTTCGTGGCTCAGGCCGTGGCCCACGCCGGAGACTGGGCACGGGAAGGACGCGAACTGCTGCGGGTGATGAAGTCCGGCCGCCGGATCGTGCTGGCCGAGATCTCGATGTCCGACACCTTCCGGATGCGTGCCGCGGCCGACGTGCACCTGCAGTACTGGGTGAGAAAGCTGCTGGAGGGCATGGGCATGCCGGAGTTCGACGATCTCGCGAACTGGCCGCAGCAGGCTCTCATCGACGCGTTCCGGCCGCTGCTGCCCGATCTCGAGACCTTCGAATGGCGCGGCGTCGAGCTGCTCTGGGGTCGCAAGCCGTGACCCGGCGATCGGCCCGGACCGACCGCGGGAAAGCCGGCGCATGAGCTTCGGCCTCGTCGACATCGACCATCTGATGATCCGGGTGGCTGCCCTGGACGACGCCCTGTCGCGTTTCACCGCAATGGGTTTCACCGTCTCCCCGGCTCGGCTCGACGTCGGCGACGACCGCCCGCGGCGGCGGCCGTACGACAACCGGTTCATCCTGTTCCAGCCCTACCCGGGGCGCAAGGACATCGCCAACTTCCTGGCCTTGGCCTGCCTGCAGGATCAGTTCGGCGCGCCCTGGGCGCTGCGCAAGTCGATGAGTTTCCTCTGGGACACCGAGGGCCCCAAGTCCGTGGTGTGCCTGTCCCAGGACATCGAGGCGACGGCGCGGTCGATGGAGCAGGCGGGCCTGGAGGTCGATCTGGCGGCCCCGGGGACCTCCGGATCCGGGTGGGTCGACGAGGCGACAGGAACCTGGCTGCCGCTGCGAAACCGGCCGTGCAATCCGACTTTTCGCCAACTCCCGTTCATGGTCAACGCCTACGCCACGGATACCGTCGAGACCTTTCACCACGGGCCGTTCACCGAGCACGCCAACGGCGCGCGCTACCTGTCGACGATCACCGGCGTCACCGACGACATCGAGCGTGACGCGACCTGGATGGCCCGGGACGTCTTCGGGGTGAGCCCCGTCTGGCCGAGCCCGGACGTGGCCCTGATCTGTCCCCGGGACATCGTGCTGCGCATCGTGACTCCGGCCGGATTCGCCGGGCTGTATCCCGGAATCGAGTACAGCCCGGAGCGGATCCTGCCGGCCCTGTCCGGAGCCACCATCGTCGTCTCCTCGATTGCCCGGCTCAGGAAAGTGCTCGAGTCCGGTGGCATCACCTACGCACAGATCGACGAGACACACGTCGTCGTACCCCGAGGCGAGGCGAACAACACGGTGCTCGAGTTCACCACCGAGGAATACCGACGCGGTGACGACATGGCCTCCGCTGCTCCACTTCCGAACCTGCGAACAGGACAAAGGCCATGACAGCTCTGCTGTTCGGTTCCAACACCGGGATCACCCGGGTCGACCTCGACACGGGCCAGGGCGAGAGGGTGCTCGACGTGCCGCAGGTGTGGTCGATCGCCGCCGACCGGTCCCACCCGGGCGCGGCCTACGCGTCCACCTGGGCGGACGGCGTGTGGCACACCGACGACGACGGCCGCACGTGGCGCTGTGTGCTGCCGCACCTGGCCGGCTACAACATCACCCGCGTCGCGGTCACTCCGGCCGGCGCGACCGGGGCCGGCACCGTCTACATCGGGACCGAGCCGTCAGCTCTGTTCGTCTCCCGGGACGGCGGCCAGAGCGTCGAGGAGATCGAAGCGCTGCAACACATCCCGTCACGCGACGACTGGTCGTACCCGCCCCGGCCGCATACCAGCCACACGTGGACCATCGTCGTCGACCCGCTCGACGGTGACCGCCTCTACGTTGGGGTCGAGCTCGGCGGGATCATGTCGACGGCTGACGGCGGCCGCACCTGGCGCGACCGACCACCGATCGCCGACCGCGACTGCCACACCCTTCGTCTGCACCCGGCGGCGCCCGGGCGCATCTACGAAGTCGGTGGCGCTTGGTTCGCCGAAAGCAACGACCACGGAGAAACGTGGCGGCGCAACCTCGACGGCATTCCTGACGAGCTGCGGTACTTCTACAGCCTGGCCGTGGATCCCGGGGATCCCGACACCATGGTGATGACCGCGGCTCGGGACCCGTTCCACGGCCACTTCAGCGCCGACCCGGCGCGGGCCTGGTCGGCGGCCTACCGGCGTACCCGGGGCAGTGACTGGCAACTGGTCGGCGGCGGCTTCCCGCCGTCGGAAGGCAACGCGATGGGGTGGTTCGCCACCGACGAGCACACGCCGGGTCGGATGTACTACACCGTGCCCACGGGGGCAATTCACCGGAGCGAGGACGGCGGGTCGACCTGGTCGGAGATTCCGTGGGAGCGGCCGGCCGATCTACCCCCGCTGACCGTGCGCGCCGTCGAGCTGACCGAGGGAGCGGCAGCATGACCGGCACGACCACGCGAGCCAACTTCTCCGCGTTGACCCCGCTGACGTTCCTGGATCGCTCCGCCTCCGTCTTCCCCGACCGCACCGCCATCGTGCACGGCGACCGCACGTACAGCTACGCCGAATTCCGCGCAGCCGCCGAACGATTCGCCCGGGCCATCCGGGCGGCGACCGCCCCGGGTGACCGCGTCGCCTTCCTGACCCCGAACATCCCGGAGCTGCTGATCGCGCACTTCGCGGTTCCACTGGCCGGCGCGATACTCGTGGCCATCAATACGCGGCTGGCGCCGAAAGAAATCGAAACGATCCTTCAGCATTCCGGGGCCGCGCTGGTGTTCGTCGATGCCGAGCTGGTGGCGAAGGTATCCACCGGCGATTCGGAATGGTCCGAGGCTCCGCGCGTCGTCGTCATTGCCAACCCAGCGGCACCAGCGCCCGCCGGGACCGACGCGGGCTCCATGCAGGACCTCGAGCAATTCCTCGCCGCCGCCGAGTCACCCGCCGACGATGACCGTTCCGACTTGTCGTGGGACGTCGAGGACGAAAACGCCGTCATTTCGATCAACTACACCTCCGGCACGACCGGAGATCCCAAGGGGGTCATGTACACCCATCGCGGCGCCTACCTCAATGCCCTGGGCGAGGTGTACCACAACGTCTTCAACCAGCATTCGGTGTATTTGTGGACGCTGCCGATGTTCCACTGCAACGGATGGTGCACCCCGTGGGCGGTGACCGCCGCGAGTGCCACCCACATCTGCCTGCGCGGTGTACGGGCCGACACTGTCTGGGACGCCATCGACCGGTACCGCGTGACCAACCTTTGCGGAGCGCCCACCGTGTGCGCGCTCATCGCCGACGCTTCCCAAGCGCATCCGCTCGAGTGGCCCCTGCGGGTGACCACCGCCGGCGCCCGCCGCCGCCGACCGTGATCCAACGGCTCGAATCCCTCGGTGTGGCCGTGGTGCATGTCTACGGACTCACCGAGGTGTACGGCCCCTTCACCATCTGCGAGGAGCAGGACTCCTGGTCCGCCCTCCCGCCGGACGAACGGGCCGAGCATCTCGCGCGTCAGGGAGTCGCCATGATCCAGGCTGACCTGGCCCGGGTGGTGACCCAGGAGATGGCCGATGTGCCGCGCGACGGACACAGCGTCGGTGAGGTCGTCCTGCGGGGTAACAACGTGATGCTCGGGTACTACAACGACGCCGAGGCCACGGAACTCGCCTTCCGGGGCGGCTGGTTCCACACCGGCGACTTGGCCGTGATGCATGCCGACGGTTATCTCGAAATCGTTGACCGGGCCAAAGATGTCATCATCTCAGGCGGGGAGAACATCTCCTCGATCGAAGTCGAGAAAGCGATCCTGTCGCACCCTGATGTATTGGACGCCGCGGTCGTCTCCTACCCACACCCGACCTGGGGAGAGCGTCCGAAGGCGTACGTGAGCCTGCGGGCGGATCGGCACACCGCTACCGAAGACATTTTGTCGCACGTGCGGTCACTGATCGCAGGGTTCAAGGTGCCCGACTACCTCGTGCTGGTTCCGGAGCTGCCCAGAACCGCGACCGGGAAGGTGACCAAGAACGCGCTGAGAGCGTTGTCGGACGAAACACCATCGCGGCCGGGCGCACGGATGACGCAAAGGCAGCCGTAAGCGGGTGACGAACCCGCCGTCGGATCCGGTCGACCTTCGAGAACCGGACCAGGAGTATGTCCTCACCGAGCCGCTCGACCCGGACATGGCCGGAGTCTTCCGGCATCTGCCCTCCGACGATCGAACGCAGCGCGACCGCGCCCGCGCATTCATCCAGGCGGAAGTGTTACCGGTCATCGACGACTACTGGGAGCGCGCCGAGTACCCGCTGGGGTTGCTGCGCCGTCTCGGCGAGCTGGACCTGCTGCGCGACGGGGTCGACGTGCCGGGCTTTCCTGCCGTCTCGCCGCTGGCCGCAGGCTTGATCAACCTCGAGCTCAACCGCGGCGACGGTTCGGTCGGCACTATGACCGCCGTCCAGGGTGGACTCGCCATGCGATCCATCGCGCTGCTCGGCTCGTCGCAGCAGCGCGCCGAGTGGCTGGAACCTCTCGCGAGAGGTCGGCGCATCGGCGCCTTCGGCCTCACCGAACCCGACCATGGTTCCGACACGGTGGCCCTGGGCACGACCGCACGCGCCGTCAACGGTGGCTTCGTGCTCAGGGGCCGGAAGACGTGGATCGGAAGCGGATCCGTCGGCGACGTCACCATCGTTTGGGCGCGCGGCGATGACGGTGCGGTCCACGGCTACCTCGTTCCCCAGAACGCTGCGGGGTACCGCGCTCAGGTGATCACCGGGAAGCTGTCCCTGCGCGCCATCCATCAGGCTCAGATCACCCTCGACGACGTGCAGCTGGCCCCCGACGCGCTGCTGCCCGGCAGCCTGACATTCAAGGACACGTCGCGCGTCCTGAGGGCAACTCGCCTCAGCGTCGGCTGGGCTGCGCTCGGCCACGCCACCGCCTGCTATGAAAGTGCCGTCCATTACTCCCGCCAGCGATATCAATTCGGTCGGCCGCTGGCTGCTTCTCAAATCGTCCAGGAAAGGCTGGCCCGCATGCTGAGCGAGCTGACCCAGGTGCAGACCTTGCTGGTGGCACTCACGCAGCGGGAAAGCGATGGTGTTCTCGACGGACCGCAGGCGTCCATGGGCAAATACACCGCCACCCGCACCGCGCGATCGATCGCCGCCAACGCCCAAGATTTACTGGGCGGCAACGGAATCCTTCTCAAGCACCGGGTGGCCCGCCACTTCGCCGACGTCGAGGGATTGCACACCTACGAAGGCACCGAGACGATTCAGGCCCTGCTGATCGGGCGATCGATCACCGGTATCTCGGCGTTCACCACCTGAATGATTTCCCGGTCAGCGCCTTGATCTCGCGCGGGGTCCGGACTCGACGGGTCAGCCGAAGCGGCCGGAAATGTAGTCCTCGGTCGCCTTCTCGGTGGGATTGGAGAAGATCTTGGTGGTGTCGTCGAACTCGATCAGCCGGCCCGGCTGACCCACCCCGGCCAGGTTGAAGAATGCGGTCCGGTCCGAGACCCGGGCCGCCTGCTGCATGTTGTGGGTGACGATGACAATCGTGTAGCTGCCTTTGAGCTCGCTGATCAGGTCCTCGATGGCCAGGGTGGAGATCGGGTCCAGGGCCGAACACGGCTCGTCCATGAGCAGCACCTGGGGTTCCATTGCGATGGCCCGGGCGATGCACAACCGCTGCTGTTGACCGCCGGACAGGCCCGCCCCCGGCCGGGGTAGCCGCTGCTTCACCTCTTCCCAGAGGTTGGCGCCGCGCAGTGACCGCTCCACGATGTCGTCGAACTCGTTGCGGGACTTGCGGGTGCCGGCGATCTTGTAGCCGGCGATGACGTTGTCGTAGATGGACATGGTCGGGAAGGGATTCGCCTTCTGGAACACCATCCCGACCGTGCGGCGGACATTCACCGGGTCCACCCCCTGGCCGTACAGGTCCTCGCCGTCCAACAGCACCTTGCCCTGCACCCGACCACCCGGGATGACCTCGTGCATACGGTTCAGGGTGCGCAGGAAGGTCGACTTCCCGCAGCCGGAGGGCCCGATGAACGCCGTCACCGACAGCGGTGCGATGGTGATGGAGGCATCCTGAACGGCCAGGAAATCGCTGTAGTAGACATTCAGGTTCTCGACATCGATTCGTTTCGCCATTATTCGTCCTTCATCTCGATTTCGGTTTGGCCCGGTTGGCCAACAACCGGGCGACCACGTTGAGCACCAGGATGAACAGCACCAGCAGAAGGGCCGCTCCGAAGGCCAGGTCGGCGCTGCCCTGACCGCCGGTCCGCTTGCCGAGCTGGTCCCAGACCATCATGGGCAGCGTGGCCTGATCGCCGGAGAACGGGTTCCAGTTGATGTACTGCGAGTATCCGACGAGCAGGATCAGCGGGGCGGTCTCGCCGGCGATGCGGGCCACGGCCAGCAGCCCCGAGGTGATCAGGCCCGACAATGCCGTGGGCAGCACGATCTTCACGGTTGTGCGCCACTTGGGCACACCCAGCGCGGAGGAGGCGTCGCGCAGGTCCCGAGGCACCAGCCGCAGCATCTCCTCGCTCGAGCGAACCACCACCGGAATCATCAGGATGCACAGACCCAGCGAGCCGGCGAACCCGAACGGACGGGAGTTCGAACCCAACAGCAGGAACGTGTAGACGAACAGGCCGGCCACGATCGAGGGCACACCGGTCATCACATCCACGAAGAAGGTCACGCCGCGGGCCAACCCGCCCCGGCCGTACTCGACCAGGTAAATGGCCGTGAAGATCCCGATGGGAATGGCGATCACGCCGGCCAGCAGAATCTGCTCGACCGTGCCGATCAGCGCACCGACGAGCAGCGTCCGTGACCCCGGCACCGTGGGGTCGGAATTGGCGAAACCGTGGACCAGACCGGGAATGCCGCGCTGGGCCATGTACACCAGGATCAGCACCAACGGCACCACCGCAGCCAGGAAGCAGCCGTAGATCAGCGTGGTGGCGAACCGGTCCTTGGCCCGGCGGCGGCCTTCGATCAGGAACGACCAACCGGTCAGCACGATCAGGAACAGGGCCAGCGCGGCGAAGAAGGCGGTCCACCAGCCGGTCCAGCCCAGGCTGAGCTTGCCGATCAGGGCCAGCACAATTCCCGCCCCGGCCGACACGTAGGGCGCGGACGCCGGAATGCGGCGGCCGACCAGGGTCGAGCGGAGCCCCGACGGGGCGGACCGGATCGGGTCGACGACGGCCGTCATGCCGTGAACTCCTTCTTGCGAGCGATGATCAATCGCGCGATGGAATTGACGACCAGGGTGATCACGAAGAGCGTCAGGCCCGCCGCGATCAGCGCCGGGATGCCCAGCGTGGTGCTCGGCGCCTCGCCGAACTGCAGGGCAATGGTGGGGGCCAGGGCCGCCCCGCCCTGATTGGTCAGGTGCCAGTCGATCGTGTAGACGGAATTGAGCACCAGGGCCACGGCGATGGTCTCGCCCAGGGCCCGGCCCAGGCCGAGCATGGCCGCCGAGATCACCCCGGCCCGGCCGAACGGGAGTACCGCGGTCCGGATCGCTTCCCACCGGGTGGCGCCCAACGCCCAGGCCGCGTCGATGGTCTCCCGCGGGGTCTGCAGGAACACCTCCCGGCACACGGCCGACACCACCGGCAAGATCATGATGGCCAGCACGATGCCGGCCATGAGCAGGCTCTGGCCGAACTGACCGGCCTGGGTGGCGGTGGGGTTGTGCAGCAGGTAGGTCCAGCCGAAGTACTCCGAGAGCCATTGCTGGAAGCCGCGGGTGTGGGGTATCAGCAGGTACAGACCCCACAGGCCGAAGACGAGCGACGGCACCGCGGCCAGCAGGTCGACGACGCCGCCGAGAATGGTGGCGAGCCGACGCGGAGCATAGTGCGAGATGAAGAGGGCGATCCCGACCGCGACCGGTACACCGATGATCATGGCGATCAGTGCGGAGACGACCGTCCCGAACGTGGCCGCGGCGATGCCGTAATTCGCGGTGTCGTCGTCGGAGTTGAAGTACCACTGCTGGGTGGTGAAGAAGTTGCCCTCGTTGCCGCTGCCCGGCTTGACCGCCGGCCAGGCCTTCCAGATCAGGAAGATCGCGATCGCGGCCATCACGACGAGCAGCAGGATGCCCGATCCGGCCGCGAGACCCCGGAAGATCTGGTCGCCGCGCCGAACCGCTTGTCCCGAGATCGAGACCTGCCGGCCCTCCCCGCTGGGGCCGGTCGGGACGCGGGTCGGGGTGTCACGTTGAGCGAGCCGGGCCAACCTGACCGCAGCGGCGTCGCCGGCCGCCGTCTCGTGCCCGGCCGCCGCGTCCAGCAGCGTGCGCTCACCGGGCTCGTCAGCCTGCATGTCGGCGTGCTCGGGGTTGTCCCTCATCGGATCGCTGTCGATCGTGGTCATCGTCCCTGGGCCGAGGTGGTGGTGGGAGTGGGCGGACCGCCCACCGGCCGCGACGGGGCAAGCCCGTCGCGGCCGATGTGGTCGGGCCGATGCGGCTGAGGCTGGATCAGCTCAGCGCCTTGACCGCGGCGATGACCTTGGTCTGCACGCTGGAGGGCAGCGGCGCCGAACCCAGACTCACCAAGGTGGCTTGTGCATCCGTGGCCAGATAGCCCAGGAAGCTCTTGAGCAGCGCGGCCTTGTCGCCGTTGCCGGCCGAGCAGACCAGGGTGTACGTGACCAGGATGAGCGGGTAGGCCCCGGCCGTCTTGGAGGTGTAGTCCAACTTCAGGGACAGGTCCGCTCCGGTCCCGACCACGGTGGCCGCGGCCACGGCCTTCCCGACGCTGTCGGCAGTCAACGCCACCGCTCCGGCGCCGTTGTCGACCTGCGCCATGGGCAGGTTGCCCGACGTGGCGTAGCCGAACTCCAGGTAGCCGACGGCCCCGGTGGTGGCACTGATCGCCTTCTGCACACCATCCGAACCCTGCGCACCCTGGCCGCCCTGCACGTCCCAGGACTTGCCGCCCTTACCGGTCCAGGCGTTGTTGGCCAGCAGGTACTTGGTGAAGTTGTCGGTGGTGCCGGACGCCTCCGAGCGATGGATCGTGGTGATCGCCGTCGACGGCAGGTTCACGCCCTGGTTCAGGTCGCTGATCTGCTTGTCGTTCCAGGTGGTGATCTTGCCCTCGAAGATGGCTCCGATCACGGCCGGTGTGAGGACCAGCTTGTCCACGCCCTGCAGGTTGTAGGCCACCGCGATCGGACCGGTGACCATGGGCAGGTCCAGGGCGTCGTTATTGTTGCAGCGCTTGGACTTTGCGTCGGCCAGCTGCTTCTCGGTGAACGGCGAGTCCGACCCGCCGAAGTCGGTCTGGTTGGCGATGAAATCGCTCACGCCCTTGCCCGACCCGCCCCCGCCATAGGCGTTGATGCTGGCACTGCACTTGCTGTTGTAGGCGCCGATGACCGCCTTGATCACGGTGCCCTGCGCGGTCGACCCAGAGCTGCGCAACGTGCCGGTGGCGCAGCTGAAGCCGGAGGCGTCGAATGACGGCCCAGTGCCGCCGGCGCTGCTCGACATGCCCGAGGACATGTCGCCGCCGGAAGAAGACACGGAGCTGGACGACATGGCGCTGGCAGAGGTGTCGCCGGCCGAGGTCGACGAGCTGGAGCTGGACGAAGAGCTGCTGGACGAGGACGAACCAGCGCTACTGCTGGATCCGCAGGCGGTCAGGCTCAGGGTCGCCACCGCGAGCGCGGCGATCAGAGTGGTCGTGCGCGTGATCTTCACGCTGGAGTTCCTCCGAGAAGGTTTTCGAGTGGACCCGAGTCGGGCCGTCTGCGGAGAGCGCGGACATGCCGGACGTTATGGTCCGGGGATGGACGGGCGGCGGAGCAAGGGTGAACCGAGCGTGAACGGTCGGCAGTCGGAAGATGGCGGGGCCTGCCGATGACTTTGCGTGCAGCGGCGACTACTCGGTGTCCGTCGGTTTCGGCGGCGGCGATGTTCGGGATGGCCGATGAGTGAGGAGCGTGACGGACACTGGGGCGACGCCGGTGGCCTGCCCACCGGGGAGCGGCCGGCCCCGCTGCGCGATTCAGGCCGCCCGGTCGTGCTCAGCGCGACCCGCAACAGCCTGGTCGCCATCCACGATCATCTGCGGTCCGAGCTGACCGAGATCCGCGACGTCGCCGCTCAGGTCGCGGCGGCCACCCTGACCGCGAGTGACGCCCGTTCAGTGGTGAACCGGATGACCCTGCGGTCGCACCACTGGCAGCTGGGCGCGTTCTGCGCGCAGTACTGCCGGGTCGTGACCATGCACCACACCATCGAGGATCGGATGATGTTCCCGATGGTCGCCGAGGTAGATCCGGGCGTGGCTTCGGTGGTCGACCGGCTGAGCGCCGAGCACCAGGTCATTCACCACGTCCTGGAACGCTTCGACCAGGCCCTCGTCCTGCTGGTGGCCGAACCGGCCGCGGACGAGATCCCCGATCCGGCCGGACCTTCGAGCATTGCCGCGCTGGCCGACGAGCTGTCTGCCCTGCTGCGCTCCCACTTGGCCTACGAGGAGGACGAGCTCTCCCCCGCCCTGGCCGAGCTGCACTTCCTCTGAGCCAAGTGGGCAGGGTCAGAGGCCGGCGCGCTGCGCCAGCCCGCGCACGTAGGCGGCTTGCCCGGCGTGCTGCAGGCAATCGCCGAGCACGCTGACCAGGCGCACCGATGCGGTGACCGGCGGGTCCCAGCGGGTGTCGACCACCCGCTCCAGCTCACCCGCGGTCATCTCGGCCACGTAGCCCAGACACGCCTCGTGCACGGCCGCGTGATAGCCGGCCAACAGCTCCGCGGGCACCTGTACTTTCGCCACGTCGGCGGCGCTTTGGCCGTAACCGTGGGCAGAGTCGGGGAAGGGCAGGTCGAAGCGCCGTGCCCACCCTTGGGTCGTCCACACCTGTCGGTTGCCGGTCAGTCCGGCCAGGTGATCGTCCTGGATCCGGGACAGGTGCCAGATCAGCCAGGCGATCGGGTTGGCCTGCGGATCGGGCCGGTAAGTTGCCACCTCCGGGCTCAGCCCGTCGGTGAGATCGGCAACCAGATTGGAGATCCGTTCGAAGCTGTCGGTCAGCAGGCCGCGCCAGGCGGCGAGATCGTCGGACATGCCCGCATCATGCTCCACCAGTTCGTGGTAGAGAACGACCTGATGACTCACTGTCCGCGCCACAACAAGCTGACCAACCGTCCCAGGGGCTCGCTTGCCCAGTGGATACGACTGCGTGAGTCCCCCTCACAGGCATCGCGACCGATTCCAGGGCGGGCGGCCCGGTGATGCGTATGGATCAGACTCGCCCGCGCCTGGATCGGCTCCACGGGGTCAGCCCTTCAGCGTCACCTTGGCGCTACCGAAGACCAGAGATCCGTCGGTGGGCAGCGCGATGCCGAAGGTGGCGTTCAACGCCCCGGCGGCCACCTTGTCCAGACGCACCTTGATGCCGGACAGCACCGTCGCGTCACGGCTCTTGGACACCGAGAGCCCGCTCAGGTCGAGGTCGAGGACGGGAATGCGCTGCGGCGCGAAGTTGACCTCAGTGGCATAGACGATGCCGTCCGACAGCGAGATGTCGAACTTGCCGATCTCGAGATGCCGACCCCTGGTCGACACGAAGTCGATACCGCCGCTGTGCCGGATGTCGCCCGACGGCCCCGACAGATTCGGGTTTCCACCGGTGATCGGGAAGCCGTAGCTGACCGCCAGCCCGCCGGCCAGCCGCAGCCCGAACGAGGTGGGCGGGACCGGCAGCGGCAAAATCTTGGCCCCTATCAGGGTTCCGGCGATACCGGGCGCGGTCGTCACCTGCGTCACCCCACGCAGGGACGTGGCCGTCACCGCGGCTGGTCGAGGGGTTGCCCCCGCGGGCGTCGCGGTCAGGACCGCGGCCGACACACATGCGAGGGCCATACCCATTGCCAGAACTGCTCTGCGGAATCGCATCGAACATCCCACCTCGGGGGAGAAGAAGACCGCAGGCGAAGCCCGCGTGCGGCGTTGGACCCCCCTGATACGGCGGCCGCGCCCGGTTCGGATGCAGTGGCCCGGAAATGAAGGGATCAACACCCGATTGCGCCCAGGTCCGGGGGAAGATCGTCACCCCCGGCGGTACACCACATCCGTCGAAGCCACCGAGAAATCGAGCGCTGCATACAGTTTGCCCGCAGCGATGTTGTCACCCTCCACATAGAGCAGGAATTGGGAAATGTCTCGTTCGGCCAGGTGGCCGAGCCCGGCCAGGGCCAGTGGCCGACCCAGTCCGCGCCGTCCGGACGCGGGATCCACACCCAAGACGTAGATCTCGCCCACCGCGTCCGGGTGCACCTTGGTCCAGTGGAAGCCGAGAATGCGGTCAGAGGGATCGACGGCCAGGAAGAAACCCGCGGGATCGAACCAGTCCTGCCGCATCTCCGCCCGAAGTCCGGCCAGGTCGAGTCGGCCCTGTTCCGGATGCCAGGCGAAGGCTCGAGCATTGACGCTCAGGAACTCCGCTTCATCGACGCCGGGCAGGAAGGTCCGGACCGTCACGTCCGCGGGCCACACCGGCTCCGGCCAGGGTGCCTTACGAAAACAACTCATCCGCAGCAACTCTCGCGAGCGCACCAGCGACAGTCGTTCCGCGAGTATCCGAGCCGCGGGCAGATCCCCGTGAGCCCAGACCGCCCCGGCCGCGTCCAGTCCGGCGCGAACGAGCTCGGTGCCGATCCCGCGGCGGCGAAAGGCCGGTGCCACCACCACTTCGGCCGGATCGCCGTCCCTGCGTACGGCGACGGCGATCAGTTGATCATCGGCGTACCGCGGCGCCGCCGCTACAGATTCGAGCTGCAGCTCATCGAGCACGTGTCCGCCGACCCCGGCCACACCGTCATGGGCGGCGGCGTCGGTGACGATCCGGCGGATCGCGGCCGCATCAATGACTCTGGACCAGCTCACGAGGAGCCGGCCGTGCTCGCCTCCCGGGTGGCGGTCCGCGACGGCGGCACCACCTTGTACCCAACGTTGCGGACCGTTCCGATGAGCGCCTCGTGCTCCGGGCCGAGCTTGGCCCGCAGCCGGCGCACGTGAACATCGACGGTGCGGGTGCCACCGAAGAAGTCGTAGCCCCAGACCTCGGTCACCAGCTGTTCGCGGGTGAACACCCGTCCCGGGTGCTGGGCCAGGAACTTCAGCAGCTCGAATTCCTTGTAGGTCAGCTCCAGCGGCCGGCCCCGGAGCCGGGCCGTGTAGGTGTCCTCCTCGATGGTCAGCTCACCCAGGGTGATCAGACCGGAGTTGGCCGCACCAGCCGTTCGGGCGGCCAGTAACCGGAGCCGGGCGTGTACCTCGGCCGGCCCGGCGCTGACCAGGACCATGTCGGCTACCCCCCACTCGGGGCCGATGGCCACCATTCCGCCCTCGGTGACGATGGCCAGAATGGACACGGCCAAGCCGTCCGAGCCGAGCAACCGGCACAGGGTGCGGGCCGCGGCCAAGTCGTGCCGGGCATCCAGTAACACCAGGTCGTATGGACCCGAGGTGACCAACGAGGCAGCCTCGGGCGCGGCCGCCCGGACCTTCACCGGCAACAAGTCGACCGCGGGCAACACGGTCGCCGGCAACGGGTCGGCGGTGAGGAGGAGCAGATCCATCTGGCCTCCGGATCGTGGTCGGAGCAGATCGCATCGGCGGTGCTGGAGGCAGATCCCTCAAGTGCCGTCAATGATGCGTCCATCTGATCGTAACGGTCTCGACGCCAATTCCCACGCCGCCCACATGCGCGCAGACGCCAGAGGGTGAGGATGGGCGGGTGACGATCACTTCCGGGCGACGGCTCCGACCCTCACCCGGTCCCGGGGGAACCACCCTGCGAATTCGGACCGCGGACGGGATCGAGCTGGCCGGCACACACCTGTCGGGCCCGACGTCCGGACCCGCGATCGTCGTCGCGCACGGCTTCACCAACGCGCTGGCCAAGATCACCACCACCCGTATTGTCCGGCGTCTGCACAGGTCAGCGGGGGTGCTCGCGTTCGATTTTCGTGGGCACGGGGATTCCGGCGGAGCCAGCACGGTCGGTCGTGACGAGCAGTTCGACCTGGACGCGGCGGTCAGAACGGCCCGAGGACTGGGCTATCACTCGGTCGCCGTGGTCGGGTTTTCCATGGGCGCCGCGGTCGCTCTCCGGCAGGCGGCTCTGGGGATCGATTTAGCAGACGCTGTGGTCAGTGTCTCGGCGCCGTCCCGCTGGTACCTGCGATCGAGCACCCCGATGCGGCGGATCCACTGGCTGCTGGAGCACCCGCTGGGCCCGACCGTGGGGCGCTGGCTGGGGGTCCGGCTCGGCGAGACCTGGGAGGAAGTGCCGCCGACCCCGCTGGAGCTCATCGGGCGGATCCGGGTCCCGCTGTTACTCGTGCACGGCACCGCCGACCGCTACTTCGGGCCCGCCGAGGGCGAGGCCCTGGCGGCGGCCAGTCACGGTCACGCCCAGCTCTGGCTGGAACGGGGCATGGGCCACGCCGAGTCCGGCGCTTCGCCGGAGCTGATCGATCGGATTTCGGCCTGGATCGCGGACGCACTGCGGTGAAGGCCCTGCTCATCACCGTGCTGGTGTTGGTGCTGTTGGTCGTCGGGGTGGACATCGCCGGCCGGCAGATCGCCCAGGCCAAGGCGGCCGACGCCATCGCGGCCCAATCCCCCACCACCGGGCACCCGGACGTGACCATCCACGGCTTTTCGTTCCTGGCCCAGGCCCTGCCCGGGCACTACTCCCACATCACCGTCGCCTCCGGCGCGCTCGCTCTGGGCCCGGTGACCGGCGTCGACGCCGGGGTCGACCTGTACAACGTGACCTACCCACTGTCGGACGCGCTGTCCGGTAGCACCGAGCACTTCGTGGCCGAACGGGCCGAGTTGCGGGCCACCGTGCCGTTGACCGCTCTGACCAGTGCCTTGGGCGTCCCCAACGTGACGCTCTCGGCCGGTCCGGCCGGGACCCTGCGCCTGTCCGTCCCGGTGACCGTGGCCGGACATTCGATACCCGTCACCGCCGACCTGACCGCGACCCTCGACGGAAAGTCACTCACTCTGACCACGACCGACATCACGGCCGCGGGGGTGACCCTGCCGGCCGCGGCCACCAACCTGGTGCGCAACATCTCGCTCACCCTCCCGCTGGACCAGCTACCCATCTCGATCACCAGCGCGTCGCTCACCGCGTCCGGGTCGTCGGCGGTGATCACCGCGGCGGCGAACCAGGTCAGCCTGGCCAACCTGCGCTGACTGTTCTGTCGCGGTACAACCCATGTCAGCGACTGCTAATCTGAATCCGTGACCCCGTTGCTGACCTCCCGGCGCGCGGTCGACCTGGTTCGGGTCGGCAGTGCGCTGTGTTGTGTCGCCGGGCGTCGTCGCGGCTGATCTCCGCCACCCCTCCCGCGTTCCCCCAGGCGCTTTGTCGCGCCCGCATTCCGAACGCGTGATTGCCCCGGTCACGGTCATCCGGCGAGACCCGACATCTCACGCACACCCTACGAAAAGGAGTAACCCACACCATGAGCCGCCAGGATTCGCTGGTCAGTACCGACTGGGCCGAGCAGAATCTCAACACCCCCGGGCTGGTTTTCGTCGAGGTCGACGAGGACACCGCCGCCTACGACGGCGGGCACATCCCCGGCGCCGTCAAGATCAGCTGGCGGGACGACCTGCGTGATCCGGTCGTCTACGACTTCATCGACAAGGCCGGTCTGGAAAAGTTGTTGTCCGCCAGGGGCATCGGCAACGACGACACGATCGTGCTGTACGGCGGCAACAACAATTGGTTCGCCGCCTACGCGCTCTGGTTCTTCAAGCTCTACGGACACGCCAACGTCCAGCTCATCGACGGCGGCCGGAAGAAGTGGGAGCTGGAGGGTCGCTCGCTGGTGGCCGAGGTGCCCGAGCGTCCGGCCACCAGCTACGTGGCCAAGGAGCAGAACAAGAGCATCCGCGCCTTTCGCGACGACGTCGTCGGCGCCATCGGGAACAAGAACCTGATCGATGTGCGCTCCCCCGACGAGTTCTCCGGGAAGCTCGGTGCACCCGCGCATCTGCCCCAGGAGAACGCCCAGCGGCGCGGACACGTGCCGGGAGCCATCAACATTCCCTGGTCCAAGGCGGCCAACGAGGACGGCACCTTCCGCTCCGACGCCGAATTGGCCGAGCTGTACGGCGCGGCCGGGTTCGACGACGCCAAGGAGTCGATCGCGTACTGCCGCATCGGCGAGCGGTCCAGCCACACCTGGTTCGTGCTCAGTGAGTTGCTCGGCAAGAAGAACGTGCGCAATTACGACGGCTCCTGGCTCGAGTACGGCACGTTGGTCGGCGTGCCCATCGAAAAATCTTGAAAGCCGTTGACCTCTTTTCTTTTCCTCGAAAGGCCAGACCATGACGTGCGGTGCTCCCGAACAAAACCTCCAGGTCCCAGCCGGAGTCGACATCTCCACCCAGTCCGTTCTCCAGGGCAAGATCCTTTCCGGGGCGGCCCCGGTGGGGGGCGCGTTCGTCCGGCTGCTGGACTCGACGGGCGAGTTCACCGCCGAGGTCGTCTCCTCGCCCGAGGGTGATTTCCGGTTCTTTGCCGCTCCCGGCGACTGGACCGTGCGCGCCCTGTCCCGCTCAGGCAACGGTCAGGCGACGGTGTCGGCGCAGACCGGCCTGCACGCGGTCGACGTGCTCGTCGGCTGACCCAACAGCTCCAGAGCCGGCCGACGCAGTCCCCGTCCGGGGCAGCGGCGGCCGGCTCTGTGCGTTCGACCGACTACCCTCGACCGGGTGGAGATCTTCTACACCGGCCTGCTCGTTGCGATCGCCCTGCTCATCGCTTGGTTCGCGTTCTACATGGTGTTCCGGCTGCTGCACGAGGACAGGTGAGCGCCTCGCCGGACGCGCCGGATCCCGCGGAACTGGTGGCCGCCGAGGTCGGAGCGGGTGAATACGCCGAGCTGCCGGACTTCCTTCCGGCCGACGCCGGTGCGACCAAGACCCGGAACATCGGCGACGCCCCACCGCTGCCCATTCCGGCCGACACCGCCAACCCACGGCTCGGCCCCGAGCTGCACCGCGCCTGCTTCGCCTTCCTACCGCTGATCGGCGTGTGGCAGGGCACCGGGTTGTTCGGCAACGAGCCCGACCGGCGGGATCCGCAGTTCGGTCAACAGGTCACCATCTCCCATGACGGCCGGCCGTTCCTGCGCTATGAGTCGATCACTTGGAACCTCACGCCCGACGGCCCGGTCCCGGCGTCGCGCGAGCTCGGCTTCTGGCGGCCGCAACCGGACGGTTCGGTGCAGCTGCTGATCGCCCACGCCGAGGGCCGCATCGAGGTGTTCTACGGTCAGCAGCGTTCTGCGGCCAGCTGGGCCCTGTCCACCGACGGGGTCTGGCGTTCCGACGGCCCACCGGTGGTCGGCGCCACCCGCCTCTACGGCATCACCATCGACGGTCGGCTGGCCTACGTCGAGGAACGCGCGCACACCGACGAGCCGCTGGCCCCGCACTCCTCGGCCGCCCTGGACCGCGTCGCCGGCTGACTCCCGAGCAGTCGCATCACCGTCACTTGACTCAGCCGGACAGCGCGGCCGACACCACCTCGCGGGCTTCGGCCTGGACCTGGGCCAGGTGCTCCGGACCCTTGAAGGACTCCGCATAGATCTTGTAGACGTCCTCGGTGCCCGACGGGCGGGCCGCGAACCAGGCGTTTTCGGTGGTCACCTTCAGACCCCCGATCGGCGCGCCGTTCCCGGGTGCCGTCACCAGCCGGGCGGTGATTTTCTCGCCGGCCAGCGTGTCCGCCTTCACGTCCGATGGAGAAAGCTTGCCCAGCTTGGCCTTTTCCGGTTTTGTGGCGGGCGCGTCGACCCGGGCGTAGGCCGGGTCGCCGAACTGTTCGGTCAGCTCCCGATAGCGCTCCGACGGCGACTTCCCGGTCACCGCCCTGATCTCGCTGGCCAGCAGGCAGAGCAGGATGCCGTCCTTGTCGGTGGTCCAGACGGTGCCGCGCTTGCGCAGGAACGACGCGCCCGCCGACTCCTCACCGCCGAACCCGAGCGAACCCTCGATCAGGCCGGGCACGAACCACTTGAACCCGACCGGCACCTCGACCAGCCGTCGGCCCAGTGAGGCCACCACCCGGTCGATCATCGAGGACGACACCAGCGTCTTGCCGACCCCGGTGTCGCCGGCCCATTCCGGACGGTGCGTGTAGAGGTAGTCGATGGCCACGGCCAAATAATGGTTGGGGTTCATCAGGCCGGCGTCGGGAGTGACGACGCCGTGCCGGTCGGCGTCGGCGTCGTTTCCGGTGGCGATGTCGTACTGGCCCGCCTTGCCCACCAACGACGCCATCGCATAGGGCGAGCTGCAATCCATCCGGATCTTGCCGTCCCAGTCCAGGGTCATGAAAGCCCAAGCGGGGTCGACCTTGTCGTTGACCACGGTGAGATCCAGGTGCAGCCGCTCGCCGATCGCCCCCCAGTACGCCACCGATGCCCCACCCAGCGGGTCGGCGCCGATGTGCACACCGGCGTCCCGGATCGCGTCGATGTCGACCACGTTCTCCAGATCCCCCACATAAGAGGACAGGAAGTCGAAGTAGCCGGTGGTGTCGGCGTTGCGGGCGGCCTCGTAGGACACCCGCTGGACCCCGTCGAGCTTGTTCCGCAGCAGCTCGTTCGCCCGACCGGCGATCACCGAGGTCGCATCGGTGTCGGCCGGGCCGCCGTTCGGCGGGTTGTACTTGAAACCGCCGTCGCGGGGCGGGTTGTGGCTGGGGGTGACGACGATGCCGTCGGCCAACTTGCTCGTCCGACCCCGGTTGGCCTTGAGCACGGCGTGCGAGAGAGACGGGGTCGGGGTGTACCCGTCGTTCACGTCGAGCATGACGGTGACCCCATTGGCGGCCAGCACCTCGAGTGCCGTCCGGGTGGCCGGTCCGGACAACGCGTGGGTGTCGGCGGCCAGGTAGAGCGGACCGTCGGTGCCCTGGGACGCGCGGTACTCGCAGATGGCCTGGGTGATGGCCAGGATGTGGTCCCGGTTGAACGCCGCGTCCAGAGCCGACCCGCGATGCCCGGACGTGCCGAAAACGACCTGCTGCGCCGGATCGGACGGGTCCGGGTGGAGGTCGTCGTAGGCCGCCAACAGCGCGTCGACGTCGATCAGGTCGCTGGGCTGGGCCGGCTGGCCGGCGCGGGGATCCATGACCGTGATTGAACCGCAGTGCCTGCGGCCCGGCATCCTCAGGTCCCCGCCGGGCCTTCCTGGGGCACCTGCAACAGGGTCGCGAGGTCGGCCGTCAGCCCGGCATCGCCGCGGGCCACCCCGTCGATCGCGGTCACCGCGGCCAGCAGCCGCACCCCGGAGGTCAGCCACACCCCATCGGCGCTGCGCAGGTCGCCGACGGCCAACGGTGCGGTCCGGGTGGCCCAACCGGACCGGCTCGCCGCGGCGAACAGCCGGCGCACGGTGATGCCGGCCAAAATCCCCTCGGCCGGGGGCGTGACCATAGTTCGCCCGCGGGCGATGACCACGGTGGCGGTGGGCGCCTCCAGCACCTGCTCATCGCCACCGACGAAGATCACGTCGTCGGCCTGATGGCCGGCCGCATAGCGCAGCGCGGCCATGTTGATGGCGTACGACAGCGTCTTGGCCCCGGGCAGCAACCACGCCCGACCCGCGGTCGAAGCGGCGGTGAAACCCCGGTCCAGCAACAGAACTTGGACACCGTCCCGACGTTGCCGAAGCAGCTCGGCGCCCAGCGACGTGCCGGTGACGAAACACGTCGGGGGTCCCCCGACCGGGCCGCGGGTGGCGGTCAGCCGAACCGCGAGTTCGCCCTCCGGGCGGGCGGCCACCACCGCGTCCACCCCGCGACGCCAGGTCTGGGGCCCGGGCAACGCCAGCTCGATCATCTCGGCCGAGACCCGCAACCGGGCCAGATGCTCGTCCAGGTCCCGGATCTCGCCGTCCACGGCCAGGGTGCTCTCGAACACCCCGTCGCCCCGCACCACACCCGCGTCGTCGGGCCGCAGCAGCGGGGCGTCGGCGGGTACCAGCCTCCCGTCCAGCAGCGCGACCACGGTGTCACTCATGCCCGGAGTGTCCCAGCCCCTGCGCAGTTGATCATGGGGCTCAGGCCTTTTCCCATCGGCGTGTCGTCGGGACACGCCATCTGACCTGCACCGAAATCCATGATCAACACTGGGGGAGGTCAGGCCGCCAGGTTACGCCGGGTGTATCCGGCGAAGCCGGCCGCCACCAACACGGCCGCGACCAGGATGAGCATCAGCAGCGGGCCCCAGCGGACGTCGCCCACCGGCACGTGAGTGAAGGGCGACAGATCCAACACGGCCTGGGGCAGGTGCAGCAGCGCGCCGATCTGTCCGAGCAGCAGGGACACCCCGAGCGCGCCCCAGGGCAGGCCGAGCCCACCCGGCCACCAACCGAGCAGGGCCACGGCCAGCCCGATCAGCACCCACACCGCCGGGATCTGCACCGCCATCGCGGTGACCGCTGCCCTCAGCGCAGACCCCAGCCCACCGGATCGGGCGCCCAGTGACAGGCCTGCGGCCACCCCACCGACCAGCAGCGATCCGGCCGGTGCGAGCAAGGCCCAGAGCGTCACCGCAGCCAGACCCCGGGCTCGACCGACCGGGGCGGACAGCACCGCGGCGAGCCGCCCCGAGGTCTCCTCCGCTCGCCCCCGCAGCACCACGGCGATGCCCTGTCCGGACACGGCCAGACCGGCGACGGCGGCCACCGTGCCCAGCAGCACGGAAGTCAGATCCCCGGACCCGCCGATGTCGCGGAGGGACTGCTCGACCTGGGGATTGCCGACCAACAGCCGGTCGGCGTCGGCGGCCACCCCACCGAAGATCGCCCCGGCCACGGCCAGCCCGACCCACCAGCCGAGGACGGACCCGCGCAGCAGCCGGGCGAGCAGCGCCCCGGCCGAACCCAACCTGCCGGTGGCCGGGCCCGTACGCGCGGACCACAACCCGGCCCCGAGGTCACGCCGGTGCCGCAGCAGCCACGCGAGGAAAACGAGTAGCGCCGCCACCGCCGGATACAACAGCAGCACCCAGGAGCGGTCGGTTGCAAACGGCCCGATCTCGGTGATCCAACCGAGTGGGGAGAGCCAGCGCAGCCAGGTCAACCCGTCGATCGTGTCGGCCACCGCCCGGACGAGAAAGGCGACTCCTAGGGTGATTCCGGCCATGGAAGAGGCCACGCGGGCACTGGCCGAGAGCTGAGCGGTCACCGCGGCGACACCCGCGAAGACCATCCCGGTCCCCACCAGCGCCGCGGCCAAGATGAACGATCCGGCGAACGGCAGACCCGACTCCAGCGCAGCGGCCAGGGACAAGCCCCCGACCGCGAGGCCGGCCAGGGTGGCCGTGAGCAACGCGGCGAGCAGGGGCGCCGACCGGCCGAGGGCGCCGGCCATCAGCAGCTCGGCTCGGCCCGACTCCTCCTCCGCCCGGGTCCGGCGAATGACCGTGAGTAGGGCCATCAGAGCGACACCGGTGCAGCCCAGTACGCCGATACGCCAGGCCGACAACCCGCCGACCGAATCGGACAGGATCGGACCGGTGATCGCCACGGTGGCCGGATTCGCACCGATGCTCGCGGCCAGCGAGGCCCGTTCCGACGCGGTCGGGTAGAGCCGGGCGATGGCCGGGAACGTGGTTGCCACGACCAGGCCGAGCCCGAGGACCCAGGCCGCCAAGGCCACTCGTTCGCGCCGAACATCCAGCCGGAGAACGGCCCAGGTCCCGGTCACCACACGTCTCGGTAGTGGCGCAGGAACAGCTCCTCCAGGGTCGGCGGGGTGGCGGTCAGGGTGCGCACCCCGGCCGCGGTCAACCGGCGCAGGACCGGGTCGAGCTGGTCGGAATCCACGTCGAGGCGCACCCGATGGCCCTGGACGAGAAGGTCGTGCACGCCCGGCAGCGTGCCCAGGTCGTCGGGTACCTGATCCAGTTCCACCCGTAGCGACGTCCGGGTGAGATGTCGCAGCTCGGCCAGGGTGCCGGTCTCGACCACCCGGCCCGCGCGCAGAATGCTGACCCGGTCGCACAGGCTCTCGACCTCGGACAGGATGTGGCTGGACAGCAGGACCGTGGTGCCGCGCCGGCGGAGCTCGCCGATGCAGCGCTGGAACTCGGCCTCCATCAACGGGTCCAGCCCGCTCGTGGGCTCGTCCAGGAGCAGCAGTTCGACATCGGCCGCGAGCGCGGCGACCAGGGCCACCTTCTGCCGGTTGCCCTTGGAGTAGGCGCGACCACGACGCCTGGGGTCCAATTCGAAGCGCTCGATGAGCTCGTTCCGGCGGCGCTTGTCGACCCCGCCCCGAAGTCGGCCCAGCAGATCGATGACCTCGCCGCCGGTCAAATTCGGCCACAGACTGACGTCTCCGGGCACATAGGCCAGCCGGCGGTGCAAGGCCACCGCGTCGGCGAAGGGGTCACCGCCCAGCAGCCGGACCCGGCCGTCGTCGATGCGCAGAAACCCGAGCAGGACGCGGACCACCGTGGACTTGCCCGCTCCGTTCGGGCCGAGCAGCCCGTGCACCTCGCCCGAGGTCACCGACAGGTTCAACCCGTCCAGCGCCCGGACCGGGCCGAAAGTTTTGACCGCGGCCTGCATCTCGATCATGAACGCTCCCGCAGGGCTCGGTAGGCCTCGAGCATCGAGGCGTCGACGTAGAGGCCGTGGGTGAGCAGGTCGAGCATGGGCAGGGTCAACCGATCTCCAGCCGTCGTGACCTGTTGTTCCGGGGGTGTGCCGGGCGGAGCGACCTGCCCCGCGATCAGCTGGACCCCAAGGCTCATGGCCACCAGTGCCGCCGCGCGCCCCTCCTCGTCCTCGGACGGCCGAACATCACCGGTCGCCACCGCCCGATCCAGGTAGGTCCGGGTCAGCGAGATCAGGTGGCGCACCATGCGTTCCGCAAACGGCCCGCCGTCGTGCAAGGTCCGGCGCAGATACCCCTGATAAGGCGTGAAGTCCTCCCGCCGCCCCAAGATGGCCCCCAGATCGGCCGCTTTCATCTCTGCCAGTCGGTCGACCTCCTCCGCGAACAGGGCCAGCAGGTGCTCCTCGCAGGCGGACCGCAGACCTTCCTTGGAGCCGAAGTGGTGGATGACCAGCGCCGGGGACACGCCGGCGGCGGCGGCAATGACCCGGATCGAGGCGCTGTCGTAGCCGACCCGGCCGATCACCTCAATGGCCGCGTCGCGGATCCGGGCTCGTCCGGTGACGTCAACTGAACGCATGTTCAGAATGCTAAACGCTTGTTCAGCTTTCCAACAGGCGATTAAAGCTTGCGCAGCCGGGCCCGGGTCACCGCGTGGTCGGATCCCTTGGTCAGCACCAGGTTGGCCCGACCCCGGGTGGGCAGGATGTTCTCCAGCAGGTTCGGCTCGTTGATCGTCGACCAGAACTGCAGCGCCAGGGCGGTGGCCTGCTCGTCGCTGATCTGGGAATAGCGGAAGAAGAACGATTCGGGATCGGCGAACGCGGTCTGCCGAAGCCGCAGGAAGCGATCGAGATACCAGGTCCGGATGTCATTCGGCGCGGCGTCGACATAGATGGAGAAGTCGAAGAAGTCGCTCACCGCCAGCGCACTTGCCGCGTCACCGATCCGGGCCGGCTGGAGCACATTCAGCCCCTCCACGATGAGCACGTCCGGGCGGTGGACCACCACCTGCTCGCCGGGCACGATGTCGTAGGTCAGGTGGTCGTACCGGGGGGCCCGCACCTCGGCGGCTCCGGATTTCACCTCGGCCACGAACTTCAGCAGCGCCCGACGGTCGTAACTCTCCGGAAAACCCTTGCGCTGCATGAGACCACGCTGCTCGAGCACCGCGTTCGGGAGCAGGAAGCCGTCGGTGGTGACCAGCTGCACGGTTGGCGTGTCCGGCCAGCGGGCCAGCAGCTCGCGCAACACCCGCGCGGTGGTCGACTTACCGACCGCCACCGACCCGGCCACCCCGATCACGAACGGGGTGCGCGCGATGTGCTCGCGCAGGAAGGTCGAGGTGATCCGGTGCAGCGAACTGGTCCCGCCGACGTAGAGGTTGAGCAGTCGGGACAGCGGCAGATAAATGGTCGCGACCTCGTGCAGGTCGATCGGGTCCTGCAGTCCGGCCAGCCGATCGAGTTCGGTCGCGGACAGCGGCAGCGGAGTGGACTCGGCCAACTTGGCCCACTCGGAACGGTCCAGGTCGACATAGGGCGTGATCGCATCGATGCCCGCCACCCACTCGGGCAAGAGGGTATCCAGCTGCGACACGTCGACGTCACCGGTCATCGTGGCCATTGTCAACCGCGTCAGCACCCCGGATCGCCCACACGGATGTGCGGCAGGTCACACCTGACCTCGGTGCCTAGCATGGGAGGAGTGACGACCTCTCCGCTCCTGGCCCGACCCGGTGCCGTGCCCGACCTCGGTACCGACTCGGGAGTGGCCTGGCACTACGGGGACCCGTTCGGGGAACAACGGGCCGCCGACACAACCGCCGGGCTCATCGACCTGTCCCACCGGGTCACGCTGGCCGTCCGCGGCGAGGATCGGCTGAACTGGCTGCACACGGTGACCAGCCAGCAGTTGGCGGATGCACCCATCGGCACGGTGACCGAGGCGCTGGTGCTGTCGCCGCGCGGCCACGTCGAGCACCACATGGCCGTCACGGTCCGGCCCGAGGAAGTGTGGCTGGAGACGGATGCCCCAGCGGCGTCCGCCCTGCAGGATTACCTGACCTCGATGGTGTTCTGGTCGCGGGTGTCGATAGAGCCCCTTGATTCGACGGCGCGGCTGCGGCTGGTCGGTCCCGACGCCGGGGAGCTGGCCAGCACATTCTCGGTGCCGCTACCCGAGTCGGGCCGGCTTGCGGATACCCAATGGGGTGCGCTGGCCCGCACCGTCGACGGGATCGACCTGCTCGTCGACCGGGCCGAGCTGGGCCGGGTCGCGTCCGAGCTGATCAATGCGGGAGTTCGGCCGATCGGTAGCTGGGCCGCCAACGCCAGACGGCTGGTCGAGCACCGGCCCCGGCTCGGGCTGGATACCGACGACCGGACCATTCCCAACGAGCTGCCCTGGCTGGACACCGCGGTGCACCTGGCCAAGGGTTGCTACCGCGGCCAGGAGACGGTGGCTCGGGTGCACAACCTGGGCCGGCCGCCGCGTCGGCTGGCCCTGCTGCACCTGGACGGATCGGCGGACCGGTTGCCCGATCCCGGCGACGAGTTGGTCTCCGCCCAGGGCCGGGTGGTGGGCCGGGTCGGATCGGCCGCCCAGCACTACGAGGACGGCCCGATCGCGCTGGCCCTGGTCAAGCGGAGTGTCCCGGCGGATGCCCCCCTGCTGGCCGGCGGCATCGACGCCGCCCTGGACCCCGACGACGCCGACCACCAGGCCGACACCCCGGTCTCGGTCATCGACCGACGAGCGTTCCCCGACCTGCGTCGATGAGCGCGGTCACGAGCGAGCGTGTGACGAGCGAGTTCGTCGATCTGGTCGGCCTGGACGAGATCGAGGCGGCCGCCGGCCGCATCGCCGGCCATGCCGTCCGCACCCCGTTGCTGGCCTCGCCCTGGCCCGACCTCTGGCTCAAACCCGAGGGACTGCAGCCGGTCGGGGCATTCAAGATCCGCGGCGCCATGAACGCGCTGGCCGCGCTCGACCCGCGGGTCCGGGCCCGCGGGGTGATCGCCCATTCGTCCGGCAATCACGCCCAGGCGGTGGCCTACGCGGCCCGGGTATTCGGAGTGGACGCCCACATCGTCATTCCGGAGAGCGCCCCGGCCCGGAAGGTGGACGCCACCCGGGCGCTGGGCGCGACCGTCGAGCTGGTGCCGATCGAGCAGCGGTTCAGTCGGCCCCTGCAGTTGGTGGCCGAGACGGGCAAGGCACTCATCCCGCCGTTCGACGACCGGAATGTGATCGCCGGCCAGGGCACCATCGGGTTGGAGATCGTGGCGGACCTGCCCGAGGTGGCCGTGGTGCTGGTGCCGGTGTCCGGCGGCGGACTGCTGTCCGGGGTGGCCGCGGCGCTGCACGCGCTGTCACCGGAAACCAAGGTGATCGGTGTCGAACCCGAGCTGGCCGGAGACGCCGCCGACTCGTTCCGTTCCGGCGAACGGAAGGTCTGGGACGGTCGCGACACCCAGCGCACCATGGCCGACGGGCTGCGGGTACCCGGCATCAGCGAGCTGACCTGGGCGCACATCCGGGCCTACGTCAGCGACATCATCACCGTGACCGAGGACGAGATCGCCGACGCCACCCGGCGGCTGATCCTGGACGCCCGGCTGGTGGCCGAGCCGAGTGGTGCCGTCCCGGTGGCCGGTTTCCTGCACCACCGGGACCTGCTGCCCCCCGGCCCGACCGTGGCTGTGGTCAGCGGCGCCAACATCGACCCCGCCGTCCTGCATGCCCTGCTCACCGCCCCGCGCTGAGTTTGTGTCGATTGAGGATTGGCAACCGGACACCGATCGGCTACGCGGACGGCTGGCTGCGGTCACCATGAAAGGCGCCGAGCAACACGGCCGCACCTCAGCCATTTCGGGGAATTTGTTGACCCATTTCACGATGTTGGCAACGACCTGCGCTGGTTGATCGATCCAGCCAGCAGTCACGCGGTGCCGGATAACTCCATCGCGAGGTCGAGCTCCCGGAGTTTGAGCGGGGAAAGGACGCCGATCCGCTCGATGAGATAGTCGGCGCCGAGCGACAGTAGCCAGGTGCAAAAGATCTTGCTGTTGAGGGGCAGCGCCACCCGCACTACGCCGGGTTCTGCGAGCCCCTCTTGCGTCCCGATGAACACTTCAATGCCGATCGCTCGTACATCGGGTCCGCCGCTCTCGACGATGCGGCGGCGTTCGTCAGCGTCGACCGCCTGCTCGCCGGACATCAGCACGAAGCCCTGCTTCTCGGCTGCTGTGGCCGGGGCAACGATCCGTACTACACGAAATTCCGGGCCCGGGCCGTCCGAGAGCAGCACAACGGGGCACTCATCGTCCAGCGCGGCCCACCAAATCTCGCCGCGTTTCATCTGCTCAAACTACCGGCAAGTAATGGAAACGAGAGGTGCCTGGTCAGCGGCTGGGCGGCGCCCACGGCCGCCGCATCCTCAGTTCAAACGACTCACCTGTGTTCCGGCATGCCGTAGCGACCCGGGACCGTCGCGCAGCGACGACTCGATCGAGATCGTTACCGCGACGCGGCCGGGTCTATCGCAGGAACGGTGTAAGTGGCGGTTTCCATCAGCGGGTTTCCGCTGTGGGCATGCGGTCGGCGAAGGTGATGGCGAACGCGTTGAGCGCTGGCTTCCACCTCACCGCCCATCGTGTCTGACCGGTGCCGGTCGGGTCCAGCGACCGGGTGACCAGATAGAGGGTTTTCATCGCCGATTGCTCGTTCGGGAAGTGGCCGCGGGCCCGCACGGCGCGGCGGAACCGGGCGTTGAGGCTTTCGATGGCGTTCGTGGAGCAGATGACCCGGCGGATCTCCAGGTCGTAGTCCAAGAACGGGATGAACTCGGCCCAGGCGTTGCGCCAGAGTCGGATCATGGCCGGGTACTGCCGGCCCCATTTCTCTTCCAGGGCGTCCAGCGCGGCGGCTGCGGCGCCCGGTGTGTCGGCCTGGTAGATGGGCTTGAGATCCTTGGCGATGGTGTCCCAGTATTTGCGGGAGACGAACCGGAACGTGCCCCGGATCAGGTGGATGATGCAGGTCTGCACGGTGGCCAGCGGGAACACCGCGGACACGCTGTCGGGCAGGCCTTTGAGGCCGTCGCAGACAACGAAGAACACGTCGTGGACGCCGCGGTTTTTCAGTTCGGTGAGCACGGCGAGCCAGAACTTCGCGGATTCCCCGTCGCCGTCGCCGGCCCACATCCCGAGGATGTCTTTGTGGCCGTCCAAATCGACGCCGATCGCGGCGTAGACCGGGCGGTTACGGACCTGACCGTCCCTGACCTTGACCATGATGGCGTCGATGAACACTGCTGCGTAGACGCTCTCCAGCGGTCTGGTCCACCAAGCCTGCATCTCATCGATGACTCGGTCGGTGATCCGAGTGACCGTGTCCTTGGACACCGACGCCCCGTAGATGTCCGCGAAGTGCGCCGAGATTTCCCCGGTGGTCAACCCTTTCGCATACAACGACAGGACGACCTCATCGACGTGGGACAACCTGCGCTGGCGCTTTTTGACCAGCTGCGGGGCGAACGTGCCGTCTCGATCCCGCGGCACCTCGATCTCGAGCTCACCGGCCGCATCCGTCAGCACCGTCTTGGACCGGATCCCGTTACGGGAATTGCCCCGGTTCCGGCCGGACGGATCGTGTTTGTCATAGCCCAGGTGCTCGGACATTTCCTCGTCCAGGGCGGTCTCGATCACCGTCTTCGTCAGCGCCTTGAGCAGACCGTCCGGGCCGGTCAACGCCACCCCACGATCCCGGGCCAGACGCACCAACTCCCGGGCTGCGTCCAACTCAGCCGGCGACGGCGGCCGGCCCTCCGGCTCCTGCTGCAGCGGCTTCTTCACGGCCACCAGTGTCTCGGTCATAACGACCCTCCCCGCCCGACGCCACGGTCAGGCAGATCAAGCCACTTACACCGTTGGCGCGACAGTCCCACGCGGCCAGTAGGGTCCCGATTGGCCAAGAGCCGGCTCAGGTCGTCCCGTCAGCGGAATGTGTCGCGCCGCTGTCGAAAGCTTCACTCCGCGTTGGTGGAGGGGTGGGTAGCTGCACGGTGACGCACAGTCCGCCGGCGGGGCGGGGAGTGAGGGTCATGGTCCCGTCGTGTGCTCGGACGATGCTGTCGACGATGGCCAGGCCGAGGCCGACACCCGCGTCGCCGGTGCGGACGCGCTCGGTGCCCCGCCGGAACGGTTCGGCGAGGGTGGACACCAATTGTGCGCTGAGCTTGTCACCTGTGTTCTCGACTGTCAGAACCGCGGTGCCGGCGTGAACGTGGGTGGTGACGCACACGGTGCCGTGTGTGGGCAGGTTGTGGACGATGGCGTTGTGCACGAGATTCGTGGTCATCTGCAGCAAAAGCGTAGGTGAGCCGATTGTGGTGGTGAGCTCACCGGTGGTCTCGATGGCGAGGCCGCGCCTTTCGGCGAACGTGAGGAACGTTTCGGTGGCTTCCTCGGCGATGAGGCATAGGTCGACAGGTCCTCGTTCGAAGGACCTTTGGTCAGCCCGGCTGAGCAGTAGCAGCGCCTCGGTGAGCTCGATCGCGCGGGTATTGACGACGCGGAGGCGCTCGACCAGCTTGCCGCCGTCGCGTTGCGGGTCGTTGCGGGCCGCATCGAGCAGTGTCTGCGTGATCGCCAGCGGAGTACGCAATTCATGGGAGGCATTGGCGGCGAATCTGCGCTGTTCGGCGGCGTGCGCTTGAAGGCGTGTGAGCATGGCGTCGAACGCGTCGGCGAGTTCACGGAACTCATCGTTGCGGCCTTGCATCCCGATCCGGTGCGACAGCGACCCGGTCGCGACCGTGCGGGTGGCGTCGGTGATGCGGGCTAGGGGGGCGAGCATCTGGCCGGCGAGAAGCCATCCACCCAGCAGACCCACTACCAGCAGGACGGCTAACGCTGCCGCTGCCCTCGGCGCGAAAACGTGCAGGAGATTGGACCGGACGGGAAAAACACCGTGGGCTTCGGTGGTACTGCCGTTGACGATGAACGCACGACCAGGGACGTACCGCAGGAGGAACACCCACACAACGGAAAGCAGTAAGGCGCCTGCGAGCATGAGGAACCCGGCGTAGCTGAGGGTCAGTTTGAGGCGAACACTCAGACCGGGGGCTCTAGCCACGGTCGTGGCCGTCAGGTCTGACACCAGCTGCTGTGTCGATGCGGTACCCGACGCCGGCCACGGTGGCGATGATTGCCGGTTCGCCGAGGCGTTTGCGCAGGGCGGAGACCGTGATGCGTACGGCGTTGGTGAACGGGTCGGCGTTCTCATCCCACGCCCGCTCCAGGAGTTGTTCGGCGCTGATGACGCCACCTTCGGCCGCGACGAGGACTTCGAGTACGGCGAACTGTTTGCGGGTGAGGGCGACGTAGCGGCCGTCGCGGTAGACCTCGCGGCGGAACGGGTCCAGCCGCAGGCCTGCGATCTCTCGCACCGGTGGCCGGTTCTCGGGACGCCGTCGGTCGAGCGCTCGAAGACGAAGCACGAGTTCTCGTAGTTCGAAGGGTTTGGTGAGGTAGTCGTCGGCGCCGAGTTCGAACCCGGTGGCCTTGTCATCGAGCCGGTCGGCGGCGGTCAGCATGAGGATCGGCATGCCGCTGCGGGACGCGACGATGCTGGATGCGACCTGGTCGCCGGAGGGTCCGGGAATGTCGCGGTCCAGGACGGCGATGTCGTAGGTGTTGATGCTGAGCAGTTCCAGCGCGGTGTCACCATTGCCGGCAATGTCCGCGGAGATCGCCTCCAGGCGCAGCCCATCGCGGACGGCTTCGGCCATGTAGAGCTCATCCTCCACGATCAGCACTCGCATGCTCCGAGGCTAACGAGCTTGCGCATATCGCTGGCGTATCTGAAAACGCAGACGTACTGGCAACACCACCCTGCCTTGGATAAGACCATGACTTGCAGCGAACGGGCACGGATGAGAGCCGCCGGATTCGCAAGTCTCCCTTTCGTCGGTCCGTTCGTCCTCGTCATCGCAGCGGTCGCTGTGTCAAACCAGACAGCACACCCAGAAAGAAGCCAATGACTAGAACACTCCGGCCGCTGGCCGCCGTTGCCCTGATCGCGATGCTTGCCCTGATCAGCGCATGCGGTTCGAGCGCACCTGCCAGCACCGCGACGGGCAGCAATACCGCGACGGGCAGCAATACCGCCAACGCCATTCAGGGGAGCGCGGTGAAGTTCTCCGAGTGCATGCGCAAGAACGGTGTCAGTGCATTCCCGGACCCGGACGCCTCCGGTGAGTTGACCATCGACGGGGTAATGAACGGCTCGGCTTTGGACCCGAACACCCCGGCGTTCCAGAAGGCCATCACCGTGTGCAAAAACCTGGAGCCACCGGGCTTCATGGGCCAGACGAGGACCGGCACGCGGCAGGCGAATGCCCTCAAATTCGCGCAGTGCATGCGCGAGCACGGCGTAAAGGACTTCCCCGACCCCAACCCCAACGGGCCCATGATCAACGTGAACGGTGCGCGCAGCATCCCGGGGTTCCAGGCCGCTGTAGACAACTGCCGCGGACTCTTGGCAGGCGCACTGGGGGGCCAGTGATGCGAAAACTGTGGGTGCTGACCGGAGCCGTCGCTCTCGTTGCCGCCGCCGCCACCGGAGGCGTCGTCGCTAAGTCCAGTGCGACGCACGCGACGTCGACCGCACAGCAGCCGCCGGTGAACACCACGACCGTGGAACGCGACAAGCTCTCGGCCGTGATCTCCCAAGAGGGGACCATCACCTATTCCGCGCAAGCAGACGGTTCGCCGTACTCCTTGGTCAACCAGACCAGCGGCACGTACACCAAATTGCCCGTAGTGGGTCAGGTGATTTCTCACGGAAAGGTGATTTACCGCGTGAGCGATCGCCCGGTGGTGTTGTTGTATGGCTCGACACCTGCCTACCGAACCCTGTCGGCTGGGGCAACCGGTGCCGACGTGGCCGAATTGAACGCGGAGCTGGTCGCGCTGGGCTATGCCACATCAGCTGAGCTCGGCTCAACGTCCGCTGCATTCGGCTCGGCCACCAGCGCCGCCGTGAAGAAGCTACAGGCCGTCCTGGGGGTCACCCAGACCGGCATGCTGCCGCTTGGCCAGGCGGTGTTCGAACCCACCGCCATGCGGGTGGCGGCCCTGACCGTCCCGCTCGGGGGTGGCGCTCAGACCGGCCAGGCAGTGATGCAGGCCACCTCGACCACCCGTCAGGTCCAGGTGGCGTTGGACTCCTCGCAACAGGCTGAGGTTGTGGTCGGGGACAAGGTGACCATCATCTTGCCCAACAACACAACCACCCCAGGGGTCGTCTCGTCGGTGGGGACGGTCGCGACGTGCCCATCAAACTCCGGGTCCGGCGGGCCGAGCTCGACGAGCTCCGCTGCCCCGGGAACTGGCACGTGCGCGTCGAGCGGCTCCCGGAGCACGACACCGACAATCACCATGGACGTCACTCCCTTGGACCCGGCCGCCACCGGCATGTGGGACCAGGCGCCGGTGCAGGTCGATATCACCACCGCCAGCGTCCCCAGCGCTCTGGTGGTGCCGGTGACCGCGCTGCTGGCCCAGTCTGTGGGTGGTTACGCCGTCGAGGTCCTCGGCTCAGGGGGGACCGACCAGCTCGTGCCGGTCTCGCTCGGACTGTTCGATGACGCTGACGGGCTGGTGCAGGTCACCGGCCCGGCGCTGGCCGCCGGCCAGGAAGTGGTGGTCCCAGCCACATGACCGACACACTGCCGCCCACCCCCGACAACAACGACATCGTGGCGGGCAGCGGCTCCGCTCGCGATGCAGCGGTGCCGGTGCTCGATGTCGACGACGTGACAAAGAGCTATCCCGGCGAGCCGCCCGTCCAGGCCCTACGTAGGGTCAATCTCACAGTTGGGCAGGGGGAGCTGGTCGGCATCGTCGGCCCGTCGGGATCGGGCAAGACCACCCTGCTGCAGCTGATAGGAACCCTCGACCGGCCCACCAGCGGCCAGGTGCGGATCACCGGGCTAGACGTGGCAGCGTTGGCCGACGACGACGTGGCCTACCTCAGGGCCACCCGGATCGGGTTCATCTTCCAGCAGTTCTTCCTCGCCGAACACTCGACCGTGTTGGACAACGTGGCCGACGGGCTCCTTTACGCCGGTATCCCCCTCAGACAGCGTCGCCACCGCGCCCTCGAAGCCCTGGACCTGGTCGGCCTGGCCCAGCGCCCTCATGCCCGTCCCACCCAGCTCTCGGGCGGGCAACGCCAACGGGTCGCCGTCGCCCGAGCCCTGGTCGGCCAGCCCGCCATCATGCTCGCCGACGAGCCGACCGGGAACCTGGACCAGGCGACCGGGCAGTCCATTCTCACCCTGATCGACCAGCTGCACCAGGCAGGCTCGACCATCGTGGTGATTACCCACGACCACGCGATCGCCGAGCGAATGCCCCGAAAGGTCGAGATCATCGACGGCCGCATCGTTGCCGACACCGGCCCTGCGGTGGGCACCGACCCACACGCAGCGACCCCCCTCGGTCAGCCCCGCATCCGCGCAGCGCAGACCGCCGCAACCGAGGCCGTCAGCAAGGACCGGTCATGACGCCCCCGCGACGCAGACGACTACAGCTCGCCGACCTGACCCGGCTGGCCACCGTCGGACTACGCACCCGCAAGCTGAGGGCCGGGCTGTCCGCCCTCGGGATCGCTATCGGTGTGGCCGCTATCGTCGCTGTCCTGGGCCTGTCCGCCTCGTCCCAGGCCGGCCTGCTCAACGAGATCAACCAGCTCGGCACCAACCTGCTCACCGTAAGCAACGGGCAGAGCCTTACCGGCGGAACCGCCGAGCTTCCTACCACCGCACCAGCAATGATCGGCCGGATCAGCGGTGTGCAACAAGTGCAAACCACCGGGGCGGTCAGCGGCGCCAACGCCTACCGCAACCCCTACATCCCCTCCGCCCACACCAACGCCCTGACCGTCCAAGCCGCCACTCTCGACCTCCTTCCGGTGGTCGCCACCAGCGTCGCCCAGGGCCACTTCCTCAACACGGCCACCGCCCAAGAACCCGTAGCCGTGCTCGGCGCTACCGCCGCCCAGCGCCTCGGGATCAACCGCATCCACCCCGGTGAACGGATCTGGGCCGGCGGACAATGGCTATACGTAGCCGGCATACTCAAACCTGCAGTGCTGGTCTCTGCTATCGACACCTCGATCCTCATCGGCTACCCCGCGGCAGAAAAATATCTGGGCTTTGACGGGCACCCCTCCACCATCTACCTGCGGTCCCAAAACGACCGGGTCAACGCCGTCGAAGACCTCCTCGCCCCCACCGCCAACCCCGAGAACCCCAGCGGGGTGAACGTCAGCCAACCCTCGGACGCCCTCGTCGCCCAAGCCGACGCCAACAGCGCCCTCCACGGTCTGTTCCTCGGCCTCGGCGCCGTCGCACTCCTGGTCGGAGCGGTCGGCGTCGCCAACATCATGATCATCTCCGTGCTCGAACGCCGATCCGAGATCGGGCTGCGCCGCGCCCTCGGTGCGACCAGAGGACACATCCGTACCCAGTTCCTCTCCGAAGCCGTCCTCCTCGGACTGCTCGGCGGCGCCGCCGGCGTCGCCCTCGGCGCCGCCGCCACCGCCGTCTACGCCCACACCAAACACTGGGCCACCGTCATCCCCACCCAAGCGTGGGCCGGCGGCATTACCGCCTCCCTCGTCATTGGCGCCCTCGCCGGCCTCATCCCCGCGCTACGAGCCGCACGCCTGTCACCGACCCAAGCCCTGTGGTCCGCATGAACCCCGACGGTGCGGGGGTAGCGCCCTCCCGGCTCGATCCCGGCAACGCCTGTGTCGATCCCCGACGGGAGTCCCGCACGCCGAGCCCCTTGCGATGAGCCTCGGCAGGCCCGGACGAGCCGTCGACCAAGATGACAAGTGTCGATTGGGGATCCGCTTGCGGTGACGCGGGTTCGGTGGGAGACCCCGCGCCGCGTACGCCCCGTCCCGCCTGGGTACCGCTGCTTAGTGACGTTAAATTATGTGAGACGCGGAAGCGGTTGCCCACTGTTGCTCGTGCACGGTCTGGGCGCTGGGTTGCGATCTTGGGCCCCGATTTTGGACGGACTCGCCGAACACCGTGAGGTCATCGCTGTTGACCTGCCGGGTTTCGGCGAGACGCCACCCCTGGCCGGCGAGGTGTCGATCGCCACCCTGACCGACGCCGTCGCGGACTTCATCAGTGAACAGGGACTGGACGGGGTCAGCACCGTCGGCCAGTCCATGGGCGGCCGAATTGTGCTCGAGCTCGCGAGGCGGGGAGTCGGCGGCGATACCGTGGCGTTGGACCCGGGCGGATTCTGGAACGACCGTGAACTCTTCATTTTCGGCGCCACCCTGCGACCCTCGATCGCTCTGGTCCGCGTCCTACGCCGCTGGCTGCCCTTCCTGCTCGGCAGCTCCATTGGCAGGACCGCGTTGCTGGCGCAGTTCTCGGCGCGACCCTGGGCGCTCTCGCGGGAGACGGTGCTGCCGGACGTGCGTGGGCTGGCCGAGTCCCCGTCGACCGGCGCCGCGATGGACGCCCTGACCAAAGGGCCCAAGCAGCAAGGCGCCCCGGCAGGCACAGTGCCCGGCACGGTCACGATCGGTTGGGGACGTCGTGATTGGGTGGCAGTGCCGAGGCAGGCCGCCCGGGCCACGGAGCTGTTCCCCGATGCGGTACTGCACTGGTTCGATCGGTGCGGTCACTTCCCGCAGTGGGACGCACCGCACGAAGCGACTCGACTGATCCTGGACAACACCCACTGAGGTCGGTCCACCCAACCGACGACCGTCACTGGTCATCCGTCGTTCAGGGCACGGGCCGCGGATTGACCGGTCACAGATTGCTGGTCAGCCACCAGAGACCGTCTGAGGGTCGCCGGACCGCTGCCGGTTCGCGTGTCCCGTCTGGGGACCACAGCTGCAGTTGATCGCGCTCATCGGGGATCTGGCCGTGCTCGGCCCGCAGCAGCACGAAGGGATTGAGGTGCTCACCGGAGCCGACGAGCCGCGCATTGACAACATGTCCGCGTTCAAGGACGGCGGCTCGATTGGCCCGGCGTCGATGCGCGGTGGGAGTGCCCACCACCTCGATCAGCTCTGGTTGCCGGGCGGACACAACTGCGGCCAAGGGGCGCCACCGCCGAGAGCTACGCCAGTAGAAGTAGGCGACCAGGCAGCAGAAACCGGGGAACCCCAACATGAGAATGAGGAACAGCCGGGCGTCGCCTGAGCTGCGTAACGACACCTCGCTGCTCTGGGGTACAAACGCGATCTCGACATGGTCCCCGACTCGGTGGGGCGCAGCTGGGCTTCTCAAGATGCCGAAACCGCTACGAGTGCTGCCGTCCTGGTTCCACTGAACGGTGATAGTCCAAGACGGACCCTCGCGGCGGTCTGTGGTGGGCTGATCAGCCGTCTTGGCCACGGCGGTGACGACTGCGTCGGCGTGGTGCGCGAGGCCGAACGCTTGCGCCATCCGGGCCGGCGCGATCAGGGCTATGAGCAACCAGAATCCGACACCCACCGCGATGAGCGACCACGCCGCCCACCGCCCCGAACGGCCCTGCCGACGGAGGGCACGCCGCAACACCCGCAAGCCCGAGGCATCTGGGACTGCGGACTCAACTGAACCGTTCGGGACCACCACTCGGCGATTGCATCACGGCACTGACCACCTCAAGTTCGGCAACCAGTTCCGCAAGTCCGCCAGTCGAGCTTGTCGCGACTGTGGCAGCCGGACTCATTGTGGTTCGGCGCATAGGCGTCTTCGCTGGTCTGCTCCTCCTGGCCGAGTTCTGGCGCTCCTATCAACACCGGCATCGTCGATGACCGGTGAGAAACTCTGGGTGTGGACGCGATGGCAGGCCGGCTCGACCTACTCGTCGAGGTCGCCAACGTGTCGATTGGGGATTTTCTCCCTGGACTGTTCGACAGCGCCCGGGTCTGCGGCAAGTTTGTAGACCCTTCAAACCGTTACTGGTCTTGGCGGGGTTTTGCAGTCGAAGCGGCCCCGCGTCACCGGATGTTCGAAAACCTGTGATGCGTAGACGAGTTGCGGCGCCCGCCGGCGTGTGACCGGGGTGGGTGAGCTGGGGCGTTGAGAGGACGATTCGCTGATGACGATCTCTGACGCGGCTTATCCGGCGGCCGAGCAGTCCGTGCTGGACGACTTACGGAACCGGTTAAGTGCTTTCCGGAGAGTTCCGCTCCCGGTGGGGTTCGGCTGGTCCCGTGGCGTTGTCAACGATTTTTGAATTTTGACCCCTTTTCGGTCCCGCAAAATTGACCCCCTGGCGGTCAGTTCTCGGTCGTGCGGTTGTCTTTGTTGAGCAGTTCGCGGCGTTGGCGGGTGCGGTAGGAGTCGCCGGTGAGGGTGAGCACTTCGGCGTGGTGGACCAGGCGGTCGATCATGGCGGCTGCGACAACGTCGTCGGAGAACGTTTCGCCCCACCGGCCGAACGGCAGATTTGAGGTCACCAACACGGAGCCCAGTTCGTATCTGGATGCGATGAGCTGGAAGAACAGGTTCGCGGCGTCTTGGTCGAACGGGATGTAGCCGACTTCGTCAACTATGATGAGCCGGTAGCGGCGGATCTTTTTAAGTTCCGCCTCGAGCCGGCCGGCCTGGTGGGCGGTGGCCAGGCGGGTGATCCAGTTGTTGGCGGTGTCGAACAGTACGGAGTAGCCGGACTGGGCTGCTTTGACGCCCAACCCGATCGCCAGGTGTGTCTTGCCCAGCCCTGGCGGACCCAGCAGGATGACGTTCTCGGCTTTGGCGACGAAGGTGCCGGTGGCCAGGTGCGCCAGGACATCTCGGCGCAGCGAGGGCAGGTGGTCGAGGTTGAAGTCTTCCAGTGTTTTCACGGCCGGGAAGTGGGCGGTGCGGATCCGCATGATATTGCCGGCGGATTCCCGGTCGGCGACCTGCCGCTGCAAAACGGCGGCGAGGTACTCCTCGTGTGACCAGTTGTCATCGCGGGCCTGGTCGGCGATCTGCTCCCAGCACCGCCCGATCGTGGGGGTCTTGAGCACTCGGGTCAGGTAAGCCAGCTGCGAGGGCAGGCCCTCGGCCGGCGTGTGGGCCGTTCTGCTGGTGGTGCCGTTAAAGGTGCTGGTGGCGGTGGTGGTCATTGACTGCTCGCTTCCTCATCGATGCTGCTGGGGGTGGTGAAGTCGCCGCCGAACAGGGCGTCGTAGTCCGGCAGGGCCCGCAACGCGACGGGGTGCCCGTCGTGGTGGTGCCGGCTCTGCAGTTGTTTCTGCCGATCCACGGCCAGGTTGCGGCGCATCTTCTTCGCGGTCACCACGTGGGCCTCGTCGGTGACGACGCCCTGCTTGGCCCAGGAACGTTCGTGGCGGGCCACAGTTTTGCCGTTGCAGAACACCGTGACCTCTAGCGGTGAGGCGACGACGTCGACGAACCGGCCGATCACGGTGGGATCCACGGAGTAGTCGACGGTGTCGACCCGGACGTAGTAGTCCCGGGCCAGCCGGACCCGCTCATTGAGCCCTACCGGCGGGTCGTTCGGCGGCAACGGGGTCATCGACAGGTAGTCCGTTCCCAGCAGATCCACCGGCCGACCCGCGATCGACCGGACCGTCCGGGTGTTCGCCCGGACCAGCCAGTCGGTGAGCTGGGCGTTGAAATCTGTGGGGCCGGTGAACACCCGGCCCGGCAGGAACGAGGTCTCGAAGAAACCGTTGTTCCGTTCGACCAGGCCCTTGAACTCCGGATCCCGGGGCGGTGCCAGCCGGATCCTGGTGGCCAACGTGCCGGCGAACGCCGACGCCGGCGTCGATACCCGCCCGGTCCCGCCGATCGCCGACTCCCGATCCCACACCAACGTTTTCGGCACCCGACCGATACCACAGATCAACTCCCACATCCCGGACAGGATGTCCCCGGCCTGCCGCGACGGGATCATCATCGCGGTCAGGAACCGGGAGTACCCCAACGTCATGACCAGCACCGGCAACACCCGCAGCTGCCCCGAGCCGACCGGGATCTTCGGCTCCGGGAACCACAGATCACACTGCGCCACATCACCGGGCTCATAGACCGTCCGGTCCACCGGATCGACACCCACATACTCCGGCCGGATCTGCTGCAACCGCTTCTTCAAAGGCGAGATCGAGTGCGGCCACCTGATCCGCTCAGCGATCACCGTCGCCGGCATCTTCGGCCACGACGCCAGCAACGCCCGCACCGCCGGCTCCACCGGATCAACCAACGACGCTCGCCGCGGCCGCTCGTACGTCGGCACCCGATCACAGGTCAACGCCGCCCGCACCGTGTTCCGAGCAACACCAAGACGACGAGCGATCTCCTTGATCGGCACACCCTCCCCGCGATGCAGACGACGGATCTCGGCCCAATCCTCCACATTGATCATCCCTTCAGCCTCGAGCCGGAGGGGTCAATTTTCAGGAACCGACAGGGGGTCAGTGTTCACGAATCGTCGACAGGCGTGGACGGTGACTACCTCGCCGCATTGATCGACCACTGGGCGATCGGCTACAACTGGCATGACCACGAGCAACGGATCCGGTCGCTGCCGTGGGTCCTGACCGGCGCAACCAACACCCCGGTCCGAGCGGTGCACCAACGGGCGGCGGAACCCGATGCGGTACCGGTGCTGCTACTGCATGGTTGGCCCGACTCGATCCTGCGGTTCGAGAAGGTGCTGCCCCTGTTGACCGACGTGCACGTGGTAGTGCCGGCGTTGCCCGGGTTTCCGTTCGCGGCGCCCGTCGCCCGAGGCGGCATGTCCGCGCCTGCGATGGCGGAAGCCGTCGCCGCGACGATGACGGAATTGGGCTATTCCCGGTACGTGGTGTCGGCCGGCGACGTCGGCTGCGATGTCGCCGAGGCGCTTGCCGCGACTTATCCGGAACGGGTACAGGCCCTTCACCTGACCGACGTCTCGCAATATCGGTACCTGGTCAACCCGCCGCCGGACCTGACCGAAGCCGAACGCGCCTACGTCGCCCACGGCCACCACTGGCAAGCCACAGAGGGCGGTTACATGCACGAGCAGAGCACGAAACCCCAGACTCTGGCCGTCGCACTGGGCGATTCGCCGGCCGGACTGGCCGCTTGGATCCTGGAAAAGCTGCGGAGCTGGACCGACTGCGGCGGCGACGTGGAAACCGTCTTCACCCGCGACGAACTGCTCACGTGGATCACCGCCTACTGGGTGACCGGCGCGATCGGCACCTCGATCACCCCGTACGCCGAGACCGGCACCCGCACATCCAGCCGCATCGACGTCCCCACCGTCTTCACGATTTTCCCCAAAGACCTCGTCAACGCACCCCGGGAGTTCGCTGCCCGCTTCTTCGACGTCCGAGCCTGGATCGACGAGCCCGCCGGCGGCCACTTCGCTGCCTGGGAACAACCCACCCACTACCTCGACGGCGTACGCACCGCCATATCGATCACCAACTAAACGAAAGGGCTCCGGAGGATGCCTGGGCACATCGACCGCCCTACGCCGCGCTGTTAACTGGCTCCTGTCCCGCAAGCCAGGCCGAAGCACCAGAGCCCGACAGCCATGACAAGGGCACCACCCACCACGTTGCGCGGGTTCTCGGCTCGCTTGATCTCGGCGACGACACCCAGTGTGACTGTGACAACGCCGACGACCTGATCTGCAACCCGAGGAGAAACTCCGGCGGCGGTCGCAACAGCCGGATTCGGGAACGAGATCATCGGATCGTCGTAGCTCGATCGTCATTCGGACCCTACCGACTCGATCCTTGGGCACCGAGTACTGTTTGGTGGGGCCACTGTTCGGTGAGCACCTTGTGCAAGATCTGTTCAGTAGATGCCGTGCAATAGGGCGTCTGGCTCACATCCCGGACTGATGTCACCACGGGGGCGCCGAACAGCCCCCAGGGTTTGATCGCATTGCCTATCGTTCCGGTGAGCTCGAGATCGACGTACTCCGGCTGCCACCACACCTCGAATGTTCGCTTCAAATCAGTCGGCGACACTCCGAGCCAGAGACCGTATGTCAGTGAATAACCACCCGTCAGCTGGATCGGGAGCAAGACTCGAACGAACGCACCTACGCCCGGACTCTGCATCATGACCGATTCACCCGGTGTGGAATGGGTCATCCACGTGCCGGCGGTGCGTTCCTGGTCGGGCAAAGCCAGGACCGAATCGGGCAACGTGAAGCGGATGTGCCGGTCGTGGTCGCTCATGGGGAGGCCGCATGACGAGCAGTCAACGGACTCACTCACAGGAATCAGTATCCGGCAGTTCGATGAGCGCGATTCCAGAGGTGCAGTTGGTGCACCGGCGGCGGCCTTGGCTTTACGCGACATGTCATCCACCAAAACCTCCTGCTCGCCCCGTCGTACCGCGGCGACGCACGTACGGGCAACGTCCAGCGGCGCGAGCTTCGGCCCGCTGAACGCGCTCATCATGTCCGTGTCGATGAAACCGGCGTGGACGGCCGTGACTTGAACGCCGTGGGGGTTGAGTTCGGCTCGGGTTGCATGGGTCAACGACAGGGCTGCGGCCTTCGACACCGTGTACGGGAGCATCCCGGCGCCGTGAAGCCACGAACCGGCAGACAACACATTGACGATCACCGCGTTGCCGTTGGCAACCAAGACTGGGGCAGTCGCCTGCGTCACTGCGAGAGCACCTAGCAGATTGACACTCAAGACCCGTTCGGTCTTATCAACGGCATCGGTGTCGAACATGCTCGCCCGGTCGTGCACACCAGCGTTGTTGATCACCATGGTCAGCTCCGGTATCAAGCGGACCGCATCACGGATGGATGCGGCGTCGGTGACGTCGAGGCGAACCGATCGAACACCAGGAACATCCACGGTCTTCAGATCTCGTGCACCCGCGTACACGGTTGCCCCGGACCCCACCAGCGCTAGCGCGAAGGCGCGCCCGAGACCCCTATTCGCCGCGGTCACCAATGCCACCGTCCGGTCCAAATCAATCACAAGCAACCGCTCCCCCTGCCAGTCAGACCGCGCGACACCGACGTTCCGCCGTGCCCACCGCTGCGAGCGCCACAGTGCTCCTCGGCACTGACATACGGCGCAGATGGCGCTGACAGCTCCGGCGCGACGCCGCCAGTCACGGCGAGGTCGGCTCTGCAGCAAGGCCCGCTGCTAGGTCCCGTAAGAGGACCCGCACGGTGAGCGCCGGCCGGCTCGGACGAGCCGTCGGCCAAGATCATGATCGTGTCAATTGGGGATCCTCTGCAGGGACACCGCCTGCTAGTCGTCAGCGCGCTTTTGGGCACGGAGGTGACTGGTGAGTGGCCCCGGGCGGGTGTCTGGCCTACCGTCACGTCGGTGCGTCGTGGTGATCGCCGTTCGATGGGGGCGGACTACCGCAAGCTGTGGGTCGCGAACGCGGTTTCTGTTGCCGGGGACGGGGTGACGCTGGCGGCGGGGCCACTACTGGCGGCGAGCGTCACGCACGATCCGCTGCTGGTCGCGGGGGCGGCGTTTGTCCAGCAACTGTCGTGGCTGCTGTTCGCGCTGCTCAGCGGCGTCGTCGTGGACCGGGTCGACCCGCGTCGACTGATCGTGATCGTGGACGCGCTGCGCGCTGTCGCGGTCGGCGGGTTGGCGGTGTCGATCTTCGTCGGATCGGCCCATCTGATTGCCCTGTATGCGGCGTTGTTCGTCCTGGGCGTGGGCTCCACCCTGGTGGACACCGCGTCGATCAGCTTGACCCCGGCCATCGTGGCCGACGACGAGCTCACCGCGGCGAACGCCGGCCTTCAGGGCGTGCAACTGGTCGGTGGCACTCTCATCGCTCCGCCGCTCGGCGCGTACTTCTTTGTTTTGGCCGCCGGCCTGCCGTTCGCCTTCGACGCCGCGACCTTTGTCCTGGGCGCCGCCCTCATCGCAACCATCCACCGACCACAGCCCACTCCATCCGGCCCGCCGGGTGAGAAGGGGATCCGTCGCGAGATTGCGACGGGCATCCGCTGGCTGCTGGCCCACCCCGGCTTACGGATGCTCGCGGTGTCGATCTGCCTGATGAACATCACGTTGGAAAGCGTGATGGCCATCCTGGTCCTCTACGCCCGGCAACGGCTCGGCCTCGGACCGGTGGGGTTCGGGCTCCTGCTGGCCGCGACCACGGTGGGCGGCGTCATCGGAACAGTCGTGGTCAGCACACTCACCCGGCGCCTTGGCCCGAGCCTGCTGCTGCGTATCGGGTTGCTCATCGAATGCGGCACCCACCTGTCCCTGGCCCTGACCCGCAATCCGTGGGTCGCCGGGGCCACTCTCGTGGTCTTCGGGATCCACGCCGGCGTGTGGGGTGTGGTCACGGTGACGCTGCGCCAGCGTGCCGTGCCCGCCGAACTACGCGGCCGGGTCAACAGCGTCTACTTCCTGTTCTCCGTCGGCGGCGGAGCGCTGGGCAGCCTGCTCGGCGGAGTCCTTGCACGGCAAGTCGGCATCACCACACCGTTTTGGGTCGCCGCCGCCGCCATCGCCGTACTCGCAGTCTTCGCCTGGCGGCGCTTCACACCAGCCCGCCTCACGGCCACGTCCGAAGAGGCCACCGCACCCGGCTGACATCGCAACGCGATCACCGTGCGATACGACGCGACAATTGTTCCGTGCGCTGCAATCTTTGGACCGGCACGGCTGCTCAAGCCGTGCTGATGTGTGGCGTCGCCGGCTCGGGTAAGACGACCTACGCGAAGCGGCTTGTCGAACTGGAGGGCTTCGAGCGACTGTCAATCGACGAGGAGATCTGGCGTCAGTTTGGGCGTTTCGGCTTCGACTACGCCGCCAAGGATTACGAGCAACTCTCGACTCTGGTCGAGGCAGAACTCGAGGCGCGTCTGGTGGATCTGATCGGTCAGGGCCGCTGGGTGGTTGTCGATTTCAGCTTCTGGCAGCGGGCTCAACGTGACTATTACAAGCGGCTGATCGAACAGGCCGGCGGCACCTGGCGGTTGGTGTACCTCAAGGTCGACCTCGAAGAGCTCCGTCGCCGGCTGACCCGTCGGAATGCCCGTCCCGAGCCCAACGCGGCGTTTCCCATTACTGACGAGGTGCTCACCGGTTACCTCAACAGCTTCGAAGAACCGGAAGGTGAAGGGGAGGAGATCGTCTCGTAGAGCGATTCTTGACCGGGACGGTCCGTCGCCAGGGGCCGGGCCGGGATCTGTGCCAGGCTCCGAGCGTGGTTTTCGTCCGATACGAATACCCGATTCCCGACGACCGCGGCGCGCACACCGGCATCTTCGGTCTGGTCAACGGCCTCGCGCTCGGGTCGGCTCAGTCCCGCCGATTAGGGATGGTGGCGTTCGAACAACGACCGGTTCAGCGCCGCCTACACCGACCCGGCAACGGTCGATGCGACCCTGTTCGATAAGAACGTGAACCCACTGGTCACGTGCTGGTTCAAGGGCACGGCCGCGCATCTCCTGTGACGCGCACGGACCTACCTCGAGCTTCTCGATCTGTACGACATCGCATGCGTGGAACGACGATCGTCCAATCCCGGTCGAGTGCTCTACGAGGACGAGTTCCAGGTCGTGGTTGTCGTCGCTTGGCGGACCCTCTACTGAGACACAGGCCCGGCCCTGCAGACAGCGTGGGGCACGCCCCAGGCATTACGCGCATCACGTTGAGCATCGGCGCCGCGCCATCCTGTTCAGACCTCCGCCCCCAGGTCCGGTTTTCTGCTTTTCCAGGCAGGCCAGCTATGCATACTTGGCCGGTGGTGGATCCGGTCGGGTTGGTGGGCGGGCAGGAACACCGAATCATCCGTGTCGTTGCCCACCAAGACCGGTGGCCACAGCACTTTCAAGCGGAGCGGGACCGGATCATCGTCGCGTTAGGTGAGGCCGCACTGCGAGTGGACCACATCGGTTCGACCGCGGTACCCGGGTTGGTGGCCAAGCCGATCATCGACATCGATCTGAGCGTCGCCGACCCGGACGACGAGGTGGCCTACCTGCCACAACTGTTGGCCGCCGGCTATCAGCTGCGTGTTCGAGAGCCGGGCCACCGGATGGTCCGCACACCGGAACTCGCCGTACATGTGCACATCTGCGGCGCCGGGAGCGAGTGGGAACGTCGGCACCTGCTGTTCCGGGACTGGCTACGGCACGACACTCAAGATCGGGAAGCCTACGGAACACTCAAATCCTCTCTCGCACAACGTGAATGGGCGGATATGAACGCCTACGCGGCAGCGAAGGGCCCACTCATCGCAGCTATCACCGGCCGGGCTGAACAGTGGGTTACCTCGAGCGGATGGAACGGCGCTACGGCGCGGACGGGTCTCTGATGATCCGCGACGCCGGCTGATCGGGGTTGTGGGTCGTGATGGTGGGTTATCACGCCTTGCCGCGGCCACTTCTCCAGAAGGCGCATGCGCTGACCAAGGCGGCTACTGCGACCAACACGGCGGCGAGGCGCAGGCGGGGTTGATCCGCCAGGACAGCAGCATTCAGGCCCGTGGCGAACCCGAGCAGGCTCAGCAGCACCGCTGCGGGGCGGAGGCGGGGTCGTCGTTGCGACTCCCAGGACAACGCCGCCGCGGTGAAGACCAGGAAGAACGTCGTAGCCATCCAGATGGTCGACCAATGCCGGGACTCGCGGCAAAGACAAGCCCCACCACACCGCATCCGGGTGCCGCCCATGGAAGCCATCCAGGAACGGCATGAGCGGCGGGCTGGATCTGCGGCTCGAAGTCCACACAGGCAAGCATGCAGCGAACCCGGGGTTCCCGACAAGAGAGGATGGCGCTCGGACGAGGCGATCACGGTTGCGGCTGCCTGCCTGCCTGCCTGCCTGCCTGCCTGCCTGCCTGCCTGCCTGCCTGCCTGCCTGCCTGCCTGCCTGCCTGCCTGCCTGCCTGCCTGCCTGCCTGCCTGCCTGCCTGCCTGCCTGCCTGCCTGCCTGCCTGCCTGCCTGCCTGAGACGGAGCGTTCCTTACGGCGGCGGTGCGGCCAGCGGCATCACCCGTCGAGTTGCATCGTCAAGACTCTCCCCGCTGATTTTTAGGTGCGCCTCGTCCACGTCGAAAGTGGGCCAGGCGAAGACCAAGCTCAATGGGCCCGGCGACGGAAACGGGGTAATGAAAAACGGCAGCCACAGATACCGGCCCACCCGGGACGGCATCCGCCGCGCCACGCTGATCGCGGCTGCATTGGGTCCGGCCCCCGGCCGGGTCCTGCCGGCTGCGAACGTGGCCATCCGGCCGTCGGCGAACTTGACGCCCAGCCACGGCCCGTCCTCCTTCCACCGTCCCATCCCAAAGGCCTCCCCGGCCTGTGGGCCGACCGGCTCCCGCGCAAACACAGCCAGGAAGATCACCAGCAATCCCCTGGTGAAAGCCTTCAACACCTCGACTTGCACCGTGACTCGGCCCGACATGATCGGCGCCAAACCCGTCAGGTCGACGTGGCCACCCAACTCGGCTTCCGGAACCGTCATGCATCCATGGTCACCCCGCCGCAGCCAGCACCACTCGACACCCCGATCGTCTGCGGTCAGTCATGCAAACTGGTGGAGAGCCACCGGCTCCCAGGTGAACGGGGGCAGCGACGGCTGAATGTCGAAGACGGGCGTGCCGTAAGCCAGTGAGGACCTCCTGCGGGCTTCAGTCCGCCGCCCGCTTAGCTCAATTCGCTGATTAGACCATTCCCGTAAGACCCGCCCGATAGAGATTCGCGCGAGGGCTGTTCGTACGGGACAGCTCTCAGCTTCAGGACAACACGCCTTGCGCGTATCTAGCGGCTTTCGATCTCCCGCGCATGTCCACTCGTTAACTCCTGTGACACGTCCCAGAGGCCGATGTTGATCAGCGCGAGGGGACAGCCTCAACGAGGGCGGGTGGGGACATTGACGCTCAGCTCGACGGCCACCGGATCGCCGATGTCCAAGCGCAGCGGGCGGCGCACGGCCGCCTTGACCGGGAGCAGGTAGCCACCGTCCTTCGGGAACAACGAGGTCGTGAACTCCGTTCGACCGACCCGGGCCCGGACCGGAATGCATCCCCACCCGTAGCTGGCCATCCGGGCCACGTCACCGATCTCGGCGGCCACGCTCTCGGGCAGCGGCACGAAGTAGAACGGCGCCGGACCCCGCCACTCGATCAACCGGCCGGTGAAGGCGTGATCCACCCGTCCAGTCTCTCGTGACCGGGCAGGTAGGTGCCAGGTGTGACAGGCGTCCGTGCGAACGCCAGAATGGCCAGGTGACTGCCCCCGCGGAACTCGTCCATGTCATCCGCTCCGGGTTTCACGAGGGCAGCCACTACGGCGCGGTGGTGATCACGGGTCCGGACGGAGAGGTGCTGCTGGCGCGCGGGCCGGTCGATGCTCCGGTCTTCCCGCGATCGTCGAACAAGCCCTTCCAGGCGGTGGCCATGCTGCTGTCCGGGGCCGAACTGGACGGCCCCGATCTGGCGCTCGCGGCCGCGTCGCATTCCGGCGAGCCCATGCACGTCGAACGGGTGCTGGACACATTGGCCGCCCACGATCTACGCGAATCCGATCTCGGGTGCCCGCCGGCGCTCCCCTTGGACGAAGCCGCCCGCAACGAGCTGATCGCCCAGGGCGCCGCCCCGCGCAAGGTCTACATGAACTGCTCGGGCAAACACGCCGGCATGCTGGTGGCCTGCCGGGCCGGCCACTGGGACCTGCCCTCCTACCTCGACCCGACCCATCCCGTGCAAGAGGCCGTGCGAGCCACCGTGGCCCGACTGTCCGGCGAGGAGCCCAGCGCGGTCGGCATTGACGGTTGCGGTGCGCCGCTGTTCGCGATCACGTTGACCGGGCTGGCCCGAGCGTTCGGCCGGGTCAACGCGGCCCGGCCGGGCACGGCCGAACATGCCGTGGCCGCGGCCATGCGCGAGTATCCCGAAATGGTCGGCGGGACCGGTCGCGAGGACACCCGACTCATGCAGGCCCACTCCGGGCTGCTGGTCAAGGGGGGTGCCGAGGGAGTGCACTGCGCGGCTCTGGCGGACGGCTCGACGGTCGCGCTCAAGATCATCGACGGGGCCGACCGGGCGCGCATGCCGGTACTGATGGGCGGCCTGCGCCGACTCGGGCTGTCGTCGGACCTGATCGACGAGCTGGCCGTGGGCACGGTACTGGGCGGCGGTCAACCGGTAGGCGAGGTCGTGGTCGCCCTGGGTGTGCTCGACGCTCACCACCGCGCCCAAGGAAGTGGCGCCGACCTGTAAGCTGGTCGCACGACTGATAACTGATCCGGGGCCGCCGTTCCCTCGGCCGCCCCGCTTTAATGTGCAAGGGGGTCCGCTCATGGGGCGTGGCCGTCAGAAGGCTAAGCAGACGAAGGTTGCCCGGGAGTTGAAGTATCACTCGGAGACCATCGACGTGACCGCCCTGCAGCGAGAATTAGGCGGAGAGCCGGTGATACCGCCGCCGGTCGAAGAAGACGACGAAGAAGAGATCGACTACACGTCGTACTCCGCGGTCGATGATGACGACGGGCCGTACGTACCCCGTCGCTCGGCCCGTCGCTGATCCGGTTCCACCCTTTGACTCCGGTCCATCTGGATCGGAGTTCAGGGTGTGCGCTGCTCGCTCTTCACTGATGTGACGTGCGTCGGATCCGTTCGACACCCCCGGACACTGCGCGGCCCGGGGTTGCGGGTGCCTTAGCGTCTTGGAGACCGACCAACGGCGCTCGGCACCGCCGGCCCGGGCGTGCTCGGGTCGGCGTCGATCCCCGTTCCCACGTTCCTGGAGTGACCTCGTGAGCATCCGTATTCAGCGCAGCAAGACCGCGATCAAGATCCAATTCGTGCTACCGGACGACGTCCTGGACGGGCCGGTGTCGGCCGTGGGGACGTTCAACGGCTGGGACCCGGGCGCCCACAAACTCATCAAGCGAAGCAACGGGACCCGCAGCGTGACCGTCGCCGTCCCTTCCGGGCAGGAGGTCCGCTTCCGCTACCTGGGCGCCGGCGGCCTGTGGTTCGACGACCCGGAGGCCCACGAGATCACCGCCGAAGGTTCCCTGGTCCGGGTCTGACGCCGACCGCGACTCGGCCCACCGCCGCCCACCCCCGCGGTGTTGATCATGGGTTTCGCGACGGCTGCGCTCGGCGTTTCGCAACGACACGCAGGACATCACCACCCCAAACCCATGATCAACTCGGCAACGGTGCGCCACGAGTCCGTGCTCGAGTCCCTACGCAAGGGGGGTCGCGCGGGAGGGGCAGCGGGGTGCGGAAGGGGTAGGAGCTCAGAAGCGGGGGTGCTCGCCTTCGAGCAGGACCCGCTCGGGGCCGGCGGAGGCTTCCACCGTGCCCAGCAGCACGGGGCCTTGGTGGCGGGCGGTGAGCACGGCCATGGCCCGGTCCACATCATTGCCCGACACCACCGCGACCATGCCGATGCCCATGTTGAAGGCGCGCTCCATCTCCTCGCGCCCGACCCGACCGTGACCGGCGATGAAGCCGAACACCGGTGAGGGGGTCCAGGCCCGCCGATCCAGCCGGGCGGTCAGCCCGGCGGGGATGACCCGAGACAGGTTCCCGGCCAGCCCGCCCCCGGTGATGTGCGCGAACGCGTGCACATCGGCCTCCTGGATCAACCGCAGGCAGTCCAGCGCGTAGATGCGACAGGGCTCGAGCAGCTCCTCGCCCAGGGTCCGGCCGAATTCCTCGACGTGTCCGTCCAGGGGCAGCCGGGCGATGTCCAGCAGCACGTGTCGGACCATCGAGTAGCCGTTGGAGTGCACGCCCGAGGATTCCAACCCGATGACCGCGTCGCCGGCCCGAACCCGGTCCGGACCGAGGATCTCGTCGGCCTCGACCACCCCGACGGCCATGGCCGCCAGGTCGTAGTCCTCCACGGCCATCAGCCCGGGGTGCTCGGCGGTCTCCCCGCCGACCAGGGAGCAGCCGGCCAACTGACACCCGTGCGCGATGCCGCCGACGATCGTGGCGATGCGGTCCGGGTCGAGCTTGCCGCAGGCGATGTAGTCCTGCAGAAAGAGTGGCTCGGCGCCGCTGGCCACCAGGTCGTCGACCACCATGGCGACCAGGTCGATGCCGATGGTGTCGTGCTTGTCCATGGCCTGTGCGATGGCCGACTTGGTCCCGACCCCGTCCGAGGACGACGCCAACACGGGCTCGGAGTACTTGCGGGTGTCCAGCCGGAACAGCGACGCGAAGCCGCCGATGCTGCCCATGACCTCGTGCCGGCGGGTCTTGTCGGTCAGCGGCCGGATCTTGGCGACCGCCTGCTCACCGGCCGCGATCGACACCCCGGACCCCTCGTAGGTGGCACCGGAGCCGATGGGATGACGCTGATCGCCGTTGGTCACGGCGGTCATGGCCGACTGAGGGCGTCGGCGGCGCCGTAGGCGGGCATGGGCAGCGCGGCCGCCGCGCCGGCGACCCCGCGCTCGATGCCCTCGAGCACGTGCTTGCCGATCTGGTCGGGAATCGGAATCGGGTACTCACCGGTGAAGCAGGCGGTACACAACCGGTTCCGCGGCTGTTCCGAGGACGCCACCAGGGCTTCCATCGACACATGGCCCAGGGAGTCGGCGCCGATGGACTGACGGACCGATTCCACCCCGCCGGCGTTGGCGATGAGCTCCGCCCTGGACGGGAAATCGATGCCGTAGAAGCAGGGCCAGCGCACCGGCGGTGCGGCGATACGGACATGCACCTCGACGGCGCCGGCCTCCCGCAGCATCCGGACCAGCGCTCGCTGGGTATTGCCGCGAACGATGGTGTCGTCCACCACCACCAGGCGTTTGCCCCGGATGACGTCCCGCAGCGGGTTCAGCTTGAGCCGGATGCCCAGCTGGCGAATGGTCTGCGACGGCTGGATAAAGGTCCGGCCGACGTAGGCGTTCTTGACCAGCCCCTGCCCGTAGGGGATGCGCGAGGCCTCGGCATAACCGATGGCCGCCGGCGTGCCCGACTCCGGGACGGGAATGACCAGATCGGCCACAACCGGACACTCCGCGGCCAGCCGACGGCCGATCTCGACCCGGGTGGCGTAGACGCCGCGCCCGGAGATGGTGGTGTCCGGGCGGGCCAGGTAGACGTATTCGAAGAGGCAGCCCTTGGGCTCCGGGGCGGCGAACCGCTCGCTGCGCAAGCCGTCCGCGTCGATGGCCAGCAGCTCGCCCGGCTCGACCTCACGCACGAACGAGGCGCCCACGATGTCCAGGGCCGCGGTCTCCGAGGCCACCACCCAACCGCGGTCCAGCCGGCCCAGCACGAGCGGGTGGATACCGTGCGGATCGCGGGCCGCGTACAGAGTGTGCTCGTCGCAGAAGGCCAGGCAGAAGGCCCCGCGCAGGGTGGGCAGCAGCTCCAGCGCGGCCGCGGCCACACCCTTGTCCGACGCCGCGTCGGCCAGCAGCCGGGTGATGATGTCGGAATCGGTGCTGCATTTGGCCCGACCCATCCGGGCCGGCAGATCATTGACCAGCATGGCCAGTTCGGCGGTGTTGACCAGGTTGCCGTTGTGGCCCAGGGCCAACCCGGAGCCCACCTCGGTGGTGGCGAACGTGGGCTGGGCGTTCTCCCAGGTGGTGGAGCCGGTGGTGGAGTACCGGCAGTGGCCGATGGCGATATGGCCGCGCAGCGAGGACAGGGTCTGCTCGTCGAACACCTGCGAGACCAGACCCAGGTCTTTGAACACCACGATCTGGGCGCCGTCGGAGACGGCGATGCCGGCGGCCTCCTGGCCGCGGTGCTGCAGCGCGTACAGGCCGTAGTAGGTCAGTTTGGCGACGTCCTCGCCCGGCGCCCACACACCGAACACCCCGCATTCCTCACGGGGTCCGTGGTCCTCTGGGTGCTCCATGGCCGGGTCCGCTTGCGGTGCACAACCAATACCCACTCGGACCGGCTCCTGTCGCTTGGCGACCTGGTGTCCCACCCGGCCGACGAAAGTTGGTGCAGGCCGCACATCACGGCCGGCCGACCCGGTGACCCATGCTACCGCCGGGCCGCCTCGCCTGGAGTCGGCCGGATGGTCAGCTGCCCGGGTGGACCGCGGCCGCGGCCGTCCGAGTGACCGCCGTCAACGCCGCCTGGGTCACGTCATCGTTGCTGAGTTGTGCGGCCGTACCCAGGTTGTCGGGCGACTTGTCCGGATCCGACCCCGAGAGCACCACCACGATTCGGTTCGCGGTGAAGCCGACGGAGTGAATTGCGTCCACCTCGCCCAGGCAGCACCCCCAGCCCTGTTTCGAGCCGGCTCCGGCGATGGCGTTCATCCCGAAGTTCTGATCGAAACCATCCGAACCTGTGTCCGCGGACTCGGTCATGGCGGCTTCCAGGAACGGGCCGGTGACCGGGGACGCGAGCGCCTGCCGCAGGAAGCTGGCCATGTCCCGCGCGCTGATCCGCACGTCGCCCCAGTACCGCTCCTCCGGCGTCGGGGTGGTGTCCTGCAACCCGTAGCGCTCGACCGTGCGATCGATGATGGCGTCGCCACCGTCGGCGTCGTAGAAGTCCTGCATGATCTCGTCATCGGAGTAAACGATCATGTTGTGCAGCTGTTGCAGGTCGTCGGAACTCATACTCGCCGCGCCCCCATCGAGTTCCAAGGCGTCGGCGGCTACGAACAGCTTGACCACGCTCATCGACGGAACGGTGGCCTGCGAGCTGTCCGAGGCCAGCACGTCACCGGTGCTCCGGTCGGCCACCACGACGTGCTCGTTGATGCCGTCCGCTGCGGCCTGCTCCACGGCCGAGTCGACCGCGTCCGAAACCTCGTTCGCCGATCCGCTCGCCACGGGTTCCCCGGTTGGCTTGGCGATCGTGAAGGTCGAGGTACTGGTGGTCGAGCTCGTGCTGGAGATCACAGCAGCTGGACTCGGGCCGGCGCCGGCCTTTGGGGTACTTGGGCTGGTTTTCGGCGTGCTCGGGCTGGGCTTGGGCGTGGTCGGGCTGGTCCGCGGCGCCGCGGCCTTGATCGTGGCCGATGGGATCGAGGTAGCCGGCCGGGTGGTGGTGAGGGTCGGGGTCGTCGTCGGGGTCGTCGTCGGCGGCACGGGGGGGGCGCTGGTGGTGTCGACGGTGGTCAGGTCGGGCGCGGTGACCAGCGCGGACGAGGCCACGACCGAGTTCGGCGGGGTCGTCTCGGGAAATGCGACGGCCCGGTCCTGGGTCGACGCGTGCGCCTCCGCGTGCAGTATCAGCGTCATCCCGACGGCGAACACGGCCACGACCGCGACGACGGCAGCGACCGTCATCCAACCCCGTGTGCGCATGTCACCCCGTCCCCGATCGCTGCTCGCCTGAAACCGCCTCGTTCCAAAGGTTGCACAGTCAGTCTCGTCGACCGGTGTGTTCAAGCTGTGTCACAGCTGTCAGGGTTCGGTCAACTGAACTGGACGCCTTGGGCCAGCGGCAGCTCTCCGGAGAAGTTGACCGTGGTGGTGATCCGCCGCATGTAGGCCTGCCAGGCGTCGGAGCCGGACTCGCGGCCGCCGCCGGTCTGCTTCTCCCCGCCGAAGGCCCCGCCGATCTCGGCCCCGGACGTGCCGATGTTCACGTTGACGATCCCGCAGTCGGAGCCGGCGGCCGAGTGAAGCGCTCCGCCTCGGCCTGGTCGGTGGTGAAGATGGCCGACGACAGTCCTTGCGGCACCGCGTTGTGCAGCGCAATCGCCTCGGCCATGGTGTCGTAGCTGAGCACGTAGAGGATGGGTGCGAACGTCTCGCGGTGCACGACCTCGGTCTGGCCCGGCATCCGGACGACGGCGGGCCGCAGGTAGTAAGCGTCCGGCTGCTCAGTGGAGAGCACTCGTTCCCCGCCGACGACCTCGCCGCCCTCGGCCAGCGCCTGGGTGAGCGAGGCCTGCGCGGCGTCGAAGGCGCGCTGGTCGATCAGGGGTCCGACCAGCACGCCCTCCTCGGTCGGGCTGCCGATGGTCAGGTTCTCGAAAGCGGCGGCGATCCGGGGAACCAGCTCGTCGACCAGGCTGCGATGCACGATCAGCCGACGCAGCGTCGTGCAGCGCTGCCCGGCCGTGCCCGCGGACGCGAACACGATGCCGCGCAGAGCCAGGTCCAGGTCGGCCGACGGGGTGACAACGACAGCGTTGTTGCCGCCCAGCTCCAGCAGCACCCGGCCGAACCGGGCCGCCACCACCGGGGCCAGCGCCTGACCCATGCGCACGGATCCGGTGGCCGAGACCAGTGCCACCCGCTCGTCCGCGGCCAGCCGGGCGCCGACCTCGCGACCGCCCAGGACGACGTGGTGCAGACCCTCCGGAGCGCCCACGTCGCGGGCGGCCCGGGCCAACAGTGCGTCGGTGGCCAGCGCCGTCAGCGGGGTCGCCTCGGCCGGCTTCCAGACCACGGTGTCCCCGGCGACCAGCGCCAATGCGGTGTTCCAGGCGTAGACCGCGACCGGGAAGTTGAAGGCCGAGATGATCCCGACCACGCCCAGTGGGTGCCAGGTCTCGGCCAGCCGGTGCCCGGGCCGCTCCGACGGCATCGTCTTGCCGAACAGCTGCCGCGATTGCCCGACGGCCAGGTCGGCGATGTCGATCATCTCCTGGACCTCGCCCAGCGCCTCGGATGCGATCTTGCCCACCTCGGCCGTGACCAGGGTGGCCAGGTCGTTCTTGTGTGCGGTGAGCAATTCGCCCCAGCGTTTGACCAGCCGCCCGCGCACCGGCGCCGGAGTGTCCCGCCAGGCCGGGAAGGCGGCTTTCGCCGCGGCCACGGCCGTCTGGACGTCCTCGGGCGTCGCCGCCCGGACGCGAGCGATCACGCCGCCGGTGATGGGGGTCCGTACCTCCACGTCCCCCGCGGGAAGATCGACGCCAATGCTGCTCAGGGCGTCGGACACCGCGGTGGTCAGCTCGGCGGTGGTCGGGAAGTTCATTCGGGCCGTCCTTGGATGGTGGTCAGCTCCAGCTCCAGCTGCAGCTGTCGGGCGGCCGCGGCCAGCGACTCCGCCTGCTCGGCCGCGTACAGCTGCAGCGGGTCGTGGATCTGTTTCTCGATCGCCCCGGCCAACTTGTCCAGGTCGTAGTCGACGCCGACTTCGTCGTCGTCACGGGTGCCGGCGTCGGTCAAGTTGGATTGGAAGATGCCGGCGGCCGAGCGGGGCAGGAAGTCCTCATAGACAATCGGCTCCGGGACCAGGGTGCCGTCCTCGATCAGATCGGCCAGGCGCGCGGTTCGGTTCCCGGTCCGTCCCGCCACCCGGTAGGTGAAGAAAGCGAGATCCTTTCGGGCCAGTTCCTTCTCGGTACCGGGCAGCTGCTCACTCCAGACCCGGCGAGCCACGTCCACCCGGATCCCACCGGCGGCCGCAAGCCGGGCGTCGACCTCTGCGGTCATCCGGTCGTAGAGCTCCCGACCTTTCGCGGTCAGGGCCACGCCGCGCTGCTCGACCTCGCCGAACCGGACCCGCAACGTTCCCGGCTGCACCGACCCGTCCGGATAGCGGAACCGCCGCCGTTCGGCCAACGCCTTGAACGACGTCTGCCGCAGCAGCACGTCCGGCCCGTCCCAGCGGGGCGGCCCCTGGATCTCGTCGATCATCTCGATGCCGCGGGACCGCATGCGCCCGTACAGCGCATCGATGTCCAGCACCCGCGGGGTGAGGTGGTTCAGGTGTGTCGAGGACACGCCGCCGATGTCGGCGGCCACCGCCGAAACGCGCTCCAGCTCCCGATACCAGGCGTGGTCGATCGGCGTCCGGGACAGGGCGAAGGCGGCGGTGGCCAGGTCGAGGTACCGGCTGCCGGCGCGCTCGGGCAGGCCGTATTCGACCGCGGCCCGGTCGGCGAGTTGCAGGAGTTCGGCCGGAAACAGGATGCGGGAGTTGAGGAATGCCTGCAGACGCCGCTGCAGGTCCGCGTCGAAGAAGCGCCGATCGTCGGTCACCAGCATCGAGGTGAAGACCCGGAACGGGTTGCGGGCCAACTCGTTCCGCTCGATCGGTCGGAACGCGGTGGAGACCACCGGCACTGAGCTGGCGCTGGCGTCACGCAAGTCATAGAAGCCGACGGGGTGCATCCCGAAGCCGGCGAACACCCGCGCCGCCTGGGTCAGCTCCCGCGGCGAGCCCACCCGAATGGCGCCGTGCCGCTCGGCGGTCACTCGCTCGATGCTGCCCAGCCGCTCCGCCCGCGCACCGTGGGCCGCGAGATGGTCCTGGTTGACCTCGCGGGCCACCGCCACCAGGGTGTCGTACAGCGGAACCTCGGTGCCGTACAGACCGGCCAATCGAAGCGCGAAGTGGGCCCGCAATTCCGTCTGGTCGATCAAATGATGTGCACCTCGCTCAACTGTCGGCCGCGCTCGAATCGGGCCGCGGAGAACGGGGCCGGATCCAGGAACGGCACCCGACCCAGATAGAGGTCCCGCAGGATTTCCCCGACCGCCGGGGCCTGCAGGAACCCGTGGCCGGAAAACCCGGTGGCGTAGAGGATTTTTCCGGCTCGCCCGATGAGTGCGTTGTGGTCGGGGGTGTTCTCGTACAGTCCGGCCCAGCCGCCGATCAGGGTCCGTCCGGCCAGGCTGGGCGCTACCGCCCGCGCAGCGGCGTCGAACTCCGAGGTCCAGGAGTGGTCGAATTCCCGGTCGAACCCGGCTTGCTGATCTCGATTCGAAATGCCCAACAGGAGTCCGCTGCCGTTGTTGTGAAAATACAGCGTGGTCGACAGGTCGAGGGTGAACGGGATGGTCGGGTACGGCGCTTCTTCCTGCCGGACGAACCCGATTTGCCGACGCACCGGCTCGACCGGAAGATGCAGCCCGACCAGGGCGCCCAGGCGTTGGGACCAGGCCCCGGCCGTGATCACCACGGTCTCGGCCCGGACATCCCCGTGAGTGGTCCGGATCGTGTAGCCCCCGGCTTCCTCCACCAGGTCGAGCACCTCGGTCTGCTCCGCCATAACGGCGCCCAAGGCCTGGGCGGCGTCGGCGTAGCCGGCCACCACCCGACGTGGCTCAGCGAACCCGTCCCGGGGCGAGAACGAGGCCCCCACCAGCGCTTCCGGGTCGAGCAGGGGGTTGAGCCGGGCCGCCTGGGCCGGACTGACCATCCGGCTGTCGCAGCCCAGCGCGTTCTGCACCTGCACGCTGAGGGCCACCGCGGCCAGCTCCGCCTCGGTGCGGCAGAGGAACAGGTAGCCGACCTGCCGTAGACCGATGTCGGTCGGAGAACGCTCGTAGGCGCGCAGACTGCGCAAGCCGAGAGCGATGTTGCCCGGGTCGGAAAACGTGGCCCGCACCCCGCCCAGCGGTTTGGCCGATGACCCCGACCCCAGGGTGTCCCGCTCCAGCACCAGTACGTCACTCACCCCGGCCTCCGCCAGGTGGAAGGCGATGCTGACCCCCATCACCCCGCCGCCGACGATCGCCACCCTGACCGCGCGCACCACCGGTTATCAGGACTCGACGTGCAGCGGCAGGTAAGCGGCCAGGTCGGCGCGGGTACCGCTGGCCCGGACCACACCGTCGGCCACCGCCGCCGCCCACCGCAGCCGCCCGGTGATCAAGAGCAACCAGGTGGCCGGTTCCATCTCAACCACGTTGGGGGGCGTGCCGCGGGTGTGCCGGGGACCCTCGATCGCCTGCACGGCGGCCACCGGTGTCACCCTGACCTCGACGGACCGGCCCGGATGCTGCTGCGCGAACCAATACAGGGTGGTTTTCACCATGGCCTTGAACTCGTCCGGATCATCGGGACCGTCCGGCTTCCAGACCGCCGCGGCGGCCAGTGCATCGGCCGCCTCCGCCGTACTCACCGTTGTCCGGGCCACAATGGCCAGGCTAGTCGGCCGCCCGGCTCAAAGGATCTCTGTGCTCACTTCCCCGGACCACGCGCGGTTGTTCCGTACGCGTGCCCCGGCCGCTCCGAAGGCCGTGGCCCTGGTGTTGCACGGTGGCGCCGAGGTCTCGACCCGGCGTGTCCGGGCGAGGAACCTGGCCGTGATCCGGTTACGCCCGGTGGCCTGGTCGATCGCGGCCCGGGTTCGGCACGTGGCCGTATATCGGCTGCAGTTCGCCACGTACGGCTGGAACAGCCGCGGCGAAGAGGCGCAACGGGATGCCCGCTGGGCCCTGGCCGGGCTCCGGCGACGCCACCCCGGGCTGCCGATCGTGCTGGTCGGACACTCGATGGGGGCCCGGACCGCGCTGCACGTGGGTGGCGATCCGGCGGTGCCGGGTGTCGTCCTGCTGACTCCCTGGGCGCCGGTGACCGATCCGGTCGAGCAGCTGTCCGGGCGGACCGTCGTGGTCGCGCAAGGCTCGGCCGACACCATGTGTCCGGAGCCGGAGAACCGGGCCTACTTCCTGCGCGCTGCCGACGAGGGCGTCGTCGTGGAGCGCACCGTTTTCGCCGGACTCGGGCATTTCATGCTCAAACGCTTCTGGGTCTGGCACCGCTTCGCCGACGACGGGGTCCGCCGGTTGTCGTGACCACCGCCCCATCCTTTAGCGCGGCCGCGGTCAGCCCAAAACGGCGGGCAGAGCACCTTCCCAGGCCAGCCGCAGTTCGTCCAGGCCGAGGGTGGCCACGTCCTGGATGTCCAGAACATCAGGGCCCGCATCGGCCGCATCGACAGAGCCGATCTTGACCCAGGGCTGCCGACGGGCCGTACACATCTCGGTGAAGCGCAGCTCCTCGGTCCGGGGCACCGCCACCACCACCCGTGCGCTGGACTCCGAGAACAGCTGCACAAAAGGATCGGTGCCCTCCGGCAGCACGATCCGGGCTCCGGTCTCGCCGACCAGGCACATCTCCACCAGGGCCTGGGCCAGCCCGCCCTCGGACAGATCGTGCGCGGCCGAAATCATCCCGTCCCGGGAACCGGCGACCAGGATGTCGGCCAGCAGCTTCTCCGCGACCAGGTCGACCCGGGGCGGAACTCCGCCCAGGTGAGCGTGCACCACATCGGCCCAGGCGGAACCGTCCATTTCGTCGCGGGTCTCGCCCAGCAGCAGCAGCGATTCCCCACTGTCGTGGCCGATCCCGGGCACCGTCCGGCGCCGCACGTCGTCGATCACGCCGAGCACCCCGACCACCGGGGTGGGCAGGATCGGGGTGCCGCCGGTCTGGTTGTAGAAGCTGACATTGCCACCCGTGACAGGGGTTCCGAGCACCACGCAGCCATCGGCCAGGCCGTGCACCGCTTCCCGGAACTGCCACATCACGGCCGGGTCCTCGGGCGAACCGAAGTTCAGGCAATCAGTCACCGCCAGCGGCACCGCCCCGGTGGTGGCCACGTTCCGGTAGGCCTCGGCCAGCGCCAGCTGCGCGCCGACGTACGGGTCGAGAAGGGTGTACCGGCCGTTGGCGTCGGTGGCCATGGCCACGCCCAGGTTCGAGTCGTCGCTGACCCGCACGATCCCGGCGTCGGCCGGCTGGGCCGAGACCGTGTTCCCGCGCACGTAGCGGTCGTACTGATCGGTCACCCAGCCCCGCGAGCACAGATTGGGTGAACTCACCATGCGCAGGACGAGGGGGCCCAGCTGGTCCGTCGTCGGCCGAGGCAGCGACGCGGAGGTATTGGCGCGCAACGCATCCTGGGTCTCTGGACGCGAATACGGCCGGTCCAGCACCGGCCCGTCGTGGGCCACCGTCCGGGCCACGACATCGACAACGACCTCACCGTGGTGGGTGATCAGCAACCTTCCGGTGTCGGTCACCTCGCCGATCACGTTCGCTTCGATTTCCCATGTGCGGCAGACCCGCAGGAAGTCCTCCACCTTGTCGGGAATGACGACCGCGCACATTCTTTCCTGCGACTCGCTGGACAGAATCTCGACGGCGCTCATGCCCTCGGCCCGCAGCGGCACCTGGTCGAGATCGACGGCCATGCCGCCGTCGCCGGCCGAAGCCAGTTCGGACGTGGCGCAGGCCAACCCGGCCGCACCGAGATCCTGGATTCCGACCACCAGATTCTTGGCGACAACCTCCAGAGTGCATTCGATCAGCAACTTCTCGGCGAACGGATCACCGACCTGGACACTCGGCAACTTCCGTCGGGCCGCGCCCGAACCGGCGCCGTCGAATGTGCTGGACGCCAGCACGGAGGCGCCGCCGATTCCGTCCAGCCCGGTCCGCGAGCCGTAGAGGATGACCTTGTTGCCGTCGCCGGTGGCCTGGGCCCGGTACAGGTCGGCGGCCCGCAGCACCCCGATGCAGCCGGCATTGACCAGCGGATTGCCGGCGTAGCTGGGGTCGAACACGACCTCGCCGCCGATGTTGGGCAGCCCGAGCGAGTTGCCGTAGCCGCCGACCCCGGCGACCACGCCGGGCACCACCCGCTGCGAGTCGGGCGCGTCCAGCGGACCGAAGCGGAGCTGGTCGAGCACGGCGACCGGCCGTGCCCCCATGGCCAGGATGTCCCGGACGATTCCGCCGACTCCCGTGGCCGCGCCCTGATACGGCTCGACATAGCTGGGATGATTGTGCGATTCGACCTTGAACGTCACCGCCCAGCCGTCCCCGATGTCGACTACGCCGGCGTTCTCGCCGATTCCGGCCAACATCTTGGACTTCATCTGTTCGGTGGTGGTCTCGCCGAAATAGCGCAGATGCACCTTCGACGACTTGTACGAGCAGTGCTCGGACCACATGACCGAATACATGGCCAGCTCGGCATCCGTCGGGCGTCGCCCCAGGATATCCCGAATGCTCTGGTACTCATCATCTTTCAGCCCGAGCTCACGGTAAGGCTGGGGGGCGTCAGGGCCCTCGAGCGCGGCCGCGACGGTATCGGCGCTCATGCCGCCACCAGCGCGTCGACCACCGATAGGAACAGACCGAGTCCGTCGTCCGTGGGCCCGGTGAGTGCATCGATGGCGTGCTCCGGATGGGGCATCAGCCCGGCGATCCGTCCGTCCGCGGAACAGATTCCGGCGATCCCCCGCAACGCACCGTTCGGATTCCCCGGCGGCAGGTCGGATCCGGCCGCATCCCGGACCACGCTGTCGCCTAGATATCTGAAGAGAATGCGGTTCTCGGATTCCAATTCATCCAGCACCGCGGCCGAGGCGACATAGCGGCCCTCGGCGTTCTTCATCGGCACCAGGATCTCGGCGCCCGTCTCGTAGCGGGACGTCCAGGCGGTGGTGCTGTTCTCCACCCGCAGCCACTGATCGCGGCACAAGAATTTGAGTCCCGCGTTGCGAACCAGCACACCCGGCAGCAGGCCCGCCTCACACAGGATCTGGAATCCGTTGCAGATGCCCAGTATCGGAAGACCGCGGCGGGCGGCTTCAACGGCCGATCGCATCACCGGGGCCTGCGCGGCAATGGCTCCGGCCCGCAAATAGTCGCCGTAGGAGAACCCGCCCGGCACCACGATCGCGTCGACAGAGTGCAGGTCGGCGTCGGCGTGCCAGAGCGCGACCGCCTCGGCGTCCGCGTACCGCACCGCGCGCGCCGCGTCGACATCGTCCAGCGTGCCCGGGAACGTGATGACCCCGATCCGTACGCTCATGAACCGACCCGCGTGACGGTCCAGGTCTCGATGACCGGGTTGGCCAGCAGGTGACCGGCGATCTCCTCGAGATCGTCGTCGGAGACGCTGTCGTCGACCTCCAGGTCGAAGTGCTTGCCCAGGCGCACGGAGCTCACGCCGGCGTGCCCGGTGCGGGCCAGCGCGGCCAGAATGGCCTTGCCCTGCGGGTCGAGGATCTCGGGTTTGACAACAACGTCGACGGTCACGCGGGCCACGGCGGAAGTCCTCTGGGTCGGCGGCTGATGCGCGGCCCGGGCACCCTCGGACCGGCACCAGACTATCCCGGCGCCGCCGGGCCACCGCCATCTTCCCGGTCAGGCGGGCGACGCGGTCTTGTTCGTCGAGGCCGCGTCGATCTTCGCGATCGAGGCATCCAGGGTGGCCCTGAACTCCTCGTCGGTCTGCTCGTCGAGCAGTCCCTCCAGAAGCGCCCGGGAGAAGCTGGCGATCATGACCGGATCGGCCTGCAGGAGCTCGCAGGCCCGCGCCTGGGGGTAGCCGCCGGACAGGGCCAGCACCCGCAGCACCCGCGAGTCGGCGGCCAGGTCGGCGTACCGACCCGGAGTCGAGGGAATGGTCAGCTTGAGCATCAAGGGCGCTTCCGACCAGGACCGCAGACCGGCGATCAATGCGTCGTGCAACAACGACTCGGCCTCGGCCTTGTGCGGGCTGTCGATGCTGACCTCGGGCTCCAGGATCGGCACCAGGCCGGCCGAGGCAATCCGGGCGCCCAGCTCGAACTGCTGGTCCACCACGGCAGCCACCCCGGTCGCGGACGCGTCCTTGATCACCGACCGCATCTTGGTCCCGAAAATCCCGTGCTCGACGGCCTGCGAGAGCCGGTCGTCCAGCTCCGGGATGGGCTTCATCAGCTGCACACCGTCGGCCTCGTCGGCCAGTCCGTCGTCGACCTTGAGGAAGGGCACCACGTGCTTGCGCTGCCACAGGAACTGCGCGGTGGGCAGTCCTTCCATGTCTCGCTGCATGGTCTGCTCGAACAGGATGGCGGCCAGGATGCGGGAGCCGTCGAACGCCGGGTCGGTGACGACCCGGGTCCGCATGGCGTGGACCAGGTCGAACATCTGCGCATCGTTCGAGTACCGGTCGGCGGCGATGCCGTACTCGGCCAGCGCTTTCGGGGTGCTGCCGCCGCTCTGATCCAGGGCGGCGAAGAATCCGGCACCGGAACGGATCTGTTCGAGCTGGGTGGAGTCAGAAGGGGACACGCTCTTCATGGTGCACCGCTTCCCGGCCACTCATCCGCCCGGGTTCAGACAACCGGTCCGGATCTGGGCCAGCGAGTAGCCCTGCCGCAGCCGGAAATACGGCCGCAGGAATTGCGGATCCGACCAGTTCCAGACCCGACCGGGCTGTTCGTCGACCGACACCGGCTGCACGTTCCAGCACTGGCCGGCGGCCAGGCCCGCGCCGGCGGAGTGCACGGCGAGCGAGAACAGCAACAGTGCGGTCAGGGCCAGACCCCATCCGCGCCACCTCGCCCGTCGCGCGCCGTTCACCCAGGTGTGCAGTACCGGCGCGGCCAACACCATCAGGATCGGCACGACATCCAGCATCAGTCGGGGCCCGTAGGTGTAGCCACCGGTCGATCCGTAACGAGCGATGACAATCCACTGCCCCAGCACGGTGGCCCACAGCACCGTCTGGAATGCGGTGAACGTGCGGCGGCGGAGAGCGAGGACGCCGGCCACGACCGCCACCACCAGGATGGGGTCGTAGATCAACAGCCCCCGGGACGGCGAAACCATGTTCACGCCCAGGCTTTCCAGGAACCCGTAGTGGCGCGGGTCGGACAGCCGGGACGGCAGGTAGTAGGGCGGCAGCCACGCCCCGTACTGCGAGTGGGACATGACCAGGAACGGCCCGACCACGAGGGCGCCGCCCAGCGCCGGCCAGGCCAGGGCCGCCCACCGGCGCCAGCGGACCAGGCACCACACTGCGATGGAGGCGACGAAGACCACGTCGGTCGGGCGGCAGACCAGGGCCGCGCCCAGCACCGCCCCCAGCCCGATGGCCGGTCCCGGACGCCAGCGCTGGTCCAGCCGGCCGCACAGGACCAGGGCTCCGGCGATCGCGGCCATGGAGACCGTCTGTTGCCAGAGCGCCCGCGACCCGATCGACCAGGCGCTGGTCCCGAAGGCGAAGACCAGCGCCACCAACATCGCGGTGCGCCGCCCCGCCGCCGAAGGATCGCGGTCGAGCTGGTACCGACGGAGCAGCACGGCGGTTCCGGCCACGACCGCGGCCGCGGTGACCAACTCGATCCGCCCCACCCAGGGTGGCTGCAGGAAGAACGGGGCGGCCGAGGAGTCGAACAGCGAGAAGACCGCGACCAGCGGCAATGCCAGCAGCATGGGCGGCCACGGGAAGAACGGGACCAGGTGGCCACCCACGTTCACCAGGTCGGGTGGACCCCCCAGGCCCTGCGCTGCGGGTACGCCCGACAGGTCCAGATTGCCATGGTGCAGCAGCTGCCAGGCCACCGTCACGCTGCGCCGGGAATCCCCGATCTGGATCACCCTGGTCAGCAGGTGAATGACCACGATGACCAGAGCCAGCCCTGCCGTCACCCAGAGCGGACTCCGGGCCTGCACCCACTCCCGCACGGCCACGTCGGGAGTCTAGGAAGTGCTCGGGATCAGCCGATGGTGAAGGTCTGCTGGGGCGTGGTCACCCCCGCCGACCGAACGGAGTACACGTACGGAGTGTTGGCGAACAAACCGATGTCGGTGAAGCTGTTCCCGGTCACGGTGGCGATCCTGTCGCCGCCCTCGCCGCGCAGGATGTCGTAACTCGCCGTCGCCGGGCCGTCCCAGCCAAGGGTCAGGGTGCTCGCGGTCTGTCCGAGTGTGCGCAGCTGGGAGGGCCCGCCGGTGCTGATGCTGGTGCTGCTGGCGGTGCTGGTGGGGGGTGCGGCGGTAGAGGTCGCGGAGGTCGCTCGGGTGGTGACCGTGATCTGGGCCGTCGTGCCGCCCGGCCCGCGCACCGAGTAGACGTACGGCGTGTTCACGGCCAAGTTGCTGTCGGTGAAGGTCAGGCCGGACACGGTGGCGATCTGCACCCCCGATTCGCCCCGCAGGATCGAATACGTGCCGGACGGGTCGCCGGTCCAGCTCAGTGTCACTGAACCGGCGGTGACGGTGGCGGTCAGGTTGGCCGGCCCGACGCCCGACCTGGTGGGAGTGGTGGGAGTGGTGGGAGTCGTAGGTGTCGAAGGGGTGGTGGGTGTGGTCGGGCCCGTCGTCGGGGTGGTGGGTGTGGTGGGTGTGGTCGGGGTGGTGGGTGTGGTCGGGGTGGTGGTCGGGGGCTCACCGCTGCCCGGGTAGGAGATCAGGAACGCCGGGGTGGTCTGCGGGTACGGGGTCGGGTCGCCGGTGTCGTTGACGATGTGATCGATGATCCCGGCCAGTAGTTGCACCGTGAGCAGGTCGTGCAGCTGCACCCCCGCGGTGACCGGCACCTCGAAGGCGTGGCTGGCATGGATCGACGGATCGACGTTGGTGTAGATGTAACTGCCCGCGCCCCAGAGTTGGTGCGTGGTCACCGAATCGGCCACCTTGTAGGCGGCCCAGCCGAGCACGCCGTCGTGCTCCCAGGCGGCCTGGTTCGGCGGGTCGTAGGGCAGTTCGTTCTGGAAGAAGATGGTGGTCCCGCCGTTGCCGTTCCAGATCACGTTGTCTTTCTCGAAATGCTCGACGAACAAGCCGGTGGCGGTCACGTTCGCGCCGTTGACAACAAGGCCGGTGTCGGCCGGATTCACCGTCCAGCCGACACTGCCGGCCACGCCGTGATCGGCCCGCCAGATCCAGATGTTGTCCAGCAGCACGTGATCGCTGTTCACGACCAGACCGAGCGTGGTCAGCCCGACGTGCGGCCCGCCGGCCCGGAAGTACACATCGGACAGCGTGGTCGGGTCAGTTGCGCTCCCGCCGCCGGTGGAGGTGCCGATGGTCATCAGGGCAGGCGATCTCACCGTGCCGGCGTCGACCATCAGGCCGGCGATCGACACCCCGGACACGTTCCCGACGGTGAGCGGCACGGCTCCGTTCACCGAGGTCAGGGTGGCCTCGCCCAGCCCGAGCACGACCGTGTCGGCGCGGGTCACCTGGATCGAGCCGGCCACGTTGTAGACGCCGGGGGTGAGCAGCAGGTTCTGGCCCGACGCGAGGGCCGCATTGATCGTGGCCGGCGATTCCGAGGGAGTGGCCACGTGGAAATCAGCGATCGGGATGCTGCGGCCGGCCGTGGACCCGGCCGCCCACGACGGGCCCGACGAGTTGGTCCGCACCGAGGGCACGAAGACCTGATAGTTGCCAGCGGAATCCACGTACAGGTAGGGCTTTTCGCGGCTGACCGGAGTGGCGGCCAGGGTGGTGTAGGGCTGGATGGTGGTCCCGTCGGCGGCGTACGGGAACGATTGCGCGGGGGCACCCTGCACGCCGGAGAACACCTGGTTCCACACGCCGTTGGACCAGCTGGTCAGGATCGAATCTCGAACCAGGAACTGTTGCTGCGACCCGTTGGTCACGCTGGACATCTTCGAATCGGAGATGAAGCCGCCGCTGGCCCACTGCGGCTGGTTCGTGCAGTAATCCATCAGAGTCAGGTTGCCGTTGACGACCACCCGCCGCATCGGTGAGGCCTGCGAGACCGCCCAGAAATCGCCGGTCTTCCGGCAGTCGGTCATCGACGCCGTATTGGTCACGTTGATGGTCAGGTTCGACAGCGATCGCCAGAAGTTGTTCAGCGCCACGCAGTTGTTGACGGCCAGGCATCGGTTGTAGACGTCGATGTGGCCGTTGATGACCACGTCACCCGGGTTCTGACCCAGACCGGCCACGTCCGTGTAGTAACCGACCTGCAGGACCAACGGCTGGGCCCCGGACCCATAGGTCCCCGGCTTGAACAGCAGCGCATACCGGGCCGTGCCCATCTCGTTGTCGATCTGCTGAGCGGAGATCGCATCCACGGCGGCCTGGATCTGGCCGACCGACATGCTCGGGTCGAAAATCTTGACGTTGCTGCCGAAATTCGGCGGCGCGGTGGCCGCCTCGGCGACCGGTGTCTGGATTCCCACCCGGGCCGGAAGCAATAATGCCACGACTAAAGCCGTCACCAAGAGTAATGGGCGAATGGGCCGAATTCGTGAATGGGGTCGGAAAAGCAACATGCCGCGTTACCTGCTTCCGTAGGAGGTGAACTCCGAGATCCTGGCCAGGTGACGACGCACTCACCGGGGAAACGCAGACAGGTGAGGAAGATGTTGGCCGGCGTAGGATCTCGGGTTCGTTGACTGTACCAACGAAGCTCCGGGCGCGCGCGGCGGCATCATTTCTCGAGGCTGCGTCCGTCCGCCAGGGTCCTGTGCGCCAGCAACGCAATCATCTGTCCGGAATTGTCGTGAATTTCCTGTCCCTGCCCGTGGGAGAAGTCCAGGTCGTTCGTAATGAGCCGTTTTCTGGCCAGGTCGACGTCGAACAGGCGGCCGCCGCCCTGCACCAGGGCACCCAACACGAGTCGGGCGGCCGTGTCACTACACGCCCGCGGGCGCCCCAGCGCCACGGTCACGTCCACCCCATGGATGACCACATGGGACAGTGCTCCGGCGTAGCCACCGCCCGGGGGCGCCCAGGTCTGCAGCCTCTCGGTGCGCAATGCGGCGACCAGCTCGCTCGCGGGCAGGCCCGCGTCCCGGGTGGCCACCCGATTCGACAGCACTCCGAAATCACCGCCAGCGGCCGCCATCTCGGCGCCGAACTGCTCAGGGGTGTACCTGGTGGGCATCGTCACATGGGCGACCACCTCGCGTATCCGCCAGCCCCGGCACAACGACGGCGCCTCCCATTCGGCTGCGGTCAGGGTGTCGAGCACGCCGGCCAGCGCCGCACATTCGGCCGCGACGAGAGGCTGCAGCTCATCCACAGGGTGTGCTCCGTTCCGGTCAGAGAGCGTTGAGATAGTCGGCGAACTTATCCAGGGAGGTCAGGAAACCGGCGCGACCCGGCCCGGTGACCATGGCCGTCGGAGCACCGAAGAACTCGATGCGCAGGGCGGTCTCGCGCACACCGAGAGCGATCAGGGTGGCCTCGGTACGCATCCCGGTGTCCTGGTCGACCCAGCCCAGCCGGCTCGGCGGGTCGATCAGATGGAAGATGGCCCGCATCTCGTAGCGGCTGCCGTCGCCGCCGACCATCTCGGTCCGGAATGACCCACCCGGGTGGAGATCAACGGTGATGCCGTCCACCGGAGTGGTCGAGCCGGCCGGGCCCCAGAACGCGGTGAGCTGGCTCGGGTCGGTCAGGCAGGCGAACACCAACTCGACAGGCGCCGGCAGGGTGCGCTCGATGACCAGGTCGGGGGTCACGACTGGATGTCCCGCAGGTGCGCGTCCAACCGGTCCAAGCGCTGCTCCCAGGTGCGCCGGGTGGACCCGATCCACTCGAGCAGGCCGTCCAGCGCCGCCGGCTCCAGCCGGCAGGGCCGGGTCTGTCGAGCCCGGCCCTGCGAGATCAGCCCGGCCCGCTGGAGCACCCGGACGTGCTGGGACACGGCCTGCAACGTGACCGGGAAATCGGCGGCCAGCTCGCTGACCGTGGCTTCTCCCCGGGTCAACCGGGTGACGATCGCTCGGCGGGTCGGGTCCGCCAGGGCCGCAAAGGCAGTGTCCAGGCTCATTCCCTTATTCAAGCGCTGACTTGATCAAGCGTCAAATTGATGAATGGTTCCGGCGCCTGCCACCCGCCGGGAGGAGCCGATGCAGGTGGGGCGCGAGGTGCGGTACCGGATTCACAAAATCTCCAGGGCTAGCGTGGCCGCCATGCAGATCACCAAACTCGGGCACTCCTGCCTGCACGTCGTCGACGCCGACGCGGACCTCCTGATCGACCCGGGCGTGTTCTCCGCCGGCTTCGAATCACTGACCGGGCTGACAGCCGTGCTGATCACCCATCAGCATCCCGACCACCTGGACGTGGACCGGCTCGGGGCCGTCCTGGCCGGCAATCCGGACGCCCGCCTCTACGCGGACCCCGAGACGGTGCAGCAGCTCGCAGCCAAGGGCGTCTCGGCCGTATCGACCCGAGCCGGCGACGCGTTTGACGTGGGCACTCCCGTGACCGTGCACGGAGACAAGCATGCGGTCATTCATCGCGACATCCCGATCATCGACAACTCGGCGTACCTGATCGGTGGGCGCCTGTTCCACCCCGGCGACGCGCTGGTAGTACCCGAGGTCCCGGTCGAGATCCTGGCCCTGCCGGCCGTTGCCCCCTGGATGGCGCTCAAGGAGGCCCTTGACTACCACCGGGCCGTCGCCGCCCAGGTGGCGTTCCCCATCCATGAGGCCACCGCATCGCCCGCCGGCAAGGGGATGTATTACTCGCGCTACGAGAGCATGGGCCCGGCCGGCACTCGCTGGACCGTGCTGGATTCCGGCGAGCCTCAGGACTTCTGACCCCGCCGGTCCCGCGACGGGGACGGCGAGGGCCCGAGTAGCGGTTACCGTGTGTCCGATTGCAACCGCTTCCGGGTGAAAGGGCGTCGATGGCGACGAGCAGCAACGCCGTGCCGGCCACGCACGACTCCGTACTCCGCACCGAGGCACCCCCGGAGACCAAGCCGGCGGCGGACAAGCAGGTCGTCGCTCGGCTGATTCTGGGCAGTGCATTGATGCTGTTCATCGAGCTGGCGCTGATCCGCTGGCTGGGCAGCAACATCGTGCACCTGAGCTACTTCTCCAACTTCGTGCTGCTGGGATCGTTCCTGGGCATCGGGCTCGGCTTCCTGATCTCCCGCAAGAAGTGGTCGATCCTGCCGATCGCCCCGATCCTGTTGTGCGCGCTGGTGCTGGGCGTGTTCTTCTTCCCGGTCACCATCGACCGGACCGGCGACAAGATCATCTACTTCACCTCGCTGGGCACCAACGGGCCACCGGCCTGGCTGGTACTGCCGCTGGTCTTCGTGCTCACGGCGGCCGTGCTGGCCGGGCCGGCCGAGGTGGTCGGGCGTTGCTTCGGCCAGCTCTCCCCACTGACCGCCTACCGCTGGGATCTGGTCGGTTCCATGGTCGGGATCGTCGCCTTCACCGCGCTGTCGCTGTTCCGGGCGCCGTCGATGGTCTGGGGCATCATGGCCGCACTGGCGTTCGTGGTCCTGGTGCCGCGCTGGCCCCGGATCCTGGCCGTGCTGGCCGGCGCCGGCATGGTCACGGTGCTGGTCGTGGAGACGCTGACTCCGGGTATCTCCTGGTCGCCGTACTACAAGATCAAGACCGACACCGTCTACTACAACGACACGGCCATCACCCGCATCTCCGTCAACGGCATTCCGCATCAGGAGATGTGGCCGGCCGCCGAGCGTCTGGGCGTGGAGCCGCAGTACGGCCTGCCGTATCAGCACACCGTGAACAACCCACTGAACAACGTCCTGATCGTGGGCGCGGGGTCCGGGTCGGACGTGGCCATCTCTCTGCTCAAGGGGGCCAAGCACATCGACGCGGTGGACATCGACCCGCGCATCCTGCAGATCGGCGAGGAGACCAACCCGGACAAGGCGTACCAGGACCCGCGGGTCAGCGTGCACACCAACGACGGTCGGGCGTTCCTGTCCTCGACGAACACGCACTACGACCTCATCCTGTTCGCGCTTCCCGACTCGTTGGCCCTGGTCAACGGGGCGTCGCAGATCCGGTTGGAGAGCTTCCTGTTCACCCAGGAGGCCCTGACCTCCGCCCGGGACCACCTCAATGCCGGTGGCATGTTCGCGATGTACAACTACTACCGCGACGACTGGTTGATCGACCGGCTGGCCGGCACGGCGCAGACGGCGTTCGGGCACGCGCCGTGCGTGGACAAGATCGGCGGCGGCCAGGCGGTGGTCAGCGTCGGGCTCACCGAAGCCGACCAGAACTGCGTCAGCGCGTACCAGCCGGCGGGTACCACCTACGCTCCGTCCGGGGCGGTGATCGCCCCGGCCACCGACGACCGGCCCTTCCTGTACTTCCAGGGCGGCATGATCCCCTCCGAGTACTTGTGGGTGCTGGGCGGGATCCTGCTCATCTCGTTGCTCGCGGTGCGCGCACTGGGTGGGCCGTTCCGGGCCATGCGCCCCTACGCCGACCTGTTCTTCATGGGCGCCGCGTTCCTGCTGCTGGAAACCAAGAACGTCGCCAGCTTTGCGCTGCTGTTCGGCACCACCTGGCTGGTCAACGCCATGGTCTTCGCCGGGGTGTTGGTGATCGTGCTGGCCGCGGTGGAGACGACGCGGCGCTTCCGGACGCCGCCGTTACCGATCGTGTTCGCCGGGATCGCCGCAGCCCTGGCGCTGGCCTACGTCATCCGGCCGGAATGGCTGTTGCACCTGCCGTTCTGGCCGCGGCTGATCGTGGCCGTGCTGCTGGCCTTCCTGCCCATCTACCTGGCCAACATCGCCTTCGCCAAACGTTTCGCGAGCGAGGGCGACACCCAGTCGGCCTTCGCGGTCAACCTGCTGGGCGCGATCGTCGGCGGCTGCCTGGAGTACGGCGCCCTGCTCACCGGCTACCGCAACCTGCTCATCGTGGTCGCGGTTCTCTACGGCGTGGCGTTCCTGCTCAAGCCACGGGTCCTCGTCTCGGCGTGAACACCCGGCCGGCGCCGGCTCAGCAGCGTTCGAGGATGGTCACGTTGGCCTGACCGCCGGCCTCGCACATCGTCTGCAGACCGAATCGAGCTCCGCTACGGCGCATCTCGTGCACCAGTGAGGTCATCAGGCGGGCGCCCGTCGCGCCCAGCGGGTGTCCGAGCGCGATGGCGCCGCCGTTCACGTTGACCTTGGCCAGGTCGGCACCGGTCTCGGCCTGCCAGGCCAGGACCACCGGCGCGAAGGCCTCGTTGATCTCGATCAGGTCGATGTCCTCCAACCGCAGACCGGTCTTTTCCAGGGCGTGGAACGTGGCCGGAATGGGCGCGGTGAGCATGATGATCGGGTCGTCGGCCCGGGCGCTGACGTGATGGATGCGGGCCAGCGGGGTCAGGCCGTGCTCCTTCACCGCCCGATCGGAGGCGATCAGGAGGGCGGCGGCGCCGTCGGAGATCTGTGAGGCCATGGCCGCGGTCACCCGGCCGCCGGGGATGATCGGCTTGAGCGACGCGATCTTCTCCCGGTCCGGGGTGCGCGGGCCCTCGTCGGCGACCACTCCGGCCAAGGGAGCGATCTCGGCCTCGAAACGGCCCGCAGCCTGAGCGGCCAGCGCGCGCTCGTGCGAGGTGATGGCGAACTCCTGCATGGCCTGGTCGCTCAGCGCCCACTTGTCGACCAACATCTCGGCCCCGTGGAACTGGCTGACCGGGGCGTCGCCGTAGCGGGCGTGCCAGCCGACCGAGCCGGTGAAGGGATCGTCGAAGCCGAGCGGCTGGCCGGCCACGTTGTTCGCGTACATCATCGGGATGCGCGACATCGACTGCACGCCTCCGGCCACGACCAGGTCCTCGGTGCCCGACATGACCGCCTGGGCGGCGAAGGTCACCGCCTGCTGGGACGATCCGCACTGCCGGTCGATCGTCGTCGCCGGGACGGCCTCGGGCAGACCGGCCGCCAGCCACGCAGTCCGGGCGATGTCCATGGACTGCGGCCCGATCTGATCCAGGCAGCCCATGATCACCGAATCGACCGCGGCCGGATCGACCCCGGTCCGGAGCATCAGCTCCCGGAGCGGATGCGCGGCCAGATCAGCCGGGTGCAGCTGCGACAAACCACCGTTGCGCCGGCCCACCGGTGTACGCACCGCACCGACGATGTACGCCTCACCCATGACCATGTCCCTCTCGACCTGGCTATGTTACTCGTGAGTAGGGCCGATCTCAGCCGGGCCAACCGGCGAAGGAAAGTCCGGAGATGCGCTCGTAGGCCTCGATGTAACGGGCCCGGGTAGCGGCCACGACGTCGAGCGGAAGGGCCGGCGGTGGTTGGTCCATGGCACGCTCCCAACCGGAGTCGGGCGAGGTCAGCCAGTCGCGGACGTACTGCTTGTCGAACGAGGGCTGCGCTCTTCCCGGCTCGTACCCGTCGGCCGGCCAGAACCGCGAAGAGTCGGGGGTGAGCACCTCGTCGGCCAACACCAGAGCGGTTCCGGCCAGGCCGAACTCGAACTTGGTGTCAGCCAGGATCACCCCCCGGGAAGCGGCATGTTCGGCGGCCTGGGTGTAGACGGCCAGGGTCACGTCACGCACCTGCTGGGCTCGCTCGACGCCAATCGTGGCGACCAGCTCGACGAAAGAGATGTTCCTGTCGTGCGCGCCCACCTCGGCCTTGTCGGCCGGGGTGAAGATGGGTTCGGGCAGCCGTGACCCGTCGGTCAAACCGGGCGGCAGCGCGATCCCGCACACGGCGCCGGTCCGGCGGTAGTCGGCCAACCCGGACCCGGCCAGGTAGCCGCGGGCCACGCATTCAACCGGCAGCATGTCCAGCCGTCGGACCAGTAGGGCCCGGCCCACCAGCTCGGTCGGAATACGCGGATCCTCGACCGCGACCACCTGGTTCGGCACCAGATCCGCGAGCAGGTCGAACCAGAACATGCTCATGGCGGTGAGCACCCGACCCTTGTCCGGGATGGGTGTGGGCAGGATGTGGTCGAAGGCGCTGATCCGGTCGGACGTCACCATCAGCAGCAACTCGTCGTCGACCTCGTACAGCTCCCGGACCTTGCCCGAGGCCAGGTGCCGGTAACTCGATACTGTCGCCATCAAACCCGGTCCAAACCGCGGCGGCGCAGCAGCGGGCCGATGTCGGGATCGTGGCCGACCACCGCACGGAACGCGTCCATCACGTCCTGGGATCCGCCGACCGAGAGCAGCCGCTTCCGGAAGGTGTCCCCGGACGAGCGGACCAGCCCACCCCCCGCCTTGAACCACTCGACCGTGTCGGCGTCCAGCACCTCCGACCACAGGTACGAGTAGTAGCCGGCCGAGTAGCCGCCGGCGAAGACGTGCTGGAAGTAGGTCGAGCGGTAGCGCGGCGGAATCAGATCGATGTCCAGGCCGGCCTTGGCCAACGCCGCCCGCTCGAACTCCTGGGCGTCGGCGATCTGTTCGTCCGGGGAGATCCGGTGCCAGGCCTGGTCCAGGACCGCAGCGGCCAGGTACTCGACGGTCCGGAACCCCTCGCCCCAGGTCTGGGCCCGCTCGATGGCATCGCGCACACCCTCGGGCAGCGGCGCGCCGGTCGACGAATCGCGGGCGTAACCGGCCACCACCTCGGGCCACAACGCCCACATCTCGTTGACCTGGCTGGGGTACTCGACGAAGTCCCGGGGCACGCTGGTGCCGGACACCCGGGGGAATTCGACTCGAGAGAAGAGTCCGTGCAGGGCGTGGCCGAACTCGTGGAACAGGGTGTCGAGCAGGTCCAGGGTCAGGCAGGCCACGCCACCGGCGGACGGCTTGTCGATATTGAGGTTGAGGGTGACCACCGGCGGCTGGTCGAGCAGCCCGGACTGGTCCACGAAGGAGCTCATCCAGGCCCCGCCGCGCTTGCCCGCACGGCCGAAGAAGTCGGCCAGGAAGAGCCCGATCGCGGTGCCGTCGGCATCGTCGACCTGGAACACCCGGACGTCCGGGTGGTACCCGCGCAGATCGGTGCGTTCGATGAAGGTGATCCCGTACAGCCCGGTGGCGGCGGCGAAGACCCCGTCGAACAGCACCGACTCCAGCGGGAAGAAGCGCGTCAGCGCGGCGGTGTCGACGTCGTACTCGGCGGCCCGGATGCGCTCGGCGTAGAACGTCCAGTCGTGTGGGCCCGCCTCGATCCCGTCCCGCGCCGCGGCCGCCCGGATCCGGTCCGCTTCGGCGCGGGCGTTGGCCACGGCGGGCGGAATGACCCGGTCGAAGAGCTGGTCCACGTTCGCGGTCGTCCGGGCCGTCTGGTCGGCCAACATGGCGTCGGCGTGGGTTTCGAAGCCGAGCAGTCGGGCCCGCTGGGCCCGCACCCGGGCGATCTCGATCAGCACCGGGCCGTTCTCCGGAGCTCGGGTGATCGATGCCTGCAGCAGCCGTTCCCGCAGTTTCCGGCGTCGGAGCACGGCCAGGGCGGGCTGCTGGGAGGGCAGCACCAGCGGCAGCACGTAGCCGTCCTGGTTCCGTGCGGCCGCCGCGTCGGCGGCCGCAGCGATGGCGTCGTCGGACATCCCGTCCAGCTCGGACGGGTCGCTCACCTGCAGCGCGGCGGCATCGGTGGCCGCCTGCAGGGTCTGCTGGAACTGCGTGGTGAGCACCGACAGCCGGCCGTTGAGCCGGCGCAGCTGCTCCTGGCCGTCGGGGTCGAGTTGGGCCCCAGCCAGCACGAAGTCCAGGTGATAGCGCCGGTAGAGGAACTGTTCGGTGTCGGTCAGGGCGGAGACGTCGACCGCGTCGATCCGGGCGAACAGATCCCGATCGAGCAGGATGGCGTCGCCGTGGGCCGAGAGCCGCTCGGCGAACTCCCGCTCGATGGTCTCCAGTTCGTCCGTGCCCAGCGAGGAGAGCAGGTTGTAGAAGACGAACTGGGCGCGGCTCAGCAGCCGACCGGAGCGTTCCAGGGCCACCACCGTGTTCGCGAACGTCGGGACGTCGGAACTCGTGGCGATGGCGGCGACCTCGCTCAACTGCGCGGCCATACCGGCGGTGAACGCCTGGGTGATGTGTTCGGAGGTGATGTCCGCGAACGGGGGCAGCTGGAAGGGCAGCGTGGACGGCTCGGAAAGCGGGTTCACAAAATGGCTCCGGGTTGGTAGTCGGCGGCGTCGGGGTGGGCGCTGACGATGGCCGCGACCGCTGCCACCAGGGAGGCCACCTGGTCGGTGGCCATGCCGGTGAAGCTCATCGGATCACCGAGCAAGGCGTCCAGGTCAGCTCGGGTCAGCGGAAGTCGGGTGTCGGCGGCCAGCCGGTCCAGCAGGTCGTTGGCCAGTTGTCCCTGCTCGCGCATGGACAGGGCGGTGGCCACCGCGTGTTCCTTGATGACCTCGTGGGCGGTTTCCCGGCCGACACCGGCCTTCACCGCCGCAATGAGGATCTTCGTGGTGGCCAGGAAGGGCAAGAAACGATCGAGTTCTCGGGCGATCACGGCCGGATAGGCGCCGAAGTCGTCCAGCACGGTCAGGAATGTCTCGAGCAGTCCGTCGAGGGCGTAGAACGCGTCCGGCAGGGCCACCCGGCGGACCACCGAACAGAAGACATCACCCTCGTTCCACTGATTGCCGGCCAGCTCGGCAGTCATGCCCGCGTAGCCCCGCAGCACGACGGCGAGCCCGTTGACCCGCTCGCAGGAGCGGGTGTTCATCTTGTGCGGCATGGCCGATGAGCCGACCTGGCCGGGCTGGAAGCCCTCGGTGGCCAGCTCGGCCCCGGTCATCAGTCGGATGGTGGTGGCCAGCGACGAGGGTCCGGCGGCCAGCTGGACCAGGGCCGAGATGACCTCGTAGTCCAGCGACCGCGGATAGACCTGCCCGACGCTGATGAGCACGCGGGTGCCCTGCCCCACCAAGCCCGTCACCACCTGGGTCTCCAGGTCGGACACAGCGGCGGCCGAGCCGAGCAGATCGAGCATGTCCTGCGCGGTCCCGACCGGGCCCTTGATGCCGCGCAGCGGATACCGGGCGAGCAGGTCCTCGATGCGGTGGTGGGCCAGCAGCACCTCTTGCGCCGCGGAGGCGAACCGCTTGCCCAGGGTGGTGGCCTGGGCGGGGACATTGTGCGAGCGGCCGGCCATGACCAGCTCGGCGTACTCGGCGGCCCGGCGGGCGAGCCGGTCGAGCAGGGCCACCGTACGGTTGCGGATCAACCGCAGCGCGTCCAGCACCTGGGCCTGCTCGACGTTCTCGGTCAGGTCCCGGCTGGTCATGCCCTTGTGGATCTGCTCGTGTCCGGCCAGAGCGTTGAACTCCTCGATCCGCGCCTTCACGTCGTGCCGGGTGACCCGCTCACGAGCAGCGATCGAGGCGAGATCGACCCTTTCGACGACTTTCTCGTAGTCGGCGATGACCTGCGGCTCGACCTCGGCGCCGAGGCCCGATTGGGCCCGGAGCACGGCGATCCACAGCCGCCGCTCGGCCATGATCTTGTTCTCGGTCGAGAAGATGGCCACCATCTGCGGCGACGCGTACCGCCCGGCGAGCACGTTGGTCGGGGGACGGGCAGGGGAACTCACCTCGCCATTGTCCCAAAGCCGGACGCCAGGTTCAGCCGCCGGCCGCGGTGGCGATCGCGCGCAGTCGGGCGTCCGGTACTCCCACCGGGCCCGTCACGGTCACCACCGCGTTCCGTCGGCCCGGCAGTGCGACCTCGGCCCTCGTGCAGTTCTTGCCGCACGAGCTGATCGAAGTCGTGCCCGGCGCACACGTCCCAACGGTCTCGGCGCAACTCGACGGGATCTGGCGAATCACCACCACGTCGCCGCCGGGGGTCGCGGCCGGAAAAGACACACCGATATCGCCGGCCGCACAGTGGTCGAGCGGCTGCGGATTCGGGGAGGTGCCCGCCGGCAATTCGGCGACCATGGCCTTCAGCTGGGCTGGACTGGGAAGGGTACAGCTGACGATGGTCGACAACCTCGACTGACTGGGCGGCACGGGGACTGGGAGGCCCGAGGCCATGGCGCCGGCCGAGCCCGAGGAGCCGCTGCCAGCAGCGGATGAGGACGAGGAAGCCGCTGCGGCCGAGGAGCCGACTGCCGCTGAGTCCGCACCCTGGGCGCCCGGACTGACCGCCGGTGCAGCCGCATCCGAGGACATGGCGTCACCCGACGAGCTGGAACTCGAGCTGGAGCTGGAACTGGAACTGGACGAACTCGAGCTGCTCGAGCTCGACGAGCTGGACCCCGCCGTCGACGACGACGTGCTCCCGCCGTTGGAGATCAGGAACCCGACTCCGACGATGACGGCGGCCACGATGCCTCCGGTCGCGATCTGTCTGACCAGGGTCGTCCGATGCGTCGATCGATCCAGTTGCTCGACGTGGGCCTGCCGGATCACGTCGGCGGCGGTGAAGGGGGCAGGCGGCTCCTCCGACAGGGCAGTGTCGAAGAGCCGGCGCAGACCGGACTCGGGTGAGTCGGTCATGAGGACGCACCCCCCTCGGTCCGAGTCAGCGCGGCCCGCAGCGCGGCCAGCCCGCGGGCGGTCTGCGACTTCACGTTGCCTTCCGAACAACCCAGTGCGGCCGCGGTCTCGGACACGTCCAAGCCCTCGAAGTAGCGCAGCACGAGCACGGCTCGCTGCCCGTTGGGCACGGCGGCCAGGGCCGCTTGCACCCGTTCGCGGTCGGCGATTTTCTCACCGAGGTCGTCGAAGACAGCCGTCTCCGGCAAGATCTCGACCACCCGCTCCCGTCGCCACGGCCTGCGGCTTTCGTCCACCGTGGCCCTGACCAGCGTGGATCGCACGTAAGCGTCCAGCGCACCGCGATCGCGAATCCTCTCCCAGGCTCCGTACAACTTGACGAAGGCGATCTGGGTCAGATCGTCCGCGCGGTGCCAGTCACCGCACAGCAGATAGGCCACTCGCCGGGTGTGGTCTCGGCGTGCGCTGACGTAGGAGGAGAACTCCTCCTCCGCCTGCACGTGCACGCCCAGGCCTCCCTGCCGACTTGACGGAACCCGGAGGCGCGCGGTTGCACAGCGCGTTCCGGCCGTCGGGATTATGTCCTACGACACCTCCCGGTCGGGCAGGTCGGCCAAGGTCGAGACCAGCCCGTGACTTTTCGCAGCGTCAGATCGCGGTGACCCAGACGATGCTCTTGCTCGGCGCAGTGGCCGGACCGGGGGCCTTCTCGATCGAGATGGCGGTCGCGGTGTCACCCGGCTGGATCGCAGCGTCCATCGGCTGGACGGTGCCGGTCGTCGTCGTCTTCAGAACGCCCACCGAGCGAGCCGCACCCTTGGCATCAAGCACCCACAGTTGGTAGACCTGATCGGCCGGCAGGGCGGCCAGTCCCGCGGGGGTGACCCGGGCGACCTGACAGCTGGCTGCGTAGGCCACCACCCCGCCGTTACCTACGGCCGGGGTGAACGTCTGCACATCCGAGGCGGTTTGCACGCACGAGGCCACCGAGGAGGCCGGCGTGCTGCGGAACAGCACCACGGCCGTTCCGCCGGCCAGCAACAGAACCGCCGCAGCGGCGACCAGCAGCGTCTGCGTCCGCCTGTACCAGGGCCGCCGCAGGGGCACCACATTGTCTGAAGTGGCTGGCGCGGGGGGCGCCAGCGGCGGGAGCTGCGTGGTCACCGCGATCGCAGCCATGACCGAACGGCGCAGAGACTCCGGAGCCGGGGCAGCCGCGGCCATACCCAGCCGGGCCGCGGTCTCGCGGAATTCACGCAGTTCGAGCGAGCAGCTGTCGCAATCTTCCAAGTGGGCCAGGAAATCGGCGGACTCGTGAATCGGCAGGGCGTCCAGGGCAGCTGCCCCGGTGTCCAGGTGCGCATCGGCAGTGGTCATGCGGTCACCCCCAGGCAATCGCGCAGCCGGATCAGTCCGTCGCGCAAGCGGGTTTTTATCGTGGGTAGGGGTGCCGACAACAGCTCGGAGACCTCCCGGTAGGTGTATCCGCCGTAGTAGGCCAGGTTCACCGATTCACGCTGCAACTCCGTGAGCGTCCCCAGACAGCGCTGCACGGCCCGACGCTCGAAGTTGGCCTCGACCTGTTCGACCACGGTGTCGTGGTCGCGGTCGACGCTGGCCTGGGCCACCTGCGTCTCCCGGTCGGTGGAGGCCTGGGCCGACCGCACCCGATCAACAGACCGGGCGTGGGTCAAAGTCATGATCCACGAGGTGCCCGACCCGCGGGCGGCGTCGAAACGGCTGGCTCGGCGCCAGATCTCCAGGAAGACTTCCTGGGCGACCTCCTCGGCCTGACTCGGATCCCGAACCACCCGCCGGGCGAGTCCGAACACCCGCGACGAGAACGATTCGTACAGTTGCGAGAAGGCGCTCTCCTCCCCACGTGCGGTGCGTTGCAACAACTCCTCGGGCGTGGCCGGGACAACGGCCAACCGGCGGGGCCCCGATTCCGGTGACGGCATGGGCTCATCCTCTCGCGCTTTTTGCGAACAGCTGGTGTTCGTCGCGGTACCTGTCCGGGATGGCCGGCGCTGTCCGAATTCACCCGTCTGCTGTGTTTCGCGGACCGTAAGACCGCAAGCTGCCGTTGAGCGGGATAGTAGTCATATGAGTCAGCGAGCGGTGCTCACCAGCCCCCCGGAGCAGGGATCGCCCTGGAGGCCGGGTTTTTGGACCGCCGCGCTGGCCGGCGTGGTCGCGGTCGGCCTGACCTTCGGCGTGGCCGAGCTGCTCGCCGCGCTCGGCACCTGGCTCAACATCCTGCATACGGCCGCCTCGCCGCTGAACTCCCTGGGTGAGGCCTTCATCGACCTGACCCCGGGTTGGCTCAAGGAATTCGCGACCAAGACCTTCGGGCTGCACGACAAGGACGTCCTCAAGGCCGGGATGGGCCTGGTCATCCTGATCGTGGCGGCCGTTGTCGGGCTGGCCGCCCGGCGCGATCGCCGCATCGCCCTCGGGATCACCGGGCTGCTGGGCGTCATCGCCCTGGTGGCGATCTTCACCCGGGCCGGGGCCGGACCCCTGGACGCTCTCCCGCTGTTGATCGGGGCCGTCGTCGGCGCCGAGTTCCTGTGGCGGGTGTTCCGCCCGATCGCGACTGCGCACGGCGACGAGAGCGCTCCGGCCGTGGACCCCGTCTCGACACCGGCGCCGCGCGGCAAGACGGTCCGCGTGGCCGACCAACATCCCATGGTCGCGGCGATTCATCGATTGGGCCTGGACCGACGGGCGTTCTTCCGCCTCAGCGGGATGGCCGCCGCCGCCGCCGTGGTGTCCGGGCTGCTCACCCGCATCATTCCCAACACCGCGGAGGTCCAGGCCAGCCGGGACCGCGCGGCCGAGGAACTCGGACTGGCCACCGGCACGGCTCCCCCCGCCGCGGCCGCCGGCCCCTCCGCCGTCGCCGGCGCTTCGGGCGCCGTCCCCACCTCCGGGGCCGCCTCCACGGGATTGAGCCGGGTGGCCATTCCCGCCGCCGCCGACTTGGACATCAACGGGCTGGCGTCCTTCGTCACCCCGAACGCCGACTTCTATCGGATCGACACCGCGCTGACCCCGCCGCGGCTGACCGCCGAGAAGTGGGCGCTGAAGGTGCACGGCATGGTGGGCAAGGAGATCCAGCTCGACTACGCCGCGCTGACCAAGCGCCCGCAGATCGAGCGAGCCGTCACCCTGACCTGCGTGTCCAACGAGGTCGGCGGAGATCTGGTCAGCAACGCGGTCTGGATCGGGACCCCGCTGGGGGACCTGCTCAAGGAGGCGGCCCCGCAGTCGGGCGCCGACTGCGTGCTGGCCACCAGCGTCGACGGCTTCACCTCCACCTCTCCGCTGGACGCGCTCACCGACGGCCGCGACGCGATGCTCGCGGTGGCCATGAACGGCGAACCGCTGCCCATCGAGCACGGCTTCCCGGTACGGATGGTCGTGCCCGGGCTCTACGGCTACGTGTCGGCGACCAAATGGGTGGTGGACCTGAAGGTGTCGACCTTCGCCGCCGAGTCGGCCTATTGGACCCAACGCGGCTGGTCCGACCATGGCCCGGTCAAGACCTCGTCACGCATCGACGTGCCCAAGGACGGCTCCCGGTTCGACGTCGGGCACATGGTCACCATCGCCGGCATGGCCTGGGCGCAACACCGCGGGATCGACAAGGTCGAGGTCAAGATCGACGACGGTCCTTGGCAGACCGCCGAGCTGTCCGAGGCGTTCAGCAAGGACACCTGGCGGCAGTGGAAGCTGACCTGGACGGCCACCTCCGGGTCGCACACCCTGACCTGTCGGGCCACGGATGGCACCGGCGCGGTGCAGGTGTCGACCGTGCAGGACGTCATCCCGAACGGCGCCTCCGGCTACCACTCGATCGGGCTGTCCGTGACCTGACGCACTCGTTCGGGTGTTCGACCTGTCCGCCCGGGCAGGTGCACCGAATGGTCGGCATGACCAGCACCGATGTTGCCTCCGACGCCCTGCCCGAGGCCGGCGCCGACCGCCCGGTGTGGACACCCGGTTTCTTCGCCGCCTTGCTGGCCGGGATCGTCTCGGTCGGCCTGGCCATCGGGACGGCCGAGCTGATCGCCGCGCTCGGTGTCCGGCTCCACCTCATGCATGCGGCCGCGTCGCCGATCAACGCCCTGGGCTCGGCGTTCATCAACCTCACCCCGGAGTGGCTGAAGGAATTCGCCATCCGGACCTTCGGCCAGCACGACAAGGACGCCCTGCGCATCGGCATGGGGCTGACCCTGGTGCTGGTGGCCGCGCTCGTCGGTCTGCTCGCCCGCCGCAGCCCACGATTGGGTGTCGCGCTGACCGGGCTGCTCGTGGTCGTCACCCTGGTCGCGATCTGGACCCGCACCCCGTCCGGCGTGCTCGACGGCCTGCCCATCGTCCTCGGCGGCGTTGCCGGCCTGATCCTGCTCGTCCTGCTCTTCCGCCGCACCGTCCTCCCCCCGCCTCTCCTGCGCGGATCCACAGCACGGAGCGCGGATCCACAGCACGATTCCGAGCCCGATATAACCGGAAAACGCGCTGTGGATCCGCGCAACGCAGACAACCGGCTGGGCCGGCGCAACTTCTTCCGGTTGGCCGGGCTGGGGGTGGTCGTCGCGGCCACCGCGGGCGCAGTGTCGCGGTGGATCCCGGGGGCCGCCGACGTGGCCGCCAGCCGGGCCCGACTCTCGGTGCCCGACGCCCCGGACAAACAGGCCATTCCGACCGGCAGCGACCTGAAGGTGCCTGAACAACCGCCGTTTCTGACCCCGAATGCCGATTTCTACCGGGTTGACACCGCGTTTACCTTGCCGAATCTGACCGCCGAGCAGTGGACACTGCGCATCCACGGAATGGTCGACAAGGAAATTTCGATCGATTATTCCGACCTGATCTCCCGACCGCAGATCGAGCGCACCATCACCTTGACCTGCGTGTCCAACGAAGTCGGCGGCGATCTGGCCGGAAATGCCACCTGGGTCGGCACCCGCATCGCGGACCTCCTCAAAGAAGCCGGGCCGCAGTCGGGTGCTGACTGCGTGCTGTGCACGAGCGTCGACGGGTTCACCTCGTCCACCCCGCTGGACGCCCTGACCGATGGACGCGACGCGCTGCTGGCCGTGGCCATGAACGGTGAAATCCTGCCCCAGGCGCATGGTTTTCCCGTGCGCATGGTCGTTCCCGGTCTCTACGGGTACGTTTCGGCCTGTAAATGGGTCGTTGACCTGGAGGTCACCCAGTTCTCCAAGGTCACTGCGTACTGGACGCAGCGCGGATGGTCGGATCACGCGCCGATCAAGACGTCGTCCCGGATCGACGTGCCGAAGGGATTCGCGCAGGCCAAGGTAGGTGAGAAGGTGACGTTGGCGGGCGTGGCCTGGGCCCAGCAACGCGGGATCGCCAAGGTCGAGGTACAGATCGGCGACGGTCCCTGGCTGCCCACCACCCTGTCCCAGAGCTTCTCCGACGACACCTGGGTGCAATGGCGCCACGATTGGACCGCGGTCTCCGGACTCCAGACGATCCGTTGCCGCGCCACCGACAAGACCGGTGCGGTGCAGGACGCCACCCAACGGCCGATCATGCCGGACGGCTCCACCGGCCTGGATTCGCGCACCATCTCGGTGAGCTGAATATCTCGTTTAGGTGTCAGCGGCAATCCGTGGGAACCAGTCCCCCGAATGACCGACGACCGAGACATTCAAAGGTCGGGAAGCATTCGTCCGGCGCAATTTCCTCAATCATTTGGAAAACCGCCCCACCGCAAGGAGAAAAGAAATGATCGGAAAGCGCTTGGCCACCTTCGCCGCGGCCGGGGCGATCGCCCTGACCCTGGTCGCCTGCGGAAGCAGCAGCTCGACCGGGAGCTCGTCCAGCTCGTCGTCCAGCTCCACCAGCTCGATGATGTCGTCCGACACCGGAATGAGCAGCGCCATGGGCTCATCGGGTATGTCGTCCGACGCCATGGGTTCGTCCGCGATGGATTCCTCCGGCGCCATGACCTCCGGTGCCATGACTTCCGGTGCCATGACTTCCGGCGCGATGACCTCCGGTGCCATGACCTCCGGCGCGATGGCCGGCGGACTCATCGGAGCCGGTTGCGCGGCCTACGCCCAGGCAGTCCCGACCGGTGCCGGTTCGGTGACCGGCATGGCCGCGGATCCGGTGGCTGTCGCCGCCTCGAACAACCCGCTGCTCACCACCCTGGTCGCGGCGGTGTCCGGCAAGTTGAACCCGAAGGTCAACCTGGTCCAGACCCTGGACAGCTCCGAGTTCACCGTCTTCGCGCCGGTCGACGCCGCCTTCGCCAAGGTGCCCGCGGCCACCATCGCCGCGCTGAAGACCAATGACGCGCTGCTGACCCAGATCCTGACCTACCACGTCATCGCCGGGCAGCTCGACCCGACGCAGATCGTCGGCACCCACAAGACGGTCGAGGGTGGCACCGTCACCGTGACCGGCTCGGGTGACAACCTCAAGGTCGGCAACGCCTCCGTCATCTGCGGTGGAGTCAAGACCAAGAACGCCACGGTCTACCTGATCGACACGGTTCTGACCCCGACCAGCTGAGCTGGCTCCAAGAACGCAATGGCCCCGGCGGAAATGCTTCCGCCGGGGCCATTCGCCTGTTCTGGGTCAGAGTCGGGGACCGACCTTGTTCCGGCGGCCCGCGTTCATGACCGTCCCGAACAGCCACACCGCGCCGGCCACGACCGCGACGATGAGGATGGTCTTGACCAGAGCGCCCAGCAGCCAGCCGATCAGGCCCAAGGCGATCCAGGCCACCACGACGATGCCCACGATCTTGAAGAACTTGTCCATCACGATGCTCCTGTGCTCGATGCTCGGGCCGGTCGGTCCCGATGCATCCACTCTGCGCCGCGAGCGCTGTGAACGGATCAGGTATCAACCCTGATCTTTGCCTCGGGGTTCCCCAGGAAGCGTTCCAGAGCGACCAGGGCGCCCTCGATGGTGGCGGTCGACCCGGCGACCGAGAAGCGCAGGAACCGATGGCCGTCCACCGGATCGAAGTCGATACCCGGCGCCGCGGCCACCCCGACCTCGGCCAGTAGCCGGGCGCAGTACGCCTGACTGTCGTCGGTCAGGTGCCCGACATCGGCATACACGTAGAACGCCCCGTCTGCCGGCGCCACCTTGTCTATCCCCAACCGGGCCAGGCCGTCGAGGAGCAGCCGGCGGTTGTGGGCGTAGCGGACCACATGCCCGTCGCACTCGGCGTAACCGGCGAAGGCGTGCTGGGCGGCGAACTGGGCGGGGGCGGGCGGGCAGATGGCCACGTTCCCGGCCAGGGCGTCGACCGCGTCGAGCAGGTCCTGCGGCACGAGCAGCCAGCCCAGCCGCCAGCCGGTCATCGAGAAGTACTTGGAGAACGAGTTCACCACGAAGCCGTGCCGATCGAACTGCCACGCGCAGGCACTCTCCCGGCCGTAGCTGATCCCGTGGTAAATCTCGTCGGAAATCAGCCGGACGTTGTTGGCGGCGCACCAGAGCGTCAGTTCCTGCACATCAGTGGGGCTGAGCATGGTGCCGGTGGGGTTAGCCGGGGAGGCCAGCACGAGCCCGTCGAGCTGTTGCGAGGCGATCATCTCGACGGTCGGCTGGAAGCGCGTCTGCGGCCCGCAGGGCAGATCGACGACCTGACAACCCAGCGCCTGCAACAGGTTCCGGTACGCGGGGTAGCCGGGTCGGGCCAGCCCGACCCGGTCACCGGCATCGAAGGCGGACAGGAACGCCAGCAGGAAACCGCCGGACGAACCGGTGGTCACGAAAACCTGGTCGGGGTCGACGGCGAGCCGGTAGCGGTCGCGGTAGTGACCCGCGATGGCGGTGCGCAGACTGAGCAGTCCGGCGGCCTCGGTGTAGCCGAGCACCTGCTCGTCCAGGCTGGCATGGGCGGCGGCCAGGACTGCGGCCGGCGCGGGTGTCGAGGGTTGGCCGGCGGTCAGGTTGTAGACCGTGGCGCCGGTCTCGGCCCGGCGCTGCGCAGCCGCCAGCACCCGCATGACGTGGAACGGGGCCACCGCCGCCCGGCGGGCCGGGCCCATCACCGCGGCGCGGCGATGTCGCGGCGGAAGTGCGACCCACGCAGCTGGATGCCGTCGACCAGGGCGTACGCGGCCGCTCGGGCGTCGGCCAGGGTGGCGCCGGCGGCCGTGGCCGAGAGCACCCGGCCGCCGGCGGAGACCGTGCGGCCGTTCTCGTTTTGGGTGCCGGCGTGCATGATCCCCTCCCGGTCGGCGCCGCGAATCTCGTCGCCGGTGGTCGGCGTCCCGGGATAGCCCTCAGCGGCGACCACCACGGTCACCGCGCTGCCGTCTTTCCAGCGCGGCGACTCGACCGCGTCCAGGTGGCCGCCGGCCGCGGCAGCCAGCAGCTCGCCGAGCGGGGAGTCGAGCAGCTCCAGGACGACCTGGGTTTCCGGATCGCCGAAGCGGCAGTTGAACTCGATCACCTTCGGCCCGGAGTCGGTCAGCACCAGACCGGCGTACAACAATCCGGCGAAAGGAGTTCCCCGTCTTGCCATCTCCGCCAGCACCGGGTCGAGCACGGTGCGCTGGACGGTGGCAACCAGGTCGGCCGGAGCCCAGGGCAGCGGCGCGTAGGCACCCATCCCGCCGGTGTTGGGACCGGTGTCGCCGTCGCCGAGGCGTTTGAAGTCCTGGGCCGGCAGCAGCGGCACCGCGCGGACGCCGTCGCACACGGCGAAGAGCGACACCTCCGGCCCGGCCAGGTACTCCTCCACCAAAACCGGATGTCCGGCCCGCAGCACGGCGACGGCGTGGGCGTGGGCGACGGTCCGGTCGGTGCTGACCACGACCCCCTTGCCCGCCGCCAGCCCGTCATCCTTGACCACATAGGGACTGCCGCAGCGGTCCAGCGCGGCGTCGATCTCGTGCTCGCCGGTGACGGCCACGCTGGCCGCGGTGGGGACACCGGCCGCGACCATCACCTCCTTGGCGAAGGCCTTCGACCCTTCGAGCGCGGCGGCGGCGGCCGTGGGGCCGAATACGGCAATACTGCGGGCCCGCAGCTCGTCCGCCGCGCCGGCGACCAGCGGCACCTCGGGCCCGACCACCACCAGGTCAGCACCGACCGCGACGGCCAGGTCGGCGACGGCGACCGGGTCGGCCACCGCCACCGGATGGTTGATGGCCAGGCTGGCGGTGCCGGCGTTGCCGGGGGCGGCGTGCAGGTCGGTCACCCTCGGGTCCCGTCGCAACGCCCGCAACAGCGCGTGCTCGCGGGCACCGGAACCGATCACCAGGACGCGCACGAGGCCTCAGGGTAGCCGCAGCGACGCGAAGATCAATGTGCCGCCGCGGCATCATCGCCACTGGGTCTCCGCTGCCCTTGGCGCGGATCCACAGCACGTCTTTTGGCCGATCTGGCGGCGAAGTCGTGCTGTGGATCCGCGCAGCGTGCTGTGGATCCGCGCAGCGTGCTGTGGATCCGCGCAAGAAGGGGCGTGAGAGCGTCGGCGGGTGAACGCGGCGCTCCTTCCTTTCGAGCACCATGTCGGCATCATCGGCACCGAGAGCGGTCGGCTGGCCGACGACGCGGACGCGGCCGGTCTCGACGCGCTGGTGCCCAGCTGCCCCGGCTGGAGCGTGGCGGACCTGGTCCAACACCAGGGCGCGGTGCACCGCTGGGCGACCGCGCGGGTCCAGGGGCGCTCACCCGAGGCCGCCGCGGCGATCGCGGACGAGGCCGAACAAGCTCGGCCGGAGGGCCTGCTGGACTGGTTCCGGGAGGGCGCCCACACCCTGGTCGAGGCGCTACGGGCGGCACCGGCCGACCTGGCCGGCCGGGTGTTCCTGGCCGATCCGCCGCCGACCCGCGACTTCTGGGCCCGGCGTCAGGCCCACGAGACCACCATCCACCGGATCGACGCGCTGTCCGCCAAGCGCGGGGTGTTGCCCACCGCGGCCCGCACCGGACTGCAGACCCCGCAGGCGGCCGACGGAATCGACGAGCTGCTGACCGGGTTCCTGCCCCGCCGGTCCACCCGGCTGCGCTCGCAGGAGCCGTTCTCGGTCACCGTCGCGCCGATCGACACCGAGCTGGCCTGGACCGTCGCCCTGTCGCCCGACCCGCCGGTCACCCGCCGGGAGGCCGACAAACACGCGGCGGCCGTCCTGACCGGCACGTCGGTGGCGCTCTACCTGGGGTTGTGGAACCGGGGCGATGAGATCGCCGAAACCGGGGACGAGGACCTGCTCGGGTTGTGGCGGGAGAAGATGCGGGTCAGCTGGAGGTGAGCGGACCGCCCAGGACGTCGTGCCGGACGATGGTCTGATCCCGCCCCGGACCCACCCCGATGGCCGAGACGCGCGCCCCGGCCAGCTCTTCCACCCGGCGCACATAGGTCCGCGCGTTGGCCGGCAGGTCCTCGAACGTGCGCGCGCCGGAGATGTCCTCGAACCAGCCCGGCATCTGCTCGTAAACCGGCATGGCGTGGTGGAAGCCGGTCTGCGTCAGCGGCATCTCGTCCACCCGCTCGCCGTCCACCTCGTAGGCCACGCAGAGCGGGACCGTGTCCAGGCTGGAGAGCACATCGAGTTTGGTCAGGAAGTAGTCGGTGATGCCGTTGACCCGGGTGGCATAGCGGGCGATGACCGCGTCGAACCAGCCGCACCGCCGCAGCCGCCCGGTGGTCACGCCGATCTCGCCACCGGTCTTGCGCAGGTACTCGCCGGATGCGTCGAACAGCTCGGTCGGGAACGGTCCGGAGCCGACCCGGGTGGTGTAGGCCTTGAGGATCCCCAGCACTCCGGTGATCGCCGTCGGGCCGATGCCCGACCCCACCGCGGCCCCGCCCGCGGTCGGATTCGATGACGTCACGTAGGGATAGGTGCCGTGGTCGACGTCCAGCAGCGTGCCTTGCGAGCCTTCCAGCAGCACGTTCTCACCGGCGCTCACCGCCTGGCCGAGCAGCAGCCGGGTGTCGGCGATGCGGTGCCGGAAACCTTCCGCCTGGGCCAGCACGGTCTCCACGATCTGGTCGGGGTCCAGCGCCCGCCGGTTGTAGATCTTGACCAGGACCTGGTTCTTGATGTCCAGGGCCGCGCGAACCTTCTGGGCCAGGATCGACGGGTCCAACAAGTCCTGGACCCGGACCCCGAGCCGCGCCACCTTGTCCTGATAGGCGGGACCGATCCCGCGGCCGGTGGTGCCGATTTTGGCGTTGCCCAGGTACCGCTCGCCGACCTTGTCGATGGCCACGTGGTACGGCATGATCAAATGCGCATCCGCCGATATCAGCAGGTCAGAGGTGTCGATCCCACGCTCGTCAAGCCCGGAGAGCTCGGTCAGCAGCACCCCGGGATCGATGACGACACCGTTGCCGATGACGTTTTTCACCCCCGGGGTGAGGATCCCCGAGGGGATCAGATGCAGCGCGAACGACTGCCCGTCGGGCAACACCACCGTGTGGCCGGCGTTGTTGCCGCCCTGGTACCGCACCACCCACTGGACCCGCCCGCCCAGCAGGTCGGTCGCTTTGCCCTTACCCTCGTCGCCCCACTGGGCGCCGATCAGCACCACGACCGCCATGGCACACTCCGCTCGTCGGTAACAGGTGGATCGGTACCACATGGATGAGGGCCGGAGAGAAGGCTAGTCGGTGAGTCAGGTCGTGCTGTGCTGCCGGGCAGACGCGGACGCACTGCGCGCCGCGCCGGGCTGGGCGGCGGTGTTGCACGCGCTCTCCACGACCTCGATCACCTGGGTGGGCGCGCGGCCGGGGAAGGAGATCGACGACCTGCTGATCGACCGCGTGGTGGTGGTGGGCGACGATGCCGACCTGGCCGCAGTGGTGCTGCGGCTGCATCGTCAGGACCGGCTGTCCGACGTTGTGGTCGGTTACGTGACCGTCGCCCCGACCCCGGTGACCGCGATCCACTCGCTGCCCACCGGGACGAAGGCCGTCGCCCTGGCCCTGACCGGCGACCCCGACCCGGTTCCGCTGATCCGCGACGATGTGGGCGGGGTGTTGGTCGGCCGCGCCGTGCTGGCCCCGGTGAACGGCACGGTGTACGTCGACGAACATCGGCTGTTGCGCGGATCGGCCAAGGCCGTCCAGGTGGTCCCGGACCCCACCCTGGGCCTGGAGGTATCGGTCGTCCGCCCCGGCTGGATGATGTTCCGGAACCGGGTGCAGCGCCGGCCCGGCCGCGCCGTCCAGATCGGCACCAGCCCGGCCCAGGTGACCAGCGACGGTGTGCTCCACCCGCGCACCATGACCCGTTGGACGTTCTACAAGCACACCGAACCGTTGCGTCTGGTCCGCGGGCTGGTCTGATCGATCGGCGACCGGGTCAGGGCAGGATGTCGGCCGGGATGGTCGGATCGGCGTCCAGCAGGAACGCCCGCACCCGACTCACCTCGTCCGACTCCTCGAACAGAGCCGCGGCCTGCCCGAGAGCGGCCAGCGCCCGCAGGAAACCGCGGTTGGGCTCGTGCGACCACGGCACCGGCCCCGCGCCCCGCCAGCCCGCCCGGCGTAGCTGATCCAGACCGCGGTGGTAGCCGACCCGGGCGAACGCATACCCGCTCACGTCGTCGCCCGCATCCAGCGCAGCCTCGGCCAGCACCGCCCAGCCCAGGCTGGACGTCGGACGGGCCCTGACCACCGCCCGCGGGTCCACTCCCGACTCCAGCTCGTCGGCGGACGGGTCCACGGGCAGCAGGACCGGAGCGGGTCCGAGAAGATTTCCTGGGGTCATCCCTTCATTCTCTGTCAGCCGAACTGCGCCGCCAGCGCCGCGTCGACCTGCTGGTAGTGCTCGCGGGCCTGCTCGACCAGATCACCCAGCGCCTTCAGGGTGGTCTGCCGGTCCTGCGCCGCGGCCGACCAGCGGGCCTTGAGCGCCTGGTAGGACACCAGCGCCTGGGCCTTCATGTCGTGCGTCGAGGCCACGATCCGGTCCAGATCGCCCAGGTGACCCTCGATCCGCTGCCAGGTCGACACCAGCCCCTGGTGACCGGCCGCCATCACGCCGTAATTGGCGTTGATCATGACCATCAGGCACCGGCCGGGAATGTCGCAGCGACCTCGGCCTCGGCCTGGTCGAAGGCCCGCCCGGTGTCCAGCAGGCTCTGCCCGTGCGACAGCAGGGCGTCCTTGAGCCGGCTGGCATCGTCCAGATAGCCCTGCATGGTGATCGCGAACCGCGGCGCCGCCTGGTCGGACTGCCAACCCGACCGGATCTGTCCGAGCATGTCCTGCATCACCCCGATCTCTTTGGTCAATGCCGTGCCCACATCGGTGACACCGGTCCCGGTGCTGGCCAGCCGCTCGCCGCTGATGGCAATGCCGTCCATTGGTCCCTCCCTCTCCCGTGCCGTCGCCCCTCGACAGCGCTCTCAGGGTGCCCAGGCCAGGGGGTGTGCGCCAGCGCCGGGCTCGCGCCTGTGGAAGAAAGGGCAGGCTGTGGATAACCTGCGTCCATTCGGAGGTTCGGGGAACAGTTCCGGGCGTTGCTGATGGCCCCACAGGCCGAGTTGTCCACAGGAGAGAAGAGATCAACGGATGAGAGTGCTGGTCACCGGCGCGTCCGGCTTCATCGGATCCCACCTGATTCCGGAGCTGATCAAGGCCGGCCACGAGGTGCGGGCCATGACCCGACACCCCGACGACTACTCCGGTGAGGGCGAGCCGGTGGCCGGCGATGTCCTCGACCTGGACTCCCTGCGTGCCCCCCTGTCCGGGGTCGACGTCGCCTACTACTTCGTGCACTCCCTGCAGTCGGACGACTTCGAGGAGCGCGACGCCCGGGCCGCCACCGATTTCGGCCAGGCCGCGGCGGAGGCCGGGGTGCAACGTCTGGTCTATCTGGGCGGGCTCGGCTCTGATTCCGAGGAACTCTCCCCGCACCTGCGATCCCGCCGCAAGGTCGAGGAGTTGCTGGGTGAGTCGGGTGTTCCGCTCACCGTGCTGCGGGCGGCCGTGGTCATCGGCGCCGGCAGCATCTCCTGGGAAATCACCCGGCAACTGGCCCAGCATCTGCCGGCGATGATCGTGCCGCGTTGGGTCAACACCAAAACCCAGCCCATCGCGCTGCCGGACGTGATCCGGTACCTGGTCGGCGTGCTCGACCGTCCGGAGGCGGCCGGGCAGACCTACGAGATCGGCGGCCCCGAGGTATTGCGCTACCTGGACATGCTGCAGCGGGCCGCGATGATCATCAAGGGCCACCGACCGCCGGTGTTCCCGGTGCCGCTGCTCACACCGAGGTTGTCGTCGGGCTGGTTGGCCCTGGTCACCGACGTGGATGTGGCCACCAGCCGCAACCTGGTGGACTCGATGACCACCGAGGTCGTGGTGCACGATCACTCCATCGAAAAGTTGCTCCCGGGCGAGCTCATCGGATACGACGAGTCGGTCCGCCTCGCCTTGTCCACCCGTGCCGCCGACCCGGTGGGTGACAGTGGCTGAGACCAGCCCCGCCGACCGGGGCCGGCTGGGCTGGGCCCGGCGGCTGTTCGACCTGGCCCTGGTGGACAAGGTCGCGCGCGACCACCGGCAATCGGACCGAGCGTTCCGGCGCCGGCGCATCGTGGTCGCGATCGGCCTGGTCTGCGGCTCCGTCCTGCTCGGGCTCTCCCTGTCGGTGCGGCCGGGCAACCCCGCGTTCTACCCCCTCACCGCCGGCCTGGCCGCGACCTGGACGGTGTTCGGCTTCGCCTCCGGCCCCTTGCACCTCGGCCGGATCCCGCACCGTGGCGAACTCCGACTGCCGATCATGGCCCCGGTCCTGCTGGGCGTGGCCGCGTCCGCGCTGTTCGTGGCCGGAGCCCTTGTCGTCCGCGAGGTCGCCCCGCTGGAACGTCTGGTCCACAACGTGCTGGCCCACGCCCAGCCCGGCAACCTGTGGATCGTCCTGATCATCGCCCTGGTCAACGGGGTGGCCGAGGAGATCTTCTTTCGCGGCGCGTTGTTCGCGGCCATCGGGGTGCGCTTTCCGGTGCCCATTTCCACGTTGATCTACGCGATCGTCACCCTGGCCAGCGGCAACCTCATGCTGGTGTTCGCCGCGGCCACCCTGGGCATCGTGCTCGGACTGCAGCGGCGGGCCAGCGGCGGGATCCTCGGCCCGATCCTGACCCACTGCACCTGGTCGCTGATCATGATCTTCGCGCTGCCGCCGCTGTTCCGCTGACCCGGCTCCCACCCACGGCAGACTGGGGCGCCACGGGTCGGCTCACTGCGGGAGGTTGCCATGGCGGAGGTCATGAACAAGACCAGGGTGGAGGCGTTCTCCGACGGGGTCATGGCGGTGGCCATCACCCTGCTGATCCTGGACCTCCGCGTGCCGCCGGCCGACGAGACGGACTCGCTGGCCCGGGAGCTGGGGCGGCAGTGGCCCACGTACGCCGCCTATGTCGTCTCCTTCCTGACCATCGGCATCATCTGGATCAACCACCACGCCATGCTGCGGCGGCTGGTCGGGGTGGACCACACCTTTCTGATCTTGAACGTGGTCTCGTTGATGAGCATCGTGGTGCTGCCGTTCACCACATCCTTGATGGCGGACTACCTCACCGCCGATCACGGCCAGCGGCTCGCCGCAGTGATCTACGGCGGCTCGTTCCTGGTCATGTCGCTGCTGTTCGTGCTCCTGCACTGGTACATGCTGCTCAAGCGCCCGCACCTGCTGCAGGACCACGTGACCGTCCCCATCCGACGAAATATTCTGCGCCGCAACGCTTTCGGCGTCATCCCGTATGCCCTGGCCACCCTCGGCGGACTCCTCTCGCCCTTCGTCACGCTGGGTATCTGCGCCCTGCTGGCAGCGTTCTTCGCTCTCCCCCGGACCACCGCCGACGAGCCCGCTCCGGCGGCCGCCCGGACTGAGTGACGGCTCACCATCCACCCGTTCGGCTCCGGGCGCGGCGCCTACGCCCCTATCCTGGGCTCGCCGAACAGGAGGTCGTTCATGACAATCGCGCCCGGTTGGTACGCCGACCCGAACAACACCATGCAGCTGCGGTGGTGGGACGGCGGACAGTGGACCGCGCAGGCCATGCCGCACCCGGCCGCACCGGGTGGCCAGGTGCCGGCCTACCCGCCCGCACCGGGATACGCGCCGGCACCGGCGTACCGCGGCGCTCCGACGCAGAAGTCTTTCTTGGCCGCCAACCGCAACTCGGCGCTGGCGGCCGGGGTGGCCATCGCCTACGGCATCATCGCGATCTTCGCCCACTTCGTGTTTCTGGGCATCTTCCCGATCGTCCTGACCATCAACGCCTTCCGGGCCAAGGAGGCGTATGCCGTGGTCGCTCTGGTGTTGACGGTGGCCGCACTCGGGGTGAGCGTGTTCATGCTCACCCGCTGACGGCCGGCTGCTCGGAGAGCACGCAGCCGACGTTGACCTCCGTCCGCCGCTGCGTCAGGCAGGGTCGGGGGCTGTCGTCGGAACCGACAGCCAGTTAGTGCGCATGTTCGATTCGACTCCCATCACGGCCTAGTATCGGCTGATGGAATGGGACGTGGCGCGCGGCATCGGTCCTATCGGGCCGCAGCCAGGTGACGAATTGGCAAGTCCACCACCCGCAGGACACACCCGGATGTGCTGGGTGTCGGCGACGGCGGTGGCCGCGCGGGGTGCTGCTCCTGAGACCTTGGCCGTGCGAGAGGCCCGGGCACTGGCGATGATCGAGGGCGGCTACTGCAGGTGCGGGTCGCAGAACAAAGGCGTCCGAGGGCACAGACAGCGCGGATGAGAGGTCGAGGCCCTCATCGTGTCGGCGTGGACACGCCTAGGTTGTGGTCGGCACGAGGCGCGAGACGCCAGAGGCCCGGAGCGGCGTGCTCCGGGCCTCTCGGGCTCCGTCGGCTGTCAGGCATTGCAGTCAACGGGCGCTGGTCCACTCGGGGTGGATCCTTCTCAACTGTCGCACGAAGACCCAGCCGCGTTACAGCGCGTTCTCAGATCTCGGCACTACAGGCTCACTTTTCACCCTTTAGCGGCACCTTCCCAGGCTGCCTTCCACGTCTTCGGGCCGATGAGGCCCGTGCCGCCCAGGTGGTTGCGGTCCTGGATGTCCTTGGCCGCGGCCAGGGTGTTGTCACCGTAGTAACCGTTGCCGTGCAGCCCGTAGCCGCGGCTGCCCATTTGCATCTGCCAGCAGGCCAGGTTCCGGTCGGAATCGCCCGCGCTGTAGAAGCCACCCGGCCAGGTAGGCGCCGTCTTGGCCCCGACATGGCAGATCGCGGCGGTCAGACCCGGCCAGACCGCCACCGTGGGGGCCGGCTTGGTCGGTTTCGGCGCAGGCTTGGGGGCGGGCTTGCTCACCGGCTTCGTGGGCGCCGGCTTGGGTGTCACCGGCGCGGGGGCCTTGGGCGGGTTCTTCTGCCCGCCCGACTTGCCCCAGGCCGCCACCCAGGTGCGCATCTCGACCGTGTTCGTCTGGGGCAGGCCCCGGTCGGATTCGAACTGGTGCAGCGCGTTCAGGGTGTTGACGCCGAAATGCCCGGAGCCGGACAGGCCGTAGCCGAGGAAACCGAGTTGCCGTTGAAAGCAGATCATGTCGCGGTAGGTCTGGCCCTGAACGAAGGGCACGTCGTTCCAGATCGGAGCGGTGCCGCCGCCCACGTTGCACGCCGCGGTGTTCGGCTCCGCGTAACTTCCGCTGCCCCCGCTCATGTACGCCGCCTCGGCGTAGCTCGGGGCCCGGCCCGAACTGGCCGCCGAGTCGCCGGTGTCGGAGAGTCCGGACAGAGCGGCGCAGATCCAGGGATCCCAGCCCCGCATCCGGTACAGATACAGCGCCCGGTAGTCCTGTTCCTGGGGGCTGGCGTCGGACGGACTGCCCGACCCGCCCACCGAGGCCCAGGTGCTCTGGTCGAACTGGTAGGCCCCGAAGTAGCCGTTACCGGTATCGGCCGAGTAGTCGCCGCTGGATTCACATTGGCGCAGGGTGGCCCAGTCGTTGGCCGATGGATCGGCCATGGCCGGAGCGGCCGCAATGATCAGAGTCGAAGCAGTGAGCGCAAGAGCGCAGGTCAAGGCGAGAGCACGACGCACGGACGGACCTTCCACCGGTCGCCCATCCCCACGTCCCCGACGTTCCCGGATCCCAACGGATCACCGGGAGAGGACCCGCTCGACCGCGTACCTCCTACCGGCGGTTGCGGAGCGGGAGGCCACAGCAACCGGCGAACCCGAACGGGTTCGTCGCTACGGTAGAACATCAATCACACAAGTCACAAGGGCCCCACAGAACACTTTAGAACCAGAGGTCTCTGGAGTTACGCAGCGACACGCCGAATCGCATGCGTGTCATTTGACTTCCGCCAACGGCGTGGCTCCCGTTCTCAGGCCCGGCTAACGTGTCCTGGCCAGCAAGGGAGGTCGGGATGAATCGTCGAGGTTGGGCGCTCTTCGCCGCACTCGGCGTCATCTGGGGTGTGCCGTACCTGATGATCAAGGTGGCGGTGCGCGACTTCGATCCGGTGGTGGTGGCCGGCGGACGCACGGCGCTGGGAGCACTCCTGCTGCTGCCGGTGGCGCTCCGCGGACGACGGCTGCAACGGGCCTTCACGCGCTGGCGGTGGCTTCTGGTCTACACGGTGGTCGAGATCGTCGGGCCCTGGTTCTTCCTGGGCCATGCCGAGACCCGGCTGACCAGCTCGACTGCCGGGCTACTGCTGGCGGTGGTGCCGCTGATGGCGGCCCTCATCCTGGCCGTGACCGGGCAGGAGCGCCTGGATCTGCGGCGCGGCCTGGGCCTGGCCATCGGTTTCGCCGGGGTGGCCGCTCTGGTCGGGCTGGACGTGCATTTCGGCGATCTGGGTGCGGTCGGGCTGGTCATGCTCACCGCGCTCGGCTACGCGATCGGGCCGATCGTGATTGCCCGCAAGCTCTCCGACCTCCCTCCGATGGGCGTGATCACCGGTTCGCTCCTGCTGGCCACACTGATCTACGCCCCGTTCGCGATCTGGCTGCGCCCACATTCGATCACCGCTCCGGCCGGGTGGTCGGTGGTCGGCCTGGCCGTGATCTGCACGGCGCTGGCGTTCCTGGTCTTCTTCGCGTTGATCGACGAGGTCGGGCCGGCCCGGGCCACGGTGATCACCTACATCAACCCGGCGGTGGCCGTCCTGCTCGGGGTGCTGGTGTTGGGTGAGCAGTTCACCATCGGCATGGTCGTCGGGTTCGCGCTGGTCCTCGCGGGGAGCGTGCTGGCCACGGCCCGACCCCGCCGCCCAGCCCGGCCGGAACCGGAGACCGCCGCGCCCTGACCCACCGGCAGTACTGGCCGCTACTTGGCGCCCAGTGACTGGCCGGCCGAGCCGAGCTGCTGGCAGGCCTCGAGGACGCGAGCGGCCATACCGGACTCGCCCAGCTTCAAGTACGAGCGCGGGTCGTAGGCCTTCTTGTTGCCCACCTCGCCGTCGATCTTGAGCACGCCGTCGTAGTTGGTGAAGAAGTGCCCGACCAACGGGCGGGTGAAGGCGTACTGGGCGTCGGTGTCGATGTTCATCTTGACCACGCCGTACGAGACCGCCTCGGCGATCTCGTCGGCCGACGAGCCCGACCCGCCGTGGAAGACCAGCGAGAACGGCTTCGCGCCCGCGGCCAGGCCCAGATGCGCGGCGAGCGCGTCCTGACCCTCCTTGAGCACCGCGGGGCGCAGCTTGACCCCGCCCGGCTTGTAGACGCCGTGCACGTTGCCGAAGGTGGCGGCCACGATGTAGTCGTTGTTCTGCGGCTCGCCGAGGGTGTCCAGGGCCAGGATCAGGTCTTCCGGCGTGGTGTAGAGCTTGTCGTTGATCTCGTGGGCGACGCCGTCCTCCTCGCCCCCGACCACGCCCACCTCGATCTCCAGAATGATCTTGGCCGCGCGGGTCTGCGCGAGCAGACCCTTGGCGATCTCCAGGTTCTCGGCCAGCGGAATGGCCGATCCGTCGAACATGTGGGACTGGAAGAGGGGGTTGCCGCCGGCCCGCACTCGCTCGGACGAGATGGCCAGCAGCGGCCGGACGAAGGTGTCCAGCTTCTCCTTCTGGCAGTGATCGGTGTGCAGGGCCACGGTCACGCCGTACTTGTCCGCCACCACCGTCGCGAACTCGGCCAGCGCGACTGCGCCGACCACCATGTCCTTGACGTTCTGGCCGGAGGCGAACTCACCGCCGCCCGTCGACACCTGGATGATCCCGTCGCTGCCGGCATCGGCAAAGCCTTTGATGGCCGCGTTGATTGTCTCCGACGAGGTGATGTTGATGGCCGGGTAGGCGAATCCGCCCTCCTTGGCCCGATCAAGCATGGCCGAGTAGGTCTCGGGTGTGGCCAGGGGCATGGGAAACAACCTTTCAGCGACGCGGCGGGTCCGGTGCCCCCGCAGTATTCCAAAGTGGGCCCGGGCTCGGTGACGGAGATCATCAGGCTGACCGTCGAAACGATTCGACAAGGCCCCGGCCGCAGGCGAACAATCGTGATCGAGGACGTCGACGTCCCGTTCCCGCGGTCGCGCTCTGCGCAAGACCCACCCGAAATCATCTGCAGGAGTACTCCGCATGTCCCGCGCGCTCACCGCCCTGTCCCTGGCTGCCTTCGGGATCGGTTGCACCGAGTTCATCGTCATGGGCTTGCTGCCTCAGATCGGCACCGACCTCGGAGTGTCGGTCCCGACCATGGGCCTGCTCATCACCGCCTACGCCATCGGGGTGGTCGTCGGTGCCCCCACCCTGACCATGCTCGGCGCCCGGCTGACCACCCGATCCACCCTGATCGCGCTGATGGTGATCTTCGTGGCGGGCAACCTGGCCGCCGCCGCCGCACCGACCTTCGGGGTGCTGGTCGGAGCCCGGGTGCTCACCTCGCTCGCCCACGGCTCCTTCTTCGGCGTGGGGGCGATCGCCGCGGTCCGGGCCATGCCCGCCGGCAAGGGCGCTCAGGGCATCGCCACCATGTTCGTCGGGCTGACCGTGGCCAACGTGATCGGCGTGCCCCTGGGCACCTGGATCGGCCAGCACCTGGGCTGGCGCGTGGTGTTCGTGCTCATCGCCTTCGTCGGCCTGACCGCCATTGCGGGCATCCGCGCCTGGATCCCCGCCGATCAGATGCGTCTGGACCTGAAGTCGGAGTTCGCCTCATTCAAGCGCCCCGCCGTGTGGTCGGGGTTGCTCATCACCACGGTCGGCTTCGGATCGTTGTTCGCCGTGTATTCCTACATCACCCCGATCCTGACCGAGCGGGCCGGCCTGTCCGAACTGGGCGTGACCGTTGCGCTGGCCCTGTTCGGACTGGGCACGACGGCCGGCACGCTGCTCGGCGGCCGCATGGGCGACCGCTGGGGACTGCCCGCGGTGGGTGTGGGGCTCCTGGTGTCCGCCGTCCTGCTGGGCGCCTTCACCGTCACCTCGCACTCCGCCATCCCGGCCGTGGTCACGCTGGTGGCCTTCGGGATGACCGGGTTCGTGCTCGGCCCGATCCTGCAGAACTACATCATCCGGGCGGCGGGATCCGGCGGCAGCCTGGTGTCGGCGGCCAACCAGGGCGCGTTCAACGTGGCCAACGCGATCGGGGCCGGCCTGGGCGCGCTGGTGCTGCGCCAGGGGCTCGGCTACGGCGCGCCCATGTGGGTCGGCGCCGCGCTGGCCCTGACCGGGGCCCTGCTGGTCGGCGCCACGATGATGGCCCGGGCCCGAATCCGCACCCTCGCGGCCGCCTGAACGGGCTCACTTCCGGGGCGGCGCCGTGGTGTTGCGCAGCACCAGCTGCGCGTCGACCCGGATCACCGCGAGGTCGGATTGCTCTGGGCAGGTGATCCGGTCCATGAGCAGGCCCGCGGCCTGCCGCCCCTGTTCGCGCACCGGCTGGCCGATGGTGGTCAGGTCGAACAAATAGGCCAGGTCGTGGTCGTCCACGCCGATCAGCGAAACGTCCTCGGGGATGCGCACACCGCGTTTCCGGGCCGCATACAGGACGCCCATGGCCACCTCGTCACTGACCGCGACGATGGCCGTGGGCAGCTGTCGGATGTCCCAGTCGGCCAGCATGAGTTGATGCTCGACTGCGGCCTCGCCGGCCTCCACCGAGAAGCCGGTGGTCTGCACCAACGCCGGATCCGGCTCGATCCCGGCCTCCCGCAGGGCGGCCTGGTAGCCGCTGTGCCGGTCGGAGGCGACCGAGAAACCGTATGCGGAGTCCGGGTCCAGACCGAGAAACGCAATCCGTCGATGCCCCAGCTCGAGCAGGTGCCGGGTGGCCTGATAGCCGACATCTCGGTCGTCGATCATCACCCCGGACAGCCCCGGCACCTGGGCGCCCACGGTGACCACCGGCAGTCGCAGGTCGACAATGGCCACGGTGCCGATGTGCAGCGGGACGTTCAGGGCGAGTACCCCGTCCACCTTCTTGGACAGCGTCCGGGCCTTGATCGAGGCCGCGTCGGGCCCGGCGTTCGCGCCCAATGGATACAGCAGTACGTCGTAGCCGCGCTCGGCCACCACGTCCTGCGCGCCCTCGATGATGGCGCTGAAGAACCAGCGCGAGATCCACGGGGCCATCACTCCGATCGCGCTGGTCCGCCCCCGGGCCAACGCGGAGGCGGACGCCGACGCCACGTAACCAAGGTCCGCGGCCGCCTTCTCGACGGCCCGGCGGGTACCCGCGGAGACGCCCGGGATCCCGCGCAACGCCCGGGACACGGTGGCGGGCGATACCCCGGCCCGGGCGGCGACCTCGACGATGCCGATCATCGGGGTCGCCGTTCCGGAACCGGCGAACACGTTCCGGCCGGGGGGTGCTGGTGCGCTCAAGGCTCCTCGCTCCCCTGGTCGCGGATCGAAGGACGAAGGCGACTACCCCTTGACGCTGCCGGCGAGCAGGCCGCGGACGAAGAACCGTTGCATGCCCAGGAAGACGCCGAGCGGGACGATCATGGCGATGATTGCGGCGGCGGGGAGGATGTTGGCGGCCGAGGCGAATTGGGTGGTCAGTCCCTGGATGCCGCGGGTGATGGGGGTGGTGTTCGGGCCGGCGAAGGTCAGGGAGACGAGTAGGTCGTTCCAGACCCACAGGAACTGGAAGATCGAGAATGCGGCGATCGCGGGAACCAGGAGTGGCAGCAGCACCCGTAGGAAGATTTTGACGTGGCCGGCCCCGTCGACGCGGGCGGCCTCGACCAGGGATCCGGGGATCTCGGACATGAAGTTGTGGAGCAGGAAGATGGCCAACGGCAGACCGAAGATGGTGTGGGAGAGCCAGATCGACCAGAACGAGCTGGTCAGGCCGATGTTGGCGTACATGGTCAGCAGCGGCAGCAGCGCGACCTGGATGGGTACGACCTGGAGCGCGAACACCGCCACGAACAGGACGTTCTTGCCCCGGAAATCGATCCAGGCGAACGCGTAGGCGGCGAGCAGGGCCAACGTGACCGGGATGAAGACTGCGGGCAGGGTGACCACGATGGTGTTCAGGATGTAGGAGGACAACGGCGTGCCGGTGCCGTTGCCCGACCAGGCGTTGCTGTAGTTGGAGAAGGTGAAGTGGATGACGTTGCCGACGCCGTCCGCTCCGAAGAATTTCCACCAGCCGCTGCTGGATGGGCCCGGTTCGGAGCGGACCGAGTTGATCAGCAGGCCGAAGGTGGGCAGTGTCCAGACGATGGCGATGATGACCGCGATCAGTGAGGCCCACGGCGAGGACAGTTTGGTTTTGGCGTCCTGGGCTCGGATGGCGGCTTTGAGTTTGCGGCCGGACAGTTCCGCTTCGGGGGTGACGACCAGGGGTGGCGTGGTGGTGGTCATCGGATCGCCTGCGATTTCTTGAGTTGGCTGACGTTGAAGAAGATCACCGGCAACACGATGATGAAGATCAACACCGCGGCGGCGCCGGCGTAGCCCGGCTGGGACACCGTGATCTGGCGGTAGAACGAGTTGGCCAGGATGTCGTTCTTGGGCAGGTTGCCGCCCATCACGTTCACGATGTCGAAGGTCTTCAGGGCGCCGATGGCCACCGTGGTCAGCACCACCACCAGGGTGGGTCGGATGGTCGGGACGGTGATCGACCGGAACATCCGCATGCCCGACGCGCCGTCGATGCGGGCCGCCTCGATGATGTCGTCGGGCACCGCCTTGATCGCCGCCGACAGGGTGGTCATGGCGAACCCGGCCTGCACCCAGATCGACACCACGATCATCGCGAAGGTGGCCTGCGGGAATTTCAACGTCCAGTTCGACGGAGACCCGCCGAACAGTGTGACGATGGCGTTGAGCAGGCCGACCTGCGGCTGGCCGGTGTCGGCCGGCGCGTAGTACACGTACTTCCAGATGATCGACGCGGCCACCAACGAGATCGCGGTGGGCAGGAAGATCAACGCCTTGGCCGCGGACTCGAACCGGGTCCGGTCCACCAGCACCGCATAGACCAGGCCGAACGCGGTGGCGAAGATCGGCACCAGGAACACCCACAAGATGGTGTTGACGACGAGGGCGCCGTCACCGATCTTGAGGATGTAGGTGAAGTTCTTCAAACCGTTCCAGCCCAGGTCCCGGCCGAATTGGTCGAACTTGCGGAACGACTGGAAAATCGTCTTCAGCGCCGGCCAGACCAGGCCGATCGTCACCCCGACGATCATCGGGCCCAAAAAGCCCAACACCAGGGTGCCGTTGGGGACGTTGTCCCGGTCGACCAAATACAGGATCAGACCCATCACCCCGACGAACAACGCGATGGCCAAGATCATCACGATGATCTTCTGCACCGGCGTGGTCGGGTCGAACAGCATGTTCAAAAACCAGCCGTGCGTCTTGTTCGAGTTGAACAAGATCTTCCCGGTGCGTGCCTTCCACCCGACGTAGATCAACGCAATGATCACGACGCCCAGCAACGTGCCGATGAGCCAGGTGATCCAGCTGTTACTGGACTGCGCTTTCACCGGCGGGGGCGGCGCGCTCGGGCGCGTCAAGGTCTGAGTCAAATTCCTTCCACTCCTTCACAGCGAAGTCGGGACGAAGACCCGGGCGGCGCCGACCACGGCGCCGGGGTCATTGGCCGGAACCTCCGGCTGGGGGCCCAAGCAGGTGGCCCTGACGGGCAGGACCACCTGCTTCGGCGGATGTTTCTACTGCACTGCCCGGACCTGCGCCCGGACGACCGACCAGGTCAGCTGGCCGGCCAGGCGGCGTCGATCGCGGCCAGGGTGCTCGCGTCGTCCTGCCCGGTCACCCAAGCGGTCAGCTGCGACCACTCGGCCCCGGAACCGACCGCGGCCGGCATCAGGTCAGAGGCATCGAACCGAGACACTGCGCTCGGATCCTGCAGGATCTGCACCGACAGCTTGTTGATCGGGCCCTGGGCGTTGTTGATGTCCAGGCCCTTGTTGGCCGAGATGCGGGACTTGGCCGCCTTCGACTGGTTGTTGGCCCAGTGCGAGGTGGTCAGATAGAACTGGAAGGCCGCGACCTCGGGGTTGGTGCTGGTGGCGGCGACGAACTCGCCACCGACCTCGACCGGCTTGCCGAAGCTCTTTCCGGTCATCGTCGGCTCGTAGAACGCATACAGGTCGCCGTCCGGCGCGAACGTCGGGGTGCCCTTGAAGTTCGTCGCGTAGAAGGACGCCTGCTGGTGCATGTAGCACTTGCCCGACTGGATCGGCAGGCCGCCGTCCGCGAACGCCGTCTTGGCGATCGAGGAGACATCACCGATACCGGCGTTGACGTACTTCGGGTTCTTCCAGATGGACCCGACGGTCTTCAGCGAGTCCGCGATGGGTGCATCCGAGAACTTGACCTTGTGGGCGACCCACTGGTCATAGACGTCCGGGCCCTCTTCGCGCAGCACGACCTCCTCCAGCCAGTCGGTCGCGGTCCAGCCGGTGGCCGCACCGGACTCGATGCCGGCACACCACGGCTTGATCCCGGACGGATCGGCCGCGATGGTGTCGGAGAGCTTGACCATGTCCTCCCAGGTGGTCGGCACCTGGTAGCCCTTGGCCGCGAACATCTTCGGCGAATACCACACCAACGACTTCACGTTCGCGCCCAACGGAGCGGCGTAGAACTTGCCGTTGACGGTGCCGTAGCTGACCCAGCCCTTGTCCCAGTACTTCGTGGTGTTGGCCGCGGTCATGGGGTTGGGCTCGACGATCTTGCCGGTGGCCACGCCCTGCTGGAGCAGACCGGGCTGCGGGAAGAACAGGATGTTGGCCGCATTGCCGGCGGTGAGCTGGCCGATGACCTGGGTCTCGAAGTTCTTGTCCGAGGTGTAGTTCACCGTGGCCCCGGTGCAGTCGGTGAAGTCCTTCCACGAGGCCTGCAGCTGCGTGCCCTCGTCACCGGTGATGCCGGTGTAGACGGTGATCGTCTTGCCCTTGATGTCCGTGCCGGCGACCTTTTTGGTGTCGTCGCAGTAGGTGGCGTCGTCGTTGTACTGAGCGGAGTTGCCGCCCGACGCACTGCCGCTACCGCCGGAGGACATCGCCGTTCCGGACGACATGTCCGAGGCGGACGACATGTCCGAGCCGGACGACATCATCGCCGAGGAGCTGCCGGTATCGCTCGACGAGGCGGAGCTGGACGAGCTACTGGAAGAACTGGAGCTGGAGCTCGAGCTCGAGCCGGCAGTACTGCTGCTACTGCCACAAGCGGTCATGACCAGCGCCAAAGCACCGATCCCGGCGATGGTGGCCATCGCCTTGCTAGCCGAAGTACGCGACACTCGGCCAACCTCCGTTTCTGCATGGGAAGCGCTGTGAGGGTGCTCACAGCACTAGGAATGAAAGCGCTTTCAAAGGTTCTTCGCAAGTTCGTGGCATCTCCAGCCCATAACGATTGCGTAACTCAACGTGCGGGTCTGCATCACCCGCAGGGGTCTGCGGACTCCTGACCTGGAGCGGGTGTGACGCAGCGGGCACAGTGCGTGCCACTATCAGCAACGGCAGGTCGGGCAACGGCATCGACCCGTGGGCTGCGGGCCGAGCGGCGGCGGAAGGGCAGCGGGTGAATCCGGAGGAGATCGGGCGCGAGTCGCTGGTCGAGCGCACCCTGAACACGCTGGCCGCGTTCAACCCGACGATCACCGCGGACCAGGCGCCGGCCCCGGACATTCCGGTCACCCTCGACGACATCTACCGCTCGCACCGGATGGGCATGGTGCGATTGGCGATCCTGCTGGTCGATGATCAGGCCAGCGCCGAGGACGTGGTCCAGGAGGCGTTCGCCGGCCTGTGGCGGAACTGGTCGGGTCTGCGGGACCGGGCCGCGGCGATCGGGTACCTGCGTACGGCCGTGGTCAATGGTTCGCGGTCGATGTTGCGCCGCCGCCGGACGGCTCGGGCCTATGTGCCGCCGGATCCCGGCACGGCGCGCTCGGCCGAGTCGCTGGCCATGCTGTCGGCCGAGCACCAGGCGGTGGCGTCCGCACTGGCCGACCTGGCTCCCCGGCAGCGTGAGGTGCTCGTCCTGCGGTACTACGGCGGCCTGTCCGAGGCGGAGATCGCCGAGGCCACCGGCCTGTCCAAGGGCACGGTGAAGTCGACCGCAAGCCGCGCGGTGGCCAAACTCGGTGACGTGCTGCGCGCCCAATGACCCGGCCCGGCAACGCGGGCGAGTCAGGTGATCCCGAAGTCGTGCTCAGCCAGACCCTGCGCGCAATGGCGGGCGGTCCCCGGCCATCCGCACCGGGCAATCAACCGGCACCGCCCCGGCGCGGCCTGTCCCTGGTGCAGCTCTGCCTGGTCTTCGTCCTTGTCGGACTCGCTCTGGGCGTGATGGCCGGATTGCTCACCCTGGTGCTCTGAATGGACGGGTGTGGTCCGGCCGAAGCTCAGAACATCGAGCCCGGGTTGAACAGTCCGGCGGGATCCAGGGCATCTTTGATGGCCCGGTGCAGTCGCAACCCGATGGGCCCGATCTCCCGGGCCAGGAATTCCTGCTTGATCCGGCCGATCCCGTGCTCGCCGGAGACCGTCCCACCCAGCGCCCGACCCAGGTCGAGGATCTCGCCGAAGGCCCGCCGGGCCCGTTCCAACTGCTCGGGGTCGGTCGAGTCGAACACGATCGTCGGGTGCATGTTGCCGTCGCCGGCATGCCCGACCACCCCGATCATCAGGTTGCTCTCCGCGGAGATGCGGTTACAGCCGGCGATCAGCGTGGCGATCTCGGTACGGGGCACGCTGACGTCGTCGGTCAGCCAGGCGCCGTACACCTCCAACGCGGTGAGCACGTCGCGCCGCGCGGCCAGCAGCATCCGACCCTCGGCCGGGTCGTCGGTGCTGGCGCAGAACACCGCTCCGGCCGAGGTGCAGACCTCTTCGAGACGGGCCATCTCCGCGGCGCCGACGGTTCCACCCGCGTCCGACTGACCCAGTAGCAGGGCCGCCGGTGTGGGTTCGTCGCCTAGGATCTTGAACCCGTGGTGCTGCTCGACCGCGGTGATGCAGGTCGCGTCCATGATCTCGAGCAGGGACGGGACCAACCCGGCCCGGACCGCCCGGGCCACCGCCTCGCCGGCGGCCTCCGTCGAATCGAACGCGGCGACCAGGGTGCAGGGCGCCGCCGGCTTCGGGCGCAGGGCCAGCGTTGCCTCGGTGATGACGCCGAGGGTGCCCTCGGAACCCACGAACAGCTTGGTCAGGTCATAACCGGCCACCCCCTTGACCGTGCGGCGACCGGTGCGCAGCACCTCACCGGTGGCCAGCACCACCTGCAGCCCGAGGACCGCGTCGGTGGTCACGCCGTACTTGACGCAGCACAGGCCCCCGGCATTGGTGGAGAGGTTGCCACCGAGCGTGCACCAGTCGTAAGAGCTGGGGTCGGGGGCATAGAAAAGGTTCTTGGCTTCGACCGCCTGCCGGAAATCCAGATTGACCACGCCCGGTTGGACGACGGCGAGCCGGTTGCCCTCGTCGATTTCCAGGATCGCGTTCATCCTGGTCAGGACGAGCGTGACCGCTCCATCGACCGCGTTGGCGGCTCCGGTGAGCCCGGACCCGGCGCCCCGAGGGACGATCTTGACGCCGGCCTCGGCACAGCTCGTCACCACCGCCGCGACCTGCGCGACATCGGTGGGGAACACCACCGCCAGCGGCAGCCCGGACGGGGCCAGCGGCATCATGTCCCGGGCGAAGCCGACGGTGATGTCGGGGTCGGTGACCACCTGCCCGGGGTTCAGCAAGCGCGTCAATCGATCCGCGAAACCGGCCCGGGTCGGGGACACCGTCGTCATGGCCCGACGGTACGCGCGCGCCCCCGCACAGGCAGGTGTCAGCAGGCTTACAGCAACCGCCAGGGGCCGTCCGTCGTCTTATGAGCCGTGACCACCTCCGAGATGGCCATCCTGCCCTCGTGGCTCGATCCCAACGTCTTCCTGGCCAACGCCGGCCCCGCTGCCGTCGCCATCATGATGGCGATCCTGTTCGCCGAGTGCGGCCTGCTCATCGGGTTCTTCCTGCCCGGCGACACCATGCTGTTCATCGGCGGCCTGTTGGTCGGATCCGGCGCCTTACACATCAACATCTTCCTGCTCATCCTGCTGCTGTGGGTGGCCGCGTTCGCCGGCAACATGGTGGGCTACTGGATCGGCTACAAGGTGGGTCCGGCGGTGTTCTCCCGCCCGGACGCGAAGCTCCTGAAGCCGGAGTACATCGAGCGGTCCACGGGGTTCTTCGCCAAGTACGGGCCGATCGCGGTCGTGCTGGCCCGATTCGTCCCCATCGTCCGCACCGTGGCCACGGTGATGGCCGGAGCCTCCAGGATGAGCCTGAAGGTCTACACGCTGTACTCCGCCCTGGGCGGCCTGCTCTGGGTCGGACTGGTCACCTTTGCCGGCCGGTTGTTGGGCAACGTCCCGTTGATCCGTGACCACGTCGACCTGATCTTCCTGGGCGCCGTCGTCCTGGTGGTCCTGCTGGCGGCGATTCCGGCGCTGCTGCACCTGCGCCAGCGCGGCCGCTCACCGTCGCCTGACTCGTCGGGTCAGCAGCCGGGGTAGGTGACGGCGATCCCCAGGAAGTGGGGTCGGCTGGCGCACGCGCCGGCCTTCACGTCCTGGGCGAAGTCGATCACCTTGGCCCGCTGCTGCCAGCCCAGGAAGATCACCAGGGCCGCCACCAGCAGGGTGAGGATCTTGCCGATGATCTTTTTGATCACGATCGCGAGCACCACCGCGACCACGGCGATCACGATGAGGACCCAGGTCACCGAGTTCTTGATGGTTTCGAAGTCCAGGGTCATACCGGCAATTCAACCGTGAGACGCGGTGAGATCGGCGTGCTGACGGACCCACGCATGCATGGCGATACCCGCCGCGACACCGGCGTTGATCGAGCGGGTGGAGCCGAACTGGGCGATGCTCAGGACCGTTCCGGCGGCGCTCACCGCGGCCTGGCTCAGCCCCTCCGACTCCGCCCCGAACAGCAGCAGGCAATTCCGCGGCAGCACCGCTGCCTCCAAGGCCTGCGACCCGGGCAGGTTGTCGATGGCCACCGGGACCAGTCCCGGCGCGTCGGCGAGCAGCTGCTCGATGGAGTCGTGGTGGACCAGGTGCTGATAGCGGTCGGTGACCATGGCGCCGCGCCGGTTCCAGCGCCGACGCCCCACGATGTGCACCCGGCGCGCGCCGAAGGCGTTCGCCGTCCGCACCACGGTCCCGATGTTGTGGTCGTGCCCGAAGTTCTCGATAGCGATCTCGAACGGATGGCGGCGCTCGTCCAGGTCGGCCACGATCGCCTCCCGCCGCCAGTATCGGTAGCGGTCGACGACGTTGCGGGCATCGCCCTGGGCCAGCAGCTCCGGATCCAGATGCGGGTCATCGGGCCACGGCTGTGGGTACGGTCCGACCCCGACCAGCGGCGCCGCGGTCCACTCGGTCGGCCCGGGCTCGGCGTGGTACCCGGAGGTCACGCCAGGCCGAGATCCGCCAGGCCGAGCAGGTAGCGATAGGGGTACCCGCGGGCGGTGACCGCCTCGGCTGCCCCGGTGGCCCGGTCGATGATGGTGGCCACCCCGATGACCGTCGCGCCCGCCTCTTCCAGCGCATCGACGGCCTGCAACACCGACCCGCCGGTGGTCGAGGTGTCCTCCACCGCAAGCACCCGGCGGCCCTGCACCGACGGACCCTCGATCCGCTTCTGCATGCCGTGCCCCTTGGCCTCCTTGCGCACCACGAACATGTCGATCGGGCGACCCGGGGCGTGCATGATCGCCGCGGCCACCGGATCCGCGCCCAGGGTCAGCCCACCGGCGGCGGCGTAGTCCCAGTCGGCGGTCAGCTCTCGCAGCAGCTGCCCGATCAGCGGTGCGGCCTCGTGCTGCAGCGTGGGCATCCGGCCGTCGATGTAGTAATCGGCCTCACGGCCCGACGACAGGGTGACCCGGCCGTGCACCACGGCCAGGTCACGGACCAGCTCGGCCAGCCGGGCTCTGGCCGTGGCATCGACACTCGGTTGCTCCGTCACCGGGCCAGGGTCGCACACGCCACCGATGCGGTTGGATCATCCCCATGACCTTTGTCGTTCGCCGGGTCGAGACCTCCCGGCTCACCGTGGCCGTGCACGAAATCGCGGACCGGCCGGCCGGCCGCCCGGTGATCCTGATCCACGGAAACGTGTCGTCCTCGCCGTTCTACTACCCACTCATGAACCAGCTGGCGCCGTCCGTACGTCCGATCGCGGTGGACCTGCGCGGGTTCGGTGGGACGGCGACCTCGCCGGTGGACGCGAGCCGCGGGTTGGCCGACTACGCCGACGACGTGTGGGCCACCATCGATGCGCTGGCGCTAGGCCCGGTCGACCTGGTGGGCTGGTCCATGGGCGGCGGCGTGGTCCTGCAGATGCTCCTCGACCGACCCGCGGCAGTGACCTCGCTGAGCCTGATAAACCCGGTCTCGCCCTACGGGTTCGGCGGCACCGAGGGCCCGTCCGGCGCGCTGGTCTCGCCCGGGAGTCCCGGGCTGGGCGTGGGCGGCGGGACGGCCAACCCGGCCTTCGTAGCCGCGCTCCGGGCCGGCGACACCACCGCGGACTCCCCCGCTTCGCCCCGCTCGGTCTTCCGGTCGTTCTACGTCGCCCCGGGTTGGGCGGGCTCCGGCGAGGACGACTACGTGGCGTCGATGCTGACTACAGCCCTCGGCGACGAGAACTACCCGGGCACCTTCACCACCGCTGCCGATTGGCCGGGCCTGGTGGCCGGAAATCGTGGGGTGCTCAACACCATGTCCCCCGAGTTCTGCCGGTTGGACGGCATTGTCGATCTCGAGCCGAAACCGCCGATCGCCTGGATCCGCGGCGAACTCGACCAGATCGTGTCAGACACCTCGCTGTTCGACCTGGCCCAGCTGGGCGCGCTCGGCGTGGTCCCCGGCTACCCGGGGGGGCAGGTCTGGCCGGCGCAGCCGATGGTCGCCCAGACCCGGGCCGTGCTGGAGGGCTACGGGCCGTTCGCCGAGCACGTGGTGGCCGGCACCGCGCACTCACCCCACATAGAGAAGATCGACGAGGTGGCCGGCATCGTCTCGGCGTTGCTCGATCAGGTGCGGCCGCGGTTGTAGACCCGCGAGGCCAGGGCCCGTACCGCACTGCGCGGGGCCAGGTCGGCGAAGGTGGCCACGGTGCGGTACGCCGCGCCCGGCACACTGACCACCCGGTTGGCCCGCAGGTCGGCCAGGGACTTCGTCACCACCTTGTCCACGTCGACGTAGGCGAACTTCGGCACCGGCGACATGTCGATGCCTGCGCGCTCATGGAACTCGGTCTTCACGAAACCGGGGCACAGCGCCTGCATGCGTACGCCGGTGCCGGTGAGCTGTTCGTTCAGCCCTTCGGAGAGGCTGATCACGAACGCCTTCGACCCCGCGTACGTGCTCCCCCGCCCCGGCAGCAGGCCGGCGATCGAGGCCACGTTGATCACCCCGCCCTGACCGCGTTCGATCATCCCCGGCAGCGCCGCCCGGGCCAGCAAAACCACCGCGGTGACGTTGAGATCGATCTGTCGGCGCAGATCGGCGGGCGTGCACTCGAGCATCTCCAGTCCCAGCCCGATCCCGGCATTGTTGACCAGCAGGTCGACGCCCTGTTCCAGGCGGCCCACCACCCGATCTCGGTCGGCGGGGACGGTGAGGTCGGCCGGGAGGACCTCGACCTGCGGCGAGCCTTTGGTCTGCAACGCCTCTCGGCCGGCCTCCAACCGATCTCGATCGCGCGCGACGAGCACGAGCCCGTAGCCCAGCTGGGCCAGATGGCGGGCGAACGTGGCGCCGATGCCGGCGGTGGCGCCGGTGACCAGGGCAGTAGGCATCGGCCGAGGGTAGGCGCCGAACCGCGACGTCACGAAACTCGACCCGCGCGAGCAGGATCGGCGTCGGGCCGATGTACCCCGGGCGAAGGGAAAATCGTGACGCGAACCCGACGGACTCAGAAGGTGCGGATCATCATCGAGCCCGAGACGGGGGCGGACCGGGACATCCGCGGCCGCGTGGTCTACCCGCCCGCGTTCACCGAGTTCTCGTCCGCACCGGCCACGGCCAGCAGCCGAGCGGCCTTGAGCTCCGTCTCCGCCCATTCCGCGGCCGGATCTGAGGCGTAGGTGATGCCGGCGCCGGTGCCGAAGTGCAGCCTGCTCGCACTGTCGGTGGTGAAGAAGGTCCGGATGCCCACGGCCAACTCGGCGTTCCACCCGTCGACGAAACCAAAAGCCCCGCAGTAGATCCCGCGAGGGACCGGTTCCAAATCGCGGATCGCCTGCAGGGCCGTGTATTTCGGCGCACCGCTGACCGAGCCGGGCGGGAAGGTGGCGGCCAGGATGTCGGGCCAACCGACGCCGGGTCGCAGTTGCGCGGACACGATCGAGACCAGGTGCCGCAGGCCCGGATGATCCTGCGCCCGCAGCAACGCATCGACGGTCACCGTGCCGGCGGCGGCGATCCGGCCCAGGTCGTTGCGGACCAGGTCGGTGATCATGATGTTTTCCGGGTAGTCCTTGGCCGCGAACCTCTCCCCGGTCGGGGCCGTTCCCTTGACCGGACCCGAGGTGATCTTGTCGCCGGCCCGGCGGAGGAACAGTTCCGGCGATGCCGTCACCACCCACTCCTGGCCAGTGTCCAGCACCCCCAGGTGCGGCGCCGGGTTTCTCGCGGCCAACCGGTGGGCCAGCGCGACCGGGTCCGCGCCCGGGGGTAAGGGTGCGCTGAGCAGCCGACACAGGTTGACCTGATAGACATCTCCGGCCGCGATGTGCTCGCGGATCCGCTCGACCCGGTCGCAGTAGGCGTCCCGGTCCAGCGACGTCGACCAGCCGCCCACGCCCGGCCACGCCCCACCCGGAGGCAGCGGCGCCCGCCGCACATCGGCGAATCGGTAACCGGTCACGGCGCCTTCGAACGTAGCGGTGACAGCCCACCATCCGCTCGACAACACCTCGGGATGGGCGACCAGGTCGACGATGTCAACCAGATCGGTGGCCAGCCGCCCCGCGAAGTGGGCCAGGCCGGGGCGGGTCATTCCAGCAGACTAGGTCGCCCGCTGCTTCAGAAAGGCCAGGGCCTGGTCGGCGTGGGCGGCCATCGAGAATTCACTGGCCATCACTTTCGCCACGGTCCGGTCTGGGTCGATGACCAGAGTCACCCGCTTGACCGGAGTCACGAAGCGACGCTTGACCCCGAAAGCAGTTGCCACCTCGCCGGCCTCGTCGGAAAGAAGCGGGTAGCCGAGCCGGTGAGCCTGGTCGAACTTGAGCTGTTTGCTGGGCGGATCGGTGCTGATACCCACGGGTTGGGCATCGACGGCGGCGAAATCGGCGGACAGGTCGCGGAAATGGCAGCTCTCGGCGGTACAACCGGGCGAGAGCGCGGCCGGGTAGAAGAACAGCACCACCGGACCGGCGGCGAGCAGTTCGGACAGCCGCCGGGGCTCACCCTGCTGGTCGGGCAGGACGAAATCATCGACCGTGGCGCCCCTCTCGATGGTCTTCATGCGGCCTTCCTGGGTGGGAGCGGAAAGAAGCCCGAGGTGCGGGCCACGTATTCGGCGTAGCCGGGCCGGGCCGACGACATCCGTTTCTCGGTCAGGGCTTTGCCGGTCTTGGCCACGATCAGGTAGGTCATCACCAGCGGCGAGAGCACGGTGAGCGCCCCGGGCCACCACCACACCACGGTCAGGTAGACACCCCACCACAGACACGCGTCACCGAAATAGTTGGGATGCCGGGTGTATCGCCACAGCCCACGATCCATGATCTTGCCCTTGTTGGCCGGATCCCGTTTGAACGCGGCGAGCTGAGCATCCCCGACCGCCTCGAACGCCAGGCCCACTGCCCAGACCGCGACCCCGATCCAGATCAACGGCGTGACCGGCGGTTTCAGGACCATGCCCACCTGCACCGGCAGCGACACGAACCACATGGCCAGGCCCTGCGGCACCTGAACCTTGCCGATGATCGCTGCCTTGCCGCTGTCGCGCAGCAGTTCTTCGTACCGCGGATCCTCCGGCAGTCCATGGTTGCGAGCCAGGATGTAGCCGCCCAACCGCAGCCCCCAGGCCGAAACCATCACCAGCAGAGCGATTCTGAGCAGGGGTGCGCCGTGCCCGAGGGTGATCAGGAAGGCCACCCAGGCGATGACCACGAACCCGGGTCCCCAGATCGCGTCGATGATCGAGTACTTGCCCGTACTCGCCCCGATCAGGAACGACACGGCCATCACAGCCACGACGGCCGCCAGACAGATCGCGAAGACGAGCCAGACACTCACCTGGCGTAGCTTGCCCTACTCGGCGGCATCTCCGACCGGCCGCGCGCGTCGGGTCTGACCGCCAGGATCTGGTCGACCCCCATCCGGTTCTCGGCGAAGGCCAGCCCGCCGCCGGCCAGGTAGAGCCGCCAGACCCGGGCGCCGATCTCGCCGATCATCGCCACCGCCTCGTCCCACCGACTCTCCAAGGTGTCCAGCCAGGCCCGCACGGTCCAGTCGTAGTGCTCGCGCAGGGCGTGCACGTCCCGGACCTCCAGCCCGGCCCCGGTGAGCAGGTTGACCGTGGTGCCCAGTGGTTTCATGTGCATGTCGGGGGCGATGTAGGTCTCGATGAAGGCGCCGCCGCCGGGCGCGGTCATCCCGCGCGACATCTGCTGCACCAGCGCCCGACCGCCCGGCCGCAGCACCCGGTGCAGGATGCCCGCGAAGGCGGGATATTCGGCGTCTCCGACGTGCTCGCCCATCTCGATGGTCGAGACGGCATCGAAGGCGCCGTCGGCCCACCCGTTGTCGATCTCCCGGTAGTCGGCCAGCCGGACGGTGACCCGGTCGGCCAGGCCGGCGTCGGCGACCCGCTTTCTCACGTACTCGTATTGCTGGCGGGACAGCGTCACCCCGGTCGAGACGGTGCCGTAGTGCTCGGCGGCGAAGCAGATCAACGACCCCCAGCCGCACCCGATGTCCAGGTGCCTGGCCCCTTCCTTCAGGCCGAGCTTGCGGCAGACGAGGTCCAGCTTGGCGTGCTGGGCCGCGGCCAGAGTGCCCTGCGGTCCGTCGGTGAAATAGCCGCACGAGTAGGCCATGGAGTCGTCCAACAGCAACTCGTAGAACTCGTTGGACAGGTCGTAGTGATGGGCGATCGCGGCCCGGTCCCGATCCTGGCTGTGCTTGCGGCCCCGCAGTCTGGCCGCTTGGCCGGGTGCGGGGGGTCGAGGGCCGAGCGCGCCCAGCCGGGCGGCCGCCCAGGCCAGCCGGGGCGTATGGCGCCAGCGCAGCTCGGGTTTGGCCAGCTCGCCGCCGGCGGTGGCCGCCCAGATCATCGACAGGCCACGGGCCAGATCACCCTGAACATCCAGGTCGCCGGAGATGTAGGCCTCGGCCAGGCCGAGCTCGCCCGGACTCCAGACCAGCCGGCGCAACGCGCGGCGGTTGTTGAGGACGAGCACGGGGGCGTCGGAATCGAGTGCATCTACCCGCGATCCGTCCCAGGCGCGGATCCCGATCGGCAGCTCGCCGCCCATCAGACCGGAGGCAAGTGCGGCGATTCGGGTGGCGATGTCGGTGTCAGCCATGGGGGCAGCCTCTCAGTTCGGGCAGGAAAAGACCGGCGCTGCAGGACAGGGGGGCTTGCGGTCGGGGTCGCGCCTCCGGGCCCGTCATCTGTCAGCGCCGGCCACAGGTGATTCGGGACCCCCGCTGCTCGGGATGGGTGGGTCTTGTATTTCGAGCGGTCGGGGGCCGGGACCGCCACGTTCGGGCAGATCAAAGCAGATAGGTGCCGTGCCCGGTGACGACCAATGAGCCGTCGAAGGTCAGCACCTCGTCGACCAGGCCACCGAGCTGGTTGCGGTAGTGGATGACCAGGGTGTCGATGCCCACGTACACGCCGATGAGCTCGAAGCGCAGGTCGGAGATGCGGGCCAGAGCCAGATTCCAGTAGTCCCGCACGGCCTGTTTGCCGTGCAACCGCCCGTCCGAATCGGGCAGCACCCGCTGGGCCACGGGCGAGGTGAAGACGACGTCCTGCGCGAAGTGCGCCAAGACCGCCTCGACGTCGTGGGCGTTCCAGGCGTCGAGCCAGTCCTGGGCGAAGCGAGCGGGGTCGGAAATCATGCCGTCATGATCCCCGACCCGGCCACTTCACACCGCGACCGCGGTCTCCGGCGCGACCTCCAGCCGGGCGGGATCCGCGGCGGACACGTCGACCCGAACCGTGTCGCCGTCCCGGATCGTCCCGGACAGCAGCGCCCGGGCCAACTGGTCACCGATGGCCGACTGCACCAGGCGGCGCAGCGGACGGGCACCGTAGAGCGGGTCGAACCCGTTGAGCGCCAGCCACCCCCGAGCGTCCGCGGTGACGTCCAAGGTCAGCCGGCGCACGTTCAGGCGGTGACCCAGGGCGGCGATCTGGATATCCACGATCTTGGCCAGCTGGGCGGTGTCCAAGGCGTGGAAGAACACCAACTCGTCCAGCCGGTTCAGGAACTCGGGCTTGAACGCGCTGCGCACCACGGCCATGACCGCGTCCTGCCGCTGCTTCTCGGACAGGTCCGGATTCATGATCGCGTGCGAGCCCAGGTTCGAGGTCAGGATCAGCACCACGTTGCGGAAATCGACGGTACGGCCCTGGCCGTCGGTGAGCCGGCCGTCGTCGAGCACCTGCAGGAGGACGTCGAACACGTCCGGGTGGGCCTTCTCGACCTCGTCCAGCAGCACCACCGAGTACGGCCGGCGACGCACCGCCTCGGTCAACTGTCCGCCCTGGTCGTACCCGACGTATCCGGGCGGCGCACCGACCAGCCGGGCCACCGAATGCTTCTCCGAATACTCGCTCATGTCGATTCGGACCATGGCCCGGGCGTCGTCGAACAGGAAGTCCGCCAACGCCTTCGCCAGCTCGGTCTTGCCCACACCGGTCGGTCCCAGGAACAGGAAGGAGCCGGTGGGCCGGTCGGGATCGGAGATGCCGGCCCGGGCCCGACGCACCGCGTCACTGACCGCCCGCACCGCCTCCGGCTGCCCGACCACCCGGGCGGCGAGCTCGTCCTCCATCCGCAGCAGCTTGGCCGTCTCCCCCTCCAGCAGCCGGCCGGCGGGAATACCGGTCCAGGCCGCGATGACGGTGGCGATGTCGTCGGGTGTGACCTCCTCGCTGACCATCGGCGCCAGGGCCGAGTCGCCCGCCCCCGCGGTGTCATCCGTGGCCGACGCCAGTTCGCGCTCCAGCACCGGGATCCGGGCGTAGAGCAGCTCGGAGGCCTGGGCCAGATCGCCTTCTCGCTGGGCTCGCTCGGCCTGCATACGCAGCTCGTCGAGTTGCTTCTTGAGCTCGCCGACCCGGTTCAGGCCACCCTTCTCCCGTTCCCACCGGGCGTTGAGGGCCGAGAGCTGTTCGTTCCGGTCGGCCAGGTCACGACGCAGCCGACCGAGCCTTTCCACCGACGCCGAATCCGACTCCTTGGCCAGCGCCAGTTCTTCCATCTTGAGCCGGTCGACACTGCGCTGCAGTTCGTCGATCTCGACCGGCCGTGAGTCGATCTCCATGCGCAGCCGGGAGGCTGCCTCGTCGATGAGATCGATCGCCTTGTCAGGCAGAAACCTGGCGGTGATGTAGCGGTCGGACAAGGTGGCCGCGGCAACCAGCGCCGAATCGGCGATGCGGACGCCGTGATGCGCCTCGTAGCGCTCCTTGATGCCGCGCAGGATGGCGACGGTGTCCTCCACGCTCGGCTCGCCCACCAGTACCTGCTGGAAGCGGCGCTCCAAAGCGGCGTCCTTCTCGATGTGTTCGCGGTACTCGTCCAGCGTGGTCGCGCCGACCATGCGCAGCTCACCCCGGGCCAGCATCGGCTTCAGCATGTTGCCCGCGTCCATGGCCCCCTCGCCGGTCGCGCCCGCGCCCACCACGGTGTGCAGCTCATCGATGAAGGTGACGATCTGGCCGTTCGAGCTCTTGATCTCCTCCAGGACGGCCTTCAGCCGCTCCTCGAACTCGCCCCGGTACTTGGCCCCGGCGATCATCGCGCCGAGATCGAGCGAGATCAGCTTCTTGCCTCGCAGCGATTCCGGCACGTCACCGGCCACGATCCGCTGGGCCAGGCCCTCGACCACCGCGGTTTTACCCACGCCCGGCTCGCCGATCAGGACGGGATTGTTCTTGGTCCGTCGGGACAGCACCTGCACCACCCGCCGGATTTCGCTGTCCCGCCCGATGACGGGGTCGATCTTGCCCTCGCGGGCGGATTCGGTGAGGTCGACGCCGTACTTCTCCAGCGCCTGGTACTGCACCTCGGGGTCGGCGGAGGTGACCTTCCGATTCCCGCCGCGAACAGTCGGGTAGGCCTCGACCAGAGCATCAGTGGTCGCACCGGCGCCGCGGAGGATCTCACCGACATCGGTACCCGGCCGGGCCAGCGCGGCGATCAGGTGCTCGGTGGAGACGAACTCGTCGCCGCCGGCCCGCATGATCTGCTCGGCTCCGGTGAGCACGTTGACCACCGCCCGGGACAGCTGGGGCTGCGCCACGGTCGTTCCGCGCGCCGAGGGCATCCGGTCCAGGATTGCCCTGACCTGCGACGAGACCGCTTGGACGTCGGCCCCGACCGCGCGCAGCAGGGCCGTCGCGGTCGATCCGTCCGTCGTCAGCAATGCGCTCAGCAGGTGGGCCGGTTCGACCACTGCGTTCCCCGCAGCGGTGGCGGCCGAGATGGCCGCGGCCACGGTCTCGCGACTCTTGGTGGTCAGGATCTCCAGGTTCATATGTGCGTTTCTCCAGATGCGTTCCGCGTCGGCCCACCCAGCGTGGACCTCAGTCTATTTCACGTACAACGCAGCAAAGTTGAGCCTATTCCGATCAACTTACGGTGATCGACGCGATCGCCTCGAGCCGCACGCCCACACGATCAATCACGGCGACGCAATCAGCAACAGCACCTTCGACGGCACGGGACCTACTGCACCACGGAGTCCTCCGGTGTTCTACCGGGTCATGACGCCCTCGCCTTCACCGACCGGGGCACCAGCACGGTCGAGGTGCAGAGCTGGGTCCTGAACACCGGTGGCGGTGCCATCCCGACCGCTGGTGACGGGTACCTGACCGTGACCTGCCGACGTGGCTTGCCTCAAGGGTGGCCGGGTCGGATGATCGCACGGTGGCAGCTGCACCGACCCGGCATCTGGAGATCGAGACCAAGCTGGATCTGGCGCCGGGAAAGAAGGTGCCCGACCTGCCGGCGGTCCGGGCGGTGCGGGCCGCGGGCCTGACCGGTTGGTCGGACCCGGTCGTCCATGAGCTGGACGCGACCTATTACGACACCGAGGCTTTCGACCTGCTGGCCGCCAAGATCACCCTGCGCCGACGGACCGGGGGCCAGGACGCCGGTTGGCACCTGAAACTGCCGGCCCGAGCCGGCGGACGCACTGAGGTCGGCCTGCCGCTGGAAGCGCCATCGATGGCGATGGCGGTGCCGGCCGCGCTGGCCGACCTGCTGCTGGGCGTGGCCCGCGGCCGCCCGCTGCGGCCGGTGGCCCGGGTCCGCAACCGGCGCACCGTCCGCCGCCTGATGACCAAGTCAGGGCTGGCTGCCGTCGAGGTGGCCGACGACCGGGTCACCGCCTCACCGCTGCACCCGGACGGCGCCGCGGCCGGACCCGAGCGGCAATGGCGGGAACTGGAAGCCGAGCTGCTGGACGGCACGCTTGCCCAGCTCCAGGCCACCTCGGCGGCGCTGGTAGAGGCGGGTGCGAAACCTTCCGCGTCACCGTCGAAGCTGGCCCGGGCGCTCGCCTTACCCTCGTCACCCCCCACGAAGCGCAAGCGGCCGACCTCGGGCGAGGCGGTGATCACGGCCCTGAGCCGGCTGCAGGACGGCTTGATCGCGGCCGACCTGGCCCTGCGCGACGGCCGGGACAACTCCCTGCACGACGCCCGGACCGCAACCCGCCGGCTGCGCTCAGTGCTGGGTGTGTTCGCCTCGCTGTTCGAGGGTCCTGCGGGCGCACACCTGCAAGGGCAGCTGCGTGAACACGGCCGCATCCTCTCGGTCGGCCGTGACCTGGAGGTGCTGCAGACCCGACTGGCCGGTCAACTCGTCGACGAACCGGCGGAGTACGCCCGGGCCGCGACGCAGCGGCTGGAGCAGATATTCGGACGCCGGCAGCCGGTGGCCCGAGCGCATGTGCACGAGCGGATCCAGTCGGCGCAGTACCTGGCCATGCTTCGTGACATCGACGACTTCCTGGCCGACCCACCGTTCGCGCGCCGCGCCGGACGGGCTGCGACCGCGGCCTTGCCGGGGCTGCTGGACGCGGCCTGGCGGACCCTGCGGGAGCGGGCGGATCTGGCCCTGGCCGACCCCGACAACACCCCGGCGGTGCATGCGGTGCGTAAGCAGGCCAAGGTCGTCCGCTACGCGACCGAGGCCGCGGTGGCCTCGTTGGGCGACGATGCGGTGGTCTTCGCCGCCGCCAACGAGGAGATCCAGGAGGTGTTGGGCGAGCATCAGGACGCGGTCATGTCGGCGACCCTGCTGGCCGAGTTGGCGCTGGACTCGGAAACCGATGGTGTGGCTGGCTTCGTCTTCGGCCGCCTGCACGCCTTCGAGCAGGCGGCCGCCCACGCCGCGCTGGATGACTTCGCCGATGCCTGGGATCGGGTCGAGGACGGCGATCTCCTGGCTGCCGTCACCGAACGGGCGCGCTGATGCTCACCGGGGAGGCCGCAATTGCCGCGCTCGGCCGCAGCGTACGGACCACACCCGTCGCGGTGACGGCCACGAGCACACCGAAAGCCAGCAGCGTGAGAAGGCGCGGGCGGACCACGGACTCGCCGCACAGCGCCTGCGCGAAAAGGATCACGAACACACCGGCGTAGGCCGTCGACGCCCACGCCTGTAATTTCAGCTGGGTCGATGTGGACCAGTGACCCCGGCCCCCGGACTGCAAGCCGAACGCGAAGAGCGGCAACAGTTCCAGCCCGTGCAGCCCGATGAAATGGGGAATCCGCAAATCGCCGACGACGGTACTCCAGCCGGTGAACGGGAGTCCCGGGCCGCCGTCGCGGGCGCCGACGCTGTGCGCGCCGTGAACAGACATGGCAATCCCGGCCAGCATTCCGCCCAGGGACGGCAGCACGCCGGACGTGATGGCCCGGCGGGTCAGCGGGTCGAGCCGGCCGGAGCGCACCGTGATCACGGCCAACGTCACTGCGCCCAGGAAGAACACCGCGATGGTGGCGCCCATCGACGCGCTCACCACCACGTCGAACACGCCATGGTGGTTGAAGTGGCTGCCCTGACCACGGGTCGCCTGCCCGACGATGGCCACCATTTCCAGGCTGATCGTGACCACGGTCAGGCCGGCGCAGAAACGCACCAGTCGACCCCGCAGGCCGCAGCGGTCGATGAGCCAGGACGAACCGGGGTAGGCCCAGCCCTACAAAGTCAGGCGCCGAGTCCGGCGCGGTCGACCTTGCGATGGAACACCATTCCAGCCTTGCCGCCCACCATCGCTGCGGCCAGAGAAACGAGCACCACTGCGGCCAGAGCGATCCAGCTGGCCGCCGTCAGCGACCCCTCGTCGATCGGGATGCGCGGGAGATTCAGCTGCGACAGGACGTTCACCTTGGACCCGAAGATCAGCACCAGGACGGCGATCACCGCCGCGAACACGATGCCCCACAGCCACACGGCCAGACCCTGGCGGAAGCCCTGGAAACGGGCCATCCGGCCGGCGACGTAACCACCGCAGTAGTACGCCACGGCCAGCACCACCAGCAACAGGATGCCGCCGACGAGACCGACCGTCTTGGCGGTGCCGGTGGCGGATGCAGCCTGATTGTTGATGTCGGCGGTGCTCGTGTGACTGGCCAAACCGACCGCCACCCCGGCCCCGGCGAGCAACGCGGTCATCAGCGCGGCCAAGCCGATGGCGGTCATGAAACCGAAGAAGGCCGAACCGATCTTGACCCCGCCGTAGCGCTCCTGTTCGCGTGCGGTCACGGCCTCTCGGTCGACGCCCAGATCTCCGGCCACGGCGCCGTACGGGCGGGCCGAATCGCCCTGATGGTCGAAGGTGGGGACCGAGTCGGGCGGGGTTTCTTCGACGAGAACCGGGTGAGCAGGCGCCCCGACTGATTCGTCACCGTCGTGGAGGTGGTCTGACTCTATGGGAGAAGACATGACATTCGTCCTAGGGGATCTGGCAGAGCGCGAGGTCATTCCGACCAGCCCCTGGTTTGAGCGTGGTGTGGTGGTCAAACGCAGCCGCGGGCTCCCATTGGGAACCCGCGGCACGATTGACCCGTCCCGGCATGCGACACCGGGGTAGTGCTCACTTCAGAGCGGACGTCCGCTCACGAGTGCTGACCGTGGTCAGCGGTTCTCGTTCTCGAACAGCGCGCGGCCCTTGTCCTGCGCCTTGTCCTTCAGGGACTCACCGTTGTGGGCGGTGCCTTCGGAGACGGAATCGCCCGTGGTGGCAACACCATCGTGGTCCCCGGACATCTCGACCTGCTCCTTGCGAACCGATTCGCTGACCTGCTGCTGCTCGGTCACGGTGTTGGTATCGAGCTTGACTCGTTCCACCCCGACGACCTCCTTCTGAACCACCGGACGCTCTGCGGTCAGGCTGACCTCAACCGCGTCCTCGCCGATGGTGGCGCCCTCGACTGAATCGCCGGGCTGGATGGCCTCGCGAACGACGTGGACCTCTTCGTGGCTGACCGGGACGGTGACTGTCTGCTGCTCGGTCACGACGAATTTGCGGAGCCGGGCCCGACCCGTCTCGACGCGTTCGGTACCCACATGCAGCTGCTCCTCGGAGCGGGTGATGTACCCATCGCCCGACGTACGGGCGGCGGTGGTGCCAGTCGTGTCGGTGGTCTTGCGGGCCGTGTCGGTCTCGGCCGGGGCCTGCGCGACGTACTCGGTCGACGCGTCCTTGCCGGACACGCCGGAGCCGATGCCGTAGTAGCGGTACAGCTCGTCCTCGTCGGTCGGGGACAGCTCGGCGCCGGCCTCGAAGTGCGGTGCGCCCTTGACCTTGGCCTTGTCGTAAGGCGCGGTGACCGTGTCACCCGACAGGGTCGCCTGGTCGGTGGGTACGAACGCCTCGGTCGAACCGAAGAAACCGGTCTTCACGGTGACCCATGAGACGTCCCCGGAATCGTTGTCCAGATAGACCTGACCGATCTTGCCGATCGTGTCACCGTCCGTGTCGACGACAGTGCCGCCGTCGATGAGCTGCTGGGCCTGGTCCTGCTTGATCATGGTTCTCCCTGGATGGAACGAGCTACCACCGGCTGGTGGCAGAAGAAGTGAGCGACGCCCGAGGTGGTGGTGCGCGGCATCGGGCCGCAGCATCAGAAAACGGGGGGGAGGGCAAGGCTGTCCGACCGAGGTCAGATCCTCACGAAATTCGCTCCGACATTTCCAGTAAAACTGGATTGCCATCCCGGCGACCGAGCTTTACTCACTAAAGTCAATCACATGTGTCGTATTTTTACAAGGTAAGTGACTTCAATGATCATGACTCATCTCACCGTTTGAGCGGCAGTTGACCCCCGCCATCGCCACGTCGCAGATGAAGCGGACTAGGTTTGCGTTCGAGAGGCGTCCCGTCAACCCGGCCGGCCGACTGGTGTCGGCGCCGAAATCCAGCCGGCGCAACGCCCGAATGGAGGTGCCGTGCCGTGTCTGTCGATCCCGACAGCCCGAAGAGTCGGGGCAGCGCCGCCGCGGTGCTGCCCACCGTCGCCCCCGGAGACGGCCGGACCGGTCTCGACCGGCGCAAGATCCTGGCCGCGGCCGTCGCCCTGATCGATCAGAACGGCTTGCGCCTGTTCACCATGCGACGGCTTGGGGAGTATCTCGGCGTCGAGGCGATGGCCATCTACTACCATCTCCCCGGTCGCGAATCCGTCCTCGACGGGGTCGTTGACCTGGTCGTGGACGAGCTCTACGGCGATCCCGACGTCCACGTCGACGCCACCGACTGGCAGGACTTCCTGCATCGCCTGGCCCACGGCGTCCGCCGGATCGCTCTGGCCCACCCCGAAGTGTTCCCGCTCGTGGCCACCCGCCCACCCGAGGCGCCCTGGATCAAGCCGCCGCTGCGCAGTTTGCGGTGGATCGAGCAAATGCTGGCCACCCTGCGCCGGTGCGGCTTCACCGACTCCGCCGCGGTCGCCGCCTATCAAGCCTTCTCCAGTTTCCTGCTCGGCCATCTCCTCCTCGAGGTGTCCGCCCAGGGCGCTGACACCGGGCCCGTCGATTCCCCCGATCCGGGTGATCGACCCAGGAACACCGGGTTGGACGGTTACCCAGTTCTCCAAGAACTTCAGCCGCTGCTCATTGTCAATCGATCGGCTGAAGAATTCGAGAAGTCGCTCGAATCGCTGCTCGACCGACTCGAAATCGACGGCAAAAGCTAGATCGCGGACAGCAGCGAAGTTCGAGGAGGACGCATGACCACGGTGACCAGCACCGCGTCGGTGGCGACGGACCGGCCCGGCCGATACGGCAAGCAGTTGGTGTCACACCTGAGCCGGCGGCTGAACGGCGTCTGGTCCGAAGACGACGGCACCGGCGCGATCGAGCTCAGCGACGGTCGGGCCATCCTGACCTCGACCTCGGATGCCTTGCAGATGTCGATCAATGCGCCCGCGGACAGCCTCGACCGCTGGGAGGACGTTCTCGGCCGCCACCTGGTGCGCTTCGGAACACGCGACGAGCTGGTCGTGCAGTGGGAACGCTCGGACGGCACGCCCGGCCGGACGTTCCGGAACGACGACGAGCCCGATCCGGAACACGTCCGGCCGAGCTGACCCGATCAGCGCTTGGGGCGCCAGCTGACGATGGCGGTGGTGGTGTCCTGCCAGGGCACCACGTCGCGGCGCAGCGAAGCGATCGCGTTGGCGGCGGCGTTGACGGCGTCGGCCCGGGACTGGTGCAGTTCCGCCTGGAGCGTCCGGATCTCCGCCGTCAGCTCGGCCATCCGCGCTCGTAACGCGTCGACCTGCGCCTCCAGCTCGATGATGCGGCGGATACCGGCGCGGTTGACTCCCTCGTCCTGGGACATGCGCTGCACCTCGCGGAGCAACTCGATGTCCCGGCGCGAATAACGGCGCCCGCCGCCCGACGTCCGGCCCGGCGACACCAGGCCTTCCCGGTCGTAGGAGCGCAGCGTCTGCGCGTGCATGCCGGCCAACTGGGCGGCCACCGAGATCACGAACAACGGGGCGTCCGCATCGAAACCGCCGGCATCAGGCGTCACGGCGCACCGGCCGCGCGCTCCACGGCCCGAGTGAGCTTCGGCCGCGGGTCCTCCGGCGACGCAGTAGCGAAAGCCTCCAACGCTTCTCGTGCGGCGTCGGTGAGTCGTTGCGGGATCACCACCTCGACCGTGACGATCAGATCGCCGGTGGAGTCCTTGCGCTTGACCCCGGCTCCCTTGACCCGCAGCTTGCGCCCGGATCCGGTGCCGGCGGCCACTCGCAGCTTGACCGACCCGTCCAGGGTCGGCACCGAGATCGTGGTCCCCAGCGCCAGTTCGGTGAAGGTGACGGGAACGGTCAGGGTGAGGTTGTCACCGTTGCGCCCGAACAGGTCGTGGCCGGACACGTGGACGACCACGAACAGGTCACCGGCCGGACCACCGTTCAGCCCGGGGCTGCCCCGCCCGGCCAACCGAATGCGCTGGCCATCGGCCACGCCCGCGGGAACGCGGGTGGACAGGGTCCGGGTCTGCAGCACGGTGCGCTCACCGTGGCAGGTGGGGCAGGGGTCGTCGATGATCGAGCCGGAGCCGCCGCAGTTCGTGCACGGCTCGGAAAAGCCGAACGAACCCTGATTGCGAGTGAGCAGCCCCGACCCGTGGCACACCGGGCATTCCCGCGGCGAGGTACCCGGGCGGGCGCCGATGCCGTGACAGGTGGGACAGGTGCTCCGCTCGGTCACCCGGAGCGGAACGGTGACCCCGCGGACGGCCTCTTCGAAGCCGATCCGCACCTCGGTCTCCACGTCCGACCCGCGCCGGGCGCGGTTCGTCCGGCCACCGCCCTGCCGGTTGAACAAGCCACCGAACAGGTCGGAGAACCCACCGGAAGGGCCTGGACTGCTGCCCCCGGAGGCATTGCGGAACAGGTCGCCCAGGTCGAACGAGCCCGTTCCGCCCGCTCCCGGCTGACCACCGAAGCCGCGGAACCCGCCGGAAGCGACCAGGTCCCGGGCCTCGTCGTATTCCTTGCGCTTGGCGTCGTCGGAGAGAACGTCGTAGGCCTCGGAGACCTCCTTGAAGCGCTCCTCGGCCTTCTTGTCCCCGGGGTTCTTGTCCGGATGGAGGTCACGCGCGAGCTTGCGATAAGCCTTCTTGATCTCGGCTGCCGTGCCCGTCTTGCTGACACCGAGTGTCTTGTAGAAGTCCTTCTCGTAGTAGTCCTTCGCGCTCACGCACGACCTCCCTTCATCGAAGCAACCGGCTCAGCTGTGCGGGATCCCGTCGGGACCCACGCCTCCCGCCCCGCCGGAATCGCCGGGGGCGGCGTTCGGGTCGGCCTTGCCGTCCGGGATCGGATGACCCTGGGTGGGCGGGGGCTCGCTCGATTCGACCGTTGGTGCACCGTCCGGGGCAACCCCGCCGTGTCCACCCGAACTGCCAGGATCGGTGCTCATGTCTTCCTCTTCCTGTCCGGGACCGGTCACCGCTACGACGGCGGGGCGCACCACTCGGTCGCCGAGGGCGTAGCCGTGCCGCATCACCGCGCTGACCACCTGTTCGCTCACCTCCGACGAGGTGGCGAAATGCACCGCCTCGTGCCGGGCCGGATCGAAGACGTCGCCGACCGTCGCGAACTGCGTCAGTCCCTGCTTGGTCAGGATTTCGACCAACTTGTCGGCCACGGTCTTGAACGCGCCGGTGAGATCACCGTGCGTCTCCGCCCGGTCGATGTCGTCGAGCACGGTGAGCAGCTGGGTCAACACCTGGCCCTTGGCCGTGTCCACCACCGCTTGCCGGTCACGATCGACCCGCTTGCGGTAGTTGGCGTACTCGGCCGTGACCCGTTGCAGGTCAGCCAGCCGCTCGGCCGACTCCTGCTGTGACGCTTCGAGTTCAGCCGAGTCAGCGGTCACCGACAGAGGTTGGGACGCGTTCGTCGGGTCGCCCGGGTCAGCTGCCGCCGGCCCACGCTTGCCGAATGGACTGAACCCGCCGCGCACCGCACCGGTCTCGGGATCGATACGCCGCTTGTCGTTCACCACGACCCGCGGCTCCTGCTCGTTGTCGGTCATGTCGCTCACTTACCGGCGTTGGGCTTGTCGTCGTCCACGATCTCCGCGTCGACGATCTCCTCTTCCTGGCCGCCGGCCGCACCGGTACTCCCGGGCATGTCGCTCGAGGACTCGGCACCGGTGGAGGCGTACATGGCCGCGCCCAACTGCTGGGACTCCTGGGCCAGGGTCTCCACCGCCGACTTGATCGCGTTCACTTCGGTGCCCTTGAGGGACTCCGTCACTGCGGTCATCGCGTCGCGGACCCGGGACTTGGGCTCCTCGGGCAGCTTCTCGTCGTTCTCCTTGAGGAACTTCTCGGTCTGGAAGACGAGCGCGTCGGCCTGGTTGCGGACCTCCGCCTCCTCGCGCCGCTGCCGGTCGTCCTCGGCATGCGCCTCGGCGTCCTTCATCATCCGGTCGATCTCGTCCTTGGACAGGGCCGAGCCGCCGGTCAGCTTGATCGACTGCTCCTTGCCGGTGCCCAGGTCCTTGGCCACCACGTGCACGATGCCGTTGGCGTCGATGTCGAAGGTGACCTCGATCTGCGGGACCCCGCGCGGGGCCGGCGGCAGACCGGTGAGCTCGAACATGGCCAGCTTCTTGTTGTAGGCGGCCACTTCTCGTTCGCCTTGGTAGACCTGGATCTGCACCGACGGCTGGTTGTCCTCGGCGGTGGTGAAGATCTCCGACCGCTTGGTCGGGATGGTCGTGTTCCGCTCGATCAGCTTGGTCATGATGCCGCCCTTGGTCTCGATGCCCAGGGACAACGGGGTGACGTCCAGCAGCAGCACGTCCTTGACCTCGCCGCGCAGGACTCCCGCCTGAAGTGCGGCTCCCACTGCGACGACTTCGTCGGGATTCACGCCCTTGTTGGGTTCCTTGCCTCCGGTCAGCTCCTTGACCAGGTCGGTCACCGACGGCATCCGAGTGGAGCCGCCGACCAGCACGACATGGTCGATGTCGCCGACCTTGACGCCGGCGTCCTTGATGACCTGGTGGAACGGGGCCCGGGTGCGGTCGAGCAGATCGGAGGTGATCCGCTGGAACTCGCTGCGGGACAGGGACTCATCCAGGAACAGCGGGTTCTTCTCCGCGTCCACGGTGATGTACGGCAGGTTGATCGAGGTCTGTTGCGAGCTGGACAGCTCGATCTTGGCCTTCTCGGATGCCTCGCGGATCCGCTGCATGGCCATCTTGTCCTTGGTCAGGTCAATGCCGTGGGCCGCCTTGAACTTCTCGACCAGCCAGTTCACGACCCGTTCGTCCCAGTCGTCGCCGCCCAGCTTGTTGTCGCCGGCGGTCGCCTTGACTTCCACAACGCCGTCGCCGATCTCCAGCAGCGACACGTCGAAGGTGCCACCGCCGAGGTCGAAGACCAGGATGGTCTGCTCCTTGTCACCCTTGTCCAGGCCGTAGGCCAGGGCGGCCGCGGTCGGCTCGTTGACGATGCGGAGCACGTTCAACCCGGCGACTTCACCGGCTTCCTTGGTCGCCTGGCGCTGGGCGTCGTTGAAGTACGCGGGCACAGTGATGACGGCATCGGAGATGGTCTCACCCAGGTAGGACTCGGCGTCCCGCTTGAGCTTGCCCAGCACCCGGGCGCTGATCTCTTGTGCGGTGTAGGACTTCCCGTCGATGCCGACGGTCCACTTCGTGCCCATGTGACGCTTGACGGATCGGATGGTCCGGTCCACGTTGGTGACGGCCTGGCGCTTGGCCACCTCACCCACCAGGACCTCGCCGTTCTTGGCGAAGGCGACGATGGATGGGGTGGTGCGGGCGCCCTCGGCATTGGCGATGACGGTGGGCTCGCCGCCCTCCAGTACCGAGACGACCGAGTTGGTGGTACCGAGATCGATACCGACGGCACGCGACATGCGTTCCTCCTGCTGGTTGTGCTTCTTCATTGGTCTGTGCACGCGTTGAGCGTCCTGCACTCAAGGATGCCGACCGGCTGCGCCGGTGTCAACCTGCCTTGAGTCGAAACCACTCAACTTTGCTGACTGTCACAACGGAGGACCCGAGGCATTTGTTCCCGGGAGCTCCGCGGATCACGCGATGCGACCCTTGGTCACGAGTTCCACTCAACGCCTGGTGGCGTTCGAAGCCGTCGTCGGTCGGGTGCGCTCACCCTTCTGAGGTGAGGATTCCTGACCTCAGTTCGGGGTTGGGTGGGGTACCGACCTCGAGGTAGGAGCCACGATGCCCGAAATGTCCCAGCGCTCTGTTCTGCCGATTCCCGATGTGCGGCCGGTCGGGTTCACGGCCTACAGGGCTACGGACCCGGGGGCGGCGGCGCCGCCGATCGTGCCGTTGCGTCCGCCGGCTGGCGCACCCAATGTGCTGGTGGTGCTGCTGGACGATGTCGGCTTCGGTGCCTCGAGCGCTTTCGGCGGGTTGTGTCACACGCCGACGGCTGAACGCCTTGCGGGTGAGGGGCTCAAGCTCACCCGCTTCCACACCACGGCCCTGTGTTCGCCGACCCGGGCGGCGCTGCTGTCGGGACGCAACCATCACAGCGTGGGAATGGGAGCCATCACCGAGATGGCGACCTCGGCGCCGGGATACAACTCGTTGCGCCCGAACACGTGCGCGCCACTGGCGGAGACGTTGCGGCTGAACGGCTATTCGACCGCGCAGATCGGCAAGTGCCACGAGGTGCCGGTTTTCGAGTCCAGCCCGATTGGCCCGTTCGACCACTGGCCGAACCCCTGCGGCGGGTTCGAATACTTCTACGGCTTCATCGGCGGGGAGAACAACCAGTACTACCCGTCGTTGTACGAGCAGACCACGCCGGTCGAGCCGTGGGGCACCCCGGAACAGGGCTACCACCTGATGGCGGACCTGGCCGACAAGGCCATCGTGTGGGCCTAGACGCAGAAGTCGATGGCGCCCGACAAACCATTCTTCATGTACTTCGCCCCCGGCGCGACGCACGCTCCCCATCACGTGCCGAAGGAATGGGCCGATAAATACGCCGGCCAGTTCGACGACGGCTGGGACGTCGCTCGGGAACGGATCTTCGCCCGGCAGAAGGAACTCGGCGTCGTACCGGCCGATTGCGAACTGACGGCCCGGCCGGCGGAGATCCCCGCCTGGGACGACCAGGACGAGGCGCTCAAGCCCGCCCTGGCGCGGCAGATGGAGGTCTACGCCGGGTACCTCGAATACGCCGACCACCACGTCGGGCGGCTCATCGACGCACTCGCCGACCTGGAAATCCTCGACGACACGCTCGTCTACTACATCATCGGCGACAACGGCGCGTCCGGCGAAGGGTCACTGATCGGAACGACCAACGAGATCATGATCGGCGAGGCCCCCGACCTGGCCACCCCGCAGTGGATGATCGACCACGTCGACGAGCTGGGTACGCCTGCGTCCTACAACCACTATGCCGTGGGCTGGGCCCACGCCATGGACACCCCCTACCAATGGACGAAGCAGATCGCCTCGCACTGGGGTGGCACCCGCAACGGCACCATCGTCCACTGGCCGGCCGGGGTGACGGCCAAAGGTGAAGTCCGCCACCAGTTCCACCATGTCATCGACATCGCCCCGACCGTGCTGGAGGTCGCTGGGCTACCCGCGCCGACCCTCGTGCACGGCGTCCTGCAGGAGCCACTGCACGGGGTGAGCATGACCTACTTCTTCGACCAGGCCGAGGCCGCCGAACGGCATACCACCCAGTACTTCGAGATGATGTGCAACCGCGGCATCTACCACCAGGGCTGGACCGCGGTGACCCGCCACGTCGTCCCCTGGGTCGTCGCCGGCCGCTCCACCGACATCGACTCCGACGTATGGGAGCTCTACGACACCAATAACGATTGGTCGCAGGCCCACGATCTGGCCGCGTCCGAGCCGGAAAGGCTCGAGGAACTGAAAAAGTTGTTCGACATCGAGGCGGCCAAATACAACGTCCTGCCGTTGGATGCCCGGTTCGGGGAACGATGGAACCCCGACATGTCAGGACGGCCGAACCCGGTCGTCGGCAAGCGTCAGATGCTCTTCGGCGGTATGCACCGCTTGCAGGAGAATGTTGTCATCAACATCAAGAACAAGTCCCATGCCGTGACCGCGCAGATCGACGTGCCCGCGGACGGTGCCCAAGGGGTCATCGTGGCCCAGGGTGGGGAAACCGGCGGCTGGTCCCTGTACGCCCATCAGGGCCGGCTGAAGTATGCGTACAACTTCGTCGGCGTGAACTACTACTACACCGAAGCCGACCAGCCATTACCCGCCGGCCCGCACCAGGTCCGGATGGAATTTGCCTACGACGGCGGCGGCGTCGGCAAGGGTGGCGCCGTCACCCTTTACCTCGACGGCGAACTGGTCGCGAAAGGCCGCACCGAACGCAGCCACTGGGGCATCTTCTCCATGGACGAAACCACCGAAGTCGGCAGCGACGCCGCATCCCCGGTGTCCCAGGACTACGGCCCCGCCGACAACCAATTCACCGGCAAAATCACCTGGGTTCAGATCGACATCGACGACGCCGCTGAAAACCTCGACCACCTCATCTCCCCGGAGGAACGCTTCCGCGTCGCCATGGCCAAGCAGTAGCTCACAGGTCAAGAGTCTGGGACGACAGCCCGAGGCGTGCACGTCGCCATCGAGAAGAGCCCAACCCCTACACCATGCACGGAACGCCGCCGGATACTGGGCCGTACGTATCAGCAATAGTGGAGAGTTCAGCCACCACAACCAGAAGACGGTCGCCCCACAAGGCAACAACAATGTGAGCCACGGCTACATCAACCTCCTTGCTGCCAATGCCCCGGCGTACGAGGCATCCGCGCTGATCGGCGATCCCGCAGTGGTCAACACCAGCGTGTTACCCAGCCCCGCCGACGGCGACCTGCTCGACTGGACCATCCCCTGGCCCGAATGGCCATCTTTATCCCGGCCTGACGGGGCCGATGCAACGTTTTGGTTTCAACGCCGCAGATACGGTCTCTCAGGCGACGGCGCCGCGAAAGCCCAGAATTATGCCCAACCCTGACGCGTCACCGCCAGTGGTGCGTCGTGGTCACGATCAGGACGGCCGTGAAGACCGCGAGGACGATCAGCACGACCAACCACCCCTGCCAGGTCTGCGGGCGGATCCCGAACCCGACCCGCTTGGGTCCGAACCATGGTCTACGCCCCGGTGTCGTCATGTTGATGCCCTCCTGCTCGTCGAACAGCTCAGAACCTCGGCCACGTCCCGACCTTGAATGCTCACCCGAACCACCTCTCCATCGGTCAGCTCAAAAGACAGCGTGCGGCCAGGTCGGACGGTCAGACGGGTGGTTCGCCACGTCGTCCCTACCCCGAAGCCAAACGTCTGCATCCCGTTCAATTCGAGCACCTCCACTCGGGCGATGCAGGCGATCGGGATGACCCGTGCACGTCCCAATCGACCCTGGGCCACAACAACCGACTCTTCGCCGACGGCCAGACGCACGCAGGACAGGTGCCAGCCGGTCACGAGCATGACCAGATCCACCGTCATGGCACACCAGGCCGGACACTTCAGTGAGAGACACCAGGGCGTGAGCGCTGCGAACGCCCCGGTCGTCGCCAGCTGTACCGGAGCCCTGACCCCGCTCGTAGCCGCAACCCGTCCGTGAGCGCTCACACCTGCATCGATTCACTCAACCCGGTCACCATGCTGACCAACTCGCCCTGGCTGAGACCACAACGACGGGCGGTCACAACGAGTTCGCGCGCTAGGCCGGTCACGGCGGCGGTGTCGACTGCGACAGAGGTGACTCGGACCCCTCGGCCACGACGGAACTCAAGTAGACCCTCCGCACGCAACGCCCGGTAGGCCTGCAGGACGGTGTTCGCGTGCACATCGACCACCATCGCGAGCTCACGTGCCGGGGGCAGACCCTCGCCGGGTTGCAGCGATCCGTCCAGCAATGCGCGACGAACGCAGCCGGACAACTGCTCGTGCAACGGCATCGCCCAAGACGAATCGATCGTCCATCTCATGGTGCTAATCAATCTAGCACCATCATGCAAAGATCGGTCGTAGGACGAGGGCGGAAGTACCTGCGGCGGCAGCCGACGAACCGGCGGCGACGCTGACCCCAGGCCGGCTGTGAACTCAACACTTTTGGTTTAGATCACCACCGGCGGCGGTAAACTCGATTCAAAAGTTTTGCGATGAAGGAGCCTCCCAGATGGATCCGACCGCACCCGCCGGCGAAGACGAGCAACCGGGCCGTGACTACGGTGCCGACGACGACTCGGCGGCTGTGTACGAACAGCAGGACGCGGGTTTGGCGTCCTCGTTGTCGGCGTTGGCCCGATTGACGGAGGGCCGGGGTGGGCTGATCGAGCTGCTGACCCGGGTGGCGGAGATGGCGGTGAACGCGATCCCGGGGGCGGATGGCGCCGGTTTGACCCTGCTGGAAGCGGATCGCGACGACATCATCGTCAAGAGCACCGACTTCGTCCGGCAGATCGATGACATCCAGTACAGCCTCGGACAGGGGCCCTGTATCAGCGCCGCCGAGACCGGGACGACGATGCGGTCGGGGTCGTTGGGTGGGGACTCGAGGTGGCCGCGGTTCGGGCCCCGCGCCGGCCGGCTCGGGGTGCACAGTGTGCTGTCGTTGCCGCTGCGAACACCGTCCGGTGTGGTCGGGGCGATGAATGTGTATGCCCACGCCAAGGACGCCTTCGATGCGCGGTCCGAGGAGTTGGGTGAGCTGTTCGCGATCCCGGCGGCGATCTCGGTCCTGAACGCGCAGATCCTGGCGCAGAGCCAACGGTTGACGGCGCAATTGCAGGCGGCCCTGAATAGTCGCCCGATGATCGATCAGGCCATCGGCATTCTCCGCAGCCGCAGCGGTGAGACCGCCGTCGAGGCGTTCGGTCGGCTACGGGTCCTGAGTCAAACCGAACACCGCAAGCTGGTCGAGGTGGCCACCTCGATCGTGGAAGAGGCCGCCGGACGGGCCCGGACTCGACGTACAGACCCCCGATGAGGGTCCGCCTGGTCGCCGCCGTCGTCGGCGGGGTTCGTCGCCGCCGGGTAAGGTAAGACGTACGTGAGCGAGTGGTCCCGGGCCCGACCCTTTTCCCCGCTGAGCGTTTCGAAATTGCGTAGTCGCGCAATTCGGTCCAGGCAGCATGATTCAGGCAATCGGGATGTCCGGAGTTTCCCCGTGGATTTCCCGTCCCGATTGACCTCGCAACTCGACGCTTTGAGCGTCGCCCTGGAAGACTCGGGTGACGATCTGCAGGCCATCCTGAGCGTGCTGACCGATGACCTGAAAGCAGCGGTCCCTTCCTTCACGGGCGTGTCGGTGACCGTGCAGGTCGACGGTGAGCCGATCACGATCTACGCAGCGGACCCCAACCCCGCCGCCGCATCCATGTATCTACCCCTGGCGGCGCCGTCCGGCTCGCCTGGCGTCAACCACATCGTCTTCTACGCCCGCTACTCGGGTGCCTTCACGGATCTGGCCGCCGCGCACTCGGCCGCCGGGCTCGACGGCGGCGTCGTCCTGGATCGACACCTGCCGCCACCGCACGCGGACGGAGCCGAGGCGCTGGCGCGACGCTCCGAGATCGACCAAGCCATCGGAGTCCTCATCGAAGCAGGTCACCACCCCGAACAGGCCCGCCAGCACATCCACACCCGCGCCGACGCGACCGGTGTCACTCCCCACCACATCGCCCTGGAGATCCTGCACCACCTCGAAGACGACACTCCCCAGGTTTGACAGCCCCCGCCAGGCCGACCAAGCCCTCGGCTGCGTCCTCATCGCCGGCTCGCTGGCCAGGCCATCGCCGGACCGCCCGCCCGTTGGGGTTTGAACGTGTGACGGCGGGGTACCGACGTTGGAGTCCATCGTCCAAAAGACGGCGGCTGTTGTCAGCGGGGCCCATAGTGGTGGGAACACTGGCATCGTTGTGGCGGCAGAAGTGGCCGCCCCCGGTCGGACCGTGACCGGTACTCCCTGATCCACCTCGACGGCTCTGGTCCCTGTCCGAAACGACCGTGGCCCGTCGCCATCGAGGCCGCGGAATTGCGGGCCTCGTCAGGAGAACACGGCCATGGCGACACCCGTTCAACCTCGCCCCGCACCAGACGCCGGCACCACCTCGGCCGCGGTGACCCGTCGTCTTGATGACGACTTCGCCGCGACCGACACGGGTCCCAATTCCACAGCGCCGGCGGCGGTCCTGGATGAGCAGCACCGCCGATTCGGTGGGATCAAGGTCGGCTCCGCCTTCTTCGGTTGGCTTGCCGCGACCGGGCTGGCAGTGCTCCTGCTGGCGCTACTGACCGCCGCCGGGGTGGGTCTGGGCTATGCCAACAGCAACGGCCAGGCCGGCCAGAACGGCGCCACCACCGCGAAAACCGTCGGCCTCATCGGGGGCATCATTCTCATTGTCGTGCTCGCCTTGGCGTACTACTGCGGCGGCTATATCGCCGGGCGGATGGCCCGCTTCGACGGCGTCCGGCAAGGGGTGGCCGTCTGGGTATGGGGCATCCTGTTCGCGGTCGTCGTCGCAGTACTGGCTGCGGTCGCGGGCAGCAAGTACAACCTGTCCAGCTTGAATTTGCCCCGAATCCCCGTCGACGAAGGAACTGTCACCACCGCGGCGATCATTTTCGCGATCGTGGCGGTCATCGTTTCACTGCTGGCCGCCATGGCCGGCGGAGCCGCCGGGATGCGCTTTCACCGCCGCGTGGACAGCACCAGCGCCGACGCCCACATCACCTCTGCCCCCACCGGACCCGAAAGGGAACACGATGTCTGAACCATCGGCGGCCCGCAAAAACCCCCCGCCGCAACGTCCGGTTGGCGCAGCCGATTCCGCCGGTCCGTCCACGCTGGACCCGACCGACACCGATCACCCCACCGGTGCCGACCAGGCAGCGGAAAACGCTACCACCGAATCACCCAGTTGACTCGCTGCAGTCCCAGCACAACTTCGACCGCGGAGTCTTTCCGTCGGCCGGTGACGAGAGTCGAACTGAGAATGCCGGTGCGACAGTGCATGCACCAGTTCGGAGCGGACCCCGGCACCGGGGCCCGCCGCTGAGACAAAAAGGAAACGTCATGAGCAGTGCAGAATCGCTCTCTGCGGTCAACGGCAACCCACCTGAGGACGACGCTCTGGATCGGGCCGCCACAGCTGGTCCTTTACCCGAGGCAAATGATGACAACGAACCCGGCGGCGGAGCCGAGGAACACACCGAAGACTCCACCGAGGAAGCCGGCCGCGCCTCGGTCCTGGGTCTGCACCTGCGGGGGTAAGCGGATAACCGGCCCGGCATCGGTCCGCGGACCCGCCGGGCATCAAACGCGAGGCTCAGGCGTGTGCGCGCCCGAGCGAACCGAAGGAGTCCTCATGTCCGACACCGCCACCAACACCGACCACAGGGACGAACGAGTAGCTGCAGCCACAAAAGAGGCAGGTTCAGCGTCACGCCACGGGGCCGGTATGGACGGTGACGACGACAGCGCTGCGGACAAAAACGACGCAGGGTCGGAACCGCAGAAGGGCTGAGGGGTTCCGAGTATCCGACAGCTGACTCAGGCCGTCGACCTCGGCGCCGCGAACTGAGTTCGGAGCAGCCGTCAGTCCACAGTCGCCGGCGCTGGTGTCAGCCGTTGCAGTTCGGTACGCCAGTCGTACTGGGGCCGAACCCGAGCACGGTCTCGCTCGAGGCCGTCACGATGCGGTGGATGCCGACGCGCCTGCAGGACGTTCAACGTGGCCAGCATGTTGTTCCGGATTTCGCCCAGCCCCTGCCCGTCATCAGTCAGATCGACTGCGGTCGGTGGGCTGGACTCAGCGGTTGACAGCGCCCGGGCCGCTCCTTAGCGTAGACGTGAGGTGCAGAAACATCGCAATAGTCAGACGAAAGTTTCGTGACCGTGGATCCGATCGACACAGATGCCGTCGTGCGGTTGCCGCCGTTGCGGACGAGCGGCGCCAGGTTCGTCGACGACGCCGGACAGCCGGTGCGGCTGCGCGGCGTCTGCCTCGGCGGCTGGCTCAACATGGAGAACTTCATCACCGGCTACGCCGCCAACGAATCACTCATGCGCAGCACGGTCGCGGCCGTGCTCGGGGAGGACCGGGCGGCGGCGTTCTTCGAGCGGTTGCTCGGTGCGTTCTTCGGCGAGAGCGACGCGCGGTTTCTCGGCGCGTCCGGCTTCAACGTCGTCCGGATCCCGATCAACTACCACCATTTCCAGTCCGACCAGGAGCCGTCGACGATCCGGGAGGACGGCTTCGCACACCTGGACCGGGCCGTGACCACCCTGGCCGCGCACGGCATCTACTCGATCCTGGATCTGCACACCGTGCCCGGCGCCCAGAATCACCACTGGCACTCCGACAACCCCACCCACGTCCCCGCGTTCTGGCTGCAGCGCCAATTCCAGGATCGTGCGATCGCCATCTGGCAGGCCATCGCCACCCATTACCGCGACCAGCCCGCCATCGCCGGCTACAACCTGCTCAACGAGCCGGCGGACGAGACCCGCGCCGTGATCGGCCCGTTCTATGCCCGGCTCGGCGCCGCGATCCGCGAGATCGACCCGGACCATATTCATTTCCTGGACGGCAACACCTACGCCACGGAGTTCGGCTTCTTCGGCGAGCCCGAGCCGAATACCGTCTACACGCTGCACGACTACGTGCCTGCCGGTCTGGGTCGCGGCCGTGGGTATCCCGGCAGTGTGGACGGCACCTATTTCGACCGCGATGTGGTGCGCAGCAAATTCCTGGAGCGGTCGGAGTACGCCCGGTCCACCGGCACACCCCTGATGGTCGGTGAATTCGGTCCCATCTACACCGGCGACCCGGATCTCGACATGCAGCGGCGGCGCCTACTGGCCGATCAGCTGGCCATCTACGACGACCACGATGTGAGCTGGACGCTGTGGACCTACAAGGACGTGGGCCGGCAGGGCCTGGTCACCGTCCGTCCGGATTCGGCCTACCGACGTCGCCTTTCCGACTTCATGGCCAAGAAAGACCGGCTGGCCGCCGATAAATGGGGCAGTGATGGCGAGGGTGTGGTCGAGGTGACGCAACCGGTGCAGGATCTCATCGCCCGGGAATTCCCCGACTTCCGTCCCTACCCGTGGGGACGCGCGGACTGGGTCCGCACCCTGCTGTTGAACATTCTCGTGGCCCAGCCCTTGGCCTCCGAATATGCCGACCTGTTCGACGGGCTCGACGACGGCGAACTGGCCGAGCTGGCCGCGTCGTTTTCCTTCGAGCAATGTCAGGTACGCCGACCGTTGCTCGAGACCTTGCAGGAGACGATGTGAAAGCGGCGGTGCTGCGAGCGGTCGGGGCGCCGCTCGACCTCGAGGATCTCGATCTGGCCGACCCCGGCCCCGGCGAGATCGCGGTCCGGGTCGAGGTGGCCGGTGTCTGCCACAGCGACCTGCACTACATGACCGGTGACCTGGCCGCTCGGCTGCCATCGTTCTGGGTCACGAGGGTGCCGGCATCGTCGAGGCGCTCGGGCCCGGCGCCGGCCGTCAGGTCCGGGTGGGTGACCGGGTCGCGCTGCTCTGGCGTCCGCGGTGCGGCCGATGTACGGCCTGCGTGGCCGGCAACCCGGTGCTCTGCGAGTACGGGCGGGTCTTCGCCACCACCAACGGATTGATGGACGGCACCACCCGGCTGCGCCGCGGCGACGAGGTCGTCCACCACCTGATGGGTGTGTCCTGTTTCGCCGAACGCGTCGTGGTCGACGAATCGAGCGTGTTGCCGGTCCCGGACGGCATTCCGGCCGAGATCGCCGCCATCTCCACCTGCGCGGTGATCACCGGGGTCGGTGCCGTGCTGCACCACGCCGCCGAGTCGACCGGTCGGCCGCTGGTCGTCCTGGGGGCCGGCGGGGTCGGCCTGTCGGCCGTCCTCGGAGCGGCCGCGGTCGGCGCGAATCCCATCGTCGTGGTCGATCTCGACACCGAAAAGCTCGATTTGGCCAGGGAACTCGGCGCCACCCACACGGTGGACGCGACCCGGGGCGATCCGGTGCCGGAACTCCTGGAGGTCACCGGCGGCGGCGCCCCGTGGGCGGTGGACGCGGTCGGCGCGCCGTCGACCATGGCCAGCGCCTTCGCGGCGTTGAGCCCGGGGGGCACCCTGGTCGCCGTTGGTCTGAACGAGGCGACCGCACGGTTCCCGGTGCAGATCAATGAGCTCGTGCAGCGGCAGAAGCGGGTCGTCGGCGCGCTCTACGGATCGACGAATCCGCGCCTGGACCTGCCCCGAATCTTTGCCCTGTACCAGGCCGGGCGGTTGCCGCTGGATAGGCTGCTGGGACGGCGGTATGGACTCGGCGAAGTCAACCAGGCCTACGCCGACCTGCGCCGCGGGGTGCCCGGACGCGGTGTTCTGCAACTCTGAGCACGACCGGAACCAGGTTCGAAGGAGCGTGAAGATGAACCCGGAAGAACTCCACGGACGGCCGCGGCTGCGCAGCGACGAGTGGTACGCCGGCCACGACCGCAACGGCTACATCCACCGGGCCTGGATGCGACGGGGGTTGCCCCGGTCGGCCTTCGAGGGTCGGCCCCAAATCGCCATCGCCAACACCGCGTCCGATCTGACCCCGTGCAACGCCCACCTGGACGAGGTTGCCACCGCGGTCAAGCAGGGGGTCTACGAAGCCGGCGGCATCCCCCTCAACCTGCCGGTGGTCTCGCTGGGCGAGACGCTGGTCCGGCCGACGGCGATGCTCTGGCGCAACATGGCCGCGATGGCCATGGAGGAGATGTTCCGGGCCAATCCGATCGACGGGCTGGTGCTGCTCGGCGGGTGCGACAAGACCATTCCGGCCCTGCTGATGGCCGCGGCGTCGGTGGGTCTGCCGGCCGTGGTGGTTCCCGGCGGCCCCATGTTGAACGGCACGTTCCGCGGCCGTCCGCTGGGCTGCGGCACCGACGTGTGGCGGCTGTCGGAATCGGTCCGGGCCGGCGAACTGAGCGAGCGGGTCTTCGAAGAGTCCGAGTCCTCGATGATCCGCAGCCGCGGTCACTGCAACACCATGGGCACCGCCTCGACCATGGCGGTCATGGCCGAGTCATTGGGGATGACCATTCCCGGTATCGCGGGTACCCCGGCCGCGGACAGCCGGCTGTTGGAGGGCGCACACCGCACCGGCGGGCTTGCGGTCGAACTGGTGCGCGAAGGTCGCACGATCGACCAGGTCATCACCGCCGGCTCCTTCCGCAACGCCATCGTCGCGCTGGCCGCCGTCGGCGGGTCGACCAACGCCGTCGTCCACCTGTTGGCCATCGCCGGCCGGCTCGGCATCGACCTACCGCTGGACCGCTTCGACGAGATCGGCGCCGGGGTGCCGCTACTGGTCGATCTGCAACCGGCCGGTGAGTACCTGATGGAGGATCTGTTCCGGGCCGGTGGAGTGCTGGCCGCGCTGGCTCAGGTCCGTGACCTGCTCGATCCGGAGCCCATCACCGTCACCGGCGCGCCGTTGGTCAGCTATTTGGACGACCGGCCGATCTGGGATGAGGCGGTGATCCGGCCGCGGCACCGACCGTTGCAGGACGACGCCGGTATCGCCGTACTGCACGGCAATCTCGCACCCCAGGGGGCGGTGGTCAAACCGGCCGCGGCGTCGGTGGAGTTGCTCGTGCACCGGGGCCGGGCGGTGGTCTTCGACTCCGTGGAAGACCTGAACGCCCGCATCGACGACCCCGACCTGGATGTCGACGAGTCGTCGGTGTTGGTGCTGCGCGGCTGCGGCCCGCGCGGTTATCCGGGCATGCCCGAGGTGGCCAATCTGCCGCTGCCGCGCAAGTTGCTCGAACGCGGCGTCCGGGACATGGTCCGGGTCTGCGACGGCCGGATGAGCGGCACCGCGTACGGCACCGTGGTGCTGCACGTGGCCCCGGAAGCTGCTGCCGGCGGACCGCTGGGCCTGGTCCGCGACGGCGACGTGATCGTCCTCGACGTGCCGAACCGGTCGATCTCGGTGGAGGTCGAGGCCGCTGAGCTGGCCCGGCGCGAACCGCCGGCGGCCCTGGTCGACCGCTTCGCGCACCCGGCCCGCGGCTGGGAGCGGCTGTACGTCGAGCACGTGCAGGGCGCCGATGTCGGGGCCGATCTCGACTTCCTGGTGGGAGCGTCCGGATCGGCCGTGGCCCGCGAATCGCATTGATCTGAGCGGGAATCAGCCGGCGAAGGCGAAGGGCGGCCGGCCGCGGTAGGGCACCTGGGCGGCGAAGACAGCGCCGGCCTCGGGTTCGGCCTGCGCACCCAGGTCCTGACGGGAGGTGGTGATGTACAGCGTGGCCAGGTCGGGGCCACCGAAGGTGCAGGCCGTGACCTGACCGACAGGCAGCTCGAGACGGTCGGTGAGCGCGCCCGATGCGTCGTAACGCTGAACCGCGCCGCCGCCCCACAGCGCGACCCACACGCCGCCCTGCTCGTCCACGGCCATGCCGTCCGGCTTCCCCGGTCCGGCCACGGTCGCGAAAGTTTGGCTCGGCCCGAAAGTCCCGGTGTCCGGATCGAAATCGAGCACCGCGACGAGGCCGGTGGGCGTGTCGTTGTAGTAGGCGTGCCGGCCGTCGGACTGCCACTGCAGGCCGTTGGACACGGTCACTCCGCCGAACACCGGGTGCACCGACAGGTCCTCGTCCAGCCGGTACCTGCTGCCCGCCCCCGGGGTCTCCCGGTAGGCCATGGTGCCGCAGTACAACCGTCCCTGCGGGTCGCAGCCGCCCTCGTTCATCCGGATGGCCGGGTCGGAGAACACGGTGATCTCGGTGTCGGCGGGCTCGAGATCGGGAGTCAGGAAGCGAAACCCGTGCTCGGTGGCGATCACGAAGCCGCCGCTGCGGCGGGCCCGGATCACGGCGACCACCCCGCCGATCCCGTGTCGTCGGGTCTGCCCGGCCGCGTCGACCTCGACGACCGCACCGGCCAGCATGTCCACCAGCAACAGCCGGCCCCTGATGGCGTCCCAGAAGGGACCCTCGCCGTGCTCGGTGCAGACTGCGGTCACCTGTTCGACCTCGATCACATCCAGCCTCCGTCCACGATCCACTTCTGCGCCGTGCACCCACTGGAATCATCCGCGGCCAGCCACAACACCATCCGAGCCACATCCGCCGGGACCAGCTTTCGCGGCAGGCACTGGTTGCGGGCGATGGAGGCTTCCGCCTCCGGCGTCACCCACAGCTCCAGCTGCTTGGCGGTCATGATCCACCCCGGGATCACGCAATTGACCCGAATCCCCGACGGTCCCCATTCGCGGGCCAGTTCGCGGGTCAGGCCCTCGATACCGGCCTTGGCCGTCACGTAGGTGGCCAGCTCGACCAGGTCGATGTGCGCGCTGATCGAACCCAGGTTGATGATCGACCCGCCGCCGGCCGCGGCCATCATCGGGGCGACCGCCGCAGCGGCGAAGAAGTGGTGCCGGACGTTGACGGCCAGGCTGTCGTCCCAGGTGGACACGTCGACCCCGGTGCTGGATCGACGGGTGTCGTCCGCGGCGTTGTTGACCAGCACCCGCACCGGGCCCCACGCATCGGCAGCGGCCCTGATCGCCCCCTGCAGCGCGGGCACGTCGCGGACGTCGACGGGGGCGAAGCTCACCGTCCGACCATCCACGGCCAGCTCGCGTTCCAGGGCCAGGCCGCGGGCCTCGTCGATGTCCACGAAGGCCACCTTCGACCGTTGCGCCGCGAGTTGGCGGACGAACTCCTCGCCCAGACCTGACGCCCCACCGCTGACGAAGGCGACCCGGTCGCGCAGCGACGGGTACCTGGCGAACTCCGGCTCGGTCACGGCGTGGCGATCACGGCGGGTCCAGCCATTGCGACGGCGGCGGGGCGAGCCGATCGAGCTCAGCCCACACGCCGTCATCGATCGGCCGCCCGGCCAGGTCGATGGTCTGCGCCACCCGCTCCGGTGAGGACACGCCCACGACGGTCGAATCCACGAACGGCGCCCGCACCGAGAACTGCAGGGCCAGCGCGGCCAACGGCACCCCGGCGGCGACCGCGATCCGGCCCATCGCGGTCGCGGCCGAGCCCACGACGTCGCTGCGCTCGCCATAGGCGTACTTGCGCTGTTGCTCCGGTCCGCGGGAGAGCATGCCGCCGCCGTAGGGGGCCGCGTTGAGCACCCCGATACCGCGCTCGTGCGCGTCCGCGAACAGGTCGGCGGCCGATCGGTCGAGCAGGGTGTAGCGGTTGTGACTCAGCAGGACGTCGAACACCCCGGTCGCCAAAAACTGCCGCAGCAGCTCGACCGGGCCGCCGGCCACGCCGAGATGGTCCACCAGCCCCTCCTCGCGCAGCCGGATCAGGGCCGGCACCGGTCCGTCCGGGGCCATGGCCGCGTCGAAACCGATCCGCTCCGGGTCGTGCAGATGCAGCAGCGTCACCCGCGCAACGCCCAGGCGATCCAGACTCTCGGCGAACGAGGCCCGGACCCGGTTACCGGAGAAGTCACCGGTCTGCGGGTCGGGATCGACCTTGGTGGCCAGCAGCACATCGCCCGGCAGGCCGCCGCGCCGGCGCAGGGCTGTCCCGATCCGGCGCTCCGCCGACCCGTCCGTGCCGTAGCCGTTGGACGTGTCAATGAATCGGATGTCGCTGTCCAGGGTGGCATCGATGGTGTCGACGGCCTGATCTTCGCTCACCGCATAGCCGTAGAGCTGGGGCATGCTGGCCAGCGGACTGGTGCCGACCCCCACCACGGTCGTGGAAAGTCCGCTGCGCCCCAGGGTCTTTCGGGGCAGGTCGGTCACGAGGCGGCCGAGCCGGCCTGGGCGCCGCGGGCCACGAAAACCGTGCGCGCAGCGTGATAGGCCTCGACGATCCGGTCCAGCACGTCCTCGGTGGCCGGGTCGGACTGGGTCGACTCCGGGTGCTCCCGCCGCCAGCGGACCATGCGCTGGGCGGCGCGGTGAAAGGTGAGCCGGGGTGCGAAGGACGGCACGAAGGTCTTGATCTTGCCGGCATCGAACAGCGCGCTGTGGCCGATGTCGTCCATCACCTCGCCGGACCAGAACCAGTCGGGTGCGACCAACGGATACATCTCCGAGGCCACATGCACGAGATTTGCCTCCACGCCGAGAGCTCCGGCCACGATCGAATAGATCTGGTTCCAGGTGTAGATGTCCGGTCCGGTGATGTTGAAAACCTCACCAACGGTCCGCGGATTACCGAGCAGACCCACCAGCCCGACCGCGAAGTCCTCCGCGTGGGTCAGGGTCCACAGCGAGGTGCCGTCGCCGTGCACCGGGATCTGCGCGCCGCGCAGGATGCGGTCGACGGCGGTCCAGCCGCCGGGAAGCGGGGGGTTGGCATCGTCGTAGGTGTGCGACGGCCGCACGATGGTCAGCGGGAATCCGGTGTCGCGGTACGCCGTCTGCAGAGCATTCTCGGCTCGCCACTTGGCCGTCGCGTACGGCAGGTGCGCGCTCGGCCCGGTTGGGGTCGACTCCGAGATGGGCAACTGCTGCACGGGTTTGGCGTAGATCGAGCCGGAGCTGATGTGGATGTACTGACCGGTCCGGCCGGCGAACAACCGGACCATCCGTTCGGCGTCGGCGGCGTCGTAGGACAGGAAGTTGATCACGGAGTCGAACTCGCGCGATCCCAGGGCCCGGCGTAGGTCCGCGTCGTCGGCGACGTCGGCAACCAGTGACTCAACGCCCTCCCCCAGGTCGCGGTCGGCGGCATTGCGGCCCCGGTTGACCACGCAGACACGCATGCCGCTGGCCACGGCCAGCCGCACGCTGGACGCACTGATCGTCCCGGTACCCCCCAAGAAAAGAACAGAGAGATCGGCGGAATCGAATTCGAGCATGCACTACTCCTTGGTGATGGCCGAGCTCAGCCGCGACCGGCGTACCAGTCTTCGAAACCGTTCTCGACCAGCGAGATGAGCACGTCCTGCGGGCGGATACCCAGCGGGGTGAAATTGCGGACGACGGCGGCGAAGAATTCCTTCTTCTTGGCCACGCTGTACATGTGAACGGCGGTCACCCGAATGACGATGAGCGCCTGCCGGTCCACGTCGTTGTAACCGGGGTCGAACACCAATTCGCCGTCGCCGTGCGGGGTGAAGATCTGGAAACGATCATCCGCCGGAATGTCGAGCGTCTCGATCTGGGCGGCATGGATCGCGTCGCCCATCGCCGGCGCGAGGTCGGCAAAGGTGGAACGGGAGAGGTGAACCTCGATCAATGGCACTGGATGTCCTTTTCGAGCGGGGCGCGCGGGTGTCTACGAAGGTGGGCGGCGGCGGATCACCGATCGCCGGTGGTCAGCGGGAGAACGATGATCGTGTCATTTGATGGCACCGGAGGAGAGTCCTCGTTCGAACAGACCCTGCAGACAGAGGTACGCGACGACCTCGGGGATCGCCGTGATCACCGCGGCGGCCAAAATCTTCGTCTGGTCGTTGCTGAACTCGCCGGCAAAGTACTGCGGCACCAGGGTGATCGTCTGCATGCTTGTCGACTGCAGGAACACCAGTGGCATCAAGTAGTCGTTCCAGGCGCCGATGACCGTGAAGATCACCACCGCTGCACCGATGGGCCTGGTCAGGGGCAGGACCTGGTAGCGGAAGATGCCCCAGCTGCCGGCGCCGTCGATCCGGGCGGCCTCGAACAACTCGTTCGGCAGACCATTGATGAAACTGCGGATCAGCAACACGGCGAACGGGATCTGCAGGGCGGCCAGCGGAAGGATCACCGCCCAGTACGAGTCGTACAGGCCGAACCGATAATCGGTGGCAAAAAGCGGCGCGAGCAGGACCACCTCGGGCAGGGTCAGACACGCCAGCAGAAGCCAGAAGAAGAACTCGCGGAAATGCAGGTAGAGCTTCTCGAAAGCAAAGGCGGCCATCATGGCGAACGTATAGACGATGGCCACGACGACCACCGCGATCAGCGTGCTGTTGACGAAGAACCGGCCGAGCCCGGGAACAGCGAACACCGAGCCGTAATTGGCGAACCCACGACCGGCCAGCGACCCCTTGATCATCACGATGAGCGGGAAAAGGAACGGGATCACCATCAGGGTGAGCACGACCTGGAGGACGACCCGACCCTTCCACGTGCGTATTTCGAACACGGATCTACGACCTCCGCTCTCGCCCGAGGAGTCGGACCGCGATGGCCAGCAGGACGGCGATCACCAACAGGATGACGGCCAACGCGGCGGCGTAACCGAGATGATTGAGCTGGACCGTCTCCTGGTAGATGTACGTGCCCAGGAATTCCGTGGCGTAATTCGGGCCGGCGATGGTGACCAGCCACGGGACGTCGAACGTCTTCAGGGCACCGATGACGCTGAGGATGCCCAGCGCGACCGTGGTCCCCCGGACGGCGGGCCAGACCACGCTGGTCAGCACCTTGACATTGCCGGCGCCGTCGATCCGCGCGGCCTCCACCACCGACTGGTCGACCTGGGTGATGGCCGCGAAGTAGAGGACGAAGGTCAGGCCCGTCCACTGCCAGATGGTGATAGCCATGATGACCCAGAGGGCGGTACTCGTCTGCCCGATCCAGGGCTGGGCCAGCGAGCCCAGGCCCAGGGTTTTCAGGACCCCGTTGAACTCTCCATTGGGCGAGAAGATGTGTCGGAACACCGGCGCCATGATGGCGGGCGCCAGCACCACCGGGATGAAGATGATGATCTTGTAGAGCGTTCCCAGCAGGACCCGGGTGTGCAGCAGCACCGCGAAAAGCAGACCCAGCACCGTCTGGGCCACGAAGGTCACCGCGAAGAAGAGCACGGTGTGCCGCACGGCCAGCCAGAACACCGGGTCGTTCCAGACCCGGTGGTAATTGCCGAATCCCACGCTGGGCGGGTTCGGGCTGACCCCGTCCCAGTTCAGGGTGGAGATGTACCCGGTGTAGCCGATGCAGTAATAGAGCAGGCCGACGCTGAGCACGAGCGCGGGCAACAGCCAGGGCAGGCCGTGCGCCTGGACCCGCCGACTCCGGCGGCCACCGGTGCCGGCCGGTCCGAGTAGCGGGGCCGCCGCCAGGGGAGCATCCCCCTGGCCGGCGACCTCGATCGACGTGTCGGTCATGACCGCGCTGTCGTTCCTTCTGCAACGCTCACCCGGGCGAGGATCACTTGAATGTTTCCCCGGCCGCCACCGCCGCCTGCTGCAGCGTGTTCGCTGCGTCCTGCGGTGAGGATCCGCCGGTGGCCACCGAGGAGGCAGCCGCCAGGATCGCGTTCTGCACATCCGTCGACAGCAGCGCCTCCCGGGGCTCGGTGACCGTTCCGACCTGGGTGATCAGGTTCTTCACCGGGGCGGTCTGCTGGTTGGGATCGACCAACGCGATGTTGTCGAAGTTGGGCGTGATGCCCTTGAGCGACGGCAGGTCGTTGAGCTGATCAGCGATCACCTGCTGACCCTGCGTGCTGGTGGCCAACCACTTGACGAACGCCTCGGCGGCCGGCTTGTTCTTCGATTTCGAGGCGACGGCCAGACCGAAGTCGGCGTCGCCGTACATCTCGCTCTTGTTGCCCGCGCCGGCGACATCCGGGAACGACATCGGCAGGATCGGGAAGGGCTTCGCCCCGCTCACACCGGCTGCCGAAATGGCCGCCGTCATGGCCTTGCTCGTGGCGTACTGGGTGTACCAGGTACCCATCATGACCATGCCGTACTTACCGGACAGGAAGTCGTTGTTGGCGTCCGGATACTGCTGGTAGCCCACCGCTCCCGACTGCATGATCCCGTCGTCGAACATCTGCTTCCAGATGGTCAGCGACTTGACGATGTTGGGATCGTTCCACTTCGCGTCACCGGTCGAGGCCTTGGTCCACAACCCGGGCTGGATCGAATTCGTGATCGACTGCAGGGTGTCCTGATCGAACCCCTCCTGGGCCGCGCCCTGCACGAAACATCCGACATTCGCCGCCTTGAGCGTCTTGCACACCGACTCCCACTCGGCCAGCGTGGTCGGGGGTTTCAGATTGTTCTTGGCGAAGATGTCCGCGTTGTACCAGAGCATGCCGGCGTACACCGCGCCGACGGACAGCGCCGTGAGCTTGCCGTTCGCCGTCAGACCGCTGATGCCGATCGGGGCGACCTTGTCCTTCCAATCGGCGCCCAGCGCCGACGCCGCCAGCGGAGTCGCATCGTCGGCGAACTGGCCGAACTGGGTCACGTATGCGCCCGGCTGCATATCGAAGACATCCGGTCCCTGTCCCGAGACGAGCGCCGGGCGCAGCGCCGCCACCCAGTCGGAGATGTTGACCAGCTTGAAATTGACCTTGACGTTCGGATACTGCTTGTTGAACTGGGCGATGTAGTCGTTGGCGGTCGCGGTGTCGGTCGGCGTCCAACCCCACCAGTTGACCGAGCCGGTCACCGAGGTGTCCACCGCCGCAGATGAGCTGCTGCTGCTGCTACCGCTCGAGCCGCTGGTGGCGGCGGTCGAGCCGCTGCTCGCCGCGGACGAAACATCGCTGGCCGGGCTGCTGCTGGAGCTGCTGCTCGAACTACTGCTGCTGGTACTGCTGCTGCTCGTGCTGCTGCTGCTGGCCGGCGAGCTGCTGCTGCTGGTGCACGCGGCGAGACTGGCGGCCAGCATGGCCGAGGCAAAGACCCCGAACAACCGGCCTGTCGATCGTGTTCCAACGCGAACGGGCATGTGATCCCTCATCTGTCGGGGTCGAACGTGAGTGTCGACCAGGGCCACACAAAGTCGGCGAGCCACCGATGACGGCAACGGCCAGGACGGGATACGAACCGGAAGCGGCCGGGGTGCGGCTACTGGGGCCGGTCCGCAGATCCCGCACTCATTCCGAAGGCGCAGGGTTGTGACGGCTCTGTCGACTTCGAATGAGGCTATGCACCGGGGAACTTCCGCGTCAATACATAGCCAAGTTGCAGAAACTTTCGTTACCTGTTCTTGGCTTTCACCCGAGGTGCGGCCGTGCTGTCCCGAATCACCAGCGTGGTATCCAGGTCAACCCGACGCAGCATCAACTGGGGCTCACTGCGCAGCCGCAGCAGGACATGGATGGCCTGCTCGGCCATGGCCGCGATGGGGACGTGGACGGTGGTCAGCGGCGGGCCGGCCCAGCGGGCGATGGGGAGGTCGTCATACCCGACCACGGACAGGTCACCAGGAATATCGATGCCCAGCGAGCGGGCGGCCTCGTACACGCCCAGGGCATACAGATCCGAGGACGCGAAGATCGCGGTGGGTCGGTCGCGCCGTTCCAGCAACACGCGACCCTGCTCCACCCCGTCCTGGTGATGGAATTCGCCGGGTCGGATCAACGCCGGCACGACCGGGATCCCAGCCGCGTCCAGGGCCGCGCGATACCCGGAGAGTCGGGCCGTCGACGCGAGCATGCGGTCCGGGCCGGTGATGATCCCGATGCGTCGATGACCCAGGTCGACCAGGTGTTTGGTGGCCTGGTACGCACCTTTCCAGTCGGCCGAACCGATCGAGGGGACGTCCGGCGCCGGGGTCCCGGCCGGGTCCACCATGACGATCGGAATGTTGCGCGACCACAATCGCTGCTGCTCCTTGGCCGGCAGCAGGGTGGCCACCAGCACCACCCCGACCGGTTGGCGTTGCAGCACGTCGCCCACCCAGGATCGTTCCGGCAGCTGACGATCGGTGGTCCCGGTCAACACCATGCCGATCTGACGTTCCCGGGCGACGGTTTCCAGATGTGCGATCACCTCGCCCGCGAACGGGGTGCCGATCTCGTAACAGAGCACGTCCACCAACGGAGCCACCGGCCGCCGCGACGGGCGCCGGTCGTAATGGTGGGTGGAAAGAATGGCCTCCACCCGGGCGCGGGTTTCGTTGGACACCCCGGCCCGGCCGTTCAGGACCTTGGAGACCGTGGAGATCGACACGTCGGCGAGTGAGGCCACCCCCGACAGGGTGGGGCGACGGGCGGAGGAAGGAAGGAAGTCGCTGTTCGCCACCGATGCAGCGTATTTGTGCGGGTGTCCACCGGAAGACAAGCTCGCCGTCGGGGCCCGGTGTTGACCTCGGCGGCACCAATGGTTAGCGTCCAGGCACCGCGATACTTTCGCGATGGCAACGAAACTTTTTGGGATGGGTTCGATCAATGGTGACCTCCTCGCCTTCGTCCAACGGCGTCGACTGGCGTGCCCGCGGTGTCGATCCGGCGGCGCGGGTCACCGCCCTGGTCGCGGCCATGACGTTGCGCGAGAAGGTGGCCCAGCTGCACGGGCTGTGGGTGGGAGTGGATCCGGACGGACCCGGGGTCGCCCCGCACCAGACCGAAATGGAGAGCGGGTACGACTTCGATGACATCAGCAGTCACGGACTCGGGCAACTGACCCGGGCGTTCGGGACCGGGCCGGTCGACCCGGCCGCCGGTGCCGCAGCATTGGCCCGGGCCCAGCAGAGCCTGGTGGCCGCCCACCGGCTCGGCATCCCCGCCCTGGTACATGAGGAATGTCTGGCCGGTTTCACCACCTGGAAGGCCACCGCCTACCCGGTCCCGCTCTCCTGGGGCGCGAGTTTCGACCCTGCCCTGGTGCAGGAGATGGCCGCTCGCATCGGCCGGTCGATGCGCTCGGTCGGGGTGCACCAGGGCCTGGCGCCGGTGCTGGACGTCGTGCGGGATGCGCGGTGGGGTCGGGTCGAGGAGACCATCGGCGAGGACCCGTACCTCATCGGAACGATCGGCACCGCCTACGTCCGCGGACTGCAATCGACTGGGATCGTGGCCACGCTCAAGCATTTCGCCGGCTACTCGGCCTCCCGAGCGGGCCGCAACCTGGCCCCGGTCTCGATGGGCCCGCGTGAGTTCGCCGACGTCATCCTGCCGCCGTTCGAGATGGCTGTCGTCGAGGGCGGTGTCGGCTCGGTCATGCACTCCTACGCCGAGGTGGACGGCATTCCCGCAGCCGCCAACCCCGCACTGCTGACCGAGTTGCTCCGGGAGACCTGGCATTTCGACGGCACCGTGGTAGCCGACTACTTCGGCATCAAGTTCTTGGCCCTGCTGCATCGGGTGGCCGGGACGCTGGGGGACGCGGCGCGGCTCGCGCTCACCGCCGGCGTAGACGTCGAACTGCCGGGACCGGCGGCCTATCTCACGCCGCTGATCGAGGAGGTCGAGGCCGGCCGGGTCGACGAGGCACTCATCGATCGTGCGCTGCGGCGGGTGCTGCGCCAGAAGCTCGACCTCGGCCTGCTCGATGCGGACTGGACGCCCGGACCGATGCCTGAGACCGGCTCGATCGACCTCGACCCGCCCGCCGACCGGGCGCTGGCCAGGCGGATGGCCGAGGAGGCGGTGGTGTTGTTGACCAACGACGGCACCCTGCCGATGGTCGCGCCGCGCCGGATCGCCGTGATCGGGCCCGTCGCCGATGACCCCATCTGTCTGCTCGGGTGCTACTCGTTCCCCGCCCACGTCGGCACCCACCACCCGGAGCTGCCCCTGGGCATCGACCTGCCCACTGTCCGCCGAGCGCTGGAGACGGAGTGGGCGGACGCCGTGATCGACTTCGCGCCGGGCTGTCACGTCCGGGAGCCCGGCCGGGATGGTTTCGCCGCCGCGCTCGAGCTCGCCGGTCGCACCGACGTGGTCGTCGTCGCACTGGGCGACCGCTCCGGGTTGTTCGGACGGGGTACCTCCGGCGAGGGATGCGACGCCGCGGACCTGCAATTGCCCGGCGAACAGACCGCGCTGCTGGAGGCGCTGCTGGATGGGGACACGCCGGTGGTGCTGGTTGTGGTCTCCGGGCGTCCGTACTCGCTGGGCACCGCTCCGCAACGGGCAGCGGCCATCGTGCAGACGTTCTTTCCCGGCGAGGAGGGCGGGTCGGCGGTGGCCGGCGTGCTGAGCGGCCGGGTCAATCCGTCGGGCCGCCTGCCGGTCAGCATTCCCGCCCACGCCGGCGGGCAGCCGTGGACCTACCTCAGTCAACCCCTGGCGCTCGCCTCCGAGGTGTCGGCGTTGGACCCGACGCCGGCCTTCTGGTTCGGCGCGGGCACGTCCTACACCACCTTCACCTGGTCGGATCTGGCCCAGAGCGCCGACGACATGGCCACCGAAGGCGAGGTGGACGTGTCGATCCAGGTCCGCAACACCGGTGATCGGGCCGGCGTCGAGGTCGTCCAGCTGTACCTGCACGACCCGGTGGCCTCGGTGACCCGGCCCGTCGTCCGACTGATCGGCTTCACCCGGGTGACGTTGGCCGCCGGGGAGGCACGGCGGGTCTCGCTCTCGATTCCGGCCGATGTCCTCTCCTTCGTCGGGCCCGACCTGACCCGGATCGTCGAGCCGGGCGTGATCGAGTTGCGGTTCGGCGCGTCGAGTGCGGACATCCGCCTGACTGCGACCCTCGTGCTGACCGGACCGACACGGACGCTGGACATCTCGCGCCGGCGGCACTGCCAGGTCAGCGTCCGATGAACAGCGGAGCCATGGACCACCGCCGCGGCGAGATCGTTCTTACCGTCCTGGACCGCGCCGGCCGACCGCTGGCCGATGGCCGGGTCCTGGTCGAGCAACGGCGGCATGCCTTCGGGTTCGGGAACATCGGCTTCGACTTCGTCCCCGCGGTCGGTGGCGAAGCGCCGCCGGGCACGTCCGAGGTCGAGGGCTTCGGCGGCACCAGCACTTTGCCGTTGGACCGGCTCGAAGCGCTCTATCTGAACCTGTTCAACTCCGCCACCCTGCCGTTCTACTGGGGGCGGTACGAAGCGCGCCGCGGGGCGACCGATGCCCGGCGGCTGACCGTGACCGCCCAGTGGCTCGGCCGGCGGGGTGTCTCGGTGAAGGGTCATCCGCTGCTCTGGCACACCTCCCAACCCGGCTGGCTGCTGGAACTGCCGCCGGACGAGGTGGAAACTATGCTCCGGCAACGGATCCGCGACCTGGTCGGCGGCTTCGCCGGGGTCATCGACGTCTGGGACGCGATCAATGAATCGATCATCATGCCGATCTTCGCGAACGGCGACAATGCCATCACCCGGCTCGCCCGGCAGCGCGGCCGCAGGTACATGATCAGGTTGGCGTTCGACGAGGCCCGGCGGGCCAGCCCGTCGGCCACCCTTCTGATCAACGATTTCAACCTGGGGCCCGAATATGCGCAGGTGGTCACCGAGGCGCTGGAGGCCGGCGCGGAAATCGACGCGATCGGCCTGCAAACCCACATGCACCAGGGCTACCGAGGCGAGGCGGCCGTGCTCGAGGCGGTGGATCGGTTCGCCGGCTTCGGCCTCCCCCTGCACTTCACCGAGAACACCCTGGTGTCCGGCCATCTCATGCCGAGCGAGGTCGAAGACCTGAACGACTACCAGATCCCGATGTGGCCGAGCACCCCCGACGGGGAGGAGCGTCAGGCCGACGAGATCGTGCGCCACTACCGTGCTCTGGTCGGGCACCCGGCGGTCGCGTCGATCACCTACTGGGGCCTGACCGACGAAGGCTCCTGGCTCGGCGCCCCGGTCGGCCTGGTGCGCAAGGACGGCACCCGCAAGCCGTCGTACGACGCGCTCGAGGGCTTGATCAAGGGCGAATGGTGGCTGCCGCGGTCCGAGCGGACCACCGATGCGGCCGGCCGCATGACCGTGTCGGGGTTTTTCGGCGAGTACTGCGTGTCCACGTCGGACGGCGTCGCGGACTTCACCATCGCGCCCGATTCGGTGGACCGAACGGTTCGCCTGGGCTGAACCTGGTTCGGGTGCCGTGCGGCAGGATCGGGGGATGACCACCGATCTGACCGGACGAACGGCGCTGGTGACCGGAGCCGGCAGCGGAATCGGGGCGGCCTGCGCGGTTGCCCTGGCCGCGGCGGGCGCGCGGGTCACGGTCGCCGATGTCAACGCCGCGGCCGCCGAGAAGGTCGCGGACGAGGTCGGCGGCGTGCCCTGGACGGTCGATCTGACCGACGTCGCCGCCCTGGCCGACCTGCACCTGGAGCAGGACATCCTGGTCAACAACGCGGGCATCCAACACGTGGCGCCGATCGAGGAGTTCCCGCCCGAGCAGTTCCGCCGGATTCTGTCGTTGATGGTGGAGGCGCCGTTCCTGCTCGTCCGAGCTGCGCTTCCGTTCATGTACGGCAACGGGTTCGGCCGCATCGTCAACATCTCGTCGGTGCACGGGCTGCGGGCCTCGCCGTTCAAGGTGGCCTACGTGGCCGCCAAACACGGGCTGGAGGGACTGTCCAAGGTGATCGCCCTGGAAGGCGGTGGGCGCGGGGTGACCAGCACCTGTGTGAGCCCCGGCTACGTGCGGACTCCGCTGGTGGAAAGGCAGATCGGCGACCAGGCCCGCATCCACGGCATCAGCGAGGACGACGTGCTCGAGAAGGTGTTCCTGGCCGAGAGCGCGGTCAAACGGCTGGCCGAACCCAGCGAAGTGGCCGACCTGGTGGTCTGGCTGTGCGGGGCCAGCGCCGGACTGGCCAATGGCGCCAGCTACACCCTGGACGGCGGATGGAGCGCGCGATGAGCTACGAAACGCACGACGTCGCGGTACCCGGCGGGACGCTGCGGGTGGGGTCCTGGCGCACCGACGGCCCGACCGAGCGGGTGATCCTGGCCGTGCACGGCATCACCTCGACCCACCGGGCTTGGGACCTTCTCGTCCCCCACCTCCCGCCCGGGGTCCTGCTCGTGGCCCCCGATCTACGCGGGCGAGGCCGGAGCGGGTCGCTGCCGGGTCCGTCCGGGCTGCCCGTGCACGCCCAGGATTGCTGGGCCGTGCTCGACGCCCTGACCGGCGGGCGGTGTGACCTGGTGGTCGGCCACTCCATGGGCGCGTTCGTGAGCGTGCTGGTGGCCGCCCAACGCCCGGAGTCGGTGCCCGCGCTACTGCTCCTCGACGGCGGCATCCCGTTCACCCTGCCGGCCGGCATGGATCTGCCCACCGCGATGGCCTCATCGCTGGGTCCCGCGGTCGCCCGGTTGACCATGACCTTCCCCAGCCAGGCCGCCTACCGCGACTACTGGCGGGCCCATCCCGCCTTCGCCGGACTGTGGACCGACGTCATCGCCGACTACATCGACTACGACCTGGATCCCGACGGCCCGCCGTTCCGCCCCGCCTGCTCCGCCGAACTCGTCGCGACCGACTATCCGGACATGTATGCAGGAGGACCCGTGGATCGCGCCTGGCCCGACCTGACCCAGCCCGTGCGGTTCCTGCGTGCCCCCCGTGGCCTGATGGACGAACCGGGCGGGATGTACCCGATCGACGATCTGCGGGCCTGGATGGCGGCCCACCCCCACGTCAGCTGGACCGACGTCGAGGACACGAACCACTACTCGATCGTCCTCGGCGACCCGGGCGCCGCGGCCGTCGCAACCGCCCTGACCGCGACCGAGTAGGCATTCATCCCGGCGGGTGCGACAGCGCGCCGTTTTCCCGCCCGGCGTACGGGCAACCGGGCCGGACATGGTTTCCATCGGCTACACCTTGATGACCGAACAGGCCGGCCCGCGCGAGTTGATCGACCACGCCGTGGGCGCCGAGGCCGCCGGCTTCGAGTTCGCGGTCAGTAGCGACCACTACTTCCCCTGGCTGAAGGAGATGGGCCACTCGCCCAACGCCTGGGTCACCCTCGGCGCGGTCGCCCAGGCCACCGACACGTTGCCGTTGATGACCTACGTGACCTGCCCGACCTTTCGATACCACCCGACCGTGGTGGCCCAGCAGGCCGCCACCCTGCAGATCATCAGCGGCAACCGGTTCACCCTCGGGCTGGGCTCGGGTGAGAACCTCAACGAGCACATCCTCGGGTCGGGCTGGCCCGGCGCCGACACCCGCCAGGCGCGGCTGGTCGAGGCCACGCAGATCATTCGGGACCTGTTCGACGGCGGGCCGGTCAATTTCTCCGGCACCCACTACCGGGTCGACTCGGCCAAGCTCTGGGACCTGCCGGACGTCCGGGTGCCCATCGGTATCGCCGTGTCGGGCCGGCAGTCGTGCGAACTTTTCGCCCCGCTGGCCGAGGTGATGATCGCCATCGACCCGGAACCGGAATTGGGAAAGTGGTGGGATGCCGCCGGTTCGCACAAGTCCAGCCGCAAGGTCGGGCAGCTGCCGATCAGCTGGGATTCTGACCGCGACGCCGCCGTCGAGCGCGCCCACCGGTTGTTCCGCTGGGGCATGGCCGGTTGGAAGATCAACGCGGAACTACCCGGCCCCGACCACTTCGCGGCCGCCTCGAAGGCCGTTCGGCCCGAAGACGTGGCTGAGCAGATCCCCTGCGGTGACGACGTTTCCGCGGTCGTCGAGGCGGTGCGCACGTTCGCCGACGCCGGGTACACCGACGTCGCCCTGGTCCAGGTCGGCGCCGATCAGCAGGGGAGTTTCTTCCAGGCGGCCGAGAAAGAACTCCTGTCCGAGTTGAGCAAGATCTAGGCGATCGCCAACAGTTTCTCGACGGTGGCGAAGTTGCGCATGGTCACGTCCACGCCCAGCTTCGCGTCCCAGTTGACGGTGGCGAAGATCGATTCGTGCACGTTGATCGGGCACCACAGGTAGACGTGGTCCCCGACAATCTTGTACTGGTCCCTTGAGTCTTTGCCGCCCTTGATCTGTCGCTGCTCGACGGTCTTGTCCAGGGCGGTCAACGCGGACGCGGCCGGGGTGGCGGAGAGGAAGCCGAGCAGGTGCAGTCTCGCGTCGGTGGCCATGTCGCCGAACGGGTCGGCCCCGACCGCCTCTTCTAGCGCCGCCGTGGTCCGCACGATCACCGGCACCGTCAACCCATGACCGGTCAGGGCCTGACTCAGCCGATGCTGCCAATCACGTGCGCGGCCCGACCCGGTGAACACCGCATTCCCGCTCTGCAGCACTGTTTTCACGTCTACGCCGCCGGCCGACTCGATCAGACCGCGCAGATCCGCCATGGCCAAACGATTGTTCTTACCTATGTTGATCCCGCGAATCAGGGCCACCAGCCGCTGCTCGGACATGCCGCGGGAGTGTAATCCGCACTGCCGACGCTGACCGGCGGGCGACAGGCCGATCGCGCGGGCACGGAACGGCGCAGGTAGCGTGCCGGGCGTCACGATCTCCGGTCCGCGGAAAGGCACGCCATGGCCACCAGGACGACGCACGACCCGGACGGCCAGACCCAGGACGGGGCCATGCCGGTCGCCGAGCTTGCGCCGGTCGACCACGACGCACCGGTGTCGACCCAGCGTCACCACCACCAGACGGCGGGCGGGACGTTCCCGAACATCGCCGACTACGCCTTCCTGTCCGACTGCGAGACCAACTGCCTGATCGCACCGTCCGGAGCGGTGGAGTGGTTGTGCATTCCCCGCCCCGATTCACCCAGCGTGTTCACGGCTTTGCTGGACCGCTCCGGCGGCTCGTACCGGTTGGGGCCCTTCGGGGTTGCGGTACCCGCCGCCCGTCGCTACCTGCCCGGCACGCTCGTGCTGGAGACGACCTGGCAAACCCCGACGGGCTGGCTGATCATCCGGGACGCGCTCGTGGTCGGGCCCTGGCACAACGTCGAGACCCGATCCAAGACGCATCGCCGCTCCCCCACCGATGTTGACGCCGTGCACTGCCTGCTGCGCACCGTCAAGTGCATCTACGGCACTGTCGACCTGTCGCTGGCCTGCGAGCCGGTGTTCGACTACGCCCGGGTCGGCGCGCACTGGGCTTATCCGGAGGGCGGCTACAGCGTCGTCCAGGCCGCCGCCGAGGGTCAGCCCACGCTCACCCTGACCAGTTCGATGCGCATGGGCGTCGAGGGCCGGATCGCCCTGGCCCGGACCAAGATGATCGAGGGCGACTCCCATTTCGTCGCCTTGACCTTCTCCGAGCTGCCCGGCCCGACCACGATGGCCGAAGCCGAGGAACAGATGTGGCGCACCGGCGAATACTGGCGGGAATGGTTGACCCAGGGTACGTTCCCCGACCATCCGTGGCGCGCCTACCTGCAGTCTTCGGCATTGGCGCTGAAGGGTTTGTCTTACGCGCCGACCGGTGCCTTGCTCGCGGCGGCCACCACGTCGCTGCCGGAAACTCCTGGTGGAGAACGCAACTGGGATTATCGCTATTCTTGGATTCGCGATTCGACCTTCGCGTTGTGGGGTTTGTACACGCTCGGGTTCGATCGTGAGGCCAATGATTTCTTCTTCTTCATCTACGACGTGGCCAAAGATCACCCGGAATCGCTGCAAGTCATGTACGGCATCGGCGGGGAGAAGAACCTGACCGAATCCACCCTCGACCACCTCACCGGTTATGACGATTCCCGCCCGGTCCGGATCGGCAACGGCGCCTTCAACCAGCAGCAGCACGATGTGTGGGGGGCGCTGCTGGACTCGATCTACCTGCACGCCCGCTCCCGCGACCAGCTGCCCGAAGAGTTGTGGCCGATCGTGAAGACCCAGGTCGAGCAGGCGGCGGCGCACTGGCGCGAACCCGACCGCGGGATCTGGGAGGTCCGGGGCGAGCCCCAGCACTTCACCGCCAGCAAGATCATGTGTTGGGTGGCCCTGGACCGCGGGGTGCGGCTGGCCCAACTGCACGACTCGCACGACATGGCCGACAGGTGGCAGGCCGTCGCGGACGAGATCCACGCCGATGTGCTGGCCAACGGGGTCGACGAACGCGGGGTGCTGGTCCAGCGCTACGGCAGCACCGCCCTGGACGCCTCACTGCTGCTGGCACCCCTGCTGAGGTTCCTGCCCAAACAGGACCCGCGGATCCGGAACACCGTGCTGGCGATTGCGGATGAACTCACCCACGACGGCATGGTGCTGCGGTATCGGGTCGAGGAGACCGACGACGGCCTGTCCGGCGAAGAGGGCACCTTCACCATCTGTTCGTTCTGGCTGGTCTCGGCCCTGGTCGAAATCGGCGAACTGGACCGGGCCCATGCCCTGTGCGAGCGGCTGCTCTCGCACGCCTCCCCGCTCGGGCTCTACGGCGAGGAACTCGACCCGACCACCGGGCGTCATCTGGGCAACTTCCCCCAGGCCTTCACTCACCTGGCCCTGATCAACGCCGTGACCCACGTGATCCGGGCCGAGGGGGATGGCAGCGCCTTCGGCTTCAACCCGGCCAACCGGCAGAGCTGAACTCGTCCCGGCGGACAAACAGTTGCCCGCCTGGTCTGTAGTGATCGGGATGAGCCCGCTTCCCGCAACGTGTTCTGCTTCCCGCAACGACTTCAGCGCGCGGAAACCGTTGCGGGAAGACGAAACCGTTGTGCAGACCCGCAAGAGCAGGGAAGAGCGACTACTTCTGCAGGGAAGCCCGGATCTGGGCCAGCCGATCCGCGGCGGCCTTCTCCCGATCGGCCTCCCGCTGGGCCATCGTCTGCTCGCGACCGCGGTCGGCGGCGGCTTCGGCGAGTTCGGCGCTGCCCTGGGCCGTCCCGAGTCGGCCCGCGACCTTGTCGCGCACGTAGTCCAGGGTGGGGACACCGGCGTCGGTGTAATCAAGACCGGGCACCGGGGCAAAGGCCGCGCCCGGGGGTACCGAGCCGGGCGGGTCGGTCACGATCTCGGCATCGATGATCTCGGGCTCAGGCTGCTCCGGGCTGGTCACCAGCCCAGGGTAGAGCGCCACGGATAGGGTCGAGGCTCGGAACTCGGTGGGAAACGAAGGGGTCAGCCATGGACAGGATCGGCCGGCGGCTGCTCGCGCTGGTCGGGGTGATCGGTGCGCTGTTCTTCGTCGCCCCGTCCGCTCAGGCCACGGCGCCGTTTCGATTGTCGGGACCACTGGTCGACCAGGTCGGTGCGCTGGGTTCGCGCACCTCCGACGTCCAGAACGCCCAGACCTCGCTGCTGAACAAGGACAAGATCCAGCTCTGGGTGGTCTACGTCGACCACTTCACCGACCCGACGACACCGCAGAACTGGGCCTCGCAGACCTTTTCGACGTCCCAACTGGGCAGCAACGACGTGCTGTTGACCGTGGCCACCGTCGATCGCGCGGCGTACTTCGGTGCCTCGTCCTCCACCCTGTCCTCGGCCAAGCTCAACTCGATCTACCTCGACGACATCAAACCCAAAGTTGCGCAGGGGGACTGGGCCGGCGCGGCGGTCGCCGCGGCGAACTCCCTGGAATCGGCCGCCGGCTCGTCCAGCAACGGCAAGGGTCTGCTGTTCATCATCATCGGGGTGGTGATCATCGTCGGGGTGATCTTCCTCTACACCCGCCTTCGCAAGCGCAGGGAGCAGGGCACCGAACCGGAACAGACGCCGGCGCAGCCCACCGGGCCGGCACCGGAGCCGTACGACCAGCTCTCCCAGCGCAGCGTGCAGATACTCATCGACACGGACAACGCCGTCCGGACGTCCCAGGCCCAACTCGACCTGGCCGGGCAGACCTTCGGTCAACCCGCCGTGGCCGACTTCAAGCAGGCCTTCGACCAGGCGCGCGCCTCACTCACCCAGGCGTTCACGCTGCGCCAGGAGATCGACGACGACGTACCCGAGGACGAGGCCACCCGGCGAGCCTGGATGACACAGATCATCGAGCTCTGCCAGGCCGCGGACCGGGCTCTGGACCAGCAGAGTCAGCGCTTCGATGCTCTGCTGGACATCAAGAACCGGCTGCCTGCGGTGCTGGCCGGGCTGCCCCAGCAGATCGACGCGCAGGCCACCCGCATTCCGTCGACGACCGCCCAGTTGGCGCAGCTGAACCAGCAGTACGCGCCGGCCGCACTCACCTCGGTCGCCGACAACCCGGCTCAGGCGACCGCCCGACTCGACTTCGCCCGGCAGACGCTGGCCGAACTCGGCCCGACCACCGATCAGACCGAGAGTGCGGTGCATGCCCGGGCCGCGCAGGAGGCGGTCGGGCAGGCCCAAACCCTGCTGGACGCGATCGACAAGCTCGGGGCCGACCTGGCCCAGTCGGTCGGTCAGCTGGATGCGGCGCGGGCACCGGTGGACGCCGAATTGGCCGCCGCCCGCAGCGCCTTCGCCCAGGCCTCGACGGGTGACGCGGGCGCCGCGCTGACCCAGCGACTGGATCAGGTGCAGTCCGCTTTGGACGCCGTGGCCGGTCCGGCCGGACTACGCAACCCGATCGTCGCGCTGCAGCGGATCCGTGACGCCGACCAGGCCTTGGACGTGATCCTGGCCGACACTCGGACCGCGCAGCAGAACACGAGCAAGGCGTCGGCGAGCCTGCTGACCGTCATCAACTCGGCCCAGCAGACCATCGAACGGACCGACAGCTACTTGTCCACCCGGAGGGGCGCCGTCGGAACCCAGGCCCGGACCCGGCTGGCCGAGGCTGTGCGACACCTGGATCAGGCGCAGGCGCTCGCTGCGACCGCGCCCTCGGACGCGCTGGCCGAGGCACGGCAGGCCGAGTCGCTGGCCAACCAGGCCCTGGACCTGGCCAGCAGCGACAATGACTCGTTCGGCGGCTTCGGTGGCGGTGGCGGCTGGGGCGGCGGCGGCGGATACCGGGGTGGCGGCGGCTTCGGCGGCAGCTTCGGCGGAGCGGTGTTGGGCGGAGTCCTGGGTGGCATTCTCTCCGGCGGCGGCAACCACCAGGGCGGCTACGGCGGCTTCGGTGGCGGCGGTGGGTTCGGCGGAGGCGGTGGCTTCGGTGGCGGTGGCGGCGGGGGCGGAGACTTCGGCGGTGGCGGCGGCCGGTTCTGAGTTCCTCTGAGCCCCCCTTGCTCCCCGGTTCGTGTTGATCATGGGATTCCTGCGGGTTGCACCCCGCGTGTTGTCAAGACACGCCGCGGGAATCGACCTGAAAGCCATGATCAACTCAGCGGGGGGCACGTACGGCCCCGCGTTCGTCGATCTGCGTGCAGGTGCGCTCGATGAACGAGTGGATCGTGTCGCGGCTGCGGGTCAGGCAGGAAATCCGGCCGTTGAGCGCGGCCAGCTCGATCTCGAGCATCTCGGCCAGCTCGAGCGGGCAGGTTTCGTCCGCACGAGCCTCGGCGTCCTCCACCTCGAGCAGCACCTTGACCAGCCGGGTGGGTAGACCCGCCTGGACCAGGCCGGCGATCCGGCTGACCTGCTCGACGTGCTCTTGGGTGTAGGTGCGGTAACCGTTCTCGGCCCGGGCGGGCGCCAGCAGGCCCTGTTGTTCGTAGTACCGCACCAGGCGGGTCGCCACCCTTGTTCGCTCCGCCAGCTCACCGATCTTCATCAGCGCATCCTTCGGTTTCAGGTGTGACGCCGGTCTCTGCTAGCCGCCTTGACATTGACATTAGTGTGAATGTCTAGCGTCGGTCGCATGAGCATCACATCGACGTCGCCCACCGTCGAGCCACGCTTGCCGCGGCAACCGCTGGTGGTTCTCGGGATCGCCACGTTCGCCATGGTCACGGCCGAGATGCTGCCGACCGCCGTGCTGCAGCCGATGAGCCGCGGGTTGTCGACCACCGACGCCCGAGCAGCGCAGCTGGTGTCGCTCTGGGCTGCGGTCGTCGTCATCACCAGCCTCCCGCTCGTCCGCCTGACCCGGAGGTTCGACCGACGGTCGTTGATCGTGACCGGAATGCTCGCTCTGGCGGTATCGGCTGGGTTGACCGCCGCCGCCCCGAACTACCCCGCTGCCGTGGCCGCCCGGCTCGTCGGTGCGGTCGCCGTCGGACTGTTGTGGGCCACGGTGAACTCTCATGTCGCCGCCCTGGTCACCGATCGTCAGCTCGGGACCGCGGTGTCCATCGTGCTGGGCGGCGCGACCGGCGGGGTCGTCCTCGGTACGCCGCTGGGCCGGTTGCTGGCTGACGCGGCCGGCTGGCGGACGGCCTTCGCTGCGCTGGCCGTCCTCGCCGCGGTCATCGGGCTGCTGGTTCGAACGCTGGTGCCGGCCGGGCAGGGCGGCCAGTCGGCCCCGGAAAGCTCAGCAAGCTCAGCAAGCTCAGCAAGCTCGGAACGCTCGGGTCGCTCAGTCCCGCAGCCCTCCCGGGCCGCGGGCGCGCTGCCGTTGCTGCTGATCACCGGCCTGGTCGCCGTTGCTCTGGTCGGGCATTACGGCACGTACACCTACATCACGGTGCTGGCCGCACCCGCGGCCGCCGTCGTGCCAGGCGGGTTGAGCGGACTTCTGCTCGTCTTCGGCCTCGCCCCCGCAGCCGGCATCGCCCTCGCCGGCCGGGTCCGGGAGCGCACCGGGATCGCGCTGGTGGTGACCACCGCAGCGATCGCGGTGAGCCTGGTAGCCATCCGCATCGCGCAGATCCTGCCGCCCGCTGCGGGGCTCGCCGCGGTCGGCTTGTGGGGCCTGACCTCCGGCGCCCTGCCCGCCCTGGCCCAGACCTTCATCCTTCGTCAAGCAGGGGACAGGCACCGCACAATGGCCGGTGCGCTGATTCCGGTGCTGTTCAACGGTGGCATCGCGATCGGAGCGGCCCTAGCAGGCGCGGTGGCCGCCCGGGCCGGCGCCTCCGCGCTCCCCCTGCCCGGTGCGGCCATCGTGCTCGTGGCGGCGGCCGGGCTGGCAGTGGCCACGATCAGGCCGAGTCCGAACCCTTCACCCCGGCCAGCAGCACCTGGGCCACGTCGAGCACCTCGACCCCCTCGCCCTGCGCCTCTCCCTGACGAGCCGTCAGCCCATCGGACAGCATGACCTTGCAGAACGGGCAGCCGGTGACGATCTTCTCGGCTCCGGTGGCCAGCGCCTCGTCGGTGCGTTCCAGATTGATGCGCTTGCCGGCCTTCTCCTCCATCCACATGCGGGCCCCGCCGGCGCCGCAGCACATAGCGCGGGCCGCGTTGCGAGGCATCTCCTCCAGTTCGGCACCGGAGGCTTCGATGAGCTCCCGGGGCGGGCTGTAGATCTGGTTGTGCCGGCCGATGTAGCAGGGGTCGTGGTAGGTCACCCGCGTCGCGGTTCGGGTCGGCGGCACCGGCTTGCGGGTCAGGCGCTTCTCGACCACCAGCCGATTCAGCAGCTGGGTATGGTGCACCACCTCGTAGTCGCCGCCGAGCGTCGGGTACTCGTTGGCCAGCGTGTTGAAGCAGTGCGCGCAGGTGACCACCACCTTGCGCTGGGTGCGCTCGCCGAATGCGGCGTTGATCGTCTCCACGTTCTGCTGGGCCAACATTTGGAACAGGAACTCGTTCCCCGCCCGTCGGGCCGGATCTCCGGTGCAGGTCTCCCCCTGACCCAACACCGCGAAGCCGACGGCGGCCATGTACAGCAGCTCGGCCACCGCGCGGGTGGTCTTGCGGGCCCGATCGTCGAACGCGCCCGCGCAGCCGACCCAGAACAGGTACTCGTGGTCCGGTTCCAGTTGGTCCGTGACCACGGGAATCTCGAAGTCAAGACCCTTGGCCCATTCCAGCCGGTCGCGCTGCGCCGACCCCCACGGGTTGCCCTTGTTCTCCAGGTTCCGGAACAGCCCGGCCAGCTCGGACGGGAACTCCGACTCGATCATGACCAGGTTGCGGCGCATGTCGACGATGTGGTCGACGTGCTCGATGTCGACCGGGCACTGGTCGACGCAGGCGCCACAGGTGGTGCAGTCCCACAGGATGCCGGGGTCGATGACGCCGTTCGCTTCGGCCGAGCCGACCAGCGGACGGTCGGCTTCGAGCAGAGCCAAGGGATTCTCGTGGGCGAGCCTGGCCCTGGCCTCCTCCGACATGCCGGACCCGCCGGCCGCCAGATACGGCGCCTTGGCGTGCGCGTGATCGCGCAGCGAGAGCACCAACAGCTTGGGGGACAACGGCTTCGCCGTGTTCCAAGCCGGGCATTGGGACTGGCAGCGGCCGCACTCGGTGCAGCTGGAGAAATCCAGCCAGCCCTTCCAGGAGAAGTCCTCAACCTTCCCCACGCCGAACAGATCGGTCTCCGGGTCGGCTTTTTCGAAGTCCAGGGGCTCACCGCCGCTCATCATCGGCTTCAGGCCGCCCAGCGCGGTGCCGCCGACCGAGAGCGCAGACCCGCTGCGCTTGAAGTAGATGTTGAAAAGGGCCAGGAAGCGGTGCCAGGCCACGCCCATCTTCAGGTTCCGGGCGATGACGATGGCCCAGACCATGGAGACGATGACCTTGACCAACGCGATCACCGTGATGGCCCACAGCCAGGCCGGCAGGACGTCGCCGATCGCGGCCGAGATGGGGGCCGCCCAGCGCGGGTAGGGCAGATTTCCGGTGGACCATTTGAAGGCCCGAATGCCGAAGATGCAGAACCCGATGGTCAGGATGACTGCCTCGACGAAGTACGCCTGCCCGAAATTGGAACCCTCGAAGCGGGAGCGGGCCCGTCGTCGGGAGATCTGCCGGACCACGATCAGGGTGCCGATGCCCAGCACCGTGGTCAGCGCGATGAGCTCGACGAACAGCCCGTACCAGGCCTGATGGCCGAGCCAGGGGATCTCGAAGCGGGGATTGAAGGTCTCCCCGACCGCCTCGACCAGGGTCAGCACCAGGGCCCCGAAACCGACCATGACGAACCAGTGGGCGACCCCGATGAAACCCCACTTGAGCATCCGGGTGTGCCCGAGGGTTTCGGTCGCCAGCGTCCTCAGCCGGGCGCCGACGGGCGCCACACGCGTCGGATCGGGCTGGCCGAGCCGCATCAGCCGGTAGATGCGCACCGCCGCCTGCCCGAGCATCCCGAAGCCGACCAGGATGAACGCCGCGGCCACCGGGCCGGCCACCCACGACAGGACGGTCACGCTGCCCACCCTTCCGTACCGCGTCGAGCGCCGGGCACCCGGCTATGTTACTGGCGAGTAACTCGGTGCGGGAGGTCTCCCGCTGAGCACGCAGAACTCATTCCCCTCCGGGTCGGCCAGTACCACCCAGGTCTGCTCGCCCTGCCCCACATTCGCCCGAGTCGCGCCGTGGGCGATCAGCCGATCGACCTCGGCGCCCTGGTCGTCCGGCCGCAGATCCAGGTGCAACCGGTTCTTGACCATCTTGATCTCGGGGACTGCGACGAAGAGCAGCTCGGGTCCGTCCTCCGGCGCCGGCGGCACAACCGGCCACTCGTCCGGATCCCGCGGATCGTGCCTGACCGTCCAGCCGAGAACCCGGGCCCACCACCGGCTCAACGCGTCCGGGTCGTGCGCGTCGATGTTCAGTTGTTCGATTCTCAGGCTCATGCCCGCGACCATAGAACGGCACACCGACGGTCCCGTTAAGCTCACCCACCATGCTGCTCTCCGACCGCGATCTGCTGGCCGAGATCGAGGCGAAGTCGCTGGTCATCGACCCGTTCGACGCCACCCTGATCCAGCCGGCCAGCATCGACGTGCGGCTCGACCGGTTGTTCCGGGTGTTCAACAACTCCCGCTACACCCACATCGATCCCGCCATCCAGCAAGACGAGCTGACCTCGCTGGTCGAAGTCGCCGAGGGCGAGGCGTTCGTGCTGCACCCGGGCGAGTTCGTGCTCGGCTCCACCTTCGAGGCGGTCACCCTGCCGGAGACGCTGGCCGGGCGGCTCGAGGGCAAGTCCTCACTGGGCCGGCTCGGGCTGCTGACCCACTCCACGGCGGGCTTCATCGACCCCGGCTTCACCGGGCACATCACCCTGGAACTCTCGAACGCGGCCAACCTGCCGATCATCTTGTGGCCGGGCATGAAGGTCGGTCAGCTGTGCCTGTTCCGGCTGACCTCGGCCTCGCTGCACCCCTACGGCTCGTCCGTCTACGGCTCGCGCTACCAGGGCCAACGCGGACCGACCCCGTCCAGGTCCTACCTGAACTTCCGCCGCGACCCGACCGCGCGGTGACCGTTTCATGACTATCGAGATCCACACCCTGGCCGATCGGCCCGACCTGATCAGGCCGATGTGGGACATGGCCAATGACTGGCCGGAATTCATGCTGCACGACCCGACCGTCTACTTCGGCCGGCTGCCCGACACCTTCCCCGAGTACCAACTGGTCGCGATGGACGACGGGGAGTTGGTCGGCAAGGTCAACGCGCTCCCGTTCGTCTGGGACGGCACCGACGACGACCTGCCCGAGCGGGGCTGGGAAGCAGTCATGGAACGCGGTTTCGCCGATCATCGCCGCGGCCGGGCGCCGACCGCGGTGTCCTTGCTCGAGGCGCGGGTGGTGGCCGAGCGGCAGGGCACCGGGTTCAGCACGGTGCTGCTGCAGGCGGCCCTGGACAACATGGTCCGGTTCGGTCTGACTGATCTGTTCGGGCCGGTCAGACCCAACCGCAAGCATCTGTTCCCCGACATGGCCATGTCCGACTACGTGCGACGGATGCGACCGGACGGCCTGCCCGAAGACCCCTGGCTGCGCACCCACGTCCGGATGGGCGCCCGGATCGTCAAGGTCTGCCCGCTGGCCATGACCATCACCGGCACCCTGGCCAGCTGGCGGGAATGGACCGGGCTGCCGTTCGACACCTCCGGTCCGGTGTACGTCGAGGGCGGGCTGAACCCGGTGCTGGGCGACGTCGAGCACGACCACGCCGTCTACGTCGAGGCGAACGTCTGGATGCACCACCGGGCCGGATCGCCGTGACCGTGTTGATCCTGCACGGTGTGCAGAACCATCGGCCGCCCCAGCACTGGCAGTTCTTGCTGGCCGCCGGCCTGGTCCAGGAGGGCGTCGAGGTCCGCTACCCGCAGCTGCCGGACGCGGACGCGCCACTGCTGGACCGCTGGCTGGACACGCTGCGGACCGAGCTGGTCGGGGTCACCACGGTGGTCTGTCACTCGCTGTCCTGCCTGCTCTTCTTCCACGCCGCCGGGAGCGTCGACCCGGTCGAGAGGCTGCTGCTGGTCGCCCCGCCGGCGTCCGAAGCCGTCCCCGAGGCGGCCGCCACCTTCCGCATCGGCACCCCGGACGGGTCCGCGGTCCGGGCCAGCGCGGGCGAGATCATGCTGATCGGGTCGGACAACGACCCCTACAACGCCGACGGCGTGCAGACCCGGTACGGGGATCCGCTCGGGCTGACCGCCCTCGTGCTGCCCGGGGCCGGGCACATCACCCCTGATTCCGGCTTCGGACCCTGGCCCTGGGCGCTGAGCTGGTGCCTGGCCGAGGGCCGCTGAACCGCGGTTATAGTGATCGGGCGGTTCCGCGGGTGTAGTTCAGTGGCAGAACTTCAGCTTCCCAAGCTGATAGCGCGAGTTCGATTCTCGTCACCCGCTCCACGGAAATGGCGTCTCGCTCTCTAGCCTGAAACGCATGGCGACCGAGACCGACTCCCCGAAGGCCGCCGGGCCCCGACCGTGGTGGATGCGCTGGAGCACCCTGGCCCCCCTGGCAGCGGTGCTTGTGTTGGTGGTGGTCTGGGGCCGGCATCCGCCGCTGGTCGTCGTCATTGTCGTGGCTGTGGTGCTGGCCGGCTCGGTGCTGGCCGCCGTCCAGCACGCGGAAGTATTGGCCCACCGCGTCGGTGAGCCGCTCGGGTCGCTGGTGCTGGCCGTCGCGGTCACCATCATCGAGGTCGGCCTGATCCTGACCCTGATGACCTCGGGCGGGGAAGACGCCAGCACGCTGGCCCGGGATACCGTGTTCGCGGCCGTCATGATCACCATGAACGGCATCGTCGGCCTGTCGGTGCTGGCCGGAGCGATTCGTTTCGGAACCGCCTCGTTCAACTCCGAGGGCACCGGGGCAGCGCTGGCCACAGTCACCACCCTGGCCACGATGACCATGGTGCTGCCGACCTTCACCAGGACCGCCGGGCCGCGCTTCTCGCCACCCCAGCTGGCCTTCGCGGCGGTGATGTCGGTGCTGTTGTATGCGCTGTTCATCGTGACCCAGACCGTGCGCCACCGGGACTTCTTCCTGCCCGTCGGGCCGGACGGCGAAGCGGCCCACGAGGAACACGCCAGTCCACCGTCCAACCGCGAGGCATTGATCGTGCTGGCCCTGCTGATGGTGTCGTTGGTGACCGTGGTCGGTCTGGCCAAGGTGGAGTCGCCCAGCATCGAGCACGGCGTCGAGGCGGCCGGGCTGCCGGAGTCGTTCGTCGGCGTGATCATCGCGCTGCTGGTCCTGGCGCCGGAGACGCTGGCCGCCGTGCGCGCCGCCGGTCGCAATCAGCTGCAGGTCAGCCTGAATCTGGGCTACGGGTCAGCCATGGCCAGCATCGGGCTGACCATTCCGGCCATCGCCGTGGCCGAGATCTGGTTCTCGGGTCCGCTCGACCTGGGCCTGGGCCCGGTCCAGATCGCGCTGCTGGTGCTGACCGTGGCGGTGAGCACGCTGACGGTGATCCCCGGACGGGCCACCCGGCTGCAGGGCGGGGTGCACCTGGTTTTGTTGGCCGCCTTCGTCTTCCTGGCCGCGGTCCCCTGACCCGTTTCTCGCGCTGATCAACCTACGTCGTGCAGGTGATGGACCACGTCGTGCAGGAAGTAGCGGCCGAGGGTGTCGACGGTGAAGACCGAGCCGTTGGAGCGGCGGCCGGTCCGGGCCCACTGGTCCGGCTCGACGGTGGCGAACACCCCGACCGCGCCCGCCGCGGCCCCCATCAGCTCCGCCCCGACCTCGGCGACGTCGCCTTCCCAGTAATGCTTTTCCAGCGCCGTGGCGTCCTGGTCCCAGTTCGAGAACTGCGGGTCGTCCTGCTCGAGCATGAGTCTGGCCCGCTGCGCGAACAGCGCGTAGACGTCCCGCACGTGCGACGCGTACTCCAGCGGCGACCACACCGTGGGCCCGGGACGGGTGCGCACGTCGGGCCGGCGCAGGACCTGCTGCCACGCCCGCGCGGCCAGCTGCAGTCGGTCGGCGAACTCGTCGGGGATGAGTTCGGCGGCGTCGAACCCACACTCCGGACATGGCCGGTCCAGCACCCAGGTCCAATCCTTGTCGTCGGGCTCGGGGGTCGCGGGAGTGGCCACGGCGCCCAGATTAAGTGATCAGGCCGCGCTCGAAGGCGACCCGGACGGCGGCGGCCCGGTCGCGCACCCCGAGCTTGATGTAGAGCCGGATCAGGTGGGTCTTCACCGTGGCCTCGCTGACCAGTAGCCGGCGGGCCACCTCCCGGTTGGTGCCCCCGTCGGCCAGGGCCCGCAGCACCTCGACCTCCCGCTCGGTCAGCTGCTCCGTCCGGTTCCGATCCATCAGCGACTGCACCGCGGCCGGGGTGAGCACCTTCTGCCCGGTGGCCGCCCGGGCCACCGCGTCGGCCAGCTCGGCCCTGGTCATGTCCTTGAGCAGATAGCCGTCGGCGCCGGCATCGATGGCGGTGTGGATGTCCCGATCGGTGTCGTAGGTGGTCAACACCAGGATCCGCGGCCGGGTGGCCGACGTGGCCCGCAACGCCCGGATGGCGCCGACCCCGTCCAGCCCGGGCATCCGCAGATCCAGCAGGACCAGGTCCGGGTCGAGCGCTCTGACCTGGGCCAACGCCTCGTGTCCGTCCGCCGCCTCGCCGACGACGGTGAAGCGGGGATCAGCGTCCAGCATGCCTTTGATGCCGTCCCGGACCACCGGGTGGTCATCCACCACCACCAGCCGGATCACCGGGGCACCGCCGCGCTGATGACCGACCCGGAGCCCGGCTCCGAGTCCACCGTCAGCCGACCCCCGACCCGCCGGACCCGCTCGGCCATCCCCCGCAGCCCGTGACCTCCGGGGCGTCCGGTGTCGAAACCACGGCCGTCATCACCGACATCCAGCACCACTTCGTCGCCGGCGTAGGTCAGGCTGACCACGACCCGGTGCGCCGCTGCGTGCCGGGCCACGTTGGACAACGCCTCCTGGCAGATGCGGACCAACTCCTCGTCGGCGGCGCTGTGGCCGGGCTGCCCGACGATCTCGACGGTCGCGGTCAGATCGTGCAGGGCCGCCCAGCGGGGCACCAGATCGGCCAGCGCTGCGTCCAGGCCACCGGTTTCCAGTTCCACCGGCGACAGTGCCTGCACGGCCCGGCGCGCGTCGCGCAGACTCTGCCGGGCCAGGTCCCGGGCCTTCTCCACCCGGAGGGCCGGGTTTCCCGACTCCGCCGCCTCCAGCTGGGTGACGATCGCCACCAGGCCCTGGGCCACCGTGTCGTGCAGCTCGCGGGCCAGTCGAGCCCGCTCGTCCCGAATTCCGGCCTGCCTGGCCTGCTCCACGAGTTCCCTCTGCAGCGCGGCGTTTTCGGCCTGGGCCGAGAGCAGCGCCCGAGTGGTCTCGGCCCGCCGCAGGACGGCCTCCTCGCGGCGGTTGGCCAAGGTCACGACGGCCACCCCGAGCAGGAGGTCGAACACATACAGGCTCACGGTGAGCACCCAGCTGTAGTTCAGGTGCCGCCACCCGCCCACCTGGGTGCCGAGCATGGTCAGCACGGTGCCGGCCATCATGGCCAGCATGAGGGGACCGGTGAACAGGGTGCCGCAGATGATGTAGCTCGTCCACCCGAAGATCCCGGCCAGTGGGTTGACGGCGATCATCACCGCGACCAGGCCGTACTGCACCAGCACCACGGCCAGCCGACGCCCCATCGGGGTCAGGTCCCAGGTCAGCCACCACTCCAGAAACCCCCAGCTGAGCGCGCCCAGACCGACCAGGACGAACTGCGCAGTCGGACGGCCGAGCGAGGTGACCACGGCCAGGATCAGCGCCACCAGCAGGATCACCCGTAGCAGGTGCCTGGTCAACTCGGCCGAAATGGCCACGTCCGGCCAGGTCAGCTGGGGTCGGTCACGCAGCCAGACGCCACGCGGCTCCCACTCCGGGAGTCGCCGCAACGGGCTGTAGCGAGGCAGGACCACGCCCGGTGACGAGAGGTCGTCGGGCGGTTCCGTGGTGGTGGTCATTCCCACCTGAACAGTTTCACCGCAAGCGCGCTGGCCACGATCCCCCAGACCAGCAGCACGAGAAGATGCAGCGGCTGCGGCCAGTGCCCGGCGGCCGAGTCGGCCAAGGCCTGGGAGGCCGCGCCGGAGGCGGTCAGGTCGGAGATGTGCCGCAGCAGCGGCGGCATGGCCGGCCGCTGGACCCAGAGCCCGGCGAAGAATTGCAGCACGAAGAACAGCATGGTGCCGAACCCGGCGGCCACCTTGGCGTTGCGGAACAGGCTGGACAGCACCATGCCCACGCCGAGGAAGGCCCAGGCGGCAAGCAGATACGAAAGCACGAAACCGACCGGGTTGCCCGGCAGTGGCGCTCCGAAGAACGCGGGGAGGACCACGATGATCGCGGTGGCCGTCACCGAGACGCCCAAAATGAGCACGAACTGGGCAATCAGTAGCAGAGCGGGCGACGCCGGGGTGGTCCGCAGCCGCTTGAGTACGCCCATCTCGCGGTAGCGGGTGAGCACGTCGGGCAGGGCCTGAATGGCCAGCATCGCGATCGCGAACAGCACGATCACCGGCTGGTAGGCGGCGAAGAAACTGGTGCCGTTCAAATAGGCCTGGGACTGCCGGGTGGCCGGGAGGGCGCCGAGGACGACGGCGGCGGCCACCGGCAGCACGACCGACCAGAGCACGACCCCGGGGTTGCGGACCAGCAGACGGCCTTCGCTGCGGATCATGGCGGTCGCGGCGCTCATCGTGGTGCTCCCTCGGGTTCGTGTTCGGCGGCGCGGGTCAGGGCGACGAAGGCGTCGTCGAGACTGGGTTGGTCGACCCGCAGTCGGCGAACGGCCACGCCGACCTGGTGCAGGGCGATGATCACGTTGCTGGCCAGATCGTCGGTCCCGGTCAGCACCACCCGATCCCCGACCGTCACACCGTGCACGGACGGCAGCCGGCGAAGCAGCTCGGCGTCGACCGGGCCGCTCGGTTCGAAGCTCATCCGCTGGTCGCTGTGCACGCCGCTGGCCAGACCTTCCGGTGTGTCCAGAGCGACCAACCGGCCGCGGTCGATCACCGCGACCCGGTCGCAGAGTCGCTCGGCCTCCTCCATGAAGTGACTGACCAGCAGCAGCGTCACGCCGGTGCCGCGCAGGTCCTCGAGCAGGCCCCAGACCTCGCGCCGAGCGGCCGGGTCCAATCCGGTGGTCAGCTCGTCCAGAATGGCCACCCGCGGGTTGCCGATCAGGGCCAAGGCGACCGAGAGCCGCTGCTTCTGCCCGCCGGACAGCTTGGCGAAGGCGGTGTTGGCCTGTGCGCCCAACCCGAGGCGTTCGATCAACTCCCGCCACTCCCGCGGTCTGCTGTAGAAGGCCGAATACAGCTCGAGGGCCTCGCGCACGGTCTGCTTGTCCGGCAGCCGGGCCTCCTGCAGCTGGAACCCGACGGTCTCGCGGAACTCCCGGCCCTCGGCGGCCGGATCCATGCCGGCCACCGTGATGGTCCCGCCGTCCCGGTGCCGCAGCCCGCCGATGCACTCCACCGTGGTGGTCTTGCCCGCACCGTTGGGCCCGAGGATCCCGAAGATCTCACCGGGCTGGACCGAGAACGAGATCCCGTCCACCACGGTTTTGCTGCCGTAGCTCTTGCGCAGGTCCCGCACATCGATCACGGGTGTCGTTGTCATGCCCTTATGTTCGTCCGCCGCCGGCGGTTCGGCCTCGACCATCCGGTTCGACCTGCCTCCACCGATCGGTGGAGGCAGCGTGCGGACAACGCGCATCAACGGGGCAAGCCGCACAGGCCTTGACAGCGAATACCGTCGGTGGACGATGACCAAGCCAACCGCTCACCGGCCGAAGGGGGCAGCATGACCTCCGCCGACCCCACTCGGGCGACTCCGAAGCGCCGGACGGCCCGATGGATCGCGCTGGCCGCGGTCCTGCTCGCCCTGGTCGGTGCCGTACTGATCGTGGTGGCCGTTCGTACCTCCCGGCCGGGTGCGCCGCAGCCGGCCGCCGCGGCCGCCGGCTCGATCGACCCCTACGCCGGCAGCGGCTCCTCCTCGTCGGCGCCGTCGTCCCCGTCGGTCTCCACCTCGCCGTCGGCCACCGCGGCCACACCCAGCACGGAGCCGACGACCAGCCCGGCACCGAAGGCCAGCAGCGCCCCGAGGCCCAGCGCAAGCGCTCCGCGGAGCTCCGCCCACCCGACCACGGTCACCCATCCGGCCCCGGCACCCAAGGGTTTGATCCTGCCCGGATCGGTTCCGGTCAGCCTGTCCATCCCTGCGCTGGGTGTGACGTCATCGCTGCTGCAATTGGGGTTGAACCCCGACGGCAGCGTCGCCGTCCCCGACTTGAATGACCCGGATTCCAAGGCCGGCTGGTACAAATACTCGCCCACACCGGGATCCCTGGGTCCGTCGATCATTTTGGGCCACATCGATTCTGCGAAATACGGACCGGGTGTCTTCTACCACCTGGGAGATCTCAAGCCCGGCGACCTGGTCGACATCACCCGCGGTGACGGCACTGTGGCCGTGTTCCGCATCGACGGCGTCCGGTCGTATCCCAAAGACGATTTCCCGACCCCGACGGTCTACGGGAATCTGGACTACGCCGGCCTGCGTCTGATCACCTGCGGTGGCGTCTTCGATCCGGACGCCCATAGCTACGAGAGCAACATCGTCGCGTTCGCCAGCCTGGTATCCAGTCATCGTGCGTGACTGACAAGTACCCGATTGGGGTACAAACTGCACTAGACATACCCAGCCTTATGACACAAAGTTACCGCACTGGTCCGCACCTCGGTCGGACGTGAGAGGGGTTTTCATGTTGCGTCGATTCCTGGCCATGGCCGGTACCGCGACGATCGCCGCGGGGATGGCCCTGTTCGGGGCCCCGGCCGCGCACGCCGAGGCCGCGACCGGCTGGTTGGCCACGCTCAAGCCGATCACCGCGAACAAGGTGACCGGGAACGGGACCGCCTGGATCACCCTGACCGGTGATACCGCCGAGTTCACGGTGCAGATCAATGGGTTGGTCAATGCGGTGCACGCGGCTCACATCCACATCGGGGGGGCCGGCCAGTGCCCCACTCAAGCCAAGGACCACAACGGACATCCGTCCATCACGGTGTCCGACGGCGCGCCGTCCTACGGGTCGATCGGGACGTCCCTGACGCTCAGCGGCGACACCTCGCCCAATTCCGCGCTGGCCGTGGATCGGTTCCCGACCGGATCGTCCTACCTCTACAAGCGCAGCTTCGACCTGGACCCGGCCGTGGTGGCGGCCATGAAGAACGGCACCGCGGTGATGGTGGTGCACGGCATCGACTACAACGGCAACGGCACGTACGACGACGTCCTGGGCGCGAGTGAGTTGAAGGCGTCGCTGCCGGCCGAGGCCACCGATCCGGCCCTGTGCGGAGCGTTCGTCGGTGCGCAGATGCCCGCCGTGCCCAAGGGCAGCGCCAACACCGGCGGCGGGTCCGCCGGCCCCATCGATCATCCGGTCGAGCTGGGTCTCGGTGTGGCCACCGTGGTCGCGGCGGTCGGCCTGGGCGTCGTCGCCACCCGTCGCCGCCGGACTACCGCACCCGTTCCCGGAGCCTGAGCCTGTAGGCGGGCGCTTCTGATCGGCCCACCGGGGCGGTCGGGCGTCCGGCGCCGACAATGTGCGGCGTGGTGGCTACTGAGTTCGTCGCGATCGTCGGTGCGGCCGACGACCGTGCGGGCTTTCGGGTGCAGCCCCTGACGACTCGGGGCGAGCCGGTCTCCGCGCCGGCGGGTGTCGGCCCGGCCGAGATCGCGGCGCTGGACGTCACTGGGCCCAGGTGGGTCTTCGACGCCACGGCGAGCCTCTACCCCCGACTGCTGGCGGCCGGCGTTCGGCTCGGTCGTGGGTATGACGTGGGGCTGGTGGAGAGGATTTTGCTCGGCCGGGACGGCCGCTTCGGTGAACCGGTCGGGGCCGCCGCGGTGCTCGCCCGGGCCACCGGCGGTCCGGTCCCGCCGGACCCGCAGCCGGTCGCCGACGTTGCGCCCGGGCTGTTCGAGCTCGGACAGGATCGGCCGCGCCCCGCGGACCTGGTCACCCTGGCGGCCGCGCTGCACGATCAGCAGCGCCGCGTGGGTTCCGACGACGCACTGCGCCTGCTCGTGGCGGCCGATTCGGCCGGCGCTCTGGCCGCGGCCGAGATGTCCGAGGTCGGCGTGCCCTTCGACGCCGCGATCTACGCAGACCTGCTGCAGCACACCCTCGGCGCACCTCCCCCCGCCGGTCGGCGACCGCCGGCGCTCCTGGAGCTCAACGCCGAGATGGACGCGGCGGCCGGGTTTGCCGTCAACCCGGACTCGACCGTCGAGTTGCGAGCAGCCCTGCACCGGTTGGGCCTGCCCGTGGACACCACCCGGCGCGGTGAACTGCGCGGCCTCGAGCATCCCCTGGTGCCGGTGCTGCTGCGGTACAAGGAGCTGTCCCGGTTGTTCACCGCGAACGGATGGACCTGGGTGGCGGAGTGGGTCTCCGGGGGCCGCCTTCGGTGCGGCTGGGTCCCGGCCGGGGTGGTGTCGGGCCGTTGGGCCACCCGCGGCGGTGGCGGTCTACAGCTGCCCAAGCTCACCCGGCGGGCGATCATCGCCGAGCCCGGACATCTGTTCATCGCCTCCGACGCCGCCCAGCTGGAGCCCCGGGTGCTCGCGGCCATCTCCTCCGATCCGGTCCTGCAGCGCATCTCGGCCGAGGACGACCTCTACGCCGGGCTGGCCGCGGACGGGTTCGGCGGCGACCGGCCCGCGGCCAAGGTGGCCATGCTCGGCGCCATGTACGGGGCGACCACGGGCGAGTCGGGCCGGCTGCTGCCCACCCTGCGGCGTCGTTACCCGACCGCGATGGCCTGCGTGGAGCAGGCCGCCTTCCGGGGCGAACGCGGCGACACGGTGCGCAGCGTGCTGGGCCGGACCAGCCCACCGCCCGGGGCGTCCTGGCGGGAGGCACAGCTGGCCGGCGCGCTGCCCGACGCCGATCAGGCGGCCGACCGCAAGGCCCGGTCGGCGGCCCGCTCGTGGGGCCGGTTCACCCGCAACTTCGTTGTTCAGGCCTCCGCCGCGGATTGGGCCGGGGTGTGGTTGTCGCTGGTCCGGGTCGGTCTACGCGACCATCCCGGGGCCGAGCTGGTGCTGTTCCAGCATGACGAACTGCTCCTGCACGCCCCCACCGCGACGGCCGACGCGATCTCCCGGTTGACCGTGACCGCGGCCGAGCAGGCCACTCGTCTGGTCTTTCCGCACGCGACCGTCCGACTACCGGTTCGTCCGGTCGCGGTGTCCTGCTATGCCGACGCCAAGTGAGGCTGGTTGTAGAAGTTACCGGTGAGTAATACTCTATAAGTTACCGGCCAGTAACCCCCCCTGCAGAGGTGTCCGACATGAGCCATTACCGCGCCAATCTTCGCGACCTCGAGTTCAACCTGTTCGAGGTGTTCGGTGCCCAGGATCGGATGGGCCGCGGGCCGTTCGCCGAGATGGATCCGGACACCGCCCGCGGGGTCTTGTCCGAGCTGGAGAAGCTGGCCGTCGGGCCGATCGCCGCGAGCTACGTCGACGGCGACCGCAATCCGCCCACCTTCGACCCGACCACCCACGACGTCAAGGTGCCGGAGTCGTTCAAGAAGAGTTTCGCGGTCGTCATGGACGGCGAGTGGTGGCGGCTGGAACTGCCCACCGAGCTGGGCGGCTACGGCGCCCCGCCGTCACTGCGCTGGGCCGCGGCCGAGCTCATCCTGGGCGCCAACCCGGCCGTGTTCATGTACGGCGGCGGCCCCAACTTCGGCAAGGTCCTCTACCTCAACGGCACCCCCGACCAGCAGAAGCTGGGCCAGCTGATGATCGAAAAGCAGTGGGGCTCGACCATGGTGCTGACCGAGCCGGACGCCGGTTCCGACGTCGGCGCCGGAGTCACCACGGCCACCCTGCAGGCCGACGGCAGCTGGCATCTGGAGGGCGTCAAGCGGTTCATCACCTCGGGCGACCAGGACATGACCGAAAACATCGTGCATCTGGTGCTGGCCCGGCCCACCGGCCCGGGCGTGGAGACCAGGCCCGGCACGAAGGGTCTCTCACTCTTCGCGGTGCCGAAATTCCACGTGGCCGACCTGGACACCGGCGAGCTGGGCGAACGCAACGGCGTCTTCGTCACCGGGCTCGAGCACAAGATGGGCTTGAAGGTCAGCTCCACCTGCGAGCTGTCCTTCGGCCAGGACGGTGTCCCGGCCGTCGGCACGCTGGTCGGTGACCGGCACGACGGCATCGCGCAGATGTTCCAGATCATCGAGTACGCGCGGATGCTGGTGGGCACCAAGGCGATCGCCTGTCTGTCCACCGGCTACCTGAACGCCCTGGACTACGCCAAGCTCCGGGTCCAGGGAGCCGATCTGACCCGGGCGTCGGACAAGAGCGCCCCGCGGGTGACGATCCTGCACCACCCCGACGTGCGCCGCATGCTGATGAAGCAGAAGGCCTACGCCGAGGGTCTGCGGGCGGTGTACTCCTACACCGCCGCCTGGCAGGACCGGATCGCGCTGGCCGAGGCCGGATCGCCGGAGTTGGCCCAGGCCAAGACGGTCAACGACCTGTTGCTGCCGATCGTCAAGGGTGTCGGCTCGGAACGCGCCTACGAGAACCTGACCCTGTCGCTGCAGGTGTTCGGCGGTTCCGGGTATACCCAGGATTACCCGATCGAGCAATACGTCCGGGACGCCAAGATCGACACCCTGTACGAGGGCACCACGGCCATCCAGGCCCAGGACTTCTTCTTCCGCAAGATCGTTCGGGATCGGGGTGTCGCCCTGGGTGTGCTGGCCGGGGAGATGGCCGATTTCCTGTCCGTCCAGAACACCGAGGGCAGCCGGCTCAAGGAGGAGCTCGGCCAGCTGCAGGCGGCGCTGGTCGACTTCCAGGCCATCGTTGCTGCCCTGGTCGGCGCGGCCATGGCCTCGATGCAGGAGCCGGCCCAGGTCTACAAGATCGGTGAGCACGCGGTCAGCCTGCTGATGAGCGCCGGCGACCTGCTGATCGGGTACCTGCTGCTGCGGCAGGCCGTCGTCGCCCAGGCTGCGTTGGATGCGGATGCCGCCGGACGGGACGTGTCGTTCTACGAAGGCAAGCTGGCCGTGGCGCACTGGTTCTCCCGCACCGTGTTGCCCGAGCTGAGCACCCGTCGGGCCGTTGTCGAGTCCGCCGACCTCTCGCTCATGGACGTGCCCGAAGCCGCCTTCTAAACTCACGCCGTGCATAGTCCGTCGGCGGGTTCGCCGGCGGACTGGGCGATCGGCGCGGCGACGCTGCCGGAGTTGGACGCGCGGCTGGTGCACTGCCGGGCCTGCCCGAGGTTGGTGGCCTGGCGGGAGGCCGTAGCCGGGGTCAAGCGGGCCGCGTACGCCCGCGAGAACTATTGGGCTCGGCCAGTTCCCGGGATCGGCGCGGCCGACGCCCGGATCCTGGTGGTGGGGCTGGCTCCGGCCGCTCACGGTGGGAACCGGACCGGCCGGATGTTCACCGGCGATCGCAGCGGTGACGTGCTGTACGCCGCCTTGTACAGAGCCGGTCTGGCCTCCCAACCGACCTCGACCCATGTCGGGGACGGTCTGCGGGTGCAGGGCGTGCGCATCACCGCCCCGGTGCACTGCGCTCCTCCGGACAACCTGCCCACCCCGGCCGAAAGAGACACCTGCGCGCCCTACCTGAGCCGTGAGCTCGAGCTGCTGACCGAGCTGAGCGTGATCGTGGTGCTCGGTGGGTTCGGCTGGCAGAGCCTGCTGTCCGAACTCAGTCGCCGAGGCTGGGGCCTCCCCCGACCCAGACCCCGCTTCGGGCACGGCGCCGAGGCGGTGGTGAACCGGCCGGACGGTCGGGCGGCGACCCTGCTCGGCTGCTACCACGTGAGCCAGCAGAACACGTTCACCGGCCGGCTCACTCCGGACATGCTGGACGACGTGTTCCGTCGCGCTCTCGCCCTTTCGGCCCGTGACGTGCGCTGATTGCCGCCTACGCTGGAGTAGTGAGGCGCATCGTCGGCGCATTGCTCATCGGGATCGCCATGCTCGGTGGCCTGGCCCTCTCGACCGTGGCGCGGGTGGGCTTGATCGGCGTGCCCGCCGTGAGCCCCGCGCCTACCCCGCCGACGATCGGCGACTGTGTCCTTCGTACGGCCGGCGCGGTCCGAGTGGTTCCCTGTACGGAACTCCACACCGCCGAGGTGACCGCGGCCTTCCCGGCCCAGCCCCCACCGTCGTCCACCTCACGCCCGGGTGCCGCCCGCAGTCCGTCGCGCTATCAGCTGTGCCAGCAGGCGGCCAGCAGCTACGTCGGCGACGCCGCCATCCCGGGGTCCGTCGGCTGGCAGCTTCCGACGCTGCCGACGATCGTGCAGCTGGGATCCGGACCGGCCCCGATGGTCATCCCGGGCTGGTCGTGGCTGGTTTGCCTCATCTCACCGACCACCCCGCTGGCCCAGCTGACCGGCTACACCGGCCGGATCACCGACCGCGACACCGGGGCCACCCCGGCCGCGCTGCGGAGCTGCTACAGCTTGGTGTCCCTCGGCCAGGCGACCTCGGTTCAGGACGGAGTGAGCTCGACCTTCTCCAGTGGCGTGAGCTGCCTGAGTGATCACGCGGGCGAGATCATGGCCACCCGCACGCTCAAGCTGGCCGCTCCGGTGGCGACCACCGCGGACGGCAGATCCCCGGTCGACACGTTGGACACCGATGCCAGCCGGTTGGCCCAGTGCCTGGTTCTGGCTCAGCAGCGCACCGGCTTGGCCGACCCCACCTTCGGTGGCCGGTTGAGTGTGGTCATCCGGCTCGTCGTCGGGGGCACGTCCTACGGAGGCACGGCCTCGGTGACTCTGACCTCGGTGAGCTATGCCGCCACCTGTGCCGTGCAGGCCCCGACCGGCCACCAGCTCTACCAGTCGCTCGTCGGCGTGGTGTCCGACACCCCACCCCTGCGCTGACCCCCCGCGCCGATCAAACAATTGGTCAGGCGGACGGTAGCTTTCGGACCATGAGAAGACTGGTGGTCACCGAGAACTCGACCGTCGACGGGCGGATCGAAATGATCGGGGACTGGTTCCAGCCCTCGCCGGGCGCCGACTCCGATGTCCAGCAGGAAATGGCGCGGCAGGACGAGTCATGCGACGCGCTCCTGCTCGGACGGCAGACCTTCCTCGACTTCCGCGGGTACTGGCCCGACCACGAGGACGAGCCGGCCGGGGCCTCGCTGGCCCGCACCCAGAAATACGTCGTGTCGCAGACGCTCACCGAGCCGGGCTGGAAGAACACCACCCTGCTCACCGGTGACCCGATGGCCGAGATCCGCCGGTTGAAGGCGGCCGAGGGTGGCGACATCGTGCTCACCGGCAGCATTTCGCTGTGTCACGCCGTCTTCGCGGCCGGGCTGGTCGACGAGCTGCGGCTGTTCGTCTACCCGGCCTTGCAAGGCGCCGGGAAGGGCCTGCTCGCCGAGGGAGTCGAGCCGCCGGAGCTCACCCTGATCGAATCCCGGTCGTTCCGGGCCGGGGAGATGTTGTTGCGCTACCGCGTCGGCTCCTCCTGACCAACGCTCTCGGTCGGCACCAGCGGGATCGCCGCGACCGGAAACGCCGCGGTCAACAGGAAGGTGAACGGATAGCCGATGGTGGCGATGAGGGCGCCCATGACCGGAGGCACCGCGGCCGCGGCCAGGAACTGGGCGGTGTTCTGGACGCCCAGCGCTCGCCCGGACCAGAACGGGCCGCCGATTTCGGCCACCGCGGTGAAGGCCAGCCCGTTGTCCGCCACGGTGACCGCCGTGGCCAGCACCAGGACCAGGATCGACACCCACCAGTCAAGAGCGGCGGTGGCGGCCAGCAGCCCCATGGCCACGGCCGCGCTCACGGCGACCCAGCGCAGCGGCCGCATCCGGCTGCCCACCCGATCGGACAGCGCGCCCACCCCGACCCGCCCGGCGGCCCCGGCGAGCTGCGCGATCGTGACCACCACGCCGGCCGTGGTCGCCGACAGGTGCCGCTGCGAGATCAGCCAGACCAGGGCGTAGGTCCAGACCACGAACTGGGGTACGACCAGGAGCACCGAGACCGAGTGGATGCGCAGCAGACGGCGGTCGGCCCGGTACGGGCTCGCGGTCAACTCGGCCGGGGCCTGCTGCCGCGCCGGGCGGGGCGGGTCGACGACCACGAGCGCGCAGGCCACGCCGACCACGAGGGCCAGGGCGGCCGGCAACAGCAGCGCCACCCCGATGCCGTGCCGAGCGGCCAGCCCGGGCAGCAGCAGCGCGCCGAGCCCCACTCCCAGCGGCTGCGCCATCTGTCGGATCCCCATCACGAACCCGCGCCGATGCGGCGGGAACCAGCCCACCACGACCCGTCCGCTGGCCGCGTTCGTGCTGGCCGCGGCCACCCCGCCGAGCAGGAGCAACGCTCCCAGCAGAACATGCGGGACCCGTCCGGCGACGGTGGCGGCCAGAGCGACGAGCACCCCGGTGGCGATCAGGCCCGAGCCCAGCACCAACCGCTCGCCCCATCGATCGGTCACCGCTCCCCAGGCGATCAGGGCCAGAGTGACCCCGACCGTGGGCGCGGCGACCAACGCTCCGGCACCCGCCAGACTCATCCCGCCGGCCTGCAGAGCGGGGATGAGGAAGGCCACCCCGGGCACGAACGCCGCGCTCGAGGTCTGCGCGGCCACGCCCAGCACGAGCATGATCCAGCGACGGGCCTGTCCCACATCGTGAGAGTCATTTCCCATTTTCTGGACCACGGCCGAATGCTACGCCGCGGACGGCGAGCAATGCGGTACACACGTCACAGACGGACAAGGAGGTGTACCGGCGTGACTTCTGGCCACGCGGCGACGCCGCCCTGGTTCGACGCCGCCGCCGTGACCGCACTGTCCTTCCCCCGCGCCGTGGCCGCGCTGCGCGAGGCGTTGCGCGCCGGACTGAATCCCGAGGCGGAGCCGGCCCGATCGGCCGCCCCGCTCGGTGCCGGCGAGCTGCTCTGCATGCCCTCCACCGGTACGGATGCGGCCGGGGTCAAGCTGGTCACGGTGTTGCCCGACCCTCCGCCCGGGGTCCCGCGCATCCGCGGCCTGTACGTGCTGGTGGATGCGGCCACCCTGGCGCCGACCGCCCTGCTCGACGGTGCCGCACTGACCCTCGTCCGCACGCCCGCGGTGTCGGCGCTGGCCGTCGACCTCGTCGCCCCGCCGCAGGCGCACCGGCTGGTCGTCTTCGGCGCCGGCCCCCAGGCGCATGGGCATGTGCACGCGTTGCGCGCGGTCCGGCCGGTCGACCGGGTCACCGTGGTGGGCCGGGATCCCGGCCGGGCGCGGGCGCTCGCCGATCGGTTACGTGCCGAGGGTGTCCCATCGGACCTGGGCCGGCCGGAGGACGTGGCGAAGGCGGATCTGGTGGCCTGCTGCACCACCGCGACGACACCGCTGTTCGACGGGCGGCTGCTGCCGGCCCACGCGGTGGTGGTGGCCTGCGGCTCGCACCGGCCGACCGACCGCGAGGTCGACAGCGTGACGGCGGCCGGCGGGGTCGTGGTCGAGTCCCGGGTCGGTGCCCGATCCGAGTCCGGGGTGGTCGTGAAGGCCCTGGGCGACGGCACGTTGGCCGAGACCGACGTGGTCACCCTGGCCGACCTGATCACCGGGTGCGACCTGCGACGATCCCGGCTGATCGCCACCGTCGGGATGGCCTGGGAGGATCTCGCCGTGGCCGCCGCGGTCGTCCGGGCCCAGGGAGACGAAGGCTGAGCCGGTGGACCTTTCCGCGATCGTGCTGCCCGACCGGAACCCGCCGGCGCTCTTCCTGGCCGACGTGGCGTCGGCGGCCGACGCCGGAGTCCGCACCGTGTGGACATATGACCACCTGTCCTGGCCACGCCTGGCCGACGGGCCCTGGTTCGGGGCCATCCCGCTGTTGGCGGCGGCGGCCATGACGTCCCCCTCGGTGCGGCTGGGCTTACAGGTGGCCACCCCGAACTACCGGCACCCGGTGCCATTCGCCAAGGAACTGATGACCCTGGATCAGCTCAGCGGCGGCCGCCTCGACGTCGGGTTGGGCGCGGGCGCGGCCGGTCCGGACGCCGAGGTGCTGGGCCAACCGGCGCTGAGCGGGCCGGCTCGGATGGACCGGTTCGTGGAGTGGGTCGGCCTCCTGGATCGGCTGCTGACCCAGGACGAGACCAGTGCCCAGGGCGAGTTCTTCACCGCGGTGCGGGCCCGCCAGCTTCCTGGTTGTGCGCAGCAGCCGCGGTTGCCGTTCACCGTGGCGGCCACCGGCGCCCGCGGCCTGGCGGTTGCGGTCGGCCACGGTCAGGCCTGGGTCACCTACGGCCCGTACGGCCCGCCGGTTCCGCCGCAGGAATGGCTGGCCGGAGTGGCGGAGCAGTCCAAGCGTCTGGACCAGCAGCTCGACGCGGCCGGCCGGCCGCGCACCGACCTGCGCCGGATCGCCCAGATCGCCCTGGAGACGGTGTGGCCCTTCGCGTCGGCCGAGCGCTACGCCGACGTGCTCGGCCGCCTGACCGACGCCGGATTCGACGAGATCACCGTGCACTGGACGCGTTCCGACGGACTCGGGCTACCCGCGGCCGCCCTGGACACGGTGCTGGCCGGGCATCGGTGAACCCGTCCGGTCAGCGCACCACCCGGCCGCCCTGGATGACCGTGCGGTGCTCCGGCCCCGACCACAGCACCTGCGGCGAGGTCAGCGGGTCGGCGTCGTAGATGACCAGGTCGGCGACCGAACCGGCGCCCAGCCGACCCAGGTCGGGCCGAGAAAGCAACCGGGCGTTGACCGAGGTGGCCGAGCGCAGCGCGAGCAGCGGCCCGTCCACCTCGATCTGCAGCCGCAGGCCGTGCAGCTGCTCGGATTCCAGCACGCCCATCAGGTCGGTGCCGAATCCGACCGACACCCCGGCCGCCCGGGCCAGCTCGACCGCCTCCCGGCCGGCCGCCAGCACCTCGCGGTTCTTGCCCAGGGCCACCTCGGTCATGCCGATGTCGACGCCGCGGCGGGCCATGGCGTCGTAGGTGGCCAGGGTGGGCACCAGGAACGCACCCTGCTGGGCCATGAAGGCAGCGGTCTCGGCGTCGAGCAGGTTGCCGTGCTCGACGCTGCGGACCCCGTTGCCGACGGCGTGCCGAATGGATTCCGGAGAGTACGCGTGGGCGGCCACATAGCTGCCCCTGCGGGCCGCTTCCGCGGTCACCACTGAGATCTCCTCGGCCGAGTACTGCGGCACCCGGATCGGATCGGTCGGGGAGACCACTCCACCCGACGCCATGATCTTGATGGCATGCGCGCCGCGGCGAAACCGCTCCCGGACCGCGATCCGCAGTGGCTCCACGCCGTCGACCACCTCGGTCGCATGCGCGCCGCAGCCGCACAGGTCGGAGTCCGCCTCGCGGGCGTCGCCGTGTCCGCCGGTCTGACTCAACGCGGCCCCGGTGAACAGGTACCGCGGCGCGGTGATCACCCCCTCCGCAATGGCCCGGGCCAGCCCGGCGTCGCCGCCGGCGGGATCGCGAACCGTGGTGAACCCGCGCCGCAACGCCGATTCCAACCGCCGGGCCGCCCGCAGCGCGACATAGGAGAGCGGCCGCGCCTCGATCCCCAGCATGTCCAGGTCGATGCCGTACGCGTGGCAGTGGGCATCGATCAGCCCGGGGATGGCGACACCGCCGCGCGCGTCGAGGACCTCGACACCGGAGACCTGCGCGTCCGGGCCGACCGCGACCACCTGCCCGTCCTGCAGCAGGATCGGACCGTCGATCAGATCCGCGCTCTCGCCGTCGAAGACGGCGACGTTGACCACAGCCAGGCTGCTCATGCCGCAGGCGTTCGGAGATCGAAGGTGGCGGCGTCGTCGACCTCGAAGCTGTCCGGGTCGAGGACGACCCCGTATTCGTGAGCCGCCGCGCTCAGCGACACGAATCCGTTGCGGACGTCGGCGGCCACGGCCATGGGCTCACGCTCGAACGGGTTGCCGTATCCGCCGCCCCCGCCGGTGTTGTTCACCAGCACGTCTCCGGTGTCCAGGACGTTGTAGCTGCCGCCCTGCACCACTTCTCGGTCGGTGCCCGGGTTGAGCACGACGTGGTTGTTGTCGCCCTCACGCCCGCCGCCGATCGGCCACGGTTTGGTGCGGGTCTTGTAGACCAGGCAGATCCCGATGGACGGCGCCGTGAACCGGTAGGCACGCCCGACCCCGACGCCACCGCGGTGCCGGCCGGCGCCGCCGGTGTCCGGCCGGTACCCGTACGACTCGATGAACATCGGTGACTTGGTCTCCAGCACCTCGACCGGATTGTTGCGGCAGCCCGGTTCGGTCAGGTGCATGATCCCGTCCGCGCCGTCGCCGCCAGCGTGGCCGCCGAAACCGACCGCCTCGTTCGTCGCTTCAAGCCAGGCCGCGCCTGTGCGCGGGTTGATCCCCAGGCCCATCATCGAGCAGACGTCGCCGCCCGAGCAGGCCGGAACCAGCTCGGGCATGCCCTGGGCCAACGCCTTGAGCACCACCTCGCCGCCCAGCAGCGCGGTCCACAACGTGAAGGTGGGCATCGGCGGGACCGCGTGCATCACCGAGCCGGGCTCGGTGATCACCCGCAGAGGCCGGAAATTACCGGCCACCACAGAGGTGTCGGGTGTGGTCAGGGCCTTGAACACCAGACTGCAGAACGCCTCGGTCTGGCCTACCGGCAGGTTGATCGGCCCGCGCACGCCGCTGTCACTGCCGGTCCAGTCCATCACCATCTCGTCGTCGGTCACCGTCACGGTCACGTGCATCTTGACCATGCGGTCGCGGTCGACCCCGTCGGAATCCATGTAGTCGAACGCGGTCCAAGTGCCCTTGGGCAGCCGGGCCAGGGCCAGCCGGGCCAGCCGTTCGCCGTGGTCGTTGATCGCCTGCAAGGCCTGCCGGTAGGTGTCCAGCCCGTACTTGGCGGTGAGCTCCAACGTGCGTCGGACCCCGGTGACACAAGCCGAGACCTGGGCCTGCAGATCGCCGATGGTGCGCTCGGGCATTCGAGAATTGAATCTGATCAGGTTGAAAATGTCCTCGTTGTACTCACCTCGCCGGTAGAGCCGGGAAGCCGGGAAGAAGATCCCCTCCTGATACATGTCGGTGGAATCCAGGACATACCCCGGGTCCTTCTGCTTCAGATCGAGCACATGGATGCGGCAGGACGCGTAGCCGATCAGCTCATCGCCGGAGTGGATGGGAGCAAATACCAACGGGTCCAGGGTGTGCGCCGAGGACCAGTACGGGTAGTTCAACACGAAAACATCGCCCGGGGCCATCTTTTCCAGGCCCAGGAATCTGACCGCCTCTTTGATGCCGTGGTCGTTGCCCCGGGTGAACACCGCGATACCGGGCGCGTCCGCGACGACGTCGCCGGCTGCGTCGTGAATGCCGATCCCGTAATCGTGGATTTCGTAGACCACTGTGTTGTACGCGGTTCGGCACAAATTGCGGGCCATTTCTTCGGCCGCGGCGAGCAGGCCGTGCCGGATGACCTCGGTGGTGATCGAGTCGTTCATTCTCCGCTCTCCTGTCCGATCGTTCCCACGGTGATGACCATTTCTGCGTAATCGCCGACCATCAACCGGTCGCCGGCATGCAGGACGGTGGTGGCGGTGTGTTCGGAGACCACCGCCGGACCCTGCACCCGGTCCCCGGCAAGCAGATCCTCACGGGCGTAGAGGGCGTACGGGACCGCGGGCGCGTCGGGGCCGAGATAGACCGGCCGGTGGCCGGTGGGGGGTGGTGTCGGTCCGGACCGGCGCTCGAGCAGCGGCAGAGTCGGCTTGTCCACCACTCCGGTGGCCCGTACTCGCAGGGTGGTGACCTCAATCGGGTCGTCCATCTTGTGGCCGTACTGCCGCTCGTGCCGCCGGGTGAATGCCTCTTGCACGGTATTGACGATGTCGCTGGTGATCTCGTCCGGTAGCGGGACGGTGACGGCATGTTCCTGCCCGCTGTAGCGAACGTCGACGCTGCGGACCAGCCGCCGATTCTCGGCGAAGCCCTCGGCGGTCAGGGTGGTGTCCGCCTCGGCCAGCATGGGCGCGAAGGCCTCCAGGAGGTAGTCGCGGTCCACTGCGGCCAGCGGCAGCACGGCCGTGCGCGAGTAGTCGTGTTGCACGTCGGCCAGGAGCATGCCAAATGCGCAGAACGCCCCCTGGCCCGGCGGCACGACCACGGTTGCGACGCCCAATTCGCGGGCCACGTCCACCGCCACCAGCCCGCCGCCGCCACCGAAGGCGAGCAGGGCGAAATCCTGCGGGTCCCGACCGACCTCAACGGTGATGGCCCGGACCGCGCCCATGATCTTCGCCGCGGAGATCCGCACGATGCCACTCGCCGCGGCCAATGCGTCCATGCCCAGCGCCGCGGCGATCGGTTCCAAAGCGGCGGCGGCCAACGACCCGTCCAGGGCCAACCGGCCGCCGAGCGGGGTAGCGGTGCCCAGGTAGCCGATGGCCAGGGCCGCATCGGTGAAGGTCGGCTGGGTGCCCCCGCGGCCGTACGACGCGGGGCCGGGTGCGGCTCCCGCGCTCTGCGGGCCCACCTGAAGGGCCCCGGCCCCGTCCAGCCAGGCGATCGAGCCACCACCGGCGCCGATGGTGTGGATGTAGAGCGAGGGCATGTTGATCGGTAGCTGCTCGAACTCGGCCCCCTGGTGCAGCACCGGCTCGCCGTCGACGATCAGCGATGCGTCCAGGCTGGTGCCGCCCATGTCGACCGTGATCAGGTTGGGCATGTCGATGAGCTCGGCCAGGGCGGCCGCGCCGATGACCCCGCCTGCCGGCCCGGAAAGAATCAGCCCGACCGGTTGGTTCCGGGCCGCCGCAGCCGTCATGGCGCCGCCACCGGACCGGGTGATGAGAAAGCGCCCAGCGAAACCATCGTCGGTCAGACGACTCTCGAGTTCGGTCAGGTAGCTGTGCACGATCGGTTTGACGTAGGCGTCGAGCACTGCGGTGCTGGTCCGCTCGTACTCGCGGTACTCCCGGGACAGCTCGCTCGACAGCGAGACGACCAGGTCGGGCGCCTCCTCGACCAGGATGTCGCGCATCCGCTCTTCGTGCGCCGGGTTCGCGTAGGCGTGCAGGAAGGCCACCGCCACCGCCTGGTAACCACGTCCGGCGATCGTCCTGGCCACCTCCCGGGCCGCGGACTCGTCCAGCGGGAGGTGCACGGATCCGTCGAACAGGCTGCGTTCGGGCACCTCGAAGGTGTCGTACCGCTGGACCAGCGCCGCCGGCGGGCCACAGGTGAGGTCGTAGTTGACTCGGCGATCGGTGCGGGCGAGCAGGTAGACGTCCCGGAAACCCTGCGTCCCGATGACGGCCGTGCGGGCACCTGTCCGGGTGAGCAGGGCGTTGAGCCCGAGTGTGGTGCCGTGGGTGAACATGGACACCTGCCCGACCGCGGACGAGGTCACGTCGAAGGCGTCGAGCACTCCTGCGGTGGGTTGGCTCGGGGTGGTCGGGACCTTGTCGAAGGTCAGCCGTCCGGTGTCGGCGGACAACTCGACCACGTCGGTGAAGGTGCCACCGACGTCGATGGCGATGCGAGCGCTGCTGGCCATGAAAAGAACTACTTTCCGGTGGAGGGCCGGCGCACGAGGCGCCGCAGACTCGACCGGTCAGTCGCACCACTGTCCGGAGGAACTAAAGGTCACCCGCCCGTTGGCCACGGCAGGCGCTGGTTCGGCTCCCGGCCGGCGGTCTGGCCGCGGCCGCCCGGGAGCGGGACGAGCACACCATGCCCCGCGGCACGGGCCCTGTCAACGGCTCTCGGACGGCGCAGAGGCAAGACGTTCCGGGCTCACCGATCGGCAGCGCCGCAACCCGCAGGAGTGAATCGCTGTGCGCACAGTGACCTGACCCCACCACTGTGCTCGGCGCACAACCAGTGGCCGCGGGGAGCAGCCAACATTTGCCCACCCGACCGTCTTGAACCCAGGAGAACCCGTGATCCGAAGCGTTCTCGCCCTGCGGGCCGCGCCCGGAAGCGGGGCGCTGCTCGAGGACTTCTACGCCGAGCATCGCTTTCTCGAGCGTGCCCGCGCTTTCCCGGGGTGTCGGGATGCCGTACTGCTTCGCTCTGTATCCACCGAGTCCCCTGCCGACCTGACCACGCACCTGGTCGTGGCCGACTGGGACAGCGCCGCCGACTATTGGCGGTGGGTGGACGAACCCTGGCGCGGTGCCCTGGCCGGGCAACTCGCCAACCTGCTCGACCTCGACGACGCCGGCCCCATCGTGGGTCGGCTCTACGAGTTCGTCTGACGCACCACCGCTTTCCCACCAAAATCCCCACTCCCGCAGGAGATCCGACGTGATCAGACGCACCATCATGGGCGTGGCCGCGGTCGCCGCCCTGTCCCTGGCCGTAGCCGGCTGCGGCTCGTCCTCGAGCGCGGGCGGGTCCTCGAGCTCGAGTTCGTCGTCCCGCAGCTCGTCGTCCAGCAGCGCGGTGGCCACCGACACCTCGACGGCCGATAGCAGTTCGGCCATGATGTCCTCCAGTTCCGCCGGCAGCAGCATGTCCTCGTCCGGAATGAGTTCGGCCATGTCGTCCGCGATGGTTTCCTCGATGGCCTCGGTCCCCGAGGACAAGCACATCGACATCGGCTACTTCGGGTTCGCCAAGGCCAACTCGTTCGCTCAAGCCGGTTTCGCCGGAGTATCGGAGTACGCAGCCGCGCACAACGCGTCCGTCACCTTCCTGGACTCCAACTTCGACGGACCCACCCAGGTCAACCAGCTGCAGGACGCCATCACCTCCAAGCGCTACCAGGTGGTGATCATCCAGGCCAACGACGGGACCGCCATCGCCGCGCCGGTCAAACAGGCCCTGGCCGCCGGGATCGTGGTGGTCGTTCAGTTCACTCCCATCGGCGGCAAGTTCGACACCTTCCAGCCCCAGATCGATGGCACCATCAACGTCATCGATCCGCCCACGGTCAACGGTCAGGGTCTGGCCAAGCTGGCCCTGCAGGCCTGCGCCAAGGTCGGCAAGAGCAGCGGGTGCAAGGTCGCCTACCTGCAGGGCTTCGCCAACTACCCGCTGGACACGGCGCGCACCACGGCGGCTGTCGACGCGCTCAAGTCGGGTGGCGCCGGCACGGTGATCTCCAACCTGGTCGGCGGCTACACCCCGGACGCCGGACGGACCGCCATGCAGAACCTTCTGCAGTCCAACCCCGACGTCGACGTGGTCATCGGATCCTCGCAAGCCCTGGAGGGCGCCACCCCGCTGGCGGCCGGCAAGAAGATCCAGTTCGTGGCCAACGGAGGATCCACCCAGGCGTTCAAGTACATCGCCGACGGGACCTGGTACGCCACCTACGACGTGCCGGAGAAAACGGAGGGCGCCACAGCAGCCGAGTACGGGCTGGCCAAGGCACGTGGTGGCAACCCGCCCGTGGCCACCAACACCTGCGACCTGACCACGTTCGCCTGCCTGGGCACCAAAGACGCCCTGGCCGGCAAGACCGCGGACTACTCGGACTGACCGCCGGGCCGTGACCTCGGAATCGCAGCGAGCGCACCCCCGGCGGCCGGCCTCCAGCTGGCAGCCGCCGGGGCTCGCGCCCACCATCTCCGTCCGTGACGTCGGCAAGAGCTACGGCGGGGTCCCCGTGCTGCAACACGTCGACCTGGACATCGTCCCGGGTGAGGTGCACAGCCTGGTCGGCGAGAACGGGGCCGGAAAGAGCACCCTGCTCAAGATCCTGGGCGGCGCGATCCCGGCCGACCAGGGCACGGTGTCCTTCGACGGGACCCCGGTCACCCTGGGCAGCCCCAGGGACGCCATCGCCCACGGGGTCAGCCTGATCTCGCAGGAGGGTGCGCTGGTGCCGACCCGGTCGGTGCTGGAGAACGTCTTCCTGGCCCGCTGGTCACACCAGTGGGGGTTCAACCGGACCGAGTCGGACCGGCGTCGATTCGCGGAACTGATGGCCTTCACCGGGTTCGACGTCGATCCCGGGACGAGGGTCGACCGGTTGTCCATTGGGGCGCAGCAACAGGTGGAGATCCTGCGGGCACTCGCCCGCGGGGCCCGGGTCCTCGCCCTCGACGAGCCGACCGCGGTGCTGGCCGAACACGAGAAGGTCAACCTGCTGGACCTGGTGCGGCGGCTGTCCGCGCTGGGCACCACCGTGCTGCTGGTCTCACACTTCCTGGACGAGGTGCTCTCCATCGCCGACCGGGTCACCGTGTTGCGCGACGGTCGCCTGGTCGGTTCCGGACCGGCCGTCGACTACACCGCCCGGTCCCTGGTCCGGCTTATGGTCGGCCGCGAGATCGACGTGCTCTACCCGGAGCCGGAACCCGTCCCGCCGACCGCCCCGGTCGTGCTGTCCACGCGTGGACTCACCTCGGGCGTCGTGCAGGACGTGGCTCTGGAAGTGCGGGCGGGCGAGATCCTGGGCCTGGCCGGGCTGGTCGGCAGCGGTCGGACCGAAACCCTGCGGCTGCTGTTCGGCGCCGATCCGGCCACCGCCGGAGTCGTGGAGATGGACGGAACGGCGCTGAGCCGGTTCGCCCCCGCCGAACGGATGCGTGCCGGGATCGCCATGGTCCCCGAGTCGCGCAAGGAACAGGGCCTGATCCTGGTCCGGTCGGTCCGCGAGAACCTGTCCCTGGCCTCGCTGTCCGCCCGGAACCGCGGCGCGTTTGTCCGCCGCCGCGCGGAACGATCAGCGGTGAAGGACATCTCGCAAACTCTGGATGTCCGGGCGGCGCAGTTCGAGGGGGCCGTCGGCACCCTGTCCGGCGGCAACCAGCAGAAGGTCCTGTTCGGCAAGTGGCTGCTGCGCTCGCCCCGGGTCCTGCTCATCGACGAACCCACCCGCGGTGTGGACGTCGGCGCCAAGAGCCAGATCCACCATCTGATCGTGCGGCTCGCCGCGGAGGGCATGGCCGTGGTGTGCGTGTCCAGCGAGGTCGAGGAACTGCTCGCGCTGGCGCATCGGGTGGTGGTGCTACGACGCGGCCGGGTGGTGGGCGAATTCCCCCGCGGCGCTCCGCGGGAGGACGTCATCGCCCTGGCCTTCGCGGACGACACCGACGATCAGATCGACGAAAGGGAGAAGCCGTGACTGCCGACGCCGCCCCGGGCACCGGGTCCGACGGGGCCGCGAGCATGGCCGCCGCCCCGCCCGCGAGTCGGCGGGGGCTGGTGCTCCGGGATTACGGGATCGTGGTCGCCCTGGTCGCCATCGTGGTCGCCCTGTCCCTGGGCACCACAACCTTCTTGACCACCTCGAACCTGGTCAACGTGCTCGACCAGTGCGCGGTGGTGGGCCTGCTCGCCACCGGGGCCACCGTGTGCATCCTGTCCGGGGTGTTCGACCTGACCGCCAGCGCCTCACTGGCGGTGTCGGCCATCGTGGGCACCCAGGTGGTTCGAGCCACCAACGTGCCCTTCGGGTTCCTGGTCGCCGTGCTGGTCGGGCTCGGACTCGGCTTCGTCACCGGCACGATCGTGGTGCGTAGCGGGGTCAACTCATTCATCGCCACCCTGGCCACCAGCATCATCTACCGCGGCCTGGCCGTGATCATCACCGGCGCCAGCATCATCTATCCGCTGGACACCCAGACGGACGGGTACTCGTTCTTCACCAAGACCTCGATCCTCAAGCTGACCTGGGCGACGGTGATCTTCGCCGTCGTGGTAGCCCTGATCGGGGTTCTCGTGTCCACCACCACGTTCGGCCGCCGGCTGTATGCGGTGGGCGGGAACATGGAGGCGGCGCGGCTGTCGGGGATTCGGGTCGGGTCGATCCACGTGTCGGCCTACATGATCAGCGGACTGTGCTCCGCGCTGGCCGGGCTGATCCTGGCTTCCCGGGCCGGGTCCGCCCAGTCGGCGATGGCCACCGGCATCGAACTCACGGCCATCGCGGCGGCCGTCATCGGCGGCACCAGCATCCTCGGCGGCGAGGGCGCGATCTGGCGCGGTGTAGTCGGCGCACTACTGATCGTGCTCATCGGCAACGGCTTCAACCTGCTCGGCTGGAACACCACCTACCAACAGCTCGTGCAGGGGGCGTTGATCTTGTTCGCGGTCACCCTGGATCGGTTGCTGCGCCGGGGCACTCGCTGATCCCCCGGTTAGCGTGAGGGTGTGTCCAGCCGCCACCCGACCGACGCCGCCCCGGTGGCCGGCCTGTCCCTGGGACCCGACCGATTCGACGCGGTGGTGCTCCTCGACGGGCGCCCGGAACCGGTCGATTCCCTTCCCGCCGGCCCGCGCGAGCTGGCGGCTCTGGTCCGCTTGATTGTGCAGCGGGCCCGAGGGCGGCTGGAGGCGCTGACCCTGGACCTGTCCAGGGTGCTGCACGACACGGTCCGCGCGGGAGCGGGCCACCCGTCGGTGCTGGTCATCCGGATCGTGCCGCGGGCCGCCCAGGACCCCGTGCTCGCCCGGTCGCCGGCCGCTGTGGTCGAAGGCCTGATCACCGACCGGTTCACGGTGGCCGGGGCCACGATCTGCTCGGTCGCGAACTGCGGCCGCTGGACCGGGCCGGGCTGTCCGCGGTGTGCGCGAATCTGGCCGGCCGGGACGTGGCCGGGGTAGCCATCGTCGGGGCCGGCTCCCAGGCTCGCCCGGACCACGAGCGGATGGTGGCCGAAGCCGTACAGGCGGCCCTGCCCGGGGCCCGGATCTCGGTGGCCAGCGACTTCGGTGGGCAGGGACTGGTGGCCCGGGAGGCGACCGTGGTGCTGGACTGTGCGCTCGGGCCTCCGACGCAGGACCTCATCGGACGGGCCGAGGCGGCCCTGGACCGATACGCACCGGGTGTTCCGGTGCGGGTCGCCCGCGGCGACGGCGGTTACAACACGGCCGCCCGGGTGAAGGTCGTACCGGTGGTCGCCCTGGGCGCTTTCGACGCGCTCCAGCTCTCCGGCGCGGCCCACCTGGCCGGGCTGGCCGACTGCCGGGTTCTCCTGAACCGGCCGGACGGTGTGGTCGCCGGGGACGTGCGGCACGGGTTGGTCGCGGTGCGGTCCGGGGAGGCGACCAGCCTGGGCGTGGAGTTAGTGGTCCCGACTGCCGTGCTCACCCCCGAACCGGGCAACGCCCAGGCCGACGAGTGGCGGCGCACCGCCGACGTGCCGCTGGTCCAGCCGGACCGATCGCCGACCGAGCTCGCCTGCATCGTGCCGCCGTGAGCCGCCCGACCTCTTGGCTGGACGAGTTCGCCTTCATCGAGTCGGCGGCGCAGCTGGACCGGGTCCGGCAGGAGGCCCAGGACCGGGCCAACGCCATCGTGATGGCCAACGGCGCCGCCCCCGGCAGTGCGGTCGCGACTGAGGTGTCGGCGGTGGCAGTGCCGTACAGCCCACCCGGCATGGTGCGGATCCGGGTCCGGGTGGCGGGCGCACCGGACACCGACCCGCGCCGGGTGATGATCTCGGACCGGATGGTGCCGTGACCGACAACGCCGGTTATGTCGGCGCGATCGCGTCCATCTCGGCCGCGGACGTGCCGGCCCTGTTCGAGGGAGCCAAGTTCTACTCACCCGCGGTCGGCGACGCCAATCGGTCTTCGCTGATCGGCTGGCTGAGCGGCCTGCTCGCCCGCAACGGCCCGGTGGAACTCCGTCGGCCGGAGGCGATGCCGCCGGACACCCGGTGCGTGTCCGTGTGCGTGCTCGGCTCCGGGTCGGCGCTGGCCGACCTGCCGCCCTCGGGTGACGAGTTCGCCGCGGCGGTCGGCCTGCTCGAACGACTGGAACGGTTCCAGGTGGGAGCGATCTACCCGCTGGCAGCCGCGACCGTGAGCGCTCTGGTACCGGTTGTCGTCGCCTCGCAGCTGCGGGTGCCACTGATCGACGCGGACGGAATGGGCCGGACCTTCGCCCTCATCCACCAGACCGCGATGTACCTGGCCGGGGTGACGCCGACGCCGCTGGCCATCCAGGGGCCAACCGGGGAGAGCATGATCCTGCGCACGCTGGCCGGCGCGCGAGCGGATCGGCTGTTACGCAGCAACGTCGAGGTGCTCGGCGGCTGGGCCGCGCTGGCCGCGTATCCGACGACGGCCGGCACCTTGCGCCGGGCCGCGCTGCCCGGCACGGTCTCCCGCCTGATCAACGTGGGCCGGCTGCTGCTGCAGCGATTGCGCACCGACCTGCTGCTGAGCCGGCTGGCCGCGATCACCGGCTGCGCCCGGATTGGGCGGGGCCGCATCGTGGAGCTGGAGCACCTGTCCCGCCCGACCGACTGGACCATCCCGGCCCACCCGTCCAGCCTGGTCCTGCAGGAGATCGGCGGGCTCGAGCGCCAGCTGCGGATCGAGCTGCGCAGTGAGATCGTCGCCGTCTTCGCCGACGGCGAGCTCATCGCCGCCACCCCGGACCTGCTGTGCCTCTTCGACGTGTCCCGGGGGGTGCTGGCGGCGCTGGACAGCCTGGAACCCGGCGACCTGGTGGACGTGCTGGCCACCCCGGCCGACGCCGTCTGGTATTCGCCCGAGGGCATGAGCATGGTCGGACTGGCGTCTCACGGCATCGGCCTGGACCATCCGCGGCGCCGGTGAAGATCCCCCGATGAGGACACGCCCGTCCACCCTCCCGGTGGCCCTGACCGACCTGGTTCGGATCGAGCCACTCTCTTCGGCCGGCATCCTGCACCTGGCCGCCGGACCCGGGGTGGTCCTGCACGTGGTGCTGGCCGAGAACCTGGACCGGTTGCGGCGCACCCCGCCGCACACGCTGGTGGTGGTGCACGGTGAGGCGGCCTCCGGCGGCTGGTCGCTGGCCGCCGCTCTGCACCTGGCCTGGGAACGGAACCTGGTCGGGGTGGTCGTACCCCGCTCGGTCGCCGGGCCATCCGGCGCGGCCCTGGCCCGCCGGCTCAACCTGTGCCTTCTGGTCATCGACGACGATCCGGTGGAGGTCGCGCTCGCCCTGGCCGGGCAGGTCAGTTCGCCGGACGCCGCCCGGGCGCTCCGCCAGGCGCTGACCGCCGAACAGCTGGCCGAGCAGGCGGGTATCCGCGGCGTACTCAAGGTCCTCGGGGACGAATTGGCGCCGGTCGCGGTGGCCCTGGTCGCCGGTCGGACCCTGCTGGCCGGCCGGGCCGCCGCGCTGACCCCGGCGGCCGGGGCGCTACGGGTGTCGGTCCTGGTGGACGGCCATCCGGATGCGCCCGAGCTGGTGGCCGCCATACCCGCGGAGATGGCGGCCGCCGCATCGCAGGTGGAGGCGTTGCTGCGACTGGCCCGGCCCGCGGTGCTGGCCGGTTGGGCCCGCACCCGCCTGGAGCCGGCCGGTCAGGCGGTCCGGGAGGCGGCCGGGTTCGAGCTGCTGCACCAGGGAGCGTTGGTCCAGGCCGACGATGCGTCGGGGGCCGAACCGCCGCCGTGGAGCACCGATCTGGGCTGGCAGCTGGGTGAGGCGAACCGGGCGGTGTGGTTCGCCCCCGCCCCCGGGGGCGGCCGCCCCACGCCGGCACTGAGTCAGCTGCTCCGGGCCGGCTGGCAGCACGGTCGCATCGCCTGGCCGCTCATCGCCCAGGACGCGGGGTGGGTGTCCTGGGCCAGCGGAGGCGACCCGGCCGACACCGGCCCGATGCGGCGGGCACTGGTTGCTTTCCGCGACACCGCCGCCGTCCATGACCTGGCCATCGGGGTGGGCCGGGCCCACCCGGGAACGGCCGGACTGCTCCGGTCGGTCGACGAGGCCCGGCTGGCCGCGCACGTGGCCCGGAGGCGAGGGCCGGGCGCGGTGCAGTGGTTCGAGCAGGTCGGACCGAATGCGGCGCTGGCCTGGCTGCCGATGGTCGATCTGGCCGACGTGGCCCGGCTGTGTGTGCCTGAGTTGATGACCGCACCGGACCACGGCGTGCTGGTGGCGACCGTGCTCGCGGTGCTGAATTGCGGTGGAGCCCTGGCCGAGGCCGCCCAACGGCTCGGGGTGCACCGCAACACCGTGCTCGCCCGAGTGGCCCGGGCTCGCCAACTCGGCCTGGCCTACGACGATCCGGATCAACGGCTGGCCGTGCACGTGCTGTGCCACGCCCTGGCCGCGGCCGACGGTCAGTCCGGGCCGACGCCGTAGCGGGAGCGCGCTCCGTCCGGGGTGATGTTGTGGTCCTGCAGGTCGGCGGCCACGTCCGCTGCCGACCGGTCCACCGGGTCGCCGAAGCCGCCGCCGCCTCCGGTGGCGCACCGGATCACGTCACCCCGCCGGACCGCCATTCCGTTGACCTTGAGCAACCGCCGCTCGTCCGCCCGACCCGGGTTGATGACTACGTCGGGCCCGACTGCGTCCTCCCCGCCGAACAGACCCCAGGCCGGCTGCCGGGCGCGCTCGAACCACAGTGACACCGACATGTCCGTCTGCGCCTCGTATTCGCGGACCACCCCGTTGCCGCCTCGCCAGCGTCCGGCTCCGCCGGAATCCGGTCGGATCCGGTACTCGGTGATCCGCCACGGGTAACGGCTCTCGTAGACCTCGATCGGGATGTCCTTGAGCGATCCGTTCACGTTGTTGATCAGCGCGCTCTCCCCGTCGGAGCCCTGCCAGGCGCCCCAGCCACCCACGGTGGCCTCCAGGCTGACGAATTCGCGAGCGAACCTGGGGTCGGTGCCGGCGGTCAGGATGATCATCGAATCACCGTGGCTGGCCCCGGCCACCCGGTCCGGCAGCACCGGGGCCAATGCCCGGGCCACCATGTCGATGAGCAGCCCCAGGTGCGAGAAGTACCACTGGCAGGCGGCGGGCGATCGGGCCCCGAGCACCGAACCCTCCCGGACCTGGGTGGTCATCGATCGGAAAGAGCCGCCATTGCCGGGCAGATCTGGGCTGACCAACAGTTTGTAGCCCACCCGCAGAGCCGAGACTGCCTGCGCCGTACCGCAGTTCACCGGACCCGTGGTCTGGTCCGCGGACTCGGTCACGTCGAAGTCGATGTCCTGCCCGTTCACCGTGATCCGCAGCCGGATCGGGATCGGAGTGTCCAAATCGATGCCGTCGTTGTCCAGGACGCCTTCTGCGGCGTAGACCCCGTCCGGAATGGTCGCGATGACGGCCCGCTCCAGCGCCTCGGTCTGCCGGAAGATCTCGTCCCGAGCCGCGTGAAGCGTCGGCAGCCCGAAGCGGGCGACCATTTCCTGCAGCCGCTTTTCACCCATTCCGATGCAGGCGATCATGGCGTGCATGTCGCCGGTGGTCGGATAGGGAAAGCGCACGTTGGTGGTGACGATGTCCTGCACGAAGGGGTCGTGGACCCCGCCCACCACGAGTTTCTGCGGACCCATCCGCAGGCCTTCCTGGAAGATGCTGACCGAGTCCATCGACCCGCCCGGGTCCTTCGAGCCGACGTCGATCCAGTGCGCGCGGGAGGCGGTGAAGCCCACCAACTCCTCACCCGAGAACACCGGGCCGAAGATCGTCACGTCGTTGAGATGCGTTCCGCCGAGGTAGGAGTCGTTGAGCATCCAGACGTCACCGGGCTGCCAGACGCCGCGGCCGAAGCGGTCCTCGGTGGCCCGGGTGCAGGTCTCCAGGTTGCCCAGGAAGATGGGCAGCCCGGCCGATTGCCCGAGCACCTGGTGGTCGGCGTCCAGCAGCGCCACCACGCAGTCGCCGCATTCGTAGATGATCGGCGTGTAGGCCGAACGGATCAGCGTCGCGTTCATGTCCTCCGCGGCGGCGTTCAGGGCGTTGCGGATGATCTCGACCGTCACCGGGTCGATCGTTACCGTGGTCATCAGGACTGCTCCCGTTCCAGGATCAGCGATCCGTAGGTGTCGACCGAAACCCTGAACCCCGGCGGCACCACCGTCGTGGCAGTGGCTTCGAGCACCACCGCCGGACCGACGAAGGTGTGTCCCACGCCCAAGTCGTCGCGGTCGACCACCAGGGTGTCCTGGGGCTGGCCGTCGAAGATCACCGGCCGGACCCGGTGCGGGAAGTCGGCCGACGCGGCCGCCGGCCACGTCTGCGGCTCGGGCCGGCCAAGGTCCCCGAAGGCCTGGGTGCGCAGCATGACGAACTCGATCGGTGCACCGAGATTGGCGTGCCCGTAACGGGCCTCGTGCATCTGCGCGAAGCGATCGGCGATCAGTTTGACGAAGCCGGGCGACTCCGGTTCGGCCGCATCGGTCAACGGCACGGTCAGGGTGTACTCCTGCGCGGCATAACGGATGTCGACCGCATGCGAGGCAGACCGGTGCTCCTGCGCCACGTCTTCGGACTCCAGCGCGGCCAACGCGGTCCGCTCCGTCCGGGCCAGCGCCGCGGCCATGTCGGCGGTGTCCAGATCCTCATCGAGGAAGAAGTAGGGCTCGGTCCAGTCCTGCCGGATCCGGGTCTGCAGCATGCCCCAGGCCGAGAAGGCGCCTGGGAATCGCGGCACCACGGTGCGCTCGAGCCCGAGTTCCTGGGCCAGGAAGGCGGCGTGCATCGGGCCGGCTCCCCCGAAGGCGACCAAGGCCGATCCCCGGGGCTCGATCCCGCGAGACACGGTGATGGTTCGGATGGCCTGCGCCATCTTGGCGTTGGCCACGTCGCAGATGCCCTCGGCCATGGCCACGGTCGACAAACCGAACTGTTCCGCCATGGCCCCCACGGCGCGTTTCGCGAGTTCCGGGTTCAGGGTGAGCTGGCCACCGGCGAAGCCGTCCGGGTCGATCCGGCCGAGTACCAGGTTGGCGTCCGTCACGGTCGCCTCGGTGCCACCACGGCCGTAGCAGGCCGGCCCGGGATTCGCCCCCGCCGACTTCGGCCCGACCCGCAGCCCGCCCGCCTCCGACCAGGCCACCGACCCGCCGCCCGCGCCGACCGTGTGGATATTGACCACGCTCATCAGCATCGGCAGTCCCTCGAGGTAAGCCTCGGCCGAGACGTCGGGCTCGCCGTCCACGATCAGCGAGACGTCGAACGAGGTGCCGCCCATGTCGATGCCGATCAGGTCGGTCTGGCCCGACTGCCGGGCCAATTCGGCACAGGCGATGGCCCCACCCACGGGACCGGACAGCAGCGTCTGCAGTGGTCGGGCCCGGGCCGATTCGGCGGTCAGGATGCCGCCGGACGACTGCATGACGTGCAGCGGCACGTCCAGGCCGCGCTCGGCCAAGCGCTGTTCCAGGTCCAGCAGGTAGCGCCGCACGATCGGCCCGGTGTAGGACTCGACCACGGCCGAGGACGTGCGCTCGTACTCGCGCCACTGCTTGGCCGCCTCGTGCGACAACGACACAGTGAACTCGGAACCCAGTTCTTCCAGCAGGATCTCGCGGGTGCGACGTTCGTGGTCGGGGTTCTTGTAGCTGAACAGGTAGGCCACCGCCACCGCGCCGTACCCCTGCTCGCGTACCCGGGCTGCGGCGGCCCGGACGGCGACCTCGTCCAGCGGGGCCAGCTCGCTGCCGTCGGCCGCTACCCGGCCCGCGATCCCGACCACATCGCGGCGCTGCACCAGCGGGGTGGGCTTGCGGTAGTGCAGGTCGTACAGGCGCAGCCGCGGGCCGCGGGCCACGTGGTAGCTGTCCTGGACCCCGTCCGTGGCCAGCAACAACACCGGAACGCCCCGACGTTCCAGGAAAGCATTTAGACCCTGGGTCGTGCCGTGCACGAGGAAGTCGATCTCGGCGGGTTTCTCGACGACCGCGTCCAGGCCGGCCAACACCCCCTGCGACAGGTTGCCGGGCGTGGTCGATGCCTTGGTGGCCGAGAACACGCCGGCCTGGTCGTCGTACGTGACCACATCGGTGAACGTCCCCCCGATGTCCATGGCAACGCGGTAACGGGACATGGCTCTCCTCGCCGGCACGACGTCGTTGCCCAGCAAGCTATGCAGGTCGACTCCGCCGCCTATGTGCGGCAGGCCCAGCCGAACAGCCTCGCGGCGTGCCGCGCGCACGTGACGTCGTGCAAGCGAGCTGCCGGAGAACGCCGGGGCGAGCGGAAACCATGGGACCCGGACGAGCCGTCGGACCGGGTTTCCGTTACGTTCACAGCTCAGCCTGGGGGTGGAGGATCGGCGATGGGGAGAAAGAGTCCGGGCGGGGATGACGACGTGCCCGAATTCGACTGGGACAACGCGGCCTCGGCCTTCGACGAGGACTTCGTCAAGGGCGGCGTACACGAACCGCCGGCCCGGACCCGGTCGGCGATCGCCAAGTTCGGCGAACAGGAAGAGTCACGACGCTTCGGCGCAGCGCCCGCCAAGGGTGCGCGACCCGGGCGCAAACCCCGGCGCGCACACGCGCCCCGGAACCGTGGATCGAAGACAGCGCTGGTGGTGAGCGTGGCGGTGGGCGCCCTGCTCGTCGCCGCCGTGCTCTACACCCACTTCACTCACCATGGCGGATCCAACCTGGCCGGCATCCCCGACGCCCCGGTGGCCGGGACGATCGCCCCGGAAGCGAACACCACCGCCGCCTCGGGCTCGTCGCTTCCGGAGGTTGAAGGCATGACCCCCGCCGATCCGGTCGGCACCTGCTACACCGGGCCTGATCCGCAACAGGATGAGCCGACCTCTCTGCACTCGCTGTCCTGCACGCAGCCCCACCTGTACGAACTGGTCAGCCACGAGAAGGCCTCCGGGAACGACGACACCTACCCGAACAAGGACTACTGGGGGAACGACGTCCGGCCGGTCTGCTACCGGGCTCTGGTCGGTTACACCGGGGAAACCGCCGGGCGGTGGCCGACCGCACTCGAGGTCTACGACCTGATCCCGACCCGGATCGGCTGGCAGACCGGAGACCGATCCGTCTACTGCCTGGGCCGCACCTTCCCGTTGGCCTCGACCAGCGTGCGGGCCCTCTCGCCCCCGACGTCCTGAATTACTCCCCAGAGTTACCCCCGGCCTGGGTCGTCGATCGCCACCCGGCGGGCCGGGTCGCGGGGCTCGGCCAGTCACATCCGGTGCGCGGCTCAGGCGTCGGGCGGGGCAACCTTGTCCAGCAGTCGGGCGAGTTGTTCGCGCTCGGCCTCCCCGAGTTCGGCGAAGAGAGACTCACCCGCCTCGGCCCGGGCCAGGGCCATGTCCGCCATGATGTTCCGACCGCGCTCGGTCAGCGTGACCAGGATCGAGCGACGATTGTCCGGATCGATGGCTCGGACCACCAGCCCCGCGCCCTCGAGCGCGTCGATGACCGACGTGGCCGACCGGGGCACGATGCCCATCTTGTCGGCCAGCTCGCCCATTCGCCACGGGTCGCCACCTCGGGACACTGCCCGCAGCATGCGCTCCTGGGCTGGAGTCAGACCGAGCGGAGCGAGGGAATGCGCCGACGCTCGCCGGAGCCGGTGGGCGGCCCGCATGAGCCGTTCCACCAGTTCCGACGTGGGCATGGGAGCCACTTACATCTCCTTCGCGGGCATCGATAGGGAAGCTGGGGAATTTTTGCGCTGTGTCAGCGTTACTATTATCGTGAGCTTACCTCACTATGAGCCTTACTCATCAAGATAAAGGAGTTGCTGCCCATGACAGCGCCCACCCGATCCATCCACTATCCCGGCCCAGGCGACACGAAGACCAACTCCGTCACCGGCGGCCGCAACTCGAGCCGGACCGGCCAGCGCGACGACCGCCCCGCGCCCGCCGCGAGGCCCGGCGATGTCCGCCGCATCCTCGCCCTGTTCGCCCCCTACCGGGCGCGCTTGAGCATCGTGGCCCTCCTCATCGTGGCCTCGGCATTGGTGTCGCTGGCCTCCCCGTTCCTGCTCCGGAACGTCCTGGACATCACCCTGCCGCGCCGCGACACCCGCGGAACGGTGCTGCTGGCCGCCGGCATGATCGCGGTCGCCGTGATCACCACGGTGCTCGGCGTGATCCAGTCCCGGCAGTCGACCCTCGTCGGCCAGGGCGTCATGCACCGGTTGCGCACGGCCGTCTATTCACACCTGCAGAAAATGTCGCTGAGCTTCTACACCCGCACCCGCACCGGCGAGGTGCAGTCCCGGATCGCCAACGACATCGGCGCCATGCAGGCGACCGTGACCACCACCGCGACGGGCATCGTCTCCTCCGGCACGACCGTCATCGCCACCTTCGTGGCCATGCTCGCGCTGAATTGGAAGTTGACCCTGGTCTCGCTGGTGCTGGTGCCGCTCTTCGTCTGGATCTCCCGCCGGGTCGGCGGCATGCGCCGGCAGATCGCCACCAACCGGCAGGAGCGCATGGCCGACATGTCCTCGATGGTGGCCGAATCGCTGTCGGTGTCAGGCATTCTGCTGACCAAGACGATGGGGCGCAGCGCCGAACTGTCGGATCGCTTCTCCACCGCATCGGCCGAGCTGGCCGACCTCGAGGTGCGCTCGGCGATGACGGGGCGGTGGCGGCAGTCGAGCATCGGCATCATCATCTCGGTGCTGCCGGCCGCCATCTATCTGGCCGCTGCGTTCACCGTGTCCGGCACCACCGGCCCGGTCTCGATCGGCACCTTGGTCGCCTTCACCACGTTGCAGGGCCAGCTCTTCCGCCCGATGATGCAGCTGCTGTCGATTGGCGTCGACGTGCAGACCTCCTTGGCGATGTTCCGCCGCGTCTTCGACTACCTCGACCTGCCCATCGACATCGCCGAGCCCGTGATCCCCGCCCGGATCGAAAACCCCCGTGGTGAGCTACGTTTCGCCGATGTCTCGTTCGGCTACCCGGGCACGACGGCGGGCACGCTGGCCCACGTCGACCTGACGATTCCCGCCGGCCGACACGTCGCCGTGGTCGGCGCCACCGGATCGGGCAAGACCACCCTGGGCTATCTCGGGGCCCGGCTCTACGAACCGAACGCCGGAGTGGTGACCCTGGACGGGGTTCCGTTGTCGCAGTTGACCCAGGTCGATCTCGCCCAAGAGATCGGCATCGTCTCGCAGGAGACCTACCTGCTGCACGCGACCATCGCCGAGAATCTGCGTTTCGCGAAACCTACTGCGAAACAGGACGAGCTGGAAGCCGCGGCCCGGGCGGCGCAGATCCACGAACTGATCGCCTCGCTGCCCGCCGGTTACGAAACCATCGTGGGCGAACGCGGCTACCGGTTCTCCGGCGGCGAGAAGCAGCGGCTGGCCATCGCCCGGATCATCCTGCGCAATCCGCAGGTGCTCATCCTGGACGAGGCCACCAGCGCTCTCGACACCCGCACCGAAGCGGCGGTGACCGCGGCACTGGCCGCCCTGTCCGCAGGTCGGACGACGATGACCATCGCTCACCGGCTCTCCACGGTCCGGGACGCCGACGAGATCGTGGTGATGAGCCAGGGCCGGATCGTCGAGCGGGGCAGTCACCAGGAATTGCTGGCCGCCGGCGGCAACTACGCCGACCTGCTGGCCCGGGACAGCGCCCCGGCCGCCGTGTGATCGGCCCGATCGGTCAGTTCCCCAGCAGCCGACCGAGGGCCTGGCGGGCACCGGCGTCGGCGGCGGCCCGGGTCTGCAACTCGGTCGCGAGCAGCTCGAGCCATTCCGGCACGCTGATGACCCGGCGGGAAATGACCACCCCGTTCACCGCGCGGCGGAACTCCCCGGCGACGCGGCCCGACCGCTCGGTCAGCGCAAAATCACCTGCAGCGCCACTGATCTCGACGGACACCGGCCGTCCGGGACGGCCCGCCATCCGATCCCCCAGGCTCCGGTCACGCTCGATCCGGACCATGTCCGGCGGCAGGACTCCGGCCAGCGTCTCGGCCAACAACCGGGTCAGCGAGGCCAGGTCCTGTCCTTGCGCGGCCAACAGCGTGGCTACCAGCTGCAGGTCGCCCAGCGGCCCGAGCCCGGATTCTCGATACGGGTCGGGCTCGGTCATCGAGTGGTCATCGATCCGTGAGCGGCAGCACCAGCTGCGGCGTGGCGATGGTGTGATCGGCGCGGAGCGGGCGGACGGCGGTGCCGATGGCGAAGAACTCGGTGGTGTGGCCGCCCCACCGGTGCGGCAGCGAGCGCAGCTGCATCCCGACGATCCCTTCCGCGTTCAGGGCCTCGGCCTCGGCCTGCATCCGACTCATGGCCAACTCCCGGGCATCGTAGAGGGCCTCGGTGAACTGCGGTATCTCCACGTTCTGCCCGGCGTTCCCGATCGTCTGCCGCATCTTCTGGTGGGCGATGTGATAGACGCAGGTGCCCATGACCATGCCCAGTGGGGCGTACCCGGCCTGCAGCAGGGTCCAGAAATCCTGGCCCGACAAATCCGAGGTGAAGGGTTTGCCGGTGTTCGGCTTCCAACCGAAACCGTCCGGCGCGGAGGCCTTGTCGGCCTTGACCGCGGTACCGACGGCGGTGAATTCGGCCAGATCCGAGCCGAATTCCTTGAACTCGATCTCCAGCCGCACCGCGACCACCCCGTCGGCGCCGAGCACGTCGGCCTCGGCCTCCATTCGGGTCATGGCCAATTCGCGGGCGTGGTACATGGCCTGGGACAGCGTGCCCAACTCCTGGTTCTGGCTCCACCGGCCCATCTGGAAGCCGACGTGGTAGATGCTCGACCCGAACACCAGGCCCAGCGGCCGGAACCCGGCCTCGCGAACGAGCAGGAACTCGTTCACGGACAGGTCCGAGGTGAAAAGGGCCGTGGGTTGGCCCGGGGCCATGGACGCGAGTCGCCGCAGCGCATCCTCGGGCACGCCGACCGCGGCTCCGGCCGCCACTGGGTTGGTCATTGATCGTCCTAGGGTCGGACCGGGAGCACGATGGCCGGCGGTCGGTGAGTGGGGGTGCCGAAGGGGACGATGCCCGTACCTCTGATGCGGACCTCGGCCACGTGATCGCGGTGGCCCTCGTTCGGTTCCTGTTCCCAGACCCGCTCCTGGCGACCCGTCATCAGGACCCCGGTGGCGTGCGCGCGGGTGGCCTCCGTACACAGGGCGTTCCGGGCCTGGTCCCGGGCGCCGGACATCAAGCTGGTCAGGCTGGTGACCTCGACGTTGGCGTAGGAACTCGTCTGCATCCGCTGGGTCCAGTCGTCGTGGACGATCTCGACCCCGATGCCGAAGAGCACGTCGACGGGTAGCCAGCCCGCCTTGAGCAGAGCCAACAGGTCGACCGCGGACAGTTCGGTGCGGAACAGCGGCCGGGGCGAGGTGGGCCGGGTCCCGAACCGCACCGCGGTGCCGAGCGCGGTGAACTCGTAGTTCTCGTTACCCATCGGGGCGACATCGATGCGCAGCCCCACCACCCCGTCGGACCCCAGCGCGGTCGCCTCGATCGCCATCCGGTCCAGCGCCGACGCATAGGCCTGACGGGTGGCCGTGACGTAGGGCTGGAAACCCGACATCCCCTGGGCCGCATAGCCACCCGTGAATCCGCCGAAGTAGGGTGAGCTGTACCCGCACTGCCCGTAACCGACCCAGCCCAGATGGACCACGGCCGCGCCGAACACCTCACCGACCACGTCCAGGTCGGCCATCTCGATGGCTGCCGCTCCGGCGGCCGAGAGCAGCGAGGTGGCGAGCCGGGAGGTCCGGGCCCGTTCCAGCCGTTGCTGCGCGATCGGCGGAATCCCGGCCGTGCCCCAGGATGTGGTCACGTGTCCAGCGATGGCGAAGCTTGGTCGGGTGCCGGAGTGCTCACCCGGGGCATCGGCACCGGGCGCGCGCTCGGTCGCACGATCGGCATGGGCGCCGATGGCGCGGTCGGGGTGACGGTGGGCATCCGGCGCGGGGCGGCCGCGGTGTCGCGGATGAGGTCGGCCATGTTCTCCACCCTGCCAGCGGCGTGCGCAGCGCGCCGCCGATACAGCCAATACTCCCCTGATTCACCGCAAACGAATCTGGGCGATGGGGTTGCGCGTCCAGATCACGATGCCGTTCTTCGTGACCGACTCCAACGGCCCGACGACCGCCGACTACTACCCGCACTGAGTCCCGGACATCAGACCGGGAGCTCCACCCGCTCCATGACCGGCTCCGGCTTGGTGCTGGTCACCCGGGCCACGGCCCGCATCTTGTTCACCGCATCCAGCGCCGCCACCTTGTACGACTCGGCCAGGGTGGGGTAGTTGAACACGGTGTCCACCAGGTAGTCGATGGTGCCGCCGCAGCCCATCACCGTCTGCCCGATGTGCACCAGCTCGGTCGCGTTCGAGCCGAAGACGTGCACGCCCAGCAGTTGCCGGGTCTCGGCGTGCACCAACAGCTTGAGCATCCCGTAGGAGTCGCCCAGGATGGCCCCGCGGGCCAGCTCGCGATACCGCGAGATGCCCACCTCGAAGGGCACGTTGTGGCTGGTCAGCTCGTTCTCGTTACGCCCGACGTAGGAGATCTCGGGAATCGAGTAGATGCCGATGGGCTGCAGCTCGCCGAGCTGGCCGCCGACCGGTTCACCGAAAGCGTGGTAGCTGGCCCGGCGGCCCTGCTCCATCGCCGTCGCGGCCAGCGCGGGGAAGCCGATCACGTCGCCGACCGCGTAGATGTGATCGACCGAGGTCTGGAAGTTCTCGTTCACCGCGATCCGGCCGCGGTCGAGCACCTCGATTCCGACGTCAGCGACCTTCAGGGTGTCGGTGACGCCCTGCCGCCCGGCCGAGTACAGCACCGTCTGGGCCGGGAACTTCTTGCCCGACTCCAGGATGGTCAACGTCCCGCCCGGGTGTTTCTCCACCAGCTTCACCGACTCGCCGAACCGGAACGTCACGGCCAGATCGCGCAGCTGGTACTTCAGCGCCTCGACAATCTCGTCATCGCAGAACTCGAGCATGTTGGGCCGCTTCTCGACCACGGTGACCTTGGTGCCCAGGGCCGCGAACATGGAGGCGTACTCGATGCCGATCACCCCGGCGCCGACCACCACCATGGTGGTGGGCACCTGCTGCATGTTCAGGATCTGGTCGGAGTCGACGATGGTCTCGCCGTCGAAATCGACCGACGTGGGCCGGGCCGGGCGGGTGCCCACAGCGATGACGAACTTGTCGGCCGTGAAGTTCTGGTGCACGCCGAACTCGTTCTCGACGTCAATGGTGTGCGGGTCGACGAACTGTGCGGTGCCGGAGATGAGCGCCACCCGGTTGCGCGACAACTGGTTGCGGATGACATCGATCTCCCGACCGACCACGTGCTGAGTCCGGGCGGACAGGTCGGCCACGGTGATGTCGTCCTTGACCCGGTAGGCCTGCCCGTACAGCTCGCGCTGGTTCAGCCCGGTCAGATACAGGACGGCCTCGCGCAGAGTCTTGGACGGGATGGTTCCGGTATTGATGCAGACGCCGCCGACCATGTTGCGCCGCTCGATGACCGCCGCCCGACGGCCCAACTTGGCCGCCGCGATGGCCGCCTTCTGCCCGGCCGGGCCGGACCCGATGACGATGAGGTCGTAATCGGACATGTGCGCTCCCTGGAGTCGACTGACTCCGTCATCCTCACCCATTCCGCCACGTCCCGACTACGCCCCCCGACGTCAGTCGGCCAACCGGGCCAGCAGGGCCAGCGCGTAGGCGTCCGCGGGATCGTCGGCCGGGAACGTCTCGCCGACCTGGACGACCACGGCGTAGTCGGCGGCGGCTCGGCGTTCCAGGCGGAGGAACGAATCCCCCAGCAGGTCCCGGAGCTGATCCTCGCGCGGCAGCCACAGCGTCTCCCGGAGCTCGACCGAGTCCAGCGCCCACTCGGTGGTGCCGTTGAAGCCGAGCACCTGGTGATCCGCGGTGCCCTGGCTCTCGATCGTCATGTCCGACAGGGTGAACACATCGTCGGCGAAACCCGGCTGGAGCAGCGAGAACCGGTCGCCGACGGCCGGGGTCCAGAGGACCCCGGCGGCGTGCAACGCGACCGCCAGTTCACGACTGATCACGGCTTGACCCCTACGGCGAAGATGCGGCGGAACGGGAACAGGGTGCCGGCCGGGGTCGGCGGATAGGCCTGACGGAGGGCGGCGGCGTACTCGGCCTCGAACCCGGCGGCGTCGGCCGGACTCAGGGCCTGCAGTACGGGGCGCAGCCCGGTCCCCCGGACCCACTCCAGTACCGGGTCCGGACCGGTCAGCACCTGCACATAGGTGGTCTCCCAGGCGTCGGCAATCCAGCCGCCGGAGTGCAGCAGCCGCGCGTAGTCGATCGGGTCGTCCACCGGATGGTCGTGCCGGAGCACCCCGTCCAGCTGCTTGGCCCAGCGCGGCGAGCCGGCCAGCTCGCGCATCAGGGTGTGGGACGGGCTGTCGAAGTTCCCGGGCACCTGCCAGGCCAACCACGACCCGGGCGCGAGTCCTCTTGTCCAGCGACGCAACAGATTTCGGTGGTCAGGAAGCCACTGCAGCACGGCATTGGCGAGCACCACATCATCGTGCGGGGTGGGCTGCCATTGGGACACGTCGCCGAGTTCCCAGCGCACGCCGGAGATCTGCTGGGCCTGCTCGATCATGTCCGGCGAGGAATCCAGGCCCACCACCTCGGCCGACGGCCAGCGCTGCCGGCACAGGGCGGTCAGGCCGCCGGGTCCGCATCCCAGGTCGACGACCCGTCGCGGGCGCTCGGCGCCGATGCGCGCCAGCAGCTCCAGGTACGGGCGGCCGCGATGGTCGGCGAAACGGGCATATTGCTCCGGATCCCAGACCAGCGCCACGGGTGTCAATCTAGAGCGCGGCGGGCGGTGGCGAGAGCCAGGACCGGCTGGCCGGTCGGAGACAGTGAAAGACCCCGGGGGCTGCCAGGTCGGGGGTCTGGCAGCAACCGGGGTCGATCATCACATCGATGAATCAGGGCGGGGCGTTACATCATCTTTCAAGAAACTTCAGCGAGATCTTTACAGCCCGGAGACACCGGGTCAAGACGTATCGCCGGCGCGGGATCAGCGCATCGCTCCCTGTCGCTGGGCCATCAGGATCAGCTCATCGCGCATGGCCGGGGTGGCGGCATGCTCGATGGCCGTGTTGACGGCACGACGACTACGGGTGATCTCACGGTGGCTGCGGAGGGCCTTCGCGAGGCGGCTCATTGAACTCAGTCCTTCCAATGCTGGGGTGTGTTGCTGTGACATAGGTATAGACGCCTGAGCACCCCACTCCGATACCCGATTCACCGGTGAACTCGATCACAAACCGGCGATCGTCCGGTGCTAACGCGATTCAGCCTACGATTCGGGCTTTGCTAGAGCGCGAGGGCGAGTCCCGGGTCGCTCAGCAGGGCGCCCACATCCGCCAGGAAGGTCGAGCCCTGGGCGCCGTCGATGACCCGGTGGTCGAACGACAGCGCCAACTGGCACACCTGCCGCACCGCCAGCGCCCCGTCCACCACCCAGGGCGCCGCCTTGATCGCGCCCAGGGCCAGGATGGCCGACTCCCCCGGGTTGATGATCGGGGTTCCCGTGTCGATGCCGAACACGCCGACGTTGGTGATGGTGAAGGTGCTGCCGGTCAGATCGGCGGGCAGCGAGTGTCCGGCCCGAGCGGTCTCGGTCAGCTCGGCCAACCCGCGGGCCAGTCCGGCCAGGTCCATCCGGTCGGCGTCGCGCAGTACCGGAACCACCAACCCGCGCGGGGTGGCGGCCGCGATGCCCAGGTGCACGTAGTCCTTGACCACGATCTCGCCGGTGTCGCCCGACCAGGTCGAGTTGATCTCCGGCGTGCGCCGAACGGCCAGGCAAACCGTTCGAGCGGCGAAGGCCAGCGGGGACAGTTTGAGCCCGGCGAACTCGGGCCGGGCCTTGCAGCGCTCCCGCAGTTCCATCAGCGCGGTGACGTCGACGGTCAAGAACTCGGTGACGTGCGGGGCGGTGAATTTGCTGGCCACCATGGCCTCGGCCATCAGCTTGCGGACGCCCTTGACCGGAATCCGGTGCTCCCGGGCGCCGGTCGCCGTGTCCGGTCGTGACTCGCGAGCACCGTGCGCCGGGGCGGTGGGCCGACCGGCGGCCTCGACCTCGGTCCGGCTGATCACCCCGTCCGCTCGCGCCGGGGTGAGCGCGGCGAGGTCGACACCAAGCTCCTTGGCCAGTTTGCGCACCGGCGGGGCTGCCTTGGGCGCCTCGGGCGCCCGTTCCGGAACGGGGAGCGGCGGAGCCTGGCCGGCGGCGGACCGCCGCGGCCGGCGGGTGGCCCCGGATCCGGCCGCCACATAACCGACCAGCGTGGCGATCCGACCGTCCGGCAACGTCTCGCCGATCTTCGCCCCGGCCTCGTCGTCGTTGCCCGTGCTGTTCCCGTTCACGACCCCGGTGCCGTTATTTGTGTCGATGCGGATGATGGGTGTGCCCACCGCGACCGACTCGCCCGGCCGGACCAGCAGCTCGGCCACCCGGCCGGCGAACGGCGACGGCAGTTCGACCGCGGCCTTGGCCGTCTCGACCTCGACCAGCATCTGGTTGACCTGCACCTCGTCGCCCACCGCGACCTGCCAGGACAGGATCTCGGCCTCGGTCAGGCCCTCGCCCGGGTCGGGCAGGTGGAACGTCTGGACAGTCATGAGTACGCCAAGCTTCTGTCGACCGCGTCCAGCACCTTGTCCAGGTCGGGCAGGTAGTAGCTCTCCAACTTGGACGGCGGGTAGGGAATGTCGTAACCAGCCACCCGGAGCACCGGCGCGGCCAGCGAGTAGAACGCCTCTTCGGTCACCCGTGTCGCGATCTCGGCCGAGATCGACGACTCCCGCGGCGCCTCGGTCACCACCACCAGGTGCCCGGTGCGACGGACCGACTCGAACACCGGGTCCAGGTCCAGCGGCGACAGGGTGCGCAGATCCAGCACCTCGAGGGAGCGACCCTCGGCCTGCGCCGCCTCCGCGGCCGCGAGCACGACCGGCACCGATGGACCGTAGGTGACCACGGTCGCATCCGTTCCGGGCCGTCGCACGACCGTCGAGAACGACGTTTGCGGACGGGTTTCCTCGACCAGGCCCTTCTCCCAGTACCGGCGCTTGGGTTCGAAGAAGATGACCGGATCGGGGGAGGCGATGGCCTCCTGGATCATCCAGAAGGCGTCGTTCGGCTTCGCGCACGCCACCACGCGCAGGCCGGCGACGTGACAGAAGAGCGACTCCGGCGACTCCGAGTGGTGCTCGACGGCGCCGATGCCGCCCCCGAACGGGATCCGGATGACCAGCGGGACGGTCAGTCGGCCCTGGGTGCGATAGGTCAGCTTGGCCACCTGAGAGACGATCTGGTCGAAGCCCGGGAAGACGAACCCGTCGAACTGGATCTCGGCCACCGGCCGGTAGCCGCGCAGCGCCAGCCCGACCGCCGAGCCGACGATTCCGGACTCGGCCAGCGGGGTGTCCAGCACCCGGTGCTCGCCGAAGTCCTTCTGCAGCCCGTCGGTGATCCGGAAGACGCCGCCGAGCTTGCCGATGTCCTCCCCCATGAGCAGGACCTTCGGGTCCGCCTCCATGGCCGCCCGTAGACCCAGGTTGAGCGCCTTGGCCAGCGTGACCGGACCGTCGGCGATCATGACGCGGCCCCCTCGAAGCTGTCCAGATAGGCCAGGAACTCGGCCCTCTCGCGCTCCACCTGGGGATGGGGCCCGGCGTAGGCGTGGTCGAACATGGTGCGCGGGTCGGGCGGCGCCAGCGCGACGGCGAACGCCCGCAGCCGGGCCGCCAGCTCGTCGGCCTCGGCGTTGATCGACTCGAAGAAGTCCGCCTCGGCCTGGCCGGTCCGGACCAGGTGCACCCGGATGCGCTCGACCGGATCCAGTAGCTTCCAGGCCTCGGACTCGTCGACCATCCGGTAGCGGGTCGGGTCGTCGGAGGTGGTGTGGGCGTCCATCCGGTAGGTGAAGGCCTCGATCAATACAGGCCCGTTGCCCGACCGGCACTCGTCCAGGGCCCAGCGGGTCACGGCCAGGCAGGCGAGCACGTCGTTACCGTCGACGCGCAGTCCCGGCATGCCGTAACCCTCGGCCCGCCAGGCCAGTGGCACCCGGCTCTGCCGCTGCACCGGCACCGAGATGGCCCACTGGTTGTTCTGACAGAAGAAGACCACCGGCGCGTCGAACGAGGCGGCGAAGACCATGCCCTCGTGCACGTCGCCCTGGCTGGTGGCGCCGTCGCCGAAGAAGGCGATGGTGGCCTCGTCGGTGCTCGACCCGCCGGTCCCGCCGTTGCCGACGGCGCCGTCCAGCCGCTGACCCATGGCGTAGCCGGTGGCGTTCAGGACCTGGTTGCCGATGACGATGGTGTACGGGTGAAACCGGCGGGCGGCCGGATCCCAGCCGCACAGGTCGACACCGCGGAACACCCCGACCAGCTCGGTCGGGTCGATGCCCCGACACCAGGCCACGCCGTGCTCGCGGTAGGAGGGGAAGACGTGGTCCTGCGGAGCCAGGGCCCGGCCGGCGCCCACCTGGGCGGCCTCCTGGCCGAGCAGCGGAACCCAGAGCGAGAGCTGGCCCTGGCGCTGCAGCGCGTTCATCTCGCGGTCGCACCGCCGGACCAGCACCATGTCGCGGTAGAGACCGCGCAGTTCCTCCGTGGTGGGCTGATAGGGAAAGTCCGGGTGGGGGGTGAATTCCCCCTCCGGTGAGAGCAGTTGGATCAGGCTCTCGCCGCTGGTGGCCTTCAGTCCGGCGACGACCTCGTCGGCGGTGGGGATGGCTCCGGTCGGCGTGGCGCCGGCGCCGGCCGTCCCCTTGAGGTGGGGCTCGCTCACAGCTGTCAAACTCCTCGCTCGGCGGCGCCCGTCTCGGGGGTCGCGAGCCGGGCGGTCACGGGTGGGGCGCCGGACCCAGGGGTAGAGGACCCGGACACCCCGCTCGTCACGACGGCGAACCGTCGGCAGGAGGATCAAGCACGCCGGTCGGGCACGCCGAAACCACCTGCGCTCTCGATCCTGGCACGACCCCGCCCGCGACGCCGTGCACGCCGCGTCCGACGTTCGGCGCTCCGAAGGTCGGGCCTCCGTCCCCCGCGGGAGGCCGATGACCCGTTCAGCACTCTTTCTCGCGCTCGGAGCCTGTGCACAGGGTCCCAAGTGGAGAAAGGGTTCCGAAGGGACGGAGGCGGCACGGTCGGGTTGTCAGCGGTCCGCTCCGGACCCCGGCCATGGTCCGGCGGGCCGGGAGAAAGCCCTCCCCCTACGATCAAGCCACTTGTTTCCCCGCGCGTGCCGGAGGTCGCTGTGGAGCTGGAGCACCGATTCGAACTGCCGGTCGGCGTGGACACCGCGTGGGAGACGTTGACCGACATCTCCAAGGTCGGGCCGTGCTTTCCCGGCGCCTCGCTGGAGAACGTGACCGGCGACGACTTCGACGGGTCGGTGAAGCTGAAGATCGGGCCCATCACCATGAACTTCAAGGGCACCGCGAAATTCGTGGAGAAGGACCCGATCGCGCATCGGACCAGGATCGAGGCCTCCGGGAACGCAGCCTCGTCGACCGCGGCGATGCTGGTCACCGCGACGGTGGCCTCGCTGAGCGCCAGCCGTTCTGCTGTTGACCTGATCACCACCCTGTCCATCACCGGGCGGCCGGCCCAGTTCGGCCGCGGGGTGATGGTGGAGGTCGGGAACAAGCTGATCAGCCAGTTCGCCGACTGCGTGTCCCACCAGCTGGTCGGCCGGGACGCCGGCCACTTCGAGTTGGTCGACGTGGTCAATCCGGACGAGGTGGCCGCTGAGGTAGTGGGTGAATCCGAGGAGCCAGCGGGTCCGACGCCGGTGGGCGTGCACCGGGTGCCGCCGCGCAACGAGCCGATCGATCTGGTCCAGACCGCCGCGACCCCGATCCTCAAGCGGGTCCTGCCGGTGGTGCTCGGGGTGGTCGGACTCTTCCTGCTCCGCAAGCTGCTGGCCCGGAACAAGGCCGACGTCGAGTAGCGGTCAGTGGCAGCCGGTAAAGGCGGCGTCGGTCGGGGTGAACCCGACCGACCCGTCGTCACTGACGTAACGGGGTTCGCCGGTTCCCTGCAGAGACATCCACACGTGCGTGGTGCGTGAGGCCGGCAACGGGTCCGGGAACGCGGTGGGCACCGTCGGGGACGCCGGCGTGGGCATCGGCAACTGAGACAGCCACTGCTTCCCGTCGAACCGGACCGTCGTCCAGCACGACCCGAACAGCGTGAACGGATACAGCCGGCCCGGCACGACTCCCGGGCCGCACGGCGGGGTGGTCTCGGTCCCGGCGCAGCTGCCGTCGACGCCCTGCCCGTTACCCGGACCCGGCTCCGGGCCGCAGAACGGCGTGCCCGCATCCACAGTGGGAACGATCGGTGCGGTCAGGCCACTCGGACAGGGCACCGGGGAGCCCGTGTACATCGAGCTACCGGCAGCGGACGACCCGCATCCTGACACCGTCCCAGCCATGAATGCCACCACGGCCAGCACCCGCATGCTTATACCCATCTCGACTATGTCGCCGGCGAGATGGAGGACATGTTGAAGCCGGCCACCCGCAGCGGGGGCATGGCGGTGCGGGTGAACCAGTCGCTCTCCTCGCGGGACAGCGTGCGCACCGTGCTGCCGACCTCTTCGGCCTGACGCAGCACGTCCAGCGGGGACATGTTCCAGCGGAAGTTGTTGGTCGCGCCCACCACTTCGCCCTTCTCGACCAGGAACACCCCGTCCCGGGTCAGGCCGGTGGCCAACATGGTCATCGGGTCGACCTCGCGGATGTACCACTGCGAGGTGACCAGCAGGCCGCGGTCCAGCCCGGCGATCAGGTCCGCCTCGGTCCGGCCGTCCGGTCCACCGGCGAGCACGAGATTGTCGGCGATCGGGGTGAACGGCTCGCCGAACGCCGCCGCCGACCCCCGGGTCTGGCCCAGCGCCGCGATGACCCCGCCGTCGATCAGCGTGGTCCGTCCGATGCGCGCGCCGTTGTCGAACACCGACTCCAAGTCCCCCGACCCGGTTGTGACCACGAACGGAGCGCTGGCCAGACCTACTGCCGTCGGGTCGGAGTAGAGCGACAACGGCAGCTCGGTGAGCCGCTCGCCGATCCGGGTGGCCCCGTTGGCGGCCGAGAACCCGGACCGGCCCTCATGCGCCGGTCGGGCCGCACAGGACCAGAGCAGACCGATCATGAAGTCGCCGACCGCCCCGGCCGGGAGCACGGTGTCGTAGCGCCCGGGCGGCACCTCGACCCGCCGCGCCGACCAGTCCAGTCGCTGCCGTAACCCGGCCACCAGAGCGATGATGTCGACGTCGGCGAAGTCCGTCGTCCCGGCCCCGGCCCAGATCGACCGGCGCAGGTCGGCCGATTTCGCGTTGATCTCCACTGCCCCGGTGGGTTGCACCCAGCGCCGCCGCACCCCCGTCGACGTGCCCAGGTACACGGTGGCCAGCTCGTGCCGGGCGAAGCCAAACAGCACGGTGTCGGCGGAGCGGGCCGACTCGATGGACTCGGCCAACCCGGAGATGAGCCGGTCGAACACCTCGAACCCGGACTCGGCCGGCTCGCCGTCGAACCCGTCGTCGCTGCCGCCCGCCTCGTCCGGACCGACCAGGTCCATGGCGTCTTCGGCCGGGCCGGCCGCTGCCGCCGCCCGGGCCAGCGCCTGCGCCCGGGTCACCACTGCCGCGATCGAGGTGCGGTCCGTGGCGTCGGCCACCGAACCCGCGGTGGACCCGGCCGCGCCGTCGAACAGCGACACCACCGACCAGGTCAGCCCGTCGGTGAGCCCGTTGGTCGTCGCCGTGTTGTTCGCCCACCGCACGTTGGCAGCGGTCTGGGCGGTGACGATGACGACGGTGCCGTAGCCCGGGGACGCTGCGGCGAGCGCCGTCTCAACGATCTCGGCCGGCTTCACGCCGCTCCCTCCGCCACCGTGTTGAGCACGTTGATCTGCCGGAATCGGGCCGGAGGGCAGCCGTGCGAGACGGCGGCGATCTGCCCGGGCTGGCCCTTGCCGCAGTTCATGGCGCCGGCGAGCAGATAACTGTCCGGACCGCCGAGGGCGTCCATAGCGTTCCAGAAGTCGGTGGTGGTGGCCTGGTAGGCGACGTCCCGCAGCGGCCCCGCCAGTTTGCCGTGCCGGATGCGGTAGAACCGCTGCCCGGTGAACTGGAAGTTGTAGCGCTGCATGTCGATCGACCAGGAGTTGTCGCCCAGGATGTAGATGCCGTCGTCCACCCCGGCGATCAGGTCGTCGACGCTGCCGCCGGCCGGGTCGGGTTGCAGGCTGACGTTGGCCATCCGCTGGATCGGCTGGTGCAGCGGAGAGTCGGCGTAGGCGCAGCCGTTGGATCGGCTCTGGCCCAGTCGCCGGGCGAAGGTGCGGTCCAGTTGATAGCCGCGGAACACCCCGCCGGCGATGAGATCCCAGGACCCGGTCGCCACCCCGTCGTCGTCGTAGCCGACGGTTGCCAAGCCGTGGTCGGCGGTCCGATCCCCGGTCACGTGCATGATCGCCGACCCGTACTGCAGCTGGTTCAGCTTGTCCGGGGTGGCGAAAGAGGTGCCGGCGTAGGCGGCCTCGTAGCCGATGGCCCGGTCGTACTCGGTGGCGTGCCCGATCGACTCGTGGATGGTCAGCCACAGATTGGTCGGATCAATGACCAGGTCGTACCGGCCGGCCCGCACCGACGGTGCCTTCAGCTTCTCGGCCAAGGTGTCCGCGATCACCGGCAGCTCGGCGTCGAAGTCCCAGCCCTGGCCGAGCAGGTACTCCCAACCCCGGCCGACCGGCGGGGCCAGCGAATTCATGGTGGCGAACTCGCCACCGGCCGTGTCCACCGCCGTGGCCGTGATGGTCGGGGCGATGTTCACCCGCTGCTGGGTGATCGACGAGCCGGCCGAGTCGGCGTAGAACTTGCTCTCCTTCACCTGGCCGACCGAGACCACCGTGTGCTCCACCCCGTCGGCGGCCAGCAGCCGCTCCGAGCGGTCCACCAGCAGCGCGACCTGGTCCGCCATCGGCACCGTGAACGGGTCGATGCGGTAGTCGCTGACCCAGGTCACGTCGGCGTGCACCGGCTCGTCGGCCCGTTCGACCCGTTCGGTGACCACGGGCCGCAGGGCCTGGGCGATGCTCACCGCGCGCCGGGCCGTCGCGGCCGCGGCTTCCCCTGACAACCGGGTGGTACCGGCGAAGCCCCAGCTGCCCTCGACCAGCACCCGGACGCCCAGCCCGATGATCACCGAATCGCCGGCGGACTGGACGGCGGTGTCCCGGATGGTCAGGTCGGCGCCGCGCAGTTGCTCGACCCGCACGTCGGCCCAGGCCGCGCCGGCTTCCCGAGCTGCGGTCAGGGCCGCATCGGCCAGCGCCGACAACGGGAGCGCCAAGAAATCCTCGTCAACGGGCACGTCCGCGACCCTAGTGAACCTCGCTCTTCGCGGCCCGGCGATTTCCCGGAGGGGGCCGAGCCAAGGGGATGGATCGGCCCCAAAGGGCAGCGAAGTGTGCCCGTCCGACCGACCGTCGGTCCGGGCGCTGCGGGGTTCCCGCGACGGACACTCGACCCCGGGTACCGCCGTCCCGGACCGGCGATCTGGGCCGGCGATCCGGGTATCACCGGGACCACGATCGGGGGTGCGCGTTGAAGGCGTCGCACTCGTCACCGTTGCAGCGCCCGAAGCCACCGTTCACCTCCACCGAACCGACGACGGCCGAGCCGCGAGACCCCCGCCCGATCGGCGTTTCTGCCCTGATTCGTCTGCAGCGGTCGGCCGGCAACGCCGCGGTGTCCTCGGTGATCGCCGAAACCTCGGCGGCCGCCCCGACGCCGGTGGTGCAGCGGGACCCCGGAGACCTACCCGCCGCCGAGAGCCACGACGAGCAGGGCTACCTCGCCCCGCCGCCGGTCGAGACCCAGCGGGGGTCGAACACCGTCATGGAGGACGTCCTGTCCGCGGCGATGCACGGCTACCCCGGCGTCGACTTCGCGATCCGCAACTTCGAGACCAGCGTCGAGACCACCTCGACCTTCGTGGGTGCCCCCGGACAGGCGTCGGGCCAGGTCGACCGGGCCATCGTCGACGACCTGAAGGTCATGCTCAAGTGGACATTCGAGCGGCCGGGCGAGTACTCCCTGCACCTGCGCCGCAATGCCCGGGGGGAGCTCTCGGTGTCGTCCTGGGTGCCGGAGCGCTACCTCCGTCGCCGGCCGGCGCCCGGCGTCCCGCTCACGGCGGAGGGTGAGAACGTCGTCGTCCTCGTCGGCTCGCCGAAGCCCGGCCAGGCCTTCCCGCTGCAGTTCGCCACCGCCGCCAAGCAGATCTCCGGCCACGCGATCTGGATCGTGGAACGGACCGGGTACGAACTGGCCAAGGTGGATCTGGGCGACCTCATCAAGATGGCCCCGGGCGGCCAGCTCACCTGGGTGTCGTCGGCGTCCGAGGTGACCGCGGCCGTCAACGCACTTCCCAAGGGCAGCGTCCGACTGATGAAGGTGTTCAGTCATGGCGTCCGGGGTGAGGTCGACCTGCGCTACGGCTGGAGCGGAAAGGCCAACTACGGCATCGACAAAACCACCGGCGCGGCCATCGACGGAAGGGTGTTCTCGCCGAGGGGGGTGATCGATCTCGAATCCTGCAACGGGGGCACCAACACCGACGGTGATTCACTGGCCCAGACCATTGCCGACGCCTCCGGACACGAGACGTTCGGCTGGACCGGCCGGACCTCCTACGCGGACGTCAACGCCGGCACCGGCGGAGTCCGGGGCAGCGAGATCACCTTCAGCACAGACGCCCTGGCCGAGCTCTGGTCGCGGTGGAAGGCCGAGAGCGCCCCCTCGCAGCAGGTCTTCGAACCCCACCGACAGCCCGCGCAGGGACCGTGACCCGACGCCGCGGCCGGCAGCTCCGTCAGCTGCCGGTGGCGGCCGGAACCGGTGAGGCCGTACCGGTGGACGTGCCCGTGTCGGCCACGAACTTGCCGTCGGGGTCCAGGTGCCCGGTGGCCACCTGGTGCCAACCACCGTGGCCGTCGGTCGCGCCGATGGTCACATGCCCGTCCGGCGAGATCTCGGTGACCTGATCCGCGGTGCCGTCGCCGTCGGTGTCGGTGTAGCCGACCACGGTGCCGTCGGCCTGGTGCGAGACCACCGTGTCGGGGGTGCCGTCGCCGTTCATGTCCGCGGTGGGCTTGCCCAGGTCGTAGTCCTTGCCGTCGGCCGTGAAGGTGATGTCGCCGGCGGGATGGGTGGTGGCGTTGGCGGCGCCACCGGGATCGGTCTCCGCCGTGGCGTCGCCGGCGTGGACGGTGTTGGGCACCGAGTCGGTGCTGGTCGTCGTGGGCGAGGCGTCCTCGACCAACTTGCCCGACGAGTCGACGTGACCGGTCGCGGCCACATGCCAGTCGCCACTGCCGTCGTGGACGGTGATGATCACCGAACCGTCCGAGGAGATCTGGGTGATCTGATCGGCCTGGCCGTCGCCGTCCCGATCGGTGTATCCGGTCACCGAACCGTCGGCGTGCTTGACCAGCGCGGTGTCCGGGTGTCCGTCCTGGTTGAGGTCGACGGTGGGGGCGCCCACCCCGACGTGCGACCCGTCGTCGGCGGTGACGGTGATGGTGGCGGCGGGCGCGCCGTCGGACCCGGTGTCCGAGCCGGTGGTACTGCCGCCGTCGTGGTCGGTCGTGCCCGACGTACCGGTGGTGCCGCTGGGATCCGAGCCGTCACCGTGCACCACGTGCCCGGAGGAGTCGTACTCGGTCACCGAATCGGCGTGGCCGTCGTGGTCGGAGTCGGTGAAGACCAGGACGTGGTCACCGTCGCCGACGATGACCGAGTCGGCGACACCGTCGTGGTCGGAGTCGTAGCTGGCGGCACCGAGATCCTGGGTGTGACCCTGGGAAGTGACGGTGATGTCCTCGCCGGGGTGGACGTCGCTCGATCCGTCGTCGAACTGCATGGCCTGCTCCTGGATCTTCGGAGGTACTTGTCCGGTCTGTTCGCTTTGTCGCGGCGGTGCGTGTCGATCGTGCCGTTCGGGCGTCGTCAACGCCAGAGCGGTTGAAACCTCTGACGGCACCGGCGGCCAGTTGGTTCCCGGCGGGTCCGACCTACTTGCTCGGCGGCAGGGGCGGGCGGTAGGCGGACGGCGGAGCCTCTGGCTGGGCCGGCCTGGGCTTGCTCTTGGCCAGGGCGGCCAGACCGGCCAACACCGGCCCCGCCGGCGGACCGGCCACCGCCGGACCCGCGGACGGTCCGGCCGAGGGAGTGGGCGGGGCCACCGCCGGCATCGGGCTGACCGGAGTCGGGGGCTCCCAGCGCTGGGTCGAATCGGCCGACCCCGGCGGGAGCGCGGGCGCCGGCCGGGGGGCCACCAGCGCGGTCGGCCCGGGGGGCGCCAGCATGGCGCTCACCCCGAACGGCGTGGACACCGCGATCCGAGCGGCCCTGATCCGGTGCACCAGATCCTCCCCGCTGCGCAACAAAGTGGTGCCCGAGGACGTGCGCTCGTCGATCGAGCGCAGCCGTCCGGCCCGTTCGCTGGCGTCCAGCTTGAGTGCGCCGTCGACCTCCCGGAGCTCAGCCTCGACCGCGTTGACCTGCCGGGTGAGCGCGTCGTCCAGGGCCAGCGTGAGCTGCTCCTCGGCGTCCACGAACTGTTCGGCAATGCCCTGGTCGATCTGCGCCTTGGCCTCTCCGAGCACGTCCATCAGCCACTGCTTGAGGTGCTGCTTGTCGGCCATTCGCCGCCGGGATCGCAGCAGGTAGAACGCCGCCGCCCCGCCGACGACCACCGAAATGGGCGCCAGCACCACCCCGAAGGCGGCCGGCAGGGCCATGAACGGCAACCCCAGCAGCACCCGGGACAGGGTGAAACCCATGCCCGCCCCGCCCAGGGTCATGATCGTCTCGTCCAGGTTGCGCTGGTGGTCCATATTCCGGACCACCAGCGCCTCGTAGGGCCGAGTGGCCAGATGCGCGGTCAGCGAGGTCAACTCGCTCGGGGTGAACAGCTCGGACAGCACCGAGTGACAGATCCGGCCCATGCTCTCCTGCAGTCGGGTGTGCGCCCGGGCGGTCATGGCCTGCGCATAGGCGTCGATGTGGAACGGCATGTTCTTGAGCTCGCCGCCGTCGGCGTGGTCGATGGCTCCGCGGAACATGGCCGCGGCCTCGCGTACTTCGCGCGCCGTCTCGTGCGTCAGGTCGACCCGGGCCCGTTGGATCTCTGCCCGGAGCATGACCTGCCAGCTGCGGCCGCCGGCTCGCCGCCGGTTCATCAGCCCTTCTCGTCGGGCCTTGAGCTTTTCGGCCTGCGCGGCTCCGGCGGTCAGCGCCCGTCGTGAGTTCTGGGCCTGCTCGATGCCGCCGGCCAACACCGTGATCGAGGTGCGGATCACGTTGGCCTCGGCCAGCAGTGAGGCGGCCGTGGCCACCTGCTCCACCAGGGTGGCGCGCAACGCGTCGACGCCGGACTGGTCGGCCAGCAGGGTGGCCATGGCCGGATCGGTGTGGGCCCGGGCAGCCTCGGCCAGCCGCGAGGACACCGGGTGGACGAGGGCGTCGGTGAAGCGGGGTGCGTATCGGGCCAACAGCGCCCGGTCGGCGTCGACGATCTCCCGCCAGCCGCGGTAGGCGTCGGTCTTGGTCACCGCGAATTGGACGGCGTCGACCCGGTCGGACACCAGGGCCAGGAAGTCCAGCTCGCTGCGGGTGAACGGGGCGGACGCGTCGATGACGAAGAGCAACGCCGCCGCGGCCGCCGCGGCCTCGGCCGCCAACTCGCCGTGGGCGGCCACCAGACCCCCCACACCGGGCGTGTCGACCAGCACCAGGGATCGGGTGAGCTCCACCGGCAGACCGATTTCGATCCATCGCGGCGGGGGGATGTCGACGTCCGGCTCGCCGTCGACGGTCGCCCATTCACGCAGGTCGGAGAGGGGGAAGGTGATGTCCGCAATGCCACCGCCGAACCGGGCCACGGCATAGGCAGGGTCGGCGTGTACGAACACCAGATAGCTGCAGGTGGCCACACCGGCGTTTACCGGGGACAGTCCGGGTGCCGCGAGCAGCGCGTTCACCAGTGACGACTTGCCCCGATTGGTCTCACCCAGCACCACCAGCCGAGGGGGGTCGGTGGGCGGCCGACGGGCGGCCAGGGACGCGGCCGCGTCCGGGTTGTCGGCCCGGATCCAGCTGACCGACGCCTCTCGCCAGGACTTGATGGCCTGGGGCAACGGTCCGGTGCCGGGCCGGACCGCCGGGAAGGCCGGGCTCGGCGCCACGGTTCGGGCGGCCGCGGCCACCACCGACACCGCAGCAAACGGGTCCGGGGCAGTCACGCCCTCAGAACCTACCGGCCCGACCCGCCGGTCCCCCTCCTTCGCGCGGATCCACAGCCCCTTGCGCGGATCCACAGCACGTTTTCGCGTGCGAAAAGCCCGCAAATCGTGCTGTGGATCCGCGCAGGGTGCTGTGGATCCGCGCTGGGTCAGGGGGCGGTGGGGCGGTAAACCACCACGACGGGTTCGCGGATCACCTCACCGCGGTCGGCGAATCCGACGACCTCGGTCTCGGCCACGGTGTCCCACAACGATTCGTCGTCGGTCGGCTCCACCCCGCCCGCCTCGTGCCGGCTGGCATCGAAGGGCTCGCCGTCCGGACGGATCACCTCGATGTCGATGGCCGCCAAACCGGCCGACAACCGTTCCCACACGCCGGGGCTGCGAGCCCGGTCCCAGGCGTAGATGAGCAGCTCGAGCAGGACCCTGCGGTCGTCCTGCTCCTGCACCTGGGGCTCGTCCGGCTCACTCATCGCCAGTCCTCACCGGCCGGGCGTGGCGGCCGGCCGAGCGCACCCGGCGGCGCGGATCGCACCTCGCCCTTGAGCTCCTGCCAGAGCAGGAAGTAGGCGCGGTGCACGACGTGGGCGACCCGGGCCTGGCCGGGAGTGGCCCCGAACGAGGCGTAGGACCGCCACCAGTTGGCCCGCTCCAGGGCGAGCGACTGCAGCGCTGCGACCGGCGCACCGAGCAGGCCCAGCTGCTCATCCGGCCGGGTCGTGCCCCCCAAGCGCAGGATCTCGGCGGTCAGTTCGTCCGGCAGCCCCACGGCCCCGCTGCTGACCAGGGTCAACGCCTCCAGCAGGCGGAACTGGTGGGCCTCGGGTCGTTGCAGGAGCACTTCGATGGCGTCGTGCACGCGCTGCCGTTCGGCCCAGTCGTCGGACCGGGCGGCCAGCGCGGACAGCGCACCGAGGGCCGCGCTGGCCTTGATGCCGTCTGCCCGGGACCGGAACACCTCCGCCAGCCTCCGCCGCAGCTCGGCCAACCCGGAGGCATCCAGCAGCCGACGGCGCAGGTCACCGGCGGACAGGTGCGGATCCGCCCGGAGCGCCGCCAACGCCCGGCCGACGCCGAACAGGTCCAGCAGTTGCAGCAGCCGGACCCGGGTGGGCCGGTCGATGGGCACGTCCAGGGTGGCGAACAGGTCGGTGGCCATCAGCATCGTGTCGGTCAAGGCCGGCGGCAGCGCGGCCAGTGCGCGCAGCGCCTCCGCGTCGCCGGCGGTAAAGGCGCCGGTCTCGGCCGTCTCGGCCAGCAACCCGATCATCGGCACCACGTCCGCCACCCGGGGCCGGAGCACCGCGGCCTGATCGGCGGCCACCCGGCGGGCCGCACCCAACACCGATCCGTCGCCCCCGACCACCGACTCCGGCAGCACCGTGTCGGCCTTGTTGAGCACGCCCAGGGCGTTGACCGGGCCGGCCTCCCGGGACGCGGTGGCCGCCGTGAACGCGGCCAGCGCCTTGGCGTCATCAGCCCGTACCGACTGGGTGAACACGTAGACCACCGCCTCGGCCCCGGCCACCGCCAGCTGCGAGGTGGCATCGAGCTGACCGCCCTCTTCCGGCTCGGTCACCCTCGCTCCGCCCAGCAGGGCCTGCGTCCGGGACACCGACGATGCGTCGGTCGAGCCGAGTCCGGGGGTGTCGATCACCGTGATGTCGGCGAGCACGCCGCTGGTCAGGTAGGCCTCCAGGTGGGACACCCGGGCCAGATCCAGGCCCAGGTCGGCGGGGATACCACCGTCCGGCGCGAAGGGCACCGTGGACCGGCGGCCGTCGGTGAACACCACCTCGATGCGGTCCACGGTGCCGTACTGGAAACGAGTGACCAGCCGGGTGCATTCGCCCACGTCCGTGGGCGCGACCCGACGCCCGATGAGCGCGTTCACCAGCGTCGACTTGCCCGACTTGATCCGGCCGGCCACGGCCAGCTGCAGCGGCGTGTCCAGCCGGTCGAGCACCTGCCGAATTCCACCCGCGGTCGCCGGGCCGACCTGGGGCAGCAACGCCTGGCACATGCCGGCGACGGCCGCGGACAGCGGTCCCTGCACGCCGTGCCCCTTCCGGACTCCACCTCGCGAGGCAACACCGTATCGCCCCGGCTCGTCCACCGATGGGTGACAGCGCGGACCGACGTCATCTGACCTCGTCCGGACGATTCCGACCGGTGCGACCGTAAGAACAGCGACATCACGGCCGGAGTCGGCGTCATCGAGGCAGTTTGGGTAGTGACCCAATCCCCGCCCGGGTCTCACGGTGGTCACAGATAACGCACGCGAGGGGCTCCACCGTCGCCCGTTCCCGTGATTGACTCTCTGCGACTGGACAGATTCACTGAGTATTCAAATATTCGCGCCGGTCAGCTGAGGTGCACCCGTGTTTCTTCATGCCGCCAATGAGCGATTGCCCGACAACACCAGACCCGTGGCCGCACGCCCGGCGCCGTCGGTGTTGATGGTTGGTCCCGCACAAGACAGTGCCGAGCGGGCTGCCGACGCCGCCGCCGATCGCGTCGTCGCCAGGCTTCGGGCCGGCAGACCAGATCGAAGTGCCGTTGAGGGCGCGAACAGCGACTCCCATCACGTTTCCCGGTCGGCCACAGCTCCGGGACCTGCCGCGGTTGTCGGGCCAGCCGGCGGCGCGTTGCCCGATGGCGTCGCCACCCGCATCACCGCCCAGCGGAGGCACGGCCGGCCACTCGACGAGAACGTGCGCGGCCGGCTGGAGAGCGGCTTCGGCGCAAGCCTGACCGGAGTACGCATCCACTCCGGATCGGAAGCGGCCGTCCTGAGTCGACAGCTGTCCTCACGAGCCTTCACCACGGGGCGGGACATCTTCTTCGGCGCCGGAGAGTTCAGGCCTGACACCCCCGACGGTGAACACATGTTGGCCCACGAGGCCGCACATGTCCTGCAACACGGTGCCACCATCGGCAGGGTGCACCGGGTCTGGGACTTCGAAAACAGGCAGATCCCGTTGAACTTCGCCGAGACCACAAGCGTCGAGACCGTGGCAAGCGGCCAATGCGTATTTCTTCTGCACAATGCTGAACAGACCGTCGTGGTCAAGGCCGACGCGAATCCCATTGGTCTGTCCGATTTGGGTACTGCGATGCACGAGATTCTCTCGGACGTGAAGTCGGTGCAACACCGAGCGATGAATGCTGGCGAGCGGGACGGCGCCATAGCCGCTATCCGCGACGACAAGCTCAAGGGTTCTGAGTCCTTTGCAAAATTGGGCATCGCCTACCCGATGCAAGAACTGCTATGGAACAAAGTTAAGGATGGAATACCCGAGGACATCAAGCGCGGAGGCCCGGCCGTACTGGGTGCGTATCTGGCAGACGAGATCATCATCCCTGCGAACCAACATTCCGCCTTCGTCGCCATGACGAGAGCCGAAGGAAAAACGGCGGGTCAGGTCAGTCGAGAAGGCAGCCATGGTAAGCGTGCCTCTGCTCGAATGCGTCAATATCTGATCGACCCGAAGCACATGAGGGCGCTGGGAAAGTTGACTGCAGTCGACGTCTTCTTTGGAAACGGCGATCGGGTGTTGTCCGGCAATCTGGGCAATTGGTTCTACGACCCGGAGTCGACCACGATGACGCTGGTCGATCACATCGACGGACAGGCGGGGGCGGCCTTCGATCCGGCACGTCAGGATGAAAACCCGCCGGAGTTCGTCATCAAAGAATTGCTGGACGACCAACTGCAAGGGACGGCGATAGCAGCGGTCAACACGCTGGTGACCGCTATCGTGAACGAGACCAACGATCCTGCACTGCAGACTTGGTTCGACGATCCGGGGAGGTGCCCAACCGCCCAGCGTTCGTTTTTGCAAGGTCTGATCGAAGGCAAGAAGTTGCTGATCAAGACCTTTGGCTCGAGCCGGCTGAAGAACGCTGTAGTGGGGAGGTCGGCCCATCAGGCGAAGCAGAGGATTCGTGCCCAGGCAAACCAGTCCAGCAGGGATGACCACCAGCCGGAACGTACCTACTACGACATCTTGAAGGCTCGCGCACGGGCCCTGACGAGCGGCTGAGATGGTCGTCGCCGCGTCTCGCCCCGAGACGCAGGCACCGGCCGATGGCCAGCGCCCCTCGCAGCGGCTGCCGGACTGGCGCCGGCTCGGGCGAGCGCTCATCGAACGCGCCGTCGTGGCTGATCACCAGCCCGATCTCCTCTCCCAGGCCGAAGACATCCTTGCCGAGGCCGAGGCCGAGTTCGATGTGGCGTTGCAGGGTGACGGACCGCTGACCTCCATGGCCGCGGCCACAGACCTGGACGCCGACGATGTCCGCGTCCTGGCCGTGTGCGCCGCGGTGGAGTTCGACCGCGACCTGCAGCGGGTGGTTGATGACATGACCGGCCGCCCGGATTCAGGTCGGTTGGATGTCGCCCTGCTCACCCGGTTGCTCGGCGTGAAGGTGGTGGCTGAGCTAGCCGACGACTCCCGGTTGGCCCGGGCCGGGCTGCTCGAGGTCCAAGCCGGTGTCCCGTTCGCCTCGGCCCAACTGTCGGTGCCCCGACGGGTGGTGTGGGCCCTGCTGAACGATGACTCGCTCGACCCCGACTTGGCCCGGCAGGCCGAGATTATCTCTGTGCCGACACAATTAGTGGGGACCGAGACCTTCGTCTGCGTGCATGGGCCGGACCGCATTCGGCGTATTCAGGCGGCCGTCACGGTGTGTGCGGGACTGAGTTTTCTGGTCGCCCCGCCCCCGGCCGACGATCGAGGTTGGCGCACGCTGGTCCTACAGGCCGGCGTGGGCGGGTATGGCGTGGTCCTGGAATTGAACGAACCGCCCTCGGCGACTGCCCGGTACTAGATGACCCGGGCCGATCATTTGCGCTGGGCTTTGACCAGCGTAGAACCATTGCCCACCGACTCGCTACCTGATCGACGACTCGTCGAGATCGCGGCCGGCGATGCACGGGTCACCCCCAGCGAGTTCGAGGCCGTTTTCCCCCAGGGCCCGCGGCCGGCCCAACTTCCGAGCGCGGAGCAACTGGATCAGGCCCACCGAGTCGGGGGTGCGGTAGGTGATCCACTGGCCGCGCTGCGCAGGGTGGCGACCGGAACGCTGTTGAAGCACGCCCGCAGGGTCACCCCGCAGGTGGATTGGGCCGACCTCGTCCTCCCCCCGGCCCAGATCCAGCGGCTGCGCGGCCTGGCCAATCGCTACCGATACCGGGAGCGGGTCCACGACGAATGGGGGCTGCCCCTTTTCCCGTCCCCCGGGGTGGTCGCGTTGTTCTCCGGACCCTCGGGCACGGGCAAGACCATGGCCGCCGAGGTGCTGGCCGGCGATCTAGGCATGGACCTGTTCCGGATCGACCTGTCTTCATTAGTGTCCAAATACATCGGCGAAACCGAAAAGCATCTGGAAGAGATTTTCGCTGCCGCCCACTCCGGAGAGTATGTGCTGCTTTTCGATGAGGCGGACGCACTGTTCGGTGCCCGTTCCAAGGTCGAGGACGCAAAGGACCGCTACGCAAATACTGAGGTTTCCTACCTTTTGCAGCGGCTGGAGACCTATGACGGCTTCGTGCTGTTGACCTCCAATTTCCAGGGTAATATCGACGCGGCTTTCCTCCGCCGGATCCACGCCACGGTGCATTTCATGGTGCCGACCGAGGCCGACCGCGAGCGCATCTGGGCCCGCAGCCTGGCCAGTGCCCCTACCGACGACCTGGACCTCCACTTCATGGCGGTCAAATTCGATCTGGCCGGCGGGGCAATTCGCAACGCTTGCCTGACCGCGGCCTTCCTGGCCGCCGCCGACGACCGGAGTATCGACATGCCCTACCTGCTCCGGGCGGTGGCCCAGGAGATGCAGAAGCTCGGCCGGCGCACTCAGCCGGATCACTTCGGGCGCTGGGTGGACCATTTCGTGGAGTGACAACTCACCCTTCCTACCGGCGTTATCCTCCGACCTGGTGATGAACGTTGCTCCGGTCAGTGCGAGAAGTCAGCGGGGCTTGAAGTTGGTGGACCAGACCTGGGCCAGGTCGCTGGCCTGCTCGATCGACTGGACGTCGAGCATCCCCACGAACGGTTGGCCGGTGGTCGTCCAGGCCAGCACCGAGACACCGTCTTTGGCGCCGCTGGGGGTGCCCAGAGCGGGCAGGTGCACCGCCGTGACCACCCGGCCGGTCTCGCCCCCACCGGCGGCGGTGAACGACGACACGGGCGCGGTGTTCAGGTTGTCCGGATCGGATTTGTCGGTGCTCCTGGCCACCACCGAGTCCAGGTAGGGGCCCGGGTTGTTGTTCACCGGGGTGAACACCCACAGCAGCCAGGACTCGTACTGATTGTTGGTCATGGAGTCCGGGAGCTGGCAGCGCACCGCGCGCTGCACCTTGAACTCGGCCGACACGGCGCCGTTGTAGTCGGAGGTGTGGTCGCCGCAGTCCTTCAGGCTGAGCGCCGACGACCCCAGGAAGGCCAGCTCGGCCGAGGTGAACGCGTTGTTCGGACCCACGCTGACACTGGCGGACGCCGAAGACGACACCGAGACAGCGGCCGAGGAAGCGGATGTCGTACTGCCGCCGGTCGGAGTGCCGCCCCCGCCGGCCGAGGCGAAGGGCCGGACGACGATCAACACCACCGCGGCGGCGACCACGATCACCGCCACGGCGGCGGCCAGGATCGGACCCCGGCGCCGACGCCGAGCCGGGGCGACGGTCGGCCCGGCGGCCGGTGCTGTAGTCGAGGGGATCGGGCGAGGCCCCTGCGGGCCGGTGAGGAGGATGCCCGGCTCGGACGGGGGCGGCGGGGTGGACGCCGCGGTGCGCGCGGTCTCCCGACGCAGCGGCACCAGCAAGGCGCCCAGCGCCACCGCCGTTTCCGGTTGATCCAAGGCCACCGGGGTCACCCCCAGCTGCTCCTGGATCAGGTGCGCGACCAGCGGGATCCGGGACGACCCGCCGACCAGGAAGATCCCGTTCAGCCGCCGCGGCTCGATGCCGGCGGCCCGCAGCGTGGTCGACAGCACCTGGACCGACCGGGTCAGGTTCGAGCGGATCAGCGCCTCGAACTCGCCCCGGGTCAGGTGCACATCGGTGAACGGGTCGGGGACGGCCACGTCGGTCTGGGGGTAGCGGGACAGCGTCTCCTTGGCCGCCCGGACGTCCTCGGCCAGGGCTCGGGCGGCGCGCCGACTGGAGGCATCGGCCGGGCGTTGCAACAGGTCCCAGCGCGCCGGGTCGAGGGGGCGGGCCGAGATCGCGACATGACGCATCACGGCGTGGTCGAAGTCCAGGCCGCCCAGGTCGGGCAGGCCGGCCTCGGCCAGCACGTGGAACGCCTCCTGCTCCCCCGTGGTCGCCGCCCCGACCACGGCGATGTCGAAGGTGCCGCCGCCGAGGTCGTAGACGGCCACCGTGCCCCCCGGGGGCAGGGCCCGACCGGGCATCCGGGTGAACTGGGCGGCCGCCGCCACCGGCTCCGGCAGCAGGATCAGGTTGTTCCCCAGGCCGGCCTTGCGGGCCGCGACGACCAGCGTGTTCTGCCGGGCCGCACCCCACTGGGCGGGATGGGTGAGCCGGACCTCGTCGGCCGCGGCGCCCCCCAGCTGCCGACGCACCTCGACCGCGACAGTGCGCAGCACCGCGGCCACCACATCGACCACCGACACCACCCGGTCGCCGAGCAGCACGTCCCCGTCGTCGATGCGGCGCTTCGGATTCGGCTCGAACCGACCGGGATCGAGTCGGGCCTGCCGCTGCGCCTCCCGGCCGGTGGTGAAGGTGCCGTCGGCCGCGACGAACACGGCCGACGGCAGCAGCGGCGACGCGTCGAAGGTGATGGTGCGCGGAGCCTGGTTGTCCACGGCCAACGCCGCCACCGTGTTGGACGTGCCGAAGTCGATGGCCAACACACGCACGGCCCCGGTGTCTCCTCCCTCGACGGCTCACCCGAACGCCGTCATGGTGACACGCCCGGGCGACGTCCGGGACAGATCAGGGTGATCCCCACCTCGCCGTCGGCGCCGGGCAAGGCATGCTGGGACACGGCGGATCTTCGGGGCGGGCCGAGGACGCGCGGAGAGGCGACCATGATCGAAGTGAAAGATCTGTCCAAGGTCTACGGCTCGACGGTGGCCGTGGATCACCTGTCGTTCACGGTGCAGCCGGGCACCGTGACCGGCTTCCTGGGTCCCAACGGCGCCGGCAAGTCGACCACGATGCGGATGATCCTGGGCCTGGACAATCCGTCGTCCGGCACCGCGCTGGTCGCCGGCCATCCGTACGGGTCCCTGCGCTCCCCGTTGCGCCAGGTCGGGGCCCTGCTCGACGCCAACTGGGTGCACCCGAGCCGCACCGCCCGCGCCCACCTGCACTGGATGGCCGCGTCCAACGGCATCCCGGCCAGCCGGGTGAACGAGGTGCTGGGCACGGTGGGCCTGTCCGGAGTGGCGAACAAGGCGGTGGGCAAGTTCTCGCTGGGCATGAAGCAACGGCTCGGCCTGGCCGGCGCCATTCTCGGCGATCCCCAGATCCTGCTGTTCGACGAGCCGGTGAACGGGCTCGATCCCGAGGGCATCCTGTGGATCCGCAACTTCATGAAGGCGCTGGCCGCCACCGGCCGCACCGTGCTGGTGTCCTCGCACCTGCTCTCGGAGATGGCCCAGACCGCCGATCATCTGCTCGTCATCGGCCGGGGCAAGCTCATCGCCGACGCCCCGACCGCCGACTTCATCGCCCGCACCACCGAGACCACGGTGCGGGTGCGCTCGCCCCAGGCGGACCGGCTGCTCGCCTTCCTGACCGATAAAAACGTGGCCGCCACCGTCGAGGACGGCGCGGTGCACGTGCGGGCCACCCCGATCGAACGGGTCGGTGACCTGGCCGCCGAGGCCGGGGTGACCCTGCACGAACTGACCACGGTGACCGGCTCCTTGGAGGAAGCGTTCATGCGGCTGACCGGGGACTCGGTCGAGTACGGCGGTCATCAACTGGCGGACGCGATGGGTTCGAGCATGTCGGCGCCGGCCGAAGCAAGGGGGATCTGAGCCGTGAAGTTGCTCAATGTGGAACGGATCAAGCTCTTCTCGACCCGCTCCCCGTACTGGTGTCTGGTCGGGATCCTGGCCGCGTCGGCGCTGTTCGCGCTGCTGTTCGGGCTGATCCAGAGCGGACAGAACGCCACCGCCTATCTGGCCACCCGCGGCGTCGGGTTCGGCGAGAGCGTGTTCATGGTGCTGGCCGCGCTCGCGGTCACCACCGAATACCGGTTCAACACGATCAAGGTGGCCTTCCTGGCCGCGCCGAACCGGCTGGCCGTGCTGCTGGCCAAGACGGTGGTGCTCGCCGTGCTCGGCGCGGTCGTCGGTTTCGTCTGCGGCATGGGTGCGTTCCTGCTGACCAAGGCGCTGGCCAAGCAGCCGCCGGAGCCGCTGGTCCTGCAGGGCGAGGTGTGGCGGGAGACGGCGGGGTGGTCAGCCTTGTTCGCGGTGGCCGCCATCATCGCCGTCGCGGTCGGCGCGATGATCCGGCAGTCCGCCGGGGCCATCTCGATCATCCTCATCTGGACACTGATCTTCGAGGGACTGGTGGCGATCATCCCCAAGGTGGGTGACCACATCCAGCCCTGGCTGCCCTTCCAGGCCGGCGGCGCCTTCGTGTCGCCGACAGCGAGCGAAACCTTCACCACCGCCCGAGGTGGCCAGGGCAACGGCTTCAGCCTGCCCAGCGTCCCCCACCCCAGCCCGGTCGGCGGCCTCCTGGTGTTCCTGGCCTACGCCGTGGTGCTCTGGTTGGGCGCGGCCATCCTGATCCGCCGCCGCGACGCCTGACCCCCGCCCCGAGGCAAAGCGGTTACCCTGCCACGCATGCCGGACACCAGCGCGGTCGACAGCCCAGCGCCGACCCCGGTTCATTTCCGCCGGGTGGTCAGCTTCAGCCCGCGCGGCGGCCGGCTCAACGACGTGCAACGCCGGGCCTGGACCGCACACGCCCCGGCCTGGGTCCGCGATAGCGACGACCTGACCGGTCCGCTCGATCAGCGCGCTCTGTTCGGCCGGAGCGCGCCGCTGATCCTGGAGATCGGCAGCGGCATGGGCGAGTCCACCGCGACGATGGCCGCGGGCCGGTCGGAGGCGAACCTGCTGGCCGTCGAGGTCTACAAGCCGGGTGTCGCGCAGACCCTGCACCACCTGGCCAAGTCCGGCGCGGAGAACGTGCGGCTGGTCCGCGGCGACGCCGTCCAGGTGCTGACCGACGTCATCGCGCCGGCCTCGCTCGCCGAGGTGTGGCTGTTCTTCCCGGACCCCTGGCCGAAGACCCGACACGTCAAACGTCGGCTGGTCACCCCGGCCTTCACAGATCTGGTCACGAGTCGGCTGCACAAGAACGGGATCTTCCGGTTGGCCACCGACTGGGAGCCCTACGCCATGCAGATGCTCGCCGTGTGCGGCTCCACCAAGGGCCTGCGCAACGCCCACTCCGGGTGGGCTCCCCGGCCGGCATTCCGGCCGCGGACCCGGTTCGAGCGGCGCGGTCTGGCCGAGGGTCGAGAGATCTTCGACCTGGAGTTCACCCGCCGCTGAGCGGGGTCAACGCCGCCGTTTGGGCATCTGGCGCTTGGGGTCTGGGGTGGCCCCGGTCGGGTCGTCGACGCGGCCCTGCACCGGAACCGCCTTGAGCAGCGGGAACAGGAAGGCCGCGATCACCCCGCCGACCAGCGGGGCGAGGAGGAACACCCACACGTGGGACAGCGCGTCGCCGCCCTGGAACAGGGCCGGACCGAGGGAGCGGGCCGGGTTCACCGAGGTGCCGTCGAGCGGGATGCCGACCAGGTGGATGACCGTGAGCGTCAGGCCGATGGCCAGGCCGGCGAAACCCGGGGCCGCGGCCTCGGCCGTGACCAGTAGAACCACCAGGACGAGCAGGAAGGTGAGGATGACTTCGAGGATGAAAGTGCCGCCGGCGTTGGCGATGCCGTGCCCCTCGCCCCAGTTGTTGGTGCCCTTGCCGCCGGTCTGGTCCTTGACCTTGCCGACCGACAGGATGAGCTGGATCAGCGCCGCCCCGATGATCCCGCCGACGATCTGGGCCACCCAGTAGTAGGCAGCTTCCATCCAGGTGATGCCCTTGGCCAGTGCGACGCCCAGGGTCACGGCCGGGTTCACGTGGCAGCCGGAGAGCGGGCCGATGGCGTAGGCCAGGGCCAGCAGCACGAGCCCGAAGGCCAGCGCGACGCCGACCGCCTGGATCTTGTCGATGCCGAAGACCGCGGACCCCACCGCGAAGAAGACCAGGATCGCGGTCCCGATCACTTCGGCGATCGAACGTCGGATGATGTCAGGCATGTCGCGTCTCCTTCGAGTGGAAACCTGTCGGAGGGACGAATGTCGGCCGATTGATCGACCCTAATGGATGGGTCGGGGTCGCCGGGCCGTGTCAGTGGGATGGTGTTGCGAGAAGTCCGGCGCAGGACCGGTCCTGCTCCCACTCGGCCAGGATGCGGGCGCGGGTGTCACCGGTGGCCGGCACCGGAATTCCCGAGTCGTCCAGGTGGGACGGCGCGAACTGCGCGCCGGTCACCTTGCCCGACGTGAAGGTCAGGGTGAGCACACCGTTGTCGTCCTGTTCGTTGCCGAACGACCGCCACCACAGGTAGTTCGACAGCCCGTAGGCGACATACACGCCGTCGCTGCGCCAACCCGCGCCCTGGAGCACGTGCGCATGGGTGCCGATCACCGCGCTCGCGCCGGCCTGGGCCAGCTGATCCGCCAGCGCCGTCTGCTCGCTGTTCGGGCAGGTCACGTACTCGGTACCCCAGTGGATGTAGGTCACGACCACGTAGCCGGCCGCCTTGGCCGCCTTCACCCCGGCGATCAGCCGGTCCGAGAACGCGCTGGCCACACCGGGTGTGCCGGCGCCTGCGGTCCATTTATCCAGCGTCTCGTCGTGCACCTGGGTGGCCGCCAAGACCGCCACCTTGACCCCGTTCACCGTCGTCTCGAACGGCGCGTACGCGGCGTCGGCATTCGCTCCGATGCCGATCACCGGCAACGGTCCGGCCTTGATCGCGGCCAGGCTGTCCTGCAGGCCGGCCAGTCCGTAGTCGGCGCCGTGGTTGTTGGCCATGGTGGCCAGGTCGATGCCGGCGTCGTGCAGGGCCACCAGTGCGCTCGGCGGGGCCCGGAAGGTGAACGACTTGTCCTGCGCCGATCCGCCGGTGGTGATGGCGGTCTCGAGATTGACCATGGTCAGGTCGGCCTGGTCGACCTGGTCCTTGGCCACCCCGAATGCGGTGGCCGGATCGTCGAGCCGGGTCAGGGTGCGTTCGGCGAAGTTGACATCACCGGCGAACGCGAAGGTGAAGGTGCCGGCCGGGCGGGGGGCCGTCGAGGTCGCCGGGGTCGACCCCGGCACGGACCCCAGCACCGAACCAGTGGTCGGCGCTGCGGGTGTCGACACCGAGGACGCAATGGCAGTGGCGGACGTGGCGCGAATGGTGGGGGTGGTCCCCGCAACCCGGACCGCGGACGCCGACGCCGACGCCGACGGCCGGACACTGTGCGCGGTGGTGGACCGCCCCGCCGACGAGGGCGCGGGCGCTCCCGACGGCGGTGCCGGCATGCAGGCCGCCAACAGCAGCGGCAGGCCCGCGAGCAGCACCGACAGCCGCCCCCGCCGCCGCGCTCTCATGCCCGGCAGCCTCTCACGGGGGTGGGCCGAAACCTTGGACCCGACTACTCTGGTTCGCATGTGCCGCAACATCACTGAGCTGCGCGGTCTGGAACCGGCGGCCTCCGCCGAGGAGATCGAGGCGGCGGCCCGGCAGTACATCCGCAAGGTGAGCGGGATCGCCCACCCGACCGATCGCACCCGGATCGTGTTCGAGCGCGCGGTCGCCGAGGTCACCCGGATCACCGCCGATCTGCTGGCCGAGCTGCCCGAGCGCAAACAACCCCCGCTCACCGTGCCACCGCTGCGCCGCGAGTCCGTGAGAGCCCGGATCGCCGCCCGCGCCGCCGCCCCGTGAGGCTGACCTTCAGCCCGGTGGCGCACCACGTGCTGACCCGGATAAGCGCCCAAACCGGCCTCAGCCCGGCCGCGGTGAACGCCCTGCTCCAGGCCGTGATCAGGGGCAACGGCAGCATGGCCCAGTTCTCCCACCCCGAGTTGGGCGGCAGCGGTCAGTGGCAGCGCGGCGGCGCGACGATGGTCGGGGACATGTTCGACACCCGGCTGCAGGCCACCGTGTCCGGCGTGTGCTCCGAGTTGTCCGAGCTGCTGGCCAATGGGGCCATCACGGTCCTGGATATCGGTCAGCTCCGGCCGGACGGGGCGACCGGCGCCGCCACCTTCGCTGCGGCCACCTCCACGGCGGCCGCCGCCAGTGCCGCCTCGTCCGCGGGTGGGTCGACGGCCGAGACCGTCGTGGCCGCCATCCAGGCGCTGGCCGGACTGCGGGACCAGGGCCTGCTCACCGAAGAAGAATTCACGACCAAGAAGGCCGAGCTGCTGGCTCGACTCTGACGCAGAGTGTCATGCTCTGCCGGGCACCGACGCCAGGCCAGGAGGTAACGGTGGACATCCACGTCATCGACCGGGCCGGCGTCCGCAGCGGCACGCCGGCCGAGCTTCCTGCGCTGCTCGCCGATCCCGACGTCCTCGTGTGGGTGGACATTCCTCATTTCGACGACGAGGCGCGACGGATGCTGCTGGACGTCTTCCACGCCCACCCGCTGGCCGTCCGTGACGTCGAGACCCGCATGCAGGTCCCCAAGGTGCACGTCTATCCGGACCACCTGTTCGTCGTCCTGCACGTGCCCGAGGCCGGCCACGGCGGGCACGTGCACTACATCGAGCTGGACCAGTTCGTGGGTGACAAATTCCTGGTCACCACCCACGGCCCGCTCAACCCGGCGGTGGATCCGGAAAAGGCGCAGGTCGAGGTGAAGGCGTTGCTGAACCGGCTGAAGTCCGGCCGACTGCACCCGGACCACGGGTACGAGCTCTCGCACGGGCTGCTCACCGGGATGACCTCCCGGCTGCGCCTGTTCACCGCGTTGCTCACCCAGGACGTCTGGAAGCTGGAACAGCGGGTCACCGGTGACCACCTGACCGACCCGGAGAAATTCCTGGACGAGATGTTCCGGGCCCGGCACGGGCTGCTCACCGTGCGGACCATGGCCGCGCTGTCCCGCGAGGTCTACGGCCGGATGGTGACCATCAATGCGTTCGGTCCGGGGCAGGGCCACGACCTGCTCGTCGACGCGGTCGACCAGTTCGACCACCTGACCGTGATGGCCGACGGGCAGAAGGAGTACCTGCAGGGAACGATCGAGTTCTATCAGGCGCGCACCAACACCAAGATGACGATCGCGGCCGAGCGGCTGGCCGTCATCGCGGCCATCACCCTGCCCATCACCGCCCTGTCCTCGGTGCTGGGCATGAACGTGATCGTCAACAACTCGACCCACTGGGTCGCGCTGTGGGTGCTGCTCGGGATCATGCTGGTGATGTCGGCGGCGCTGTTGGTCTGGGCCAAACGCAAGGGCTGGTTCTGAGTACGTCCAAGCTCTTCGCCCGGTCCAGCCGACCCGAGGCCAGCCGGGTCGCGGAGATCCTGCGCCGCGAGTCCGTCGGTGGCGTGCTCCTCCTTCTCGCCAGTGTGATCGCGCTGGTCTGGGCCAACACCGGCTGGGCGAGCGGGTACACGACCCTGCGCGACACCCGGGTCGGGCCTGCCGCCTGGCATCTGGATCTGACGCTGGGTCAGTGGGCCGGGGACGGCCTGCTCGCCATTTTCTTCTTCGTCGCGGGTCTGGAACTCAAACGCGAGTTCGTCGCCGGTGACCTTCGGGATCCCCGCCGGGCCGCGATTCCGGTGCTGGCGGCCGTGGGCGGGGTGGCGGTGCCGGCGCTGCTGTTCACCGTGCTCAATCTGGGATCCGGTCATGAACGGGGCTGGGCCATTCCCACCGCCACCGACATCGCCTTCGCGCTCGCCGTGCTGGCGGTGATCAACACCCACCTGCCCTCGGCGCTGCGCACCTTCCTGCTCACGCTGGCGGTGGTCGACGATCTGATCGCGATCACCATCATCGCCTTCTTCTACACCGACGACCTGCATCCGCTGTGGCTGGCGGCGGCGCTGATCCCGCTGGCCGCGTTCGGATTCCTGGTCCAACGGCGCATCCGGTCCTGGTATCTGTTGATCCCGCTGGCCGTGCTGGCCTGGGGATTCGTGCATGCCTCCGGGGTGCACGCCACGGTGGCCGGGGTCCTGTTGGCCTTCACGGTCCCGGTCCGGCCTCGCGACCGGGCGGAGGACAAGCCGGGTCCGGCCGAGCATCTAGAACATCGGATGCGGCCGCTCTCGGCCGGGGTGGCGGTCCCGATTTTCGCCTTCTTCTCGGCGGGCGTCACGGTCGGCGGATGGTCCGGTCTGCAGCAGGCGTTGGCCGCCCGGGTCACGATCGGGGTGATCGTCGGTCTGGTGGTGGGCAAGATGGTCGGGATCTTCGGCGCCACCTTCCTGGCCGCCCGATTCACCCGCGCCGATCTGGACGAGAGCCTGGGCTGGTCCGACGTGTTCGGGCTGGCCGTGTTGGGTGGGGTCGGCTTCACGGTGTCGCTGCTGATCGGGGAACTCGCCTTCGGACCGGGCAGTTCCGGCGACGAGCACGCCAAGGTGGGAGTGCTGCTCGGATCGCTGGCCGCCGCGACTCTGGCGTCGATCGTCCTGCGCCGGCGCAATCGCACCTATCGACGGCTCTGTGCCGAGGAGGAACTCGACCCCGACCCAGGCGATGTCCCGGACATCAACGGGCGTGGCACAGAGCCGCCGACAGCGACAGATGGGTCGGCCCCACCGCCTGCTGGATTCAAGCGATGAGGCCTGAGCGCGAGCAATCCCGGGATATCTCGAGCCCTTGGTCAGAGGTTCCCGACCCACTGGGAATCAACCCGCTGGGAATCAACCCGATCGGCTGTGCGCCATACTCACCGGCGTGAAATTCCGCAGCGTGATCGAACTGGGCGGGAAGACGGCGACCGGCATCCGGGTGCCCGATGAGGTGGTCGAGGAGCTCGGCGGCGGTCGGCGCCCGGCCGTCACCGTGACGGTCGGCGACTATTCCTATCGGAGCACGGTGGCCCAGATGGGCGGCGTCTTCCTGGTCCCGCTCAGCGCGGAGCACCGCACCGCGGCCGGCCTGGCCGCTGGGGATGCGGTCGAGGTCGATCTCGAGCTGGACGTCGCGCCCCGAGAGGTCACGGTGCCCGCAGAGCTGGCCCAGACGCTGGCCACCGACGACGTGGCCCGGCAGTTCTACGACTCGATGTCCTTCACCCATCGCAAGGAGTGGGCGCGCTGGGTGGGCGAGTCCAAGCGCGCCGAGACCCGGAACGACCGAGCCGTGAAGGCCCTCCAGGCGCTCCGCGCCGGCCAGCGGCAGCGCTGAGCAACTCCGCAGCTCGATACGTATGCAGCTGACCCGGGCCGCGTGCGAGAATCAGCTCGGAGCCGCCGACGGCGTGCCGGGAGGGAGTCCGGTGACGGTCACCAGCCACGACGTCGCCCGGTTGGCCGGGGTGTCGCAGCCGACCGTGTCCCGTGCGTTGCGCGCCGACGGTCAGGTGTCGGAGCAGACCCGGGCCCGGGTGCTCGCAGCGGCGCAGGAGCTGGGTTACGTCCCCTCCGAGCGCGGCCGGATCCTGGCCACCCGCAGCACCCGACAGATCGCCGTCGTGGCCACCATCGACAACCCGCTCTACCCGCAGCTGATGCCACCACTGCACGACACCTTCCAGGCCCGCGGCTACCGCACCGTCCTGCTCGCCGAACGCGACGACGAGATCGTCGGCGACGAGCGGCTGATCGACGGCAGTGTGGACGGCGCGGTGCTGACCACGACCGCGGTCGGCGCGCCCCTACCGGCACAACTGCACCGCCGCGGGGTGCCGTTCGTGGAGCTGAACCGGACGTCGGGCACGGTCGACTCGGATCGGGTCACCGCGGACAACGAGGCGGGCGGCCGGGCGGTCGCCGATCTGCTCTGCGCCGCAGGTCATCGGCGCATCGCGGCCATCTTTGGACCGGTTGAGGCCAGCAGCGCGACGGAACGCGAGGCCGGCTTCCGGGCCGCGTTGCGCGCCCATCACGTCCGGCTGCAGAGCAACCGGGTCCGGCGGGTGTGGTTCAGCGAACCGGACGGCCGGCAGGCCATGCACGAGCTGCTGGCCGCGCCGACCCGACCGACCGCGGTCTTCTGCGTCAGCGACATGGTGGCCGTCGGCGCGCTCAACGCGCTGGCCGAGCAGGGGGTGTCGGTGCCCGGCGACCTGGCCGTGGTCGGATTCGACGACCTGCACATCGCCGGCTGGCCGACCTTCGCCTTGACCACCGTCCGGGTGGACTTCCCGGCCATGGCCACCCGGGCCGCGGAGCTGCTGATCGCCCGCATCGCCGATCCCGCGCTGCCCTATGTACACGCCCGCTTCCCGGTCGAGGTGGTCCTGCGCCGCAGCCATGGCAGCTGACCCGTTCCGCCGCCCTCCTGGGACGTTGATCATGCGGAAAAGTCAGGCCAATCGGACAGGTGGTGGGCGTGTCATCGGCGTGTCGCGAACCACCCCGCATGATCGATTTGCCGAGGGCGCCCACCCTCTTCCCTTGACAACCGCATACGTATACATTCGTGGTCATGTCCTCCTCTGCCGCCGACGTCACCGTGACCACGGACGAACTCGCCCGCCGCACCATTCCTCGCGAGGAGTACGCGCCCTGCGTCTCCGCCTTCGTGGATTGCGCGCTGCCCGGCAGTGAGCTCAAGGAGAACTACTCGATCATCGGCGCGGGCGTGACCAGGAACCCGAACCAGGTCGTGAATCTGGAAGAGCCGCACGGGTTCAATCTGGGTGCGGCGGCCATGCCCGGCGGGGTGACCAACAACCTGCACCTGCACTTCACCGCCGAGGTGTTCATCAACTTCTCCGGTCGTTGGCAGATGCGCTGGGGCAACCGGGGCGAGCAGGGCGAGTACCTGCTCGAGCCGGGCTCGATCTTCACCGTGCCGACCTGGATCTTCCGCGGCTTCACCAATGTGGGCGAGCAGCACTGCATGCTCTACACCGCCCTGGGTTTCGACGTCACCGGCGGGATCATCTGGGGCCCGACCATTCTCGAGGCGGCGCGGGAATCGGGCGTGTACCTGACGGCGGAGAACCAGGTGCTGGACACTCGGGCGGGCGATCAGATCACCGCCGACACCGACTTGATCGTGCCCATGGCCGACGACGAGCTGGCCAAGCTGCGCACCTGGACGGCCGAGCAGATGCGCTCCCGGGTGGTGACCAAGGACGATCTGCGCTGGTCCGTGCACCCGTTCCTGTGCACCGAGCTCCCCGGCGGCCGGGCCGAGTTCGCCCAGGTCATCGGGTACGGCATGACCGAGGATCGGGACCAGGTGCCACCGGTGCACTACCCGCACAACTTCAACCTGGGCTGGCTGCGCGCGCCCAACGGCGAGGGCATGCTGACCCACCGGCACCAGGTCAGCCAGGCGGTGATGGTCGGATCGGGTCGGTGGCGGGTCACCCTGAACCACCTGGACCAGGAAGTGGTGACCGAGATCGGCCCGGAGGACACGCTTTCCATCCCGGCCGGGGCCTGGCGCCGATTCGAGGTCGTTTCCGACGAGCCCGGTGAGTTGGTCGTCATCAACGGAGGGGACGCCCGGGTGCACCTGGAATGGGATCCGGAGGTGCGGCGATTGTCCCGGGAAAAGGGCTGGGCCCAGGACGCGGCCGGCTACGTGGCGCCGTGGGCCGTGGTCCGGACCTCGGTGCTGGACGACTGACGATGATCACCTACCTGAAGCAGGCCGTCCCCGCCCAGGCCGTGGCCGCCGACCGCGCGCGCGTCGCCGACACCGTGCGCGGCATCATCGCCGACATCCGGGAGCGCGGCGACATCGCCGTGCGGGAGTACTCCGAGAAGTTCGACTCCTGGTCGCCGGAGAATTTCCGGCTCACCCCGCAGCAGGTGCAGGGCTTTGTCGACTCCTGCCCACCGCAGGTCATCGCCGACATCAAGACGGTGCAGGCCAACGTCCGCCGGTTCGCCCAGGCGCAGCGGGACTCGTTGACCGACTTCGAGATCGAGACCCAGCCCGGCGTGTTCCTGGGCCAGCGCAACCTCCCCGTGGGTGCCTCCGGCGCCTACGTTCCCGGCGGCCGCTACCCTCTGACCGCTTCGGCGCACATGACCATCGTGACCGCCAAGGTGGCCGGCGTTCCTCGGGTCGCCGCCTGCACGCCGCCCATCCGCGGTGTGGTGCCGGCCGCCACCATCGCCGCGATGTCGCTGGCCGGCGCGGACGAGATCTACGTGCTGGGCGGGGTCCAGGCCGTGGTCGCCCTCGCGATCGGCACCGAGACCATCGGCCAGGTCGACCTTCTCGCCGGCCCGGGCAACGCCTACGTGGCCGAGGCCAAGCGGCAGCTGTTCGGCGAGGTCGGCATCGACCTGTTCGCCGGACCCACCGAGATCCTGGTCATCGCGGACGAGCACGCGGATCCCTTCATCGTCGCCGTCGATCTGCTCAGCCAGGCCGAACACGGGCCCGACTCCCCGGCCGTCCTGGTGACCACGAGCGAGCGGGTGGCCCGTGAGGCGATGGCCCACATCGACCGGCTGCTGCCCGACATGCCGACCAAGGACTTCGCCGGACCGGCCTGGCGCGACCACGGGCAGGTCCTGGTCGTGGACGACATCGACGAGGCCCACGAGGTGGCCGACGGTTTCGCCTCCGAACACGTCGAGGTGCTGACCGCGGAGCCGCGAAAGGCGTTGGACGCCATGCAGAACTACGGCGCCCTGTTCCTGGGCGAGGGCACCTGCGTGTCCTACGGGGACAAGGTCATCGGCACCAACCACGTGCTGCCCACCCGGGGCGCGGCGCGCTACACCGGCGGCCTGTGGGTCGGTAAGTACCTGAAAACCGTGACCTATCAGGAAGTCACCGATACGGCGGCGAGTGCGGCGTTGGGTGAACTGTGCGGCCGGGCCGCGCGGGTGGAGTTCTTCGAGGGTCACGCCCGTTCCGGTGACGTCCGCGCGGCCAAGTACGCGGGTGCCGCGCTGCCCTGGAATGTCTGAACTGAAGGGCCGTACGGCCCTGGTCACCGGGGCCGGCAACGGTCTCGGTCGGGCCATCGCCGGTGCACTGGCGAAAGCCGGCGCGCGGGTGGTGCTCACCGGTCGTCACGCCGAACCGTTGCGGGAGACGGCGGCGCTGATCGGGGGTGACACCCGGGTGGCCACCGTCGACGTCGCCGACCAGGACTCGGTCGCGGCGCTGGCCACCGAGCTCAGCGACGAACGAATCTCGATCCTGATCAACAACGCCGGCGTGCCCGGGCCGGTCGCGTCGTTGATCGATATCGAGAAGGACGACTGGGAAGCGGTGTTTGCCGTCAACGTGACCGGCATGTTCCTGATGTGCCGGGCCTTCCTGCCGCCCATGATCGAGCGCGGGGCGGGTGACGTGATCAACCTGGCCTCGGTGAGCGGGAAGCGGCCGTTGGCCCGGCGTACCCCTTACTGCGCCTCGAAGATGGCGGTCATCGGATTGACCACCACCCTGGCCGCCGAGGTCGGGCCCCTGGGCATCTCGGTGAACACACTCTCCCCGGGTCCGGTCAACGGCCCGCGCATGGATCGGAACTTCCGGTTGGACGCAGAACGAACAGGAAGGACAGTCCAAGAAGCCCGAGAGGCCTTCGCGTCGCGGGCGCTCTTGGGCCGATTGTTGGAGGAGGACGAAGTGGGTCAGGCGGTGGTGGCCATGCTGCACATGCCCGGGCTGCACGCCGCCGACATCGACCTGTCCGCGGGCATGGTGGCACGGTGAGCGAGTTCACGAGCGAACGATGGACACGGTGAGTTTTGCCGCACGGCTCCGGGCTGGGGACCCGTTGCTGGGTCCGTTGCTGCGCATGCCCAACGAAACGCTGATCGAGCTGAGCGGTTACGTCGGACTAGATTTCGTGGTCGTCGACACCGAGCACGGTCCGGGCGACCAGATTCCGCTCGGTGCGCACCTGACCGCCGCCGCCGGTGCCGGGTTGGGAACACTGGTCCGGGTCGGGGATCCGGGGGAGATCCTGCGGGTGCTCGACCTGGGCGCCGACGGAATCATCGCTCCGCACGTGAGTTCGGTCGGACAGGCCCGGGCGTTCGTCGCGGCAGCCCACTACCCGCCCCGCGGACTTCGCGGGTTCGCCACCTACAGCCGGGCCGGTCGACACGGCCTGGCCACCGTGGCGGAGCATCTGGCCAAGGCGGCCGACACCCTGGTCATCGCCATGATCGAGGACGGCCCCGGGGTGGACGCGGCCGCCGACATCGCCGCGGTCGAGGGTATCGACGGCCTGTTCGTAGGTCCGGCCGATCTGGCCGTCTCGCTCAATCATCCCGGCGACCTCAGCCATCCCGAGGTGGTTGAGGCCATTGCCTCGGTGCACGACGCGGCCCGGGCGGCTGGAAAAGCGGTGGTGGCCATCACCTCCGACGCGGCCGGCGCCCGGCGCCTGCTGGACGCCGGAGCCACGGTGATCATCTACAACGCCCTGGCCGCGCTCGGGGCCCTGTTCACCGGGCTGGCGTCGGTGCACACCACAGCAACGGAGCAGGTCCCGACCACCGACCCGATTGTCCTACTCCCCGGCATGCTGGAGACGTCGGCGGTCTGGGAGCCCGTCGCTGCTTTGCTGGCGCCGCGCGAGGTGCGCACCCTCCGGCTGGATCTGGACGAGACCATCACCGACATGGCCGCCTCCGTGCTGGCCCAGGCCCCGCCTCGATTCGCCCTGGCCGGACACTCGCTCGGCGGCATCGTCGCCTTGGAGGTGGCTCGTCAAGCGCCGCAACGGGTCTCGCGACTGGCCTTGGTCAACAGCAGCGCCCGCCCGCCGTCGGAGGAGCAACTGATCAGCTGGCAGGCCATGACCGACCGGATCGAGCGGGGCGAGTTCGCGGCCGTCGCCGACGCCGAATGCGCCGCCAACGCCGGCGAGACTGCCGGCCTGACCGACGTTCTCATCGACATGGCGAAACAGGTCGGCCCGGACGGGCTGCGCCGCCAGCTGCGGGCCCAGTCCGGCCGCACCGACCAGCGCCCCGAGCTGGCCCAGATCGCGGTCCCCACCTTGGTCGTCAGCGGTGCCGACGACCGCAACTCCCCGCTCGATCGGCAAGCCGAGATCGCTGCCGCGATCCCTCACGCGCGACACGAAATCATAGACGGCTCCGGCCATCTCACCCCTCTCGACGCAACCGACCGGCTGGCCGCGCTTCTCGGTGAGCGACTCTGACCGTTCCGAGGCAAGTGTGCCCCCGTGTGCTACCTGAGATCGGTCGGGTCCGCGAGTTGCGGCAGAACGCACGTCAACTGCTCGAGTACGTGCAGGCCGGAAAGTCCATCGAGATCACCCACCACGGGCTCCCGGTCGCGCATCTCAGCCCGATCGCGGCCCGCCGGATGACCTTGGCGGAGTTGGTCGAGGCTGGCCTCGCCCGCCCAGGTCACGGCGACATCCTCGACATCGAGCCGATCGATCCCGATCTCGACGCGTCGGCGATACTCGCGGAGCTCCGTGCGGAGTGACCCGTCGAGCTGGCCCAAGTTGCGTCTCGGTTTGCCGCACCCGCCGCCGGGAGACAGATTGCCGAGCGCCTCACCCAGATCAGCCCCACCCGAGATCGCAACCCTGGCCGGGCAGCTCCAGCCGCCGACCGGACGAACTCTTGACGCGATCCATGTGGCATCGGCGGCGGCACTCACCGACCTTGCCGCCCTCCTGACCTACGACGGTCGCATGGTCGCCGCAGCCGAGGGTCTGGGGCTGCGGTTCACCTCGCCCGGGCGGTGAGCGACTGCTCGGCCAGCCGGGCCAACTCGCGGGCCGCGGGCGAGAGCACGGCGCTGGTCCGGTGGACCAGGGCGATGGTGTCGTAGATCGGCTCGGCGAACGGGGCGACATGCAAACCCGGGGGGAAGGCGGCGCTCTCGGTCACGGCCCGGCAGGCAATGGTGTCGCCCATACCTCTGGCCACCAGGTGCAGCGCCGACTCCACGTGCTCGACCTCGACCCACGGCTCGATCCGCACGCCGGCCAGGTGCGCCCGCTCCAACAGCTGCCGGCGGGTCGGGTCGGACCAGCCGTAGTGGGCGTCGTACAGCACCAGCCGAGCTTTGGACAGGTCCGCCATGGCCACGGGTGCGGGGATCGGGGTGGCGCTGACGTAGACCACCTCATCCCGGCTCAGCGGGGTCACGGCCAGACCCTCGTCGTCCACCGGCAGCACCACGAGCCCGGCCTCCAACTCACCCGACGCGACCGCGGCGGCGGTCTCCACCGAGTTCAGCCCGACCATTCGCACCCGCACCTGCGGATGGGCCATCATGAAGCGCTCGACCAGATCGGAGAGCAGGTAGTAGTCGGCGTTGCGCAGCAGCCCGAACGTGGCCACTCCGCCACCCAAAGTGCGCATGGCATGCACGGCTTGTCGGCCACCGTCCGCCGCGGCTACGGCCTGCTCGGCGTACGGCAGCAGCTCGGTGCCCGCCGCCGTCAGCACCAGGTGACGCCCACCCCGCCGGAACAGGGTCATCCCCAGTTCCTCTTCCATGCGTCTGACCAGCTCGGACACCGACGCCTGGGCGACCGCGAGCTGGGCCGCCGCTGAGGTGAACGACCCGGATCTGGCCGCGGCCAGGAAGGCCTGCAGCTGATGCAACGTCATCGGTCCACGCGGGCTGGCCGGCAACCCGGAATGGTCGGCACGCGCGTGGTACTCACAGGGAAACCCTATGCGAACTACAGGAGAAGTGGGTCTTGCCCCAGGGTTGTCCTGTCCCTAGCTTCATACGTATGCAGCTGAGCCCCGCGGTCCTCGACCGCCTCGCCGGTTCGTACGAGATCTTGAAGGCACCGGACATGTCCGGACCTCCGGCGCAGCGTGACCCGGCCGTGATCGCCACGGTCAGCGAGATGCTCTCCACCATCGAGAAGCGCGGCCTGGACGCCGTCAAGGAATACGCGGCCAAGCTCGACCCGGCCACCAACGGGGTGCTGGAACTCGACACCCGGGCCATCGACGACATCGTCGAGCAGGTCAAGCCCGATCTGCGCGAGGCGCTCGACCTCGGGGCCGCCCGAACCGCGGCCTTTGCCAAGGTGGCCAAGGCCAAGCTGGTCGACTTCGAGACCGAGCTGGAGCCCGGGCTGACCACCGGTGTGCGTTATGTGCCGGTGGCGCGGGTGGGCGCGTACCTCCCGGCCGGCCGCTTCCCCATTCTGGCCAGCGCGTTCATGACCATCAACGTGGCCAAGGTGGCCGGCACCGAGACCGTGCTCACCTGCACCCCACCCCAGCGCGACGGTCAGCCCGACCCGGCCGTGCTCTACTCGGCGAAAATATCCGGCGCCGACCATGTTTTCCTGCTCGGCGGCGTGCAGGCGTTGGCCGCCATGGCGTTTGGGCTGCTCGGCTACGAGCCGGTGGACATGCTGGTCGGAGCCGGCAATGCGTTCGTGGCCGAGGCCAAACGGCAGCTCTTCGGCACGGTGGCCATCGACCTGCTGGCCGGGCCGTCCGAGGTGGCCGTGATCGCCGACGACACCGCGGATCCGGCCATTGTCGCCGCCGACCTGCTCGGTCAGGCCGAGCACGGCCCGACCTCGCCGGCTGCCCTGGTCACCACCTCGCGCGCCTTGGGGCTGGCCGTCATCGAAGAGGTCGAGCGGCAGCTGCCCACGCTGTCCACCCACGACATCTGCGGACCCGCCTGGCACAACTACGGTTCCGTGGTGTGGGCCGCCGACTTCGAGACGGCCGCCACGCTCATGGACGACTTCGCACCGGAACACCTGGAAATCCAGACCGCCCAGGACGACGACTACTTCGCCCGGCTGCGCAATTACGGCTCGCTGTTCCTGGGGCCGTGGAGCACGGTGGCTTACTCCGACAAGGGCATGGCGGGTACCAATCACGTCCTGCCCACGGCCGGAGGGGCCAAGCACAGTGCCGGGCTCTCCGTCTCCCGATTCCTCAAAGCATTGACTTATCAGCGCATTTCCCGCCCGACTACGCCAGAATTGGCCGTCGCCGTGGATGTCATCTCCTCCTACGAGGGCATGTCCGCCCACGGCGCCACCGCCACCCGTCGTCTGGACCTGCTCGGCGCCTGAAAGCGCTGTGTCGTCCGAGAACAGAAAGGTGCTCATGCCACTACTCGAAGCTCGCGGGATCTTCAAGAACTACGGTCACGTCGAGGTGCTCCGCGGAGTCGATTTCGACGTGAATCCGGGCGAGGTGACCTCGTTGATCGGTGACAACGGGGCCGGCAAGTCGACCTTGGTCAAGATCCTTTCCGGAGTGATCCCGCCCGACAAGGGGGACATGCAGCTGCGTGGGGAGACGGTCTCGTTCGTCTCCCCCTTGCACGCCCGGGAAATGGGCATCGAGACCGTCTACCAGGACCTGGCCCTGGCCCCCGAACTCGGCCCGGCCGAGAACGCCTACGTGGGCCGGGAAATCCTCAAGCCGGGCCTGCTCGGGTGGCTGGGTGTCATCGACAACAAGCAGATGCGGGAAAAGGCCCGCGAGGCGTTCGTCTCCATGGGCACGGATGTCAAGGACATGGATGCCCCGGTGGCCGCGCTGTCCGGCGGGCAGCGGCAGAGCGTGGCCATCTGCCGGTCGGTGATGTGGGCCAAGGGTCTGGTGTTCATGGACGAGCCGACGGCTGCGCTCGGCGTTCGGCAGACCCGCAAGGTGCTCGAGATGATCCGTCGCGTTGCTGATCAAGGCATCGCGGTCGTTTTGATCAGCCACAACATGACCGACGTGCTGCAGGTCTCGGATCGAGTTCAGGTACTGCGCTTGGGCAAACGCATCGTGGAATACCGACGAGGGGAAGCGGACGTGGAAACTCTGGTCGGAGCCATGACCGGCGCCTTGGACACGGTCCGATGAGCGTCGCTCCGGACGCCCCGGGCGTTGAGGTGAATGCGCCGATCGACCCGGTGGACCAACCGTCCGGCGGATCCGGCGTGCTGACGACCACGGCCAACACGTTGGGGACCGAGAAGGTCGAGCCGGAATCGGCAGAACTCAAGGCGTTCCAGCGGGCCCGGTTGAGACGAAAGCTGCTGGGCAGCACGCCGCTGCTGATGTTCGGCGTCCTCATCGGGATCGTGGTGGTTTTCACGATCGCCCGGCCAGAAACCTTCCTGACCTTCGCCAACGTCCGCAACATGATCGTGGACACCTCGCTCTACCTGATGATGGGCATCGGCTTCACGTACGTGATGATTGCCGCCGGCTTCGACCTCTCCCAGGGTTCGGTGTTGGTGTTCGGGCAGGTCATCGCGGCCAAGGTGATGGTGGCCGTGGGCGGTCAGGGCGGCTGGACGGTGTTCGTCGGCTTCGTCGCGGCTATCGTCGGCGGAGCCCTGTGGGGATTGTTCAACGGCCTGGTCATCACCAAACTCCGGGTCCCGCCCCTGATCACCACGCTGGGTTCGCTCGGCGCGGCGCTGGGTGTCGCCGATCTGCTCACCCAGGGGCAGGACAACACCCCCACTCCGGACGTCCTGACCAAGATCTCCGGGCAGCTGCCCCTGGGTCTGCCGTGGCAGGTCTGGGTGTCGGTGGTGCTGGCCATCGTGGCCGGCCTCTACCTGCACACCACCCGTTACGGCCGGCGCACCTTCGTCATCGGATCCAACGAGGAAGCTGCGCGCCGCGCCGGTATCAACGTGGATCGGCACGTGATCAAGCTGTACATGATCTCGGCCGCCACGGCCGGTCTGGCCGGAATGATGGCCCTGATCAACAACACCGTGACCACCGTCGGCGGCCACACCACCGACAGCCTCATCGTGGTCACCGGTGTCGCGCTGGGTGGCATCAGCCTCTTCGGCGGCAGCGGCCTGATGGTGGGCACGGTGATCGGTATGTTCATCCCCACGGTGCTGTCCAACGGACTGGTCCAGATCAAGGTCCAATCGTTCTGGCAGCAGGTGGTCATTGGCTTCATCCTCATCCTCGCCGTGTACCTGGACCAGGTGAAGCGGCGAAGGCGCAACCAGGTGTAGTGCCCCAGAGCAGCCCGGCGCCGTCGGCTCCGGTCCCCGAGCAAGTCCCCGAAGGAGACAACCCCGCCCATGAAGACCCTCACCAGCCGCTCCGCCCTGGTGGCTGCGGCCGCCGTGGCGGCCGTGACGCTGGCTGCCTGTGGCAGTAGCAACGCGTCGTCGAATGCTTCCAGTAGCAGCTCCAGCTCCAGCTCGAGCTCGTCGTCCTCGACCTCCAGCACCAGCGCGGCGGCGTCGTCCGGGGGCTCGGACGCCAGTGCCCTGCCCACCCTGGCCGACGGCGCCGGTAGCGGAAAGAAGATCGTCTACATCCCCGGCCTGACCGGTGTCGCCTTCTACTCATCGGTGTCCTGTGGAGCGGCGGGCGAGGCCAAGCGGTTGGGCGCGAGCTTCGACACCCAGGGCGACCCCGCCTTCGCCGTGGACAAGCAGACCGCGGTGCTCAACGCCGTGGTGGCGACCAAGCCGGACGCGATCATGATCTCGATCACCGATCCCAAGGCCATGATCGCTCCGCTGCAGAAGGCCAAGGACGCCGGCATCAAGATCATCGGCATCGACGGCGACCTCGACGACACCTCGGTGATGAGCACCAACATCCAGTCCGACAACCTCAAGGGCGGCGCCCTGGCGGCGGACCGGTTGGGCGATGTCATGGGGGGCAAGGGCACCGTCGTGACCGTGGACAACGCGGCCGGTTCGCACATCTCCGACGACCGTTTCAACGGCTTCAAGACCGAGATGACGGCCAAGTACCCGAACGTCAAGGTGATGGATCGCCAGTTCTCGGCCAACTCCTCGGACAAGGCCGCCGCGCTGGTCAAGGCTTCGGCCGCCAGCGATCCGACCGTGTCCGGCGTCTACGCGTTGGAAACCGCCAACACCGCGGGCGCCGCGACCGGCGTCCAGCAGTCCGGCAAGGCGGGCCAGATCCACATCGTCGGTTACGACACCTCCGACCCGATCATCAAGGCCATCCGGGCCAAGCAGGTCGACGGCACCGTGGCTCAGTACCCGTTGGGTGAGGGCATCCTCGGCGTCCAGACGGCGATCACCCTGATCCAGGGCGGCACCGTGCCGCGCAACCAGGGCCTGCCGTTCTTCATGGTGACCCCGGACAACGTGGACACCCCTGACGCGCAGAAGTTCATCTACAAGACCACCTGCTAGTCGTTCTCCCTTCCGGCCGGCGCCGGGTGGCGGTTCCCCTCACCGCCACCCGGCGCCTCCGTTTTCCCTCTCGCACGCCCACCCCAGACAGGTCGATACTTTCCCCATGGCTTCCCGCGACACCGTCTCCAGCGAAGAGAAGCAGGCACCCGCGAACGGCGCCCCGCCCCGGCCCTCGACCGACGTGCGCGTGGTCGCCGCCGACGACCGCCGTGGCATCGGCCCGGACGGGCAGCCGCGCGGCACCGTGCCGATGTCGGCCATGGTCGCGCCGGGCAGCACGCACGCCCGGTTCATGCCGCCGGACTTCTCCATCTCGATGCGCAGCGGGTACGGAACGGCCACCCCCGACAACGCGCGGAGCGCCACCCCGCGTCACTCCATGCACGGGTTCGACCCCACCTACACCGACATCGTCGACTACATCCTGCGCGACACGGCACGGATCTGGGACGATCAGGACGTCGGCTGGATCTACGACACCTACGCCCCCGGCTGCCGGGTCTACGACGACAACGGGATGAAGTACGGCGTCGAGCGGGTCGTCTACGAGACCATGCAGTCCATCAACGCCTTCCCCGACACCCGCCACTACGCCGACGATGTCATCTGGGCCGGAGACGCCGACCAGGGCTACGCGACCTCGCACCGGGCCGTCAATGTCGGGCACCACACCGGCCCCTGGAAGTGGGGCCCGCCGACCGGTCGCAAGATCCACACCTGGGTCATCGCCAATTGTGTGACCCGGGACAACGCCATCTTCGAGGAGTGGGTGCTCTACAACACCGCGGCCCGGCTGGCGCAGGTCGGAATCGACGTGAAGGCGGCCGCCCGGATGGCCGGGAACGAGAAGATCGCGGTGCCGCTGACCGATCAGCAGTCCACCGAGGTGGAGCGGTTGATCGGCGGCCGCAACCCGGAGCCCTACCCGGCCAACAGTCGCAAGTCGGCCGGCTTGGATGTCGATTACACGGTGCGGGCCTTGTTCCACAACGTCTACAACCGGCGGAATCTGGCCGCGATCGACGACATCTACTCGGCCAACGTGCGCTGGAATGCGGCCTCGAACCGGTCCGGGTATGGCCGCGCCGAAGTTCGCGGGCTGGCCCGCAGCCTGCTCGCCACCTTCCCCGACCTGGGTCTCGCGGTCGACGAGGTCTATTGGATGGGCAACGACACCGACGGCTTCGCGGTGTCGGTCCGGTGGACGGCCACCGGAACCCACCGCGGCTACGGCCTCTACGGCGCGCCGACCGGGCGTCGGGTGCTGATCTGGGGGCTCTCGCAGCTGTACTTCGTGGGCGGCAAGATCGTCGAGGACTGGACTCTGTTCAACGAGTTCGATGTGCTCTCCCAGATCCTGCGGGACGACGCGCCGAACCTGTTGGGCTGATGCGGGTCGTCGCCTGCCCGCTGCGGGTGGAGCCGGGCGATTCGGGCGGGAACCTGGACCGGTCGATAGCAGCGGCCCGCGCCGCCTTCGACGCCGGCGCCGACCTCGTGCTGCTGCCCGAGACCTGCACCAGCGGGCTGCCTTTCGCCAATACTGCGGAGGCCTGGGCCAGCGGGTTGGCCGACCCGTCCCCGTGGGTGCCGCTGTTGTCCGGAAACCATGTGCTGGTGGTCGGTTTCGCCGAGCAGGGAACGGACGGGAAGCTCTACAACTCGGCCGCGCTGATCGACGGCTCCGGGGTCCGGACGATTTATCGAAAGACGCATCTGTGGGACGAGGAGAAGTTGTTCTTCACCCCCGGGTCCGAACCGCCTCCGGTGCTGGACACCGCCATCGGCCGGATCGGCGTGATGATCTGCTACGACATGGAGTTTCCCGAGCTGACCCGGTCCGCAGCGCTGGCCGGAGCCGAGATCCTGGCCGTGCCCACCGCGTGGCCGGTGGTCCCGCACCCGCCCGATCAGCCCACCTTCGAGGTGGTCGTGGCCCAGGCGGCGGCCCGGGTGAACCGGATGGCCATCGTCACCTGCGACCGGGTCGGCACCACCCGCGGTCAGGAATGGACCGGCGGCACGGTCGCGGTGGGTCCGGACGGATGGATCATGAGCCAACTCGCAACCGCGGGCGCGATGAGCGTCGAGCTGGACCTGGCGGGGGTGGCGGACAAGACCTTGACGCCGCTGGCCGACCTGTTCGGCGACCGCCGCCCCGAGCTCTACGGCCCCGTCCTCAGCTGACCCCCCTCTCTCCGCGAAGATCAATCTGCCCCGGCGAAGATCGACTTCGCAGTTTTCTGCGCAAGTCGATCTTCGCGGGGGCAGATTGATCTTCGCGGGGAGGGGGGCATGATCGGGGTCATGCGCGCAGCCCTCTTCGATGGTCCGGGGAAGATCCACGTCGGGCAGGTGGCCGACCCGCAGATCCTCACGCCCACGGACGCCGTCGTGCGCGTGGTCGCCAGCTGTGTGTGTGGCTCGGACCTGTGGCCCTGGCGGGGGGTGTCGCACCGCGCCCCGGGGCGGATCGGGCACGAGTTCGTCGGTGTGGTCACCGAGGTCGGCACCGCGGTGTCCTCGCTGCAGCCCGGACAGCTGGTCATCACCCCGTTCCTGTGGTGCTGCGGGCACTGTGCGCCCTGCCGGTCGGGCTGGCCGACCTCGTGCGACATCGGCGGCGGCTACGGCAGCAAGGACCGCAACGGCGACCTGGTCGACGGTGGTCAGGGCGAGCAGGTCCGGGTACCCCAGGCCGACGGCACCCTGGTGGTGGCCGACGTTGCCGAGACCGACCCGCGAATCCCGTCGCTGCTGGCCCTGTCCGATGTGATGGCGACCGGTCACCACGCCGCGGTGTCGGCCGGGGCCGGCCCGGGCACCACCCTCGCGGTGGTCGGCGACGGGGCGGTCGGGCTGTGCGCGGTACTCGCCGCAGCCCGACTGGGCGCCCGGGTGCTGGCCGTCTCGACCCACCCGGACCGCGCGGCCATGGCCACCCGGTTCGGCGCGGACGCCATCGTCGACGCTCGCGGTGACGCGGCGGCGGCCCGGATTCGGGAGTTGACCGACGGCGCGGGAGCCGACGGTGCCTGCGAATGCGTGGGCACGTCCGGATCCTGGGACCTGGCCCTGGCCGCGGTGCGGCCCGGCGGCCGGGTCGGGTTCGTCGGAGTGCCCCACGAAGCGCCGACGTTGGCGCTGGGAAAACTGTTCGGGCGCAACGTGACCGTGGCCGGTGGGGTCGCCCCGGTGCGTCGCTACCTGCCCGAGCTGCTCCCCGACGTGCTGTCCGGAGCGCTGGACCCGTCGCCCGTCTTCACCAGCGAGTTCCCCCTGGACGAGGTCGACCAGGCCTACCGGGACATGGCCGAACGACGCTCGATCAAGACCCTGCTGCGGCCGTGAGCGAACAGAACGCGACAGCCACCGCGAGGAACGAGCGGGAGCTCTCGTGAAGGGCTGGCAGTACGACGCCCCCGGTGCGATCCCCGAACTGCGCGACCTACCCGATCCGGATTGCCCGCCCGACGGCGTGCTGGTCCAGGTGGCGGTGACCGGGCTGTGCCGGTCCGACTGGCACGCCTGGGCCGGACATGACCCGGTGCCGCTGCCGATGACCCCCGGTCACGAGTGGGCCGGCACCGTGGTCGAGGTCGGGTCCGACGTGCGGGGCATCCACCCCGGGCTGCGGGTCACCGCGCCGTTCGTACTGGGCTGCGGAGTCTGCGAGTACTGCCGGCAGGGTGATGCCCAGGTGTGCCCGGACCAGGAGCAGCCCGGATTCACCCGACCCGGCTCATTCGCCCAGCTGCTCGCTGTCCCCCGGGCCGAGGTCAACCTGGTCGCCCTCCCGGACGCGGTCGGATTCACCGCCGGCGCCACCTTGGGCTGCCGGTTCGCCACCGCGTTCCGAGCCGTGCACACGCACGGCCGGCTGTCGGCCGGTCAGTGGCTGGCCGTGTTCGGCTGCGGCGGGGTCGGGCTGTCCGCGGTGCAGATCGCGGTCGCCCTGGGCGCCCAGGTGGTCGCCCTGGACCCGTCGAAGGAGGCCCTGGCCCGAGCCGCGGCCCTGGGGGCACATCCGGCCGCCGATGCCGACGAGATCGTCGAGATCACCGGCGGTGGCGCACATGTAGGGCTGGACGCGATCGGTGACCCGACCGCCGCCGCCGCCTCCGTGCGGGCTCTGCGTCGCCGCGGCAGACACGTCCAGGCCGGCCTGCTCCTCGGCGATCAGGCCCTGACCGCGCTCCCCATGGACCTGATCATTACCCGAGAGCTGTCCGTGCACGGCAGTCACGGCATGCCGGGCGAGGACTATCCGGGCCTGCTCGACCTGGTCGCCTCCGGCCGGCTCGACCCAACCCGACTGGTGGGCCGGACCATCCCGCTGGCGGAGGCGGGTCCGGCGCTGGCAGCCATGGGCGGGCCCGGACCGGCCGGCATCACCCTGATCGACGTGCTCAGCTGAACCTTCGTCAGCCGGCGACGATGTACCCCTTGTAACGCCCCCCGTTGCGCAGCGACACCAGGCCCGGGATGTTGTGGATCGAGCCGTACCGGTGGATCGCGTAATTCATCCCGGCGTAGACGTTGGCGGCCGGGTTGTAGAGGTCGTTGGGCAGGAGCGCCGATTTCCAGGCGTCGAAGGTCGGCTTGATCACCTGGACCAGCCCGATCGACGGATGTCCTTCCTGGGCGTTGATGTCGTAGAGGTTGATGGCATTCGGATCGCCGGACGACTCGTACACGATGATCGTGTCCACGTCGGACAGTTCGCCCGCGGGCTGCCCGAGCATGGCCAGCACGCAGAGCACCACCGGATTCCATCGGGTGATGGACGTGCCGCTGGGATCTCTCGGCGTGAGCGCGCACAGTGTGCTGCCCAACGTTCGGTCCTGGTACCACAGCGGGTAGCCGGCGTCGGAGTAGACCACCAGCAGGCCGTTGTCCTGCACCCACAGCGACCCCCCGGTGGTGCCTCTCGTCCAGGTCGCCCACAACGCCACCCCGCTCGAGGATCGGAGCACCAGGTTCCCATCGCCCTGCATGGTCAGGAACGACCCGGGGTGACCCTGAGTCCAGCTGGCCCAGATCGCGGCGCCGTCGCGTCTCATGACCAGGTTTCCGTCGGTCTGCAGGGTCAGCGTGATGTGCCCGGCCGGGGCGGTTAACGTGCCCCCGGACGGCAACGTCCGAGGAGGTGTCAGGATCCCCGACCACCAGATGGTGGCCCCTTCGGCGGACACCACCGCCAGCACGCCGGTCGACAACAGAGTGGCGCGAGCGCCCGCATGACCCTGCGTCCAGCTGGCCCACAACGCGGATCCAGAGGCCGCCCGGAGGACCAGATTGCCGTCGGTCTGCATGTTCAGCGTGGCCCCGGGCTGCCCGGCCGTACCGGTGGACCAGGTCACCGCGGTGCCGACCCGGAGCTGGAGGTCTCCGCCGGCAGTCATGGTCAGCGCCACCGACCCGGTCTGCAGGCTCTGCCCCGAGCCCAGCTGCTGCCCGGGATCGAGCGTGTCGGTGCTGGCCGCGGACGCGGGCAACGCCGGCGACACCACCATGACGGCAACGGCGAGAACGACGAGAACGACGACCCGGACCGATTTCATCGCCGCAAGGTAACAGCTCGATCACTCTTGGTGACAGGTCCGTTCGAGCGCATCCGCGGTTTCGTTCCGTGACCCCCTATCGGGTCACCCGCGCCGACCCACCCACCATCTCAAGTCGTTGAGGTGTCTACCATCGGCGGTATGGCCGACACCGATCCGCGCATCGTCACCCTCCGCTCCGGCATCGAGCGGTACGTCGCCCTGGTCGAACCGTTGACCGCGGAGCAGGTGCGGCAGCAGGCCTTCACGTCCGAGTGGACCATCGCCGACGTGGCCTCCCACCTGGGCAGCCAGTCCGAGATCTTCCGGCTCTATCTGGACGCCGGCGCATCCCGCGGTGACGGTCCGGGTCGGGAACAGTTCCCCGTCATCTGGGACGTCTGGAACGCCCGCACCCCGGACGAGCAGGCCACCGAGAGTGTCCGCGCCAACCGTGAGTTCCTGGCCCGGCTGGACGAGGTCGAGGGCCGACCGTTCTCGGTCGAGGTGTTCGGGAGGGACCTGGATCTGCCCGGATTCGCCGCCTTCCGCATCGGTGAGCTGGGTATGCACACCTGGGACATCGCCGTCGCCCTCAACCCGAGCGCCGAACTGCCGGCCGACGTGGTCGCGCAGCTGGTGGACGTGGTCCCCGAGCTGGCCGGCCGATCGGGTAAGCCCGAGACCGAGGGAACCGACATCGCTGTCACCACCACGGATCCCGAGCGTCACCTGGTCGTCCACACCGGTGACCCGGTGTCCATCGAGACAGTTCCCGAGTCCGCGCCGGACGCCGTGCAGCTCACCGCTGAGAACTATGTGCGGCTGGTCTACGGCCGTCTTCCGGCCCGTCCCGGTGACGACCCGCGCCTGGACCGGCTGCGGGCGGTCTTCCAGGGCTTCTAGACCAGCGCCGCACCCTCGGCCATCGCCGCCAGCTTGGCGAACACGATGTCCGGGTCGACGGCGCCGAATCCGGCGAAGGTGGAGAAGCCGCAGTCGCTGCCGGCCACGACCCGGTCCCGGCCCACGATGTCGACGAAGCGCTGGAGGCGCTCGGCCACCACTCTCGGGTGCTCGACGAAATTCGTGGTCGAATCGAGTACACCCGGAATCAGCACCTTGTCCTCCGGAATGGCGATGTCCGTGAACGCGTGCCAGTCGTGCTGGTGACGCGGGTTGCTGGTCTCGAACAACAAGCCGGCCGGCTTGGCCCGCAGCAGGGTGGGCAAGATGACGCTCATTTCCACGTCGTGGGTGTGCGGGCCCTCGTAATTGCCCCAACACACGTGCATCCGGACCCGGTCGGCGGGCACATTGCGCAGCGCCGAGTTCAGCACCTCGACGTGCTTGCCGATGAGATCGAGGTATTCGGAGTCGGCCCGGTTCTTGTACATCATGTGCCGACCCAGACCGAGGTCGGGTGAATCCAGCTGCAGGACAAGGCCGGCCGCCACGATGGCCTCGTATTCGGGCCGCATGGCCTCACCCAACGCCTCCAGGTACTCGTCCTGCGTGGCGTAGAACTCATTGGGCTGGAACAGCGCGATCACACCCGGCGACGCCGCGTTCATGAAAGCGCCGGTGGGGTGGTGGTTCTCGAGTGCGACCTGCAGCCGGCGGACATCTTCGTGCAACGGTTCCAGGGTCTTCGGAGCCACTGGGCCGACGCATTTCGGCCGCCGGTAGGTCGCGGTGCCACCGCCTTTCGCCTGTCGCTGGAGAAAGGCCGGGAAATCCTCCAGGTCCGCCGGCGGCTCCCGGGGACTGTCCCCGGCAAAGCCGGTGATCCGGTCCTTGATGTAGGTGGCGTAGGAAATCTTCGCCATCTCACCGTCGGAGACCAGATCCACGCCGGCGGCTACCTGGCGAGCCACGATCTCGTCCACCGCGTCACCGAGCACTCGATCGGCGGTGGCGGCATCGACCGGCTCGTCGCGTTCGGCCGCGAAGATCACCTCGGTGACCTCGGTCGAGCGGGGCAGCGAGCCGACGTGGGTGGTGAGGATGCGGTCACTCATGGCAGGGACTGTATACGTATGTGAAGTGAACGGGCGCACACTGGGCGGATGTGGCAGGCACGCCGGCGAGCGACCGTTGGTCTCGGGGTGGCGTTGGTCCTGCTCGCCGCCTGCACCTCGACGAACGCGGCCGCACCGGACACCGGGACCGCTGTCCCGGTCACTGCCGCCGGCACGGGTTCGTCCATGGACCCGCCCTTCTCGTCGCCGACCTCCCGTTCGTCCGCGGAGTTCCCCTCGTCCGGCCCCGACCCCTCGTCCGCGGCCGCGGTGTCAGGCCCGCCCGGCACCATAGCGGAGGTCCGGATCGAGGTCCCGCGCGAGCTGGCCGCCGCCCCGTTCGACCAGCCCCGGACCTTGAGAATCCCAGCCGGCTGGTCGGTGTCGTTGTGGGCCCGAGTGCCCGGCGCGCGATTGGCCGCCTGGGCGCCGGACGGGAAACTTTTGATCTCCCGACCCGGGTCGGGAGACGTTCTCGCGCTCACCCCACGCGACGGTCAGCCCCCGACCCAGACCACGCTGGTGAGCGGGCTCGACCAGCCGCACGGGCTGGCCTTTTCCGGCAACACGTTGTACGTGGCCGAGACCGACGAGGTGTTGTCCTTCCAGTACGCCGGCGGCGCGGTCAGCCGCCGGTCCACGGTCGCGGGCGACCTGCCCAGCCCCGACAGCGTGGGCGGCAGCTACGCGCACCCGCTCAAGAGCGTCGTGGTGGGTTCGGACGGCGCCCTGTACGTCTCCGTGGGGTCTACCGGGAACCTGGTGCCGGACGACCTGACCGCGAGTCCGGAGCGGGCGGTGATCCTGCGCATCCCGGCCGGCGGGGGGACCCCCACCGTGTTCGCGTCCGGCGTGCGAAACGGCACGGGCCTGGCCATCGCCCCGGATGGTTCGGTGTGGACGGCCGTGAACAACCGCGACAACCTGGCCTATCCCTACCACCGGGACTACGACTCGAACGGCAGCGACGACTACGGCCAGGTGCTCCAGAGCTACGTGAACGACCACCCGATGGAGCCGGTGGCCAAATTGACCGCCGGGCGGAACCTGGGCTGGCCGTTCTGCAATCCCGACCCGGACGCCCGGCCCGGCGACCCCCACAGCCCACTGGTCTACGGCAACCGCCCATCCGTCCGGGATGCCCAGACCAATGCAGATGGCAGCAAGCTCGACTGTTCCACGCTGGCCCCGATCGAGCAGGGACTACCCGCGCATTCCGCGCCGCTGGGCTTCAGCTTCGCCTCCGTACCGGGTTTCGGTGAAGGCGCCCTGATCGCCTCGCACGGGTCGTGGAACCGCACTCCTCCGCAGGCGCCGGAGGTGTCGTACTTCCCCTGGGTGAACGGCACGCTGGGCAATCGGACCGTGCTGATCTCCGGCTTCCAGGAATCCGACGGGTCGCGCTGGGGACGTCCGGTGATGGCCGTGCCCGGGCCTGACCACGCCATCTATCTCACCGACGACGGCGCCGGTGCCGTCTACCGAATCGCGGCGAACTAGGAGGATCCATGGACGAACTGATCCGGGGAAGCGGTGGCGAACCCATCGTGCTGCCACTGACCGTGGGGGCGGCGACCGGATACCGCTGGCAGCTGGACCTGCCGCCCGGCGTCCAGCGCCTGGACGACGAGCCCGTCGACGCTCCCGTTCGGCCCGGGGCCGACCCCGGTGCACATCTGCGGGTGCAGGCCGAGCCGGGCGAGTACACGGTCGGGGCCAAGCTGATCCGGCCCTGGGAGCCGGACAAGGTGGCCAAGAGCGCGACCTTTCGGCTCGCCGTCGACTGAGATGGGCAAACGTTTGTGAGTAGAGCGACCTGTCAGGTCGTTCTACTCACAAACGTGTGGCGGCCGGCCTCAGAACGCATTCGACCAGCAGATCGACCTGCGCGGGCGGCGCCTGGGGCAGGAACAACGAGGGCTCGACCAACTCCAATTCGAGCAGTAACGGCCCGTCGGGGCCGGGGACCAGGTCGACCCGCGCGTAGAGCAGGTCCCGGCGGTCGAACGGCATGGTCGCCAGCACCTGCTCGGCCACCTCGAGTTCGGCCGGGGTCGGCGTGGCCGGGGCCATCTTCTCCAGGGCGAAGATTTTGTCGGCCATGGCCGGTCGACCCGCCTCGAGCAGCGCCTCCTTGTTTGCGGCGTGGCTGAACCGCCCGCCGAAGAACAACAGCGCCGTCTCGCCGTGCTCGTCCACCCCAGCTTGGTACGGCTGCACCATCACCGTCCGACCCGCCTCGAGCAGGTCACGCGCGTGCACGGCGGCACGATCCCGCTCGGACGGGGCGTACCGGGCCGTGTGCCGGCTGCCGGCCGAGATGGTCGGCTTGACCACGAATTCGCCCGACTCCGGCAGCGCGGCCTCGTCTCCCGGGTGCAGGAACGAGGTCGGCACCACCGGCGCGCCCCCGGCGATCAGTTCGGACAGGTAGGTCTTGTCCGAATTCCAGGCCATCACCGCGGCTGGATTGGCCAACGTGGTCAACGGCTCGATCCGCCCCGCCCAGGCCAGGAACTCCGCCCGACGCATGGTGTAGTCCCAGGTGGAGCGGATCACGGTGACGTCGGCGGCGGACCAATCCACCTCCGGGTCGTCCCAGACCACCACCTCGACCCGGGCGCCGGCCTGCTCCAGGGCAGCGACCAGCAACGGCTCGTCGTCGTCGGTGCCTCGGGCGAGGGTGGCGGAGACCAGGCGGATCGTCGGCGTCATACCGACGATCTTGCCGAATGGATCAGGCCACAGCCGCCGCCGGTGTGACATGACCGGCCGGTTGGGCCGGGAGCACGTGTTCGCCGCTGCGATCGGTGGACAGGCACAGCGAGCAGACGAGCGCGTCGTGCGTTTGGCAGGCCGCCATGTCCGGACGTTCGTACTCGACATCGCAGACGTGGCAGAGCAGGTGCACGTCGCTCGGATTGCCGTCCTCGTCGTACATGGGCAGGTCGATGCCGTCGTCGGTCCGCCGTAGGTAGTAGCGACCCTTGGTGGCCAGCGCGATCACCGGCGGAGCCACCAGCGCCAACACCACGGCCACGATCGGCGAGTACGGCTGGATGCCCGAGCCGAAGCCGCCGAAGAACACGATGATGGACAGGCCTCCGGACAGCAGCAGCGACCCCACGCCCACCGGGTTGAAGGCGTAGAGCATCCCCCGCCGGAACTCCGGCCTCTTGGGTGAGATCTTCAGCAGGTACTTGTTGAACACGATGTCCGACGCGACGGTGACCACCCAGGCCATACCGATGTTGGCGTACGAGCCCAGCAACGTGTTCAAGAAGCTGAACATGTTCGCTTCCATCAGGATCAGCGCGATGGCCAGGTTGACCCCGACGAACACCAGCCGGCCGGGATAGTGCTTCGTCAGCCGGGTGAACGAGTTCGTCCAGGCCAGCGACCCGGAGTAGGCGTTGGTCACGTTGATCTTGACCTGGCTGAGCACCACCAGGCAGACAGCCAGGGTCATGGCCAGCCAACCCGGCATCATGTTGCGGTAGATCTCCAGGAACTGGTGCACCGGTTGGTTGGCCACGGCGGCGCCCCCGTCGACTCGGGCGATGATGTAAACGGCCAGGAACAGCCCGATGACCTGCTTGATCGCACCGAAGACCACCCACCCCGGACCGGCAATGATCATCGCCCGCCACCATTTGCCCTTGTTCTCGGCGGTGCGTGGGGGCATGAAGCGCAGGTAGTCGATCTGCTCGGCGATCTGGGCGATCAGCGACAGGCACACCCCGGCCGCCAGCATGATCGAACCCAGATGGACCGCGCCCTTGCCGTCCTGACCGCCGTAGGCGAAGAACTGACCGACCGAGTCGGGATGGGTAGACACCAAATAGATCAGCGGGGCCACCATCAGCAACAACCACAGCGGCGTGGTCCACATCTGCAATTTGGCCAGCACTTTCATGCCGTACACGACCAGCGGGAAAATGATGACCGTGGTGATCAGATAACCGATCGGCAGCGGAATGTGCAGTCCCAACTTCAGACCCTGCGCCATGATGGAACCCTCGAGCGCAAAGAAGATGAACGTGAAGGTGGCGAACACCACGTTGGAGATCACCGAGCCGTAATAGCCGAAACCGGATCCCCGGGTGATCAGATCCAGGTCAATGTTGTACCGGGCCGCGTAGTAGGCCAGCGGGAACCCGGTGGCGAAGATGACCACGGCGAAAAACGCGATGCCCCACAATGCGTTCCCGGTGCCGTAGGCGATGCCGATGTTGGCCCCGATGGCGAAGTCGGCCAGATAGGCGATACCACCCAAAGCGGTGATCGCGACTACTCCGGTGGACCATTTCCGATAGCTGCGCGGGGCGAAGCGCAGCGTGTAATCCTCCAACGTTTCCTTCGCCGCGGACGGGTGATGATGCACCGCCTCGTCGACACCGGCCAGTTCGCTTTCGGCCTCATCGGGTAGGTGTGCAGGAGCTTCGGTGGTCATGGTCCCCGCTTCGTCGTTCTCGCACCGCCGGTCCACCGAAGACTAGGGAATCAATATGACGATTTCCTCCCGCGTTGTTGCCCGGCCGTAAATGTTCGCCGACTTGCCGGAAACATTGCCGTCGTGAAATGTCACGCACGGTGAAGGGAAATGGCCGGTTCATCCGGCCGGCCGACCGTACCGCCCCGGGCGTTACGCCGGGTAGATGCTCAGCACCGCTCGGCGCTCCCGGGCCTTCCGGGACATCCGGGTGACCAGGAACGCCAGCCGGGACGAGAACGGGTACTTCCGCCGGAACGCCCGTGACATCCGGGATCGGGTCTCGTCGTCGGTGAGCACCTGGGCCCGACCGGGCACCGGCTCGGTTCCGGGCGCCACCCGACCGCGCCGGTCGCATGGCCGCAGTTCCACCCGGGCATCACGGCGAATGCGCTTCACCTTGCCGGTCTCACCGAAGGTGGTCACCAGCAACTCGTCGCCCGACCGGGCGATCCAGACCGCGGTCGGCACCGGGTCGCCGTTGCGGCGGAACGTGGTCAGCGAGACGTACTTGTGCTCGCCCAGCGCCTCCCAGCTCGGATCGGCCATAGTCCGACCCTAGCGATCTGCGGGATGCTCCGGGGCTGAACCCGGGGGCAGCAGTCCCAGCTGCTCATCCGGTACAGGAGAAATCCCCCCGGCCAGCGGTAGGCGGTGCAGCAGCGAGCCCAGCAGCTCACGTTCCCGCTCGTCGAGCGAGCCGAACACCTCCCCCTGGACTTGGGTCACCAGCTGTCGAACCTCGTCCCACGCCTTCGTTCCGGCGGGCGTGATGGTGACGTTGACGCGTCGACCGTGGTGGGCGTCACCGCGACGATCGACCCATCCCTGCGCGGCCAGATGCCGAACGCAGGCGGTGACGTCACTCCGGTCGAGAGCTGCTCGTCTGCCCAATTCGGTCTGACTCAGGGACTCACCGGCACTGAGCGCCGAGAGAAGTCGATACCCGTACCCGGTGAACCCGGCGTCCCGCAGACGCTGGTGCAGCACGCGGTGGGAGTACGCGGCGGCCTGGCTCAACGCCCAGGTGAGCAGGTGATCGATGAGAAGCCGCCTCGGATTGGTGTTGGCACTGCCAACAGCGGGGTATCTTGGTGCGGCCAACGTAACCGGAGGAGCCAGCCGTGAGCGACCGACCACTCCCCGCCGTCATCGGCTCGACCGAGAACGCCCTGCGCAGCCTGCTGGCCCGTGTGTTGGCCCCGACCGGCATCAGCGGGTACCACGAGTGGGTCGCCGTCAACCTGATCGGCAGCGCAGGGGCAGCAGCCGGACCAGCGCTGACAGCGGCAGTCGGAGTCGACCGGGCCGAGAAGATCATCGACCAACTGACGACCCGGGGCCTGATTGCCGATCTCAGGTTGACGTCCGCCGGCCAAGAACAGCTGGACCAAGGGCGACGTGCTCTTGCGGCAGCAACCGCGGCCTTGGTCGAGGGCGTCGGCGAGGCCGAGCTGCAGGCGACGCGAACGGTCTTGGACACCATTCACGAACGGGCCGAGCGGGCCCAGACCCGCGCGGCCGACTAGAACATGTTGTCGCCGGCACGCTTCTCCCCGCTCCCGACCCATGCGGCCTGGCGACATCAGGACACTCGCACCGGTTTCGAGGTGGCCCAGTTCGAACTGCGCCCGTCCGGGGGGTTCCGGGTTTTCGGGTGCACCAACGCGGTCGAAGCCGACCAGTGCTGGACGGTGCAGTACGAGATGGATATCGACGCGGACTGGACGACCCGGCGCGCGGTCATCGTGGGACGCTCCGCCGACGGCCCACGTCGCACACTCCTGGAGCCGACGGCGTCGGTCACTGGCGGATCGACGGTCGCCGGGCCGAGCACCTCGATGGCTGCCTCGATGTCGACCTGGAGTCCTCGGCCCTGACCAATACGCTGCCCGTCCACCGGCTCGAGCTCTCCCTCGGTCCAGGCTCGTCCGCTCCGGCGGCCTACGTCCGCGCCACCGGCCTCGCCGTCGAACGCCTGGAACAGACGTACCTGCGCCGGCCTGACGAGGCCGGCGGGCACACCTACGACTATTCCGCCCCCATGTTCGGTTTCACCTGCCAGTTGACCTACGACCCGTCGGGCCTGGTCCTGGTTTACCCCGGCATTGCCGTCCGGGTGGTCTGACATCTGCGGCAGGATCGGGGTCAGGCCCAGTCGGCGCCGGCCGGCTCCCGGATCACGGTGTTGAGGCGGTTGAAGAAGTTCGTCGTGGCGATCATCAGGGTCACGGCGGCCAGGCCGGCCTCGTCGTAGTGAGCGGCGGCCTCGTCGAAGACAGCATCGGGGACGGGTTCGGGTCGGTCGGCCAGTCGGGTGGCGGCCTCGGCCAGGGCCAGCGCGGCCCGCTCCGCCGCGGTGAACCAGCGCGTCTCCCGCCAGGCCGCGACGCCGTCCAGCCGCTCCTGGCTCACCCCGGCCTTGCGGGCGCCGGCGACACCCGCGTGCACGCAGGCGCTGCACCCGTTGATCTGGCTCACCCGCAGGTGCACCAATTCCAACGTCTGCTGCGGCACTCCCCCGCGACTCATCGCCTGATACAGCGATCTGATGCCGTCCATGGCTTCGGGTAGCACCAGGGCCGGGTTCTTCATCCGTGCCGTCACTTCTGGCTCCTCACTCTTATTGGACGGGCAGCCGCCGTCACAACCGGCCGGCCCGCGTGGTCACCTTTCTGACCTGTGCTGGGAAGGGAATGTGACCGATGGATGAGTTGAACCTGCTCGGATCGCGGTTCGAGGCGCACCGAGCTCGGCTCCGGGCGCTGGCCTACCGGATGCTGGGCTCGACCAGCGACGCCGACGACGCGGTGCAGGACAGCTGGATCCGGCTGAGTCGGACCCCGCCGGGCAGCATTGACGACCTCGGCGGCTGGCTCACCACGGTCACCGCACGGGTGTGCCTGACCATGCTGTCGGCCCGGGCCCGAAAACCCATGCAGCCCATCGAGAGTCATGCTGACCCCATTGTCACGGCGGCCGACGGCCCCGATCCCGAGCAGGAAGCGCTGCTCGGCGACGCGGTCGGCGCCGCGTTGATGGTCGTACTGGGCGAGCTCGCCCCCGCCGAGCGGGTCGCCTTTGTCCTGCACGATCTGTTCGCGGTGCCGTTCGGCCAGATCGCGACCATCCTGGATCGGTCGGCCCCGTCGGTCCGGCAGCTGGCCAGCCGCGCTCGACGTCGCATCCGGGGCGCCGAGCCCCCCGCAGCTGATCGGACCCACGATCGGACGGTCGTCGACGCGTTCTTCGCCGCCGCCCGTAGCGGCGATTTCGCCGCTCTACTCCGCGTTCTCGACCCGGACGTCGCCCTGCGCACCGATCAGGGAACCGGCGGCTCGGTGATCATGGGCGCCGACCAGGTTGCCGGACGGGCGCTGCTGTTCGCCGCCCCGGACCGGGTCACCACGCCGGCCCTGGTCGATGGTGGGGTCGGGGTCCTGGTCAGGAAGGACGGGCAGCTGGTCTCGATCATGAAGTTCACCGTCGACCTCGACGTGATCACGGCCATCACCGCATTCATCGATCCGGACCGCCTGCGCCGCGTCGACCTGAACGCGATCGGTGGTTGATTCCGGCCGACGTTCAGCCCAGTACGTACTCCCCCGGCCCCGGCCCGAGCACCCGGTGTGTGCCGCTGCCCATCGGGGGCGGGTCGACCAGGTCACCGCCGGTCTCGTCGGACCACCGCGCCCAGTCCTGCCACCACGACCCGGAGTGTTTGGTGGCCAAGCCCTGCCAGGCTGCCGAGCTGTCCGGCAGATCACCCTCGGGAGCCGCCTGATACCAGGCCTTCGGGCTGGGCGGGCTGACGATGCCGGCGATGTGCCCGCCCGATCCGAGCACGAACCGGGTCGGGCCGGACACCAGGTGCACCGTCTTGTACGCCGACGCCCAGGGCACGATGTGATCATTGATCGCGCTGACCACATAGGTCGGCGACTTGATGACGGACAGGTCGATCTTGCGTCCGGCGATCTCCAGCTGTCCCTGGGCCAGCGCATTACGGACGTAGAACTGGCGCAGGTAAAAGGCGTGCATGGCCGCCGGCATCCGGGTGGCATCACCGTTCCAGGCGAGAATGTCGAAGGCGGGCGGGTTCTGGCCCATCAGCCAGTTCGAGACCACGTAGTTGAAGATGAGGTCGTTGGCCCGGAGCACGTCGAAGGTGCCGGCCATGGTTTCGCCTTCGAGCGTGCCGGACCGCTGCATCTTGCGTTCCAGTCGGTCCACGGTGGCCTCGTCGGTGAACGCACCCAGCGCGCCCGGCTGGCTGTAGTCGAGCATGGTGTTCAGCAGGGTGAGCGCGCCGACCCGGTCGTCCCCGGCTTGGATCAGATAAGCCGCCGTGATCGCGGTCATCGCCCCGCCCAGACACAGCCCGACAATGTCGATCACCGGCGCCTGGGTGATCTCCTGGACCACGTTGATCGCGGTCTGCGGGCCGTTCACCAGGTAGTCGTCCATGGTCGTGCCGGCCATGTCCGCGCCGGGATTGCGGTAGCTGATGGCGAACACGGTGCGGCCGTGCTGGACGGCCCATTCGATGAAGCTGCGCTGCGGGGCCAGGTCCATCACGTAGTACTTGTTGATCCAAGGCGGGCTGCACAGCAGCGGCCGGGCCCGGACATGGTCGGTCTGCGGCTCGTACTGCAGCAACTCCATCAGCTCGTTGCGGAAGACCACCTTGGCCGGCGTGCAAGCCAGGTTCTCCCCGACCTGGAAACCGCTGCTGTCGACCTGGCGGGGTTTGCCGCCGTTGTGCAGGACGTCGTCGACGAACGTCCGGGCCCCCTGGACGAGGCTGGCGCCGCCGGTCTCCAGGGCGCGCTGCAGAACGGCCGGGTTGGTCAGCGCAAAGTTGGTGGGCGCCAACGCATCGATGAGCAGCCCGGTGGCGATGTCGGCCTTGCGGGCCACCACCGGGTCGACGCCGGAGGAATCGGACAGGTCACGCAGGAAGTCGGCCGCAGCCAGATACGACTGCCGGAGCGCAAAGAAGGCCGGGTTACCCTCCCAGGCCGGCGAGGCGAAGCGTCGATCTTTCGGATCGGGGGTGACCGGCGGATCGACCGAGTGGCCCAGCGCCTTGCGGGCGGTGGCCATCGGCAGCCCGGCCATGCGGATGCCGAAGCGCAGGCCGGCCCGGGTCAGTGCGGTGGGCTGAGCCGCGGCCGAGCGCATGGTCGTCAGGAAGGCGGCGCCCAAACCCGCGGCGTCGACGTCCTCGAGCAGGCTCGACTCGGGCGCGAGCACGCCGGCAGCGCGCTCGGCCAGTTCTCGCGCCGATTCGAACGGATCTGATTGCCACGGGTCTGGGGCCACCTGTCGATCCTTTCGATCTCAGCTCTTGAGCTGCTTGGAGAGGGTGGAGAAGAACACCTCGGAGGCATCCCGGACGAAATTGGCGTGGGTGGTGGCCAGGGTCTGAGCCCAATCCATACCGCTCTTTTTGGCCGCTTCTTCCTCGAGGTCGAGCATGTTCTTCAAGATCTTCTCGTAGCCCTCGAGCCAGGCCAGGCCGTTCTTCTTGGCCTGGTCGGTGACCTGGGTCGACAGCTCCTGGACGCGCTTGGCCGCCGCTTCCAGTTCGGCGGCGGCATCGCCCGGATTCAGGGGATTCATGGCACTCCTTTCCTGGGGGTGGTGCGGTCGAGGCTCAGTCTGCGCCGTCTCTGCGCATCTCACCCGGTAGGGCCGGTTCCGGGCCGGTGATGCGAAGGGATTTCCGACCACCGGAAAGCTGAGCGCGGCTCATTAGCAGAGTCTTGCTAACTGCTAATGTATGTGGATGACCACCTCCGTCCTCGTCGCCGGCAGCCGCACCCCGATCGGGAAGTTCAAGGGCGCGCTCGGCGGTCTCCCGGCCACCGAGTTGGGCGCCCAGGCCATCCGCGGCGCGCTGGTCCGAGCCGGGATCAGCGGCGAGGACGTCGATTACGTGATCATGGGCCAGGTGCTGCAGGCCGGCTGCGGGCAGGAACCGGCGCGTCAGGCTGCTTACGCCGCCGGCATTCCGATGACCGTGCCCGCCACCACCGTGAACAAGGTCTGCCTGTCCGGGCTCGACGCGATCGCGCTGGCCGACCAGCTCATCCGGGCCGGCGAGTACCGCACCGTGGTGGCCGGGGGCATGGAGTCGATGACCCTGGCGCCGCACCTGCTGCCGCGGTCACGCGCCGGCTTCACCTACGGCGACGTCACCCTGCTCGACCATCTGGCCCACGACGGCCTGACCGACTCGTTCACCGCCGGCTCCATGGGCCTGCTCACCGAGAAGGTGAACACCGAACTGCCGCAGCCGGTCTCCAGGGTGGAGCAGGACAGTTTCGCGGTCGAATCGCACCAGCGGGCGGCCCGCGCCCAGGCGCAGGATCTGTATGGGGACGAGATCACCCCGGTCCGGATCGCCGGGCGCAAGGGGGAGACCGTGGTCGACACGGACGAGGGCGTGCGTGCCGACACGTCGCTGGAGGTGCTCGGCAAGCTCCGGCCCAGCTTCTCGGCCGATGGCACCATCACCGCGGGCACCGCCTCGCCCATCTCCGACGGCGCCGCTGCCGTGGTGGTCATGGACAAGGAGCTGGCCATCGAACGCGGGCTGACCTGGATCGCCGAGATCGGGCCGAGCGCAACCACCGCCGGGCCCGACTCCAGCCTGCAGCTGCAGCCGGCCAAGGCCATCGCCGCCGCCTGCGTCAAGGCCGGCATCACCCCCGCCGACCTGGACCTCATCGAGATCAACGAGGCCTTCGCGGCGGTCGTGCTGACCGCGGCGCGCGAGCTCGGCGTGTCCGAGGACGTGGTCAACCCCGACGGCGGCGCCATCGCCCTGGGCCACCCCATCGGGGCGTCCGGCGCCCGCATCGCGCTGCACCTGGCTCTGGCTCTAGCCCGCCGCGGCGGCGGCACCGGTGCGGCCGCTCTGTGCGGTGGCGGTGGTCAGGGCCAGGCCCTGCTTCTCACCGTCCCCGCCCGCTGACCCCTCCCGTACAGGACGCTGATCAGCGCTGGTCCAGCAACCCGGCGGCGAGCGCCGGAGCCAAGGCCGGCGCCAGCGGCAGCCGCGGGAACAGGAGCGCCTGGACGGCGTGGTAGATGTCGGCCTTCTCGGCCCACACCGTGCGCGAGACCTGCTGATTCGCGTCGAGTTCCGGCCACCAGGAGCCACCCACCCGGTCGATCACGTACTCGCCGATGTACTCCCACCACGTGCGGTACCAGCGGTCGTACTGCTGGTCGCCGGTCGCGGCCTGCAGCGCGGCGGCCGCGGCCACCGCTTCGGCCGCCACCCAGTACATCCGTTCCCGCACCACGGGCGCGCCGGACCAATCGATGGTGTAGACGAACCCGGGCGCACCGTCCACGGCCCATCCCTGCGCCGTGGCCGCCTCGAACAGCTGGATCGTGTCGTCCAGCATCCAGGACGGAGCCTGATCCCCGCGGGCCTGCAGCGCGGCCCGCAGGTCAAGGGTCAGCCGCGACCATTCGTAAGCGTGCCCGATCGTCGCGCCGTAGGGTCGGAACGGATCCGCCGGAGCATCGGAGTTATACTCCAGTAACGGGTTCCAGTCGGGGTCGAAATGTTCGGGAAGCCGCCAGGAATTGGTGCGGGCGAAATCGTGAACGGCGCGCTCGGTGATGCGGGCGGCCCGATCCAACCAGATCCGATCGCCGGTCACGTCGGCCGCGGCCAGGTAGGCCTCGACCGTGTGCATGTTCGCGTTGATGCCCCGATAGCCATCCAGGGTGGCGAAATCCCGGTCCCACTCCTCGACCACCATCCCCGCGGACTCATCCCAGAACCGCCGCTCCTGCACGTCCAGGGCCGCATCCAACAAGGCCCGGGCGCCTGGACGTTCGGCCACGACGGCGCTGGACGCGGCCAACACCACGAACGCGTGCTGGTAGGCCGCCTTGGTGGTCACCCGGGGCTCGCCCGAGCGTTCCACCTCGGCGAACCAGCCCCCCGAGGTCCCATCGGCGAACAGGGTGGTCAGGGCGTGCAGGCCGTGGTCGGCGATGGCGGCGCAGCCGGGCCGGCCGAGCAGGTGACCGAGTGAGTAGACGTGGGTCATCCGGCAGGCGATCCACAACTCCAGCGGACCGTCGGTGGGCTCCCCGACATCGTCCTGCCGGGCGAAGCCGCCGCCGGCCAGCACCGATCCACGGCCGAAGTCGAGGAGCCGGTCGGTCTCGCTCTCCAGCCACCGGACGTGAGCGGCGTTGCCGAGCCAGTTCATTCCGGGAGGATATCCACCACCGTGCGCAGCAGGTCCCGGACGTCCGCGACCGACGGCATTCCGATGCCTTCGTCCACCACGGCGTCGAACAACGCCGACTTCCGTTCCCCCAGCGCCAGCACCTTTTCCTCGACGGTGTCCGCGGCGACCAGCCGGTACACCATGACCTGCTTGTCCTGTCCGATCCGATGGGTCCGGTCGATGGCCTGGGCCTCGGCGGCCGGGTTCCACCACGGGTCGAGCAGGAACACATAGTCGGCACCGGTCAGGTTGAGCCCGAACCCGCCGGCCTTGAGGCTGATCAAAAAGACCGGGGCCGCGCCGGACTGGAACCGCTGGACCACCTCACCGCGGCGTCGGGTCGATCCGTCCAGCCGCAGGAACTCCAGACCCTCTGCCATCAATCGTTTTTCGACCAGGTCCAGATAGGAGGTGAACTGGCTGAAGACCAGGGCCCGATGACCTTCCGCGCTGATATCGGCCAGCATCTCCACCAGGGCATCGAGTTTGTGGCTGGGTAGTCCCGCGTACTGCGGGTCGATCAGTCCGGCGTCCAGAGCGAGCATCCGCAGCAGGGTGAGGGACCGGAACACGATGAACTTGTTGCCGTCCAGGTCATCCAGCAGGTGGAACAGTTTCTGCCGTTCCCGGTGCAGGTAGATCTCGTAGACCTCACGATGCTCGGGTGCCAAGGCGATACGCAGGGTCTGTTCCTGGGCCGGCGGCAGTTCGGCCGCCACCTCGGACTTTTGGCGGCGCAACAGGAACGGCCGGATTCGACGACGCAACCGGTCCAGGCGTTCGGCCCGCATGGCCGCGGTGACCTCCGGTGCGCGGCCGGCCCCGACCCCGCGGGTGATGCCCGCCTGCGCCTGCTCGATCGGCCGCACATATTCGCGCAGGAACCGGGGTTCGGACGGAAAAAGTCCAGGCGCGACAATCGCAGTCAGCGCCCATAGGTCGGTCAGCGAGTTCTCCAGCGGGGTGCCGGTGACGGCGAGCTTGAACGGCGCGGTCAGGTCCAGCGCCGCTTGATGCACCTTCGAGTCAGCGTTCTTGACGAACTGCGCCTCGTCGAGAATGACGCCGGCCCAATCGATACCGGCGTAGATCTGGGCGTCCAGACGCAGTAGTGGGTAACTGGTGATCACGATGGCGGCCGTGCGACCCAGTTCGGCCAGCCGGACCTTGCCCGCCGCCTCGGTGGCCGACACCGCAGCGACGGTGAGATCCGGAACGAACCGGGCCGCCTCCGACACCCAGTTGGGCACGACCGACGTCGGAGCCACGACCAGGAATGGCGCTGCCGATGAGCCGGTCTCGCGGGCGTGAGCGATCAAGGCCAGGCACTGCACAGTCTTTCCCAGGCCCATGTCGTCGGCCAGGATCCCGCCGAGCCGATGCCGCCACAGGAAGGCCAGCCAGTTTAGGCCCTGCTGCTGGTACGGACGCAGCGTCGCTGTCAGACCCGCGGGTGGGGGCACTGGAGTCGGCGGCTCGCGGATCTCCCGGACCAGCTTGTGCCACTGCACCGCCGGGGTGGCCTGATCGGCCAGATCCTCGAAATCCGACCACCGGCTGATGATCTGGTGCCGGCTCAGGGTCGGAATCGGCTCCCACTCGCTGATCTCAACGGATTCGGCGATCAATGCGGCCAGGTCGGCCAGGGCCGGGTGGGAGAGCGTGAGGTAGCTGCCGTCGATCAGCAGCAACCGGCGGCGACCCTTGGCCAGCGCCTTGAACAAGGGCACGAACGGCACGGTGATGTTGTCGATGGTCACCGTGACGGCCAGATCGAACCAGTCGTGCTTCTCGCTCGGCACGGCCGTCACCATCAGGTTCGGAACGCCCGTCAGCTCGCGGTAGTCCGGCGCCCGACCCTGCGTCTGCACCCGGACACCCGGCGCCGCCTGGAGTCCGGGGAGCACCATGGTCGCGAAGTCGGCGGCCTCTACGCCGTGCAGTGTCCGCGCCGCGGGTGGATCCTGTCCGAGCCAGTCGTCCGGGACCAGTCCGGCCAGGAGGTCGGTGGGGTCCGGCGCCGCCGCGGCCGCCCGTCGGCGCTCCCAGGTCCAGTCGATGGTGGTGGAGTGCCGGGCCCCGTAGGCGATGGTGGCCACCAGCACGGGCGGGTCCGGATCCGGGAGGACCACTGATCCGTCCGAGCTGCCCACCTCCAGGCGTTCCCGAAGCTCAGGCAGATACTTCTCGACGAATTCGGGCCATTCCCGATCGGGCACCAGGGTGGCCGACGAACGCAGCAGGCCCCGTTCGTCGGTGGACAGGGGCGCGGCTGTGGGGGCGAGCAAGATCTGGCGGGGGTGAGCGGGATCGACGACATACACCCCGTGATCGCCGATTGGCCGGGCCTGCGCGGGATCGACGGCCGCGCCGTCCACGGTGACCCGCGGGGCGACGGTCACCAGATCGCCCTCGCGCAGCACGTCGAGACTGACCGCGGCCGGCCCCGCTCGGCTGACCTGGGCCCCGACCCCCACCCCGACCAGCGGCACACCCAGTCCCGCGGCCTGGTCCAGCAGAGCCCAGAGCACGGGGTTGGCGAAGTCGTCCAGCAGGATCCAGTCGGGGTCACGCCCGGCGGTCGCGGGCTGGGTGGCCCGGTCCAGGGCACCGAGTTCGCAACACCAGCGGTGCTGCTCAGGGTCCAGATGGAGCCGGTTGATCAGGTGCGGCAGGTTCGTCCAGGTCAGCCCGCTTCGGGCCCAGCCCTTCGGGGTGGCCGCGGCGGGCCGCATGCCCAATCGGTGGAATGAGGTCAGGGCCGGGTAGGTCGACGGCCGGACGCCCTTGGACACCGGCCCATTCCAGCGATGGGCGGTGCGGGCCAACACTTCCCGCAGCTCGAACTGGAGAGCCAACCCGGTGGTGGCGGTCTCCGGGGGCGCCGAAACGACTTCCGGAAGATAGCCCCGCAGCGTCTCCCGCCAGCCGTCACCGAGCGGAGTCGGGGAGACTGTCACGTTCAGAATTGTTCCTGGTCACACCGACAGCAGCTAACTGTGCTGGTGATCGCCGTTCTGTTCCGAACCCGGGACCACGCCGATGACGTGGCCTGTCGAGTCGGTGGTGTAACGACCGACGGACAGATCGAGCAGGATGAGCTCGTTGCCGAAGGGGTCGGCCACCACCGCCAGCAGACCCACCGGAATCGGCGCGGGCTCCATCAGAACCGAGCCGCCCGCGGCCACCACCTGAGCCACCGCATCGTCGACAGATGTCACCAACCAGTTCGGCGCGTACCGATGGCTGACGCTCAACACCAGTTCGGTCTCACTGTCCGGTAGCCGAAGACCGGCTTGCCCCACTTCGTCGTTGCGCCAGAGCAAGTCGTGTCCAAGACGGTCCCGATAGAACTGCAGACCCTGATCGAGGTCGGGAACGGACAGGGTGACGGCATCGACCATCCTCAAGACCGGACCCTGGCCCACCATCTGAATCAAACCCCTCGTGTCGCCGCCGATTCGCTGCCTCGGACATCCTGACACCGCAGCGGTTCTCCGACATCAGACCCTCGACACCTAGCTCCCCAGCATCACGCCCGCGGCACCGAGCGCGAGGACCACGATGATGACTGCCATCACCACCCGACTGACCCCGACCTTCTTGTGGTGCCGCACGACGCGGAGGGCCTCGGCCAGCTTGGCCAGCTTGGCGGCCTCGAGCACGGTGACGGCCGGGACCAGCTCCAGCACGGTCAGGTGCTTCACCAGCAGCGGCCAGGCCGGGAACGCCACGATGACCACGAGTAGCTCGAAAGCGTGCGACCACACCCATTTCCAGCGCCGGTCGACCACCCGCAGCATCACCACCGCGTTGACCGCGAAGACGACCCAGGCGGCCGAGGCCACCACGAATCCGAGGACGTCGGTGGCCCGGGACAGGTGGGCCACCTGCAACGCCACCCCGATCACGGCCAGCAAGGCAGCCACCAGCAGCAGGCCGTCGAACCGGTCCTGCCAGAGGAGAGCGCGCTCAGCCGAGGTCAGAGGCCGACCGCCATGTCCCCCCATATGTCCTCCAGGTACCGATCGGACGCCTTCAAGTCAGCCAGCCACTGCGCAGCAGCCACCTCATCGCCGCCGGTGTGGGTGCGATGCATCCCGGTCAGCGCGGCCCTCACCCCGGGCGCCATCGTATTGGCATTCCCGCAGACGTAGACAATCGCGCCGCGAGCGAGTAACTCCCAGACGCGGTCCTGATCACGCTCGACCGCGTGTTGCACGAACCGCAGCTGCGGGTCGGGTCCCCGAGAGAAGGCGACCGAGGTATGAATCGTTCCGCCGGCCGTCCAAGCCTCGAGTTCGTCGGCGTACAGATAGTCCACATCCGTGCCCCGGCAACCGAAGAAGTACAGCGCCGGACCCACCGGCACACCCTGCTTCGCCAGGGCCGACCACTCCTGCGCGAAGCCCCGGAACGGGGCCATCCCGGTCCCCGCGGAGATCATGATGATCGGGGTGTGCGGGTTGGCCGGTGGCCGAAACGGGATGCCGGGCTTGCGGGTGAACACGAAAACCGTGCTTCCCTCGCTGACCTCGGCCAGATAGTTCGAGGCCACCCCCCGGAAGGTGCCCCCGCCGCTGCGGGCCGGGGCGGCCAGGACGCCCACCGTCAGGTGGCAACTGTCGGCGGCCAGCGGGGAGGACGAGATCGAGTAGAACCGCGGGCGTAACGGGGGCAGTAGGTCCAGGTATTCGTCGAAGGGCAGGCTGCAGCTCGGGTAGGCATCAAGCAGGTCGAGCACGGAAGCACCGGGCCCGGCCACCTTTTTCCGGTACTGCGCCCGACCCTCGTCGTCGATCCGCGACATGGCCACCAACTCGGCCTGCTGTTCAGGGTCGGATGTGTGGTGGGCCAGGGTGACCAGGTCATCGCGGTTGGCCACGTCCTGCAGCTCGACGCAGCAGGCCAGGATGCCCAGCAGGGGCGCCGGCTCCCGCAGCGGGAGATGGGTGAAGGCCCCACCTTGCGAGGTGATGGTGAGGAAATGACCGGCGTCGAGCTGGAAGCGATCCAGTACCCGGCGGATCAGATCCGGATGGTTGCGCGGAAGGACGCCGAGGTGATCCCCGGTGGCGTACTCCATACCCGGCGGCAATTGCAGTTCCATGTGCCGGGTGGACCGTCCGGTACCGGCCTCGCACAACTCACGGTTGACCAGCACCGTGGCCGGCTGGGCACGGTAGGACAACACGACCGGGTTGGTGGCCAGCCGGTTCGCCATGGTCAGCCGCAACCGCGGTCCGGTGGACGTGGGCGCAATCGCGTCCTCGGGCAGGTCCAGCGCCGCCGCCATGGACGACCACAGATCGGCGTGCCAGACCTGGTACTGCCCGTCGAAGTCGGATCGGGCGTCGCCTTCCCCCCGTGGGTGGATGCGACGACCGCCGTGCGCGGCCAGCTGCGCATCGACCAATGTGGGTACGGCCTGATACGTGGCCGCCCAGTCCATGTTTCCGCAACCGAACACTGAGAAGGCAACTCCGGCACTCACATCCGAGGGCGTGTCCGGTCGAGTGATCCAACGGCAAAAACTCTCTGCGTTATCCGGGGGCTGGCCGTTGTAGGACGCGCAGACCACGATCAGGCCGCCGGTCCGCGGCATGGCCTCGACAAAATCGTCGAGCGGGCCCAGGGTGACGGCGTAGCCGCGGTCGGTGCCCTCCTGGGCCAGCTTGGTGGCGACACCCTCGGCCGTGCCGAGATTGGAGCCGAACAGCACCAGCAGCGGGGTGCCGTGGCCGTCGACCGGGCTGGTCGTGACCTCGTCGACCTGCTTCGGCGCAGCCACCGCCGGCACCGGCACCGGACCGCGGGTCCGGCCGGCCCGCGGCCGCACTGTGATGCTCAGCCCGGCCGGCTTGATGGTCAGGCTCTCCTTGATCTTCAGTTGGTAGTCGAGGTGATCGACCAGTTCGAAGCGCTGCAACACCACGCCCAGGACCAGGACCGCTTCCTGCATGGCGAACTGACGTCCGATGCAGGCCCGCTGCCCGGAGCCGAACGGCTTGAACGCGTTGGGCGGCAACGTGGCCCGGAATTCGGCCCGGAAATGGTCGGGGTTGAATTCTTCGGCGTCGTCGCCCCAGATCTCCGGGAGGCGATGGAGCATGGGGGTGAGCGCGGTGATGGACGCGCCCGCGGGAATCTGGTAGCCGCCGACGGTGTCGTCGTGATACGGATACCGGGTCCACGCCGATGCCGTTGGCCACAGCCGCAACGTCTCGTTCAGGATCTGGGTCACGTAAGTGAGCTGCTGCACCTGCTGGTAGGTCGGCGGTACGGACAGGTCGGTGCCCAGCACCCGGTCGACCTCCTCGTGGGCCCGGGCCACCACCTCAGGGTGCTTGATCAGGTAGGCCACCGCGAAAGACAGCAAACCGCTGGTGGTCTCGTGGCCGGCGACCAGGAAGGTGATGCACTGGGCCACGATGTTCGCGTCCGACAGCTGCTCACCACTGCGCTTGTCGACGCCGGAGAGCATGCAGCTGAGCAGGTCGTGGTGGTCGGCGGCGTCCCCGGCCTCCCGCCGTTCGGCGATGATCTGGGTGACCAGGTCCTCCATGTAGTGGTTGTCGGCCTCCAGCTGGGCCTGGGCCTTGCGGCGCAGTTTGGTCTGGAAAGGCAATTGCCGGCTGCGCTTCTGGGTTTCTCCGAGTACCCGCATCATCGCGTCGATGAACGGGTGCTGGGTATCCCGGTAGAAGGAGTTGAAGCGATAGCCGAAGCCGCACAGGGCGATGGTGTCCAGGGTCAGCCGCGTCATGTCGTCCGTGACGTTGATCGGCTCCCCGGGATTCCGCCGCTCCCATTTGCCCAGGAGCTGGCCCGCGATGTCGTTCATCATCGGCAGGTAGCCGCGGATGGCCTGCGTGCTGAAGTTGGGCAGCAGGATGTTGTGCGCCTTGCGCCAATCCGGGTCGTCGGTGTCCGCGGTGAACAGTCCGTTGCTGGGCCGGGCCTCGCGGAGGGCCTTCTGGCTGTCGCCGACCAACTTGTCGAAGCGGGCGTCGTCGGACAGGTCGTCGATCATCTCCAGGCCGGAGACGATGAACTTGTCCCCGACCGGCGTCTTGAGCCGAACAATCGGCCCGTATTCACGAGAGAGGTCCATCAGGGTTTCGACGGTGCGGTCGGCGGGCACGTCGAACATGTTGCCCAGGAACGGGAGTCCCTTCGGGCCGGGGATGTCGGCGACGGTGCGTGGGGTGCTCATGACTCACTTCTCTTCGGCATTGGTGGGAAGGGGATGACGACGGCGCTTGAAGACGAACGCTCCGGACAGCAGGGCCCAGGCCGGCAGCAGCAGGATCCCGATCGGGTTCAGGGTGGTGCTGATCAACATGAAGGCGGCGGCCAGGTAACTGAGCAGACCGACCCATCTGGGCAGCAATCCGGCCCGGACCAGGAGGGTCGTGCTGCTGATCACGTACATGCCGGCGCCGCGCACGGCGTAGACGAAGACCAGCCCGTAGCCGACGGCCAGAAAGGACCTGGCGATCTCGGCCGAAGGCTGCCCGGGGACCCCGAGCTCATGCAGCAGGGCGGAGCCGCCGGCGGCTGCCATGCCGGCGAAGAGCATGGCCACGAAGAGGATCCCGCCCAGGAGCTGGAGTGCGAACGGCATCGACCCGGCCGTGTCGGTACGGGCGGCCAGCAGTCGCCGGAGAGAGGTCATGCTGTACAGAAAGGCGATGCCGGCGAACGGAACCAGGTACAGGCCGGCGGTCACGAGGGCGGTGCCACCGCCCGAATAGAAGGTGGTGAAGTCGGAGTCGGAGGCACTCAGGTGCGGCGAGCTGTCGACGAAGACCAGTGCGGCAGCAAGGAGACCGGCGAAGAGGACGCCGGTCAGAGCGCTCATCCGGGCGTCGGAACTCGTGGTCGAAGTCGGTCGGGTGGGCGCGGGCGGGGTCGAGTCGGCCGCGACCGTCAGGGGTTCGGTCATGGTTCTTTCCTGGGACGTGGGATCGAGCGGATAGGACGCTCACGACAGCCGCCCCGGGCTCCGGCACCCGGACAATCTGTCAGGGGTGACACAATCACATGAACTGTCAGTCATGCCACTTCTTCAGAGGTTTTCACCCGATTGGTCTTCTGAGCGCCGCCGCAGTAACCCGTAGGAACCTCGAGTCGCAGTTCAGCGGCATGCATCGGGCACTTTCATCAGATCGAGTGCCATTGGAAATGAACTGTCAGTGGTGACACAAGTAGCTTCAGTGGCAAGCTGACCAACATGACCGAACCGCTGGGGAAGAGGGAGGCGAACAAGAAGGCGACCCGGGAGGCCCTGCAGGCTGCGGCCAGCCGGCTCTTCGCCGAGCGCGGCGCCGCTGCCACCAAGGTCCGGGACATTGCGGAAGCCGCGGGGGTGACGGAGCGGACCTTCTTCCGTTACTTCGTCAGCAAGCAAGACCTGATGATCAACAGTGAGCTGCCCTGGATGCGCCCCTTTCAGCAGGCGATCCGACGACGCCCGTCCGAAGAGCCACCGCTGACCGCGATCCATTCCGTGCTGGCCATGTTCCTGCCCTTCCTGACCAGCCCGGACAGTGCCAGTCCGGCCGCGCTCTACGCGGAGGGGCCGCCGGCCCTGGGCGTCAGCACCGGTTCGCGGGCGCTCATGCTCAAGATCGAGAGCGACCTGGCCGATGTGATCGGCGAGCGTCTGCTGGCTGATCCGGCCCGGAGCCAAACCGACACGGACGTTCGGTTCGAGGCGGAAATTCTGGGCCGCACGGCTTTCAGTCTTTTTCGCAGCGTGATGTTGCGAGATGCGGAGCTTCGAGCGGCGGAAGTCGTCGACCGACCGGACATCGCCACGCTCTTCGCGCAGGCGTTCCGAGTCGACCTGCGCTGATGGTCACGGAGCCGCGTCAGGGGATGTCATGGGCCAGGGCGGCAGGGGCGTGAGCCGTCGTCTCCTGCTCGTGTCGTTTGCGGTGTATTTGATCTTGCTGGCTTGGACCATTCTCTGAAAGCTCGAGGTTCCGTTCGTCGGTCGAGATGCGCTGCGCTCGATCAAGCTGATCCCGTACGTGGCCGGCAGTGGAGCCGGCGCAAGTGATCCCGGCGAGGTCGCCGCTAACATTGCGTTGTTCGTGCCCTTCGGGCTGTATCTGGGCTCACTCGCCCCGAGGTGGTCTTGGTGGAGGACGGCGGCAGTATTCGCGGGAGCCAGCGTTGCCCTGGAGACGCTGCAGTACCTGTTCGCCGTGGGCAGTTCGGACATCACCGATGTCATCGACAATGTGGCGGGCGGCCTGGTCGGGATCGCAATGGTGGCCCTGGCGCGGCGCAAATTTCCGGCCGCGGCCGCCGACGTGGTGGGACGGGTCTGCGTCGTCATCACTGCCCTCGCGGTTGTTCTCGCGGCAGCGTTCGTCGTCTCACCGCTACGGTTCGGGCCGGCTCGAGACCCGGGAAACCAGAGTCGGACGCGTCATCACTGAGCTTGTCGGGTTCGACGCTGGTGGTGCGGACTGTCACGGAGCCGCATCACCTCGGGCCCGTTCCTGGGCGATGACCTCGGTCCGGTCCGCCAGTCGGTCCAGCCCCGAGAGGGGTTGCCGCAGCCGGGGGTTGCCGGCCAACTGGTCGCGGTTGCGGTCCATGAACGCCCAGTACCCGGCGGTGAACGGGCAGGCGTCCGGTCCGGTGCGATGTTTCGGGTTGTACCGGCACCCCCCGCAGTAGTCGCTCATCCGGTCGATGTAGGCGCCGCCGGACACGTAGGGCTTGGTGGCCATGGCGCCGCCGTCGGCGTGCTGGCTCATCCCCACCACGTTGGCCGGCATGACCCAGTCGTAGCCGTCCAGGAACGCGGTCTGGAACCATTCGGTCAGCGCGTCGGGGTCATACCCGCGCTGGGCCGCCCAGTTGCCCAGCACCATCAGCCGCGGGATGTGATGCACCCAGCCGCGGCTGCGCACCCCGTCGAGCACGTCGTGCAGGCAGGCCGCGTGCACCGCATCCGCATCCAGCTCGGCAAACCATTCCGGCAGGCTCTGCCGGGCCTGCAAGTGATTGCGCGCGCGGTAGTCCGGGCCGAACCACCAGTACAACTGCCAGACGTACTCACGCCAGCCGATGACCTGTCGGACGAAACCCTCGACCGCAGCCAGCGGTGCGCTACCGTCCCGATAGGCGGTGACGGCCGCGTCCACGACCTCCAACGGGTCGAGCAGGCCCAGGTTCAGCGGCACCGACAACAGACTGTGGGCCATGGCCCAGTCGGCGGCCAGCATGGCATCCTCGTACCGCCCGAACAACGGCAGGCGTTCCTGGATGAAGCGTTCCAAGGCGGCGAATGCCTCCTGGCGGGTGACCGCGAACAGCCGCGGTCCGTCCTCGCCGATCGGATCGAGAATGCCGTCACGGACCCACGTGTCCAGATCGGCACGAACCTGCTCGTCGATGTGGTCCTCGCTCGGGCGGTAGGGCGGCGGTACCGAAAGGGTGGTGGAGCGGGGCGGTGGTTCGCGATTGTCGGTGTCGAAGCTCCACCGCCCGCCGGTCGGTTCGGACCCGTCCATGAGGACGTCCAACCGTCTGCGCTGCAGCCGATAGAACTCCTCCATCCGGATCCGCTTGCGATCTCCCGCCCAGCCGGCGAAATCGTCGCGCGGCAGGGTGAAGCCCGGTGTCGGGAGGACCTCGCTGACCACGCCTTCTTGGTGGAGGCGGCGGACCAAGCGCTGGGCGCCCCACGAGGTGGGCTCGTGCACCACCACCGGTTCGCCCACCTGAGCCAGCGCCTCCCGGTAGGTGTCGGTGCGCAGCAGGGTGATCGTGTCCGGTTGCTCCGCGGCCCGATGCCGCAACGCGGACAGAATGAGGTGCAACTTCTGCCGGTGGAACCGGCGCCGCTGCAGAGCCTTCCGTGACTCGACCAGCAACAGTCGGCGGCCCGGCACGGCGAAGTGCGGGCCGAGCTGGTCGGCGAAGGAGAATTGCCAACGGTCGTTCACGGGTGCACCGGTTCCCCAGCCGGGCCAGGATGATCGGATGCAAACCTTGGCGTCCGGGTTCGGGCTGGTCGAATCACCGCGCTGGCACGACGACGCCCTGTACTTCTCCGACTGGACCACCGGCGAGATCCTCCGGCTCGACGCCGACGGCAGCACCAGCGTGGTGGTTCGGCACACATCGCTGCCGCTGTGCTTCGACTTCGCCCCCGACGGCGACATGCTGGTGGTCTCGGCCGCCACCCGCGCCCTGCTCAGGTTCCGCGGCGGAGCACTGAGCGAGTTCGCGGACCTGCGTCCGCTCTCGGAGATGGGCGCCAACGACATCGTGGTCGACGGCCGCGGAAACGCGTATGTGAACAGCCCGAATGCGCCGTTCGGAAGCTCGACTGCGGCCGGTCAACCGGCGCCCGGCCGGATCGCCCTGATCGCGCCGTCCGGAGAAGTGACCGTGGTGGCCAACGATCTGGATTTTCCCAACGGGATGGCCATCACCGCCGACAACCGCACCCTGGTCGTGGCCGAGTCGTATCGGCAGCAGCTCACCGCGTTCGACATTTCCGCGGACGGATCGCTGTCGGGGCGACGGGTGTTCGCGCAGCTGCCCGGCGATCCTCCGGACGGCATCACCATCGATGCGACCGGCGCCCTCTGGTACGCGGACGTTCCCCACCAGCACTGCGTGCGGGTGGCCGAGGGTGGCGAGATCCTGGATCGGGTCGAGGTGGACCGAGGCGCCTTCGCCTGCATCCTGGGCGAAGGAGACCTCTACGTGGTCGGTGCCCGCTGGCCGGGAGCGGCCGGGATGACCCCGCAGTGGAACTGGGACGGCGCCGTCTGGTCCACGCCCGCCCCGGCCCCAGGCGCGGGTTGGCCGGGGAACTGACGCCTGGAGCTGCGGCGGGCGTGGGGTGATCAGCTCAGGTGGCGGCCCAACAGGGTGAGATCCGCGGCGGACAACCGGTCGCCGGCGGAGTTGGCCTGGTGCCAGAACGGATACGGCAGCGGATACTTCGACACCTCGTCCAAGGCGGTCAACTCGTCCTCGGAAAGCGACAGGTCGGCGGCGGCGAGGTTGTCGGTCAGCTGTTCCTCGGTACGCGCCCCCACGATCACCGACGTGACACCCGGCTTGGCCAAGACATACGCCAATGCCACCTGGGCTGCGGAAACCCCATGGCCGTCGCCGATCTGCACGAGCTTGTCGACGATGTCGTACAGCTTCTCCTGGTCGTGCACGGGCGGCTCCGACCACTCCGTGAGGTGTCGGCTGCCCTCCGGTGCCTGCTGGTTGCGCCGGTACTTGCCCGACAGCAGACCGCCGGCGATCGGGCTCCACACGAGAATGCCCACACCCTGATCCACACAGGCCGGCACGATCTCGATCTCGGCCTCGCGGGCCTGCAGCGTGTAGTGGATCTGGTTGCTGGCGAACCGGGTCAGGCCGAGACGGTCCGAGACGCCCAGCGCCTTCGTCATCTGCCAGCCACCGAAGTTGGAGCAGCCGACGTAGCGGACCTTGCCCGAGGTCACCAGGGTGTCGAACGCGGCCATCGTCTCCTCGAGCGGGGTCTGCCCGTCCCACTCGTGCGCCTGGTACAGGTCGATGCGATCGGTGCCCAGCCGACGCAGGCTGGCCTCGCAGCCGGCGATGATGTGGTGCCGGGAAAGGCCGGCGTCGTTGGGGCCATCGCCCATCGAGAACCGCACCTTGGTGGCGATCAGCACATCGTCGCGGCGATCGCCCAGCGCCTTGCCCAGGATCTCCTCGGACAGGCCCGCCGAATACATATCGGCGGTGTCGATGAGGTTGACTCCGGCGTCGCGGCACAGATCGAGCTGTCGGCGGGCCCCGTCGACGTCGATCTGACCGACCACCTTGGCGAAGCCGGTGCCGCCGAAGCCCATGGTGCCCAGCGTGATGGTCGAGATGCGCAGGCCGGAACGGCCCAGTTGGCGGTAGTCCATGACTGCATGATGACACCGGCCGGTAGGTTCGAAACATCGAGACCACGCCGCATCCGCTGCCCCCGGGCGACCCCCACTCGCCGGGCGCCGCACCACATGGCGGGCACAGCCACGACCACGGGGTCAATCCGGATGCCGATCGCCGCTGGTTGTGGACCGCCCTGGCCCTGCTGGCGGGGTTCCTGCTGGTCGAGGTGGTCGTGGCGATCCTGTCCGGGTCGCTGGTGCTGTTGTCCGACGCCGGTCACATGCTCTCCGACGTGGCCGCGATCGGCGCCTCGCTGTGGGCCATCAGCCTCGCCGCCCGGCCGGCGCGGGGCGTCTACACCTTCGGCTGGAAACGGGCGGAAATCCTGTCGGCCGCCGTCAACGGCGTCACCCTGCTGGTCATCAGTGTGCTGATCGGGGTCGAAGCGATCCGCCGGCTCATCCACCCACCTGAGGTCGACGGACTCCCGGTGCTGCTGGTGGCCATCCTCGGGGTGGCGGTCAACCTGGTGGCGACCTGGTCGCTGAGCCGGGCCAATCGGACCAGCCTGAACGTCGAGGGCGCTTTCCAACACATCCTGACCGACCTGTACGGCTTCATCGGCACGGTCATCGCCGCCATCGTCATCCTGACCACCGGCTTCCGCCGGGCCGATCCCATCGCCTCGCTGATCGTGGTGGCGCTGATGCTCAAGGCGGCGTGGGGGCTCCTGCGCGATTCAGGACGGGTGCTGCTGGAGGTGGCCCCGAAGGGGACCGACCTGGACCAGCTGCGCACCCACCTGATGTCCACCGACCACGTCCACGACGTCCACGACCTGCACGTCTGGACGGTGACCAGCGACCTGCAGGCGTTGTCGGCGCACATCGTGGTGGACGATTCCTGCTTCCACGACGGTCACACCCCGCAGCTGCTGGATCAGCTGCAGGCCTGCCTGACCGGCCATTTCGACGTCGAACACTCGACCTTCCAGCTGGAACCGGTGGGCCACGCGGCCCACGAGTCCGCCGCCCACCCCTGAGGATTCGAAGATGCCCATGTCCAAGTGGATCCGCTGGCCCGACGGCACCGCCCGCATCGGGTTCGGCGGCGACTACAACCCCGAACAATGGCCGGAGGAGGTCTGGCAGGAGGACGTCGCCCTCATGCGGGACGCCGGGGTGAACCTGGTCAATCTGGCCATCTTCTCCTGGTCGCTGATCGAGACGTCCGACCACGTCTTCGATTTCGGCTGGCTGGATCGGGCCATGGACCTGCTGCACGAGCACGGGATCGCGGTCGATCTGGCTACCGCCACCGCGTCACCACCGGCCTGGCTGGTCGCCGCGCACCCGGAGATGCGACCGGTGACCGCCCGCGGCGAGGTCCTCGGCTTCGGCGGGCGGCAGAGCTGGTGTCCGTCCTCGCCGGTCTACCGGGAGCACTCCCTCCGGCTGGTGGACACGCTGGCGACCCACTACGCGGACCATCCCGCGCTGGCCCTGTGGCATGTGTCCAACGAGTTGGGCTGCCACAACTCCCGCTGCTACTGCGAGGTGTCGGCGGCGGCCTTCCGGGAGTGGTTGGGCAAGCGCTACTCCGACGTCGATGCGGTGAACGAGGCCTGGGGCACGGCCTTCTGGAGCCAGCACTACACCGATCTCGAACAGATCCAACCGCCCCGGTTGGCTCCCACCTTCCCGAACCCGGGCCAGCAGTTGGACTACGCCCGGTTCGGTTCGGACGCGCTCCTGGAACAGCTGATCGCCGAGCGGGACGTCCTGGTCCGGATCACTCCCGACGTTCCCGTGACCACCAATTTCATGGTCATGCACACGACCAAGGACTTGGACTACCTGGAGTGGGGCCGGCACGTCGACCTGGTGTCGAACGATCACTACCTGCTCGAGGGTGATGACGAGGCGCACATCGAGCTGGCCTTTTCTGCCGACCTGACCCGCGGCACCGCCCGGGGCCGGCCCTGGATGCTCATGGAGCAGTCGTCCAGCGCGGTCAACTGGGGGCAGGTGAACCGGCCCAAGCAGCCCGGGGAACTACGCCGCAACTCGTTGGCCCAGGTGGCCCGCGGTGCCGACGCAATCAGCTATTTCCAGTGGCGGGCGTCCCGGGCCGGGGCCGAGAAGTTTCACTCCGCGATGCTCCCGCACACCGGCACGGATTCCCGGGTCTTTCGCGAGATCGTTGCTCTGGGTGGTGATCTGGGCAGGCTGCAGGACGTCATCGGGAGCACGGTGGTCGCCGACGTGGCCGTGCTCTTCGACTGGCCCAGCTGGTGGGCCGGCGAACTGGACTCGCACCCCAGCCAACAGTTCCGCTATCGGGACGTCTGCCTGGCGCTGTACCGGGAGCTGTTCCGGCTCGGGGTCACCGTCGACATCGTCGACGTCGAGAAGGACCTGACCGGATACAAGCTGGTGTTGGTGCCGGCCCTGTACCTGACCAGCGACGAGACCGCGGCCCGGGTGGTGGCGGTGGCCACATCGGGCGCAACCGTTGCCGTCACCTATTTCTCGGGCATTGTCGACGCCGACGACCACATCCGGCTGGGCGGGTACCCGGGCGCGTTCCGCGACCTGCTCGGGGTCCGGGTCGAGGAATTCGGTCCGCTCCGCGCGCAGGAGGTGGTGTCGCTCGACGACGACACGCGGGCGCGGCTGTGGACCGAGGATGTGCGGGCCGGCGACGCCCAGGTGGTCGCATCCTTCGCCGACGGGCCCTTCCCCGGGTCACCCGCGATCACCCGGCGAGCACTGCCGGCCGGCGGCGCGGCCTGGTACCTGGCCACCCTGCCCTCGCCGGGTGCCTTGCGAAAGCTGTTGCGGCGCATCATGGACGATGCCGGTGTGGTGCCGGCGGCCACGGTCGACGGTGAGCTGGAGCTGTGCCGACGGGTAGCGCCGGACGGGACGTCGTTCCTGTTTGCGCTCAATCACGGGTCGGACCCGGCCACGCTGTACGCCGACGGCACTGATTTGCTCTCCGGTCGGCAGGTCGACGGTGCGATCGACATCCCCGCCGGAGACGTGGTGGTGGTGCGCGCTACTCGACCTTGAACTCGACCAGGTCGTCCCAGGCATCGCCCGGGATGACCATGTTCCGAACCTTCGGCGTGCGCACCAGGTACTGCGGTAATTCCGCTTGGGCCCGCTTGAAATGGTCGCTGTTCACGTGCGCGCCGGCGGCGTCGTCGGCGAACGCCTCGACGAGGACGTACTCGCTGGCGTCTTCGACGCTGCGGGACCAGTCGTAGAAGATGTTGCCGGGTTCGGCCCGACTGTGGGTGGTGAAGTCCCGGGCGAGCTCGGGCCACTGGTCGGCGTATTCGGGCTTGACCGTGAACTTGACACAGATGAAGATCATCTCGGCCTGCTCCTGACGTCAGCGTCGGGGTCGCGGCGATGCTGGGCGGAATTCTTGATGGCCGACCGGCCGGTCCACGTCCGCGACGCCCTCGACTTCGTCGCCGAAGTGGTGGCCCCCGCTCACGATGACCCGGCCGGTCAACCCCCATATTGTGCACCCGACCCGCTGGGGTATGGCACCGCCGCCCGCCGCCGATCGGTGCTGATCAGCGCGGCGCGCGCGGGCCCGGGTCGAGCTGGCTCAGGATGGCGTCCAGCGCGGCCAGCACCGAGCCCTGCAACATCCACAGGTCGCGGCGCTTTCGTGAGTCCACCTGCAGGGTCATCAACTCGGCCAGCACGTCCTGGGCCCGGCGAGCGATCGTGGCCGTGCGCTGCTCGGCCTCGGCGGCCGAGTAGTCGTTGTTCACCCCGGCGCGGGCGGTGACCAGGTCTCCGAATGCGCGCAGCCCGCTGGCCACGTCGTCGAGGATGACGGCGAAGGCCTGCCGGATCCCCGACCCGGTGAAATCCTCGTCCCCGGGCTCGGCCGACTCACCGGCTCCGGCCTGGCCGATGAGCACGATCAGCGCGCGTTCGGCGATCACACAGCGATCGAGCCGCTCGAGGCTGTCGCGCAGTTCCGGATGCACCTTGGCTGCGGCCAGGGCCAGGGGATTCAGCCGTCGGTTCTCCTGGACCGCGGTGACCGCGGCCGCCGCATCGGCGCTCTCGGTGGAGATGAACGAGAGCCAGTCGACCCAGGCCCGGACCTGCTCGGGCGGCGCCGGACCGTCGCCCAACGTCTGCGCGACCTCGTCGAGCAGGGCCGCCTGGGATCGGGCCAACCCGCGGACGGCGTCGCCGGCCCGCGCGTTGGGGATCGGCACCGGGACGAGCAGGCTGAAGCCGATGCCCACTGCGGTACCCAGCAGGGTGTTGAAAATCCGGGTGGCGCCGGCGACGTCAGGGCTGCTCACCGCGAGAATCAGCATGGCACTGATGGGCGCCTCCAGGGACTGCTCCCCCAGCCGCAGCACCCTGGCCAGCACCAGCGAGGCCGCGACCACGATACCCAGGCTCCACCAGGACAACCCGAAGGCATTGGACAGGGCAACGGCCACGAGCACACCCGTGAGGACCGCGCCCACCCGAACCAGGCCCATCCGCAGGGTGCCCACGGTGGAGGCCTGGACGACCAGCAGCGCCGTCAGCGGCGCGGTCAGGTCAAGCACGCCCGGCGTGACCAGCTCGGCGGCAATGTAGGCGATCACCACGGCAGCAGTGAGTCGGGCGATCTGGACCGCCGCCGGGCGCAGCCGGGCCGGTACCTCCGACCAGCTGGTCGGGAAGGACGGCCACACCCACCAGAGCAGATGCTTCCAGGACGGGCGGGACGGCCCGGGCCGATGGGGTCGCGCCATCCGGTCAGTATCGCGCCGACGATCCGGCGGGGCCCTCGGGATCCGGTGCACGCCACCGCCGGCGATGCTGGGGGGGCTGTCCACACGCGGTTGGAGATCGACCTGGCCCTGTCGCCATTCGTCCCCGCGCGACCGTTGTGTGTTCACCCAACAGCGTTGCGCCCGGAAATGAGCAGGTGAAGGCCTGCGTGCAGTCCAGAGGGCGTGGTCCTTCTCGCAATTCGAGGCTGACCGGGTATGTCAAACGTAATAGTTGATCATCTGGCCATGTTCAGGCATTCGTAAAGCGCATTGATTGATATCGACGCGTAGGTAGCGGAAATCTCTCGCGAGCACCAGTTCTCGCCGAGGAGATCCGCGCAATCCGTCGTTTCAGGTCAAGGATATGCCGTGACGATCTGTCGCATGGTCCGATTCCTGCCAGTCGTCACACGAATGGCGCCAACCGTCGTCACGGGGGGCTACGTTCTAACTGGCGTCGCGACTGCGGAGCCATTCGAACGTCCCATGGAGGGTGTTGTGAGGGGTTCTGTTCCGTTGCGTGCGGGGTTGCTCGGCGCGGCCGCGGTAGGCATGGCATTGCTGTTCAGCCCGGCGGCAGCGTCGGCGGCGACCACGGCCGCAACAGCGACGACGGCCGCGTCGCCGTCCACCGCGCCGGCGGTGAAGCCGTCGACATCGTGCAAGGTGCCGTCGCTGACGGTGTCTCCGGCGTCGGCCGCGGCGGGGTCCAAGGTCACGGTGTCGGGGGTGAACTTCTCCGGCTGCTCGGTGCAGGGCAGCTCGGTCAAGCCGACCGCAGAGATTTCCGTCAAGGTGGGCGTGGCGACCGCTGCGAAGGTCAGTGAGGTGTTGGCCACGACGACCACGTCGGCGTCGGGCACGTTCAGCGTGACGGTTACCGTTCCCGCGGTGCCCAGCGGCGGCGTCAACAAGATCGCCATCGCCGCGGTGGCCCAGGATCCGGCCACCAAGCTGGATTACTTCGCCGTGGCCGCCATCGGATACCCGGCAAACACGACGACCACGACGACGTCGTCGATCCTGACCGGGGTGACGAGGTCGTCGGAGACGATCTTGACCGGTGTCACGTCCTCGTCGAGTCAAGCGGTGCCGACCGCGGTACCGGCCGGTTCGGGCGGGGCAGGTGCGCCCGGCGGTAGCAATGTGGGCCTTGACCTGGCAGTCGGTGGGGCCGGGCTGCTGCTGGTCGGCGCGGGCGGAGTGGTGCTGGCTCGACGCCGCGCGGCCGCGCAGCACTGACCGAGAGATCACCGCGATCACAGAACCCACCCGGCCCGTCGGACGACACCGACGGGCCGGGATGGTTCTCCCAAGGGCAGCGAAGAAGTCGAGATATCGATGAAGACGGCCGGCCGACCGCGCTGGTGGGCATGGGGAAGTGTCGGTGTCGGCGTCGTTCTGGTCGCCGGCGCCGTGATTGGGCTGTCCCACCACAGGCCGGCGCCGACCGACGCCGGTCAACTACCCGCGGTAATCGTGACCGTCAACACCACGGTTCCGGGCACCACCCGTAGCGCGGCCCCCCGACCTGCCCCGGCTGCTCCGACCACGACGTCCGGCCGTGCGCAGGTTTCCTCGCCTACGCAGAAGCCGACGACCCACTCGTCGCCCACCGCAGCGCCCTCGCCAGTGACGGCGCAGCCGGCCGTGCTGACGCTTCCGACCTTGGGCGTCACCGCCGATGTCGGCCCGGTCGAGTCGGTCCAGGGCGTGCTGCAGGTGCCGGACGATGTCAATCGAGTCGGCTGGTGGACCGGCAGCGCCCCCGCCGGCACCGCCACCGGATCCACCGTCATCGACGGCCATATCGACTCCGCCGTCCAAGGTGAAGGGGCCTTCTTCCACCTCGCCGATCTCGGCCCCGGTGACCCGGTGACCGTCCGGACCACCACCGGCCGGACCATCCGCTACACGGTGGCCGCCCGCCGTGTCTACGTCAAAGCCCAAGGCCTGCCCTCGGAGGTCTTCACCGACCCCGGATACCCGCGCCTGGTGCTGATCTCCTGCGGCGGCAGCTTCGACTACTCCGAACGCAGCTACAACGACAACATCGTCGTGTACGCCACGCCTGACGCCTGAGTGGTTCCCTCCACTCCATCGTGGGTCGGCGGTCGGTCGGTTACGGTAGTCGTTCAATCCCTGTACTCAGGCCAGTCGGCTCGACCGGCTCTTCGCTCCGCGCACGGGCATTCGCTTCGCGGGCCCGGGCACGTGACAATCAGTTGATGTTCGTCGACCTGCCGCTGGAGCAACTCCGGGAGTATCGGCCCGCTGTGGCCGAGCCCGACGACTTCGACGCCTTCTGGGCCGGGCAAATGGCCGAGAATCCGGTGCAGCCGGCCGAGTTCCGGCTGGTGCCGACGGCGAGCACCTTCGCCGACGTCTTCGATGTGACATTCACCGGAGCCGGCGGTGCCCCCATCCAGGCCTGGTTGACCGTGCCGCATGAAGGCGTCCCAGACGCTCCGGTGATCGTCGAGTACGTCGGTTACAACGGTGGTCGGGGTGATCCGCTCGAATGGCTGACCTGGCCGTCGGCCGGGTACCCGCACCTGGTCATGGACAGCCGCGGGCAGGGTGGCGGCTGGCGGACCGCCGACACCTCCGATCCCGGCGACCTGGGGGCGCCCAGCACCAACGGGTTCCTCACTCGCGGTATTGCCGACCCGCACACCCATTACTACGCCAGACTTTTCATTGATGCCGCGCGCGCGGTCGATGCCACCCGTCAGCATCCCTCGTGCGCAGGTCGGGGGGTGGTGGCCTGCGGCGGCAGCCAGGGCGGCGCCCTTGCCTTGGCTGCGGCGCACCTGAATCCGGCCGTCGACGCGGTGCTGCCGAGTGTGCCGTTCCTGGCCCATATCCGCCGGGCCGCCGAGATCACCGCAGCGAAACCGTATTCCGAGCTCGCGGAATATTGTGCAGTGCGTCCGGCCGAGGTGGACCAGGTCTTTCGCACCTTGTCGTATTTCGACGTGGTCAACCATGCCCGGCGTATCGATCGGCCGGCCCTGTTCGCGGTCGGGCTGCTGGACGAGATCACCCCGGCCTCCACGGTTTTCGCCGCGTTCAACGCGTACGGCGGGACGAAGGAGATGGCCGTCTACCCGTTCAACGGGCACGAGGGCGGCGGCATCACCCACCTGCACGCGCAACTGGACTTCCTGTCCCGCGACCCCCGTCACGTCGATGAACGCCATCGCACCTCCTCAGGGGACTGAACGGCCCGGTCGGACCAGCCCCGATTCGTAGGCGAGGACGACCGCCTGGGCCCGGTCACGCAGCTCGAGCTTGGCGAAGATCCGGCCGATGTGCGTCTTGACCGTCGCCTCGGACAGGAAGAGGTCACGGGAGACTTCGGCGTTGGACAGGCCTCGCGCGACCAGCCGGAGGACGTCTACCTCCCGCGTGGTCAGCTCGGCCAATCGCTGCGGAACGGCCGCGGGCAGCGGCGCCGCCACGAACTGCTCGATGAGCCGACGCGTGATCGCCGGTGCCAGCAGGGCCTCGCCGGCCGCACACACCCTGATCCCATGTAGCAGCTGTTCGGGCGGCACGCTCTTGAGCAGGAATCCGCTCGCCCCGGCCTGCAGCGCGAGGTAGACGTACTCGTCTTCGTCGAACGTGGTCAGCATGAGTACTCGCGGCGGCGCCAGTTCCGCCATCAGTCGACGGGTGGCCGCGAGTCCGTCCAGGACCGGCATCTGTACATCCATCAGCACCAGATCGGGGTGGTGGCGGTGACACAGGTCAATCGCTTGCCCTCCGTCGGCCGCTTCGGCGACCACGGAAAGGTCCGGCTGCGATTCCAGGAGCACCCGAAATCCGGCGCGGACGAGCGCCTGGTCGTCCGCCACCAGCACTCGGATGGTCATCCCGCCGCCGAGACCGGACCGATCGGAACGGATTGCGGAAAGCTCGCGCGGAGTTCCCAACCGCCGCCGGGCAGTGCGGTGGAGGTGACCTGCCCACCCAGCCGGCTGATGCGTTCAGTCAACCCGACCAGGCCCAGGCCGCTGGAGGGGAAGGCCCGCTCCGGCAACCCAGGTTGGTGCGCGGTATTCGTCACCACCACTCGCAGGCCCTCCCCCACTGCTGTCATGCGGACCTCCGCGCCGGAGCCGCGAGCGTGCCGAAGCGCATTGGTCAGGCCTTCCTGGACCACCCGCAGGACGGCCAAACCCACGTCCGCACCGAGGGAATCCACGTCGAGGTCGGAGTGCACCTCGACCGACAATCCGGCCGCCTGCACCTGCTCGACGACCTGGCGCAACGCCTCATCGATACCGGCGTCGGGAGTGCTGCCGGAGCGCAGTACTCCCAGGATCGCGCGCAATTCCGCCAATGCATCGCGACCGACGTCTTCGACTGCAAGCAGGAGCCCGCTGACCCGAGATTCTCGCTCGTGCAATGACATTCGAGCGGCGCCGGTCTGCAACACCATGACGCTCACGCTTCGGGCGAGCACGTCGTGCATCTCCCGCGCGATGCGCAGTCGCTCCTGCGCTCGCGCCATCATGTCGGCCAGGGCTTGCGCCTGGGCCAGTTGGTGAGCCAACCGGCGCATCTGATCGGCGCGCTGCCGACTGCGCCGGACCACCAGGGCCAGCAGGACGACCGCGGCAATGATGGCGAAAGTCGGAAGCGCCTCCACGACGCTGCGAGTGGCGGGATCGCGCATCTCGGTCACCGTTGACGTGACCATCGTCAGGGCCAGGAACGGCCCCCACACCCGAGGCTCGCGATAGGCGACCACGGTGTAGATGGACACCAGGTAGGCCACGAACAGCACCGCCGAGGCCGGCGTGTTGACCGTGACCGCCTCGACGAGCCCGAGGACGGCCAGAATCAGTCCCACCACCACGGGTGCGCGCCGACGTGCAGTCAGCGCAAGCGTGATCACCAGCGAGAACGTTGTCATCACTGCCGGATGCGCGTAGTGCCGCCCGGGCTGCTGGGATTCCGCGATGGCCGCGCCGGCCAGGGCCACGGCCAGGGTCGCGTCCTGTACCCACGGATTTCGCCACCACCAAAAACGCGGTCCTGACGACCCATGCTCGGGCAGAACACCTGGCTCGGGTGCGAACCCCGGCGCGGAGTCCCGGGCCACCTGCGGCAAGGTCATGGAGCGACGCTAGGACACTCGCCGATCCCGGGACAACCACCTGCGGGATGACCGCTGTCCTCCCAGAGGCGCAGCCGACGGCGTCGGCACCATTCTGACGGCGCTTCCGGCCAGACCCGAAGTGGATGTGCAGGAGACCGTCCCGCACCAATCTGGCTCAGGTCGGCCTCAATCGGGCCGATCCCATTCCGGAAAGGTGTCCCCGATGCATCAGCTCCCTCGCTTACTGCTCATTCCGATTGCCGTGGGCCTGGTCGCCTGCGGATCCCATTCGACTGCGACGACCAGTGCGTCCTCCGCTTCCAGTTCGTCAGTCCTCGTCGGCACGACGTCGTCCTCGATCACTGCGCCGGACATCGTGTCCGCCTCGGCCAGTGGGCCGATGACCAGCACGTCCAGCGGGTCCGGAAGGACCCTGCAACTGTCCGAGAACATCAACGCCTCCACCTACACCCCGAAAGCCGGGAAAGCTCACGCCGGTGGTCCGACCGGTGCACCCGCGGAAGGTGACACCTGGGTGTTCTCTTCGGTCCTGTCGAACAATGGGCAACACGTCGGGGTGGATCACGTGGTGATCAGGTTCCACGCCGACGGGACAGCGGATGTGAACGCGCTCGACACCTTCGCCGACGGCACCATCACCGGATCGGGCACGATACCTTTCGACCCCACCGTGGCGATTCCCGTCGTCTCCGGCACCGGCGCCTATACCGGCCTCTCCGGGACCGTGACCATCGTCAGCAAAGACAATGTGCACAACGACGAAACAGTGACCCTGCAGTGATCGCTGATCCGCAGAGCGCACCATGAACGGGTGACCGAGCCCGACCCCCCGTGGCTGGCGCCGACCGTGGTCAGTCCCGGACCGCTACGGCCACCGTCGGCCGAGCTGGCCTCGCTGGAGCGGGCCCGGGCGGCCCGGGGGTTCACGCCGAGCGGCCTCGATCATCCGCGGGGCCAATGGTGGTCGGTGGGGGTGCTGCCAACGGCGCTGCTCGACGTGGTGGCCGTTGCCCTCGCGTTCCTCACCGGCTCCGTGGTGTTCTTGATCCTGGCCATCGTGTTGGCCGCGGCGGTCGCGGTCGAGATCGCTCTGATCGCGACAGACCCGCTGCGGCTGAGCGCATCGCAACGACGTGAGGCGAGCCGGCTGCGCATCTGGTCCGGGCAGGCCTGGGCGGAACGGGCCGAGTCCCCCGAACGAGCGTTGCTGGCCCAGGCTCAGCACGCCGTGCAGACCATCACGACCACGGACTGGTGGTGGCACGACGATGCGGCTCCGGTCCGCTTCCAGATCGACTTCCAGGCCGAGTTGGATGACATCGACGCGCAGGCCCTCCGCCTCGCGGGACTGGCCGCCGCTGACCCGCTGCGGGCGCAGCTACGGATTCCGCTGGAACACCGCGTGCAGGCGCTCGCCGCGCTGGCCGAACAAGTGAGTCGGCGGACGACCATGCCGGCCGTCGCCGAACCGGATGTCGCCGCCATCATCGGGGCCGTCCGGGACGAGGACGGCGCCGACCGCATCACCGCCATCACGGCCGGCCTGCGGGAATTGGGCGGCTGAGACGGACCCGGCGCGGGCTACCAGCGTTGCTGGGTGGCCCCGCTGCTGGACTGGATGGCTTCGCTCTCCTCTTCGCGCTCGAACACCGACTGCATGGCCACCCGGCCGGGACCGATCAAGCGCAGCCAGACATTGCGGTTGCTCCACGACGACCCGGTCATGCGATCGATCCGACTACCGAACAGATTGCCGACCAATTCGCTCTTGGCCATCCCCAGCAATCCGGTCAGCAGCTGTCCGGCGGTGTTGCTGTTCGGATACTCCAGGTGCAGATGCGCGGTCACGGTGACGTCGCGGTACAACAAGGCGGTCGGTTTCATCAGCATGGTTTCGCCGGCGGCAAGATCTCGGATGAAGGTATTGCCCGGAGCGTGCAACAGCAGCAGTCCCGGTGCGTCGCCGGCCGCGGTGAACCGGTCCTCGTAGATGCCCAGCGGGTAATGGGTCTTGCGGTCGTCCCCGGTACCGGTGACGAACCAGATCGGCGATTGCTGCCAGTCGTAGCTGATGTTTCCGGTCGCCGACAGCAGACGGTGCTCGCGGACCACGATCGATTGGCCGTTCTGCAACGGCAGCGCCACGATCTCGCCGGCGTGATTGTCGGCCAGCCCGATGTGGCCCTGACCGTAGGCCTGCATGATCACAATGGGTAGGCCGGCCATCAGCCGTTTCCACCCCTGCTTCATGGGCATTTGCTGCAGGCTGAGCCCGGGATCGCACCACAGCAGATTGTGGTGACCGAAGTAGATCCATTCCTGACCGGTCAGGGTGAAATGCGCGGTGGGGACCTGCTTGCCCTGGATCTGTACCCGGGACTGGCCGAATTGGATGCGGGTCTCGTCCGGGATCGGCGGCTGCTTGGTCCATCCCGACCGGCTGACCACCGCGCGAACATCGACCGGGGCACCACATCTCGGGCACGCGGTGCCGGAGGCGTCGCTGTTCTGCCGGCAGTAACGGCAGATGTACTCAGCGGCTGGGGCTGAAGGGACAGTCATCCGACATCATTCCGAACTGTGGTGGACGTACATGGACTGGATACCCACGCGGCCCGGCCCGACCATTTCGGCCATGTTCATGGTGCGGCCGAACATCCCTGTTTTCATCGGCAGCGGCGCATTGTTCATCCCGACCGTCGAATCCTTGTACAGCATCCCACCCGGTTCCACCAGGATCTTTTCACCGGGTCCGAGAGTCCGTTCCAGCACGTCGCCGTACCCGTGCAGGATGAGTAGACCCGGTATTCCGGCGGTGACGAACCGGTCCAGGTACATGCCGCTGCCGCCGTGCAGAATGCTGGCCAGCCCCTTGATCCGGACGAAGGAGTAGCCGATCGAGGACGAAGCCATCAGGAATGCGTGCTCCCGGACGTCGATCTCCATACCCGGATGCAGCGGCAGCACCACCATCTCGCCGGGTGCATCGCGGGAGATCGCCACCCGGCCGGGACCGTGCGCCAGGGTGAGGGTGAACGGCATGCCGGCCAGGCTGCGCTTCATTCCGCCACCCAGGTTCATCTGGGTCAATGGCGTCGCCTCGTCCTTCCACAACAGCACGTGGTGCTCGAAGAACACCGAGTCCCCCGGCGACAAATTCAGCTCGGCCACCGGGACCAGGTCTCCTTCGACCTGGCACATGCTGTTCGAGAACCGGAACTCGGTCATGTCCCGCAGCTTGGGCGCTTCCCGCCACCCCGATTCGCTGACCTTGTCGCGTACGTCCAGCGGCGCCCCGCAGGTGACACATGCGGTCGCATCGGCCACGTTCTGGGCATGACACCAACGACATTCGATCCGGTCCACTCGACTCTTCTCCCTGACCTCGCCTCGCCCGCGGGGGCGCCGACGATGACCACCTATCGATCGTGGTCAAGCTAGCAGGCAAGCATCACCTCTGCTATTGGATGCGTGCGGGTGCGAGCGATACATTCGTGACCGGACGCATTCCCTATTGAAGGATCAGGCGACGATGGCCCTGCTCTCACGTGAGTTCATCGCGGTACCGGACGACAAGAAGAACCAGTTCGTCTTCAAGTGGCCCGACCAGAGCATCCGACGTTTCACCCGGGCCATCGTCAACGCCGACGAGCTGGCCATCTTCGTCAACACCGGTCAGATCGCCGCCACCATGGGGCCGGGCCGGCACCAGATCGACGCGGACGAGATCCCCGGCCTGGGCATCCTGATCGACGCCGCCACCGGAGGCCGGGCCTACCGGGCCGAGCTGTATTTCGTGGCCAACCGGGAATTCACCGGCTTCACCTTCGGCGGCCGCGTCGATGACGTGCAAGATCCGCAGACCGGCTTGATCGTGACCCTGCGGGTGTTCGGCGACTATGCACTGCGGGTCACCGACCCGATCAAACTCATCCTCAACCTGGTCGGCACCCTGGACGTCACCGACAATCGCAAGATCAGTGACTGGGTCAGCGACCAGATGCTCAAGGTCCTGCGCACCGACATCACCACGCAGATCGTGCGCAACGGCTGGCCCATTCTCGGTCTCTCGGTGTATTCCCCCGAGATCGAGGCGAAAGTCATCGAGAATGCCAACAACCAGCTGAACAACTACGGGGTCGCCATCACCCGGATGGGCAACTTCGACGTCAATCTGGCCGAAGAGGATCAGCGCCAGCTCAAGGCGTTGGCCAAGGACACCAGCTACTCCCGACTGGCCGGCGGATTCAACAACTACGCGGCCGGGCAGATGGCCCTCGGCGCCGGCGAAGGCATGGCCCAGGGCGGCGGCGCCACCCAGGGCGCGTTCCTCGGTCTCGGGATGGGTATGGGCATGGGCCAGCCGGGCGGTCAGAACCAGGCGCCTCCGCCGCCCCCGCAGGGGTTCGCGGGTGGCGCCGGGGCCGGTTACGCCGGGCCGCCGCCGGCCGGGGCCGCGCCGGCCGCAGCACCCGCCCCGGCCGGGGTCACCTGTGCGAACTGCCAGACCAGCAACCCGGCCACGGCCAAGTTCTGCCAGGGGTGCGGGAGCGGTCTGGCGCCGAAGGTGGCCCATTGCACCGAGTGCGGCGGCGAACTCGCTCCCGGTGCGCGGTTCTGTCCTGGCTGCGGCACCGCCGTGGCCGGCTGACTCAGTTCGGGTCGGGGACTCCGGCCGAGAGAACGTGCTCGACCACATCCGTGTACGACGCGACGGCCAGACCGATGCGCGAATCGGCGGCGCCGTAGTACAGGCGTAGCTCGTCGGTGGCCTTGTCGTGCACGAGACCGCACGGGAAGACCACGCCGGGGACGTCGCCGGTCAGCTCGTAGTCCTCGGTCGGGCTGAGCACCCATTCCTCGCAGCGACGGATGACCTTGGCCGGGTCCTCCAGGTCCAGCATCGCCAATCCCACCCGATAGATGGCGCCGGCCACGGTGTTCCGCACGCCGTGATAGACGACAAGCCAGCCGTGCGGCGTTTCCAGCGGCGGCGGGCCGATGCCGATGCGGGCCGAATCCCACCAGCCGCCGGGGCGGGCGCCGAACACCGGCTCCGGGGCACTCCAGGCCTGCAGGTCGTTCGACCGCGACAACCAGACGTCGGCGCGACCGGTGACCGTGCTCGCCGGGCGGTGGAACATGACGAACGAGCCGCCCACCCGGCGGGAGAGCAGGGATGCGTTCTTGTCCTCCGGCGAGCAGGCGATCCCCATGCGCTCCACCGTGACGAAGTCCTTGGTCGTGGCCAGCGCGACGGCGGGGCCACCGGGACCGAAGGCGGTGTAGGAGATCACCCAGGCGTCGAGCTCGTCGACCCGGGTGATCCGGGCGTCTTCCACCCCCCAGCTCTCCTGCAGGCTCTCCGGGGACAGCAGGGGGTGATCCTCGACCACCCAGTTCGACAGCCCATCCGGTGAGCGGGCGACGGTGAGGTGAGAGAACCCGCGCCGATCCTCCACCCGGCAGAGCAGGAGAGTGACGCCGTCGATCTGGGTCGCGGCCGCGTTCATCACGGCGTTGATCGGGTACGGCCAGCGTTCCGGGGTGAGCAGCGGGTTACCGGCGGCCCGGAGGAACAGACCGTTGTCGCGCGCGCTATGCGATTTGCTCATACACGGCAACATAATCGGAGACCATGCGATCCACGGTGAAGCGGCGCTCGACGCTGCTGCGACAGGCTTGCCGAGACAGCTGGGCGACGCGTTCGACGGCGGCGGCGGCCGCCTTCGCGTCGGGTACCAGGAAGCCGGTCACCCCGTCGTCGATCAGCTCCGGCATGGATCCGCGGCGGTAGGCGATGACCGGGGTGCCGCAGGCCAGGGCCTCGACCACGGCCAATCCGAACGGCTCGTTGAAGGCGATCGGATGCAGCAGGGCCCAGGCACCGCCCAGCACCGACGCCCGCTGCGCCGGTCCCACGGATCCCAGGTAGACGACTTTGTCGTCGTCCAGGCGGGGACGGATGAGGGCATCGAAATACTCTGCGTCGTGGACGATGCCGCAGATCAGCAGGCGCCGACCGGCGGCCGCGGCAATGTCGATGGCCTCGGCCGTGCCCTTGTCCGGGTGGATCCGGCCCAGGACGACCAGGTCGTCGCCGCCGGTGGGGTCGAACGGAAGCTGGTCCAAGTCGATGCCGTGGTGCACGGTGGCCAGGTAGGTCAACTCCGGCGCGCGGTCCGAGTCGGAAATGGACACGAACGCAGAACGCGCGTCCAGGTAGGCGGGCAGGATCTGCGGTCCGGAGAACCCGTGGATGGTGGTCACCATCGGCGCGCCGCTGAACGCGGAAAACGCCAGCGGTAACCAATCCAAATGATTGTGGACCACGTCGAAATCACCGGACCGGGCCAGCGCGTGGGCCACGTGCCTGGCCTCCGCGACCCGTCCGTCGATCTCGGGCCGATTGCCGTAGGGGTGCTCGCACACCCAGTCCAACTCCGCCTCGGTGACCGCCTCGGCGGTGGCGAACAGGGTGACGTCGACACCGGCGGCAACCAACCCCTCGGTGAGCAGACTGGTGACCTGCTCCCACGGCCCGTAGTCGCTCGGCGGCGTGTTCCAGGCGATCGGGCCCAGCATGCCGACCTTCATCGCGGTACCAGCCCGGTTTTCGGGTCGGGCAGCGAGGCCAGCAGGCCGGCACCTTCCAGGGCCAACAGCGCCTGGAAAAACGCCAGAGTCGACTCTGCCCCTTCGTTGTCATTGACCGTCGAGGCGGACAGTCCGTCGTGGGTTCCGCCGCTGGCGAAGTCGTACAGCGGTCGGCCCGCACGATTGCGGCCCAGGAACCACTCGAACACCAGCACGGCCTGGTCGGCCAGTCGGCGCTGCCCGGTGACCCGGAACGCCTCCACCAGCGCCTCGACCAGCGCGGCGGCATCCAGCGGCTGCTCGTCGCCCTCTCCCGGGGCGGTGGGTCCGGTCGATTCCTGGTCGCCGGCCTGGCGCCACCGGTGCCCGACGAGCTGGACGTGAGGTCCATCGATCCGGCTCTGGGCGGCCAGCCAGGTCAACCGGTCCAGACCCAACTGGCAGAGCGAGTCGTCGTGCAGTCGCCGTCCGGCCGCCAACAGGGCCTGGGGCAAGCGGGCGTTGTCGTAGAACAGCGCGTCTTCGAACCAGGCCCACTCCGCGTCGATGGACGAGGACTGGAAGGCGGCCAGCCGGCCGGCCAGCTCGGGTAGGAGTCGTTGTGCGGCCGCCGGCAGGAAGCGGGATTCGGGGCGGGTCAATCCCAGGATGGCGTAGGCCGACGTCCGCGGACTCAGATCCGGGGCGGCCGCCAGGACGTCGCACAACTGCTCCAGGAACACCTCGCTGTTGCGGGCGATGACCCGAGGCGGGTGCGCCGCGACCACGGCCCCCAGTGCCCAGACGGTGCGGCCGACGTGATCGCCGATCGACGGCTCGTCGGTCCAGGTACGGGCATAGGACATGAAGTTGTGCATCCCGGCGTCCTCGGCCAAGGCGTACTGCAGGAAGGCCAGGGATCGGGTCACGATGCGGGCGAACACCGGCTCCTTGGCGCCTCGACCCAGTTCCAGGGCCACGATGGCCAGGCGGGCCACATCATCGACGCAGTAGCCCGTGCTCAGGTTGGGAACGGTGCCAGAAGCATGCTGCACAATGCCCACATCGTCGACCAGGGTGAGCAGATGGTCGGTCCGGACCGGCGGCGATGATGCGATGGGACCCAGGTGCTCCGGCTTGGGCAGCCGTTCGGGCCGGGTCACCGTCTCGCGCAGTACCTCCAGGGTGCCGGACCCCACCGACGGCCAATCCATCGACGCCCCGACCTGCCGGGACGCGGCGGCCGCCGCGGCCAGCGCCGCTGGATCGTCCAGATAATCCAGGACGGCCCGGCTGATCGCGGCCGGGTCGTTGAACGGCACCAACGTCCCCGCTCCGTTGGTGAGCAGGTCCTCGGCGTACAGGTAGGGCGTGGAGACCACCGGGCAGCCCGCGGCCACCGCGAACGTGAGCGCGCCGGAGACGATCTGTTCCCGCGATCGGTACGGGGTCACGTAGAGGTCGGTGGCGCTGAGCAGTTCGGCCAGATCCTCGTCGTCGAGGAAGCGGTCGATGAAACGGACGTGTCCGACCAGGCCCAGATCGCGCACCTGCCGTTCCAGCTCGAGGCGGTACCGTTCGCCTTCGGTCCGGACCACCTCGGGATGCGTCTGGCCGGCCACCACGTAGACCACCTCGGGGTGGCGTTCGACAATGTCCGGCAGTGCGGCGATCGCGGTCTCGATGCCCTTGCCCTGCGAGATGAGCCCGAAGGTCGACAGCACGGTCCGGCCCTTCCAGGGGCCCGTCTTGGCCGCCCAGGCTCCCGGGGCCCGAACCCCCATCAAGGGGGCCGGGGCACCGTGCGGCACGATCCGGATCTTGTCCGCCGGCACCAGGCCCGACTCGCTGATCAGGCGTTTGGCCGTCTGGGTGAAGACGGTGACCGCGGCCGCGCCCTCGCACAGTTGCCGGATGATGGCCTGCTGCTCCTCGGACGGGGCCGACAGCACGGTGTGCAGGGTGACGACGTAGGGCACCGGCAGCTCGGCGGCCAGCGGCAGCAGGTAGGCGCCCGACTCCCCGCCGAAAATCCCGAACTCGTGCTCGATGAGCACGACGTCGCTGCCGTGGTCGATCAGGGCCGCGGGCACGGCGCCGTAATCGGCGGGAACGTCCTGGCGAACGGTCGTCAGGACCTCGCGGGCCTGGGCCTGGTCGGGGTCGCGGACGATGGCCACGACGCCGACCTTGACGTCGGGATCCGCGCCCAGCAGGGCCCGGCGTAGGTCGGCAGAGAACGTCCCGATTCCGCAGGGCCGCGGCGGGTAGGTCGACAAAATGGCAACACGCACCACTGCATTGTCGCCGCGTGCGAGCGATGTCACCGCACTGGGCCCGGAGCTGACCCCCGCGGTCAGCGGCGCAGGCCGGGCCGTGATTCGGCCACTCTTCGGTTTCCCGGCCCGACGAGCGGGAACACCTCGCACGCCGTCGCCGCACGGACCAAGCAGAACAGGACGTGCCGTTGACCGAGATGCCCGGATCTCATCCGCCGACCCCGGAGCGCGACCCGAACGGGTACGTCGATCTGCGCTCGTATGCCGCCATCGGAGATGGCCGCACCGTCGCGTTGATTGCCCGGGACGGCCGGGTGGACTGGTGGCCGGTGCCCGACCTGTCCTCGCCCCCGGCGTTCGGGGCGTTGCTCGATGCCGCCGACGGCGGGTTCATCGAACTACGCCCCGATCTGCCGTTCACGGTGGAGCGTTCCTACGTCGGCCGGACCAACGTGCTGGCCACCACGTTCACCACGGACTCCGGGTCGGTGCGGGTGACCGACAGCCTCAACACCGGCGTGGCCGGCCGGCTGCCGTGGGCAGAGCTGGGTCGCCGCATCGACGGGCTGTCGGGCCGCGTCGCCATGACCGCCCGGGTGCGCCTGGGGACCTGCTTGAACACCGCATCACCGTGGGTCGACCACACCGAACACGGACCGGTGCTGCGCATCGACGGGGTCACGATGGCGGTTCGGCTCCAGGGTGAGGAGGGGGTGGACTACGGCACCCAGGACATGACGGCCACCTTCCTCGCGCGGCCCGGATCCCGGCAGGTCTTCGGCGTGGTCGCCACCGATCGGGAGCCGTTGTTCCTGGCCGAGGCCCGCGACATCGACGCCGGAATCGATCGGACGATCACGAACTGGTCCGCCTGGTCGGACAACTTCGACTGGAACGGGCCGTTCGCCGACCAGGTGCGGCGCAGCGCGCTGGCGCTGAAGATGCTGATCCACGCCCCGACCGGTGCGGTCGCCGCCGCGGCCACCACCTCGCTGCCGGAATGGCCGGACGGGGAAAAGACCTGGGACTACCGATTCGCCTGGATCCGCGACATGGCCTACACGCTGACGGCCCTGTTCGGCTTCGGGCTCCGTGAGGAGATCCACGCCGCCATCAGCTGCATGCTCGAGATGATCGGCGAGACGGGTGAGCCGCAAGTCGCGTATCGATTGGGCGGTGGCCGCATCCCCGGCGAGGCCATGCTGCGGGCCCCGGGGTGGCGTGGGATCGGACCGGTGCGGGCGGGTAACCGCGCCGGCAGCCAACTGCAGCTCGGCGTGTTCGGCGACATCTTCGCCATCGTCAGTCTCTACGTCAGGCACGGAAATCTGCTGGACACGGACACGGCCCGGTTGATGGCCCGCATCGCCGACCTGGCCTGCGACACCTGGCGCAGCCCCGACTCCGGGATGTGGGAGGAGCAGGACGAGCAGCACTACGTGACGTCGAAAATGGGCTGCTGGAAAGCGCTGTCGGATGCGGTGGAGCTGGCCGAGGGCGGCCACCTGGCCGGCCCCGTGCAGCGGTGGCGCGACGAGGCGGACCTCATCCGGGCCTGGGTCGACGAGCACGGCTGGTCGGCGCAGCGGGGCAGTTACGTCTGGTATCCGGGCAGCACCGACCTGGATGCCTCGATCGTGCTGCACACAATCAGCGGGTTCGATCGGGGGCCGCGGATGAGCGCCACCCTGAGCCTGCTGAGGGCCGAGCTGGGCGCCGGACCTCACCTGCACCGCTACACCAAGTCCATCGGCACTGAGGGCACCTTCGTGGCCTGCAGCTTCTGGATGGTGTCGGCGCTGGCCCTGGTGGACCGCCGCGACGAGGCGACGGCCCTGATGGAGCAACTGGTCGGCGCGACCAACGACGTGGGCATGCTGTCCGAGATGATCCATCCGGAGACGGGAGACTTTCTGGGCAATCTGCCGCAGGCGTTGTCCCACCTGGCCCTGATCCACGCGGGGCTCACCCTGGCGGCCGCCGACCATCAGATCGGGTCCGACGAACCCGAGTCGTGGAACCCCCCACCGGGTTAGCGGACCCCCGGCGTGGTCACCGGTCTGCTGTTGCCCGTGCTGCGGGCGGCACCGCGCAGGAAAACCGAAGGAAGCCACCATGGCCACGGACCAGTACGTCTTTGAAGACCCCAGCCGCAAGTACGCCGACATCACCCCGAAGAAGCAGTACCTCGAGGGGTCCGGTTTGGATTCCGAGCTCGACGCACCCGCCGACCGCGGCGAGGACACCTACCGGGGCAGCGGGCGGTTGCAGGGCCGGAAGGCGCTGATCACCGGAGGCGATTCCGGCATCGGGGCGGCCGTTGCCATCGCCTTTGCCCGGGAGGGCGCGGACGGGATGATCAGTCACCTGCCGGAGGAGGCGTCCGACGCGGCCGAGGTGACCTCCCTGATAGAGCAGGCCGGGCGCAAGGCGTTCGCGGTGGCGGGCGACATCAAGGACGCGGCGTTCTGCCGCCAGTTGGTGTCCGGCGCCGTGGCCGAACTGGGCGGGTTGGACATCCTGGTGAACAACGCCGGCAAGCAGCAGCACGTCGAAGACCTGGCCGAATTGGACGACCAGAATTTCGACGACACCTTCAAGACGAACGTCTACGCCATGTTCTGGATCACGAAAGCGGCGTTGCCGCACTTGAAGCCGGGCGCCACGATCATCAACACCACCTCCATCCAGGGGTACACCCCGTCGCCGACCTTGGTCGACTATGCGTCCACCAAGGCCGCCATCAACACCTTTTCCAAGGCCCTGGCCCAGCAGCTGGCTCCGAAGGGCATCCGGGTCAACGCGGTGGCCCCCGGACCGATCTGGACCCCGTTGCAACCGGCCGGCGGCCAGCCACCCGAGGACCTGCCCACCGTGGGTGAGAAGACGCCGCTGGGTCGCTGGGGCCAACCCGCCGAACTCGCCCCGGCGTACGTGTTCCTGGCCTCCGGTGAGTCCAGCTACGTGATCGGCGAGACGCTGCACGTCAATGGCGGCATGCCCACCCCCTGAGGCGCGACGCACCCGCCGGGTGTCATCTTTCCCACAAGGCATTGTTGCGCACTGAGCAAATTCAGCCCTACGCTCGGCCCATGACCTCCGGCCTGCGCGAGCGCAAGAAAGCCGACACCCGGCGCGCGCTGTCCGCGGCGGCTCTCGACTTGTGCCTGGACCGCGGCTACGACCACGTCACCGTGGCGGATATCGCCGACCGCGCCGGCGTGTCCCGGCGCACCTTCTCCAACTACTTCGCCGGCAAGGCCGACTGCGTGGTCGCGGTCAGCGAGGGCGTGCTGGACGACGTCCTGGCCGTGGTCGACGCCGCCCCTCCGGGCACTCCGTTGACCAGCCTGGTCCAGCCCGCCCTGCGCCACTTCGTCGGTCGGCTCGACGCCGGCTTCGATGCCTACGTGTTGCTGGTCAGCCAGGAGCCGGAGCTGGCCGCGGCCGCGCTGGCCATGGACGCCCGGATCATGCAGCGGGTCGCCGAGGCGATCACCCGGCTGGTCGGGGCGAGTGACGACGACATCCGCCCGCTCGCCTTCGCCGTCAGCTGCAGCACCGTCGCTCGCGCCGTGTTCGAACGCTGGGCCGCGGACGGCCGCCCCGGCGGCATCGAGGGCGTGGATGCGCTGCTGTCCCAGGCCTTCTCGATCTTCGACTTCGACGCGATCCAATCCCCGAGAGGCAACTGACCATGGCCACCCTGCTCTACCGCATCGGGGCGTTCGGCGCCCGCCACCGCTGGGCCATGATCATCGTCTGGCTGATCATCCTGGTCGGCGTCGGTTCCGGCGCCCTCGCCTTCAAGGGAGTCATGACCAGCTCGTTCACCATCCCCGGCACCGAGGCCCAGCAGGCCCTGGACAAGCTCAGCCAGGAGATCCCGGTGGCCGGTGGCGCGACCGGCCGCATCGTCTTCGCCGCCCCCGCGGGTCAGACCGTGACCGCACCGGCCGTCGCCCAGCAGATCAACGACGTGGTCGGCCAGGTGACCAAGCTGCCCGACGTGATCGCCGCGGTGCCACCGGCCGCCAGCAAGGCGATCTCGGCCAACGGTCGGGTCGGCATCGCCCAGGTCCAGTTCGGCGGCCAACTCACCGAGATCCCGGAGAGCACCCAGGACCAGATCGCCACCATCGTGGCCGCGCACCGGGTGGACGGGCTGCAGATCGAACTGGGCGGCGGCGCGGTCAAGCAGGCCCCGTCGATCGGATCCACCGAGGGCATTGGCGTGGTCGTGGCCCTGGTCGTGCTGCTGGTCACCTTCGGTTCGGTGGTGGCCGCGGGCATGACCATGCTGAACGCGCTGATCGGGGTGGGCACCGGTCTGGCCGGCATCCTGTGGGTCTCCGGCGGGGTGCAGATGTCCAACACCGCACCAATTCTGGCCCTCATGCTGGGCCTGGCCGTGGGTATCGACTACGCGCTGTTCATCGTCTCCCGACATCGCCAGCAGTTGGTGGCCGGGCTGCCGATCCGGGAATCCATCGCCCGGGCCACCGGCACCGCCGGCTCGGCGGTGGTCTTCGCCGGACTCACCGTGCTCATCGCGCTGGCCGGGCTGTCGGTGGTTGGGATCCCGTTCCTGACCGTGATGGGCCTGGCCGCGGCGGGCACGGTGGGCATCTCCGTGCTGGTGGCGGTGACCCTGCTGCCGGCGGTGCTGGCCCTGGCCGGGGAGCGGGTGCTGCGCAAGCGCGATCGTCGGGCCGCCGCCGACCTGCGCACCACGGGGGCCGACGTCGGCGCCCTGGATCACACCCATGCCGCCGGCCGGTGGATCAAGACGGTCACCAAGCGCCCCGGCTGGGTGGTGGTGGGCGTCATCGTCATCATGGGCGTGCTGGCCATCCCGGCGCTCAAGCTGCACCTGGCCCTGCCCACCGACGGCAGCGCGGCCACCGATTCGACCAAACGCAAGGCCTACGACCTGATCTCGGAAAACTTCGGGCCGGGTTTCAACGGTCCGCTGGTCATGACCATCAGCGGTGATCCGGGGGCGGTGACGGCGGCCATCCCGGTGATCGCGGGCGACATCGCCAAGATGGGCGAGGCGCCGCTGGCCGTGCCGGGGACGGTGAGCAAGGACGGGACGCTGGCGCTCGTGCAGGTCATTCCGAAGACCGGCCCGTCCGACGTGGCGACCGAGAACCTGGTCCACGACCTGCGCGCCCAAGCCCCCGCCTGGGAGGCATCCACCCACACCGACCTGGCGGTGACCGGTCAAACCGCGGTGGCCATCGACGTGTCGGCCAAACTGGCCGCCGCCCTGCCGGTGTACCTGATCATCGTGGTCGGGCTGGCGTTGGTGCTGCTGCTGCTGGTCTTCCGGTCGATCGTGGTGCCGATCAAGGCGGCGCTCGGGTTCCTGCTCACCATCGCGGTGTCGTTCGGCGCGGTGGTCGCGGTCTACCAGTGGGGTTGGCTGGGCGCGATCTTCGGTGTGGACACTCCCGCCCCGATCATTTCGTTCCTGCCCATCCTGATGATCGGCGTGCTCTTCGGGCTGGCCATGGACTACCAGGTGTTCCTGGTGTCGGGCATGCGCGAGGCCTACGTGCACGGGGCCGAGCCGAAGGCCGCCGTGGTCAACGGGTTCACCGCCGGGCAACGGGTGGTCACCGCGGCCGCGATCATCATGACCAGCGTGTTCGCCGGCTTCATCCTGGCCCCGGACGCGATCATCGCCTCCATCGGTTTCGCCCTGGGCGTCGGCGTGCTGGCCGATGCGTTCCTGGTCCGGATGACCCTGGTGCCGGCGATCATGACCCTGCTCGGCCAGGCGGGCTGGTACCTGCCCAAGTGGCTGGACAAGATCCTGCCCAGCGTGGACATCGAGGGCGAGAAGCTGCTCGAGCACATCAACGCCCAGCAGCACAAGGAACTGGTCGGCGCCGCCGTCGACTGACCACGCACCGCAGGCTGATGTGGCCGGACCTGCCGGGCAGCCCGGGTCCGGTGCACTGCCCCGGTTGCGGCGGGTAGCAGAATCGGCACATCCGGTGGCGGCCGCCGCCGGATGTCGTCCTAAAAGAAGGAGACTGACATGGCGACGCTGTCGGTATGGAAGTTCGAAACGCCGTCGGGTGCGGAACAGGCTGAGGACATGCTGCAGGACTTGCAGTCTCGTGCGCTGATCCAGGTGCTCGATGGAGCCATCGTCACCTGGGAGCAGGACAAGAAGAAGCCGAAGACGAAGCAGCTGCGTAGCTTCACCGGATCCGGCGCACTCGGCGGCGCCTTCTGGGGTTTCCTGTTCGGTCTGCTGTTTTTCGTCCCGTTCCTGGGGCTGGCGGTCGGTGCGGCCACCGGCGCCCTCACCGGGTCGTTGGCGAAGGTCGGTATCGATGACGGATTTCTCAAGCGGGTGCAGGCGCAGATGAAGCCGGGCACCTCGGCGTTGTTCGTCTTCACCCAGAACGCTGTGGTGGACAAGGTTGCCGACGCATTCCGCGGCGTGCAGGCGGAATTGATCGAGACCAATCTGTCCGGGGAGCAGGAGCAGGCACTCCGCGAAGCGTTCGCCGAGAACTGATCACTGCGGGTTGGCGGCGCGAGGCGAGGGCGCGGCGGTCTGAGGATCACCGCGGCCGTCGCCTCGCGCCGTTCGCACGTCAGCCGCCGCTGACGGCCACACTGCTCACGCTTGCTGCCACGGGGTCGAGGCAAAAAGGTTCAGTCCCAACAGGTCGGACAGGAACTTGGTCGCCAGCTGGCCTCTGACACTGTTGCCGGCGGGATCCAGCGGCGGCGAGAAGGTGGCCATCCCGCCCTTGCCGGGGGCGACGGTGATGATGGCACCGCTCACCCCGCTCTTACCGGGCAGACCGATGTCGTACAGCCAGTCCCCGGACCGTTCGTAGAGCCCGGCGGTGGCCAGCACGGCGAGTACCCGGCGGCACACCCCGGGCCCGACCACCCGCTCCTTGGTGATCGGGTTGACTCCGCCGTCGGCCAGCGTCGCGCTCATCACAGCAAGGTCGACCACGGACACCTCAATCGCGCACTGCCGGGTGTAGACGTCGGTGGCCTGCAGAGGATCGAAGTAGACCCGGCCATAGGAATCCAACAACCGGGCGATGCCCTTGTTGCGCTGGTTGGTGGCCGCCTCCGAGGCATACACCTCTTCGTCGACCCGCAGATCCCGACCGGCGAAACGCGACAGACCCGCGAGGATGAACTCCCATTTCGCGTCGGCGGTCTCACCGGGAATCAGGCTGGTAGTGGCGATCGCGCCCGCATTGACCATCGGATTCATTGTCCGATCCGCGTTGAGTTCGATGGCCACCACCGAGTTGTACGGCAAACCGGTGTTGTTCACCCCCAATTTTATCCGGGCTTGGTCGTAGCCGATCGCCTCGCAGATCAACGCGAACACAAAGGGCTTGGACACGCTCTGGATCGAAAATCGTTCCTGCGCATCACCAACGCTCAGGGTCGTCCCGTCCACACCGACGACGGAGAGGCCGAACAGGTCGCGCCGGGCCCGCGCCAAGGCCGGGATGTAATCCGCGACGACACCCTCATCCACGGGCGAATACAGCTCAAACGCCTCGACCAGTAGCGCTTGCACCGTTTCGGCGGCAGGCAGTTGCCCAGTGGAGACGACCGGCACATGCCCGGCTTCGTCGGCGCTGGAATCTTGGTCCACGACCGCAGATCGTACAGCGCAGCCGGTGTTTGCCGACCTCGCCTCGATGCCGGCCCCATTCGAAATAATAGCGTCGCATCGGGCCCGCGCGGTATTGCCCGCGCAATTCGTCCGGGGAATTACTTGCCTCCGACTGCAATTTTCGGATGATCAGCTCGTCAACACGTACCTCGGCCTGCGGCGACGTCACGCGCGCTGATCCTACCGGCCGCCACCGTGTTCCCGATCTCGGCGATGAAGGTGTCCCACAGCGGTTCCGGTACGTCGTGGCCCATCCCCGCGAACGTCATCAGGCGGGCGGTGGGGATGGCCCGCGCGGTGGCCACCCCTCCGGACACGTTGATCAGCGGGTCGCTGTTGCCGTGCAGGACCAGGGTCGGCATGCGCAGCCGGCCCAGCGCCACGGTGCGATCCGGGGCGGTGACGACCGCGGTGAACTGGCGGCGACTGCCGGCGGGGTCGTAGCCGCGGTCGTAGGAAGCACCGGCCAGCGCGGCCACCCCGGCCTCGTCGAACGGGTACGCCGGCGACGAGATCCGCCGCAGGATGTCGACCGACTGCGCGATGCGCTCCGCCCGGGACGGCACCGGCCGGGTCAGCAGGGTGCGCAGAGCCAGCCCCGGGCGGGCTCGACCGACGCGCGGCGACCCGGTGGTCGAGCACATCGAGGTCAGGCTGATGACCAGGTCCGGCCGCAACACCGCCACCATCTGCGCGATCATGCCGCCCATCGAGATGCCCACCACGTGCGTTCCGCCCGGCGCGAGCTGCTCGATCAGACCGACCGTGTCCCGGGCCATGTCGATCAGCCGATACGTCGGCGACTGGCCGAGAAATGCTGCGAACGGGGAGACCTCGGGCCCATCGACGTGGGTGGACAGCCCCACGTCACGGTTGTCGAAGCGGATCACCCGCAGCCCGCGGGCGGCCAGCCGGCGACAGAATTCGTCGGGCCAGGCGATCATCTGGGCGCTGAGCCCCATGATCAGGACCAGGCTGGGATCACCCGGTTTCCCGTAGGCCTGGTAGGCCAGCCGGATCGGCCCGGACTGGACGAACTCGGTGGGATCGGTACTGATCAGCGTCGTGCTCATGCCAGCGACGATACGAAATCCGCAGCCGGTCCGCGGGATCCGGACCAAGCACACGCGGCGCCCGAGGGAAGTAGGTGCCGGCCCGAGAAGCCGCCTCTCGGCGAGTGGCCGCACGTAGCGGCTAGGGGTGAGGCCCGGGGGTTCGATCGGGCCGGCAGTCTGTGCAACGGCCGGGGGCCCCTCACGATTCCCGTTCGGGGGTGACCCGCGCCACACTTCAGGCGGTGAGTGCGTGCAGGAAGGCGAGCACCTTCGGCCAGGCGTCGGCCCGGCCCGCCTGATCGGCCTGGAAGCTGCCGCCGAGGGGGTAGGTCGTACCGTCGGGGAGACTGTTCGTCATCAGCGTGCCGGGTAGGTAGGGGAGCAGCGACCCGACACCGTGACCGGCCGCCGAATAGCTGAGCATCGTCGGCGCGGCCCGTCCGTGCGCGGCCAGGCGAGCGGCGATGACCTGGCTGTTCGGACAGGACCGCCAGACCTCGTCCTGACCGCCGCACACCAACATGACCGGTCCGGTGATGTCCTCGACCGGGATGGTGGCGGCGCTGGTGGCGGACTGCAGGTCGAACTCGGTGGCCGGGGCGGTGGGCACGTCCCGGCCGTGAAAAGTCCACGCCGGGGCGGTGCCGTCGACACTGGGGAGGGCCTCGGCACTGGGCACGGCGCCGATGACCGCACGCACGTCCGCCGGGAAGTGGGCGGCGGTCAGCAGGGCCGCCTCACTCCCCCGGGACACTCCCCAGAGCACGATGCGGCGCCGGTCGACCCCGGGCCGGCCGGCCAACCACTGCGCCGCCCGGTCGAAATACTCCAGGGGATGCCCTGCAGGGTCGCAGGCAGGCCGGGATCGCCGAAATACGCCAGGGCGAGCGCGGGATAGCCGCGCGCGGCCAACAACGCCGCTTCCACTCCGGTCTCCAGGCCGCCGCCCGAACCGCCGATGACCACCACGCCCGGCGCGGAGGTCGGGATGGTCGCCGGCTCGAACATCTGGCCGTACAGCCCGCCCGCGGACGGACGCAGGTCCTGGCTGGTCACGCCGGTCTGAGTGGGTCGCAGGCGCGTGAAAGTGGCGGAGGCCAGGGTGGTTTCACCGGACACCACGGTCTCGCTCATGGTCCACGTCGCGAGCGGGAGGAAATCTGCCGGCGGGCCGGACGTGAGCGTCTGCATCAGGCCCATCGGATCCGCCGTCTGGTACGACCCGCTCACCGGGGCCTGCCGGGTGTCGAACGAGCCGTCCGTGGCCGCCCGGAACTGGGCCTGCGAGGACCAGACCTGGCCGTGCTCGTCCGTCGTACTGAGCCGCAGCGTGGCCAGTTCTCCGGGCTGCAGTCCGGAGACGGTCGAGACGAAAGGTGTGTCGTACAGGGCGGTGTTCGGTGTGACGGTCAGCCGGACCCCGGCGCCGTTCGCGGATCCCGAACTCGGCGACGGCTGGACCGGCGTCGTCCCGGACGAAACACACCCGGTCAGCACCCCGGTCAGCACCCCGGCCAGCACCCCGACCAGCGCCGCTCGCCACCCCGTGCCCCGCATCTGGTGACCGTGCCACGAAGCCCAGCGCGTCGCACATTGATTCGCTATGCTAAGGATTGGTCGTCGAGGGATGAGAGGCATCGTGGGTCACAACACGTCCGACGTGAGCCTGTTCCGGCAGCCGCGCGCGGTGTGGGCGGTGGCCTTCGCCTGCGTGGTCTCGTTCATGGGCATCGGTCTGGTCGACCCCATCCTGAAGAGCCTGGTCGGGCAGCTGCACGCCACTCCCGCCCAGGTCCAGCTGCTGTTCACCAGTTATCTGGTCGTCACCGCGGTGGCCATGCTGGTCACCGGGTGGATCTCCAGCCGGATCGGCGCCAAGAAGACGCTCATCGCCGGGCTGGTGCTGATCGTCATCTTCGCTGCGCTGGCCGGGTCGTCCCACAGCATCGGCGGCATCGTCGGGTTCCGGGCGGGTTGGGGCCTGGGCAACGCGCTGTTCATCGCCACCTCGCTGGCCGTCATCGTGGGCGCGGCGTCCGGCGGCTTCGCCGGAGCCATCGTGCTCTACGAAACAGCCCTGGGTATCGGCATCGCGCTGGGCCCGCTCATCGGCGGTCTACTGGGCAGTATTTCCTGGCGCGGCCCGTTCTTCGGTGTTTCCGTACTCATGTTCATCGCCCTGCTGGCCACCGTCTTCTTCCTACCCGCCACCCCGGTACCGGCGCACAAGCAGAGTCTGTCGGAGCCGCTGAAGGCCCTGCGGCACAAGAACCTGGCCATCACCAGCATCACCGGGCTGCTCTACAACTGGGGCTTTTTCACCCTGCTCGGCTACTCGCCCTTCCTGATGGGCATCGACAGCCCGATCGCCCTCGGGCTCATCTTCACCTGCTGGGGGGTGCTGGTCGCCATCTTCGCGGTGTTCGGGGCGCCCGCCCTGCAGCGCCGGTTCGGCACCCCACGCACCCTGTACGGCAGCTTTGCGCTGATGGCGGTCGATCTGGCCCTGATCGCGATCTTCCCGGATCAGCCCGGTGTGGTCATCGCGGCGGTCATCGTCTCGGGCGCCTTCATTGGCCTGAACAACACCCTGATCACCACGGCCGTGATGAGCATCGCCCCGGTCGAGCGGCCGGTCGCGTCGGCGACCTACGGCTTCGTCCGGTTCATCGGTGGCGGCCTGGCCCCGTTCGTGGCCGGAAAATTGGCCGAGCGCTTCACGCCGCACGTGCCGTTCTGGCTGGCCGCCGGAGCGGTGCTGGCGGCGGCGCTGGTGCTCAGCCTGGCGCACCACGCTCTGACCGTTGCCGATCGCGGCGAGGTCGTGCCGCCCGAGCCGAACGAGGTCGACCGCTCAGACAACCACCCGATGACCGCCGCCGTCGGCATCGGCAACGCCGACTGACCGCAGACCGGCCAGGACCTGATCGACCACCGCGGCCGGCAGATCCGCCTCGATCGGTCGGTGGGCCACCAACCGGCGATAGAAGAACGGCGCGGCCAGCAGGTCCACGACCAGCTCGAGGTCGACCTCCGGGTCGATCTCACCCCGACGTACGGCCGCGGCGAGTACGGCGAGCAACGGCTCCCGCCTCCGGTCGGTCAGCTGCCGGTGCAGGTCGGCCAGCGCCGGGATGCGTTCGGCCGCGTCGACGAAGGCGGCCAGTAGCCGCGGGAACTCGGTGCCGGTGAGCATGGTTCGGAACGAGCCCAGCATCGCGATGAGATCACCGCGCAGGTCACCGGTGTCGGGGCCGACCAGGGGCCGGAACTGGGCGTCCATGGCGTCGACCAGCAGCGCCTGCGCCGACGGCCAGTGCCGATACAACGTCGCCTTGCCGGCCCCGGCTCGGCGGGCCACGGACTCAAAGCTGAAACCGGGCATGCCGCTGTCGGTCAGCACTTCCAGCGCGGCCCGGAGCACGCGCTGCCGCGCCCGCTCTCCCCGACCGACCGGCACCCCCGTCATCGCCGCCGCCTTCCGCCATCGAGCCGCTAGCGTATCGTTCGTCGAGAACGAGACGTCACCGTATCGATAGGAGTCTCCATGAGCACCACTTCGGCCCCTCGGGCCAACACCCTGCGGTTCCAGCACCTGGCCAACCGTGTGGTGCGCCTCCTCCTGCGCACGCCATTGCTTCGAGGGTTGATCGGCCGCCGGCTGGTCGAAATCGAGGTGGTCGGCCGCAAGTCGGGGCGGCTCATGCCGATTCCCGTCGCGTACACCCGGCGCGGATCCGACCTGTTGGTGGGCACGCCGTTCGCATGGGGACGGAACCTGCGCAGCGGCGAACCCGTACAGGTCCTGCTCCGGGGCAAGCGCCGGACCGCTGATGTCACTGTCGTCATCGACGAACCAGGAGTCATCGAGCTGTACGCCGTGATGGCCAGGGACAACAAGCAGTTCGCGAAGTTCAACAAGATCGGGTTCGACGACGCCGGCCATCCCAGCGCCGCCGACCTGTCTTTGGCCTGGCAGGCCGGGGCCCGCGCCTTCGTGCTCACGCCCCGCTGATCATCGGACGCGAAGAGAGTCGTCTGACACCGGTTCGCTCCGCCGACCACGAGCGGCGAGCAACAGGGCCACGGTGCCGATCGCGGTCATCACGGCGCACGCCGCGAAGGTGCCGCGGTAGGAGAAACGGGTGGCCGCGCCCAACGCGATCAGCGGGCCGGTCAGGATCGCACCGACCCGCCGGGTGTTGGCGTAGATCCCGGCGGCTAGCCCGGGCCGAGGCAGAACGGTCTGGAACAGGCTCATCCCCACCCCGGCCACGCCGGCCACGAAGACGGCGTTCAGCACCTGCACCGCGAGGAGCAGGACCGGCCCCGACACCACCGCCAGCACCGCGTAATAGCACAGGCCGGCCACGCTCCCTGCGGCCACCAGGCTCAGATCGGAGAACCGGCTGGACAACCGCCCGAACCACAGCAGCGCCGGGATCTCCAGCGCCGCCGCGATACCCAGCGCAATGCCGGACCAGATCACCGCCAGGGACAGCGAATTCGTGACGTAAAGGCCCATCACCGCGACGGCCGTGTTGCTGGCCGACTGCAGCAGGACGAAGGCGACCACGACGACCGCCACGCCCGCCCGGGACAGTCCGCCGGTGCCCGACTGACCCGCCGCCGCGGTAGGGAACCGGTCGGCGCGACCGGTCCGGGACAGCGCCAGCGTGGCCACGACGGCCAGCACGGACACCAGGCTCAGGGCGACCAGGATGGAGCGGTTGCCGAACGCGCTCATGACCAGGGTGGCGAGCGGCGGCCCGGCCACCCACGCGGCCGAGAACACGGCCCGGTTGTTGACGATCTCCTTTGTTCCCGCGCCGCTGTGCCGAAGATGCGCGAACAGCATGGCCATCCCGACCCCGGCCGGCCCACCCAGAACAATCAGGGCCACGGTGGCCACGGCCAGGGAAGTGGTCGCGGCCAGCATCACCGCCAGTGCCAGTGTCGCCACCGCGCAGCCCAGCATCGGACCCAGGTAGTTGTGACGACGGTCGGCCAAGGCGGGCAACACCAGCGAGGCCACGAACCCGCTGATGTTGTAGACGACCAGCACCCAGCCGACCTGGCCGGGGGTGGCGTGATAGACCGCGACCAGCAGCAGGGCCAGCACCGGGCTCAGGAACGCGTACTGCAGGCCCCAGACCAGGGTGGTCCCCGGGAGCAGCCAGCGTCGCACCGAAAAAGTGACGCTCACCACTGTTCTCGCTCGAGGTGAATCACGGCTCCTCGTAGCCGGCCGGGTCCTGACCCGACAGTCGCCCGTCCGGGCGGCCCAGTGCGGTGATCGCGGCCACCTGCTCCGGGGTCAGCTTCAGGTCGACAGCGGCCAGGTTGTCGAGTTGACGCGCACCCGAGGCCGATTTCGGCAGCGGGATGGCTCCGCGGGCGATCGACCAGGCCAGGGCGACCTGACCGGGGGTGGCGTCGAGCTGGCCGGCGATCCGGGTGATGGCCTCCTCGCCCAGCAGGCTGTTGCCCCGGCCCAACGGACTCCACGCCTGGGTGAGAATGCCGTGCTCACGGTCGTAGTCGAGCATCTCCTGCTGCGGGAAGTACGGGTGCAGCTCGATCTGGTTGACCTGCGGTAGCTCTCCGGTCTCGGCCTGCAGCCGATCCAGGTGCTCGGGCAGGAAGTTGCACACGCCAATGGCTTTGACCAGACCGCGGTCACGCGCCTCGATCAGCGCCCGCCACGCCTGCACGTACTTGTTCGTGATCGGGTTCGGCCAGTGGATCAGGTACAGGTCCAGATACTCCAAACCGGTTCGGTACAGGGACTCCTGGACGGTGGCGACCGCCGCGTCGTAGGCGTGACGCCGACCCGGCAGCTTCGAGGTCACCAGCAGCTCGTCCCGATCCCGGCCGCAGGTCCGCACCGCGCGTCCGACCGCGCCTTCGTTCTCGTAGTTGAACGCGGAATCGAGCAGGGTGTAACCGTTGTCGATCGCCCGGCGAACCGCGTCGACCGCCGCGTCGCCCCGGAGCGGGGCCGTGCCGAAGCCGATGGCCGGCAGGGTCAGGCCGGAGTGCGCTGTCCGGGTGGGGATCATGTCGTCCTTCCTGGGCGATTGTGGAGCCGCAGACCAATATGGCACTCGGCTCGCTTGTGGTCATTTCCCTGTGCGAACACGTCCGACGCTGTCTCGGCGCCACCGGGATCCGGCCAGGTCGCCTGATCCCGAGTGCCGCGCAGTTGGGGACGACCCGCGTGACGCAGGCTGTATGCGGGCATCGGGAGAGTATTGACATTGCGGCGCACCGGCATGGCGTCGCTCGAGAGGGGTTGACGTGAGCGAGCGGGAACACGAGGGCGCGGACGCTCCCGAGCAGGGGGACGGCAAACTCGTCGGCCAGCCGCACGGGGATGCCTCAGACGGCCCGGTGGCCGAGGCCGAGGCGATCGCCGCCGACATGAGCACCGAGGACGCCCCCATGGGCGAACTCGGCCGTCCCTTCAATTGGCGGGCCCCGTTCTTCATCGGTCTGGCCGCCACCGTGGGCGTCGCGGTCACGGTGGGTGCGATCGGGCTGCTGATCCTGGCCGCTCACGTGATCCTGCTCATCGGGCTGTCCCTGTTCCTGGCCATCGGCATGGAGCCGGCCGCGTCCTGGCTGGTCCGGCACCGCACTCCGCGCTGGCTGGCCGTCGTGATCGTGATCCTGGTGATTCTCGGCGCGCTGGGCGGTTTCCTGGCCGCGGCGATCCCGGCCACGGTCACCCAGGTCGAGCACCTGACCAGCAATCTGCCTCAGCTGGTCAAGCAGCTGGAGGACAACAGCACCTCGGTCGGCAGGCTGGTGACCAAGTTCAACCTGGAGCAGCGCGCCAAGGATCTGCTCAGCGGCACCGACTCCATCGTGTCGGTGTCCGGCGTGCTCTCGATCGGGGCCGCCATCTTCTCGGCCTTCAGCAACACCCTGATCGTGCTCGTCCTGACCATCTTCTTCCTGGCCAACATGCCCCAGCTGCGGACCTTCCTGTACCGGTTCGTACCGAATTCGCGGCGGCCCCGGGCCATCCTCATCGGCGACGACATCTTGCACAAGGTCGGCGTCTACGTGCTCGGCAACCTGCTCATCTCGGTGATCGCCGGTGTGCTGACCTACATCTGGCTGCTGGTGTTCGGCGTGCCGTACGCCCTCCTGCTGGCCATCCTGGTCGCCCTGTTGGACCTGGTGCCCGTGGTCGGCTCGACCCTGGCCGGCGTCATTGTGGCTGCGGTGGCGCTGACCGTGTCGCTGCCGGTCTGTCTGCTCACCATCGGGTTCTTCCTGCTCTACCGGCTGCTCGAGGACTACCTACTGGTGCCGCGCATCATCGGAAAAGCGGTACACGTGCCGGCCCTGGTCACAGTGGTCGCGGTCATCGTCGGCGGCGCTCTGCTGGGCATCATCGGCGCGCTGGTGGCCATCCCCGCCGCGGCCGCGCTGCTGCTGATCTTCCGCGAGGTCACCTTCCCCCGGATGGATCAGGTGTAGCCGCCAGCAACACCCGATCCAGCCAGGTCACCGCGTACGGGCGGCGGATCGCGTACCTGTCCCGGGTCATCCGGCCGGGCAGTACGTCGTCCTGGATCCAATTGACTCCTTCGACCAACACAGGCTTCTCGGCCTCCTGCGGGTCGGCGTGCACCGCCCTGAGCGTCCAGTCCTCGAGCGACAGGCTGCATTTCACCGGGTGGCAGGGCGGGCGTTGGCCGTGGCCGCGGCCGCCGCGATGTCCCGGAGCAGGTCGGGCACATCCAGCCGCGGCACCACCGCCTGGATAACGGTCGGCCGCCCGGGATGCGCGGCCGCGTCCTGCAGGGCCGCGGCCAGCTCGGCGGTGGTGGTGGGCCGGTGGGCGGCCACCGCGGTCCCCGGCGCGAAAAACGTGCCCAGCGCGGTCCAGTCCCAGCGAGCGATGTCGTTGTACGGCTGGTCGGGGCCGTGAATGGCCCGCTCGACGGTGTAGCCGTCGTTGTCGACGACCAGCACGATCGGAGCCAGACCCCAGCGCAGCACGGTGGACAGCTCCTGCACCGTCATCTGGGCGGCGCCGTCCCCGATGAGCAGCACCGGCCGTCGATCGGGTTGAGCCAGCGCCACGCCGAGCAGGGCGGGCAAGGTGTAGCCGATGGACGCCCACAGCGGCTGGCCCACGAAGGTGACATCGGCCGGGATGCGGTGGGTGGCCATGCCGTAGAACGAGGTGCCCTGGTCGGCCAGCACGATGTCACCCGGGCGGAGGAACTCGGTGACCTGGTTCCAGAGCGCGTTCTGGGTCAGGGCCAGGCCGGTGGCGTCGGTCGGGGCGGGCTCGACCGCAGGTGCGGCCCGGAATGGTGTCCGGGGCAGCTCGGCCACGAGCTCGGCCAGGGTGTGCAGCGCGGCCCGGATGGTCACCGGCCCGTAGACCGCCGACCCGACGCTGGCCGCGTCGGCGCCCAGCTCGATGGTCCGGCTCCGAGTGATGCGCTGGGTGAAGAACCCGCTGTTGAGATCGGTAAATTCGACCCCGGCCACGATCAGGACCGGCGCGTCCTCGATCGCCGCCCGCACCGTCGGAGCGCTGATGGCCCCGGCGTAGATCCCGACGAAGGCCGGATTGCTCTCGTTCACCACACTTTTCGCCCAAGCACTGCTGCTGTGCGGCAGGCCGGTGTCGATCAACTCGCGGAGTTGGGGGACCGCCTCGAAGCGGTGCACCAACAGCCCGGCCAACAGGCTCACCCCGCTGCTGTCGCCGGCCGCGGCAATCAGCCGTCGGGCGGCGTCGGTGAAACCGGCCAGGGCGTCGGGGTCGGTGTGATCGGCGGTCAGCGGCAACGACCCGGCCGGCGGCTCGGCCGGCGCCGCGCTCACGTCGGTCGGCAGCAACAGATAGCCGGGCAATTTGCGGTCCCGCACCGCGACCAGGACCCGGTCGATCTCGGCGGCGGCGTTCTCGACCGTCAGTGCCGCTCGCGCGCAGGTCACGTGCTGGTGCATCTGCAGGAAGTGGGTGAACACTCCGTCGCCCAGCGAATGATGCACGATGCGTTGCGCGGCCTGGGCGGTGGTCGAAGGCGAGCCGACAATGTGCACCACGGGGACGTGTTCGGCGAAGCTACCGGTGATGGCGTTCAGAGCGCTCAGCTCTCCGACCCCGAACGTGGTCATCAGCGCGCCGATCCCGTTCAGTCGCGCGTAACCGTCGGCCGCATACCCGGCGTTCAGCTCATTGGTACAACCGACCCAGTGCACGCCCGGGTGGGCGACCACGTGGTCGAGCATGGCCAGGGTGAAGTCCCCGGGGACGCCGAAAAGATGCCCAACCCCCAGCTCGGCAAGGCGGTCGAGGAGATAGTCGCCGATCGTGTATTCGCTCATGGTGCCGCCGATTGTCTCGCATCGGCTCGAGCTGTCGACTCCCGGACAATCAGTTCCGGCGAGAACACGACCTGCCGGTGACCGTGGCTCTCCGGTCGGAGGGTCTCGTCGATCAACAGCTCGGCGGCCGCTCGACCGAGCTGGTGGCGAGGCTGGCGGACGGAGGTCAGCGGCACATGCGATGCGGCCGCGAAGTCGATGTCGTCGTAACCCACGATCGAGATCTCCTTCGGCACGCTGATCTTCCGTCGCACCAACTCCTGGAGCAGGCCCAGGGCGAGCAGATCGTTCGCACAGAACACCGCGGTCGGCCGGCGATCCGCCGGCAGGTCACCGATGTGGGCGCCGGCCGCTTTTCCGGCGGCAATGGTCAGCTCGGCGGTGAGCACCGTACTCAGTTCCACCGCGGATGCGAGCCGGCCGACGACCTTTCGCACACCGGCAAGACGGTCGGCCACCTGCGGCAACGTCGAAGGTCCGCCCACAAAAGCAATATGGCGATGACCCAGTTCGAGCAGGTGTTCCGCCGCCGCGGCGCCGCCGGCCACGTCGTCGACGGTGACCGAGCACAGGCCCGCTTCGGATCGGCGGTCGGCAAAAACGATATTCGTCCCCCGCCGGCGAATGGTCCGCAGCAGCGGCCGGCTGCCGTCGAGCGGTGTGATGAGAATGCCGAAACAACGCTGTTCCTCGAGAAGAGCGAGATATCGCGCCTCCTGTTCGCTGCTCTCGCCGCTGTTACACAGCATCAGCGAGAGCCCAGCGTCGGTCGCCGCACTTTCGACACCGGCCGCGAGGTCGGTGAAGAACGGGTTGGCCACGTCGAGGACGATCATGCCGATCACCCGACTGCGCCCGGCCCGCAGCTGGCGGGCGGCTTCGTTGCGGACGAAACCGAGCTCGGAAATGGCCCGCAACACCTTTCCCTGGGTCGCGGGACTGACCAGCTGTGGTCGGTTCAGCACGTTCGACACAGTGCCCAGGGAAACGCCCGCCCGGCGAGCCACGTCTTTCACACTCACCTGACCGGTGCCGTCTACACCCCGCGCACCAATCGGAAGACCATCCGCGTCACCCCCGCCGCGGCCGGTCATCGGTGAATCGTATCAACGCGATCAAACGCCGTCGGCGGTTGTGGCCGCCCGACCCGGTCGCGACGGGATCAGTTGCCGCGCTGCGTCCGTTCGGGTGATTCGCGGCGCCCGGTGATGCCTTCCGGACATGGGGCCTTGACCTCTCCCACGATCAGATCCTACGGTTCAGACCTCAGAAGTGAAAGGTTTCAATACGGCGTCGCCGCCCACATGCCCTCCGACGACGGACAGGTTCAGTCATGGTCAGCGAAGATCATCCGGAGTTGTCGCCGTCCGCGGCGGCCGCTGACGGCGGCGTCGCTGACCGGCCCGAGGGGGCCCCGTTACTCGAATTACGAGGTGCCACAAAGAGTTTCGGCGCGGTGCACGCACTGATCGACGGCTCGATCACTCTCTACCCCGGCGAGGCGCACGCCCTGCTCGGTGAAAACGGGGCCGGGAAGTCGACCCTGGTCAAGATTCTGGCCGGGGTGCACCAACCGGACGCTGGTCAGCTCATGATCGACGGTGAGCCGCAGGTCTTCGTCGGGCCGGCCGCGTCCCGGGCCGCCGGGGTGTCGATCATCTATCAGGAGCCGACACTTTTCCCGGACCTGACCGTGGCGGAAAACATCTATATGGGTCGGCAGCCGTTGGGCGCGGGCCGGGCAATCGACCGGAAGGCGATGAAACGTGCGGCCGCCGAGGTCTTCCGGCAGCTCGGAGTCGCTCTGGACCCCGACCGTCAGGCCCGCGGGCTGTCGGTGGCGGATCAGCAGATCGTCGAGATCGCCAAGGCCATTTCGTTCAACGCGCGGATTCTCGTGATGGACGAACCGACGGCGGCCCTGACTGCGGTGGAGGTCAACCGGCTGTTCGAGGTGATGAAGACGCTGCGCGCCCGAGGTGCGGCCGTCATGTTCATCTCGCACCGGCTGGAGGAGGCCTTCACCAGTTGTCAGCGGGTCACCATCATGCGCGACGGCCGATTCGTCCGGACGGCGCCGATCGAAGAAGTCACCGTCGACGACATCATCCGCTCGATGGTCGGCCGTGATCTGGACTCGCTTTTCCCCAAGACCGACACATCGCCTGGCGAAACCGTTCTGGAAGTCAAAGAGCTCAATCGGCAGGGTGTCTTCGCCGATGTCAGTTTCACGGTCCGGCGGGGCGAGATCGTGGCGCTGGCCGGCCTGGTCGGGGCCGGGCGCAGCGAGGTGGCCCGAGCCATCTTCGGCATCGATCGGAAGACCTCCGGCACCGTGAGGATGATGGGCCGCGAACTACGCGGCGGCTCACCCCAGGAGGCGATGGCCGCCGGTATCGCACTGGTCCCGGAGGACCGGCGCCAGCAGGGTTTGGTGATGGATCTGGGGATTGACCAGAACATGTCGCTGGCGTCCATGGGTCGGCTCCGCCGGGGCCCCTTGATCCGCCGCCGCGACGAGGCCACGCTGGCTCTGACCTGGGCGAAAAGGCTGCAACTGAAGTTCGGTCGGATCCGCAACCCGGCGTCGACGTTGTCCGGCGGCAATCAGCAGAAGGTGGTGCTGGGTAAGTGGCTGTCCCGCCGCCCGTCACTGTTGATCATCGACGAACCCACCCGGGGAATCGATGTCGGGACCAAGTCTGAGGTCCACCGGCTGCTGGACCAACTCGTGCACGAGGGCATGGCCGTGTTGATGATCAGTTCGGAGTTGCCGGAGGTGCTCGGCATGGCCGACCGGGTGCTGGTCATCCATGAGGGCCGGATCACTGCCGAGCTATCCCGCGCCGAGGCGGACGAGAACTCGGTCATGCGCGCGGCCACCGGCCAGCTGGACGCCGTGGCATGACGACACTCGCCCCCACCCCGACGCCGAGTCCGCCCCCGACCCGATTCGGCCGCGCCGGCTCGCTGCTCAGGTTTCGCGAACTCGGCATCTTCCTGATCATCGTGATTGTCTTCGTCGTGGCCAGCCTGGCCAACCACAAGTTCGCCGGCGCGGCCAGCGTGCAACAGCTCCTCACCGGCGCCGCCATCATCGCCTTGCTTTCAGTGGGCGAGACCCTGGTCATCATCACCCGCAACGTCGACCTGTCCGTCGGGTCGGTCGTGGGCCTGTCGGCCTACGTCATCGGGTTGATCTTTCAACACCACCCGCGCTTCCCAATCTTTCTCGGGTTCTTCGTGGGGATCGCAGTCGGAGTGGTGGTGGGGGCGGTCAACGGTCTGATCACCACCGGGACCCGGGTGCCCAGTCTCGTGGTGACGCTGGCCATGCTCTACATCGTCCGGGGGGTCGACGGCGTCATCGTCAGCGGCAAGATCATCACCCCGACCTCCATCCCCACCGGATTCCAGGCCGTCGGATACAAGAACTTCCTCGGCGTGCCGTGGTTGGCGATCATCGTCGCCGTCGTGGTGGCCGTCGTCGGGTACTGCATGCGTTCGTTCCGGTCCAGTCGCGACCTCTACGCGATCGGCTCGAATCCGGAGGCCGCCATGCTGGCCGGGATTCCCGCGGCCAAGCGCGTTTTCCTCGCGTTCTTGATCAGCGGCGGGCTGGCCGGCCTGGGTGGGGCGCTGTTCCTGGCCTTGCACGCCCAGATCGACGTCACCGGTGGCGCCGGCTACGAACTCACCACCATCGCCGCGGTTGTCGTCGGCGGAGTGGCCATCTTCGGCGGGAGCGGGACCGTGCTCGGGGCCGCCCTCGGGGCGCTCCTGCTGAACACCATCCAACAGGCGCTGGTCGCCACCCAGGTCTCCGCCTTCTGGAACCAGGCCATTGCCGGGGCGCTGCTGTTGGGCGCGATCGCGCTCGACCGGGTGCTCGCGCTGCGCGTGGCCCGCAGCCTCCGCCACGCCGAAGGGGCCCACCGTGACATCTGAGCGCACGGCCCCGGTGGTCGGCGACGAGGCTCCGGACGGGGCGGCCCCCGGAATCGGCGGGAACGACGGCCTCGGCGTCGACCGCAGTTCCGTTCGCCGCGGGCGCGGCCTGCTGCGGTGGGAAGGTGCCCTTGTCCTCGTTCTTCTCGCCAGCATCATCTTCGGAAGTCGAAAACTCGAGTCCTTCCTCTCCGGGACGAATCTGTTCTACATCGGCCTGAACGTCGGCGAGATCGCGATCATGGCCCTGCCCCTCACGCTGATCGTCATCACCGGCGAGATCGACCTGTCCGTGGCGTCGATGCTCGGCCTGTCCGGCGCCACGATGGGTGTGCTGTTCAGCCACGGCTGGTCGATCTGGCTGTGCATCGTGGCCGCCCTGGTCGTCGGTCTGCTCGGCGGCGCCCTCAACGGTCTCCTCATCACCGTGCTCGGTCTGCCGTCCATCGCGGTGACCATCGGCACGCTCACACTTTTCCGGGGTATCGACGAGATCATCCTGGCCCCGCAGACGGTCACCGGGTTCCCCATCGCCCTGACCAACATCGGTGCCATACCGGTGGGCAGCACCCACCTGTCCTTCTCGACGGTGATCTTCCTGATCCTCGCCGTCATCGCCGGGGTGGTGCTGCACGCCACCCCGCTGGGTCGTTTCCTGTTCGCCATCGGCCTGCAACCGGAGGCCGCACAGTTCTCCGGCGTCCGGGTTCGGCGGATCAAGTTCGGCCTGTATGTGTTGTCCGGATTCCTCTGTGCTTTTGCCGGCATTCTGTTCACCCTGAAGAATTCCTCGGTCTCCTACGACGCCGGCACCGGGCTGGAGCTCACCGTGGTCGCGGTCGTTCTCTTCGGCGGCGTCTCCATCTTCGGCGGTCGGGGCTCGATCATCGGGGTCGTCCTGTCCGTGGCCATCATCGGTGTGCTGCAGCAGATTCTCACCCAGCTGAACATCCAGGCCGAGATCCAGAACATCATCACCGGTGTCCTCCTCCTGATCAGCGTCGTCGTTCCCAACCTGCCCGAAACCACCCGCCGACTGCAGGCCTTCCTTCGCCGCCGACGGGCCTGATCACCTTTTCCGCAGTACGCACCGGCCACCGCCCCCACCCAGAAAGGCAATCCGCGCATGACCCGAAATGTTCGCAAAACCAGAATGGTGACGGCGATTTCTGCCGCCGCCCTGGCCACCCTGCTCACCGCATGTGGCTCCAGTTCGTCCTCGGCGGGCTCCTCATCGAGCTCGTCCTCGTCGTCGAGCTCCTCGTCCTCGTCGTCCTCCTCAGCGGACACGGCCTCGTCGTCGGCGATGACGTCCGACACGGGGTCGTCCGCAGCATCCAGCGCCGACACGGGCTCCAGCGCGTCGGCCGGATCGGCGAGCAGCTCCGCGGTGACCAGCGCGCCGCTGGATCCGAAGATGAAGAAGGGGCTGAAGATCTACTACATCCCCAAGGACACCCAGAACCCGTACGAGGTGCTGGCCGACAAGGGCGGTCAGGACGCGCTGGCCGAGATGGGCGGTACCGTCACCGTTTCCTCGGGGACCGCGGACACCGCGGCGGCGCAGATTCCCTCGATCCAGGCGGCCATCCAGGCCCACGCGGATGCGATCGTCATCGCCGGAAACGACCCGTCGGCCCTGTGCCCGACGCTGAACCAGGCCTCCCAGGCCGGCATCAAGATCGTCTCCTTCGACTCGGACATCAGCTGCGGATCGACCCCGGCGCACCTGTTCATCAACCAGGCCGACACCGAGACCATCGGCACGTCGGAGGTGGATCTGCTGGCCAAGGAGATCAATTCGACCGGTGACATCGCGATCCTGTCGGCGGCAGCCAGCGCGACCAACCAGAACGCCTGGATCGGCTACATGAAGCAGCAGTTGACCAAGTACCCGAACATGAAGCTGGTCGACACCGTCTACGGCAACGACGATCCGGCCACCTCGCTGACCGTGCTCCAGGGTCTGCTGTCGGCCCACCCGAACCTCAAGGGCATCATCTCGCCCACCACGGTCGGCATTTCCACCGCGGCGCAATATCTGTCGACCCACAAGGACGTCAAGGTGACGCTGACCGGCCTGGGGCTGCCGAGTCAGATGAAGAGCTACATCAAGGACGGCACGGTGACGGCGTTCGAACTGTGGAACCCCAGCGACCTGGGCTACCTGGCGGGCTATGCCGCCGCCTCACTGGCCTCCGGAGTGACCACGATGGACGCCGGGAACAGCTTCGGTGCCGGGAAGCTGGGCACCTACAAGATCCTGCCGGCGACCGACAAAACCGGCGTCTCCGTGGTGCTCGGTCCGCCGACCGTGTTCGACGCCAGCAACATCGATCAGTTCAATTTCTGATCGCCGATGATCGGCGCCCGCCGGTCGGATGTGGCTATCCGACCGGCGGCCCCGGAGGTGGATGGCATGGCCCGGTACTGCTTCCTGCTTCGAGTGCGGCCCGAGCTGCTCCCGGAGTACACCCGGCGGCACGCTCAGGTGTGGCCGGACATGCTGGCCGCATTGGCCGAGGCCGGGTGGCGGAATTATTCGATCTTCGCCCGTCCCGACGGGCTGCTGGTCGGGTACGTCGAGGCCGACGACCTGGACGCTGCCCAGGCGGCCATGGCGGCCACCGAGGTGAACGCGCGGTGGCAGGCCGACATGGCCCAGTTCTTCGTCGGCCTGGACGGCAGGGGGCCCGACGAAGGCTTTGAGCTACTCACCGAGGTCTTCCACCTGGAGGGCCGGCTTCCCGAGCCATCCCGCCCAGTGCTGAAGGGAGTTCGATCATGACTTCTGCCCTCGGCGAGGTGACGGCGGTTCCGCCGGATCCGGGTCTCTCGCGCATCCCCACGCGCAAGACCAAAGTGGGGTTGGTGGCCGGTGGGCTGGGAGCCTATTGGCCCCAGTTCCCGGATCTGCTTCCGCAGCTTGAGCATTCGGCCCGCCGGGTGGCCGAGCGCATGCAGGCCTTGGACTGCGACGTCGTCGACGTCGGTTTCATCTCCGACGCCCCGCAAGGGGCGGCAGCCGCCGAGAGACTGCGCGCGGCCGGTTGCGACCTGATCGTCGGATTTCTGACCACGTATATGACCGCCTCGATGTTGCTGCCGGTGGCGCAGCGCAGCGGCGCTCCGGTGCTGCTGATCAATTTGCAGCCCACCGAGGTGATGGACCACGCGAACTTCGACACCGGACAATGGCTCGCCTATTGCGGGGCCTGTCCACTGCCGGAGATGGCCAACGTGTTCCTGCGGTCCGGCATCCCGTTCCGGTCGGTGTCCGGCTACGTCCAGGACGAGCGGGCCTGGACCAGGATCGGCCGCTGGATCAAGGCCGCCGGTGTCCGCGCAACGTTGCGCAACGGGCGGCACGGCCTGATGGGTCACCTGTATCCGGGCATGCTGGACGTGTCCACCGACCTCACCCTGGTGCCGGTGAACTTCGGCGGACACCTGGAGATCGTGGAGTTCGACGACCTGCGCGAGCGGGTCCACCAGGTCACCCAGGCCCAGGTCGATGAGCGGATGGACCTAGCCCGCACCATCTTCGCCGTGCAGGACAGCGTGGTGGACGAAGACTTCCGCTGGGGGGCCCAGGTGTCCGTAGGTCTGGACCGGCTGGTCGAGGACTTCCAGCTGGACAGCCTGGCCTACTACCACCGAGGTCTGGCCGGTGAACAGCACGAGCGGCTGGGCGCGGGCATGATCTTGGGCGCCTCGCTGCTCACTGCGCGGGGCATCCCAGCGGTCGGCGAATACGAACTCCGGACCTCGCTGGCCATGCTCATCATGGATCGATTGGGCGCCGGCGGGTCGTTCACCGAGTTGCAGGCGCTCAATTTCCGGGATGACGTGGTGGAAATGGGTCACGACGGCCCCGCCCATCTGGCCATCAGCGATGCCCGTCCGCTGCTGCGTGGGCTGGGCGTCTACCACGGCAAACGCGGCTACGGCGTCTCGGTGGAGTTCAACGTCACGCCCGGTCCGGTCACCCTGCTCGGGATCCGGCAGGAACGCAGCGGCCGGTTCGCCCTGGTCGCTTCCCAGGGCACCGTGGTACCCGGGCCCAAGCTGCAGATCGGCAACACCACCTCCCGGGTCGACTTCGGCTGCGACCCCGGGGAGTGGACGGACGCCTGGAGCGCCACCGGCATCTCGCACCACTGGGCGCTCGGCGTGGGCCACCGCATCTCCGAGATCAGCGCGGTCGCCGATCTGATGGATGTGGACCTGATCACCGTCAACCCCTAGACCATTCCGCACTCCATCCTCAGGCAGGTTCGACATGACAAGCAGCGCAGGATCTTTCACTGGGGCCCTGACCGGCCTGGACGAGTTCACCATCGAAGTACCGAGCTGGGCCTACGGCAACTCGGGAACCCGGTTCAAGGTGTTTTCCACGCCCGGTACGCCGCGCGATCCGTGGGAGAAATTGGCCGACGCCGCGCAGGTGCACGCCGTGACCGGGCTGGCGCCTCGGGTGTCGTTGCACATCCCGTGGGACAAGGTCGACGACTACGACGCGCTGGCCGATCACGCCCGCACGCTGGGTGTGTCGATCGGCGCGATCAACTCGAATCTGTTCCAGGACGAGGACTACAAATTCGGTTCGCTGACCAATGTCGATGGCAGGATTCGGACGAAAGCGGTGGCGCACCACCTCGAGTGCATCGAGGTGATGCGGGCAACCGGGTCGAAAGATCTGAAGATCTGGCTGCCGGACGGCACCAACTACGCCGGGCAGGCGTCCTCGCGGGCCCGGCAGGACCGCCTGGCCGACTCGCTCGCCCAGATCTACGCGGCCATGGCCGACGACGAACGACTGCTGTTGGAGTACAAGTTCTTCGAGCCGTACTTCTACACCATGGACCTGCCCGACTGGGGCACCTCGCTCTTGCAATGCCTCGCGCTCGGCGACCGGGCGAAAGTCATTCTGGACACCGGTCATCACGCTCCCGGCACCAACATCGAGTTCATCGTGATGCAGCTCCTGCGGCAGGGGCGCCTCGGTGCTTTCGACTTCAATTCCCGCAATTACGCCGACGACGACTTGATCGTGGGCGCCGCCGATCCGTTCCAGCTCTTCCGGATCATGCACGAGATCGTTTCAGCCGACGCACATCTGCCCGGGTCCGGAGTGAACTTCATGCTCGATCAGTGTCACAACATCGAGGAGAAGATCCCGGGCCAGATCCGGTCGGTGCTGAACGTGGAGCAGGCCACCGCGAAGGCGCTGCTGGTCGATCGACAGGCCTTGGCGGCGGCCGAGGAGGCCGGGGATGTGCTGGGTGCGCACGGCGTGTTGATGGACGCCTACGACACCGATGTCCGTCCGGCGTTGGCCGATCGCCGCGAGGCCCGGGGCCTGCCGCGGGACCCGGTGCGGGCGTTCGCGGAGTCCGGCTACGCCGCCCAGGTGTCCGCCGAGCGGGTCGGCGGCACCCAGGCCAGCTGGGGCGCCTGAGCCATGACCGAGAACCAGGTCGTGGCCGACCTCATCGGCCGATCGAATCGGCTCGGCGCCGACATGCGGAACACCAATTACGCCGGCGGGAACACCTCGGCCAAGGGCACACAGATCGACCCGGTCACCGGGCAGCCGGTGGAGCTGTTGTGGGTCAAGGGCTCTGGCGGCGATCTGGGCACGTTGACGGAGAAGAACCTGGCCGTGTTGCGGTTGGACCGGCTCCGCGCCCTGGCCGGTGTGTACCCGGGGGTGGACCGCGAGGACGAGATGGTGGCCGCCTTCGACTACTGCCTGCACGGCAAAGGCGGCGCGGCCCCGTCCATCGACACGGCCATGCACGGCCTGGTCGACGCGGCCCACGTGGATCACCTGCACCCCGACTCCGGCATCGCCCTGGCCACCGCGGCCGACGGAGAAGAACTGACCCGCAGGTGTTTCGGGGAGCGGGTGGTGTGGGTGCCCTGGCGACGCCCCGGTTTCCAGCTAGGTCTCGATATTTCGGCCATCCAACAGGCAAATCCACAGGCCATCGGCTGCATCCTGGGCGGGCACGGGATCACCGCCTGGGGTGCGACCTCTGACGAGGCCGAGGCCCGTTCGCTCGAGATCATCCGCACGGCAGAGCGGTTCCTGGCCGAACACGGTGCGGCCGAACCGTTCGGCCCGGTGGTGGCCGGGAACGAACCGCTGCCCGTGGCCGAGCGGCGGGCCAAGGCCGCGGCCCTTTTCCCGACCATTCGAGGACTGGCCTCGACCGACAAGCCGCAGGTCGGGCACTTCACCGACTCCGACGCCGTGCTGGACTTCCTGGCCCGGGAGAAGCTCCTCCGGCTGACCGAATTGGGCACCTCGTGTCCGGATCACTTCCTGCGCACCAAGGTCAAGCCGCTGGTGGTGGACCTGCCGGCGACAGCGTCCGCGAAGACGCTCATCGCGCGGTTGAAGGAGCTGCACGCGGCCTACCGCGAGGACTACCGCGGCTACTACGAGCGTCACGCCACCCCGGCTTCACCGGCCATGCGAGGAGCGGATCCGGCCATCGTGCTCGTCCCCGGGGTGGGAATGTTCTCCTTCGGCCAGGACAAGCAGACCGCGCGGGTGGCCGGCGAGTTCTACGTGAACGCGATCAACGTGATGCGCGGGGCCGAATCGGTCTCCAGCTACGCGCCGATCTCCGAGGCGGAGAAGTTCGCCATCGAATACTGGGCACTGGAGGAGGCCAAGCTGGCCCGCATGCCCAAACCCAAGGCGTTGGCCACCCGGGTGGCGCTGGTGACCGGGGCCGGCTCGGGGATCGGGAAGGCCATCGCCACTCGGATCGCGGCCGAGGGCGGGTGTGTGGTCATCGCCGACCTCAACCTGGCGAACGCCCAGGCTCTGGCCGACGAACTGGGCGGCCCCGACGTGGCCGTCGCCGTGCAGGCGGACGTGTCGTCGGAGGACTCGGTGGTGGCGACAATAGGGGCGGCCGTCTTGGCCTTCGGTGGGGTCGACCTGATCGTCAACAACGCCGGCCTGTCCCTGTCGAAACCATTGCTCGAGACCAGCGTGCAGGACTGGGATCTGCAGCACAACGTGATGGCCAAGGGCTCGTTCCTGGTCTCGCGCGAAGCAGCCCGGGTGATGATCGAACAGCAGATGGGCGGCGACATCGTGTACATCTCCTCCAAGAACAGCGTTTTCGCCGGCCCGAACAACATCGCCTACTCGGCCACCAAGGCCGACCAGGCCCACCAGGTCCGGCTGCTGGCGGCCGAGCTGGGACCGCACGGCATCCGGGCCAACGGAATCAACCCGGACGGTGTGGTCCGCGGCTCGGGCATCTTCGCCGGTGGTTGGGGCGCCGCCCGCGCCGCCGTGTACGGGGTCAAGGAGGAGGACCTCGGCGCCTACTACGCCAAGCGCACCCTGTTGGGCAAAGAAGTGCTGCCCGAGCACATCGCCGACGCCGTCTACGCGCTGACCGCGGGCGACCTCTCTCAGACCACCGGTCTGCACATCCCGGTCGACTCGGGCGTGGCTGCCGCATTCGTGAGATGACCGAGCCGGAGGGTGGTTTCGCCGCGGTCGACATCGGTGCCTCCTCCGGCCGGGTCATCCACGGCCGCATCGGGCCGGGCCGGATCGAGCTGACCGAGATGCGCCGGTTCCGCAACGGTCCGGTGGCCCTGCCGGACGGTCTGTACTGGGACGCGCTCGGGCTGTACACCGACGTGTTGGCCGGCCTGCAGAGTGCAGCCCGGGCCGATCCCGAGCTGCTCGGGCTGGCCATCGACACCTGGGCTGTCGATTACGGTCTCATCGACGAGTCGGGCATCTTGGTCGGCAACCCACGGCACTACCGAGATTCTCGGCACGCGGTGGCCGCGCCACAGGTGCACGAGGCCGTTTCCCCGGACGAGCTCTACCAGGTGAATGGGCTGCAGTACCTGCCGTTCAACACGCTTTACCAGTTCGCCGCCGACGCTCACGCGCGTGATCCGCACGTGCGGGCGCTGCTCATGCCCGACCTGTTCGGCTACTGGCTCACCGGACGAGCGGTGGCCGAACAGACCAACGCGTCCACCACCGGTCTGCTGGACGCCCGGACCGGCACCTGGTCGCTGGGCCTGCTCGATCGGCTCGGATGGCCGGAAACGCTGCTGCCCGAGCTGGTTCCGCCTGGCACGGTGATCGGGGAGGTGACCGATTCGGTGCGGGAACACCTCGGCGTGGACCGCCCGTTGCCGGTGACCTCGATCGGCTCCCACGACACCGCCTCGGCGGTCGTCGGCGTGCCCGCGGCGTCACCCCGCTTCGGCTACATCTCCTGCGGCACCTGGGGTCTGGTCGGCGTCGAACTCGATGCCCCGGTGCTCACCGAGGAATCCCGGGCCGCGAACTTCACCAACGAGCGCGGTGTGGACGGCACCATCCGCTACCTCGCCAACGTCATGGGCCTGTGGTTGCTGTCCGAATCCGTCCGCACCTGGCAATTGCGGCACCCCGGCCTGACCCTGTCCGACCTGCTCCATGACGCCGCTCAGCTACCCACCCGCGGCCCGCTGATCGACCCCGACGATCCGGTGTTTCTCGCCCCCGGGGACATGCCCGCCAGGATCACCGCGGCGTTGGCGGCCGGAGGACGGTCGGGCATCACCGACCCGACCCGAATCACCCGAATCATCCTGGACAGTCTGGCCGCCACCTTCGCCGCCCGGATCGAACAGGCCGAACACCTTTCGGGCCGAACCATCGACGTGATTCACATCGTCGGCGGCGGTGCCCAGAACGAACTGCTGTGCCAACTCACCGCCGACGCGGCGGGTCGGCCGGTCGTCGCCGGCCCGGTGGAGGCCACAGCCATCGGCAATCTTCTTGTCCAGGCCCGCACCCACGGCGTGCTCACCGGCGATCTCTGGGATTTGCGGGCCCAGCTGCGCGCCGCCGTCACCACCAGCGACTACACGTCGTCGCGGACCCCCAGCCGGCACCGGACTCGGACGTCATCCCCCGGCCGCTCGGGAGATGGCTGATTTTCTCCCCCCCCCGGGCTAGCAAGCCCGTCGCCGCGGCGGAGCGCGGGAGATCGCACTTTGCCGGCCCGTCCCAGGCGTATCGAGCTGTGGGTGTGTCGTGCTGGCACAGTGGCCGTCGTGCGGGTGATCAGTCTGAACGCTTGGTGCGGGGTCATGTTGGAGCCGTCGGTGCGGTGGCTCCCGGCGGCCGGCGCGGACGTGCTGTGTGTGCAGGAGGTGACGTGGACCCGCGATGACCCCGGCTGGGTGACCTACACCGATGCCGACCGTCGCTGCGGCAACGCTCGAGTTTGTTCGATGACCTCCGCCGAGCGCTGCCCGATCATCAGGCTCACTTCTATGTCAACGACACCGGTCCGGTTCTCGGCCTGGACGGAGTCGTCCGTCGGCATCAGTTCGGGATCGCGACGTTCATCGCGCCCCATATGGCCGTCGTGGGGTCGGCGACCACGTTCGTGCACGGCATGTTCGCCGAGCACGACCAGTGGCCGGCCGAAGATCGGCCGCGTGCGGCCCACGCTGTCCGCGTGATCGACGGCGGTGGACGTCCCGTGGTGGTCGCGCATTTTCACGGCGTGCGGATGAGACACGGCAAAGGGGACAGTCCGGTGCGGCGATCGCAGGCCGAGAAGGTGGCCGGTCTCGTCGAACTCCTCGCTCACCGCGGCGATGTCGTGGTGGTCGCCGGAGACATGAACGTGCTCCCCGACTCGGAGACCCTGCGAACGCTGGAAACCAGACTCGGGCTCACCGATCTGGTCGGCGCTGCTCACACTCGGACGTCGGCGTACCTCAAGCCCACCCGGCACGCAGATTATCTGCTGGTCTCAGACCCGGGCGCGGTCACCGCTTTCCAGGTCCTGGCCGAACCGGAGGTGTCTGATCACCGGCCGCTCGTCCTCGATCTCGACCGGTAGTGGAACCGGACCGCGTGTCTCGGTCCACCCCGGTGAGCGTGGCAAGGCGCCGGTCACGCTCGGTCGCCGCGTTGAACAGCAGTGGACCCGAGCGTGACCGACCACTCGGCCGCTCCGATGATTTCGTTCAGAGCAGAGGTCGAGGGCGACCAGAGACCTGGATCAGGTGCCGGAGCCGGGAACGACCGACCAAATGGGGTGGCAGGGTGTGTGGTGTGAGCGTTGACGAAGGGTTCCCTGCTGTTGCGGGTGCGGAGGTGTCCGACGGGGTCGGGTTCGCGGAGTTGGTAGCGGAGCTTTCCCTGGAATATCACAGCGATTCCCCCGAGCAGCCGGCTCTGATCGACCAAATCGTGGCCGGCGCGGTCGCGGTGATCCCGGGTGTGGTGTCGGCTGCGGTCGAGCTGCGCCAGGGAGACACGTTGTCGGCGCGGGTGGTGCAGGGTGACGACACCGCCGTCCAGCTGATGAACACCGAGAACGACGTCGTCCAGGGCATCTGTCTGCAGGCATGGGGGCAGTGGGAGCAGATCGTCACGGGTGACGTCACCATCGACACTCGCTGGCTGGACCTGGGTGACGCGCTGCGGCAGCGGCAGGTGCAGGTTCGGGCCGTGGTGTGCACGCCGATGGAGGTGGCCGGCCGCAAGGTCGGGGTGCTGACCCTGGTCAGTGACCGACCCCATTTCGGGCAATCCGCTGACCCGGACATCGCCGTTCTGGCGCGCGTGTTCGCGGCGCACGCCGGCGTGGCGTTGGCGGGTCGGCTTCAGCACGCTGACATGACTGCGGCCCTGGGCAGCCGGGACCTGATCGGCCAGGCCAAGGGCATTTTGATGGAGAGGTTCAAGATCACATCGTCGGCCGCGTTCGCGATGCTCGTCGCGGCCTCCTCGCGGACCAATACCAAGTTGGTCGCAGTCTGCGAGCGGCTCACCGATACCGGCGAACTCCGGACCACCGCGCCCAAGCCGCGCACCTGACTGACGGCTTACGACTTTCCCCATCGACCCATGAAGATCGCCGCGGCACAGTCGTTTCCGGATGACGGTGCCACCGATCATTCGATCAGTACGCGTTCGTCCGGGCGGAGCAGGTCGGCCGCGACCAATTCGACCACGGCGGCCACGGCGGTGGTCTGGGCCAGCAGCAGGCCGATGAGCACGAGGACCTGGGCGGCGCCGGCTTGCCAGGGCGGCGCCCCGGCCAGCAGCACGCCGACAAAGGCGCCGGGCAGGGTGACCAGACCGACGGTGCGGGTCTGATCCAGACCCGGCAGGAGCGCCAGCGAGGCCGCCGGTCGAGTCAGTAGCCGGGCCGCCTCCCGACGCGAGAACCCCAGCGCGAGCAGGGCTTCGTACTCACCCCAGTGCGCGCGCAGCTCGTCGGCGATCCGGCGGCCCGCCAGCGAGGTGGCGGTCATCGCCCCGCCGAGCAGAATGCCGGCCACCGGCAATACCGCGATAGTGCGCCAGGGGACGACGCGCGTGGCCGCGATCAGGCCGAGGACCGGAAGCACGCCGGCCACGATCGGGACGCCGCACCACCAGCCCCGCCGGCGCCGGGATCCGGTGACCCGGCGGGCCGAGGTGGCGGTCGCGACGGTGGCCATGAGGACCAGGAAGGCGGCGGTGAGCCAGCCCGATCGCAGCACCACGCCGATCACCGTGCTGACCACGGCGAGTTGGACGACGGCCCGAATGGCCGCGATGACGATGTCCCGGGGCCGGCCGACCTTGGCCACCGCGGACAGGGTGGCGGCCGCGCCGGCCAGCACGATCAGCACGACGGCCAGCGCGGGGCCCACGCTCACCGACACTGCTGCGACCCGACCCTCATCGGGATGACAACGCGGCCTGGGCGGCCTCGATCAGGTCGTGAACGTGGGCCAGACCGACCCCTGCCAGCAGCAGCACCAGTGTGCTCAGGACCAGCGGCACCAGCAGCCACGATCGCCGATTCGGGGTCGCCGGTTCGAGCAGCGCCGCCACCCGCAGGCGGACGTCACCGGCGGCGGCAGCCAGCACGGGGCCGGCCGGGACGTGCCCCGCGGTGGTTCGCAACTCCTGGCGGACCAGGGCCACTCGGGCCAGCGCGTGGGCGGCGCCGGCCCGATCCCCGACCGCCGCGGCGGCGTCCTCGTCCGCCCACCGTTCGATGCCGAGCCCGACCACCGGGCGCACGCCGCGCAGCAGCGGGTTGGCGGTGACCGCGACCCCGACGGCATGCAGATACAAGTGGTGGCGGTGTCGCAGGTGGCTGCGCTCATGCGCGGTCACCACCGCCCGATCGGCCCCGCTGATCCGCTCGTACAGCGGACGACCGAGCAGGATGCGGCCTCGCCATCCGGCCAGGGCGACGATGTCGGGCTCGTCCACGAACACCGCGTCGGTCGCCCCGGGCAGGCTGCGGCACAACCGTTCCGCGCGGAACAGAGCGCCGCCGATGACCACCACCCGGACCAGCGCGGCCGTGAGCAGGACGCCGACCACCCCGGCCGCAGGCAGGCCGACCCAGCCGGGCACTCCGGCCACTCGACGGAACACGGTGACGGACAGGTGACCGCGAGCGGCGACGGGGGCCCAGCCGACCAGGTACCCCAGGGCCAGGGCGGTGAGCGCGGCCCCGGTGGACAGGGCCGAGGCGAGCGAGGCCACCGTCATCAACCGGACCGCCCGGGCCGGGGACATCGCGGTCACGGCCCACCGGGCGAAGGGCGCGAGGGCGCCCGAGGCCAGAACGGTCAGCAGCACCATGACGACCAGCACGGTCACGGGGCGGACCGATCCTGCGCGCGCAGCAGGTCACGCAACACCTGCTCGTCGGCGGCATCCAACTCGGCCACAAAACGGGCGAGAACGCCGGCCCGATCGGATCCGTCGCCCAGCAGCCGTCGCATCCGGCGCGCGGTCACCGCGTCGTCCACGGCGTCGGCCGGGGCGGCGAGCGAATACCGATAGGCCCGGCCGTCGCGCATCCGGACCAGCGCGCCCTTGTCGGCCAGCCGGCCGAGTGTGGTCATCACCGTGGTGTAAGCCGGGTCTCCGGGCAGACGAGAGAGGACGTCGGTCACCGACATCGACGCCGGCTGGGCCGCCACCACCGCCAGCACCGCCTGCTCGAGCTCGCCGGGATCCCGACGGTTCTTCATCTGCGACCTTTCGCCCCTGGGGATGCTACGACCGCGCCGACCTGGCGTTCGGCGCCTCGGGACGCTTCCGAAGGAGTTCCTGCCCTGCTCTTACCCGAATCGTTCTACTACTATGTTAGTAGTAGAACCATGCAAGTCCACCCGCACCCGCCCGCCGCCGTGGTCGAGGTCATCCGCCCGAGCGGTGGCCGGCGAACGAATGGCTTCGCGGGCCGCTACCGAACCTCGATCAACATTCGGCGCCTGCGATGAGCACACTGTCCTACCCCGAGGCCATCGTCGTCGGGTTGTTGCAGGGCGTCACCGAGCTGTTTCCGGTGTCCAGCCTGGGGCATTCGGTGATCATTCCGGCCCTGGTCGGCGGAAGTTGGGCCACCGACCTGAACGTGTCCACGCCGGAATCGCCTTACCTGGCCTTCATTGTCGGCCTGCACGTGGCCACCGCCGCGGCGCTCCTGCTGTTCTTCTGGCGGGATTGGGTGCGCATCGTCACGGGGCTATTCACCTCGATCAGGTTCCGGCGGGTGTCCACCCCCGACGAGCGGCTGGCCGTGCTGATCGTGCTGGCCACCATCCCGGTCGGGCTGGCCGGTCTGCTCCTCGAGCACGTCTTCCGGACGGTGTTGGGCAAACCGATTCCGGCGGCGGCGTTCCTGGTCGCCAACGGCGTGGTCCTGCTGGTCGGAGAGCGGCTACGTCGACGCGCCGATGTGCAGACCGGCGGCGCCGCCACGAGTGTCGCTGTGCTCGATCCGGACGACGGGATCGGGGGGCCGGTCGCCGACCTGCGCTCGGATGAGCGCCTGGCCGGCCTGACCTGGCGGTCGGGCGTGGCCATCGGCGCGGCGCAGATCCTGGCGCTGCTGCCCGGTATCAGTCGATCCGGTGTGACCATGGTGGCCGGGCTGGCCCGAGGGCTGCCGCAGCGGGACGCCGCCCGCTTCTCCTTCTTGCTGGCCACTCCGGTCATCCTGGCCGCTGGGGTACTGAAGGTGCCGGACCTGTTCGGGCCGTTGGGATCCGGGATCCATGGGCAGGTCCTGGCCGGCAGTGTGGCCGCCTTTGTCGGCGCCTACCTGGCCGTCCGGTTTCTGGAACGCTACTTCCGTTCCCGGACCCTGGTCCCGTTTGCGATCTATTGCCTCGCCGCGGGCACCTTCGCCCTGATCGTCCTGGGGGTCCGGTCCTGACCGTTCCTCAGGGGATGAGGACGACTTTGCCCAGGGCGGTGTGGGATTCGGCCAGCTCCAGGGCCTGGGCGACCTGGCTGAGGGAAAAGCGCGCAGCGACCTGGGCGGTGAGGGCGCCGTCGGCCAACAGATTCAGCACGGTGGTCAGGTCCTGGTGCAGCCGGGCCCGGAACCGGGTCGGACGGGTCCGGTGCCCGGTCCAGACGTTGTAGAAGCTCACGGCATGCCCGTTGGGCAGCATGTTCCACCAGGCCAGCTGAGCGAGCAGGGCGCAGAACGCCGGGATCATCGGGCCGGTGTCTTTGAGCAGCGAGTAGCTGACCAGCGTTCCGCCCTTGGCCAGCAGGCCGTAGGAGCGCTTCAGGCTCGCTCCGCCGATGTGGTCGAACACCGCGTCGACGCCGTCGGGGGCGAGCTCGCGGACCCGGACGGCCAGGTCGGGGTCGCGGTAGTCCAGCGGGTGCACGCCGAATTCGCGCAGCGCCTGGTGGTGACGCGGGCTGGCGGTCCCGATGACGCGGACCCCGGCGTGCCGGGCCAGCTGGACCAAGGTGGTGCCGACGCCACCGTTGGCGCCGTGGACCAGGATCGTCTGACCGGACTGCACGCGGGCCTTGCGATGCAGCATCTGCCAGGCGGTGATCCCGTTGACGACCACGGTTTCGGCTTCGGCCGAGTCCAGTCCGGCGGGGACCGGGACCAGGTCGGCGGCGGGCACGAGAACGTGGCTGGCCCATCCGCCGGTCTTGGTCAATACCGCGACCCGCTGCCCGATCACCGTGGGATCGACACCCACACCGACGGTCCGCACGGTGCCGATCACGTCGTAGCCGGGGACGAACGGGAACTTCGGCTGTCCGGGATAACGGTTGCGGCGCATGGCCTGCTCGGCCATGGAGACGCCGCTGGCCTCGACCTGGACCACGACCTGGCCGTGGCCCGGTTCGGGCCGCGTCCGGGTGCGGAGCTGCAGACCGGCGGGCGTGACCACGCCAGGGAGGACGACCTCGGTGACCGTGAGTGGCCCGGGTGCTACCTCAGCGCCGGAGACGGGGGTGGAGTTGCTAGAGGGGTGGGCGGCAGCGCTGATCATGGTTTCTCCTGAATGACACGGCGATGTACTTACATGCGTAAGGCTAGCACGCCTTGTGAACATCTGTAAGGTGACGGTCGTGAGTGTGGAGGCAACCGGAGAACGGATCAGGAACCGCCGCGGTGAAGGCAGCCGATTGCGGGAGGACATCCTGCACGCTGCCGCTGAACTGCTCGACGAGACCGGTCGGCAGGAATCCGTCACGCTGCGTGCGGTCGCTCGTCGGGTCGGGATCGCCGCGCCGTCGATCTACGGACACTTCGCAGACCGGGAATTGATCTTGCTGGCCGTCGTGCAGCAGGCGTTCGCCGAGCTGAGCGGGCAACTGCGGGAGGCCGCGCAGTCAGCGGAGTCCGCCGATCCGGCCGAGTCGCTCCGGGCCGTCAGCGCGGCCTACCTCGACTTCGCACAACGCAGACCACAACGCTATCGGGTGATGTTCGGCGGCCTGTACGACGTCACCGACGCGGTCGACAGCGCGACTGTCAGCCGAGCCGAGGCCAATGCTCTGGGCCAGGACGCCCTCGCCGTCATCGTCGACGCGCTCCGGGACTGCGTCGACGCCGGCCGGTCGAGAAGTACCGATCCATGGGGGGACGCCGCCACGCTCTGGGTCGCGCTGCATGGCCTGGCCCACCAGCGAGCGGTCATTCCCCAGTTTCCCTGGCCGGACGGTATCGCCGAAAGGATCGTGGAGCGAGTCGCCCTCCTCGAAACCGGCAGCTGACCGCCGCGGTCTGGACATCGTGCTCAGTGCGTCAACATCTGCTGGGCGTATTCGAGTCGGGCCTGCCTGCGCCTTTCCGGGAGGCGTCCACCCGCTTGGAGGGTGGCCAGCCCGTGCAGGGTTGACCAGGCCACCTCCGCCCGGGTGTCGTCCGGTCCGGGGAAGGCGACGTGGATCGCCGAGAAGGCCCGCGAGAGCGGTTCGTGCGCGGCGGCGTCGAACAACAGCCCGGACGGCATCGAGAACATCGCCTCGTAGAGGCTCGGGTGGGCGGCGGCGAAGTCCAGATAGGCGCGCATACGTGCCAACGGCGACACCTCGACCGCCTCGAGTGCCGCAGCCAGCGCGGCGAAACCGTTGAGGGCCACGGCATCGACGACCGCCTGGCGGCCCGAGAAGGCCGAGTAGAGCACCGGTTGCGTGACGCCGATCTCGGCGGCAAGCCGGCGCATCGTGACGGCCGCCCAACCCTGCGATTCGGCGACCTCTCGTGCGACTCGGGCGATGTGGTCCCGACGCAGAACGAGGTCTGGAGCTGGCCGAGGTGACATCAGTGCACGCTATCAGGGTTATATAACGACGGTAGTCAACCGTGCGGGCATGTGCTAGCGTCGTTAGAGAACGTTGCTAGATTACCTCGGAAGGGGCTCCTCATGACTCTCGCCGCTCTCCTCGTCGCACTTCTCGGCTGCGTTTTCATCATGTTCATCGGTGGCCGCTTTCTGGTGGCGCCGCGGGTGGCCATGGCCGGGTTCGGCGTGCCCGAGGACAGCCTCCGGGCCCTGACCAGCATCAAGGGTGTTCGCGACATCACCTCGGGAGTGGTGCCGCTGGTGGTCCTCGCGGCGGCCGGCCACCATGCCTTCGGCTGGGCCCTGCTCGCGGCGGCCATCACTCCCATCGGGGACGCCGTCATCGTTCGAACCAACGGAGGCACACTCCGGCACGCGCTGAGCATCCACGGAGCCACCGCTCTGGTGCTCATCGCCGCGGGCCTCATCCTCGCGCTCGTCTGACCAACGCTTTTTCACCCCTGGAAAGGATTCACCGTCATGAGCACTCCGAACCAGCCCGACCCGCCCGCAGCTTCCGGCAGCCGCGCCGATGTCGACATCACCGACCTCGTCCGCGCCTTCTACGAGCCGTTCCGGACCGGTGACACGAGCATCTACAGCCAGATCCTGGCCGATGACTGGATCGACATCCCGCTCGCACCCGGTCAAGTGCAGGGACCCTCGGGAATGGCGGCGCAGATCGCCGCGTTCCGCCGGGCCATGCCCGCCTACGACGTCACCCACGAAGATCTCATTGTCGAACGCGACCGGGTCGCCGTTCGCAATACCGTCAGCGGCACCCATCAGGGCCTTTTCATGGGGCACGAGCCCACCGGCCGGCGAATCGAAATGCGGACCATGGACATCCATCAGGTCCGCGACCACAAGATCGTCGTCACATGGCACCTCGAGGACTTCGCCGGCTTGATGGCACAACTCACCTCGCCGGCAGAATTGCCGGTCCGGGCGGCCTGGAGCTAGGAGCCTGGTAAGGAATCTCGTCTGCAGGTATCCGGACGGCGAAGATGGTCCGGTGCACACCACCGTCCTGGTCGTCGACGACGACCGCGCCATCCGTGAGGCGGTGGAGCGGGCGCTGCTGCTGGAGGGGTACCAGGTCGAGACGGCCGACGACGGCGTGCAAGCCGTGGTCGCCGGCCGGCGGCCCGAGCTGGGCGTGATCGTGCTGGACGTGATGATGCCCGGAATCGACGGGCTGGGCGTGTGCCGGTTGCTGCGGGCCGAGGGGGTGCGCACCCCGATTCTCATGCTCACCGCCCGGGTCGAGGTGGGCGCCCGGGTGGCCGGGCTGGACGCCGGCGCCGACGACTATCTGGCCAAACCGTTCGATCTGGACGAGCTGCTGGCCAGGCTGCGAGCTCTCCTGCGGCGCAGCCAGATGCAGCCGGACCCGACCGCCGCAGCGGAAGACGAACTGCAGCTGGGCGAGCTGAGACTGGCGCCGACGGCCCGGCGAGTGTGGTGGAGCCGGGCCGAGCTGAACCTGTCCAAAACCGAGTTCGATCTGCTGGAACTGCTGCTGCGCAACCCCGGCCAGGTGCTCACCCACAGCATGATCTACGAGCGGATCTGGGGGTACGACTTCGGTCCCGAGTCCAACAACCTGGCCGTCTACATCAGTTATCTGCGGCGAAAGCTCGGTGAGGTCGGCGCGCCCGACATCATCCGCACCGTCCGCGGGGTCGGATACAGCATCGAGGCCGCATGAGGTTGCTGCCCACCCTGACCCTGCGACGGCGGTTGGTGTTCGCCTTCGCCGGTCTGGTCACGGCGGCGGTGGCCCTGGTCGGAGGAATCTCGTTCTCGGCCGACGTGCACCTGATCCGGCAGGAGTTCGACCGATCCTTGATGTTGGCCGCCGCCACCGTGGCCGCAGGCGGATCGGTGACCACGGACGGCGGCGCTGCCGGGGATCAGGACCACGGTCGCGGTGGCCCACCCGACGCGAACGTTGCAGTGGTACAGCACATCTCGGCCGACGGCAGGGTCACCCACGTGTCCGGTGACACGACTGTGCTCCCGGTCCTACCCGCGCAACAGCAGCTGGCCGAGTCGTCGGCCACCGGCGTCGCTCGGATCGACCAAGTCACCGTGGGAGACACCGAATATCGCGTCTACACGTTGGCCCAGGGGGGTGGTCAGGGCGCGGTGCAGGTGGCCCGCAGCACCGACTCCGTCTCGCGCGTCCTGGGTTCTATCGCCCTGGCCACCACCCTGGTCGGGCTGGGTGTGATCTTGCTGGCGGTGGCGGTCGGATGGTGGCTGGCCCGGCAGATCACCCGCCGGTTGAGCGTGCTCTCGGGCGCGGCCGAGCAAGTGGCCCGCACTGGCGACCTGAACGTGGCCATCGAGGCCAAGGGCGCGGACGAGGTGGGTCGGCTGGGTACCTCCTTGCGGTCGATGTTGGCCCAGCTGGCCGACTCTCGAGAGGCCCAGCGCCGACTGGTGCAGAACGCCGGACACGAGTTGCGGACTCCGATCACCAGCCTGCGCACCAATGCGAGAGTGCTGCGCCGCTTCGACGAATTGCCCGAGAAGTCCCGGCAGCGGCTGCTCGACGACGTCGACGGCGAACTCAAGGAATTGACCGGGCTGGTCAACGAGCTGGTCGAGCTGGCCACCGACTCCTACAGCGACCAGGCGCCCGTGCCTACGGTGCTGGGCGAGGTGGCGGACCGGGTGGCTGAGCGGGTCCGGCGCCGGACCGGTCGCACCATCGCGGTCACGTCGGACGAGTCGCGGATCGTCGGACGCCCCCACGCGCTGGACCGGGCTATCGGCAACCTGGTCGAGAACGCGGTCAAATTCGATGCCTCCGGCGCCGATCCCATCGAGATCGTTGTGCAGGGAGACCGTATCGAGGTAAGCGATCGTGGACCCGGTGTGGCCGAGGAGGACCTGACCCGGATCTTCGACCGCTTCTACCGGGCCGACACGGCCCGCCCGCTGCCCGGTTCGGGCTTGGGGCTGGCCATTGTGGCCGAGGTCGCCGCCCAGCACGGCGGGACGGTCGCCGCCCGACGCCGGAGCGGGGGCGGCCTGACCGTGACCCTCGCACTTGATTCGCCGGGCGAACTTTCTTAGGAAACCTTGAATCTGCGGGAACCCGACCCTCACACCTGGACGTGAGAGTTCTCCTCATGACCATCACCGCGACCCTCGAGCCGGCGACCACCGCACCGGCGGCGACGCGGGCGCACCAGCGGCACTGGCTGCGTTGGGTGGTCATCGCCGCGATGGCGGCTGCGGTGACGACCCACTGTCCACGGTGATCTCGTCCCTCACCTCGGCGGCCGCAGCGGCGGCGCAAGCATCGCCGGCCTGGCTGCTGGCCGGACTCGCGGCCACCATGGCCTCGATGGTCGCCTTCGGTGCCTTGCGGCAGCGGACCCTGTCCGCCGCCAACGCCCACATCGCTCTGGCCGAAGCGACCTCGATCAGCTACGCCGCCGGGGCCGTGCACCTGACTACGCCGGCGGGCAGCGTGTTCTCGACCGCCTACGCCTTCCGGACTCTGCGGGAGCGCGGGCTGACCCCGGCCGCCATCACCTTCTCGTTGGCCGTGAGCGGAGTCATCAGCGCCGTCACCCTGGCCGCGCTGGCCCTGACCGGGATCGTCGGTGGCTCCACCTCCTGGACGGTGATCGTTCCCGGCCTGGCCGGAGCGATCGGGCTCGGGCTCGGAGCCGGCTGGGCGGTACGGCACCCCCACGTGGTGGCTCACCCCGCCGAGCACGTGCTGCGGATGGTGAACCGACTGCTCCGCCGGCCCGTCGACGCCGGCGTGCTCTCGTTGCAGGCCGCGGCGGACGACCTGGCCTACGTCCGGCCGAGCGGGCGCGATTGGCTGGTCTCGGCGCTGGCGGCCGGGGCCAACTGGGGGCTCGACCTGCTGTGCCTGTGGGCCTGCGCCCACGCGGTCGGGATCTCGGTCACCCCGGTCGCACTGTTGGGCAGCTACGCCCTGGCCATGGCCGGCGCCGGCGCGTCACCGCTGCCCGGCGGGGTGGGCATCGTCGACGGCGTGCTGTCGGTCGGCTTGACCGCCGCCGGCGCCCCGGTCAGCCTGGCCCTGGGCGCCGTCCTGCTCTACCGGCTGTTGTCCAGCGGCAGCGTCATCGCCTTTGGCTGGACGACGATCATGCTCCTCTCACGTCGCCGGAACCGCGCTCCGGCCGCCTGAGGCTCCTACGTCGCCCGCCCCAGCATTGCCACCTTCTGCACCGCCTGGAGTCTGTCGTGACAACCCAGCTTGGCGTAGATGTGCTCCAAATGCTTGCGCACTGTTCTCGGGCTCAGGCGGCACACGTGCGCGATTGCGGTCGCGGTCAAACCGCCGGCGAGCAGACCCAGCACTTCGTTCTCTCGCGACGTCAGCCCGAGATGTTCACGGGACGCGAGCTGATCCGGTTCGGCCATTCGGCCGAAGGCCACCCGACTGGCCCGATCGAGGGCGATCAGCATCGGGCGCAGGCGCAGCGCCAATTCGAGTTCGTTGTCACTGAAATCCCTGGTGCGGCGGTGGAAGCACCAACCGGTCCACCCGTGCCGGCCCACCGGAGCCAGGATGATCGTGAGCTGGTGAACGGCTCCCAGGGGAATAAACAATTCGCTGTACACCGGATGGGACAGCCACATTCGCGGCGATACCAGGTCGCTCATGCGGCGTGGAGCCAAGTCATCCGGTTTCTCCGAGTATGACGTCCACATCGGATGGATGGGTAGGACGCGGGCCACGGCCTGGCTGATCTCGGGGCGGTCGGAGTCCTCGGTCCCATAGATCTCGGCTGCCGCACCGGGCTTGGCGCTGATCCAGCCCAACGAGTCGGCCGGAAGTAACTCAGCGATCGCTTCGGCGGCGCTTCGTAAGAATTCACCCCGATCGACGCTCGTGGTCAGCTGGTAGCTCAATCGGGACGCTGAACCAGACACTTCCACGGCGCCCTCCGGGCCTCTGCGCACTGCCTGTCTCACCAATGACGGCCGAGCATAGGTGCCCCCGTTTGCCGTCCGAACGGGTGGCGCCTCGAGCTGGGCGGTGCCGGCCTGACGATAGTGGAGGACGGCTGCCGAACTACGCTGTTTGACGTATTGCGAATGGTCCGGCGCAATGGGATTCTGCGGCTGATACGTGAGGTAACGCTCCCGGCCAGTTACGAGGAGAGACCATGAGCCGCGCTCTTCGTGTGGTGCTGATTTCGTGCCTCATTTCCATCGCTGCAGCCTCACCGGCGTCAGCAACTGGGCCAGATCTGAGGTCGTCTTTGGCTCTCAGCGCACTATGGTCGAAGATTTTCGAAACTCCGAGTAATCGCAATCCCTTCGGCACAGGCGGCGATGCCTACGGGTGCCTCACCTTGGCCCCCGGGGTGGCATCCGCGTTCGGCGCGGATGGCATTGCGGCGTGCACCTTCAATCCAGGCACGACGCTGGTGGTGACCCCGACCACGACCGAGTGCAGCACTCCGGAAGGGACCAAGGTTGCGGATCTCCGGAGCTGCGCGGCGGACGCCGGTGCGGACGTCACCGCCGTCGTCTTGACCATCGACGGGCGGGTCGTCCCAACGACGCATGTCGAAACCGGATTCATTCCGATCATTCTCGGACAGAACAACATCTTTTCAGAACCGGCAGGAACGGTCGGCCTATCGGTGGCCGACGGCTGGGTTGCCGTCGTCCGGCCGTTCGCCGCGGGTACCACGCATACTATTTTCGAAAGCAGCACCCGAACCGATTCGGGTGTGTCGACGGCTCAGTCGAATACGACGGTGATCACAGTTCGTTCCTGACCGGGGTCGACCGGGCCGATGCCGACCGAAAGTGATGTACGTGCGACCCGCCGCCGCGTGGCGTGGCCGCCCCCACGATGCGCACGTGACCATTCAGCACTGCTCAACGTTCAACCAGACCATCTTCCGCTCGCGTTTTTGCCCGAACTTCCAATTTCGCCAGGTCCACGAGCCCGGCGGCTTGAAGAATTCGCCCCGGAAGTGGGAGTGAAAGGCGGCACGCAGTTCATGGATGGCGTCGCTCTGTGTCGGCGCCATGCTGGCCGGGATCCACAGCCGGTTCCGGTGCGGCGCACGTGTCCAGAGCGAGGGCCAGTTGCACCGGTTCCGTTCACCGTGGTGTGCGGGCGCGTCGCATCGTGAAGACAGCCCTGCACCAACACTTGTCGATCCGAGAAGGCGGGTCGCCCGGCCCGTGAACCACTCCAAGAGGCTGGCTCGGGTATTGCCTACCGCGGTAGCTTGAGCGATGGACCGGGACCGCCGCGGCCGGGTGGATTCGCCCATGGCCAATCGGCTCCTGGAGGCTGCGTCCGCTCAGTTCGTCGGTCGGGCCCGGGAGCGGGCCCAGTTGGCCGGGCTCGTCGAACCCGGGGCCGGCCCGGCCGTGGTCTTTGTTTCCGGACCCGGCGGCATCGGTAAGTCGGCCTTGGTGGCCGCGACCGTCGCCGACCTGCATCACGCGGCCGTGACCCTGGACGGTCGGACGATCGAACCGACGCCGACGGGATTCCTCTCGGCCTTGGCCGACGAACTGGGATCCCGGCCGATGCCATCGCCCTCGGAAGCGGGCGCGGTGCTGCAGGACCGCGGGGTCGCGGTTCTGGTGGTGGACAGTTTCGAGCGGCTCAACCTGCTCGATGGGTGGCTGCGCAACGACTTTCTCCCCGCCCTACCGGCCGAATCAACGGCGGTCCTGGTCGGCCGGCGGCCGACGAATGTGGCCTGGCGGGCCGCACCGGGCTGGCGCCCGCTGCTGGCGGAACTGGTGGTCGGGGAACTGACCGATGAGGATGCGGCCACCCTGGTCGCCCGGCACGGGCTCACCGCCGACGCCGCCGTCCGCGTTCGGCACTTCGGCCGAGGGCACCCGCTGGCCTTGGAGATGGCGGCCGAGGCCGTCGCCCGGCATTCCGATCTCGAGCTCTCGGACGGGCCCCGAGGAGAAGTCATCGAGGCCCTGTTCGAGATCCTCATCGACGATCTCGACCCGGCCGAACGGCGGACGGTCGAAACGGCGGCGATCCTGCGGCGAGTCACCCGGCCATTGCTGACGGCCGTGTTGGACCCAGACGGGCAGGACGTCAACACCGCTTGGCGCACCCTCCGCGAGTTGCCCTTCACCTCGGTGACCCGGGGCGGGTTGGAGCTGAATCCGCTGGCGCGCAACGTGATCGCCGGAGGACTGGAAATCAGCGAGCCTGCCTACGTCGCCGATGTCCGCCGTCGAGCGGCCGCAGCGGCGCTGCGGGACGCCGGCGGCGGCCGGAGCTGGGACGGCACCGCCGATCTGCTGTACCTGGTCCAGAATCCGATCATCCGGGACAGCTATGTCCCGCCCGGCGATCAGCAGCACCCGGTGGAACGGGCCGTCGGCGACGATCGGGAGGCCATCCTGTCGATCGTCCGGAGGCACGATGGTCCCGCCGGTGCCGCCGCGATCGAGCAGTGGTGGACGACCCACCAGGGCAGCTTCATGGTCTGCCGCGGGGGGTCAGGTGAGGTGGCCGCGTTCAGTGTGGTGGTCAGGTTGCCGGAGATCGACACCCGGCTGGCCGGAGTCGATCCGGTGTTCAAGGCGGTCCTCGACGACGTGCGGCAGCGTCCGTTGAACGCTGACACCGAGGCACTGGTGCTGCGCAGCGCGCTGGGCCGAAGGCGCGGTGAGTACCCGTCGCCGGAGCTGGGGTCGATGGTCGTCGATCTCAAACGGATGTATTTGGAACTCCGGCCCCGGTTGGCCCGGGTGTACACCGTGGTTGGTGACTGGGAGTCGGTGGGGCCGGTCATCCGGATCATGGGTTTCGATCGGGTGCGATCCGAGATCAGGGTCGGCGACAGGGCTGTCCACCTGTGTGCCTTGGATTTCGGGCCCGGGAGCGTCGACGGATGGTTGGCCAGACACGTCCTCGTGGAGTCCGGGGAGCCGGTCGTCATCGATCCGTCCGGCAGCCCGCCACGGCTGCCGGCGCCGACCGATCGCGCTCCGGTGGCCCGGCTCAGCGCTCGAGAACGCGAAGTGCTGGCCGCCCTCGCCGAAGGCCTGACCAACATGGAGTTGGCCGAGCGACTGTTCATCAGTGAGCGCACCGCGAACCGTCATTTGAGCAACATTTTCGCCAAACTCGGTGTGCGCAACCGAACCTCCGCGGCCCGGATCGCCATCGAGGCCGGCCTCGCCGGCTGATGGGGCGGACGCTCCATCTTGGTCAATGGAGCGACCGGCCGATGCCCCGGCCGGGCCGGAATTCCTACCGTTGCCCCATGACAGACACACTCCTTCCTGAATCGGCTGGTTTCGAGTCGGCCGACGCTCCCGCGGATGCGGCCGGCCCGGACATAGATGCCGCCGCCGTCGAGGCCTTCGCCGGCCGGGTGATCACCGATTTCGCCGGGGCCGCCACCACCGCGATGACCCTGCTCGGCGATCGGCTCGGGCTCTTCGAGGCCATGCTCGGATCAGGTCCCGTCAGTGCCGCCGATCTGGCTCAGCGCACCGGGCTGCACCCGCGATCGGTGGCCGAGTGGCTCTCCTCCCAGGTAGTTTCGGGTTACCTCCGACACCACGGCGCGACCGGCCGGTTCGAGCTCCCGATCGAACACGCGATGGTGTTGGCCCTGCCCGAGTCACCCGCATACGTGGTCGGTGCGGCTGAGGTGGTCGCCGGTCAGTTCGCCACCCTGGAGCACCTGGAGCAGGCGTTCCGCACCGACGGCGCGGTGGACTACGCGCACTTCCCGGACGCGGTGCCGCACGGTATCGAACGCTTCTTCCGGACCGCCTACCTGCACCACCTCGTGCAGGAGTGGTTCCCGTCGGTCGACAATCTGGTCCGGAAGATGGTGGACGGTGCCAGGGTGGCCGACATCGGTTGCGGGCACGGGGCCGCCACGTTGCTGATGGCGCAGGCCTGGCCGCGGTCGACGTTCACCGGGTTCGATTCCGACGAACGCGCCATCCCGGTAGCCCGCGCCCGGGCCATCCAGTCCGGCGCGTCCGACTCCGTCGCCTTCCAGGTCGCCGACGCCACCGGATTCGGTCCCGGCCCTTATGACGTGGTCACATTTTTCGATGCCCTGCACGACCTCGGGGACCCGGTCGCCGTGTTGGACCGGGCCTTCGAACTGCTCGGGCCCGGCGGGATCGTGGTCGCCGTCGAGCCGTGGTCGACCGATCGACTGAACGACAGCATCGGCAACCCGGTCGCCCGACTGAACTACGCCGTCTCGACCTCGATGTGCACTCCGACGTCGTTGGCACAGCCGGGCGGATACGGCCTGGGCACCTCCGGTGGTCCGAGCCGGCGTCTGGAGTTGCTGGCCGGGGCGGGATTCATCGACGCCCGAGTGGCGCTCGATTCCGGCCAGAATCTGGTGCTGACCGCCCGGATGCCGGGTTGAGCGACCGTCGACAGGAGCAGTCGGTCCAGTTGAACCACAACCCCGTTCTGCCCGTAAGCCATAGCGCAGGTCGCCGCTGAGTATCGGCGGCTCGTCCCACGCGGGGAGCGTGGGCGGGCCTCGGCTCGGCAGGGTCCTGCCGTGTGCGCCGCACCTGGGGGATGAGTGGGGCGGCGCTCGGTGATCGATGTCCTGTGTACCGATCGGTACCTTCGACGAACCCGCGCAGGTGACCCTGTGGGCCGGCGTCTCGCCGGCCGATTTCCCGACCCTGACCGTCACCCAGCAACAGGGCAACGGCGACCCGGCTTCGTCTGGGCGGGTGGTCCTGAAGGGCACCGCGCACCGCTGAGCCGTCGACTCGCCCCGTGACGCTTGATCCCGACAGCTCCACCGCCAGGACACCGTCCGTTTCGCGGCGCCGCGGCCGGTCCGGGCCTGGCTCACCCCCGGCAGTTCTACCGGCTCGTAGCCGACGCCGGAGCCGCAGTCTCACCGGAAGATCCTGTGCCGTGCGGTGTTCCCGCCGGTTCCTTCTGCGCCGACCGGGCCTGGCGCTTCTTCTGCTGTCGGTCCATCCAGCGCAACCGGGACACACCGAAACCCACACTGAGCGCCAGCATCGCCCCAACCACGATCACAAACGCGACCACGGGCCATTCATTTCCCTCGGCCAGTTCAGCCGTCTCCTTGAAGGCAATCATCAGGCCCCCGAAACCCACCATGACCCAGGCCGCGGCCTTGTTGCTGAACTGCGTCAACGCCTCGAAATCCGGATCGGCCATGAGTTCCAGCCACTGACTCTGGACGGACTTCTTCCGCCGGTGACGCAGGAGGAAGTACACCGGAGGGAGCAGCAACCACCAACGAGTCGGCGGCGGCGACGGGGGCACCTTGACCGAGAGCGCGCGGAGTCGATCCGTCTGGATGTCCTCGGCCCGCAACTCCAGCATGGCCTGGTAGACCGGACCCGCGACCAGCGCCCAAGCGCCGAAGAAACCTGCCCACAGGGCCAGCGCGTGCACCAGGGGAGGCTACCGTCGGCCTCGGACAGCGGGGTGAAACCTTGGTGGGCAAGGGGGGAGTTGAACCCCCACGTCCTTTCGGACACACGGACCTGAACCGTGCGCGTCTGCCATTTCGCCACTTGCCCTGGGCGTCGACGAGGTTAGCACGCAGTCCGCTGCCGCCCCGTCGCAGTTGGGCCGAGGTGCCCGCAACCTGCACCAAGTCCGAAACGTCCACCGACCTGCACCACTACGATCAAACGGTGAGATTGAAGGGAGGTGACCTGTGGGCGTCATCCAGAGCTTCGAACGCAAGCTCCAGGGGGCGGTCGCGGGCACCTTTGCCCGACTCTTCGGCGGCAGTGTCCACCCCAGTGAGGTGGCCGAAGCCCTTCAGCGCGAAGCCGCCAATCATCTGCAACACGAAAACGGCCGCACGATCGCGCCCAACCATTACATCGTGCGCATGGGCCGGGCCGACGCCAACGACGTCGGTCCCGACCGTAAACGCATCACGGCCGCATTATCCGGGCTGGTCAGTGACCACATTGCCGAGCAGGGGTGGCAGACCTTCGGGCCGATCGCGGTCACCCTGGAGGAGTCCGACTCTCTGCACACCGGTCAATTCCGGGTCCGATCACTGGTCGATCCGGATGTCGGCCGACCGATGGCCAGAGCACAGCTGTCCCGCCCGACAGCCAAGTCGGCCGCACCCGGCTCTGCGTCTGCCGGTGATCGCGGCCAGACTGTGGGTCGCCATGCCCCCGTGCCCACGCCCCGAGCCCACCGAAGCGCAGGAGTAGCTCCCATGAGTCAGCATCCCGACGAGCACCAGCCCAGCGGCGCACAGCCGGCCGCGCCCGCGCCCGGCGGTCACGGGGCCGACCCGCAGCAGCAGAACTGGGGGCAGCCCCCCGCCGGCTGGGGCGCTCCTCCCGCGGGCTGGGGCCAGGCCGGACCCGAACAACCCGCGTGGGGCCAGGCCGCGCCCGAACAACCGGCGTGGGGCCAGTCGCCCCCTGAGCAGCAGCCCTGGGGAGCGCCCCCGGCCTCGTCGGGTTCGTCGCCGATGCCCGCCGCGCCGCCCGCGGGCGCCGGCCCGGCCGCACCCGGTGGCTATAACCCGTCCTCCGGCCAGCAGCCCGCCCAGCCCGACCCCGGCTACGGGCAAGGCGGCTACGGCGGAGGTTGGGGCCAGCCGGCCGGTCAGTCACCTGGGTCTGACCCGAACCAGGGACAGGGCGGCTACGGTCAGACCCCGCCGCCCTCTGGCGCCCAGCCGGCCTACGGCGCAGGTCAGCAGGGTTATACCCCACCGCAATCAGCACCTCAGTCGGCCCCGCAGCCGGCCTGGGGAGGTCAGCCCGACTATGGCGCCGCCCCGGCCCAGGGCGGTTACGGGGCCCCAGCGCCGGAGTACGGGCAGCAGGGCTACGGACAACAGGGATACGGGCAGCAGGGATACGGACAACAGCCACCGGCCCAGGGCTACGGCGGCTACCAGCAGCCTGCTGCGCCGCAGCAGCCGGACTACGGGCAGCCCCAGCAGTACGGCTATGCCGCTGCGGCCCCACAGGCACCGCCCCAGTCCGCGCCCCAACCGCAGTACGGCGGTTACGCGCCGGCCGGGCCACCGCAGCAGCAGTACGGCGGGTATCCGCCGCAGGGTGGTCAGGCCTTTGCGGCCGGAGCCGCAGTCGGGGCTCAGCCTGATTACCAGTCGCCCAATTACGGTCAGCCGGCTGCATCATCAGATGTTCAGGCCGTTCTCTCGGTCGACGACGGCTCGCACCGCACCTACCAGTTGCAGCGCGGCTCGAACATCATCGGGCGCGGCCAGGACGCCAGTTTCCGGCTGCCCGACACCAGCGTTTCCCGCCGCCACGTGGACATCTACTTCGACGGCCAGGTCGCGGTGATGCACGACCTGGGCTCCACCAACGGCACGTCGGTCAACGGCTCCACCGTGCAGACGTGGCAGTTGGCTGACGGTGACGTCATCCGGGTCGGGCACTCCACGGTCGTCTTCAACACCCACGGATAAGCGCCCGGATCTTGCCTGCGCTGATCCTCCAGCTGACCAGAGTGGGGTTTTTGATCCTGCTCTGGTTGTTTGTGTTCGCCGCGATTCGGGTGGTCCGAGCTGATCTGCGGCTGGCCGACGAAGTGCGCGGTGCCGGTTCGCGCCGCAGCGCCCGCCGGGCTCCCCGATCGGTTCCGGTCGCGACCGGATCGATGGTGCCCACCATCCTGGTCGTCACCGCCGGCTCGCTGGCCGGGACCCGGTTGCGGCTGGGGCCGGGCCCGATTCTGATCGGACGGGCCGAGGACTCCACGCTGGTGCTGGACGACGACTACGCCTCGACCCGGCACGCGCGCATCATCACCCAGGGTCAGGGCTATGCGGTCGAGGACCTGGGTTCGACCAACGGCACGTACCTGGACCGCAGCCGGATCACCGCACCCACTCCGGTTCCGGTGGGGGTGCCGATCCGGATCGGCCGCACGGTCATGGAGCTGCGGCCGTGACCCCACCGTGGCACGGCGCGCCGTGACCCATCTCGGACCGTGGGGCGGCGCGCCGTGACCCACCAGATCAGCTACGCGGCCCGTACCGACCGCGGGTTGCTGCGCGCGAACAATCAGGACTCGGTCTTCGCCGGCGAACGGTTGTTCATCGTGGCCGACGGGATGGGTGGTCACGCCGCCGGCGACGTTGCCTCGCGCCTGGTCGTCGACGCCTTCATGCCGCTGGACGACCTGCCCCTCGGGGTGGACATGCGGCGGCCACTGGTCGCGGCCACCCGCGAGGGCAACGCCGCCATCGCCGAGATGGTCGAGGCCAACCCGGAACTCGACGGCATGGGTACGACCATGACCGCGCTCCTGTTCGACGGGGCCAACGCCGCCCTGGCCCACGTCGGTGACTCCCGCGCCTACCTGTACCGCAACGGCGTGCTCCACCAGATCAGTCACGACGACACCTTCGTGCAGTCCCTGGTGGACGACGGCCGGATCACCTCCGACGAGGCCGCGCACCACCCGCAGCGGTCCCTGCTGCTGCGAGCCCTCAATGGCAGCCACATGGATCCACGCATCAACCTGCGTGAGGTCTCGGCCGGCGACCGCTTCCTGATCTGCAGCGACGGCCTGTCCGACTACGTCTCCCCGGAGTCCGTCGCCGATGCCCTGGCCGACCCGGATCCGGATCAGGTAGCCGACACCCTGATCCAGTTGGCGCTGGTCGCGGGGGGTCCGGACAACATCACCGTGATCGTCGCGGACGTCGTGTCGACCGGCGCCGAGCAGACCCCGGCGGCCGCCGCCGAGGACGCCCCGCCGGCGGACCCCGAGGCGACCGGTCCCTTGCAGGCCATCCATCTGACCCAACGCATGCCCCGGGTGCCGCTGCCGGCGATCCCCGAGGAGCCGGGGGCGCCGGCCGAGTTCGCCGGGGACGAGGAGGACGAGGACGACGACGAGTCAGGAGCGGATGAGAACGGCGAGGGCCAGAGCCGGTCCGTGGTCACGCCGCCGCGCCGTCACCTTCGCCATCGGGCCCTATGGATCCTGGCCGTCGTCGCCGTCCTGGTGGTGGCCGGACTGAGCACCGTGCTGTACGCCCGCAGCCGCTACTTCGTCGGTACCGACGCCGGATCGGTCGTCGTCTTCCGCGGTGTCGATGGATCGCTGTTCGGGTGGCGTTTCGCCAATGCGGTGGAGAATTCCTGCGCTCAGACCCTGTCTTGCCACCCCCTGCAGGTGTCCGACCTGCAGCAAGGGGCGCGGGACCAGGTCAGCGCCGGCATTCCGGTGAACACGCTGGCCGACGCCCGGGCGGTGATCAATCGGCTGTCGTCCCAGATGCTGCCGCTCTGCGACAGCCTCACGGTGCGCATCACCCCGACCCCTACACCGACCCCGACGCCCACCCCGAGCGGTCCCGGCTCGATACCGGTCACCGGAACCGGTCCGGTAGTGACCACGCTGGTCACGGTGACCGCCGGCCAGACGCCGGACAACCCGGCGGTCACGTCCGCCCCGACGACCGGGCCCTCGGTCGACCCGTCGGCCAGCAGCAGTGGTCCGCAGGAACGGGCCCGGCTGCAGATCGCCACCCCGCCGCGATCCACCGCCCGCGGCGCGAAGACCAGCGTCCGGCCGGTCCCGTCGACCCACCCGTCGACCCACCCGTCACCGACCCCGAGCCCGACGCCGACGCCGACGACGTCCACGGTCACCAGCACGGTGACGATCACGCCGACGCCGACGCCCGGCATCACGTTGACCGCCTCCCCGGAGCCGGGCGTCAATTGCCGGACGGGTCACTGATGCGAAGCAAAGGCGCAACGGTCGCCAGCAGCGGACGGGAGGCGCCGGTCACGTCCCGGCGTTTCCTGTCCGATCAGCCGAAACGACGCGGGGCCGAGCTCGGATTGCTGATCTTCGCCTCGGTCATCGTGACCTCGGCGCTGGTCATCGTGGACCTGAACCAGAGCCGGGCGGTGAGCTGGCGGTTGGCCATCTACGGCACCGGCTATCTGATCGCACTGGCCTTCGCGCACATCCTCATCCGCAGGTTCGCCCCCTACGCCGATCCGTTGCTGCTGCCCCTGGCCGCGCTGCTGAACGGTCTCGGCCTGGTCATGATCTACCGGATCGACCTGGCCTCGGCCGCGTCGGCGGTAGCCAACGGCAGGCCGGCACCGTCGGCCTACGCGCCGGCCCAGCTGATGTGGACCGGCGTTGCCCTGTTGGCTTTTCTGGCCGTGCTGGTGATCGTCCGCGACCACACCAAGTTGGCCAACTACTCCTACACCCTGCTGCTGGTCGGCCTGGTCTTCCTGGTCATCCCGTCGCTGCTGCCGGCCCGGTTCTCGCAGGTCAACGGCGCGCAGATCTGGATCAAGATCCCGCACCTGTTCTCCATCCAACCCGGCGAGTTCGCCAAGATCGCGCTGATCGTCTTCAGCGCGGCCTTCCTGGCCAGCAAGCAGCAGGTGCTGACCACCGCGGGCAAGAAGGTCTTCGGCATGGTGCTGCCCCGGGCCCGCGACCTCGGCCCGCTGCTGGTCGCCCTGCTCATCTGTCTGGGCGTCTTCGTGCGCAGCACCGACCTGGGTCAGGCCCTGCTCGTTTTCGGGGTCATCTCGGCCATGATCTATCTGGCCACCTCGCGGGTGTCCTGGTTGTTCATCGGGCTGATCGGGTTCGCCGGCGGCGCATTCGTGGCCTATCGGCTGTTCGCCCACGTCCGGGTGCGGGTGGACATCTGGCTGCATCCGTTCGCGGATCCGAAGGGCAGCTCCTACCAGTTGGTGCAGTCGCTGTTCGGCCTGGCCAACGGCGGCATCTTCGGCACCGGCCTGGGCGCCGGACACCCGGACGCCGTGCCGTTCGCGAACACCGACTTCATCTCGGCGGCCCTGGGTGAGGAACTCGGCCTGGTCGGGATCGCGGCGATCCTGATGTGCTATTTGCTGCTGGGCGGACGCGGGTTGCGCGCGGCCATCTCGGTCAAGGACACCTTCGGCGCCCTGCTGGCCGGGGGGCTGTCCTTCGCCCTGGTCTTTCAAATGTTCATCGTGGTCGGTGGGGTCACCCGGCTCATCCCGCTCACCGGCCTGACCACGCCGTTCCTGTCCTACGGCGGGTCCAGCCTGCTCTCCAACTACATCGTGCTGGCCCTGCTGGTCCGGATCTCCGACTCCTCGCGGCGCCCGCCCCCGCTGGAGCCGCCGGTCAAGCGCGTGCCGGAGTCGCTCACCGAGGCGCCCACGGCAATGGTGCCGGTGGTCGGGCTGTCGAAACGAGCGAGTCCGTGAGGCGCTCCTACCGGCGGCTGGGCATGGCCGTGACGGTCTTGATCGTGGCCCTGCTGGCCAACTTCACCTGGGTGCAGGTCGTCCAGTCGGCGTCGCTGCGGGCCGACCCGAACAACACCCGCAGCCAGCTCGACGAGCTCACCCGGGCCCGTGGGCAGATCACCGACGCCGGCGGGAATGTGCTCGCCCGCTCCGACCCCAGCAACGACTCGTTCAAATACCAGCGGAAGTATCTGGGCGGCGTGCCCCAGCCGCCGGGTCCAGGCGCTTATTTGCCGGTGACGGGCTACTTCTCCTCGCTGTACGGCACCACCGGCATCGAGCACTCGATGAATTCGATCCTGTCCGGGGACGACGACGCCTTGGTCGGCGGGCAGTTGTCCGACCTCCTCACCGGCCGGGCGGCACGCGGTGGCAACGTGCAGTTGACCATTGTCAAGAGCGTGCAGGAGGCGGCCTACAACGCGTTGACGTCCGCCGGCTACACCGGCGCGGTGGTGGCCCTGCAGCCCTCCACCGGCAACATCCTGGCCCTGGCGAGCACCCCGACCTACGACCCGACCCCGCTGGCCGACCACTCGCCGGCGATCCAGAAGACCGAGTCGGACCTCATCAACAACTCGACCCCGTCCCAACGGCTGAACCGGGCCACCGGGGTGCGCTATCCGCCCGGCTCGACCTTCAAGCTCGTGGTCTCGGCAGCCGCGCTGCAGCACACCTACACCCCAGACACCATGGTCACCGGCGCCTCCACCCTCTCGCTGCCCGGCGGCGGCACCTTGTCCAACTTCGAGGGCGAGACCTGCGGCGACGGCGGGGGTGCCGACGTCACCCTGACCCAGGCCCTGGCCCACTCCTGCAACACCGCGTTCGCGCAGGTCGCCATGGCCCTGGGGGCGGACACGATCAAGGCCGAGGCGACGGCCCTGGGCGTGGATCCGGCCGGGTTCACCATGCCGAATCCGGTGGTCGGCTCCAGCGTCGGCGAGATCCCCGACCAGGCCGCACTGGCCCAGACCGGGATCGGGCAGCGGGACGTGCAATTCACCGTCATGCAGAACGCGATCATCGCGGCCACCATCGCCAACCACGGGGTCCGGATGGCGCCTCAACTGGTCAGCAAGGTCACCGCCCCGGACCTGACCGTGATCAGCACGACCACTCCGGCGGTGGCCAACGCCTCGGCCATCCCCTCGGCCGTGGCCGACGAGATCACGACCATGATGATCGAGTCGGAGAAGGACACGGCGGGCGCCGGGGCCATCGCCAATACGACCATCGCCTCCAAAACCGGGACCGCCGAGCACGGCACCGACCCCAAGAACACCCCGCCGCAGTGCTGGTACGTGGCCTTCGCCCCCGCGGACAACCCGAAGGTCGCGGTGGCGGTACTGGTGGAAAACGGCGGGAACGGTGCCCTGGATGCCACCGGCGGTAAATTGGCCAGCCCGATCGGCCGGCAGGTCATCGCTGCCGCCCTCTCGCCGGGGAACTGATGGCTCTCACCCCCGGGCTGCTGCTCTCCGACCGCTACCGGCTCACCCACCGCATTGCGGTCGGGGGCATGGGTGAGGTCTGGGCCGCCGACGACACCCGGCTGGCCCGGAGCGTGGCCGTGAAGATCCTCAAGTCCGAACTGACCAGCGACCCGGAGTTCGTGGACCGGTTCCGCTCCGAGGCCCGAATCACCGCCTCGCTCAACCACTCCGGGATCGCTGCCGTGTACGACTACGGCGAGGTCGCCTCCATCGCCGGCGGACCCCGGGACACTGCTTTCCTGGTCATGGAACTGGTCATCGGCGAGCCGCTCTCCTCGGTCCTGGCCCGGACCCCGCGGCTGTCCATGTCCCGCACCCTGGACGTGCTGGAACAGTCCGGACGTGCCCTTCAGGTGGCCCACTCCAGGTCGCTGGTGCATCGCGACATCAAGCCGGGCAACATCCTGATCACCCCCACCGGCCAGGTCAAGATCACCGACTTCGGCATCGCCAAGGTCGCCCACCAGGTGCCGCTGACCAGGGGCGGGATGGTCATGGGGACGGCCCAGTACCTGTCCCCGGAGCAGGCCGCCGGCCACGAGGCCATGCCCGCCTCCGATGTCTACGCGCTCGGTGTGGTGGCCTATGAATGCCTGGCCGGCCGGCGCCCGTTCGCCGCCGATCATCCGGTGGCCGTCGCCATGCAGCAGGTCCGGGAGCCGCCGCCGCCGCTCCCCCCCGATGTGCCGCCCCCGGTGGCTGGGCTGGTGATGCAGATGCTGGCCAAGGACCCGTCCCGGCGGTTCGTCGACGGCGCCGCCCTGGCCCGGGCGGTCGGCGCCGTGCGCTCGGGAGTGTCGCTGCCGCCGGCCGGCCCGCTCACCGGGGCGGTGGCGCCGTCCGCGGGGGCGACGGCCGTGCTCAGGCCGCCGGTCCCGGTCGGGGCGGCCCGACCCATGGCGTCGGCGCCCACCATGGCCCCGGCGCCGGTCGCGCACCCGGCCCATCCTGTTCTCGTCACCGCGAGCCGCCGCACCGGCATCGCGGTGCTGATCGTGGTGGTCGTCCTGGCCCTGGTCGCGCTGGCCGCGGTGTTGGCGGTTCGATCCACTCGCAGCGGCGGCGCGGATCCGCGACTCGCCCCGGCCAGTTCCGCGTCACCGAGCGTCGTTCCCCCGAGAGTTTTCGACAGATGAGGTGCTTTCTTTCCATGGCAGGCAACCCACAGGCGCGCGCGTACGTCGTGAACTCCAGGGCTACGTCCATGGCTGGAGCCTGCCCGCACCTGGCGGGTCCGGTCGATGGCGCGGCCCGACCGCCCCGACACCGGAACCCGGACAGGAACCACGGCACCCACTCATGCCCCCGACGACCCCCGACGACCACCTGCTGGCGAGGACACCGATGACCGGCACCTTGTTCGGCGACCGCTACCAGGTCGGCGACACGCTCGGTTTCGGCGGCATGTCCGAGGTGCACCGCGGCCGCGACCTCCGGCTGGGCCGTGACGTGGCCGTCAAGGTGCTGCGCGCCGATCTGGCCCGCGACCCCTCCTTTCAAGCCCGTTTCCGCCGCGAGGCCCAGAACGCGGCCTCGCTGAACCACCCGGCCATCGTGGCCGTGTACGACACCGGCGAGACGCACGGCGAAACCGGCCCCATCCCGTACATCGTGATGGAGTACGTGGACGGTGAGACCCTGCGCGATCTGCTGAAACGGGAGGGATCCCTGGCGCCCCGGCGGGCCATGGAGATCACCGCCGACATCTGTGCGGCGCTCGATTTCTCCCATCGCCACGGCATCGTCCACCGTGACATCAAGCCTGCGAACGTCATGCTCACCCGGGCCGGCGCGGTCAAGGTGATGGACTTCGGCATCGCCCGGGCCGTGGCCGACGGCCAGTCGACCATGACGGCGACCGCCGCGGTCATCGGCACGGCCCAGTACCTGTCCCCGGAGCAGGCCCGCGGCGAGGCCGTCGACGCCCGTTCCGACGTGTACGCCACCGGCTGCGTGCTGTTCGAGCTGATCACCGGAGCCCCGCCGTTCACCGGCGACTCCCCCGTCGCGGTCGCCTACCAGCACGTTCGTGAGCAGCCCAGGGCACCCAGCGACGTCAAGCCGGGGCTGCCCAAGGAACTCGACGCGATCGTTCTCAAGGCGCTGAACAAGAACCCGCTGAACCGCTACCAGACGGCCGCCGAGATGCGGGCCGACCTGGTGCGGGCGCTGTCCGGCCAGGCCGTCCAGGCCACCCCGTTGATGACCGACGACGAGCGCACCCAGCTCATGCGGGCCACCCCGATGCAGGTCGGAGCGGTCCCGCCGGCCCCGTTGCTGGCCCCGCCCAGGCGCGGCGGGCCGGAGAATTGGGAAGAGGAGGACGAACCGGATCGCTCGCGCAAGGTCTGGGGCTTCGTCGGCATCGGTGTGCTCTGCCTGGCCCTGCTGGCCGGCGCCATCTACGTCACCCTCAAGATCACCTCGACGACGGCCGTGGCCAGGCAGGTGGCAGTGCCCCAGGTCGAGGGTCAGACCCGGGCCGCGGCCCAGGCCAGCATTCTGAGTGCCGGCCTGGCCGTCGGGACCATCAAGTTGGTCGATTCTTCCGACCCTGGGCTTGTCGGCAAGGTCCTCAAGCAGACCCCCAGCCAGGGCACCGTGGTCAGGGCGGGCGACACCGTCGATCTGCAGGTCGGCCAGGCGGTGGCCGCTGTGCCCGTGCCCGATCTGACCGGCATGGACGCGACCACGGCCAAGCTCACCCTGCAGAAGGCCAACCTGGTCTACAAGGAACAGACCGCGGTCTCGCAGACCAACCAGGGCAAGGTCATCGGCCAGAATCCGGCCGCGAACCAGCAGATCGCTCCGGGTGCCACCGTCACCGTCACGATCAGTTCGGGCCCCAACTACGTGCCCGTGCCTAGTGACCTGGTGGGCAAGTCCTTCACGGCCGCTCAGGCCGAGCTCAAGAGCGCCGGGTTGGACGCGGTGAAATCGCAGGTGCCCGGGGTCGAGCCGCTGGACCAGGTCAAGGCGCTGGTCGGGGTGAAGGCCGGCGACAAGGTCGTCGGCGACACCCCGATCACCCTGCAGACCTCCGACAACTCACTGTTCGTGGTGCCGGACGTGTCCAATCTGGGCAAGGACGATGCGGTCAACAAACTGCGTCAGGCGGGCTGGTTGGGGACCTCGGCGACTGTCTCGGTGACGACCCAGCAGACCCGAACCCCGGCCCTGTACAACCTCGTGACTGCGCAGAGCGCGGCCGCCAACTCCACGTTGAACAAGACCCAGCAGATCACCTTGACCGAGCAGCTGAAGGAAACTGTGCCGATGCCCTCCATCTACGCGGGCCAGTCCTACGACGATGCGCTCGGGGCCGTGCAGGCGGCCAACCTCCCCAATGTGAACGGCGTGACGGTGACGGCACCGTCGGCCGACCTGGCCAACAAGGTCATCTCAGTCGATCCCAGCCCGGGGCAGGAGATCCCGTGGGACCAGACGGTGACGATCCGGCACTACGGCAGCTACACGCCGCCGCCGCCGCCACCGCCCACCACCTCGCCGCGCCCGACGGTGGGGCCGACCGTCGGGCCGACAGTCGGGCCGCCGACGGTCGGGCCGCCGGCGACGCCCAGCCGCTGATCTCACCCGGTCCGGTCCTCACAAGGTCCTGACAGGAAGTCCACCGACTGACTCACAGCCCCGCTCAACCGTTCCACACGGCGCGCGGGCACAGTGGGATACATGACCGACCAGCACCCTGATCGTCCGGATCACCAGCCTGACCAGCTCGCCCCGACCGATCCCCCGGCGACACCGTCGCCGAGGGGCTTCGACGCGAGCGAACCGGCGTCGGGCGCGTCGTCGGTCGCGGCCGGTCCGGCGGATCCCTCCGGTGTCGCGGCGCAGGAGGACGAGCCGGTGACCGGCCCGATCCATCGGGCCGAGCCGACGACCTGGCAGTCGCGCCCGAGCGGCGCGCTGTCCTCACCGTCGCCCTGGAGCCAGCAAGGCGCCTACGGCAGCTACGCCGGCACCTCGGCGGCGTCGGCGACGTCGGCGACGTCCTCCGAGGGGGCGTCCTCCGGACCCTTCACCAGCCGCTTCTCAGGCAGCTACCTGCCCTACGAACAGTCGCAGCCGACCGGAGCCCAGCCCGGTCATTCCGCTCCGGCGGCCACTGCGGTGACCCAGCGGCCATCGCGGGTCGGGCGCACCGCGGCGATCATCGGCGCAACCGTCGTGCTCGCCCTGGGCGCCGGGTTCGGCGGCGGCCTGCTCGGGGCCAAGGCGGGCCAGTCGACGAGCGTGTCCGACACCGCTTCTCCGGCGAGTTCAACAGCCAGTCCGGTGACCATTGCCGCGGGCAACAGCTCGGTCCAGACCGTGGCGGCCAAGGTACTTCCGTCGGTGGTCTCGATCGTCGCGCAGGGCAGCAGCAGCGAGGGCGAGGGGTCCGGCGTCATCCTGACCGCCGACGGCCTGGTGCTGACCAACAACCATGTGGTCGCCGGCGCGACCACGCTGACGGTCCGATTCAACGACGACTCCGGCGCCACGGCCACGGTGGTGGGTACGGACGCCACCGACGATTTGGCCGTGATCAAGGTCAAAGGCGTGTCCGGGCTGACCCCGGCGACCCTGGGCAGTTCCGCCGCTCTGCAGGTCGGCCAGCAAGTGGTGGCCATCGGCGCGCCCCTGGGCCTGTCCTCCACCGTCACCGCGGGCATTGTCTCGGCCCTGAACCGGCCGGTCACCGCCGGGAGCAGCAGTCAGAACCAGTCGCAACAGGCCTCCGAGGGCACCGTTTACAACGCCGTCCAGACCGACGCGGCCATCAACCCGGGGAACTCCGGCGGAGCATTGGTGGACATGAACGGTGCTGTCATCGGCATCAACTCGGCCATCGCGACCGCGTCCTCCGGTTCCTCGTCGGGCTCGACCGAGTCGGGCTCCATCGGGGTGGGTTTCGCCATCCCCATCGATCAGGCCCACCGGATCGCCCAGGAAATCATCAACACCGGTCATGCCAGCCGGGCCGTCCTCGGCGTCGGCGCGGCGAACTACATTCCGGCCGGCGTCACCGCGAACACCTCGATCGGTGAGGACGCGCTGTCCACCGGGGCCAAGTTGAGCCAGATCGTCCCCGGTCAGGCCGCGGACAAAGCCGGCCTGAAAACCGGCGACGTGATCACCAAGCTCGGCAACCAGAGCATCCAGACCGGCACCGCGCTGGTCGCGGCGGTTCGCTCGCAGAACCCCGGCGGCACCGTGCAGCTGACCTATCAGCGAGGCTCGCAGACCCAGACCGTGACGGTCACCCTGGGCTCGGCCGCCGCCAACTGAGCGGGCACCCCAGCGTCCCGGGCTCACGTCCCGGCGATCAATCGTCCGACCCGCGCCCAGGTCCCCTCCCCGGGCGCGGGTCGGGCTCTATTCGTGTGCGCCGGCGCACTCGGTCTGGGAAGCTGGGCCGCGTGGCGCGCATCCTGGTGATCGACAACTACGACAGCTTCGTGTTCAACCTGGTGCAGTACCTGCAGCAGTTGGGCGCGGACTGCGTGGTCCGACGCAATGACGCGGTGACCACCGCCGAGATCGGCCAATTGGGCGTGGACGGGGTGCTGCTGTCCCCCGGTCCGGGCACTCCCGGCGACGCCGGAGTGACCGAGGACGTCATCCGGTGGGGTGCCGACCGGCTGCCGATCCTGGGGGTCTGCCTGGGCCACCAGGCCATCGCCGAGGTCTACGGGGCGGTGGTCGATCGCGCCGAGGAACTCCTGCACGGACGCACGTCGCTGGTCGAACACGATCGCACGGGCGTCCTGGCGGGGCTACCGAATCCGTTCACCGCGACCAGGTATCACTCTCTGGCCGTGGTCGACGGCACCGTGCCCGACGAACTCGTGGTCACCGCGCGCACCCCGGGCGGGGTCATCATGGGCCTGCGACACCGGGAACACCCGGTCGAAGGGGTGCAGTTCCACCCCGAGTCGGTGCTGACCCAGGGTGGCCACCGGCTGCTGGCGAACTGGCTCGCCGAGTGCGGTGATCCGGCCGCCCCGGACCTGGTCCCCGCCCTCGAGTTCGACGTCGAGCGGCTGCGGGTGTCCGCGAGCTGAATCCCTAGTTGGTGGTCACGTGATCGAAGGGCAGATACTGCTCGAGCCAGGGGAAGATCACGAAGAACAGCAAGGCGACCACGGCCAATACGAGCACGGTGACCTCGAGAATCCGGACCGAGAGTGGTCCGGGCAGGTGGCGCCAGATCCAGGTGTACACGACCCTCAGCCCTCCCCGAGCTCCGGCGGGGTGAACCCGGCCGCCTTCTGATACGACTTCACCAGCACTCCGTGAATGATCATCCGTTGCGTGTCGGAGAACTGCGGATGACAGGTGGTCAGGGTGATCAGCCGCTGGGCGCTCGCCGGCACGACCGCCGAGTCCACGTGCGGCACCGGCTCGACCTGCGCGTAGTCGGACGGGTCGGTGATCTCGCGGCCGACGACGCCCTGGTAGGAGCCGGTCATCGGGGTCACCCCGGCGCAATGCGCGTGGCCGGCGGCGTTCCAGCCGTTCACCTCGTTCGGCATGGGCAGCACCCGGTAGACGAACCAGTCGTTCTTGGTCTCGATGACGAGCGCGTCGCAGGAGTTGAGCTGGCCCAGCGCGTTGAACGGTGACCCCTTGGACACCCGATGACCGGCCATGGCGAAGTTGCCCGGCTGGCCCGGAAGCTGGGTGCCCTCGTAGTGTCCCGGCCCGACGTCCAGGTCGTCGGCGTTGGTGCCCTCGATCACGGTGTAGACGTAGTCGGGCCCGAAGCTGGGAATGAAGATCTTGGCGAAGCCCTCGCCGACCTCGGTCTGATAGTCGACCTTGCGCGTCCGGGGGTCGGTCACCAGCTTGTTCGGGTCGGACACGGTGACCACCTTGGACGCGCCCGAGGCCGACGCTCCCGACCCCGCCGGGGTTTGGCCGGACGTGGCCGCCGAGGGAGCCGACGGGGCCGACGACCCCACGGAGCTCCACGCCTGATCGATGGCCGCGGTGGCCGCGGCCTGCTTGTGGGCCGAGAAGATGTCGGTGATCCAGAGCTCGTAGACGACGAACAGCAGCACCACCAGCCCGGCGGTGATCAGGGTCTGGCCGACCCCGCGGGCCACCATTCGCACCACGTCCCGGGACGGGGCGGGTACGGGCTCGATCGGGGCCGGGTCCAGCACGGTGGTCGGCGGCTCGTCCCCTGGCGCGACCGAAGGCTCGACTGTCGGCGCCGGGCTCGGCCCAGCGGCGTGTCGGCCCACCAGATCCGGCCCGGTTTCCCCGCCGGTCGAGGCGGTCACCGGGCGGCGCTCCCAGGGGGTCGCCCGAGGTGTCCCGACGTCCTCCGATTGCGGCTGCCAGCCACTGGCCCGAGTCGGCTCCTGGCCCTCGTCGCTCATCCTGTCTCCTGTGCCCGGCGCCCACCCTGACCTGCGTCATCGTCGAGTTGGGCCCCGACCCAGTACGCTAGAGGGGTTGATGTACGGTCCCGGTTATCCGGGCAGCAGGTGAATGCGCCGGAGGAAGTTGTGCCCAAGTCCAAGGTCCGTAAGAAAGTCGCGACGGCGACGGCGAGTTCGTCGACGACGGCGAACGTCCAGGCCCGGGTGAATACCCGGGCGCATGTCGCCGCACCCTCCGGGCCGATCTACATCGGCATCATGCTCGGCTTCATGGTGCTGGGCCTGATCTGGCTGGTCGGCTACTACCTGTGGGGCTCCGATATCCACTTCCTGTCCGCGTTGGGCAGCTGGAACTTTCTCATCGGGTTCGCGCTGATGATCGTCGGGCTGCTGATGACCATGCGGTGGCGTTGAGTCGTCTGCTCTCACGGTGGAATCGGTCCCACTGAGCTGGGGCATTCGGCCCCGACTGGCGGCGGTGCCGCTGGGAGCCGCCGTACTCGCGGTGCTCTGGTGCGTCCTGGCCGGCCCGCCCGAGGACCGCTTGGTGGCCGGGTTGGTGGCCGTCGCCCTGCTGCTCACGGCCGGAGTGGCGCTGCGCTACCGGCGGCGGCTGACCGCCGACGCGGACGGGTTCGTCATCCGCACCGTGTTCGGCCAGGTGCCTCGACGCTGGGATGAGCTGGCTCGGGTCAGCACTCCCACCCGCCGGCGCCGGGGCCTGTCCACGACCACCCTCGAGCTCGACCTGGTCGACGACACCTTGATCGTGCTGGGCCGGCTCGACCTGGGCACCGATCCGGCCGAGGTCGCCGCCGTGCTGCGGACCCTGAGTCAACAGGGCAAAAAGTAGCCGTTCGAGACCGAGCAGAACTGCGGCGTGTGGGTCACGGCGAAACCGACGGAGACGACGACCAGAACCACGGCAATGCCGATCGACCCGCCCACCTGCCAGGCCCGTCGGGTCCGCAGCGGCGGATAGACCATGACCGCGCCGGCCGCCGCGCCGATCAGCAGCCCGCCGATGTGCGCCTGCCAGGAGATTCCGGGCACGGTGAAGCTGATGACCAGGTTGAGCACGACCACGATGATCAGCTGCCGGGGGTCCAGCCGCAGCCGCCGGAAGGTCACGAACAAGGCCCCCAAAAGGCCGAAGATCGCGCCCGATGCGCCCGCGGTAGGGACCTCGGGCTGCCCCACCAACAGCACCGCGACAGACCCGCCGAGCAGCGATAAGAAATAGACGACCAGGTACCGGGCCGGTCCGAGCACCCGCTCCAGGGGCATCCCGAGCAAGTACAGGCTGACCATGTTCAGAGCGATGTGTTCAACGCTCACGTGCAGAAAGCCCGAGCTCAGCATTCGCCACCACTGCCCGGCCGCGACCAGCTCCGGGAACAACGCACCCTGCTCGAAAAGGTTGGAGCGAGACGGTTCGACCAGAGACTTGGCCTGGGCCGCGGTGATCACATAGATGATCACGTTCACGGCGATGAGCGCGTAGGTGGCGATCGGCCGGCGCTGGACGACCGGGGCACCGGCGATCGAGACGGCGGCCCGCTGGGTACCGCGGGCTTCGGCCACGCAGGCCCGGCAGTGGAAGCCGACGCTGGCCGGGGTCAGACACTCCGGACAGGCCGGCCGACCGCATCGGGTGCAGTGCAGCGCGGTCGGGCGATCCGGATGGAAGGCGCAGAATTCCGGCGGCGGGGCCGGATATGCCGGTCCGGTGGGTACGGACATGGGAAGGCGACCCGCCTGTTCCGCCTTGCCTAGTCCTCCGAGACGGTGATCGACTCGATGACCACGTCGTCCTTGGGCCGGTCGAAGGATCCGGTCGGGGCGGTGGCGATCTTGTCCACCACGGCCCGGGAGTCGGCGTCGGCGACCTCGCCGAAGATCGTGTGCTTGCGGTTCAGCCAGTTCGGGCTGCCCACGGTGACGAAGAACTGTGAGCCGTTCGTACCCGGCCCGGCATTGGCCATGGCCAGCAAATAGGGCTTGTTGAAGCTGAGTTCGGGGTGGAACTCGTCGGCGAAGGTGTAGCCGGGGCCACCGCGACCGGTACCGGTCGGGTCACCGCCCTGGATCATGAAGCCCTCGATGACCCGGTGGAAGATCGAGCCGTCGTAGAAGGCTCCGGAGGCCTCGCCTTTGGCGTTCTTGGTCGAGTACTTGGCGGATCCGTCGGCCAGGCCGACGAAGTTCCGCACGGTCTTGGGCGCGTGGTCGGGGAACAGCTGGATGCGGATGTCGCCGACGTTGGTGTGCAGGGTCGCGTACTGGGTGGTCACCCGGCCATCCTGCCATCTCCGCCCTTTCGCACCCCTCGATACGCATCAGGGCACCGGAATCCTCTCGATGTATACATGCAGTGTATAGTGAGCTCGTGACCGTCTCCCACACCCTGCTGGGGCTGCTCAATGCCGGCTCCACGCATGGCTACGAGCTCAAGCGGGCGCACGACACGCTCTTCCCGGGCGACCGTCCGCTGGCCTACGGGCAGGTGTACGCGACGCTGGCCCGCCTACTCCGGAACGGCCTGGTCAGTGCCGATGGGGCCGAGGCCGGTGACGGCCCGGACCGCAAGCGCTACAGCATCACCGATGCCGGCGTGACCGATCTCGATACGTGGCTCTCGACTCCGGAAAAGCCCGCGGAGTACCTGCAGAACACCCTCTACACCAAGGTGGTGCTGGCGTTGATGTCCCATCGATCGGCCGGTCAGATTCTCGATGCCCAGCGGGCCGAGCACCTGACCGCGATGCGTGAATTCAACCGCCGCAAACGTGCGGGCGACCTGGCCGACCAGCTCATCTGTGACCACGCCCTGTTCCACCTGGAGGCCGACTTGCGCTGGCTCGATCTGACCGCCGACCGCTTGGCCGAACTCGCCGGCAGCCTGGGAGAGCAGCGATGACCGCGCTCCTGCAGGCCGTCGGCCTGACCAAGTCATTCGGCGCCACGCCCGCCCTGTCCGGCGCGGACTTGAGCATCGACGCAGGTGAGGTCGTTGCCGTGATGGGCCCGTCCGGATCGGGTAAGTCGACGCTGCTGCATTGCCTGGCCGGGATCGTCGCGCCGGACAGCGGGTCGGTCCGGTTCGGCGATCAGGACCTGACCGCGATGTCCGACCGGCGGCGGTCCGAGCTGCGCCGGACCGAGTTCGGGTTCGTCTTCCAGTTCGGCCAACTGCTCTCCGAGCTGACCTGCCTGGAGAACGTGGCCCTCCCGCTGCGGCTCGACGGCCTCGGCCGGAAGGCCGCGCACGTCGCGGCGCGGGAATGGCTGAGCCGGTTGGGCGTGGCCGATGTGGCCGACCTTTCTCCAGGAGTGATCTCGGGTGGGCAAGCTCAGCGAGTGGCGGTGGCCCGAGCCCTGATCGGTGCGCCGTCGGTGGTCTTCGCCGACGAGCCCACCGGGGCTCTGGATACCCTGACCGGCGAAAAGGTGCTGAACCTGCTCACCGCCGCGGTCCGGGACCTGGACGCGGCGCTGATCATCGTCACGCACGAGCCCCGGGTGGCCGCCTGGTCCGACCGCGAGGTCGTGGTCCGGGACGGTCGGGTGGCGACCTTGACGTCAGCCGCCGCAGTGATGACCAGGTGATCGCGCGCTGGCGGGTCGACGTTTTCCTGGCCCTGCGGTTGGCCCGGGCCGGCGGGCGGAAGGACGTCGTCCGAGTTCTGTTGGCCGCCACCGGAATCGGGCTGTGTCTGTTTGTGCTGCTACTCCTGGGTTCGGTGTCTCCGGCGATCCAGCACCGTTCGGAACGTCTGTCCGAGCCCGTTCTGACCCATCCGACCGGCACTTTCCGTTGGCATGACGCGACGGTGACCGTCGACGGGCAGACCGCGACCGGGACCGCGCTGGCCGCGTTGAGCGCGAACCCCGCCCCACCGCCCGGGATCGCGGGCTGGCCGCAGCCCGGTCAGGTGTACGTATCTCCTGCCCTGGCGCAGCGAGTGCGCTCGGACACCCGGTGGGCGCAGCAACTGGGCGCAACCATCGTCGGCACGATCGACCCGGCGGTGTTGCCTGGCCCGGCCGATCTCACCTTTTACCTGGGCGTCCGCAACCTTCCCAGGGGCGATAACAACTATCCGATCGTCGGTGGCTCGGGTGATCGTTGGCGGCCCGCCCTCGCGGAGTACGGGCTCGGCCGGCGGTTGAGCACGGTGCTCGTCGCCGGGGGCACCGTGTTGGTGGTGTCGTTGCTGCTGTTCGTGGCGTTGGCGGGTCGGCTGGGCGGGGCCGCTCGAGATCGCCGGTTGGCCGCGATCCGGCTCCTCGGCGCAGGCCCGGAACGGCTGCGCCGAATCGGAACGGTGGACGCCGCCGTGACCGGGTTGGTCGGCGTCGCCCTGGGTTGGATCGGCTTCGTGTCGATCCGACGTCTCGGCCCCCGGTTGTCGGTCGACGGCCACGGATTTGCGCCCGGCGACATCTGGCCCGGCACGGTCTATGCCGCCGCACTGACGGCGGTCGTGCTGGCGGTCGCAGTACAGCCTGCGCTGATCGGGTCACGGCGGCGGCTCGTCGAACCTCTCGGGGTGGTCCGACGACCCGCCGCCCGCCCGAAGGGCGGCTGGCGGCTGGCTTTCGTTCTGTTGTCCGTGCTGGTCGCGGCGGTTTCGACGATCGGATTACTGTCTGCCTTCTCGGGTTGGTTCGTTCCGACGGTGGCCCCGGCGGTGCTGCTGTTGTGCTGCGTGCCGGTCACGCTGCCGTGGCTGTTGGATCGGCTCTCACGGCGGTGGATTGCGGGTGGCCCCGCGCTGCGGCTGGCCATCGGCCGGATCCAGCAGGACCCGATCACGGCGGCACGTTCGGCCGGCGGGGTCGCCCTGGCCCTGGCCGGGGCGATCGCCATGGTCACCCTGATCAGCCTGGGCAACGTGCTGCAACCGGCCGGTGACATCCAGTCGGACGGAAGCGTGCTCTCCGAGGGCCAGGTCGAGGTGTCCACGGTGGCCGACCTGGCCGGCGTCCGGGAACAGCTCCGTCAGGTGGCCGGCCTGGGCGAGCTGACCGTATTCATCGGAATCAGGCCCGACGTGATCCACGTGGCCGATTGCGCAACCCTGCGCACCGTCGCGGACATTCCCACCTGCGTGGACGGGGACATCTTCCGGGTGAGCCAACCCTCGACCAGCGTTGACTCCACGCCCGCGGTGGGGGAAGCGGTGGCCACGTCAGATGACGCGGACGGCCCCGGCTGGACGGTGCCGGCCACCGTGGTGGAGGTGAGGGCCAAGCACTTCCCCGGGATCTGGATGACCCCGGCCGCCTACCTGCGAGAACTGCCCACGGTGGCGAGCGGACCGCAGACGATCCACCTCATGGCTGCCCTGCCCGAATCCGCCGCCCCGGCGGCCCGGGACGCGCTGGCGCCCTACGGTTGGCGCGCGGCCGGATCGTTCGCTCCGCCGGGGGGGACGGTCGGAGGAGTGCTCGGCCTGGTCGTACCGGGCCTGATCATCGGGTCGCTGCTCGGCCTGGTGGTGTGCGCGCTCGGCCAGTTCGTGATCACCGCGGAGATGGTGACCGAGCGGCGACGCAGCCTGGCTTTGGCCGCTGCCGCCGGAGTACCCCGGCAATTGCTGATCCGGGCTCAGGTGTGGGGCGCTGCCATCCCCATCGCCGTGGGCGCCGTGATTGCGGTGGCCTTCGGCTCGTTCCTGGCCAACGTGCTGCTCCGCCAGTTCGCATCGCCTCTGGGTGTGGCGGGGCGCAGCGCGGGCTGGATGGCCGCGGTCGCGATCGGGTTCGTCGTCCTGGTGGCGCTGGCCACGGTGCCGATGCTGCGCCGCGCGACTCGGCCGAGTGGGCTGCGGACCGAGTAGTCAGCCGGCGGTGCAGTAGTCCGGCAGCGGGATGTCGGCCAGCTTCAGGTTGACGATCGCGCAGATGGCGATGGACCGGGCCTTGATCGATGGCGTCTCGTTCTGCTCGGCCACCACGGCGATCTTGCCTTTGGACACCGCGTACCAGGAATGACAGTCGGTGCAGTCGGCCACCTTCGCACCGACCGACTTGGAGCCGCCGGTCCAGCCGGCGGGCTGGCTGGCCGGCTGGGATCCCTCGATCGGGACGTGCTGGTTGACCGCGGCCACGGCGGCGCCAGGCGAATCGGCGGCGATGATCCGGACCGAGGCCAGCCAACCGCCGTCGGACCGATAGAACACGCAGATCGGTTGCGGGGCCACGTTGACCACCTGGGTCGGACCGTGGTGCTGACCGGTGATGTCGGAGACCACGTCGGCCGAAAGGTACGGGCACTCAGCCTGCACCGGGGCCGGCTCCGGTGTCGACGGCGGCGCCCCGATGATGCTGGTCGTTCCGGACTGGGTGCGGGTGATGGTCGAAGTGACCACGCTCGGCGTCGATCGGGGAGCTGCGGTAGAGGACGGGCCGACGGTCGAGGACGGGGCGGCGGTCGAGGATGCGGCGACGGAGGGCGGCGCGGGAGGGCTCGAACTGCCGGTGTTTATGACGGTGGTGGTGGTGGCGGAGGCGGTGGAGGTCGCACTGCACCCGGCCAGCAGGGCCAGCGCAGCCAGCGCCAGCAGCGTTTTCCGGACGTTCAACTCTCGGTCCTGGTCTCGTGAGCGGCCGGCTGGCCGTTCACCAAATACCCGATGAGGTCCGCGGGCATGCCGGCGGCCCGGAACGAGTCCTGCGAATCGGAGAAGTCCGAACCCGAGCCGAAGACTGCGAAGCGGCCCGGCCCGGTTTGGTGCACGATCGTGACCCCGTCCACCTCACCGCCGTCGGGGTACACACCCGAGGCGACCAACCAGGTGGCCCCGTCGTAGCACTCGACCTTGGTGAACCTGATGCTCTCCGGAGCCGGCAGCAAGTGGGGTGGCGGGCAGGTCAGGGCGGCCGGGGGGATGGTGGTCGGCCGACTGGTGATCGTGATGGTGCTGGTGGTGGTGCGGACCGAAGTGGTCGGGGGCGTCGTCGGCGGCGCGGTCGGGGGCGTCGTCGGCGCAGGCTTCGGAGTGGGCGCAGAAGTCGGGGTCGGGGTCGGGGTGGCCACGGTGGTGGCCGGGGACGACGGGATCGACGTCGGCGCGGCAGTGAGTCGGCTGTACGGGATCAGCGAGGCGGGGATGGTGACCACCGAGACCGAGCTCGTCCGCGACGCGGTCGAGAACAAGCTGGCCGAACGTGGGGTGGGGCCGACGGACGAGCTGCCGGCGACCGGAGTCGAGCAGGCGGCGCAGCAGGAAAGCACCGCGGCCGCGGCCAGGCGGCGCACCACAGGCGTCATCGGTCGAGCTCCTCGCGGGCCGGGGAACAGCAGATTCGCGTCATTCTCCCCGGACCCGCGTGGGCGTACGGTCAGGCGCCGCAGCGTTGGTCGTAGTTCGCGCCGCACCACACGATCGTGGCGCCGCCCGGGTGGGTGGGGTCGGTCGAGATCAACACCGGTCCGCCGGCGCCCTGCTCGAAGTGGAAGAAGACCACGGTGCCCACCGCCACCTTGATCGATGTCATCCCGGTCCCGACGTAACTCGCCGCCCCGGACACGGCCGTCAGCACCCCGTCGTAGTCATCGGTTTTCAAGGTCAGCGGCACGGAGATCGAATTGCAGCAGCCACTGCCCAGATGCATCGCGCCGGAGCCGTTGCCGCCCAACACGAGTTCGCTGGTGTGCCGGTCCCAGGTAGTCAGGAAGTCGGCCAGCGGGTGGTCGTACCGGGTCCGGTGATCCAACGCCTTGCCCTCGGCCAGGTGGGCGACCAGGTCGTCGGGCACACCCTCCGCTGTCAATTGGTCGTCCAGGCCGGCCAGATCGGACCCGCCGTCGACCACCTGGTAGACCCCGGGGCTGCCCTGGTGCACGACTCCGATCCCGTCCAATGGCTCGCCGTCGGGATACACACCGGACGTGACCAGCCAGCGGTTCCCGTCGAAGCACTCGACCGCGGTGCTGTGGTGGGAGGGATCGAGCTCGGCGGGTGTGGGGCAGGAGTAACTAGGCGACAGCGCCGCGGCGGCGGCGGTCGGGCTGCTGGTCGAGGTGCTGGTGACCATCGCGATCGGGGTCACCGTCACGGTCGGCGTGCTGGACGCGGTGGTAACGGTTGCTCGCGGCGACGTGGCCGTCGGGACGGTGCGGACCGAAGCCGACGTCGTCACCGAAGCCGACGCCCCGGTGAGCACCACCGCCGATCGCAGCACCACCCCCGACACAGTGGCGGTCGCCGATGCCGATGCCGATGCCGCGCCGGCCGGGCTTGCTGCGGAGCCCGGAGCGCTCGACGGCGACGCCGATCCGGTGCGCGTCGCGGTACATCCGGCGAGCAGCACCAAGGCGCAGACCGCAGCCCACCCGCGGCCCAGGATTGTCTTGTTCATCGTGCCCATCCCCTTTTTGTGGTCTCGAGAACGTGCTTGTGTTCGCACGAGAATGCAAACACAGCAACGTATGTCGTGATTGATTGTGGCGGCCGACTCTCCCCAGACCGGGCCGTTGCGATAAGGACGGACCAGGGTCGGGCCGGTTGTCCCGCGCACCATCACGGTCCGATCTCGCCGCTCGTTCCGGACTCGTAAGTTCTTTTTCCCAGCGGGTTGGTCAGAATTGACAGCGTGCTGCCGTTGGTCGGGATCGGACTGTTGGGCGGAATGCTCGCCGGGATCTCGCCCTGCGTGCTCCCGGTGTTGCCGCCGTTGTTGACCGCGGCGCGGCGCCCGGTGCTGGTGGTGGCCGGCCTGGTGGTCAGCTTCAGCCTGGTCGTGCTGCTGGGGTCGGTGGTGCTGGCCGCCCTGCACCTGCCCGCCTCGCTGCTGCGTTGGGCGGGGCTGGCCGCCTTGGTGATCATCGGGCTGGCCCTGCTGTTCCCCCGGGTGGAGGAGCTGCTGCAGCGTCCGTTCCAGCGTTGGCGGGGTGTCCGCCCGGGCAGCGCGGGCGGCTTCGGGCTCGGGCTGGCCCTGGGCACGCTCTACGTGCCGTGCGCGGGTCCGGTGCTCGCGGCCATCGCCATTGCCGGTACCACCGGTCGGTTTTCGGGCGGCATCGTCGTGCTCACCGTGGCCTTCGCCGTGGGGACCGCCATCCCGCTGCTGATCATCGCCTTCGCCGGCCAGCGGCTGCTGCGGCGGTGGGCGGTGACCACGCGGCGGGTCGGCGGGGTGGTGCTGCTGGCCCTGGCCGTGGCCCTGGCGTTCAACTTGACCGATGGGTTGACCCGATCGGTGCCCAGCTACACCCAGGCCCTGCAGAACCGAGTGGAGAACGCCCCCGCGGTGCAATCCGCGCTCGGCCAGACCACCACCACGACAACCCCCACCGACCACCCCGCGAACGCGATCTCCGGGCCGGCGGGTAGTTGTGTGGCCGGCGCCCCGGCGCTGGCCAACTGCGGGCCGGCCGCGACGCTGACCGGTCTGACCCGCTGGTTCAACACCCCCGACGACCGCCCGGTCACGCTCGCGGACCTCCGGGGATCCGTTGTCCTGGTGGACTTCTGGGCTTTCTCCTGCATCAACTGCCAGCACGTCCAGCCCTATCTGAACGCCTGGTACCAGCGCTATCACGACGCCGGGCTGGAAGTCATCGGCGTGCACACCCCGGAGTTCTCCTTCGAGAAGGACCCGGCTCAACTGCGCGACGCGATGACCGCGCAGAAGGTGGTCTACCCGGTGGCCATGGACGACCACGGCGCCACCTGGACCGCGTACCGGAATGCGTACTGGCCGGCCCAGTACCTCGTCGACGCCCAGGGCGTGCTCCGGCACACCCAGTTCGGCGAGGGCGGTTACGCGACCAGCGAGGCGCTGTTGAGGTCCCTACTACTGGCGGCTCACCCCGGCATCAGCCTGCCCCCGCCCACCGGGCTGACCTGACGGTGCTATTGATTCTCGGGTGATCCTGCCGACCGTCCGGGACCCGCGTTTGATCACCGTCCGGCGCGGCGGCACCCTGACCGACGCGGATCACCGGCTGCTGGCGCTCTGGGCGGCCGCCTGCGCCGAGCATGTGCTGGGAATGTTCGAATCGGTCCGGCCCCAGGACCCGCGCCCGCGGCAGGCCATCGAGGGGGCCCGGGCCTGGGTGCGGGGCGAGCTGAACATGATGGCGGCCCGGGCCGCCGGCGGTCACGCCATGGGCGCGGCCCGCGACCTGCGGGGTCCGGCCCGGCACGCCGCCTACGCCGCCGGTCAGGCCGGCGCGGTGGCACACGTGGCCGCCCACGATCTCGGCGCGGCCGCCTACGCCATCAAGGCCGTCCGCGCCGCCGACGGTGATGCCGCCGGGCGGAGCGAATGTCGGTGGCAGCGTGACCAGCTGCCGGCCGAGATCCGAGAGTTGGTGCTCGACGACCAGCGGCGGCGCAACGAGATCTGCTGGTCCGTGTTCGACGTGGCCTGACGGCCGCCTCACGAGTTCGGCGGACTGAAGAGCCGTCTCAATCGAGGTGGGGGATGCTGCGTCTATCAGGGGTATGCGGACAGGAGTTCAGGACGGCTTCGAGGCGTATGTGCACGCCCGGGGCCGCGCCTGGGAGAGATACGCCTTCGCCTTGACCGGTGATGCCGGGCACGCCCAGGACCTGGTCCAGACGGTGCTGGTCAAGATGTACCGGGCCTGGGGGCGGGTGACTGCGGCGGAGAACCCGGACGCCTACGTGCGGCGGATGATGACCCGCGCCTTCCTGGACGACCGGCGCCGACGCCGCTGGCCGGAGGTCGCCATGGCCGACCCCCCGCAGGTCGACACCAGCCCCGATCCAGCCGCCGCGGTGCTGGCCTTGCACGACGTCCGGCACGGGTTGGCGGCGCTGACCCCGGCCCAACGCGCGGTGCTGGTGTTGCGGCACGTCGAGGGTCTGGACGACGACGAAATCGCCGCTGTTCTGGGCTCCTCGGTGACCACCGTGCGCACCCACGCCTCCCGCGGCCGGGACCGTTTCCGGGCCGCGCTGACCACTTCCGAGGAGATCAGATGACCGAGCATCAGCTGCACACCGTATTGATCGACCTGGCCGACGCCGCCCCTCACGACCCCGACCTGGCCGCGGTGGTGCACCGGCGGGTTGCCCGCCGCAGATTGACCACGTGGGCACCGATGGCCGCCGCCGTGGCCGTGCTGGCCGTGGTGGCTGGGGTACTCGTCTTCCGGCCTCACAGCACACCGGTGACCACGGCGACCAGCGTCTGCGCACCGCTGGTCAGCCGGGTGCTGCCGAGCTGGGCCCGGGCCGGGTTCTCCGACCCCGAGCCGCGGATGCCCTTTGCCACCAGCTCCGGCGGCACCATGGTGGCCATCACCTTCGCCGATCCGCTGACCTCACCCGCATTGCCGGACCGTGGGAACAAGATCCTCTGGGTGTCCAGCGACAACGACTCCGCCGGCCAAAGCCTGCACATCAACGGACACCGTGAGGGCGGGACCGAGACCATGACCGAGACCGTCGACGGCGGCCCCGGTCCGTCCTACGTCGATGTCCCCGTACCCGGCTGCTGGATCTTCGACCTGAGCTGGGGAAGCCACCAGGAGAGCATCGCGCTGACCTACCTGCCGGCCGCCTCGGTCACCACGAGTTGATCGCGGCCGTGGGCCTCACGATTCCGGCGGTCAGGTGGTGGATGCTCACGCCGTCACGACCACGAGCAAACCGGCGAGCAGGAGCGCGCCGGGTCCACGGAGGAACTGCCGGACCTGATCCTGCGAGTAGACCGAGCCGAGACGGTAACCCGGTTCGAACGGACGCTGGTTGGCCCGATACGTGACGAGCGCCCACGCGAGCGGCGTCACGGTCAGCACGCTCACCGGAAGTCCGACCGCCAGCAGCAACGGCGCGGTCAGGACGGCGAAACCCACCGCGGTCAGAGTCGGTTGCCGCATCGCCGCCAGCCGGCTCTGGGTCGGATTCAGTCCGTACCGGGCGGCCAACCGGGGGGAGGCGGCGAATCGCCGCACCGTGTCGGCGAATCCGCTGATCGTGGCAATAGCGCAGGCAAACACGACCAGGGCCAAGGCTGGTCTCCCCCAACCCACACCGTGCAGCAGGGGCGCAACGAGATAGGCCGCGGCGAGCAACAGGACGGCCCGAACCTGGGCCGTCCAGTTGCGGAAGGCCAACCGCCGATCTGCGGACGCCAGAGCTGCGGGCCCGCTTCCGCTGAGCGGGTAGCCGAGCCGGACCGGTCGGGGCCGACGTAGGGCAGGAACCAGGGTCGCTGCCACCGGCGCCAGGGATTGGTCTTGGGCGGCCAACGCGACCGCGGGGGTGAAGCCGGACCCGGCGGTCAGCCGGGGCAGCGGGATCTGCCTGACCGCACCCCGGGCGACCTGAACGAGCCAGGCGGCGCCCACCGCCGTCGCACTCGCTGCGAACCAGAAGGTTGCCGCCGACAGGGGAGGCAGCACTGGACGTTCCAGCGCTGCCGCCGCGACCAGCATCGCGACCGCAGTCCATCGGGCCACTCGCCCGGGTGCCCGGCTCACGGCCGTCTGCGCCACCACGGTGACCGCGCCGGTGATCAGCCCGGCGGCGGCGCCCAGCAGGATGACCGCCAACGCGTCCATGTCCCGGGCGCCGATCCCGTCGGCGATCACGGCCGACAGCACGGCGCCGAACACCGCGGTGAACATGAGCGCCCGGCGAAGCGGCCGGCGCAGCAGCACACCCCGGTCGAGCGGGGTCGAGAGCAGCCACACCCGGTACTCGAACGGAACCACCACCGGCCCCGCGGCGATCGCGCCCAGCGCCAGCAACGCCACCCCGCCGATCAGCAGGGCCGCGCCGGCCGCCCAGGTCAGCGGCGGGTGGGCGGGCGCAGCGGCGGTCAGGCCCTGCCAGGTTCCGACCGCCGGCCCGACCCCGAAGAACATCACCGCAACGGTGACCTCATAGCGCATGCTGGACCCGGTCCGCACCCGCCAGCGGTGCGCTTTTCGGCGCAGGTAGGCCGGGAAGCTGCCCGGGTCGGAGGGCTCCGGCGGCGCCGTGGCCGGAGAGCTCATGCCGGGCGGGTGTCGGTGTCGGTGTCGGTGTCGGTGTCGGTGTCGGTGTCGGAGAACTCCAACTGCAACTCGGAGTCGGCGACCGCGTCGACCAGTCCGGCGTCGTGGCAGGCCATCAGCACCGACACCCCGGCGCGGCGTTCCGCGTGCAGCCGCCGCACCAGCCAGGCCCGGCCGCGGCTGTCCAGGTTCTGCTCCGGCTCGTCCAAGACCAACAGCCGGCGGGGTCGCACGAAGCAGGACGCCAGCCCGAGCCGACGCCGCTGCCCCTGCGAGAGCGCAAAGGGAAAGTGCTCCGCCACGGCCGTGAGCTCCACCTCGGCCAACACCGACGCGACCAACACGCCCGGCGCAGCGTCGCCATGTGCTCGGGCCATCAACTCCAGGTGCTCACGAACGGTGAGCCCGGGGAAGTCGGCCCCGGCGCCCATGGCGACCGCCACCGCGGCTCGAGTCTCGGATTGCTGATCGCTGAAGGGGCGACCCTCGAACAACACCACGCCGCTGCTCGGCGGCTGCCAGCCCACCACACACTGCAACACCGTCGATTTGCCCGAGCCGTTCGGACCCGTCAAGGCGAGGACCTCGCCCCGCTCCAGGGTGAACGTCACCTCGGCCACCACGACGTCATCGCCGTAGGCCTTGGAAAGGTCACGCACGTCCAACAACGGCGTTCCCATGGCGGCGAACCTACGCCCCGGACATCCCCTGTTCCCGGTGCCAGCACGAGCACCGCCTGAGCGCCGCTGTGCGGATCCCGACGGACTGCCCGACGTCCACAGAGTGAACGCTGTGTGCCAACCGGGTGACTAAACCGGGGCAATACGCCCGTCTCGCCCAGCACCTCTGGCCGCTGTCGGTGTGGCTTGCCAGACTCCGTCCGTACCGCTGCGAGACGGGCTCGGGGCGGGGGGAGGAGCAGCATGCTCGGGCGCGTCATTCGGCGGATCGCAGTTGTCGTCATCGCGGGGGTGACCACAGTTGCGATGGCCTCCCCCGCATCTGCGGGTTCGCCGCATCCACACCCGCTACCACCACCGATCGCGGTGCGGCTGATCGGTATGAACGACTTCCACGGCAATCTCGACGCACCCGGCGGCTCGTCCGGGCGGGTCACCCTGGACAACGGCACGGCCGTGATGGCCGGCGGCGCCGCGTACGTGGCCACCCACGTCGCGCTGTTGCGCGCGCAGGTGCGCAATTCACTCCTGCTGTCCTCCGGTGACAACATCGGCGCCTCGCCGCTGGACTCGGCCCTGTTCCACGACGAGCCGACCATCGACTTCCTGAACCTGCTCCACCTGGACGCCTCCTCGGTGGGCAACCACGAATTCGACGAGGGCTACCAGGAGCTGCTGCGGATCCAGTTCGGCGGTTGCAACAAGACCGATGGCTGCCAGTTCGATCAGCCCTACCGCGGCGCCAAGTTCCCCTACCTGGGCGACAACGTCAGCTTCAACGGCACCACCGCACCCAAGGGCCTGCCCGCCTTGCTCCCGTTCACGGTGAAGTTCTCCGGGGGTCAGCCCATCGGGATCATCGGTAGCGTGCTGCAGGACCTGCCCAGCATCGTCGTGCCGGACGGCATCAAGATGCTGCAGTTCACCGACGAAGTGGCCGCCATCGACCGGACGTCAGCGCTGCTGACCCGGTTCGGGATCAAGGCCCAGGTGGTGATCATGCATCAAGGTGACGAAAGCGACGGCGGCGGTCCCGACGCCTGCAACCTCGAAGCCGGCGGCCCTGCCAGTTACATCGCCAGCCATGCCTCCTCCGCGGTGGACGTGTTCTTCACCGGGCACACCCATCAGCAGTACAACTGCGTGGTCAAAGACCCGGCCGGCAACCCGCGGCCGATGATCCAGGGATTGTCCTTCGGCCGCTTGCTGTCCGTGGTGGACGTCAAGATCGACCCGCGCACCCACGACATCATCCGAACCGACACGGTGGCCCACAACGAGATCGTCACCCAGGACGTCACCCCGGACCCGACCGTGGCGGCTCTGGTCGCCCGGGCCGACGCTGCGGCCGCTCCGCTGGCCAACCGGCAGGTCGGCAGCATCACCGCGCCCATCGTCCGGGATCCGTCGCCGGCCGGGGAGGAGCCACTCGGCGACGTGATCGCCGACGGTCAACTCGCCTCGACCACCGGCAACGGCGCCCAGATCGCCATCACCAACCAGGGCGGCATCCGGGCCGACCTCACCCCGGCCGGTCCGGTCACCTACGGCCAGGCCTTCACGGTGCAGCCGTTCAGCAACATCATGCAGACGCTGACCTTGACCGGGGCCCAACTCAAGGCCGTGCTGGAACAGCAGTGGCAGCCGCAGCCCACCGGCGCCGTCACGGTGAGGTTCCTGCAGATCAGCTCGACCCTGCACTACAGCTGGAGCACGTCGGCGCCGATCGGCGCCAAGATCAGCAACATCACCGTGGCCGGTGTTCCGGTGGACCCGGCGGCCAGCTACCGGATCTCGGTGAACAACTTCCTGGCCGGGGGCGGTGATGGCTTCACCGTGTTCCAGCAGGGCACGAACATCACCGGCGGGCCGATCGACATCGACGCGTTCACGGCGTACCTCACCGCGCACCCGAACCTGGCCCCGCCACCCGCGGACCGCATCACCGTTCTCGCGTAGTCGGGAACCGACTGGCGGCCGAGCTCACGCGACGGGCTCGGCCGCCGGGTACGCCGGTACCGAGTGGGCGGCTCATCGGATCCGGGATGGCGGAGCGCCTTGAAGTTGATCAAGGTCCTCCCAAGGGCACTACCCCACCTGGTTCAACTCCCACCCGTTGCCGTCGGGGTCGGCGAACCAGGCGAACCGCCCCCAGGGCCGATCCTCGATATCGGTGACGGTGACCTGCTGGTCGGTCAGCGCCTTGACCGCTTCCTCGATGTCGGCGACCACCAGCCGCAATCCCTGCACCGCGCCCGGATCGACCGGGGTCCGGGTCAGGTTGGTGCCGATAGCGATGGAGGCGGCCGAACCCGGAGGCGTGAGCTGAACGATGCGGTAGTACTCGTTCGGGGCCATGTCGTAGTCGACGGTGAACCCGACCTGGTCGCGGTAGAACGCTTTCGCGCGCTCCACCTCGCGGACCGGCAGGATGACGACTTCGAGCTTGAGATCCATGATGGGTGAACTTCTTTCGACTGTCGGGCCGGGGCGGTCCCGGTCCGTTCCACGAAGGTATCGGCACTTGCGGACAAGTACGGTCCTGAACTGCAGGCATGATCGGCACCATGATCGGAACGTCTGCACGGCTGCTCCAACTCCTGGGATTGCTCCAGAGCCGCCGGGACTGGTCGGGCGCTGAATTGGCCGATGGGCTGGCCGTCACCGAGCGGACCGTCCGACGCGACGTCGACCGCCTGCGGGAGCTCGGCTACACCGTGGACGCCGACCGAGGAACTGGCGGCGGGTACCGACTCGGCCACGGCACGGGAATGCCCCCCTGCTGCTGACCGCCGACGAGGCAGTCGCCGTCGCCATCGCTTTGCGGACCACCGCGTCCAGCGGCATCTCGGAAATCGAGCAGACCGCCATTGCGGCGCTGCTCAAACTGGAACAGTCGCTGCCGGCCCCGGTCCGACGGCGGATCGAGACGGTCGGCCGGGCCGTTCTGTCGCTCTCCGGTCCGGGTCCGGTCGTGGACGTCGACGCCCTGGTCACCGTGGCCGCCGCGGTCCGAGACCATCGGCAGCTCCGCGTCGACTACACCACGCATCGCGGCGCCGTGCTGCACCGCACCCTCGAGCCGCACCGGCTGGTCCACGTGGCCGACCGCTGGTACGTGGACGCTCGGGACGTCGAGGCGGCCGGGTGGCGCAACTATCGACTGGACCGGTTGACTCCGCACCTGCCTCTCGGGCGCCGATTCGTTCCGGTGGAACGTTCCGACGCCGACCTGGAGGCCGACCTGTCCGCGGGCATCACCACCCGCGCCTACCGGTTCACTTTGCGGATGACCGTGTCGGCGCCGGCTGCTTCGGTGGGCGAAAAGGTCGGGCCGACCCGCGGGCAAGTGCGCGCGATCGACGCACAGCGATGCGAAGTGGTGGGCGGTGGCAACGATCTCCACGCGATGGCGTTATGGATCCTCGGACTCGGATTTGACGTCGTCGTCACCGAGCCCAGGGCGCTCCGGCCGCACCTGGAGGCGCTGGCGACCCGATGCGTCGCGGCCGGATCGGCGCTCTGATTCTTCAGGGCGCCCGCAGATCAAGAGCTGCCCGGGTGGCCAGGAACGCGACGACCGCGGCGAACTCTCGGGCTCACTACGTTCGGCGCTAGGCGACCTGCTGCGATGCGGCGGCAGCGGGTAGCCGGCCTGTCTCGCGCTGATCGTGGTGGTAGGCCGTCGCGGCCTCGATGAGGTAGGTGAGGTCGTCGCGGGTGGCGATGAGCTCGGCGATCTGGGCGGTGATGCGAGCGTGTTCGCCGCGCATGAGCTCGAGGGTGTCCCGGGTGACCTGCTCTGACGGGGTGTCGACGCACGGGAGCAGGGCGGCGATCGTGGTGCTGGTCAAGCCCGCGCTGTACAGGCGTCGCAGCAGCCGCACCCGTTCCACAGCATCGGGACCGTAGACGCGCTGACCACTGGACGTGCGTTGCGATGTCAGCAGCTTCTGCTCTTCGTAGTAGCGCAGCGCCCGCACACTCGCACCGGTCTGGCCGGCTACTTCCCCGATCCGCACGGTGACTCCGCTCTCATAACCTTGCCCCTGACGTCAGCGTCAGGTTCTAGCGTCGACCGTACGGCACAGGAAGTGCCCCCATCACGGCAACGACAGGAACAACGATGAACATCGAAGGGTCGATCGCACTGGTCACCGGAGCCAACCGGGGCCTGGGCCGCCACTTCACCGCACAGCTCCTCGAGCGGGGCGCGAAGAAGGTCTACGCCACCGCCCGCGACCCCAAGTCGATCACCCCGGCGCCGGGCGTCGAGGTCCTTGCCCTGGACGTACTGGATCAGGACACGATCGACGCCGCGGCCCTGGCCGCCCGCGACGTCACCCTGCTCGTCAACAACGCCGGCGTGTCGACCTACCAGAACCTCATCCGGGGCGACCTGGCCGAGATCCACCGCGAAATGAACACCCACTTCTTCGGCACCCTCGCCGTCACTCGTGCGTTCGCCGACATCCTGGCGAGCAACGGCGGCGGCGCCATCATCAACGTCCTGTCGGCGCTGTCATGGTTCTCCTGGGACGGGGCCACGTCGTACGCCGCGGCCAAAGCCGCCGAGTGGAGCCTGACCGCCGGCACCCGCGTCGAACTCGCCGCCCAGAACACCCAGGTCCTGGGCCTGCACCTGGGTGCCGCCGACACCGAGATGATGGCCGGCTACGACGGAGCCCTGCTGGACCCCGCCGACGTCGTCCGGGCCGCTTTGGACGGACTCGCCACCGACGCCGTCGAAGTGCTCGTCGATGACTGGAGCCGAACCGTGAAAGCCGCTCTGGCCCACGACCCGGCACCGTTCTACGCCCAGGTCGCCGCCATGAACGCATGACCCGGGCGGCCCGCATCGACCGAGTTGAGTCAGCTGGGTTCGCAGCGAGATATCAGGTGAGCGCGCGGTTATGTTCGGCCGCCGGTGTCGGACCAGCTGCCACCGGAACCGGCAGCCGGCGGATCTGGAACGACACCAGCGCGGCGATCAGGCACATGCCGGCGGCGCCGAACCAGGCGATCGTGTAGGCGCCGGTCTGGTCACGAATCACTCCGGCGGCCACCGAGGCGAGGGCGGCGCCGACCTGGTGGGAGGCGAACACCCAGCCGAACACGATGGTGCCCTCGGCGCCGAACGCCTGCCGGCACAGCGCCACGGTCGGCGGCACCGTGGCCACCCAGTCCAGCCCGTAGACGATGACGAACGCGACGATGCTCGGGTGGATGGCGTCCGACAGCAGGCCGGGCAGCATCATCAGCCCGACCCCCCGGAAGCCGTAGTACAGCGCCAGCAGCACCCGCGGGTTGAACCGATCCGTGAGGTAGCCGGACGCGATCGTGCCGATGATGTCGAACGCGCCGACCACCGCGAGCAGCCCGGCGGCGGTGGTCTCGCCCAGGCCGTGGTCGTGCGCGGCCGGGATGAAGTGGGTTCCGATCAGCCCGTTCGTGGTTGCGCCACAGATGGCGAAGCCGCCGGCCAGGGCCCAGAAGGTCCGGTGCCGGGCGGCCATGGCCAACACCTGCAGCGCTCGCTTGGCCGACCCCCGGTGGCTCGGCTCGGCCGGGACCTCGCCGTCGGCGCCGTAGGGCAGCACTCCGCGGTCGGCCGGCCGGTCGTGCAGGAACAGCAGCACCAGCGGGATGACCGCCAGGGCGGCGCAGGTCACGATGATCGACGCGACCCGCCAGCCGGAATGGGCGGCCGCGGCCGCGATGATGGGCAGGAAGATCAGCTGGCCGGTGGCGCTGCCCGCGGTGAGCACGCCCATGACCAACCCGCGACGCTTGACGAACCACCGGTTCGCCACCGTGGCGGCAAAAACCAGGGCCATCGACCCCGTCCCCAAGCCGACCAGCAGGCCCCAGCACGCGATCAGCTGCCAGGGCTGCCGGACCAGCACGGTCAGCCCGCTGCCCGCCGCGATCAGGGCCAGCGCGATGGCCACCACCCGGCGCACGCCGAACCGGTCCATCAGCGCCGCCGCGAACGGAGCGGTCAGCCCGAACAGCAGCAGATTGACCCCCACCGCGACCGATAGCAAGGCCCGGGACCAGCCGAACTCGGCCTGCAGCGGAACGATCAGCACACTGGGCGCCGCCCGGAAGGCGGCCGCCCCGAGCAGAGCGACGAAGGCGACCGCGGCGACGAGCACGGCGGGGTGCCGCAGGCCTTCACGATGGCGGGTGTCCTGCGCAATTGCCACCGGCGGTGCCCTTCCTCGGATTGACAGCTGCACCGTAGTCCGCTTGACTTGCTCCAAGCAAGTCAGGAGGCACCGATGCCACTTCGCTCCGATTGGTCCGGTCAGGACTGCCCGATCGCCCGGTCCCTGGACATCCTCGGCGACCCCTGGGTGTTGCTGATCATCCGGCAGGCGCTGACCGGGGTGACCCGGTTCGACGCCCTGCGCGACGAGCTGGGCGTGGCCGACAACGTGCTCAGCCGGCGGCTGAAGGACATGGTGGCGGCCGGACTGCTGGAGCGCCACCAGTACGAGGGTGCGCGGTACGAGTACCGGCTCACCGATGCCGGCCGGGACCTGCTCCCGGTGATCAACTCGCTGGTGCTCTGGGGCGAGCGGCACCGTCCGATGGCCGGCCGCACCATGGAACTGGTCCACCCCGGTTGCGGCGCGATTTCCACCTCGGCGGATCGCTGCAGCTCTTGCGGCGCAGAGCTGCGGCCCGGGGACGCGGCCTGGCGCAAGTCGTGGCGAGAGAGCGACACGCTCATTCCGGGCTGAGCGCAGCCACCAGCCGATCCAGGAACGCTCTCTGGGCGGCAATCAGGCGCTCCCGGGCGAAGGCCAGGTCGCACCATTCGGCGCGGTCGATCTCGGGCACCTCGATGGTCCGACCCGACCGGGGCGGCCACTGGATGGTCACGGTGTTGCTGCGCACGGTGTCCACGTCGAACTCACCGGCCCGGGCGAACACGGTGACCAGCTTGGCCGACTGCCTGACCTGCCCGAGCGGGACATCCTCGCCCGCGGGCGGCGGCGAGCCCAGCTCCTCGGTGAACTCCCGGATCGCGGCGTCGAGCGGATCCTCGTCCGAGCCGTACTCGCCCTTGGGGATCGACCAGACCCCGGCGTCCTTCTTCGCCCAGAAGGGGCCGCCCGGGTGGGCAATCAGCACCTCGAGCGCATCATTGCGGCCGCGGTGCAGCAGCAGGCCGGCGCTGGTCTTCACGACTCCAGTGTTCCCGTACTCACACGGCGCCGGCGGCGAGCCTGACCACCACGTTCACCACGCATGCCAGCAGGAACAAAAGCGCCGGTCTGCGTCTCGAGGCGGAAAACAGGCCGACGATGGGCAGGCCGAACCAACACACCTCGAGCAGGATCCGGCCGGCCCCGCGCGCGGCGACGGGTGCGCCGGGTGCACCGAAGACGGCCCAGGCCGCCACCCAGACACCGACCGCCGCCACCGCGGCAAACCACCGCAGCCACGTCCCGCCCGCCCACTTCCAGGCCAGGTAGCCCACCGCGACATAGGTACTCAGCTCCAGAGCAAAGGACAGCACCGCAGCGGTCAGTTTCATCGAACCTCCATGAGTTAGCATGGCAACTCATCGACCTTAGGAGCCTCGAGTTAACATGTCAACCGATCCGTTGGTCGCGCTCACGGAGCGGGCGGACTTTCAGGCCTGGCTGGCCCTGCTGCGGGCCTACGGCTCGCTCTCCCGTCGGCTGGAGCGCGATCTGGTTGCGCGGGCGGGGATCTCGCTGCCCTGGTTCGAGGTGCTGATCCGGTTGCACACCGCCGGGGGCCGGATGCGGCTGCTCGAGCTGACCGCGGCCATGGTGGTGTCCAAGGCCAGCGTGACCAAGCTGACGGACCGGATGGAGGCGGCCGGCCTGGTGGCGCGGGAGGCCGACGGTCGCGCCGTTTACGCGGCCCTGACCGAGGCGGGTCGGCAGACGCTGGACACGGCCATGCCGGTTCAGGTGGAGAACGTGGCCCGGATGATGAGCCCGCTCACGCCGGCCGACGTGGACGCGGTGCGCACGCTGCTGACCGGCCTGACGAACGGCCTGCCCCAGGAATGAGCCGGGGTCAGTCCGGCCAGCGCCCCAGCGTGCGCCGGCTGGCGAACGAGTGGGCCCGCCCGGTGAGGGGGTCGGTGAACTCGAGGGTCCGGGCCAGCAGCTGCAGGGGCGTGGAGTAGTCGGTCCGGTCCGGGTCGAGCAGCAGCGGGTAGAACGGGTCGTCGCGGATGGGCCGGCCGAGCGCGTTCATGTGCACCCGGAGTTGGTGGGTACGGCCGGAGGTCGGGGCGAGTTCGTAGAGGGCCCAGTCGCCGCGGCGGTGCAGTCGGGAGATCCGGGTGTGGCTGTTCGGCGGGCCGGGCATCTCGTGCGCGGTGGGCGAGCCACGTTCCTTGACGATCCGGCTGCTCCGTTCGGTGGGCAGATCCGGGCTCCCGGCCGGCGCCACGGCGAGATAGGTCTTCGCCACTTCCCGGCGCAGGAACAGGTTCTGGTACGCACCCCGCTGCGAGCGTCGGCGGGAGAAGACCAGCACGCCCGCGGTGAGTCGGTCGAGCCGGTGGATCGGGCTGAGCTCGGGTTCGTTCCGGTCCCGGCGCAGCCGAACCGTGGCCGACTCGGTCACGAACGCGCCCCGCGGAGTGGTGGCCAAAAAGTGCGGCTTGTCCACCACCAGCAGTGAGTCGTCCTCGTAGAGCACGTCGATCTCGAAGGGCACTCGGGGTTCGGGGGCGGGGTCGCGATAGAGGTAGACGAAGACGTGCGGCCGGAACGGGGTGTCGGGCCGGATCGGCGAACCGAACTCGTCCTCCACCTCACCGGCGGCCACCTTCGCGGTCACCCGCTCCGCGTCCTCGGGAAAGCGTTCGCGCAGGAAGTCCGCGGTGGTGGACCACGACCCGTCGGCGGGCTGCCGGACCCGGGACGGATTGAGCCCGTCCCGCACCGGCAGCGGCGCGCCCCGTTCCCGTCGCCAGGCCACCCCTCATCCTGGCCCTCGGCTCCCGTTCCGGCGCGGATCCACAGCACGCTGCGCGGATCCACAGCACGTTTTCGGGACGATTTCTTCGTAGAAACGTGCTGTGGATCCGCGCCACGAGAGCGAGGGGGGTCGGGCACGATGGGCGGATGCTGCTGGCCCGGATCGCCGAGACCTCGAGGGCGCTGGCCGCGACCTCGTCGCGACTGGCCAAGCGGGACCTCATCGCCGCGGTGTTACGTGAGGCCGAGCCCGACGAGATCGATGTGATCGCGGGGTATCTGGCCGGGGCGTTGCGGCAACGCCGGACCGGGGTCGGCTGGGCCTCACTGGTCGATGCGCCCGCCCCGGCCGCCACCCCGACGCTGGGCGTGACCGACACCGACGCGGCGTTCGAGGCCCTGGCGGCGCTGTCCGGACAGGGCTCGACGAGTGCCCGGAGCGCGGCCGTCGGCAGGTTGTTCGGCCAGGCCACCGAGTCCGAGCAGCAGCTGCTCCGAGGGTTGATCTCGGGCGAGCTCCGCCAGGGCGCCCTGGACGCATCGGTGCAGGAGGGCGCCGCCCAGGCCTTCGGCGTACCCGTGGCGGCGGTCCGGCGGGCGGCTATGTTGCTCGGCTCCACCCCGGCGGGGGTGCGCACCGCAGCCCTCTCCGGCCAGGCCGGACTCGAGGCGGTGCAGCTGGTCATGGGGGTGCCGCTACAACCGATGCTCGCCGCCAGCGCGCCCGACCCCGAGGCTGCGGCGGCCAAGGCCGGCCTCCCGGCCCTGGTCGACGCGAAGCTCGACGGGATCCGCGTCCAGGTCCACCGGTTCGGCGAACGTGTCCGCATCTACACCCGCAGCCTGGACGAGATCACCGACCGGCTGCCCGAGGTCGTCGAAGTGGTGGCCGCGCTGCCGGCGGAGCAGATCGTGCTGGACGCCGAGGTCGTCGGTCTGTCGCCCGACGGTCGGCCGCTGCCCTTTCAAGTCATCGCCTCCCGCACGGCCAGCAGCCTGGACGTCGAGGCGGCCCGCCGGATCACCCCGCTGTCGCTGTTCTGTTTCGACCTGTTGCATCTGGACGGGACCGACTTGCTCGATGAACCGATGCAGGTGCGCGCCGACGCATTGGCCGGGGTGGTGCCGGCGGCGCTGATCGTGCCCCGCCGGCGGGCGGAGACCGAGGCCGAGGTGGGCCAGGCTTTCGCCGACGCGGTGGCCGCCGGTTACGAGGGTGCGGTGGTCAAGACCCTGACCGCGGCCTATGCGGCCGGTCGGCGCGACTCGGGGTGGGTCAAGGTCAAGCCGCGGCACACCTTCGACCTTGCGGTGACCGCCGCCGAGTGGGGTCACGGCCGCCGCCAGGGCTGGTTGTCGAACCTGCACCTGGCTGCCCGCGACCCCCGCAGTGGTGACCTGGTCATGCTGGGCAAGACGTTCAAGGGCCTGACCGATGCGCTGTTGACCTGGCAGACCGAACAGGTGCTGGCCCGTGAGTCGCGCCGGACCCGCGGCACCGTCTACCTCGACCCTCCGCTGGTGGTCGAAATCGCCTGTGACGGCGTCCAGCGTTCCCCCCGATATCCCGGCGGTGTCGCTTTGCGATTCGCCCGGGTATTGCGTTATCGGGACGACAAGACCGTCGCGGACATCGACAGCTTGGATTCCGTCATCGAATTGGGCGGAATGCACGACGCCGACGAATAATCGTCGGAAACAATTCATCATGCGTGACCGGACCGGCGCCGACCAGGGCCGTACCCGGCAGGTAAAGCGGACGTCAAGCCGCTAGTGGCAGCGGGCCGGACCCCAGTCCGACCAGGGTGGAAACGAGCTGGCCGGTGCCGAGCAGATGGACACTGCAGGTCGCCGTGGCGGGCTGGGAACCACTGGTCGGATATCCCGGGTGGGGGTAGCCGGCCGCGTCGTAATAACGCACCTCGGCGTCCACCCGCAGCCGCCCCCCAGCGGTCACGTCCGGCATCCGGGTCACCGCCGCGATGACCGCCCGGCACCGGGCTGCCAGCAACTGCGCCGTGGGCATGGCGTAGGTCAGGTCGACGTCTGCGAACGTCTGGTCGGTATGCCCGCCCGCGCACGATCCGACCACATCCGTCTCGCAGGTACCGAACGCGCCGGGCAGGGTGCCCCCGGCGAAGAGCTGACTCAGCGGCCGGACCAGCGCGCCTTCGGTTGTGTAGGCCACACACGCCACCCAGCTCTGGCCGGCCGACCGTTGCCGAGGGTCGGGCCCGACGACGTCGACGGGTGCGATTTCCCGGACCGTCCACGGTCGGACCGAGTCGGGCACGCCGGCCAGCCCGAGCGCGAGAGCGGCCGCACCCGAGCAGCCCCGCGGGTCCGGCACCGGCAGCTGATCCATGATCATCATCGGGAAGGTGGAACGGTCGATCGCCACCCCGACCACCTCGCCGGCGTGGGGGCTCGAGCACGGGCCGAAGGTGGCCGAGGGCTCCTCGTTCGGCACCGGGAACCCGAACGGGTTCGGGACCACGCAGTCGCCGACGCTCGGCGCGCCCGCCACCGGAGCCGCCGAGGCCCGGCCGGACACCGGCGGGGCCAGGATCCGGGCCACCGCAGCGGCCAGCACCAGCACGGCCACCAGGGCGACCGCGCCAACTAGCCGCAACGGTGCACGCTTCACGCCGACCAGGGTCCTCGCCGGCGTGACCCGGGGCAAACCGGCCGCCCGTGATCATCGACGAGAGTGCCGCACGAGTGATTTGGCGGCGGATGGGCCGCGCCGGCGCAGTTTTTGCCTTGCATCTTTCGCCCGTCGAAGGACTTGCGTGTCAGTTGCCTGTGAGCCAGGATCGAGCGGCCTGCCGCACTCCGCGGCCGCGACCGACGAACAGATCGCTCAGGAGCATCGTGACGTCTGCATCAAGAAACCCCCGGGGTCGATTGCGACTCCTGTCCACCGCACTGTTGGCGGCTGCGATCGCGGTGGGCACGGCCGGGCCCGCCGCCGCGGCCCCGGGCGCCACCCCCGCGCCTGCCGCCGCCGCGGTCACTGCGGCCTCCGGCCCCGCCGTCAAGGTGATCGTGGTGCTGAAGGACCAGCTCGCCGCCACACCGGCCGACAAGGGCCACCTCTCCCGGCGCGCCGCCTCCGCCCACGCGGACCAGGGCACGGTGCTGGGCCGATTGGCCGGTCCCGCCCCCACCAACCTCAAGCACTTCACCGTGGGCAACGCCTTCGCGGCCACCGTCACCGCCGATCAGCAGGCCGCGCTGGCCGCCGACCCGGCCGTGGCCAGCGTGACCGAGGACAAGACGGTCGACATCGCCCCGACCTCGCCGAAGTCGGCCGGGGCCGCGGTCACCCCCAAGGCGGTCACCCCGGCCGCGACCGGTCCGGCCGCGGTGCCGGCGGCGGTTTGCTCCTCGGACCCGAACAAGCCCACGCTCGAGCCCGAAGCACTGCAGACGATGAACGTCCGCTCGGACGACCCGAAGGCCAAGACGGCGGCCGCGCTGGGTATCGACGGCACTGGCGTCAAGGTGGCTTACCTGGCCGACGGGCTGAACCCGAACGCGGCCGGCTTCCTGCGCAAGGACGGAAGTTCGGCCGTCGTCGACTATCAGGACTTCTACGGTGACGGCCTGAACGCCCCGGGCAGTGGCGCCGAGGCCTTCGGCGACGTCTCCGCGGTGGTGGCCCAGGGCAATGTGGTCTACGACCTGGCCACCTTCGGCAACCCCAAGGTGGTCACCTACCCGGGCGGACACTGCTACGCCCGCATTGTCGGTGTGGCCCCCGGCGCCAGCATGGTCGCCCTCAAGGTCGGCACCGAGCTGCTCCCGACCTCGTCGATCCTGCAGGCCATCGACTACGCGGTGACCGTCGACCACGTCGACGTCATCAACGAATCCTTCGGCGGCAACCCGATCGCCGACTCCGGGTCGCGTAACGCCATCCAGGTGTTCGACGAGCAGGCCGTCGCGGCCGGCGTCACCGTGACCACCTCCACCGGAGACAGCGGAACGACCAGCACCATCGGCAGCCCGGCCACCTCGTCCAAGGTCATCTCGGCCGGCGCCAGCACCGACTCTCGCAACTACGTCCAGGACGGCTATGCGCTGGCCGACACGTTCGGCAACGGCACCTGGCGGAGCAGCAACATCTCGGCGCTGTCCTCGGCCGGTATCACCCAAGGTGGCCGGACCATCGACGTCTCCGCTCCGGGCGAGGCCGATTGGGCGGTCTGCGACGACTCCGGCAACTGGAGCGGGTGCACCAACTTCGCCGGCGGTTACAGCCCGTTCGAGACCTTCGGTGGCACCAGCCAGTCCGCCCCGCTCACCGCGGGCGTGGCCGCACTGGTCATCCAGGCCTATCGCAAGACCCACGGCGGCACCTCCCCGACCCCCGCGCAGGTCAAGACATTCATCACCAGCACCGCTCGTGACCTGGGCTTCTCGGGCGACGTCCAGGGCAGCGGCCTGGTCGACGCGCGGGCCGCGGTGGAGGCCGCACTGACCTCCCCCGGAGCCACCTCGGCCACCCCGGCGGCCAGCTCGAACATCACCTTGTCCACCGATCAGCTCACCTTGTCCGGTGCGCCCGGCTCGACCCGGCACGGTGCGGTGACCGTCACCAACGTCGGCACCACCCCGCTCACTGTGGTTCCGTCGACCCGCAAGTACGCCGATGTCGGCCAGCAGAACGCCACGACCACCATCACCAGCGCTCTGCCCACCACGCCGTACCCGACAAGCGGAGCCAACTGGTACTACCAGAAGCTCACCTTCGACGTCCCGGCCGGGACCGACGTGCTCAATTCGTCGATCTTCTGGAACAGCGGATCCAACCTCAGCAACCCAGGACCCGTGGTCCGTCTGTCGCTGTTCGATCCGACCGGCGCCTTCGCCACCAATACCCGCCCCCAGGGCGGCCCGGTGCCGGCCAACTACGGCAACGTCCTGGTTCGGCGGCCCATCGCCGGGACCTGGACGGCGATCCTGTACACGCCGGTCAGCGGCGGTTTCCTGGGCACGGTCAACTTCAATGCCACGTTCCAGCGGGCCATCCCGGTGGGCTCGGTGTCCCCGTCCCTGTTCACCTTGGCTCCGGGTGCCAGCCGGTCCGTTTCGGTGACCCTGCCGACCGCTCTGGAGGGTGGTGACGCGGCGTACACGATGTCGCTGGGCACCTCCTCAGGTCACCAGGTCGCGGTGCCGCTGATTGTGCGCACCGTGGTGCCGACCAGCTCCGGTGTCGGTCACTTCGCCGGCACCATCACCGGCGGCAACGCCCGTGGCTTTCCGGCCCAGACGTTCAGCTACGCCTTCGACGTCCCCGCCGGCCGGCGCGACGTCACGGTCAGCACCGTGCTGCCCGCGGCCGGCAACGTGATCGAGGCGGCGCTCGTTGATCCGAACGGTGAGGTGCCGTCGCTGGAGGCCACCATCGACCCGGCCGTGTCCTCGACCGCGAACGCGGTGACCAACGTGGTGGCCAACCCCATCGCCGGCCGCTGGCGTCTGGTCATCACCGTCATCGGCCAGGTCACCGGGACGGTGCTGAGCCAGACCTTCCAGGGCACGGTCAAATTGAACGCTCAGAAGGTGGTCGCCCGCGGGGTGCCCACCAACGGGGTGATCAAGTCGGGAGCCAAGAAGACGGCCACGATCACCGTGACCAACACGACGGCCGCCCCGATGTACGTGCAGCTGGATCCACGCCTGGACGGCAAGAAGACCTTCCAGCTCGCCCCGGTCTCCGGATCGAATACGGTCCCGATGCCGGTGAGTGTGGACGATCTGTCCGGACTGCCCTTATACCTGGTGCCTCCGCAGATCAGCTCGGTCAGCGTGTCCTCGGTAGCGGATGTGCCGAATCAGATCGAGCTGGTCTCGCCCAGCGGCGGGATCGACGTGGTCGGCGATCTGAAGACGGCTCAGGACGGCAGCGCGGTCTCCACGGCCACGATCGCCGAAAGCGCTCGTAGCCGGATCGGGCAGGGCTTCTACCAGGCCCAACCTTCGGAGATCGGTCCGTTCGGTACCGGCGGTGCCCCGGCGGCAACGGCCAACCTGGTCGCCACCGTGACCGGGCGTCCGTTCGCCACCTCGGTCACCAGCTCCACCGGTGATCCGTACCTGCAGGGCCTGGATCCGACCGTGGACCCGGGCACTCCGCTGACGGTCGCACCCGGCCAGACCAAGACGATCACCGTCACGATCGCCTCGTCGGGTCGCGCCGGACAGTCGGTCCGGGGTGTGCTCAACGTGGTCACCACGCCCTACGGCGTGCCCGGCGGGAACAACACCACCGGTGACGTGGTCGCGGTCCTGCCGTTCAGCTACACCGTGAGCTGACCCAGCTCGACACGGACACCCCCGCCGGACTTACCGGTGGGGGTGTCCGGCTTTGCGGCCTCAGTGATGTACCGAGGTGACCACAAAACTTCGGCCGCACAGGCCGATCAGATGGGGTTGGGCAGCTCCGGTCACCGTCACGGTGTCCCCGACACGCACCGTGTCGACTCCCGGACCGACCAGCGCCCACCGCCCGGTGTCGGTCTGCAGGACCCGGCAGGTCGGGCGATCGTTGTCGATGATGGTGCCGCGCAGCGTCGTCGGCGCGGCCACCAGCGACGTCGCCGGGCTGGGGGTGCCGCTGTTCGCCGGGCTGCTGTCATCGGTGCGCGACGAGGACGCGGCCGCCGAAGTGGCCTCGTAGCCGGCGCCCGCCGACGGGCGGGTGTCCGACGAAGACACCATTGAGCCCACCGACGACCCGCTGGACGCGGCCGGCGAGGCCGTACCGGCACAGGCGGCGAGCGCGGCAACCATCAGCAGAGCCGCCGCAGCAGGCCCCCACGCACGTTGACCGGGCATAGCGACAGGACGGAGCGAGACCCGCGAAGGTTGCACTATTTCCCGTTCTGGACATTTCAGACGAGAAAAAATGTGATCCACGAGGCTATTGCCTGTGATGTTCACGTCCAGCAAGCTTCGTGAGCCGGGCAAAAGTTCGGCGTACTGCCAGGAAGGATCTTGCATGCGACCGATCTTCCGCCGAGCCTCAGTGGTTGGAGCCTGCTCGGCTCTGGTCATGGCCGGCATCGTGGCGCCCCAGGCGCTCGCGGCGACCCCCCGAGCGACCCTCGACGCCGCCCCGGCCTGGACCTCCGGCGCCAAGCAGGTCGGCGAGACGCCGGCCTCGGCCGTGCAGCGGATGAGCGTGGTGCTCAAGCTGCGCGACGCCGCCGGCGCCGACGCCCTCGCCAACGCCGTGTCCAATCCAGCGTCAGCCAGCTACGGGCACTACGTGTCCGCGGCCCAGTGGCGCAGCAAATTTGCTCCCACCGACGCTGAGGTGGCGTCCGTGGTCGCCTGGCTCAAGGCCCAGGGCTTCGCCATCGGCGCCATCCCGGCCAACCACCGAACGGTTTCCTTCACCGGTACCAGCGCCCAGGCCGAGGCCGCGTTCGCCACCAACCTGAAGGTGTTCGTGAAGGACGGCCAGCAGGTATCGGCGCCCGCTTCGTCGACATCGGTCCCGTCCGCGCTGGCCGCGGTCGTCGCTGGCGTCAGCGGTCTGGATCGCTCCGCGCAGAAGACGCCCTCCGGCTCAGCGGGCGGCGGGGAAACACCGGCGACTTCCGAGCGGAAGCAGTCCAAGGCTGCAAACGTGGGTACCACCGCGGCCAAGCCGGCCGACACGTTGCCGCCACCTCCCGACGTGTACGTCAACTCGGGGCCGTGCTCGACCTACTACGGTGAGAAGCTGGCGGCGGCGTTCCCGCAAATCCTCCAAACACCGCTGACCTACGTGCCCTGTGGCTACAAGCCGGACCAGTTGCGCGGCGCTTACGGCGAGACCGGCACCGCCCACCAGGGCAACCCGATTGCCCAGGGCTATGACGGTCGGGGGGTCACCGTGGCCATCGTCGACGCCTACGCCTCGCCGACCATCGTCTCCGACGCCACCACGTGGGCCAAGCGCAACGATCCGACCCATCCGATCAAGAGTTACTCGATCACGCAGTCGACGCCGCCGACCTACACCGATACCGAGTATTGCGCTGCGTCTGGCTGGTACGGCGAGGAGACCCTCGACGTCGAAGCTGTGCACACCACGGCACCGGGCGCCAAGATCCTCTACGTCGGCGGATCGAGCTGCTTCGACGACGATCTCGACTCCGCGGTGAACACGGTGGTGGACAACCAGCTCGCTCAGGTCATCACCAACAGCTACGCCGATACCGGCGAACCCACCTCGACGTCGGGCGTCGCCGACGAGCGACAGACGTTGATGCAGGCCGCGGCCGAGGGTATCTCCGTCATGTTCAGCTCGGGTGACGACGGCGACAACACGGTCCTGGGCGCGCCTCGGTCGGTCGACTACGAGGCGTCCGACCCTTTCGCCACGGCCGTCGGCGGTACCTCGCTCGCCATCGGGAAAGACAATGACTACCTGTTCGAAACGGGCTGGAGCACGGCCTCGGCCAAGTTGGTCAACGGTCAATGGACCCCGACGCCTCCTGCGTACCTCTACGGCGGCGGCGGCGGTACGAGCGACCTCTTCAAGCAGCCGGGTTATCAGAAGGGTGTTGTCCCCACCAGCATCTCCGAGTACTCCTCGGCGACGCCGCATCGGGCGGTTCCCGATGTGGCCATGGACGCAGACCCGAACACGGGCTTCTTGATCGGCGAGACCCAGACGTTCCCGAGCGGCTCGGCCAAGTATTCGGAGTACCGGCTTGGCGGGACCAGCCTGGCCAGCCCGCTGTTTGCTGGTATCACTGCGGTCGCGGATCAGGGCGCCGGGCGGGCGCTCGGCTTCCTGAACCCGCTTTTGTACAAGCTGGCTGGATCCAGTGCGTTCCACGACATCGTGGCTCCGGCCAAGACTCTCGGCGTGGTCCGGGTCAACTACGTGAACTCGGTCGACGCCACGGGCGGGCTCAGTTACTTCTTACGAACCTTGGGCACGCCCGCGTCGATTTTCGCGCGTCCGGGCTATGACGACGTCACCGGTGTAGGCACCCCGAACGGCGCGGCGTTCTTCTACGCCATGGCCACCGGCAATGCCCCGTCCAGCGGCACCGGACACGGAGGCTCGCCGACCAGCCCGCGGGCCGGCGGCACGCCGACCAGGTAACAACCCAGGTAGCAACGCTGAATGGCTGGGGCCGGATCCACGAGTGGATCCGGCCCCAGTTTGTTGTCTCACTTCGCTCACGCGGGTGACTGGTCGGCCGCCTGCTTGGCTGCGATCAGCTCGGCGTCGGCCGCCGCCAGCAGACCGATGCACGACTCGCCCGCCTGGGCCTGCACGACACCGACGCAGGCGGTCAGCCGAGCACCCGGAGCCAGCCGGTCCACCTCGATCGCGGCCAACGCCACCCGGATGGTCGCGCGCACCTGGTCGGGCTCCGCGAGGCGGGCCGAGAGCACTACGAACTCGTCGCCGCCGTAGCGGACCAGACGATCCTCGGCCGAGAACGCCGCCCCCAGGGCGGCGGCCGCCTGCACCAAAATGTCGTCGCCCACCGGATGGCCGAACCGGTTGTTGATCTCGGCGAACCCGTCCAGGTCGAGCATGGCCACGGTGGCCGGACCGACCGGATGGTCTTGCCACCAGGCCTGCAGGGCGCGCCGGTTGGCCACGCCGGTGAGCGGGTCGTGCGTGGCCAACAGGTCGCCCTCGGCCTTGCGCGCCGCCTCCAGGGCCAGGTCCCGGCGTACCCGGAAGGTCTGGATGGAGCGGGCGTTGGCCTGCCAGAGGTCTCGCAGCAGCAGGTCCAGGTAACCGGCGGCCTCGGCCGCGCCCGGGACCTTGGCCGCGAGCTGAGCCCGGTGCAGTTCGTACAGCACTTCGCGGACCGTGGCCAACCAGATCGTCGGGCTGTCCAACGTGGCGACCAGTTGCTGGGCCACCCGCAGGCTCTCCTCGTAGCGGCCGAGTCGGCGCAACACGTAGGAGTACCGCACCGTCTCGATGACCCGGTCGTTCTCGGCGTCGGCGCCCAGGTCGAGCTGGCAGACCCGGCCCAGCCGGTCCACGTGCGTGGCCGGGTCCAGACAGGCCTCCGCGATGATCAGCCCGGCCTCGAACTCCGAAGCCCAGCCGTGCTCAGGGCCACCCCGCTGCCCGGCGATGGCGTACCACTGCCGGGCCGCCCGCATCCGCTCCCGGTAGACCTCATCATCCGGAGCGAGCATCCCGGCGCGCTCGTCGTCGAAGCTCCAGCGCAGGTAGAGCCATCCCAGGTTCATCGCGTCAGCTACGTTGCCGGGCGTCCCGGTGAGGCTGCTGACGTTGACCTGCGCCGCGACCCGATAGTGGTCGATGGCCAGCTCGTAGTACCCGCACTCCACATAGAGGCCGGCCACGGTGTTGTGCGTCGACAACCACGCCAGCTCCGGCCCGGCGCGTTCGATCAGGGTCTCGGCCGCGATCGCGTCGTCGGCGGACGCCCCCCGCTCCCCCCGTTCCCATTGGGCCATGGCCCGCGCGGCGAGCGCGTCCGCCTGCCAGGCCGGGAATCCCGCCGCCGCGGCAATGGCGGCGGCCTCGGTGGCGGCAGCGCTCGCCTCGTCCAGACGCCGGGCGAACAGATAGGCCAGGATCAGGACGGTTCGCAACTTCATGGCCAGCTGGGAATGCTCGGGGGTCCGGGCCAACCATTCGCGCAGCGGCGCGACCGCGGCTTCCGGGTCGGACTGCGACAGCAGCACCAGGTCGCGGAACCGCGGCGACTCGGGCTGCACGTCCGTCAGGTCGGTGACGGCGCCGGTCACCGACGGCTCCGTCGCCCGGTCGACGAGCTGCCGGCATGCCGCATCCGCTTGGCCGCAAGCAGGGCCCCGTCGGACTGGTCGACCAGAGTCGCGGTCGGCGCCCCCGGGGCGGCGACAGCGACGCCCACGGTGAGCCGGATCTCCAGGTCGGCGACCAGGTCGAGGGTGGCCACGTCAGCGGCCGCGCGGTGCATCAGGGCGACCAGGGAGTCCTCGTCGGCGCCGGCCGTCGCGGTCAGCAGCACGAACTCGTCCCCGCCGTACCGGGCCAGCAGGGTCTCGGCACCCAGCTCGGCCTGCCGCCGCCGCATGGCACCGGCCACCCGCCGCAAGACGAGATCGCCCACGGCATGTCCGAACCGGTCGTTGATCGACTTGAACCCGTCCACGTCGGCCATGATGACCACGGTCGGACCCGTCGGGTGGGCTGCCAGCCACGCGGCCATCGCCCGCCGGTTGCCGACCTCGGTCAGCGGATCCAGCAGGGCCAGCCGGTGGGTCTCGGCGCGCTCGGCCCGCACCAGGGCGAGTTCCCGGCGCGCCCGGACCCCCTCCAGGGCATTGCGTCGCTGGTCCCACAGGTCGCCGGTGCACAACTCGACCAGGCGACTCACCCCGACCGTTCCGGGCAGGCCCTCCTCACGCGCGGCCGCGTAGAGCTGGTAGAGGGCGGCCCGACCGGCACCGTCACTCGGATCGCCGACCCGCAGCGCCTGGTGCGCGGCGGCCACTGCCTCCACCGGACGGCCGAGCGCGCGCTGCACCCGGGCCAGCGCGGGCAGCACCGCCGCCCGCAAGCCCGTCTCGGGACGACTCAGACGAACCAGCGGGGCCAGGCCCGCCTCCGGGTCGAGGCGGGCCTGAATATCCGCCCCGAGCAGCTCGACCAGTGGTCGCCACTCGGGCCCGTCGAGAAGGTCCTGGGCCTGCCGCCACCATTGCTGGGCCGCAGCCACGTGCACGCGAACTTCGGCCGGGCGCCCGGCCTGTTCGAGGTCGTCCGCCCACTGCAGATGCAGGGCCGCGACCTCCAGTGGCGGACCGACCTGTGTGGAGAGCTGCACCGCGACGGCCCGCTCGGCGTGCGGCAGCGCCATCTCGTACAGCCGAAGTGTGCTGAAGATCCTGGCCAGGGCGGCGTGGACCGGTCGGGCCGCCGCCGGGTCGGCCGCGCTGAGCAGCACTTCCGCCTCGGCCACATCGTCCAGTCCGTCCAGCACCTCGACCATCAGGCCGGGTTCGGGCAGGGAGCGACGGCCGGCCGGGAACAAGGACGGGGTCATCGTCGGCCACTGCACCCGCAGCCGGGCCGAAGCCCGCACGGCCAACAGCAACGCCCGCCCGGCCGCGGTGATCTGATCGTTCTCGTCGTCCTCCAGCAGGGGGGTGACCAGGTCGGCAGCGGCCGCGAAGCGATTCTCGGACAAGTAGGTGCAGGCCGCGCCGACCGAGGTAGCCAGGGAGTCCAGGCCCGCCTGCCGCGCCTCGGCCTCTGCGGGCCGCGCCGGCGGAGCCGAGGTCGGGGCCGGTCCCCCTCCGTGCGTCACCGCCTCATTCTCGCCCACCCCGTTCGCGGCCACCCCGGTCAGGGCATTCCGGTGCCTGGGTCGGATTCGGCCAGCGAGGCGATCCTGCTCAACATGGCCGGGAAAATCAGCAGGTGGAAGGGCTTGAGCGCGAGCCAGTAGAGCCGACCGGTCAGACCGGTCGGTCGCCAGCGGGCCCGCAGATGCAGGTCGACCGGATCGGCGGCGGGGTCGCCACCGGGCTCGATCCACAGCTCCAGAGACCCGATCCCGGGGGTCCAGCGATCGGTACCGAAGCGGACGTAGCTCGCGTGCTCGACGGCGACCACGGTGAGGAAGTCAATGGTGTCCCCGACAGTCAGGTGGTTGGGATCGGCCCGGTGCTGGGTGAATCCCGGGCCGCCGGCCAGTTTGTCCAGCTCGGCCCGCACCATCCAGAGCAGGGGCCAGGAGAAGAATCCGTTCTTCCCGCCGATGGTTTCGATGACTGCCCAGACCTTGTCCGCACGGGCGTGGACGCGCTGCTCCCGATGCGTCTCGTTCCGGTCACCGCCGGCCCACTGCGGGTCGGTGGCGGCGAGCTGCAACGGATCGGGGAGGTCGTCGACGGCGGCCAGGTCGTCGCGGCCGGTACCCGGGCGCTGCTGTGCCCGAGCCATGGCCGCCGCCACCGTGGTCAGGCCCTGCGGCGGGTCCGGAACCAGGGCGCGGATCGGGCCGCTGTCACCGGTCATGGTGTTGTGCATGCTGTCCACCAGGTCTTCGGCCAAGGTCGCCGGCAGCGGGGTCAGCCGCCCGATCACGGCCCCGGCCAGCCCGGTCGGCACCCCCGGCGTCGGCACCATCAGGCGGGTGAGCCCGGCGGCCTTGCTGTAGGCGGAGAACAACTTCTTGTACGGCAGCGTGTCCGGCCCGGTGACGTCGTAGGTACCCGGCGGAATGTGGGCGGCCGCGACCAGGTAGCGCAGCACGTCGTCGATGGCGATCGGGGCCACGTCATGGTTGACCCAGGTCGGGATGGGCACCACCGGCAACCGGTCGGCCAGGTAGCGGATCATCTCGTACGAGGTGGAGCCGGCGCCGATGATCACCGCGGCCCGCAACCAGACCAGGTCCAGCCCGGTGTCGGCCAGCTCCTGGCCCACCTCGTCCCGGCTGGCCAGGTGCTCGGACAGTTCCTCGCCCCCGGGGACGAAGCCCCCCAGGTAAACGATCCGGCCCACGCCGGCCCGGGCGGCGCGCTCGGCGAAATTCGCGGCCGCCGCCCTGTCCTGCGCGGCGAAGTCCTGGTCGCCGATGCTGTGCACCAGGTAGTAGGCCACGTCGATCCGGCCGTGACCGGCGAGCGCATCGCGGGTGGAATCTCCGTCGGAGACGTCCATTTCGGCCTCGTCGACGTCCGCAGACCAGCCCACCCGCTCGAGCTTGTCCAGGCTCCGGGCCGTGGCCAGCACCTCGAAGCCCTCGCGTACCAGCGCGCTGACCAGACGCGAACCCACGTAACCCGTCGCCCCGGTGACCAATGCCCGCATGCGGTGATCCTCTCCCGGCGCGGCGGTGTCGGTGTGCGGTGACACCATGCAGCAGCGGGAGTTCACCCGGCGGGAGGGCAGGACATGGCGGTGCAGGCGGCGGGCGAGCGGTTGACCGGGGCGGCCGCGGGGCGGGCGTTGCGCGCGCTCGGGCTCAGCGTCGAACTGCTGCGCGAGGTGCTGCTGGCCGGCGAGCTGGCCGCGAACGCCGCCGGCCCCTACCACCCGACCATCGCGTCCGGCCTGGTGCGCTGGGCGGACACCGTGGCCCTGCTGCACCAGCGGTTGGCCGCGCTGGGCTGGCGGCGGCACGAGGAGCACCTGGTGCCGCAGGTCACCAGCCCGGATGGCCGGATCACCGTGTCCGTGATGTCCGGGAACGGGCTGACCGGGCTGGATGACGATGTCGGCCCGCAGCCGCGGTCGGCCCGGGCCCGGAACGTGCCTGTCATCGACGAGGTCTCGGGTCAGCTGGCGTTCTTCGACGCCGCCGAAGCGGAAGCGGCCCGGGTCGGTCCGGAGCTGTGGCTTTTGCTCTACCAGCGTCAGTCGGGAGCGCCGGCGAGGATCCGGGCGGAGCTGTCCCGACCCATCGGTCTGTCCGAGACCGGTCACGTCGAGTCCTGGGACCGGCGCATCCTGCTGCCGCCCATCGAGCTGGGTGTGGCGGCAGCACCGGCGGACGGGGTCAAGATGTCAGGGTGAGCGATGCCGTGACCGACGCCGATCCCGAACCACCCATCCTGGCCCGCATCCGGGAGTCGGTGATCGGTGACGACCAGCTCATGTGGGGTCCGTACGGGCCCCGCCGGGTGACCTACGCCGACTACACGGCATCCGGCCGGGCGTTGGGATTTCTCGAGGACTTCATCCGGGACGAGGTGCTGCCCCGGTACGCCAACACCCACACCGAGTCCAGCGGCACCGGTTTGCAGACCACCCGGCTCCGCGAGGACGCCCGCCGGATCATCCGGGACGCGCTGGGCGGCGACGACGAGGTCGGAGTCATCTTCTGCGGGTCGGGGTCGACCGCGGCCATCGACAAGATGATCGGCATCCTGGGCCTGCGCATCCCGTCCGCCTGCGAGGACCGGCATCACCTGGCCCAGCACGTACCCGAGGCCGAGCGACCGGTGGTCTTCGTGGGGCCGTTCGAGCACCACTCGAACGAGTTGCCCTGGCGGGAATCGCTGGCCACCGTCGTGGTCATCCCGGAGGACGCGGATGGGCACATCTCCACCTCGGTGCTTGCCCAGGAGCTGCGCCGCTACCAGGGCCGGCCGCTCAAGGTGGGGTCGTTCTCGGCCGCCAGCAACGTCACCGGCATCGTCACCGACAGCCGGCGGATCTCGGCGCTGCTGCACGAGCACGGGGCGTTGGCGCTCTGGGACTTCGCCGCGGCGGCGCCGTACACCCGCATCCGGATGGGCCACCCGGCGGACGGGCCCGACTACTACGACGCCGTTTTCCTCTCGCCGCACAAGTTCATCGGCGGACCGGGCACCCCCGGGGTGCTGGCCGTGCGCACCGAGCACCTGTCCCAGCGGGTGCCGGTGATGGTCGGCGGCGGCACCGTGCTCTACGTCAATCCCGAGCAGCACCGCTACGTGGCCGACAAGGTCCACCGCGAGGAGGCCGGCACCCCGGCCATCGTCGAGTCGATCCGGGCCGGGCTGGTCTTCGCGCTGCAGGCCGAGGTCGGGTACGAGGTCATCCGGGCCCGCGAGGAGCGCTTTCTCGATCGGGCGGTGGGCGTCTGGCGAGAGCACCCGGCCCTGGCCGTGCTGGGGAACCCGGATGCCGAGCGGCTGTCCATCGTGTCCTTCACCGTGCGTGCGCCCGGCGGACAGTACCTGCACCACAACCTGGTGGTGGCGCTGCTCAACGATGTGTTCGGCATCCAGGCCCGCGGCGGCTGCTCCTGCGCCGGCCCCTACGGACACCGGCTGCTGGGCATCGACATCGAGCGGTCCCACGAGTTCGAGGCCCAGATCGCTTCGGGCTGCGAGGGAATCAAGCCGGGCTGGGTGCGGGTCAGCTTCAACTACTTCTTGTCCGACACCGTGGCCGACTACGTCGTCAGGGCGGTCGAGATGGTCGCCGATCACGGCTGGCGACTGGCCGGGGATTACCGCTTCGACCCGCTCACCGGACTCTGGCGGCACCGCAACGGCCCGGTCGAGCCGCCGCTGCGGCTGAGCCAACTGCACTACGACCAGGACGGGGCGCTCCGGTATCCCCGGCACGCCGACACGGCCGACGAGTCGGCCCTGGCCGAACACCTGGTCGAGGCGGAGCGGCTGTTCGCCGCAGCGGATCCGGACGTCAGTGATCCGCCCGCCCTGAGCGCGGAGTTCGAGCACCTGCGCTGGTTCGTCCTCCCGGCCCGGTCCCTGGCCGGGTAGTTCACGACGGTGCGCCCTTGCTTGAGCGGGACAAGTACTTCCCCTTTCACCTGGCTCGGGTGAGTTCGGCCGGGCCAGGTGCATGTCAGCATCGGTCGCATGCCGCTGAATCGCGCTTCCGACAGCGCCGCCACTACCTCGCTGCTTGGGCGGTTGGGGCAGGTTCGGATGGACGCCGAGTTGCCGAGCCGCCAGGATCTCCGCCTGGTGTTCGACGAGCTCGACTACCAGCTCGCCTGCCAGGCCTACCTGTGGGCGCTGCCGTTGGTCTCGTACGTGCAGTGGCAGCGTGTGCATCGTGACACCTTCGGCGCCACCGACTACGACCTGGTGCAGTACCTGACCTACCAGGACAAGCTCGGGTTGATCACCGCGAATGTGACCACCCCCTACATCTTGACGTTCATCGATCTGAGCCGGACCGGGCCGGTGGTGATCGAACTGCCGCCCGGCCCGACGGCCGGCGGGATGTCGGACTTCTGGCAACGCGAATGCGGCATCTTCGGCGAGATGGGACCGGACCGCGGGCGGGGCGGAAAACACGTGATCGTGCCGCCGGGAACGGCAACGCCGGAGGTTCCCGACGACTTCTACCTCCATCACGCCAGTGGTATGAATGTGTTCTTCGGGTTCCGCACCCTGGACCCGGACCCGGCGCGTTCGCAAGCCCTGGTCGATGCGGTACGCATCGCACCGCTGGACGGGCGGGATGCTCCGGCGACCCGGATCGTGTCGCCGGATGGTCGGCCCTGGAACGGGGATCAGCCCGGTGGCCTGGACTACTGGGTGCGGCTGCACGACATCTATCAAAGCGAGGTCGTGGACGAGCGGGACCGCTTCTACCTGGCCATGCTCCGCCAGTTGGGCATCGAGAAGGGCAAGCCGTTCGTCCCTGATAGCCGGCTCACCGCCCTTTTGACTCAGGCCAGCGCGGCCGGGGAGCTGATGGCGCAGGCGAACGCGTTCGCCAAACGGTTCCCCGACGCCCGCTACTGGCCCGACCGGCAATGGTTCTCAGCCATCGATCTTGACAACTCCGCCCAACGCGGACCCAGCTACGACCAGCTCCTGGAACGGGCCGCCTGGTTCTACGAAGCGGTCACCTTCTCCGAGGCGATGAAAAGCCAAACGCCCGGCGTCGGGCAGGCCTACCTCGGCGGCTACACCGACACCAACGGGGACTGGCTCGACGGCGCCCAGACCTACACCGTCCACGTCCCGGCCGAGCCGCCCGCGAAACTGTTCTGGTCGTTCACCGTCTACGACGTCCAGACGCGCTGCCTGATCGACAACGACCAGCAACGCGGTGACCGGGGCTCACGCGACGCCGACCTGAAGGCCAACCCGGACGGCTCCGTCGACCTCTATGTCGGCCCCACCCCACCCGACGGGCAGGAGTCGAACTGGGTTCAAACCATCCCCGGCCGGCACTGGTTCTCCTACTTCCGCTTCTACGGACCCCTGCAGCCTTACTTCGACCGCAGCTGGAAACTCGGCGACATCACCCCCGCCTAGATCACCAGTTCCTAGCCTCAGCCAACCTCAACCGCCATCGGCAGGGTCGAAACTCTCCCGGCCCTTCCACCGCCCCGTCGCTGCCGAGAAAAGGATGACCCGATGACCGATCTGGGACTGACGAACGAGCAGGTCACCGACGCGTGGGTTTACCTGCTCGGCCGCTATCTGGTCATCCGGCAGGAAACGATCGACCTCGCCGAAGCGGGCATCGACTACAACGTGATCAAAGACAACCCGGCCGTCGTCGTGGGCTCCGCCGCCGGCACCGCCCCGACATTCGTGAACCCCAACCTGGACGTCGTCTACTCCGAGGCGTGGATCGCCGTCGACCCCGGCACCCCGGTGATCCTGACCATCCCCGAGATCCCCGCCGGACGTTATTACACCGCCCAGATCGTCGACGAATGGGCAGAAATCACCCACAACATCAATGAACGCAACTTCCCCGACCACCCCCACGGCCGCTACGCCATCTGCCTGGCCGGTAGCACCCCCGACATCCCCGAGGACTGCGTCCGCGTCGACATCCCCTCATACAAGGCGAAGCTGCTCGCCCGCGTCCAACTCGGCGACGACCCCGACACCGCCATCGCCCTGCAGCACCAGTTCACCCTCACCTCCACCGGTCACCCCGCCGTGACACCCCCGGCGACCATCCCCACCTTCGACAACGCGCACCTACCCGGCGGCTGGTCGTTCGCCCACCCCTACGTCGACGCCGCCCTCGCACCGGCCGACGCCTGCGGCCGAGCCGGCGAGATCCAGCCGATCATCAACGACATCGCCGAGTATTTGGCCGCCGACCCATCCCGGATCGCCGAACTCGACACCATCGTCCACACCGCGGCCGCACCCGCGTTCATGCATTTCGTCGTGACCTTCGGCAATGTCACCAACGGCTGGTCCTCCACCGCCGCCTACCCCAACTTCGGCGACGACTTCTGGTTCCGGGCCACCGCCAACTTCGGCGGCATCTGGTGGAACTCCTCCAAAGAAGCCGTCTACGAACTGCTCCACGTCGACGCCGACAACAACCCCACCGTCGGGACCACGACCTACCGGATGCGATTCGATGCCGACCACCTCCCCAGCCAGGTCGTCGACGGGTTCTGGTCGCTGACCGTCTACGGCAAACCCGACTACATGCTCGTTCCCAACCCCGCCGGTCGATTCACCGTGGGCAGCCGATCTGCCCTCGACACCGAGGGCGACGGTTCCATCACGCTCACCTTCGCCCCCGAGCTGCCCGCCGGCACCCCGGAGTCGAACTGGCTACCGACCCCAGCCGGCAAGGCATTCACGGCCGATCTCCGCCTCTACCTTCCCCGCGACGCCGTCCGTCAAGGCGGCTGGACACCACCGCCATTAGAACCCGTCGCCTGACGCCGCAGCGGCGATTGTGACCGGAGCCGTTTCACCCACACCTTGCGTGACTCGCCGATACCACAGGGCCGGCTGACATTTCAGGCGGCGGCGGTGAAGGCCGGCAGGTAGCCGCTGGATTGGCCGCTCGCGGTCGGGTGGTAGGACTCCTCGATGTCGGCCAGGTCCACTGCGTGCAGCCACTTCGACCCGCTGCACAGCTGGTGCCCGACAAAGGAACCACGCACGTCCACGAACGTGGCGCCGGCCCGGCCGGCCGCGTCGGCGAGCACCCCGTCGAGCACGTCGATACCCTCGTCGACCTTGGCCCGGGAGCTGCCGAACAGGCCGACGCAGTACCAGACGCCGAGCTGGTAGAAGTCCGGGTAGTCCAGCACCACCAGCTCGGCCTGCGACGACTGCGCGCGGATCGACGCGAAGAGAGTGTCCAGCTGGCCCGGCAGCGAGGTGCGGGCGGTGTTCTCACCCGCGTCCACCGCGGTCGCGCAGGCAGTAGCGCCGTGCAGCGCGCAGGTTTGCATGATCCCGGTGAAACCGACGTCATTGCCGCCGACGGTGATACTGACCAGGCTGGTGGAGGAATTCACGGCGGACAGCTGACCGCTGGTCACCCCGGCCACGGTCGCCCCCGAACAGGCCTCAAACGAAAAACTGGACGGCGCGTGAGCGGCCGCCCAGAGCGCGGGGTAGGCATTCGGGCTGCGCTCGCACGACCCGTTGTTCGAACCGGCGCCGACTCCTGCCGAATACGAATCCCCCAGGGCCACATACCCGCCCGGGGCGGCGGCGCCGGCCGAGGCGGAGCCGATCAGCACCAAGCCCACGGTGAGCAGAGCGACAACGGAGACAGACAAAAGACGCATCGAGCACTCCCACCTCGGCGGCGCGGGCATTCCGCGCCGCCGAGGATTCTGCCGCCTCGACGTGTGCACCGCATCCGATGCCGACGTCAGACGCGCAGGAGTCAGGCGCGGCGGCGGTTGCCGAAGTAGACCCAGAGGGCCAACACGATGATGGAACCGATGATCGACCCGATCAGCCCGGAGAGCTGGAAGAAGCCCTTCTGGGCGTCCTTGTGGAACAGGATGTAGCCCAGGAAGCCGCCGACCAGCGAGCCGATGATGCCCAGCACGATGGTGGCCAGGATCGACATGTTCTGCTTGCCGGGAATGACCGCCCGTGCGACAGCACCGCCGATCAGTCCGAGAATGATGGCGACGATGATGGTGCCCAACCAGCCCATGACACTTCCTTTTTTTCATGCCCCGAGCCCCGACGGCCGGAAGCGTTTTGCCGCGGCGGGTGCCGCGGTAGTGAACTCAGCGTCATCCCTCGCAGGTCCGGTGGATGACTTGTTCCCCCCTCGTTCCCACGAGAGGGGTCTGAAACACCCGATCGCACGAAAGGGCCGACCAATGTCTACACCATCTGCCGATGTGCCGGATCTACCCGGGGAGAGCGCCGACCGTCTCGACGAGGTCCAGGATCGGATCGATTCCGCCCGAGATGCGGCGGGGCGCGCGTTGACCGACCGGGCCGAGGAAGACCACCGGCAGTCGGACCAGCCGGCCGACGACTAGCCTGCAGCGGCGGCCGTCGTTCGATGGTCGCGGGAGCGAGGTCGGCGTGCGGGCAAAAGCGTTGGTAGCTGCCGCAGTGCTCGGCCTGGCCGTGCTGACCGCGGGGTGCGGTACCAAGAGCTCCGCCTCGTCGGTGCCCACCTCCAGCTCGCCCACTTCCAGCTCGCCCACCATCAGCTGCAGCTACCCCGCGGACGGACAGCCGGCCAAGCCTGTCTCCGCGCCACCGGCGGCGGAGCCCTCGTCGGGAACGGCCACGGCGACACTCGTACTCAACTCAGGGACGGTCACGCTCACCCTGGACCGCAGCCGCACGCCCTGCACGGTCGGCAGCTTCGCCCACCTGGCCGGTGCCGGCTACTTCGACAACACCCCCTGCCACCGGCTGACCACCGCGGATACGCTCAAGGTGCTGCAATGCGGCGACCCGACCGGCACCGGCGGCGACGGCCCCGGGTATTCCTTCGCCGACGAGACGCGTGCGGACATGACCTACCCGGCCGGCACGGTGGCCATGGCCAACGCCGGGGCGAACACGAACGGCTCGCAGTTCTTCCTGGTCTACGCGGACAGCACGCTTCCCCCGCAGTACACCGTGTTCGGGAAGATCACCGCGGGTCTGGACGTGCTCAAGGCCATCGCCGCCGCCGGGGTTGCGGACGGTAGTGACGACGGCACCCCGGCGAAACCGGTCACCATCACCAAGGTGTCGGTGAACTGACGCCGAGCTCAGTGACACGTAACATGGCACTGTGACCGGCGTTCGCTCGACCCTCACCACGCTCCCGAAGGTGAGCCTGCGGGAACAGGTCAGCCGGGGGTTGCGGTCCGCCATCATCTCGGGCGAGTTGGAGCCCGGTCAGGTGTACTCGGCACCGGTGCTGGCCGCCCGTTTCGGGGTGTCCGCCACGCCGGTCCGGGAGGCCATGCTCGACCTGGCCAAGGAGAACCTGGTCACCATCCTGCCCAACAAGGGCTTCCGGGTCACCGACATCGACGACACCGCGCTCGATCACATCACCGCGCTCCGCCTGCTCATCGAGCCGCCGGTGGTCGCGCAGGTCACGCCGACCATCCCGGAGGAAGACCTGCCCGAGCTGATGGACATGGCCCGCGCGATCGTGGCCGGCGCCGAGCGCGGCGATCTGATCCGGTACACCGAGGCCGACCAGGACTTCCATCTCAGGCTGCTGTCGTATTCGGGCAACCCCCGCATCGTCGATCTGATCGGGGAGCTGCGCGGGCACACCCGGCTGCTCGGGCTCACCGGCCTGCTGGAACGCGGCGAGCTGACTCGCAGTGCGCAGGAGCACCTGCGCATCGTCGAACTCATCGCCGCCCGGGACCCGGATGCGGTCCGCGACTTCATGACCGCGCACATCAGCCAGGTCCGCACCACCTGGGCGCGCTGAGCAGCCTCCTGTCACTCCCCCGGCATGCCCCTGGTCTCGCTCACGCCGTCCACGGTCATCTCGACCCGACCGGGCCAGAACGCGATCAAGTCACGGACCAGTTCCGCGTCCTGCAATGGATCCGGGTAGTACCAGGCCACGTCCTGACCCTGGCCGTCCGGGGCCCGGCTCGACGACAGGTAGCTCGCCCGGCCCTTGTACGCACAGGTGCTCTGGGTGTCCGACGACGTGAGCAGGTCCATCCGCACGTCCTCACGGGGCAGGTACCACCGCGTGGGCAGGCCGGTTTCGAACAGCGCCATCGGCCGGTGGGAGGTGGCCAGGATCTGGTCGCCGAAGCGCACCTGCACCGTGCGATCGCTGGCCAGGATGTCGATGCGGGAGAACGGGTCATGCGGATGAGAGACAACGGGTGCGTCTTCCTCGAGCCACTCGAAGGCGGCGAACGAGAACAGCACGTACCCCCGAAGGTCGGGATCCGCGGGTCGAAAGGCGACCTCGCCCAGATCCGCGGCCCGGTGGTGAACGGCCAGCGGCGATCCCGGCGTGGTGTGCCAACCGAAATGGCCGGGCGGCAGGAACGGCGGCAGCGGGTCCGGTAGCGCCTGCCCCGCGCTCTCGGTCAGCTCCAGATCGATCAGGTCGGCCTCGGGCAGCGCGTACTCGGGGACCACCCGCCGGGGTTCCCAGACCAACAGCGGTGACCTGGTGTCGGCGACAACATTGGCGCCGACCAGCGCCCGGACCCGTTTCGGCGACGAGAACGTGCGGAGCTGCCCGAGGTGCGAAAAGGACAGACGAGCCAGATCCAGTGCCATGACCAGATCATCCTCGCCCCTCACCGTCGACCCCCGTGGCCTCCCCCGATGCGGCCAGCTCGGCCAATGAGATCGGCGCGCTCAGCGGGCGTCGGGCCAGCGATTCGGACGAGCCACCGGTCAGAACGGACACCGCGAAACCACAGACCCGACCCTGACACCAGCCCATGCCCGGCCGGCAGAACAGTTTGACCGTGCGCGGGTCGTCGGCGCCCAACTCTTCCTGCGCGAACAGGATCTGGCCGTAGCTGACCTCCTCGCACCGGCAGATGGTCGTCGCCGGGGTGAGCCACGCGGACCAGGCGGGCGGGACCGGGTGGGCCCGGTGCATGGCCGCGGCGAAGGTCCGGGACCGGGCGATGGCCCGGCTCAGCCGCCGCACCCGTGACCCGGACACGGGCAGGCCGTGATCGGCGGCCACGGTCAGGCCGGCCAGCTCCCCCTCCTGGACGGCCAGCGCGGCCCCGCCCACCCCGGTCGCCTCGCCGGCCGCATAGACCTCGGCCACGCCGGTGCGTTGCCCGGTGTCGACCACGGCCACCATCGACCCGTCCACGTCGACCCGGGTGGGCGCGCCCACGGCCAGGAGCAACTCCAGCGACGGCGTGAAACCCCAGCCGAGCGCGACCAGATCCACGTCCAGCCGCCGCTGCGTCCCCGGCCGCACCCGACCGGACGCGTCCAGCCGAGCCGTGTCCACGCCCTCGACGCCAGTGGCGCCGTGGATCGCCGTGACGGCGGTGCGGATCCGATACGGCACCCGATGTCGAGCCAGCCGGGCCGCGTAACCGGCCGCCTCGACGGCCTTCGCCGGGACCCGCACCGCCCCGGAGAACTGCCGCAGCCAGCCGGTCGGTGACCCGGCCTCGCAGATACCGACCACCTCCGCGCCCGCCTCGGCCAGGCCCACCGCGACCGGGAGCAGGAACGGGCCGGTCCCGGCCACCACCGCCCGCCGGCCGGCCAGCGTGCCGGAGCCCTTGAGCAGCGCCTGCACCCCACCGGCGGCCATCACCCCGGGCAGGTCCCAGCCCGGGATCGGGAGCTGTCGGTCGTACCCGCCCGGGCACAGGATCAACGATCGGGCCTGGATCCGGTCGGACTCCGGTGCCGGACCGACGTCGGTGGTGCCGGTCAGCCGCAGCGTGAATCCGGGTTCGCAGAACCAGACCTGGGTGTTCGGGCGGTAGTCGATCAGGGCCGCGTCGAACCGGGCCTGCAGCTCGACGTAGGTCCGGCCATCATGCTGATCTGCGGGAACGGCGTCGGAGTGGCGCCAGTACTGACCGCCGGGCTGTGCGCCGGCGTCGAGGACCACCACCCGCAGCCCGGCCTCGGCCGCAGCGACCGCGGCCGCGAGTCCGGCCGGTCCGGCGCCGACTACGGCCACGTCGAACCTCATGTCGACTCGACCCGCATGCCGTCACCGGCCGGGACCAGGCAGGCCCGCTGGTCGGGCCGGCCGTCCACGGTGAGCAGGCAGTCGTAGCAGACGCCGATGCCGCAGAACAGCCCGCGCGGACGGCCGTGGATCCGGGTGGTGCGCCAGGACCGGATGCCGGCGGCGACCAGGGCGGCGCCGACGCTCTGCCCGGGCCCGATCGGCACCGGTGTGCCGTCGAAGGTCAGCTCAGGCATGGATGCGCTCGAAACGCTCGGCCGCGAAGGGGCTCAGATCCAGGTCCGACCGGCCCGAGAGGAGCAGCTGGACCAGCAGTTTCGCGCTGCCCACGGACAGCCCGATGCCGGCCCCCTCGTGCCCGGCGGCGTGGGCGAGCCCGGGCGCGCGAGGGTCGGGCCCGATCACCGGCAGGTGGTCCGGACAGTAGGGCCGGAAGCCCAGGTAGCTGCGGATGACCTTGACCCCGGCCAGGATCGGGAACAGGGCGATCGCCTGCGCGGCCAGCTGGGCCAGCACCGGTAGCGACACGGTCCGGTCGAACCCGACCCGCTCTCGGGACGAACCGATGAGCACGGTGCCGCTGTCGGTGCCCTCGACCACCGGCGACGTCTGCAGCCCCTCGTCCGAGGACAGCACGTTGGCCACGTACTCGCCGGCGTACACCTTGTGCCGGATGGTCAGCGGCAGTGGCTGGGTGACCAATATGAACCCGCGCCGCGGCTGCACCGGCAGATTGACTCCGGCCAGGGCGGCCACCTCCCCCGCCCACGGTCCGGCCGCATTGATCACGGTGCCCGCGCCGATCGGCCCGGCCTCGGTCTGCACCCCGGTGACCCGGTCGCCGGAGCGGAGCATCCCGGTCACGGTGACCCCGGTCGACACTGTGGCCCCCGCGGACCGGGCCAGCCGGAGCAGGTGCGCAGTCAGCAGCATGGGCTGGACCTGCGCGTCCTGTGGGTAGTAGGCGCCGGACAGCAGGGTCGGGGACAGGTGCGGCTCGTAGCCGGGTAGGTCGTCGGCAGCCACGTCGGTGACCTCGATGCCGGCTGCGCGCTGCCGCCCGGCCAGTTCCCGGAGCCCGGCCGCACCCGCCTCGGTCGACGCCACCACCAGCCCGCCCTTGGCCTCGAACTCCCAGCACCGACCGAACTCGGCCAGTTCGGTGAAGACCGCCCGCGAGTACAGGGCCAGGTCCAGCTCCGGACCGGCCTCCTTGTCCGAGACGAGGAGGTTGCCCTCGCCGGCGCTGGAGCTGCCGGCCGCGATCGGGCCGCGCTCGACGACCCGCACCGACAGCCCGGCCGCGGCGGCGAAATAGGCGCAGGCGGCGCCGACCACGCCGGCGCCGACCACGACGACATCGCAGCTCACCATCAGCAGCTCACCATCAGCAGCTCACCATCAGCAGCTCACAGCAAAAAGCCGGCTGGGAACGGGTCGGTGGGATCGAGCATGTATTGGGCGGTGCCGGTGATCCAGGCCCGGCCGGTGACCCGTGGGATCACCGCGGGCAACTCGCCCACGGTCGTGGTCTGGGTGATCCGGCCCCGGAACTGGGACCCGATGAACGACTCGTTGATGAACTCGTCCCCGACCGACAGCTCACCCCGGGCGTGCAGCTGCGCGATCCGGGCGGCCGTCCCGGTGCCGCAGGGCGAGCGGTCGAACCAGCCCGGATAGATGGCCATGGCGTGCCGGGAGTAACGGGCGTCCGACCCGGGCGCCTTCAGGTAGACGTGGTGGCAGCCGGCGATGTCCGGCCGGGTCGGGTGCACGGGCAGGTGCTGCTCGTCGATGGCGGCCATGATCTTCAGCCCGGCGTCCAGCAACTGATTCTTCGCGGCCCGGTCGAACGGCAGGCCGAGCTCATCCAGGTCGACGACGGCGTAGAAGTTGCCGCCGTAGGCCATGTCGTAGCCGACCGTCCCGAAGCCCGGCACCTGCACGGTCTGGTCCAGGGCCAGCGCGAACGACGGGACCATGGTCAGGCTGACCGCCGCCGCGTGGCCGTCGACGACGTCGACCTCAGCCACCACCAGCCCGGCCGGGGTGTCCAGCCGGATGGTGGTCACCGGCTCGATGACGGGCACCATCCCGGTCTCCACCAGCACCGTCGCGGTGCCCATGGTGCCGTGCCCACACATCGGCAGCAGACCGCTGACCTCGATGAACAGCACACCCCAGTCGGCGTCCGGGCGGGTCGGCGGCTGCAGGATGCTGCCACTCATCGAGCCGTGCCCGCGCGGTTCGTACATCAGCAGGGTGCGCAGGTCGTCGTTGTGGGCCATGAACCAGGTGCGCTTTTCGGCCATGGTGGCACCGGGAAAGACACCGACGCCGCCGGTGATGACCCGGGTGGGCATGCCCTCGGTGTGCGAGTCGACGGCATGGATGACCCGGGAGGTGCGCACGGGTCAGACCCCCCTGCCGTCGACCCGGCGCGGCTGCACGGCGTCGTCGCGCAGCTCGGCCGGCAGCAGGTCTTGCGGGTAGCCCTGGTAGGCGACCGGGCGCAGGAACCGGGTGATCGCCGCCGTGCCGACCGAGGTCGTGCCGGGCGCGGTGGTCGCCGGGTAGGGCCCGCCGTGCTGCTGCGCGTCGGTCACCGACACCCCGGTGGGCCACTGGTTCCAGAGCACCCGGCCGGCCTTGCCGCTCAGTTTCCGGGTCAGCTCGACCGCCACGGCGTCGTCCGGCTCGGCCGCCAGGGTGGCGGTGAGCTGCCCGTCGATGGCGTCGGCCAAGGCCAGCAGCTCGTCCTCGCCCGAGTACTCGGCCACCACCGCGGTCGGGCCGAAGCATTCCCGCAGCAGGCCGTCCGGGTCGTCGAGCAGCGCGGACACGGTGGTCCGCAGCAGCGTGGGAGCGATTCCGTCGCCACCGGCCAGCACCGTGACCGCCGGATGTGAGGTCAGCTCGGCCAGCCCGGAGAGGTACCCGGCCTGGATCCGGTCGTTGAGCAGGGGCGCGGCGCCCGGGAGGTCGGCGGCGGTGAGCGCGTCCAGCACCGGCGAACCGGCCGGAACCGCGAGCAGGCCCGGCTTGGTGCAGAACTGTCCGGCGCCCAGGGTGAACGAGCCCAGGAACCCGGCGGCGATCTCGGCACCCCGGCGGTCAGCGGCGGCCCGGGTCACGAAGACCGGGTTCACGCTGCCCAGCTCGCCGTAGAACGGGATCGGCTCGGGCCGGCCGTTGGCCAGGTCGAACAGGGCCCGGCCGCCCCGGATGGAGCCGGTGAACGCGCCCGCCTTGATGGCCGGGTGGACCAACGCGGTCCGGCCCGCCTCGTCCCCGTTGATCAGGGCGAACAACCCATCGGGAGCACCGGCGGCGGCCAGTCCGGCCTGGACCACGGCCGCGGTGGCGGCGGACAGCAGCGGGTGTCCGGGATGGGACTTGAGCAGCACCGCACATCCGGCGGCCAGCGCGGACGCCGCGTCGCCTCCGGCCACGCTGAACGCGAAGGGGAAGTTGCTGGCCGCGAAGACCACCACCGGACCCAGGGGTTGCAAGATGCGCCGCAGGTCCGGACGGGGCGCGCCCATCGGATAGTCGGGATCGGGGTGATCGATGCGAGCCTCCAGGTACGAGCCCTCGCGCAGTACGTCCGCGAACATCCGCAGCTGAAAGGTGGTCCGGACCAGCTCGCCGGTCAGCCGGCCGGTGGGCAGGTGCGACTCCTGCACCGCCAGCGGCACCAGCTCGTCGCGGGCCTGGTCCAGGTGGTCGGCGACGGCGTCGAGCACCTCGGCCCGGCGGAATCGGGACTCCCGAGCCCAGAGGTCACTGGCCTTGACGGCCGCCGCGACGAGCGCATCGACCTCGTCGGTAGGGGTCTCGTCCACCACAATCCTTCCCGTCATGTGCCATGTACCATAGCACTGTCTACGACTGGCCCCGCTGGCCCGGTCTCCGGCCATTCTCGGAACCCTTTCTCCATTTCAGCATCCCTGCAGGGGTTCTCAACCGGAGGAAAGAATCCGAACGCCAGACCCCGGTGCTCACCGGCGCGGCCGGTTGAACATGGATCCGATGGTGCCCAGGGCCAGCTTGGCCGCGTTGTCGTCGACCATGGCCATCAGGTTGTCGCGGAAGTCGGTCTGCTCGGAGGCCCTCACCCGAATACGGCCCAGGAGCAGGTCGGCGGCCGCGGCCGCCTCAGTGCGCACGTCGGCCACCCACTGCACTCGGGTCGCCCGGTCACAGTCCTGGAGCAACTCGCGGACCCAGGCCTCGACCTGCCAGTCCTCGGTCTGCGGGTCGGGCCGGTGGCAGAGCACGCGGCCGACCGGATCCTGGTGTCCGGAACCCAGCGAACTCGCGGCCAGGCCGGCCTCGTTGTGCACCAGGGCCCGGGTCAATAACGACGCCGCCAGCGCGCGCCGTCCCGCCGGGGTGGTCCGGGCCAGCTCCTGATAGGCCGCCGGCCAGCGGGAACGCAGCATCGAGCCCACGTCGGTCCGACCCAGCACGCGGGCCCAGTCGGTCTCGGCCGCGTCCCGGGCGTCGACGGCGAGCAGGTCCAGGGCCAGCCTGTGCTCGGCTGAGTCACGCAGCGGTCCCACGGTGGCCAGTCCGGGCCAGGCCAGGGTGCGCACCTCGTCGGCGAACCCCGGAATCCCCATCAGCCGGCCGGGCTCGGGGGGATGCGGCCGGCAGGCTGCGTGCACGAGCACCGACCTGAACTGACCGGCCAGGTCCCCACCGGCGGCGGCGGTCTGCTGCAGCCAGACGGCGAAGTCGTGGCCGGTCGCGCCGAGCGGTTGCCGGGCCAGGTACAGCTCACCCATGCCGAGCGCCGGGATCGGGCAGCGCAGCGTCCAGGCCGCCTCGATCACCTCCAGCAGCGCGGCCGGCTCGATCCGAACTCCGTTCCGGGCCAACGTGTCCAGCCATTGGGCCGCCGGCCACTCCGGTTGACCCAACGCGGAGCGCAGCACCACGGCGCTGCCGGTGTCGGCCCGTTCCAGATCCAGCAGGCTCCAGGCCGGCAGTGGCCGGCGCACCTGCAAAGGTCCCAACTGCCCATCCAGCCAGCGCAACGCGGACGGGGGCAGCCGCAGCGAGGCCGGGTCACGCCGGGTCAGCTCGATCAGTCCGGCCGTGACCTGGGCCAGCAGTGGTGGCGGCAGCGCCGGCCAACTGCCGTCGACCGGCCCGCGCCCGACCAGCAGGGTGCCGGTCATGGCCTCCAAAAGGGTCCGGATCGGGTCGGCGAGCTCCGGCCGATCCCACCAGGACCAGCGGAAACCCAACGCCACCAGCCCGGAGAGCAGCCGCACCCGCTGCGCCGGGGTGGACCCCTCCCGCCCGGTCCAGCCGACCCAACCGGGCAGTTCCGCGAGTAGGGCCGCCGACAGCTCCGCCCCGGCGACGAGGTGCTGCGGCAACCACGGCAGCGGCCCCGGGTCGCTCACCCACTTGACGCGGGTGGGGTCCCACATGGCCCGCAGGTACCCGTCCAGGAGTACGTCCACCGCACCGGGCGGGGTGTCCGGCCGGTCGGCGGAGCGCAGGATGGCCGCGAACGCGGTGGTCGGGTCGTCGGCGAACCGGGTGAACGAAGCGATCAGCGCCTGCTGCTTGCCGGCCGGCATCCGCACCGCCGCCGGCCAGGTCGTGGCGGCCAGGTCAGCGGCGCTGCGGGCCACCCCGCGCATCGCGGAGAGCACCTCGTCCGGGCCGGTCAGCAGGGCCGCGGGCAGGGCCCAGCGCGGCTGGTCGTCGGCGCTACCGGCCCAGCCCGCCTCGGCGTCAACCAGCAGCTCGGGTCCGGACGGCATCTGAAGCATCGGCAGCGCGCTCAGGCTCTCGGCCAGTTGCGCCCACCGTCCCAGCCGGACGGTCCGGCCGCGATCGAACGCCCAGGTCCCGTCCCGCAGGGCAGGCGGGTTCACCGGGTCGAGGACCACCCACTCCTCGCCCAGCACCCGGCGGGCGCCGTCGGCCTCCTCGGGCGGGATGCCGATGACCCGGAGCTCGCGCAACTGAGCCACGTTGGCCTCGACGGAGCGCTCGTGGGTGGAGAACGGCAGCGCGGTCCAGGCCGCGCCCGGAGTCAAGTAGCGGGACAGGAAGGCGACCCAGGTGGCGGTCAGTCCGCCGGTGGGGTCGATCATCGCGACCCGGCCGGGGGTTTGTCCGGCCAGGCCCTGGCCCAGCACGGCCAGCAGCAGTAGGGCCAGGTCGGGTTCATCCAGCCAGACCCCGTCCACGTCCGGACCCGGCGGGGTGGTCGGCGCCAGGGCCGGATCCAGCCGGGCCGCCGACACCTCCTCGGCCCCCACCGGGCGCAGCCAGAGCGCATCGCCCCACAGGTCGGCCGGCCGGATCTCGCCGATGCCCTGACCCTGCTCGAGGTGGACCAGCAGTGCGTGGGTGAACGAGGAGTCCCGGTGTCGATGGCTCTGGCCCGAGCTGACCTGGTGCAAGAGCACGGCGTAGGCGTCCGGGTAGACCTGTAGCCGCAGTCGCCGGGGCAGCGCGTCCAACTGCTCGGCGGTGGCCAGCAGGGGAAGCGACGCCGGCAGGAAGGAGCCGAGCGCGCCGGTCGCGCTTTCCACCCAGGCCTGCGAGACGTTCTCCGGGATGACCTGCTTGACCTTCCAGCCGTCCGCGTCCGAGTACGGACCGGGTTCGGCGACCGTGGCGTAACTGAACTGACCGACGAGCATGATCAGCCTGCGATGATCCAGCGCAGCGGGTCGAGCAACCGGTGCGGAGCCCGGGCCGTGGAGTGCATCCGGTCATCGGCCGGGGTGTGCCCGGTGGACGAGGTGACGAAGTAGTGGAACTGGGCGAAGTTGGACTCCACCAGGTTCAGGATCGACTGACCGCCGAGCAGCGACAGCAGGGTCCGGGCCTCGTTGTGCACGGCCAACCCGTCGACCGGGTCGTAGACCAGGCTCTGCGCGCCCGGGTTCGAGTACGGGTCGCGCAGCAACGCCGAGCCGAACGGCAGCGCCGAAGCAATCGGCGAGCCGGGCACCAGGGTGGCCTGGTGGATGGCGTCGAACTTGGAGAACACCACGGCCAGCCGGCTGGGGATCGGGCCGCCGGCCCCGTGCTTGCGCCGGAGCACGGTGAGGATGTTCTGCAGGGCCTGGACCGGGGTGGCGCCGCCCTCGTCGGGCAGCGTCACGAAGCCGGCCAGGGCCGTCCGCACCTCGGTGATCTGCAGCGGGTCGACCAGATAGATCAGCCCGTCCCCGTTGTAAAGCGAGTTGGCGTAGAGCGCGACCTGGTCCGGATCCTCCATGTCCTCGCCGGCCACGTCGAACTCGCTGACCGCCACCGGGCGCGCGTGCCGGGGGAAGCCGAGGCCGATCTGGATGGGTTTGAGCAGGGCCTGATTGCCCTTGGCCGCCAACGTGCCCTGCTGCAGCGTGCCCGACTCCCATTCGTCGTGGTAGCGCTTCATCAGCGCCCGGCTGGCCGGATCGAGGGCATTGGCGTAGCCGCCCCAGGTCTCGGCCAACCCCTCCAGCAGCGAGTACGACTGGGCCTGCAACATCGAGGTCTTGCCGCTGTGGGTCGGGCCGAGCAGGGTGATGGCGAAGCAGTCGGTCCGCCACCAGTCCGAGGTCGGGAAAGTCTCTCCGCAGGTCGCGCAGAACTCCTCCCGGGTGGGCTTGCCGCAGTGGGCGCAGAAGATCTGCCCGATGGGACCCTCCCGGTCGACCGGATGCACCGACCAGGGCTTGGCCGCGGTGGGCGTGCCGCGCACCCGGCTGAGCAGGGTGTCCTCGACGGCGACGCAGCTGCCCTCCTTGCTGCAGCGGAAGAACTGGCCCTGCGGATTGGGCGGGGCCAGACAGTTCGGGCAGCGCTGCGACATGCGGTTGGTGGGCGGCTGCGGCGGCGGCCACTCCACCGCGGCCACCGGCGCGGCCAGCGTGGTGCGGGCGAAGAGCCGCAGGTAGTGCACCGGGTCCGGCTGCTTGAACTCGAAGGTCGTCCAGTCGGCGGGGGTGAGCGTGCCCGCCGGCACCGAGTACGTCTGGACCGGGCCGAACCCGGGCTGGGAGATCTGCTCGACCGACAGCGGGTACAGGTCGGTGCCGCCCACCACCGCCAGCTCCACCGCCTGCAGCGGGATCTCCGGACGCACCTTGAGCCGCCGGCCGTTGCCGAACCGGCTGAACTCGAACTGGTAGAAGAGCACGAGTCGGCCCTGATACCGCACGTCCACCGGCCGGCCGTCCAAGGCCACGCCGCGGTAGGTGCGGGTGCCGTAGAGCCTGATCACGGTCGGGTGGGCGGCCAGGGCCAGCCGGATCCCGCCGTACAGCTCGTACTGCTCCCGGCTGTTGCGGATCTTGGCTCCGTCCACCTCGGCGACCACCTCGGCCGCCCCGGTCGGCCACTCGAAGCGCAGGAACTGCCAGAAGATCCGGTCGGTCAGGTCGACCTCGCCGATCGAACCGACGTGGGTGAGCACCTGCGAGCGACCCACCACGAACTGGCCGCCCAGCTCGGACACCGGGGTGAAACACCACTCCGGGCTGGCCGACACATCGACCGCGAAGCCGTCGAGCACGTCCCGGCCCGCCGACTGGGTCAGACCCCACACCACCCGCTTGCCCAGCGGCAGCCGGTCCAGCTCGGCCGCGGTGAGCAGTTGGCCGGGCGCGAGCCGGGTCAGCTCCCCGGGTCCGCCCGGTTTGCCGAAGATCGTCACCTTGCCGCGCCGGACGGTCGGCCAGGTCAGCCGGCAGCGGACCTGGCCGTCGGCATCACGCATGTGACCGTCGAGCTGGTCCACCCGCTCCGGAGTGGCGGGGATGGCGACCACACCCGACGACCAGGGCGGCGACTGGTCGACACTGTCATCCACCCGCGGGGCGTCGGCCAGGCACACCAGCTCGTAGGTGTACCCACGACCGGGCTCGACATCGCGGTCCAGGAACTGACTCTGGCCCGGCTCGACCCGCTGGACCAGGCTGGCGTCGGCGAAACTGGGCAGCGGCTGGTCGGGCCGGGAGCGGCGCAGCTGCACCCCGTTCACCGCCGGCGGCTGGGTCCACTCGAGCACCACGGAGTCCGGGTTGACCACGATCTGCACGTGCTGCGGTGACGGCACCAGCTGCCCGACCGCCTGCCGCACGGCGTCGGCGGAGCGGGCCGCGGCCAGCGGGTTGTCACCGGTGTAGGCGAATACCGCGTAGTACCGGAAGCTGGCCGGGACGGTGGCGTGGGTGTCGGTGGTGACCAGCAACCGTTCTGATTCGGCGGCGGTGTTCGGCACCGCCCCGGTGGCCCCGGTGACCAGGTACAGCGTGACCGCGGCGGCATTCTCGGCCGGCTCCCACAGCAGCTCCAGACCCGTCCCGGTGACCGAGAGGCCCATGTAGCCGTCCCGGGGGTTCATCACGTCGGCCGAGTGTCCGACGAACATGGCCGGTTCGGGCAGCGGCCCGGTCGGCGTGGACCGGGGGTGCAGCTCGGTCACCGCAGCCATCCGGCGCGGGGACTCGGGGACGTCGTGATGCGGCGTCGGGGCGGGCATCGTCGGCTGCGGGGCTTCCGCCGGGGCGGTGGCGGCCTGGGACGCCGGCGCGGGAGCCGGATGCGTCACTGGGGTGGTGGGCGCCACGGCGGCCCGCGCCGCCGCGATGCCGGCCTGGTCCACCTTCTGAGTCACGGCCGCAGCGTCTACCTCAGGCGCGACGGGCGCAGTCGGCGCTGGGGGCGCGGACGGCTGGGCGGGTTGCGTGTCCCGGTACTCGATGAGGATCCGCATCAGGTCGGCGTTCTCCTGGGGCGAGACGGTGATGTGCATCTTGCGCCAGGTCTCGGCCAGGATCTCCGGAGTCACCCCGGTGCGGTTGCTGCGCAGCCGGCCGGTCTCCAGCCGCGCCGCCCAGACCAGCAGGTCCTCGTTGACCCGCAGCCCGCGGGCGTCGCGGATCGACCGCAACCCGTCCTCCATCGAGGCCACCGGTTCACCTCTCCTCCGCGCCGACCACCATCATCGGGCATGCCCGGCCGGGTCGGTGTGTGATGGTGAAAGCGAGCCACATCCCCGGTGCTGCCGCCGCCGAGCTGGTCCACGTGCCCCGGTGACGCCCATCGCCGCCGGCTCGGCCTAGGCGATCGAAGACACGCGTCCCCGGGCCTTCCCTCGGGCACAGTAGCCACATGGACCTCGCCCCCATCGACGAGCCGGTGCTCGTCGCGATCCCGTCGTTCGGCGCTGCCGAGCTCACCGACCAGGTGCTGCACGACCTGCTCGATGCCCGCCCCGACCTGCTCCCGCGGGTGCGGATCGTGGTGGTGGACAACGCCGGTGACTACGTCGCCCCCAGGCGGGACGAGCGGCTCGAGGTCTTCCGTTCGGGACGCAACCTGCGCTGGATCAACTCGGCCAACTGGGCCCTGCAAGAGGCGCAGACCACTGGGGCCTGGGTCTCGGTGGTGATCAACAACGACACCCGGTTGTCCCCGGATTTCCTCTACTGGCTGGTGCGCACGTTCGCCGACTGCACGTCGGTGGCGGCGGCAGCCCCCTGTTACGACGACTTCTGGCTGCACCAGCGGGCCACCGTCGTGCCGCCGGTGGCCGCCGACTACGCCGGCGCCCTGGCCTACCGATCCGTCTTGTTCTGCGACGCCACGGCCTGGGCGGTGTCGGCGGCGGCGGCCCGCGAGGTCGGTCTGCTCGACGTGGCCGCATTTCCGCGACACGGGTACGGATCGGACATCGATTACGCCTTCCGGTCCCGGGCGCTCGGCCTGCGCACAGTCGTCACCGACGCCGCGTATCTGTCCCACCTGCGGCGAGGAACCATGGACCGGCTCCCGGACGAGAGCTCGGAACGCAACCGGGCTGAAATCGTCACCGGCCTGGACACCAAGTGGGGGAACGACTGGCGCACCCGGGCCGGCCTGTCGCCGATCGCCTTCACCGGCGCGCACGGCGCCAGTGCCCAATCCTGGTACGCGTGAGCGCGTCCGACGGGCGGGTCGTCTACGCCGGATTCCCGACCCGGCGGCCCAGCGGCGGGATGGCGGTGCAACTCGCTCATGTCGCCCTGCTGACCGCGCGCGGGTTCGACGCCCGGCTGTGGCTGCCGGCGCCGATCCCCGGGCCGACCGATCAGATCGACGCCGAGGGCCGGCCCCGATGGTTCCCGCCGCAGGTGCCGGTGTGCTTCGCCGACACCCTGCCGCTGATGCAGGACGACCTGCTCGTGGTGCCCGAGGTGCCCTGGACTCCCGGGGCCGACCCCGCACCGGGCGCCCGCAAGGTCATCTTCAACCAGAACCACTTCTTCACCTTCGCGGCCGCACCGAGATCCCGGCAGCCCTACCCCGGGTTCGACCCCCCGCCCGCAGTCTGGGCGGTGTCGAAGGAGAGCCAGCAGGTGCTCGCCGCCCTGCACCCCGAGCTGCCGGTTCGGCTCATCCCCAGCCCGATCGACGGGGACCGATTTCGTCCGCTGCCCACCGCTGGCCTCCGCCTCGCCTGGGTCAACCGGAAACGGCCGCACGAGGCCGATCTGGTCCGGCGGCTGCTGGCCGGCCACCCCCGGCTGGCGGGTGTCGGGCTCGACGAAATCGTCGACGTCACTCCGACCGAGATGGCCCAGACACTCGGTCGGGCCACGATTTTCCTTTCCCTGGGACACAGCGAAGGCTTCGGTCTGCCGGTCGCCGAGGCCCTGGCATCGGGCTGCCTGGTGGTCGGTTACGACGGTGGCGGCGGGCACGAACTTTTTGACGCCCCCGGCGCCTGGCGGATCCCAGAGCAGCGCCCGCTGCTGCTGATCCAGCAGGTGGTCGAGTTGCTGGACCGGATTGACCAGTTCGCCCCACTGGCGGCGGCCAACCGGGCGTGGGTCCTGGAGCGCTACCACCCGGCGGGCACGGAGGCCGCGCTGCTGGACGCCGTGCGCGAAGCCCGGGCCCGTCCGTCCGCCGCGTCGATCGCCACCCACCCGGCCGCCCAGCTGGCTGCGCTGCCCGCCGGATTCACCCTCTTCGGCTGACGGCGCATCGGTACGCTCCGGACGTGCTGTATCTCAAGCTGTCCGAGCCGATGCCGGTGGACAAGGCGTTCCCGCTGGCGGTCCGGGTGGCCGGGCTGCAGGCCGGCGACGCGGTCGAGGTGGCGTTCGGGGAGCCGGCCCAGACCTGGCACCCGCGCGGCGGCCCGACCCCGTGGATCCGGGCCACCGCCACGGCCGGCGAGTTCATGGTCGCGCCGGTCCGACTGCCCGGCTCGATCACCTTCGTGGCCACCATGGCCGGGCACCGGGCGGTCGGCGCGGTGGTGGTGCAGATGGGCGGGACCCAGCAGTCCTGGTCTCACCCGGGCGCCACCGCGCGCGAGGGCGAACCCTGGTCGTTCCTGCGCATCGCGGACGAGCGGGACCGGATCTCGATCATCGCGTTGGACACCCCGGCCGGCACCCAGGGCCCGGGCAACGAGGTCAGCGGGGCCGAGCAGATGGCCGCGGTGGTCGACCTGTCCGCCTCGATGGAACCCTCGGTCCGCGACGGCCGGCTCGAACACGCCCTCGCCGCAGTCCAGGCGGCCGCGGCCCGGAGCAAGCTGTCCGCGGTCACCGTCACCTTCGTGAGCGGTCAGGTGACGAAGAAGGTGGTGCTGCCCGTATCAGCGACGGTGAAGGACACGGTCGCGCAGGTGGTCGGCGAGACCGGCTGGCGGACCGGGACCGGCACCGACCTGATCACCGCGCTCGGTCCGGGCCGCAGCGGCGGCGACGTGGTCTGGATCATCTCCGACGTCCCGCCGGTGGCCCCGATGACCGTCGCGCCGACCGGCCGCCGCATCGGTTTCGTCGCCACCGGCCCGCAACCGCCGCCCGGCGTCCTACCTCCCGGGCTGCCCGACACCGTCCACCTGAACCCGGACGAATCTGTCACCCAGCTCTCCGAGCGGATGGTCGCGCACCTGGTCGGCTGAGCCGCCGGCCGGGCCGCACTGGGCTGCCGGGCCGCACCTGCCCCCAGTTCAGGACCTTTTCTCCTCTTCAGACCCTCTGCATCCCGTCCGAGCCGGAGAAAAGGTCCTCAACGTGACCGCCGGCCCCGCTCGAAGGCTTGGCGGAGACGGACCAACAAGTCATCCGGTGCCGACAGGTCGTCGTTGACCCACCGGACCACCTGCAGGTCGAGCGCCCTGATCGCATCCTCCCGGCGCTTCTCCCGGAACAGTTCGGCCTCCGGATCGTGCCCCGGACGCAGGGCGCGCTGGTACTTGATCCGGCCGTCGAACTCCCCGACCGTCCGCAGCTCCGGCCAGCCGAAATCGACCCGGGCCAGGAAATGCCCGTCGGCATCGAGCACCTCGAACTGCGGCACCGGGGTCGGCAACCCGGACCGATGGAAGAGCACCCGGCTGCGGGACTCCCCCACGCTCTCGCTCCGCCCGTCCAGCAGGGCCAGTGCTCGCCGGGCCGCACCGATGCCATGCCGGCCCGCCGATCGTTCCAGCACTCGGTGGAGTTCGTCCGCGTCGAGACCACGGCGTAAGGCGGCGTCTCCGACGGCCACCGCCTGCTCCAGCGGCAGCCGGCAGGCCAGATCCAGGACCGTCCGGGCCAGGCTGATGACCGCCATGCCGTCGACGGATACGACGTCCTCGGCCGGTAGCGGGAGTCCCCGAATCTCCACGAAGCGGCGGGCGGTCCGTCCGCCGCTTCGATCGCGATTCAGGTGGACCCGGGACGCCGGCTGGATCCAGATCGGCAGCTGATGCAGGCAGGCGGCGGACATGTCGGAGACCACCGCGTCCGGCGAGCACCCGGCCACCGTGGCCTCGATGACCCGCCGGTAACGCTCCCGTGCGGTCAGCTCCCCCGACACTGCAGACCCCGACCAGAGGTACGCCCCCCGCCGGACGTGGCGCAGCTCCCCGGATCTGACCATCCGGGCCAGCTCGTTCGGGCTGTAGCCGAGCCCGTACAGCTCGCGAGCCAATGTGATCTCCCCGGACACCCGGGTACCGCATCACGGTCGACGCGAGGACGCCAGGGGGTCAGCGCCGGCTGTGGATAACTTCCCCGGAGCCACACCGAGTAGACCCGACCTAATTGGCGCGGCCAGTCTGCCTTCGACCGACGTTCGGATCCTTTTCTCCCGCTCGGACGGCCTGCATGGGTCCCGAACGGGAGAAAGGGTTCCGAGACCAGAACCAGGACCAGAACCAGAACCAGGACCAGAACCAGAACTAGGCCCGGGTGCGGAAGGTCGGAGCGGGCTCGTCGGCCGGTCCGGGGGCGGCCGGGCCGGACTCGTCGCCGCCGACCGAAGAACTGGCGAAGTAGGACAGATCACCCGGTTCCAGACTGCGGGTCATGTCGCAGCGGACGACCAACCGGTCCAGCAACCGACGGCCGGTCAGCGGCGCCGACGGGTGCAGCACGATCCGGCGCACCGAGATCCCGCCCGGTTGCGACGACGGGTCACTCACCTGCGTGGTCCGGCCGGGCACGCCCCACAGGTGGGTGGTGGCCACATCGGCGGCACCGTGCTGGACGCCGCCCGCCGAGATGCCCTCCTGGGACGGCACCGGCACCGCCTCGACCAGCTGTTGCACGAACTCGGAGGCGTGCACCGGCCGCGGCGACCCGCCGGCGTCGAGCACGCCCTGCTTGAGGTCGAACCCGCCGGCCTGCAGTTTTCCGGTCAGCCAGGACACCGCGCCGGCCGCGTTGGCCTGGCGGAACTCGGGTTGGCGCTGGGCGTCGACCAGCGCGGCCAGGGCCGAGTGGTCGGTGCCGTCGGAGTTGAACACCGTCTCGTGCTCGCGCACCCCGCTCTGCCGGGACCGGACCGAGAGCGCCAGGGCCCGACGCGCCGCCTCGGTGGTGTCCAGCCAGCCCGGCTGCAGGGTGATGGCGGCCGCCCGGAAGACCTCGTTCCGGTACGACTCCGGGTCGAAGGGCAGATGCCCCAGAGCCATCCCGTAGGGCAGCGTGCCGGCGAGGCGGACCGTTCCCGCCCCGGACTCGGATCCCCGCGCGTCCCGGCAAAACGGGTCGTGTACGAGCTCGCCGATGACCGACGACCACTGCCGGGAGCGCCGGTAGACATCGGCCAGCCGGGTGATGGCCTGCGGCACGGACAGGGCATGTTCGTCCGCCCAGGCCCGCCGGGCCGCCAGCGTGTCCAACGCCTGGATGAGTTGGTAGTAGCGCTGGGAGGACTTCACGAACGTGGCCAGCGCCCCGATCAACCAGACGACCAACACCACCAGCACGATCGCGGCCACCAGCGCGGGCGACAGCCTCACCAGCAGCACCAGCAGCACGACGGCCAGGATGGCGATGACCAGGCCCGCGAACCATCCCAGCAACCGGGACCGGGTGTGGCCCGCCTCTTGCTGCGCGCTGGCCCGAGCGGCCGCGATCTCCTCGCCGGTGGACGCGTTCAGCAGGGCGAGCTGATCGGCCTGGGCAGACAGCAGGCCCTGCGCGATGCGGTCGCTGACCTGGAAGGTGAAGCAACGCCGCTGCTCCATCCACTGCCGCAGCTGGCCGGCCACCAGCCCGGCCTGGGCGCCCTGGTTCCGTCCCGGGCCACCCGGCCCGAACGAGGGCCCCGCCGACCAGCCCCCGCTCCCCCAGCCCTGCTCGTTCCAGCCCTGGGCCGAGGACTGCTGCTGCAGCTCACCCAGCTCGGTGAGCACCCGGCGGGCCGTATAGGGGTCGTCGGGCGTAATCCGGACCGGCGCCTGACTGCGCAGCAGACCGGGGGGGACCGAGAAAGCCGGTGCGTCGGGCGCCGGTGCGACCGCCGCGGGGTCGCCCAGCAGTAGCCGTGCGGTGCCCCGGGTGGGCATGTCGGCCACGGTCGTGGGCGAGCCGTCCAGCAGGGCGACGGACAGGGTGACCTCGCCGCGCCACAGGGCATGAGCGTCCGGCGACGGCGGTTCCGAGCCGGCCGGGGCGAGCTTGGTCAATAGCCAGCGGGCCCCGTCGGCCGCGGACTGGGCGTCGGGGATGGAGCCCGGGCGGTTGCCCAGCACCACCTCGTACGCGCCCTCCTCGCCGTGCAGGGCGGAGGTCAGCCGGGACGCGACCCCGGTCTGGACGCTCTCCACCTTGCGGGTCACCCACTGCCCCGGCGCCTTGAGCAGCGCCCCGCCCAGGAACGAGAAGAAGTCGGCGAGGGCGGCGCCGGCCTTGACCTGCTTGCGGGCCGGCCGGGGTGGCGGCGGCAGCGGGTGGTAGAGCGCGACCGCCTGGGAGGCGACCAGATGATCGGCCGCCGATTCCGCGGTGGACACCCGCGCACCCGGGCTGACCAGCGTGAACATCTGGCCCTGCGGGGTGCGACTGGTGGGCCGGCCGTCGCCCTCGTCCAGCACCGCTTCGGCGATGCCGTCCAGCACCTCGGTGCCGTCCAGGAAACGCAGGTAGTTGCGGGCCACCTGAACGCGCCGGCCGGGCCACGGATGGTCCCGGTCGTTGGGCGCCTCCCCGACCGCCGACCACAGCCCGGCCACCGTGGCCAGCCCGCAGGCCGCGTGCAGCGCCGCCGCCGACCCGGCGCCCACGGTGAAGCTCTGCCCGGCCGGATCCTCGGTGTCCACCGGCTGGAGCACCACGTTGCGCTGGCTGTCGAAGACGGCCTGATCAGGGAGGCCGGCCAGGCCCGCCGCGACCGCGAGCACGTTGATCAGCTGGAGCCCGGGCAGGGTCAGCCGTTCGCGTAGCTGGGCGACCGCGGCGAAGTCGACCACCTGGGCCGGGTCGGACAGCACCTGCAAGCAGACCAGCCGCACCCCTTGCCCGCCGGCGGCGACGTGCTGGGCGGCGAACCAGGCGTTCACGCTGATGACCTGTTCCCCAGTCGGGCTCGACTCCCAGCCGGCCACCGGGCGGCGCGGATCCGCCGGCTGCGTCACGTCGATCCAGATCGGCGAGTCGATCAAGGCCGCCGCCGCCCAGTCGCGCAGCACGGCACGGACGTCGGCCACGGCCGGATCGGTGAGTCGGGCAAACACCAGCACCGTGGTCAAGGGGAGGACTCGATCCGTTGCAGCACCGCGGCCGCGACCTCGTCCGGACGCGTCTCCGGCAGCCAGTGGCCCCCGTCCACGGGCAGGAACCGGTAGTCACCGGTGACGTGCTCGGCGGTGTGGTCAGCCGCCCATTCCTTGAGCGCGAAGTCCTGCCGCCCCCAGACGTATGTGGTCGGGACGGAGACGTCGGGCACCGGCGGCCGGCGCGAGAACGGCAGGCCCCGGTACCAGTTGAGCGGGCCGTGCAGGTTCTTGTCGGCGTACCGGGCGGCGACGTCGGCGGGCAGGCCGCTGCTCCGCAGGTTCTTGACCAGGGTCCGGCCGGCCGCCAGCTCGGGGACCGCCGGGAGCTGGAAGAAACCCATGTACCAGGAGGTCAGCGCCTGGGTGCTGTGGGTGAAGGAGGCGAACAACGCCGCCGGGTGGGGGGTCGAGAGTGCGGTCAGGGTGTGCACCCGGTCCGGCGACCAGCCGGCCACCGCCCAGGCCACCGAACCGCCCCAGTCGTGCCCGACCACGTGCGCCTGCTCCACCTCGGCGGCATCCAGCAGGGCCAGCACGTCGCCGGCCAGCTCGATCATTCGGTAGTCGCGCCGATGCGTCGGGGTGTTGGTCGGCGCGTATCCGCGCTGGGTGGGCACCAGCGTGCGCAGCCCGGCCTCGTGCAACGGCCCGACGACACCGTCGAAGGCGCCGGCGTCCTGCGGAAAGCCGTGCAGGAGCACCACCACCGGACCGTCCCGGGGACCGGTGTCGGCAACCGGAAAGGTCAGGTTTCCCCGGGAGTAAGAGTCCATCCCGGGATGGTAGGTCCCGGCGCGAGCTCCTTGTAGAAGAACGTGGTGTCACTGGGTGAGCCGTCGGGCATCAGCGCGTGTCCGGGCACCACCCCGTACCGGGTCCATCCCAGCCGCTGGTACATCCGCTCGGCCGGCTGACCGGTGGTGGTGTCCAGCATGAGCAGGGTCCGGCCCGCCGCCCTGGCCTCGTCCTCGACCGCGTGCATCAGGGCGGTGCCGATTCCGGCGCCGCGAGATCGCCGCAGCACCAGGACCTTCGACACGTCCGCCCGATGCGGCTGGTTCGGCGGTTGGGCCAGGATCAGGTGGGCCGTGCCCACGATGCCGGTGTCGTCCTCGGCCACCAGCAGCACACGATCGCCCGCCGCCACCGCGGGGGCCAGACCGGCCCAGAAGGCCCGGGCCGAGTCCAGGTCCAACCCGTCGAGGAAACCGACCGAGGAGCCGCCGGCGGTGGCGTCCACGAGCAGGTCGGCCACACCGTCCAGGTCGGCCGATTCGAGCGTCCTGACGATCCGGAGCGTCACGGTCATGCCGGGACCCTGTCATGTTTGCGCGAACACAGATGTTCACGCCCGCGCAACGGTGGCCGCCCTCGGCTTGACCAGACTCCGAGCCGAGTCCAGGTTCGGGGCGCTCGGTGATCACCGCGGCACCGATCGTCACGACTGGATGCGCGTCCACTACGCTCCGCTCACTTCCCGGGCGCCGCCTCGGAAACCCGCCAAGCACAGGAGACCTCGTGTCAGAGCCCGAGTCCCGAGCGTCCGGAAAGCTGGATCGCAGCGTCGGCTTCTACGGTTTGATGTTCGTCTCGCTCGGATCCATCATCGGATCCGGTTGGTTGCTGAGCGCGGAAAGTGCGGCCGTGTCGGCCGGCCCGGCCGCGATCCTGTCCTGGGTGCTGGCCGCGGCCATGCTGACCATCCTCGCGCTGGTGTTCGCCGAGCTCGGCGCCACCTACCCGGTGGCCGGCGGCACCGGACGTTTCCCGTACTTCTCGCACGGATCGGTGACCGGCTTCTTCGCCGGCTGGTCCTCGTGGCTCCAGGCGGTGGCGATCGCGCCCATCGAGATCCTGGCCGCCATCGAGTACGCCAACAGCACCAAGTGGACTCAGGCCCACTTCAACATGCTCGACGCGAGCGGCAACCTGAACACCCTCGGCAAGATCATCGCGTTCGCCGGGATGGCCCTGTTCGCCGGCATGAACCTGGCCGGGGCGAAGTTCATGTCCGAGTCCAATTCGATCGTGGTGATCTGGAAGGTGGCCATCCCGGTGCTGGCCATCGTGGTGGTGGCCTCGCTCTCGTTCCACCCCGGCAACCTGACCTCCGGCGGCGGTTTCATGCCCAACGGCTTCCACGGCGTGCTGGCCGCACTTCCGGCCGGCGTGGTCTTCGCGCTCCAAGGCTTCGAACAGGCCGTCCAGTTGGCCGGCGAGGCCCGCGACCCGAAGAAGGACATCTCCCGGGCCATCATCGTGGCCATGGCCATCGGGGCCACGCTCTACACGGCCCTGCAGGTGGCCTTCCTGCTCGGGGTGAACCCGTCCGACGTCTCCCAGAACTGGGACCATCCGCTGGGCCAGAGCGCCGGCACCAGCAACGTCGGGGCCTGGTACACCCTGGCCCTGGCCGTCGGCGCGGGCTGGTTGGCCAGCCTGCTGCTCATCGACGCGGTCATCTCGCCCGCCGGCACCGGCATCGTCTATCTCGGCACCACCGCGCGGCTGTCCTTCGCCCTCGGCGAAGAGGAAGAACTGCCCTCGCAGCTGGCCCGGACCAACGGCCGCAAGGTGCCGTGGGTGTCGCTGGTGATCGCGGCGATCGTCGGCTGCATCTCGTTCATCGGCTTCGGCAGTTGGGCCAGCCTGGTCAACGCGGTCACCGGGGCCACCGCGATCATGTATGCGCTCGCCCCGGTGGCGCTGGCCGCGTTGCAGAACCGCGACCCCGACCGACCCCGGCCGTACCGGATGCCGCTGCCCAAGGTGCTGCTGCCGGTGTCGTTCGCCTTCGCCAGCCTGCTCATCTACTGGGGCGGGTGGAACACGACCTGGAAGCTGGACATCGCCTTGCTGGTCGGTCTGGCCCTCTACGGCTACGGCGTGGCCCTGAAGGAGACCGCGGCCCGGGTGCGGCTGCGTGGCGCGGCCTGGATCGGGCCGTGGATGCTCGGCCTGACCCTGCTCAGCCTGTGGGGCAACTACGGGTCCGACGGCGACGGCCACAAGAACGCCCTGTTCCCGGGCACCCAGTGGGACATCCTGGTGGTGGGCGCGTTCGCGGTCGCCATCTTCTACTGGGCGGTCAGCCTGGCCATGAACACCGAAGAGGTGGCCGCGGCCGTCGCCGCCGGGTACCAGGAGGCCGAGGAGCACGAGGCCGCCCTGGGCGCGGCCTGACCGGTCCCTCAGCTGCGGCTCGGGCCGGCCTGGTTGGCCGCGGACGAGCTGATCGCCAGGGCACAGGACACGATGGCCGGCAGCAGCACCGGCCCGGCCTTCCATCCGCCCAGCAGCGCCGCCACGATCAGCACGACCAGGGCCACCAGCAACCCGGACCGGCCGAGACCGTCGGTCCCCACGACGGCCGCGGCCGCGGCCAGCAGCCCGGCCACCCCGATGACCAGGACGTACCAGAGCTGCGGGGTGAACAGCAGGTAGCAGAGCACGACGAACACCACGCACCAGGCCGCGGCGCCGGCCGCCCACAGCCGGGAGCGCAGCGGGCCCACCCGGGGGTCGGTCGGGGGACGGGCCCGAGCGGACCGGGTCGGGCTCACGCGCGGGACCGCGGCTTGGCGATGGGCGGGTCGTCGTCATCGGACGGTTGCGCCCCCTGCCAGACCGGCGCGGACGGGGCGGCCCGACCGGCCAGGGTGAGGAACTTGTCGTCGGCCAGCACGCCCTTGAGGTCCGACGCGGCGTTGAGGAGGTAGTCGGTGATCTCCCAGAACGGTTCGACCTGCGCGAAGTTGCCGCGCCGCACCGACCGTCCGCGGTAGGGCTCGAAGTCCTGCCCGACCCCGGCCACCCACTCCTGGGCCTGGGCCTGCCGGGCCCGGGCGTCGGCGCGGACATCACCGCTGGCCTCGAGCGGGTCCAGCACCTGCGGGAACGTTCCCGACCGGGACTTGCCGTCGCTGATCCAGGCCTGCAGGGCGGGATTGACCGGGACGAACGCCCCGTCCACGCCCTCCTGCGGATACTGCTCACCCAACTTGCGCACGGCCACGTACGGAGCCAGCGCCCGCATCCGCGGATCCCCGTTGCACAGGGCCACGGCCAGGGCCAGGGACTCGAGCACCTTGGCCGGGATGGACCACCCGGTCGCGTCGATGTTGATGCCCTGCACGCCCAGCAGCCGCGGCCCGAACTCCAGGAACGATCCCGACGACCCATCGTTGTTGGCCGGCGACCAGACCCGGACCAGCTGGGAGTTGTCCAGTTCGGTGGGGACCACGACCTCGCCGGTGAGCCGACCGACCAGCCAGCCGGTGATGAAGGTCTGGATCCAGACATCGGACACCGGCAGGAACTCGCGCAGCGGCCGGGACCGGCGCTTGTCCCAGAACGCGGCCCGCTGCGACGAATTCGCCGACGTCCACTGGGCCCGCACCGGATCCATCAGCGAGTTGAAAACCAGCGGTGAATAGGGCTGCGCGAACATGCCCTGGATCTGGATCGTGGGCCGGTCCACGGTCGAGGATGCTGCGGTGCTGAACGCGTCCACGGCCTGGACGTCGTCGATGATGTTTTCGGCCTGCAGCCGGCGCACGATCCGGTCGGTCACCCCGCGCATACCGGCCAGCGGCATCTCCGAGAACTTGTAGGTGATCTGCACATTGACCTTGCCGTGGATGGCCTGGACCATGGCCTCGTTGACCGAGGCCAGCGGGGCGGCCTTGCCCAGCGCCTCGAAGAAAATGGAGGTGAACTGCTCCTCGAAGCGGTCCTGCTCAGGACCGCTGCGCTGCGCGTCCGGGCGCAGCCAGGCCGCGCGGATGCCCTGCCGGATGAACTCCCGCAGCTCCGAGCCGGGCCGGCGGACCCATTCCCGGGCCCCGGACAGCAGCATCGCTGGCTCGAACTGCGGCCGGTAGGAGGCGTCCTTGGGCTGTTGCTGGGCGGCCAGCTTCTGCGGCCACCAGGTCGACGTCCGGCCCAACCGCACCGGCGAGCCGGTGGCCGGGTCGAACGCGGGCATCCGCTCGGCCGCCTGGGCCGTGGGCAGGGTGGGTCCGGCGTCGAAGTAGGTGAGTACCTCTTCGGCCGCCAGTTGGGCCGACTCGGCCGGGCTGGGCCGCAGGCCGGAGGCCATCGCGGTCTGGCTGAAGGTCTTGGCCACGTGGTCGGCGAAACGGGCCGGGTAGCCCGAGGACGGTTCCAGCAGCACCTCGTTGGTGGCCGTCGACCAGCGTTGGGCCACGGCGTCACCGAGCGGCCAGTGGGTCACCTGCTCGGTGCGCACGCTGGCCACGTTCTTCACCGTGCCGGCGTTCTCCTCGATGACGGTCAGGTCGTTCTCGGCCTTGAGGACGGCCTGGTTCAGCGGCTCCAACACCCGGGAGGCCGCCTCCCGCAGCAGCTCGCCGAGCACCGCCGCCCCGGCCTGCCGGGCCAGCACCGACAGCGCCGTGTTCATCTTGGTCAGCGCGTCCCGCAACTGCGGATGGTTGGCCCCGAGCTGCGCCTTCTCCACCGCGAACGCGGCGGTGGCCTGCTGCGAGAGCACCGCCGGCGACCCCAGTCGACCCGACCAGTCGACAAGCTTGGCCGCCCAACTGGTGACCTCGTCGCGGAACTGGGCGAGCACGGCGCGCAGCACGGGCAGGCCCTTGCGGCCGGCGACTCGCAACGCCCCGATCTCGACCCGGGCCTGTAAACTGGTCACCCACCGGGCCGCCGCGGCCAGCGCGGCATCGTCCGCCTGACGCTTGAGGTTGCCGGCCAGGGCGTCCATGTTGGCGTCCATCCGGGCCGCGATCTGGGCGCCGGTCAGCGCCGACACCTGGCCGAACAGCATGGGCAGGATGGCCCCGGTGGCCTGATCGGCCAGCCGCTGCGACTCGGCCGCCGGATACAGGTCGTTGACCCAGGCCGACAGGGCGTCGACGTCGGACCGGGACGGGTCGACGGCCGGCAGCTGGGCCGAGCGCAGGAAATTCATGTACTCGCCGAACTGGACCTGGGCCACCGCCTCCCGGTCGGTCTGGGTGCCCTGGCGGACCGCGTCGGTCTGGTGGCCGCGCAGCAGCCGCTCCAGGCCGAGCCGGGCCAGTCGTTGGGCGACGTACTCGGCGTACCGGTCGCGGCCGAGCGAGATGGAGGCCGACCCGATGCCGCCGAGCAGTTGCACCTCCTGGGGGCCGCGCGGCTTCCAGGACAGGGCCGAGTAGTCGACCAGGCCGGCCATGGTGCCCCAGTTGGTGATGGTGTAGGCCTCGAGCTCGTTCTGCATCTGCTCGGACATCAGCACCGGGACCAGGGTGCGGGCCATGCCCCGGTAGATGTCGTTGGCGCCGTTGCCGAACGGGGTGATGCCGGTCCCGGCGCTGGCCCCGACCGCGAACACCGCGAAGGGTCCCCGGCCGGGCTTGAGCGGAGCGCCGGACACCCGGTACACGCCCCACTCGTCGTCGGACCATTCCTGGGTCTTGCGCAGCTGGGCCGACAGCATTTCCGAGATCGTGCCCAAGGCGTTGGCGTTGACGCCCTGCCGGGCCCCCTCGTCCAATTTGTTGAACACGTCCGGCGCGTACAGGAACGCGATCGCCCGCTCACCGGGAATGCCGGGGATGTTGCGGAGCAGGTTGCAGATGTCCAGCGTCATGGACGCGCCGGTGCCGCCGGCCAGCGACGACACCACGATCACCATCGACTCGCTGACCGGCTGCGGGGCCAGCCCGAGCAGGCCGCGCAGCCGGGCGGTGTCCCGGTCGGCCGCGGGCGAGTTGATCTCCCCGGCGATGGCGGACAGCCGCTCGAAGATCTGCCCGGTCTTGGACAGGGTGAGCATCCGGCCGACGGCCCGGTACTGGCCGGCGCCGAGCTGGATGGCCACCCCGACGTTCTCCGGCGGGGTCGGGCGCCAGCCGAGGAACTCGTTCAGGTTGGGCAGCGAATTGACGACCCCGGTGTCCAGTTGGGTGTACGTGGCGTTCGGCGTCGTCACCACCGGGATGTAATAGCCGCCCTGCTGGGGCACGGTGTCGGGCAGGCCCTCGCCCACCCCGTCCGGCACCTGGGGCACGTCGATGTGGACGAACTTCCAGCTGGCCGGGAAGACGGGATCGGTCCAGCCGATGTTCTGCAGGTCGGTGCGCAGCGCGTCCATCAGGAACTGCAGCGTCTTACCCCCCGAGCCGCCGAGCCCGACCACGAACACTCTGCGCATGCCGACCGCCTCACGTTCTCACCGTCGCCCACTGGCGGGCGTGTCTCATCTTCGCCTAGCCGATCACCGCGGACCACGGGAACCGGGCAGAACGGCCGACCGGGACCGGATCGGCGTCCCCCGGGCGCGGCGGTGGGCCCGGCTCAACCCTGATGGCCCCAGCCCGGGGGCGGCGGCGGACCGCCCTGCCCCCGGCCGGGCGACGACGGCGGCACCCCGGGCGGCGGCGGAGATCCCCACCCCGGAGCGCTCTGGCCACCCGGTCCGGGCGGCGAACCCCAGCCGGGCGCGGCGGGGGACCCACCCGATCCGGGCGAGGAACCCCAGCCGGGAGGAGGCGGCTGCGAACCCCAGCCCGGAGCGGAGCCAGGCGCACCCCCGGGCGGCGCACTCGGTCCGGGGGCAGCCCCCCAGCCAGCCGGCCCACCCGGCCCAGCCGTGCCGCCCGATCCAGCCGCTCCGGACGGCGCACCGACCCCGGCCGGCACCGGCGCCGCGCCTCCCGCCGGTCCCGCTCCGGGGCCGTCGGGCAGCGCGGCGCGGATGGTGTCGCGCAGGCCGGACACCAGATCCGGGCCCTGCGACAACGCTTCCGAGAGCAGCGTTCTCCGGTCGGCCGGGGAGGTGCGCGGATGAGAAATCAACAGCAGGTCGCCGGCCACGTCCCCGTCCGGCCGGGCCAGGTCGTCGGTGGAGCGGAACAGCAACGCCCAGGTGCCCTGCACGCCCAGCGGGAGCCGGGCCAAGAAGTTCGGGCCTCCGTAATAGGGCGCCGCCGAACCCACCCCGGGGCGGTCCTGGACTTCAGCGAAGCCGGCGGTCGGCGACCACACCGGACCCGCCTTGGCCCGCAGGGTCGCCCCGCCGACCAGCAACGTGCGTCGGCCGTCGGCCGGGGGCGGCACGATGGACCATTCGCTGGGCAGGTCGGGGGCGCCGCCGTTCGCGGTGACCAAGGTCCGCGGCGTGACCAGCACCGGGGTCCGAGCCGCGATGAGTTGGACGTCGGTCGGGAATCGCGCCGCGATCCGCCGGGTCAACCAGAGCACCAGGACGGGGAGTCCGATACCCAGCACCAGGGCGGCGGCGAAGACCAGCCACTTGACCACGCCGGCAGGCTTGCGCTGCATGTTTAGCTGGTAGCCCAGCTCCTGACTGGGCACGGACGCGTCCTGCTGATGCCCCTGCCGGGCCAAGTGCACGAACAACGTGCCCCTGACCTGACCGTTCCCGGCCGCGCCGGGGGTGGCGGTGACACTGATCGCGCGGTGCTCACCCTCGGCCACGCTCACGCAGGGTCGATGGCGTGGACGCCGCACCACTGATAGTGACCGCGGTCACGTCGGTGGGGTGGGCCGACAACGTTCCGCCGGTGATCCACACGCAGCCGGGCCCGACCACAGTGACCGGCGCGGTGGCCGGGTCGGTGCCCTGGATTGACCCGAAGTCGATCAGCCCGCGGCGCAGCCCCGAGGTGTCCAGCGTGGGTGACCCTTGGGACCGATCACGGTCACATCGAATTCCCGCAGCACCGGGTCGAGGGTGACCGTGGTCGTCTTCACCACCAGCGAGACCCGGACGACGGCCGGCCCGAGCGGAACTGTGTCCGGCACCGTCCAGTTGACGTTCTTGAGCGCGTCCGGCGTCCCGGTGGCGATGGTGATGGGCTGGGCTCCGCTGGTCGCCGGGAGGAGCTGGACCGTGCCGGTCATCGGCGGGGCCGGGTTGGCCACCAGGGCGTCACCGCCGTTGAGCGAAGTCAGCTTGACGGCGAACCGGAGCGGATCCTCCTGCTGGGCCTGGGTAGGCGGACTCTGCGGAGTGAGGGCGAGATCGGCCGACAGGGACACCTGGATCCGGGCCACCGCGTTCGGGTTGTCGCTGGTGGTGTCGATGAAGGTGACCGACCAGGTGCCGGTCCAGTTGTCGTTGTCGGTGGGCCGGGCCATGTCCACGCTGATCGCGTTGGTGGCCAGCCACTGATAGGAGAGCTGGATCTTTCCGATGGTCGCCGCGACCGGGCCCGAGCTGGCCCCCGATGGCGGGCTGAGAGTAGCGGTGGTGCCGTTCGGGCTCTTGAACACCACCGTCGGTGCCGACGTCAGGGCCACCTTGGGATCGGTGCTGCTGGCCACGCCGACCACATGCACCTTGCGCAGGGCGGAATCCAGGGCGAACGTGTGGCTGCTGGAGCAGGCCTTGCGCGCGCACACCGGCTTGGCGTCATCCGCGGGCAGCGCGGTGTCGCTGCTGCCCAGCTTGCTCACCCCGAGCAGCAGATCGGCGGCGTTCTGGACCGGATAGAAGGCCCCGATGGCCGGAAGCGCGCCGCAACTGGCGTAGAGGTCGTCGCCGACCACGTCGCCCGCGGTCATGCAGTGCATGAGGTCGAGCTGTGTGGGGTCGGCGCCGCCGGCGGCCAGGCCGATGCCGACCAGCACGATGCCATCGGCCCGGAGTCGGTCGGACAATCCGCCCGGTCGGCGCATGTCGTCCTCGGACGCCGCCTGCACCGCTTGCACGTCCTTGCCGGTCTTCACCGTGGTGGTCCCGGTCTTGGTCCACGGCGTGAGCATGACCTTGGTCGGGAAGGCCGGATCGGAGGGTCGGGTGGTGGCCAGGAAGTCCATGCCGTCGCTGAACCAGAACACCAGGTGACAGCCGCCGGCTACCGGAGTGGCACCGGAATGTGCCTCCACCGCCTTGGCCACCCAGTCCAGCGCGGCCCAGTAGTTCGTCTCCAGCCCGTCGTGCACCGGGGCCAGGGCGGTGACCTGGCCCTGCAGTGTGGGCAACGTGCTTCCGGTGAGCGGGGTCCACACCGTGTCAGCCGGTTCGATCCGCTGATCGCCCTGGAACACGGCGTCGCCGAAGGTGGTCACGGCAACGTCCAGCTTGGCCCCGTTCAGCTCACTCCCGGAATCCGACAGCCGCGACGCCAGGGTCTGCAGCAGCGCGTTGGCCGCGACGATCCGCTGATTGGTCGGGTCGGTGCCGGTGATCGAGCCGGACTTGTCGAGCAGGATGAGCACGTCGCCCTGCTTCTTGGACACCAGGCAGGCGTTCAGCGCACTGAGCCGCTGCCCGTTCAGCGGGGACGGGCCACCGGGTGTGCCGGCGGCTGGGGTACCCGAGGTGCTGGCGGCAGCGCTCGGGGTCGGGCTCGGCGTGCTCGCCGCCAGCGCCGGAGCCCCGCCGGTGAGCAGCGCCAGGATCACCACCGCCAGCAGGAGAACAAGCCGGGCCGGCCAGGAGGGCGTCCGGGTCGGGCGCGTCACGGGACCCACACGTCCAGCCGGGCGATGTAGTCGGCCAGCAGATAGGCATGCACGCCGGCCACCGCGATCGACGCCACCGCCACGGCCAGGCGCAGGATGCCGACCATCCCGGGTTGGGCCAGGTACCACGGATTCGCCCGACGCTTCAGGTCGGCGCCGGTGAACACGACCAACATCCCCAGCCCCAACGCGATGGAGACCAGCCAGCCGAGCACGTGGAACATCCAGCCGGACAGGAACAGCAGGGCGATGCCGAGCAGCGGTCCGACGAAGCCGAGGTAGAGCCAGAGCACGGGTGGTCGTGCATCGCCGTTCGAGCCATCCTTACCGGACGGAGTGAATCCGGCCGACCAGTCCGGCTGCTGGACCGCCGTCGTGGGGCCACCCCCGGCCCCACCGGGCCAGGACGACCCGCCCGCGGCCGGCGGCCACTGCTGCCCCGCCGGCGATCCAGGCGAACCGGTCGGCGGCCACTGCGCTCCCCCGGGTGCTCCCGGCGGACCGGCCGGCGGCCACTGCGCTCCCCCGGGCGAACCGGTCGGCGGCCACCCACCGCCACCCGACCCGGCCCCGGTAGGCGGCCACGACCCGCCGCCCGAACCCGTGGGCGGCCACGACCCGCCACCGCTCGAGCCGGTCGGCCACCCGGATGACGCCACGTCGACCCCTTTGCTTTCCGCGACGTATGCCGCGACGGCGTCTGGACGACCGCTCGACCTGCGCGAACGTCACGTTCCGGACCTGGCAGCACTGTAACCGAGGGGGCTGACAGCCCGGGCGGGAACAGTTCAATCTCTGGGCCGGCGGCGGGTCGGGTCACCGCACCTGTCGCCGAACCGACCCTAGGACGCTGCGGGTCCATCCATCGTTGCGCGGACCCGATCCCCGGTCCGACCTCGACCCGTCTGGGAGCCGTCGGGAGAATCGTCAGGGTGACGAAACGGGCGTGACCCGGTATCCACGCTCCGCCTCGCTGGGGCGGATGCGTTCCGATGATCGCCTCGGGCTCGAAACCTTCTGCCGCACAGGGTGTTTCAGCGAGGTGAAGAGGCCGCAGGAGCCATCGCATCGACGATGCGGTGCAGATCGTCGACGGAGGCGAACTCTACGGTCATCCGCCCCTTCTGGCGACCCATGTCGATCCGAACCCGGGTGTCCAGGGCGTCGGAGAGCCGGTCGGCCAGCTCGGCCAGATCCGGCAGGACCGTCCGTTTGCCGGTCGAGCGGCGCGTGCGGACGGTCTTGCCCGCCATCAGCAGCACGGCCTCCTCCGTCCCCCGCACGGACAGCCCCTCGGCCACGACGCGGGAGGCCAGCTCCTCCTGCGCCCCTGGATCGTCCAGGGAGAGCAGGGCCCGGGCGTGACCAGCCGAGAGCACCCCGGCCGCCACCCGGCGCTGCACCATGACCGGCAGCTTGAGCAACCGGATGGTGTTGCTGATGACCGGCCGACTGCGGCCCAGGCGGGTGGCCAGCTCCTCGTGGGTGACCTCGAATTCGTCCAGCAGCTGCTGGTAGGCGGCGGCCTCCTCCAGCGGGTTGAGGTTGGCCCGGTGGATGTTCTCCAGCAGGGCGTCGCGAAGCATGTCCGCGTCCTCAGTCCGCCGGATCAGCGCCGGAATGGCGGTCAGGCCGGCCTTTTCGGCCGCCCGCCAGCGGCGCTCACCCATGACCAGTTCGTAGCCGGTCTCGGCCGGACGGACCACGATGGGCTGCAGCAGGCCGAACTCCTTGATCGAGTGCACCAGCTCGACCAGCGCGTCATCGTCGAAGACGGTGCGCGGATTGCGGGGGTTGGGCCGGATGTCGGCCACCCGGAGCTCCGCGTAGCGCACCCCGACCTCTAGCGGCGTTTCTCGCCCTGTTTCACGTGAAACAGAGCCGGGGAGGCTGGTCAGCGTCGGGCGGGCCGACCTGGCGTCCTCCGCGTCCCAGTCCGGCCGCGGCCCGGCGTTGGCCAGGAGCACGGTGGACACGGCGTTCGTGGTCGGTCCGGTGGGAATGAGCGTGGCCAGGCCGCGCCCGAGGCCGCCCTTGGGTCGAGTCATGCCGCTTCCTTCGTTCCTCGTTCGGTCAGTTCCCGGGCCGCGTCCAGGTAGCTCATCGCCCCGCGGGATCCAGGGTCGTAGGTCATCACCGATTGGCTGAAGCCGGGCGCCTCGGAAATCTTGATCGACCGCGGGATCAGGGCCTTGAGCACCTTCGCGCCGAAGTGGGTCCGGACCTCGTTGGCCACCTGGTCGGCCAGCTTGGTGCGACCGTCGTACATGGTCAGCAGGATGGTGCTCAGCTCGAGTCCGGGATTGAGGTGCTGCTTGACCAGATCGATGTTCCGGATCAGCTGGCCGAGCCCCTCGAGGGCGTAGTACTCGCACTGGATGGGGACCAGGACCTCGCGGGTGGCCACCATGGCGTTCACGGTGAGCAGGCCCAGCGACGGGGGACAGTCGATGAGGACGTAGTCGTACTCGGCTTCGACGCCGTCGATCGCGTCCTTCAGCCGGGATTCCCGCTCATCCATGGTGACCAGCTCGATCTCGGCGCCGGCCAGGTCGATGGTGGCCGGAATGCAGCCCAGGCGCGGCGCGTCCGGGCAGGTCTGGATCGCTTCCGCCGCCTTGATCTCGCCCAGCAGGACCTCGTAGATCGACGGCGTCCCCACGCTCCGGTCCACCCCGAGAGCCGTACTGGCATTGCCCTGCGGATCGAGATCGATGACCAGCACATGCAATCCGGCCAGCGCCATGGCCACGGCCAGGTTCACCGTGGTGGTGGTCTTCCCGACGCCGCCCTTCTGGTTGGCGACGCTGAAGACCCGCCGGTGCCGCGGGCGCGGCATGGTCAACTCGCCGTTGCGCATCTCCTGGGCCTGGGCGGCGGCCCGCCCGATGGGGGTGTCGTCGAACCTGGTGACATCGATTGCGGTGGACACGTGTTCTCCTGCCGGGGCTGGGGCGGTGCCCGTCTCACGCTACGAGAGCAGGCCCCCCCATCCCGGGAACACACGCGAGGGGCGCGCAGGTTTCACGTGAAACAGCCAGTTTCACGTGAAACCGCAATTCGTCACCGTGACGAATGACGGCGAGGTGACCTTCTCGTGGCCCGCACCACGAAAGTCGGGGAGTCGAGGACCTCCGACCCGACCGTGAGTACCTCGGCGTCGGCCAGCCCGGCCCGCACCACCGCGGTCGCGTCCCGGGCCAGCTCGTCGGCCGCCGATTCACCCTTCAGGGCCAGCATCACCCCGCCCGGGCGTAGCAGTGGGGCGCACCAGGTGGCCAGGGTGGCCAACGGGGCCACCGCCCGGGACACCACCACGTCCGCACCGCCGATCGTCGTGACCACCTCCTCGGCACGACCCCGGACCACCTGGCAGCGGGTCAACTCCAGCTCGTCGACGACCTCGCGCAGGAAACTGACCCGGCGGGCCAACGGCTCGAGCAGGACCACGGTCACGTCGGGACGGACCAGCGCCAGCGGAATGCCGGGGAGCCCGGCGCCGGTGCCCACGTCGATGACCCGAGCGTCTGCGGGAAGGAGCGGGGACAGCACGGCCGAGTTCAGCAGGTGTCGAGTCCACAACCGCTCGGGCTCCCGCGGACCGATCAGTCCACGGACCACTCCCGGGCCGGCCAACAGGTCGGCGTAGGCCCGGGCGCCGGTGATGCCCGGCCCGAACACGGTGGCGGCCGAGGCCGGCTCGGTCTCCACAGTCATGTCGCCGCCGGGCGCAGAGTCAGGCGGACAGGCTGATCACGACGCGCCGGCGCGGCTCTTCGCCCTCGCTGGAGGACTCGACGCCGTCGATCGTGCCTACCGCGTCGTGCACGATCTTGCGCTCGAACGGGTTCATCGCCGGCAGTCGCACCGGCTCGCCGTCGGCCTTGACGGTGGCCGCGGTGGACAGGCCGAGCGTGGTCAGCTCGGTGCGTCGCCGGGCCCGGTACCCGGCCACGTCCAGCATGAGCCGGGAGCGCTGGCCGGTTTCGGCGGTCGCGGCCAGCCGGGCCAGCTCCTGCAGCGCGTCCAACACCTCACCGTGGTCGCCGACCAGCTTGGTCAGGTCACCGCCGCCCAAGATGGAGACCACGGCGCGCTCGCCCTCCACGTCCAGGTCGATATCGCCGTCGTAGTCGAGGATGTCCAGGAGCCGCTCCAGGTAATCCCCAGCCGCATCGCCCTCGGCCACCAGCTGTTCGTGCTGGCGGGCCTTCCGGCCCGGCTCGGCCACCTGCTCGGTGTCCAGCGCCGCGTCGGTGTCGGCATCGGTCTCGGTGTCCGGGTCGGTCACGAGGTCGGTCACGCTCAGGTCGGTCATCAGGGTCCTTCTACTGGCACAGGTACGGGGGACAGGTGGTGGGTCAGTACCGGGGCTTCTTGCGCTTGCCGGACGAACCGCCGGTGCGGTTCACGGGCCGGGCGCCCGGTTGCGGCCGACTGCCGGTCGGGGTGGCGGCGGCGCCGTTTCCGGTCGCGCCGTTCGCACTCCCGCCGTTGACCCTGCCGCCGTTCGCCTTCGCGCCGTTGACACTTCCGCCGTTGACAGTCCCGCCGTTGACACTGTCGGTGACGGCCGCGGAGCCATTGGTGCTCGCGTCGACCGGGCCGTGGGAGCCGGCGGAGCCGTTGACCGACCCATTCGCCTTGTCCACCGGCGCGGGCTTGTCCGCCGGCGCCGCACTGTTCAACGGCGTCGGTGACACCACCGGACCGCGAGGGTTCTTGACCGGCTTGGCCCCGGGCGGGGGCCGGGTGAACCGGGTGGCCTCCTTGGCCTCCTCGACCACCTTGGCCTCCATGGCCTTGACCTTGTCCTGGCGGCGATGGGCATACGAGAGCTGGCCGAAGGTCCAGGTGTTGTTGGAAAGCCAATAGAACAGGTTGGCGATCGGGAAGAAGATGCCGCCGACGAGCACGCCCAACGGGAAGACGTACAGCATCAGCTTGTTCATGATCGCGGCCTGGGCGTTGCCGGTGTTGTCGATGCCCATCTCGCGCTGCCGGGCCACCGACCGCCGGCTGGTCAGGTAGGTGGCGATCGAGGCCAGGATCATCAGCGGGATACACACCGCGATCACCGTGGACCGGACACCGCCCAGCGACTCCAGGCCGACCTGTTGGATGGCGCCGTTGACGATCCGGTCCTTCGACGGCATGGAGATGAACGACGACAGCGGGGCCCCACCGAACAGCTTGGCGTCCACGAAGGACTGCACGTCGCTGGCGCCAAAGAAGTAGACCTGCCCCCAACCGGGCTTGAACGACTTGAGCACGTGATAGAGCGAGAGGAAGACCGGCATCTGGATCAGCGCCGGGAGGCAGCTGGCCAGGGGATTGACCCCGGCCTCCTTGTTCAGCTTCATCATTTCTTCGGACAGCCGCTGCCGGTCGTCCTTGTACTTCTCCCGCAACTTCTTCATCTGCGGCTGGATGGCCTGCATCTTCAGCTGGCTGTCCATCTGCTTCAGGAACGGCTTGAACAGCACGATGCGCAGGGTGAAGACCAGGAAGACGACCGAGAGCACCCAGGCCCAGGCATTCGAGGGACCCATGAACGAGCCGAAGATCTTGTGCCAGACCCACATGATCCCGGAGACCGGGTAGTAGAAGTAGTCCAGCGAGAAGAAATTGAAGGTCACGCGGCGGCGCTCCGGTCGGTCGGCGCGGCGGGCCGCGAATCGGTGGTCTGGACAGGGGGCACATCGGTCCCCGTTGCCTTCGGTGCGGCGGACGCCGATACCGCCGAGCTCATCGAACTCACCGAGGATTCACTGTTAGAACTCACGCGAGGCGCCTCTGGTTCCCCTCGTCGGCGGCGCGGCGGCACGTAATCGATGCCGCCCTCGCTCCAGGGGTGACAGTGACCCAGCCGACGCAGAGTCAGCCAGCTGCCCCGGATCGCGCCGTACTCGCGCAGCGCGGTGACTGCGTAGCTGCTGCAGGTCGGGTAGTAGCGGCAGGTCGCCGGCGTATAGGGGGTGATGAACCGTTGATAGAAGCGGATCGGCGCGATGAGCACCAGGGCCAGCGGCGACGGACGGCGGGCGTCGGACACGCTCACGCCCCCTTCCCGACCGTGAGCCCGGCCCGGCGGGCCGCCACCCGCAGTCCCGCGGACAGGTCGCCTTCGAGCGCGGCGCTGCTGGCAGCGGCGGCCGCCGGCAGGGCTCGGACGACCACGTCGGTGCCGGGGGGCAGCGTGGCCAGCCGCGAGATGATCAACGGGCGCAGCTGCCGGGTGACCCGGTGCCGGACAACCGAATTGCCGACCTGACGGGAGACCACGAAGCCGGCCCGGGCGGGTGCGGTCGCCGAGGCGGCCGACGGCAGCGGACGGGCCGACGGTGTCAACACATGCACCACCAGTCGCGAGGTCGCCGCCCGGCGACCCGACCGGATCACGGCCGAGAACTCGCGGGAGGTGTGCAACCGAGCGGCACGCGGCAGCACGGGGCGATGGGCGGAGCGGTCAGGCCGACAGCTCGGCGCGGCCCTTGCGGCGCCGAGCGGCCAGGATGGCGCGGCCCGCACGGGTCCGCATGCGCAACCGGAAGCCGTGGGTCTTGGCCCGACGCCGGTTGTTCGGTTGAAAGGTGCGTTTGGTCATGACCGTTCTCTCCAAGTACTCATTGCTGCATCCGATGCCGGCGGGCAACCACCGGGTCGGACGTCGGCGGGAGCCGCGCGGCCGAACCCGGCCGTCACCGTCCGGCCTCGCGGGGATCTTTGCCGGTCCGCCGCGCCTCCGTCGATCGGTGGCACCGAGAATCTGCGGGTTCAAAACCTGCAGGCACGCGGCAGCCCACCGTCGACGGATCTGTCGTCCAGAGTAGGCAACGAGGCGGGGGCGGTCAAACGATCGCGACCTTTCGCCGCCAAGATCACGACATTGCGGGCAACACGCCGAGTGACATGCTTGCTCACGCGTCCATCTTGTGGGAGGCGGGGTCGGCTTGTTAGCGTTCCCGGGCGCAGCAACCCCGGAACCGACCAGCAGAGCGTTCGGTCTCGGTGGTTGTAGGGGTGACCTCCCCAGTTATCCACCGGTTGTGGATAACTCTGTGGATGGATTCCGGGGGCTCGTATGCAGAGGGAGAATCCATCGGTGCCGGACGATTCGGATGACCTCGGCCCGGTGTGGACTCAGGTCATCGTCTCGCTGGCCGACTCCCTGACCTCTCAGCAGAAGGCCTGGCTCGATCTCACCCATTTCGTCGGGGTGATCGGCACGAATGCGCTGCTGGCGGCGCCCACTCCGTTCGCCCGCGACATGATCGAGCGTTCTCTACGCGAGCCGTTGACCAGCGCCTTGTCTGCGCACCTGCAGATGCCGGTGAGCCTGGCCGTGACGGTGTCGGAACCGACCGGTGACTCGAGCCAGCGGTCCCTGGATCGCTGGCCCGACGCGGTACCGACCGAAGCGCGGCGCTCCCGGTTCGCCGCCGAACCCCTGTCCGTGGACGGCCTCGACGACGACGCGGACCTGGATGAGGACGACGAGCGGGCCAGCGCGCTGGCCAGCGTGACCGCGCTGTGGCCACACGTGGCCAACCGCCGGGGTACGGCACCGACCGGCCCGACGCACACCTCGCTGAACGAGAAGTACACCTTCGACACGTTCGTCATCGGCTCGTCCAATCGGTTCGCCCACGCGGCCGCGGCGGCGGTGGCGGAACAGCCGGCGGCGGCCTACAACCCGTTGTTCATCTGGGGCGACTCCGGGCTGGGCAAGACCCACCTGCTGCACGGCATCGGCCACTACGCGCAGCGACTTTTTCCGCAGGCCCGGGTGCGCTACGTGTCCAGCGAAGAGTTCACCAACGACTTCATCAACTCGCTGCGCGACGACCGCAAGGTGGTGTTCCAGCGCCGCTACCGCGACGTGGACGTGCTGCTGGTGGACGACATCCAGTTCCTGGAGGGCAAGGAAGGCACCCAGGAGGAGTTCTTCCACACCTTCAACACGCTCTACAACGCCAACAAGCAGATCGTCATCTCCTCGGACCGGGCGCCCAAGCGACTGGAGACCCTGGAGGATCGACTGCGGACCCGGTTCGAGTGGGGGCTGACCACGGACATCCAGCCGCCCGAGCTGGAGACCCGGATCGCCATCCTGCGCAAGAAGGCGCAAGCCGAGCGGCTGGACGTGCCCGACGACGTGCTCGAGTTCATTGCCTCCCGGATCGAGCGGAACATCCGCGAGCTGGAGGGCGCGCTCATCCGGGTGACCGCGTTCGCGTCGCTGAATAAGCAGTCGGTCGACCTGGCCCTGGCCCACGTGGTGCTGCGCGACCTGGTCAGCAACAGCGCCCCGGACATCGACGGTCCGACCATCATGGCGGTGACGGCTGAGTACTTCAGCTGCAGCATGGAGGAGCTGTGCGGCCCGGGCAAGACCCGGGCCATCGCCTACGCCCGGCAGATCGCCATGTTCCTGTGCCGCGAGCTGACCGACCTGACCCTGCCGAAAATCGGCAGCCTCTTCGGCGGCCGCGACCACACCACGGTCATGCATGCGGCCAAGAAGGTTCGGGCCGAGATTTCCCAGCGCCAGCAGACCTACGACCACGTGCAGGAGCTCACCTCCCGTATCCGCGAACGCGGTCGGCGCTGACGCAGCCGCAAACGGCCGTCTCCACTGTCTCAAGCTCGACCTGAGCTGCGGTTTCGCCGTCCTTTGCGACGCTATGCACATCGTGTGGATAACTCTGTGGACAACAGGTGCGTGATCTGGGCACCGCCCGGCGGGCCCGAGAGTTGCCCACCGCGGACCCCTCCCGTCCCCGGAATGACAACGTTGTGTGTCCCCGCCGCGCCGCGCCGCCCGGCCAGCCGATTCCCCGGCCATCCCCACCATCCACAGCCCCTACTACTACTACTGGAGTTCTCTTTTCAAGAGATCTTTGAAAGACCAGGTGTGTGCACAAGTCGCCACGCCTGGACTTCGGGCGAACCCGGGCGAGGCCAATCACGCCGCAGGCCGTACGGTGACCTTCCCGGACTCAAGCTCCGGTTCCTTTTCTTGATGGGTAGGTCGACCGGCCACGGCGCCGTGACCGGTTTTCGGAGGATCGATGAAGCTGCGTGTGGCCCGAGAGGACCTGGCCGACGCGGTCGCCTGGGTGGCCAAGTCGCTGCCCAGCCGGCCGCCCATTCCGGTGCTCGGCGGAATCCTCCTGGAGGTGACCGAGAGTTCCTTGCTCGTCGCCGGTTTCGACTACGAGGTGTCGACCCGCGCCACGGTGGCGGTCGACGCCACCGAGACCGGCCGGGTGCTGGTCTCCGGCCGGCTGCTGGCCGAGATCACCCGGGCGTTGCCGGCCAAGCCGGTGGACATCTCCACCGACGGCCCCCGGGTCACCATCACCGGTGGTTCGGCCCGGTTCACCCTGCCGACCATGCCGGTGGAGGACTACCCGGCCCTGCCGTCCATGCCGGCAGCCTCGGGCACGGTGGCCTCGGCCGCCCTGGCCGAGGCGGTGGTGCAGACCGCGATCGGCGCCGGCCGCGACGACACCCTGCCCATGCTCACCGGGGTCCGGGTCGAGATCGAAGGCGAGAAGCTGACTCTGGCCGCTACCGACCGGTTCCGGTTGGCCGTGCGCGAGCTGACCTGGACCCCGGACAAGGCTGGGCTGTCCACGGCCGTGCTGGTGCCCGCGCGCACCCTGGCCGATGCGGCCAAGACCCTGGGTGGGGCCGCCACCGTGGTTGTCGGGCTCGGTGACGGACTGCTCGGACTGGAGGCCGGCGGCCGCCGCACCACGGTCCGGCTGTTGGACGTCGAGTTCGTCAAGTACCGCTCCCTCCTGCCCACCAGCCACACCACCACCGTCGACGTCTCGGTGGCCGAGCTGACCGAGGCCATCCGCCGGGTTGCCCTGGTCACCGATCGCGGCCACCACCTGCGCATGCAGGTCGCCGACGGGCTGCTGACGCTGACGGCCGGCGGCGACGACGAGGGGCGCGCCGAGGAGGGCCTGCCGGTCGAGTCCGAGGGCGACGACCTGCTCATCGCGTTCAATCCGTCGTACCTGCTGGACGGATTGGGAGTCATGCACACCGAGAACGTGCGGCTGGCCTTCACCACGCCGTCCCGCCCGGCGTTGCTGCTGCCGCTGCCCGCTGAGGCGGCCGAGGAGGGCTCCGGACGCAAGTCCAAGAACACCACTGAGGAGACCTCAGCGGATCCCACCGCCTACCGCTATCTGGTCATGCCGGCGCGTCTGCCAGGCTGATAGCTGGTTTCGTTCGATTGCAGTCCCACAAGGAGGACGCGCGTCATGAAGATCGGTCTGATCGGCCTGGGCAAGATGGGCGCCAACATGGCCGAGCGGCTGCGCCGCGGTGGTCACGAGGTTGTCGGCTACGACCGCAACGTGGAGTCCAAGCGGGATGTGGACTCGCTCGAAGCGCTGATCGGGGCCCTCGAGGCGCCGCGCACCATCTGGGTGATGGTGCCGTCCGGCGCGCCGACCCGCGCCACCATCATCGAGCTGGCCGATCACCTCGAGCCGGACGACCTGATCATCGACGGGGGCAACTCGCCCTACACCGACGATCAGCAGCACTCGGCCGAGCTGGCCCAGAAGAACATCCACTTCATCGACTGCGGCGTGTCCGGCGGGGTGTGGGGTCTGACCGAGGGCTACGCCCTGATGTGCGGGGGTGAGGCCGACATCGTGGCCCGGGTGCAGCCGATCTTCGACACCCTCAAGCCGACCGAGGGCGGCTTCGTGCACGCCGGGCCGGCCGGGGCCGGCCACTTCGTCAAGATGGTCCACAACGGCATCGAGTACGGGATGATGCAGGCCTACGGCGAGGGCTACGAGCTGATGAAGGCCGTGCCGCTGGTGACCAACGCGGACGAGGTGATCAAGTCCTGGCAGCAGGGCACGGTCATCCGCTCGTGGCTGCTCGACCTGTTCGTGCTCGCCCTGAAGGACGACCCGGGGCTGGAACAGATCCGGGCCTACGCCCAGGACTCCGGCGAGGGCCGGTGGACCATCGAGGCGGCCATCCAGAACGCGGTACCGCTGCCCGTCATCACCGCCGCACTGTTCGCCCGGTTCGCCTCCCGGCAGGAGGAGTCGGGCGCTATGAAGGTGGTCGCGGCCCTGCGCAACCAGTTCGGCGGCCACGCGGTGGGCAAGGCCGGCACCCTCGGCGCCGTCCCGGTGAGCTGACCCGGCGGCTTCACGGGGTGTACGCACGTCACCTGTCCCTGGTCGACTTCCGGTCCTGGGAGTCGGTCGAAGTACCGCTGGGTCCCGGGGTGAACGTGCTCACCGGGATGAACGGCGCCGGCAAGACCAACCTGGTCGAGGCACTGGGGTATCTGGCCACCCTGAGCAGTCACCGGGTGTCGGCCGATGTGGCCCTAATCCGGCGGGGTGCGGAGCGGGCGGTGATCCGGGCCGCGGTGGTCAGCGAGGGTCGGGAACTGCTGTTGGAGATCGAGATCGGGGCCGGGCGCGCCAACCGGGCCCGGATCAACCGGTCGCCGCTGACCCGCCCCCGGGACCTGCTCGGCGTGATCCGCACGGTGCTGTTCGCCCCCGAGGACCTGGCCCTGGTCCGGGGCGACCCGGGTGAACGACGACGCTTCACCGACGAGGTGCTTGTCCTGCGGGCACCCCGGATGGCCGGCGTCCGCGCCGACTACGAGCGGGTGCTCAAGCAGCGTGTCGCCCTGCTCAAGTCGGCCGGCGCGGCTCGGCGGGGCCGATCCAACCCCGGCGACCTGTCCACCCTGGACGTCTGGGACGAGCATCTGGCGGCCGCCGGGGCGGCCCTGACCACGGCTCGCCACACCCTGGTCGACCAGCTCCGGCCGTACGTCACCGCCGCCTACGCCGAGGTCGCGCCGGCATCCGCGCCGGTCGACCTGCGGTACCGACCCTCCGTCGAGCTCGACCAGCCGACCGATGAGCAGGCGGTGAAGGCCGCGCTGCTGGAGGCCATGCAGCGGCTCCGCAGCCAGGAGATCGACCGCGGGGTCAGCCTGGTCGGGCCACACCGGGATGAACTCGAGCTGTTGCTCGGCGACGGTCCGGCCAAGGGGTACGCCTCGCACGGCGAGTCCTGGTCCTTCGCGCTCGCGCTCCGGCTCGGGTCGTTCGCGTTGCTCCGGGCGGACGGGGTGGAGCCGGTTCTGATTCTGGACGACGTCTTCGCCGAACTCGACGTCACCCGCCGGGACCGGCTGGCCGAGCTGGTGTTGACCGCCGACCAGGTGCTGGTGACCGCGGCGGTGGCCGCCGATGTGCCGGCCGCGTTCGCCGGACGCCGGCTGCAGGTCCTGGACGGGCGGGTCGAGGAGGTGGCGCATGCCGGATGAGCAGGCGCCCAGGACGGGTGCCGACCTGGCCCGGGACGCGCTCGCCGCGGCCCGGGCCCGCAACGCCGAGCGTCGGGCCCAGGCCGGTCAGGCCACCCCGGTCCGGCGCGGCCGGGGTACCGCCGGACTGAGCCGGCGGCGCTGGTCCGGACCGGGCCCCGACGGCCGCGACCCGGCCCCGCTCGGCGCCGCCCTGACCGGCTGGGTCAAGCGGGCCGGCGCCGGCGCCGACCTGGTCAAGGCCACCGTGTTCGGCCGCTGGCCCGAGCTGGTCGGGCCGGGCATTGCCGATCACGCCCAGCCGGTCTCGTTGGTCGACGGCGACCTGCTGCTGCAGGCCGAGTCCACCGCCTGGGCCACCCAGATCCGGCTGATGGCCCCGCAGCTGCAGCGGAAGCTGAACACCCAGTTGGGCGCGGGCGCGATCAAGCGGGTCCGGGCGCAGGGCCCGACCAGCCCGTCCTGGCGCTTCGGCCCCCGCCACGTCTCCGGCCGCGGCCCCCGCGACACCTACGGCTGAGCATTTCCCGCGCTGATCAACATCGACAGCGCATACGAAGTTGTCGATTCCTGCCCCACCCGTCCCACAACGCCGAACTTGATCAGCGCAGGCCGACTTGATCGGCGTCGAGAAACGGCGCACGGGGCCGTCAGGGGGCGTAATGGCGCCGGTCGGGGCCGGGGAACACGTAGACTGAAGAGTGGTCGTCGCGATTGCGGCCCCTGACGCGCTCGTAGCCGCACCGACCATCATGGTGCGGCCGGGGGGTCGGGGGAAGGAACCGGGCCGGCCGCTCCACCCCCGGACGCCTGCCAAGCGCGCCACCGGCCCACCGACGGGTCCTGGCCGCCGGTGCGACCGCGACCCGGGCCGTGCAGGGATCAGTGCCCCGGATTCACCAGCGGCGGCGCAGAAAAGGTTCGTCGTGGCTGAGAAGTCAAGCAAGGCCAAGGAATACGGGGCTTCCTCGATCACGGTTCTGGAGGGCCTCGAGGCCGTCCGCAAGCGCCCCGGCATGTATATCGGCTCCACCGGCGAGCGCGGCCTGCACCACCTGGTCCAGGAAGTCGTGGACAACGCCGTCGACGAGGCCATGGCCGGTTACGGCGACCACATCCTGGTCGTGCTGCGCGCCGACGGGGGCGTGTCCGTGGCCGACCAGGGCCGCGGCTTCCCCGTCGACATGCACCCGACCCAGAAGCGACCCGCGGTCGAGGTCGCGCTGACCGTGCTGCACGCCGGCGGCAAGTTCAACTCCGACACCTACGCGGTGTCCGGCGGCCTGCACGGGGTCGGCGTGTCCGTGGTCAACGCCCTGTCCACCCGGATCGATGTGGAGATCCGCCGCAACAGCACCCTGTACCGGCAGGAGTACACCTACGCCAAGCCGGGGCCGTTGCAGACCATGGGCAAGGCCCGGGGCACCGGTACCACCCTGACCTTCTGGGCCGACCCGAAGATCTTCGAAACCGTCGAGTACAACCTGGAAACCATCGCCCGTCGGCTGCAGGAAATGGCGTTCCTGAACAAGGGCCTGACCATCGTGCTGCGGGACGAGCGCCGGCCGTCGATCCCGGAGAACGCCGACGAGCACGCGGTGGCTCTGGAATCGGCCGGAATCGAAGAAGCGGCGAGAGATTTCACCCCGGAGGAGCGCACCTATTCCTACCCCGGTGGATTGGTCGATTACGTCAAGCACCTCAATCGCACCAAGGAACCGGCGCACCCCTCCATCATCGGGTTCGAGTCCAAGGGCGACACGATGGAGGTGGAGGTGGCCATGCAGTGGAACAACACGTATTCCGAATCCGTGCACACCTTCGCCAACACCATCAACACGCATGAGGGCGGCACCCACGAAGAGGGGTTCCGGGCCGCGCTGACCTCCACGGTGAACAAGTACGCCACCGAGAAGAAGCTGCTCAAGGACAAGGACCCCAAGCTCGAGGGTAACGACATCCGTGAAGGCCTGGCCGCGATCATCTCCATTCGTTTGCGGGAACCGCAGTTCGAGGGCCAGACCAAGACCAAGCTGGGCAACACCGAGGCCAAGTCGTTCGTGCAGAAGGCCTGCAACGAGTGGCTTTCCGACTGGTTCGAGCGCAACCCGGCCGAGGCCAAGTCGATCATCGTCAAGGCGGTGCAGTCGGCCCAGGCCCGGGACGCCGCCCGCCGAGCCCGAGACCTGGTGCGCCGCAAGGGCGCGCTCGAGATCGGCGGCCTGCCCGGCAAGCTCAAGGACTGCCGGTCCACCGACCCGAGCAAATCCGAGCTGTACATCGTCGAGGGTGACTCGGCCGGCGGCAGTGCCGGGGCCGGCCGCGATTCGATGTACCAGGCCATCCTGCCCATCCGCGGAAAGATCATCAACGTGGAGAAGGCCCGCATCGATCGGGTACTGAAGAACACCGAGGTGCAGTCGCTCATCACCGCGCTGGGCACGGGTATTCACGACGAATTCGATCTGGCCAAATGCAGATACCACAAATTGATCCTGATGGCCGACGCCGACGTGGACGGTCAGCACATCCGGACCCTGCTGCTCACCCTGCTGTTCCGGTTCATGCGGCCGCTGCTGGAAGCCGGCTACGTCTATTTGGCGCAGCCGCCGCTCTACAAGCTCAAGTGGAGCAAGGGCCCGCAGGAATTCGCCTATTCCGACAAGGAACGCGACGGGTTGATCGAACTGGGTGTCCAGGCCGGGCGCAAGCTCCCCAAGGACGACGGCATCCAGCGCTACAAGGGCCTGGGTGAGATGGATGCCAAGGAGCTCTGGGAGACCACCATGGATCCGGTCAACCGGTTGCTGCTCCAGGTCACCCTGGACGATGCGGCGACGGCGGACGAGCTGTTCTCGGTGCTGATGGGCGAGGACGTCGAGGCCCGTCGCTCGTTCATCACCCGGAATGCGCGGGATGTCCGTTTCTTGGACTTCTGAGCGCTTCGAATGCCCGGTTATGCACACGAGTAGTGCACATGTGGACAGTTTTTGTCACCCGTCCGGACCAAGCAGTGCACTCCGGTGCCCGGATACGTACTTGAAGGGTAGGAAATCGTGACCGGTCCCACAGGACCCAGCACGGGCGAGAGCGACCGCACCGAGCCGGTTGACATCCAGCAGGAGATGCAGCGCTCGTTCATCGATTACGCGATGAGCGTCATCGTCTCCCGCGCGCTGCCCGACGTCCGGGACGGCCTCAAGCCGGTGCACCGGCGGGTGCTTTACGGAATGTACGACTCCGGGTTCCGGCCCGACCGCGGGCGGGTCAAGTCCTCGCGGGTGGTCGGCGACGTGATGGGCAACTACCACCCGCACGGCGACAGCTCGATCTACGACACCGTGGTCCGGCTGGCCCAGCGCTGGTCGCTGCGGTATCCGCTGGTCGACGGGCAGGGCAACTTCGGCTCGCCCGGCAACGACCCGGCCGCGGCCATGCGATACACCGAGTGTCGGATGGCGCCGCTGGCCATGCAGATGCTGGCCGGGATCGACGAGAACACCGTCGACATGATCCCCAACTACGACGGCAAGACCCTCGAGCCCACCGTGCTGCCGGCCCGGATCCCGAACCTGTTGCTCAACGGCTCGTCCGGCATCGCCGTCGGCATGGCCACCAACATCCCGCCGCACAACCTGCGCGAGGTCTCCTCGGCCGTGGTCTGGGCCCTGGAGCATCCGCAGGCCACCTCGGAGGAGCTGCTGGAAGCGGCCATGGAGCGGGTCAAGGGGCCCGACTTCCCGACCGGCGCGCTCATCGTCGGCGGCGACGGGATCCGGGACGCCTACCAGACCGGTCGCGGCTCGATCCGGATGCGGGCCGTGGTGGAGATCGAAGAGGACGCCCGCGGTCGCACCACCCTGGTCGCCACCCAGCTGCCGTATCAGGTCAACCCGGACAACCTGGTCACCTCGATCGCCGACCTGCACCGGGACGGCCGGATCGCCGGCATCGCCGATATCGCCGACGAGTCCTCGGACCGGGTCGGCATGCGCATCGTCATCACCCTCAAGCGCGATGCGGTGGCCAAGGTGGTGCTGGCCAACCTGTTCAAGCACACCCCGCTGCAGACCAGCTTCGGCGCCAACATGCTGGCCATCGTCGACGGCGTGCCCCGGACGCTCCGGCTCGATCAGATGATCAGCCTGTATGTGGCCCACCAGATCGAGGTCATCCGCCGGCGCACCCAGTACCGGTTGGACAAGGCCGAGGAGCGCGCACACATCCTGCGCGGCCTGGTCAAGGCGCTGGACCTGCTGGACGAGGTCATCGCGCTGATCCGGCGGGCGCCCTCGGCCGAGGAGTCCAAGGCCGGCTTGATGGCCCTGCTCGACGTGGACGACGTGCAGGCCACCGCCATCCTGGACATGCAGCTGCGCCGGCTGGCCGCCCTGGAGCGGCAGCGGATCATCGATGAGCTGGCCGCCCTCGAGAAGGTGATCGCCGACCTGCGCGACATCCTGGCCAAGGAGGCCCGGCAGCGCGAGATCGTCCGGGACGAGCTCATGGAGGTGGTCGAGCGCTACGGCGACGACCGCCGTACTCGGCTCATCGCCTACGACGGCGACGTGTCCATGGAGGACCTCATCGCCGTCGAGGACGTGGTCGTCACCATCACCCGGACCGGCTATGCCAAGCGGACCAAGACCGATCTGTACCGGGCCCAGAAGCGCGGCGGCAAGGGCGTGCAGGGGGCGGCCCTGAAGCAGGACGACATCGTGGCCCACTTCTTCGTCTGCTCCACCCACGACTGGATCCTGTTCTTCACCAACAAGGGTCGGGTGTATCGGGCCAAGGCCTACGAGCTGCCCGAGGCGAACCGGAATGCGCGTGGGCAGCACGTCGCCAATCTGCTCGCCTTCCAGCCGGACGAGAAGATCGCCCAGGTCATCCAGATCCCGCACTACCAGGCCGCGCCGTACCTGGTCCTGGCGACCAAGGGTGGTTTGGTCAAGAAGACCGAGCTGAGCCTGTTCGACTCCAACCGGTCCGGCGGCATCGTGGCCGTCAACCTGCGGGACGACGACGAGCTGGTCGGCGCCGTGCTCTGCAGCTCCGACGAGGACCTGCTGCTCATCTCGGCCGAGGGCCAATCCATTCGCTTCCACGCCACCGACGAGGCGCTGCGGCCGATGGGCCGGGCCACGTCGGGCGTACTCGGCATGCGGTTCAACGTCGGCGACGAGTTGCTGTCCATGGAGGTCCCCCGGCCCGGCAGCTACGTGCTGGTGGCCACCCAACGCGGCTACGCCAAGCGGACCGACATCGAGGAGTACCCGGTGCAGGGCCGTGGCGGCAAGGGTGTGCTGACGATCCAGTACGACCGCCGGCGCGGCAAGTTGGTCGGCGCGCTGATCGTGGACATCGACGCCGAGGTGTTCGCCATCACCTCCGGGGGCGGGGTCATCCGGACCACGGCCAAGGAAGTGCGCAAGGCGAAGCGTCAGACCATGGGCGTGCGGTTGATGAACCTGGCCGAATCAGACAGTCTGGTGGCGATCGCACGCAACGCGGACGCCGGTGACGACGTCCCTGCACCTGGTGCGCCGGGAACGCAGCGGACCGAACCGACTGAAATGACCGACGGGAGTACCGAGTGAGTTCACCGCAGGCGGGTGCCGTCGGGCCCGTTCCCGCTGGTAACCCCGGCATGGGCGCTCACCGTGCGGCCAGTGTGTCGGCTCCGTCCTCCGCTCCCGCCGCGGTCGCCCATGCCCACGCCCCGGCCGCCCACGGCCCGACCGCCGCCCGGGGCGGCGAGCATTCCGCGTCCCGGATGGAGGGTGCTCCGTCCAGCAGCAGCTCGTCCGCCCGCCGGATCAAGGGCCAGAAGCGTCCCCCACGGCTCGCCTCGCTGCAGCTCAAACGGGTCGACCCGTGGACGGTACTGAAGATCAGCCTGATCGTGGCCATCGTCATGTTCTTCGTCTGGATGATCGCCGTGGGCACGCTCTACCTGGCCCTGGGCTCGCTGGACGTGTGGTCCAAGCTCAATGACACCTGGACCAAGCTGACCAGCGCCGACGCCAACGGCACCGCCGCCGACCTGGTCACCCCGGGCGGCGTGTTCGCGGTCACCGCGGTCATCGGTGCGATCAACATCGTGCTCTTCACCGCGCTGGCCACGGTGGGGGCGTTCGTCTACAACGCTGCCGCCGGCATGGCCGGGGGCGTCGAGGTCACCCTGGGCGAGCGCGACTGATTCGGTCCGGAACCAGGTCGGCCTCCTCCCCGTCTGACTGCAGGCCCGACTCGAGAGGAAACACCCGATGAGCCAGTACCCGCCGCAGGACAGCCCGCAGCCCGGTTATCCGCAGCAGCCCGGCTATTCACAGCAGCCCGGCTATTCACAGCAGCCCGGCTATCCGCAATCGGGCTCGGTTCCGCAGTATCCGCCGACCGCCGGGTACCCCAGCTACCAGCAGCCCGGCTACCCGCAGGCCGGTTATCCGGGGTACCCGCAGCCCGGCTATCCGTCGCCGTACCTGGCGGTACCCAATCCGCAGATGATGGGTGCCCCGCCGCCCAGCCACACGGGCTGGGCCGTGGTCGCCATCCTCTTCTTCTGGCCGCTGGCCATCGCGGCGTTCATCGCCAGCAACAAGATCGGTCCGGCCTGGATGGTCGGTGATATCGCCACCGCCCGGAAGGCGTCCGCGGACACCAAGAAGTACGGGATCATCGCCCTCTGCATCGGCCTCGGCCTGGTCGTGATCTGGATCATCGTTGCCGTCACGGCCGTTTCCGCGGTCACCCGCTACGGCAACTGACCTGGCCTTTGTGGGCAACCCCCGGGCCACTAGGCGGTCTGGTGCCATGCTCCGGCCATGGGGAAGCCGGACTGGTTCCGCGTGTTGGCGGCCCAGCACGGGGTGATCTCTCGGGCGCAGGCGTTGGCCTGCGGCCTGACCGGGCCCGCCATCCGGGGTCGGGTGAGGTGTGGTGAATGGCTGGCGGTGCACCCGGGTGTGTATCGCTCCGCGCAGGTCCCCGCATCGATGTCCGGTCACCTTCACGCTGCGGCACTCTGGGGTGGAGAGGGCGCGACCATCGGCGGTGCGGCGGCGGCCTGGTGGTGGTCCCTGACGAACCACGAACCGAACGTCATCGAACTCAACGTCCTCCGTCAGCTTCCGGCCCGCCCTCCCGTTCGCCCGATCCGCCGATCGATGTGCTCCGAGGATCACACCCGTTCCCGTGGCCTGCCCGTGGTGACCCGGACCTTCGCCGCCCTCTTCGGGGCAGTGGAGATGGGTGACGAGGGCCGCCACATCTTCGACCGCGCCCTCCTGCGTGGGCTGACCGACCTGGCCGGATGCGAACGGGTGGTGCAGCGCAACCAAGGGCGGCCCGGTGCCTCGACCGCCCGACGATGGCTGGAGCAGGCCCGGGACGGCACCGCGGCCGAGGGTGAGCGGATCTTCGCTCGGCTGTTGAAGGATGCGGGCGTCACCGGGTGGCGGGTCAATCGGGTCACGCCGGTCGGCTCCCGGTTCTACCGGCCGGACTTTGTCTGGGACGCGGTGAAATTGATCGTCGAGATCGACGGCTGGGCGTTCCACTCGGGCCCGGACGTGTTCAGCTCGGACCGGGCCCGCGGCAACCGGCTGGAATTGGCCGGATATCGGGTCCTCCACTTCACCTGGGAGCAGCTGACGGCCACTCCCGAGGAGGTTCTGGCCACCGTGCTGGCCATGCTCGCAAACGTTTGTGAGTAGAGCGACCTGACAGATCGCTCTACTCACAAACGTTTTGCTCAGAGGGCGACAGCGACACCCTCGCCGGCCTGCAACTCGGTGTGCTTCACCTGCAGGAAGGCCAGGATGGCCGCGGCGGCCACGGCAAACATGCCGACAGCCACCCAGATGCCCTGGGTCGAGGCGTACGTCTGCAGTTCGGCCCCGTGTTGGGTCAGGAACTGACTGATCGCCTGCTGCCGGGCGGCCGGATCAGTCGGCATCGGTGTCCCGGCGGCCTGCGCCTGCGCGGCGGCTGCGGACAGCAGGTCGCCCGCCTTGCGGGTGTAGGCGTGGGAGAACACGGTCGACAGCGCGGCGAGTCCGATCGCCCCGCCGATCTGCTGGGCGGCGTTGAGCGCCGCGGCCGCCGCGCCGGAGTCGGCGGCCTGCACCCCGTGGGTGGCCGCCATGGTCAGCGGGATGAACAGCAGACCCATGCCCAGCGACAGCACCGTGATCCACGGAAGCAGCCCGCCGACGTAGCTCGAGTGCACGGTCAGGTGGGTGAAGCCCCACATGCCGACTCCGGCCATGATCGCCCCGGTGCCGGCCAGGTACCGCGGTGCCACCCGGCTGACCAGCTGGGACGCGATGCCCGCGCTGACGACGAGGCCCACGCTGAAGGGCAGAAACGCGAGGCCGGCGATCACCGGCTGGTAGCCCAGCACCTGCTGGACGTAGAGACCGACGAAGTAGAACATCGCGAACAACCCGGCCGCCGAGATCAGCATGGCCGCCAGCGACGTGCCCCGGGTGCGGTCGGTCAGAATCCGCAGGGGCAGCAGGGGATGCGCGACCCGCCGCTCGACCAACACGAACCCGGCCAGCAGGAGCAACCCGCCGATGAGCGGGATCAGGGTGAGCGCATCGGTCAAGCTGGCGCCCTGCTGGGCGGCGTGCGACAACCCGAACACGATGCCGAAGAGGCCACCCGTGCCCAGGACCGCTCCGGCGATGTCCAGCCGCGCGTCGGTGCCCTCCGATTCGACCAGCACCCGGGAGGCGAGAAAGGCCACCACCGCGCCGATCGGCACGTTGATGAAGAAGGTCCAGCGCCAGTCGAGCTGGGTCAGGGCACCGCCCAGGATCAGGCCGATCGCGGCCCCGACCCCGGACATCGCGGCGTAGACGGCCATCGCCCGGTTGCGGTCCTTACCGGCCGGGAAGGTGGTGTTGATCAGGGCCAACGCAGCCGGCGAGGCCAGTGCTGCGGCGGCGCCCTGCAGGACCCGGGCCAGCAGCAGCACTGTCGGGTTGGGGGCAAGACCGCCGAGCAGCGAGGCGGCAGCGAAGACGCCGACCCCGACGGTGAACATTCGGCGCCGGCCGAACAGGTCGCCCAGCCGTCCGCCGAGCAACAGCAAGCTGCCTAGCGCGAGGGCGTAGCCGGTGACCACCCACTGCAGTCCCGACTTGGAGAAGCCGAGATCGACCTCGACGCGGGGTAGGGCGATGTTCACGATGCTCGCGTCCAGCACGATCATCAGCTGCGCGGCCGCGATCACGACCAGGGCCAGGCCGAGGTTGCCGCCTCGTCGTCGCGGTGATGCCTCGGGGGAGAGTTCTGGGAGTTCGTCGACCGGAGTGCTCATGGTGTGGCCTTTGCGGTTTTGGGCACAGGAATGCCCGGGGCGGGGTGGGGGGAGGATTGGGGGCGCCGTCAGGCACCCGGAGTTCTGAGAAAGGGAGGAAAAGCCTGGTCAGCCCATCGAGCCGCGGGCGGCCGGGAGGATCACCTGTCGGACGACCCGGGCCATGAACTCGGCCGAGGGCATGGACGCGTGCTCCACCGTGTAGTTGATGGCCATGCCGGGCAGGATCCCGGTGAGCAGGTCGACATCGACCTCCGGATCGATCTCACCCCGTCGCCGGGCCCGTTCCAAGATCTCCCGGAATACCGCGCGGTGCGGCTCCAGGAAGTCCCGTTCAAATCTGGCGAACAGGTCGGCATCGCGGTGCAGGGCGGGCAGGATGGCACCCATCACGGCAATCATTCGCATCGTCAGCGGGGTGTCGTCGCAGCTCAGAGCAATCAGATCGGATTCGAGCCGGCCGGTGTCGGGAGGGTCTGGACGAAGCGAGTGCTCTTTCATCTTGGCCACTGCCGCGGAGACCAGATCCGCTTTGGTCGACCATTTCCGGTAGAGCGTCGCCTTGCTCGCCTTCGCTTGCGCGGCGACCAGATCGAAGCTGAGCTTGTCGTATCCGACCTGCACCAGCACGTCCAGCGCGGCCTCGAGGATCTCGTCCTCGCGGAAACCCTCGGCTCGAGGGCGGCCTACCGGCGTCACTGCCGCGGTCGTCATCACTGCTCGCTCTCCGACACTGGCATCCGGCTGCCGGGTCTGGTCAGGTTCCATGGTGCCGCCTCGTCCGCGCGAACGTCGACCCAGCCCTTGTGGGGCCTCGGGAGTCGAAACTCATCCGTACGGAACGAAACGGTTCTGTTCTAGAGTACCCAGAAACTCCGATCCCGCAAGCTCGCCTATGTCGTGCGGGTGTGAGCTGGAACCCACCCGGGACACTGGCAGGCGTGAACTGGGTTCTGCACGTGGACATGGACCAGTTCCTGGCCGCCGTCGAGTTGCTCAGACATCCTGAGTTGTCCGGAAAGCCGGTGGTCGTCGGCGGCAGTGGGGACCCGACGCTGCGGTCGGTGGTGGCCACAGCCAGCTATGAGGCCCGGGCCTTCGGCGTGCGCTCGGGCATGCCCATGAAGGTGGCGGTGCGCAAGATCCCCGACGCGGTCTTCCTGCCCGCCGACAACGCCCACTACGAGCAGGCATCGGCGCAGGTCATGGAGGTGATCCGGGAGCTGCCCGGGGTCACCCTGGAGCCGATCGGATGGGATGAGGCCTTCGTCGGGATCACCACCGACGACCCCGAGGCGTTCGCCGCCGACCTGCAGCGCGCGGTGCACGAGGCCACCGGCCTGTGGTGCTCGGTCGGGATCGGCGACACCACGCTGCGGGCCAAGATCGCCACCGGCTTCGGCAAGCCCCGCGGGATGTTCCGGCTCACCCGGGAGAACTGGTTCGAGGTGATGGGGGAACGCCCGACCGTCGAGCTCTGGGGGATCGGAGCCAAGACGGCCCGCAAGCTGGTCGAGCTCGGCCTGACCACGGTGGCCGAGCTCGCCGCCGCCGACCCGGTCGAGCTGGCCCAACGGTTCGGCCCGACCACCGGTCCCTGGCTGGTCGGCGTGGGCCGGGGTCTGGGCCGGACCGCCGTGACCGCCGGGCCGTGGATCCGCCGCTCCCGCAGTCGGGAAACCACCTACCAGGAGAACCTGGTCGCCTGGCCAGATATTCAGGCCGGGGTGAGCGAGCTGGCCCGACGCTTGGCGCAGGACCTGGTGGACGACGCGCGCACGGTGATCCGGGTCGGGCTCAAGGTCCGCTACGCCCCGTTCTTCACCGCCATCCACGCCAAGAAGCTCCCCACCGCGACCACCGATCCGCAGGTGATGGAGCGGGCTGCCCTGGATGTGCTCGAGCAGTTCGACCACGACCGACCCGTCCGGTTGCTGGGCGTCCGGTTCGAGTACGACCGGGACTGACCGGTCACCGCGGTCAGAGGAGGGCGGCCGCCAGGGCGCCCAGGTAGGTCTGGGCCAACCGCTCCGTGGTGTCCGTATTTTCGGCCTTGCGGGTGGCTCGCAGTACCTGGACACCGACGACGCCGTTGACCGCTGAAGATTTGTTCAACGAGAGCACGCCGAACCCGTCGAACACGCCGTCGGACGGATAGGCCAACACGTAGGACTTGTGGTCGGCGTAGGTGACGGTGGTGGGCACCTTGTACCGGTCGAACGAGGCGGCCCGGTCCAGGTTGACGATGAAGATCAACGCTTCGAGCTGGGTGGAGCTTTCGACGACCATTTGGATTTCGCAGGTGGCGGGTTGACCCGCGGCAGTCTCGATGCCCAGCTTGGGGGCGATGCCGATGAGCGCCTTCAGCTTCGCGTCCGAGACCGCCGAACAGAGCTGCTCGGCCTGGAGCGTGTCGTCGGACCTGATCAGTTGGCCGCCGCTCGGGACGGGCACCGCGATGCGGTCGTGACAGATGCGGCCGGCCACCGGCGTCATGCCTGCGCAGTCGTGGTGGTCGGGCACTTCCGGCGGCAGGGTGGCGGCCGCGCTCGTAGGCTTGACCGTCGAACGCGTGGCGGTGGATATGGGCGGTGCCGAGGAGCGGGTGGGGGACGGTGACGCGGTGGTGCTCCTGGAGACCGTACTGTTCGCTGCGCTGGTCGACACGATCGTCAGCACTACGGATGCCGTCGGCGGCGCCGCGGTGGAGGATCCGGCCACGCTCTGGCTGCACCCGGCCGCCAGCACCACGACCGCCAACCACCAGCGGCCTTGCTTCCCCCCAAGCATGTTCACGCCGCCGAGACTAGGTGAACAAACCCACGTTCAGGTGCGAAAGACCAGATTCCGGTTGCGGTCCAACGCCTCCCGGTCGCCGGGCTCGGGCAGGCGGAAGAATTCGTCGCGGAACATCTCGGTGTACAGCTCCACCCCGATCCGCTGCACGAACCCCTCGACCTGGCTCACCTGCGCCCGCAGGGCCGCCAGCTTGACCGCGGCGATCTCGTCATCGCACCGGTAGGCGACGGCGAGGTCGTCGTCCGGGGTGCTGGCGATCTCCAGACCCTCGGCCATGATGATGGCCGACCGGTCCACGCCGGCGGTGAACCGGTCCGCCCAGCCGGTCGACTTCGTGGAGTACAGCAGGGTCGGTCGCGGACCCTCGAGCTGCTCGAACGCCAGCGTGGTCCACCGGCACAGGGTGATGTGGTCCGGGTGTCCGGTGCCGCCGTCCGGGCCGAAGGTCAGGATGGTGTCCGGCTGGACCTGTCCGATGATGGCCGTGATGGCGGCGACCGGCTCCTCGTCCGCGACGGCCATGCAGCCGCCGTCGGGATAGTCCAGGTAACGGTGCTCGGTGACCCCGAGGACGGCCAGGCAGTCGTCGAGTTCTTTGGTGCGCAGGGCTTTTCGCTCTTCGAGTGAGCGCGGGTCGTCGACCGGGAAACCGGCCTCTCCGCGGGTGGCGGTCACGCAGACCACCTGGCGGCCGGCTCGTACTGCGCTCACCATGAGGCCCGCCGTGCCGTAGGCCTCGTCGTCGGGATGGGCCCACACGCCCAGGATGGTGCCGAGGTCGCCGTCGGTATTGGGCATGTCTGTTCCTTCGTCGTCGCGTTGCCGGGACGTTATCCCGTGGCGATGAACTGCCACCATGAGGATTCGCGTCGCGCTGCTCGTACCCTTCCTGCTGGCCACGGTGGCCGCCTGCGGCCCCTCGGCGCCGGCCGCCCTGCCGACCACCTCGAGCCCGGCCGCCGCGGCCGCTACGGGTACCCCTGCCGGCGTCGACACCACCTCTCCCGCAGCGAACCTCAAGGATCCCTGTCAGGTCCTGACCAAGGCCGACGTGCAGCCGTTCTTCACCCAGCAGGTGGTCACGGCGCTGCCCACGATCCAGAACAGCGACACCGACAAGGCCTGCGAGTTCGCCCCCACGAATCAGAGCTCCAGCTTGATCGTGGACTACGAGGTCGGCGACACGGCCCAGACCAAGCTGATGATGCACAACCAGCCCGGCGGCGACTCGGTGGCCGTCCCCGGGGTCGGCGACGCGGCCAGCCACCCCGCCGGCGACCCCAGCCTGTTCTTCTCCAGCAAGGGATCCGGCGCAAGCGCGACGGTCTGCACGGTGACCACCACTGGGCTCGGATTCGTTCTGGTCAGTCCGTCCAGCGCGATGACCGACGACCAGGCCACCCAGATCGACCAGCAGTACGGAACCCTGTGCAACAAGCTGTACGGCTCGGGCAACACCACCCCGACCGTGCCCTCGGTCTCGGTGGCGCCGGCGTCCAGCCTGCCGCCCGACACCGGCGCCGCACAGGCCGATTCCGGAAAGACTATGCCCGGCACCGGGATTCCGCTCCCGGCCGGGGTCGACTGCAGCGGCGCGAACACGGCCAAGGACTCACTGCTCGGCCTGGATTGCGACCAGCCGATCACCGATCCGCAGGGCGTCTACGAGTTCTACCTCAAGGCCCTGCCCGCCCACGGCTACACGATCAACAGCCAGGCGTTCTACCCGGCCAAGGACGGGTCGACTCCGAACGGCCGCATCATGTTCACCAATGCCGCCGACGGACTGTGTTTCATTTCCATCATCGGCAACAAACTGTCGGTGTCCAAACAGGAGAACTGACTCGTACGGAATTGCCGTGTTGACCGCGGCGTCATACGGCCCACCCAAACTGGGCCGGTGATCGAAATCCGTCGCGCCGCGCTCGCGGTCGGAGTGCTACTCGTGCTGGCCGGCTGCGGGTCGAGCGTTACGACCGCCAGTTCGTCCTCGACATCAGCATCTTCCGAGGTGTCCAGCACCGACCCGCACAACAGCGCCGACGTGGTGTTCGCGCAGATGATGGTGGTCCACCACAAGGGGGCGGTGGCCATGGCCGACCTGGCCGCGACCCGCGCCGGGAGCGATTCGGTCAAGACCCTGGCCGCTCAGATCAAGGCCGCCCAGGCTCCGGAGATCGCGCAGATGCGGGGCTGGTTGGCGGCATGGAATTCCGCACCGAGCACGTCGGGGATGGGCATGGCGATGGGCTCGGCCATGCCCGGGATGATGTCCGACGCCCAGATGTCGGTGCTGACCGCCGCGTCGGGCGCCGCGTTCGACAAGCTTTTCCTGCAACTGATGATCGTGCATCACCAGGGCGCGCTGGCCATGGCGAAGACGGAGCAGGCCTCGGGTGAGAATCCGGACGCCGAGGCCCTGGCCACGTCCATCATCAGCGGCCAGACCGCCCAGATCAGCCAGATGCAGACGATGCTGGCGGCCCGGTGAGTGCGGCCAACGCTTCTTGGGTCGCTGCGGCTGGTTCGAGTGCGTCGCCACCGCCCGGCGGGGGCGGCAGCGTCGGGGGGGGCGGCCGGTCACCGGCGGCCCGGACCCGGGCGGCCGTGGCCACCAGGTCCGGCCGATCGCCGAGTACCAGGGCGGCGGTTTCCAAGGCGAGCGCCAGCGGCGCCTGGTAGGACAGCGCGCTCGCCGCGGTCAGGGCCGCGGCGGCGCGCTGCCGAGCCCCGGCCACGTCGCCGGCGGCCAGCAGCGCGCGGGCGTGCAGGCAGCGGATGAGCGGCAGTTCCCGATCGACCCCGAGCCCGGTGGCCTCGCTGTCGGCGGTGCCCGCGTACTCGACGGCCGCCGCGACATCATCATCGGCCAGGGCGATCCCGGCGGACACACTCATCAGCACGATCCGGGCGATGCGGGCGCCGGTGGACAGCAGCGGGCGGCATTCGGCGGCCAGGGCCCGGGCCGGCTCGATCGCGCCGACCTGCCAGCAGATCATCGCCGCGGTGGGCAGTGTGGTGGCCAGCTGGTCGGGATTGTTCAGCTCCCGGCACTTGTCCAGGGCGTGCAGCGCGGCGTCGGCGGCCTCCGGCGAGCCCCGCTCGGCCAGCACCGACCCGACCCCGATGGCCGCGCCCACGTACAGCTGGCGATCGCCCAGCTTCTCGGCCAGGCCCACCGCCTCCCGGATGGCGGCCAGCGCCTCGTCCCCGCGATCCAGGTCATCGGTGATGCCGGCGAAATAGATCAGCGCCCGGGCGGCGAATCCGTCGTCGACCCCGCGCAGCCGTTCGACCGCTGCGGCCAGCAGGCTGGCCGCCTCGACCGCGTCGCCGGCCCAGTAGACGAGGTAGCCGTGGGCGAAGGTGGCCAGCGCGGTCCACCGACCCTCGGGCGCGCCGTCGAGGAGCCGGGACAGCCAGAACCGGCCCTCGGCCACCGCGGTCGCCGCCCAGTAGCGGTGCAGCCGGAAGGCCAGCTCCAGCCCGACCTCCCGATCGACCCGACCGTCGAGGCAGGCCGTGAACAGGGCCCGCAGGCTGCCCGCGACCTCGGTGACCGCCGCCGCGAACGGCCCCGGCGCCGCCCGCGCGTCCGCCGGCAGCAGACCCTGGACGGCGGAGCCCAGCCGACCCAGGGTGGCCGACTCCTCGCCGGAGGACTGCAGCTGGCGCACCGCGAACCGGCGCACATCGTCGTCCTGCTGGTAGCGCCAGCGCGGCCCGGACCGGTCGGCCACCACCAGCCCACCCGCGGCCAGCTCGCGCAGGATCCGGGTCACCCGCAGCGGCGGCAGGCCCGCGTCGGAGGCGACCGACCGCACGATGGGCAGGCTGACCGGCCCGGCCAACACGGCCATCCGCCGGAACAGGCCCGCCTCGGCGGGTTCCAGCAGGTCGTAGCTGTGCTGCAGGACGGCGGTGAGCTGGTCGTGCTGGTCGGGTTCGGGGAGCTCGTCGACCAGGTCGGCCAGGGAAAGATCGACCAGCTGGGCGGCGATCAACTCCAGGGCCAGCGGTAGCCCGGCGCAGCGGGCGCTGACCTGGGTGAGCAGCTCCCTACTGGTCCGGTCCTGGGGCAGCTCACGCCCGTTCTCCCTGGTCCGGGCCCGCAGAATGGCGATCGCGGCGTCGTCTCCGGCCAGCGGAAGCAGGGCGAGGGTGCGCTCACCCTCGACCCGCAGCGGCTGCCGGCTGGTGGCCAGCACGGTCAGGGCCGGGCACGCGGTGATCAGCGCCGAGGTCACCGTGGCGGCCCCGTCGGTGACGTGTTCGCAGCAGTCCAGCACGAGCACGGTGCGTCCCAGCGGGGCGAGCCGGTCGGCGACGGCCGCGGTCGGGTCGCCGCCCGGGTCGGCGCCCAATTCCAGGGCCAGGTGCGCGGCCACCAGTTCGTCGTCGGTGACCGTGCCCAGGCCGACCCAACGAACCTCTTGGCTCTGCCGGGCCCGGCGGGCCACCTCGAGGGCGAGGCGGGTCTTGCCCACGCCGCCGCGCCCGACGATGGTCACGGCGCCGGGCTCACTGATCGCCTCTGCAGTGGCGTGCTGTTCGTGCTCGCGGCCCAGGAACGCGCCGGTCGGGGTGGGCAGCCGGGTGCCCGGCGCCAGCGAGTCCGACCGCAGCGCCTTGAGGTAGGCCTCGACCGTCTCGGCACTCGGGTCGATGCCGAGCTGATCGGCCAGCGCGGCCCGGCAGCGCTCGTAGGCCTGGGCCACGCCGGACCGGTCGCCGGCGCCGTCCAGCGCGCTCATCAGGAGGCGGTAACCGCGCTCATCGATGGGGTTGTCCTCGACCAGGGCCCGGGCCGCGGCGATGGCCCGGTGGTGGTCGCCGCGGCGGCCGGCGGCAATGGCAATCACCTCCAGCGCCCGCGCCCGCAGCCCGTCGAGGGCGGCCCGGTGCGGTGCCAGCCAAGGCGCGTCCTCCTGTGGCAGCAAGTCCTCGCCTCGGATGTTGGTGGCGGCGTCCGCGAGGGCGAGGGCCGCGTCCGGCCGCTGCTCTTCCAGGGCTTGCTCGGCGCTGCGGACGTCGGCCTCGGCCTGGTCGATGTTGCCGACGTGGGCGGCGAGTCCGTAGCCGGCCGGCGCGGTGACGACGAGGCGCTGCTCGCCCAGCCCGATCCGGTCCAGCGCGGTGCGCAGGTCCCGGACCACGTTGCGCAGCGCCGCCGCCCAGGTGTGTGGCGGCTGCCCGTTCCAGACGATGTCGGCCAGCCGCTGGGCCGGAACGGGATGGCGATGCAGGGCCAAAGCGGCCAGTGCCACGCGGCACCGACGTCCGCCCAGGTCAAGACCCTCCAGGCGGCCGGCGTCAGAGCTGACGGAGACGGCCCCGAGCACGTCGATGCGGATGGGGCCCACGATGCGCGAGTGTAGAAGCCCACCGTGTGCCCTCCTGTCGCTGTGTCCAGGAGTCCACGCGGGAGACGTAATGCGCGGGTAACGCCTTCTTCGGTGACCGGTGCCGTGGAGTACGCTTGCCCAGTTGCGGCGCCATCCGGTTTGCTCCGGTGGGCGCCGTGAGTGATGTTGCGGGCCTGTAGCTCAGGCGGTTAGAGCGCTTCCCTGATAAGGAAGAGGTCGGAGGTTCAAGTCCTCCCAGGCCCACGTGGGAGCCGGTCCGCCGGTTCACCGCAGGCTCTTGCGGCCGCGAGGGCTTGGCTGCCCGACTGGAGGTCGCACCATGAAGAAGCTGCTGTTTTTGGCCGCCGCGGGCGGAGCGGTTTTCGCCGTCGTCAAGCGCCGTCGGGATGCCGCTGCTGCCGAGGCTGCGCTCTGGGACGAAGCCACCGGCAAGTCCCCCTCCGCGCCGACTCCCGCTCCGGCCAACTAGGGGATCTCGTGGGGGGATCAGGGGACGTAGCTCAATTGGCAGAGCACCGCCTTTGCAAGGCGGGGGTTGAGAGTTCGATTCTCTTCGTCTCCACCACTGTATTCGCAGGTCAGAGGCTATATAGCCGATCATGAAGTTGATCTTCACAGGCTCCGTGCCCACACTGGTGCCCACACTTGCACGAGCCGCTACCTGATCTAGGCCGATTAATGGGGCAGCAAACAGGTCTGCGCATGGGCTTCCGGACTGACCCTGCCCCTCCAGCCCGATGCGGCATCCAGGGCTAAACGCCACCGTGTCTGAGCCGTTCGGGAACGGGTGGGCATGTGTAAAGGCTTGCGTTGTGTGCCATGTGGAGTGATGACACGCATGGAATTTCACTCAACCGCCTCTAGAGTGACATTGTGGACCTGGGAATGTTCGTGAAGGACCGGATGACAGGCGCGTTGGTCTCCATCAGCGACCTGGATCCCAGCCGAGGCTCCTGGACTCACTCAGCGTTCCGGCCCGACCCACTTCCCCTGACCTCGCCGGAGCTGTCGGGGAAGACTTATCGAACCGTGGCCAACGCGCGAGCTGCGCTCGCAGCTCTCGACAGCACTGCCCGGCAGCTGCCCAACCCGCGTCTGCTTCGTCGGCCGACTCTTCGCTTCGAAGCTCAGTCGACGTCGGCCTTGGAGGGCACCTACGAACCGTTGGCGAAGGTGCTGACCGCGGGTGACGACCCTGACGAGCCAGGCATGCGTGAGGTGATCAATTACGAACTGATGGCTGAGACGGCGTTCTCCTGGACCGAAGCCGGCCGGCCGCTCACCGTGCCCACACTCAGTGAGCTGCAGATGAGGTTGGTCCGGGGAACTGCACTGGAGAAGCCGTCGTCGGGCAGGATCCGGCCGGTACAGGTCGTCATCGGCAGGCGGCCGGGAATGCCGGTCTCCGAGTTTCCGGTCAAGGCAGCACGGTTCGTCCCGCCGCCGCCCGGCCTCGACTTGGAAGCGCGAGTACGCGACCTACTGGAATGGATGACTGCGGTCGAAGTCGACGAGATCGACCCCGTCGTGGCAGCCGCAATGGCGCACTACCAGTTCGAGACCCTGCACCCGTTCCATGACGGCAACGGGCGGATCGGACGACTCCTCATTGTGTTGCAGCTCTACGTCGGCCAGACGATCAGCGAACCCACGCTCACCGTCTCGCCGTGGTTCGAGACCAGGCGGCGCGAGTACGAGGACCGGCTTCTGGCGGTCTCCTGCCGGGGGGACTGGGATGAGTGGGTGAGCTTCTTCGCGCGCGGCATCGCTGAGTCCGCCACAGCTACCCGCCGGCAGATGCTGGCGCTCGTCGCCGCGCAAGGGCGGCTCAAAGACATCATCAGAGGGTCGACTCTGCGCGCTGACTCCGCACACTCGCTGGTCGATCTCGCGGTCTCCCGCATGACGTTCACCGTGCGCCAAGTGTCCGCCCTGCTTTCGCTGTCCTACGGGAGGGCAAACAAGCTCGTGAACTCGCTGGTCGAGCTCGGGATTCTGACCTCTGCTACCGACCAGACGTATAACCGTCGGTTCTATGCGCCGGAGGTCATCCGGGCGCTGTTGGAAGCCGAATAACCCTCACCGAGATTCAACGTAGGCAAGGCAGTCGAGGGTCGAATCTCCGCTGCGCGCACGGCAGGCACGCCGTCGACGGCCCGAGCTCGGGCCTGGTCCAGTCTGACCGCGACGGAGTCCAGGTCGTCGGGGAAGAGGTCGGCGTAGGTGTCCAGCGTCATCTTGGCCGAGGCGTGTCCGAGCATCCGTTGAACGGCCATGACGTTTGCACCGGCGCTGATGGCGAGGCTGGCGGCGGTGTGGCGCAGCTCGTGGGGGTGGAAGTTCGGCGCGATGCCCGACTCGGCGACGGCGGCGTTGAACCAGGACACTCGCGCCGCGCGATAACGCAACACCGCCCCGCCGGGTGCTGGGAACGCCAAGTCCGTCGGCTTCTTTCCCTCGATCTGCTCGGCCAGCATTGGCAGCAGAAAGGCCGGCACCGGCACGCCGCGCTTCTGGCGCGTCTTGGTGTCTCCCCATTCCATTTTGCCGTTGACTTCGGTCACCGATGCTTCGATCTGGAGCCGGGATCGAGCGATGGAGACGTTGTGAACCTGGAGCGCGGCCAGCTCGCCCCAACGCAATCCGCAGTACGCCAGGGTCAGGATGATCGGCCGGCCGCGTTCGCCGGCCGCTTCGGCTAAGCGCTCGACTTCTTGGTGGGTTAGGTAGCGCCGCGGCGTGACGGTGGGTTTGGCGACCTTGACGCCGACCGCGGGGTTGAAAGCGAGCATCTTGTCGTCGACCGCGACCGTGAGGATGCAGGAGAGGACCGAGTGAACCTTTCGGGCGGTCGCTGCGGACGATCCGTTGCGGACCAACCCGGCGAGCCAGGACTTGATGTCGCTCTTGGTCATCGCTGAGATCGGAGTCTTCCCCCACCGAGGCAGGATGTGGGTCCGGACGATCCCGCTGTAGCGCGACGCCGTCGCCGGGGTCAATTCCGACCAGCCGTCCATCCATTTGTCCGCCCAGGCCGCGATCGTGGTGGTCCCGGCCGCGGCGGAGATGAACTCGCCCCGCGCCTTGGACACCTCGACCGAGGCCCCGTAGAGCTCCGCCTCTCGTTTGGTCTTGAACCCGCGCTTGTCGGTCTGCTGGTGGCCTGGGGTGCGGTAGCGGACTCGGTAGCGACGCGACCCGTCCTTGAGCAGGTATGGCTCGATGGTCGCCACTGGTTTCCTCCTTCGTCCCGAGGGTCTGCCTGCGTGGACAGAGTCTTGCCGCCACCGACATTGTGATCGAGGCGGCCACCCGAAGATCCCACGAATGTTTTCTGATCACGAGTGGCCGATTTGATCCTCGTTTCGTCCGTGGGGGTGATCGAGGGACCTGCGTCCGCATCGATCGGACAGCGCCTCACGACTGCGGAGGGACCGTTATGAACGACATCCTGCTCACCCCCAGCCAGGCCGGCGCGCTGCTCGGCATGACCCCGGGGGCTTTGGCCCAGCTGCGCTACACCGGGCAAGGGCCGGCTTTCGTCAAGCTCACCGCCAAGGCCATCCGTTACCGGCAGGGCGACCTGGACGCCTGGGTCGAGGCCAACCTGCGCACCAGCACCATCGGTCGGTGACGCCGCGAGACCCTCGCCCTCGCGTCGGTCGGAGGGGGTGAGTCGTGACCGATGTTCTCGAGATACCCAGGATCAACGGTGGGGCTTCGACGCCGAGTCGGACCGCGTTCCGCGTTCCCGACACAGTGGGTTCGGAACGCGGAGCAGGCTTCGCGGAGCGGGTGGTACGCGGCAGTAGCCGTCACGTCGACATCGCTGCCATGCTCTCCGGCGGCTTACCGGAGCCACCCACACCGAGCCTCTTGCACCGCGACGACGGGCCGTGTCTGTTCTACGCGGCGCAGGTCAATCTGCTGTTCGGCGACCCCGAGTCCGGCAAGACGCTCATTGCGCTTGCTGCGCTGACGGAGCTGGCGGCGGCCGCCGCGCGGTCGGCGTTCCTGGACCTCGATCACAACGGGCCGGACGCGATCGTCGGACGGCTGCTGGCCTTCGGCGTTCCTCCGGCATACCTGGCCGACCCGGGTTTGTTCCGCTACGTCGAGCCCGAGGACCGCAACGACCTGCTCGACATCACCGCGTTCCTGCGCACGTGGCACCCGGCGGGAGTGGTTGTCGACTCCGTCGGTGAACTGCTGCCCCTGCTCGGCCGCAAGTCCAACGACCCCGATGACTACACCGGCGCCCACACCGACGTACTCAAACCACTGGCCGCCGCCGGCGCGGCGGTCATCGGCATCGACCATTTGGCCAAGAACACCGACAGCCGTGCCGCCGGACCAACCGGCACAGCCGCCAAGCGGCGCGCCGTCTCCGGAGCATCGGTTCGGGTCACCGTCAAGGAGCAATTCGTTCCTGGTCGCGGCGGCTCCGCCGTACTCACGATCAACAAGGATCGGCACGGCGGCCTGCGCCGACATTGCCCGGTCGGCAGCCGCGAGCCGCCCGCCGGCCTGTTCGTGCTCACCGGCGCGGCCGACGGCCGCGGGCTGGAGTGGCAAATCAGCCCGCCGCAGCTACGCGACGGCGAACGCCTCGCCGGCGTTAACGGCGGCGATCTGCTGGCCTTGGACCAGCTTGAGCCGGCGCCGCGCTCAGTACGCGACGTCACCGAACGGCTGCACTGGGGCAACGACCGCGCCACCGCGGCCTTGCGCGAGTGGCGTTCCCGGAACGCTCCGCGGAATGAGGAACAGTCATGAGGCTGCCTCTTCTCCACCCCTCCGGGAAGAGTTCGCCTGGCGGGAGCCGGTTGCTAGCGCCAGACGTTCGGCAGACTGGCGCGTAGCCATCATCGACGGGTTGCGTCGAGCCAGCTGGCGCCGCCGCCGGCCAACAGGTCGATTGCGGCCCAGCGGTTCCCGGCGACCAGGGGCGCCCGGCGTGACGTGGTAGCCAGCGTGCCGATGGATGCTGACCGGGCTCAGTGATAGCACCTTCCCGGCCGTCCCGACGACCTCACGTTCGCCCTGCCGGACGACCCGCTGCACCTCGCGTTGACCGATGCCGACACCCGCCGCCTGCGTGATGGTCATGAAGTCCCTGTATTAAGGCTGCGGTCACACGACTGATTACGTCGATCAAGCCAGTCAGAGTCTCCGATCGGCGCGGGAGGTTGCTCTTAACCGCGGAGCTACGGATTGCGATGGATCTCGGCTTCCATTGGAATCCATCGGGTCGCGGACCTTCCAAAGCTCTGGTCGGGCGCGTCTTTATCGGATGGGCGTCAAGGAGGCCCATGATGGGCACGGATGAGTTTCGGAGGGCAGATTGAACGACGGTGCGCGCCGAGGCGGAACGTGCCGCTGGCGTCTTTCCCCGGCCGGGCGTCGACATGCGCTGGCTGTCTCACGTCGGTCTGCGGGGCGCTGCGTCGAGGATCAAAGTTCGGCCAGCATCGCCCTCAACTGGAGCGCATTTGCCGGCGCCGACTCCGCCTGGACGGTCGCGATGCAGGTTGATGCGGATGTCGCCGACGACGATGACCCGATGGACAACGCAGCTGCAGCGGCGGTGCTGGGCTGGTCTCGGCAGGACCAGGGCGCCCGCGACACGGAGGCTCTGGACCGCGAACGGCGCTTGGACGGCCTGGCGTAGCAGTTCACGAAACCTGCCGTTCCGGCTCGAAGTTGACGGCCTGCACGGCTCACGGTGCTGGCGGCACCCTCCCGGTCCCTTTTAATTCTCTTTAATCCTTTTAACGATCAAGCCGTCACTCGGACCAGTCCGCCCTATCCACCGGCGGGCTGCCGCACCGAGCTGGACCTTCGGTCGGGCTGCGGCCGGGGGTCCGGGGGTGTCACCGCCGACCTTGCGGTCGAAGAGTTCCCCACCCGGCCCGACCGGTAAGGGTTTCAACAACGCCGGCCGCTGGTCGATCTGGCCATCGAGTCGGCGATCCAGCGGCTACTTCTACCCGGGCAGGACCTCGCCGAGGCGCTCCGCGTGGATCCAGCCGGCACCCGGGTGCGAACGGTCCACTCGGCCGCCCCGCCCATCGCGGCACTCCCGGCATCGGAACGGCTGGCCGAGGCAGCCCGACTCTGCGAGATGTTGGGCGCGGCGAGCGACCACGTCGCCGCCGAGCTGCTCGCTCACGAGGTTAGGAGCACCAGGACCGGTAATACCGCCGTTGGGGCGCAGCTCGCCCTGCAAATCGAGCAGGCGCGCCGAGAGGCCAGGATGCCGCGCGAGCATCGTCGGCGATTGGGTGACGACAGTGACATCGCTGGTGAAGTCGTGGGAACGGCCGTAGTCAACCAGCACTTCCCCGACACTTTACGCGCGATCACTGGGTTGCCGGCGACAGTTCGGCCCGATGCCGGGACAGCAGGTACGCGACAGGCAATAGCGCGGCGCGGTACACAGCAAGGTCAATGAACGGATGCATCTGCACAAATCTGGGTTATAGATCACCTGCACGAATCTGGGCTGCGGATACATCTACAGATTTTGGCTTGCAGATACATCTGCAAGAATCTACAGTTGCAGGTGCAAGCAGCACACGAGTACAGAAGGGCGGCTTCCCGTCATGTCCATGATCCTCGCGGCCACCAGAGATCGACAGATGCTGGCCGCCACCGAAGCCGAGCTGGATCAAGCTCGACAGGTGGTCGACGCTCTTGGCTCTGACGTGTCGGCGTCTCTGGCCATGAGCAACTCGGACGACCACGACCTCGTCACCATCCCACGCGAACTCTCACGAGTCATCACACAGGTGCTCCAGGCTGTCGTGCGAGGAGGTTCAGTGACGGTCACTTCGATGCCCGAAGAGTTGACGACCTCCACTGCCGCGGAGCAGCTCGGGGTGTCTCGTCCTACCTTGATGCAGATGGTCAAGCGGAACGAGATCCCATCGCACAAGGTCGGCACGCACACCCGCCTGCGTACCAGTGACGTGCTGGAGTACCGCCGCCAGCGAGCAGAGCGACGCCGCCAGGCCTTCGACGAACTGCGCTCTCTCGAAGACGCCGCCGACAAAGACCACTGATCAGGGCACGCCGGTCAGAACGCTCGGATTACTCTGTCCGGCGTGCCCACTCGTGTCCTAGTTGACGCAAATGTCCTCTATTCCAGGACTGAACGCGACTGGCTCGCCCTGCTCGCCGGCGAGGCCGAGTCCTTGTTCGCGGTCTACTGGACCGAAGACATTCTGGCTGAGACGATCTACCGGTTGAGGCGCAACCACCCCACTTGGCCCGGGGGCATGATCACAACGATTCACGACAAACTGCGGAAAGCGTTCGAGGGCGGACGGGTCGATGATTTCGAGATTGACGGTTCATTCCCAGGCAAGGACCAGTTCGACCAGCATGTGCATGCCGCGGCCCTGGCATGTGGAGCCCACATCTTGCTGACCAATGAGTCCAGTTTCATCCCTGCCACCGTCGATCCGGATGACCTCCCGTACGAGCTCTACTCGGCTGATGACTTCTTCCAACTGGTCGACCAAGCAACTCCGGATCTAACGAGACGAGTTGTAGAGCAACAACTTCGTCACTGGTGCAAAACGAACGGGAGTGCGAATCTGCCGAAGGCACTACGCGAGTCGCAGTGTCCGCAGTTCGCCGAAACGGTGCGGGCCCACTTGCAAGCAATCGGCACCATCAACTGCTAGGCAGTCACCGCTCGCTGGGCAACGGGCCGGGACGTGCACTCAGCGAACGCGCAGAAAGTCGCACCGGACTGCAACCTGTTCGATCAAGTCAGAGTGCTCAGTAATGCGGCTGCCGCGGCGTCACGCAAGCGGCGCGCCAGGTCCAGATCTCGGGCCATGTATAACGCGCGGGTCTGCCGACCGGCGATCAGGTCCTCCAAGAGGATCGCTGAAAGTTCGGCGGCGTTCTTCGGTGCGTCCGTGCGGTTGTCGATCACTTGGAGTCCGCCGTAGGCGAGCATCAACGCGGCCATGTGGTCCCAAGCCCAAGCCTCCGGTTGCATTGCGGCGACCGCTCCGGCGCAGAGCATTGCGGCGAGGATCCCCGGGTTTCCGGCCAGTGGGGCGATCCACTGGATCTTCGCATCCTGGTCGATGATCGCGTGTGCTGCCGCGATCGTCTTGGCCTTCGAGGCCGGAATCACATAGTGGTGCCGCGCGAACGTGGTCATGGACCGCATCGGGTCGAGCAGATACGCCGGTGACGGGCGGTCCGGACTGCTGGATTCGCTGAGCCAGATACCACCTTCGCCCCCGACAAAAGCCCGGCCGTCGCCGAGCAAAACCGCGGGAGTAAGCAGAACGCTGTCGGTCCGGCTGGTCGGCGGTTGGTGAACCATGACGCAAGAAGCCCAACCGGATCTCTGGCCCATGCCGGCGACCTGGTTCGTGCCGTCACAGGGGTCGGCGATGCCGAAGGGCATTCCGGTGGTGATGAGGTTCCACAGACGCTCACCGCGGCGCCGCGCTCCATCCGGGCCGGCCCGGTACTCATCTTCTTCACCGATCAGGCCGATCATCTCTGCCTCGGCGACCGATTTCATGGCCAGCCACGCTGACTTGTCGTAGCCGATTTGTTGCTCTCCCTGGGCGTCCGGCGCTGCAGTCGCTAGCGGACCAATCGCTGCACCGAGGGATTCCCTACGCCGTGCTGTACGGGCTCGGAGAAAGGCCATTGCGTCGTCGACCTGGGCAGGCTCCGAGGGCTGTTGAATTTGACGCGCTTCACGCTCGGCTTCCTTGATGTCGAAACCGAAGGTGGCTGCTGCCTCATGGCTGCGAACCGCGGCGAAGCCGGCGAACGCGATCGAGTAGGCGGTCCGCTCAGCCCGGGGGGCTTCGAACTGGTCTCGGCTGGAGGGCGACGGCATCACAACTTCCAATCTGCTTGGTGGGCACGGACCTTGTCGATGAGTGGATGAACCTACGAGCCTGAGGTGCGTCTCAGAGTATAGGTCACACCTGGTGCTTCGTAGCTATGTCACCTACAGTGATCACATGATGACCATGCTTGACACTAGGTATAACGTCGCCGGCAGCGCACTTGAGCCGACAAGTAGTCCTGGGCCTCCTCGTAGCCAGCCAAAGGCAACAGCCCAAAACAATCCGGAGGTAGATCCCGATGTCACAAACCCGCGTCCTCTCAGTTCGCTTTACGGAGGACGAGTATCAGGCGTTGCAAGCGATGAGCCTCATCACGGGACAACCGGTCAATGTTCTGGTGCGCGAGTCGGTCAACGAGAAGGCGGACAGGGCTGCGCACGATCCTGAGCTCGCCAAGATGGCAGAAGAGACCAAGGAACGCATCGAGGCTGCTGACAAGGTGCTCAGGGATCGGGTTCTAGCTGGCCGTGCGACCGGCGATTGATTAGCGGGTGCGCCGCCTCTCATCGCGGCGCTACCGGTGTCACAGCGGCCGGCCGAGGCGGCCCGGCTCTGCGAACTGATGGGTGCGGCCAGCGACCACGTCGCAGCCGAGCTGCTGGCGCATGGGGCAGGATGCGCAAAGACCGGCGATACAGGCGAGGCGGGAACGACGGCCGATTGACATGGCCGGTCAGGTCGATAGCGTGCTGGCGCCCCGGCCGTCGTCGACCACATCCGCTCGACGGGCCTACACCGCCGATTCGCAGCAGGCGCCGGACGTGTCCGGCCCCGGCGCGGCAACCCGACCCCGACAGGTACCAATGCACCGCGGCCCCCACCAAGGCCGATAACGGTTCTAGCCGGCCGGTGCAGCCGACGCCAGGTCAGGCCTTCAGTGATGCGTTTGCAAGGGTTCTGCGGTCCTGCGTGCGCCCTCGGTGCGGCGGCCCCAGAGCGCGGTTGGGGCTCCGCCAACGTCAGTTTCGTGCCGAAGGTGACTGCGGCGACATCCGCTGAGTGCGGAGCTCCGTCAGAGAGGAGTCGTCGGGGCGCAGCCACGGCAGCCGTGACATTGGTGCCCTCGCGGGGCACCGGGCCGGCTGCACTAATGCTGGACGCCGAATGTTCAGCGGCGGCTGTGGTGGCGGTGGGCTGCGTCGATGATCCGCCGGCAATCGAATGTGTATAGGGCGCCGCGACCAACCCGGTGCCGGGTGCCACGTGCTCCGCAACCGGCCGTCGAGGGTCGTCCGGATGTTCGGCAAGTTCGCCCACCGCGGCCCGGAGGTGATGGCCCTGGTCGTTGGCGAGGTCGTGTGCGCGGTGCGCTCGTATCCGTGGCGGCGCCGCAACCGGGCCTACGCCGCCGGTGTCCTGCTCGACGCCAAGCACGCGCTTTGGCATGGGGAATTGACCCCGATCGACCCGCACCGTCCCGGTGGCGCCGACCTGGTCGACCCGGCCGTGCTGGCTCAGGCGCGCGCCGGCCACGCTGTCGAGACGGCCGAGGTGCGGCTGGTCGACCTGCTGCTGTGGGCCGTCGAATCCGGAGCAATCAGCTCCCGGGCCGCCCAGCTGCTCTTGGATACCGAACACGCCGCCAGCTACGGCACCGGCGGACGAATTGCGGCCGCGAAAGCTGCCGGCATCCCCGAACGGACCTTCTGCCGACACCGGAAAAACACGATCGCCGCCATGACCACAATCGCCGCCGACTACCTCGCAGCCATGGCCTAGGAGAGTTGTTGGGTTAGAACGCCCAGGCCTCTCCTGACAATGCCTCCCGGTCCACGTTGTCGCCCACCGAGAACCGCCTACGACCACGAGCGGATCAGTTCTCGGGGTTTCTGCAGGGTGGGGCTACTATCCGCAACCGAGGGAGTTCGGAGCGCAGTCGGGGCTGCGGTCCGGCAGACATCAGGACGTGGGTCGGCGTTGCTCAGCCCGACCGGCGACCGCGCCGAGCCGAGTTGGAGCATTGGACGTCTTTGCGATCCATGAGCAGGTCATCGCGGACTATCGCGCCTTCACTTCCGGCTTTGTCGAGGTCCGCGACCGGCGTATCAAGGCGTTCGTCGAGGAGCAGTTCGCCACCGGCGTGCAGTGGCCGGACCCTTGGCTCAGCCTGAATCCGTCCTTCGCATCTGGGGGTGCGGTGCCGGATCTGGTGGAGCAGGGCCTGTTGCATCGGGAGTGCACCCGAATTTTCCGCCGCAAGAACGACAGGCATGACCAGGGCCGTGATCCGCTGGTGCTGCACCAACACCAGCGAGAGGCAATCGAGGCGGCGCGAACCGGGCGCAGCTATGTGTTGACCACCGGGACCGGCTCGGGCAAGTCACTGGCCTACATCATCCCGATCGTCGATGCGGTGCTGCGGGAGCGTGAGAACCACGCCGGTCGGCGCAGTCCCGGGGTCAAGGCGATCGTTGTGTATCCCATGAATGCGTTGGCCAACTCGCAGCTCGGCGAGCTGGAGAAGTTCCTGCAATTCGGCTACACCGACGACGATCAGCCGGTCACGTTCGCGCGCTACACCGGGCAGGAATCGCCTGAGGAGCGGCGCCGGATTCTGGCCGACCCGCCCGACATTCTGCTTACCAACTACGTCATGCTGGAACTGGTGCTGACCCGGCCGGACGAGCGCAAGCACCTGGTCCGCGCGGCCCGGGGCCTGCGCTTTCTGGCTCTGGACGAGCTGCACACCTACCGGGGCCGGCAGGGCGCCGACGTCGCCATGCTCATCCGCCGCCTGCGCGATCAATGCGCCGGTGACGGCCTACAGATCATCGGAACCAGCGCGACGATGTCCAGCGAGGGCGCCTTGGCCCAGCGCAAAGCCGTCGTCGCGGCGGTCGCTACCCGTCTCTTCGGTAGCGAGGTCACTGCGGATCGGGTGATTGGGGAAACCATCGTCCGCGCAACCTCAGCGGCCCCAGCGCCAGCACCCGAGCTGCGGGCTGCGGCCGACGCCGCAGCCGCGGGCAGGCTCCCGTCCGACCATCGGGCATTGACGGCCGACCCGCTGGCCGGCTGGGTGGAGACGACCTTTGGGGTCGACACCGAGGCGGAGACCGGACGACTGATCCGACGCACCCCGACGACTGTGACCGTCGCCGCCGAGCAATTGGCCGAGGTCGTAGGACTCCCCTCGTCGACCTGCGCAACCGCCCTGCGAGAGATGCTGCGAGCCGGGTCGCGGATCACCGATCCAGGCAACGGACGCACGGTGTTCGCGTTTCGCCTGCACCAGTTCCTTTCCAAGGGCGACGGCGTCTTCGTTTCGTTGGAGCCGGAAGGCACCCGCCACGTCACCGGCACCTATCAAGTCTCCGTGCCGGGCAAGCCCGATCACGCGTTGCTGCCGGTGGGTTTCTGCCGCGAGTGCGGCCAGGAGTACCTGGTGGTCGCCAGCGTGTCGAAAAAGGGCGAGAGGATTTTCGTGCCCCGCCGGGACGCCGACGCCAGCGGCGGCGACGCGGTGACCGGCTACCTATACATCAGCAACGATCTGCCCTGGCCCAAAGATCCGGTCGCGGAAGGGCGGCTGCCTGACTCCTGGCTGGTTGTCGATCCGGACACCGACCAGGTGGACATCCTAGACAGCAAGCGGAAGTACCAGCCGGAGCCCGTCTTCCTAAGTCCGGACGGCGCTGCGGCCGACGAAGGTTTGCCGGCCTGGTTCTTGTCCACCCCGTTCGCGTTCTGCCTGCGCTGCGGTGTCTCCTACGAACAGGTCCGAGGCAACGACTTCGGCAAATTGGCCACCCTCGACGTCGAGGGCCGGTCCAGCGCGATCAGCGTGCTGAGCGGGGCGGTGGTCCGGGCCCTGCGAGGGGTCGACCCGAGCGGGCTCGACCCCAAAGCCCGCAAGCTGCTCACATTCGTCGACAACCGACAGGACGCCAGCCTGCAGGCCGGCCACTTCAACGATTTCGTCCAGGTCACCCAGCTGCGTGGGGCGCTCAGCCGCGCATTGGCGGCCGCCGGGCCGGCTGGGCTGGGCCATGAAGATGTGGCCTCGGCCGTCACCTCGATGCTCAGCCTGGCCGTGACCGATTTCGCTCAAGCTCCCGAAGCTAAGTTCACCGCCAAGACCGATGCCGAGAAGGCGCTGCGCGGGGTCGTCGAATACCAGCTATATATCGACTTGCAGCGCGGCTGGCGGGTAACCATGCCCAACCTCGAGCAGGTCGGGTTGCTGGTCGTCGACTACCGCGATCTGCCCGACATCGCAGCCGACCCGTCGTCCTGGCAAGGCACGTACCTGCTCGACCAAGTCGGCGCCGAGCAGCGCGAAGAAATCATGCGCATCCTGCTGGACGAGTTCCGGCGGGTTCGCGCGATCGACGTGGACATACTCAGCCAAGAAGGATTTGAGCGAGTCAAGAAGGCCTCTCGGGGCCAGCTCATCGACCCCTGGGCGTTGGGCGACGACGACCAGCTTGTAGATGTCGGAACGGCGTTTCCGAGGTCGGCTGGCCGTGGAGGTCCGCGGGCTGCGCTCGCCCTCACCGGCCGCACCGCATTCGGTCGTTACTTGAGAAAACTCGACGGCCTGCCCCCGGGCATCGTCACTGCCGATGTCGAGAAGATGATCACCGACCTGCTCGCCGTGCTGACCGTTTCGGGCGTGCTTTCTCGCACCGATGGCCCGGCCGGGTCCACCTACCGCCTCAAGGCGGGCGCGCTGCGGTGGCGAGTAGGAGGCGGAGAACATGGCGCACCCGATCCGCTGCGAAGGTCGTTCAAAGGAGAGGAGACCGCCCGGGTCAACCCGTTCTTTCGCGAGCTGTATCGCGAGCTGGCCTCTGGCTACACCGGATTGTCGGCCCGGGAGCACACCGCCCAAGTGCCGCAGGAGCAACGGTTGGAACGCGAACAAGCTTTCCGCGAGGGCCGGCTCCCGCTGCTGTACTGCTCACCCACCATGGAGCTCGGCGTCGACATCAGTGACCTAAATGCCGTCGCGATGCGCAACGTCCCGCCCACACCGGCGAATTACGCTCAACGCTCCGGCCGGGCCGGCCGGTCCGGGCAGCAGGCGCTGGTCCTCACGTACTGCTCGACCGGGAAAGCGCACGACAGCTACTGGTTCCGCCGCTCCCGGGACATGGTCGCCGGTTCGGTGATCGCCCCACGCCTGGACCTGACCAACGAGGATCTGGTCCGCTCACACCTGCACGCGATCTGGCTGGCCGAGTCGGACCAGTCGATGCATTCGTCCATCACCGACTTGCTGGAAACCGGTGGGGAGTCTCCTAGCCTCCGTGTGTTGCCGACCCTGTGGAGTGCGCTGACCGAGCCGGGCCTGGCCAAAAGCGCCCGAATCACCGCCCAGCGAGTGATGGACGACCTGCGTCGGTCCTGGCAGCTCGACCATGCCGACCCAGCGTGGTGGTTCGACGGGTGGGTAGCGGAGCAGCTCGACCGGGCCGCGCAGGCCTTCGACAATGCTTTCGATAGGTGGCGGACGCTGTATTCCACCGCCCTGGCCGAAGCAAACGAGCAACACAGGTTGGCCATCAGCACCACGGCGTCCAGGAACGATCGAATGCTGGCCGAGCGGCGACGCACCGATGCCCGCAATCAACTGGCGTTGCTGCGCAATGAGGACAGCGAACGGAGCGCCACCGATTTCTATTCGTATCGCTACCTGGCCAGCGAAGGCTTCCTACCGGGCTATTCGTTCCCGCGGCTACCGCTAGCCGCCTACATCCCCGCTCGGCGAGGCGCCCGCCGCGACGGAGACTTCCTGCAGCGCCCCCGATTCGTGGCCATCGGTGAGTTTGGCCCCAACGCACTCATCTATCACGAGGGCGCCCGCTACGAGGTGACTCGGGTGCAGTTGCCACGAGATCCGAATGCCACTTCCGGGTCCGGCGCGGTTACCGAAGAAGCCCGACGTTGCGAGAACTGCGGTTACCACCACCCGGTGGGAGCCGGCACCGACATGTGTGAACACTGCGGACACCGACTCGGCACCACTCAATACGGGCTGCTCCGGCTGCAGACCGTGTTCACCCGCCGCCGGGAACGGATCAGTAGCGACGAGGAGGAGCGGCGACGCAGCGGCTACGAACTTGAGACGTCCTTCCGATTCACCGACCGAGGCGACCGACCCGGCCACACTGCCGCCACCGCAACCGGTCCCGGCGGTGCTCCGCTGCTGGAATTGGTCCACGCCGACGCCGCGCTGGTCCGCGTGGCCAACGTCGGTCGACGCCGACGTAAGAATGCCGAGCTCCGCGGCTACTGGCTGGACACCCGGGAAGGTGCCTGGCTGACCGACAAGCAGGCCGCCGACAGCACCGTGGACAGCGAAAACCTCGAGGCGGCAGCAGACGTCGCCACCAAACAACTGGTCGTCCCATTCGTAGAAGACCGCCGCAACGTCTTGGTCATCCGACTGGTCGACACCGTGGACGAGGAGGCTGCCTGGACGTTCCGGGCCGCGTTGGAGCGCGCCATCGAGGCCACTTTCCAGCTGGAGGACTCCGAACTCGACGCCCAAGGTCTGCCCGACCCCGACCATCACGCGCAGATGCTGCTCACCGAAGCGGCCGAAGGTGGCGCCGGCGTACTCGGTCGCCTGGTGGCCGAGCCGGCCGCACTGGCTGCAGTAGCGCGAAAAGCCCTGGAAATCATCCACTACGACCCGGACGGCACGGACCTCGGTCACGCGCCCGGCGCTCGAGAACGGTGTGAACGAGGCTGCTACGACTGCTTGCTGTCGTACTCGAATCAGGGCGTGCACGCTCAGATCAACCGGCACACCATCGTCGAGCTGCTGCAGCAACTGGCCAACACCTCGGTGACCCGTGGCGCCGGCGGACGGGACCGAACCACACAACAGATATGGCTGAACAAACTGCGGGATTCCGACCTAGAGAAAAAGTTCGTGGACTGGTTGACGAGCAACGGCTACCGGCTACCCGACGATGCGCAGGTCACGGTCGAATCGGCGAGTGCCCGACCGGACCTGGTGTACCGGCTGGCGGATACGGCGATCGCCGTGTTCGTCGACGGTCCGCATCACGACAGCCCGGAGCAGCGCCTGCGTGATGCCGCCGCGGCCGACCGCTTAGCCGACCTGGGTTGGTCGGTCGTGCGGTTCGGATACAACGACGACTGGACCGAGCAGGCCGCCCGCTGGGCCTGGGTTTTCGGCCCCGGAAGGACCACCGCGTGACCACCGTCCTCGCCGAGTTCGCCGTCGGGTCGCTCGTCCGGGCGCGTGGCCGGGAGTGGGTGGTGCAACCCGGCAGCGGACCAGACTTCCTCCTGCTGCAACCGCTGGGCGGCGGGGCGGCCGACATCGCCGGGGTCTTCCCGGACGAGGGCGTAGAAGCAGCCAGCTTTCCGCCGCCGACCGCTGACGATCTGGGCGACACCTCCACCACCGACTTGTTGCGGACGGCGCTGCGCGTCGGGTTCACAGGGTCAGCGGGGCCGTTCCGGTCGCTGGCCGGTATCAGCGTCACCCCGCGCAGCTACCAGTTTGTTCCGCTGCTCATGGCGTTGCGGCAGGACGTGGTTCGGCTGCTCATCGCCGACGACGTCGGCATCGGCAAGACCATCGAAGCCGGCCTGGTTGCCGGCGAACTTCTCGCGCAAGGCAGTGCACAGCGGTTAGCGGTTCTGTGCTCGCCCGCGCTGGCCGAGCAGTGGCAGCGGGAACTCCGGGACAAGTTCGGCATCGACGCTGCGCTCGTGCTGAGCAGCACCGTGCGGGGGCTGGAACGGCAGCTGATGTTGAACGAGTCATTGTTCGACCGACACCCCTACGTCGTCGTGTCGACGGACTTCATCAAGTCGGACCGACGCAGCCACGAGTTTCTCCAGCACTGCCCAGACTTGGTCATCGTGGACGAGGCCCACAACTGCGTGGCCGGAACCGGTCCCGGTCAGAGGTCCCGGCACCAGCGCTATGAACTGCTCCGCACCATCGCCGCCGATGACAGCCGGCATCTGGTGCTGGCCACGGCCACCCCACATTCTGGCGACGAGTCGGCGTTCCGCAACCTGGTCGCGCTCCTGCGTCCCGATCTGTCCACCGCCGACCTGTCCACCGAAGGCGGACGCTCCCTGCTGGCCCAGCACTTCGTGCAACGCCGCCGCGCCGACATCCGGCACTACCTGGACGAGGACACTCCCTTCCCGCGCGACCGGCTCACCCTTGACGTCCCCTACCAACTAAGTCCGGACTACCGCGAGCTCTTCGACGATGTCCTCGACTACGCCCGGGAACGGGTCCGAGACGACACCGGCGGAGCCCGCAGTCGGGTCCGGTGGTGGTCGGCGCTGGCGTTGCTGCGGGCGCTCGCCTCGAGCCCCTTGGCAGCGGCGGCCACCTTGCGCACGCGGGCCGACACCGCCGGCCTCACAGATATCGCTGAGATCGACGCCCGCGGGCGCGCCGGAATCCTGGACGCCGGCGACGACGAGACATTGGAGAGCCTGGACACCGCGCCAGGCGCATTGATCGAGCCCGAGCCGGAAGCCGACGCCGGGTCGAACCCCGAACGTCGACGCCTGCTCGGCTTCGCCCGACGAGCCGATAAACTTGCGGGCAGCGAGCAGGACCGAAAGCTGGGAGTCCTGGTCGCGCAGGTGCGGGCACTGTTGGCCGGCGGAGACCGGCCGATTGTGTTCTGCCGCTTCCTGCACACTGCCGACTACGTCGCCGAGCACCTCGAGAAGGCGTTGAATCCCGCCCGAAAGCCGGTCCATGTCAAAGCCGTGACCGGCGAACAGCCACCGTCTGAACGCGAGCGCGCCATCATGGCCCTGACGGACCAGGGCGGCGACCGGGTTCTGGTCGCCACCGATTGCCTGTCCGAAGGCGTCAATCTGCAAGAGGCATTCACCGCGGTCGTGCACTACGACCTGGCCTGGAACCCAACCCGACACGAGCAGCGGGAGGGCCGGGTCGACCGGTTCGGGCAACGCGCCGACGTCGTGCGTGCAGTCACCCTCTACGGCGCGGACAACGGGATCGACAGCATCGTGCTCGACGTGCTCATCCGCAAGCACCGCGCCATCGCCAAGGCGACCGGCGTCGCCGTTCCCGTACCGGGCGACGGCCAGGCCGTCATTGACGCGCTGGCCGAAGGCCTGTTGCTTCGCCCGCGGGACCAGGAGCTGACGCTGGACCTGCAACTCGACGGCCGTGCGACCGCCCTTGACCAGGCATGGGAGTCAGCCGCCGATCAGGAGCGCAAGTCTCGCACCAGATACGCCCAGCACAGCATCAAGCCGGAGGAAGTAGCGACCGAGATCAACGAGGTCCGCGCCGCGCTGGGCGGTCACGGTGACCTGCGCGAGTTCACCACCCGAACGGTGCAGGCGTTGGGCGGAACCATCTCTCCGACCGCCGACGGGTGGAGTGCGGTGCTCAGCGCTTTGCCGTTGGGAGCCCGCAACAGTCTGCCGGTCGGCTTGCGCGAGCCGCTGCCGCTCCGGTCCCAGCCGCCGGCCGGACGCGGCGAAGCGGCGCTCACCCGCACCGATCCGACCATGCGGGCGTTGGCCGGCTATGTCCTGGAGTCGGCGCTTGACGCGGCTGTCCCCGCCCCTGAGCGTCCGGCCCGCCGGGCCGGGGTGATGCGGACGTCCGCGGTGTCCAAGCGGACCACCGTGTTGCTGGTGCGGCTCCGGTTTCAGATTGATCTACCACTGGCCGGAGGCGAGATCCGGCAGCTGGTGGCCGAGGATGCCCGGGTTCTCGCTTTCGAGGGACGCCCGGAGGATGCGGACTGGCTGCCCGACGCCCGCGCCGAAGAACTCTTGCGAGCCTCGCCGACCGGGAACGTCATCTCCGGTGCGGCCGTGGAAGCATTCGACCGCGTCGTATCCGGGCTGGCAACGTTGACCGTTCACCTGGAGGCTGTGGCCGACGAGCACGCCGGCCGCCTCCTGGCGTCGCACCGGCGGGTGCGGGCTGGGGCGGGTGCGCTACGACGCGGTTTGACGGTGACCGCCGCGCATCCGGTCGACGTACTGAGCGTCCAGGTGTTGTTACCGGCGGTGACCGGATGATCGGGCTGACTGCGGTGCGGGTGGTCGGCGGACTGCTGCCGCCTGACGTCCTCGACGCTGTGCTGGCCGGGTCGCTGGACGGGTTGCGCAGCAACGACTATCACCTGGGCGGCGAGTCACCCCGCGAGGCAGCGGCCCGGGAGTGGAGTTACCTGCTCGGCGCGTATCGCCGGTTCAGGGTGGACTTGGCCAAGCTGCCCGACGGCGACCCGGCCATCGGGGTGACCCGCGAGCGTTGGCTGACCTTGCTGCTCTCTTCGCTCGGCTACGGGCGCGTATCGCCGACCGGCCCGGGTGGGCTGACCGTCGGAGATAAGCAGTACCCGGTCAGCCACCTGTGGGGGGCCTGCCCCCTGCACCTGCTGGGCTGGGGGGTCGCGCTCGATCGTCGTAGCCCCGGGGTGGCCGGCGCGGCCCAGCGCGCGCCGCACGCCATGGTGCAGGAACTGTTGAACCGGACCGACGACTACCTATGGGCCCTACTGACTAACGGTCATACCTTGCGTCTGCTCCGCGACAACACGACGCTGACCGGTCAGGCCTACGTGGAGTTCGACCTGGAGACGATGTTCGATGCCGACCTGTTCGCCGACTTCGCGCTGCTGTACCTGCTGGCGCACCAGTCCCGGGTCGAAGTGCCCAACGGCGGCCGACCCGCGGACTGCTGGCTGGAGCGCTGGCGCACCACGGCGATCGAGCGGGGCGTCCGGGCGCTCAACCTGCTCCGCGTCGGGGTCCACGACGCGCTGGCCACGTTGGGGACCGGGTTTCTGCAGCATCCGGCCAACGTCCTCCTGCGAGCGGATCTGGACACCGGCCGTATCACCGTGGCCGAGTTACACGAGAACCTGTTGCGGATCGTCTACCGGCTGCTGTTCTGGACGGTGGCGGAGGACCGTGACGCGCTGCTCGACCCCGCCGCCGACCCGTCAGCTGCCGAGCGATACCGACGCCATTTCTCATCCGCCCGACTACGCCAAGTGGCCCGGCAGCGGCAGGGCAGCGCCCACCACGACCTGTGGGATGCAACCCGCCTGGTATTGACCGCCCTCGGGCGCGTGAAGGGAGAGCCGCGGCTTGGACTCCCAGGCCTGGGCGGGCTGTTCAACGAGACCGCCGCCGACGTCCTAACTGGGGCGGCTCTCGGAAATCGTCCGTTCTTGGCCGCAATACGGTCGTTGTCAATCGTGCAACCCAAGGACCAGCCCCGACGGACCGTCGATTTCCGGCAGCTCGGCGCCGAGGAATTGGGATCCATCTACGAATCGCTTCTCGAGAGCGTGCCCCGGCGCGACCCGGTCAGCCAGACGTTCACCCTCGAGGACGCTGCCGGCAACGACCGGAAAACTACCGGCAGCTACTACACCCCGACCGCACTGGTTGATCTCGTGTTGGACACTGCGCTGGATCCGATCCTGGACGTGGCCGAGAAACAAAGCGATCCAGAAACAGCCTTGCTCGCCGTGACCTGCTGCGACCCGGCCATCGGCAGCGGGCATTTCATGGTTGCGGCTGCCAGGCGTATCGCTATGCGGTTGGCCACGTTACGCACCGGCGAGATTGACCCCACCCCGCAGACCTATACGGACGCGCTGCACGACGTCATCGCACGCTGCATCTACGGGGTCGATATCAATCCGCTGGCAGCGGATTTGGCCAAGGTCAGCCTCTGGTTGGAGGCCATGAGTCCGGGTCGACCACTATCGTTCCTGGATCACCACATCAAGGTGGGGAACGCCTTACTGGGCACCACTCCGGCGCTATTGGCCGCCGGGATTCCAGACGCCGCCTACACCGCGCTAACCGGTGACGACAAGGCCACGGTGCGCTCCTGGAAGAACCAGAACTTCAGTCAGCGGTCCGGGCAGTTCGATTTGCTGGACCAGGGTGCCATCGACGTGGGTAACGCTCGGCAACGGGTTGGCACGGCCGAGGTAGCCGAGCGCGCCGCAACCGCAACCACCCTGTCCGAGATGGCCTGGGCCGCGCAGCGATACGCCACCTTGCAGGCCGACGACAAGATCGTCCGCGACCGCCGGGTCGCCGACGCCTGGTGCGCTGCGTTTCTCACCCCGAAGACGGCCGACTCCGTGCGAATCACCGGCAGCTCCATAATCGACCTGGCTTCCGGCAGCGCCGCCCATTCGTTGGTTGCCGCTGTGGACGCTCTGGCCGCCCGGCACCGGCTCTTCCACTGGCATTTGGAGTTTCCGGACATATTCCGTGTCACCCACGCTGGCCCGGCCAACACCCCCACCGGGTGGTCGGGCGGCTTTTCCGCCATGCTCGGCAACCCGCCCTGGGAACGAGTCAAGCTGCAAGAGCAGGAGTTCTTCGCCGCTCGCGAACCGGCCATCGCCAACGCCAAGAACGCCGCCGCCCGCAAAAAGGCCATCGCGTCGCTGGCAAGCGAGAACCCTGCTCTACTAATACAGTTCGAGGCCGCTAAACGCATATCGGAGGTAGAGAGGCAGTTTCTCCGAACGTCCGGCCGCTTCCCCCTCTGCGGGGTTGGAGACGTCAACACCTACAGCGTCTTTGCCGAGCACTTCCGAACCTGCCTTGCGTATTCCGGCCAGTCGGGCATCGTCACGCCGACCGGCCTGGCCACCGATGCCACGACCTCCGCGTTCTTCGCCGACACCCTTCGGACGCAGCGTCTTGTCGCGTTCTACGACTTCGAGAACGAAGCCAAGATCTTTGAGGGAGTCGATCATCGCGTTCGCTTTTCAATCTCGTCTATGACCGGGGGCGAGTCCGTTCCCGAGGTCCGTCTCGCCTTCCTGAACCGGCAGGTCGCTGACGCAACGACGACGCGATTTGAGCTCAGCAGCAGCGAGGTTTTGCTCGTCAACCCGAACACAGGCACGCTGCCCGTTTTCCGCACCCGCCGGGACGCCGAAATCACCCTCGGTTGTTACCGACGACACCCGGTGCTGATCCGGGACCGCGACGTCGACGGCAACCCGTGGGACCTACGGTTCGGGACCCTTTTTCACATGGCCAATGACTCGGACAAGTTCCACCCGGCCGGCGATCTGGAGTCCGACGGTGCCGTATTCGACGGTTGGGCGTGGCGGCGGGGTGAGCATCGCTGGCTGCCTCTGTACGAGGCGAAGATGCTCAGCCATTGGAACCAACGGTTCTCCACCTACGAAAATGCAACGCAAGCGCAACTGAACGTCGGCTCACTGCCTCGGCTCTCGCCGGGGGAGCTCAACGACTCGTACACCGAGCCCGTGGCGCGATATTGGGTAGACGAAGAGGCCGTCACAAACGCCACACCGCCGAGTTGGGACCGTGACTGGTTCCTCGGCTGGCGCGACATTGCCCGTGCGAGCGACGTGCGCAGCTTCGTCCCGAGCGTGCTGCCCAAGGCCGCGGTCGGACACGTGTTTCCGGTCGCATTTCCGGCATGTCCCGAGCATGGTGCAACTCTTCAGGCCATTTGGTCTTCGTTGATATTCGACTACCTTGCTCGCCAGAAACTCAGTGGTACACACATGACGTACGGGATCGTTAATCAGCTTGCCTGCCCTATCCCAACCACGTTCGCCACTGTCCCGGGTTGGTCGGACGAAGCGCTTGCCGATTACGTCAAGCCTCGCGTCCTTGAACTGACCTACACCTCGTACCGCATCGCCCCGTATGCGAAGGACATCGTGAACGGCGACCCCAGCGAGCCTTTTCACTGGATACCGGAGCGCCGCGCCCAGCTCGCAGCCGAGCTCGACGCAGCCATGCTGCACGCATACGGGCTTGACCGATCCGACGCCGAGCATGTGCTCGATTCATTCCCCGTCTTGCGGAGGTATGAGGAGCGCGACCACGGCGAGTTCCGCACCCGACGGTTGGTGCTCACCGAATACGACGCGATGACTCGCGCCGCCGAAACCAGTTTGCCGTATCGATCGCCGCTCGACCCCCCGCCCGGCTACGGGCCCCGACACCCGGCGAGGCAGAAATGACGATCGGGCTCAGCAACGGCGGACCGGAGGTCCCGAAGGACTCGAGATGGCTCGAGCGCCGAGTTCGACGTTTTCGAGCGACGGTGGAGTTGCTGACCGACGCGAAGGTCCCGATCCGCACCCCCGACTTGCTCGACTTGGTTGCTGCCCAGGTGCCCCTTGAGCCATATGACGTGGCGACCATGCAATCCGGCTACGTACGCTGGACGACCGACTGGAACTGGAATGCGTCAACGGTGCTGGTCCATTCCGGCCTGGTCCACAACACTCCCATCGGCTGGCGCGCCACCAACGAGGCTCCGGAAGCATTGCGCCGCGACACCAACGCCGAACAATTCTATTCGATTGCATCGGCTGGCTACAGCGAGTGGGATGCGCTCCGGAAGGAATCTGTACCGACGACTGCAGCAGGCGCAGGCTCGCAGATTCTTCACGAAGGCACGAATGCTGCCCATTCGTTTCGTGCGTGCTCTCCGTTGCTCGCGGCGTGGCGACAGCGTGGCTCAGCGTTCGCTCCCGGACAATTAGTCTGGACGCAAGCGGTCACCCGTTCGCTCAAAGAACAGCTGACGCTGGCAGATGCAGCAGCACTCGAGCTGCCCGACATCTCCGACGATTCCGTTCGCATGCTGCAGGCGGAGGCGATGGCACTACTGGTGGCTCCCGTCGCTGACATTTCTGGAACCACCAAGCGCGTGCGAATCCGCACACCGCTAATGCGCTGTACGGCACTACCGCCGCCGATTCCGATGCAACTCTCCGCCGACCTGGATCACAGTCTCGTCGCCGCTGGCAAGACCTTCCTGGCCGATCCTGTCGCCACCCTCCGCGGGTTTCTCACCGTGCTGGACTATTGGTGGGCACTGTCTGATCAGCAGCAGGAGACGGCCTGGCGTGACCCGTGGGCCTTCCGCGACACCCTCGAGTCCATTCCGGAAGTGGATGAGCGAATCGTCGCGCTACTGTGCCTGCTGGCCCATCCGGGGTCATTCACCACAGTGCTGCGTAGCGACGACAGGGCGCGCATCGTGGCCGCCATGTCCGATCGGATCGACCGACCGGAAGGCGATGTCGAACGGGATCTGCAGCGCATTGTCGTTGCCCTGCAGGGAGAGCACGGCGGCCACGGCGTCGATCTGCTGGCGCCTCCGATCGTCGGCATGTGGAGCGGCACGGTCGACACGGGCGCGGCCTGGCTGGTCAAGGGGCAGGTTGATCAGCAGAACCGCGTGCCGAACTGGCTCAAGCACAGGAACGTGACCCTGACTGCGGGTCATTTCCGGCAGCTCCCGAGAGACGTGAACCAGACGGACCTGTCGACAATGGTCGACGATCTGTATGGCGACATGACCGTGGCCAAGCGGGAGAGCAAGAAACGTGACGTGCTGGCGTTCGTCCTGGGCCTGCGACCTGCCGATCTGGTGGGCACCTTGGATAACGGCGCCCTACGCCTCGGGCGCCTGAAGGAAGAACCGGCGACCCTGCAGTCGATCGGAGGCATGACGCTGTTGGTGCGACCGGTGGCCTGGCTGCCGGAAGACGCCGGCCAGATCACCGCTCTGCCGCCCGCGGTGCGCAGGAAGCTGAAGTTCATCGGCGATGACGTGGTCAACCTGTCCGAGCTGCTCGACGAGCTGGAGAAGCTGGCCGACAGTGAGGCCGGAGAACCGGAGATCGCACCCGATTTGGACGATGTCGAAGACGAACATGAACCCGGAATTGAGGGTGATGGTGAAGTCGCGCCGGTTCCGGCCGGGCCGGTCCGGCTGATGTGCGACACGGCTACCCTGGCCGACCAGCTCTATCACGCCGATAGCAGTTGGCTGGACGAGCTGCTGGACAGTCTCAACGAGCGCAGACAAGTGGTCCTGGAAGGTCCGCCCGGCACCGGCAAGACCTACCTGGTGCAGAAGCTGTTGGAGGCGTGCGGGCTTACTCCGAACCAGCAGGCCATGGTCCAGTTCCATCCCACGTATTCGTACGAGGATTTCGTGGAGGGTTTCCGCCCAACCGGTGTCGGCGAATCGGGCGCCCAACTCGCCGTTGTGCCTGGACCTCTCCGACGTATAGCGGAGAAGGCCGACGGTGACCCGACCAGCCCGTACGTGCTGATCATCGACGAGATCAACCGCGCCAACATCGCCAAGGTGTTCGGTGAGCTCTACTTCCTGCTCGAGTACCGAGACGCCGACATCGAGCTGCTCTACAGCAACGGCACACCGTTCGGCCTGCCCGACAACCTCTTTCTCATGGGAACGATGAATACCGCCGACCGCTCCATCGCACTACTAGACGCGGCCATGCGTCGTCGGTTCGTGTTCCTATCAATGGACACCGAGGAGCCGGCCTTGTCCGGGGTCTTGGAGCGATGGTGCGAGGCCAACAATATGCCGCCCCTCGCCCGACTGCGGGACAAGATCAATGCCACCATGACCGACCGTGGACTCGAGCCCGCGCTCGCCTTCGGCCCGTCCTACTTCATGCGGCAGTCACTGCGGGACCCTGTGGTGCTGAGACGGTTATGGAGGCGCGAGCTGCTGCCGATGTTGCGGGAGCATCATTACGGGGACGCCACTGCAATTTCCGGCTACGAGTTCGAGAAGTGGCTGACTGAGCTCGATATGGCCGTGGTACAGAACGACCGTGGCGTCGCGGAGTGACTTAGCCGGTCTGTCCGAGGGCGACCGGCTGGATTCGGTAGATCTGACCCGGGCCGAGGCCGCCGCACTGAATGCCACGAAGCTGGTCACCGTCCAGCCGGCGGCTTCGGGGTGGTCGGTCACGGCCGCGTACCTGGTCGGCACGGTGCGGTGCGGCGAGCTGCTCATCCGGGTACGACCCAAGGTCGGCGAACTGCAGGTGCTGCGCCTGCTCGCCCGAGCGCACGGTATCCGTGGGCTGACGCTGGACCCGTCCCTGGTCGAGGTCGAGCAGGCGAATGACCTGACCACGGTGCTGGCCGCCCTGTTCGCCCACGAGGCGGCCGGGGCACTCGCGGCTGGCCCATTGCGCGGCTATCGCACCCAGGACGACACCCTGTCGGTCCTCCGCGGCCGACTCCGGTTGCGCGAACAAGAGTTGCGCCGCTTCGGCCAGCTGGCGCCGCTGGAAGTGACTTTCGATGACTGGACTGCGGACACGGTAGAGAACCGCCGGCTCCGGGCCGCCGCCCGGCGGCTGCTGGGGCTGGGCGGCCTGCCGGAAGCGGTGCGTCGGCGGCTGCTGTGGGTGGACCGGCTTCTCGCTGATGCTCCGGTCGCACCCCGGGGCACGGTCCTGGCGCCATGGACGCCGACCCGGCTCAATTCGCGCCTGCACCGCCTGCTGCATCTGGCCGACCTAGTCCTCGCCGGCGGCACCGTCGAACACCGGTTGGGCGGGGTCGAGGTGCACGGCTACGTGCTGTCTATGTCGTGGTTGTTCGAGCAGTTGCTCACCCGACTATTGCAAGAGCAACCTGGCCCGCTGCGGGTCGAGACCCAGCGCATGAGCCACCTGGACGCCGGAAAGCGCCTGACGATCAAGCCGGACCTGGTTCTATTAGACCGGCGCGAGGTGGTCGGGGTGGCGGACCTGAAGTATAAATTGCTGGACGAGACCGGGCGATTCCCGAACGCCGACGCGTACCAGCTCGTCACCTACTGCACCCGACTCGGGCTCAACATCGGGCATTTGATCTACGCCGCTGGTGATCCTCTCCCGGAGCCGTACGAGATCCTCGGCGCAGACCTGCGTCTGCTCATCCACTCGGTCGACTTGACCGGAACGATCGAGGACTTGGAATGGCAGGTCGACGCGTTGTTCTCCGCGCTCATTACTGAGCAGGCCCGTGTCTTGGCGTAGCCCGCCGGGCGCCTGTACGTGAGGTCCTGGGTGGCAATCTGGCGCGTTCCCGTTCCGCTGCTGCCCCACCCCGATGCTGGCGACCGCTTGCTCCGCGCTCCGCTCCACCTGTGTGTAGGAGCAAGGAGCGCATGTATCGTCGAGCTGGCCCCCACGGCCCGGCCGTGTCGCTCGTTGCCAGCCGAAGCGCAGGACCGAGATTAAAGAAAATTACGCCTGCTAAATTCTCCGTGCCCACACCGTGCCCACACTTGTGGGCACGGGGACATCATCAACGTGATCAGAGTGATCCTGTTTGTGCAGCTCAGGGGGCTGCTTAGCCGATGACAAGGAGGGCTTTTCGCTTTTACAAGGCGGGGGTTGAGAGTTCGATCCTCTTGGTCTCCATGAAGTCAGTCTGGATGTCCCGAGGGTCCCAGTCTCACGCCGCTGCATCGATGGTTCCATGTAAAATGTTGTCTGAGTGACTCGGGTGACGCTCGATCTGTTCGAGGAATTTGCGTAACGCCTTACACTTGAATGCGACGTTCAGCAGTGAGAGTCCACCAGAACGGATTCAATCATCAGATTGGATGGAACACCGATCAGCAATCGGATGAGCTGCGGATCCGAAACGGATCGCGATGAGGCCGTCGCGGTCGGATTACTGAATAGATAATACGAACGCCCGTTCGACGCCCCGACGTAGGTAGCGGCTTCTCTTTCACCGCCAGAGAGTTGCCAGGACCCACCGATGTCCAGGCTTTGAGATCCAATGTATTCGACGCAGACATCCTCCAACTGAAGGCCTGGCTGGCCCCGCAGACCACCTGTGGACGCCAAGTAGCGATCGACCGACGGTCCAGCGTAAACGGCAACGTATCCGCTCAATTGGACTGAGTCATAGTACTCCGCCAGCACTACCGCGGGCGGAAACAATAGGATAGAAATTGCAAATAGCCACGATAAGGGCGCACTATACACGTTTTTAACGAGCAGCCAAAGGACCCCACACGCGACTAGAACGGCGATGGCCGTACCAACCGGCTTGAGACTAACTTCGAACACTTGAAGAAAGCTGGGGTCGAGCACACCTACCGGGACCCCAAGCTCGGCTCGAAACGCTTCGATCAGCAGACGACCGTAGATACCACAGAGCGTCAAAGCGAAGCCGATTACGACCGTGACCGTCACCCACCGCCACGTTGGAGTAGCCAGACGCCGGACTGCCGTCCAAATACCGGCAAGCGCGAATAATACCCCTGCGGCCGCTACATACCACAAGATCGAGATTGGCGTGCGCAGCTCGCCAAGTCGACCAGCTAAGGTGAAACCTAAGAAGCAAGTCATAACCGGGATGGAAGAGAATAATAAGAATCGAGATAAACGATCATGAGCTGCAACTGACCACATTCGCAGAAATAATGGTCGTCTAGATTCTACGCGCGGGTCACCCTGAACAGGTCGCGTGACCCTAATTGGCTGCCACACGTCAAGAGACAGAATCATCTTGTCGGACAGCGAAACCGATTTTCGGTAAGACGGACTACTAAGTAAAAGCGTTGTGCCCAAAAGCAGTAGGCTGAGTGCCCCCCAAAAAGAACCCCAGTAGACCCAATATGCCCAGTAATAGGGAATGTTGGTGAAGAAGACACCCGCCGAGCGCATTCCGTTTGTCGCGCAAGTATAACCGAGAAGTGTGGAGAAAATCAGGGCCAGAAGACTTATTGCGGAGAAGAAGAGCCAACGAATCTGACGCTTACCGACTACTTGGGTCGACAGGGGCGTGCCTTCATATCCGCGCCGCGCTGCAAAGGCTTTCCACGAGTTGGCTTCGATCCCTCTGCGCGCAAAGATGCCGATTCGCCGGGCATGTAGCGCTTTCTGTGATGATTCCGACGGATCCGAGAGTAGCGATTCACTGCTTAGAGATCCCGGCAGGAAAGCCTGATGTAGCGCGACGGCCCGGATGGGTATGAGTTCTAGGACGATAGAGCTAGCTGATAGGCCTTGCTCCCAGTGCGACAACAATGTCGTCGTGTGCGCGCTGCCGAACATCTTGACCTATTCCTCTCGGCAAAATCCGATGAAGTGATAGAACCGCATTGGGAACACCTGCGTCTTGATTTAGTAGGGTCCAGCCCTGTCGTATGAGTGAGTATTGAGCGACCGATGCAAATCGGCTGTTGATTGCAACATCGGCCTGGCATGCAATCCGGTTCCTGACAAAAAACAAGGAACGAGACCAGATCAAGCGCCTCGCTGGTTCCCCGTAAGCTGGGTCGCGGTGGTCGGATAAGTCTTCGGGTTGCCTCGGCATCTTCCGTCGGGACTGCCTAGGGCTTGCTTGTGCTTTAGGCCCGTTTACAGCTTGAACGGTTACGCCCAATGCTGGCGGAGGTGGAGCGGCGCCGGCCGACGACGCTGCAGTCTCTATGAGTGGTGATGCCGGATCATGGCCGTCTGGCGTGGGGGAGGAATTTGCGGTCACGGTTCGAGCGTATCGAAAGCTAGACCGTGTGGGGGGTTGTCGGGCAGGCAGATTCATGGTCGAGGTGAAACTTGCGTGGGTTGGTTTCGACTGCTGTTAAGAGAGCACCGATACGCGAGGATCTGTGTCGCACGCCAGGCCCCTCAGGTTGCGCAAATTCATCAGAGTAGGAAGTTCGGCCAGGCTATTCGAGCGTGAAGCTCCGTCTTGAAGTTCGGCTCTACAACCGGCGACGGGGCCGAGCCATGTTTCACCTGAAACGCCTAGGCACCGTGCCCGAGGTTCTGTTACAAGCAAGGCCGCCCGGACGGCGGAAGGTCTTGGTTGGCGAGTCGAACTGAACAGGGTGGATACCCGGCGCTTGCCACCTGGTTGAATCCGCTGAGACGGCTCGGGCACGCGGTCCAACCGTTTCGGTTACGTCGTGTACTGAACTTGCGTTCCGTGGAATCGCTCGCGCTCAAGGTCCGCGCCGGGATTGCGGCCAGGAGAATGTTTGCGTGCCCTCATCCTTCGGATGGCTCGACACTGATGCGGAGCCGAGGCGACGGATGCTCGAGGTCATTGACCTGTTCAAAGAGTCGGGCACGTCGATGAACTAGGCATCGGAGCGATCCGTGACACGCTCGCTGGCGCGCTGTCTCGGGCACATCCGTGCTGCATACCCGCGTCCGCTAAGCGCTCTTCGTCCCATGGCTGGCGGAGCAGGCGGGGCATAGGTCAACAGCGTCCGAGATGTCCGCCGAGTTCCGTACCCTGGAGATCAAGCTGATCGGGAGTTTGGAGGTAGGTGGCGAACCTCAAGGTGTCATTGACAGCGTGGCGCGCCGCAATCTCAAGCGAATGCCGAGCACGTTGTACTGGTAGCGCTGGCCGACTGGGGGATCCTGCGCGAGTCTCAGTCGATCGACGGGTTCTTTCGGCGACGCTACGAGTTCGCCCGACTTGCCTTCCGAACCCTAGTAGCCGATGACCCCGACTCTTGACACCGAACGCTCGACAGCGATGCGGAGAGCCATGTTCTGGACCGGCCGTTAGACCTGCTGAAGGCCGTCACATTCGGTCTGACCGGGGAGGAGGAGCAGTACCTCTCCGACCGTATCGCCGCCTCGACGAGCGGTGTTTCAGCAGCTCACCGGACTCCCGGAGGAGCCGCTAGTACTGCGCGTGTACCAAAGCCAAAGCTTGCCGCCAGGCGAGCTGGAACGGCGGTTCCACCGTCACCTGCAGGCGGCGGAACACACGCGGACCTCCCCTGGCCGAAGCGGTACGGAATGGTTCGAGACGACCCTGGCGTTTCTCGATTCGACCGCCGAGCTGATGGGGGCGACGATTCACGCCTCGCAGGTTCCGACCATCGACTAACTCGATGGCGTACGGGGTGAGCGATGCCCACAAAGTCGACGGAGCGAAGCCTTTCGGCGATAGTATCCAGCGATGCCAAGGGGGGACACGCGGTACCCGCGGGCGCTGTGAGCGCCGTACGGGTAATGGGGGTCGGCTACGGCGCCCTGGCGATCGACGCCTTGCGGTCTGTGGTGGCGGAGCTCAAGCGGGACAATCCGCTGGCCCCGGTCACTGTGCTCGTGCCGAACAACATTGCCGGGATCGTCGCCCGGCGGGCACTGGCCTCTGGCCTCGCAGCCGGCCGCACGGGCATCGCCGGCATCCACTTCACGACGCTCAGCCGGCTGGCTGAGCAACTGGCTGCACCGATGATGAGCCCGCGCACACCGATGACCGACGCCGCGCTGGCTGCGGCATGGCGGGCCGAACTCGCTGACGACCCCGGGTTGTTCGGCGCGGTGCGAGATCACCCGGCGACGATCCGAGCGTTGACCGCGGCGAGCCGCGAATTGGGTGAACTCACCGCCGACGAGTTAATACAGGTCGAAACCGGTGGCCGTCTGCAGCAAGAGCTCGTCTCCCTGCACCGGCGAGTCACCGACCGGATCCGGTCGCAGTCCTACGACACGGTGGAGCTGTTGACCGCAGCAGCCGGAGCGGTCGCTACCCCTTCAGCCGGCGCGGTGGTGTTCTACCTGCCCCAACGGCTCACCCCGTCCGAGGTTGCCCTGGCCCGGGCGATCGCAAACCGCGCCGACTGCACCGTGATTCTGGGCCTGACCGGAGAGCGACGGGCCGACGCTGCGGTGCGCGCGTCGATGGAAGCCGTCACCGGCGCAGTAGCCCCACCGGGACCGACACCGCCGGCCGCACAGCAGGTGCGCCATTATTCCGATGCCGACGAAGAAGTTCGTGGCGTGGTGCACGGAGTGCTGGACGCCCTACAGGAGACGCCCGCGCACCGGATCGCCGTCCTCCACGCCGCAGCTGTCCCCTATGCGCGGCTCCTGCACGAACAGTTCGCCGCGGCCGGTGTGCAGATCAACGGACCGGGTTTCGCCCCCGTCGAGGAGCGCGCCTTGTCACTGGGGCTGCTCGACGTGATCTCTCTCGATCAGGATCTGCGGAGAGCTGACCTTTTCCGGGCACTCTCGCACGCACCGGTCCGGGATCCGGGTACCGGGCAGTTCGTCCCGCAGGCCCGGTGGGAACGGATCTCGCGCTTGGCCGGGGTGGTCGGCGGACCGGATTGGGACCGGCGGCTGCGTCGCTTCGCGGACGAGCAGCTGGCCGGGATCGACGACGCGGGTGAGCGGGGCGAGTCCGACGGTCGCCGGCTGAATGCGGAGGGCGCGCTCGCCTTGTCTGCTTTCGCCGCCGAGCTCGCTCGCCGGCTCTCCGAGGGCAGAGGCCGGACGACGTGGCCCGCGCTAACCGGTTGGGCAACCGAGTTGTTCCACGACCTCTACGGCGGCGCCGTCGATCTCGCCCAACTACCGCCGGCGGAGCGGTACGCGGCCGACGTCATTGAACAGTCGTTACTGCATTTGGGCCCGCTGGATCTGTTCGAGACTCGAGCCGACCTGCCCCGTCTCATCGAAGAGCTGACCGAGGAGCTACGTTCGGCGCGGCCCCGGGTCGGCCGGTTCGGCGAGGGTGTTTTCGTGGGATCGATGTCCGCCGCGGTCGGGTTGTCGGTCGACGCCGTGTTCGTGGTGGGTCTGTCCGAGGACACCTACCCTGGGCGGATGCGGGTGGACGCTCTGCTGCCGGACCAGGTCAGGGACGTCGTCCCCGAGCTGGAGGGCGGACAAGAGCGGCTGGCCGATCAGCAGCGACATCTGTTGGCAGCGTTCATGTCCGCCGGAAGGGTCATGGCCTCCTTCGCCCGCGGAGATCTGCGCCGCAACACCAGTCTGCTACCCAGCCGGTGGCTCTTGCCGACCTTGCGTGAACTCACCGATGATCAGTCGTTGGCCGCCACCCAGTGGGCGCGGGCGAGATCGTGCGAGATTACCGGGGCCCCTTCGTATGCCGCCACCCTGGGTCGCTCGCCCCAACCGGCGACGGCCCAGGAATGGCGGGTGCGGTCGGTGTTCACCGGGGGGGCCCGGGATTCGGTGGTCGGAGCGGCCGCCGACCTACTCGCCGCCCGAGCCGGGACGGCCTTCACCCGATACGACGGAAACCTCAACGCGGCCAACGATGTGCCCGACCCGAACGCCACGCTCCTGTCCGCGACCCGACTCGAGAGCTACGCCGCGTGCCCGCACGCCTACTTCGTCCAGCGAGTGCTCGGCGTCGAACCCGTCGAGCAGCCCGAGGAGACCCTCGTCATCTCCGCGCTGGACATCGGCACCCTCATGCACGAGGCCATGGACGAGTTCGTCCGACACGAGCACGACCGGCTGCCAGGTTACGGTCAACCCTGGACGAAAGAGCAACACCAATTGCTGTTGAATATCGGCGCCGCCAAGGCGACCGAGTTCGAAACCCGTGGCTTGACCGGTCATCCGCTGCTCTGGGCAGCCGAGCGCACCCGGATCCTGGCCGATCTAGGGACCATGCTGGACGACGACAGCCAGTGGCGGGCGTCGATGGACGCCCGGGTGGTGGTCAGCGAGATGCCGTTCGGCCGGGGTGACGCGCCTCCCGTCGTGCTAGATCTGCCGTCAGGGCGGCGTATCCGACTCCGGGGCAGCGCCGACAAGGTCGACCAGGCCCGGGACGGCACTCTGATGATCACCGACCTGAAGACCGGCGGATCGAGCCATTTTTCCGGGCTGGCCACCGATCCGACCGCCGCTGGCACCAAGTTGCAGCTGCCGCTCTACGCCTTCGCCGCCCGCCAACAATTGGGCGATCATCCGGTGCTGGCCCAGTACTGGTTCGTCCGGAAAAGCCGCCGCGCGGACGGACCGGCCCGCATCGAGGTGTTCCTGGACGCCGATGTCGAGGGCACCTACCTGGCCGTGCTCGACGTGCTGGTGGAGGGCATGGCCTCGGGGCTGTTCCTGGCTCGAGCGCCGGCAGAACCCGACTTCGCTTGGGTGCAGTGCCCGTACTGCAACCCCGACGGGCTCGGCCACCAAGCGGTCCGGGATCGCTGGGAAATCCAACGCGACGATCCGCTGCTACGTCGCTATGTCTCGCTCGTCGAGCCGTCATGACGTCGCCTCTCACCGACGGAGCCGCCCGGGCTCGCATCAAGGACGACACCGCCGCCACCCTGTTCGTCGAGGCGGGTGCCGGATCGGGAAAAACGAAGTCGCTGGTGGACCGGGTGCGAACGCTGGTGCTGAGCGACGGCGTGCCGATGACGAACATCGCGGCGGTCACCTTCACCGAGAAGGCCGGGGCGGAACTGCGAGATCGGTTGCGCGCCGCGTTCGAAGAAGAGTGGCGGACCGAAGCCCGGGGTCGGGCGGATCGCGCCGAGCGGGCGCTCGCAGACCTGGACTCGGCGGCGATCGGCACGCTGCACTCGTTCGCGCAGCGCATCCTGTCTACGTATCCGATCCAGGCGGGGCTGCCACCGCTCATCGAGGTGCTGGACGAGGTCGGTTCGTCGGTCGCATTCGACGAGCGGTGGTCGGTGCTGCAGCGTGAGCTGCTGGACGGCCCCTCCATCTCACGCGACCTCCTGCGTGGGATGGACGCCGGTATCACGCTGCGCCATCTCCGCTCGCTGATGCGCGCATTCAACTCGGACTGGGACCTCGTGGAGGACCGTGTCCTCGTCGACCACGGCAACGTCCCCGCCCCCGACCTCGCCCCCCTCGCCGATGAAGCAACCCGACTGGGCGTGCGGGCCACCGAGTGTCGCGACCCCGGTGACAGGTTCCTCGCGGACCTCGCCGCAATCGGTGAGTGGGGAGCGTCCCTGCGGGCTGCGGACGATGACGCCGGACGGTTCGCGTTGCTCCGGAAGGGGTGCGGCCTCAAGACCCGGCACGGCCGCAAGGATCAATGGCCCGACCTCGCCGGCCTGAAGGCGGACTGTAAGGACCTGATCGCCCGCATCAAGGAGGCGCACACCCAACTTTCCGACGCGGTGATCCGGCCGCTGGCCCGATGGATGGCCCGGCGAGTAGTCGACTCGGCGGCACACCGGGCCGCCGACGGCCGGTTGGAATTCCACGACCTCCTGGTGCTGGCCCGCCGGTTGCTGCGCACCGATCCAGACGTCCGGGCGTCTTTGCGCGAGCAATATCAGCGGCTACTACTGGACGAGTTCCAGGACACCGACCCGATCCAAATCGAGCTGGCCTTGCGTATCGCGGCCGGCCGTGACGGCGACGCCGTGGACTGGACGGACATTCCGATCCCGCCGGGTTCCTTGTTTGTCGTCGGCGACCCGAAGCAATCGATCTATCGCTTCCGCCGAGCCGACAGTCGCATGTACCTCGCCGCGCAACACAAGCTCGGCGGCAGCACCGACCTGATCACGAACTTCCGCACCACAGCGCCGATCGTGAGCTGGGTCAACCGGGTGTTCGGCCAGTTGATGACGGCAGAACCCGGCATGCAGCCGGCGTACCAGGCGCTGGTCGCGCACCGGTCCGAGCCCGGAGTAGGCCCGTCGGTCACCGTGCTCGGCGCCGAGCCGCACGCCGAAGGCGACGCGGACGCCCTGCGCGCAGCCGAGGCCGCCGACGTTGCCGCGATCGTCGGGCGGGCACTCGCCGACGGCTGGACGGTGCTGGACCCGGGCGACAGGCAATGGCGACTCATCCGACCGGCCGACATCGCGATCCTGCTGCCGGCCCGAACCTCTCTGCCGTTCCTGCGGAACGCGTTGGACGCGGCCGGCATCGCCTACACCGCCGAGTCCAGCTCGCTGGTCTATCAGGCCGCCGAGATCCGCGACCTCATGGCCACCATCCGGGCGGTGGCCGACCCCGCCGACCGCTTCGCCACCGTGACGGCGCTGCGGTCGCCGCTGTTTGGGTGCGGGGACGACGACCTGTGGTCGTGGCGATCCCCCGGCGGGCGGTTCAACATTCTCACGCCGGTACCGGCCGAACAGACCGACCATCCGGTGGGTCGGGCCCTGACCTACCTGCGGGGCCTGCACTATCGGGCCCGTTGGCTGACGCCCAGCGAACTGCTGGCCGCGGTGATCGACGAGCGGCGAATGCTTGAGGTGGCCGCCACCGGCCCGCGCGCCCGGGATGCGTGGCGCCGGTTGCGGTTCGTGGTCGACCAGGCCCGGGCCTGGTCGGAGGCCGAGTATGGCGGTCTGCGGGCGTACCTGGCCTGGGCATCCCGGCAGGCCGACCAGACCGCCCGGGTGGCCGAGGCGGTGCTCCAGGAGACCGACGTCGACGCGGTGCGAATTATGACCGTGCACGCGGCAAAGGGGTTGGAATTCGGCATGGTGGTGCTGTCCGGCCTGACCTCGCGTCCCCGGAAACCGGCTGGGGTGCAGGTAATCTGGCCGCCCACCGGGGGATACGCGATGCGCCTGACCAAGGATATCGAGACCAATGACTTCGAGGCGGTGCTGCCCGTCGACGAGCAGATGGACGCCCATGAGCGGATCCGGCTGCTGTATGTGGCGACCACCAGGGCCCGGGACCACCTGGTCGTCTCCCTGCACCGCCTCGGTAAGGGACCAAAGACCAGCGCGATGGTCCTGGCCGCCGCGGGCGCCGCCGAGGGGGCTGATTCGTTTGCTGGGGAGCCTCTGATTGCCGGCGCCCCCGTGATGCGGGCGGACGTCGAGCCGCCACCGGACTGGGAGGCGTGGCAGGCCTGGTTGACCGCGGCGCAACAAGCCAGCCGGCACCGCCCAACCGTGAGCGCCTCCGGGCTGGAAGGCACCGAACCCGATGTGGTGCTGCCGACTCTCGACGGAGCCGACCCTGCGGTAGTCGATCCGGGGGCAGCCAAAGGCGCTCGGGACGTCGAACTGCCGCCGTGGTCCAAGGGTCGCTATGGCTCCGCCGTCGGACGCGCCGTACACGGCGCCCTGCAGACGGTCGACCTGAGCACCGGTGACGGCCTGAAGCAGGCCGTCACGGCCCAGTGTTTCGCCGAAGGTGTCACTGATTATCAGTCATTGGTCAGCGATCTCGTTCGCTCCGCCCTCAACTCCGACATCGTGCGGGCGGCCGCGGCCCGATCCCCGTTGCGAGAGTCCTTTGTCGCCTCCGCCCTCGATGACGGCACCGTCCTCGAGGGGATCATCGACCTGCTGTTCCGAGATGATGACGGCACCGTCGTCATCGTGGACTACAAGACCGACGCGGCGCCGGCCGCCGCCCTGCCCGCCCGGGCCGAGTTCTACCGGCCACAGATGCGCGCCTACCGGCAGGCACTCGAAGCCGCCACCGGGGCGGAGACCAGGGCGGTGTTGCTGTTCCTGCATCCGCAGGGGTCGCATGCCGTCGAGGTGGACACCGGCGCAGGCGCGCCCGCACACTGAGCACTCCGAGGGAGGTGCACCACGACGACTCCGGTCGCGTTCGACTCCCTGCGCGGGGCAGACCTGACCGTCGACCGCACGTACCGCGGCGGCTCGTAAGGGACGGCGGCGGACGATCCGCTGGCTCGACTGTTGCCGGTGGGCAATCAGGGCGGCTTCCGGTATGCCGGTAGCGTCCGGTCCGGAACGGTCAAGCTGTGCGTCCTGTACACGTCCGGCACTGAGACCGACTGGCCGGACCGGCTCGACGTCGCCACCGGGGACTTCGAATACTTCGGCGACAACCGACGGCCCGGCAGCCAGCTGCTGGCCACGCCGCGCGCTGGAAACCTGCTGCTGCAGAGCACCTTTGACCGAGCGAATGCCGGGTGGGATGAACGCAGCACGGTCCCGCCGTATCTGCTTTTCTCTAAGGCCGGTCGGGGCCGGGACGTGGTGTTCCGGGGCTTGCTGGCACCCGGATCGCCGAGGTTGTCGCCCGAGGAGGAGTTGGTCGCCGTCTGGCGAACGACGGCCGGCGCCAGGTTTCAGAATTACCGTGCGCACTTCACCGTGCTGGATGTTCCGATCGTCAATCGGGCCTGGATCACGGAGATTCTGGCCGGTGATTTGCTCGGTGCCAACTGTCCCGAGGTGTGGCGGGCTTGGGTTCGCGGGACCTTCGTGGCCCTGGAGGCACCCCGGTCCCGAACCATTCGATCGCGTCAGGAGCAGCTGCCGTCCAGCATCGACGGGCTCCGAATGTTGGAGGAGATCCGATCGCACTTCGCGTCACGACCGCACGCATTCGAGCATTTCGCCGCCGACCTCTGGCTGATGTCAGACAGTCGAATAGTCAGCATCGATGTCACCCGGCCGAGCCGGGACGGGGGTCGCGACGCCATCGGGCAGATGCAGATCGGGCTGCCCTCCGACCCCATTGCCATCGACTTTGCCTTGGAGGCCAAGCTGTACGGTCCTGGCAACAGTGTTGGGGTGCGCGAGATGAGTCGGCTTATCTCGCGAATACGGGCCAGGCAATTCGGTGTTCTCGTCACCACCTCGTTCGTCGCGCCGCAGGCGTACCAGGAAATTCGCGACGACGGCCATCCCATCGTGATCATCAGCGGCGTCGACATCCTGCACATTCTTTCGCAGGTCGGCATCAGGACCACCGAAGCAGTCCGCGGCTATTTGTTGAGGAACCACCCGCTGTCGGCCGCCCCGGCTGTGGATCTCACCGAATTGCCGATCGACATCGCCGCGACTGACCTCGATCCGGCGGCCGTCGCCACGGTGCCGCTCTTTGACCCTGCGGTCGCACAGCCTTCTTGATGGCGGGCCGTTTGAGGGGAGTCATGAGCAACAGCGAGGAACGGCTTCACCGGGCAGCGGGAGTGTTGCTCGGCGCCGCGGTCGAGGCGTATTGGCGGCCACTCGAAGCGAAGGCTGAAACTTTGAGCCCCAGGACTTCCCACGCAATGGGTGGGTGGTTGACGCGCTCTTGACCGCATGGTGGGCCATCACTCACGCCGGCGATGACGAGGCACGAGTGTTTACGCGCGGCATCGAGCTCGCCGTGCGGGCCGGCCACGAAATCGACACCTGCGCATTCATTGCCGGCGCCCTGCTCGGCGCCCGCTGCGCGTGTCAGCGATTCCGGATCGGTGGCGCCGAATCTTGCACGGCTGGCCGGGTGACGACGCTGGCGATGTGATCGCCCTCGCCGCGCAGACCTATCGCGGGAACAACGACCCGACGACGTGGCCGGCGGCTGCCGACAAGACGTACCCGGGTTATGACACGGGCCACCGGGCGATGCATCCCCACGACGAAGGCCTCATCCTTGGCGGGTACAACGCCCTGACAAGCGGTGCATATGAGGCGATCGTCGACTGACTTGCTCGGCCAGGCCCTGCTGGACCGATGGTCGGATGAGGGCGATGACTTTCATTCCGCGTTGTCGGGCAAGCGCGCGGGCGGTGTTCAGAAGCGATGTTGGCAGTCGGACGGTAGTGCCGGCCTTGGGGGCGTCGACCGTCGTGGTGTCGAGCTCGGCTGCATCCAGAGCCCCTTCGCTACCCTGGCTGACGATCAGCTCGATGCGGACAGTGCGTTGACCTAGACGCGGCCGAGAGGAACAAGTTTTGCAGCCCGACACGCTGACCTGCTCATCGCAGCCGGAGTGGCAGCGGTGACCTGGATCCTGTCGCTGCTCACCCGGGAGTACTCGTGGGTGGATCGCATCTGGTCGATCGTCCCGGTCGTTTATCTTTGGGTCTACGCGATCTCGACGGACCTGTTGGACGCCCGGCTCACGGTGATGGCGGTGCTGGGAACGCTCTGGGGTGTCCGGCTGACGTTCAACTTCGCTCGAAAAGGCGGGTACGCCAGGGGCGGTGAGGACTACCGCTGGCAGATCCTGCGCGGACGGATGAGTCCGCCGCTCTGGCAACTGTTCAACCTGCTGTTCATCGCCGCATTCCAGAACGCGCTGCTCTGGGTGATCACGCTGCCGGCCTGGACGGCCTACCAACATCAGGGTCGATTCGGGCCCGGTGACGTGGTGGCGGCAGCGATCTTCCTGGCCCTGCTGGCCGGCGAAACCCTGGCCGACCAGCAGCAGTGGCGCTTTCACCAGCACAAGCACGCCGACATCGCCGCCGGCCAGGCACCTCAGCAGAGTTTCCTGACCACGGGGCTGTTCCGCTACAGCCGGCACCCCAACTACTTCTGCGAGATCGCCCAATGGTGGGTCATTTTCGCCTTCGGCTGCCTCGCTGCCGGCTCACCGTGGCAGTGGACGGTGATCGGGGCGGTCGCGCTGACCGGACTTTTCGTCGGGTCGACGAACTTCACCGAGCAGATCTCGGCCGGCAAGTATCCGGACTACCCGGGCTACCAGAAGGCGACGTCGGCGCTGGTGCCGTGGCGCCCGCGCTCAACTACTCGTGCCGCCTGAACTCCAGCCAGAAGAAGGCCGGTATCGCGAACAGCGCGGTCCACGGGCTGAACAGCACCCAGCGTCGCCCACCCAGTGCATGGAACTTGCGCAGATAGGCATAGAGAGACTCGACCGCGATCAGGGGGTCGAGCAGGTGGACGAGGCCGCGCGCCACGCGCCGCCAGCCCCGCCGGTCGGCGTCGAACAGGTCCGGAAAAGCAGCCAGAGCGAGCGACAGTCGTCGGCCGTCATGCACCGCTGCCCATTCGATCATGGCCACGGTCATGTGCTCGTCGACTCCGTTGGGGGCCTCCGGTCGCCGCCACGGCACGTCCAACGAGAGTTCCCGCCCGTGGTCGGAGGTCGCCCATCGGGTGATGGCGACGACCCGCTCGGTGGCGTCGCGGGCCACGGTCAGCCAGATGCCGGGCGTGACGCCGAGCAGCGGGCGATCCAAGATCATGGAGAACCCTCGCTGGCGACCGTGTCCGGACGCCGCCATCACCTCGGCCAACTCCGCTCGCTGCCCACTCGTGAGGAAGGCCTCGGCCACGACGTCGGTCCGCACGCCGGCGTTGCGGGCCCGGGCCACCGACTGGCGCAGGTTCCGGAATCGTCGGCCGTGCAGTTCGAAGGTCTGGACGTCGATGACCACGTCGCGCCCGAAGGCGACGGCAAACGGTCGACGTAGGTTGCGGGTGGTGCGCCACAGCGCCCGGCCCGCATCACTGCCACCGAGGACGGCGACGCGCCAACCGCGTGACGCGCAGAACGCCTCGAACTCTCTCGCCACCAACGGATGTCGATCCACCGGCCCCACCGGGTCGCCGCCGACCACAGCGATCCCGAACAGGGTTCGGTAGGCCAGACCGGCGGTGGTATCCGAGGTCAGGAAATAGCTCTTCCCGCTGTGCAGGGCGAAGGGCGCCAGCGGATCGCCCGTGGTCCGCTCGACCAGTCCGGCGATCTGGTGGAACCGCTCCGGCGTCGACCGGCTGACGGTCGGCAGCATCAGGGCCAGGCCGGCGGCCGCCAGCAGGAGGGGCGGCGGCACGCTCCACCTGGTCAGCGTGGTGACCACAGCGGACGCGGCGACCAACCCGGCCGCGACCAGGATGTGGCCGACGACGAGTGGCCGGCCCAGCCTGACACCGCGGAACACGAAACCGATCGCCACGATGCCGGCCAGGAACAAGCCGAAGGAATGTCCTCCATCGCGCCGCACGGCGACCGCGTCCACCAGCAGCACCAGGACGAGGAGTGCGATCGACAACCTGCGCGCCGGTCCGGACACGACGATCCGGTCCGACAGCAGGGAATTGGGGGTGTCCTCCCCGACGCGCTCGGTGATGGCCGCTCCTCGTGCCGACCTGTGAATCAGCTGAAGATCCACCGTAGCTCGTGATCGGGCGTCAGACCTGACCTGGCGGCGCGTTGACTGTCGCGTTTGCGAGCTTTGTCGTTGCGCTCAGCGTCGGCCGGCGCAGTGGACGCAACGCGTCGCGGTCGGTACGGCCTGCAGCCGTCCCGCCGGAATGGGTTGGCCGCACCGCTCGCACATGCCGTACCGGCCGGCCCCGGCTGACGCCAGGGCTGTATCGACCTCCGTGACGCGCGCGAGGGCCGCGCGGTGCAGGGCCTCCAGCCGGGACCACTCCGCGGACATGGGGGTGCCGTCCGGATCGTGCTCGTCGTCGTCGGTCCGACCGAGCCGCTCGCGTCGAAAGTCGTTCAGGGCAAGGCGCGCCGCCTCCACTTGGGACAGCAGCACACCCCTCAAGGCCGACAGCTCGGCGGATGGGTCGTCGGACACCCGACCATTGTCCGGCCGGGACGTGAGCACCACATCGGCACTGCGAGAATCGGCAGCGACCACCGCGAGGACACCGCTTCGCGAGCCCGCCCCATCACATCGAGGAAAGGACCGGCCATGACCGGCACCGAAGCCCCCCACCGGGAGCATGACGACGACCATGCCAATCACGTTCACGGCGTGGACTGCGGCCACCAGGCCGTCTCACACGACGATCACTTCGACTACGTGCACGACGGCCATCATCACGCCGAACACGGTGACCACTACGACGAACACGGCGACTGACCTGGCCCGGCGGCCTGCTCGACGACCGAAAGCAGGCCGCCGTCAGATCACTGGCTGCCGCAGTTGGCCGCCAACGTGGCCGGGAGGGCGTAACCGGTCGCCGCGGCGTCTTTGACGGCGGCCAGGGCGGCGGGGCTACCGAGCGCCGGAATGCTGCTGACCTTGGCCGGGGCGGCGGAGGCGACCGGCGAGCCGACGCCGAGCCCGCTGACCACGATGGCCAGGGCGCTGATGGAAAGAGCCCGACGAATCAGGGTCTGTCGCTGAGTGGTGGCCATGAGAGGGCCCTTCTGTTCGTGATGTCCGGTCGGAGACGGCCGCGTGCACGGCCATACGACGAAATGTACGAACCCCACGTGACAACGACAGTCGTCCTCCGTAACCGGTGAGTGAAGATCACTTCACCGCTCCTTTTCGGAAGTGTGAGAACTCCGCTCCACTTCGCCGACAGCCGCGGCGCACGCGGTCAAATCGTGCAACAGACGCTTCTGCGCGGCCTGTGTGAGCGGGGAGAGCATCCGCCGCTCGATGGCGCGTACGGCCACACTGGCCGAGTGCAGCAGTCCTCGCCCGTCGGACGTGAGCACAGTGGGTCGGGCCCGACCCTGGTCGGCCAGGTCGGGGCGGGTGACCAGCCGCCGATCCTGCAGGCCTCGCAGCACCAGGTTCATCGACTGCCGGGTGACGAACGCGCCCCGAGCCAGGTCGGCGTTGGACAGCCCGGGCTTCTGTTCCAGTAGCTCCAGGCAGACGTACTGCGGGACGGTCAGGTGCAGGGGGCGCAGGGTGGCCTCCATCGCCACCCGCAGGGCGACGGTGACCTGCTTCAGCACATAGCCCGCCGACTCCTCGACCGGGCCAACGCCTACGCCTTGACTCATGTCAGCATCCTGACACACAATGGCCATGTCAACGCACTGACATCTTCCCAAGGAGCATCACCATGACCGTCACCGGACCCGACTTCATCGCCCTGCAGGTGCGCGACCTGGAACGCGCGGCGGAGTTCTACGAGAGCAGGCTCGGGCTCACCCGCGCCCCGCAGGGGCCGCCCGGCGCGGTCGTGTTCACCACCACCCCGATTGCGTTCGCGGTGCGGGAACCCCTACCCGGCGTAGACCTCGACGCGCCGGGTGCCAGAGCAGGTTTCGGAGTCGCGCTGTGGCTGGCCAGTGACGACCCCCAGGCGCTGCACGACTCGCTGCTCGCCGCCGGGGTCACCATCGTGGTTCCACCGTTCGACAGTCCCTTCGGACGGACCTTCACCTTCGTCGACCCCGACGGTTATGCGGTGACGATTCACGGCTGATACCGCCGCCGCCGCGGCTGACATGCGGCCGTCCGCACGGTAGGACGAGACCGAGAAGGGCGCTGCTCACTGTGTGATCGCTTCGTCACGGCTGGTGATCTTGACCCTTGTCCAGACAAACTCGAGCTGCTAGCGTTTTCTTCGCCGCAGCTCGCGGTCCTTTCTCATGCGTTTCCCTTCGCCACTTCCAAGCAGAGGAGTTCGGCCAATGGCCATCATCGAGTCGACCAATCAGAGCGCAGAAGTCACTCGGCGCCGGCGCCCACGCTGGCTGATTGTCACCGCAATCTCCGCCGGGCTCTTGCTGATCGGGGGCGTGGCCTTTGCCTACTGGTCGACGACCGGGTCGGGAACCGGCTCCGCGGCAACGGGCACATCGTCCACCGTGACCGTGACGCAGACGACCGTCGTCACCAACCTGGCTCCGGGATCGCCCGCCGTGACGATCAGCGGAACCATCACCAACGCCTCCACCCAGAATGCCTATGTGAATACCGTGACTGTTTCGATTGCATCGGTCAAGGTCGTCGGTACACCCACTGGCACTTGCGATTCGACCGACTACACGCTGACCGGCGCAACGATGACGGTGGGCAAGGACGTCGTCGCCGGCACCAGCACGCAGACGTTCACCGGGGCGACGATCGCTTTCAACAACAAGGCCACCAACCAGGACGCCTGCAAGGGCGCGACGGTGAACCTCGCTTACACCGTTGCCTGATCCCACCCCTTTCAGCTAGAGCCCGGCGCGTCAGGTTTCTCGACGCCCGTTCCGTTTGCGACCACGGGAGGTGAGGCGTGACTGTCCCCTGCCCGCCGCTCCCGAACACCGGGAGCGCCGGAGGCTTGCCCAACACGGGCTTTCCGCTGCTGACGGTTCTCGTGGTCGGGGCGGCGCTGGTGGCCGCCGGCCTCACGATCCTGCTCAGTCTGCGTCAGGGGCACCGGGGATCGGCCGTGCTGATCGGTGCCCTGCTGATCAGTTCGGTGGCCGTGATCAAGGCCGAACCCGCTCGAGCCGACACTGTCTGTCCACCCCCGCCCGCGCTCAGCGTTCGGGTTGTTCAGACGTCCATCAACGAAGGTCTCGCGCCGGGGCTGCCTCCGTCGCTCATTGTCGGTGAAGTACAGAACGAATCGGCGGTGGACGTTTATGTCACCGAGGTGAGCGTCAGCATCGGTGCGATTGCCAAGGCTCCCGGCGCTGCGCCGGGTTCGTGTGACCTGGTCGACTACCGGCTCACTTCGACCCAGATGCCGGTCGGCGCACTGCTTCGCCCGGGCGGCCGCGCACCGTTTCGGGGGGCGCTGATCGGCTTCGTGGATCGGCCCGTCAACCAGGACGCCTGTCGGGGCGCGGTTCTCACTTTGAAGTACGTGAGCACATGACGGCCACCCGGTCGACCAACCTGCTCCGGATGCTGATGATTCTCGGGCTCTCCCTCGTGGCCTTCCTGGCTGAGTCCGGTCCGGCCTCGGCCTATTGGAGCAGTAAGGGAAGCGGATCCGGCTCTGCGGTCACGGGCACGCTGGCCCCACCCACCTCGGTGACCGCCACCGTCAGCGGCACCCAGATCACGGTCAAATGGACGGCATCCGCGGGGACCCCCGCCCCCACCGGCTACTACGTGACGGTCACCCCCAGCGGCGGGATGGCCGGCCCGGCCTGTGCGACCAGCCCGACCAAGACGATCACCGCGACGACCTGCACCGACGCTCAGACCGTGGCCGGGAAGTACACCTACGTGGTGGTGGCGGTTCTCCTGGGATCGTGGACCGCCACCAGCACGGCCAGCAACGTCGTGACGGTCGGTCCGCAGAGGAAATTGGCCGTCGCCCAGAATCCGGCCAGCTCGGCCACTTCCGGTCAGACCTTCGGGACTGTGATCATCCAGCTGCTCGACGCGAACGGCAACAACCTGTCCACCTCCGGGGTGTCCGTCGCCATTGCCCTGACCACCCCGGGTGCCGCCACCCTGTCCGGCACCACGACGGTCTCGACCGACAGCAATGGCAAGGCGGCGTTCAGTTCACTGACCATCGACAAGGTCGGCACCTACACGTTGACCGCCAGTTCGTCCGGATTCACCTCGGTCGTCACGAGTTCGATCACCATCACCGCGGGGCAGCCCAGCAAAGTGGTGGTCTCCGGCGGGTCGCCGCAGTCGGCCAAGGTCAACGCCGTGTTTGCCCAGCCTTTGGTGGCGTTGGTGACCGATGCCGCCGGTAACCCTGTCGGCGGAGTGACCGTGCTCTTCTTTGCATCGGCTTCGGGCGCCAGCGGTACGTTTACGGCCAATAACAACAACCAGATCAATGTGACGTCGGGCAGCGACGGTCTGGCCGCGGCGTCGTTCCGGGCGAACGGCACCACCGGGAGCTACTCGGTGTTGGCCAACACCGGCTCGAGCTTCGCCTTCTTCTCACTGGCGAATACGGCGGCTGCCGCGGCCCAGGTTGCGCTACCCCGCCGGGCCGCGGCCCCGTCGATCGCCCCGACAACGACGCCGGCCCCGACAACGACGCCGGCCCCGACACCTCGTCAGACCGTCGACCCGAGTCCGACCGCCGCGCCGCCGGCCACCGAACCGTCGGCCGAGCCCTCGACAGTTGCGCCTGCCACGTCGACCGTCGAGAGCGCATCACCGCCCTCCACCACAACCAGCCTCACGCAGCCGTCGGCGGCATCGCCGTCGGTGGCGCCGACCGGGGTCCTGACTACAGCCAGCCACGCTTCTTGAACACCACATACAGCTGGAGCGCCACGGCGATCATCAGGGCGATGGCGAACGGGTACCCGAAGTACCAGTGCAATTCCGGCATGTTCGAGAAATTCATCCCGTAGATCGACGCGATGGTGGTCGGGGCGAAACCGATCGCGGCCCAGGCGGAGATCTTCTTCACCTCGTCGTTCTGAGCGTTACTGGTCCTGCTGAGCGCCGTCATTTCCTCGTTCTGCCGCTGCGCCACCAGGATCGAGTTGACCTGCAGGATATCGCGCAACGACAGCCGCAGACTGTCGATCTGTTCGTTGACTTCCGTGAGATGGTCGGCGACGTCGCGTAAAGAGCGGCGTAGTTCGTCGTCGACCTCGTACTTGTCGAAGCCGGCGGAAAGTGCGACGAGGACGGCCGTCAGCGGCTGCGCGGCCCGCTTGAAGTCGACGACCTCACGCGAAAGCTCGTAGATGCGCCGGGATACGGCGGGATCGCCGGAGAACACCTGGTTCTCGATTTCGTCGACGTCGTGCTCGATGCCGTGGACGACCGGGAAGTATCCGTCGACCACAGCGTCGAGGATGGCGTAGAGAACGGCTTCGGTGCCGAGCGCCAGCAGGTCCGTATCGCCCTCCAGACGATGGCGAACGACCGCCAGGTCCGGGGATTCGGCGTGCCGGACGGTGATGATGAAGTCCTGCCCGAGAAAGATGTGCAGCTCGCCGAACTCGACCTCCTCGACGTCGTCGAGGTAGCGGGCCGCGCGGAGCACCACGAACAGGGTGCTGCCGTACCGTTCCAGCTTGGGCCGCTGGTGGGCCTGGATGGCGTCCTCCACCGCGAGCTCGTGGAGGTCGAACTCCCCGGCCAGCGAGGTCAATTCTTCGGCGCCCGGCCGATACAGCCCGATCCAGGCCATTCCGGCGCGCGCCTCGCGCAACGCGCGATAGGTCTCGGTGAGCGATTTGGGGGAAAAGATGCGCTGACCGCCGCGGTAGATCGCCGAATCGATCAGGGTGGAGCGCCCCTGACCCGACACTGCCTTCTCCGGCGGGGCGGATCCCGGCGCGAGCGGCGGTCGTCGGCGGAGAACGTCGGTCGGCAGCCAGAAGCGGTGATCAGGCACGATCCCTCCTGCCTTCCGGCCTTCGGGGCGTGGCGAGGCGCACAGCCACCGGGCCAGGTCAGGCTAGTCCAGGGCGCTCATGGCTCGCGGCCGGGCGAGGCGAGCCCCCCGACGAGCAACCTGACCATCCCGCGCGCGTCGTACCTCGGATCCGTGCTGCCGACGCAGAGATTCCCGACTGCGTACATCAGCTCGAACGCTTCGATATCGGCGCGAATCGCGTGCTGCTGGGCGGCCGCTCGCAAGAGACGGCCACAGACCGGGACCAGCCGCTCCAGGAAATGAGCATGCAGCGCAGAGAAGTCGGAGTCAGAGCGCAGCACGGCCGCGAGACCGTGCTTGGTGATCAGGAAGTCGACGAACCTGTCAATCCACTGGGCCAGGGCGACGAACGGCGCCTCGTCGCCGGCCAGCAGCGCTTCACCGGCTTGCACGCAGGACTGGACCTGGTGGCGGTAGACCGCGACGATCAGGTCGGCGCGGGTGGGGAAGTGGCGGTAGATGGTGCCCATCCCGACGCCGGCCCGGGCGGCGATCTCGCGGACCGGTGCCTGTACCCCGGAGCGCACGAACACGTCAGCAGCTGCGTCCAGCAGCGCCTTCTCGTTGCGCCGCGCGTCGGCCCGCCTGGGCGTGCCGGCCGGGCTGGTCACAGGGGCGCCCTTTCGAAGGTGTGAAACGGAGCAACGTTCCGTATGCTCAACCGGAACAACGTTCCAGTTGAATGATGGCACGGCGAGGGAGACGGCATGGGCACGAAGAGTGGACCGTCGTTCGGGATCATGACGGCGCCGCAGCAGGTCGACTACGCCGACATCCTGCGGGTCTGGCAGGAGGCTGACGCGATCGAACAGATCGAACACGCCTGGCTCTTCGACCATCTGCTGCCCATCGGCGGTGATCCGGGCGGCCCCATCTTCGAAGGCTGGACGCTGCTCTCCGCCCTGGCCGCCCAGACCCACCGATTGCGGATGGGACTCTTGGTCACCAGCAACCGATTTCGGCCGCCGACCATGCTGGCCAAGATCGCGGCCACGGTCGACATTGTTTCCGGTGGTCGGCTCGATTTCGGTATCGGCGCGGGATCCCGGCCCAGCATGCCCATCGCCCGCCGCGAGTACGACGCCAACGGACTGCCCTATCTGGACGCCACCGGCGCCGTGGCCAGCCTGGCCGAGGCATGCACGATCATCGAACGGCTGTGGACCGACACCGAGCCGTTCGATTTCGACGGCACCTACCACCGGCTCACCGGGGCATGGTGCAATCCGAAGCCCGCGCAAAAGCCGCCCTTTGTCATCGGCGGGCGGGCAAAAGCCACTTTGCAGGTCGTCGCCCGACATGCCGACGTGTGGAACTACCCCGGGGATGACGTCGAGGACGCACTCAGTCGTCGCGCCCTACTGGACGGGTATTGCCGCGAGATCGGTCGGGATCCGGCCAAGATCGCCGGCTCGCTCGTCGTCGGGATCAGTTACGACAACCCCGTCGCCGCCCGGACCGTCATCGCTCGAGCAGTGGAGGCGAACTTCACCCACCTCGTGCTGTCGCTACCGGCTCCCTTTCCCGAAGGGGTGGCCCGATGGGTCGCTGACGAAGTGATCTCCGGGTAATCCGTCAACGTAAGACTCGCCGCCCGGAGGTCCGCCCCTTGTGGAGATAGGCCCGGTCGTGCGCTGGTCTAGGGTGCCAGTCCTGAGCACTCAGCAGGAGGAGCCATGTTGAAGGCGTTTCGCCGACGGGCGGTCACGATGGCCGCAGTTCTGATTCTGACTACCGTCGGGTTCAACCTCATCCCCGATGCCACCTACGCTGCGGTCACCTGTAGCTCGAGCACTTTCCCAAGCGTTCTGCGGGCGGGAGAAACTGTAGGCACCGGCAACGCCGGCCAATGCCAAAGTGAGCTGCATTCCCCCTCAGGGCGGATCCGGTTGCAAGTGGGCTATCGGCTTTTGCTGTTGAATGATTTCTACGGGGGGATGGAGTACGACATGTGGCAAAGTCCCGCGCTATCCGTGGACTCAATGGAGCCGACTACATTGACAATGCAGACGGACGGAAATCTCGTGCTCCGTGGTGCCGGAGGTCGCACTCTCTGGGCCACCTATACGCGGGGGTCGGGCGCGACTTGGTTGTCTCTTCAAGACGATGGAAACTTGGTCCTGCGTACGGCCGGTAACCGTGCGGTCTGGGCGACATACACAATCCGACCAGCCCTGTTCGCGGGTGAGACCTTGGGCGCTGGCGGAGCCATCGGCGTCCATCCGTACACCATCAATCAGTGCCGGCCAACTTGCGAGACGGGGATCTGGTCATCAGACCTCCTCCGCATGGACCATGACGGAGACGTGAGGCTGGTCAGAGGCAACACCGTGGAGTGGGAGTCCCACACCTTTGTTGCCGGTTCCTACCTGGTCATGCAGACTGACGGCAATCTGGTCGTGCGTTCTGCGGTTGGTCGCGCACTGTGGGCCTCCGGTACGTACACGTTTGGCCCCTACGCTTCAGTGGCCCCAAAAGACGGGTTCTTCATGATATCCGGCCCCGGGAAGCAACGACGGATTGGCGGATAAACGCTGTAAGGCCACGAGAATGCCGTCTCAACCATTGGCAGGTCGGCCGACGGCGGATTCCGCAACATCCATGTCGCGCTGTTTTTGCCTGCCCCCTACTCCGGCGGCGTGGCGCAGCGGGTCGCCGACGAGGTGATTCAGGCGGCTTGATTCAGCTCGGCCAGGTCCGCGTCGGTCAGCTCGACCGCGCCTACAGCCATGTTGTCCTCCAGGTGCGCCACCGACGAGGTACCCGGGATGAGCAGGATGTTCTCCGCCCGAGCCAGCAACCAGGCCAGACCCACCTGGCTGGGGGAGTGCCCGAGCCGCTCGGCGACCGCTTGAATCGCCGGTTGGTCGGTCACCTTGGGCATGTGCGGGAACGCGGAACCGAGTGGGAAATAAGGCACGTAGGCGATTCCGGCCGCTGCGCACTGGTCCACGACGGCCGCGTCCTTCTGATCGACCAGGCTGAACGCGTTCTGCACGCACACCACTCCGGCGACCCGGTGGGCCAGCTCGACTTCGTCGGCGGACACCGTGGACACACCCACGCCCGCGATCTTCCCCTCGTCGCGCAACGCCACCATCTCGGCCAGCTGGTCTTCGAACGGCACCACGCCGGCATTGTCATCCAGACGGCGCAGATTCACCGCAGTCAGCTGCTCGATGTCGAGGGAGCGCAGGTTGTCCTCGACGCCGGCCCGCAGCTCGGCCGGGGTTTGCGCCGGTATCCAGCCGCCCTTGGCGTCCCGGAGAGCGCCGACCTTCGACACCAGGGCGAGGTCCTCGGCATAGGGGTAGAGCGCGGCGCGAATGAGCTCGTTGGACACATCGGGTCCGTAGTACTGCGCGGTGTCGATGTGGTTGACGCCCAGCTCGACCGCGCGCCGCAGCACCCGAATGGCCTCATCCCGGTCCCGGGGCGGGCCGAACACACCTCTGCCCGGAAGCTGCATCGCGCCATAGCCGATGCGCCGCACCACTTTGTCCGCCAATGTGAAGGTCTGGCTCGAGCTCATGCCTTCGACGCTACGCCCCGACTGCGGGCAGCGGCGCCGATGAGTTCGACCATCGTCTCGGCGCGATCCGAGGTGATCCGGGCACCGATCTGCGGGCCCACCACCTCCGCTCGCGGACCCGCGACCTGGCTGTGGTGATTGATCCGGGTACCGCCGGCAGCCAACCGGGTCAGCGTGTGGCGGCTGGTCAGGTAAAGCCCGTTGAAGTTGGAGCGGTAGGCGTAGGTGTCGTCCGCGAGCTCAGTGATCTCGCACTCGACCACGAAGTCGGCTCCGTACGGAGTGATCGACATTTTCGTTCCGGCGGCAAACGGTCCGTGGATGACGCTGTCGTCACTGTGCTCGCTGAGCTTGGTTCCGGTGTAGAGGTCGCGCAAGCTCGCCCAGATCGCCTCGGGCGGGACGGTGGTGTTGACCGTGAAATCGTGCTGCCACGCCGCCGTGTCGGTCAGGAACTGTGTCACCAGGGCGACCACCTGCTCCGGGACCTCGAGCTGCGGTAGATGCCCGGCGCCGCTCAGGATGTGCAGGCTCGCGTTCGGGAACGCCGCCGCAAAGGCCCGCCCGTAGTCCAGGTCCGCGATCTGATCTTGTTCCCCCCAGATCACCATGGTTGCCGAGGTAGCGGCCGCCATTCGCTCCGGCGGAATGGTCGGGGAAGCGGCGTACGCGGCCAGGGCAGTCATGTTCGCCGCGGCCGTTCGTCTCGCCTCGGGTCCGATGGCGGCGGGGTCGACAGCGAACGGCGCCGGATCGGCGAAGCTGCGCCGCAGGATCTCGGGCACTGCCATCGAGAAGACATCAGCCACCGGATGGCCGGGAACGTCGATGCCGACCGCGTCGAGCAGCGCCACCCGGGCGATGCGGGCCGATCCGGCCAGGGCCATCTCCGCCGCAATCCAACCGCCGAGCGAATTGCCGACCACGGTGACGTCGACCAGGTTCAGTTCCTCCAGCAGGGCGAGGTAGAGGGTGGCGAGCTCGGCGACGCTGTCGAGCCCTTCCGGGCGCGGGGTGTCGGCGAAACCCGGATGGGTGGGGGTGATGACCCGGACATGCGTTTCCTGTGCCAACTGGGCAGCGAATTCGGTGACGGACTGGGGCCCGGCCCCGCCGTGCAAGACCAGGACCGGCCGGCCCTGGCCTTGCTGCGCGAACGTGACCGGTATCGGCCGGGGCCGATCGGCGGGGCGAAGTTCGACGGTGGTGGCGATCGTGGTCATGCCGGCTCCTCGTTGTAAGTGACCTTATACAAGCACACTTATCCAAGCATGTGAAGAACACCGTTAGAGTGATGGCATGAGTCGACCGCTGCGCGAGGTCGGGGCCTCGATCAAACGGCTGCAGGTCCGGCACTTCCGGGCCATGAACGCCGAGTTGGCGCCGCTCGACGTCAGTCCGGTGCAGTGGGATGCGTTGCGCCACTTGCACCGCAACCCCGACGCGTCGCTGCACGACCTCGCCCGACTGACATACCAGACCGATCAGTCGTTCGGCGCGCTGGCCAGTCGAATGATCGAACGTGGGCTGATCGAGCGGGTATCCGGCCCCGGTCGAGCGGTTCGCCATCGCGTCACCGAGAAGGGCGAACAGGTGCGCCGGGCCGCCGACGCCGTCGTCGAGCAGGTCCTGGCCCGGGCCTTCGCCGCCCTCACCCCGGAGCAGGTCGAGCAATTCGACGCGTTGTTGACCACCCTCCTGCCGCCGCCCCCGACGCTTCCGCTGCCCCCCGAGGCGATCCCGCGCGGCTGACCGGCGAGATCAGGGTCGAGGCCGGCGGTCGTTTCCCGCCAAGGCGCCGGCGGCCCAACCGGTCCACCCGTCGACCTCGATCGAGACCACCGGCCCGCGCGGGCGACGCTGCCGGTAGGCGGGGTAGCGGGCGGCCAGCGCATCGACGGCCTCGTCGTCGCGGTCGACCACGCAGGCCGTGCCGTCCGCCCGCACCCACCACAGTCGGCTCCAGTCGTCGTCGTAGACGTCGGCCAGCAGACACACGCTCGGGTGGGCGGCGATGTTGTCCAGCCGCCGCAGTTCCGTTGTGCTCTTCGGCTTGTCATCGATCACGAAGACGATTCGTTTGTCCAGGACGGCGAACGTCACCGGCACGAGATGCGGTGTGCTGTCGGCGGAGACGGTGGCCAACCGGGCCACCCGCTGCTGCCGGAACCGGTCCCGGGCGGCCTGGGCGGTCAGGCGCATGAGGGCCTCGTGGTCACCTTCCGAGTATGCGGCGACGGGGTGTGCAGGGCCCGAGACGCTCAGGAAGAAGGCTTCGGGCGAGCGGGGAGCACGGCCAGCACGGCGGCCGCACCGAGGAGGCAGATCCCGGCCGCGGTCAGGCATCCGGCGTGCAGGCCGGCGACAAAGCCGTCGTTGACCGTGGTTCGGATCAGTGCAGACACCTGGGTCGGGGCGTGGGCCGCCACGGCCAGGCCCTGGGCCAGCCCTTGGCGGGCAGTGTCGGCCGGTCCGGCGGGCAGGGCGGCGATGACGGGGGACTGATTCAAATGGCGCAGGTACAGGGTCGAGTAGATGCTGCCAATGACGGCGACGCCGAGGGTGCCGCCGATCTGGCGGGTGGCGTCGTTCACGGCCGACCCGGCGCCGGCCTGCTCGGGCCGGACCACGCCCATGATCGAGTCGGTGGCCGGGGCCGTGGTCAGTCCCAGTCCGCCGCCCAGCAGCACCATCTGCAGGGCGACCTGCGCGTAGGGCACCGACGGGTCCAGGAAGGCGGCCCAGGCGAACGCTGCGGTGAGCATGATCAGCCCGGTGGCGACCACCGCCTTGGTCCCGAATCGGCCGACGCCCAGTCGGGTCCCGAGGACCGAGGCGACCGCGATGGACAGGGCCACCGGCAGAATGCGGACACCGGTCTCGAGCGCCCCGAGGTTCTGCAGTTCCTGCATGAACTGGGTGATCAGGAAGATGAACCCGAACAGGGCGAAGAACGCGACGGTGACGGCGCCGCTGGCCGCGGAAAAGCGCAGGTTGGTGAACAGGCTCACGTCGATGAGCGGATCCGACTGCCGGCGCTCGACCAGCACGAACGCGGTCAGGGCGATCGCGGCCAGCAGGAATCCCCCCAGGGTCAGGGGCGAGAGCCAGCCCCGGTCGGGGGCGGAAATGACCGTGTACACCAAGGTGCCCAGCGCGACAACGAACGCGAGCAGGCCGATCCGGTCCAGCCGCGGCCGGTGCGGTTCCCGGGAGTCGGGCACCACCCGCCAGGCCGCGACAGCCGCAATCACCGCGGCCGGAGCCAAGGCCAGGAACAGGCTCCCCCACCAGAACGCCTGCAGCAATGCACCGCCCAGGATCGGGCCGATGGCCACACCGAGTCCGCTGACCGCACCCCAGGCCCCGATCGCCGCGGCTCGCTTGCGCCGGTCCCGGAAGGTGTCGGTGATGATCGCGAGGGTGGTCGGGTAGATCAGCGCCGAGGAGGCGCCCATCGCGAAACGGGCGGCGATGAGCGGGCCGGTGGCCGAGCAGTACGCCGCCGCCACGGACGACGCGGCGAACAGCAGCAGACCCAGCACCAGGATGCGACGGCGGCCGAACCGGTCGCCCACCGTGCCTCCGGCCAGGACCAGCGCGGCGAAGGCCACGTTGTAGGCATCGACGATCCACTGCAGGCCCCGCGTGGAGGAGCCCAGGGCAATGTTCAGCGTGGGCAGGGCCACGTTGACCACGGTGGTCTCGACATTGATGGCCAGCGCGGCCAGAAGCACGACCACCAACACCAGTACCGGTCGGCTCGCCCGACGCCCGGGCCGTGATGGTGATGGCTCGTCCGGTCTAGACCCGCTGCGCTGGCCGGGGGTGGCGAGATCCGCGTGCGATGCTGCGCTCATTGTCGAGGCCTTTCGCTTCGTGTTAGCACTGTCAACAAGGGCGATACTGGCACGGCTAGTTAGCACTGTCAACAAGGAGGCCCGAGGTGCCCGATACCCGAACCGGATCGCGTCGATCGATCCCCGATCTGGGTGCGGTGCTCCTGGCCGAGGGCATCGCCCTGGCCCGGGCGGGCGGACCGGAGGCGGTGTCGCTGCGAGACGTGCAGCGGCGGGCCGGGGTCAGCAACTCGGCCGCCTACCGCCATTTCGCCGACCGCGCGTCTCTGCTCGCGGCCATTTCCGAGCACGCCGGACAACAGATGGCCGATCGCATGCACGCCGCGATCGCTGCCGGTCCGGCCACCGGCAGCGAGTCCGAGCAGGCCCGCGCCCGGTTCCGGGCCACCGGTCTGGCCTACCTGGACTTTGCGCTGACCGAGCCCGGCCTCTTCGCCGTGGCCTTCCAACAGCACGCGGCGGCCGACCCGGCCGGCGCACCACCGTTCCAACTGCTCAGGCGCTGTCTGGATGACCTGGTCGACACCGGCACCCTGGCCCCGGCCCACCGCCCGCACATGGACATCGCGGCCTGGGCGGCCGTCCACGGTCTGGCCGTGCTGCTGGACGGCCCGCTGCGCGACCTGCCGGCCGACGCCCGGGAGGCGGCGATCCACCGGCTTCTCGAGGTCATCGACGGTGGCACGCGCTGATGGATGACCCTGCATAAAGCGCTTTGGGGAGCGCGGTGGGTGGGTCATGCTGCCCCGGTGGACGAGTCACAGCCCCTTGCGGTGCGGTCGGCGGAGCCGGCAGATCGGGCGGCGATGCACGCCCTGGTCGCGGACGTCGGACTGTTCGCCGCCGAGGAGCTCGACGAGGTCGGCGACACCCTCGACGCGTTCTTCTCCGAGCAGGCTGGGTCGGACTTCTGGGTGGTCGGCGTCGTGGGCGCTGCGGTCGTGGCCCTGGGCTACTACGCACCCGAGCGGATGACCCGGGGGACCTGGAATCTGTACCTGCTCGCGGTCCACCCGGACCACCAAGGCATGGGACACGGACGCGGCGTGGTCCGGTTCGTCGAGGACGATCTACGGTCGCGGGGAGCCCGACTCCTGCTCATCGAGACCTCGGGCGTCGCCGAATTCCACGCTCAGCGGGACTTCTACGCCGGCCTGGTCTATCGGCAGGAGGCCGTGATCAGGCAGTTCTACGATGCGGGCGACGACAAGGTCATCTTCGCGCTGGATCTGGGCGAGACACACAACCCTTCGGCATGATTCGTGGTGCGATGCTGGGGTGAGTTTCACCGGCTTCGGCGAGGCGATCGAGTTCTTCGAAGGCCTCGCGGCGGACAACAGCTCCGCGTACTGGCGCGCCCACAAGGCCGACTTCGACCGGGCCATTGGTGAGCCGCTGGTCCGCCTGGCCGATGACCTGGAGGACGAGTTCGGCCCGATCCACCGGTTCCGGCCGCAACGCGACGTCCGGTTCAGCCCGGACAAGCGGCCGTACCAGGAGTTCTGCTCGATGGCCGCCGAGCGGGATCCAGTCGGTCCGGTGCTGTACTTCCAGCTCGGCCTGGACGGGTTGATGGTCGCGGGAGGCCGCTGGCACCCGGACACCGCCACGCTGCAACGGTTTCGTCTCGCGGTGGATCGCCCCGAGGTGGCCGGATCCTTCGACCGGGTCCTGGCGGAATTCCGCGTCGACGGGTTCGAGCTCGATGGGGACCCGCTCACCACGGCTCCTCGTGGTTGGCCCCGCGATCATCCCCGGATCGACCTGCTGCGACTGCGAAATCTGGCCCTGCACAAGGTGCTCGATGTGGAACCTTGGCTGCACACCCCGCAGTGCCGGACGATCGTGGCCGATGCCTGGCGACGCCTGACGACCTGGAACCGATGGCTGGACGACCACGTGTGACCGGTCAATGGACGAAATGGTCCGCGCCGGTGAGCTGAGCGGAAACGGTCCAGAGCCGATCAGCCACCTCGCGGTCGCGGGCACGGCGGGACGGCTTCTCGAGCACCGGAGGTCCGGCCGTCATGTACCTGGGCCCGAAGAATTCCCCGCCGCGGCAGGACGGGTCGGTGGCGGCGCGCAGCATCGGCAGGGCGCCGCGGGCGGCGGACTGGGTGAACATCGGGACGACGACCTTCATGGCCCGGTTCGACAGGCTGGCCCCCTCGGTGCCCAGGTCGGTACGGCTGAACCCGGGATGTGCGGTGACCGCGAGGGTCGTACTGCCCAGACCGGAGAGCCGTTCCTGCAGGGCCGCGGTGAACAGCAGATTGGCCAGTTTGCTCTGGAAGTAGGCCGGCCAACGGCGGTATCGCCTGGTGGCCTGCAGGTCGTCGAAGTCGATCCGGCCGGCGCGGTGGCCGAAGCTGGACACGGAGGCGACCCGCGACGCCGGGGTGGCGGTCAGCAGCGGCAGCAGTTGATTGGTCAGCGCGAAATGGCCGAGGTGATTGACACCGAGCTGCATCTCGAACCCGTCCACGGTGCGGGCCTCATCGACGGCCATCAGACCCGCGTTGTTGACCAGGAGGTCCAGGCGGTCGTGTTCGGCCGCGAACGCAGTGCCAAACGCACGCACGCTGCTCAGATCGGCCAGATCCAGTGGCGCGGCCGAGACGTCCGCGGCGGGATGGGCAGCGCGGATGGAGCGGACCGCGTCTGCACCCTTGACCTGGTTCCGGCAGGCGAGCACGACGGTGGCTCCGGCCCCGGCCAGCGCCGTCGCGACCTGCAGACCCAGACCCGCGTTGGCCCCGGTCACGATGGCCGTGCGGCCGTGCAGGTCGGGCAGGGTCCAGCTCATGGTGTCCTCCAAGATGAAGTGATATTCACCTTTGCCAAGATAGTGAGTGATGGTTCATCTTGTAAAGGTGAGGATCGACGCACAGCGCAACCGAGCCGCGGTGCTGGCCGCGGCCCGACAGCTCATCGACACGGCCGGAGGCGACTTCACCATGGAGACGCTGGCCGAGCGGGCCGGAGTGGCCGTGGGCACCCTCTACCGGCACTACCCGACGAAGACCGACCTGGTCGCCGCGGTTCTGGACGAGACGATCGCGGTCATTGCCGATACCGCCGAGGACGGGGCACAGGAGGTGGCCGCCGGGCGCACACCGGCGGGGCCGGTCTTCGAGTCGGTACTCGCCCGTATCGCCGATTGCTACGCCAGTGACGCCGCGGTCAAACACGCAGCTGCCCGGCTCGGCCTGGAGACCGACACCAAGACGCTGGTCAGCCAACCTCAAGGGCATGCCGCCCGGGCCACCCGGGCCATCCACGGGCTCCTCACCGCTGCCCAGGCCGCAGGGGATATCCGGGCCGACCTGAGCCTGACCGACCTCATCATGCTGGTCGGGTCCGCCCCGGACGCCACCTCGGGGCCCACCCTGCGGCAGCGTTATCTGGCCATCATGATCGACGGGATCCGGGGCCCCGCCCCGCGGGAGAAACCCTTCAGCTGACGGTTTCCCGGAAGCTCTCGTGCCCGTCGTCGTCCCGGTAGCTCACCTCGATGTGATCACCGGACAGGTCCAGCACGGCGAAGCCGGACCGGGTCAGCACGGAGCCGTCGCCTTCGACGGTTCTCGTGCTGCGCCAAGTGATCTCGGCCCCACCAGGCGGTGGCGGGTCGGGCGGCACGGGGACGCCACCGTTTCCCAGGCAGCGCGGATAGCGGACCCCTCGGGTCTCGCCGTAGGCGATCGCCCGGTGCTCGTGCCCCCACCACCAGGCGGTGATCCCGTGTTGGTCGAGCACGCCCGCGAGTTTGCCCGGAAGCGCCTGCACGTCTTGCTTCTCGTAGACCGAGATGAGCTGATGATGGCTGAACAGGGCGAGCTTGCGCGTCGTATCAGCGGCGGTGTCGGCGACGTACTGGGCTTGCGGATCCTCCAGTACGCCCGACTGGCCCTGAGAGACCACATCGGGATCCCACGAGGTGTCCAGGCCGACGAAATTCCAGGAGGACGAGCGCAGCCGGAAGTAGCTGGTGGGCTTGTTGTCCGAGGAGCGCTGGGCCCGGAAGCGGGCATCGCCGAGCAAGGTCTTGAAATAGCCGTAGCCACCGCTGTACATGTCGTGATTGCCGTTGCAGGACCAGGACGTCACCCCGGCCGCGGCCTGCGCCGCGCTGACCGGCCAGTACCTCAGAAAGCGCCGGCGATATTCCAGGGACAGACCCGAGTAGTAGACGTCGCCGAGGTGGACGACGTGCACCTGGCGGCCTTGGTCGTAGGCCTCTGAGATGGCGCGGCCCATCTGTTCGGCCACTTCCTGTGCACCGGCCAACCCGGTGCCCCAGTCGCCGACGACGACGATCCGCGCATTGTCGGCGATGTCGATCTCGGCGGGCCGTTGGTTGAACCGGTGATTTCCGCGGGCCAGGTGGCCCAGCATCGCGATGGCGATGTACACGTACCACTCGGGATCGTCGGGCAGCAGCGTTCCCGGCCGAAGGTGCAGCAAGGTCGACACCTTGAGGGTCGCTCGGCGCAGGAACCCACGTCCACCGGGCGGCGGCGGCACGTTCTTCGTCCGTACCGACACGTCGACATGACTCTGCAGCAGACTCACCAACGGCGCCCGGGACATGTACGGCACGCCGGGATGTGCGGCGCCGCCGGAGGACTCGGTGGCGCCCAGATCGGTGTGCAGCAGTCCACTGATCCGGTCGTGGCGTGAGCCTTTGCCGGGCACCTGCCGCGCCGCCCGCCTGACATGCCGCTTCAGCTTGCGGTGCCCGAGGATGTCCGACACCTGCCGGACGTGCTCGGCCACCCGCTCGCGGTCGACCGCCTCCCGCTCCATATGGCCTCCAGCCGCCCTTGAGCCGGTGATGGCCATGTGCGCAGGCAAAGAATATCGCTCCCTACGGCCGGGTCTGGGGACCGAGACCACCTCAGCTGGGGCCGGCGCCCCGGGCCCCCCACCTGTTCGCGACCGGAATCAAGACCGGGATCGTGGCCCAGGTCCACTCCGCCCACTGCGGGCCGGCCGTGTAGGCGATCGGGATGGAAACCAGGAAGACAATCGGGAGAACGGCGTTGACGGTCAGTTGGGCCCGCAACTGCCGGCGGGTCATCGGCGTGCCCCGGAGGCCGCGCCGGTCGGCCACCACCACGACGGCAATCTGCAACACGTAGGCCGCGATGATGTTGATGGCGTACACCGCAACCGGCAGCGGGAGCCCCGCGAGTTTGTTCTTGCCCAACGCCTCGGTGCTGAAGGGAATCAGCACGATGGCGAACATGACCACGCAATTCAGCGTCACCACAGGGCGATCCAGAGCCCGGAACGAGCTCAATTGCTGATGGCTGCTGCGCCAAAAACTCGCCACCACCAGGAAGCTGATCGCGAAGGCGGTCAGCGACGATCCGTTCGCCTTCCACAAGGCCGGCAAGCTGGTCCAGGCTTCTGCGGAGAAGTCATCCACACTCGTGATCAACAGGGTGACCGAGAACGCGAAGATCGCGTCGAAGAAGGTGATGGCCCGGGCGAACTCGAGTTCCTCGTGCTCGTATCGGTTGGCTTCGGTCACAAGCTCTCCCCCTCCGTCGACCGTGATGGATGGTGTCACCGCGGCGTCGGAAGCGCCTCGACCCGATCGAAACGTGAGGCGAGGTCGGCAAACGTCGTCGCCACGATGGCGGCCAGGGGCTGATCGTCCTCTCGGTCGAGCCATTCGTCGAGCGCGGCATGCAGGATCGACACCGTCAATTCGGCCAGCACCCGCGCCGTGATCGTCGGAATCCCGCGCGCCCGCAGCCCGTCTCGGATCACATCGCCCAACGCGCTGCGTTTGGCCAGGTCACGCTCGCGCAGGCTCTCGTCCGACTTGATGAGCCGGCGCACGAAGCGCACCTCCTCACGTCGGCCGTCGAATTTGTCACCGGCCACCGTGATCAGGCCGTCGGCCAGCACCTGAATCGGGTCACCGACGGCTTCGCCCATCATCCGACGGGCCAGCTCCGGAATCTCGTCGCCACCGAAGATCACCTCGCGCTTGTCGGCGAAATGGCGGAAGAAGGTGCGGGTGGTCAGGTTGGCCCGGGCGGTGATCTGGGCAACGGTGGTGGGTGCGAACCCCTGCTCGGCGAACAGTTGCAACGCCGCCTCGCGCAGGCGCTCCCCGGCGTCCGGCTCCCATCTGCTCACCCCCCGAGGATAGGCGATGACATCGGATGTCATCACGCGCTATGGTGATGACACACGATGTCATCAGATCTGGAGTGAAATATGAAACAGGCATGGATCCTCGGCGGTACCGGCAGGTCCGGGCAGGCGGTGGCCGCGGCCCTGCGTGACCTCGGGCATGCGCCCGTGTTGGTGGGGCGTGACGCCACCCGGCTGGATTCCCTGGCCGTCGCACTGCAGGTCGAGGCGCGGTCGGCGGCGGGGATCGCCGACATGGCGGATCAGATTCGGCAGCACCGGCCGGCCGTGGTGGTCAATACCGTCGGGCCGTTCTCCGAGTCCGCTCCGGCGCTGGTTGATGCCTGTGTGCAGGTGGGCAGTCACTACGTGGATCTGGCCAACGACACCGGCGCGGTCTCGGCCTTGCTCGACCGTGACGCCGAGGCGGTGGCGGCCGGATCCGTGCTGGTCACCGGGGCCGGGTTCGGGGTGACCGCCACCGAGAGCGTGGTCACCCGGCTGTGCGCCGGTCGTCCGGGCGCAGTGCGGGTGCGGGTGGACATGATCCCCTCGTTGGAAACGGAAGCCGGTCGGGTCGGTGACGCGCTGGCCGGGACGATGGTCGAAGGCTTACCGGACCTGCCCGGCGGGGGCCGCTTCCAGGGCCGCCGGTATGCGGGTGGGCGCTTGGCTCCGGACCGGCTGGCCAGCCATCCGCTGAAGTTGACCCTGCCCGACGGGCATCAGGTCCGGACGGTGAGCATGCCGCTGGGCGAGCTCGTGGCCGCGCAACGGGCCAGCGGTGCGGCCGACGTCCGCTCGGCCTCCAGTGAGCTTCCCTCCGGCCTGGTTGCCCGCGCCGCACTTCCGCTGGGTGTCCGGCTGCTGGCCATCCCCGGCGTCCGGTCGTTTGCCCGGCGGCGGCTGGCCGACCTGCGCTTTCCCGAACGCCCCCGCCCGCGCCCGTACTCGTGGGGTCACGCCCGGGTCACCTGGGCCGACGGCACCACGCAGGACGGTTGGCTGCGCCTGGAGGACGCCCAGGCGTTCACAGTCGCCGTGTTGGCCGAGGTCACCCACCGGCTGCTCGACGGCCAAGGCCGGCCTGGGGCGTACACGCCGGCGGCCCTGTTCGGTTCCGAGTTGGCCGAAACCTGCGGCGGCACCTTCCTTTCCGATCCGGACGGCCTCGCCTGGTCGACGCGCCGGAACGGAAAGTCGGCGGTCGGCCCCACGACCTACACCCACCCCGGCGACGACCAGATCGTCGTGCGGTCGAGGGCGATCGCCGTGAATCCGATCGACGCCCTGCCCGTCCCGGCCCGATACGTGGTGTTGCCCTGGCTTGACTATCCCGCCGTCCTGGGCTCCGACGTGGCCGGCGAGGTGGTCGAGATCGGTGCGGCTGTGACGCGTTTCCGGATCGGGGACCGCGTGGTCGGGCATGCGGTGGGAGTGGAACGTTCCCGCAACCGGGCGGCCGAGGGGGCGTTCCAGCGATTCGGCGTGCTCAGCGAGCATTTGACTTCGCCGATCCCGGAGGCACTGTCGTTCGCGCAGGCCGCGGTGTTGCCGCTGGCTTTGTCCACGGCCGCGGTCGGCTTGTTCCAGACCGATCACCTGGCCCTGGACCGGCCGCGTGCGGGGGCACCCGACCGCAATGAAGTGGTCGTGGTCTGGGGTGCCTCGACCAGCGTGGGCAGTAACGCCGTTCAGCTGGCCCGCAACGCCGGCTACGCCGTGGTGGCCACCGCATCTCCCCGGAACTTCGACTACGTCAAATCTTTGGGGGCCGAGGTAGCAGTCGACTACCGCAGCTCGACCGCGGTGGACGATCTGGTTCGCGCGGTGGCCGGTCGGCCGGTGGCCGGCATCCTGGCCATCGGTGCTCACGCGCTGGGCCCGTGCCTGAAGCTGGCGGCGGCCACCGGGGCCGGCCGGGTGGCCTCGTCCCAGCCGACCCCGCTCACCCGGTTGCGGGCCCGGCAGGTGCGGCGGCGCGGCATCACGCTCACGGCAATCTGGGGCGGCACGTTGAAGGACAACGACATCGGGAAGGCGATCTACGCCGACTTCCTGCCGGACGCGTTGATGGACGGTCGTTTTCGAGCCGAGCCGGAAGCGTTGGTGATCGGCGACGGCCTCGAATCGATCCCCGCCGCGCTGCAACGACTGGGTCAGGGAGTCTCCGCCCGGAAAGTGGTCGTCACCCTCTGACCGGCGGTCACGCGGGGGCGAAGACGGCCACGCCGACCTCACCGGCCGCAGCCGCCAGCCGCAGGTCATACGTGACGATGGCGCGGACTCCCAGCCGGATCGCCCCGATGAGGTGCAGTGCGTCCAAGGACCGCAGGGTGCGACCGGGCAGCACGCCCGCTCCGCGGAACATACTGGGCGCGACCTCGTACAAGGCGACACGATCGAGCAGTTCGGTTACGGTCGGCTGGGGGATGGAGAGCCGCTGCGCCAGCCGTCGCAGCTCGGTCTCCAACAGGTCCGTGGCGACGACCTCCACGTCCTCTTGGTCGGCCCATGCGGCCAACGCGGCCGATTCGGCCTCCTCGACGAGAAGCTTTCCGGCTGCTGAGGTGTCCAGGTAGAACCGGGTCATCGGTCGTCGCGCAGCTCGCCCAACGCCTGGGCGACGGTGGTGTTGGCGGGTATTCGAGGCAACGTGGCGAAGCCGCGATCGGTCCGGGCGGGTCGACTGGGCCGTAGCTCGATGTGGTCGCCGTCGATCGGCCGCAGCAGCGCCACCGGGGTGCCGTTATTGGTCACCGTGTAGGACTCGCCGGCCAAGACGGCCTGCAGGACTGCTCCACTGTTATTGCGAAGTTCACGGTGACTGATCCTCTCCACCCTGTCACCGTAGCACGCGTAGCACAGGTCTTAGATGGATGACAGACGTCTACCGTCATTGATGAGAAACCACGAAGAACCTGGAGGTTGCGGTGCGGGTGGTGTTCGTGCATGGGGCTTGCGTCCGGGACGGATCGTGGTGGTGGCACCGCACCGCGGAGCTGCTCGCGGAACATGGTGTGGCCAGCGCGACCCCGCTCCTGCCGAGCTGTGGTGAAGCGGCCACGCCCGCGAGCGCCGAGGGGCCGGGGCTGGCCGAAGACGTGGCCGCGGTGCGAGAAGTGTTGGCTGCCAGCGACGAACCCACGGTGGTGGTCGCTCACAGCTACGGCGGAATCGTCACGGCAGAAGCCGCGGCGGGGGTCGAATCGGTCCGCCACGTGCTGTTGATCTCCAGCTACCTGCCCCAGGTGGGCGAGAGCCTGTCATCGTTCGGCGATGAGGCGCCGGCCCCGTTCCTGGACGCCGACCCGGTGGGTGGAACCTTCGGGGTTCGTCCTGAGCTGCTGGTCGACACCTTCTTGCAGGACTGCGATCTCGAGACCGCAACGCAGGCCGGTGATCATCTCGCCCGGCAGAGTCTGCGAGTGGTCACCGAGCCCACCCGGGCCGCGGCCTGGCAGCAGATCCCGACGACCTACCTGGTCTGTACGCAGGACCGGGGTACCCCGGCACTCCGGCAACGCGAGTTCGCCCGTCGGGCCGGTCATGTCGTCGAGTTCGAGACCGGACACCACCCCTTCCTGTCTCAGCCCGCGGCGGTTCGGGATCTGGTGTTGAGTCTGTAGGGGTTAGTTCCAGAAGATCAGCCAGTCCGGACTTCCAGGTTTGCCGGTCACGAACTGGGTGACCTTGGTGATCCAGCTGGATTCCTGGACGGCATGGATGCGCGGCCAGTTGACCCGGGTTTCCAGCCGAGAGATGCCGCCGGTCATCGCAATCAGGGCGATCAACGCGGCGCTGCGGGGATCGGCGTCCGCCTCGCCGGCGATGACCCGCTGGAGATGGGCGACGACGGCGGATCGGTAGGTCGGGTCCGGAAAGGGCGACGGCCCGGTCGGCGTGATCATCCCCCGATACGCGAGCCGGTCACGCAAGGCGGGTCCGGCGAAGTCGAGCAGGGTGCGCACGGCATCCGATGCTTCCTTTGGCGGTTTTCCGGCGAGCCGGTCGAAAGCCGCCCGAAGCAGCGGGTCCAGATCGGCGGGTGGTGCGGACAGCATGGCGTGCTTGCCGTTCGCGTCCAGACGGATGGCCCCGACCTGAGCGAGATCCCAGACCACCGCGCCGGCCAGCGGCCCGCGCACCCGACCGAGCGTCTTGCCATCCGGCCCCAGCAGCAGGAGCAGCAGATCCTCGCCCAACAACATGGGGGGACCCTAGCGGCAGAGGTAACCCTGCATGTTGGAAATGGTAGCCGAATGGTACCGTCGTGCCATGGAGACAACGATCGATTCGGGCGGGCGAATCGTCGTGCCCAAGGTCCTTCGCGACAGCCTGGGACTTCGGCCGGGCACCCAGGTGGACATCTCCGCCTATGGGGCGGGCCTGTCCGTCATCCCAGGAGGCCGCACGGCGGAGCTGGTCGAAGAGGACGGCGTGTTGGTGGCCAGAGGCACGACGGCGGTCGACAGCGAGACCATCTTCGGCGTCATCGACGCGCTGCGTCGGTGACCGATTTGGTCCTCGACACCAGCCTTGCGGTTCCACTTCTTCTGGCGTCGCACACCTTTCACTCCGGCGCGACGACCTGGTGGGATCGACGCGAGGTGTCCCTGGCGGGCCATGCGCGCTACCAGACCTACGCGGTCTTGACCCGTCTGCCGGGTGATGCCCGCCTGTCGCCCGCCGATGCAGCCCGGTTGATCGAAACGAGATTCCCAACCCGGGTGGACATCTCAGCGGCCACCGCCGACGGAATGATCGAACGCTTCGGTCGGCAGGGGATCTCGGGCGGGGCGGTCTACGACGCCATGGTCGCGCTGGCCGCGCTGGATCACGAGGTCGTACTGGCCACCTGCGATCTACGCGCCCGCAATACCTATGAGTTGGTCGGAGCCCAGGTCGAATTCGTTCGCTGACACCGCGCGGGACGCTTCGTGTGTGCCTTCTCCCACATCGCACCCGCCTGATCGGGCCGGCCCTCACCTTTCGGCTAGAGTGAAGGCTTCAGCTCGCCCGAGTTCCTGCCGCGAGTTGTCCGCACGTCGTAGCAGGTGGCATCTGCTCCGTGCGTAGCCGCCCGAAACCTTCGGATCCCGGCTGTTGGTGGGACACCGTACGGATGGCGCTCTCATTTCTACTTTCGCAACCCTCGGCGTGCCTGCACGCCTGTCCGACGTCCTGTCTGCTCAGGGCATCACCACACCGACCCCGATCCAGGCCGCGACATTGCCGGACTCACTGGCCGGCCGCGACGTACTCGGCCGCGGCCGCACCGGATCGGGCAAGACCTACGCGTTCCTGCTCCCGCTGATCGCGCGACTCTCCGGCGCGCCCCGCTCGCGGCCCAAGGCCCCCCGGGCGCTCATCCTGGCGCCGACCCGGGAACTCGTCGGTCAGATCCAGGCCGCGCTCATCCCGCTGGCCAAGGTGGCCGGCTTGACCAGTTGCACCATCTTCGGCGGAGTCGGTCAGAACCCGCAGGTCACGGCGTTGCGCGCCGGAGTCGACATCGTGGTGGCCTGTCCTGGCCGGCTCGAAGACCTCATCGCGCAGGGCCATTGCTCGCTCGGTGAGGTGGAGATCTGCGTGCTCGACGAGGCCGATCACATGGCCGACCTGGGCTTCCTGCCGGCCGTACGGCGGCTGCTGTCGCTGACGCCGCGTCGCGGACAGCGATTGCTGTTCTCGGCCACTCTCGATCACGCCGTCGATGCGCTGACCCGCCAGTTCCTGGTCGACCCGGTCACCCACGAGGCCGACTCGGCACAGTCACCCATCAGCGAGATGTCCCACCACGTCCTGCACGTGCAGCGCGAACAGCGGCTGCCGATCCTGATCGACCTGACCAGCGCGCCCGGTCGGACGGTCGTCTTCACCCGGACCAAGCACGGGGCCAAGGCTTTGTCGCGCCAGCTCAATCGCAGCGGCGTGCCGGCCGTCGAGTTGCACGGCAACCTGGCCCAGAACGCTCGGACCCGGAACCTCGAGGCCTTCCACAGCGGCGAAGTCACCGTGCTGGTGGCCACTGACATCGCCGCCCGCGGCATCCACGTGGACGACGTGGCGCTGGTCGTGCACGCCGATCCGCCCACGGAGCACAAGGCCTACCTGCACCGTTCCGGTCGGACCGCGCGGGCCGGGAACGCCGGCACCGTGGTCACCCTGATGACCGCCGACCAGGTTGGCGACGTGCGCAGCCTGACCCGGGCGGCCGGGATCGTGCCCACCACGACCCGGATCGAGGGAGCCGACCACCCGGTGCTCAAGCAACTGAAGCCCGGCGTGCGGGTCCTGCGGCCGGTGAAGCTCGAGCCCGAACCGGTCGTCGCGCCTCGATCGACCGCGCGTCCCCCCCGGCCGGCGTCACAGCCGGCTCGGAGTCGGCAGAGCCGTTCGTCCTCCTCTTCCTCATCCCGTCGCTCCTCCGGTCGGCCGGTACGGGGTCAAGCGCGTTAACGATGATGCGCAGGTCCCGGACGCGTTCTGACCGCGACCGGGACTAGCTTGTCGGGATGACGACGGTGGCGGGTTACCGGATCGAACCGCTGACCCCCGACACCTGGGATCTCTTCGCCGGCTTGGCCGAGCGGCACAACGGCGTCTGGGGCGGATGCTGGTGTGCGTTTTTCCACTGCTATCCGGACCCGCCCGAGCGTCGGGAACTGGGCAACCGCGAGTTCAAGCACGAGATGGTGCAGCAGGGTCGGGCGCACGCAGCGCTGGTGATCGACGGCGACGAGGCAGTGGCCTGGGCCGAGTACGGCACGGTCGACGAGCTGCCCAACATCCATCACCGCAAGCAGTGGGAGCAGGGCCTGGTCCGCACGCCCGACTTCCGGATCACCTGCCTGTTCGTCGACCGCCGCTATCGACGCAAAGGCATGGCCGCCGCCGTTGTTCAGGGAGCACTGGCGCTGATCGCAGACGCCGGCGGCGGTCTCGTGGAGGCCTATCCGCATGACCTGCCACCGGGCAAGAAGCCGTCATCCTCGTTCCTCTACAACGCGACTCGCACGATGTACGAGCGACTTGGCTTCGAGTATCAGCGGCCCAAGGGCCAGGGCAATTGCGTGATGACAATGACCGTTCCGCCGAGGCGGCCGCGTCAGTCACCAGAGGCCGACCACGCTCACCAGCAAGAACAGCACAAACAGAACCAGAAGCGCGACGGCGGAAGCCAGGCAGGCTCCGGCCAGGAAAACCAATCCGCGTAGCCGCGACGGCAGAAACGGTCGCAGGCGCGGGATCTCGGTGAAATGGTCCTTGAAGTCCTTACTCAGTCGGATTCCGCGCCAGACCTGGCGGAGGGGACCGATCCGACGACGCTGCTTGGTGATGCTCAGCAGATTCGCGCGCAGCTCGTCCCACAACATCGTCGGCTGAAGAGCGGCCAGGATGTCGACCGCAGCATTCTCGGGTGGCTGCGGGGCGGCGGTGAGCTGCTCGCGCCGCACGAACAGCCACGCCGCGGGAATGAAGGCGACGACCGAGCAGACGACCGCGAAGGTCAGGTACCCGCTGCCCTGCGTCGCGCCCAGAATCAGCAGCATGACCGCAGGTATCACCGGGGCCAGCGCGATGAGCAGGAGGGGTGTGCGCAGTCGGGCGGTGATCGCGGCCAGGAGCTGCAGCACCTTGCGAACCGCGTCCCGGCTATGCCCGGCAACGGTCGCGAAGCGACTGGCTGTGGCGGGTTTTTCGGGCGTCATTTTTGCTCCAACGACTCCGGCTTGTGCACGGCCTCGCGCCCCGACTTGTCGCTACGGACGAGATATTGCGGGTCGTCGTCCGAGGCTCGCACCTGCCGCCCGGCGGCTTTGGTGTCCTCGGTGATTTTCTCCTCGACCTCGCCGGAGGTTGTGGTCCCGTGGGTGTGCCAGGTGACCTCGTCACCGGAGTGCAGTTCTTTTTCAGTCATCTCGGATCACTTCCCGGCTGCTTGTCGGCCGAACCTGTGCCTGGGGCTGGTACCCGCACCCTAACGGCTGGGCTGTACCACCGGGTCGGGTTGGTCAGGAGCGATCAGCACCGTGCGGTACTCACCCACGTGCACGCCCACCGTGTTCGCGGACTGCAGGGCGAGTGCGCCGCCCGCGCCGTTGGTCGCGGTCCAGGTGACCGTCCAATGCGCTGTCACGGTCAGCGGCCACCGGCCAGACCCATTGGTCCGATCGGCCGTCGACTTCCAGATGTAGGTGTACCCGCATGGAGGGGTCCCGCTGGTGGGTTGGGCCGAGGGTGGTTGCGTCCCCAGGCCCTGACAGGTGAAAGAGGAGACAAGCGAGCCGTGCTGGTCGGGGTTGTTGTACGGCTCGCCGGGGGCCCATTCGGTGGAGGTGATCTTGGCGGTGGCCGTTACCGACAAACCGGGGACCGTGACCGTGATCGAAAGAGCCCCGGGGTCTTGAATCCACAGCCACACCGGGATCTTCACGGCAACTTTGTTTGGGTCGGGGCCGAGATGAACAACCGGTTCAGGCACTGCGAGTCGCCCAACCGCATCTTGCGCGAGGTCGGCTGGATTTGGTGGAGGAGGCGGCTGAACAGGTTGGCCGTTCAGGGCATATTCAATGGTGGTTGTCCACCCAATTCCGTCTGGGCCGCGGGGACCGAGAGTGACTTGATACTGTGTAGGACACCTTATCGAGTAGGCCGATCCCTTGGTGGGATCGAACCCTGCTGCGCGCGTTTTTTCAACAGGAAGGGGAATCTCGAAGCATGGATCCACTTCCGCGGAAGAACCGCCACCACCTCCCCCGCCGACCTGTCCGCCGCCCGGCGCGCCTGGGCTGCCGCCATGGTGCAGCTGAACACCAACCGCACGTAGACCGGTTTGCTTGACTGCTGCTCCTGGTAGCGGTTGAGGATTATCCGCTGCTATTGCCGGACTAATACCGACGAGCACGAGTTTTACTACCAAAACAGCGATGGCAATTTCGTAGGTTAGTCTTTGATGGCGCCGGCTCAACACGAGGTATCCAGGAACTCAATGTTGTTCACGCGCCAGGAGCCGTCACTACTGCGAGAAAATACGCCCCGGGCATTCTCACGCTCGAATCCGTGAGTTAGTTTCAGCTTGGTTTGCGTATTTACGCCACCCGTATATCTAGTGTCGAGACAATCGCCCATGATGGCTGGACTCATGTTATCGACAGGTGGACCCCAATAGAAACGGTGGTTGACATACCCATAGGTGGCCTCCCCCTTTTTGTCGAAATCCGCAGCGGAAGCAATGATTTGACCGACGATCGGGTTAACAGCGACGGGCGCGAGCGCAGTCACCCGTTGGGCCGCCGGGATGTCGTTGATGGCAATGTAGATCTTCCAGAACTGAACCCACACCTGTTCGATGGCCGTCCGGTCGGCAATTTCTGTCGCCGACAACCCACTTGTGCTCACCGAGACCGACGGAACGCTGGTGCTCACCTTTGACGACAAGGTCGCGGACCCGTTCGTCGGCGTGGTCGATCGGGGGGTGGACACCGGGGCCGACGAGGTCGGCGCGGTGCTGGTGGGTGTCGAGCTCACCGTGGACATGCCCTGGGGCGTGCCCAGACTGCTCGGGGCCGCAGAAGCAGAAGCCGATGTGGATGCCGGCGCCGATGATTGCTCGACGACAGATCCACCGGGCGTGAGCGGGACCGACGACGGGTCGGCGGAGGTGTGCGAGGTGCAGGCGGCAAGCAGCGTGAGGGCGACGAGTGCGCCCGCCCAGCGCCGTGCATGACCCGACATCGCACCTCCCGACCCGCGACAGTGGCGCAAATCCTAACCCGCACTGGGGCCGCGGTCCGGAGTTGTCCACAAAGCGCTGATCACAGCCCGCTACGCTGTTCGGCGTGACTGACCTGCGGCTTCTCACCGTGCACGCCCATCCCGATGACGAGGTCATCCAGTGCGGCCTGACCATGGCGCGCTACGCCGACGAGGGCGTGGCGGTCACCCTGGTGACCTGCACCCTCGGTGAGGAGGGGGAGGTGCTGGTGCCCGAACTGGCCCATCTCGCGGCTGGTCAGGACGATCAGTTGGGGCCGCATCGCATGGAGGAACTCACCGAGGCCATGCGGATTCTCGGTGTCACCGACCACCGGTTCCTGGGCGGACCGGGCCGGTACCGGGACTCCGGCATGGTCTTCGACGAGGCCGGCCACGCCAAGGCCACCGAGACCGTCCGCGAGGACAGCTTCTGGCGGGCCGATCTGCTCGAGGCGTCCACCCACCTGGTCGAGATCATCCGAGAGATCAAACCGCAGGTGCTGGTGACCTACGACGAGTTCGGCAACTACGGCCACCCTGACCACATCCAGGCGCATCGGGTCAGTACCTACGCCGCCGCCCTCGCCCGCGTCGCGCTGTTCCGTCCCGACCTGGGTGAGCCGTGGGACGTCGCGAAGATCTACTGGACCACGAACTCCGACACCCAGATGCGGAAGTGGATCCGGGGCGCCCGCGCTGCTGGCAACACCGAACTGTTCGGTGGCTTCGACCCCGACGGCGGCACTGACTTCCCCATTCGGGCGGCCAAGGACGACCAGATCACGGCGGTGATCCGTGAACCCGCCCTGCTCGACCGCAAGCTCGACGCCATGCGCGCCCACCGGAGCCAGATCACCGCCGACGGCGACTTCTTCGCCGAAGGTGGCAGCTTCTGGGGCACCGAGTACTACGTGCTCGCGCAGGGCGCCAAGGGCCCGACTCCGCCCGACCGCACCTGGGAGGACGATCTGTTCGCGGGCCTGCGCTGATGTTCACCACCCGCCCAGTTCTGCAGGGCTCCTTCGGCATGGTGGCCTCGACCCACTACCTGGGGTCGGCGGCCGGGATGGCGGTGCTCGAAGCCGGTGGGAACGCGATCGACGCGGCCGCCGCGGCCGGGTTCGTGCTGCAGGTGGCGGAGCCGCACCTGAATGGTCCGGCCGGCGATATGCCAGTCCTGATCAGCCGTGACGGTCTTGATCCGGTCGTCGTCTGCGGTCAGGGTCCGGCTCCGGCCGCCGCGACGCCGGCGGCCTTCACCGAACGCGGGCTGACCGCTGTCCCGGGAGCAGGGGTCGCGGCGGCCGCGGTGCCCGGATCGACGATCACCTGGCTCACCCTGCTGCGCGACGAGGGCACGATGAGCCTGCACCAGGTCCTCGGCTACGCGCTGCACTACGCCCGCACCGGCGTGCCGGTCCTGCCGCCCATCGCCGTGACGATCGGCCGGGTGGCTGAGCTGTTCCGCGACGAGTGGCCCACATCAGCCGCCGTGTACCTGCCGAATGACGTTGTCCCGCAGGGTTTCCTGACCAACCCGACGCTGGCGGGCACCTTTGCTCGACTGCTCGAGGTGGCGTCGCACCGGTCCCGCGAGGCGGGTATCAATGCGGCCATCCGGGAATGGTCGGAGGGCTTCGTGGCCGAGGCCATCGACCGCTTCTGTCAGGTCGTGCGATCGGACGGGGCCGGTCGCAGGTATGCCGGTCTGCTCGCCGGCAACGACCTCGCTGCTTTCCGACCCACTCGGGAAACCCCGGCCCAGCTGACCTTTCGGGACTGGACCGTGTTCAAAACCGGTCCGTGGGGCCAGGGTCCGGTGCTGTTGCAGCAGCTTGCGCTGCTCGACGGCCTCGACCTGACCCCGGGGACGGCCGAGTTCGTGCATCTGGTCACGGAAGCCGGCAAGCTCGCCTTCGCCGACCGCGACGCCTGGTACGGCGACGTGCCCGACGTCCCCCTTTCGACGCTGCTGTCGAATGAGTACGCCGCGAACCGACGAGAGCTGATCGGCGAGGCGGCATCCCTCGATCTCCGGCCCGGCAGCCCCGACGGGCGGACGCCGCGCATTCCCAGTTTCGACGCGGAAGTGCAAGACACCGGGACCGGCGGTGAGCCGACGGTGGCGAGCACTGGGGTGGTCCGGGGCGACACCTGTCACATCGATGTGGTCGACCGCTGGGGCACGATGGTCAGCGCCACGCCCAGCGGCGGGTGGCTGGCGTCCTCGCCGGTGATCGGAGAACTCGGCTTCCCGCTCGGCACTCGACTGCAGATGACCACGCTGGAGCCGGGCTTCCCAACCACCCTCGAGCCGGGTCGGCGACCCCGCACCACGCTCTCTCCGTCGATGGCCCGGCACTCCGACGGCCGCATGTTGGCCTTCGGCAGTCCGGGTGGGGATCAGCAGGACCAGTGGCAGTTGTCGTTCTTCCTGGGCCACGCGCTGGGCGGTCTCGACCTGCAGGCGGCCATCGACGCGCCCAGCTTCCACAGCCTGCATTTCCCGAGTTCCTTCCACCCTCGACAGGCCGAGCCGGGCGTGCTCGTGGTTGAAAACCGTTGGCCCGACGATGTGATCACCGAGCTGCGGAGTCGCGGCCACCGGGTTCGGGTCAGCGACGCCTGGTCGCTGGGTCGACTGTCGGTGGTCGGCCGCGACCCGTCGACTTCGGCGCTGTCGGCGGCAGCGAACGCGCGGGGGATGGCCGGATACGCCGCTGGTCGCTGAGTCGGGCAACCCAAGGTTACGTGTGCGGTAAAGAACAGCTACCGTAAGTGCAACCACTAGTTGCACATGGAGGAAGCGATGGACTCGAGTTTCACGGTCACATTCCAATCGGCGGCGGACCCGGAGTCGGTGCGTCAGGCCGTGACCACTGCGAAGGGCATCGGGTCGTGGTGGCAGCCGGCGACCGCCGCTGGTCCGGACCTGGTCGAGGTGCGTTGGGGCCCCGGCGACGGGTACGTCGGGTTGCGCGTCAACGACGGGGGCCTGATCGGTTGGGATGTCGTGGCCTCGCCCATGGTCCCGGATTGGGTCGGCACGCGGCCGACGTTCGCGCTCACGCCAAGGCCCGACGGCGGCACCGAGATCACTTTCACGCACGAGGGTTTGACGCCGCTGCTCGATTGCTGGGAGATGTGCTCCCGCGACTGGCCCGGCTACCTGAGCAAGCTGGCCGCGTTGCTTTTGCCCAGCCTGACCTGAACCCAGGTCCCGTCTCTGCGCGGATCCACAGCACGATTTGGTCTGCGAATCAGCCCGAAAACGTGCAGTGGATCCGCGCAGCGTGCTGTGGATCCGCGCAGCGTGCTGTGGATCCGCGCGGCGTGCTGTGGATCCGCGCGGCGTGCTGTGGATCCGCGCGGGAGGGGCTCAGGACGGATGAGGGCCGGCAAGAATCTCCGTGGCGACCCGGAAGCCGATTGCGAAGGCCTCGTCCTCGGTCGCGTCCAGCTGGGAAGACAGGGCACCGACACCCTGAAGGGCAAAAAGCGCCAGCAGGCCGCGGATGCGCGCCTCCAACGACTCGTCGCCCGCGGTCAGGGTCCCGACCAGCGGCATCAGCCGATCTCGCAGCGACTTTCCGTCCAGCTCCAGGTCGCGCGCGATGCGCTGGTTGGCCTGCATGAACCGGATGAACCGGAGTCCGTCGCTACGCACCACGCCCGCCCACCGGGTCAACACTTCCTGCGGAGCAGGGTGCGGCTCCTGGTCGGCCCATTCGACGAGCGCATCCATCGACTCCCCGAAGTCCTCGACGATGCTGCGGACGATGTCTTCCTTACCCTTGAAGTGGTAGTACAGGGCCGCCTTGGTCACACCCAGTTCCTCGGCGATCTCGCGCATCGAGGTGGAGTCGTAGCCGTCGCGGGAGAACAGTTCGAGGGCCACGTCCTGGGCCCGGCGCTTGGTGCCTGAGTGCGCACGGGTGGTCGCCTCGGTCATGTGACCATCATCGCCCCGCCCCCCTGGATTTCTACTTACCGGTCGGTTAGTCTTTTCACTAACCGACCGGTAAGTTGAACGGAAGAAACATGACCACTAATGTGACGCAGGATCGTGCGCCCAGTGCGATCGCGGCGACGACTGCAGAACCCCCGGTCCGCACCCATCGTCAGATCCTGACGGTGATGAGCGGCCTCATCATCGCCATGCTGCTCGCACAGCTGGACAACATGATCATTTCCCCGGCGCTGCCGACCATCGTCGGCGACCTGGGCGGCCTGGCGCACCTGTCCTGGGTGACCACGGCCTACATCCTGGCCTCGACCTCGGCCACCCTGATCTGGGGCAAGCTGGGCGACATCTTCAGCCGCAAAACGGTCTTCATGATCTCCATCGTCATCTTCCTGGCCGGTTCCGCGCTCTCCGGCATCGCCCAGACCATGACCGAGCTGATCGCCTTCCGGGCGGTCCAGGGCATCGGCGCCGGTGGCTTGATCGTGGGCGTGATGGCGGTGATGGCCGTCTTGGTGCCGCCGGCGCAGCGGGCCAAATACACCGGCTACATGATGGCGGTGATGCCGCTGTCCATGATCGCCGGACCGCTGGTGGGTGGCTTCATCACCGATCACCTGAGCTGGCGGTGGGCCTTCTACGTCAACATCCCACTGGGCCTGATCGCGCTGGTCGTCATCGCGCTGACCATGAAGCTGCCCACCCCGGTGAAGGGCTCGGCCACCATCGACTGGCTCGGCGCCGGGCTGCTGGTCATCTGGACCACGTCGCTGGTGCTGGTCACCAGCTGGGGCGGCACCCAGTACGCCTGGGATTCGGCCACCATCCTGATCCTGATCGCCCTGGCGGTGGCCGGCTTCATCGCCTTCCTGCGCGTCGAGACCAAGGTCGAGCACCCGATCCTGCCGCTGGGTGTGTTCCGCAATCTGAACTTCACCCTGGCTGCGGCGCTCAGCTTCGTGGTCGGGTTCGCGCTTTTCGGCGGCATGATCTTCCTGCCGCAGTTCCAGCAGTACGTGCAGGGCGCGTCCGCGACCAACTCGGGCCTGCTGCTGCTACCGCTGATGGCCGGACTCTTGATCATGAGCCTGGTCTCGGGTCAGGTCATCACCCGGACCGGGAAGTACAAGGCCTTCCCGATCATCGGCAGCATCGGGATGACCCTGGGTCTGGGCCTGCTCGCGACCATCTCGGTGGACACCGGCAAGATCACCACCGCGGTGTACATGGTCATCCTGGGGTTGGGCATGGGCTGCCTGATGCAGATCACCTCGCTGATCGGCCAGAACAGCGTGGCCATGAAGGACATCGGGTCGGCCACCGGGGCGATCACCTTCCTGCGCACCATGGGTGGCTCGCTCGGCGTCAGCCTGCTCGGCGCGCTCTACACCAGCCGGTTGACCGCCTCGCTGACCGCGTCCCTGGGTGGCCAGGGCGGATCGGTCGTCGGCAGCGGCAGCACACTGACCCCGAAGGCGCTGCTCTCGATGCCGGAGCCGATCCGGCACGCGTTCCGGATTGCCGTGACCGACGGCATCACCGGGGTGTTCTTCTGGGGTGCGGTCGTCGCGGCCGCCGGCATCGTGCTGTCCCTGTTCATCAAGCAGGTCGCGCTGCGAGGTGGTCCTGCGGCGGAAAAGGCCAAGGAGTTGGCCACCGCTGAGGCCGGCATCTGAGATCCACCACGTTGACCATCGCCCGTCCCGCCGAGTCGGCGGGGCGGGCGATCGCGTGCCCGTGGGACCTACCAGCCCATCCCGACGATCGAGCTGGGCGTCAGGGTCAGTACCAGCCGGCTTTCGGCCGTCATGGCGGCGAAGAACTCGTCCGGATCCGGGTGCGGGGTACCGCTGATCGAGTTGTACACATCGAGCAGCTCCCGACCCGCGGCATCGCCTGGGCTGGTGGTGATCTCACCCAGGGAAGCCGTGCAGGTCACCGAGGCGTAGGACCAGAAACTGTCGTCCAGGACGTGCAACAACGCGCGGGGATCGCGCCGGACGTTGCGGGTCTTGGCCCGGCCGTCGGTGACGGAGATCCGGAACGCGCTGCCGTCGAAGGTGTACGAGAGGTTGGACGACTGGGCTGAGCCGTCCTTGCGCAGGGTGATCAGTACCGCGTGAGAGTGGGTCCGCAGCCAGTCCCGGGCGGCGTCGGTGAGTTCGGCCATTCCCCATGATGCGCCCCGCGCCAGTCTTGACTGAATCCAAAGAACGCGGGAGACTGGACCAGATGCCGACGACCGAGGATCTGACCACGATGCTGCGTGCCGCGTCGATGCGGGTGACCCGGCCCCGGATGGCCGTACTCGCGGCGGTCGTCGATCACCCCCACGCCGACACCGAAACCCTGATTTCGGCGTTGCGTGCGGAGGCTCCCGACGTCTCGCGCCAGTCGGTCTACAACTGCCTGCACACGCTGTCCGACGCCGGTCTGCTGCGCCGGATTCAGCCGGCCGGGTCGGTCGCTCGCTACGAGACCCGGGTCGGCGACAACCATCACCACCTGGTATGCCGGTCCTGTCAAACGATCGTCGACACGGACTGCGCCGTCGGTGCGTCCCCGTGCCTGACCGCTTCCGACCATGCCGGTTTCGCCGTCGACGAGGCCGAAGTCGTTTATTGGGGTCTGTGCCCCGACTGTGCTGCCCAGAACGTCCAGAAGGAACGGAAGGAACGCTCGTGACCGAGATCGATCACAATCTCCACAACGCCAAAGTCGGCGACATGCAGTCGGCGGACAGTGAGGCGACGTGTCCGGTCGTTCACGTCGGGCCGCGCAACCACCCGACCGAGGGGGCCGGTAACCGCGACTGGTGGCCCAATCAGCTGAACCTGCGGATCCTGCGCAAGCACCCGGCCAAGGCCGACCCGATGGGCGGCACCTTCGACTACGCCGCCGCGTTCTCCGCGGTTGACCTGGACACGCTGGCCGCCGATGTCGATGCCGTGCTGACCACATCCAAGGACTGGTGGCCGGCTGATTTCGGCCACTACGGCGGGCTCATGGTCCGGATGGCCTGGCACAGCGCCGGGACGTACCGGATCAGCGACGGCCGAGGCGGGGCGGGCGCCGGCATGCAGCGGTTCGCGCCGCTGAACAGCTGGCCCGACAACGCCAGCCTGGACAAGGCTCGTCGGCTGCTCTGGCCGATCAAGAAGAAGTACGGGAAGTCGGTCTCCTGGGCCGATCTAATGGTCTTCACCGGTAACCGGGCGTTGGAGACCATGGGGTTCAGGACCTTTGGCTTCGCTGGGGGTCGGGCCGACGTGTGGGAGCCGGACGAGGACATCTATTGGGGTCCGGAGCAGACCTGGCTCGGAGATGAGCGCTACTCCGGCGACCGCGAGTTGGAGAACCCGCTGGCCGCTGTGCAAATGGGCCTGATCTACGTGAATCCCGAAGGTCCGAACGGGAATCCGGACCCGCTGGCCTCGGCCCGGGACATTCGGGACACCTTCGGCCGAATGGCCATGAACGACGAGGAGACTGTCGCGCTCATCGCCGGCGGCCACACCTTCGGCAAGACCCACGGCGCCGCAGATCCGTTGGCGCACATCGGTCCGGAGCCGGAAGGCGCGCCGCTGGAGGAGATGGGCCTGGGGTGGAAGAACACCTATGGCAGCGGGAAGGGCCGGGACGCGATCACCAGCGGCCTGGAAGTGACCTGGACCTCGACCCCGGTGCAGTGGAGCAACGGGTACTTCGACAACCTGTTCGGCCACGAGTGGGAGCTGACCAAGAGTCCGGCCGGCGCCTGGCAGTTCCAGGCCAAGGACGCCGCGCCGTCCATCCCGGATCCGGAAACCGGTGAGTTCAACCGACTCCCGACCATGCTGGTCTCCGATCTGGCGTTGCGGGTCGATCCGATCTACGAGCCGATCTGTCGGCGCTTCCACGAGAACCCGGCCGAGTTCGCGGATGCGTTCGCCCGCGCCTGGTTCAAGCTGACCCACCGCGACATGGGGCCGATCGAGCGCTATCTCGGCCCGCTGGTGCCGACCGAGGAACTGCTCTGGCAGGACCGGGTGCCGGCGGTCGACCACGCCCTCATCAGCGAGGCGGAGATCGCCGACCTCAAGCAGCAGGTCCTGGAATCCGGCCTGTCCGTGCCGGAGCTGGTGGCCACCGCATGGGCGTCGGCCTCGACCTTTCGGGTCAGCGACAAGCGGGGCGGTGCCAACGGGGCCCGCATCGCGTTGGAGCCGCAGAGTGGTTGGGAAGTCAATGATCCCGACCAGTTGCGACGCGTCCTCGGGGTGCTGCAGGGCATCAAGGACCGCTTCGCCGGGACCGTTTCACTTGCTGACCTGATCGTGCTGGCCGGGTCGGCCGCAGTCGAGAAGGCCTCCGGGGTCTCGGTGCCGTTCGCTGCCGGACGCACCGACGCCACGGCGGAGCAGACCGACGTGGAGGCCTTCGCCGCCATGGAGCCCAAGGCGGACGGTTTCCGGAACTACAACAGCAAGGCCACCCAGCTGCCAGCCGAGTTCCTGCTGGTGGACAAGGCGAACCTGCTCAACCTGACCGCGCCCGAGATGACAGTACTGGTCGGCGGTCTGCGGGTGTTGGGCGCCAACGCCGGAGGGTCGGCGGTGGGCGTGCTCACCGAGAACGTGGGCACCCTGAGCAACGACTTCTTCGTCAATCTGCTGGACATGGACTCCACCTGGAAGCCGATGCCGGCCGCTCCGGACCTGTACGAGAGCCACAGCGCCGCCGGTGAAGCGGTCTGGACGGGCAGTCGGGCCGACCTGGTGTTCGGTTCGAACAGCGAGTTGCGGGCGCTGGCCGAGGTGTACGCCAGCGACGACGCCAAGGAGAAGTTCACGGCCGATTTCGTGGCCGCCTGGGTCAAGGTCATGAACGGGGACCGGTACGACCTGCACCACTGATTCCCTGCGAGACGCCCGGGCCGAGTCGGTCCGGGCGTCTTGCTATTGCGTCTGCTCCATGCCCCGAGCGATGACCACCAACCGGCCCTTGCGCGGGTCGGTCACAGTGGTCGCTGCCTCCACTGTGATCTCTGACGTTCTGGTGACCGTCAGCCGCCACATGCCCTCGGACACGGCGGCATCGATGGCGTAATGGTGGTGCCGGCCGTCGGCCCGGTAGGCGCCCGGAGCCACCCGGCGGAAGCGCAGCAGCGACCGCGGAGGGTCAGGCGTACTCATCGACGAGCTGTCCGAGGAAGTCGACGTACTCCTGCACGATGTCGGGATCACCGACGGCGAGCTGGTTCTCGGCATTGTGTTGGGCGTTGGCGGAGAAATTGAAGCTGCCGGTGGTCACGGTGTCGTCGGTGACCATCACCTTGAGGTGCATGAAATCGTGCGGCCCGGTCGGCGTGTACGGAGTGGATTGCTTGCGGGCCAGGCGCTGCGACACCGCCGTCCAGTTCGCCAGCAGCTGCTGGTGGTAGGAGTCGGTTTCGCTCTTCCACTGGGTCACGATCGGGTCCATCTGGCCGCCGTCGAAGATGCCGGTGACGGCAACGCCGCGGTCGAGCGCTCCGGCCAAGGCGGTGAGCAGCGCCGCCGAGGTCAGCACCATGGCGCCCACGACGATCCGGGTCGAGGCCTGGTCCACCCGGGACGCCAGCGCCTCGCCCAGGGCGGGGCCGTCGGCTGGGCTGAACCCCCAGGTGACCGTGCCCGACGACCCCCCGGCGCCGGTTCCGGTGTGGGTGATGCTCGACGCGTCCCACATCTGGTCGAAGTCGGTGCGGTAGCCGGTCGCGACAGCGGCGTCGGCGATGGTCAGGACGTTGTTCTCCTGCAGCGTCCAGGCATCGTCGGTGAAGTTCGTCGAGCCCGTCCACACAGTGTCGATGTCGCGGACCACGTACTTGTCGTGCATGAGGTACCGACCCGCGTCGATGGCCCGTACCTGCACCGACGTCCCGCTGAAGGTCTCCGTGAGCCACTCCGCGGTGCCGGCGGGCGCCGGGTCGGCTTCCAGGGCGACGAAGTCACGTGGCAGCGCAGCGCTGGTACTGCCGGCGTCGTACCCGATCCGGACGGTGACACCCCGGGAGGCGGCGCCCTTGAGCGCGCTGACCACCGGGTCGGCGTTCGCGGCCAGATACAGCCGGAAGTCGTAGATGGAGATATCCAGACTGGTGGTGGCTGCGGTCAGGAAGTCGGCCAAGGCACCGGCGATCGCCGCGGGCTGAGCCGGATCGCCGCCGTGGTCTTTGTCGCGCAGGAAGCGCACGGTCAGGGTCACATGACCATGGTGCGGCACGCGTTGCCGGTCACTCACCTCGACCCGAGCTGTTCCGCGCGCGTGAAGTTGTTGACATCAGACCCACCTGTCACATTTCCCCAATGTTCACGCGCGCTGTCGAAGTTGATCAGCGCGGGGAGGGGAGGCGGGGGCGGGACCACCAGAGGGAGAGGGCGACGGCCAGGGCGATCAGGAGGCCGCCGACGCCGGCGAACCAGAAGGCGATGTCCACCTTCTTGTGCACCACGGTGACGTGGTTGGGCAGGTCGGCCAGGGCACCGGTGAGCGCGTCGGCGCTCTGGGCCCGGTAGTACTGGCCGCCGGTGGTGGTGGCCACGTCCTGCAGGGCCTGCTCGTCGATGAGCAGCGGGCTCCGTCCGTTCTCGCGTCCACCGCCGTAGCCGCCGCCGCCATAGCCACCGCCACCCCCGAAACCACCGCCTCCGCCGGGCGGACCCCCCGCCCAGTCGCCGGCCTGGGTGCCGGTGCAGGACAACCGGGTGGGGTTGGTGGTCCCGAACCCGATGGTGTAGACCCGGATCCCGCGGGCGGCGGCCTGGGTGGCCGCATCCGCCGGGGTGACGCCCTGGGTGTTCGCGCCGTCGGTCAGCACCACGATCACGTCGGGCGCGTACCCCGACGCCGCGGCGGTCAGGTCCACCCCGGTGGGGGCGACCGTCGGATCGTCGGTCGCGATGGCGTCGATGGAAGTCAGGATGGCGGCACCGATCGCCGTGCCACGGGAGGTGGACAGCTGCTGGATGGCGTTGATGAGGGACTGGGTGTCGGTGGTGGGCGGCACCTGCAGGCCGGCCACGCCGGCGAAGGCAACTAGCCCGATCTTGGCGCCGGCCTCGGCCTTGATGAACGACACGGCCGCGGCCTCGGCCACCGTGATCCGGTTCGGGGCCACGTCGGTCGCGCACATCGACCCGGACACGTCTAGGGCCAGCATGATCGTGGTCGAACTGGACAGCACCGGAACGGTCGCCTGCGGGCGGGCCGCACCCACGCCCAACACCGCGAACCCGAGCAGCAGCAGCGCCGTGGGAATGAGCCGGGTCCACCGGGTTCGGGCCGGCAGCGCGGCCCTGACCTCAGCCAGCGAGGTGACCCGGATGGCGGCCCGCCGACGGCGCCGCCGGGACCACCAGGCGATGCCCAACGCCAGCGGAATCGCCAGCAAGGACAGCAACAACCAGGGCCAATGGAAAGTCATCAGACGAGCCTTCCCGTCCGCATGACGGTCATCATGGCCCCGACGAGAAGAGCCACCAGGGCGGCCGCGATGAACGCTCCGGCCAGCGGTACCTGCTCGTCGGCCACCTTCAGTCGCAGATCGATGGTCGACGCGATCCCGTTGATCTCAGCCGCGTCCGAACCGGGGTGATAGCTCCCTCCGGTGATCTGGGCCAGGGTGGTCAGGGTGGGCGCGTCCAGCGCGGTGTGCACCTGAAAGCCCTCGACCTTCACGGTGGTGCCGGTAGCAGTACCGACGCCGACCGTGTCGATATGGATGCCGGCATTCTGAGCCAAGGTGGCGGCGGCCTGCAACGAGTTGGCGCTGCGCTCGCTCTGGTCCTCGCCGTCGGAGAGCAGCACGATGGTGGCCGAGCTCCAGTAGCCGAGATTGGGCAGGGAGCCATCCGCGCCGATGGTCACGGTCTTGCCGACGATGGCGGTCAGCGAGGCGAGGAGCGCCGCGGACAGGGATGTTCCCCCGGCCACCCGCAAGTTGTCGATCGCCTTGACCGCCACTGTGTGGTCGGGGCTGGGTAGGGAGGTGGCCAGGGCGCCCTCGTCGAAGCCGACGACGCCGATGTCCACACTGTCGGGCTGCGCGTCGATGAACGCCTTGGCTGCCTGTTGGGCGGCCGCCAGGCGGGTGGGCGACACGTCGGTGGCGCCCATGCTGTTGGAAGTGTCCATGGCCAGGATGACCGTGCCGGCCTCGCGGCCCACCGGGAGCGAGGCCAGCGGACCGGCCAGCGCCACCGCGAGCAGGCCCACGCCGGCCACGGTCAGCCATCGGCCGAGCTGCCGCTCGGACCGGCCCGGAATCGAGATGCCGGCTGCCGACAGGACTCGCTTCCGACGCCGGGCCGCCCACACCACGACGGCCACCATCCCGACCACCACCAGCAGTCCGAGGACGAGCAACAGCGGCGAGGAAATACTCACGCCCGCCTCCGCTGGGTCTCGGTGACCACGGCCAGCAAGGTGTCGACCAGGTCGGTGCGGGTGTCGACCCGGTGCAGCGGCACCCCGGCGCGGCGCATGCCCGCTTGGATGTCGGCCGCTCGATCGTCCACACCTTGACGGAAACGGCTCTGGAAGAGCGGATCGGCCGAGTCGACGAGCATGCTCTCCCCGGTTTCGGCATCCTCGACAACAATCAAACCGACCTCGGGCAGGGCGTCGTCGGCCCCGTCGACCACCCGCAGGGCCACCACTTCGTTGCGATACGCGAGCCGCATGAGCGGTCGTTCCCAGTCCCCGGTACCGATGAAATCCGAGATGACCACGACCAGGCTGCGCTTGGCCAACCCGGCGGCGGCGTCCAGCATGGCCGACAGGTCGGTGGTGGTGGTCCGGCTGCGGCCGGAGTCCACCTGGGCCAGCTCGCCGCCGATGCGCAGCGCCTGACGTCGGCCGCTGCCCGGTCGCACGATCCGTACCGCCGCGGCGTCGTAGAGGACGGCACCGACCCGATTTCCGGCCCGACCGAACAGCCGGGCCAGCGCCAACGCGAGTTCGGCCAGCACGTCGTCCTTGCCGCGCCCGGGCCGGCCCATGGCCATCGAGCCCGACCGGTCCAGCACCAGCCAAACGGTCAGCTCCCGGTCCTCGTTGAATTCGCGGACGACGAGCTGGTCGGTCCGTGCGGTCACGTTCCAGTCGATGAACCGCGCGTCGTCGCCGTCGACGTAGTCCCGGACCCCGGCGAAATCCAGACCTGAGCCCCGGCGCGGGGTCCGGTACGCGCCGACCAGGCGTCCGTCCAACCGTCGCAGCACTTTCCACTCCAGCCGGAGCAGTAAGCGGTCGGGGGCAACTGTCATCTCCGCGTGGCGATCATGGAATCAGCCCTGCAGCACGACTTCAGGGGCGCCCACCGCGCGCAACACCCGAGTGAGAATGGAGTCCGGCTCGACATTCTCGGCCAGCGCCTCGTACGAAAGCACGATCCGGTGCCGCAAGACATCCAGGGCGATCTCGTCCACGTCGTGCGGCAGGACGTATTCCCGGCCCCGCAGGTAGGCCAGCGACCGACCGGCCAGCACCAGGGCGATCGACGCGCGCGGGCTGGCGCCGTAGGTCAGGTAGCGCTGCATGTCGGCCAGACCCACCAGCCGGGGGGTTCGGGTGGCGGCGGTCAGACGCACCGCGTAGTCCAGGATTGCCGGGTCCACGTACACGCGTTGCACGTCGGACTGCATGCGGATCAGGATCTCCGGGGTGAGCATGGGCTCGATCTGTTCCGGCCGCTGCAGAGCCCGCTCGACGATCGCGTATTCCTCCGAGTGCGACGGATAGCCGACGATCACCTTCATCATGAAGCGGTCGACCTGGGCCTCGGGCAGCGGATAGGTGCCGTCCGACTCGATCGGATTCTGGGTAGCCATGACCAGGAATGGCGCGGGAACCTTGAAGGTCTCCCGGCCGATGGTCACCTGACGTTCCTGCATGACCTCCAGCAGCGCGCTCTGCACCTTGGCCGGAGCCCGGTTGATCTCGTCCGCCAGCAACAAATTGGCGAACACCGGCCCGAGCTGCACCTGGAATTCGCCGGACGGCTGGTGGTAGACGCGCGTTCCCACCAAATCCGCGGGGACCAGATCGGGCGTGAACTGAATGCGCTGGAATTGCCCGCCGATGGCGCTGGCCATGGATTTCACGGCCAGCGTCTTGGCCAGCCCGGGCACGCCCTCGACGAGCAGGTGCCCGCCGGACAGCAGCGCGATGGCCATGCGCTCCAACAGCACATCCTGGCCCACGATGGTCCGCTTGACCTCGAACAGCACCGGCTCCAAGGGGTTCGGGCCGGTCGGCTCGGTCAATCGGGGCGCCGGCCGATGAAACACCGGGGTCGGGGCCATCGGTGGCTGCTCTTGGAATGCGTCGTTGGCGTCGTCATTTCGCCGTCTCATATTTGAGGTCCCCGTCCGTTTCCATTGCCCGAACCTCCGCCGCTCAGGGCGCTGCCGATCGGCACCGCGAATCCGATGCCGGCGAAGGCGTCTTCCTTACCGGGATTGACGATGGACAGCACGATTCCGATCACCGAACCCTGATTGTCCAGCAAAGGGCCGCCCGAACTCCCGGGATTCACGGCGGCATCGAATTGGATGAGCCCGGTCATTTGGCCGGCGTCCGTCGTCTCGGAGCGGTTGAGCCCCGACACCACCCCCGAGGTGGTGCTGTCCTGCAGGCCGAGCGGGTTGCCGATCGCGACCACGTCATCGCCCACCGCGACACTGCCTCCGAGGGTGGCCGGGACGACCAGCTCGGGCAGTGTGGCGGGCGTGAGGGTGGCGATGTCGGTGGTCGTGTCGCTGGAGGTCACGGTGGCCGCCGACTTGGTGCCGTCGGAGAACAGCACGGTGATCGTGCCCCCGCCGGAGATGACGTGGTTCGCGGTCACGATCGCCCCGGCGTCGGTCACGATCACGCCGGAGCCGAGCGAGCCCTTGGACGTGGTGATGAGCACGACCGAGGGCACCACCTGCTTGTAGACGGCCGACACGGCCAGGGTGCTGGGCGCGGCCGAGCTGGCCGCACTGCCGCTGGGGACGGCGGCGGTCGCCGATGAGCTGGGCGAAGCCGAGCCCAGCCGGAACGCGAGGACCGCAATGACGGCCATGGCCACCACTGCGATGACCACTGCGGCCAGGGCCCACCGCGTCCCGGTGCGCGGGGCCCGGATGACGTCCGGCGGCGTGACAGCGGGAACGGGATCCGGGCCCTCCGGCTCGGGATCCGGGGTCCGGAAACCGCGGAGCCGGCCCGGTCCGAACCCCTCGGCGGCGCCATCATCGCGGAAACTCCCGCCCGACCGAGGACCGACGCCGACCAGCGACCGCGCCGCAGTGTGGTCCGAGGCGTTGCCCGAGGGGCCGCCGGACTCCGAGTCCATGTCACCACGGTACGGAGATCGGCTGAGAATGAGCTGAGCGATCGGCACGGTCCGTCGACCGCTCGACCGGCCGTCGTCCGCGTCGAGCGGACCTGCTCCGGGCCCGATCCCCGCGGGTGCGCGCGCCTGCCCAACGTGTCCTCGAAGGACTTCCTGATGCTCTAGTGGGCCGGACCGCAGTGGGTCTACGGTTGTCTTGCCGTCGAATCGAACCGGTTCGATAAGATCGAACCGGACGTGAACGGGTGGTAATCACCGGCCGTCCCGGCGGCCGGTGAGGAGTGGAGCCTCCGACCGGTGAAATTTCCTCGGGCACCATTCCTGCGGCAGGAGAGACCCCTCACGTGAGCGCCCCCGATTCACCGCACTTTGCGGTCACCGAGATTCCCTTCTCTCGGTATGGCGCGTGGTGCAACATCTCTCCGGTCACCGGTCTGCACCAGCAGTCGGAGGACCTGCACCTGGTCACCCACCGGACCGGCCTGCATCCGGTGCTCGGCCTGGTCCCGCAGCTGAAGCACCGACGCGTCGAGACCACGTGGTCGGCCACACCCGCTGTGCTGCGATGGGAACATCCCGCCGGCGAGATCGAGGCGGTGTTCGAGACGGTCGACATTGTCCGGATTCGTGGCCGCGGGCTGGCGCTCAAGGTGGTGGCGGCAGACCCGCTGCTCACCCCGTTCAGTGGACCGTATTTCTTCCTCGACCCGCTCGACGGGGCGCCGGTCTACACCCATTACGAGTCGGGCCGGCGCTATCGGATCACCCCGCTGGCCGGCACCGTCACCGTGTTCGGCGATCAGGAGTTGGGTCTGGCCGAGCGTGGGCTCGTGGTGCAGCCCGATGAGTCGGGGCTCTGGGAGATCGCGCTGGAGGAATTCGCCACCGCCCGCCCCCCGTTCGCCTCCCAGCGGGGCTTCGCCTCCGCGGTCCGGGAGGTGACCGACGATTTCACCCGGTTCGCCCAGGATGTCGCGCCCTGGCGATCTTCTCGGACCCCGGCCGCGGCGTTGGCCGCCTACGTGCTGTGGTCGGCCACGGTCGGGCCGGCCGGGTTCCTGCGCCGGCCCGCGGTGCTGATGAGCAAGCACTGGATGGACAAGGTCTGGAGCTGGGACCACTGTTTCAACGCCGTGGCCCTGGCCGGCGGCCGACCCGAGTTGGCGCTGGAGCAATTCCTCACGCCGTTCGACCACCAGGATCCGGCCGGTGCCCTGCCCGATTCGATCGCCCACTCCGAGGTGCTTTACAACTTTGTGAAGCCGCCCATCCACGGCTGGGCACTGCAACAGCTGCGGGACCGTCTCGCTGATGACCTGGGCATCCCGGTGCTGACCGACATCTACGCCAAACTGTCTGCCTGGACACGATTCTGGCTGACGTCCCGCCGGGTTCGCGGTGACCTGCTGCCCTACTACCAACACGGCAACGACAGTGGCTGGGACAACGCCACCGTGTTCGACGCCGCCCGAGTGCTGCAGACCCCTGATCTGGCAGCGTTCCTCCTCCAGCAGCTCGGGGTGCTGGCCGAGCTGGCCACCGAGCTGGGGCTGGCGAATGATCACCACGAATGGTCCGGCCAGGCCGACGCGATCCGGTCCGAGCTGTTCGACCGGCTGTGGGACGGACACCGGTTCTCGGCCCGGAATCCCCGGACAGGAAAGGCCGTCCGCTCCGACAGCCTGCTCATGCTGCTGCCGATTGTGTTGGGCGACCGGCTGCCCGATGAGGTGGCGGCGATGCTAGCGGACCGGATCCAGGCACAGCTGACCGAATGGGGGGTGGCCACCGAACCGACCGATTCTCCCCACTACGAGGCCGACGGCTACTGGCGTGGGCCGATCTGGGCGCCGTCCACCGTGCTGGTCGAGAACGGGCTGCGCCGGGCCGGCTACTCGAGCCTGGCCGATGACATCAGCGCGAAGTTCCGTCGGCTTTGCGAGCGATCGGGTTTCGCCGAGAACTTCGACGCGCTGACCGGGGTCGGCCTACGTGACCGCGCCTACACCTGGACCGCCAGCGCGTATCTGCTGCTCTGTGCCGAGTCCGAACAGCGCCGGCCGGAATCGGCGGAGGGGACTGCACTCAGGCCCCCACCCGCAATCCGAACCGATTCAACAACAACGGACGAGCGGTGAGCCCGTGCTTTCGTCCCGTCCGGTTCGCCTGACATCGCCTCCCGACCGCGTTGCCTATTGTCAAGACAGCGCACAGCACCAGGGAAACGGACGAGTCATGAATATCGGCGAGGTCGCCCGTCAGGCAGGGGTGTCCCGCAGCACGGTGAGTTACGTGCTGAGCGGCAAGCGCCAGATCGGCGAGCGCACCCGGGCGCGGGTTCTCGCGATCATCGACGAGGCCGGATATCGACCCAGTGCCACGGCTCGAGCGCTGGCGCACGGGTCGACCAGGACCCTGGCCCTGGTTGTGCCGCGACTGCACCACCGACTGAACATCGAGATCCTCCAATTCGTCGGGGCGATCGCCGAGGCTGCAGCGGAACACGGTTTCGACACCTTGATCTCGACCAGCGGAGCGGGCCAACGAGAAGACGTCTTCGCACGGATGGTCGGCGAGCGCCGGGTGGACGGTGTCATCCTGATGGAAACCCTCCTCCCCGACGCCCGGGTGGAACTGCTGATGGGCCGCCAATTCCCGTTCGTCACCATCGGCCGGGCCGGGCACGACGACGAGCACGACTGGGTCGACACCGATTATGGGGGTCTGGTCAGCGAGGCGGTGTCGACATTGGCCGAAAAAGGTCATCGACGAATTGCCCTGGTGAATCGACCCCGGGAAATGATGGACCTGGGATATTGTCTTTCGCTGCACGCCCGGTCGGCGTTCGAACAGACCTGCGAGCGCCTGGGTCTGCACGGGGTGATGGTGTGCTGCGAGGAAGACGACGACGCCGGGAAGGCGTGCCTGGACGAGATCCTGATCATCGACCCGAACGTCACCGGGATCGTCAGCGTCAACGACCGGTCGCTCGCATCCCTGTTGGAATCGCTTCACGAACGACAACTCTCGGTCCCCGGGGACGTCTCGGTGATCGCCGTGGCGGCGGATCGGGTGGCCACCCGGACCGCGCCGCCGGTGACCGCGGCCGACGTGCCGGCGGCTCGGTTGGCCACCACCGCGGTGGACACGCTGCTCACCCGCATCGGATCACCGGAGTCCGATCCGGTCCGGCAACTGTTCCGGACGCCGTTCACCGATCGGGGCAGTGTAGCCAGGGCCCGGCGGCGGTGAACCGGCCCCGGTTGGACAGGTGCGCCCCGGTGCCGGTAACAGTGTGCGCATGATGAGCGTCGGCGATGCGGTGCGCCGGACCCCCGGTATGCACGATGTCGCACGTCGGGCCGGGGTGTCGCACCAGACCGTGTCCCGGGTGCTCAACGGGCATCCGAACGTCAGCGCGACCACCCGGGACCGGGTGCTGCAGGCCATCGCCGAACTCGGCTACCGGCGCAATACCGCAGCTCGGGCGCTGGTGACCCGGCGGTCGGAGACCATCGGCGTGGTGGCCATGGGCACCACGTTGTTCGGCCCGGCCAGCACCTCCCTGTCGGTCGAGGCCGCGGCCCGCGAGGCCGGTTACTACGTGAGCGTGGCCAGCCTGAAGCCCGGTGATGCCGACGCCATGCGGCCGACCTTCGAACATTTCATGAACCAGGCGGTCGAGGGCGTCGTGGTCATCGCTCCGCACATCGGGGTGGCCAAGGCGGTCCAGGAGCTGGCCGCGATGATGCCCCTGGTGCTGGCTGCCGATGCGCCAAAAAACCCGGCTTTCGCTGTTGTCTCGGTGAACCAGCGGCTCGGGGCACGGCAGGCGGTGGGACACCTGGCCGATCTGGGTCACACCGATATCGCCCATCTGGCCGGCCCGCCGGAATTCTTCGACGCCATCGCCCGGGTCCGGGGGTGGCGTCAGGAATTGCGGCGACGCGGACTGACGCCCGGGGCGTTGGCCTACGGCGACTGGTCCGCCGACTCCGGGTACGACGTCGGTCGGAAGATGCTGGCCGACCGCGTCCCGCACGCCTTCTTCGTGGGCAACGACCTGATGGCCCTGGGCCTGATCCGGGCGTTGACCGAGGCCGGGTTGTCCGTGCCGGACGACGTTTCCGTGGTCGGTTTCGACGACATCGACGGCAGCAGCTACTTTCTGCCCCCGCTGACCACGGTGCGCCAGGACTTCTCCCGGCTCGGCGAGCTCTGCATCGCGGCCTTGTTTGCCCTGCTCGATGGCGGCTCCGCCCCGGTGACCACGCCGGTCCCGACCGAACTCCGGGTCCGGCAGAGCACCCGCGCGCGCTGAAATCGACCCGCTGCGGTCTTGACAAGGCTGCACTGTGAGCGTTAACAATGACCGCTGACCACGCAGTAGTGAACGTTCACAGCGGCCTCCGGGACCAGGAGAGATCACCATGGCGGTGCAGTCCGACGCCCTCGTCGTCGGCGTCGACTTCGGCACCCTGTCCGGTCGAGCCGTGGTGGTCCGGGTCTCCGATGGGGTCGAGCTGGCCTCGGCGGTGCACGAGTACACCCACGCGGTCATCGACCGGGTGCTGCCGGCCGGCGGCGTGGTGCTCCCGCCGAACTGGGCCCTGCAGGTCCCCTCCGACTACGTCGACGTTCTCCGTCACGCGGTACCGGCGGCCTTGGCCTCGGCCGGCACCGATCCGGCCCGGGTCATCGGGATCGCCACCGATTTCACCGCCTCGACCCCGATGCCGGTGACCGCCGCCGGCACCCCGATCAGCGAGCTGTCCGAGTTCGCGGAAAACCCGCACGCCTACGTCAAACTCTGGAAACACCATGCGGCCCAGGCCCAAGCGGATCGGATCAACTCCCTGGCCCGGTCCCGTTCCGAATCCTGGCTGCCGCGGTACGGCGGCCTGATCTCCTCCGAGTGGGAATTCGCCAAGGCGCTGCAAGTGCTGGAGGAGGCGCCCGAGGTCTACGCTGCCACCCGCTACTGGCTGGAGGCAGCGGACTGGATCGTCTGGCAGCTGTGCGGCCGCTACCTGCGGGACGCTTGCACGGCCGGCTACAAGGGCATCTACCAGGACGGCGACTATCCTTCCCGCGAATTTTTGGCCGGGCTCAATCCCGCCTTCGCCGACTTCGTGCAGGACAAGCTGCGCGCCCCGATCGGGCAGCTCGGCGCCGCCGCCGGAGGACTGACCGCGAACGCGGCTGCCTGGACCGGCCTGCCCGAGGGCATCGCGGTGGCCGTGGGCAATGTGGACGCCCACGTGACCGCGCCGGCCGGCAACTCCATTGCCCCCGGTCAGATGGTGGCCATCATGGGCACCTCCACCTGCCACGTGATGAACGGCGCCGAGCTGCGCGAGGTCCCGGGCATGTGCGGCGTGGTCAACGGCGGGATCACCCCCGGGCTGTGGGGCTACGAGGCCGGCCAGAGCGGAGTCGGGGACATCTTCGGCTGGTTCGTCGACAACTCGGTCGCCGCCGAGTACGAGGACCTGGCCGCGGTGGCCGGAAAGTCGCTGCACGAGTATCTGTCCGACCTGGCCGCCGGCCAGCAGGTCGGCCAGCACGGTCTGCTCGCCCTGGACTGGCACAACGGCAACCGCTCGGTGTTGGTCGACCACGAATTGTCCGGCCTCATCGTCGGGCTGACCGTGGCCACCCGGCCCGAGGACATCTACCGCGCCCTCATCGAGGCGACCGCGTTCGGGGCTCGCACCATCGTCGACGCGTTCAACACGGCGGGCGTCCCGGTCACCGAGTTCGTGGTGGCCGGTGGCCTGACCAAGAACCGACTGCTCATGCAGATCTACGCCGACGTGCTGCGTCTGCCGTTGTCAGTGATCGCCTCGGGCCAGGGGCCGGCGCTGGGATCGGCCATCCACGCCGCGGTGGCGGCCGGCGCGTATCCCGACGTGGCCGCGGCCGCCGCGGTCATGGGCAAGGTGGACCGTGCCGCCTACTCGCCGATCGGCGAAAATGCCGACGCCTACGACGATCTTTTCGCCGAGTACACCGCGCTGCACGACTACTTCGGGCGGGGCGGCTCGGCCGTCATGCACCGGCTCAAGGCCCTCCAGCGGTCGGCACACGCCCGGGCGCGGTCGGCCGAACCGGCGGGAGCCCGGTGATGGGCGTGACGGCGGCGGTGCGCGACACGGTCGCGGTGTTACGGGAGCAGCTGGCCACCCTGCACGCCGAACTCGTGCGCAGCCGGCTGGTCGTGTGGACGGCCGGGAACGTGTCCGCCCGGGTGCCCGGCCACGACCTGCTGGTGATCAAACCATCCGGGGTCAGCTACGACGACCTGACGGCCGAGGCCATGGTGGTCACCGACTTCGACGGCACCGTGGTCGACGGGCCGGGGGCGCCGAGTTCGGACACCGCGGCGCACGCCTACGTCTACCGAAACCTGCCCCAGGTGGGCGGCGTGGTGCACACCCATTCCACCTACGCGTGTGTGTGGGCCGCGCTCCGACGCCCGGTGCCGTGCGTGCTGACCATGACGGCCGACGAGTTCGGCGGGGACATCCCGATCGGTCCGTTTGCCCCGATCGGTGACGACTCCATCGGGCGGGGCATCGTCCAGACGTTGCGGGACAGCAAGTCCCGCGCCGTGATCATGGCCGGCCACGGCCCGTTCACCATCGGCCGGGACGCCCGGGAGGCGGTCAAGGCGGCGGTGATGTGCGAGGAGGTGGCCCGCACCGCCTACCTGGCCCAGCAGTTGGGTGAACCGCACCGGATCCCCGAGCAGGACATCCAGGCCCTCTACGACCGCTACCAGAACGTGTACGGCCAGAAGTGACTCATCCGAGCAAAGGATTCCCGATGGATGCATCCGCCGAGTGCTGGTTCCTGACCGGCAGCCAGGGCCTGTACGGCCCGGAAACCCTGGGCCAGGTGCAGGATCAGGCCAAGCGAATCTGCGGGCAGCTGGATCACCGGCCTGAACTCGACGTGCCGGTGGTCTTCAAGCCGGTGCTCACCGACGCCTCGGCCATTCGCCGGATCATGCTCGAAGCCAACGCGGACGATGCCTGCGTCGGCGTGATCATTTGGATGCACACCTTCTCACCGGCGAAGATGTGGATCACCGGGCTGGATCAGTTGCGCAAACCCCTGCTGCACCTGCACACCCAGGCCAATGTCGATCTGCCCTGGGCCGAGATCGACATGGATTTCATGAATCTCAACCAGGCCGCGCACGGCGACCGTGAGGTCGGCTTCATCCAAACCCGTCTCGGGGTGGCCCGCAAGACTGTCGCCGGACACGTCAGCAATCCCCGGGTGGCGGAGCGGGTCGCCGTCTGGCAGCGGGCGGCCGTCGGCGCGGCCGCGGTCCGGAGCCTGCGACTGGCCCGCTTCGGCGACAACATGCGGGATGTCGCGGTGACCGAGGGCGACAAGGTCGAGGCCCAGCGCAAGTTCGGCGTCTCGGTCAACACCTACGGGGTCAACGACCTGGTCGAGCGGGTGGACGCGGTGTCGGAGGCCGAGATCGACGAGCTCGTCGAGCAGTACCGCAACGAGTACACGGTGGCTCCCGAACTGGCTCCCGGTGGGGACCGGCACTCTTCGCTCCGCGATGCGGCCCGCATCGAGGGCGGTCTGCGGAGTTTCCTGCGCGAGGGTGGTTTCGGTGCCTTCACCACCAACTTCGAGGACCTGGGCGGACTCCGTCAGCTGCCCGGCCTGGGCGTGCAGCGGTTGATGGCGGACGGCTACGGATTCGGCGGAGAGGGCGACTGGAAGACCTCGGTGCTGGTGCACACGGTCAAGGCAATGGCCGGGAGCCGTTCCGGGGGGACGTCTTTCATGGAGGACTACACCTACGATCTCGGGGCGGAGCCCCCGGTCATCCTGGGTTCGCACATGCTCGAGGTGTGTCCCACGATTGCCGCCGGACGGCCGCGGGTGGAGATTCACCCGCTGGGCATCGGCGGCCGCGAGGATCCCGTTCGGCTGGTCTTCGACGCCGCTCCGGGAGCGGCGGTGGTGCTCGGCCTGTCCGACCTGGGGGATCGGTTCCGGTTCGTGCTCAACGAGATCGACGTCATCGCGCCGCCGCACCCGCTTCCCCGGTTGCCGGTGGCCCGGGCGGTGTGGGAGCCGCGGCCCGACTTGGAAACCTCCACGGAGTGTTGGCTGACCGCCGGCGGTCCCCACCACACAGTGCTCTCGACCGCCGTCGGACTGGACGAGATACGAGATCTGACCGATATTCTCGGTGTCGAGCTGGCGGTTGTCGGGGCGGACACCGACGGTGTCCGGTTCCGCGACGAGTTGCGTTGGAACCAGGCCTATTTCCGTCTCGCGCAGGGGTTCTGATCATGCCCCTCGGCCACCGTCCATCCGGGTGTGCAGGCAGAACACTGGGGCCGTCGGACCCCTTGACAGACGCTGTGTGAGCGTTAACATTCCGACGACGTCTGGTCGAGGATGCTGCGGGAGACCGCGGTGGTCCGGCCGGACATGCCGAAGGCGGCCGGCTCGCGGGCGCCCTCGGCGCCGCTCTCTCCCCGCATCACCACTCTCCAGGAAGGTCACATCGCAATGAGGCAACGTCGGCAGGTTCTCCTGGCCAGCGCGACCGCAGGTGCGGTCCTGCTGCTGGCCGCATGCTCCAGCGGCACCACGACGGGCAACTCGTCGTCGTCATCCAGCTCGTCGAGCTCGTCCAGTTCCTCCTCCAGCACGTCATCCACCTCCTCGGACAGCTCACCCGCCGGCTCGTCGTCGATGGCGAGTTCGTCGGACATGAGCTCTTCCGCCATGAGCTCCTCGGATTCCGCCGGCAGTGCGTCGTCCGGCGGAACCACCGGCGGAGCGGTCCCGGCGGCCATCGCCAACGCGGGCGGCACCGTCAAGCTGACCACGCCGGTGCCGGCCGGCGTGGAGGCCCAGTACGGGCCGGTCTGCAAGGGCTCCGACCTGGGCATCGGCAAGATCGACTTCAAGACCGACACCATCGGCTGGGCCCAGTCCGAGAAGGAGGCGAACCCGTTCCGGATCGCCTCCACCGCCTCTCAGGTCAACGAGGCCAAGAAGCGCGGCATCAAGCTGCTGACCACCAACGCCCAGTCGGACGCGCAGCAGGAGAACACCGACATCAAAGGCATGATCGACAAGGGCGCCAAGGCGATCATCTTCTCCCCGATCAACTCCACCGGCTTGGGCGATGCGATTGCGTACGCCAAGTCCAAGCATGTGGCGATGATTCCGGTGGACCGCAACATCACCGGCGTCAAGGGCTGCCAGGAGGTCGGCCCGCAGCTGGGTTCGGATTTCGTGCAGCAGGGCAAGCGCGCCGCCGACGCCATGATCAAGGCCACCGGCGGTACGGCCAACCTGGCCATCCTGCTGGGCGCCTCGGGCGTCAACGTCACCGATGACCGGACCAGTGGCTTCCTGGACGAGCTGAAGGCGCAAAACGCCTCTGGCATCAAGGTGATCTTCCAGCAGACCGCCGACTTCACCCGGGAGAAGGGCAAGTCGGTCACCGAGACGCTGCTGCAGAGCCACCCCGAGGTCAACGCGATCTACGCGGAGAACGACGAGATGGGCCTGGGCGCGCTGGCGGCGCTGGACGACAAGGGCATGGCGGGCACGTCCAAGGTGCACATCGTGTCCATCGACGGCACCAAGGGTGCGGTGCAGGCCATCGTGGACGGCAACTTCGACGCGGTCATCGAGTCGAACCCGGCCTACGGCCCGTCGGCCGAGGACGCCCTGGCTGCCTATGTGAACGGTGACGGTGCCCCCGCGGTCACCATCACCACCGACAACCAGTACGACAAGTCCAACGCACAGCAGGGTTTGGACAGCGGCGCGGCGTACTGAGTCATGGTCGGCCGGCGTCATCGGGTGCGATGGCGCCGGCCGTCCTACGCTCCGCCTGGTAACTGCGCCCGAAACGGAAGGAGATGCCGATGAGCACACCCAGCGATGGCACTCCGACGCCGACCCTGTCGGTGCGCAGTGCCACCAAGCACTTCGGCGCAGCGGCGGCCCTGACCGACGTCGACCTGGATCTGATGCCGGGCGAGGTGCACGCGCTGGTCGGTGAGAACGGGGCCGGGAAATCCACGCTCATCAAATTGATCACCGGGGTGCACACTCCGACCGCCGGTGAATTCGTGCACCGGGGCGAGGCGGTGCGCTTCGCCTCGCCGCGGGACGCCCAGGTGCACGGCATCCAGACCATCTATCAGGAAGTCCACCTGGCACCGCAACTGTCGGTGGCGCGCAACATGTTCCTGGGTCGGGAATACAGCCGCTGGGGATCCCTGGACCTGCGCCGGATGAACCGTGAGGCCGGCCAGCTGCTCGAGCGCTACGGCATCGTGGCCGATCCCAGGAGACCCCTGGGCGAACTGAGCCTGGGCGTGCAGCAGATGGTCGCGGTGGTCCGGGCGGTCTCGGCCGACGCGTCCGTGGTGATCATGGATGAACCCACCTCGTCGCTGGAACCGCGCGAGGTGGACCGGCTGCTCGAGGTGGTCGCCCTGCTCAAGGAGCAGGGCGTGGCCGTGGTTTACGTGTCGCACAAGCTGGACGAGATCTTCCGGGCCTGCGACAAGATCACCGTGCTCCGGGACGGCCGGCTGATCTGGACCGGTGCTGTCGCCGACACCACCCGCCGGGAACTGATTTCCCGGATGCTGGGCCGGGACGCCGCGGAACTGAGCGCGGGGAAGCGGACGCGGCTGTCCGGCCGGCGGGCCGTCGACCGTACTGCGGCCCCGATCCTGACAGCCGAGCACCTGAGTCGCCGGCTCCAGCTGGATGACATCTCGCTGGTCGTGCGCCCGGGCGAGATCGTCGGGCTCGCCGGGCTTCTCGGATCGGGCCGGAGCGAGACTGCCAAGACCGTGTTCGGTGCGCTGCCGCTCGATTCCGGGACCGTCGAGGTGGCCGGCCGCAAGATCAAGGGCACCACGCCGGCGTCCCGGATCCGCGTCGGGGTGGCCATGCTGCCGGAGGACCGCAAGGTCGAGGGCATCGTGCCGGAGTTGTCCATCCGCGACAACATCGGCCTGGCCGCCCTGCCCCAGCTGACCCGGTTCGGATTCGTCTCCCGCGCCAAGCAGGACGAACTGGTCGAGGTGTTCATGCGCCGGCTCAAGGTCAAGGCGGCCGGTCCCGACCAGCGGGTGTCGGAGCTGTCCGGCGGCAACCAGCAGAAGGTGCTGCTGGCCCGGATGCTGTGCCTGAACCCGAAGGTCCTGCTGCTGGACGAACCCACCCGCGGCATCGATGTCGGGGCGAAAGCAGAGGTACAGGCGCTGATCTCGGAGCTGGCCGAGAAGGGCCTCGGGGTCGTGCTGATCTCCTCCGAATTGGAAGAGGTGGTCGAGGGCTCCGACACCGTGCTGGTACTGCGCGACGGCGCCGCGCTGGGTTCCCTGTTCGGCGACGAGATCACCGAGGACGCCATCATGAACATGATCGCCGGCGCCGCGGCCGAGGAAGTCCAGGCCGCGTCGTGACCACCACCGCGGCGCCCGCCGGCGCCCCCACGCAGCCGCGAAACCTGGCCGGCGTGACCGACTTCCTGCGCCGCAACGGTGTCTATCTGGCCCTGCTGGTGCTGGTGTTGTTCAACGTGCTGTTCACCGCGCACTACAACCAGTGGGCCACCGTGACCCTGCTGTTCTCCCAGCTTCCCCCGGTGCTGATCCTCTCGATGGGCATGGCCATGGTCATCGGCACCGGCGGGATCGACCTGTCCGTCGGCTCCACCATGGCCATCGCCAGCGCGGTGATGGCCAAGTTCGTCGCGCCGGCCTCGTCGCACGGGTTCGGGGCGCCGATCGCGCTGGCCATCGTGCTGGGCCTGCTGGCCGGTCTGGCCGTTGGGTTGTTCAACGGCGTGGTCATCTCGGTGGCCCGGGTGCAGCCGATCGTGGCCACCCTGAGCTTCCTGGTCGCCGGCCGCGGCATCGCCCTGGTCATCACCGGCGGCGCCCTGATCGAGCTGTTCACCCCGTTCCTGTCCACGTTGCGCAAGGGCTCCCTGCTCGGCATTCCCTACGTCATGTTGGTCGCCGCGGTGGTCATCGCGGTGGTGGCGGTGCTCGTCCGCAAGACCAGCTTCGGCTACCGGTTGGTGGCCATCGGCGGAAACCTGCGGGCCAGCGTGCTGGCCGGGGTGACCGTCCGGCGCACGCTGATCACCGTCTACGCCCTGTCCGGAGTGCTGGCCGCGATCGCCGGCATCCTGGCCACGGCCCGGCTGCGGGCCAGTGACCCGTCCTATATCGGCCTGCTGCTGGAACTCTCGGCCATCACCGCCGTGGTGGTCGGCGGGACACCCCTCAAAGGCGGCGAGGTCCGGGTGCTGGGCACCGTGGCCGGGGTCGTCCTCATGCAGGTGCTGCAGACCACCCTGGTGGCGCACAACATCCCCGACTCGGTCTCCCAGATGGTCGAAGCCGTGATCATCATCGGCGCGGTGTACTTCCAACGGACCTCGCTGCGGAGCGTGGGATGACCCGGCCCCCGGCAGTGACCACGCCGACCGACGACACGCCCGTGCACGTCGCCGCCGACCTCGAACGCAGCGCGACCGCCCGGCGGGAGCGGATGCGGGCGCTGACCTCGCTGATCTCGCGCAACGGCGCCTTCGCCACCCTGGTCATCGTGATGGTGCTGGGGGCCGTTTTCATTCCCAGTTTCGGCACCCTGGACAACTTGCGGAACACCGCGCTGGCCGCGTCGTTCCTGGCCATCATCGCGGCCGGGATGACATTCGTGATCATCAGCGGCGGCATCGACCTGTCGGTCGGATCCCTGTACGCGGTGGCCGTGATCGTGTCCGCGGACATGTCCCGCTACGGCTCGGTGGCCGCCGTGCTGGTGCCCATCGTGGTCTGCGTGTTGGCCGGTCTGGTGCAGGGGCTGGCCGTGGCCAAGCTCGGGCTGCCGCCGTTCATCGTCACCCTGGCCGGCCTGACCGGATGGCGCGGGCTGGTCTTCTTCATCACCAAGGAGGGCAACGACCATCCCACCGTGCCGGGCACCCCCTTCTTCGAGACGCTCGGGACCGGAAGCCTCCTCGGCATTGGCAACCCCATCTGGATCGCCCTGATCGTGTTCGCCATCGGCTGGTGGGTGCTGAACCGGACGGCGTTCGGGCAGGCCGTCCAGGCGGTGGGCGGAAGCGACACCGCGGCCGGTCTGATGGGCCTGCCGGTGGCCCGGGTCAAGATCACCGTCTATGCCATCAGCGGACTGACCGTGGGCGTCTCCGGTGTGCTCTCGACCGCGCTGTCCGGCGGCGGCCAGGAGGCCCGGGTCGGCAACGCCTACGAGCTGTCGGCCATCGCCGCGGTCGTGATCGGCGGCACCCTGCTCTCCGGCGGCGTCGGGTCGATGGTCGGCACCCTGTGCGGCGTCTCGCTGCTGTTCGTGATCCAGAATCTGATCGTGCAGGGATTCAACTTGAACAGCTACGTGCAGCAGGTGGTCAGCGGCGCGTTCCTGTTGGTCGTGGTGGTGCTGCAGGCGCTGCTCTCCCGCCGGGCGGCGTCCACCTGATGACCGCTCATGGCTGAGCCTCTGGCCGGCCCGGAATGGACACTGACCGGGCACGGCTACGAAGCCACCGTCTGCGCAGTCGGGGCCACACTGCGTCGGCTCACCTTCGCCGGGGTCGATCTGGTCGTGCCGTTCGGCGCCGACGAGGTCCGGCCGCTCTACCGCGGGGCCACCTGCGCGCCCTGGCCGAACCGCGTCGTCGACGGGCGATACACCTTCGCCGGTCAGAGCTTTCAGCTGCCGCTGAACGAGGTCGAGCGGGGTCACGCCCTGCACGGGCTGGTGTTCTGGGCGACCTGGGAGCCGTCGCAGATCACCCCGTCCGGCCTGACCCTGCACCATCGGTTGGCCGCCCAGGACGGCTACCCGTTCCCGTTCGCGTTCACTCAGACCTTCCAGCTCGGGCCGGACGGCCTGACGACCACGCTGCGCAGCACCAACCGCGGCGGCCGGGAGGCACCGTTCGGCTGCTGCCCGCACCCCTACCTGCGGTTGGCCACCGGCCGGGCCGACGACTGGGTGCTCACCGTGCCGGCCGCATCCCGGCTGCAGGTGGACGACCGCTTGGTGCCCACCGCGCCGGTGGCCGTGTCCGAGGTCGACAACGACTTCCGGTCCGGCGCGGTCATCGGGGCCCGGCGGATCGACCACGCCTTCACCGACCTGGTCCGCGACGCCGACGGGATGGCCACCGCATCCCTCACCGATCCGGCCACCGGCGCGGGGGTGCGGATCGCCTGGGGCGACTGGGCGCCGTGGTTGCAGGTGCACACGGCCGACCGGCCGGAGCCCGAGAACGACCGGATCGGGGTGGCGCTGGAGCCGATGAGCTGCGCCCCGGACGCGTTCAACTCGGCTCCGCCGCCCACCCTGGCCGCGGGGCAGACCCAGGTCGCCAGCTGGCTGATCGGTAACCAACCCTCCTGATCAGCGTGCTGTCGGTGCGGGGTGCCAGGATCGTGGCCATGAACATTTCCCGCCCCACGGTCGTCTTCGATGCGGCCGACCTGGACGCCGAGAGCACCTTCTGGGCGGCATTGCTCGGCGGCACCGTGGACAAGGACGACGACTGGCACACCATCACGGTGGACGGTGAGCCGCGGGTGGCCATTCAGTTGGCTGCGGACCATGTCCAACCGGACTGGCCGGACGGTGCGCCGCAGCAGGTGCATCTGGATTTCGACGTGGACGACATCCACGCCGCCCACGAGCACGCAGTGTCAGTCGGGGCCCGGGTGCTGCAACGCAACGACATGGATGCCCGGCGCGGGTTCGTGGCCTACGCCGATCCGGCCGGGCACCCGTTCTGTCTCTGCTGGAGCTGACCGCCGGCTGAATGCAGCAGATCGGTGGGCTGCGGCGTTGAAGGACGTGAGCGAACCGGCGGTGAACTTTCCCGAGTTCGTCGACGCCCATCAGTCGGGTCTGCTCAAGCTGGCCATGGTCCTGACCGGCGATGCGGCGTTGTCGGCGGACATCGTGGCCGACGTGTGGGACCGGGTCTTCGAACGATGGCCCCGGGTGGCGGCAATGGATCTGCCCGCGGCCTACGTGCGCCGGATGGTCGTCAATGACTATCTGTCGTGGTGTCGCCGCCGCCGACGGCTGGTGCCGCTGACCTGGTTCCGGGACCGGATCGACCCATCCAGCGATCACTCCGACCAGCACGCCGAACGCAGCGACATGATGCAACGGCTGGCCACTCTGCCGCCCCGGCAGCGCGCCACCCTGGTGCTGCGCTTCTACCAAGGCTTGAGCGACCTCGAGATCGCCGACACCTTGGGCTGCTCGCCCAGCACCGTGCGCAGTAACGCCGCACGTGCTTTGGCCACGTTGAGAACCTCGATCGAGTCTGCCGTCGAACCGGTATCCCAGGAGAAATGATGCCCACCCTGCATGACCTGCACGAAGCGTTCGCCGACCTCGAAGCGCGCGCCCCGCAACGACCGAGCCGAACCCCCGGATGTCCGCCATCGCGGCCGTCCTCCAAAGGCGGCGTGGTTCTCGCCGCGGCTCTGGTGGTCGCCGTCCTCACGGGAGGGGCGGTGGCCGCGCGGGCCACCTGGCCCGGGCGGACAGAGTCCACACCACCGGCGCAGGTGTCCGCATTGGGCGCCGGCTCGGGTGAACCCACACTGCAGGCCCCGGCGGTCAACGCAACAACGCCGGCTGCCTTGCCGATCGCACACCCGCGCCCGACCTCGGTGGCGCAAAGGCCGACCGCACCGACCGTGTCGCCGTTCGTCAACGCCGTCCGGCCGCTGACCCAGGACCCGGTCATCCAGTTCGCCATGACCGCGGTCGCCGGTTACGCCATCGGCGCGGTGGAGCTCTCCGAGCAGGGCCAGTCCGCCGACCTGACCGCCACAGACACAGCGGTCCAGGGACGGATCACGTTCTACGTGCGCGGCGCCCTCGCCCCGGTGATTCCCGCCCGGCCGTCGGCGCTGATCAACGCCGCACCCGCCTACCTCGTGCCCATGCCGTCCGTCGCCGGGTCGAGCAGCGACGTACCCGCCGGGTCGACGGTGCTGGCCTGGCCCTACGCCGCCGACGCGTGGGCCACCGTCTACCTTCTCGACTCGACAGGAACGACGCCGCATGGCCCGGCCGTCGCCTCACCGAACGTTCCCATGGGTCAGCTCTTCGCCGATGAGGTCCGCATCGCCGCCGCGGCCCATGCGCACTCCGGCACTTTCACCCTGCCGTTCCGGCTGTCGGCCGGCATGACCGTGAAGTCGGTCAACCTGGACGCGAACAGCGGCGGGGCGGCCATCGACTGGGACGGCACCACCTGGCAGTTGGGATGGGATCCGACCCCGCTGCAAGCGGCGGACAAGCCCTCGACGTCGGTCAGCGTCATCGGCGGGCACCAGTGGATCGTGTATTCGCGGGGCGGCGTCGAAGCCCTCAACGGCATCGGACTGATCTCCACCGGCTTCGGTCTGACAATCATCTCGGCCGGCCGGCCCCTGGCCGACTACCGCCGGTTCGTCGCCGCACTGACCCTGCCCGCTGGGTCAGGCGCCCCCGCCACCTGGTTCAACGCCACCGACGCGCTGCACCCCTGAACCACCCGGCGGACACCGGGTCAGGAGACTCCGCCCAGCCACCGAACGCATCTGAGCAAGGCCGAATCGTCGCCGACGTTCCCGGGCACGACGACATAGGGGAGTGCCTCGGCGCGGCCACAATCCAAGTCCCAGAGCGAAATGCCGGGCTCGAGCCGACCGACGATGCGGCCACGCAGGGCGCCGAACCCGGACCGAGCAATCTCGGCGGAGCTGATGCCGCCCTTGACCACCGCGCGGTCGACGTGATCCCGCACGCTGCGCACCACTGCCGTCAGTGAGTCCATGACGCGAGACCCGTGCGCCAGCGTGGAATGGCCCGCGGCGCGGGTCCGTTCCGTTTGCAGGATGACCGTGGGGGCCGTTCCGAACAGTCGGATGACCTCCCGGGCGCATCGATCGACCTCGACCTGAGCCGAGGACGACATCACCGCGGCCGTCGACAATTCCACGGTGGCATCGCCGACGGTCTCGCGCAGCCCGACGAGCTGACGGGTGCTCGCCTCGGTGTGCGACCCGCACACCACCAGCGTTCGTCCGGCGGAGGGGTCCGGCCGGTCGACGCAAGACCAGGCATAGACCCCGGCCCGCAAAGCGGCCAGGGTCGCGGCGGAACGCACGGTGACCTTGACCCCGCTCGCTTCCGCCAGCAGGAGGCCCTGGGTGATCGTGACGATGTCCTCCACCGTCTCCGCGTCCGGCACCACGATGGCCGAGACCGGCGCGCTCCTCAGGGCAGCGAACACAGCGGCCGGGCCTTGCGATCGCAGATCCTCCAGGCCGATCAGTACGACCGGCCGGGCCGGATCCAACCGGTGGAAGAAGTGGGGAAGGAAAGAGTCCGGAAAAGCAAAGACCGGATCTCTGGCGAATTCGGTGGTATCCACCGGGAGACGTTCGTGGTCGCCGGTCGTCAGGTAGTGAATGCCGTTGATGGTCACCCGGCCGCCCTCGGGAAAGGCCGGGACGAAGAGCAGGCATTGATCGCGGGCGCCGAAAACGTCCGCCTCGGGCAGGATGTGGCCCCGCAGGGTGGAGTCGCCGCGCAGTACGACGGCCAGGTCATCGCCCTGTTGCCGGGCCATCAGACGGAGGAAGTCCCGATACTCGTGCAGACTGGCGGTGGCCTTCTCGACCGTCATGCTGCGCGTATTGGCGACGACATAGAGAGCCCGGCTGTCTCCCTCGAACCATTCCCGGGTCGGGGCTGGATCGGTGCCCAGAAGAACATCGACACCGGCCGCGGCTTGGCCCCCTGTGGGGTCGTCGTCGATGACGACCACGCGCCGGCCATCGGTCTCGACCATGCCGGCCAGCGTCGTGGCAGCAGTCACGAGGGCACCGGGAAGTGCGCATCCTGCGCCAGCTTCTCCAGGGAAAGCCAGGTGGGGTGGGCGATTTCCAAGACGGATGAACGTTCGGAGTGGCGAAGTTCCGGCTCGCCCGGCACCATCACCGGCCGGGCGGCATCGATCGGCTCGGCTGATTTCATGTACCCGACCATCCGTTCCGCCCGAGCCGCCAGCTCGGGGTCGCCGCGGACCGCGAAGATGGCCAGGTTGTTTCCTCGCTCCGGACTCGATGCGTCGTCACCCGACATCAAGGTGGCGAAGGATTCCGCCATCAGTGCCAGCGCGTAGCCCTTGTGACCGGACAAGGCGCCGCCCAACGGAAACAGGAAGCCGGGAGCCGGCCAGGGCGGTGACCCGTAGAAGGCGGACGGGTCTTCGGTCGGACGCCCGAGATGGTCGGCAATCACATCCGGCGGCACGGTCTTTCCCGCTGCTTGCAGGACCCGGATGCGACCCTCGGGCATGACGCTGGTCGAGAAGTCGGCGACCAGCGGTCGGCCACCGGCGACGGGGATGGCCCAGGAGATCGGATTGGTGGAAAGCCGACCCTCCCGGGCTCCGAACGGAGCGACCCGGTGGAATCGGTTCGCTCCCGCGCCGAAAGCAACGGCTAGAAATCCCTTTTCGGCCAATGGTTCGGTGTAGGCGCCGAGCCGTCCGGTGTGCTGTACCCGCCGAACGGAGGCGAAGGCGGTCCCGAACCGTTGAGCCTGTTCGCCCACCAGCTCGCTGGCTCGCATCCCGGCCACGGCACCGTACGTCCACTGACCATCGAGGACCACCACCGTGGCGTCCGAGCTGCTGACGATCGGTTGTGCGGCGGGCTGAAGTTGCCCAGATCGAGCTTCGTCGACGTATTGGCTGACCCGAATCAATCCGTGCGAGGGCAATCCCCGCAGTTCACTGCCCACCAGGTGTTCCGCGACGACCTGAGCGTTTTCCGAAGAAGCTCCTGAGTACATCAGGATGCCCACCGTCATCGCGGTGGCCTCGGCAGCACCGATGTGGTGAGCGGGCGACACCGTCGGCGCACTCATCGCGACACCGCAGAATCTGCGGTGGTCTCGGCGCCTGCTGGCTGCGGCAGCGGATGCGCGCTGACCATGACCGACAGGAACACGCAGGGTTCGCTGCTGCGGTTGTGCCAGGTGTGCGCGGTGCCGCGCTGCACCAGTACGTCACCCGGCCGCAACAGCAATTCCCCCGCGTCGGTCTTGGCAAAAATTTCACCGCTCAGAACGACGTTGTAATCCACCGTCTGATTTCGGTGCATCGAAGGGTCCGATTCATCGCCCACTCGGAGATTCCCACCCCCGATCCTGTCGAAGTCCATGTCGGCCTGGTCGGCCACCTGCTCTTCGTCAGGCAGGAATTCAACGATGCGCAACAGGGTCCCGCCGTCCGGCGGGTGATGGGCGACGGGGCGGGCGCCGGCGTCGGCAGTTCCTTCATTGGACGCCAACGGGCCGTCGGTCACCCACAGCTCGTGAAAGGCCAAACCCCGGCCCATCTGATCGGACACCGCGGCGGCCGGGCCGTCGATCATGAAGTAGGAACCGTGCGGACCCGTCGCAGTGACGACCCGGCGAACATTCATCTGCAGAACTCCTCGAGAGTGGCGCGACGTGAGAAATGGGGAGTCAGGCGACGGAACCGGACGCCCGTCCGGATCGGAACATCCGCCGCACCTTGTCGAAAACGGTGCGGCCGGTCACCGAGATGACCAGGATGACGCCCACGGTGATCTGGCCGATCTCCGGCCCCCAGCCGAGCAGGGTTTGGATGTCGATGACCACGGCCGTGAGGAAGAGCGCGGCCAGGACGGCCAGGACGTTGCCCCGGCCGCCTCGCACGTCCACCCCGCCCAACACCACCGCGGTGAGCGCCGGCAACAGGAGACCCGATCCGCTGTCACCCCGGGCACTGGCGTACTGCAGGGCGAGCACCAGGCCGGCGACGGCCGACACGACACCCGCGAAGACGAAGGTCATGGCCTTGTACCTGGCGGTCGGTATGCCCGCGTGCAGGGCGGCCTGCGCGTTCTTGCCCAGGAAGAAGACGCGGCGGCCGGGCACAGTCAGGTGCAGGAACACCGCGAGGGCCAGGCAGAGGACGACCATCAGTACCGTCATGGTCGGTACGACCAGGCCGAGGAAATTGCTGTTCACGAAGTTGACGAGACCATTCGGGAAGTCGTCGACGACCGACTGCCCGAGCACCACCAGGGCCAGCCCGTTGAACAGCGCCATGGTGCCCAGGGTGACCACTAGGGATGGCAACCGCACCCGGGCCACGAGGACGGCATTGAGAAGCCCGCCCGCGGCGCCCAGAACGACGACCAGGACAAATACCAGCAACGAAGGCAGGTGGTGGCCGAACAGCACCCCGCTCAGCGCGGCCCCGAGGCTGATCATGCCCTGCACGGAGACGTCGATCTCACCGACCACGATCACCGGAATCAGGGCGATCGCCAGCAGGGAGAGCTCCACCATGTTGAGAAGCGTGCTGGCAATGTTGGTTTCGTCGAGGAAACCTTGTGCCGAGGTCACTCCCCACACCAATGACAAGAGCAGGGCCGCGGTCAGCGCCGCGCCCACCCGGGGCCGGAACCGGAACGGCAACCCGTGCCTCTCGTGGACGGTTGCCGGGGCTGTCACAGTCATGTCGCCCTCCGCTTGGATGCCGTCAACCGGCGGAGATACGTCGACACCGACGCATCAGTAGCGATGGCGCCGAGGATGAGCGCGCCCTGAATTGCGCCCAACCAAAACGGCGACACCTCGAGCAAGGTCAACGCGTTGGCCACCGTCGACAACAGCAGGGCGCCCGCGGCAGCGCCGACGATGCTCCCGCCGCCGCCGAAGATGTTGACCCCGCCCACGACCACAGCCGTGATCACGGTGAGCTCCAGCCCGGTGGCCGCACCACTTTGTACGGTGGCGTATTCGGCCCCCCACAGCACGCCGGCGCCGCCCGCGACCAGACCGGAGAGCACGAACACGCCGATGGTCAGCCGGACCGTTCGAATGCCGAGAATGGCGGCGCCCGCGGCATTGCCGCCCATGGCATAGATGCGGCGCCCGGTGACGCTCCGCTGCATCACGATCGCGAACACGATCACGACGACCACGGCAATGAGGACCAGATCAGGAACGCCGAGTGTCTTTCGGCTGGCAATATTCAGGAATGATCTGGGGAGGTCGTAGGCGTTGATGGCCTTACCGCCGGCGATGAGAAGCAACAACCCACGGTAGATGTTCAACGTCCCCAGAGTGGCCACGATCGGCGGTGCACCGCCCACACCCACGATCAACCCGTTGCCGACACCGAGCACGCCGCCGACCGCGATCGCGGCGAGAATGGCCATGGGTAGGGGCCACCCGTTACGGAGCAGCAAACCGGTCAAGAAGGCGCACAGGCCTACCACCGACCCGATGGACAGGTCGATGTTGCCGGAGATGATGACGATGCTCTGCCCGACGGCGAGCACGGCCACGATCGAGGCCGACAAGGCGATCGCGGTCATGTTGTCGACCGACAGGAAATGTGGTTCGACCAGCGACATGACCGCCACCAGGACGACCAGCGCGACCAGAATGGTCACACCCCGGAATCGGGCCAGCAAGTCCGCCCGGCCGCCGCCCTTGGATCGCACACGTCGGCCTGCAGGTGCGTCGAGGGTGCTCATATCGCGTCGCTCCCGACAGCGGCCGACATGACTTCTACTTCCGTCAGCTCCGACCCGGACAGGTCGGCCACCACTTCGCCTTCTCGGACCACCAGCACCCGCATCGACAGCGCGAGCAGTTCCAACAGGTCGCTGGAGATGAGCAGGACGGCGACGCCGGACCGGGCCAATGCACGGATGAGCTCATGGATTTCCTGTTGCGCGCCGATGTCGACGCCGAAGGTCGGTTCATCCAGGATCAGCACCTTGGGCGCGGTCGCCAGCCAGCGTCCGAGAACGACCTTCTGCTGATTGCCGCCGGACAGGTCGGAGACCAGTTGTTCCGGGCCGCGGCACACCACGTGCAGACGCTTGATCATCGACCGGGTGAACGCCGCCTCCTTCCGCGAGGACACCCATCCCCGCGAGCTGACCTCATCGAGCGAGGTGACCACCGCGTTCTGGGCGATACTGCCGTCCATGGCCAACCCTTGACCATGCCGGTCCTCCGGAACGAAAGCGACCCCGGCGGCCATGGCCCGCCCGGGAGAGCGGGTCGGCAGGGGACGGCCGGCTACCTCCACCCTTCCGCCATCGATTTTGTCGATACCGAAGATGGCCCGGGCGATCTCGGTCCGCCCGGCACCGATGAGCCCGGCGAGCCCGACGATCTCACCCGCGCGAACGTTGAGGTTGATGTTGCGGAATACCCCGGTACTCGTCAGGTTCTCCGTGCGGAGGACGACATCACCGGCCGCATTGTCGACGATGCCGCCCAGTCGAACCTCGTGCCCGACCATCTGCTGCACGATGCGCCCGGGTGTGATCTCCGCCGTGGGCGCGGTAGCAATGCGAACGCCATTGCGGAGCACCGTGATCCGGTCGGACATGGCGAACACTTCGGGCATCCGGTGGTTGACGATCAGAAGTGCGACGCCGCGGTCACGCAGGTTGCGCAGGATCTGAAAGAGCCGGTCCACCTCGTGCGGCGTCAAGGAGGCGGTGGGCTCGTCCAGGACGAGCACCTTGGGTGACTGCACCAGAGCCTTGGCGATCTCGACCATCTGCTGGTCTGCGATCGCCAGCGTCGACGCATTGCGGCCGGGGTTCAGATCCAGGTCCAGGGCCTGCAGGATCTCGGTGGCGGCGATCTTGGCCTGCCGCTGGCGCATCCAGAAGCGGCCTTGACTACGCCGGTCAACCAGGGCGATGTTCTCGGCGATGCTCAGATCGGGGAACAGGATGGGGTGTTGATGGATGACCGCGATGCCCAGGTCTCGGGCCTGGGTCGGGCCGCTGAAAACCACTGGTTCACCGTCGACGAGCACGGTTCCGGCTTCCGGGCTGACCACCCCGGCCAGGATTTTGACCAGAGTGCTTTTGCCGGCGCCGTTCTCACCACACAGCCCATGGATTTCCCGGGACCGCAGTTCGAGATCGACCGCGGACAGAACGGTTGTTCCCCCGTAAGACTTCGACACTCCGACCACAGCGAGTGGTGTCGAGGATGCCACTGGGGTCGAAGTCGGTGAGGGTGTGCCCGGGTTTCGTGGATCCGTCACCATCGGTGTCTCCTCTGCTGTCGGGATCGCGCTTCGGCCGCAGACTCAGACCGGGTTCGACCTGATCTGCACCGCCGCCCGAATGTTTCCAGACGGCGGTGCAGCAGCGCGGTCACCGATCAGAAGTTGAACTGGTCGATGTTGGAGGCGTTGATTTCTGCCGGGTCTCCCACGGTGATTTCGCCGTCTTTCCCGACCGTCCTGGATCCCAGTCGGCCCGCCGTGAACTTCTCGCCCTCGACACCCTTGATGGTGCCGTTGTGGATTCCGTTGGTCACCCAGTAGGACAGGTAGCCGAGATCCGCCATGTTCCAGATGGCGAAGCTCTTCACGGTGCCGTCCTTGACATAACCTTTCATCTGGCTGGGCAGCGCCAGACCGGTCATGGCCACCTTGCCGGCCTTGCCGGTCTGTTCGAGCACCTGAGCGGTCGAGACCATGGCCACCGACGACGGCAACATGAATCCGGCCAGGTCAGGGAATTCCTGCAACAGGCCCTGGGCCTTGGTGGTCGCCGTCTGCGGGTTGTCGTCGCCGTAGGTGACCTTGACCAGGTTGAGACCCTTGTACTTCGGGTCGTTCTTCAGCGCGTCCTGCATCACGGCGATCCAGGCGTTCTGGTTCGGCGAATTCGCCGAACCCGAGATGATGGCGACCTTGCCGGTGCAGTTGGGCAATTGTTCACACATCAATTTCAGACTCACGATGCCGATGGCCTGATCGGTCCCGTCGTTGACGAAAGCGGCCCGCGCCTTCACTCCCGGCGGGCTGTCCATACCCACGACGGTGATCCCCTGATTGCGGGCTGCGATCAGAGAATTGTCCAGAGCGCTCGGGTCGTTGGCGGTGATGAAGAAGCCGTCGACCTTCTTGACCATCAGGGACTGGATGTACGGGATCTGTCCCGTGGCGTTGTCGTCCGACGGACCGACCACCGTCAGGGTGCCGCCGAGCTGGGTGGCCGCCTCCTGGGCGCCCTTGGCCATCGCGTCGAACACGGGATTGTTGGTCTGCCGGACCACGAATGCGATGTTCAACGGCTTGTTGGCGGCCGAGGAGGCCGGGGCCGACCCGTCCGCGGACGAATCCGAGGACGACGACGACGACGACGAGGACGACGACGACGACGAGGAGGACGACGAAGAACTGCTGGAACCCCCGCCCGCAGCGTTGCTCTTACTGGCACATCCGACCGAACCCACCAACAGCAGCGCTACCCCCGCGCTCAGTGCCCACGCCTTTCGCGACATACCTGGTCCCTTCAGCAACGTTGCTCACCAGACGGTGTGGAGGCCGATTCCTGCAACCGGTTGCATAGGAGGATGGTGTGTCCGCTCGGGACTGTCAAGCAGGTGAGCGTCCATTTTTCGCGGTGGTGACCCGGGAGGGTGACGCCCCGGGGGGGTCCCGGCACTCCGTCGGCACCTGCTGGTGATGGTGTGCGAAGCAGCAGACCGGCCGACGGGACCCGATCCGCCTCCGCGACAATGCGCTCGACGTGCGGCCGCGACCGTGCGGAAGGAGCATCTGTCACATGGGTTATCCAGCCTTCGACGAGCTACCGCGCGATCCGGCCGCCGGCCCGAGAGCGTGGCCGGGCGCCCATGACGACGAATTGGGCTTGTTGCGCTTGCAGACTCCGGCCCGGGTGGTCGAGGCGGCCGGCGCTATCCGCACCGGTGAGGTGTTCTCGCTGAACGCGCCCCTGGACGTGCTGAACCCGGCATTGTTCCGGCGCGGCGGGTACTCGCACACCGTGATGGCCACACCGAACGGTTTCGACGACCGCATCGACGGTTTCTATCCCCAGTCGTCGTCACAATGGGACGCGCTGGCCCACATCGCCTTCGCGCCCGGGGTCTTCTACGGGGGCGCTTCGGCGGCCGAGGTTCGAGACGGCCACCGCAACACCATCGAGGCGTGGGCCCGCCGGGGCATCGCCGGACGCGCGGTTCTGCTCGACCTGACCCGCGCAGCTGGGGACTATCACGCCCTGTCCTCGCGGGTCTTCACCGTGGCCGACCTCGAGAAGGCCGAATCCGACGCGGGTACCCGGATCCGGCCGGGGGATGTGGTCCTCCTGCACACCGGATGGTTGGCGGAATACGGAGGGCTCCCTCCGGCGGAGCGCGCCCGTCTGGCCGAGGACCGCCTTTCGGTTCGAGCGGCCGGTCTGGAACACAGTGAGGCGATGGCGCGCCATCTGTGGAACAGGCAGATCGCCGCCATCGCCTCCGATGGCCCGACGGTGGAGGTGTGGCCGCCGGACGAATCGGCGTCAGCCGGGCCGTTCGGTTTCTTGCACCGGGTCCTCATCGGTGGTTTCGGAATGGCCCTGGGGGAGCTGTGGTGGCTGGCCGATCTGGCCGCCAGTTGCGCTCGAGATGGCCGGCACGAGGTCTTCCTGACCAGTGCTCCACTGTTCATCCCCGGGGGGATCGGCGCCCCGGCGAACGCGTTGGCGATCAAATGACCGAATCCCCCGGGCCGGGACCGGAGCGGTACCGCAACCGGTTGCAGGGTATGGTGCGGCGGAAGACCGATCTGCGAGGAGAACATCGTGGCCATGTATTTCATCCTGGAAAAGGTGACTCGCGAAGGCATGATGTCGGTCAAGGATGCCCCCGGTCGATCGCAGGGTGTCTTGACGGTGGCCCGAAAATACGGCGTCGAGGTGCTGGACTGGTACTACACCTTGGGGAACGCTGACTTCGTCATGAAGGTGGACGCGCCGGACGACGATGCGTTGGCGGTTTTCACCATGGCCCTGCGACGGTCGGGCAACGTGACCATCGAAGTATTGAAGTGCATGGAGTCGACGCACTGGGCCGAACTGGTCGAACGGATCTGAGCGTTGTCGGCGCCGTCCGGGCCCCACCCGCGCGACGATGCCCACCCCCTGGTGGTGATCGCCGGAATGCTCTGCGACGAAGACGTTTTCGGTACCTGGTTGGAACGCGCCGCGGCCCGGGGTCCGGTGCACGTGCTGCGCCCGTCGCAGCCCTCTCTGGAGCTTGCCGTGTCCGCTGTGCAGGCGGTGTCGGACCGACCGGTGGATCTTCTGGGCTTCTCGCTGGGCGGGGTGGTGGCCATTGCGTGCGCGGTTGCCGCCCCAGCCCGGGTTCGACGACTGACCCTGGTGGCGACCAACCCCTTCCCCCCGCGGGAAGCTCAGCGCCGGGTCTGGCTCGAGTGGCGAAATCGGTGCCTGACGAACGATTTCGCTGAAGTCGCCACTGACGTCACCGACGCCATGGTCCCTGGTTCTGCTTCGTCCGCCCTCCATCGACGGGCCCTGGACATGGCCCATCGCGTTGGTGTCGACGAGTTCGTCAGGCAATTGGACCTGCAGTTGTCTCGCCCGGCCGGTCCCTGGAAGCTGGGAGCGATCTCGGCGCCGACCACGGTCGTGGCCGGTGATCACGATCCGCTCTGCCCGCCCGCCTTTCATGACCATCTTCGCCGGTCGATAAGGTGTGTCAGGTCTTTCGTGCTCGACGACTGCGGACATCTTTGCTTCTGGGAGAAACCTGACGGCGTGAGCCGTGCGCTGGCCCCGCGCTTTGATCGGAGCGAGGAACAGGTCGTCTAGAGTTCCAGAATCCGGCGCATTCGTCGGCGCGAATGGTCGTCGGATACCGCCTGGCCCCGGTGATCCGCTCGCCGCCGGAGGAGGACGTATGGCCAGGTCGAGCACAATTTACGACGTGGCGCGGGAGGCCAAGGTTGCCCCGTCCACCGTCTCGCGGGCCTTTTCCCGGCCGGAGCTGTTGAACAAGGCGACCGTGCGCAGCGTGCTCCGGGTCGCCGAACGTCTGAACTTCCAACCCAATCGCACTGCCCGGAGCCTGAGTACCGGCCGAACCCGCAACCTGGCGATGTTCGTGCCGAACATCGCCAATCCTTTCTTTCCGGATCTGATGCGGTCCTTCCATGCGGCCGCCCTGCAACGCGGGTATTCCGTGTTCCTGGTCGACACCGACGAAACGGCCGACTTCGACTTCGACCTGCTTGCGCAACTTTCCACGCAAATCGATGGAGTAGCCCTGGTGGCACCCCGGATCCCGCAATCCGATCTCGATCGGCTGGTCAGCGTCGGGCGGTATGTGATCGTCAACCGTGACGCACCGGGCGTCGTGTCGGTCATGATCGATTCCTCGGCTGCGCTCCAGGAGGCGATCACCGATTTGCACGCCCTCGGTCACCGTCGGGTCGTGTATGCCCGGGGGCCGGTGGGCGGGCACAGCGACCGGATTCGTCGGCGTTGGGTCAAGCGGGTGTGTCAGGGCCTGGACCTCGAATTGATGTTCACCGCCGAGCAGAACAGCGATGGGGCGACAGCAGTCGCCGCCGTGGAGTTGGCGTCTTCGACGGGTGCGACCGTGGTCATGGCGCACAGTGACTTCGCGGCCATCTCGGTCCTGGCCGCCTGTCGCGACCGCTCCATACGCGTGCCCGCCGATCTGAGTGTGGTGGGACACGACGGCATCGACTTCGGCCGGCTGGCCTTTCCGCCGCTCTCCACCATCGACGCCAAGACCACGCTGACCGGAAAGATCACCGCGCACGCGCTGATCGATCTGATCGAGAGCGGGCAGCCGCCAGTCGAGCGAGAGTTTCGGGTGGCTGCGGAATATGTCAGGCGAGAGTCGACTGCTGCGCTCCGAACTGCCGATCATGCAGGTCGGCCAGCAACCGCCGCGAGGCGGCCAGGACCAGCCCGTGCGCGGTGAACAGATGAATCGAAGCGCCGAGCGCATGACCTCGCGCTGCGTCGTCGGCGGAGCCGCACATGTCCAGCACGGCCGCTTCTGCGCGCACATCCGTGGAGATCTGGCGGACGGCGTCCAGTAGGGCCGGGTCCCCGGGGTCGATGCCCATGGACACGGCCAGATCATTGGGTCCGATCCACACTCCGTCGACGCCGTCGGTGGCACCAATGGCGGCCGCGTTCGAGGCGCCTTCCGGATCCTCGATCTGCACCACGACCACGGTGGCTTCCCGTGATCGAGCGAGATGGTCCGCCGCCGAGACGGTCCCGTGTCGAGCGGCCCGCGTGGTCAGGGCCAGCCCACGGGTCCCGACCGGCGGGTAGTGCGCGTACCGGACCGCTCGAGCGGCGTCGGCGCTGGTGCTGACGTGGGGAACGATCACGCCCGCGGCGCCGAGGTCGAGGGCACTCTGGATGCAGGCCGCGTCGTTGGCCGGTACCCGTACCAGCACGGGCAGGTCGTTCGCTGCGGCGGCCAGCAGGTGATGCTCGAGCAGATACGTGTCATCGACGCCGTGTTCGGTGTCGATGACCACGAGATCGAATCCCACCAGCCCGGCCATCTCGACGAGGAAGCTGCCCGCCATTTTCAGGATCAGGCCGTTCATGATCTCGCGTCGGCGCAGGCGTTCTGCGAATGTACCCATCGGCTCCGTCCGGGTGTGGCAGCAAACTGTCGGGTTGAGGAAAGGTAGCCGACCTCTTGACATGTCTGCAACCGGTTGCAAAACTCGGTGAGCCGAAACCGCCCGATCGCCCGAGGATGTCGCCGATGCCCACCTACGTCATCCTGGAGAAGACCACACGGGAGGGCATGCTGTCGGTGACCGATTCGCCCAAGCGGACCGAGAGCCTCGACGCCAACGCCGCGAAGTTCGGTGTCGTCGTTGTCGAGTGGTTCTACCTGTCGGGTCCGTTCGACTTCCTCCTGAAAGTGGAGGCGCCCGATGACGAGTCCATCGAAGCGTTTGTCATGGCCACGTCCCGTGGTGGGAATGTGAAAGCCGAATACGCGCGTGCCTACCGCCCGCAGGAATGGAAGGACATCGTCGCCCGCATTCCGGGCTGAGCGCACGATCCTGGCGCCTAGGCGTCAGTCGACCAGGCCGTGGTCGAAGGCGTAACGCACGGCCTGGGCCCGGTCCCGCACGCCGGTCTTGGCGAAAAGATTGTTCACGTGCGACTTCACCGTCGCTTCGGACACGAACAGCTCCCGGGCCACCTCTCGATTGGAACGGCCGGCGGCGATCAGCCGGAGCACTTCGACCTCCCGAGAGGTGAGTCCGTCCGGCGGCTCTCGGTCCACCGGCGCCGACTGACGGGTGCCCGAAGCGGGCGCCGCGGTCGCCGCTGCGACCAGTCGGGCCTGCACGGCCGGGTCGAGCACCGACTGCCCGGCCGCCGCCGCGGTGACCGCGCGGGCGATGTCGGCCCGGCCGGCCCCCTTGGTCAGGTATCCGCGGGCCCCGGCGGCCAGCGCACCCAGAATCGATGCGTCGTCGGCGTAGGTGGTCAACACGAGCACGGCCACCTCGGGATGCTCGGCCAGGATCTGCCGGGTCGCGGCGACCCCGTCCAGCACCGGCATGTTCAGGTCCATCAGCACCACATCGGGCCGGTGCTGGGCGACCGCCCGGACCGCCTCGGCCCCGTCCGCCGCGGTCGCCACCACCGACAGCCCGGGGGTGAGGTCGAGCATGACCCCCAGCGCCTCGCGGATGGCGGCCTGGTCGTCAGCAACGACAAGCCGGACCGGTCGGTCGTCGGTCATCGCTGCAGTAGGGCCGGCATGCGGCTCATTCTGGCGCGCCGGCCGGCGCCGGGACCACCGCCAGCACCCGCCAGCCGCCGACATCCGGACCGTCGGTCACCGGACCGGCGTCGACCCGGCCGCCGAGCAGGGCCACCCGCTCCCGCATCCCGACCAGGCCCATGCCCGAACCCGGGGACGAGGTCGAGTCCCGGGCCGGCCCGTTGATCACCTCCAGGTGCACCTCGTCCGAGGCGTAGGTCAGGGTGGCCCGGACGCCGGCACCGTGGGCGTGCCGGCGGGCGTTGGTCAACGACTCCTGGGCGATCCGGATCAGCGCCTGGCTCACCGCGGTCGGTACCGGCCGGATCTCGCCGACCACACCGAGGGCATCGTCGAAGGTGGCCCGCAGGGTGTCCGGCAGCGGGAGCACGTCGGTCCGCAGCGCCTGCACGGCGCGGCCGGCCTCGGACATGCCCTCCCGCACGATGCTGTGCGCCCGGGCCAGCGCCGCACGGGCCCGATCGGTATCGCCCTGATCCAGCAGCATCTCGCCCAACTCGAGTTGCATGCTCACTCCGGACAGGGAATGTGCGAGCACGTCGTGGATGTCGCGGGCGATCCGGCCGCGCTCGACCAGCACGGCGGTCTGTCCCTCGGCCTGGGCGGCCCGCTCGGAGGCCTGGGCCTCGCGCCGGTCCGACTCGGCGGCCTGCCGGGCCGATTCGACGGCCGCGTAGGCCTGCTGGGCGGCGCGTTCGCCGGCCCGATTCGACATCCCCAGGAAGACGGTCAGGGCGACGGTGCCCCCGAGCGGCCACGGCCAGCCCTCGATGCCATGCGCCTGACCCAGGGCCAGACCGAGCATGGACAAGCCGCCCGTGGCCACGGCCACACCCAGCGCGGGCCGGGTGGCCAGTCGGTACCCGACGTTGCCGCTGACCATGTAGGCGAACGCGGGAGCGACGCTGGACGGGCGCAGGGTCAGCAGCGCGACCGCGGACAGCGCCCAGGCGATGATCAGCAGGAACTCGGTACGCCGCGAGATCGATGGCAGGGGCACGCTGCGAGCCATGACGAAGATCGAGTTGACCACCAGCAACGCGGTGACCACACCCGGTTCTCCGGTCAGGCCCAGCGGCCGGATGAAGACCCAGCCCGCCAGGACCAGCACCGAGGACAGGAACAACTGCCAGCGCAGGTCACGGCCGAAGAACGGCGAAATCGCCGGCACCGGCGCCGGCCGGGAGACCTCGGGGCCAGTCATCTCGGTCATCTCCGTCATCCACGTCATGGTCGCATCCGACCGAACCTTGGCGCGGACGGCCGCACGCCCCGCACCCGCGCGGATGCGGGCCGGGGTGGCGGCGGCAAGCGGGATCATGATCAGACGGTGGCTGCGACGCGGGCCGCGGGCGCCACCAGGGGCAGCCGACGGGCCCGGAAGGCCAGCGCGGCCACCCGGCCCACCACCATGACCAGAGCCATGAGCACGAAGAACGGGGCGATGGCGTCCTGCGGGATCTGGTGCGAGAAGCAGAACTCACCCACCGCGTTGCGCACCGCCGGGACCTGGTCGACGGCGACCACGAAGGCGATCCGGATGAGGACGGCCACGCCCCAGGTGATCAGGAAGCCCCGACCGCACACCGTGGACACGGACCCGTCGGTGTTGCGCTCCAGCCGGGTGAACTGGGTGGCCGGCACGGCCAGGGCGGCGCCGATCAGCGCCCCGACGAGATAAAGAACGAGCGACGAGGTGTTGGTCGGGGCGGCGTGCAGGTAGCCATAGCCGAACGCCGCGATTGACACCAGCGGGATGGCGATCTTGTGCCAGCTGTACTGGCGGCGGCCGAGCTGCGCCACCATCATCACGGCGAAGATGCCGCCGCTGATCAGAATGACCTGCAGGATCTCGTTCATTGGGAGGTGCTCCTCGGCTTTGGTGAAGTCGTTCCGGGCGGGTTGCCCTGTCCTGATCGACTCTTGTCGGAGCGGGTCCGGTACACCTGGCCCTCCGGGTGGAGCCCGGGTGGAAAGCGCCTCTCCACCCTGGGGTGGAAGGGCTCTCCGGCGCACGGGAGCATGGAGGCGTGACGATTGCGGCGGAAAAGGCTCATATATGCAACAAATCCGCCTGAATAGCAGTGACGCCGAGGCGATCCGGCGGCTGCGGGCGGCGGGGATCGAGGTCAGCGACGCCCAGGTCGACCGAGCCGCCTATTCCTCCGACGCCTCGCTGTATCGGGTGGTGCCGGCCGGAGTGGTCTACCCGCGGGACGCCGACGACGTGTACCGGTGTCTACACACCGCCCGTGACCTGGGTGTTTCGCTCACCGCACGCGGTGCGGGCACGTCCATCGCCGGCAACGCGGTGGGCCCGGGACTGGTCGTGGATGTGCGTCGGCACCTGCATCAGGTGCTCTCCGTCGATGCCGAGGCCGGCCGGGTCCGGGTGCAACCGGGCATCAGCCTGGGTGACCTGCAGGCCGCGCTCGCGCCGACCGGGTGGCGGGTCGGGCCGGACCCCTCCAGCGGCTCCCGGGCCACCATCGGCGGGATGATCGGCAACGATGCCTGTGGGCCCCGGTCGCTGGCCTACGGGCGCACCAGCGATGCCGTCACCGACCTGACCCTGATCACGGGGACGGGCGAGATCGGGCATACACGTGGCGATTTCGCCGACGTCCGCGTTCGGCTGGGGGCAGTGGTGCAGGAACACCTGGGCGCGCTGCGGACCGAACTGGGCCGGTTCCCGCGCCAGCTCTCCGGCTACGGACTGCACCGGATGCTGCCCGAGAACGGCCGCAATCTGACCGGCGCGTTGGTCGGCTCCGAGGGCACCCTGGGGCTGGTCACCGAGGCCGAGCTGCGCCTGGTCCGGCGACCCCGCCACCACCGGCTGGTAGCGATCGGGTTCGGCTCGATCGTCGAGGCGGCCGCGGCCGTTCCCGAGCTGCTGACCACCGGTCCGACCGCGTGCGAGGGGCTCGACGCCCGGATCGTGCAGGCGGTCCGGGATCGGCGCGGCCCGGCCGCGGTGCCCGACCTGCCGCCCGGTCAGGCCTGGCTGCTGGTCGAGTACGCCGGTGACGACAGGGCCGAGCTGGCCATGCGGGTCCGGAGCCTGGGCGCCACGCTCGACGATCCGATGCAGGCCGCCAGCGTGTGGCGAATTCGGGAAGACGGGGCCGGCCTGTCCGGGCGGGCCCCGTCGGGTCGGCCGGCCTGGTCCGGCTGGGAGGACGCGGCCGTGCCGCCGGCGGCGCTGGCCGGTTACCTCCGCGACTTCGACGAGCTGGTGGCCGACCATGGCCTGACCACGATGCCGTACGGGCATTTCGGCGAGGGCTGTGTGCACGCCCGCCTCGATTTCCCCCTCGACCGGCCCGGCGCGCGGGCGCAGTTGCGGTCGTTCCTGCTCGATGCGGCCGATCTGGTGGCCCGTCACGGCGGGTCGCTGTCCGGGGAGCACGGCGACGGTCGGGCCCGCGGCGAACTGCTCCCGCGTCTCTACTCGCCCGCCGTTCTACACGCGTTCGCGCAGGTCAAGGACATCTTCGACCCCGATAGCGTGCTCAACCCGGAACTCGCCGGGGCGGCCGTGGACGACGACCTCCGCCGCCCAGCGGCGCGCGGGCGCACCGTCGCCCTGGGACTGCGCTACCCCGACGACCACCACGACCTGACCGAGGCCATCCACCGGTGCACCGGGGTCGGTCGCTGCGTCGTCGGCACCGCCGACCCGGCCACCGTGATGTGTCCGTCGTACGCGGCCACCGGGCAGGAGAAGGACTCGACCCGGGGTCGGGCCCGGGTGCTGCAGGAGCTGGCGAACGGCAATCTGGTGGCCGGCTGGCGCGACCCGGCGGTGACCGACGCGCTCGACTTGTGCCTGTCCTGCAAGGGTTGTCTGAGCGACTGCCCCACCGGGGTGGATATGGCCAGCTACAAGTCCGAGGCGTTGTTCCAGGCCTACCGCGGCCGACTGCGGCCGCGCAGCCACTACTCATTGGGTCGGCTCCCGCAGTGGCTGCGCATCGCCGCCCGGGCACCCAGGATGGTCAATGCGCTGGCCCGGTCCGCGCTGGCCCGACCGACGTTGGCCGTGGCCGGGCTCGAGTCGGACCGGACCCTGCCCGAGCTGGCCACCCAGACGTTCCGGTCCTGGTTCGCGGCCCAACCCGTGGTAGCCGGCCGACCGGTGGTATTGTTCGTCGACACCTTCACCGACTACCTGTCGCCGCAGGTCGGACGGGCCGCGGTCCGGGTCCTGCAACGCGCCGGCTATGCCCCGACCGTGCCCGACCAACAGGTGTGCTGCGGCCTGACCTACCTGTCGACCGGGCAACTCGACCAGGCCAAGCGCGCCCTGGGGCGAACCGTCGACGCCCTCGAGCAGACCGACGGCCCGATCGTCGGGCTGGAGCCGTCGTGCACCGCCGTGCTGCGGCACGACGCGGCCCGGCTGGTCGACGCCGGTGATGTCCCCGCCCGGACCCGGACTTTGGCCGAGTTACTGGCCGACACTCCTCACTGGTCGCCCCCGGACCTGTCCGGGACCAGCGTGATCGCCCAGCCGCACTGCCACCACCACGCGGTCATGGGCTGGGAAACCGACGGCACCCTGCTGCGGCAAGCCGGAGTTCAGGTGCAGCGGCTGGGCGGCTGCTGCGGCCTGGCCGGCAACTTCGGCCTGGAACGCGGCCACGGGGACATCTCGCGGTCGGTGGCCGGATTGCAGCTGCTCCCGGCGCTGGAGACCGCCGGCCCCGAACAGGTCGTGCTGGCCGACGGCTTTTCCTGCCGGACCCAGATCGCCGATCTGTCCGCCCGGCGGGGCCGGCACCTGGCCGAGCTACTGGACCAGGCACCGTAGCGGCAGCTCAGGCCCCGTAGCGGGTCTGCAGCTGGTCGAGGGTGGCCTGGATCCCGGTGGCGTTGCGCTTGTCGAAGCCGAACAGCCGGATACCCCGACTGCCGCGGTAGTCGAACGTTTCGGTGACCTGGGTGTGCGTCGGGTCGATGGTTTCGAACTCCCAGCGCCAGTGGTGCCCCATCGGATGCCGCCACTCGATCAGCCGGTCCGGCTCGAACTTGGTCACCGTGCTGGTGATCCGATAGGGAACGCCGAACATCTTCATCCTGGTACCGAACTTCGCCCCGTCCGACAACAGGGCCGGGCCGGACACGTTGTCTCCCACGGTGCCCGAGCCATCCAGCTCGTGATGTCGCCGCGGATCAGCCACGATGGCGAAAAGTTCGGCGGCCGGGGCGTCGACGGTGGCGGATCGACTCACTTGCTCAGCGGCGGGGCTGGTGTCATTCATGTCAGCATCGTTCCCCGACTTGGTACCCCCGCAACGTTGCGGTCCCCATCCGCACGCGTGGCCCCGTTGATACGTTCCTGCTCTCGGGCGGCGACGCCGGCCCGCGGGAGAATCGAGGCGGTCGGGTTGAGCGAATCCGTGGCGCGCAATCCCCACCCGGACCTGGCCGGAAAACTCGTGGTGGTCACCGGCGCAGCCGGCGGTCAGGGCGCCGCCGAGGCGTTGCTACTGGCTGACTGCGGAGCTCACGTCATTGCCACCGACCTGGCCGCCGCCGCCGAGGGGGTGCTGGCGGCAGCTGCCGGCCGACCCGGCCGGATCGAGTACCGGCGGCTGGACGTCAGCGCCGAGGAGGATTGGGCCGCGCTGTCCGACGACCTGCGCGGCCTGGACCAACCCGTCCACGGGTTGGTCAACAACGCCGGTGTGACCCATCGGGCCCGGCTCGGCCAGACCCTGCGCGCCGACTGGGACCGGGTGATCGGCATCAACCTGACCGGGCCGATGCTGGGCATCCAGGCAATCGCGCCGCTGATGACCGCGGGCTCGTCGATCGTCAACGTCGGATCCGCGGCGGCGCTGGGCGGGCATTACCCAGTCGCCTACACGTGCAGCAAGTGGGGGCTGCGCGGACTGACGCACGTCGCCGCCACCCAGTACGGCCCGGCCGGAATTCGGGTCAACATCGTGCATCCCGGGTTCATTACCACCGAGATGACCGCGAGCGCACCGGATGCCATGGTCAGCGCGCAGCTGGAGCTCACGCCGTTGGAACGGGTCGGCCAGGCCGGCGAGGTGGCCGCGGTGGTGACGTTCCTGCTGTCCGAGGCGGCCGCGTACGTCTCCGGGGCGGAGATTCCGGTGGACGGCGCCTACACCTCGTCGGCCGGGGCCAAGTACATGGCCGATCGCATCGCCGCGTCGCTGATCACCTAGGTCGCCGCTCGGGCCCGCCACATGCGGCGATCCATCAGGTCGGCGTGGGCCAGCACCACCGCGGCGCCGACACCGTCGCTGTCGTACGCGGCCGTGGCGGCCACGGTCATCGCTGAATCAGCCCTGCCCGGGTGTGGTTCGACGGGCGTAGGCAATGGCGTGCTGTCGGTTCGCGGCCCCGATCTTGGCGAAGATGCGGTTGATGTGGGTTTTCACGGTGGCGTTCCCGATGAACAGGTGCCCGGCGATTTCTCGGTTGGTCAAGCCGCAACCGATGAGGCCGAGGATCTCCCCCTCCCGTTCGGTCAGGCCGTCCGACCAGGCCTGACTCGGACCCGCGGGGGCCGGTGGCTCTGACGCGGCTGCCAGCAGGCTGTGGTGCACCTGAAGGTCCAGGGTGACCTGACCGGCGACCGCCGCCTGCAGGGCCCGGGCCAGGTCGGCGCGGCCGGCGTTCTTGGTCAGATAGCCCCTGGCCCCGGCGCGCAGGGCAGCCAGAATGGACTCGTCGTCGGCGAAGGTGGTGAGGACGACCACGGCGACCTCGGGGTGGGTGCGGGTCAGCCGTTCGGTGGCCCCGATCCCGTCCAGCCCGGGCATCCGCAGATCCATCAGCACGGCGTCCGGGGTTTCGCGATCAACGATCTCCAGGGCGGCGAGGCCGTCGCCGGCGGCCCCGACGACCTCGAAGTCGGGCAGCGTGGACAACAGCGCGACCAGGCCGTCGCGCACGCTGCCCTGGTCGTCGGCCACGACCACCCGGAGAGGGCCGTTCATGCCGGCACCTGGGCGTGCACGGTCCATCCGCCCGGGACCGGACCCGCGGTCAGGCATCCGCCGAGAAGTTGTAACCGTTCCCGCATCCCGGCCAACCCGTAACCGCCTTCCTGGCGGGTGTCCAGCTCTTCCGGGCGGGACGGGCGCCCCCGAGGGCTCCGGTCCAGCGCATCGGTGACGATCAGGTGCACCCGGTCGCCGGTGTAGGTCAGGCGAAGGGTGATGGGAGCGCCGGCGGCGTACTTGCCGGCATTGACCAGGGCCTCCTGGGCGGTGCGGACCAGGGCGAGCCCAGCCGCGGCGGACAACGGACGCGGCGAGCCCTGCAGCAGAAAGACCGCCTGATCGCGGGCCGCGGCCATGACGGCCAGCGCATCCGGCAGCGGTGGGGTGTCAGATCGCAACGCGTACACCGCATTCCGGGTCTCCCGCAGCCCGTCGTCGGCGAGCCGGTGGGCCCGGCGCACCTGGCCCACCGCGGTGGCGACGTCGGCGCCATCGGTGAGCAGCGCGTCGGCCACCTCCAGCTGGATGCACAGATCGGCCAGGGCGTGGGCGAGCACGTCGTGGATCTCCCGGGCGATCCGGGCCCGTTCGGCCAGCGCGGCGGCGTTCTCCTGACCGGCCCGGGCCGCTCGTTCCCGAACCAGCAGCATCTGGGTCTGACCGAACTGCACGCGCTTGAGGCCCCGGACCACACCGGCCAGGGTCGCGCCGGCGAAGACCGCAGCGTAAAAACCCAGCAGAACCGGGGCCGGCGTCGGGGTGAAGAGCGCCATTCCGGCCAGGACCCCGGCGGCCCCGGCGGCCGGGACGGCCACCGCCGTGGGCACGCGCAGGCCCGCGCCGGCATGCACCGCGACGATGCCGGTCAACACGGCGGCGTTCCCCGCCCCCGGCACCATCGCCGCGCACCCACTGGACACCGCGATCATCAGCATCAGCACCGTGGCCGTCGCGCCGCCGCCGGGGACCTCGCAGCGCCCGGGCCGGATCACCAGCCAGGCGATCCAGCACCCGCTGGTCACCGCGAGCAGCCCGAGGAGCACGAATGGATCGGACCCGGGACGGCCGAGCAGCACCAGCACCAGCACGGCGGGGAGTTCGATGAGCCGCAGCACCCACCCGAGCTGGGACCAGCTCAGCCCGAGCCAGCCGTGCAGACGGCCCGCATCAGGTTCGGCCACCCGCGCCCGAACAACGGTCACCTTGAAGAATCTAGGCGGCGGCCAGGGCCCGGTCATCGGTCCACGGGTGGAGAACGGGTTGATTTGTCGGCTGGGAATCAACCCGGGGTGGACCCGGCGGGCCGATGCCCCGAGGGCCGTGACTGCCCAGGCTGAACGGATCGATCGATCCGAAAGGCGCGACCATGCCCGCACCATCCACGCCGGCCGGCCCCCGCCCGGCACCCGCGCTGCGCAGTCGGCTGGGCCGCACCCTGCGGTGGCTGGCCTGGCCGACAGTTCTTCTCTGGGTGCTCGCCCTGCTCGTTCTGCATCCACTGGCCGCCAGCCTGTACGAGATCACCGATCACACCGCTGCCGCGAACCTGCCCGCCGCGGCGCCCTCGACCCAGGTCGCCGTCCTGCAGGAGGCGGCCCGGCCCGCGTCGGCGGACGGCGGGAAACAGACCACTGACGCCCTCGCCGTGGTGTTCGTGCGTACCGGCGGCCTGACCAGGACCGACCTGCCCGTCATGGCCGGGGCGCGGGCCGCCGTCGCCGGCCTGGCCGGAAGCAACGGCCTGGGCGCCCCGACCGCAGTGCGACCCGCCCCGGATGGTCAGGCGGCGACGTTCACGGCCCAGGTCGGTTCCGCCGCATTGCACACCGCCCGCACCGACATCGACGCCGTCCACGCGGTCCGCACCGCGGTTGCTTCCGCGGTCCGCGGTGCGCCCGGCCTGCAGGTCTTCGTGACCGGACCGGCCGCGGTGACCGCCGACAGCGGCAGCACCAGCCAGACCACCCTGCTGCTCACGGCCATGCTGATCGTGGCCGTCATCCTGCTGGTGGTCTACCGCAGCGTCCTGCTGTGGATCTTTCCGCTGATCGGCGCGGTGGGGGGCATCTTCGTCGCCCAGGCCGCCACCCATGCGCTCGGCCGCGCCGGCCTCACGGTCAGCTCGCTGTCCACCTCGATCCTCATCGTGCTGTCCTTCGGCGCGGCCAGCGATTACGCGCTGCTGCTCATTCATCGGTATCGCGACGAACTGCGACACCACCGGGCGGTCGAAGAAGCCATGGCCGTCGCCCTGCGGCGCACGCTGCCCACGCTGGCCGCGTCCGCGGCGACCGTGGTCGGCGCCATGCTGTGCCTACTCGCCGCGCAATCCGCCTCGCTGCACGGGCTCGGCCCGGTCGGCGCCATCGCCGTGCTGGCCGCACTCGCGGCCCAGGTCAGCTTCCTGCCGGCCCTGCTGATCATCGCGGGCCGGTTCGCGTTCTGGCGCCGACCCCCGCGGGTCGGTGACACCACGCCCGAGGAATCACGGTTCTGGTCGCGCATCGGCGCCCGGGTCGCCCGGAACCCGACCCGGACCATCGTCGGCGCCGTGGTCCTGCTGGCCACCGCAAGCATGGGCCTGTTCGCCTCGCAGGTCGACAACGATCCGCTCGACAACCTCAAGAACCAGCCCGAAAGTGTCACTGGCGCTGCCCTTTTCGCCGACCATTACGGACCCGGTGCGATCGCGCCGCTGATGCTGGTGGTGCCGCCGGCACAGGCGAAAGCCGCGGCTCAGACGGCGCGCACAGCCCCCCAGATCATCGAGGTCAGCCCCGGGGCAGCGGTCGGCGAGTACGCATCCTTCTCGATCGTCCTGGCGGTCGACCCCTACGGCCCCGTCGGGACCGCGGCCATCGGCGGTCTGCGCGACCGGCTCGACCGCACCGCACCGGGGTCGTTGCTCGGCGGTGGTCCGGCCATTGCGTTCGACACCACCCGCGCCGCTCAGCGGGACGCCCGGGTGCTCATCCCGCTGGTGCTGGTGGTGATATTTCTCGTCGTGGTCGTTCTGCTGCAGGCGCTCATTGCCCCGATCGTGTTGGTGGGCACCACCGCGCTCAGCTTCGCCGCCGCGCTCGGATTGGCCACCCTGTGGTGGCGCTACGGCCTGCACTACTCCGGAACCGAAGCCCAGTTACCCCTGTACATCTTCATCTTCCTGGTTGCCCTGGGCGTCGACTACAACATCTTCCTGACCGCCCGCATCAGGGAAGAGGCCCGGACGATCGGAACCCAGGCCGCGACCACCCGCGGGCTCGCCGTGACCGGTGGGGTCATCACCGCTGCCGGCGTGGTCCTGGCCGGCACCTTCGCCGCCCTGACCGTCCAGCCGCAGGTCAACCTGACCGTGGTCGGAATGGCCATTGCCATCGGCGTGCTGCTGGACACCCTGCTGGTGCGGACGGTCCTGGTGCCCGCCACGTTCCTGCTCCTGGGTGAGCGATCCTGGTGGCCCGCGGGAGCGACACGTGGACCGCAGCGGAACCGATGATCTGACCCGGGCAGGGGGGGCCCAGGAGAAGTTATCGTGGGTGGCCTCCCTCAGGGCCGGGACAAGCAGTCCCGGGTCGCGGGAAGCTGCGTGATCGGCTGCGTCTCACCATGCGAGGACTCGATTGACTTCCAGCACGACCAAGGACGGTGTCGGTGCCGCCCAGCGGCTCTCCCCGGCGACCGCGCGGGTCGGGCCGGACGGTCAGATGACTTGCTCCGACGGGCTGTTCGAGCTGCTCGGCTTCGGGGTCGGTGACATTGTCCCGACCCCGGATCTGCTCGCCGCACACGTCCACCCGCAGGATCGACAGCACTGGGACGCGGCCTGGGCCCGCGCCGCCACCGGTACCACCGTCGCCCTCTGGCACCGCATCGTCACCACTCGGGAGCGCGAGCTCACCTTGCTGACCACCCTGGTCGGGCGGACCGTCGAGGGTGCGCCGCATCACCTCGAGCTCGTCCTGGTCGATGTCACTAACCGGTTGCGAGAGGAGAACTCGACCCAGTTCAGCGAGGCGGTCGAACGGGCGTCCCGCTCTCGCGGCCTGATCGAGGCGGCCAAGGGCATGCTCATGGTCAGCCTGGACATCGACGACGTCCAGGCCTTCGACCTGATCCGCTGGCACTCTTCGCACTCGAACACCAAGGTGCGGGACGTGGCCGCCATGTTGGTGGATGGGTTGAGCGCGCCGAGGCCGGGTCCGGGCGATCCGCGCCAGCAGGTGGCCCACATCCTGTCCGGGCTGAGCCCGACCTCCGACGCCCCGGCTCCGGCCCGGGTCGTGGCCTCGGCCACCTCCCTTCCGGAGGCGCTGCTGCCGCGGATCCTGACCCGCGCGGTCGACGACGCCGCGCTCGGCATCTGCGTGGTCGACTGGGAACGAGACGACCAGCCGCTGGTCTACGTCAACGCCGCGTTCGAGCGGTTGACCGGTTACGCCGCTACCGATGTCATCGGCCACAACTGCCGGTTCCTGCAGGGTCCGGAGACGGAGCCGGAGCGGTTGGCCCTGATCCGAGCCGGTATCGCCGCCGGCCGCGAGGTGCGGGTGGTGCTCCGGAACTACCGCAAGGACGGCACCGCGTTCTTCAACCAGTTGTATCTCTCGCCGGTACGGAACAAGAAGGACCGGATCACCCACTACCTCGGGTATCAGCAGGACGTCACCGATCGGATCGAGCGCCAGAACGACATGGGTCGGATGGGGCTGGCGGACGAACTCACCGGCCTGCCCAACGCCAAGGCTGCGGAACGGCACCTGGACAGCCTTGTGCAGGGTGGATCGGCGCAGGTCATCGCCCTGAGCTCGCCCCGTTTCCAGGGTCGGGGGACGGATACCGACATGGCCCGGACGCTGGCCCTGCTGGCGGCGCGGCGGCTGCGCACCGCCGTCGGGAGTCAACCCCTGCTGGCCCTGTCGGGCGAATCCTTGCTGGTGGTGTCGGACACGACGCTCCCCGACGACCCCCAGTTGCTCGCCCTCTTTGCCGAGCGGCCCATCGTCACCCTGGACGGACCGTTTGCGGTGACGGTCCGACTGGGCCGGGCCGCCTATCCCCAGGGCCGAACGGGGCGCGAACTCCTCGACCTTGCCCTGGCCGGCGAACGCTGGTGACCGAGCCGGATCCGGTGCTGACCGCCGTCGGTCGGGCCATCCAGCTCACGGCCACCGATCCGAATCTCGCTCGGGTCCGGCTCCGGCAACTGTGGACCCAGATCGGGGAGACGGGCGATCCGCTGCACCGTTGTGCCGTCGCCCACCAGCTGGCCGACCTGTGCCCGGGGCCGGCCGAAGAACTGGCCTGGGATCTGCGGGCACTGGCCGCTGCCGACGAGATCACCCCAGAGCGGGCTGCGGCCGCCGGCATGAGTGGGCCGGCCGGGCTGTATCCGTCGTTGCACCTGAACCTGGGCGAGGCTTACCGCAAGCGGGGCGATCGGGACCCGGCTCGGCGCCACCTGGATCTCGGTCTGGCGGCGGTCGGGGCGCTGGGCGACGACGGCTACGGGGCCATGATCCGTCGAGGTCTTCAGGGCCTGGCCGACCGCCTGGCGCAGCCCTCCGCCGGCGAGTCGGTGCAGGTCACTCCCGCGCGGCAGCCAGGATCGTCGTCGTTGCCGCATTAGACTGCTCCGGTGCTGCACGCTCGTCTCCCGCATCCGGCCCCCGGGACTGCGAATGCCTCTCAGACGGCCCCTGCTGTGCGAGAAAGTCCAATGCTCACAAGTGATCTCGCGCTCGGTGAGCGCTACGAATCGGAACCGCCGGACGAAGTCACCGAGGTTCGCCGATATCTGGACACTCCGGACTGGCGGCTGCGAGATGCCGGCTGGACGTTGATCTTCCGGCCGGGCCCGCGGGTGCTCACCGCCACGCGCGGGGACATCCACGTCGAGCAGGCGTTGTTGCGCAACTTGCCGGCCACCGTCCGACCCGGCCAGCTGCCGCCCGGGGTGGTGACCGACACTGTGTCCGGGCTGCTCGGCGTGCGCGCGCTGACCACAGTGATGTCCGGCACGGCCCGCATCACCCGTACCGGCGTCCGCAACGCCGATGCCAAGCTGGTTGCCCGCATCCACCGCACGGTGATTGAAACTGTCGACGGCACGGCCGTTTTCCAGTCCATCGAGGTGGAACCGGTGCGTGGCTACGAGCCGGATGCAGAGCGCATCACGGCGACGGTGGGGGACTCGGTGCGGCTCGAATCGAGTGCGGCCGAGGAATTCGGGGCGCTCGCCGGCGCGTCCGGACTCACTCCGATTGTCGGCCACGAGACCGTACTGAACGCGCAAGACCCGGCCGATCATGCGGTGGCGCGGGCACTTTCGGCGTACTTGCAGGACCTGACCGACAATGTGGCCGGCACCATCGACGATGTCGACACCGAATTCCTGCACGACCTGCGGGTGGCGGTGCGGCGCATCCGCTCCCTGCTCAAGCGGGCCGGCGATGTGTTGCCCGCCGCACTGGTGCAGAAATACCGCGAGGAATTCCGCTGGCTGGGTGAGATCACGACGACGACAAGAGATCTCGACGTCTTCCTGCTCGAGATGGCGGAGCTGGCCGGAACCGTCAATGATCCGGACCAACTGCAGCCGTTCGCCGACCACCTGAACGCGCGGCGCGCGGAGTCCCTGCGGTCGCTGCGATCCGGCCTCCGCTCGGCTCGTTTCCAAGAGCTGGTCGACGGATTCGGTACCGCCCTGGGCCAGGTCGGTGGCCGCCGTTCGAAGCAGCCACCGGCGGCTGACTTCGCGGACGACCGGCTCGGTCGCGCCTACCGCCGGTTGGCCCGGCAGGCGCAGGCACTGGACGCCGTCTCCCCGGCCGAACAGGTGCACGATCTGCGGAAGAGCGGCAAGGACTTCCGGTATCTCATGGAGGTTTTCCGACCGCTGTGCGACGCGCAGAAGTACACGGCCGTGCTCAAGGATCTGAAGCGGCTGCAGGACGTTCTCGGCGAGTTCCAGGACGGCGAGGTGCAGGCGGCAGCTCTGCGCGCCTTCGCTCAGGAGATGGTCGACGCCGGCGAACAGCGGGCGGATTCGCTGCTGGCCATGGGCGCGCTCTCGGCCCACTTCGAGGCCGAGCAACGCGCGGCCCGAGCCGAACTCGATTCCCACCATGCCGATTACCTCGGCCCGCAGACCGCCCGCCGGGTGAAGGAGTTGGTGCGTCGGTGAAGATCCTGGCCAGTTACAACCTCAAAGGCGGCGTCGGGAAGACTGCCAGCGCGGTCAATCTCGCCTACCTGGCCGCGAAGAGTGGTGTGCGGACGCTGTTGTGGGACCTGGATCCGCAGGGCGCCGCCACCTATCTGCTCCGGGTGCGGCCGAAGGTCAAGGGAGGCAGCGATCTCCTGGTCCGCGGTCGGCGGCCCATACTGGACGGGGTCAAGGGCAGCGATTTCCCCCTGCTCGACCTGCTGCCGGCCGACTTCACCTATCGGACCATGGATCTCGACCTGATCAAGCAGCCGAAGCCGACGCGGACGTTGCGCCGGCTGCTGCAACCGCTGGAGCGCTGGTACGACCTGGTCGTGTTGGACACCCCGCCCAGCCTTTCGCTGGTCTCGGAAAATGTCCTGCACGCAGCTGATGTCGTGGCCGTGCCGATGATCCCGACGGTGCTGTCGGTCCGGACCTTTGAGCAGCTGGCCGACTTCGTGGCCGACCTGGACGGGCGGCGCCCCGACGTGCACGGCTTTTTCACCATGGTGGATCGGCGGCGCTCCCTGCACCGTGAGGTGATCGCCCATCCGCCGGGCCGGCCCGGCCAGGTCAGCACGACGGTCATTCCGGCCGCGACCGGGGTCGAGCAGATGGCGGTCCAGCGCGCCCCGCTGGCCAGCTTCGCACCCCGCTCAGCCGCCACCACCGCGTACGCGGCGCTCTGGCGGGAGATGGCCGGCCTCCTGGAACTCACCCCGGCGGCGCGGGCCGCGAAGATGGAAAAGGCGGCCAAGGCCGCCCGCTCGGCCATGTCCGTCCGCGCCAGCTGATCCTCCCGCGCTGACTCATCCCTCCCCGCGCTGTCCTTGTTGATCAGCGCGGGAAGAGGAGCTCGGTCAGTCGCGGACGGCACCGGGCTGGTGGTCGCCACCGGCGTATTCGCCGCCGCTGTAGATGCCGTCCCCCACGTACGCGGCCTGCTCGGCCAGTTCGCCCCGGTCGGTGAAGGCCCCCGGTTCGGGCTCGGCGAGGGGCGCCGGCTCCTGGTTCATCCAGGCGGGCAACGGTGGCATCACGGCCGGCACCGGCGGGGCAGGCTCGTCGCCGGCGACCTCGGTCGGTGTGTCGGGCTCGAACTCGATGTCGGGGTCGTCGGTCTGATCCGCGTCCGTCAACCCACGCCGGGCCCACGCCCCCAGGCCCTGATGGCCGTGGTCTTCCGTCTGCTCACCCTCAGCGTCGATCACGCCGGTCATGATCCTCTCCGAACCGCGCCGGTGGTAGCGACCCGGCGCAACGACACAACGCTCAACCGGTGGCAAAGACGGCCGGATCGTCGTCGTAGGTGGGCGCGATGCTCAGTTGCAGCTTGGTCGGGTCGAGCACGCTGAAAGCCACAGTGAAGGTGACCGAGGCCGTGTTGGGCAGCACGATGTCGGGTGCGGTGATGGTCACATCATTGTCGGCGATGCTGTCGCCGTCGGTGTTGTCGCTGCTGATGGCGAAATCCATCTCGGACATGACGAACGGAGCGCCGGTGTCGTTCTTGACCGTGACCACGATGGACACATACGCCTTGGCCTTCTTGTAGGCCGCCGATGCCGAGGGGGTGAAGGGCTTGGGTTTGGCCGCCGTGATCGCCAGTCCATCGGCGCAGCGGAATGTCTGGCCGAAGGGGACCTGGCCGGCCGAGGCGGGGGCGGCGGATTTCGGTGCCGTCGAGGGTGGCGTGGACAGCACCAGGCCGGGCGGGTCGTCGGCGGCCCGCACCTGCAGGGTCACGTCCGCGGGGTCGTTCGCCCCCAGGGCGAGCGTGAAGGTGGTCGACTTGTTGGGCGCCAGGGTCGTGGTCGGGGGCAGCCCGATGTCCTTGGCCGAGTCGAACACCATGCTGCCGATCGTCCCGCCGGACAACGCATCGACGTCGAGATCGGACAGGTCGAAGGCTGCCGCGGTGTGGTTGGCCACGGTGAAGCCGAACTGCAGGAAGTGTTTGGCGTCAAAGCCGGTGGCGGCGGTGTCACTCGGGGTGTACGGCGTCCCCGGCGCCACCGTGACGACGATTCCCTTTCCCAGAGTCAGCGGCTGGCCGAACATGGCCTCCGGGATCTTGTCGCTCCTACCGGAAGGCCCGCCGGAGTCGCTGCTGGACGAGTCGCTACTGGACGAGTCGCTACTGGACGAGTCGCTGCTGGGGGCCACGCTGCTCGGGGCGCTGGTGCTGGGGGCGTCGGTGGTCACGGTGTCGGGCGGGCTCGACGGCGCGGCCGAGCTGGACGCGATGGTCGGGGCGGTGGTCCCGGGGATCTGACCCGACCCGACGACCGCCTGGCCGGCGAGCGACGACGCGCAGCCGGACACCGCCACCCCGGCCAGCAGGGCCGCCGCGGCGATGATCAGGGAGCGACGCATGGCCTCACGCTATCGGCCGGGTACGGATCGAGGCCCAAAACCGGGAAATGCGTGGATCCTGGACGGGTGGCCGCATTCGCTGAGACGTCCGGATTCCCGATGTTCCCGTTGGGCAGCGTGGTCTTTCCCGGCCAGGTCATCCCGCTGCACGTGTTCGAGGACCGGTATCAGCAGATGCTGCGGCACTGCCTGGACGATGACTCCGGATCCGGGGCTGAGTTCGGCGTGGTGCTCATCGAACGAGGCTCGGAGGTCGGCGGCGGCGACGTGCGCTCGAGAGTCGGTACCGCGGTCCGGATCGCCGAGGCGGTGGCCGTGGCCGAGGGCCACTGGGCGGTCATCGGAGTGGGGGCCCGCCGGATCCGGGTGACCGAGTGGGAGACGGACGACCCATGGCCGCGAGCCCGGGTGGTCGACCTGCCGGATGCCGACCCGGACCCCGATGTGTCCCAGCCCTGGGACGAGCTGCGCCGGCAGTACCGCCGGGTGATGGCCATGGCCAGCGAGGTCCTCGACTTCGAGCCGGCCGAGGGGGAGCCGGCCGACGACCCGGCGATCGGCACCTTCCACGTCGCCGCGCTCTCGCCCCTGGCCGCATTCGACTGCCAGCGGGTGCTGGCGACCGAGTCCACCTCCGGCCGGATCACTCTGCTGGCGGAGATGTTGGAGGATCTGGAATTCCGGCTGCGCGGGCAGATCGAGCTGGGCTGACCGGGGCGCCGCAGGTCGTTGGCCGCCCCGGTGGGATCATCTGCGGGTGTCCGATCACATGGCTCAGACCATTGCTTATCCGGCCCTGGGTGGGCGCCCGTCCCGCCGGGATTCCGATCACATCGATCCGCATGTGGTCGTCCTCTTCGGTGCCACCGGCGATTTGGCCCGCCGCAAGCTGATTCCCGGTATGGCCCATTTGGCTTCGTCGTCGTTGGCCCCGGACATCCGGGTGGTGGGGACCTCGCTGGAGGACATGGACGACGAGTCCTTCCGGGCCTTCGCCCGCCAGGCGGTGGCCGAGTTCGGCAGTCACAAGCTGAGCGACGAGCAGTGGACCGCGTTCGCCAGCAAGATTTGTTACGTCCCGCAGTCGGCCGGGCCGGAGGCGTTGGCCGCCGCGGTGGCCGAGATGGAGGCGCAGCTGGGCCCGGGTGTGCGCCGGTTGCACTACCTGTCGGTGCCGCCGAAGGCCGCTCTCACGGTGATCAGCATGCTCAAGAGCGCGAATTTGGTGGACCGCGCGCGGGTGGTCATGGAGAAGCCGTTCGGCACCGACCTGGACAGTGCCGTCGCCCTGAACGACCAGGTCCACGAGACGTTCCTGGAGAGCCAGATCTTCCGCATCGACCATTTCCTGGGCAAGGAGGCGGCGCAGAACATTCTCGCCTTCCGCTTCGCTAACGGACTGTTCGAACCGATCTGGAATCGCAATTTCATCGACCACATCCAGATCGACATTCCCGAGACGCTCGGGCTGGACCGGCGGGCCAATTTCTATGAATCGACCGGGGCCTACAAGGACATGGTGGTCACCCACCTGTTCCAGGTCCTGGCCTTCGTGGCCATGGAGCCGCCGACCGCCCTGGAGCCGCGGGCCATCAGCGAGGAAAAGAACAAGGTCTTCCGGTCGATGCTGCCGATCATGCCCTCGCACGTAGTCCGCGGGCAGTATTCCGGATACCGGCAGGAAGACGGAGTCGCCAAAGATTCCGATACCGAGACTTTCATCGCGCTGCGGGTCGGCATCGACAACTGGCGCTGGGCCGGGGTGCCGTTCTACCTGCGCACCGGAAAGAAAATGGCCGAGGGTCTGCGCATCATCTCCATCGCGTTCAAAGAAGCACCGAAGTCGATGTTCCCGTCCAATTCCGGAGTGGGCACCCAGGGTCCGGACCATCTGACCTTCGACCTGGCTGACGAGTCCAAGGTCTCGCTGTCGTTCTACGGCAAGCGCCCCGGACCGGGTATGAAGCTGGACAAGCTGTCCATGCAGTTCTCCACGCACGAGACGGAACGGGCCGGTGACGTGCTCGAGGCCTACGAGCGGCTGATCCTGGACGCGATGCGCGGCGACCACACCCTGTTCACCACGGCCGACGGCATCGAGTCGCTGTGGGAGAACTCCATCCCCCTGCTGGACGACCCGCCCCAGGTCAAGCCGTACCCGCCGGGGACCTGGGGACCGAACGCGATCCACCAGTTGATCGCCCCGCACGCCTGGCGGCTGCCCTTCGAGCGGGTCTGGCGCGAGAAGAAGTAGCTCAGACCAGCCGGCCGCGCAGCACGCTCTTGCCGGAGTGGGCGGGATTGCCATCGGGTTGTTGTACGGAGATGTCGATGGTCGCGTATTCCGCCGGATCGATGCCGTGCGGGACCGCGAAGGTACCGGTCGACGACGGTCCGTCCGGTGACAGGGCGCCCATGTCGACCATGTGACCGGTCGGTCCGAACAGCCACACCTCGTAGTTGCCGGCAATGGCCGGCAGCCCGCTGGCCTGGACCGTCAACTGCGGGCCGGAGATGGCAGTGGTCAGGTGCGCACTGCCGTGCTCGGACCCGGTTCCGGGCCCGCCCGGCACGATCTTCAAGGTCGCCACGGCGGACACCGGCCCGGGGCCGCTGGTCGGCGGAGTGACCGACACGGTGGCAGTCACGGTGGTGACCGACGTGGTCGGCGGTGCCGACGTGGCCTGGCTGCCGGAACCTCGGGTGAACACCCCGATCAGCACCCCGGCGACCAGCAGCACGATCGCGGCTGCGGCCAACAGCAGGCGGGACCGGACGGCGGGTCGCGGCGAGGTCGCCGAGAGGGCAGTCGGTGCGGCGGTCGGAAGCCCCGCGTCCAGACCCAACTCGCCGGCCATGGATCGCCACACCCGCTCCGGAGCGGGCGCGAGCTCGCCCAGGTCGCCGAGCCGGCCGAGGTCGACCGCACGCGCCAGGTCGGCGACCTCCGCCGTGCATCGGGCACAGCCCAGGACGTGGTGCTGGGCGGCCAGCAACCGCGCCCGTTCGTCGGGGGGGAGGTGATCGTGCTCGGCCGGCGCACCCGTGAGCGCGAGGAGGGCCAGGTCATCGGGGCTGGGATGTCCCTCAGTCGACGTCACGATCCACCTCCCAAAGCGTGCGTAAGTGGGCGAGTCCCCGTCTGATGTGACTCTTCACCGTTCCGATCGGCATGCCCGTGGAATCCGCGATCTGGGTGTGCGTGAGTCCTCGGTAGAACGCCAGATGCAGGACCATTCGTTGCTCGGGGGGCAAACGATTGATCCGATCTGTCACCACCACCCGGTCGATGAGCTGATCGGTGGGCGTGACCGTCGCAGCCTGCTCCGGTCGGGCCCGGTCCGGCTCGGCCCAGCTGACCGCCCGCCGCGACCGCTGGCCCAGCCGGTCGGCCAGTTCATGCCGCGTGATGCCCATCAGCCAGGCCCCCAGTGATCCCCGTGATGAGTCAAAACCGGACCGGCCTCGCCAAGCCCTCAGGAAAACCTGCTGGACGAGATCCTCGGCCTCGTGCTGGTCCCGCAACGCGGCCGTACCCACCCGCAAGATCATGCCCGAGTACCGGTCGAAGACCCGCCGCAGCGAGGTCGGCGCCCCGGCGGCGAAGGCCACCTCCAGCTCTTGCTCGGGCACCGGTTCGGGATGCCTGGCGATCACGTCCGGAGCATAAGGCGATCGCTCCGCCGTCACCGCCGCGTCACCCGATGAGCTCAGCGGTGACGGCAATGTTGTCCACATAGCTCAAGGTGTCTCGGTCGAAATCGCCACCACAGGTCAGCAGGACCAGACGCGGCGGTCCAGTGCGAGCGAAGAGACGAGCCATCGGCACCTGCGTCTTGTGCCACTCCTCGCGCGCAATCACCCGGAACGTGCGCTGCACATGGCCGGCGTCGGTGATCACGACCTCATCGCCGATGTCGAGGTCACCGATGACCGCGAAAAGCCCGACTCCCTGCAGATGGTCGTCGACATGACCGGCCAACACCGCGGAACCGGGTTGTCCCGGCTTGGGGCCGAATTGATACCACCCCGCGGTCCGCACATCCTTCGGGATGGCGAGCGCCTCGTTGTCGTCGACTCCGATCGGGACGACGGAACCGGAGGCGTGCTGGCTCGGTAACGACACGTTGATCGGTGGGCCGACCGGGGTGGGGACCTTCACCGGTGGGGGTGCGATCTTCGCCGTCGGCACCCGGGAGGGCGACGCCGACGGTGGGGTCCTGGGTGCGGACCGGGCCGGAATTGACGCCGCCGACCGACCGGTCGAGCCCCCGACGGACTCGACCGGCCGGGCGGCAGCGCTAGGACTCGGGTTTGCGTCCGACCCTGCAACGGGGCCGGTCCACGTCTCGGTGGCCAAGCTCTGGGCGGCGGCCGCCCCGATGGTGGTCACCGTCTGCCCGGCCGGCGCGGGACCAGGCCAGACGAGCAGGGTCAGGGCGACCCCGATCGCCGCCACCCCGCCCGCCAGGCCCACGTGGGCCCCGCGCCGTCCGAACATCCGCATCATCAGAAGCCGCGCCTCAGCGCCGTCCGGCTACCAGCCGCCGGGTGCTCAGCGCCACGGCGCCGACCCCCACGACCAGCAGCAGCGTGACCAGGACCCACGGCACGTCATGGTTGGTCGGGCCGGTACCGGCCGGCACTCCCGACGGTGCCGACTGCAGACCGGTGATGGTGAAGACGACCAGACCGAGGGTCTTGCCACTGGCGCTGCCAATGGCGTGCACGAAGGTCGCGCTGCCATCGGCCAGGGTCAGTGAGGCCGGTCCGATGGCGACCGTGCTGGTGCCCGCCAGGACCACATCGGCCGATACGGTACCGGCCGGCACGACCAGCTCGCCTTGCTGCGGGTTGGTGACGCCGGGCAGAACGACCTGTCCTCCGGCCCGGATGTCGACCGCCGGTGCGGCCGCCGTGTGCCGGACCACCAACCGGGCGTGACCAGCCGGAATGGACGAGACATCATTGCTGAAGGCGGTGACCGTGGGCTTGCCGTCCGCGGTCAGGTGCGCGACCAGCGACACGTTCGCACCGGAGGTCAGGTCGGCGGTGGTGGACAGCAGCGGCTTGCTGTCGTCGGTGGCCGTGGCCGCGGTGATATCGACCTTGTGACTGCCGACCGGGAGCTGCAGCGGCCCTTTGACCGTGCCCGGCGTGAAATCGTCCAGCGCCTTGGCGCCGTCGACGTAGACGTCCACCGGGGTGTTCGGAATGCCGTGCACCACGTAGACGGTGGCGGTGTCGGCCGCGTGCGCGGCGGGGGTACCGACAAGCACGGTGGCTCCGGCAATTCCGGCCGCGGCCAATGCGGAGAGCAAGCGTCGCATGGATCCTCCTTCAGGAGTGAGGGGTGTCTGACCCCCTCACTACCGACGGTTCACGCGTTCTGGATGCAGTTCCGGCTCACCAGAACCGGCTCCCCGCGCCGCCCTTGAAGGGTCCGGCCACCCGGTCGGTGATCCAGCCGCCGTAGAACTCCCCCGGCTGCGGCCGCACCACCTCACCGTTCACCGTGGCCCGGTCGACCTGGCCCGGGTAGAGCGCCACGTAGTCGCGCAGCGACTCGTAGCCCGGGGAAGGGTCCGGGTAGGTCCAGGCCACCCGCGGCGCCACGGTCGCCCCCGAAACCAGGTCGAGATAGTCGGCGCTGCCCTTGAACTCACACCATGAGGAACCCTAGGCCGGCCTGAGCGCGCCGGCGACGAAGGCCGCCCGCGGCAGGTAATAGGTCGGCGGGTGGCTGGTCTCCAGCACCCGGATGGGGTCGTCCGTGACCGCGATCAGGGTTCCGCCCAGGAAAACCTCGACGTGCTCGTGCGACGCATCCAGCGCCGGCGGCCGGGGATAGTCCCACACCGACTCCTGGCCCGGACGAAGCGGATCTGCGGCCGGTCGCCGCGCGAAGCTCATGGTTCCAGGGTGCCGGAAAGTTGTCCGCGGGAGACGCCACCATCCGTCCACCATCCCCGGGGATGGTGTACGGTGGAGTCATCCCGAGGGAGAGGCGGCACCCATGGCCGAGTTGGAGAAAACGGAGAAGATCACCCTGAACCTGGGTCTGGTCGATCTCGGTGAGATCGACCTGCTCGTCAGCGAGGGCTTCTTCGCCAACCGGACCGACTTCATCCGAACGGCCATCCGGCGTCAGCTGGAGACCAGAGCCACCTCGGTGCGCGACACGGTCGCGCGTCGGACCCTGACCCTGGGCACTGTGCATTACACCCGCGCGCAGCTGGAAGAACTGCGGGCCGCCGGTGAAACGGTGCGCCTGCACGTTCTCGGTCTGGGCAGCATTGCCGACGATGTCAGCCCGGAATTGGCCTTGGCCACGATTTCCTCGGTCGAGGTGCTCGGTGCCTTCCGCGCACCCGCGCCGGTGAAGGCGGCCTTGGCCCCCCGCACCGTCTGATCTCTCCGCTCCACTTCCTCGTCGAATGGCGATGAATGCTGCCCACACCTTCCCGAAAGGCTTTGCCATGCCCGAAAATCTGATGACCGCCCTGCGTTCGAATTCCATGCATCAGATCCTGCAGCGGTTGCAGCGCACGCTCAGTGAGGCCGGAGTCGCCCTCCCGGGGAACGGGGGCGGTCTGCCGCGGTACCCCGCGCCCGACCTGTCGGCCCTGCTCGAGCATCTGCCGACCGGGTTGTCCGGCGGTTTACCCAGTCTCCCTGTGGGTTTGACCACGGTTCTGCCGGCCGGGCTGGGATCGGGACTGCCCGGCAGCGGGCCCGCTGACCAGGGTGCCGCGCGCCGGGTGGCCGAGGCCGGTGGCGAGATCCGGAAAATGATTCACACCGGCCCGGCCGGAACTCGCAATTTCGACCTCTATGTGCCGACCGGGTATTCCGGCCAGCCGGTCGGACTGGTGGTGATGCTGCACGGGGGCTCGCAGAATGCGGTGGATTTCGCGGCCGGCACCGGCATGAACGCCCTGGCCGAGCGCGACACCTTCCTGGTCGCCTATCCCGAACAGTCCCGGGCGGCCAATCACGGCAGGTACTGGAATTGGTTCCGGCCGCAGGACCAGCAGACCGGTTCCGGAGAGCCGGCATTGATCGCCGGAATCGTCACCCAGATCGAACGCGAAGTGCGGGTCGATGAGCGCCGGGTCTTCGTGGCCGGTCTGTCGGCCGGCGCCGCCATGGCCGCCGTCATGGCGGCCACCTACCCGGACGTGTTCGCCGCGGCCGGCATCCATTCCGGTCTCGGTTACCGGGCGGCCGCCGACATGCCCTCGGCCATGGGGGCCATGCGCTCGGGCGGCCAACCGGTGCCCGCCGGCCGCGTCCCGCTGCTGGTCCTGCACGGTGACCAGGACGCCATCGTGGCCCCGATCAACGGCGAGAAGATCATCGGCACCCGGCTGGCCTCCTGCACCCGGCCCGGGCGGCGGACCGTGTCGTCGAACTCCGGCGGCCGGCGGGTGACCACCACCGTCTACACCGACGGCGCCGAGGTGGTAGCCGAATCCGTGCTGGTGCACGGGGCCGGGCATGCCTGGTTCGGGGGGAACCCGGCCGGCAGCTACACCGACCCGCAGGGTCCGGATGCGTCGGCGGAGATGGTGCGATTCTTCGCCGAACATCCGCGCCCCTAGATCAAGGCCCGGCGGGCGGGTTCCGAATGGTCAGCGCGGCCAGCACCCCGCCCGCCGCGCACAGCCCTGCGGCGATCAGCACCGCGGAACGGAATCCGGCCGAGAACAGCGTCGGGTCGGCGTAGGCGGCCGGGGTGATGCCGGCCAGCCCGGGCAGCACGGCCACGGCGAGCAGACCGGCGACCCGGGCCACGTCGTTGTTCACCGCGGAGGCGATCCCGGCCCAGTGGGTGGGGGCGGCGGCCAGCACGGTCGCGGTGAGCGGGGCCACGGTGGCGGACAGCCCGAGGCTGAACACCAGCAGGCCGGGCAGGACATCGCGCAGATAATTCGAATGCGCCCCGATGCCGGACAGCAGGGCCAGTCCGGCGGCGGCCACCACCGGGCCCCCGGCCATGAACCAGCGCGGGCCGAGCCGGGAGGCGAGCCGGCCGGCCCGGGCCGACAGCAGCAGCATGACCAAGGTGATCGGCAAGGTGGCCGAACCGGCCTGCACCGGGGAGAACCCGGTGACCCGCTGCAGCTGGACCGGCAGCAGGAACAACCCACCGGCCAGCGCGGCGTACACGGTCAGGGTGACCAGGTTGGCGGCCGAGAACTGCCGATTGCGGAAGATGGCCAGCGGCAGCAGCGGGTGCGCGCGGAAGCGCTGGGTGAGGACGAAAGCGACCAGCAGGGCGACCCCGACCACTGCCGCAGTGATCACCACCCCGGTCCAGCCGTGGGCGGGTCCTTCGGTCAGGGCCCAGACCACGGCGGCCAGCCCGACGCAGACCAGGGCTGCTCCCACGACGTCCACCCGGCCGGAGACCTCGTTGTCCCGGCTTTCCGGGATGTAACGCCGAGACAGGTACAGCACGCCCAGCGCCAGCGGCAGGTTGATCGCGAAGACCAGGCGCCAGCCCCAGGGCGCCAGGCCGACCAGGAAGCCGCCCAGCACCGGGCCGAGTGCGCTGGCCACGCCGCCGAGTCCGGACCAGGCGCCCACCGCGGCGCCCCGGTCGTCCTTGCGGAACACCGCCTGCAGGATGGCCAGCGAGCCGGGAGTCAGCAGCGCCGCACCGACTCCCTGCAGCGCCCGCATCCCGATCAACACAGCCGAACTCGGAGCGAACCCGCAGCCCAGGGAGGCCAGCGTGAACCAGACGGTGCCCAGCTGGAAGATCCGCCGCCGGCCCATCCGGTCGCCCAGCGAACCGCCCAGTAGCAGCAGTCCGGACAGGGTGAGCGTGTACGCGTTGAGAGTCCACTGCAGGCTGGTCAGTCCGGCGCCCAGGTCGTCGCCGATGCGCGGCAGGGCCACGTTCACCACGGTCGCGTCGAGCTGGGCCATGCCGCTGGCCAGCACGGTTGCCCACAACACCCGGCGGCCCACCGGAGTGCCGTAGGCGAGGAGTGACGTTTCCCTGGGAGCGTCGGAGTCGGTCGGGACGGGTGCGGTCACGTCGCCATCATCGCGTGGCCGGATCTCCCGCCTTGACCGGAGTGCCTGCCTAGGGTTGGCCGGTGATCAGCGCCCGCTTCTGCACCTCGTGCGGGGCGCCGGTCGTGGACGGCGTCTGCACGTCGTGCAAGAAGAAGGCGGTCACCGTCCCGGGTTGGGATCCGGCGCCCACCCCGGCTGCTGCCGCACCGGCCGCGCCAGGCGGGCCGGTGGGGCCTCCGCCGGGTCCGTCCACCCCGGTCGGGCCGCCCGTCACCGCTCCGATGGGACCTGCCTCACCGCTGCCGGGGCCCCCGGCCGCCACTGCGGGCCCGCCGGTCGGCTATCCGGTCTCCATCTCTGCGGGCCCGCCGGTCGGGTATCCCCCCGCGCCGATCGCGCCCCCGCCCCCGCGTCCAAGGCGATCGCACGGCGGCCTCATCGCCCTCCTGCTCGTGGTGCTCTTGGCCGCGGGCGGTGGGGTGTGGTGGTCGACGCACCGCTCGTCGGGCTCGGGCAGGCATGCTCCGACCTCGGCCGCGCAGACTCACGCCTCGTCCGCCGCCCCCATCCGCACCACCCGGGTCGTGCTGGGCACCGTGCACAGTGACGTACCCGCCACTTTCGTCAAGGTCGCCGGGACACCGGCCGGGATCCAGGAATACGGCAATGCCGCGACCACGCCGACCGAGTACTTCCAACTCTCCCGGACCAGACCGGCCGGGGCGAAGAAGCCGTCGGCGTACTCGGCCGCGGAGCGGGGGAAGCTCGGCGATGCCTGGCAGGCCCAGGCCGTGACGTCGGCGACCAGCAGTTCCTGCCCGAAGCCGGTGGTCTCCGATCGCACCGACGCCAAGCAGGCCGCCTCTATCTCTACGGGGGTGACCCTGACCTGCAAGGACGCCAAGGGTGGGGTCATCATCCTGAAGGACCGCTTTCTCATTCCGAACGACGCTCTCGCCTACCACGGCCGCGTCGTCGCCCCGAGTGCGTCGTGGACCAAAGACGCTGCCGCTCTGGGCGCCATCCTGGCCAGCATGGCGCCCGCCTGATCCCGCATTTCGGCCCACCGCCGACCGGCCGGAGACGGGTGACGCTATCGTTCTGCTCCGCCGGATCGGCCGGTGGCGCCCGCGCATCCCGCCCGACCAGGAAGTCATTCGATGAGTGAACTCGACGCCGACTTGGTGGAACTCGCCACGGCCTTCGGCATCGCCACCGAGTTCTGGGACTGGCAGGGGCATCACGTCCCGGTGTCGGCGGCCACGGTCACCCGGGTGCTGGCCGCGCTCGGGGTGGATGCGGGCTCGCCCGAGGCGGCGAACGCTGCGCTGGAGCACTGCCGCACCGAGCCCTGGCGGCGGATGCTCCCGCCGTGTGTGGTGCTGCGGCGTGAGCGCGGCGGATCCGTCGACGTGCACGTCCGGCACGGCGAATCGGTGGACGTCTGGATCGAGCTCGAGGGCGGCGGCTACGGCCCGACTCTCGAGCAAGTCCAGAACTGGAACGGGCCACGGACCATCGATGGTGCGCAAGTGGGTGAGGCGACCTTCGCCCTCCCCCAGGGCCTGCCGCTGGGCTACCACCGACTCAGGGCCTGGTCGGCGGGCCAGGAGGCCGTGGCGACCCTCATCGTCACCCCGTCCTGGCTCGGGCTGCCGGAACGGGTGGCCGACCACCGCAGCTGGGGCGTGGCCACCCAGCTCTACAGTGTGACCTCGAAGCAGTCCTGGGGGACCGGGGATCTGGTCGACCTGGCCGATCTGGCCGGCTGGGCTGCAGGCACCCACCGGGCCGGATTCGTGCTGGTCAACCCGCTGCATGCGGCCGAACCGGCGGCGCCGATGGAGCCGTCCCCGTACCTGCCGACCAGCCGCCGCTTCGCCAATCCGCTGTACCTCCGGCCGGAGCGAATCCCCGAGTACGCCGACCTGTCCGCGTCCGATCGAGCCGCGGTGGATCGACTGCGCTCGGACCTGCTCACCGCTCTCGCCGGGCTGGACCGGATCGACCGGGACGCTTCGTGGACCTCCAAGCTGGCCGCGTTGCGGCTGATCCACGCCGTTCCCCGGACGGCGGGCCGAGATCTCGCCTACGCCACGTTCTGTCGTCGGCAGGGCGCCGGACTGGACGACTTCGCCACCTGGTGCGCGCTCTCGGTCGTCCACGGAGCCAACTGGCATGGTTGGCACCCGGATTTGCAGCGGCCGACGTCGCCGCAGGTGCAGGCGTTCCGAACGGAACATGCCCACGAGATCGACCTGTACCGCTGGATGCAGTGGGTGCTGGACGAGCAGCTGGGCGCGGCCCAGGCGACCGCGGTGCGCTCCGGGGCCGGGCTCGGTATCGTGCACGACCTGGCCGTGGGTGTGCACCCGCACGGCGCCGATTCCTGGCGGTTGCAGGACACCTTCGCGCAAGGTGTGCACGTGGGCGCCCCGCCGGATGCGTACAACCAGAACGGGCAGGACTGGAATCAGCCGCCCTGGCGTCCGGATCGGTTGGCGGCCACCGCCTACGCGCCGTTCCGGGACATGGTGGCCACCGTGCTCCGCTCGGCCGGCGGCCTGCGGGTCGATCACATCATCGGGCTGTTCCGGCTGTGGTGGATCCCGGAGGACCTCGGGCCGACCGAGGGCACCTACGTCCGCTACGACCACGACGCGCTCATCGGGATCCTGGCGCTGGAGGCCCACCGGGCCGACGCCGTGGTCATCGGCGAGGACTTGGGCACCGTCGAGCCGTGGGTCCGGGACTACCTGCGCGAGCGCGGCATCCTGGGCACCTCCATCCTCTGGTTCGAGTTCGCCTTCGACACGCCGGGCCAGCCGCCACTACCGCCGGAGCGGTGGCGGGAGTACTGCCTGGCTTCGGTGACCACACACGACCTGCCGCCCACCGCCGGCTACCTGGCCGGCGACCACGTCCGGCTCCGGCACGAACTCGGGCTTCTGACCCGTGCGCTCGCCGACGAGCTGGCCGCCGACGAGGCGGAGCGCAGCTCCTGGCTGCGCGAATTGGAAGGCCGCGGCGCGCTGTCCGCCGCTGCCGCTGCGGCGGCCGAGCTGGGCCTGGATCCCGACGCCCCGGCGGCCCCGGCCGACGATGTCGAGGCCACCGTGCTGGCTCTGCACCGGTTCCTGACCTGGACCCCGTCCAAGCTCCTCGCGGTGGCCCTGACCGACCTCATCGGCGACCGCCGCACCCAGAACCAGCCCGGCACGATCGACGAGTACCCGAACTGGCGGGTCCCGCTGACCGGCCCGGACGGCGCCCCGATGGGCCTGGAGGAGATTCTGACCAGTGTGCGAGCGGCCCGGTTGGCCGCGGTGATCAACAGCTGAGCGAGTGTTATCCGCAGATCCGTGCGGACTTGCGTTCTTGGGCGCTGGAGCGTACAACGGAGTCATCCGTGCGGATGTGCGGATGATTCTGGAGGCCGCCGTGACCGTCACCGACCACGACCACCCGATCGACCCCGAGCGGGTGGCGCATGCCCGATCGCGGCTGCCCAGCGCCGACGACGCCGCCCGTCTGACCGGGCTGCTGTCCCTGATGGCCGACCCGGTCCGGTTGCGACTGATCTATGCCTTGGACGTGGCCGAGGAACTCTGCGTCGGCGACCTCTCACTCGCCCTGGACGTGAGTGAGGACTCGGTGTCCTATGCGCTCCGGCTGCTGCGGACGGCAGGCCTGTTGGTCACTCGCAAACAGGGTCGGGTGGTCTACAACCGGCTGGCCGACGACTTCCCGGCCCCGCTGCGCGACCACTGCCTGCGCCAGCTCATCGCGCTGACCCACACCACGGACTGAGGCATTGATGACTACCACCGATTTCCACGCCACCGGCCTGACCTGCGAACACTGCGTGCAGGCGGTCAGCTCCGAGCTCCGCGCACTGCCCGGGGTCACGGCGGTCGCGGTGGATCTGCAGGCCTGGGCAACCTCCACCCTGACCGTGACCAGCACTGCGCCGCTGGCCCGGGAGGCGGTGGCGGCTGCGCTGGACGAGGCCGGCGATTACGGGCTGGCACCGTGAGCATCGCCACCTCGGATTCGATCGAGCTCACCGTCGGTGGGATGACCTGCACCTCGTGCGCGGCCCGGGTCGAGAAGAAGCTGAACAAGCTGGACGGGGTACAAGCGAGCGTCAACTACGCCACCGGCTCGGCCCTGGTTGTCCACCCGGCGTCAGTGCCCGTGGACCGGCTCATCGCCGTCGTCGAGGCGACCGGCTACACCGCCACCCTCCCGACCCCCGAGCCCGAACCCGAGGACGACGCCGCCCCGCTGCGCCGCCGGGTGCTGGTGTCGGCACCGCTCGCGCTGGCGGTGGTGCTGCTCTCGATGATCTCCGGGTGGCACTTTTCCGGCTGGGGTTGGTGCGCCTTCGCGCTGACCGTTCCGGTGGTGACCTGGGGCGCGTGGCCGCTGCACCGGGCCGCCTGGACCAACCTGCGCCACGGCGCGGCCAGCATGGACACGTTGGTGTCGCTGGGCGTTCTCGCCGCTTCGGCCTGGTCGGTGTGGGCGCTGCTGGCCGGCGGCGAACTGTATTTCGAAGTGGCCGCGGTGGTCACCGTGTTCGTGCTCACCGGGCGGCTGGCCGAGGCTCGGGCCCACCGAAGCTCGTTCGCCGCGCTCCGGGCCCTGCTGGAGTCCGGGGCCAAGGACGTGACCGTGCTCCGGGACGGCGCCGAAATCCCCATCCCCATCGCGGCGCTCCGGCCGGGTGAGTTGTTCCTGGTGCGGCCGGGCGAGAAAGTGGCGACCGACGGCGAGGTGATCGAGGGCAGCTCCGCTGTCGACACCTCGATGCTCACCGGGGAACCGGTGCCGGTCGAGGTCGGTCCGGGTGCGGCCGTGGTCGGGGCCTCGGTCAACGCCGGCGGTCGGCTGGTCGTGCGGGCCACCCACGTCGGCGCCGACACCCAGCTGGCGCAGCTGGGCCGGCTGGTGCTGGCCGCGCAGAACGGGAAGGCCCCGGTGCAGCGGCTGGCCGACCGGGTCTCCGCCGTGTTCGTGCCGGTGGTCCTGGTGGTGGCCGTGCTCGTGTTGGTGGGCTGGCTGGTCCTGGGCGGCGACGTCACGGCCGCCTTCACCGCGGCCGTGGCCGTTCTCGTGGTGGCCTGCCCGTGCGCGCTCGGTCTGGCCACTCCGACCGCGCTGCTGGTCGGCACCGGTCGGGGCGCCCAGCTCGGCATCGTGATCAAGGGTCCGCAGGTGCTGGAGCGCACCCGCTCCGTGGACACCGTGGTGCTGGACAAGACCGGCACGATCACCACCGGAACGATGCGGTTGCACGGTGTTTTCCCGTCGGTGGGCGTGGATTCCGCCGATCTGCTGAGCACGGCGGCAGCCATGGAGTCGGGTAGTGAGCACCCGATCGCCCGGGCCATCGCCGCGGCCGGTTCGACCTGGGCCGTCACCGATGTCCAGGCCAGCGCCGGTCTGGGGGTGTCGGGCACGGTCGTCCTGCCGGACGGAACCCGGCGCGAGGTGACGATCGGCCGCCCCCAGTGGCTGCAGTCGGACTCGCTGCCGCAGGCCGAACAGATCCGGGCGGCCGGCCAGACCGCGGTCGCCGTGGCCTGGGACGGGCAGGTCCGGGGCGTGCTGGCGGTGGGAGACACAGTGAAGCCGTCCAGCCCGGCGGCCGTGGCCGAGTTGCGCCGGCTGGGCCTGACCCCATGGCTGGTCACCGGCGACCACGAGCAGGCCGCCCGAGAAGTTGCCGCGCAGGTCGGGATCGACCCGGACCACGTGGTCGCCGGGGTGCTGCCGGCCGACAAGCTGGCCCTGATCCGCCGATTGCACGATGACGGCCGAACCGTGGCCATGGTCGGCGACGGCCTCAACGACGCCGCCGCCCTGGCCGCCGCGGACCTGGGCATCGCCATGGGCACCGGCACTGACGTGGCCATCGAAGCTGCCGACCTGACCCTGATCCGGTCGGACCTGATGGCTGCGGTGGACGCGATCCGATTGTCGCGCCGCACCCTGGCCGTCATCCGGGGCAACCTGTTCTGGGCCTTTGCCTACAACGTGGCCGCGATCCCGGTGGCCGCGGCCGGGCTGCTCAACCCCATGGTGGCCGGTGCGGCCATGGCCTTCAGCTCGGTGTTCGTGGTCACCAACAGCCTGCGGCTGCGACGGTTCCGAGGCCGCGTCAGCTGACCTGACGCGACGCCGGATCAGGCTTTGCGGGCGATCGCCCGTTCGATCAGCGCGGCGTACACCGACCCCAGATCCTCACCGCCGGCGGCCACGGCCATCGGCAGCATCGACGTCTCGGTCAGCCCGGGCGAGACGTTGACCTCCAGGAACTGCACCGTGCCGTCGGCGGCCACCACCGCGTCGGTGCGCGACACGTCGCGCAAGCCCAGGGTTTGGTGCGCCCCCAACGCCAGATCGGCGGCGCGGGCGTCGGTCTCGGCATCCAGCCGGGCCGGGGTGAAATATGTGGTGAGTCCGGCGGTGTAGCGCGACTCGTAGTCGAAGACACCGCTATCGGGCACGATCTCCACCGCCGGCAGGGTGCGCGGGCCGTCGTCGGTGTCGATCACCGTCACCGCGATCTCGACCCCCTCGACAAACTGCTCGACCATGACCACGTCGCCGTAGGCGAAGGCGTTGACCAGCGCGTGGGGGGCCTCGCCGGCGACCCGGACCACCGAGGCGCCCAGGGCCGACCCGCCTTGGTGCGGCTTGAGCATGAGCGGCAGACCGAGGTGCCCGATCAGCTTGTCGATCAGTTGGGCCGCGCCGAGATCACGAAAGGTGTTGTGAGCCAGCGTCATCCACTCGGGCGTTGAGAAACCGGCCCGTCGCAGCAAAGTTTTCGCAGTCGGCTTGTCCCAGGACAACCGGCAGTCGGGCGAGGCAGCACCCACGTAGGGGATCCCGGCCATCTCCAGAACGCCCTGCACGGCGCCGTTCTCGCCACTCCCACCGTGCAGCGTGATGACCGCCGCGTCCGGCCGGTGTTCGGTCAACCAGGCCAGCAGCCCGGAGTCGGCATCGCGCACCGACACCTCGACCCCGTAGTGGCGCAGCGCGTCGGCGAGTCGGGCGCCGGAGCGCAGCGACACATCCCGCTCATGGGTGAGCCCGCCGGCCAACACCACGACCTCTCGATCGGTCATGCCGCCGCCCCTCCCCGGAGTTGATCATGCGGAAAAGTACACGACACGCCGACGACACGCCCGGACTCTGTCCGTTTGGCCTGACTTTTCTGCATGATCAACTCCCGGGACTGGGGGGTGTGCGGGGGCACGTGCTCAGAAGATGTCGGGGGAGGGGGACGAGGGTCCGCGCAGCTGATTGCGTTCGCTCGGCGGGAGGGCCGGGGTGCCGAAGGTACGCATCACGTCCAGCTCGCCGTCGAGCACCGCCGCCAGCCGGCGCACGCCCTCGACGATCCGCTCCGGGGTCGGGTAGCAGAACGAGAGCCGCATCTGGCGGGTGCCGAAACCGTCGTGATAGAAGGCGGTTCCGGGCACGTAGGCGACCCGGTTGGTCACCGCGCGGGGCAGCATGGCGGCGGTGTCGAAACCCTCCGGCAGGGTCACCCAGACGTAGAAGCCGCCCTCCGGCCGGGTCCAGGTGGTGCCCGCCGGCATGTGCGCCTGGAGCGCGTCCAGCATGGCGTCCCGGCGCTCGGCGTAGGTGTGCCGGTAGACCTTGACCTGGCTCTGCCAGTCGAAGTTGCTCAGGTACCGGCTCACCAGCATCTGATTGAACACCGGTGGGTTCAGAGTGGAGCCCTCGTTGGCCAGCACCAGCTTTTCCCGCACCGCATGCGGGGCCAGCACCCAGCCGACCCGCAGCCCGGGCGCAAAGGTCTTGGAGAACGAGCCCAGGTAGATCACGTTGCCGGCGTCGTCGGCCCGGATGGCGCGGTGGATCTTGTCGTCGAAACCCAATAGCCCGTAAGGGTTGTCCTCCAGGATCGGAATACCCGCGTCCCGGCAGATCTGGGCCAACCGGGGCCGCCGCTCCGACGACATGGTCACGCCGGCCGGGTTGTGGAAGTTCGGGATGGTGTAAAGGAACTTGATCTTGCCGCCGGCGGCCCGGACCTGCTCGATGGCCTCGACCACCCGGTCCGGGTCCAGTCCGTGCTCATCCATGTCGATGTGCACGACCTGGGCCTGATAAGCGGTGAACGTGGTCAACGCGCCCACGTACGACGGACCCTCGGCCAGGATGACATCCCCGGGATCGCAGAAGATCCGCGTGGTCAGGTCCAGCGCCATCTGCGAGCCCACGGTGACCACCACATCGTCCGGGTGGGCGGAGATGCCCTCCAGCGCCATCACCTGGCAGATCTGTTCCCGCAGTTCGGGAATGCCCTGTCCGGAGCCGTACTGCAGGGCCTGCAGGCCGTCCTGCGAGATGAGCAGATCGGCCTGGGTGCCCAGCTCGGCCAGCGGCAGCGAGGCCAGGTAGGGCATGCCGCCGGCCAGCGAGACGACCTCGGGCCGGTTGGCCACCGCGAACAACGACCGGACGGCCGAAGCTCGCATGCCCGCCGTGCGCTGGGCGTACAACGGCATGTGCCGGTCCAGGCTGTTTCCGGTCATCTCGTTCCCTACCTCGTTGCGGTGCACAGAGTTTAGTTCTCCGGACGCCGACACACCCGCCCTCGTTGCGGTCCAATAGCGCATCACCGGCATGCTGGGGCCATGACCGTGTGGATCTGCCGGGGTTGCGCGATCGAGCATCCCGACACATCTGCGCCGCCGGATCGGTGCCTGATCTGCAGTGACGATCGTCAGTACGTGCCCGGCGGCGTCCAGGAATGGACCACGCAGGCCGAGCTGGCCGGGAAATATCAGGCGGAATTCGACGAGTTGGAGAACGGACTCACCGGCCTGATCGTGACCCCCAGGTTCGGTATCGGGCACCGGCCGTTGCTGGTGCGTACGCCGGACGGTTCGATCCTGTGGGAACCCGCCGGATACATCGACGACGCGATGATCGCCCGCGTGCGTTCGCAGGGCGAGCTGGTGGCGGTGGCGGCCAGTCACCCACACCTGGTGGGCGCGGCGGTGAGCTGGGCCCGGGCATTCGGCGTGCCGTTCTACGTCAACGCCAACGACCGGCGTTGGGTGTGTCGGCCGGACCCGGTGGTCCGGTTCTGGGAGGAGCGGGCCGAGCTGTTGCCCGGCGTCACCTTGGTCCGCGCCGGGGGTCACTTCCCGGGGAGCGCCGTGCTGCATTGGTCCGCGGGCGCCGACGGTCTCGGAGTGTTGCTGGTCGGCGACACCCTGATGATCGGGGCCGACCGCGTCACCGTGTCCTTCATGCGTAGCTACCCGAACCTGATCCCCCTCCCGGAGCGGCTGGTGCGCGGGATCCAAGCGGTCCTGCAGCCGCTGGCGTACGACCGGATCTACGGCGGCTTCGACGGCTCCGTGGTGGCGGGCAGGGCCAAGGCCGCGGTGGACTTCGCGGCCGACCGGTATGTCGGATGGCTGCGCGACGAGATCCGCGACCCGGACGAACCGACCGTCCCCTGAGCGGGCCTCACTCGACGGTGACGATGATCTTTCCGCGCACGTGGCCGGTCTCCGAGAGTTGTTGAGCCGCAGCCACCTCGGTGAACGGGAAGGTCTTCTCGATCGGGACCACGACGGTGCCGTCGGCCACGGCCGCGACCGCTTCCTGGAGGGCATTCTCGAAGCCCGGTTCGCCTCCGTAAGAGACCACCACCCGGTCGCCGCCGGTGCCGGAGAAATCGGCGATGGTCAGGACCACCCCGCCGCCCTTGACCAGGTTGATCGATTCCGCCAGGACGCCCGCACCGGCCAGGTCCAGGACCGCGTCGTAACCGGCGGCGGGCTTCGCCGCTTCCGCCCGGTCGACCCAGCCGTCGCCGTAGGCGATCGCCGTCGCGCCCAAGGAATCCAGGTACACAAGATTGCGCAGGCTGGTCGTGCCGACCACGGTGGCGCCGCGCGAGACGGCGAGCTGGACGACGAACACGCCGACCCCGCCGGTGGCCCCGTGCACCAGCACGGTGTTTCCCTGCTGCACCCCGGCCAAGGTCAAGACGCGGATGGCAGTGGTGCCGGCAACCCCGATGCCGGCAGCGACCAGCGGGTCCACCCCGGCCGGCCGGAGGGTCAGGTCCGCCGTCTCGGCCAGCACGTACTGCGCGGACGTGCCGGCCCGGACAGTGCCGACCACGGGATCACCGACGCCGAAGTCGGTGACATCGGGCCCGACCGCTTCGACCTCGCCGGCCAGGTCCCACCCGGTCAACGCCGGTTCGGCCAAGGGTGCCCCGCCGGACAGGTAGCCACGTCGCGTCTTCCAATCGATGCCGTTGACCCCGAAGGCGCGCACCCGCACTCTGACCTGGCCGGCCGCCGGATCCGGCACTTCACGAGTGCTCAGATGCAGAACGTCGACGTCGCCGTATTCGGCGTACTCGACAGCTTGGGCGGAAACGGGCATCGGGGCCTCCTGGCTCGCCGCGACGATTGGGGGCCGCCGCACACCCGCCCCAACCGCTCGCCCGACCCCGGTATTCCGGCCACGGCGCCAGAAACCGAGCGGCCTTGCTTATCCTCGTAGAGGCCGAATCACCCGACCGACAGGAGCCCGGTGTCGCGCACGCTGGTGCCACTGTCCATGGCCACCGTCCCGATGCTGCCGGAGCGATGCCGCTCCTGCGTGGCCTGGGAGGTGCCATCGGTCGAGCACGTGAGCGCGGACGATGCCGCCTTCGAGAAGGAGGTCTGGCTCTCGGGGGTCATGTTGACCTGGGGCAGCGCCGGCCAGATCGCCCTGGTCGACGAGCAACCCGTCGGGTACGTGCTCTACGCACCGCCGCCCGCGGTGCCCGGTGCCGCACGGTTCGCGTCCGGTCCGGTGTCGCCGGATGCGGTGCTGTTGACCACGGCGCGGATCGACGAGGCGCAGCGGGGCAACGGTGTGGGGCGTTTCTTGCTCAACGGCGCGATGGTTGCGCTGGCCCGGCGCGGAGTGCGGGCGGTCGAGATGTTCGGCCGGGAAGACTCGGCCGAGGAGTCAGCGGGCGCCGACGAACCGGTGCCCCAGTGCCTGCTGCCGGCCGGGTTCGCCCGCGCCGTGGGCTTCGAGGTGGTGCGAGCCCATCCGCACTACCCGCGCCTGCGCTTCGAGATCCGCGGCGAGAGCGGCTGGAAGGCCGAGGTCGAGTCGGCGCTGGAGCAACTGTTCACCTCGATCACCATTTCCGCAGGCGCCCCCGTCCCCGTCGGCTGACCCCCCGGCGCGGATCCACAGCACCCTGCGCGGATCCACAGCACGTTTTCCGCGCATTCTGCCGCGAAATCGTGCTGTGGATCCGCGCCAAGAAAGGGACCGGCGGATCAGGAGTCCTGGCCAGCGGTGGCCCGCTCGGCTCGCAACCGGGCGGCTCGGTACGCGGTCTGAGCCTGGCGCAGTTCCGACTGTGCGACCTCGAGATCCCCGGACACCCGCTCCAACTCGACGGCCAGGCGATCGGTCTCCACCTGCAGCGACTCGACCCGGGAAAGCGTGTCGTGCCAGATCTTCTCCGCTTGCCGCGCGGCCTCGACCGCCTGCGCCGATTCCTCACGGGTCCGGGTCCGGGTGCGCTCGGCGTGCGCTCGGGCCTGCTCGGCCTCGGCCCGCATGCGTTCTCGCTGTTGCGCGGACTTCGTCGCGGGTGCTTCCGGTTCCTTTGCGGGCGTGCTCCTGCCCCCGGGCACCACCGTCAGCGTCGGCCCACCCAGGCCGAAGCCCGACCAGCTGGCCGCCTCGGCCAGGGTGCTCTGTTGCAGATCCGTGGCCACCGTGTCGTCGGCCAGGGCGGCGTTCAAGGTGGCGGTGACCTCCTCGGCCACCCCGCCCGAGGCGCCCGCGCCGGCCTCCCTGGCCAACGCACCCACGATCGCGCGGCGCCGTTGGGTCAAGGCGCGCAGGGTGTTTGAGTCCAGCTCCCGCTCGGCCCGGCGCAACGAGCCGGCCAGCGCGAGAAGCTCCTGCACCCGGTCCGGATGCGCGACGGCGAAGCGGTTGAGCAACGACGCCGACCGGCTCGGCTTGCGAATACCGCCGATCACGGTGGCCAGCGGCCGGTCGCCGGCTGCCCGCGCGGCCTTGACCAGCTCGGTCCGCCGCCCCACGAACTCCTCCGGAGGCAACACGTAGAGCTCCCGCCGGGCCTGCTCGACGTCCATCCGCCCACTCTGCCCGGCCGGGGCGAGCACAGAGAACCGGGGCGCCGCCGGGCCCGGCGTGGGTCGGCGGCGCCCCGTGGGCAGAACGGCGAGCGGCAGGCTCAGCCCTTCTGCAGCGTGGTGGCCCCGGTCATGATGGCCACGGCCTCGGTGGGGGTGTGCGACTGCGGGGTGATGACGCCCGCGCATCCGCCCAGCCGGGCGATGTGGATGCGGTCGGACACCTCGAACACGTTGGGCATGTTGTGGCTGATCAGGATGACGGGTAGACCCTTGGACTTGATCTTGCGGATCAGGTTGAGGACCTGCCCGGTCTCCTTCACACCCAGTGCGGCGGTCGGTTCGTCCAGGACCACGAACTTGGTCGCGAAGGCGGCGGCGCGGGCCACTGCGACGGCCTGGCGTTGTCCGCCGGACAGGGTCTCCACGGCTTGGCTCATGTTCTGGATGGTGCCGACGCCGAGCTCTTTCATGGACGCGGCGGCCTGCTCCTTCATGGCCCCCTTGTCCATCATCCGGAAGATGCTGCCCAGCGGACCCGGCCGCAGCCGTTCCCGGCCCAGGAACAGGTTGGCCGAGATGTCCAGGGCCGGCGCGACGGCCAGCGTCTGATAGACGGTCTCGATGCCGGCGGCGCGGGCATCCATCGGAGACTTGAAGTGGACTTCCTGACCATCCAGGAAGACCTGGCCCTCGTCCGGGATGAGCGCCCCGGTCAGGGCCTTGATCAGCGTCGACTTGCCGGCACCGTTGTCGCCGATGATGGCGAGCACCTCACCGGGGTAGAGGTCCAGATCGACGCCGTCCAGGCCGACCACCCGGCCGAACGTCTTGACCAGGTTGCGGGCCGAGAGTATCGGCGTGCGCGACTCGGGGTGCGCTTCCGGCATCTCGTCGATAGCGAATGCGGTCATGGTGTCAGGCCTTCACTTTCCGGATCCACTGGTCGATCGACACGGCCAAGATCACCAGGATGCCGGTGGCCAGGACCTGCCAACTCTGGTTCACCCCGGCCAGCGACAGTCCGTTGTCGAATGTGTACACGATCAGCGCACCGATCATCGTGCCCAGGATCGAGCCGCGGCCGCCGAAAAGACTGGTGCCCCCGATGACCACGGCGGTGATCGTCTCCAGGTTCCCGTTGGTGATGGCGTTCGGGGAGGCGCTACCGGCCCGGCCGATCTGGATCCACGCGGTGATCGCGTAGATGAGGCCGGCCACCACATACACCGACAGCAGCACCCCCTTGACCCGGATGCCGGCCAGCCGCGCGCCTTCGATGTCATCGCCAACGGCGTAGACGTGCCGACCCCAGGCGGTCTGGCTCAGCGCGAACGAAGCGATGAGGGCGAGCACGACCACCGCCAGCACACCTGTGGTGATCTGGAGGGAGCCGATCTTGATGATCGTCCCCATCCAGTTAAGCAGGCCGGGCAGGCTGGTGGCGTCGATCTCCTGACCGCCGGAGTACAGGATCCCGATAGCGGTGAAGATCGACAAGGTTCCCAGCGTGACGATGAAGGGCGGCAAGTTCAGCCGGGTCACCAGGATGCCGTTCAGGAAACCTCCGGCCAGCCCGATCACCAGCCCGATCAGCAGGCAGAAGATCGCCGGAACGCCGTGGTTCGCCGCCAGCGAGGCCATGAACAGCATGACCAGGATGGTCAGGAAGCCGACCGACAAGTCGATGCCAGCGGTCAGGATGATCATCGTCTGGCCGATCGCCAGCGCGGCGATGACCGCGGCCTGCTGCAGCAGGGTGGAGATGGTGTTGGCCGACGCCATCCGACTGTTGAACAGCACGAAGATGACGAACGCCAGGATCAGCACCAGCAGCGGGCTGATCGACGGGTGGCCGTGCAGGGTGTGCTGCACCCGTTGCAGCGGGGATTGGCGCCGCGCCGCGAACGTCTCAGCGGCGGTCTTCGGACCAGAACCAGAACCCGGATCAGGGCCGGGGCTGGCAGAACTCACGGTGTCTCCAGGGGCGGTCACGAGGCCTCCTTGCCAGTGATGAACGAACGGACATGGCTCCCGAGGAGCCCATACGACGTCAAGCGGTTCGCCGGGAGGTCCCGGCCGAAGGAGGGCCACGACCGGGTCCAGCGAAGGTGCCCGGACCCGGTCGTGGTCACTTCGATCAGGAACCCCAGCAGATCTTGCTGCCGGCGTCGGAGGTGATGCTGTCCAGCCCGGAGACGGGCTTGTCGGTCACCAGGGAGACACCGGTGTTGAAGAAGGACAGACCGGGGGTGACGGCCGGCTTGGCGCCACCGCGGGCGATGGTGGCGATCGCGTCGACACCATCCAGGGCCATCCGCAGCGGGTACTGCTGCGACGTGGCCCCGATGATGCCGCCCTTGACATCGGCGACGCCTGGGCTGCAACCGCCGTCGACCGAGACGATGGTCGCGGTGACGCCCTTCGCCTTCAGCGCCGCCGCCGCACCGGCCGCGGCCGGCTCGTTGATCGTGTAGACCAGGTTGATGTCCGGGTTCTTGGCCAGGCAGGTCTCCATGGCTGACTTGCCGGTGTCCTCGGCGCCCTGCGTCGGCTGCTGGCAGGCAATCGTGTATTTGCCGCCGGAGTAGTTGCCGCTACTGGGCTGGCCACCATTCTTGTTGGCCGGCTGGGTCAGGATGCCCATCCCGACGAGGAAGCCCTGATCGCGGTTGGTGTCCACGGAGACGACCTTGTCGTTGAACAGGTCGAGCAGGGCGATCGTGACGTCCTTGCCCTTGAGGGTCGAGGCCGCCCACTGGCCGATCAGCTTGCCGGCCTGGAGGTTGTCCGTGGCAAAGGTGATGTCGACGGTGTCGGCGGGATCCGGCGGGGTGTCCAACGCGATGACGTAGAGACCCGCGTCGCGGGCCTTTTTGATGGCGGTGTTCACGCCGTTGCCGTTCGGGGTGATCAGGATGCCCTTGTCGCCGCGATTGATGGCGTCCTCGATCGCCGTGACCTGGGTGTCGGTGTCGCCATCCGCCTTGCCGGCGGCCAAGGTCAGCTTGACGTTGTCCTTGGTCGCCTCGTCCTGCGCGCCCTTTTGCATCGCAATGAAGTAGGGGTTGGTGTTGTCCTTGGTGATCAGCGTGACCGCCACGGTGGCGCCGGTGGGCACCGGGGCCAGGCTGCCGGCCGCGGCGCTTCCGGAGGAGCTCGACATCGCCGACCCGCTGCCGGTGTCGGACGACATGGCCGAGCTCGAGCTCGAGGAGCTGGACGAGCTGGAGCTCGAGGAGCTGCTCGACGAGCCGGAGCCTGAGCTGGAACTGCTGCTACACGCGCTGACCACCAGCGCGGCGGCGGTCAGCACAGCGAGCGGAATCAACCGCTTCGCGCGCTGGGCACTGCTTCCTTGCATTGCTTCTCCTTCATGGATGGGAACGGGTGGTCGGGCAACCGACCCGTCGTCAGGGGAGCCGGGGGACAGAATGCTCTGCCGGTGGAATCTGTGCAGAGGAAGGGGTGAGCCAAAGCTGCGATCAAATGCACGAACTCGAAACCGATCGAGCGGGACAGCGCGCTTCACTTGAACTCTGGGTCAGATCGGGACGGACGAATTACGCCGATCGGGGTAATAGGAGATCCGGAACGGCGGTGATCGAATACGAATCCGGCATTTCCGACGAAGGTCTCGGACCGTTATCGATTCATGATCAATACGGTCAGCGCAGCGCGGGGTACCGCATCGCTACCGGAGGCCGAGTGCGATCACTGAGCGACCACTGTCACCGAGAATCTCCTTCGATTCGACCCTGACTCGACCTGACGGGCGTCGGCCCGGAGAACCTCCGGGGCAACGGTGTCTGACTTTAGTGAACCCGAGACACCGTTGTCTAGAGGTGGGTAGGCCCGGAACCAGCGATCACGCAGCGGCGCGCCGATTCTCGCAGCTCAGACCATTGCTGACGAGCCGGGACGGGTTTTCTGTATCGATTCCGCCGTCGCGGCTCCGGTGCTCTCGGAGGCAGGATGCGCCCGATTGCGGGTGACACCTTGCCCGAGTACAGACCGGTCTTGATGATCACCGAGACAACGAAGGTACCGACGTGGGGAGCCGGTCATTTGGTCCGGGTCACGGTGACGGTTGCGGCGCTCCCGTCCCGGTCGAAGACCAGCAGCGGGAGCTCGTCGGCGTAGGGCCCGATGCCGATCTCGGAGTGCTTCCAGCAGATCGGGCCGAGATCACCGGGGTCGTCCAAGGTTGCCTTGGACAAAGGGTCGATGTAGTAGACCTGCGTACACAGGGCGTCAGTGCCGGTGAAGGTCCAGGTGCCACCATTGCCGGGCACGACCTCGAGGGCGATGGTGTCGCCGGCCGAGTGCAGCGAAATCGTCTGGCTGGCGCCGACCGGCAGAGCCGCTGGGGTGATGACGGTCGGGGCCTGCGCCGACGACAACTGGAGCACGACCGGTTCGGCCGCTCCGGGCTTGCTGAGGTCATCGTCGAACGCCCGAGCGGAGATGGAGTAAATGCCGGCGTGGTAGTTGAGCATGTAGTTCTCCCCGTCGTGCAGGGCCCCGTTGTCATTGATGTTGTAGGCCTCGGCCTTCCAGCGCGGCCCGCACACGGCGACGCTGCTCGTATCGTTGGTGGCCAGATCGCGCACCACCGCCTCGACGTCGGTGTTCGGATCCGACGGGCACTGGGCCTTGAGCACCAGCACGGTGCCCACGGCCAGCGTGATGTTCCCGGTCAGCGCCGAGCTGTCGTTGTGGGGATCGAGCGTGCCGCTCAGCCTCAGGGTCGGGCCCCCGGCGCCGCCTGCGCTCGAAACCGCCGGGCTCCCGGCCGTCCCGGTCCCCGCGGTGGTCGAGCCGACCACGATCGGGCTCCTTCGGGGCTGGCTGGGGTCGGCGACGATCTGGGTGTTGCGCTGCTGCACCACCGAGGTCCAGGCCCGGGTATAGATCGATGCCGCGGCTGTGCCCAAAGCGGGGCCTACGGAGGTGATGTCGAAGGCGCAGGCGTTCACTTCGCCGCTGGTCGCGGTACTGCCCAGACTGGCCTGACAGCCGGCCAACACCTGTGCCGTCGGCGGGGTCACCGCGGGGGCGGCCGGCACCTGGGTGAAGGTGTCGGGACCCTGGCCGGGGTCGTAATCGAACAGCGAGGTTTTCGCGGTCACCTGGTAGGCGTCGGCAAAAGACTTGTAGCCGTCCACCGGGCTCGAGGGCGTGCCGTCCGGCAGTGACAAGTCGTTCAGGAACGATCCGGGTTTCCCGAGCAGCCCGATGAGGTGAGCGCTGCGGGCGGCGGCCGGCACCACGGTGAGGAAGAAACCGTCCCCCCATCGGGCTCGCACCGCACTGCCGTCGGTCCAGGTCACGGTCCAGGTCGGGTCGGCGTCGGACGGGTCTGTGGCGAGCGTCATGGTCCCGGCGGTCACGGACGAAGCGGTGTTCGCGGTCCCGTCGACCTTGACCGTGATGGCCGCGGTCGGGGTGATCGAAGCGGCGGTCAGGGTGATCCGGTGCGTCCCGTCGCCCACGGCCACCGCCGACACCGCGGTGCCGAACCCGGCCCGCTGGTGACGCTCCTGGACGGTGAACCCGCCGGTCGAATCCTGGCTGGTGGCGAACTCGCCGTAGGTCATGAAGTCATACAGGAGGCCGTTGTAGGTGCTCACGTGCGGGTCGCCGTTGGACGTCCCGTTCGGCCCGTACCCCGCGTCGTCGTCCGACTTCTTCGTGCTGCAGTACTTGCTCGGGTCCCAGGGCAGGGCGGTGACGGCGGCTTCCGGGATGTTCGACCCGGCCGCGAAGGAGAACAGCATCGGCGGGGTCAGCGCGGTCAGGGGCACGCCCGATTCCATGCCATCCGGGCAGACACAGCCCCCGGGCTGCACGCAGTACCAGGCCTGCAGACCCTCGCCGATCGTGCTCGGACCGGCGTCGGCATGGGTCAGCATGGGCCCGCCGCTGGGCACCACACCGACCACGCCGACCGGGGTGGAGAACCCGACGGTGTACTGCTGGTGCGCGAAATCACCCTTGCCGACGACATCGAACTGACCCACCCCGGCTGACCCCAGGGAAAGCGCAGTGTCCTGTTTGCCGTAGCCCGGCTGCACCCCCGGCCATTTCAACTGGAACGCACTGTCACTCCAGGTGGTCGAGCGCAACGAGGTCGAGGTCCAGGTGGTGCCGAAGATCTGGTTGTCGAAATGGCCGGCAGCGAGAATCGTCGGAGTGGTTCCGCCGGCCGAGATCATCGCCTGTATCGCCGGGTACGGGTCGGTCGCGTACCACTTCTTGAACGCCTCGAACAGGGCCCAGTCGGCATAGCCCTGGCCCTCCGGATCGGTACCCAGCGCCCGACCGGGATCGGTGAACCAGTCCTGGTAGGAGTCGGTGGGCACGGGCTGAAAAGTGCTGCGGTACAGGTCGAGCGCGGCGAACTCGGCACTGCCCTCGACCAACCATTCGGGATCGCCGCCCAGGTTGGACCAGGTGAACTGCACGCAGTGGAAAAGCTCATGGGCGAAGACATATCTGGCCAGATTGTCGGTGTATTTCCCATTCGTGTAGACCGGGTACAGGGTGACCAGGCAGCCGTTGGGAATGGTGGTGCTCGGGCGGGTGTCCATTTCCGCACCGTTCTTGGGCTCGACCGACGACATTCGGAGCTGGAACCCGCCGACCCGATTGATCAGGTCCGGCCGATACGCCGCCCAGTCGGCCAGCGTCTGGTTCATCAGATCGATGTCGTGCGGACGCACGTTGTTCGAAGAACCCACCCGTACGGCGAAGGCGGCGCCGGCGTGGCGGAGCCCGGAGGTGGTCGGAGTCGGGCCCGGGCTCGTCGGCGTCGGGCTGCCGGCCGTGGGTGTGGCCGATGCCGACGGGGTCGTTGGGGTGCCACTGGTCCCGCTGCTACCTCTGCTGGTGCTGGCCCAGGACGCCCCGGAGCCGGTCGCCACCAGCTGATGCCCGCCCGGCGTGGTGCTGGCGATCACGGTGTCGTCACGACCGTCGACGGCGTCTACCACCTGCCTCTGGGCGGCCGTCAATTGCGAGCGGTACGGCGCCAGTAACGCCCTGGCGAGCGTGCCCGACAACCCGTTGCCGCTGGGCAGGGCGCTGGGCGAAGCACCGGGGAGGGTCGCGATGGACAGCGAGAACGCGTCGATGGCCTGCTGCACTGTGGGCGTCGCGGCAGCGTTCAGATCGACCAACAGCTGTTCGGTCTGGGACGCCGGCTTCTCGTCCGGGGCCGTCAGGGGCGGAAGCGAGGCGACGGCGGCGGTGGCCGATGCGCTGGCAACGGTGGGCGTCTGCGCTGCGGTCGAAGCCACGACGCTGCTGGCGACCGGTGACGCGGTCGGTGACGGCGACGGCGACGCGGTCGGGCGCCCCGGGGTGGAGGTACACGCCGCGAGCAGGACAAGCAACGCGGCGCACACTGCGGTTCGGCGCATACCCCATTCCAGACCGGCCCCGCAACGGCGGAGTAACACGGCTGGACGGCTGCGGCAGTGCTATGTAACATTGCACCATGGTTGCCTCTCTCGCTGCCGACGTCCAGCCGTGGCACGGCGTCCTCGTCGCCACCGCCCTGCCCCTGCGGGACACCGCACCCGGCCGGCTCGACCCCGATTTCGAGACCTTTGCCGACCACATTCGCTGGCTGGCCCAGGAGGGCTGCACCGGGGTCACGCCGAACGGGTCGCTGGGCGAGTACCAGACTCTGACCCCGCAGGAGCGGGCCACGGTGGTGACCACTGCGGTACAGGCGGCACCGGAGGGCTTCTCGGTGATCCCCGGTGTCGCCGCCTACGGTTCCGACGAATCCTGCCGCTGGACCGAGCAGGCTGCGCAGGCCGGTGCGAGCGCGGTGATGTTGCTGCCGTCCAACGCGTATCGGGCCGACCGGCGGTCGGTGGTGGCCCATTACCGGGCCGTCGCCCAGGTGGGAATGCCCATCGTGGCCTATAACAATCCGATCGACACCAAGGTGGACCTGACGCCCGAGCTGCTGGCCGAATTGCACGGTGAGGGCCTGATCGTGGCGGTCAAGGAGTTCTCCGGCGATGTTCGCCGCTACTACCAGATCGCTGAACTGGCACCGGATCTCGATGTGCTGTGCGGAAGTGACGACACCGCGTTGGAGCTTGCCGTAGCGGGATCGCCGGGATGGATTTCGGGCTACCCGAATGCCCTGCCGCAATCCTGCCTGCAGCTGTGGAACGCGGCCTCCGCCGGTGACCTGGCCACTGCCCTGCCGCTCTACCGCACGTTGCACCCGCTGCTGCGCTGGGATTCCAAGACCGAGTTCGTCCAGGCCATCAAATTGTCCATGGATATCGCCGGCCACTACGGCGGACCGTGCCGCCCGCCGCGGCCGCCACTGTCCGCCGAACAGGCTGAGGTCGTCCGGGTGGCCACCGAGAAGGTGCTGGCCCAGGGACTGAACTGAATCCGCGCGAGCCCTCGGAGGGCCTGCTGACCAGTCGTTCCGCCGGGTCCTGACGCAGCCTGCTCGTGATCCGGCCCACTCCGGGCTTGTTGCCGTTAGCTAGTTAGCTGTAGGCTGCTAACAGCGAGCCGGCAGGGAGCCGGAGCACAACGAGAGGATCATCATGGCTGACATTTCCGGCGCCACCGAGACCCTGACCAACGGCCACGCCGCCGCCGCCGCCGCGACCAAGGCCGCTGCGGAAACCGTCACCAAGGCGACCACCCGGGCCACCCAGAGCGCCGTGGACAACGCCACCAGCGCCTACGACTCGGCCACCAAGGCCGTCAAGTCGGCCCAGGAGAACACCGCCGACGTCACCGCCGCCACCACCGCGGCGGTCACCAAGGCTGCCAACACCACCGTCGAGGCCCTGACCAAGGCCACCGAGGCCTCGGTGGCCACCGCCGCCGAGACCTTCGATGTCGCCGCCAAGGCCGTCCAGTCGGTCGGCCTGGTGTCCGATCCCGGGGCCGCCCAGGGCAAGGCCCAGGAGTTCATCGACGCCTTTTCCGCCCAGTCGCGCAAGGGCGCGCTGGTGTGGCTGGACGCCTACGTCAAGAGCTTCGACGCCTACCTGGACCTGAACACCACCATCGCGTCGGCGACCAAGGTCGAGGCCGTGTCGGACCTGGTCGCGGCGGGCGTGGACGCCCTGCAGCAGCTGAACACCGTCTACGTGGGCACCCTGCGCGATCTGCTCAAGTGATCTTGCCTCACGACTCTCACCGCGCCTCCCCTAGGGTGGCGCGGTGAGTGCGTCCTGGGAAGCTCTGTCCGAGTCGTCGTCCTCGCTCGGCGAGATGATCCGACGGCAGCGGGAACTCGCCGCTCTGCCGATGCGGCAGCTGGCCGCGATGGCCGGCATCTCCAACCCGTATCTGTCGCAGATCGAACGCGGTCTGCGGGCGCCGTCCGACCAGGTGCTGAACTCCATTGCGGACTCGCTCCAGCTGTCAGCCGACTCGCTGCGACCACCGTCGCCGAAGACCGATCGGGAGTCGGCGGTGCTCAAGGCCATCGCGGCCGACCCCGACCTGTCCGCCCAGCAGCGACGTGCTCTGCGCGAGTCCTACGACGCGTTCCGCACCCTCACCGTGGACCGTCGCAAATCGAAGGGCCGTACCCCCGAGGCCGACTGACGGCCCCAGGTTCTGCACCAACCATGGCCCGCGACGCCGCGGGTCGACGAAGGAGTCGAAGATGACCTCGGTCGAACGCAGTAACGCGAAAGTGACCGACTACGTATCCGGTCTCATCGATGCCTTTGACTCCGGGCCGCTGGGGCGATCCGACGTCGTCGGAGTCCAGGCCAGCATCGCCCGCACCTGGCTCGGTCTGGCCAATCACCCCGCCGAGACTGCGAATGCGCTGTTCTCGTGGGGTCTGAACACGATGGCGTCGCTCTCTCGCACCTCCGCTGTCGCTGCCGGGCAGACCCCGGAGCCGGCCCGAGCGGCCGACAAGCGGTTCGCCGATCCGGCCTGGTCCGCCAATCCCGCTTACTTCTCGCTGCGCGAGCAATACGAGAACCTGCGCACCGTGGTCGACGCCCTGTTCGATGCGGCCGGGTTGGCGCCGTCGGCCGACCGGAAGTCGCGCTTCCTGGCCCAGATCGCGGTCGAAGCGGCCGCCCCGACCAACTCCGTGCTGACCAATCCGGTCGCTTCCCGCAAGGCCGTGGAAACCGGCGGCCGGTCGCTGGTCCGAGGGGCCGAGAATTTCCTGGACGACCTCGCCCACAACAACGGTCAGCCCCGCCAATTCGACGCGGATGCGTTCCAGCTGGGCCAGGATCTGGCCATCACGCCGGGAAAAGTGGTGTACCGCAACGACCTCATGGAGTTGCTGCAGTACACGCCGACCACCGACACGGTGTACGAGATTCCGTTGTTGTTCAGCCCGCCGTGGATCAACAAGTACTACATCATGGATCTGGCCCCGGACCGGAGCCTGGTGCAATGGGCGGTCGACCATGGCCACACCGTCTTCGTCATCAGCTACCGCAATCCCGACCAGTCGATGCGGAACGTGCGTCTGGACGACTATCTCATCCACGGGCCTCGCGCGGCCATGGACGTGGTCTCGGACATCACCGGCTCCGAGAAGGTCAACCTGCTCGGGCTGTGCCTCGGCGGCACGCTGACCATGTCCCTGCTCGCCTTTCTGGACGCCACCGGGGACGACCGGATCAATTCTGCGACCTTCCTGAACACGCTGATCGACTTCACCGATCCGGGGATCCTCGGCGCCACCACGGATCCGGTGACGGTGACGAAGCTGGAAACGGTCATGCAGGAGACCGGTTTCCTGCCTGCGCTGAACATGAGCCGGACCTTCGACCTGTTGCGCCCCAATGACCTCGTGTTCAACTACGTGGTCCGGAACTGGTTGATGGGCGAGGATCCGCCGGCCTTCGACATTCTCACCTGGAACGCCGATTCCACCCGGATGCCGGCGGCCATGCACTCCTTCTACTTGCGCAGTTGCTACCTGAACAACCGGTTGGCGCAGGGCACCATGGAATTGGCCGGGCAGCCCCTCGACCTGAACACCGTGGATCAGGATCTGTATTTCCTGGCCGCCGAGGCCGATCACATCGCCCCGTGGCGCAGCAGCTACGCCGGCGCCCGCCTGCCCAAGGGAAATGTCCGGTTCGTGCTGTCCAACGCCGGCCACATCGCCGGCATCGTCAATCCGCCGAGTCCCAAGTCCAAGCACTGGGCGCGGGACGACGATGACATGCCGGAGTCGGCGGACGAATGGCGAGCCGGTGCGGTGCTGCACGAGGGGACCTGGTGGCAGGACTGGGCCACCTGGATCGGTGAGCGCGCCGGCGCGCGTCGCACCCCGCCCGCGCTGGGGAGCCAGGCACACCCGGCGCAGGGCGACGCCCCCGGCAGCTACGTCTTCGAACACTGATCAATCACCCTCTCCAGGAGAAGCTCATGACCGTCCAGTACAGCGTGTCCAAGGCCGTCATCACCGGTGCAGCGCAAGGCATCGGCGCCTCGATCGCCCAGCGACTGGCCGAGGAGGGCATGACCGTCTCGATCCTGGACGTGAACGACGTGCGGGCCAAGGAGACGGCGGAGCGCATCGCCGATCACACCGGGCGGGTGGCCTACGGCTTCGGCTGTGACGTCACCGAACGAGAGGCGTTCCGCGAGACGGTGGCTGAGGCCGCGGACGCCATGGGTGGGCTGGACACCTACATCGGCAACGCCGGGATCACCCGGGACGCCATGTTCCACAAGCTGACCGACGACGATTGGGACAAGGTCATCTCGGTCAACTTGACCGGGGTGTTCACCGGGCTGCAGGCCTGCGCGCCCTGGTTGCGGACACCGGGCCCGGGCCGCGTCGTGCTCATCTCATCCGTGGTGGCCAAGGCCGGCAACCTGGGGCAAATGAACTACATCGCCGCGAAAGCCGGTGTCGTGGGGCTGGTTCGGTCCGGCGCCGTCGAGCTGGCCCGATTCGGGACCACGGTCAACGGCATCCGCCCGGGCTTCATCGAGACTCCGATGACGGCCGCCATGCCTCAGCAGGCCCGCGACACCCTGATGACCGGCAACCCCCTCGGCCGGGCCGGCCAGCCCGCCGACATCGCCGGCGCGGTGGCCTTCCTGTGCTCCGACGACGCCTCCTTCGTCACCGGCCACCTGCTCGACGTCAACGGCGGCATGGCCCTCTGACCGCGGCGGACGAACGGCGCGGGTGAAGGTTTGCCGGGTTCACCAGCGGGCATGATGACTCGGTGACTGCATCGCCGCCGCACATCGCACCGGGACGCACCCATCTGCGCGGGCACACGGGGGTATTCGGGCGGCGTCATTACCTTTTGCACGTTCCGCCGGGTCAACCGACCGATTTGGTCATGCTGCTGCACGGTGGCAGTCAGACGGCCGCGGAGTTCGTCATCGCCACCCGCATGGACGAGGTCGCCGACCGGCGTGGGTGGCTGATCGCGTATCCGCAGCAGAGCCGGAGTGCGAACGCCCATCGCTACTGGAACTGGTTCTCCGCCGCCCATCAGGAGCGCGGCCACGGAGAACCGGCCCTGCTGGCGGAGCTGGCTGCATCCGTGGCCGACGAGTGGGCCATTGCCCCGGATGCCGTTCACCTGGGCGGCTTCTCGGCCGGCGGCGCAATGGCCGCGGTCGTCGCCGCGACCTATCCGGAGCGCTTCGCGTCCGTCGGGATCCACTCCGGTCTGCCCTACCGCAGCGCTTCCGACCTGTTCGGCGCCCTGCAGGCCATGCAGCAGGGCGGCCGCTCAGACCCGGAGGCGTTGCCCGGGCCACCGCTCATGGTCATCCAGGGCGATCGTGACGGCACCGTCTCGCCGGTGAACGCCCGGCGGTTGCTCGCCCCGGTAGCGGCCCGTTCGGTCGCCAGTACCGTCGAGATTCCGGCCCGGGGCCACAATCGGGCCATGCGCCGCACCGACTATCGCGATGCGGCGGGCCGGTTGACGGGTGCCGCCGTGCTCGTGCACGGCGGCGGCCACGCCTGGTTCGGCGGCCGCGGCGGGGTCAGTTACTCCGACCCGTCCGGCCCCTCCGCGTCCGACCTGTTCGCAGAATTCTTCGCGCACGCCGGCGATCACTGAGCCCTCCTGGGCGGGCCGGGTCGAAGAGTAATCTGTCAACTACTAGCTCAGCTGATGATTCGCTCTGCCCGGAGGTGTCCGTGACCACGCCGAACCCAGCTGTTGTGCTCTATGTCGATCCTGCCTGTCCGTTCGCCTGGATCACCTCCCGCTGGCTGCTGGAGGTGGCCAAGGAACGACCCATCGACCTGGAATTCCGGATCATGAGCCTCGGGGCGGTCAACGAGGGCCAGGAGCTGCCGCCCGACTATCGCGCTCGAATCGATCAGAGTTGGGTGGCTACCCGGATTGCCGCCACGATCCTGGAAGAGCGCGGACAGCAGGCCTTCTCCGACTTCTACACTGCTTTCGGCACCAGTTATCACACCGAGCGCCGGCAGGACGCACCGCTGGCGCTGACCAAGGCCTTGGCCGAGACCGGACTTCCCGCCGAGCTGACCGAAGCGGGCCACACCACCGAGCGTGACGAATCGCTGCGGGAGACCCAGCGCTACCTGGACGGACTCGTTGGCAACGACGTCGGTACGCCGGTGATCGTGCTGGCCGGCACGGCGTTCTTCGGCCCGGTGTGCAGCAGCATCCTGCGGGGTGAGCAGGCCACGGCGATGTTCGACGGCCTGCTGGCCTTGGCCAAGGCACCGTCCTTCGCCGAGCTCAAGCGCGGGCGGGACGACCTCGACTTCAACTGATCTGGCGGCGCTCACGGCCGGATCAGCGACAGCGCCTTGGATTCCAGGTGGGCGTCGGCGGGAAGCGAGGCAATGTGCTCGCCGTCGCCGTACACCGGAATCGGACGGTCTGCCGCGATCCTGATCTCGCGCGCGCAGGTCACGGACACCTCAGGGCGGGACAGATGTCGACCGGTTCGCGCCTGCAGCAGGAACCGGATGATTTCCCACCGTGGGCTCTCACCCACGACCAGGACGTCCAGGGCCGCATCGTCCGGTACCGCGTCCGGCACGATGTGCAGACCGTGTCCGTACCGCCCCGAGTTTCCGATGACCACCGTGTGCGCCCGGACTTGGCGCTGCTGGCCATCCAGGTCAAGCGTGAACAATGGCGCGCGCCAGCGCAGCACCGCCCAGACCGGCAGCACCCGGTAGGCGAGAACTGAAGGTAGCCAGCGGGTTCGGTTGATCAAGCCGCTGGCCACCGCATCGATGCCGCAGTACACGTTGCCCGGAACGACCGCGTCTCCGACCCGGATGACATCGATCGGCCGGATCGGGCCGTCTGTCAGCAACGTGGCCGAAGCGGTGATCCCGAGGGCGGCGGCCAAATCATTACCCCGCCCGGCCGGCACCAGCCCCATGACGCCGCCCGCCTCGACCACGCCACCGGCCACGTCGCGGACCAAGCCGTCGCCGCCGACGGCCACCACCACCCGACCGTCGGCGGCCGCCGCCCGGGCCACGGCCCGCGCATGTGCGCCACTTTTCGTCCGCACCGTTTGCACGTCGGCCAGGTCGCGCGCGATGCCCGCCCAGATCCTCGGCGCCGCACCGGATCCGGCAATCGGATTGACCAGGCCGGTGAACCTGCGCATCAGTGCCGGTGCTGGTGGCCGGGCTGGTGGGGGTCGGCGGGATGCTCGTAGCCGGGCACCTCCACCACCCGTTCGCGGCGCTGACGGGCCAGCCCGTCCAGGAATACCCGGCGTTGCTCCACGTCGTTCAGGTCGGCCGGGGTGGCGTGCGCAGGCGGCCCCTCGCGGATCTCATCAACAACGAACACGTGCTCACCCAACGAACTTCGCACCGGACCGACCACTAGAGCTTGATGCCCACGTATTTGGTCTCCAGGTACTCCTCGATGCCCTCGGCGCCGCCCTCCCGGCCCAGCCCGGACGCCTTGACCCCGCCGAACGGAGCCGCCGGGTTGGACACGATGCCCTGGTTGATGCCGACCATCCCGGTCTCCAGCCGCTCGGCCACGGTCAACGCCCGGGTCAGGTCCCGGGTGAATGCGTATGCCACGAGCCCGAACTCGGTGTCGTTGGCCAGGGCGATGCCCTCGTCGTCGGTGTCGAAGGTGACGATCGGCGCGACCGGTCCGAAGATCTCCTCACGGAACACCCGGGCCTGCGGCGTCACCCCGGTCAACACCGTAGGCGGGAAGAAATGACCGGGACCGTCTAGTTTCTCGCCGCCGGTGAGCACGGTGGCGCCCCGGTCGACGGCGTCGGCGACCAATTCGCCCACCTTGTCCACGGCGGCCGCGTCGATGAGCGGACCCACCTGACTGCCCTCCTCCCAACCGGGCGCGATGCGTAGGTCGCGCATCCGGGCGGTCAGCCGGGCGCCGAACTCGTTGGCGACGGAAGCATGCACCAGCAGTCGATTCGCGGCCGTGCAGGCCTCGCCGATGTTTCGCATCTTGGCCAGCATCGCCCCGGTCACGGCCGCGTCCAGATCGGCGTCGGCGAAGACCAGGAACGGTGCGTTGCCGCCAAGTTCCATACTCACCTTGAGCACCTGCTCGGCCGACTGCGCGATCAGCTTTCGGCCGACCTCGGTCGATCCGGTGAAGGTCAGCTTGCGCAGCCGCGGGTCGGCAATGATCGGCCCGGACAGCGCGCCCGAGCGGGACGTGGTGACCACGGTCAGCACCCCGTCCGGCAGGCCGGCCTCGGTCAGGATCTGAGCCAGCGCCAGCGTGGACAAGGGAGTCTGGGCAGCCGGTTTGATCACCACGGTGCACCCCGCGGCCAGCGCCGGGCCGATCTTGCGGGTGCCCATGGCGAGCGGAAAGTTCCACGGGGTGATGGCGAAAACCGGACCCACCGGTTGTTTCATGGTCAGCAGCCGCGTGCCGCCGGTCGGGGCGATCGAATACCGGCCGGCGATGCGGACCGACTCCTCTGCGAACCAGCGCAGGAACTCGGCGCCGTATGCCACTTCCGACTTCGACTCGGCCAGCGGTTTCCCCATTTCCAGGGTCATCAGCAGGGCCAGCTCGTCGGTCCGGGCGATGATCGCCTCGAACGCCCGGCGCAGGATCTCGCCCCGCTCCCGCGGATCGGTCGCCGCCCAGGAGGGCTGGGCGGCCACCGCAGCGTCCAGGGCGGCCATGCCTTGCTCGGGCGTGGCGTCGGCGACCTCGACCAGCGTCTGACCGGTGGCGGGGTTCTCGACCGCGAAGCTGGCGGTCGGCGCCGTTCGGCCGGCAATGCGCAACGCCGTCGGTGCCTGGGCGAGAGCGGCTTCGAACTGGGCCTGGGGGACGGGCATGCGTACTCCTGGTGTCGGCGCTGGCCGCACCAGTGTGCACCCGATCAATCGGCCACCAGCCACCTCCGCAAACCGAGGTACCAGCCGCCCTTGACCGTCCACGACAGCCCGAAGGCCCAGACGATCACCGTCTCCACCCAGAAGAGAAATGGGCCACTCGAGACGTCGTAATGGAATGGCTTGCCTAGGAGCCAGGCAGCGATGGCCACCACAATCGTGCCGAAGATGGTCAACCCACTCGCTCTGAACAGCCGTTGTCGCCTGGGAAAGTACCGATCTGGTGGTGGCTCGGGGAACACGCTCGTCAGTGGGAATCTGCACAGCGACATGACACCGAAGATGCAGAAAAGTAACGTCGCGCAGGCATAGTGGACGGCAGCGAATCCATTGAAAGCGTTGTCGTAAGGCGTCGGGCACAACGCGACCAGCACCGCGAAGACGCAGGCGATATTGGTCAGGACGTTGTCCAGGCGACGATAGTTGTAGGACAGCAGAAGTAGACCTATCGCGCACAAACCCCCGACGAAGAAGCCACGCGAGGCGGTGTAATAAGATTGGCTGATCGAGGTGAGGACTCGATGATTGGCAACGCGGGCCCACACAAGCACCCACACGGGTAGAAGGAGGCCGATCAACCCAACGTACTTTCTGAGCTTGAGGTACGACCGAGTCAGTTCCTGGTCCACGTCCGGCTCGGCATCCGTGAACATTTCTTTTACCCGCATGCGTGCTCCTCCCGGAGTTTGCAAATGATGATCGTGACCCGCCTGGACCGTGTCAAGACCGACAAACGGGTGGATCGTAGGGGCCATCTGCCTGTCGATGCCGATCAGTAAATGTCAGTACAAACGGTTGACTCGGTGGCAAGAGTCCGCCAGCCTGGACCCCTGGCCATCGCGGCGTCACGCCGCGCTGCCGACAGTGAACTCGAGGCGAGGGATGCAGACGTGGACTTCGAGCTGATGGTGACCCCGGAATCAGCGGGCTGGGGGTTCTCCAGCTTGCGGGTGTTCACCCTGGAGCCCGGGGCCGGCGGCACGTTCGGCACGGCCGATGACGAGATGATCCTGCTGCCGCTGTCCGGCGGCATCCGAGTCGAAGTGGATGGTGAATCTCTCGACGTGCTCGGCCGGACCTCGGTGTTCGACGCCGCCACCGACTTCGCGTATCTGCCCATCGGCGCCCAGGTCACGGTGACCAGCCGCGAGGGCGGACTGTTCGCTCTCCCTGGGGCCAAGGCCGAGCGGAAGCTGCCGTTCCGGTACGGACCGGTGGGCGGTGTGCCGGTCGAGCTGCGCGGGGCCGGCAACTGCAGCCGGCAGGTCAACAATTTCGCCACCCCGGCCGCGTTCGAGACCGACAAGCTCATCGCCTGCGAGGTCATCACCCCGGCCGGGAACTGGTCGTCGTACCCTCCGCACAAGCACGACCAGACGTCGGAGAGCGAATCCACGCTCGAGGAGATCTACTACTACCGGTTCCGTTCCCAGGCCCCCGCGGACGTCCCGGCCGGACCTGGCGTGGGCTACCAGCGGGTGTACGGGACAGCCGACCGCCCGATCGACATGCTCGAGCAGGTCACCGATGGTGCCGTGGTGCTCATCCCGCACGGCTGGCACGGTCCGTCGATCGCCTCGCCGAGCCACGACATGTACTACCTGAACGTGATGGCCGGCCCGGAGCCGACCCGATCCTGGAAGATCTGCGATGACCCGGCCCACGGCTGGGTGCGGGACACCTGGGCGCGGCAGGAGGTCGACCCCCGCCTCCCGCTCTATTGAGCTGTTGTACAAATGTCAGGACAAAGTCTTGACAAGTTGTGGGCATGGGCGCAGACTTCTGGCCAGCGGCGCCGGAGCCCATGCGGACTCCCTCGGCCCGCCCGGACGACAGCAGCGGGAAGGGACGGTAGATGGCCGGCTCGACGGTGCGACTGACGGTGGCGCAGGCCGTTGTCCGCTTCCTGGGCAACCAGTACAGCGAGCGGGATGGCATGCGGCGCAGGTTCTTCGCCGGTTGTTTTGGCATCTTCGGGCACGGCAACGTAGCCGGTATGGGCCAGGCGCTGCTACAGGCCGAGTTGGAGGAGCCGGATCTGCTGCCCTATCACCAGGGCCGCAACGAGCAGGCCATGGTGCACATCGCCGCCGGGTTCGCCCGTCAGCAGGACCGGCTGCAGACCTTCGCGGTGACCGCTTCGGTCGGGCCGGGGTCGAGCAACATGCTCACCGGCGCCGCGCTGGCCACCATCAACCGGGTCCCGGTGTTGCTCCTGCCCAGCGACATCTTTGCCACCCGGGTCGCCTCGCCGGTGTTGCAGGAGCTGGAGCAGTCCTACGGCTACGACATCTCGGTCAACGATGCCTTCCGGCCGCTGTCAAAGTTCTTCGACCGGGTCTGGCGGCCCGAGCAACTGGCCTCGGCCTTGCTCGGTGCGATGCGTGTGCTCACCGATCCGGCCGAAACCGGAGCGGTGACCGTCGCGCTGCCCGAGGACGTGCAGGCCGAGGCGTTCGACTTCCCGGCGGAGTTGTTCCGCGAGCGGGTCTGGCGGATCGGCCGACCGCTGCCCGAGCCCGAGGCGCTGGCCGAGGCGGCCGAGGTCATCCGGTCCGCGAAGGCACCGATGATCATCGCCGGTGGCGGTGTCACCTATGCGCAGGCCAACGACGAGCTGCGCGCGTTCGTCCAGGCGACCGGCATCCCGATCGGCGAAACCCAGGCCGGCAAAGGGTCGTTGCCGTTCGACCACCCGCTGAACCTGGGTGCGGTCGGGGCCACCGGGTCACCGGCCGCGAATCATTTCGCTCGCCGGGCCGACGTGATCATCGGCATCGGCACCCGGTACTCGGATTTCACCACCGCCTCGCGGACGATTTTCCAGAACGAGAACGTGCGGTTCGTGAACATCAACGTGGCCCGGCTGGATGCGGTGAAACACGCCGGCGTGCCGGTCATCGCCGACGCCAAGCTCGCCCTGCCGGCTTTGCAGGACGCGCTGGCCGGCTACGGTACGGCGGAGAGCTACCGGACCGAGGCGGCCGAGAAGGCCCAGGCCTGGGACGACGAGGTGGTGGCGTCGCACCACAACGGCTGGGGCGCCGAGCACGGCGTGCTGGCCCAGTCCGAGGTTCTCGGCGCGGTGGAGGCCGTGATGGACCCGACCGACGTGGTCGTGTGCGCGGCCGGATCACTGCCCGGTGACCTGCACGGCATGTGGCGTACCCGGGAGCGCAAGGGATACCACGTCGAGTACGGGTACTCCTGCATGGGCTACGAGATCCCGGGCGGGATCGGCATCCGGATGGCCGCACCCGACCGCGACGTGTTCATCACCATGGGCGACGGCTCGTATCTGATGATGCCGACCGAACTGGTCACCGCGGTCCAGGAGGGCATCAAGGTCATCGTCGTACTGCTGCAGAACCACGGCTACGCCTCCATCGGAGCACTGACCGAATCCCTGGGTGTGCAGCGCTTCGGCACCAAGTTCCGATTACGCAACGGTGAAACGGGCCGGCTCGACGGCGGAATCCTTCCGGTGGACTTGGCCGCAAACGCCGAGAGCCTGGGCGTCAGGGTGTATCGGGCCAAGACGCTGGCGGAGTTGCAGGATGCGTTGGTGCAGGCCAAGGCCGGCGACGAGCCGTGCCTGGTGCACGTGGACACCGACCTGATTCAGCAGTCCCCGTCCGGTGACGGCTGGTGGGACGTCCCGGTCGCCGAGGTTTCCACCCTGGCCAGCACCCAGGACGCCAAGATCGCTTACGACAAGAGCAAGGCCGCGCAGCGGCCGCTGGTTTGACCCTTTTCAGTACTGATCCATCCACGAAGGAATCGAGCCAGGAAGGCCTCGACATGACTGCCATCACCGACCCCGAAGCTCCGCCGAGCGCTGATGATGACGTCACGGCTGCCCCGGCCGAATTGACCGTGCTGCCGCACTGGAAGGCTGGTGCCGAGTTCGCTGGCTCCGGCACCCGCACCGGCGATGTGTACGACCCGGCCACCGGCAAGCTGAGCCGCAAGGTCGCCTTCGCCAGCCGCGAGGATGCCGATGAGATCATCGCCGCCGCCGCGGCGGCGTTTCCGGCCTGGCGGGACATGTCGCTGGCTCGCCGGACCCAGGTGCTGTTCAACTTCCGCGAGTTGCTGAACGCCCGAAAGGCCGAGGCCGCCGCGCTGATCACGGCCGAGCACGGCAAGGTGCTCTCGGACGCGCTGGGCGAGGTCACCCGCGGCCTGGAGGTGGTCGAGTTCGCCTGCGGGCTGGCGCATCTGCTCAAGGGCTCGCTGAGTGAGAACGTCTCGACCAAGGTCGACGTGTCCTCGATCCGGCAGCCGCTGGGCGTGGTCGGGGTCATCTCCCCGTTCAACTTCCCGGCCATGGTGCCGATGTGGTTCTTCCCGATCGCCATCGCCGCCGGCAACGCCGTGGTGCTCAAGCCGAGCGAGAAGGATCCGTCCACGGCCAACTGGCTGGCGGCGTTGTGGAAGGAAGCCGGCCTGCCGGACGGGATCTTCAATGTGCTGCACGGCGACAAGGAAGCTGTCGACGCCCTGTTGGAGAACCCTGCGGTCAAGTCGATCTCGTTCGTCGGCTCGACCCCGATCGCCCGTTACGTGTACGAGACCGGTACCCGCAACGGCAAACGTGTGCAGGCTCTGGGTGGGGCCAAGAACCACATGTTGGTCCTGCCGGACGCCGATCTGGACCTGGCCGCCGATGCCGCCGTCAACGCCGGCTTCGGCTCTGCGGGAGAGCGCTGCATGGCCATCTCGGCGCTGGTCGCGGTGGAGTCCATCGCCGACGACCTGATCGGCAAGATCGTGGACCGGATGAAGACGCTGCGCACCGGGGACGGTCGGCGCGGCTGCGACATGGGGCCGCTGGTCACCGGGGCGCACCGGGACAAGGTCCAGGGCTATGTCGGCGCCGGCGTCGAGGCCGGCGCCGAATTGGTGGTGGACGGCCGCAACCCGGTCGTCGACGGCGACGCGGATGGCTTCTGGCTGGCGCCGACACTGTTCGACAAGGTCTCGACCGACATGAGCATCTACACCGACGAGATTTTCGGCCCGGTGTTGTCCGTGGTCCGGGTCGACTCCTATGACGAGGGCCTGGAACTCATCAACGCCAACGAATACGGCAACGGCACCGCCATTTTCACCAATGACGGCGGTGCGGCCCGGCGGTTCCAGAACGAGGTCGAGGTCGGCATGATCGGCATCAACGTGCCGGTGCCGGTCCCGGTGGGCTACTTCAGCTTCGGCGGCTGGAAGGCGTCGCTGTTCGGTGACACCCACGCCCACGGGGTGGAGGGCTTCCACTTCTTCACCCGCGGCAAGGTCATCACCAGTCGCTGGCTGGATCCCAGCCACGGCGGCCTGAACCTCGGCTTCCCGCAGAACGTCTGAGACAGGGCGTCCATCGGCGATGACGACCATGTCGTACGACATCATCACCATGGGTCGGGTGGGGGTGGACATCTACCCGCTGCAAGTCGGTGTCGGCCTGGAGGACGTACAGACCTTCGGCAAGTTCCTGGGCGGCACCACCGGCAACGTCGCGGTGGCCGCGGCCCGGCTCGGCCGCAGGCCCGCGATCATCACCGGTGTCGGTGACGATCCGTTCGGCCGGTACGTGCGCGCCGAGCTGCGCCGGCTGGGCGTCGACGACAGCCTGGTGCAGGTCAATGACGCGTATCTGACGCCGGTCACGTTCTGCGAGATCTTCCCGCCCGATGATTTCCCGCTCTACTTCTACCGCAAGCCGAGTGCTCCTGACCTGCAGATCCGGAGCGATCTGGTCGATCTCGACGTGGTCCGTGCGGCCGGCCTGTTCTGGGTGTCCGTCACCGGCATGTCCGAGGAGCCGAGCCGGCAGACCCATCTCGACCTGCTCAATGCCCGGAACCGTTCGGGCACTGTTGTTCTCGACCTGGACTACCGGCCCATGTTCTGGGACGCGCCGGCCCAGGCCACCGCGCAGATCGCCAAGATTCTGCCGCTGGTCACGGTCGCGGTCGGCAATCGTGAGGAATGCGAGGTGGCGGTGGGGGAGACGGATCCGGAGAAGGCGGCCGACGCGCTGTTGGACGCGGGTGTCGAACTGGCCATCGTCAAGCAAGGTCCCAAGGGCGTGCTGGCGAAAACCCGGACCGAGCGAGTGGTTTCGCCCCCGTTTCTGATCAACCCGCTGAACGGCCTGGGTGCCGGCGACAGCTTCGGCGGTTCGCTGGCCCATGGGCTGCTCGCGGGGTGGCCGCTGGCGAAGGTCCTGCACCGGGCCAACGCGGCCGGCGCCATCGTCGCCTCCCGGCTGGAATGTTCGACTGCCATGCCCACGTCGGAGGAGATCGACACCCTTCTCGCGGGTGGCGACCCCAACCAGGGCCGGGCCGCGTGACGAGTACGAGGTTCGCCCGGGACATCGCCGAGATCCCCGAGATCCGCGCCAGTGACCCGGATCGCATCGCCGGCCTGCTGAAAAGCCGAAAGCGCCGCTCGGTCGCCGACGGCGACGGCCGGTTGATGATCGTGGCCTGCGATCACCCGGCCCGGGGAGCGCTCTCCGTGGGCGGCAATCCGACGGCCATGAACGACCGCTGGGACCTGTTGCAACGCCTGGTCACCGCCCTGTCACGCCCGGGTGTCGACGGGTTGCTGGCCACCGCCGACATCGCCGAGGACCTGCTGCTGTTGGGCGCGTTGGAGGACAAGGTCGTCTTCGCCTCGATGAACCGGGGCGGGTTGGCCGGCTCCGCCTTCGAATTCGACGACCGGATGACCGGTTACGACGTGCAGGGCATCATCGACGCCGGCTTCGACGGCGCCAAGATGCTGACCCGGATCGACCTGGACGATCCGGGCACGGTGGCCACCCTGGAAACCCAGGGCCGCATCATCACCGAGTTGAACCGGGCCAAGCTCATCGCCCTGGTCGAACCCTTCCTGTCCCGGCGGTCGGGCGGCCGGGTGGTCAACGACCTCTCGCCCGACGCCGTCATCAAGTCGGTGGCGATCGCTCAGGGACTCGGCGCGACCAGCGCCTACACGTGGATGAAACTTCCGGTGGTGCCCGAGATGGAGCGGGTCATGGCGGCCACCACGTTGCCCACCCTGTTGCTCGGCGGCGACCCCACCGATTCCCAGGAGGAGACCTTCGCCGCCTGGGGCGCGGCCCTGCTACTCCCCGCCGTCCGCGGCCTGGTCGCCGGTCGCACCATGCTCTACCCGCATGACGACGACGTGGCCGGCGCCGTCGATGCCGCTGTCTCGCTTCTCCGCTGAGCATCTGGAAGGTACTGCCGTGTCACTGATCTCGATCCCCGGTGGCGTCACCGTGGGAACGGCACCGGATTCCTGGGGCGTGTGGTTCGCCGACGACCCGGTGCAGGTGCCGCCACAGCAGTTCCTCGACGAGGCGGTGCAGGCCGGCTACGAGTGGATCGAGCTGGGGCCGTACGGCTACCTGCCGACCGATGCGTCGGAGCTGGCCGACGAGCTGGGTCGGCGGAGCCTGAAGGTCACCGCCGGCACCGTGTTCGAAAGCCTGCACCAACAGGACTCGTGGCAGGCGGTCAGTGCCCAGGTCGCCCACGTGGCCGCGCTGACCAAGGCGGTCGGCGGCGAGTATGTCGTGGTCATCCCCTCGATGTGGCGCGACGACGTCACCGGGCTCGAAGTCGAGTCCTACCACCTGGACCCGGCCGCCTGGCAGCGCAAGATCGACGGCAACAACCGTTTGGGCAGAATGATTCTCGAGGAGTATGGACTGCGGGTCGCCTACCACCCGCACGCCGACAGCCACGTCGACAACAACGCCGCCATCGAGCGGTTCCTGGACGGCACCGATTCCCGGTACGTGAACCTGTGCCTGGACACCGGCCACCTGAGCTATTGCGGCGGTGACAACCTGGCCCTGATCGAGGCCGAGCCCGACCGGATCATCTACACCCACCTCAAGCAGATGGAGCCGACGGTCAAGGCCACGGTCGACGCGGAGAACCTGACCTGGGCGGCGGCCGTGCAGCTGGGCGTGATGTGTGAACCGCCGGGCGGTGTCCCGTCCATGCCGGACCTCTTTGCGGCCCTGGAGAATTTGCAGCGTCCCCTCTTCGGCATCGTCGAGCAGGACATGTACGGCTGCGCCACGGATATCCCGTTGCCGATCGCGACCCGGACCCTGGGTTACCTCAACGGGTGCCGGCACGTGGTGCCGACGCACTGACCCCGACATTCATCACTGCCGGAACCTGCCGGCGCCTCCCAGAAAGGACCGCCAATGACCACCATTGTCGAGCGCCCGTCGACGGCGACCGCCGTGCCACCGCTGCTGCAAGCCGCCCAGACCACGCCCACCGCGCTCTGGAACGACTCGGCCGATCCATCCGAATTGGCCCAGTCGATCGCCTTCGGCGGTGTCGGCGCCACCTGCAATCCGGTCATCGCCTACACCGTGATCAAGTCCAACCTGACCCGGTGGGCGCCCCGGATCCGCGCTCTGGCGGAGGAGTTCCCGACCGCCGGTGAGAGCGAGTTGGGCTGGAAGGTGGTCGAGGAACTGTCGGTGGAAGCGGCCCGGCTGCTGGAGCCGATCTTCCACGACTCGCACGGCCGCAACGGTCGGCTGTCGGTACAGACCGACCCGCGGCTGCACCGGGATGCCGCCGCGCTGGCCGACCAGGCCGTGCGGTTCGCCGCTCTGGCGCCGAACATCATCGTGAAGATTCCGGCCACCAAGACCGGCATCACGGCCATCGAAGAGGCGACCTACCGGGGTGTCAGCATCAACGCCACCGTTTCGTTCACCGTGGCCCAGGCGGTGGCGGTGGCCGAGGCCATCGAGCGTGGCTTCGCCCGCCGCGAGGCCGAGAACCTGCCCATGCCCGAGTTCGGTTCGGTCTGCACCATCATGGGCGGCCGGCTGGACGACTGGCTGAAGGCATGGGCGGCCAAGAACCGCGTCCTCATCGAACCGGGCTATTTCGAATGGGCCGGCGTCGCCGCGATGAAGAAGGCGTACCAGATTTACCAGGAGCGGGGCTACCGGGTGCGGATCCTGTCCGCAGCGTTCCGAAACAGCCTGCAGTGGAGCGAGTTGGTGGGCGGTGACCTGGTCGTCTCGCCCCCGTTCGACTGGCAGGCCCGCATCAACGAGAACAATATTCCCGTTCGGATCGACGCCATCAACGATCCGGTCGATCCGCACATCATCGAAACCCTGCGCGAGCGCATCCCCGAATTCGTCAAGGCCTACGACGAGGACGGCCTGTCCGTCCAGGACTTCGAACGGTTCGGCGCCACCGTCCGGACGCTGCGGCAGTTTCTGGAAGCCGACGCCCAACTCGACGCGCTGGTCCGAGACATCCTGATCCCGCCGGTCTGAGCGGGTTCGCCTCGGCCGCGGCCATGCCCGATGCTGGAGGTGTGCCAGGACCGAGTCGCGGATTCTCCCGGCCGCTTGCCGTCCTGGTCGCGAGCACCTACTTCATGGAAATCCTCGACGGCACCGTGATCGGCCCGGCGGCGCCGGCCATGGCTCACGACCTCGGGGTGCGGCCGGCGCAGATCAACCTGGTCCTGACCGCCTACCTGCTCACCGTGGCCACCTGTATCCCGGGGTCGGGTTGGCTGGCCAACCGGTACGGCCTGCGCCGCATCTTCACCGTGGCCATCGTGATCTTCGTGCTGGCCTCCGCGGCCTGCGCACTGGCGCCGTCGCTGTGGGTGCTGGTGCTGGCCCGGATCGGTCAGGGGGTCGGCGGCGCCCTGATGGTCCCGGTCGGCCGATTGGCCGTGCTGCGGGCCTCGGAGAAATCGGCGCTGCTGGCGGCCATCGCCTACCTGACCTGGCCCGCCTTGATCGCGCCGGTGGTGGCGCCGACCATCGGCGGGCTGCTGGCCACCTACGCCTCCTGGCGGTGGATCTTCCTGATCAACCTGCCCCTCGGCGTGATCGGCATCGCCTTCTCGCTGCGGCTGATGCCGATCGACCGGGGCGAGCCACGCCGGCTGGACTGGGTCGGGCTGCTCGCCTGTGGCGCGGCGGCGGCCGTGCTGATCGGGGGTTTGGAGCTACTGGGCGCGGCCAGCCGGTTCGCCCTCGTCGGGGGGCTGATCATGCTGGCCGGGGCCATCGTGCTGGGCGTCGGCGCGGTGCGCCACCTGCGCCGCACTCCGCACCCGCTGCTGGAGCTGAACACCCTGCGGGTGACCACGTTCCGGGCGGCCGCCCTCGGTGGTGGGGTGTTTCGTCTGGTCATCTACGCCATCCCGTTCCTGCTGCCGCTGTACTTCGTCCTCGGCTTCGGATGGACCGCGGCGCGCGCCGGCTGGTGATGATGGCCCTGTTCGCGGGCAACGTCGGAATCAAGCCGCTCACGACGCCGATCATGCGGCGGTTCGGGATCCGGACCACCCTGCTGGTGGCGGTGGCCATGTCGGCGGTCTGCCTGGCCGGGCTGGCGGCCACCCGGGTCGGCCTGCCGCTGCCGGTGCTGCTGGCCCTGCTGGTGGTCAGCGGGGTGTTTCGATCCGTCGGTTTCTCTGCCTACAACGTGATGGCCTTCTCCGACGTGCCCCAGGAGCGCATCCCGGCGGCGAACACGCTCAACGCTTATCTGAGCGAACTGGCGAGCGGCCTCGGGGTGGCCATCGGCGCCGTGCTGCTGTTGCTGATGAACCCGGTGGCCACCCACGCGTGGCCGGACGCAGGGGTGTCGGCGGTCTACCGGTTGGCCTTTCTCGTCCTGGCCCTGCTCTTGGTCGCCCCGCTGGTCGAGGCGGCCCGGCTGTCCCGGTCGGCCGCCAGTGCGGTGACTTCCCGAACCTGACTGGATCGATCCGGTTACCGGAAACACTGCTTTGCCCAGTGGAATTGAGATTCCGATCACGACGCATTTTTGGTCGGCCCGGCTACATTCGCTTTCTGTTGACAACGCGGCGGGAGGACGAGTGTGACGGAAGCGGTGCGCCACACGAGCGCAGACCTGCCGGTACCCGTGTTCTTCCTGTCCGACAGCACCGGCATCACCGCCGAGACGATGGGCAACGCTTTGCTCATCCAGTTCCCCAATCGGCATTTCGAGCGCACGCTGATCCCTTTCATCTCCTCGGTGGCCGAGGCTCGCGAGGTGGTGGCCCGGCTGGACCGGGCCATGGATGGCCCGGTCGCGCCGATCGCTTTCACCACGGTCGCGGTCGAGGAGATCCGTATCGAACTGCGCCGCAGCCGGTGTCCGATGATCGACTTCTTCGACCTGCACATGACCCGGCTGGAGGCAATCCTGGGGACCACCGGCGCGCACGTCCCGTCCCAGTTGCACGGGGTCGGTGACCAGCAGCGCTACAACACCCGGATGGCGGCCGTCGAGTACGCCATCGAGCACGACGACGGGCAGAGCCTGCGCGCCCTGGCCAAGGCCGACGTCATCCTGGTCGCCCCGAGTCGCTGCGGAAAGACCCCCACCACGATGTATCTCGCGCTGCAGCACGGCATGTTCGTGGCCAACTATCCCTTGGTGGACGAGGATCTCGAGAGTTCCGAGATTCCCCGGCCGATCCGGACGCTGCGCCAGAAGTGTTTCGGCATCCTCTCGACCCCGAACCGGCTGGCCCAGGTACGGCAGGAACGGCGGCCCAATTCCCGGTATGCCTCTTTGGAGCAATGCACCTGGGAATTGCGACGATCCGAGGCGATGTTCGCCACGCACGGCATTCCGGTGATCAATTCGTCGGCCAAGTCGGTCGAGGAGATGTCGACCGTCATTCTTCAATCCATCACTTCCCGCGAGAGGGTCCGATCATGAGCACCAACGTGCGGTGGTTCGCCGAGCTGGGCATGACCGACGTGGAGGAGGTCGGCGGCAAGAACGCCTCGCTGGGCGAGATGGTGTCGCAACTGGCTGCGGCCGGGGTTCGCGTCCCGGATGGCTTCGCCACCACTGCGGATGCGTTCCGGCGCTTCGTGGCGCAGGCCGGGGTGGCGGACACCATCGCCGCAGCGCTGGACGGGTTGGACACCGAGGACGTCACCGAACTGGCCGCGGTCGGCAAGCGGTTGCGGGCATCGGTGATGGCGCAACCGTTCCCGGCCGACCTGGAGGCCGACATCCGGGCCGCCTTCGCGACGCTGGCCGGTGACGGGGACGTCTCCGTAGCGGTGCGGTCGTCGGCCACCGCCGAAGACCTGCCCGAGGCCTCGTTCGCGGGTCAGCAGGAGACGTTCCTCAACGTTCGCGGTATCGACGCCGTGCTGGACGCGGTCCGGGCCGTTTTCGCCTCGCTCTACAACGACCGGGCCATCGCCTACCGGGTGCACCAGAAGTTCGCCCACGCCGACGTCGCTCTGTCCGCCGGCGTGCAGCGAATGGTTCGCTCCGACCTCGGCTCCTCCGGCGTGATGTTCACCATGGACACCGAGAGTGGTTTCACCGATGCGGTTTTCCTCACCTCCGCGTACGGGCTGGGCGAGGGCGTGGTGCAGGGTGCGGTCAACCCCGACGAGTTCTACATCTACAAGCCGGCGCTGCGGGCCGGCCGGCCGGCCATCCTCAAGCGGGGCATCGGCGCCAAGGCGACCAAGATGATCTACACACAGGACCGATCGGTCGGCCGCACCACGGCGTTCGTCCCGGTCGACGAGGCCGACCGGGCGCGCTTCTCGCTGACCGACGCCGATGTCACCGAACTGGCCGAACACGCTCTGATCATCGAGACGCACTACGGGCGGCCGATGGACATCGAATGGGGGAAGGACGGTCTCGACGGCAAAATCTACGTTTTGCAGGCGCGGCCGGAAACGGTGAAGTCGCGGCAACCGGCCGGGACCGTGCAACGTTTCCGGTTGACCGGCATCGGCGAACGACTGCTGGAAGGCCGCGCCATCGGCCAGAAAATCGGTGCCGGGTCGGTCCGGGTGCTCACCGAACTGGAGTCGATGGCCTCGTTCGCACCCGGCGACGTGCTGGTGGCCGATATGACCGACCCCGACTGGGAGCCGATCATGAAGCGGGCCTCGGCCATCGTCACCAATCGAGGTGGCCGCACCTGTCACGCCGCGATCATCGCTCGTGAGCTGGGCATCCCGGCGGTGGTCGGTACCGGCTCGGCCACCCGGGAACTCCGCGACGGGACGCAGGTGACCGTGTCCTGCGCGGAGGGTGACACCGGCATCGTCTACGCCGGTCTGGTGGACTACGCCATCGACGAGACGCAGCTGGACGCCATGCCGCCGGTCCCGGTCAAGATCATGATGAACGTGGGGACGCCGGACCAGGCGTTCGCCTTTTCCCGGCTCCCGAATCGTGGAGTCGGCCTGGCCCGGCTCGAATTCATCATCAACCGCCAGATCGGCATTCACCCGAAAGCCCTGCTGGACTTCGACGTCCTGGAGAACCCGCTGCGCCGGCAGATCGCCGTAGCCACGGCCGCCTACCCGGGTCCCCGGGAGTTCTTCGTGCAGCGGGTGGCCGAGGGGGTGTCGATGTTGGCGGCGGCGTTCGCACCCGAGCCGGTGATCGTGCGCATGTCGGACTTCAAGTCCAACGAATACGCGAATCTGCTCGGGGGCGAACTGTACGAGCCGCACGAGGAGAACCCGATGCTCGGCTACCGCGGTGCGTCCCGATATCTGTCGTCGGATTTCGCCGAGTGCTTCGCCATGGAGTGCGAGGCCCTCCGCTACGTGCGAGACATCATGGGGCTGACCAACGTCAAGATCATGATCCCGTTCGTCCGGACGCTGCGGGAGGCCGAGGGCGTGATCAACCTGCTCGCCGCGCATGGGTTGCGGCGGGGTGAGAACGGCCTCCAGGTGGTGATGATGTGTGAGGTGCCGTCGAATGCCATTCTGGCCGACAAGTTTCTGGACTTCTTCGACGGGTTTTCCATCGGTTCCAACGATCTGACCCAGCTCACCCTGGGCCTGGATCGGGACTCCGGACTCGTCGCGGCCGGTTTCGACGAGCGCGACCCTGCGGTGAAAGCACTGCTCTCCGCGGCCATCTCGGCCTGCCGGGCGCGCGGCAAGTACGTCGGGATCTGCGGCCAAGGGCCGAGCGACCACCCCGATCTGGCCGAGTGGCTGGTCGATCAGGGCATCGAGTCGATGTCGCTGAATCCGGACACCGTGGTGGCGACCTGGACCCGGCTGGCCGCGCGCTCGTTGTCCGAGCGGTACTGAGGTCAGCTCCGGGTCAGTGGTCGACCAGGGTCACCTCGAACGAGTACAGACTGGCCCGGTAGACGTGATGGCCCCACTCCACGGTGCGGCCGTAGTCGTCGTGGGCAGCCCGATCCATGGTGAGCAGTGGGCTGCCCTTGCGCTCGGTCAGCAGCTGGCACTCCTCGAGCGTGCCGGCTCGGGCCCCGATACTCTGCTGGGCCACCCGCAGGTGAACGCCGTGCGCGCGCAGCAGCTGGTAGAGGCCGCGCTGTTCGAGATCGGCCTGGCCGATGTCGATGAGATCCTCGGGCAGGTAGTTCTCCATGACGGCCAACGGCTCGCCGCCGGCGAAGCGCAACCGACGCAGGTGCAGGACCGGTGAGGCCGGCGCAACGCCCAGCTCGTCCGCCACCCGGTCGTCGGCGGGGAGGACCTCGTTGATCAACAAGGTGGTACTGGGCGCCCGCGATCCCTGCTCCAGGTCGTCATAGAGGCTGGTCAGCTCCACCCGGCGGGTCAGCTTGCCCCGCACCACCTGGGTGCCCACCCCGCGCTTGCGCACCAACAGGCCCTTGTCGACCAGCTCCTGGATCGCGCGGCGCACCGTCGGCCGGGACAACTTGATCCGTGCGGCCAGGCTGATCTCGTTTTCGAGCCTGTCGCCGGGCGCGAGATCACCCCTGGTGATGGCACTTTGGATGTGCTGGACAACCTGGAAGTAGAGCGGGACCGGACTCGACCGATCCAGGTCGAAAAAGAGCTCGGCCACGCGATCCTCCAGGATGAGTGCGGACAAGGTGACACTAGTCGACAAACGTTCGTTAGACCGTATGTCTGGACAATTTCCGGTCCGGGCAACGTCGGATCGCGCGGGGCGGGGGCACGGGGCAGGATCAGGCGGGTACGACCCGAGGCGATGGAGTGATGAACATGAACATGCCCGATCCGACGACGGACGACATCGACGACATCCGGGTGGGTGGTCCAGCCGGGAAAAAACTGGTCGGCCGGGTCGCCCTGGTGACCGGCGGCACCCGCGGTATCGGCGCCGCCATCTCCGCCAGTCTGGCCTCGCAGGGCGCCGCGATAGCCGCGGGCTACAGCGGAAATGTCACCCGGGCAAACGAATTCGAGTCCGACTTCAGTGAACGCTTCCACACCCCGGTGAGCGTGCACCAGGGCAACGTGGCGTCCGGGGACGACTGCCGCCGGGTGGTGGCGGAGGTCATCGAGCGCCACGGGCGCCTCGACATCCTGGTCAACAACGCCGGCATCACCATCGACAAGACGGTGCTCAAGCTGACGGACGAGGATTGGCAGAAGGTGTTGTCGGTCAATCTGTCCGGCGCGTTCTACCTGTCCCAGGCCGCGCTGGCCCACATGGCCGAGCGGGGCACCGGACGGATCATCAACGTCAGTTCGGTGATCGGCGAGATCGGTAACATCGGCCAGGCCAACTACGCGGCGTCCAAGTCGGGACTGTTCGGCTTGACCAAGACCCTGGCCCGAGAGGCCGCGTTTCTGCTGGAGAGGTCGGGCAAGCTGACCGAGGACAGCATCGGGCTGACCGTGAACACAGTGACTCCCGGTTACACGCTGACCGAAATGGTCGAGGCGGTGCCGGAGAGGGTGTTGGACAAGATCAAGGCCACCATCCCGCTCCGCCGCCTGGGCCGGCCCGACGAGATCGCCCGGGTGGTGCACTTTCTCGCCGCCGACGCGTCCTCCTACATCACCGGCCAGGTGTGGGGTGTCAACGGCGGCTTGGACATGTGAGCCGTTGCGGCGTTGATCATTGAGTCTGCGGTGCTCAGACCTGCGGAACGTCGACGCGCACCGGGCCGCCGCCGGAGCGTTGGGATCTGATGACCGCGTCGGCGACGGCGTTGGCGCGCAAGCCGTCTCGGCCGCCGGCCAACGGCGAATCCGCGGCGGCACGGCCGGTCAGCTGGTCGACCCAGGCCTGCAGCTCCAACCGGTAGGCGTCGGCGAACCGGGGCCGCCAGTCGGCGGCGTACTCCTGGCCACGAGCCAACTCTCGATCGCTGACCAGCCGGACGGGTTCCGCCAACGAGGCCGTTCCGCGCTCGAACACCACCTCGGCCCGAATGTCGTAGCCATAGCGGGCGTTCAGGAACATCTCCACCGTGGACAGCACGCCGTCGGCTGTGCGCAGCAGGAAGAACTGCGGGTCGATCAGGCCTCCCGGGAGTGCCGGGACCTCCGAGGTCTGGGCGCCGGCGAACCAGCTCACCTCGACAATCGGGGAGCCGAGCAGCCAGGGCACGATGTCCAAATCGTGGATGGCCGAATTGGTCACCGCCGACTCCGACGTCGCGCCCGGACCCGACGTGACTCCGCGCCCGATGCTGTGCACCAGTACCGGGGCGCCCAGCCGACCGTCGAGGATGGTCGCTCGGAGCTGTGTGTAACCGGGATCGAAGCGGCGCATGAAGCCCAGCGACAGCAGTCTTTCGCCGTCGGGACCGATGTCGCCGATCACCGCAGCCGATTCGGAAAGCGATGTTGCCAGCGGCTTTTCGCACAGCACAGGCTTACCGGCGCGGACGCAGGCGCGGATCAGGTCGGCGTGGGTGGAATCGTGCGAGGCGATGATGACGGCATCGACCTCGTCGTCGGTGATCAGGCCGTAGGGGTCATCGGTGGCTGACGCGTCGGGAATGCCGGCGGCCACGCCCTGGGCCCGGGCCAGATCGAGGTCGGCCAGCCGGGACACTCGAGCCCCGGACACGAAACGGTCGGCGGTCAGGGCGTGATCGGCGCCCATGATCCCGGTGCCGATGATGCCGATCCGAATGCTCATGTGACTTGCTCCCAGCTGCGAGTGTGCGCGGACGTGGTCATGGCCTCGAGGACATGCGCGCTGCGCACCGCATCGGCGACAGTCGCGCCCACGGGCCGGCCGGCGGCGATCGAACGCAGAAAATTCGCTGCTTCGAGGACCTTCAGGTCATCGAAACTCATTGATTGTGCGGCTCCCGGCTGAAACGGAGCGTAGTTCGGATCCGTCGGCCCCACGTAGCGGGTGGTCACTGATTGGTCCTGAAAAGCCCCGCCCAGACTGACGTTCAGCTCGCCCATCCGGCGGAAGTCCCAGGACACCGCACCCTTCGTGCCGTGGATCTCGAAACCGTAGTTGTTCTGTTCGGACACGGCGACCCGGCTGGCCTCGAGGACACCGCGGGCGCCGCTGCGGAAATGCAGCAGCGCGGACACGTAGTCCTCGTTCTCGACCTCACCCAGCTCGCCTCCGGACGCCCGCTGGTGCCCGCTGGTGGCGCCGGTCGGTCGGGGCCGCCGGGTCAGGAAGACGGCCGTATCGGCGGATAGCTCGGTGATCTCGCCGAGCAGGTGGAAGGCCAGGTCAGCAGCATGCGAGGCCAGGTCGCCGAGCACTCCGTGGCCCCCCCGGGCCATCTCGAAGCGCCAGCTCAAGGCGCTGTCGGGATGGGCCGCGTAGTCGGAGAGGAAACGGAACCGGGCGTGCGTGATGGTGCCCAACTCGCCGCCCGCGATCAGGGCGCGAGCGGCTTCGACGGCCGGGGCGTTCCGATAGTTGAAGCCGACCGTGGTCTGCACGCCGGCGGCCGCCGCGGCGGCGGCCACCGCCTGCGCGTCGGCGGCCGACAGACCCACCGGCTTTTCGATCCAGAGATGTTTGCCCGCCTGGGCCAACGCCACCCCCATCTCCCGGTGCAGGAAATTGGGCGCGGTCACGCTGACCGCCTGCACCCCTGGATCAGCGAGCAGGTCGCGCCAGTCCCGGGTGGTCGCGGTGAACCCGAACTGGGCGGCCGCCTGCTCCGCCCGCCCGGGTACTTCCTCAGCCACCGTCCGCAGCACCGGGTGCAGGGCCAGCTCCGGATAATGGTGCCGCAGCCGGGCGTAGGCCTGCGTGTGCACCCGCCCCATCCAGCCGAAACCGGCGACCGCGACGCCGATCTCGTGCTCAGACGTCACTGTCGTCACCTTTTCCCGGGGCAGGCCGATCCGGGGGACATGCTGGCAGAGCCGGTGTCAGTTTGTCAAGACATTCGATCGAAGTCGACAGTGACTGACCTAGCGGCCGGAAAAGCTGGTCTCGTCCAACAGCTGTTGCTCACCGAGTGGCCGATAGGCCGACGCCGACCCGAATCTCATCTTCTTGGTGTGCTCGAGGGTGTCCTCGATGAGCATGCGGTTGGTGCGGATGAGGTCGGCGGTGATGCCGATGATGATCGAGAGGAACGCCACGATCAGCGACACCGCACCGACCACGATGGATTGCAGGTGCTCGCCCTGATTGCCGAGCAGCCGGAGGAAGCCGAAGCGGGCAAAGAAGAAGATGCCGAGCGCACCGAAGACGGCCGCGAAGAACGAGAAGATGGCGTACGGCTTGTACATGATGTAGGACCGGATGATTGCTCCGGCGGACTTCATCATGTGCTCGCGCATCGACTTGAACAGGCGCGATTCCCGGGTCTTGGGATTGGTCACCACCGGGATGCTGGCGATGGCCAGTTTCTTGTTCCCGGCCTGGATGATCGTCTCCATGCAGTAGGAGAACCGGGTGATGGTGTTGAGCAGCATGAGACTGTCCCGCGAGTAGGCCCGAAAACCGCTGGCCGCGTCGGGGAGCTTGGTGCCGGCGGCCCGGTTGACGACGCCGCTGCCGAACTTCTGCATCCTGACCTTGAAGGGCGAGAAGTGCTCAACCAGCTGCACCTGCCGGTCGGCGATGACGATCTCGGCCTCACCGCGCAGGATGGGCTGGACCAGGTCGGTGATGCGCTCCTGTGGGTACTGGTTGTCGCCGTCGGTGTTGACCACGATGTCGGCGCCGAGTTCCAGGGCTCGCTGGACCCCGTCGTGGAACGAGCGGCCCAACCCGCGGTTGCGGGCATGGCGCACGAAGTGGGTGACCCCGAAAGACTTGGCCACCTCGACGGTCCGGTCGGTGGACCCGTCGTCGATGATGAGCAGGATGATCTCGTCGATTCCGGGGATCTGCTGGGGAATGGTGGAGAGCACCGAGCCGATGGTCTCCTCCTCGTTCAGGCAGGGGACCTGGACGACCAGGCGGACCGGGGAGTGGCCGTGTGGGGAGGCCTGCGGAGCGGGTGGGTAGTCAGCGGTGACCTCCGGTCGACGGGGGAACACGCGGACATCCTGGGCGCTCATGAGGCTCCTGCCTGGTGGTCGGCACACGGGCGCCCGAGCCGGAGGGTTGCGCTGGGCGAGGCCGCCAGGTAGCTGATTCTAGCGGCCCGGCCGGTCAGGTGCTCACGATCAAACTGCGCGCCGTCCCGGCGCCGATCAAGAATCGAACCGCGATCGTGGTGACGGACAGGCCGCGGAATACTGGGTCCACCGGCGGGTGAACAGGAGCACACACGTGGAGATCGAGTCCAAGCAGCCCACCGTTCGGGGGTCCGCTGACACATTCACCGGCGACGTCTGGCTCGACCCGATCGCGGTGCGGAAGCCGGAGCCGTCCCGAATGGTGGTCAGTCGGGTGCGCTTCGCCCCGGGCGCGCGCACCGCCTGGCATTCCCACGCGGTCGGCCAAACCCTGCACATCACCGAGGGCGTGGCCCTGCTGGGGACCCGGGACGCGGCGGTGCTGCGGGCCACTCCCGGTCAGACGATCTACACGCCGCCCGGTGAGCAGCACTGGCATGGCGCCACCCCCACCGATTTCATGGAGCACCTGGCCATGTGGGAGGACGGCCCGGACGGGCCCAGCGCCACCTGGTTCGAGCACGTCGCCGAGGGGGACTATCAGACATGAAGACACGCGTCCTGGGCGGTTCCCTAGAGGTTTCCGCGATCGGCTTCGGCTGCATGGGCATGAGCCAGAGTTTCGGACCGAACCCCGGCGACCGCTCCGAGATGATCGACGTGCTCCGGGGTGCGGTGGATCGCGGGGTGACCCTGTTCGACACGGCCGAGGTCTACGGCCCGTTCGTCAACGAGGAGCTGGTCGGCGAGGCGTTGGCGCCGGTCCGCGAACAGGTGGTGATCGCGTCCAAGTTCGGCTTCGGCATCGTCGACGGGAAGCAGACCGGGGGTCTGGACAGTCGGCCCGAGCACATCAAGGCGGTGGCGCAGGCGTCGCTGCGGCGGCTGCGGACCGATCGGATCGACCTGTTCTACCAGCACCGGGTCGATCCGGACGTGCCCATCGAGGACGTGGCCGGCGCGGTCAAGGAGCTCATCGAGGCCGGTCAGGTCGGGCACTTCGGCCTGTCCGAGGCGTCCGCGGCGACCATCCGCCGGGCCCACGCGGTGCAGCCGGTGACGGCGTTGCAGAGCGAGTACTCACTGTGGTTCCGAGAGGTCGAGGACCAGGTGCTGCCCACCCTGCAGGAGCTGGGGATCGGGTTGGTGCCGTTCAGTCCGTTGGGCCGCGGGTTCCTGACCGGGGCGGTCGACGCCTCCACCGCGTTCGCCGACGGCGACATCCGTGCCGGTCTGCCTCGATTCACCGAGGCGAACCGGGCCGCGAACCAGGCGGTGGTGGATCTGCTGGCCCGGATCGCGACCCGTCGGCACGCCACGCCGGCCCAGGTGGCATTGGCCTGGCTGCTGACCCGCCAGTCCTGGATCGTGCCCATCCCCGGCACCCGCCGGCTGTCCCGACTCGAGGAGAACATCGGCGCGGTCTCGCTCGAGCTCTCGCCGGACGACCTGACCGAGATCGACGGGGCGTTGGCCGGGATCGAGGTCCAGGGCGAGCGGTATCCGGAGGCCATGCAGCGGATGGTGGGTAGATAGTCCCCAGCGCCCCGATCAGCGCTCCAGGGGTACGTCCAGCCGCAGGTCACGCAGCGAGCGTCCGATACGCAGCAGGTACCGCCCCGGCGGCGTCCGCCAGGACCCGAGGTCGACGTCCCAGATCTCGAAGGCCCGGCGGGGTACCGACAGCCGCACCGTGACGGCCTCGCGGGGCTCGGCCGTCGCCACCGTGAACCCGGCCAGCCAGCGGACCGGACGGTCCTGGCCACCGCCGCCGGGTGGCTCCAGGTAGGCCTGGACGACCTCCCGACCGGGCCGGCGGCCGGTATTGGCCACCGTGATCTCCAGTTCGGTCACCGCACCGTCGCCGACCACCGCAGCGGCCTGGTACGCCCACGTCGTCCAGCCCAAGCCGTGGCCGAAACACGCGGCCGGATCGCGCTTCTCGCGTTCCCAGCCGCGGTAGCCGATGTGCACGCCCTCGGTGTAGGCGATCCGACCGTGCCGGGGAACGGCGTCCGGCACGGGTACGTCGCTCTCCCGGGCCGGCAGCGTCCAGGGCAGCCGCCCGGACGGCTCGGTCCGTCCGGTCAGCACGTCGGCGAGGCCGCCGCCACATTCCTGCCCACCGAGCCAGGCCCACAGCACGGTCCCGGCCGAGGAATACCAGGGCAGCACCACCGGGGCGCCGGCGTTGATCACCACCACGGTGCGCGGGTTCGCCGCCAGCACCCGCCGGACCAGTTCGTCCTGGTTGCCCGGCAGGGCCAGCGATCGACGGTCGAAGCCCTCGGACTCGACCTCTTCGGTCGTCCCCACCACCACCACGGCCAGGTCGGCCGTCGCCGCCAGCGCCACGGCGTGGTCGAGTTCCTCCTCCTCGCTCGGCCCCGGTGGGCGGTGCACGAGCGCGCCCCGGACGAACGAGTCGTACCCGACGGGGTGCACCACCTGCAGGTCCGCCTCGACCCGCACGGTCCGGGGTTCGCGCACCAGCACCTGCGCCAGTTGCGCGGGCGGGTGGTTGTAGGTGGAGTCGAGGATGACCTCCTGGGCCACGACCCGGTCCGACGAGCTGACCAACACACCGTCGATGCAGATCCGGTGTCGTCCCACGGTGCCGATGCCCAACTCGTGGCCGCCGGGCTCGTCGAGCCGAACATCCAGGGTGAGCCGGAGGGTGACGGCCCGAGGTTCGGCCACGGCCGCAGCATCGGCGGGGCGCAGCCAGCCGGTCCACGCGGTGGTGACGTCGGTCTCGACCACGGCTCCATCGCCGTCGAGCAGTTCCAGTCGCAGGCCGGACGCGCCGCTGATCGGGTCGAACCCGCGGGTGGCGATATCCAACGGCGGCGGGTTGACCCGGGATCGGGCTCCGGCAGCGACGTCGAGCCGGACGGTGGGGGACAGCGCCGCGGTCAGGGCCGTGACCGGATCGACGAGGTGGTCGGGGTGCACGAACGCGGAGCCGCCGCCCTGCGAGAACGGGGTCAGGGCGGCCGGCCCCAGCAGGGCCACCCGGCCCACGGTGTCGGCCATCGGAATCAGGCCGAGGTCGTCCTTGAGCACGACCATCGATCGGGCGGCCAGCAGCCGCAGGGTCTCGTCGGTGCCCGGGGCGGCGGGCGCCCGGGTGGGCGGGGCCGGCGCCTGGCCACCCAGGGCCCCGACCCGAGCAGCCAGTCGCAGTAACCGCAGGACCATGTCGTCGAGCTCGGCCTCGGCGACCTCGCCCCGCTGGACGGCCGTCAACAGGCCGTCACCCCAGGGACCGTCCGGGCCGGGCATCTGCAGGTCGAGGCCGGCGTGAACGGCCGGAGCAACCGAGGTGGTGGCCAGCCAATCACTGACCACCACCCCGTCGAAACCCCAGTCGGTCTTGAGCAGGTCGTGCAGCAGCGGTCGGTGCTGCGTGGCCGGGGCCGCGACGGCGCCGTCGTCCAGTCCGGAGTAGGCGGCCATCATCAGCCACGCTCCGTCGGTGGCCAGCCGCTCGAACGGCGCCAGGTACACCTCGTGCAGGGTGCGCTCGTCGACCTCGGCCAGGTAGCTGGTGCGCTCGGTCTCGGAGTCGTTGGCCACGAAATGTTTGGGGCACATACCCACTCCGTGCTGCTGCACGGAAAGGACCAGCGCCGAGGCCAGTTCCGCGGTGAGCAGCGGATCCTCCGAGTAACACTCGAAGTGCCGACCCGCCCCCGGAGTGCGCTGCAGGTTGACCTGCGGGGCGAGCACCACGTCGACGCCGTGCCGGCGGGCCTCAACGGCGAGCAGAGATCCGGCCTGCCCCAGCAAGGCTCGGTCCCAGGTGGCGGCGAGCGCGCTCGGCGCGGGGAAGGAGGCGGAGGTCTCGCCGGGGTCGGCTCCGGTACCGCGAACCCCCGCCGGACCATCAGATAGAACAATGCCGCGCAGCCCGACACGCGGGATGGCGGTGGTGGACCAGATGTCGGCCCCGACCACCAGGGCCACCTTCTCCGGCAGAGTCAACGCCTGGACCAGAGCGTCCAAAGCGGCGGCCGACACCACTGCGCCCCCGGCACCCGGCACGTGACATCCCATCGGAAGATGATTGCAAAGAGTCGAGCGGAGCCGGGATTCCGGCCGGCCGGAGGCGAAACCGGCGGCCGGAATCCCGTTCCCGAATCAGCTGGCGGACAGGTGCAGGATCACGAAGGCCACGTTCACCGGGTTCGGCGACGGGTCAACGTACTGGTTGTTCGCATCCACCCAGCCGGACTTGTAATTCTTGGTGTTGTACTCGTACCAGCCGGCCGCGTACATGATCGGCGCCACCGGCGTCTGGTCGGACATCACCTTGGACAGCGTGGCGATGGCCGTCTTGGCGTCGGCGTCAGTACCCGCCTTGGCGTAGTCGGCAATGGCCTTGGTCGCGTCGGCATTGTTGAAGCGGCCGTAGTTGCCGGTGGCGTTACTGCCGGCGGCCAGGGCCGGGTCCAGCCAGCCGTCGAACTGCGCGTACGGCGACGGGCCCGAGGTACCCCAGTGGATCGCGGTGTCGAACGTGCCCGCGGCCAGGTCGGCATACCACTTGTTGGCGTCCACACCCTTGACCGTGCAGTTGAAACCGACCGTCTTCAGGTCGGCACACATCAACTGAGCGGACTGGTAGTAGTCGGTGTACGCGGTCGGATCCTCGATCGAGAAGGCCACCGCCTGGCCGCCCTTGGCCCACGTCCCGCTGCCGTCCTTGGCGTAGCCGGCCCCGGTCATCAGCTTGGTCACCGTGTCGCCGTCGATGGACGCCTTGATGTCATTGGCGTACGCCGCGGGCAGCAGGCTGGAGAAGTTGGGCAGCAACAGGCCCGACGACGAGGTCGCCGGCTGCTCGTAACCCTGCTCGGCCTGGCTGGCCACCTTGGCGCGGTCGAACCCGGCACTGATCGCCTTGCGCACGGCGGGGTCCTGCAGCGCCGCCGGTCCCGACTTCACGTTGAAGAACAGGCCGACCGTGTTGATGGCCGGGAACCAGTACTTGTGATTGGCCGGATCCTTGGCCACGAAGCTCTGCTGGATCTGGGACACGAAGTTACCGGCGTAGTCGATGTTGCCCGCCGAGAGCTGCTGCAGGGCGACGTCATTGCTGCTGTACGAGGGCACGTCCACCTCGGGCACGGAGGGCGTTCCACCCCAGTAGCTCGGGTTGGCCTTGAACTGCAGGCCCTGCGGGCTGAACTTGGCCAACGTGTAGGGCCCGGTGCCGACCGGCGTGGGATCGGCGAACTTGGACGGGTCGGCCTGGCTGGAGTAGGCCGCCTTCTTCACGATCGAGGTCTGCCCGGCGATGTTGTACAGGTTCTGGAACTGCGGCTGGGTGAAGGTCACCGTCACCTTGTTCGTACCGTCGGCCTTGGCACTGGCGACCGGAAGCCCGGAGCGGTTGGTGGCCGGCGTGTCCTTCATGACCTGGAACGTGTAGGCGACATCGTCGGCGGTCAAGGGCGAGCCGTCGGAGAACTTCACGTTGTCCCGCAACGTGAAAGTGATCTGGGTGCCGTCGGCGTTCCAGGCGTAATCGGTGGCCAGCCACGGGTAGGCGGTGTTCGCCTTGAGGTTGTTGAACACCAAAAGCGGCTCGTAGAACAGGCCCTCGATGTTGAGCTTGTACCCGAACCCATTGCCGTCGAACGCGTTGAAGTTGTCCTCGAGCGACGGGATCGGGTTGTTCTCCACGGTGATGGGCTTGCTGCCCTGCGAGGTCGCGTTGGGCGGCGCCGTGGCCAGGGTCACGCCGCCGTGCGCGTTGGCCGACCCGCCACTGGAGCTCATCGCCGACGAACCCCCGGACGAAGCATCCGAGGACGAGGACGAGGACGAGGACGAAGACGATGTGGACGAGTCCGATGACGACGCGGGGGCCGACGAGCTGGACGAGGACGACGACGAGGACGACGAGGACGAGCTCGCGCTCGACGCGGGGGTGGAACTCGAGCTGGAACAGGCGGTTGCGGTCAGGGCGACAATGCCCAGGGCCGCAACGCCGATGGTGGTTTTGCGAAGCATGGAAACCTCTCCGGTGGTGCCGGCTTCAGGGCCGGCGAGACGGGACAACGGGGAACAACAGATGGGCCAGGACAGCCAGGATCGTCCGTGCTGGTCCGGGGACGAAGTACGGATCAGGGACACGAATCGGACGCCCTAGGGTGGCGCCCGCCCTTCGGCGGGAGCGGTCACCGAGCCACCCCCGACGGCGCCTCGGGTGAATCCGTCACCGGCGGGATCGGTGTGGCCACCTCGCGGCGGACCGGGTCCAGCAGCCAGCAGGCGGCCCGGTGGGTGCCGGAAACGGCAAAATCGGGCGGTTGCTGGGTGCACACGTCCATCGCGTGCGGACAGCGCGGGCGGAACCGGCAACCCGGAGGCGGATCCACCAGCGACGGCGGGGATCCGGCGCCACCCTGCCACGTGCTGTCCAGGTTCTCCGGATCGGGCGCGGCCGAAAGCAGCAACTGGGTGTAGGGATGGGCCGGCGAGTTGACCACGGTGTCCGCCGGGCCGCTCTCGACCACCCGGCCGGCGTACATGACCATGATCGTGTCGGCCAGGTAGCGCGCCGAGGCGATGTCGTGGGTGACGTAGAGGATGGCCAGGTTCTCGTTGTCGCGCAGGTCGGCCAGCAGGTTCAGGATGCCCAACCGGATCGACACGTCGAGCATGGACACGGGCTCATCGGCGAGCAGCACCCGCGGCTGCACGGCCAGGCTGCGGGCGATCGAAACCCGTTGGCGCTGCCCCCCGGACAGCTCGTGCGGGAACTTGTCGATGAACTGTTCGGCCGGTTCCAGGGACACCCGACGCAGCAGCTCGAGAACGGTCTGCTCCAGGTCGTCGCCGACCAGGCCGTGCAGTTGCAGCGTGCGGCCGATGATGTAGCGGACCTTGTGCACCGGATTGAGAGAGGCGAAGGGGTCCTGCAGCACCAGTTGGACGGCGCCGCGATACTTCTTGTCCGCCTTGGCCTTCTCGTCAATGCGTTGACCGTCCAGATACAGCTCTCCGGAGCTGAGATGGTAGGTGCGGGCCAGGAGTCGGGCCAGGGTGGATTTTCCGGAGCCGCTTTCACCGACCACGGCGGTCACCGCGCCGGGATGCAGCACCAGCGAGATGTTCTCGGCCGCGCGCACGGTCCCCCGCCGGAAAGCACCGAGACCGATGCGGAAATGCTTGGTGACGTTCACGGCCTCGAGCACCGGACGGTCGTCGGCCGGGCTCATGACGCACTCCCCACGGTGGACGCCGCGCGAGGGCGCGGATCCGGCAGCAGCACAGCCAGTTCGGCGGGGGGCGGTTGGTGGCCGTCATGCAGATGGCAGGCCACCTCGCGGCGGCCGGTGGCGTCCGAGACGTCCAGGCTGGGCGGCACCACCGTGGCGCACTTGTCCATCGCCCACGCACACCGCGGCCGGAAGGGGCAGCCGGTGGGCACCTGGCGCAGGTCCGGAGGCGAGCCGGCGATTCCGGTCATCGCCACCTTGGGCCCGTGCAGGGACGGGAACGACTTGGTCAGCCCGTAGGTGTACGGGTGCCGTGGGGCGTGGAAGAGCGAACGGGCGGGTGCCTTCTCGATCAGCCGCCCGGCGTACATGACCGCGATGGTGTCGGCGATCTCGATGAGCAGGGACAGATCGTGGGTGATGAACAGGACCGAGAATCCCAGCCGTTCCCGCAGCTGGATGAGCTCGTCCAGGATCTCCCGCTGGATGACCACGTCGAGCGCGGTGGTCGGCTCGTCCATGATCAGCAGCCTGGGTTGCAGGGCCAGCGAAAGGGCGATCATGACCCGCTGCCGCATGCCGCCGGACAATTGATGGGGATAGCTGCGGAGCCGGTCCGGGCTGATCCCGACCAGGTCGAGCAGCTCGACGGCGCGGGCCTGGCGGGCCCGCTGGCCCATGGAGCGGTCGTGGGCGCGGAGGACGTCGTCGAGCAGCCGCCCGATCCGCAGGACCGGATTGAGGGCGTGCAGCGCACTCTGGAACACCACGGCGATTTCCGACCAGCGCACCGCGCCGATCACCGCCCGGTCGTCGCTCAGCAGGTCGACCACCTGCGGGGTGGCCGGCCCGGACCAGCGGACGTAGCGAGCTTGTCCGCCCACGATCACCCCCGGGTCGCGCAGCAGCCGGGTCACGGCGTAGGCCAGCGTCGACTTTCCGCTGCCGGACTCGCCGGCCAGGCCGACCACCTCACCACGGTGGATCCGCAGATCGACCCCGTCAACCGCGTGAACCGCATTGGCCAGGCCGTAGTCGACGGACAGGTCCTGGATGTCCAGCAGGACCTGGCCCGCTTCGTCCTCCTTCGGAAGATCGCTGACGGTCGGGGCTTTCGCATTCTTGCGGAGCCGGCCCGGTGCGGCGGCGGTCATGACAGGTCCTTCGTCGAGCTCGGCGCCGGGCTGGTCGAGGCCGGGGTCCGGCGGACCACCGGGGTGAAGCCCAATTGCGGACGCAGCCGCCGGCCGGCCAACCTCTTGGCCGCGCGCGGCGAGAGGGCCACCCGCAGCCGAGGGTTGATGTATTCGTCGATGCCGAAGTTGATGAGCGCCAGACTGGTGCCCAGCAGCGCGATGGCGATGCCTGGCGGGACATACCACCACCAGTAGCCGGACTCGACCGCCGACGACGAGGTCGCGTCGAACATCATCGTGCCCCAGTTGTAGTGCGGGCCGGCCGTGACGATGGTGAGGAAGCCCAGACCGACATAGGTACCGATGGCGTAGATCGTGGTGAACAGGAACGACGACGCGATGACCGCCGTAAGATTCGGCAGCATCTCGGAAGTGATGATGCGCCAGGTGCTTTCACCGGAGATCCGGGCCGCTTCGACGAAGTCGCGGTTACGCATGGACAGGGCTTGAGCACGGAGCACCCGCGCCCCCCAGGCCCACCCGGTGAAGGCGATGATCAGGCTGACGACAAGGACGTTGCCGGCCTTCTCCGGTCCCAGGAAGGCCCCGAAGGCGATCAGCAGCGGCAACGCCGGGATGACCAGGAAGATGTTGGCCAGCAGCGACAACAGCTCGTCGACCCAGCCGCCGATGTATCCGGCGGCGATGCCGATGAGCACCGCCAGCACGGTGGCGATGATGCCGGCCAGGAACGACGCGAACACGGTGGTGCGGGTGCCGGCCAGCAGTTGGGAGAAGACGTCGCCGCCGATGGTGGTCTGCCCCAGCCAGTGATGAACATTCGGAAGCTGAGAGGCAGTCGTCGTTCCGGCCAGCGGCGGGCCTTCCAGCGGCCCGGTCGCGTTCGGGTCGAAGGGAGCGATCCAGGGACCGATGATGGCCAGAACGACGAAGATTCCCAGCAGCACCAGGCCGATCAGCATTTTCGGGGAACGCCGGGCCCAGGTCCACAACTTGCGGCGCCGGGTCGGCTGGGTGGGACCGGCCGAAGAATCTTCTTCGACGGGTGCGGCGGCAATGATGGCAGCGGTCATGACTCAGACCTCCTGTCGAGCGCGGGGGTCGATGAGCACATAGACGATGTCCGCGATGAAATTGGCGGCCAGCACGACGAGGGTGATGACCAGGAAGATGCCCTGCACCAGGGAGTAGTCGAGACTCTTGACCGCCTGCACCAGGGTGTAGCCGATCCCGGGGTAGGAGAAGATCAATTCGGTGAGCATCGAGCCGGCCACCACGAAACTCAGGGCCATCGCGAAACTGGAGACCTGGGGCAGGACGGCGTTGCGCATCGCGTACCAGAGCACCCGGCGCTGAGGTAGACCCTCCGCCTGAGCCAGCAACACGTAATCCTCGTCCCGGACGGTGATGACCATGTTGCGCATGCCGATGGTCCAGCCGGCCAGCGACGCCAGCACGATGGTCAGGGCGGGCAGGATGCCGTGGTACAGCGCGTCTTTGATGAAGTCCCAGTTCCAGCCGATGGTGCTGGAGAGGTAGTCGTACCCGCCGATGGCCGGGAACCAGGTCAGATGGACCGAGAACGCCAGCACCAGCAGGGTGGCCAGGAAGAAATACGGCATGGCCTGTACGAAGGTCATCACCGGCAGCGTTGCTTCCAACCAGCCACCCCGACGCCAGGCGGCCAGGGTGCCGATGACGGTGCCCAGCACGAAGCTGATCACGGTGGCCAGCCCGACCAGCACGACCGTCCACCAGATGTGCTCGTTGATGACGGTCAGCACCGGCGTGTTGGCGTTGGACATGGAGAGCCCGAGATTGCCGTGCAGAAGATTGCCCCAGTAGTGCAGGTACTGCACCCACAGGGACTGCCCGGTATTGCCACCGAGTTGGATCTGCAAGGCCTGCAACGCCTGTGGCGGCACGGTGCCCTGCATCTGGGCCAGCGCGGTGAGGGCCGGGTCACCCGGGACCAGGCGCGGGATGAAGAAGTCAAGAGTGACCGCGGCGATCACGGCGACCAGGTAAAAACCCAGCCTGCGCAGCAGGGTGGGCACCCTCAGTGGCCTGTCGAGTGGGAGATCATCGTCGAAATTGCCTCTCGGTTCGCTTCGTCGCGGTGGGGGTGAGTACTACGGCCCGCTTTACCCGGCCATGACCCGGTCGGCCGGGACCGGAATGGATGGTCTCGGGGTGCGCTGACTGGGTATTGCGGCGGTTGATTCCCGGACGATCAGCGTCGTCGGGAACGTCTCGTGCACCTGGTCGGGCTGGGCGTGACCGTCGATGAGGTCGAGCAGGATCCGGCAGGCGCCCGAGCCCATCTCGTACATCGGCTGGCGCACCGTGGTCAACGGCGGCTCGCAGTTGGCCGCGTACTCGATGTCGTCGAAGCCGACCACGCTGACGTCGTCCGGGACAGTGCGCCCGTGCTGCCGGAGAGATCTGATCGCCCCGCCGGCCGACAGATCGTTGTGGGCGAAGATCGAATCGATCGGCATTCCGCTGTCCAGCAGCGGTCCCAGCGCGCACCGGCCGCCCTCGAAGGTGAACTCGGCGTCCACCACCCGGTCCGCACCGATCGGGTGTCCCGCGTCCGTGAAAGCAGAGGCGAACCCGTCCAGACGTTCGGTCGTACAACGCATCCCGGGGAATCCTTCGACCACCACGGGGTGCCGACGGCCGAGCGAGAGGAGGTGTTCAGCGGCACTGCGACCGCCGGCCCAGTTGGTGGTGCCGACCGAAGGGAACTGCGGCTGCTGGACCCGGTCGTCGATCATGACCACCGGCAGTCCGCCTCGATGCAGGCTGTCGATGTAGTCCAACGTGCCCTGCGGCTCGATGACCACCAGGCCGTCGAACGATTTCGCCGACACCTGGGTGGCGAACCGACGCATGGACTCGTCACCGCGGTTGCAGGTGAACAGCAGTGTCCCGTAGGACGAGGCCTCGATGGTGTCCACCGCGCCCTGGATGACGTCGCCCATCCACGGCCAGTGCAGCGAGGGGACCAGCACGCCGATGACGCGGGTGCGGCCGCGGGCCAGGCCGACAGCGCCGGAACTGGGCACGTACCCGAGTTCGTCGATGATCTGCCCGACCCGAGCCGCCGTGTTCGGGTCGATGTCGTCCTTGCCGTTGAGCACGCGGGAGACGGTCGTCTTGCTGACGCCCGCGCGGGCGGCGACGTCCGCGATGGTGACCCGCACCCGGCTGCTCCTCGTTCATCGTCGACGTTGACTACGGTCCGGAACCGGTTCCGGAACCGGTTCCATAGTTTGGGGGGAACGTAGGGGGTCCGTCAACCACGGATCGGTCACGAATCGGGGTCGGCTTCGGTGCGGCCGTGTTCGGCAGCGTGGGCCCACCGCGTCAGGCGAGCTCCGTTCGGCTGGGACGTGCACCTCCTCGAGTGAGACCCGGGTCAGGCCCAGATGGCGACCGGCCGTCCATTGGCGCCGACTTCGGGCGGATCGGGAAACGACCGCGCCGACCCGTCCCGCAGTCGGGCCGCCGACCAGGCCGCCGCCGCCGCGTCGAGGATGTCGTCGTCGTGGACGCGGGGAACGCGCTGTGCGAGCAGGTGGTCCACCGCGATTCCCGCTCGCTGCAGACCTTGTCGGCGCTCCAACGCCCCGGCGACGGTCTTCTTGTAGAACTCCGCCGGCGCGCCCAACATCTCGGCGAAAGAGACCTCCGGGTGGATCTCGAAGATCGGGCAAGGGGCCTTCGGGATCCACTCGTCCACTTCGAGAATCTTGGGTCCCAGGGCAAAAGCCTGACTGCTCATGCCCTTTCCGGTGCGGGCCTTCGAGATCGCATTTCCCACCGCGTAGGTGCTGGCTTCCAGGGCCTCTCGGATCGGAGTGCGGAAGACCGAACTCCGACGCTCGCCCAGAGCCTTCCGCGCGGTGGTGTCGGCCTGGCGGCTTTCTGATCCGGTGGGCAGCCCGATCGGAATGTCGATGGCCACGGCTCCGGCATCGGGGACAAACAGCGGCAGGTCGCCAATGCGCGCAAGCAGATGTCCTTCGGGCTCGACCCCGGGTCGTAGGACCACCGCGTACCAGCCGCTTGCGCAGCCGTCGATTCCGACCACGGCAGATCGTGAGGCTTCCTCCGGAATTGTCGTCATTGTCCGATCTTCCCCTTCCGGGCCGACAATTGCGGCGACGAGTCGCCGCCGCCTGGTGTGTACTCGCGGGCGTGGTCATCGAGGCGAGCACGCCACGCGTCGACGAGCTGGGTGACGTCGTGCGGGCGTTGGCGGACTGGCAGGGCGACGCGTCACCGATGCAGTTGCATCCGGGCGACCTGGGTTGGTTCTGGCAGTTCGGGGCGCAGGCGACGGCGGCGGCGGTACGGATCTGGACGTGGGACGAGAAGATAGTCGCTGTCGGGCTTCTGGACGGTCCCGACGTGTTGCGGCTGACGGTCGCGCCCGAGCTTGCGCGGGACGAGGAACTCGCGGGACAGCTGGTCGCGGACCTGACCGACCCGGGGCGCGGCGTCCTCCCGCCGGGCCAGGTGGCGGTCGAGACGCCGAACGGTTTCCTGGTTCAAGAGCGGTTGACGGATTCCGGTTGGGACCTGGGCGAGGCGTGGACGCCGTTGCGGCGCGTGCTCGACCGGCCGATCGAGCCGCCGGTGCTGCGGATCGAGGTGGTCGGTCCGGAACAGGCGTCCGACTATGTGGCAGTCCACCGGTCGGCGTGGGGGAAAGCGAGGTTCACCGTGGGGCTCTGGCAGACCATGGCAACCGGAGTGCCCTTTGCCAGCGCCCGCTGCCTGGTGGGCTACGACGGCCAGGGCATCGCGGTGGCGGGGGTCTTGGTGTGGTCGACCGGTCCGGGCAAGCCCGGCTTGCTCGAACCGATGGGTGTCCATGCCGACCACCGCGGCCGCGGCTACGGCCGGGCGATCTGCGTGGGCGCGGCGGCCGCGCTGCAGGAGCTGGGTTCCTCGAGCGCGCTGGTCTGCACCCCCAGCGCATTGGTCCCCGCCGTCAATACCTACCGGTCGGCCGGATTCGTCCGACTACCCGAACGGCGGGACCGATTCCGCTCGGCATAGCCGGCTGTTCGCCCACGGCTGAGCCCGGGAACAAGGTCGGTCCGGATGGACTTGAGTGAGTCAGGCTCAACCATCTTCCAGGAGATCTGTCATGACCGATTCGCTTCGCCTTCCGGTGCTGTCCTGACCGACCAAGTTGTATTGCCCGGCATGGTGGTGCCGGTCGAGCTGGACGAACCCGCGCAGGCGGCGATCGACAGCTCGGTGTCCGCGGCCGAGAAGAAGCTGCTCATCACGCCCCGGCTGGCCGACCGCTACCCGACGTTCGGGGTGATCGCGACCATCGAACAGATCGGGCGGCTGCCCGGCGGCAAGCCGGGCGCGGTGCTGCGTGCGGAGTCGCGGGCCCGGATCGGCACCGGCGTGTCCGGACCCGGATCCGCGCTCTGGGTCGTGGCCGAGTCCGTGGACGACGGCGTGACCACCGAACGCACCGCGAAACTGGCGTCCGAATACAAGGCGCTGGTCGTGGCCAACCTGCAGCGGCGCAACGCCTGGCAGATCATCGACACCGTCGAGGGCGTCACCGACGCCTCCCAACTGGCCGACATGGCCGGCTGGGCGCCGTATTTCACCGCCGAGCAGAAGCGGCAGCTGTTGGAGACGCCGGATGTCGACGCCCGGCTGACCGTCCTGATCGAATGGACCCGCGCACATCTGGCCGAGTCCGAGGTGTCGGACAAGATCGCTTCCGACGTCCGCGACGGCATGGAGAAATCGCAGCGAGAATTCCTGCTGCGTCAGCAGTTGAATGCCATTCGCAAGGAGTTGGGCGAGGGCGAGCCGGAGGGCTCCGAGGATTACCGCGCCCGGATCGAGGCGGCCGATCTTCCTGAGAACGTGCGGACCGCGGCGGAGCGCGAGGTCGGGAAGCTGGAACGCTCCTCGGACCAGGCGCCCGAGGCCGGCTACATCCGGACCTGGCTGGACACTGTGCTGGAACTGCCGTTCGGAGTGCGCACGGATGATTCCACCGATGTCGCAGCCGCCCGGGAAGTGCTGGACGCCGACCATCACGGTCTGACCGATGTCAAGGACCGAATCGTGGAATACCTGGCCGTGCGCTCGCGCCGGGCCTCGCGTGGCCTGCAGGTCGTCGGGGGACGCGGGTCGGGTGCGGTGCTGGCCCTGGCCGGTCCGCCCGGAGTGGGCAAGACCTCGCTCGGCGAAAGCGTGGCCAAGGCGTTGGGGCGCAAGTTCGTTCGCGTCTCGCTGGGCGGCGTCCGGGACGAGGCGGATGTCCGTGGTCATCGGCGCACCTACGTGGGAGCGTTGCCCGGCCGGATCGTGCGGGCGCTGACCGAGGCCGGATCGATGAACCCGGTCGTGCTGCTGGACGAGGTCGACAAGCTCGGCTCCGACTACCGCGGTGACCCCTCCGCGGCCCTGCTCGAGGTGCTCGATCCGGCGCAGAACCACACCTTCCGCGATCACTACCTGGAGTTCGACCTCGACCTGTCGGACGTCTTGTTCCTGGCCACCGCCAACGTCATCGAGAACATCCCCGGCCCGCTGCTGGACCGGATGGAGCTGGTCCAGATCGACGGTTACACCGAGGACGACAAGGTGGTCATCGCCCGAGATCACCTGCTGCCTAGGCAGTTGTCGAAGGCGGCGCTGGATCCTGCCGAGGTGACGATCTCGGACGACGCGCTGCGGCTGATCGCCGGCGAATACACCCGCGAGGCGGGCGTGCGGCAGCTGGAGCGGGCATTGGCCAAGGTGCTGCGCAAGATCGCGGTCCGGCTGTCGGGGTCCGCCGAGCCGGTCGTGGTCGACCTCGGATCCTTGAAGGAATTCCTGGGTCGGCCTCGGTTCACCCCGGAGTCGGCGGAGCGCACGGCCGTGCCGGGTGTGGCCACCGGGCTGGCTGTGACCGGAATGGGCGGCGAGGTGCTGTTCATCGAGGCCACCGCGGTGCCCTCGTCCGAGTCGGGCATCCGCCTGCAGCTGACCGGGCAACTCGGCGATGTGATGAAGGAGTCCGCGCAGATCGCGCTGTCCTACCTGCGGTCTCACGCCGACCAGTTGGGCATCTCGCTGGAATCGTTGGAGGGCAAGACGATCCACCTGCACGTGCCGGCGGGTGCGGTGCCCAAGGACGGCCCGTCCGCGGGCGTGACCATGGTGACCGCGCTGGCTTCCCTGGCCACCGGCCGCTCGGTGCGATCCGAGGTCGGGATGACCGGCGAGGTCACCCTGAACGACCGGGTGCTGCCCATCGGCGGGCTCAAGCAGAAGCTGCTCGCCGCTCAGCGGGCCGGCCTGACCACGGTGTTCGTACCCATCCGGAACGAGCCCGACCTGGACGACGTGGCCCGCGAGGTGCTGGACGCCGTCGAGGTGCGCCCGATGACCGACGTGGCCGACATCATCGCGGCGGCGCTGGAACCCGTCGCCCAGGTGGTCACCCAGGCCGCCTGACCCGAAGGAACGAAGCGGTGACTACCCGTCGATGATCTTCACCCAGTTCGGATCGGGGGTGAGGTCGGCGATGCCTCGGTCGAATGTGGCCAGGCAACCGGAGTGATCGGCGCACAGAGCCAGCAGGTGGGCATCGGTGACTTGTCGATGGCCGGTCAAGGTGACCAGCGGTAGGGCGGCGCCGGTGACCAGTGGGACTGCGTCCGGCCAGAACTGGTGGCCGGGCTGCTCACACAGGGCGGCCAGCAACTCGCCGGCGATCGCCGGGGTGGTAGAGGTCGGGAGCGCCCGGCGATTCGAGCTGATCCGCACGAATCCGCTCTCGGTGATCGGCGTGGTCGCCCACCCTTTTGGGCGAACAGGTTGAACCAAGAACGCGCGGGCCGATGGGCTTCGTGGTTCGGCCAGGCCAGCGCGAGCAGGACATTCACGTCCAGTAGGAAAACCCTGGTGCTCACTCCTCGTCCAACGCCCGCGCAACGCCCGCCGAGGTGATCGTCGGCGCGTCCGCCGCCACGTCGAAGGTGGGAAACGCGACGTCGGCCCTGATTCCGGTGGGCTGCAGCGACGTGCGGGCAAGACGCGAAATCACTGCGCCGAGCGAAATGCCCTCGGCCACCGCAATGTGTCGCGCCTCGTCTAATACATCAGCATCAATCGACAGTGTGGTGCGCACCGCATCACGGTATCATCGCATCGACGGCGAGGTCACGACGGTGCGCGTGTGCTCGATCGCGTTGACCGACTCTCGGGAGGCGGGGACGATCACCGCATGACCTTCGCCGGTGCGGCCACCGACTACGACCGATTCATGGGCCGGTACAGCACAAACCTCGCGGTCGCGTTGGCCGATAAGGCCGGGATCCGATCGGGGCAACAGGTTCTCGATGTCGGATGTGGGCCCGGGGCACTGACCCGGACACTGGTGGAGCGGGTGGGGGCCGATCGCGTCGCGGCGATCGACCCGGCTCCGCAACTCGCGCAGGCGTGCCGAAGGCGCTATCCCGGTGTCGACGTCCGGGTCGGCCCGGCTGAGGTGTTGCCCTGGCCGGAGCACAGTTTCGACGCGGCCCTGGCCTGCCTGGTGGTGGCGTTCATGGCCGATCCGGATCGCGGCCTGGCCGAGATGGCCCGGGTCACCAACCCGGGTGGGACGGTTGCGGCGTGCATGTGGGACATGGCCGAGGGCATGACCATGATCAAGCTGTACTGGGCCGCGGCACAGGCAACCGGGTCGCCGGCCCGGGGAGAGGACGGCCGGCCCGGGACCCGCCAGGGCGACATCGCGCGCCGGCTCACCGCCCTGGGTTTGCTCGACGTGGTGGACGGGTCGCTCGAGGTGCAGGCGTCGTACGAGGGCTTCAACGACCTCTGGGATTCGCTCCTACTCGGCGTCGGGCCGGTGGGAACGCATCTGCAAGGGCAGTCCGAGCGAACCCGGGCCGCTATCCGTGATCACCTGCGGGCCGCGCTCCCGGACGGCGAGTTCACGTTGTCGGCGAAGGCTTGGGTGGCGGTCGGAACGGTGCCGGGCCGCACATCCCGGTGATCAGGATCGGAACATCGGGCTGGAGTTACGACCACTGGGACGGTGTGCTCTACGAGCCCGGCACGCCGCCGGCGCGACGCCGGGACCGCTACGTGCAGGCGTTCGACACCGTCGAGCTGAACGCCAGCTTCTACCGCTGGCCCCGGACCTCGACCTTCGCCAGTTGGCAACGTCAATTGCCGGCCGGCTTTCTGATGACCGTCAAGGCGCCCCGCGGGTTGACCCACGCCAAGAAGTTGTACGCGCCGGAGGTCTGGATCGAGCGCATCACCACCTGCTGGCACGAACTGGGCGACAAGCGAGGCGTCTTCCTGATCCAGCTGGCGCCGAACCACTCTCGCGACGACGCCAGACTCACTCACTTCCTGGACGCGTTGCCGCGCTGGATCCGGACGGCGGTCGAGTTCCGGCATCCGAGCTGGGCGTGTGAAGGGGTCTTCTCGCTGCTGGAAGAGCGGAACGTGGCGTACAGCGTCATGTCCGGGGCGGATTTGCCCTGTGTGCTCCGGGCCACCGCAGATCTGGTGTACGTGCGCATGCACGGACCCGATCAGCAGCACCTCTACGCCGGGTCCTACGCCGACGACGACCTACGCTGGTGGGCGCACGAGATCGGGCAGTGGGCGGGCCAGGGCCGGGATGTTTTTGTCTACTTCAACAACGACGGCGGCGGAAATGCCGTCCGCAACGCATGGACCTTGCGCGACCTGCTTGGGTAGCGTCCCCGCAATGGCGTACTGGCTGCTCAAATCCGAACCCGATGCGTTCGGCTACCCCGACCTGGTCCGGGTCGGACGCGAGGGGTGGGACGGCGTACGGAGCTTTCAGGCCCGCAACCACCTTCGCGTCATGCGCAAGGGCGACCGAGCGATCTTCTACCATTCGAACGCGAAACCGCCTGGAGTGGCAGGGATCTGCCGCATCGTGAAGGAAGCGGAGCCGGATCCGACCCAGTTCGATCCCAACTCCCACTACTTCGACGCGACGTCGAATCCGCAGGACCCGCGCTGGGACTGGGTGACCGTGGCCCCGGTGCGCGAACTGGAATTCGTCAGCCTGGAGGAACTGAAGGAGATCGACGCGCTGCGGGGATCCCGGTTGCTGGCCAAGGGAAATCGGCTGTCGGTGTTGCCGTTGACCGATGCCGAGTTCGATGCGATCGTCCGGGCGTCTGCTGCGAAGCGTCGGCGGAGGAGCGCCACGTCCTGACCCGGGCCAGTGTCGCGTACGTTCGCAAGGTGCGTTGCGGCTACTTCGATGCCGGGGTCTGCCGCTCGTGCACCCTGATGGGCCAGCCCTACGCGGACCAGCTGTCGTCCAAGCAAACGCACGCCGCATCGCTGTTGCCGGCCGGGGTGCGCTGGTCGGAGCCGGTGGCCAGTCAGGAGTCCGGTTTCCGGAACAAGGCCAAGATGGTGGTGGGCGGGACCGTGAACGCCCCGACCATCGGGATCCTGGGCGCCGATCTCCGCCACTGCGGGATCTGCTCGCCCGGACTGCGCGCGGTGTTCCCGGCGTTGGCGGACTTCATCACCCGGGCCCGGGTGGCGCCCTACGACGTGCCCGGGCGGCGCGGCGAGCTGAAGTTCCTGTTGGTCAGCGAGGCGTCGACCGGAGAGCTGATGCTGCGGTTCGTGCTCCGCTCCCGGGAGCCGCTGGACCGGATCCGCCGGCACCTGCCCGCGCTGCTCGACGGGTGGCCTCAGCTCAGAGTGGTGTCGGCGAACCTGCAACCCGAGCACAAGGCGGTCCTGGAAGGCGAGCAGGAGATTGGCCTGCACGGACCGGAGGCACTGGCCCTGCCGGTCAACGACCTCACCCTGTACCTGCGGCCCGGCAGCTTTTTCCAGACCAACACCGAGATCGCGGCCGCGCTGTACCGGCAAGCCCTGCGATGGTCGGGAGGTCCCCGGTCGGTGTGGGATTTGTATTGCGGGGTCGGCGGTTTCGCGCTCTCCCTGGCCCATCCCGGCCGGTCGGTGGTAGGGGTCGAGACCAGCGCGGAGGCAGTGGCCGGCGCCCGGCGGTCGGCGGTGGAGGCCGGGCTCGAAGTCACGTTCGTGGCCGAGGACGCGACCGCCTTCGCGCTTCGTCGCTCCGACCTGCCCGACCTCGTGGTGGTCAACCCGCCGCGACGAGGTCTTGGTGTCGAGCTGGCCGGCTGGCTGCAACGATCGGGTGTTCCTCGGGTGCTGTACTCCAGCTGCAACGCGGTCAGCCTGGCCCGTGATCTCGAGGCAATGCCCGCGCTGATCCCCGTGCGGGCCCGGGTCTTCGACATGTTTCCGCAGACCACTCACTACGAGGTCCTGGTCGAGCTGCAACGCCAGCGCGGCGGGCAGGGGCTGGAGCCCGATCCCGGGGCGTCTCGCGGTCGCCCCGGAATCGGGAGTCTTCAGCGTTGACCGATACCCAGGTCGACGTCGATGGTCATCAGGGCGGAGGCCGCGGCGCTCACCGTGGCGGTGTCGTTGCCGCCGCCGGTGGCCACGTGCAGGGCGTCGCCCGGACCTGATCCGGAGATCGTCGTGGTGGCGGGCAGGCCGGACGCGCTGACCACGCCGGCCGCGGCATCCACGGTGACGTGGTCGGCCAGGTTGGTGCCGGACACGGTGACCGCGTCGGCCGCGCCGTCGTCCCCGCCGCCGGATCCGCCCAGGTCGACGGCGACGCCGGTCACCGAGGTGCCGCGCAGGTCGCCGACCGCGATGGCATCGGCTCCGCCCAGGGTGTGCACGCCGACCTGCTCGATGTGGTCGAGGTCCATCCGAATGTTGCCCACATCCCGGGTCAGCTCCACCCGAGATCCGGCGGCGTCGATGGCGAACCTCTCGCCCACGTTGGAGCCCACCATGTCCAGGGTGTCGGAGCCGCTGCCACCGTCGATGATGTCGCTGCCGTCACCGGGGAACCAGGTGGCGGTGTCGTTGCCCGACCCCAGGGTGATCAGATCACTGCCGGCGTCGCCCTGGACGGTGTCGTTGCCGGCCCCGCCGTTGAGCACGTCGTCGCCGCCCCGACCCTGCAACTGGTCGTCGCCGGTGCCACCGATCAGGATGTCATCTCCGGCGCTGCCGACGATTTGATCGTTGCCCGCCCCGCCGTCGACGAGCAGGCCCGCGTCGGTGATGGCGCCGAGTGCGCCGGCGCTGAAGACGTCGTCACCCCGGCCGAGCAGGACGTCCACAGCCCGGAACTGGCTGCGAGCAAAGCGCAGCGGCTGGCTGCCGTTACCCAGATCCACCAGCACGCTGAACGGATCGTTGGCATCGGCGGACAGCGAGATCTGGTCGCCTCCAGGGGTGCCCAGGATGGTCAGGGTGTCCTGGACCACGGCGGCGGAAGCGGGTGCGGCGGCGGACGCCGAGGTGGCCAGGGCCACCGGCAGGCCGACCGTGACGGCCGCCAGGGTCAATGCCGAAGCGGCGGGATGGCGGCGGTCGGTGCGATCACGTCGCCGTCGACCGGGAATGTGTCGGAACGTGGTCGATCGGTGCATCATTTCGGGTTCCTTGTCAGGTGTGAAGAGAAGGGGTCAAAGCAAATGAAGGCGGGAAATAGGCACGCACATCCGTGGCCACCACCCGGATCGGGCGGTGGACCACTGTCTTTCGGTGGCCGGTACGGACGTGGCCGTGACCGGAGCCAGGGTCAGCCCGGCGGCGACCCCGTGGTGGCGTGCAGATGCTGCAGTACTTCTTGCACGACGGTCTCGAGCTGCCGCCGCACGTCGTCGTCGACGACCCGCGCGGTGAACGTCACCCCGGCCGGAGGGCAGATGCGCGCGCAGGCCCCCGGTATGACGTCTGCACTCACGTAGCGGAGCACCGACTCCAGCGTGCTGATCGCGCCGCCGCCGCGTCCGGCGTTGGCCACGTTGATCCAGCCCACCGGCTTGCCCACGAACTCGCCCGATGCGACCGTCCAGTCCAGCGCGTTCTTGAGCGAGCCGGGCAGTGTGCCGGCGTACTCCGGGGTGGAGAACAGCACCGCATCCGCGGCCGAGATCTCGTGGCGCCAGCGGGCCACGGCCGAGGACGGATCCACCTGCTGCCCCGGCACGAACGCCGGCAGCGCGGTCAGCTCGGTGAACAGGACCGGCGTGACCCCGTCCGGCACCACCATGGCCAGCGCGCGCAGGGCGGCCGAGTTGCTCGACTCGTCCCGGGTACTCCCCGAGACCAGCAACAACCGCGTGTTCATGCCGGCCGCCTCTCCGGAACCCGGATGGGGTTCCGAGAACGACGGTAGGGCCACGGGGGCGAACGCCGCATGAGGCAAACTACCCAAATCCGAACAGTCGGGCCCGAATTTCAGCGCCTCAGGCCGGGCGCACGGCCTTTTCGTAGGCCAGCAGGTCATTGAAGCTGAAGGTGCCGGTGTGCGGGTCGTCCCGGCCGTCCAGGTACAGCCGCTTCACCGCGATCAGGATGCCGTCGGCCAGGGTGTTGCGGAAGTCGTCCCGCAGCAGCCAGGTCCGATCGACGTCGTTGGACAAGTAGCCCAGCTCGACCTGAATGGCCGGCATCCGGGTCAGCCGCAGCAGATCCCACGGCTTGTGGTGAACCCGGCAGTCGACCAATCGGGTGCGCGCCACCAACTCCCGTTGCACCAGCTCGGCCAGGTTCTCCCCGACCGTGGAGCTGGCGCCACTGTCGGTGCCGAAATGGAAGGTGGCCAAACCGCTGGCCTCGACGGACGTGCTGCCGTCGATGTGGATCGACAGCAGGAGGTCGGCGGCCACCTCGTTGGCCAACCCGGCGCGGTCCTCGGCGCTCGGGTTGCCCTCCGCCCCGCGGGTCAGGAAGGTCTGCATGCCGGTGGCGGTCATCCGGGCGTCCAACCGGCGGGCGATGTCCAGGGTGAGGTCGGCCGCCCGGACCACCCGGCCGGGTTCCACCACCACCCAGCCCGGGTCGTCGCCGCCATGGGCCGGGTCGATGACGATGCGCTTGCCCTCCATCTGCGGCCCCGACTGCCGCAGCGTCTGGTATTCCCGCAGGTAGTGGGGGCGTCCACCGCCGGCCATGGGGCGCATCCGGACCAGCTCCCGATAGGTGTCGGGCCCGAACACACCGTCGTCGGGCAGGCCGCGATGGCGCTGGAAGTCCCGCACGCTGCGATCGGTGAGCGGTCCGAAGATGCCGTCCGGGCGTCCAGTGTTGTAACCGAACTCGAGCAGCCTGGCCTGGAGCGCGTAGACGTCGTCGCCGCGCATCATCGAGGCCAGCGTGTAGGCCAGCGTCCGGTCGCCCAGCTTCCAGCCGGCATCGGTGAGGCCGCGACTGGTCACCGGCCCGACGATGCCGTCGACGATCATGCCGCGCTGCTGCTGGAAGGTGCGGACGGCGGCGTCGGTGGCCGAGTCGAACTCGTCCCCGCTACCTGCTTCGAGCAACCCGAGGGCGGCGAGCGCGGCGCGCAAAGCGACGACGGTGGCTCCCCGATCGCCTCGTCGCAGCATCGCGGTCCTCCGCTGGATCTCGGTCGGTCTAGGGCAGGGCCCGGTGGGCCAGACTCATTCTGCCCCGCCCGGGCCCAGGCCAACGCCCACCGGCACGGGCCCCGACAACGGCACCGCTACATCGGTCACGGTAGAACACGGGCCGGCGGCTCATAGGGCGAACACGGGAAACCCTGGGCACCCGGACGGGTGATGCAACGGGCCGCCGGACAGTGGCTGTACACGTTCGACCCGAACCGCACCCGACAGAACGCCATCAATTCGGCGCCGCTGACGCTTTCTACCGAGCCGTGTCCCACCTCGGCGACAGCGCCTTCTCTTGAAGGCACCTCTTTCCGGATAGGGAAAACCCCGCAGGATCGCGTCCCGCGGGGCTTTTCGGGTGGCCTGGATCAGGCCAGGACGTCGGCCAGCTCGGCCAGCAGGGCCGCCTTCGGCTTGGCCCCGACGATCTGCTTGATCGGCTTGCCGCCCTGGAACACCAGCATGGTGGGGATGGACAGGATCCGGTATTCCTGGCTGATCTTCGGGTTGGCGTCGATGTCCAGCTTGACCACGCTGATCTTGTCTGCGTGCTTGTCGGAGATTTCCTCCAGGATGGGGGCGACCATCCGGCACGGGCCGCACCACTCGGCCCAGAAGTCGACGATCACGGGCTTGTCCGACTGCAGCACGTCGACGGCGAATGTCTCGTCGGTGACCTTCTTGGTAGCCATGGTTCCTCTTTCCTTGGGGTCAGACTGAGTTATACAGAGGCCGGGGAGGCCAGCTGTGACACGGTGGCCGGAGCGGTCAACTGTGGTTCGGGGTCGGTGGTGTCGTGGGTGACGTTGGCCAGGTAGTGCTGGGCGTCCAGAGCGGCCGCGCAGCCGGATCCGGCGGCGGTGATGGCCTGCCGATAGGTGTGGTCGACCAGGTCGCCGGCCGCGAACACCCCGGGCAGGTTGGTCCCGGTGCCGGCACCGTTTCCGCCGGCGAGCACGTAGCCCTCGTCGTCCAGGTCGACCTGTCCCCGGATCAGGTCGGAGCGGGGGTCATGGCCGATGGCCACGAACATGCCGGTGGCGGCCAGCTCCGAGCTCTCACCGGTGCGCAGGTCGGTCAGGGTCAGACCGGTCAACGTCTCGTCACCGTGCAGCGCGGTGATGGCGGCGTCGGTGACCCAGTGGATCTTCGGGTTCTGCCGGGCCCGGTCGAGCATGATCGGGCTGGCCCGGAACTCCGAGCGACGGTGCACGATGGTCACCGACTGGCCGAAACGAGTCAGGAACGTCGCCTCTTCCATGGCCGAGTCGCCACCGCCGACGACCACGATGTCGTGGCCGCGGAAGAAGAAGCCGTCGCAGGTGGCGCAGGCCGACACGCCCCGGCCGAGCAGGCGCTGCTCGTCCGGAAGGCCCAGGTAGCGGGCAGCCGATCCCATGGCCAGCACGACCGCGTGGGCGAAGAAGTCCTCGCCGTCGACGGTGACCTTCTTGACCTCGCCGGTCAAGTCAACGCTCTCCACGTCTTGGGCGCGCAGGTCGGCGCCGAAGCGGCGTGCCTGCTCCCGCATCTTCTCCATCAGCTCGGGGCCCATGATGCCCTCGGCGAAGCCGGGGAAGTTCTCCACCTCAGTGGTGGTCATCAGGGCGCCGCCGTAGGAGAAGCCCTCGAACACCAACGGGTTCAGCTCGGCTCGGGCCAAATAGGTGGCGGCCGTGTAGCCGGCCGGCCCGGAGCCGATCACGATGACGTCGTGCACGGTGTGCTGCTCGCTCAAAACCATGTCCTCGCTCGATCGTCCCTTTGATCCATTGAACACGACCGACCACCTGCTCATTCCCGGGTGACACCGGCCCGGCGGCCATGGTCTTGACGGCCGCCCGATGATGAGCGGGGAAATGTTCGTTCCCGCGGATCAGGTTCGGATGGCGCCCGTGCTGCTTTTGTCCGGTGATGTCATCGAGCGCCTCGACGCCGCGCTGGACCGGGCCCGCGCCGGCCGGCCCACGGTGTTGGCGGTCGAGGCGGATCCGGGGTTGGGCAAGACCGCGCTGCTGGCGGAGTTGGTCCGCCGAGCCGCCGACTTTCAGATTGCGCGGGCCGATGGTCTGCAGAGCGATCGGTCGCCCTTCACCCTGCTGGCCCAGTGGGACGCGGAACCGCCGCGCGGTCCGGGTGGCGCCGAACCCACACCCAGGCTGGGTGCCCAGGCGCTTCGGGGGCGGCTCGACGTGTGGGCGGCCGCCGGCCCGGTCCTGCTGGTCGTCGACGACCTGCACTGGGCCGATCCGGAATCCGTCGAGGCCCTGCTCTGGCTCCTGCGGCGGACCTCCGGTGACCGGCTGCTGGTCGCCGTGGGCAGCCGTCCGCTGCCGCCCGAGGTGCACACCGGCTGGCAGCGCTGGGCCGCCGGGCACGACACGGTGATCGCCGTGGCCCTGACCGGGCTGACCCAGCCGCAGGTGGCGGAGCTGGCCCGTCGGCAGTGGCCACGGCTGTCCGATGAGATGGCCCGGCGCCTCTACGTACACATCAACGGCAACCCGCTGTATCTGATGTCGATGCTGGCCGAGAACGAGTTCGCCGAACTGTCGAGGACGGGGCTGCTCCCGGCCCCGGCGGCGTTCGCCCGGTCGATCGCCTTGCGCAGCGCCCGGCTGTCCGCGCCTGCCCTGGCCATGCTCCGGGCCCTGTGTGTGCTCGGTTCCAGCTGGAGTCCGCTGTCGCTGATCGCGGCGACGGGTGAGGTCGGCGACGCGGCCGGGCCGGCCCAGGAGCTGATCGAAGCCGGAATGGTCGAGCTGCGCCGGGGTGACGGTCCGCCGCAGATGCGTCCGAGCCACGCACTGGTGCGGGCCGCAGTGCACGAGCAGACCCCGCTGCCGGACCGCCGGCGGCTCAACACCCGGGCGGCGGGACTGGTGGCGTCCCGGGCGGGCGCGTTGCAGCACCGGATGGCGGCGGCGGAGCAGTACGACGAGGTCCTGGCGGACGAGATGGAGGCGTATGCGGCCCAGTTGTACGGTCAATCCTCCTATCGGCAGGCCGCTCAGTTCCTGCGCTGGGCCAGCGGGCTCACCCCCCGCCCACCGGACCGCGAGCGACGGTGGCTCGAGTCGTTGTTCGACACCATTCTCGGCCTGGATTTCGTTCCGGTGGACGGGGAGCTCGACGATGTCCGGGCGGCCCGGAACCCGGTGTGGCGGGCGCTGGTGCTGGGTCTGCGGGCGATCTGGAAACGCCACTTCCGGGAGGGTGTCGATCATCTCGAACCGGTGTCGGCGGCCGAGCTCGGTCCGGCCGACCTGGCTGATCCGCGGCCCCGTTACCTCGTGGAGGTGCTGTTGGCCTGGGCCCGGCTGTGTCTGGGCCACCCCACCGCGGTGATTTCCCGGGGCCTGGATCGAGCGGCACAGCTGGGTGTGGTGGACGCCGGCCTGGGCGGATCGGAGACGATCACCCGCAGCTTCGTCCAGGTCCGGGTGCACGGGGCCGGAGCGGTGTTGGAACGGCTGGGGATGCTGCCCGCCGCCGCCGCCGTGCCCGTGGCGGCCACCGCCGCGCTCGGTTACCGCGGTTCGCTACGGGCCGCCCTGGGCCTGGTCCGCGAGGCGACGGACGACCTGACCGAGACCACGCAACGGGTCGTCGACGGCGTGATCGTCCTGGGCGCGGGCAGTTTCCACGCCCAGTTGGGCTCCCTGCAGTGGATGTCCGGTGACTGGGCGCGGGCTCGGGTCAGCTTTCACCAGGCCTTCGACCTGTCCGCGCCGGCCGTGCACCAGATGACGGCGGCCCTGGCCCCGCTCGTCGACATCGGCGTGGGGCGGTTCGCCGAGGCCGACGCCGGCATCGCCCGGGCCTGGCACCTGCTCATCGAGACGCCCTGGACCGAAGCCTGTCTCCAGCTGACGACGACCATGTTGGTGCGCCTGCATGCCGACGGGCCGGAGACCGACCGAGCTGCTGCACTGGCCCGGTGGACGGGCACCCCGTTCCAGGTCCTGGACGTCGATCGGGTCTCCACCACCGTCCTGCTGAACTACGTACCGGCGTTGGTGGCCGCCGGTCGGCTCGCCGAGGCCGAGGCAGCGACTGTTCGCCTGGGCCAGGTCGAACCGCCCGCGCCCTGGGCCGCGGCGGTCGTGCACTGGTACCACGGGTTGATCCTCGCGGCGCGCGGCGACTCGACCCAGGCCCTGACCGAATTGGACCGGGCCCTGGCCGGCGAGCTGGACCTCCCGATGTACCGCGCGCATCTGCTCGTCGATCACGCCGAGCTGGCCGGGCGGGTGGGTCACCCACAGGCGCAGACGTCGCTGCGCCGAGCCGAGGAGATCTACGACCGGCTCGGCGCGGCGCCCTATCTGCGCAGGGTGCGGGCCCTGCTCTCGACCGTGGCCACGCCGGTCGAGCGGTTGCCCGGCGGGGTCACGCTCACCGAGCGGGAGCAGGACGTACTCACCCTGCTGGTGGCCGGAATGAGCTACGCCCAGATCTCCCGCGAGCTGTTCGTCACCCAGAGCACGGTCGGATACCACCTGGGCAACATCTACGGCAAGGCCGGAGTGAATTCCCGCCACCAGCTCACCGAAAGAGCGCGCAAGAGCCCCCAGACCTTCGGGATCACCGTCCGGACCTGAGGTCTGGCGCCGGGAACCAGGCTCCGTGCAAACCGAGCGGCACTCGTTGCGGGAGGTGAACCGACGCGACCGGGCCGGCCGCCGGATCAGCGGCGGCGAACACCAGTAGCCGGCTGGTCAGATCAATCCGGTCGGTGGCCAAGACGATCCACCAGCCCTGGGTGGGGTCGGGGTCACCGGGTCTGGGCACAAACGTCTGCTCGCCCACGGCCAGGTCTCCGGCCGCCCACTGGTCCAGCCGCCCGGATGGGCTGTCGTACCAGGCCAGCGTGTCGGCGTCACCACTGAGCGAGTCGCGCCTGCCGGCCTTGACGCAGACCGCGACCTGCCGATGCTTCCTCGTCAGCATCCGGTCGTCGATGCGCGGGAAATCCATCGACCGGTCGTCCAATGCCTCCGTGTCCACCTGCCCGGTCGTCGGGTTCATGGTCAGCCGGGCCAGCGTCCCGTGTGCCCCGAACCCGTTGGGTGTCCTCCAACGGACGTAGTCCAGCACCACCCGGGGTAGGCCCTCGGGCCCGACCGTGTCGTAGGCGTTCACGGTGTGCCCCAGCCAGAACGCCTCCGTGGACAGCCACCGGATGCGGCTACCGTCCCGCGGAATCAGTGCGATTCGAGTGCCCTGATCGGGCTCCCAGGACAGCGGTGACCCGTCCACCCCGACCCGGAAGAACGGACTGACCACCAGGACCACGTACGTCCGGGTCAGGGCCATGTCGTGGATCAGGACCGGCCGTCGGACGCCCTCGACGGGACTCTGGGCTCGGCTGGGTACCCCGTCCGCACCGATCACCGACCAGGTCAGGAAGGGTTCGGTGAGCCCGCAGCAGAACAACACCAGCTCGCCGGTGGCCGGGTCGATCTTGGGGTGCGCGGTGATGCCCGCAGGGAGCATGCCGAGGAACGTCTCCTTCGCGATGGTGTCCAGATCGGTCGAGAGTGAGAACGGCGGGGCCGACTCGGCCAGGGCCAGCAACCGCCCGCTATGCCGGACGACATTGATACTTGGTCGATCCTTGACTGTGTGGGCGAGCCGGGGGCCGACCAGGTCCGGGCCGGGCGTATAGCTCAGATCGCTGGTCCCCGGCCACAGTGAGCGGCCGGCTGCCTCCTCGGTCACCACTGCCGGCGTCCGGACGAACCGGTTGCGGTACCGAACTTTCCCGTCGCGGAACTGGACCCGGTGGATCATGCCGTCGCCGTCCGTCGGGTACAGGTAGGCCCCGAGCGGAGGGAACCGTGGGTTGGGGCCGTTACGGACGTAGTCACCCTCGATCTCGGCGGGCAGGTCTCCTTCGACGACCAGGTCGGGCGCATCCACCTCGCGGATCTGCGGAGTGAACAGGCCGTGCAGTGCGGGCTCGGTCGCCACGTCGATGGGCGGCGGGGCCGGTCGGCGCACCGCGACGGCACTCATCGATAGTCGGGCTGACGCACGGCGGGCGCGGGACGATCGTTGCCGGCGGCCTCGCTCAACCGCTGGGTGCCTTTCACGGCCAGCAGGATCAGACCGATCGGAACCACCCAGTTCAGCAGCAGGTCGACCGGGCGGGCCCCCGGGAGCGGGTTGGTGATTGGGTCGATCACGCCGGCCAACAGGTGCCCGCACCCCATCACCAGCACCACCACGCCCCAGAGCGCACTGATCTTGCGGTTGACGGAGCGAAACACCGGCGAGTGCCAGTACTCCTGCGGCACGGACTCCCGTGCGTACTGCTCGGTGAAGGGCACCGTGACCACCGAGCCGAGCATGATCACCGCCAGCACGATGGCGGCCCCACCGCGGGCGTAGTCGGCCAGCCAGTCGTCGACGGACGACCCCCCGATCAGCCCCCAGACCCCGAGGGCGCCGAAGGTGAGCACGCCGGTGACATCGATGATCTTGATGCCGGACTTGGCGGCGTCCTTGATCAGGAACACCAGCGACAGGGCCGCGGCACCGAGTGCGGCGATGGCTGCGGCGTCGGCTCCACGCCGGTTGACCACCACGCTGAACAGCACCCAGGGGATCAGGCTCAAGAACATCTTCTTGGAATTCAACGACCCGCTCCTCGACATCCAGCCGGCACCGTGCCGGCTGACTTCATGTCTAGAGGCGCAATCGCGCAGACACCCTGGGGATAAGTAGCAGTCCTACGGACCGCCGTCGATCAGTCGGTGTCCGCCGTGTCGGCAGCGTCGGTGATGGACTCTGCGTCGGAGTCGAGCACGCTCACGGCGATGCCGTACGGCAGGAACCGGACCCGGCGTTGCCCGTCGGTGTTGTGCTGGTTGGCCCGCAGCGCGTCGAGTTCGGCCGCGAAGACCTGCTCGACCTGGGCCCCGCCCTCGGCGTCGACGGTATGGATGACCCAGACGCCTTTGCCGGTCTCACCCGAGGTCTTCGGCCGGGACTCGGTCTGGGAGCGCCCGCCGGCGCCGAATTGGCGGCCCAGACCGCCGAAGGTGTCGCGCAACTGGTCACCGGCCGCGCGCAGCATGCGATCGAGGTCGGCGGGGTCGAAATTGAAAGGTTGGTCGGCCATGGCGGCCTCCTGTCAGGTCGTTCCCACCAGTGTGCTCCCCGCTAGAGGCCCTCGGGGCTGGGCAGCTCATCGGCGGACACGTCGGTCGTTGTCGCCACGTCACCGGCGACCCGCAAACCGATGGTGGGCAGCAGGATCACCGAGACGATGCCCGCCCCCACCAGCGCCGCCGCATTGCCGGCCGACATGGTGCCGGCATCGGTGCCGATGGCCGTGATGACCACGATCAACGGCAGGCCGGTGGCCGAGAACAGGACCAGCGCCCAGCGTTGCCGGACCGGCGTCGACCGGTAGAGCAGCAGTACCGGCAGCCCGCGGACCAGCAGGAACAGCCCGAGGTAGATCGGGATGCGCAGGAGCAGGGACGGATCCTGGGCGAACACCACCACCGGCAGCCGGGTCCCGCTGACGATGAAGAAGATGGGGACGAAGAACCCGAACCCGATGCCCTCGAGCTTGGCCCGGAACAGGCCGGCCGCCTCCGGTACCGCGTGCCGGGTGACCGCCAGGCGCAGCACGATCCCGGCGGCGAACGCGCCCATCAGCACGTCCAGGCCCAGCGTGGCGGCTACATAGGTCAGCCCGATGACCACCAGCACCCCGACCCGCACCATCAACTGGCTGCTGTTGTGCAGGCTGACCTCCAGGAGCCGTTCCACCCGCACCGGCCATGGCCGCAGCGAGATCAGCCCGGCCAACAGGGCCAATACCGCGAACACGATCAGCAGCAGCACCGTCGTGGCCGGATGTATGCGGCTGAACACCACCGCGACCAGCACGATCGGACCGAATTCGCCGACGCTGCCGACGGCCATCACCAGAGTCCCGAGCCGGGACGAGAGCACCCCGCTGTCCTGCAGCACCGGGAGCAGGGTGCCCAGCGCGGTGGTGGTCAGGGCCGCGCCGACCAGGGCCGCTCCGGTCCACCCGCTGCCGGCGGCGGCGGACGGCACCATCCCGACCAGGACGAGGACCACCGCGGCTACCGCGGCCAGGACCAGCGAACTGAGCCACCCGGTCAGCGCCAGCATGATCGGCCGGCCGCGGACCCGGGAGAGCTGCAGTTCGTACCCGGCCAGGAACATCAGCAGGGACAAACCCATGTTGGACAGCACGCTCACGGTCGGGTCCGGCTTGATCAGACCGGCCACGGCCGAGCCGCCCAGGATGCCCAAGCCGATTTCCAGCACGACCGACGGGATGCCGACCCGGCGGACCAGCTCGGCCAGCACCGGTGCCACCACCGCGGCCAGCGCGATGACCACCAGGTCGACGATCATCGGATCATCTTCGGTGATCTGGCTCGGGCCCGTCGGGCAGGGGCCTTCGGTGCGGCTGCACGCGCATCCGGTGCGAGGGCAACTGATCTGGCCTCGATCCCGGCGGTCACCGGCTGACGGTGGCTTTGGTCAGCAGTTGATCACCCAGTGGGCCACACCCGGGCGCCACGATCAGGATCTCGGCGTGGGTGGCGTCGAGAGCCACGGCCAGGGCGATGGCGTCCGAGCCGCGGTAGCTGACCACCGAAGCCCCGAGCAGATCCTTGCCCGACACTCCGTTCGCGGCCAGGCATTCGGCCCAGACGATCGCATCGGTCGGGTAGGTCTGCCCCTTGACCTTGGCGTAGGCGCCGCCGACGTCGCTCGGATCCACCTGGAACTGGGCCGCGTTCGGCGTCAGCGAGCCGGTGGCGACCGCGCTGGGCGCCGGACCGCTGGCCGACGGGGCCGTGGAGGTCGAGCTGGTGGCCAGGAAGGTGACGACTCCGATGAGGGCGACGGCCGCCGCCAGCCCCAGGATTCCCGTCGTCCGCAGACGTCGGCGTCGGCGCGTGGCGTCCAGATCGACGACGTCGCCGCCGGTCGGCGGGGGGTAGCGGATTGGCTCGGCCAGTCGCTGGGTCTGCTCGGCGTGCGGTTCGGAGGCGGGCCGCGGCGGCGGAATGGGCGGGACGAACGCGACCGCGCCGGGAGGCTGCCGGCCGGCGGCCAGACGGGTGGTGGCGCTCTCGTCGTTCCACCTCGGGGTGGCGTCGAGCAACGGCGACAGGTCGGTGCGCAGCACCGTGGGGCCGATGCGCCGGGCCGGGACCGTGCCCGGGGATCCGGCCGACCGGGCCTGGGCCTGGGCCTGGGCCTCGATCGCCGCTGAGAGTCGGGTCGCGTAGCGGTCGGGCATGGTCAAGCCGGGTAGCAGCGACAATCGATCGGCGACCGAACTCAGCGCGGTCAGTGTGGCCCGGGCCTGCGGGTCCGCCATCATGCGATCACGTAGCCGGCGGTTCAGCTCGGGCGGATACAGGCCCGCATGGACGTCGGCGACGACGTCGACCGGCCACGGGGGGCCGACCGGTACGCCGGACAGACCCGACTGCTCGCTCATGAGGTGCCACTCCTTACCGATCCAGCCCGGCTCCCGCTCGATGACCTCACCGACGCACGTCGGGAGGCACCCCCGGACGAGGGCCCGAGTACGGCGGCCGAGGGTGCGCCGGCGCGGGGTGAGCGCGACCGTCAGCAGATCTGACGGAACCAGGGTCGTCGGGGTTCCGCAGATGGCCCAGAAGAATCGCGAGTTTCGTGCGACCTCGGGCACACCGACTCTTGACCGTGCCCTCGGCCACCCCGAGTGCGGCCGCGGCCTCGGCCACGCCGTAACCCTGCACGTCGACCAGCACGATCGCGGCCCGCTGGTCGTCGGGCAGGGTGGCCAGCGCCGACTCGATGTCCATCACCAGTTCGCGGTCGGCCATGGGATCGCGGGGAGATCGGGCGATCGCGTCGGCAGCTTCGCCCTCGGGCAGCGGGACGGTGGGGCGGACCTGCCGGCGGCGGATCCGATCCAGGCAGGCGTTCACCACGATCCGGTGCAGCCAGGTGCTGACCGCCGACTCCGCCCGGAACCGGTCGGCGGCGCGGAACGCCGAAATGCAGGCATCCTGCACCGCATCGGCCGCATCGTCGGGATCCCGCATGGTGCGCAGGGCCACCGCCCACATCCGGTCGCGGTGCCGGCTGATCAGCTCGTTGAAGGCATGCGGATCCCCGGCGCTGTGCGCGGCCAGCAGGTCGGCGTCGGACCGACCGGAGTCCAGAGCTGGCACAGCGCCGAGCCTAACGGCCCGTTTCCCGGCCGGGCCGGGGTCAGTGGCCGCTGACCACGATCTCGGAGAGGTCGGATTGGAAGCGGTTGCCCGAGGGAGCGAGCTGGGTGACCCAGACGATCAGGTATTTCGACGGCTGCGCGGCGGTCAGGTTGATGGTCAGCGGGGTGCTCCCGGTGATGAGCCCACTGCCCAGGACCTGAGTGGACGCCAGGGCGACGTCGTTCCCGGAGGCGCTGCGCACCTCGATCCGGGTGTTCGGGGTGTCCGAGGTGACCTGCACGCTGGTGGCGGTGACCGGATGGTCGAGTTCCACGGTGAGCCCGACGCCCTGTTTGACCTCCGGGAACTGCTGGTTGTAGACGAAGGTCGACCATGAGGTGGCCGGGTTGCCGTCGAAGGCCCGGCCGACCCGCCCGGTGTAGTCCTTGTTCCCGTCGCCCTCCGGGTCGAAGACGGTGGCATTGACGATCTTGATCGGGCTACTGACCGGCGCGCTGGCGGAGGCCGAGGGGGAGGCGGACGCGGAGGCCGATGCCGAGACCGGGGGCAGGACCGAGGCTGCGCTGCCGGAGGTGACCGGGGCCGGCTTGACCTGCGCCGAGGTGGGGGTGGCGGCAGCGGAGCCGGCGGTCGTCACGGGAGCCACGGCCGCGGTGCTGAACCCGGACACCGGCCCGGTCGGCCCGCTGTCCACCAGTCCGCCCATCATCTGCTTGCCCACGCTGGCCACCACGATCACGATCAGCATCGCGAAGATGGCGATCATCAATGCGGCCACCGACAGCTTGATCCGGCGCTCGCGCATGAGCCGGCGCTCCGCCGGTGAACGCTGGGGCTTGATCTCCTGAGGTTCCGGCTCGGCCACCGGCGCGGGGGCCACGTCCGGGCGGCGCAGCAGCGCGGCGATCGCGCCCACGGCGTGAATGCCGTCCGGATCGTCGGGATGTAACGCCCGCTCGGCCAGCGCTGCCAGCGGTTGGGGCACGTGCGGCCGCAACTCGTCGGCCGGCACTTCGCGCCCGAGCCGGGTCGGGGCCGGGGTCAGACCCAGCCGCTCGGTTCGGTCCGTGCGGTTCGGGCTGCCGCTGGTTCGGGACCGCACGGGCAGCAGCACCGTCGCGCTGTCGGCATCGCCGCCGTCGGTCCCGCCCACGGCGCCGTCTGTGCTGTCTGTGCCGTTGGGGCCTGTCGCCTCGGAGAGCGGCCACAGGCCGGTCAGCATCAGGTAGAGCAGCGCGCCGACGGCCTTGATGTCCTGCTCCGGGGTGGCGTTCCCGTGCGCGATGACGTGCGAGAGCCGGACCTGCCCGTCGAAGTTCACCCGGACCAGCGACGGGTTGATGGCGCCCAACGCAATGCCGTTGCGGTGCGCCTCGGCCACCGCCTCGGCCAGCTTGGCCGTGATCGACGTGGCCACGTCCGGCTCGAGCGGCCCACTGGAGAGCAGGTCGGTCAGCGTGGCGCCGTCGACCCACTGCCCGACGACGTAGGACTCGCCCTGCTCGGTGCCCACGTCCAGGGTCTGCGGCAGGCCGATGTGGTGCAGCCGGCCCACCCGCAGGGTCCGGGCCACGGTGGCCGAGGCGGCGTTGGTGTTCGGGAGCAGGGTGACGGCCATGTCGCGGGGCAACACGGTGTCCTTGGCCCGCCAGAAGCGGTTGCCGGCGGTGTCGGCCGTGACCAGGCTGACCAGGCGATAGCGTCCCCCGACGGTCATCCCGGGGGCAAAGACGGCGCGGCCGGCCCTGGTTGTGGTGGTGGGGGTGGTGCCGAGATTCACGGTCGCCTCAGGTGGCGTCGAGGTCACGCGCTGGGTCACCTGCTCTCGGAACTCGGGGGTGCTCGTTCGGTGGTTGCCGCCGGCCAGCGCCGATCCTCCCATCGGAGCGGTCGCTGTCCCAACTGGTGGGCGCGTCGAGACCGGTGGTGGCGAGGGCTGGACAGCCGCGGCCTGGACGGCTGCGGACTGGACGAGGGACGCGCGAGCAGGGGGTGGGGATGCGTGCCCGGCAGCAACAGAAGTCGGCCCTGACCGCCGGATCAGCCCGGCCACGCGCCGGCGGACCGGGTTGAGCTCCTCGACCCGGAGCAGCACGGCCATCAGGGCGATGACGAGCAGACCGACGCTCGCCCCCAGCAGCCCGATGTGGACCGCGTCCGACAGGTCGGTCGGGATGAGACCGGTGGTGTGGTCGCACACCAGGAACGCGGCTACCCCGCCCACCACCGAGGCCAGCAGCATCTTGCCCATGGTGACCAGGGCCCGAGAGGTGCCCATGGGCCCGTACCTGGCCCGTAGCCAGATTTCCCCGACCACCGCGCCGACCAGGTAGGACACCGACGTGGCCACCCCGATGCCGGCGATGACCCTGGTGACATCGCCCAACGTGCCCGCGAGCAGCATCAGCGGGACCCGGACGGCGACCATGATGGCGTTGATGATGGTGGGGGTCCGGGCGTCCTTCATGGCGTAGAAGACCCGCATCTGGATCAGGGACATGGCCAGCGGCAGCAGCCCCAGGGCCATCCCCGCAACCACGAAGCCAATCGTGACGGTCGAGGACAGGTCGACGTGGCCGTGCCGGAACAGCACCACCGCGATGGACGTTCCGATGACGATGAGACCCGTGGTGACCGGCAGCAAGGCCACCGCCGACAGCCGGTTGGCCAGCGACATGTCGTCCTTGACATGGTCCATCCGCCGTTCCGCGGCATGGCGACTCATCCGCGGCATGATTGCCGTGAGCACGGCGACGCCCAGAATGCCGTACGGCATCTGGAAGATCAACGACGCGGTTTGGTAGAAGAACACGCCGCCCTTGGCGGTCCGGGACACCACTCGGGTCGCCATGATCACCCCGACCTGGGAAATCAACACGTACACCGTCGCCCAGCCGAGCAGAGATCCGGCCTCGGCGAAGCGGCGGTCCCAACCCCACCGCCATTTCCATTCAAAGCCGGAGCGGCGCAGCGCCGGCAGCATGACCAGCGCCTGCACCACGATGCCGAGAGTGGTTCCGGTGCCGAGTACGAGCAGGTCGACGTTGCCGATCGAGTTGTCCGTCGGCCGCCCGCGGTCGAAATGTGTCAGGGCCAGAGTGATGGCGACTGCGATGACCACGAGGTTGTTCAGGACCGGGGCCCAGGCGTTGGCCGCGAAGCGTTCCTTGGTGTTCAGGATCGCGCCGAACAGGGCCGCGATCCCGTAGAAGAAGATCTGCGGCAGCAGCAGGACCGCGAACCGGGTGGCCAGTTCGGGGTCCGCGTCCGAACCCGAGGACAGATAGAGCCTGGTCAGCAGGGGAGCGGCCAGGACCGCCAGCCCGGTGGCGCCGGCCAGTCCGACCGACGAGAGGGTCAACAACCGTTGCGTGTACAGCAGCCCGCCGTCCGCGTCGCTGCGTTGCGCGCGGGTCAGCAGCGGAATGGCCACCGAGGTCAGGACCCCGCCGACCAGCAGTTCGAAGACGATGTTGGGCAGCGTGTTGGCCAGTAAATAGGAGCTGTTGACCAGACCGTCGCCGATGATCGCGGCGATGGCGATCTTGGCCAGCAGGCCGGTGAGTCGGCTGACCACGGTGGCCACCGCCATCAGCGCCCCGGCCCGGACCACCCCGGAGGTCTTGTCGGTCGCATGGGCCGACCCGTTGACGCCGCTCCCGATGCGCGGTAACGGCTCGGTCGGCTGATCCAGCACGTCGTCCGGAATCGCCTCGTCGGTGATCCGCTGGATGAGCAGGGTGGCGTCTTCGGTGTCCGGGAAGAGCGGTTGCTGGACGGAGGTGCTCGGGCGCCCCTCGGCGCGGGAACGATTCCTCACTCGGCACCCCCGCCGGTCGCCTCGACGAGTTCCTGGTCCGGCGCGGACGGTTCGGTGCGGGTCCGGGCTCGCAGACGCTGACTGATGCGCAGCGCCACCATGATCAACAGCACCACCCCGGCCACGATGACCAGGATGACGGTGACCGCGCCGTAAGCGCTGGAGGAGACGGTGAGCCGGGTCGGTTGGAGGGGATCGCTCCAGGTGTGGCCGTCCTCGGCCACCAGGTCGGCGGTGACGGCGAACGTCCCCGACCGGGACACCTGGGTGGGCACCCGGACGAGCACCGCCCGACCCGGCGGAATGACCTGCAGCTCGGGCTGGGTGACGTGCAGGCCGACCGCGTCGCCGCCCTTGATGACCAGTCGGATTCTGACCGCGTAGGGCAGCGAATTCTGCACCGTGACCAGCAGCGGTGAACTGGCCGAGGCCAGCGTGAGTTGGCCGCTGGAACGAATGGCGACGCCCGCCCGAAGCGAGGTGATGGTGCTCTCCACGGTGTTCAGCAGGGCCTGTGAACCCTCTGGCTCGGAACGCAGTCCGGTACTGAACGTCCTGGTCAGGGCTTCATCCAGCGGATCGAGCTGGTCCGCGGGGTCGACCACGGTGCGGTCGGTCGGCTCGATTTTGTCCAGGCTGCTGCGCAACCGCCCGACCCACTGCTGGTCGCCGGACACCCGGTCCAGATAGCCCGGTGACAGCGGCGGCGGGTTGCTCGGCCCGGCCGGCTTGAGCGTGGCTGCGACCTGCGCCGCGGCCGCCGTCCGGTCCAGGTCTTCACCGCGCCAGACCCCGTTCGCGGTCAGCACCTGCAGCAACGGGGCGATGGTGGCCTGTCCCGGGCTCGGCGCCCAGCGTCTGGCGTTGACCACCAGGACCGGCGTGCCTCCGCCGGTGAAGGCGGTAGCCGCCGCGACCGCGCCCAGGGTGATCTGGGTGCGCACCCGGTCGGCGGCGGTGGTGGCCGCCGCCGCGCTGGTCAGATCGGGCAGCAGCGGTGAATCGGTGAGTACGGCCGGCATCGAGCCCCCGGCGGGTGCGGCGGACACCTCGGCCGCGCCCACCGCCCCGCCGGCATGACCGACCGAGGTCCCGGCCAGCACGGTGCTGCGATAGCCCGCCCCGGCGAGCAGGGTCACGGTCTGCGGGTCGGCCTGTTGGCCGTACGGATCAGCCACCCCGAGTAGGTGCAGGCCGGGAAGCACCCGGGTCGCCACCTGGCGGCCCCGGCCGGCCAACGCCTTCACCTGGGCGGTCATCCCCACATCGGCCATGGCCTGCACGTCCGGGTCGCCGTAGGGCAGCAGCAGAACCCGGTGCCGAGTGGTGACCTGGCGGAGCCGGGCGAGAAAGGCCGTGGCCGCCGCTGTCCCGCGTCCCGCCACGGTGGTGGTGTCGGTGGCCGCCGCGGCGCCGGTCGAGGTCGTGGAGGTCGTTGTCGGGCCGGCCGCGGGTGAGGTGCCCGGGTGGGCGCCCCCGGCGGGTCGAGTGCCCGACGCGTGCATGGACGTCGGGTTGAGGGTGGCGCTGGTCGAGGTGGCCGAGCTGCTCGGGGTGATGGTGGCGGTCGTCGGGGTCAGCGCGGCCTGAGGCTGGCCGGGCACCTGGACGCGGTAGCCCACACTCATCCGCTCCAGCTCGTCCAGCAGCTCGGGGTCGAGCTCGACCGTGACCGTGTCCGGCCCCGGATCCTGCCGATCGAGGGCGGTGAGCACCGCATCCAAACGTCCGCCGGCGGAAATCGTCGACATCAGGTCCTCGTCGAGGAACACCCCGGCCACGCCCAGATGCGGGCGGTCCACCACGGGCCAGATCTGGGTGAACGCGGTGGCGGTCAGGGCCGGTCCGGTGGTCGGATTCAGCGCACCGGCCGGGGTCGGGGGCAGGGACAACACGGTCAACACGGTGTGCAGCTCACCCACTCGGGCGTGGAACGAACCGCCGTCGCTGCTGGCGTCGGCGAGGTCACCGTTGACGTTCAACATCACCGGGTAGACACCGCGCTGGGTCACCGCCAGGCTGTCGACCGCGTCGCCGCCGATACCGACGGTGACCCGGAACGGCTCGGAGCCCCCGGGCAGCAGGCTCGAGCCGAAGTCCTGCCATTCCTGAGTCACCACCGCGGTGGGCTGGCCGGGATGGGCGAGCTCATTGCGGACGGCGGCCACTCCGGACAGGGCATCACCCCGTTGCACGACGTATTGCAGGTCGTCGACGGCCTGCTTGCTGGTGTTGGTCACCGTGCCGCTCAGCGTCAACTGGTTTCCGCTTCCCGCGGTGACCACGACCGGGCTGACCGCGGTCACCGTGAAAGCCAGGGTGCCGACGTACTCGCGCGGGGTGTCGGCCCGGGCCGCCGACCCCGCCGACAGCGACGCAGCTCCGGCCGCGAGCAGCGCCAGCGCCGCGGTGAACAGCAATACCCCGAGCCGCCTGGATCCGGCCCGTCGCCGTGACCCACCGGTGGGCCGAGCACCTCGGTCGGACCTGCGGCGATCACGCCCGTCGGTCACGCGCTGTCGGCCAGCAGGCGAGCGGCCCGCTGCGCCAACCGACGTTCGCCGGCGTAGGCCAGTCGCTGGGAGATCTCGGTCAGCGGCACCCAGGCGACCTCGGTCACCTCGATGTCCGCGTCGGAGAGTTCACCGGCCACCGCGACCATCAGGAAATGGTGGACCCGCTTGTGGATGCGGCGGCCCTGCGCGGTGAAGGTGTATTCGACGCTGCCCAGCCGCGCGGTGATCCGGCCCGAGATCCCGGTCTCCTCGGCCACTTCCCGGATGGCCGCCTGCTCGGTCGTCTCACCCTGCTCGACGTGCCCTTTCGGCAACGACCAACGCAGCCGCCCGCGCCGGTCCAGCCGCCCGATCAGCGCCGCGGCCGCCACCCCGTCCTCGGTCTTGACGACCAACCCACCCGCCGAGGTCTCGTCCGCCCGGCGTCGCCGCGGGGCTGACGCTGGCGATCCGGGCATCCACCGATGGTATCGGCCGGTCCAGTTCTCCCCTGGTTATCCGGGCCCGCCTCGCGGGACTCGGGGGCAGCGGGCGGGGCCTCGGCGCGGCTAGACTCGCCCGCCGTGTCGCAAGCCCCGCCCGCCATCGAGATTCCCGCCTTGGCGGACGCCCTCGGTCGTCGGTTCGCCCAGGCCGGCCACCGACTGCATCTGGTCGGTGGGCCGGTGCGAGATGCCCTGCTCGGGCGGACCGGCGGCGACCTCGACTTCACCACCGACGCCCGCCCGGATCAGATCCTGGCGGTGCTGCGGCCCTGGGCAGAGGCGGTCTGGGAGATCGGTATCGCCTACGGGACGGTCGGTGCGACCAAGCAGGGCATGCCCATCGAGATCACCACCTACCGCGCGGACGTCTACGACGGCGACACCCGCAACCCGACGGTCACCTTCGGTGACAGCCTCGAGGGCGACCTGGTCCGTCGCGACTTCACCGTGAACGCGATGGCCGTGTCCGTGCCCGAGCACGTGTTCGCCGACCCGTTCGGCGGGCTGGCCCAACTCGACGCCAAGATCATCGACACCCCGGGCCGGCCCGAGGATTCGTTCGGCGACGACCCGCTGCGGATGCTGCGGGCGTGCCGGTTCGCCGCCCAGCTCGGGTTCGCGGTAGCCGACCGGGTCCAATCGGCGATGGCCGCGATGGCCGATGAAATCACCCGCATCACCGCCGAGCGGGTGCAGGCCGAACTGGTCAAGCTGCTGCTGTCGGACAATCCGCGGGCCGGCCTGACCTTGCTGGTGGACACCGGCCTGGCCGCGCATGTGCTGCCGGAACTGCCCGCGCTACAGCTGGAACGCGACGAGCACCACCAGCACAAAGACGTGTACGAGCATTCACTGACGGTGTTGGAGCAGGCCATCAGCCTGGAGAGTGACGGTCCTGACCTGACCCTGCGGCTGGCGGCGCTGCTGCACGACGTGGGCAAGCCGGCCACCCGCAAGTTCGAGCCCGCCGGCGGGGTCAGCTTCCACTCGCACGAGGTGGTCGGGGCCAAGCTGGTCCGGCAGCGGCTGCGCGCGCTGCGGTTCCCCAAGCAGATCGTCGACGAGGTGTCCGACCTGACCTTCCTGCACCTGCGCTTTCACGGCTACGGGAGCGGAAAGTGGACGGACTCGGCGGTGCGGCGCTACGTCACCGATGCCGGGCCGCTGCTGCACCGGCTCAATTGCCTGGTCCGGGCCGATTGCACCACCCGCAACCGGCGCCGACAGCTCGCCCTGCAACGTTCCTACGACGACCTCGAACAGCGGATCGCCGAGCTCCTCGCGGCCGAGGACCTGGCCCGGGTGCGGCCCGACCTGGACGGCAACGCGATCATGGAACTGCTGCGGGTGCCGCCCGGCCCGGTGGTCGGGAAAGCCTGGAAGTACCTGAAGGACCTGCGTCTGGAACGCGGCCCGATGAGCCGTGACGAGGCCGAGGCCGCGCTCTACATCTGGGCCCGGGATCAGGGTGTGCTGCCACCGGAGTGAATGGTGTGCCGGTGCACGAAGTCGAGCATCCGGCGCAGCGCTTCCCGGCCGGCGGGCTGGTCGAGATTGAACTGGAACTCGTGACTCGCCGGGTGACCGGGTTCGTCCGGGAAATAGGCGTCCAGCTCGACCCCGTGTTCGCGCAGCCGGGCGGCCATCGGCCGGGACTGGTGCTCGGTCATCGGATCGGCGTCACCCCCGGTCAGGAAGGTGGGCGGGTAGGCATCGGTGACCGCGTCGATGGTGGTCATCTCGAGCAACTGGGCGGACTTCCGGTCGTCGGTGCCGGCGTAGGCGGTCAGCACCGTGCCGATGCCCCAGCGCAACATCCGGGGCACATGCGGACTCAGGAACGGCGCCACGTCGAAGACGCCGCAGCACAGAATCGCCGCGCGCAGCTGGTCGGGCCGCAGCGCCGGGACCACCCCGAGTTCGGCGGCGTACCCGGGATTGGTGATCACCCCGACGAGCTGACTGGCCAGCTGCGCGCCGGCCGAATCGCCGGCCAGCACCACCCGGTCCGGATCGATCTGCAGGCGGTCGGCCGCCTCGAGCAGGTACCGGGTCGCCTCGTTCACCTGCCGGACCGGCGTCGGTTGCTTGCTTCCCGGGGTGATCGTGTAATTCACCGAGACCACCGCGAAGCCGGCCGCGGCCAGAATCGTGAAATAGCCATGAGAGTCGGTCTTGTCGCCCGACAGCCAGCCGCCACCGTGGATCCACAGGATGACCGGCAGCGGGCCGGTCGGCGCCGGTGGGCGGTAGAGGTCGAGCCGGGCGTGCCGATCGCCGGGCGAGTACTCCAGGTCGGACAGCACCGTGATGTCGGCCACGGCGTGCGGCACGAGTTTGCGGGCCATCTGGGCGTTACCGCGGTCGAAGAGCCACCGGATGAGCAGGGCGCCGGTCGGGAACCGGGTGACTTTCGCGGCGGCGACGGCGCCGATCGCGGCCGAGGCGACCACGAACGCCACGATGCGGCGCACCTTCATCCCGCAGTCCCCTCTTCTGCCGAGACGACGGCGCCGGGTGTCAGGCTACGCAGTTCCCGCCCGAGCTCAGGGGCACACAAATCGACTGGCCCAGGTGCGGAGCAGGGTCGTCAGCTCGGGCGGTTCGACCACTCGGAACGTCGTGTCCAGGGTCCCGATCGCCATCGCCGCCCACCCCAGGTTGTCGGTCCGCATCCGCATCCGGGTCCGGCCGTCCGGCTCGGCGGTGGCGGTCGCCCATCGGCCCACCGCGGCCACCACCCGATCGACCGGCAGATCGAGCAGGACCTCGACCCAGACGGTGCTGGTCACTGCGTCCAGGCCGGACCGGACGAAGGCGACCGGATCCCCGCCGGGCAGTTCGCGCGGCCGGAACCGGGCTCCGGTGGGTCGTGGTGACCGAATCCGGTCGACCCGGAACGTCCGCCAGTCCTGCCGGTCCAGGTCGTAGCCGACCAGATACCAGCGGCGGCTCAGCGGAACCAGTCGGACGGGTTCGATGTGCCGGGGGCCGCTGGGGTAGTCGAACGTGATCCGCTCCTCCCCGCGGCAGGCCTGGGCCAGCGCCAGCAGCACCTCGGGATCCGCGGCGTCCGCCGGCTCCGGCCACGACGGCACCGCGGTCGCCGACCGCAGGGCCTCGACCTGCTGCCGCAACCGGGGCGGCAGCACCTGGGCCAGCGCGCCCAGTGCCCGCACCGAGGATTCGGCGATGCCGGCCACGCCGCCTTTCGCGGCTTGCTGCAGGGCGACCGCGATGGCCATGGCCTCCTCGTCGTCCAGGATCAACGGCGGGAGCGCCGACCCGGCGAGGAGTTGGTAGCCGCCGGCCACCCCGGGGGAGGCGTGCACCGGATAGCCGAGTTCGCGGACCCGGTCGATGTCGCGGCGCACCGTCCGGAGCGACACCTCGAGACGCTGCGCCAGCTCGTCCCCGGACCAGAATCGGTGCGTCTGCAACAGCGAGAGCAGCCGCAGGGCGCGCGTCCCGGTGGTCACCGGATCAGTTCGCCCAGCGGTACATGCGTCGCCGCGCAATGAGGACAGTTCCTGACACCAATAGATCCTAACCTGCTCTCATGTCCGCCCCGAAGGAGAAAACCATGGACCCCGAACGCGCCGATCTGCTGGAAACCCTGCGCACCCACCGCCACTTCCTTTGGCACACGGTGCAAGGCCTGACCGACGATCAGGCCCGGCTGACCCCGACCGTCAGCGAGCTCAGCCTGGGCGGCCTGCTCAAGCACGTGTCCCACACCGAGGCCGGCTGGGCCATGTTCGTCGTCGAGGGTCCGGCGGCGATGCAGGGTCCGAAGGATTTCGCCGACTGGGGCCCGGCCGAGATCGAGGCCCGCACCAACGACTTCCGGCTGCTCCCGGACGAGACGCTGGCCGGCGTGCTGGCCGACTACGAGAAGGTGGCCGCGACTACGGACGACTTGGTCCGGACGTTGCCGGACCTGGGCGCGGCCCACCCGCTGCCGGAAGCCCCATGGTTTCCCAAGGGGGCTACCCGTTCCGCCCGCCGGGTCTTCCTGCACCTCATCGCCGAGACGTCCCAACACGCCGGCCACGCCGACATCCTGCGCGAAGCCATCGACGGTCAGAAGACCATGTAGCTCGCCCCCATCCCGTGTTGATCATGGGCCCCAGAGCAGTCGCGACGGCGTGTTGTGGGCGACACGCTGCGTGTTCTGTCGCGAAACCCATGATCAACACGGGATGAGGCGGGGTCAGTGGGCGGGGGCGTCCTCGCGGGCGCGCTGGGGGAGCAGGAAGGTGAGCAGGAACGTCGCCACCATGAAAGCGGCGGCGACCCAGATGGCCACGCCGGCGCCGTGCCGGAACACGCCGATCTGGGTGGTGGCGGTGCTCGAGGTCAGCGCGTTGAAGAACACGGTGCCCAGCACGGCGATGCCGAACGCACCGCCCAACTGCTGCACGGCGGTGAGCACGCCCGACGCCGAACCCGACTCCTTGTCGTCCACCCCGGCCAACACGATGTCGAAGAACGGGGCCATGGTCAGGCCCATCCCGACCCCCAGCACGGCCAGCGGCGCCACCATCGACCACACCGTGATCCCGTCGCCGGCCCCGTGCAGCACCAGCACGAAGAGCACGAACCCGGCCGTCGAGATGGCCTCGCCGATGTGCATCACCAGACGACCGCCGAGCTTGCCCATCAAAGGCTGGGAGGCCCCGAAGCCGACGATCATGGCGGCGGCCTGGGGAATGCCGGCCAGGCCCGCCTTCAGGGGTGAGAAGCCCAGCCCGATCTGCACGAACAGGGTGAAGACGATGGACAGGCCCATGAGCGAGCCGAACAGGGCCATCCCGGTGGCCATGCCACCGACGAACGCCCGCTTGCGGAACAGCGTCGGGGTGATGAGGGTGACCCGGCCGGCCCGATCCCGGCTGGTCTCGATCCGGGCCAGCAGCACGAATCCGGCCAGACCCGCGGCCAACATGACGAACACCCAGACCGGCCAGCCCAGTTCGCGGCCCTGAATGAGCGGGTAGATGAGCAGGAACATGGAGCCCGACGCGATGCCGGCGCTGGTCAGTTCGATGTGTACGGACGGGTCCGGACGCGACGGCGGCAGGATCTTGAACCCGGCGAACAACGCGATCAGCCCGATCGGGATGTTGATGGCGAAGATGGTCCGCCATTCCCAGCCGAACAGGTTGGCGGTCACCAGCCAGCCGGCCAGGATCGGACCGCCCACCGCGGACAGCCCCATCACCGGACCGAACGCGCCGAAGGCCTTGGTCGCTTCGGCCGGCGGGAACATCTCCTTGATCATGCCCAGGCCCTGCGGCAGCATGACCGCGCCGATCAGGCCCTGCAGCACCCGGAAGGTGATCAGCATGCCCGGCGAGACCGAGAGTGCGCAGGCCAGCGACATCAGGGTGAACCCGCTCATGCCGATCAGGAACATCCGGCGCCGCCCGTAGATGTCGCCCAGCCGGCCGCCGATGAGCAGCCCGCTGGCCATGGCGATGGTGTAGCCGGCCGACAGCCACTGGATCAGGGTCTGGCCGCCGCCCAGGTCGCGGACGATGGTCGGACCCGCGATCGAGGTGATCAGCGCGTCCAGCAGATCCATGACCTCGGCGGCCAGGATGACGAACAGGGCCGGCCAGCGCAGTGCGTAACCGACGGCGGCCAGTCGGCCCCGCTCGTCGGCGGCGGCGTCGGTGGGTGTGGTGGTCATCAGGGTCCCCTCGCTGTCGAACGGCGTTCGTTCGACGAACACCGTTCTACCGACGAACACTGTTCGTGTCAACCCTGACTTCTCCCCTAGTATCTCGGGGTATGACCTCGAGTGCGGCGCCCGTCCGCACCCGATCGCGCCGCCGGCGGGCTCTGAGTCTGCCGGCGATCGTGGAGGTGGCCCTGCACATCGTGGACGCCGAGGGCGTCGACGCCGTCTCCATGCGCCGGGTGGCCACCGAATTCGGCACCGGCCCGGCCAGCCTGTATGCGCACGTACACAGCAAGGACGCGCTGCTCACCCTGGTCTGGGAGAAAATCCTGGCCAAGATCCGCTTCGACGACGGGCCGACCTGGCAGGACACGCTTCGGAACTGGGCGCACGGCACGCGCACCGAGCTCCGCCGGCACTCCGACGCCGCTCGACTCGGCTTGGGCCAGGTCCCGGAGAGTCCGCCCGCGCTGGCCATCACCGAACGTCTGCTCACGGCCATGATCGACGGCGGGGTACCGCCGCGGGTGGCCGGATGGACGCTTGATTCCATGGCGTTGTTCGTGGACGCCGACGTGATCGAGGGCGCGATGATGGGCCGACGGTTCACCGACGAGTCGGGTCGCGATCCGCGGGAGATCGGTCACGAGTACTTCACCGGGTTGGCGCAGCGGTTCGCCCGGCTGCCCGCCAGCCGCTACCCGTACCTGACCCACCATTTGCATGCGGTCATGGGCGGCGACGACGAGGCCCGCTTCGGGTTCGGCGTCGACCTGCTCATCGCCGGCGTGGCCGCTCAGATTCCGGCACCCGGGAACCCGGCCGGCGTCGGGACCGTCGAACCGGGATGACCGGCCTGACCTATGCGTTCGGCGACGACCACACGCCCACGCAGACGTACACCGGCGCGGCCGACGTGGACGTGGACGGCGACGGGAATCCCGACGGGGTCCGGCTCGATTTCGACGGGTCGGGGCACGCGGACGCGATCGCCTGGGATTCGGATGGGGACGGCCGGGTGGACACCATCCTGGTGTCCTCGCACCATGACGGCGTCTACGACACGGCCTACTACGACCCGTCGGGCCAAGGCCACTGGGATCTGTCCGAGCCGTACACGCCCGAGGTGTCCGGCGCCGTGGAGCACGATCCAGCCACGCTCAGCTACGCCTTCGGCGACAGCCACACCCCGACCCAGACCTACGCGGGTGCGCCGGATGTCGATGTGAACGGGGACGGTCACCCCGACGGCATCCACCTGGACTTCGACGGGTCGGGGCACGCGGACGCGATCGCCTGGGACTCGGACGGGGACGGCCGGGTGGACACCATCCTGGTGTCCTCGCACCACGACGGCATCTATGACACGGCCTATCACGACCCGTCCGGGCTGGGCCATTGGGACCAGGCCGAATCGGTGCCCGGCTCGGCCGAGGTGGGGCACGAGAGCATCACCGAGGTCGGCGCGTTCGACCACGGCACCAGCCATGTCGTGGACCTGGGCGGCCCATCCGACTCGGGTGCAGACCCTGGTACCGATCCGATGGCGGGCCAGGACCATGACCAGAACCACCACTGGGCCGCCACTGACCCCGATTGACCCCCGCTGACCCCCCGCCTCCCCTGACCCCGTCTCTGCGCGGATCCACAGCACGTTTTCCCGTCTCTCGAGGGCCAAAAACGTGCTGTGGATCCGCGCCGCGTGCTGTGGATCCGCGCCGGGGTAGTGGTCCGCGCCGGGGTAGTGGATCCGCGCCGGGGTAGGGGATCCGCGCGGGTCAGAGGATGTGGGAGTGCAGGTGGCGGCGTCCGCGCATGACCATCCCGTAGCCCATCGAGGTGGCCAGGAAGAGGCCGGCGGCCAGAAAGACGACCGGGTAGCTCAGCCCGCTGTTCGGGACGAAGGTCGCGGCGATGACGAATCCGCACACGTAGAACACGTTGCTGGCGGTGTCGTAGAGCGCGAAGACCCGGCCGATGTGGGCGTCGTCGGAGTCGGCCTGGACCACGGCATCCGCGCACACCTTGGTGGATTGATAGACCAGCGCCAGCAGCAGCGCCGTGATTAGCGTGCTGACCTGGTTGAACTGGGCGCCGACGCCGAGCACGACAACGGCCGCGAAGGCCAGCAGGATGACCACCCAGCGGGTCCGGCCCAGCCAGTGCACCATCGGCGCGGTGGTCACCGCCCCCAGGAACAGGCCCAGGCCGGCCGCGGCCAGCACCTCGGACACCCCGCCCAAACCGCCGCGCATGATCCCGTGGTGCCCGGTGAAGTGGTTGCGGAACAGCAACAGCACGACCATCGTCGACAGCCCGACACAGAGCCGGACGACCATGACCATGGCGATGTTCAGCCACACCGTGACGTGGTGGATCGCGTACCGGAAGCCGGCCGTGAAGCCCTCGAGGATGGCCAGCAGGGGCTGCGGGGGCTCGTCCGTCTCGTCGGGCCCGAGCGCGTCCCGGCGGAACCGACGGGCGACCAGGCTGGCGGCCAGGAAGAACAGCGCCACCGAGGCGGTCACCCCGGCCGTCCCCAGGTGCGACGGGCCGACGGCGGAGCGCAGTCCGATGGCGTAACCGCCGCCGGTCAGGGTGGCGATCGATCCGAGCGTGGTGGTCAGCGAGTTGGCCCCGACCAGCGAGGTGGTCGGGACCACGTGCGGCAGCGAAGCCGACAGTCCGGATCCGACGAACCGGCCCACCCCGACCACCAGCAACGCGACCACCAACAGCGCCCACAACGGGGTGCCGGACAGCAACAGAATGGCCAACACCCCGACCACGAACGCCCGGAGCACGTTCGACCAGACCAGCACCTGCCGCCGACTCCACCGGTCGAGCAGGGCCCCGGCGAACGGTCCGATCAACGAGTACGGCAGCAGCAGCACCGCGAAGCCGGCCGCGATGTCGGCGGGCCGGGTGTTCCGGGTCGGGTCGAACAGGACCACGTTGGCCAGCGCACCCTGGAACGCGCCGTCGCCGAGCGCGGCCAACAACCTGACCAGCGCCAGCTTGCGCAGCCCGGGATGACGCACCAGCGACCGCAACCCCCGCTCAGGGGCCACCGCTGATGCGTTCGCCGAGTGCGGGGCGACGGCGGTCACGCCTGCACCGTACGTCGCGCCGCTGAACGCGGCACCGTCGACCGGGGTCAGTCGGTCACGCTGTCCGCCAGCACGCGAGCCGCGTTTGCCCCGGCCGCGATCAGATTCGGTCCCGGCTGCCCCAACACCACCCCGGTGATGGTGAGCTGCTGGCCACTGGAGGTCTGGACCGTCCGAAAGGCCAGGCAGCCTCCGGCGGCGTCGTCGGAGCCGGTCTTGATCCCGACGAAGCCGTCCTTGCCCAGCAGCGGATTGGTGTTGTAGACCTCGCCGGCCACCGGAATGCGTGCTGTCTTGAGTTTGACCAGATCCGCGAAGGCGGCGATCTTCATGGCCGCGTTGACCAGCAGGAGTTGGTCCGTGGCGGTCGACGTCGTGGTGTCGGAGTAACCACTGGGGTCGGTGTAGTGGGTGTGGGTCATGCCCAGCTCTGCGGCCTTGGCGTTCATCTCGGCCACGAAGAGCGCCTCGGTGCCGCGCTGCCACTTGGCCAGCACCGCCGCGATGTTGTTGGCCGACGGCAGCATCAACGCCTGCAGCATCTCTCGTTCATTGATCACCTCGCCCTTTTTGACCGGCACCCCGGACTCGTCGAGTTGGTAGCGACGGTCGGCGTCGGCCACGTCGGCGACGGTGATCGTGTAGGCCGGGCCGGTCTGGCCGGTGTCCAGCGGCATCATCAGCAGGATCACATAGGCCGTCATGACCTTGGCCACGCTGGCGATGGCCCGGGGCCGGTCGTCGCCGTGGCTGCGGACCGGACCATCCCCGACCTGGAAGGCGGCTGCCCCGGTGGCCGGCCAGGCCAGGCCTGCAGTGGGTGCGGTGCTGGGCGGTGTGGCGCCGGAAGATGCCGCCGAGCTGTTCGGGGCGCTGCTGACGACGCCGGGGGAGCTGGCCGAGCTGTCTGAGGCGGACTCCGGCGACGGGGCGCTGGGATCGGAGCTGACGACCGGCACCACCGGCACCGACCCGGCCGTGCTCGGCGCAATGACCGCGACCGAGGTGATGGTCACCGTCGACGGTTCGGTGGTCGAGGAGCAACCAACCACGGCCAGCGACAGGATCAGTAGGCAGAGGCGGCGGGCGGCGGACGTCACGACGGACATCATGACCGAGGAGCGAAGGCAAATTTGCCCCGCGGGTCGGTGCGTCGGCCCGGAACGGTTCACAATGTGCGCGATGGCAACGGACGAACCGGGACAGACCTGGCCAGGCGACGACGCGTCCTCAGAAGGCGCTGCGGGTGCTTCCCCACCTGGTCGACGGTTCGATCAGCGGCTGCCCGCGGCCGGAATGCTGCTGGTGGCGACCCCGACGCTGCTCGACCCGAACTTCCGCCGCACGGTGGTGTACCTCGTGGCCCACGGTGCGGATGGTTCCGCCGGACTGGTGCTGAACCGGCGGACCGAGACCGCCGTGCATTCCATTCTCCCGGGCTGGGTGGCTCGGGCGGCCAAGCCGCAAGCGGTGTTCGCCGGAGGTCCGGTGCAGCTGTCCGGCGCGATGTGCCTGGGTGTGACCCGGACCGGGGTCGATCCCACCGAGGTGCCCGGAGTGGTGCGGGTGGCGGGTTCGGTGGTGCTGGTCGACCTGGATTCCGACCCGGACGACGCTGCGCTCCACATGGACGGGGTCCGGATCTTTGCCGGACATTCCGGCTGGGGCCCGGAGCAGCTCGAGACGGAGATCGCCGAGGGCGCCTGGCACGTGCTGCCGGCGCGCACCGCCGACGTATTGGCCGGACCGAAGCTCGACCTGTGGTTCCGGGTGTTGCGCCGGCAGGGGTTCCCGCTGGCCTGGCAGGCCTACCTACCGGCCGACGAACACCGCAACTGATCGAGCCGGGTTCAGCCGGCGGTCGCGGCGTCCCGTCGGGTCAGCGCGGCACAACCGCCCCCGCCACACCCGCACCCGTCGCAGGCGGAACTCGAGCCCGGCGCCCGGGCCGGCACCGGCAGAGTGCGCGCGGCCCGCTCCCCCAAGGTGGCGCCGGCGATGGCCAGCACCACCGAGCCGAGCAGGCCCAGCCCGGCGACCACCAGCACTGCCGCGATCGACAGCGGCACGGCCAGCACGATGACCCCGGTCACCAGGGCCGCGCCGGCGGCGCCGGCCATGACCGGCGCGGCGACCCGGTTGGCCAGGGCAAAGGCGTCGTCGGAGGAGGAGGCGGCCGGGGTGCGGGCGCCGAGCCGGCCGTCGCGATGCAGCGCGCCGATCCAGCCGCCGCGGGCCGTGACCGCCGCCCACACCGCGACCAGCAACAGCAGCACCCCGAGAGGGACGGTCACACCCGATCCAGCCACGTCAGCAGCCTAACCGTCAGGCCGGGGTGCTGATCTGGATCAGGTTGCCGCAGGTGTCGTCGAGGACGGCGATGGTGACCGGCCCGGCCGACACCGGAGGCTGGGTGAACCGGACGCCCAGGCCGGCCAGCCGTTCGTACTCGGACCGGACGTCGTCCACGGTGAACGAGGTGCACGGGATGCCGTCGGCCTTGAGCGCCGACTGGAAGGTGGTGGCGGCCGGGTGCACGGTCGGCTCCATCAGGAGTTCGACGCCGTCCGGAGCATCCGGGGAGACCACGGTCAGCCAGCGGAACTCACCCAACGGGATGTCGCGCTTGGGCCGGAAGCCGAGCACGTCGGTGTAGAAGGCCAACGCCTTGCTCTGGTCGTCGACGAAAACGCTGGTCACTGTGATCCGCATGCCTGCATCGTCAGGCATCCGGCTTGATCCCGCGGTCTAGACTGCCCACATGCCCGGCGGACGCACCCTTCTTCGTCAGCCGCGCTGACCGGTCCTCAACCGGCTCGCGCGGCGATCCCTCCTGATTCCAGGAGGGATTTTTTGTGCCCGCCGACAGCCAGAGCTCAGGAGAAGCACGATGACCACGGTGGAGTCCGATACGCCGTTCCGCTACACCGCGGCGCTGGCCAACGAGATCGAGGCCCGCTGGCAGGACCGTTGGGCGGCCGAGGGCACGTTCCAGACCCCGAACCCGGCTGGCCTGCTGGCGCCGACCGACGGATCACCCGTGCCGGAGAACAAGACCTACATCCTGGACATGTTTCCGTATCCGTCCGGGGCCGGCCTGCACGTCGGGCACCCGCTGGGGTACATCGCCACCGACGCCCTGGGCCGCTTCCTGCGGATGACCGGCCGGAACGTCCTGCACACCGTGGGTTTCGACTCTTTCGGGCTGCCGGCCGAGCAGTACGCGATCAAGACCGGTACCCACCCGCGGGTGACCACGGCGGCCAACATCGCCACCTATCGGGCCCAGCTGCGCCGGCTGGGTTTCGCCCACGACCCGCGCCGCAGCGTCGCCACCAGCGATCCCGAGTTCTTCAAGTGGACGCAGTGGATCTTCCTGCAGCTGTTCAACTCCTGGTACGACCCGGCCGTCCGGCGAGCCCGGCCCATCGACGATCTGGCCGGTGAGTTCGCCACCGGCGTCCGGTCCGCTCCCGGCCGTCCCTGGACCGAGCTGTCCGAACCGGAGCGCGCGGCCGTGCTGGCCGATCACCGGCTGGCCTATATCAGCCAGGCCCCGGTCAACTGGTGCCCGGGGCTGGGCACGGTGCTGTCCAACGAGGAGGTCACCGCCGACGGGAAATCCGAGATCGGCAACTTCCCGGTGTTCCGCCGGAATCTGCGGCAATGGAAGATGCGGATCACCGCGTACGCCGACCGGCTGATCGACGACCTGGACCGGCTGGACTGGCCCGAGTCGGTCAAGAACATGCAGCGCAACTGGATCGGCCGGTCGACCGGCGCCGAGATCGCCTTCCCGGTGTTGACCGAGCTGGGCGCGCGGCGGACCCAGGACGAGGCCACCGCGCTGACGGACCGCGCCCAGGTCATCCGGCCCGAGCAGGTCGAGGTCTACACCACCCGGCCGGACACCCTGTTCGGTGCCACCTACCTGGTGCTGGCTCCCGAGCACCCGCTGGTCGATGCGTTGGTCGCCTCGTCGTGGCCCGCCGATGTGGCGGCGGCCTGGACCGGTGACGCCGCCACCCCGGCCGAGGCGGTGGCCGGCTACCGGTTGACGGCGTCCCGTAAGTCGGATCTGGATCGGCAGGAGAACAAGGAGAAGACCGGGGTGTTCACCGGGGCCTACGCCCTGAACCCGGCCAACGACGCCCGAGTGCCGATCTTCATTGCCGATTACGTCCTGATGGGCTACGGCACCGGCGCCATCATGGCCGTGCCCGGCCAGGACACCCGGGACTGGGATTTCGCCAAAGCTTTTGCGTTGCCGATCATCCGGACCGTGCAGCCGACCGACGGCCATCCGCAGGACGAGGCGTTCACCGGTGACGGCCCGGCCATCAACTCGAGCAACGGCGAGCTGGATCTGAACGGCCTGCCCGTGGCGCAGGCCAAGCAGACGATGATCGACTGGCTGGCGGCCAAAGGTTTCGGGCGCCCCCGCAAGCAGTACAAGCTGCGCGACTGGCTGTTCTCCCGGCAGCGCTACTGGGGTGAGCCGTTCCCGATCGTCTACGACGAGCACGGCACCGCGATCGCCCTGCCCGAGGACCGGCTGCCGCTGACCCTGCCCGACATCGACGACTACGCGCCGACCGCGCTGGACCCCGACGATGCCGATTCGGAGCCCAGTTCGCCGCTGGCCCGGGCGACCGAGTGGGCCACGGTCACCCTGGACCTGGGCGACGGGGAGAAGTCCTACCGGCGCGAGCTGAACGTGATGCCGCAGTGGGCGGGTTCGTGCTGGTACGAGATGCGCTATCTGGATCCGAGCAACGAGAAGCGTTTCTGCGATCCGGAGATCGAGAATTATTGGATGGGCAAGGACCCGGCCCGGCCGGGCGATCCGGGCGGGGTGGATCTGTACGTCGGGGGGGTCGAGCACGCAGTACTGCACCTGCTGTACTCGCGGTTCTGGCACAAGGTGCTGTACGACCTGGGCCACGTGTCCACCGAGGAGCCCTATCGGCGGTTGTTCAACCAGGGCTACATCCAGGCCTACGCGTACACCGACGATCGCGGCTTCTACGTGCCCGCCGAGGCGGTGACCGAGGACGAACCCGGTGACTTCCGGTTCCAGGACCAGCCGGTCCACCGCGAGTACGGAAAGATGGGCAAGAGCCTGAACAACGTGGTCACCCCGGACGACATGTGCGCCCGATACGGGGCGGACACCTTCCGGATGTACGAGATGGGCATGGGCCCGCTGGACATCTCCCGGCCCTGGCAGACCCGCGACGTGGTTGGCTCGCAGCGCTACCTGCAGCGGCTGTGGCGGTTGGTGGTCGACGAGCACTCCGGCGACACCGTGACCTCCGACCAGGACCCGGATGAGCAGACCCGAAAGCTGTTGCACCGCACCATCGACGGAGTGCGCTCGGACTACGTGGCGATGGCCTACAACACCGCCATCGCCAAGCTCATCCAGCTGGCCAACCACGTCACCAAGGCCGGCAGCCGGGCCCCGCGGGAGGTCGCCGAGGCGCTGGTGCTGATGACCGCTCCGCTGGCCCCACACGTGGCCGAGGAGCTGTGGTCGCGGCTGGGGCATGCGCAGTCGCTGGCCCACGGCCCCTTCCCGGTCGCCGACCCGGCCCTGCTGGTGGACGATTCGGTCGAGTATCCGATCCAGCTGAAGGGCAAGGTGCGGGCGCACATCTCGGTCGCCGCCGACACTCCGGCCGGACAGATCGAGGCCGCCGCCCTGGCCGAGCCCCGCATCGTCGAGATCTTGGCCGGCGCCGCGCCCCGCAAGGTCGTCGTGGTCCCCGGGCGGATGGTCTCCATCGTCGTGTGACCCACACATGTCGAGAACGGGCCAGCGGCTCCGTCCCGGGTGGTGAGGGCGGCACACCGGCCGCCTTCCCACCAAGGAGGATTCACCCCATGCCCAAATTCCTGTTACTGAAGCACTACAACGGTGGTCCGGCGCCGCTTCCGGGATGTGTCCCGATGAGCGAATGGTCGGTGGACGAGATCACCGCGCACATCGCCTTCCAACGTGAGGTCGGGTGCATGCTCCAAGAGAGCGGCGAGTTCGTCTCCGCGGAGGGGCTCAGCCCGGCCGGAAGCTATGTCCGCTACGGCGGCCCGGACGCGCCGCCGGTCACCGACGGCCCGTTCCCCGAGGCCAAGGAGCTCATCGCCGGCTGGTACCTGGTCGATGTCGAGCACGAGGCACGCGCCCATGAGATCGCCGCCTTTGTCTCGTCGGCGCCGGGCCTGGGCGGCAAGCCGATCTACGAGTGGATCGAGGTGCGTCCGGTGATGGACGACCTCCCGGCCAACACCGACTGACGTGCTGCCGCAGGAGCGCCTGCGCGCCGTCATCCCGGACGTCGTCGCGGTGCTGATGCGACGCGGCAACGACTTCGCCACGGCCGAGGACGCCGTTCAGGACGCGCTGGTGGAGGCGGTCCGGACCTGGGGCGGGCATCCGCCGGACGACCCCAAGGGTTGGTTACTGCGGGTGGCCGGCCGGCGGCTGATCGACGCGCACCGCACGGAGGTCGCTCGCCGCCGGCGCGAGGACGACCTCTTCCTGGATCGGGAGCCCGGACCGACCGAGCCGACCGACGACTCGTTGTGGCTGCTGTTTCGCTGCTGCCACCCCGCGTTGTCGTCGGGGTCGGCGGTGGCCCTGACCCTGCGCGCGGTGGGCGGGCTGACCACCAGGGAGATCGCCGAGTCCTACCTGATGCCCGAGCCGACCGTGGCCCAGCGCATCAGTCGGGCCAAACGCCAACTCGCGCAGGCGGAATTCCGACACCCGGGTGATCTGGTCAGCGTGCTGAAGGTGCTCTACCTGATCTTCACGGCCGGTCACCTCGGGTCGGTGGATCTATCGGCCGAGGCCATTCGGCTGACCCGGACGTTGGCCCGGGAGACGGTCGACCCCGAGGTTGCCGGATTACTCGCGCTCATGCTGTTGACCCAGGCCCGACGGCCGGCCCGGACCGACGAATGCGGTCAGCTGGTCACCCTCGACGATCAGGACCGCACCCGGTGGGACACCGCGATGATCACCGAGGGAGTCGGGATCCTGCGCACTGCACTGTCTCTGGACCGACACGGCCCCTATCAGGTCCAGGCGGCCATCGCTGCCCTGCACGACGACGCCCGCACGGCGACCGAGACCGACTGGCCGCAGATCCTGGCCTGGTACGACGAGCTGATCGCGTTCGGCCACAACCCGATCGCCGAACTGAACCGCGCGGTGGCGCTGGGCATGGTGGACGGCCCGCTCGTCGGTCTGCGTGCGCTCGACGGCATGGACGAGCGGCTGCCCCGACTCGACGCGGTGCGCGCCCATCTGCACGAGCGCGCCGGCAACTCGGATCGGGCCGCGGAGTACTACCGACGCGCCGCGGACCGCACCAGCCATGCCGGCGAGCGGGATCACCTGATCCGGCGAGCCGCTGCGGCCCGCGCGGCCGGGGCGTGAGTCAGGCGGTCGCAGCCTGCTCGGCGACGCCTTCCTCGCCCATGTCCTCCAACTCCCGACCCTTGGTCTCCTTGACGAATTTCGCCACGAACACGAAGGACAGGATGGCGCACAAGGCGTAGAACCCGTAGGCAATACCGAGCGTCGATTTGAGCTGCGGGAACGTGACCGTGATCAACCAGTTGGCCACCCACTGCCCACCGGCGGCGAAGGCCAGGGCCGCGGCCCGGATCTTGTTCGGGAACGCCTCGCCCAGCAGGACCCAGACCACCGGACCCCAGGACATGCCGAACGAGATGACGAAGATATTGGCCGCGACCAGCGCGATCGGCCCGGCCGCACCGGTGAGTACGGGATTGCCGTCCGGACCCAGACTGGCGCCGGTGAAGATCACCGTCATCACCACCAGCGCGATGGCCATGCCGGTGGAGCCGATGAGCAGCAACGGTTTCCGGCCGAACCGGTCGACCGCGGCGATGGCGATGAACGTGGTGAGCACGTTCACCACCGCACTGATCAGGGTGAAGATGAACGAGTCGCTCTCGGAGAAGCCGACGGCCTGCCAGAGAATGTTCGAGTAGTAGAAGATCACGTTGATACCGACGAATTGCTGGAACACGGAAAGGCCGAGCCCGATCCAGACAATCGGCAACAGCTTGAACCGGCCGCCAAAACTGTGCGGGGTGCCCGGGCGCACCATGTCCCACCACGACGGCGCCTTCTCGCGGGCCAAGGTGCTTTCGATCCGGTCGATGGTGACGTCAATGCCCTTTTCGCCGAGCAGACCGGACAGGATCTTGCGGGCTTCAGGGATCCGGTGGGTCGCGATCAGGTAGCGCGGTGACTCCGGAATGGTCAGCGAGAGCAGGCCGTATACCAGAGCCGGGATGACCATAGCGATGAACATCCAGCGCCAGGCTTCCAGCCCCAGCCACAGGTTCTTCTCCGAACCGCCCGCGAAATGCGCGAGCAGGGTGTCGACCAGCAGCGAGAGCAGGATGCCGGTGACGATGGCCAGCTGCTGCAAAGACCCGAGCCGGCCCCGGATCCGGGCCGGGGCGATCTCGGCGATGTAGGCGGGCGCGATCACCGAGGCCACGCCGACGCCGAGGCCGCCGATGACCCGGAAGACGACCAGCAACCAGAGGTTGGGCGCGAGCCCGGCACCGATCGCGCTGATGAAGAAGAGCACGGCGGCGATCTTCATGACGGCCAGCCGGCCCACCCGGTCGGCGATGCGACCCGCGGTCAGGGCGCCGACCGCGGCGCCCAGCAGCGCCGACGCCACCGCAAAACCCAAGGTCAGCGGGGCCACCTTGAACTGGTTCTGGATGGCGGTGGTGGCCCCGTTGATCACCGCACTGTCGTAGCCGAACAGGAACCCGCCCAGCGCCGCCACCGAGGCGATGAGGACCGCGCTCTTGCCGGTCGAGGTCGAATCGTCCGAGTAGATCGACTCGACATCGCCGCTGAAACCACCGTGTTCGCCCACTCTGGCCCCGATTCCTCTGGCGTTCTGGCACCAGGATGCGCCTGTTGCGCGCATCGCGCTGAACCGGGCCACCCTGATGGGGCATGTCGCGATCCCCGCGCTCGACGCCTGCACCGAACCCGGCCCGGTGTCGGTCCGCTCTGGCAAGCTGACCTGGTCATGGAGATGCAGGTCGGGATGGTGCACGAGTCGGGTCGGCCGCTCGACCTGCACGCCACCCTGGGTTCGTTGCGGCGCGGCACCGCCGACCCCTGTCATCGGGTCACCCCGGACGGAATGTTGTGGCGAACATCGTCGATGGTCTCCGGGCCGGTCAGCTACCGGCTGCGGCCGCTCGACCGGTATCGGGTGGAATGCCGGGCCTGGGGACCGGGCGCCACAGAGCTGATCAGCACTGTCCCCGGTCTGCTCGGCGAGAATGATGACCCCTCGTTTGCGCCCGACCACCCGCTGCTGGACGAGGCCCTGCGCCGATGCCCAGGGCTGCGCATCCCCCGCACCGGCCGGGTGCTGGAGGCGCTCATCCCGGCTGTGCTGGAACAGAAGGTGACCGGCCTGGAGGCCCGCCGGGCCTTCCGTTACCTCGTTGCCCGGTACGGCTCGCCCGCGCCGGGTCCGGTCCCGGAGGGCATGCGGGTGCCGCCGGACGCTCGGGCCTGGTCGTTGGTGCCCTCCTGGGAGTTCCACCGGGCCGGGGTCGACCCGAAACGAGCCCGCACCGTGGTCGAGTGCGCTCGACTGGCCCGACAGTTGGAGGACTGCGTTCACCTCCCGGTCGAGCAGGCCCACCGGCGGCTGCGCGCGGTGCCGGGGGTGGGCGAGTGGACGGCGGCCGAGGTGGCGGTGCGCGCGCTGGGCGATGCCGACGCACTGTCGGTGGGCGACTTCCACATTGCCGGCATGGTGGGCTGGACGTTTGTCGGCCGGCCGTTCACCGACCCGGAGATGGTTGAATTCCTGGCTCCTTGGCGTCCCCATCGCGGGCGGGTGATCCGTCTGCTGGAGGTGTCCGGGTTCGGGTTCAAACCCCGCTTCGGCGCCCGGATGACCATCCAGGACCACCGCCGGCACTGATGGCCAGATCCGCGCCCAGTACGCCCGAGGACCCCGCCTCGGCCGTCGCCGCCGCACCCGAGGAGAGACCGGCACCCCCGGCCAGCGACACGGCGCCCGACCGGGGCCCGGCACCGCCGGCCACGGCCGGCCCGGCGAACGGCCGCTGGGCCTCGGTGGACCGGCTCGGCCGGGTGGGCCGGCGCCTGGGCGAGGCGCCGCTGACCGTCGGCGTGATCGCGACGATCTGGCTGCTCGCGGTGTTCACGGGCTCCCTGTTCGACGGGCCGCCGGCCGGGCTCGCCTCGTGGGTCGGGGCCAGCGCGCCCCACCTCGCCTCCGGGCACCTGATCATGCTGCTCACCTCGGGGTTGTGGGCGGGGCGGCTGACCGACTACCTGCTGGCCACGGCGGTGCTGGTGGCCGTCGGGGTGGTGGTGGAGCGTCATCGTGGCGCGCTGGCCACCGCCGCGCTCGGGCTGGCCATCCAGGTGCTCGGCGTCCTGCTCGGCCTCGTGTCGGTGGCGCTGCTCGACCCCCTCGACGAGAGCTGGAGCGACTCGCTGCAGGCCAGTGTTGCGGTCACCCCGATGACCTTCGCGGTCGGTCTGTTGATGGCCGACAGCGCCCGCTGGAGTGCCTTGTGGCGCCGCCGGGTGCGTCTCCTCGGCTTTACCCTGCTGGGCTCGTTCGCACTGTTCAGCGGACATCTGGACGATTCGCTGGCACTGGCCGGGGCGACTGTCGGGCTGGTGGCGGGGGCGATCCTCTGGCGCCCCGCCGGACCTCGCGTGCTGGTCGCCTCGACCCGCCGGGAGACCCGGTCGCTGGTCGCGCTCATCGTCGGGATCAGCGCCGCCGGCCCACTGCTGGTCAGCTCCTCGTCGACCGCGGTCGGGCCGTTCCGGGTGCTGCGCTATCTGTTCGTCTCGCCCCGGGTGGCCTCGGGGCAGCTCCGATCGATCTGCGCCGACCAGGCCCAGCAGCAGCTGTGCGCCGAGCTGCTGCTGCAGAACCGGTTCCGCGGGCTGGGTCCGTCAGTGCAGGCGATCCTGCCGGCGATCGTGGTCCTCGTCCTGGCCTGGGGCCTGTACCGCGGGCGGCGGTCCGCCTGGTGGTTGGCCGGGGTGGCCCAGCTGCTGCTGCTCGGGTTCGGGCTCACTCTGCTGCTGACCACGGTGCTGCACCGCAACGGCAGGTTCGGCCGGCTGGCCCTGCTCGACCTCCGCGGCGCGCCCGGGCTGGTTCCGCCCATCCTCGTCCCGCTGATACTGCTGGCGCTGCTGTATGCGACGCGCCGCGCCTTCCGGGTCAGCGCGCCGCGCGGGACCTACCGCCGACTGACGGTGCTGCTGGGCGTCTTCCTACTCGTCGTGCTGGTGGCCTATCTGGTCATCGGTGAACTGGTCGCCGGTGCGCTCACGCCCCGTCCGGATCTGCTCGCCCTCGTCCGGACCTTCCCGCTCCGGCTGGTGCCCCCCGGCTACCTGTCGCTGGCCAGCCCCCGTTTGATTCCGCACAGCTGGGCCGCCACCCAGCTCATCGAGTGGACCGGCGTGGTCGTCTGGCTGGTCGCGCTGGTCGGCGTGTTGCTCAGTTTCCGAGCCACCTGGGTGGCCGGGCGCACCGGCGACGCCGCACACGCCCGAGACATCCTGCGCACCACCGGCGGGTCGGCGTTGTCCTACCTGACGACCTGGGAGGGCAACACCTACTGGTTCAACGCCGCCGGCACCACCTACGTGGCCTACCGGGCCCACGGCGGGGTCGCGTTGACCACCGTCGACCCGGTCGGTCCCAGGGCCGAGCGCGCGGCCGCGGTGGCCGAGTTCGCGCGCTTCTGCGACGCGCACGGCTGGATGCCCTGCCTGTATTCGGTCACCGCCGAGACCCGGCAGGTCACCCTGCGCCTGGGTTGGCAAGACGTTCAGGTGGCCGAGGAGACCGTCCTGCGGCTGGGCTCGCTCGCGTTCAAGGGCAAGAAGTTCCAGGACATCCGCACCTCCATCAATCGGGCCGCGCGCGGCGGCATCCAGGCGCTGTGGGTCAGCTTCCCGACTGCCCCGACCACCCTGGTCGAGCAGGTGCTGGCCATGTCGGAGGAATGGGTCGCGGACAAGGCCCTGCCCGAGATGGGCTTCACCCTCGGCGGAGTCGATGAACTCAACGACCCCGAGGTGCGCTGCCTGCTGGCCGTGGACACGGCCGGCCGGTTGCACGGCATCACCAGCTGGCTGCCGGTCTACCAGGACAACGTGGTCATCGGCTGGACCCTGGATTTCATGCGCCGGCCGGGGGACGGGTTCCCGGGGGTGATGGAGTTCCTGATCGCCAGCGCGGCGCTGGCCTTCCAGGCGCAGGGCGCGACCTTCGTCAGCCTGTCCGGCGCGCCGCTGGCCCGGGCGTCGGGCGAGGGCGATCTCGGAGGCATGCAACGAGTGCTGGACCTGCTCGGCCGCACGCTGGAACCGATCTACGGCTTCCGGTCGCTGCTTGCCTTCAAGGCCAAGTTCCAGCCCGAGTACCAGCCGCTGTACATGTGCTTCCCGGACTCGGCCGCGTTGCCCCGGATCGCCGCGGCCATCGGACACGCGTACGTACCCGACCTGTCGTTGAGTCAGCTGGTTCGAACGGTCGGCAGGCTCTAGCCGTTGCGCACCCGGTCCAGTAGGTCGGCGGCCACGCTGTCGAACGGCTCGATCGAGCGCTCGGCCCGGCTGAGCACCACTGCACCCTCGCTCGCCGCCAGCAGCAGTGTGGCAGTCCGGCTCGCCCGGTCCGGCGCCAGCCCGCCTGCCTGCAAGAGTTCGGCGAGCCGGTCCCGCCAGCCCCGGAAGGCGGCCGCGGCCAGAGCGACGAGGTCGTCGGAGTCGGACGCGGTGGTCACCGCGACCAGGGCGCAGCCGACCCGGAAGTCGGTCCGGGTCAGCAGCGTCCGCCAGATCTCCAGGAAGTACTCGGCCACGTCCGCCGCGGGTGCCCCGCGCATGCTCTCCAGTAGGTCCTGGGCACGGGTCGCGGTGACCTCAATGGCCGCGCCGACCAGCTCGTCCTTACCGCCTGGGAAATGGTGATACACCGAGCCGCGCGGAGACTTGGTGTAGGCCAGGACCTCCGAGAACGAGGTCGCCTGGGGGCCGTGGCGGGCCAGAAGTTCCGCCGCGCCGGCGGCCATCCGATCGCGTATCCCGTCGGCCACGTATTCTCCTGGACTATGACGAGCCACATACCTAGAGTATGTCGAACAGCCTAGCCCAGTCCCTGACTCCAGGAGCCACGACATGCCCATGATCGACGTCTACCTGCCCAACCATGTGTTGCGCGCTGACGCGGACAGCACCCTCGGGCATGAGCTCGCCCACGCCGTTCTTCGGGCCGAGGGCGTCGCCCAGCCCGGACCGTTCCACCTGGACAACACCGCGGCCTTCATCCACCGGCTGCCGGCCGCGTCGATCTCCACGGCGAGCCAGACGTCCGCGCCGGTGGTGCGCGTGCAGATCGTCACCCCGCCGGGGTCGCTGAATCGCGACGGTCAGCGGCAGATCGTGGCCGAGGCGACCGAGATCGTGGCCCGGTTGGCCGGCGACCCGGCGCCGCGCACCTGGGTCATCCTGACTGAGGCCGCCGAAGGCGGCTGGGGTTTATCCGGCACCGCGTTCGGCGTCGAAGAGTTCACCGCACTGGCCCGACGGGCGGCCGCGGCTCGGTAGACAATCGGCGGGTGCGAATCGCTCTGTTGCAGTTCAACCCGACGTCCGACCCGGCCCAGAACGCCGCCCAGGTGGTGGCGGCAGCCGAGCGGGCGGCCGACGACGGAGCCGCGCTGCTACTGACGCCCGAAGGCTCGTTGGTGAGTTTCCTGACCGATCCGGGGGCGCCGGCCCGGGCGGCTGAGCCCGAGGACGGGCCGTTCGCGACGTCCGTGATGCGGGCCTCGGCGCGCACCGGTGTGGTCATCGCGGCCGGGTCGTTCGTGCCCGACCCGGAATCGGGCCGGGTGCACAACACCCTGCTGGTAGCCCGGGACGGCGCTTTGGCGGCGACCTACCGCAAGATCCATCTGTACGACGCGTTCTCGTTCCTGGAGTCGGAGTCGGTGGCGTCCGGCCCGCTGCCGCCGCCGGTGATCGACGTGGACGGGCTCCGCATCGGCCTGGCCACCTGCTACGACCTGCGGTTTCCGGAGTTGTTCCGGGTGCTGCAGCGCGCCGGCGCCGACGTGCTCGCTCTCGCCTCGGCCTGGGTGCGCGGCCCGCTCAAGGAGGAGCACTGGCTCACTCTGCTCCGGGCCCGGGCCATCGAGAACACCTGCTACGTAGTCGCGGCCGACCAGATCGGCCCGGCCGGAATCGGCCGTTCGGCCGCGTTCGACCCGTTCGGGCTGCCGCTGCTCGACCTGGGCACCGCCGACCCCGGTTACGGCCTGGTCGACTGCTCGCCGGACCGAGTCGCCGAGGTGCGCCGGATCCTGCCCGCGGTGTCGCATCAACGGTTCGTCATCGCCGAGACGCCGTCTCCCTCGGCGCTGGATGATGTGCAACGAACGACCCCGTGACGTGCGTCGGGTCCGCATGACCGGTACCCGGGGATTGAGTGCGGTCCTGATCGCCTTGGCGCTCGGAACGACGGCGTGTGCCGTCCCGCCGAAGTCGGCGTCGTACCTGCAATCAGGCCAGGCCACACCGGTCACGCCCACCCTGCCCCGGACCGAGACTGGACCGCCGAGCACCGCGACCCCCGTGTTCGTGCTGACCGTGCGCCCGGCCGGTGGTACGTGCGCAGTGGACAAGACGCTGGTGCCGCAGCGGGTCGTCTACAGCGACGGCACGGTACTGGACACCGATAGCGACGGCTTCTTCTGCGAACCGGTGCCGTTCGTCACCGCCGGTCGTATCGATCTGACCTGGTTCCGGTCCCGGCTGGATGCCTACGTCGCCGCCGTTGACCCGAACCTGGATCTGACCCACCCGACCGGCAGCTCATCCACGGCCGATGGGGAAGTGACCGCCCTGACCTACACGGACTCCGGCGGCAGTGTCCACCGGATCAACGCCTACCAGCTGGACGACACCGTGTCGGCCGGCTCCGATGCCCTGGACCGAGGTCGGGCGGCCCTGACGGCGTTGCTCACCGATGTGTCGGCCCACGTCACCGATCCGGGATCTTGGGCCCCCCGCCGGCTGGAAGTGGTGAAGGCAAGCACGCAGGGCCCGCCCGACGCCGGCTCCGTGACCTGGCCCCTTCCGGTCAGCCCGGCGGTCGCGGGGGTGGCCGGCGGCGCTGCCGGGGGCTGCGTCGTGGTCACCGGTACGGACGTGTCGGTGTTGCTGACGGCTGATCCCGCGCGTCGCACGCTGGTGTCGTGGCGCGTGGACGGCACGGTCCGCTCCCTGGCGTTCGGCGTCGTCCTGCCCGGCATGGCCGAGTGTCGGAGCGAGGGGTGAGGTCGTGGAGACTGGCCCGGTGAGCGCCATCGCCGAGGCCGGCCCCCGGGCGAATCTGCCGGATCTCCCCCCACGAGCGGCCCATCCGGAGGACGGACCACACTCGAATCCACAGCACAACGGCGATGTGATCGGAGCGTTTTCGTGACCACCCTGCTCTCTCTCGGCGTGTCGGCGGTGGCCGTTCCCATCGCGGCCGCGATCTGCTTTGCTGTGGCCAAAGCCGGCAAGATGTTGGGCTATCGCAGCCCTCGAGACCGAGTCAGCTCCGCCGACCTGCGCTGGTTGGCCCGTCATTCGGGCCCGGATTCGAGCCGCTGACCGAACCCCCGGCAGACTGTCCGAATGACAGGTGCGCAGGGAGAGACTCCCGCGGCCGACATTGCGACAATGCAGGCGGCGCAGCGGGCGGGTTGGTCACATCGACATCGGGACGTCTCCGGGGGCTGGTTGCGCCCGACGGTGTTCGGCGCGGTCGACGGGCTGGTCACCAACGCCTCCCTGATCGCCGGAGTCGGCGGTGGCGGCGGCTCAACCCACGCCATCGTGCTCACCGGCCTCGCCGGGCTGGTGGCCGGCGCGTTCTCCATGGGCACCGGCGAGTACATCTCGGTGACCAATCAGAACGAGCTGGTCCACGCCGAGGTCGCGGTGGAGCGGGAGATGCACCGCAAGTTCCCTGACGCCGAACAGGCCGAGCTGGCCGAGACGTTCCGGGGTTACGGCGCCGACGTCGAGACGGCGGCGCGGATGGCCAAGGCCGTTTCCGCGGATCCGGACACCGCGCTGCGCTTCCACACGCGGGAAGAGCTGGGGTTGGACGCCTCTGACCTCCCCTCAGCGCTGGTGGCCGGGCTGGCCTCGTTGGCCGCCTTTTCGATCGGCGCGGTGCTGCCGCTTCTGCCCTACCTGGTCGGGCGGGGTAGCCTGCTCGCCGCCATGATCATCACGGCGGTGGCCTTGGCCGGCGGCGGCATGTCCGTGGGCCGGCTCACCGGCCGCCCGTTGCTGATCTGCGGATTGCGGCAGCTCATGCTCGGCGCGCTGGCCGTGGTGGTGACGTACCTGGTCGGCTTGGCGATCGGGGCATGATCGCGCCCTGGCCGATTGTTCGGCTGCAGGTGCAGGTGGAGCCGCTCAAGGTCGGCCGGGCGCCGCTGCGGCAGTACACCCCGAGCCTGATCGAGTCGGTGCCGCGCCTGGAAATCGGCCCGGACGGGGTCGTCGGTATCGGCCGGTTCGGTCAGCGGGTCCTCGACGCGCACCATGTCGACCATCCGCACAGCCGGGATCCGCGCGGGAAAGCCGGCATCAGCGTGATGGCGACCGGCGACTACGAGCGCCTGCGACAGCGGTACGGCGCGCACCTGACCGAGGGGGTGGCCGGGGAATCGATCCTGGTGGACTGCCCGGAAGGTCTGGCCGGCAGACCGTTGCCGGAGCGACTCACCCTGATCACCGCGGTCCGCTCCCTGGTGCTGGACCAGGTCCAGGTGGCCGAACCGTGCGTGGAGTTCACCCGGTTCTGCCTCGGCCTGGCCCCGTCGCCGGAGGTCGGGCCGGACGTCCGGGAGCACTTGGAACTGCTCGAGAACGGTGCCCGCGGGTACAAGGCCGTCGCCACCGGCGCCGCGGTCGTCGCCCTGGGTGACGAGCTGCTCTGGGGCTGACCGCCACCTGAGGCGCGCGGCGGGGTCAGGCGTCGATCTCGCCCCGGATGAAGCGCTCGACATTGTCCCGGGCCTGATCGTCGGGGAACTGCGTGGGCGGGGATTTCATGAAATAAGAGGAGGCCGCGTACAGCGGGCCGCCGATCCCGCGATCCTTGGCGATTTTGGCCGCCCGAATGGCGTCGATGATCACGCCGGCGGAATTGGGTGAGTCCCAGACCTCGAGCTTGTATTCCATGTTCAGCGGCACGTCGCCGAAGGCCCGGCCCTCCAGGCGAACATAAGCCCATTTCCGGTCGTCCAGCCAGGCCACGTAATCGCTCGGGCCGATGTGCACGTTGCCGGCGCCGAGATCGTGGTCCACCTGCGAGGTCACCGCCTGGGTCTTGGAGATCTTCTTCGATTCCAACCGGTCTCGCTCCAGCATGTTCTTGAAGTCCATGTTCCCGCCCACGTTGAGCTGCATGGTCCGCTCCAGCACGACGCCCCGATCCTCGAACAGCTTGGCCAGCACCCGGTGCGTGATGGTCGCACCGACCTGGCTCTTGATGTCATCGCCCACAATGGGCAGCCCGGCGGCCCGGAATTTCTCGGCCCATTCCGGGGTTCCGGCGATGAACACGGGAAGGGCATTGACGAAGGCGCAGCCGGCATCGATGGCGCATTGCGCGTAGAACTTTGCGGCCTGCTCCGAGCCCACCGGCAAATAACAGACGACCACGTCGACCGCGTTCTCGCGCAGGGTCGCGACCACATCCACCGGTTCGGCGTCGGACTCGGTGATGGTTTCCCGGTAATAGCGGCCCAGGCCGTCCAGCGTGGTCCCGCGGGCCACGGTGACTCCGGTGTGCGGCACGTCGGCAAGCCTGATGGTGTTGTTCTCGCTGGCCCCGATGGCGTCGGCCAGATCGAGGCCGACCTTCTTGCTGTCCACGTCGAAGGCGGCCACGAACTCGACGTCGCGGACGTGGTAGTCGCCGAACTTCACGTGCATCAGGCCGGGGACCCGGGCCTCCGGGTCGGCCTGGCGGTAGTACTGCACGCCCTGCACCAGTGAACTGGCGCAGTTCCCGACGCCGACGAGGGCGACGCGGATGTTCATCGAGAGCTCCTTCAAAGGATCGAACTGAGGTGACATACGCATCACTTTGTCACCTCAGTCGGTGGGTTCGCGCGCGTCGTTACTGTGGGTCGGATGAGAGCGCAGACCGGTCGTCGGCCGTGAAGAAGGCCGCCGTCGCTGTGCTCGGCGGCATCCTGGCGCTCGGCGGCATCGCCCTGCTGGTGCTGCCCGGACCCGGGTTTGTGCTCATCGCCGCTGGTCTGGCCGTTCTGGCCACCCAGTTCGACTGGGCTCGCAAGCCGCTGGACTACGCCAAGGGCAAGGCCCAACAGGGGATCGAGGAGGTCAGTCGCAGCCGCTGGCGGATGGTGCTCGCGGTCGTGGCGGCGGTGGCTCTGCTCGCGGTGGGAGTGGTCGAGTTCACCCCCATCGACCTGCCCTTCGTGACCGGACTGTCGGCGGCGCTACTGATCCTGTCCGGCCTGGCCCTGCTGGGCACGCTGGTCTACGCGCAGCGCCAGCGCCGGTCCACCGACCCCGACATCGACACCGACACGGACACCGACACCGACAGCGACACTGTCGACGCCGACAGGTCTGATCATGACCGGGAGCGTCGGTAGACGCGGCCCTCCCACGGGCCCAGGCCCAGCCCACCGGCCGGGTCGGGCTCGCCCAGCAGGACCTCCGCCGATGCCCAACCGTCACCGACCTCGCCGGCGTCGACCGACTCCGACGAGAAGTTGCCCAGCACCAGCAGTTCGACCTCGTCCAGGCGTCGGAGGAACGCGTAGATGTGCTCGTCGGCGGGCAGCAGCATGGTGAAATCGCCCAGCGCCACCACCGGCTCGGTGTGCCGCAATTCGATCAGCCGCCGGTAGTGGTGCCATACCGAGTCCGGATCGGCGATGGCCTGCTCGGTGTTGATCCGGTCGAAGTTCGGGTTCAGCGCGATCCACGGGGTTCCGGTGGTGAAACCGGCGCCGGGCCCGGCGTTCCACTGCATCGGGGTGCGGGCGTTGTCCCGGCTGGCCGGGCGAATCGCGTCCAGGGTCGCTTCGGGGTCGGCGCCGGCCGCGATCGCTTCGGAGAAGTGATTGATGGATTCGATGTCGCGGAAGGCGTCGATCCCAGGCCAGACCGAGTTCGTCATCCCGATTTCTTCGCCCTGGTAGACGTAGGGCGTGCCGCGGTGCAGGTGCAGGACGGTGCCGAGCATCTTGGCCGCTGTTTGACGGAGCGACGCGGTTCCGCTGCTGGGGCCGAACCGGGACACCACCCGGGGTTGATCGTGGTTGTTCCAGTACAGGCTGTTCCAACCGACCTGAGCCAGCCCGACCTGCCAGCGGTTGAAGGTGACCTTGAGGTCCTCGAGCTTGATCGGCTTGGCCACCCACTTGCTGCCGTCATGATCCAGATCGACGTGTTCGAATTGGAAGACCATGTCGATCTCGTGCCGGTCCGGGTCGGTGTAGACCTTGGCCTGGTCCACGGTGACCCCGGGCATCTCCCCGACGGTCAGGAACTTTCCGTCCCGGTGCGCGAACACGGCGGCGTGCATTTCCTGCAGGAACTCCGACAGCCGGGGCCCGCAGATGTAGAACGGGGCGCCGTTGCCGTGCAGACCGCCGGGCGCACCGTCGGGCAGGGCGACGTCCTTGGAGATCATGTTGATGACGTCCATCCGGAAGCCGTCCACGCCCCGGTCCAGCCAGCCGTTCATCATGGCGTGGATGGCGTGCCGGACGTCCGGGTTCTCCCAGTTCAGATCCGGTTGCTTGCGCGAGAACAGGTGCAGGTAGTACTGACCCGTGGCCTCGTCCAGATCCCACACGCTGCCGGAGAAGAACGAACCCCAATTGTTGGGCTCGGCCCCCGGATCGCCCGCGGCCATCCCCTCGCGGGGGTCGCGCCACCAGTACCAGTCCCGCTTGGGGTTGTCCCGACTGGACCGGGACTCGACGAACCACGGGTGCTCGTCGCTGGTGTGGTTGACGACCAGATCCATGACCAGCTTCATGCCCCGGGCGTGCACGTGAGCGAGCAGCGTGTCGAAGTCGGCCAGGGTGCCGAACATCGGGTCGATGTCGGTGTAATCGCTGATGTCGTAGCCCATGTCGTCCATGGGTGAGCGGTAGATCGGCGACAGCCAGAGCACGTCGACCCCGAGGTCGGCCAAGTAGTCGACGTGGGCGTCGATGCCGGCCAGGTCACCGACGCCATCACCAGTGGAGTCGGCGAAGCTGCGCGGATAGATCTGGTAAACCACCGCGGAGGTCCACCAGGCGGGCGTATCCATGAGGCTCCTTCGGCGTTGCGGGGGTGGGAGCTCAACCTACGACTACCCGGCCGGGCCTTTTCCGCCCCGGCGTAGGGTGACCCGGATGCGGACGCAGCGCGGACTCGTGGACTACGCGTTGCAGCGTCGTGCGCTGCTTGCGCAGGTCATGGCGGGTCGAACTGCGGTCAGCGAGGTGTGCGACGCCTCCCCGTACCTGGTGCGAGCGGCCAAGTTCCACGGCGTGCCCACCGATGTCAGTTGCCCGCTGTGCCGCAAGGAGGCGCTCACCCACGTCTTCTGGGTGTACGGCGACGAGATCAAGCACATGGCCGGATCGGCCCGGCTTCCGGTCGAGCTGGAGACCATGGCCGGGTCGTTCGGCGAATTCAGTGTGTATCAGGTCGAGGTGTGCCGGACCTGCTCGTGGAACCACCTGGTCGCGTCGTTCGTGATGGGCAAAGACGGCGAGCAGGCCCCTCGCTCGACCCGTCGAGCCGCCCGCTAGAAGGCCAGCTCAGCGCGGACCCCAGGCGGGGGACCCGGCCACCGTGCCGTTGGTGCCGCCCAGCGGTGTCGGATCGGATCCGTCGAGATTGATCACCCACACCTCGTACCCGGTCGAGTTGGTGAACGGTTGGTTGGTCTTGTACGCGATCTGGGTGCCGTCCGGGGACCAGGAAGGACCCTGATTGTCGAAGGCATTGTTGGTGACCTGGCGGAGCTCGGTGCCGTCCGGCTTGATCACGCTGATCTCGTTGTGGGCCTTGCCGTTCGTGACCACCGTGCTTCGGTAGGCGATCAACGAACCGTCCGGAGACCAGTTCGGGTCGGCCGAAGCGCCGGCGGTGATCTGCACCGGGTTGGACTTGCCGTCGACATTCTGGACGAACAACGCACCGAACCCGGCCGCCTGGGTGGAGCCCCAGTAGACCAGTTGGGTGCCGTCCGGAGAGAACGACAAGTCGTCCACGGTGAAGAGCCCGTTCGACAGGGTCGCCTGGACCCGGCCCGCGAGGTCGACCAATTTGATGGTGACCGACTTGTTGTCGGCGATGCAGGGGAGAGCCAGCTGCAACGGATTGCCCGGATTCCAGGCGGGTCGGCCGATGTCGGCGCAGCCCTCGGGCAGATCCGAGAACAGCGCCCGGTCGTGACTGCCGTCTGAACCGATGACCCGCAGGCTGCTCGGACTTCCGCCGGACAGGTACACCACGGTGCCCCGATCCGGCGAGAGGATCGCGTTCTGGAAGGAAGCGTCAGTCGGTGCGAAGAGTGGCTTCCCGACCTGTCCGGTCACCGTGTCCATCGGATACAGGCTGCTCTTGCCGTCGGCGACCCGGGAGATCAGGAGCTTGGTGTCCGCCAGCGGTACACCGTGCGGCAGGCCGGGTACCGGCACCGGACTGCGGGGGACCGGGGACGGGCTCGGCGAGGGGGATGGGGAGGGCGACGGGGACGGGGACGGGGACGGGGACGGGGACGGCGAGGGACTCGGCGACTCGGACGGAGACGGGGACACCGGCGGTATCACCACCGCGCTCGCGGTGGCGGGTGCCGACGCCGAGGCCGATGTCGGGGGCGAGGAGAACACGGTGGTGGTCTCGGCGGTGGGTGAGTTGGCTGCCGTCGACGAGCCGCCTTTGCCCCGGGAGAGCAGCACTGCCCCGACGATGATCGCGGCCACCAGGACCAGCGCTCCGGTGATGATGAGCGCCCGCTTGCGGCCATCGGACATTCCCGTGGGCGCGGGCGCCACCAACCGGTCGAGACTGGTGGGCATGCCCGGTTGCTGGGGCCGGCCGCCCGGTGGCACCGACTGCGCGTCCCCCGCGCGGACCATCGAGGTCGGCATGTTGCCGAACGGGTCCGGGCCCTGGGGTCCGGCCGGCGGACCGTATCCGGGCGGCGGTCCACCCGGCCCCACCGGCCCACCCGGACCACCCGGACCACCGGGACCACCGGGGGCCCCGTAGGGACCGCCCGGCCCGTACCCGCCGGGTCCGGGGGAACCACCCTGACCGGACGAACCGTAAGGAGGCGGCGAACCGTACGAACCGCCCGTACCAGGACCCATCGGACTACCGTAAGGCCCGCCGCCGGTCAGTGGCCCGGAGGGTGGAGACGACATCTGCGGACCGGTGTATCCGCCCATGACCGCCCCGGCCGCACCGGCCGCACCGGCCGCGGCTCCGGCGGCCGCGCCGGCTGCGATACCGGTCCCGGTCATCGGGCCGAAGCCGGTCACGGAGGCCCCGGGCAGCCCCAGCACTCTCCGCGCGTCGGCGGCGAGTTCCCGGCAGGATTGGTAGCGTTCCGCCGGCTCCCGGGCCAGGGCGCGCTGCACGACCGGGTCCAGGGCACCCAACCGGGGATCGATCGCGGACGGTGCCGGGATCGGTGTGTGCAGGTGGGCGTACACCTTGGCCGCGATGTTCGCACCCGGGAACGGCACCACCCCGGTCAGCAGTTTGTACAACACGCAGCCCAGCGCGTAGCTGTCGCAGCGGCCGTCCAACGGCCGGCCCTCGATCTGCTCCGGGGCGGCGTAATCCAGGGTGGCGATCACGCCGCCGGCCACGGTGTACGAGGTGGCGTGCGCCTCCATCTCACCCATCGCCTTGGCCACCCCGAAGTCGGACAGGTACACCCGTTCGGGTTCCTCGTCGTCGTCCCCACGCCGGCCCAGGAGGATGTTGGCCGGCTTCACGTCGCGATGAATGATGTTCGCCCGGTGCGCGAAGTCCAGTGCCGCAGCGACCTTCTCGACGATACGGACGGCGCGGGCGGGCTCCATGCCACCCTGGTAACCGGCCAGCGCGCGGTCAGCGGTGGTGCCGTCGATGTACCGCATGGACAACCACAGCTGACCTTGGTCGGCGCCGCAATCGTCGACGGGCACGATATTGGGGTGGTCCAGCGCGGCCACCGTCTGCGCCTCGCGCTGGAACCGGCCGACGAACGACGGGTCCTGTCCCAGATCGGTGCGCAGCAACTTGAGCGCGACCATCCGGGGCAGTCGGGGATGCCGAGCCAGATAGACCTCCCCCATCCCGCCCGAGCCCAGCTCGCGGTCGATGGTGAAGCCGGCGAAGACCTCACCGGGGGCAAGCGGCATGGGCGCATTGTGCCAGTTCGGGCGCATTTTGCCGGGTTGACGGCGCGACCGGCCTGACGGCCGGGCGCCCTCGGTACCATCGCCGGGTGACCGACGCCCCCACCGACTCCTCTGCGGGCGGCCCGGCCACGGATTCGACGGCGGTGTTCGCGGCATCCGAGGTGGGCCCGCCCCCGGTGTCCGCCGTGTCCGGCGAGGCCGACCGGTTTTCCCGCCCGCAGCCGTCGGATTCCCTCTCGCCCACCGAGCGGGTCATCCCCACCTGGACCGATGCGACCGCGGCCCGGGCCAGCGCGCTGGTCGGCGGCCCGCTCGGGCGGCACGCCGTCATCGGCCGGGCCCGAATCTTCACTCCGCTGCGGGTCTGCCTGGCTATGGCCATCGTGGCCCTGATCTGCGGGTGGCTGTACAAGGCGGCGTGCATCCAGCAGAAACCCGACGGCAACGGCAACATCGTGCTGGACCAGGCGGGCGAGCGGCCCTGGATCACCGGCTGCTACAACGATGTGGTCCCGCTCTTTTCCACCCACGGGTTGGACCACCAAAAGCTGCCCTACTCCTACGGCGTCGACTCCAGCGGAGCGCCAATCGAATATTCGGAGTACCCGGTGGTCACCGGCTATTTCTCCTGGGCCGTGTCGAAGCTGTCGAACTGGTACCGGGAATTCACGATCAAAACCGGCCTTCCGATTCCGCTGGATGTGGCGGCGTATTTCACCATCGACGCGATCGTGCTGGGCCTGTTGTATCTGCTCGCGGTGTCGTGCACGGCCCGGATCCACCGACGGCGGGTCTGGGACACCGCCATCATGTGTCTGTCCCCGCTGCTCGTAGTGCAGGCCTTCACCAACTGGGACCTGTTGCCCATCGCCTTCACCGCCGCGGCCATGCTGGCCTGGTCCAAGGGCCGCTTCCGAGCCGATCGGCCCTGGTCGGTGGGGTGGCCGCTGCTCTGCGGGCTGCTCATCGGCATCGGCACCGCGGCCAAGCTCTACCCCGTCCTGTTGTTGATCCCGCTCCTGGTGCTCGGCCTGCGCACCGGCCGGCTGCAGGCCGCTCTGGTCACCGCCACCACCACCGTGTTGACCTGGCTGATCATCAATGTGCCGGTGGCGCTGCTCTACTCGGCCGGCTGGAAACGATTTTTCGTGCTGAACGACCAGCGCGTGCCCGAATGGAACTCGGTGTACCAGCTGTTCATGAGCCTGTCCGGAAGTTTCGTCTTCGACCCCCCGGCCACGGCGGGCGATCCCACCCCCACCCCGACCCTGGTCAACGCCCTGTCCCTGGGCGCATTCCTGGTGGCAGCGGCGGCCATTTCCTGGTTCGCGCTGTCGGTGCGGCGGCGGCCCCGATTCGCTGCGCTGGTCTTCCTGATCGTGGCCGCGTTCCTGCTCACCAACAAGGTGTGGTCCCCGCAGTACTCGCTGTGGCTGCTCCCGCTGGCCGCGCTGGCCATCCCGCGCTGGCGACCGGTGCTGGCCTGGCAGTTCTCCGAAGTCGTGGTGTGGATCCTGCTCATGTTCTCCTTCGACCGGGACACCTCCAAGGGACTGTCCGTCTACCCGTTCGACGCCGCCGCACTCATCCGGGACGCGCTGCTCATCGCGCTGATGGTGCGGGTGATCCGGGAGGCGATACGGCCGGCCGACGACCTGGTCCGGGTGGCCGACGACGATGACCCGTCGGGCGGGGTCTACGACCGGGCTCCCGACCGGATCGTGGTGCCGTCGCTGCCGGACCTGTGGCGCCGCTTCCGCGCCCCGACACCGAAGGAATCGACGGAACCAACGGAACCAACGGAACCAACGGAACCAACGGAACCAATCGAACCAAGCGCGGAGCCCTCGGTGATCGGGTCCTAGCGGTCCGCCCGCCGGATCACGAACTTCAGGCCTGACCAGGTCGCGTCGATCGCGGCGACTTTGACGTCGACCCGGTCGTGGGCCAGGCCATAGGCCCGGACCTCGGCGTCGGTCAGGTCGGTCATGATCCCTGACGCCTTCTTCGGCCAGCACACCCAGAGGGCCCCCGACGGGGTGTGCCGGTCTGCGGCGGTCGGGAACCGGCGGTACAGCGTGGCGACGTCCGGACAGAACAGCAGAACCACGTCGTAGGCCGCCGCGCTGGGTCGGTGGTGGGCGGGCACGCCCAGGTCGAAACCCTCGGGAGCGTTGACCAGCAGCACTCGGGAGTCGGGCTGCACACCCAGCTTGGCGGGTAGCGGGGTGCCTGAGTAGCCGGCGGTCACCAGTGCGGTCAGATGGTGGCGGTATCGATGACGAACCGGTAGCGCACGTCCGAGCGAACCACTCGATCCCAGGCCTCGTTGATCTTCTCGGCCGAGATCGTCTCGATCTCGGGCCGCAGGTTGTGCTCGGCGCAGAAGTCCAGCATGTCCTGGGTCTGCGCGATGCCGCCGTTCTTGGTGCCCGCGATGCGGCGCCGGTTCGTAACCAGGTCAGACGACTCGAAGGTCTGCGGGTTCTCCGGCAGCCCGGCCACCACGAAGGTGCCGTCGCGCTTGAGCAGGCCCAGGTACAGGCCCAGATCGAGATTGGCCGACACGGTGTTGATGATCAGATCGAATCTGCCCTTCAGCACCTCGAAGGTGGCCGGATCCTCGGTGGCGTAGTGGTGGTCGGCGCCGAACCGATCGGCGTCGGCCTTCTTGTCCAGGCTCCGGGACAGCACGGTGACCTCGGCCCCCATCGCGTGGGCGATCTTGACGCCCATGTGTCCGAGACCGCCCAGGCCGACGATGGCCACCTGCTGGCCCGGTCCGGCCTGCCACTGCTGCAGCGGCGAGAACAGGGTGATCCCGGCACACAACAGCGGCGCCGCCGCATCCAACGGCAGCTCGTCCGGGATGCTCAGCACATACTTCTCGTCCACCACGACCTGGGTCGAGTAGCCGCCGTAGGTCGGCTCGTCGTCGTAGTCCCGGGAGTTATAGGTGCCCACCTCGCCGCGCTCGCAGTACTGCTCCTCGCCGGCCCGGCAGTTCTCGCAGTCGCGGCAGGAGTCGACGAAGCAGCCCACCCCGACCCGGTCGCCGACGCGATACTTCGCCACGGAATCACCGACAGTGCTCACGACACCGGCAATCTCGTGACCGGGCACCATTGGGAAGATGGCCTCGCCCCACTCCTCGCGGGCCTGGTGGATGTCGCTGTGGCAGATCCCGGCGTACTTGATGTCGACGACCACGTCGTTCGGCCCGGGGTCGCGGCGGGTGATCGTGGTCGGCTCCAGCGGGGCCTTCGGGGCAGGGGCGGCGTACGCGGCAACAGTGGTGGGCACATCCACCATCCTGCTCTCCCGTGATCTCAGGCCCGCCCGGCTGGTGTTCGGGTGAGCGGAGCGGCCGGATTCGTTGGCATACTCCGCCGGTGCGCATCGCTGACGTCGCCGGCCGGTGTCCGACCTGCTCGGGGGCATTGGTGGGGCCGGCGGACGGGCCGCCCTGGTGCCGGGAGTGCGAATGGAATCTGGACGCTTTCGACGAGGCGGCGTCCGACCGGGCCCGGACGGATGACGGGAAGTGGCGGCGTACCCGGCGGCAGCGCCGGTCGGACCGCTGGTTCGACGCTACCGACCACCGCCTGGGCTTCCGCCGCGACGCCGCGGCGTATCGACGCTGGTCATCGGCGGTGCCCGACCGTCCGCATTCGGGCCGAGCGGCGCTGGCCCTGCTGGCCACGGCGCTGCTGTTCAGCGCGATCGCCCTTGGGGCCCTCGTGGCCGGCGTGTGGCTGGTGCTGACCTGGAACTTCTGGCTCGTCCTGCTCGGCCTGGTGCTGCTGGTGCTGGCGTTCGAGGTCCGACCGAGGTTCGGACACCTGGACGACAATCCCCTGAGCGAGCTGGAACGGGACAAGCAGCCGACGTTGTTCGGACTCATCGACCGGGTGGCGCAAGCGGTGGGATGCCCGACCCCCGACGTGATTATGGTCGATCACGACTTCAACGCCTCGATCGGGCAGTACGGCCTGCGCCGTCGGTCGGTGCTCACGATCGGCCTGCCGTTGTGGGCAGCGGTTCCCGCTCAGGGGCGGATCGCCCTGCTAGGTCACGAACTCGGTCACCGGGTGAACAACGACGTGAACCGGAACCTGCTCACCGGCGCCGCCCTGCGCACCCCGCAGGTGCTGGCCCACCTGTTCGACCCGGCCACGTTGCGTCGGCACAACCGGCAGTCGGGATTCCTGACCGAGGTGGTGAACCTGGCCCTGACGGTGCTCTACGCACCGGTGCATTGGATCCTGCTGGCCCTGACGTTCGCCGTGTCGTCCGTGAGTGCCCAACAGTCGCAGCAGGCCGAGTACTACGCGGATGTCATCGCGGCCCGGGTGGGTGGGTCATCCGGGTTGCGCTCGCTGTCCGAGAGCTTGTTGGTCTTGCCGACGATCCGGACAGCGATGCGGCGGGCGGTGCACGCCGGTGGCGACCCGGCTCGGTGGGCGGCGGCGGCAGCCGGGGCCCGGGCCGCGGTCATCGAAAGACTCCCTTTGCGCGAGCAGATCTCGATGCGTTACAGCGCATCGATGTTTGCCTCGCACCCGCCCAGCGGCTACCGCCGCCGCGTCGTCGACCAGTGGCCGGAGGCCGACCCCGCGGTCACCCTGACCGACGCCGAGTGGGCCCGCATCGACGCCGAATTGCAGCCCCACTACGTGCGGGTCAGGCGGGATTTGCTCGGCTGACCTGGGGCCCCGCTCGGCTCGGTCCGATCGGGTGGGGGCGATCCCGCTGGTAGAATGGTCAGGTTGTCCTGGCCCGCCATCAACATTGGCGGGCTTGTTCGTGAATGCACATCGGCAGTCACGAATCTGCAACACCCTCCTGCCGCGGATCGACCGCGGCCGAAAGCCCATAGGAGGTGCCCGTGGCGGTTTCCACTGCCCCGCGTCACTACGAGCTGTTGCTCATTCTCGATCCGAGCCTCGACGAGCGCACGGTGTCCCCGTCCATCGACACGTTTCTCAACGTCATCCGCCAGGGTGGCGGCACCGTCGAGAACGTGGATGTGTGGGGCCGCCGCCGGCTGGCCTACGAGATCGACAAGCATCCCGAGGGGATCTACGCCCTGATCAAGTTGAATGCGGCCTCCGCCGTGGTCAGCGAGCTCGACCGGCAGCTGAACCTCAACGAGTCGGTGCTTCGCACCAAGATCACCCGGGCCGGGAAGTAGCCGTGGCCGGCGACACCGTCATCACCGTGGTCGGCAACCTCACCGCCGACCCGGAGCTGCGTTTCACCGCCTCCGGCGCCGCGGTGGCCAACTTCACCGTGGCCTCCACGCCGCGCACCCTCGACCGGGCCTCGAACGAGTGGAAGGACGGCGAGGCGCTCTTCCTGCGCTGCAACATCTGGCGGCAGGCGGCGGAGAACATCGCTGAATCACTCACCCGCGGCATGCGGGTGATCGTCACCGGGCGTCTGAAGCAGCGGTCTTTCGAGACCAAGGAAGGCGAGAAGCGCACGGTCATCGAGCTGGAGGTCGATGAGATCGGCCCCTCGCTGCGCTACGCCACCGCCAAAGTGAACCGAGCGGCCCGCTCGGACGGCGGCGGGGGCGGCGGCGGTTACGGCTCGTCCGGCGGCGGCGGCGGCGGCGGTGGCGCTGGTGGCGGGGGTGGTGGCGGCGGCGGATACAGCGGTGCGAACCGCTCCTCGGCCCCCTCCGACGACCCCTGGGGCTCGGCCCCGCCCGCCGGTGGTGGCGGCTACTCCGACGAACCGCCGTTCTGATCCGCGTTTCCTCCCGAACTTCTTAACGACCCTAGGAAAGACATATGCCCAAGCCCGTAGTGCGCAAGATCAAGAAGAAGGTGTGCGTGTTCTGCAAGGACAACGCGCAGCCGATCGACTACAAGGACACCAACCTGCTGCGCAAGTACATCTCCGACCGCGGCAAGATCCGGGCCCGTCGGGTCACCGGCAACTGCACCCAGCATCAGCGTGACATCGCCACCGCGGTGAAGAACGCCCGCGAGGTCGCGTTGCTGCCGTACACCTCGACCGCTCGCTGATTAGGGAGTCGGATATGAAGCTGATTCTGACCACCGACGTGCCCGGCCTGGGCGCGCCCGGCGACGTGGTGGAGGTCAAGGACGGCTACGGCCGGAACTTCCTGCTGCCGCAGCGCAAGGCGATCACCGCGACCAACGGCGCCGAGAAGCAGGTGTCCGTGATCAAGCGGGCCCAGCTGGCCCGGGAGATCCGCGGCACCGAGCACGCCAACGAGGTGAAGCAGGCGCTGGAGCGACTGAAGGTCTCCATCACCGCGCGAACCGCGAACGGCAACAAGCTGTTCGGCTCGATCACCGCGACCGAGGTGGCCGCGGCAATCAAGGCCGCCGGTGGCCCCGCGCTGGACAAGCGGACCATCGAGTTGGGCGGGCACATCAAGACCACCGGCAACCACGCCGTCTCGGTCAAGCTGCACCCGGGTGTGTCGGCGTCGCTGTCCGTCGCCGTCGTCGCCGGCTGAGGTCGAAAACTGGAGTCGAACCGGATGGGCCCGCAGGTGTTCTCGCCTGCGGGCCTTTCCTCTCCCCATGACTGACGTACAGATCTGGACCGACGGTGCCTGCAAGGGCAACCCCGGGCCGGGTGGCTGGGGCGCTCTGCTGCGGTTCGGGTCGCACGAGAAGGAACTCTTCGGCGGTGAGTCGGTGACCACCAACAACCGCATGGAACTGATGGCGGTCATCCAGGCCATGCGTGCCCTGACCCGGCCCTGCGAGGTCGCCCTGCACGTGGATTCGACCTACGTGATGAAGGGGATCGGCGAGTGGATCGCCGGCTGGAAACGCAACGGGTGGAAGACCTCGGCCAAGAAGCCGGTCCGCAATGCTGACCTGTGGCGGGAGCTCGACGCCGAGCTGGCCCGTCACCAGGTGACCTGGGTCTGGGTCAAGGGTCATGCCGGCGACGAGGGCAACGAACGCGCCGACGCCTTGGCCAACCGGGGCGTCGAGCAGGTGCGGGGCAGCTCCGGCTGACCTCAGTCCGCCCGTAGGCATTTGATGGCGGCCCGGATGTCCGGCAGCAGGGCATCGGTGATGACGGCATAGCCGGCGCTGGACGGGTGAAACCGGTCCGCGCTGAACAGCGCCGGGTCGGCTCGGAACCGAGCCGAAGCCACGTCCAAGTTGGCCACCTGCGCGCCGGCCGCCAGGGTCTGCAGGGTCTGCGCCTCTCGTAGGGCCTTGCTCGCCGACGCGACCAGCACCTGAAATTGCGGCGGTATCCAGGGCACCACGGACAGGTCGGGGGCAGGAGCCACCACCACCTGCACGCCGGCGCCGAGGAGACGCCGAACAGCCGTCCCCAGATGCGCGGCGGCCTGCTCCGGCGGTACGAAGTGGGTCAAGTCATTGGCGCCGACCAGGATGACCGCCACCTGGGGCGGCTCCGACAGGGCCTGAGCGGTCTGCGTCCCGAGCTGATCGCTGCGGGCCCGGGGAACCGCGAACACGCGCACTTCGGCGCTCACCTGATCGGCCGACAGCGCCCGGACGATCCGGGCGCCGATGGTGTCGTCGTCCGACGACGCGCCCTGGCCGAACGCGATCGAGTCACCGAGCAGGGCCAGCGTGATCCTCATATCGATGCCAACGAGCCGACCGCCTCCGGCGATGGACCTTTCGCTGCGGGCGAAACAACGACACCCCCGGACCGCGAGGGCCCAGGGGTGTCGTGCTCGCCCGATGGATCAGAGCCCGGACAGGGTGGACCCGGTGATGTAGGCGGAGACGTCCACGACCAGGTGAGTCGTGCTGGACGAACCGTTGTAGATGGTGATCGTGCCGTTCGCGCCGACCGGTTCGATCACCAGGTCCGCGATGTCCGAACCGGACTTGAAATTCAGTACCGAGGTGTTCGGGCGACTCGCAGCCTTCGGGTAGACAGTGGCGAACCCGGGCACCATTTCGCGCGTCGCGGTCACGGTGAGGACGACAGCGCGGACGAACGAGGTCGGGATTCCGTCCCGGCCGTCCACCTGGAAGGTCACCGAGGTGTGCGCCGGAACCGGGGTGGTTCCGGGGCGACCGATGCCGTAACGGGTGTCCAGCAGCCGGAACGGGGCCACCACGTTCTGCAGACCCGGCAGCTGCGCGGGCAGCAGACCGGACTTGATGTAGCCGACCACGTCCACGATGACGTCGGTGGTGCCGTTGGGCGAGCCGTTGAAGAACGACACCTTGCCGTCGCTACCCACACCGACCACGACCAGGTTGGCCACGGTGCGGCCTCGATCGAAGTTGATGTTGGAGGCGAACGGCACAGCGGTTCCGCTCGGGTAGGTCCGCAGGTGCCCGCTCGCGCTCACGTTCGTCACGGGCAGGTTGAGCACCACCGAACCGATGGCCGAGGCCGCCGGCAGGCCGCCCCGCCCGGCGACCGGGATCGAGAACGTTTTCAGCGGCTGGGACTTGCCCACCGAACCGGACCGGGTGTCCAGGATGCGGGTCGGGGTCAGGGGCTGGAACGCGCCCGGCAGCAGGGGTAGGGCGCCGCCGGTGTAGTAACCGGCCACGTCCGCGACCAGGTTGACGGTTCCGGTGGAACCGTTGTAGAACACGACTTTTCCGTCCGCCCCGGGGACCGCCAGGATCGAGTTGGCCACGTCCTGACCAGCCACGTAGTTCAGATTCGAGGTGTTCGGCCGCGTTCCACCCGAGGGGTAGGCGGTGATGAACCCGGCCGATTTGGCCCCCGTCGCAGTGAGAACCAGGTTGACCGCCTTGACCGGGCTGAGCCGGTCAGCGGGAACGCCGCCGGAGCCGAGCAGCTGCAGGGTGATGGTGCCGCCCGCAGGCACGCTTTTGCTGCCACGGGTATCCAGCACCCGCGCGGGAGCGAGCGCCTCATAGGCCCCGGTCAGCGCCTGGGTGGGGAGCGCGTCACAAGTGGTGTGACCGATGACCTGATTCGCAACACCACCCACTGTCGGCACGATCTCGATGTCGATTCCGGCGGTGCCGACCTGCGACCCAGCCGGCAGGATGACGGCGGTCGGCGGGAGCACCACGGTCCCGTTCAGGATGTTCGCCGAGATCGAGGTACCCAGCACGGCGTTCGTGCCCGCATCGCGCAGGGTCACGGTGGCCAGGTTGCCCAGCCCGAGCAGGCCGCCCGCCTGAGCCTGCACGGAGATCTGGTTGCTGTCGGTGAACACGCAGCCGGCGACCAGCGGGTCGCCGGCGGCGGCGGGGCCCGCGGTGGCGATGACCGTGCCGGCGGCAACGACGGCACCGGCCAACACCAACCGGGCCATCCGGCTGGAGGCGGCGGCGGCGCGAATGTGGGTGGTTCTTGACATCGAATCCCTTTCCAGAGCAAGAGGATGCCCTCGGCCGCCGCGTCCTGGCGGCAGGGGCAAACGAGAAGACAACGGAGCGAGAAGGTTTGACCCTCCGTCGGAGTGGCCGGGCCCGCCATTCCAACCTGCAGCCGATGATCGGTCGGTCATCGCGACACTAGGCCGAACGGGCAATTGAGCGCGAACGGACGCTACGAAATAGCCGTTTTGTTCGTTTACTCCTACTACTGAGAGTGAACGGCGGGAAATATCCCGCTCCCGAGCGGATGACTTAGATGCCGGTTTTCTGACTGGGGGTGCCGAGACGATCGGGTGGGGATGCTCTCTGTGGTGAGTGAACTCACGTTTAGCTGGATCTGTGCCCCGTACGGATCGCAGGTGCAACGGCGGGTGACGGAGCCGCACACTTGATCACGGCGAGGTCACGGAAAGGTGAAGCAGAGGTTGATTGCCCGACACGCCGCTGACACGCCCATGTGTGGGCAGATTCGTCTGTCCACACCTCGCGTCGCCGACCTCAGGCCTCTGAGCTGGACCGATGAGGCTATCCACCGAAGAATTCCCCAGGCTTATCCACATTCATCCACAGCGTTACCCACCGGTGCCCGATTCGTGACATGGGCAGGACCGAAGATGTCCCCACGGCATCAACAGGGCTCGGGGTGGTGTCGTTTGGCGGCTCGTCCAGCGGCCGCCTAGCGTCGGTGAACCGCCCGGCAGCGCTGCCGAGCTCCCGACATCGGTTCCGGTGCCACGGCGCCGGAGCTGGTGATCAGGACTCGGCCGCGTCCGGATCGGCGCGCACCGGGGGACTGTCGGTGGTACGTGCGAACATGCGTACGACCGAGCGAAGCAGGCGCGGTCGCGACAACGAGGGGGTGAGAGCGGTGGCGGTGGTGGACGACCGGTGGCAGGGGCCGCCGGTACGGGAACCGGACACCGGGCGCACCTTCGATCGGCAGCCGCCGCAGGATCTGGCGGCGGAGCAATCGGTATTGGGTGGCATGTTGTTGTCCAAGGACGCGATCGCGGACGTGATCGAGGAGTTGGGGGTCACCGACTTCTACAAGCCCGGTCATGCCCTGGTGTTCCAGACGGTGCTGGATCTGTACAGCCGGGGCGAGCCGGCCGACGTGGTCACGGTGGCAGCCGAGCTGGACCGGATGCAGGCGTTGTCCCGGGCCGGTGGGGCGGTGTATCTGCACACGTTGACCTCGGCGGTGCCGACGGCGGCGAACGCCGCGTTCTACGCGCAGATCGTGGCGGAGAAGGCGATCCTGCGCAGGTTGGTCGAGGCCGGCACCCGGATCGTGCAGCTGGGTTACGGCGGCGCCGAGGGCAGCGTGGGCGGGGGTGAGGTCGATGAGATCGTGGATCGGGCCCAGGCCGAGATCTACGAGGTGTCGGAGCGGCGCACGGCCGAGGACTACGTGGTCCTGGAAGAGCTGCTCCAGCCGACCATGGACGAGATCGACCTGATCCAGAACCGCGGCGGTATCTCGGCCGGGGTACCCACCGGGTTCGCCGATCTGGATCATTTGACCAACGGCTTCCACCCCGGCCAGATGATCATCATCGCGGCCCGACCGGGCATCGGAAAATCCACTCTGGCCTTGGATATCGCCCGCAACGCGGCGGTGCGGCACCGGCAGGCGGCGGTGATCTTCTCGCTGGAGATGAGCAAGACCGAGATCACCATGCGGCTGTTGTCGGCGGAGGCGCAGATCCGGTTGGCCAGTATGCGGTCGGGCAGCATGACCGATCAGGACTGGTCCAAGATCGTCCGGCGGATCAGTGAGATCTCCGACGCGCCGCTGTTCATCGACGACTCGCCGAACATGACCATGATGGAGATCCGGGCCAAGGCCCGGCGGCTCAAGCAGCGGAACAACCTGAAGTTGATCGTGCTGGACTACCTGCAGCTGATGACCTCGGGCAAGAAGGTGGAGTCGCGGCAGCAGGAGGTGTCCGAGTTCTCCCGGCAGATGAAGCTGTTGGCCAAGGAACTGGAGGTGCCGGTGATCGCGATCAGCCAGCTCAACCGCGGTCCCGAGCAGCGCACCGACAAACGGCCGTTGCTCTCGGATCTGCGCGAGTCCGGCTCACTCGAGCAGGACGCGGACATGGTCATCCTGGTCCACCGCCCGGACGCCTGGGAGGCCGACGACCCGCGGGCCGGTGAGGCCGACCTGATCGTGGCCAAGCACCGCAACGGCCCGACTACGACCGTCTCGGTGGCCCACCAACTGCACTACTCCCGCTTCACCGACCTGGCCGCTGCGCACTGACCTAGGCCCGGGCGATGGCCTCCAGGGCCCCGTTCAGCGCGGCCAGGGTGGTCAGGGTGGTGGCCAGATCGGCCGGTGGCAGCGTCGGAAACGCGTCCCGGCGGGCGCTCTCGAACAGGGTGTCGCCCCGGCGGACCAGCTCCGTACCGGTTGCGGTCAGCGCCACGATGTTTTCGCGGCGCGAGTGCGGAGCCGGTCTGACCGTCATCAAGGAGGCCTTGGTGGCGTTGTCGATCTGCTTGCTCACGGTGCCCTTGGTCAGGCCCAGACGGTCCGCGATGGCCTGTTGAGTCAGCGGTCCGGGGTGGGCGTCGACCACCGACAGGACCAGGAACTGGGCCAGCGAGACCCCCAACTCGGCCCGGAAGAGCGCCTCGCCGGCCCGGTCGAGCAGCCCGGCTACCCGGCGTATGAGGAACCACAGGGTGGCCATGTCATCGGGCAGCTCGGTCATTCAGGAATCGTATCGGGTTGTTTGACAGGCGACGGTTCGTAGTGCAACTGTATAGCGGTAGACAGTCAATCGACGAACGGAGACTTCCATGCGCATCCTGCTGGTGCTCGACCACCCATACACCCTGGATTCGGCCGCCAATGTGGTGCATCGGCGCAGCTTTTCGGCGGCGGTGGCGGCTGCGGTCATGACCGGGGCCGCGCAGGCCGGTCACCAGGTCGACCTCGTCGACCTGGCCGCGGACGCGTTCTCGCCCGCCATGACCCGGGAAGATCTGCTCGCCTGGCGGCTGGGCCACGCCGTCGACCCCATGGTGCTCGACTACCAGCGGCGCCTCGTGCAGGCGGATCACCTGGTCTTCGTGTTCCCGATCTGGTGGGAGGCGATGCCGGCCGCCACCAAGGGGTTCCTGGACCGCGTGCTGACCAAGGGCGTGGTGTTCGAGGAACTGCCGGAGGCGAAGGGAAACCCATTTCGCCATCACCTGTCTCGGCTGGCCGGCGTGTCGGTGCTGACGGTGATGACCACCCCGGACAAGGCCTACCGCTGGTGGTTCGGCAATCCCGTGATCAAGATCTTGTTCAAGGGCACCTTCGGCAAGATCGGGGTCAAGAACCTGCACTGGGTCAATTACGCCAGCGTCACCACCAGGACCGACGCCCAGCGGGATCGAATGCTGGCCGACACCCGGGCCCGGTTCGCTGCCCTGACCGACCCGCGACCGGCCGTCGCTCACGCGTAGGCCGCCGTTGCCGGTCTCAGCATTGCCAGTGGGGCTCGACGACCCCCCTGCGTAAACCCTGGGCTCTGCTGATCGGCACGGACCAGACCCGGCCGGCACCACGACCCGAGGTCGCAGGTTTCGCACGACTTGTTTGGGGGCATCGGCCGCCCGTAGGGACCTGTCGAAACGGTCGGTTTCGCGGTTCTTGATGTTCTCGGGTCAGCAACCACCCGGGCGCTCATCGGCTGCAACGCACCCAGGCAACGGATCGAGCCCGACCAGGATTTCGAGCCAGGAGCACCATCGTGGACGAAAACGAAGCGTCGAAACCTGGGCCAGCAGCGAATGCGGCCCAAGCTGCCGGAGCCCCCACGTAGGCCGGCGTCCAGCTGTGCCGGCCGACCCATCGGTGTGATCGCCACCGGCGGGCTGCGCTGAGACGAATGCCGCTGGCTCGACGTTCTCCGCTCGCGACAACGGCGCGCCGGTATCCGAGACCATCAGAAATGACGACATCAATGGCGAAGTCGAAGACCCCGCAGGGCTGTGCACGCTACAGCTGCGCGGATCTGCCGGTGTTCACGCTCAGTGGCATTCGGGTGCTCTCGGTTGGCATCGCCCGCGTTCATTGTCCCGCGGCCAATCAGTGCGCGTGCCGATTGAGCCTGTTCGAACGTGGTGGGGTCCCGATATGACGATCGCTCGAGTGATCGTGGCACCCGAATTCCCCGTCGGACCGGTGTCTCCGCGATTGTTCGGGAGTTTCGTCGAGCACATGGGCCGTTGCGTGTACGGCGGCATCTACGAACCTGGCCATCCGCTGGCGGACGGGTCCGGCTTCCGCCAAGACGTGATCGAGCTGACCAAGGAGCTCGGGGTCAGCGTGGTGCGGTATCCCGGCGGCAACTTCGTGTCCGGGTATCGCTGGGAGGACGGTGTCGGGCCGATCGGCGACCGTCCGGTTCGGCTGGACCTGGCGTGGCGCTCGATCGAGACCAATGCCTTCGGGTTGCACGAGTTCATGGAGTGGACGCAAAAGGCCGGGGTGGAGCCGATACTCGCGGTCAACCTGGGCACTCGCGGCATCCAGGAGGCTGCCGACCTGGTCGAGTACGTCAACCACCCGGGCGGGACCCGGCTGTCCGACCTGCGCGCTGCCAATGGCCATCCGGAGCCATTTCGCGTCCAATTGTGGTGCCTGGGTAACGAGATGGACGGACCCTGGCAGGTCGGTCACCGGACCGCGTCCGATTACGGCCGGCTGGCCGCCGAGGCCGGCAAAGCGATGAAGCTCGTGGACCCGAGCATCGAACTGGTGGCTTGCGGGAGTTCGGCCCGCAGCATGGAGACCTTCGCCCACTGGGAGGCTGAGGTGCTCACCAGCGCCTATGACTACGTCGAGTACATCTCGATGCACGCCTACTACGAGCAGCACGACGACGACCTGGACAGCTTCCTGGCCACTGCGGTGGACATGGAGGCGTTCATCGAGGAAGTGATCGCCACCTGCGATCACGTCAAAGCGGTGCGCCGCAGCAGCAAAACGATGCAGCTGTCCTTTGACGAGTGGAACGTCTGGACCCAGCGGGACTTCGCCGCGCAGCCGGAACGTGATTGGGAGCGAGCGCCGCACCTGATCGAGGACACCTATTCCGTCGCCGACGCTGTGGTGGTGGCCAGCTACCTGATCGCCTTGGTGAACCATGCCGATCGAATCGGCATCGGGTGTCAGGCGCAGCTGGCCAACGTCATCGCCCCGATCCGCACCGAGCCCGGTGGGCCGGCGTGGCGGCAGACAATCTTCCACCCCTTTGCCGCGATGTCCCGGTACGCCACCGGTGTGGCCCTGCGGGTGCCGGTGGAATCGCACGCGGTGAGGACGGCGAAGTACGGCGAGGTGCCCAGTCTCGCCTGCGCCGCGACCTTTGACGAAGCTACCGGGCAGATCGCCATCTTTGTGGTGAACCGGGACAGCTCCGGGCAGCAGGAAGTCCACGTCGACCTGCGGTGGGCCGGCGAGTTGCACATCGCTCACCAATTGCTGTTGGCCGACGATGACATTCACGCCGTGAATTCCGCGGCTCACCCGGACCGTGTCCATTTCCAGGCGACCGACGCGACCCTCGTCGCCGGCGGGCTCACCGTGACACTCCCGCCGGTGGCGTTCGCGACCATTGTGCTGGCCCCGAGCGCACCAGAAAAGTGAACAAGGCGTGAACCCAATTTCCGACTTTCGACGGATACACCGCCGGCAGAACTATTTTCACAGGGCAAAGGAGCTTTCATGACACTGTTCGATCCCACCCACACTCCCCCTGGTTGGCGGGTCCGACCGGTGACCCGGCGTGGGTTCCTCGCCGCGGGCGGAGCCGTAGGCGGTGCCCTGCTCGTTGCTGCCTGCGGCGGCAGCAGCACACCTCCCGGCGCGAACGCTGCGCCCGCGGCAACCGGTTCGCAAGCCGGTGGCGCCGCGTACTCCGGGCCGAAGGTCACGGTCAAGTTCTGGAACGGCTGGACCGGCGCCGACGGCGACGTCGCCAAGAAGATGGTCGACGAGTTCAACGCGGCAACACCCAACGTCCACGTGGACATGAACACGCAGCAGTGGGCCGACTTCTTCAAGACCCTGCCGGCCGCGGTGACCAGCGGCAACGGTCCGGATATCGCGACGATGCACATCGACGACATCCCCACCCAGGCGGCCCAGCAGGTGATCGTGCCCATCGGAGACGTGGCCACCGCGCTCAAGCTGCAGCAGTCGGACTTCGCACCCGCGGTGTGGAACGGCGGCATCTACAAAGGCCAGCGCTACGGCATTCCGATCGACGTGCACAACCTGGGCCTCTATTACAACGAGAGCCTCTTCGAGCAGGCCAAGATCGACAAGGCGCCGACCAACGAGCAGGAGTACATGGCGGCGCTGGACAAGCTGAAGGGGATCGGGATTCAGGGCAGCTGGGTCAGCCCCTTCCAGTTCACTGGCGGCTTCATGTTCCAGGCGCTGCTGTGGCAGTACGGCGGAGATCTGTACGACCAGGGCGTCACCAAGGCGTTGTGGGGATCGGACGCCGGCGTCAAGGCCCTGACCTGGATGGTCGGTTTGATCAAGCAGGGCTACAGCCCGGCCAACGTTGCCCAGGACGCCGACTACGTGGCGCTCAAGAATGCCAAGAACGCATTGAACTGGCAGGGCATTTGGCAGGTCAACGAGGCGACAACGCTGAAAGGCACCAAGATCTCGACCGCGCCGTTGCCCAAGATCGGGGACTCGGGAGGGGTCTGGGGCAACTCGCACCAGTTCGTGTTACCCAAGAGCAAGGTCAATGATCAGAACGTCACGGACGCCAGCCGCTACTTCGTCAACTGGTTCACTCAGCACGAGATCGAGTGGGCGACCAGTGCCAAGGTGCCGGCGAGCAACACCCTGGCGGCCAGCCCGGACTTCAAGAAACTGACCCAGCTGACCTCCTTTGCCACTGAGGTGCCGGACGTGCACTTCCCGCCGTCGGTGGCCGGTGTGGGCGACGCCACGGCCAAGTTGTACGACGCCATCCAGGCGGCGGTGCTGGGCAAGTCGGACCCGGCGCAGGCGCTGACCTCCTCCGCTACGGCTGCCACCAAGATCCTCACCGACAACGTCCAGAAGTACGGCTGATCCGATGTCTGCGGTGTCCACGGCGCCGGCCCGGACGAAGGTCCCCCGGTCCGGCTCGATCCGAGCCGGCCGGGCCAGCACCCCGTACCTCTTCCTCGCGCCCTATCTGGTGCTCTTCATCGGATTCGTGTTGATCCCGGCGGTCTACGGGGTCTGGATCAGCCTCCACGACTACGACTACCTGCTGCCGCGTCAGCCGTGGGTGGGTTTGTCCAACTACACCAACCTGTTCACCGCGGACTCGCGTGACGGCTCCGACTTCTGGCAGAGCATGAGGGCGACCGGCATTTTCACGCTGATCAGCGTGCCGTTCCTGGTCGTGGTGCCGCTGGGCATTGCCCTGCTGCTGAACCGGAAGTTCCCCGGCCGCACCTTCTTCCGGGCCGTCTTCTTCGCGCCCTACGTGCTGGGCGTCGCCGTCGTGGGCGTGCTGTTTCGCTTCTTGCTCGACCCCAATATCGGCATGCTCAACTTCTATCTGGAAAAGGTCGGCATCGGCCGGGCGATCCCTTGGACCACCCAACTTCCCTGGGCCTGGATCTCGCTGGTGGCCATGACCGTCTGGTGGACTCTCGGCTTCAACGCGATCATCTACCTCGCCGGTCTGCAGGACATCTCCGCCGACCAGTACGAGGCAGCCGCCGTCGACGGTGCCGGTCCCTGGCGCACGTTCGTGTCGATCACCGTGCCCGGGCTGCGCCCTGTGCTGCTGTTCGTGCTCACCCTGACGATCCTGGCCTCGGCCAACATGTTCGGTCAGTCGTACCTGCTCACTCAGGGAGCGCCGGCCAACGAGACGAGGACGGCGATCATGTACATCGCCAACGTCGGGCTCTCGCAGTACCGGCAGGGTGCGGCGGCCGCGATGAGCTACATCCTGGCGGCGATCCTGATCGGAATCAGCCTGATCAACTTCCGTTTGTTCCGCCAGAAGGACTCGTGATGACGACAACCGTTGCGCGGCCCGGCGTCGGCGCGGGGACCAGTCGGCCGGCCGGCGACGGTCGCCTCGGCCGACTGGTGCGCAAGATCGCGATGTGGGTGTTGCTGGCTGTGCTCACGCTCATCTTCGTCGCGCCACTGCTGTGGATGGTCTCGACGTCCTTCAAGACCAATGAAGACGCCACTCACCTTCCGCTGACCTGGATACCGCGACCTTTCGATATCAGCTCCTATCAGGCGTTGTTGCGGCCCGGCTCTCAAACACCCGTGCTGCGTTGGTTTCTCAACAGCCTGCTGGCCGGTCTGCTCAACACCGCTCTCATCCTGGCGGTGGCCTCGCCGGCGGCATACGCCCTGGCGAGGATGAAGTTCCGCGGTAAGAAGCCGATCTTCGGAGCCGTCGTCGGCACCATTTTCGTGCCCGGGTTCGTCTTCCTGGTGCCGAACTTTCTGATCGTCAGCCGGCTGGGGTGGCTCGACTCGCTGTGGGCGATCGTGGTCCCGAGCGCGGGCGGTGCCTTCGGCGTGTTCTTTCTGCGCCAGTTCTTCTCCACCCTTCCCGTCGAACTGGAGGAATCGGCGGAACTGGACGGGGCGAACCAATGGCAGGTGTTCTCCCGGATTGTGTTGCCCAACGCCAAGCCGGCATTGGCCACCCTCGCGGTGCTGTCCTTCCTGACCAACTGGAACGACTTCCTGTGGCCGGTCTACGTCTTGTTCAGCCCGAACAAATTGACCCTCCCGCCGGGCCTGTCGACCCTGCAGGGTGCGGCGACCACGAACTACCCGATCATCATGGCCGGCGCGGTCATTGCCAGCGTGCCCGTGCTGATCTTGTTCGTCCTCGCTCAACGGCAGGTGGTGGAAAGCGTTGCGCGGAGCGGCATCAAGGGATGACCGGGCAATCGCGCCGGGTTCCGCCGGGGGCGGCGATGTTGCTGCTGGTCGTCATCACCGCCGTGGGGTGCTCGTCGGCAGGAGGCGGCCAGGCTCAGTCGTCCGACGCATCGGCGACGTCCGTTCCGGTGACGGCGGGTGCATCCTCGGCGGCGACCTCTCCCGGGCCCGGCCAATTCGCGAACCCGGTGTACCCGGACAACTTTCCCGACCCCGGGGTACTGCTCGTGGGCACCACGTTCCACGCCTACGGCACGCAGGGTGGTGGTGCAAACATTCAGACGCTGACCTCCGCGGATCTGGTGCACTGGACGAAAGGGGAGGATGCGCTGCCGACCCTGGGACACTGGGCCACCGCCGGCTCCACCTGGGCCCCGGAGGTGATCGCGATCAATGGCGGGTACACCATGTTCTACGTCGCCCGGGACACCGCCTCGGACAAGCAGTGCATCGGCCGCGCGACGGCCAAGGACCCCGCCGGGCCCTTCACCGACTTGTCCGCACACGCGCTGGTGTGCCAACCCGACCTGGGCGGGTCGATCGACCCGAACCCGGTCAGGGATACCGACGGACGCCTTTACCTGTACTGGAAGAACGACGGCAATTGCTGCAGTCAAAAGGTGCAGTTGTGGGGTCAGCAACTGGCGGCGACCGGCGCCACCCTGGTCGACAAGCCCGCCGCCCTGATGACCAACACCAAGGCGTGGCAGGGGAATGTGGTCGAAGCGCCAGAAATGCTGATACACAGTGGAGCTCATACCCTGCTGTACTCGGCGGCGGACTACGCCTCCACCAGCTACGCCGTCGGATATGCCAGCTGCACCGGCCCGCTCGGACCCTGCACCGACAAATCTGACCAACCGTTACTCGCCTCCACCGATCAGGCGGCCGGTCCGGGGCACTGCTTCCCCTTGGTTCTGCCCAACGGTGATACCTGGCTGATCTATCACGCCTGGAAGCCGGATGGGATCGGCTCGACCTACCCCGGCCGCGAGCTCTGGCTGGATCGGTTGAACTGGAAGGGAACGGTGCCGCAGCCGATTGTTCCGGACGCCGATCCGCAGCCTGACCCGGTGACCACCAAGGGATGACAGCCGCCACCGCGGGCGCGGCCTTGCTCACGCGTAGGTGTGCAGCACCTGGGTGGACAGCTCCGGCCAGGCTGTCTTGGACCAGTCGCCGAAGTCGGTGTCGGCCAGGCTTGCGCAGGCCAGCCCGGCGACCGGGTCCACCCACAGGAAGCTTCCGGACATCCCGAAGTGGCCGAAGGTGGCCGGGCTGTTCTCCGGGCTGGTCCAGTGTGGGCTCTTGGAATCTCGGATCTCGCAGCCCAGGCCCCAGTCGTTGTGGGACTGGCGGCCGAAGCCGGGCAGCACCCCGGCCAGGCCGGGGAAGGCGACCGTGCTGACCTGGGTCACGATGGCCGGATCGAGCACGGCGGGTTTCAGCAGCTCGACGCCCAGCCGCAGCAGGTCCGCCAGCGGACTCTCGGCCCCCGACGCGGGCGAGCCGACGGTGGTGTGGTTCATCTCCAGTGGATGCAACAGGCGCCGGGCGAGCTCGGCTTCGAAGGGCACCCCGGAGGATTCGGACAGATGGGCGGCCAGCAGCTCGTAGCCGATCCGGGCCGCGTAGGTGCGCTTGGAGCCCACCCGGGACAGGGGGACAGCGCCGTCCCAGGGCAATCCCGAGGTGTGGGCGAGCAGGTGGGCGACGGTGGCGCCCGGGGGCCCCAGCGGATCGTCCAGGCTGATCACGCCATCGGCGCAGGCCCCCAGGACGGTCAACGCGGTGAGGACTTTGGTCACCGACGCCCAGCCGAACACCGCCCCCGAATCATGCCGGGCCAGCTCTCCACCCCGCCCCGCCACCCCGACCGCCGCGTCCCCGACCGGCCAGCCGGCCACGATCGCACCCAGATCCAGCGCACCCATATGCACATCCTGCCGTTCCGACGACGGCGGCCGCCCGGCACACTGGAGGAATGGAGCATCGTCGCCGAGAGCGTGAGGGCATTGTCGTCAGCGGGCACGGTCAGGCCGCCGCGGCGGTCGACCAGGTCACCGTGACCATCGCGGTGGTGCAGTTGCGGGCCGACGCCGGACAGGCGTTCCGGGCCGCCGCCGAGTCGGTCACCCGGGTGCTGGCCGTGTTGGCCGACGACGGCGCCGACGCTCGGGCGGTCCGGACCACGGACCTGACCCTGGGCCCCCGGACGGCTTATCCCGACGGGGTCGAACGCCTCGTGGGATACGAAGCCACGCAGAGGCTCTCGGTCCGGCTGGACGATCTCGGCCGGGTTGAACGGATGCTGTCCGACGTGGCCGGGCTGGACGGGGGAGCAGTCCGGATCGAAGGCCTGGCCCTGACCCCGAGCGACCCGGCCGGCGCGCTGCGGCAGGCCCGCGACGCGGCCGTGGCCGACGCCCGCGACCGGGCCGATCAGCTGGCCCGGCTGCTTGGCCGCGGTGTGGGCCGGGTGCTGTGGGTCGAGGACCGGGTGGGCGGCGGCGCGTCGCCAGCGCGTCCACTCGCGTACAGCAGGTCCTCCCTGGGTGCGGACATGCCGGTCGCCGCCGGCGATGCCACCGTCTCCGTCGAGGTCACCGTGGCCTGGGCGTTCGCACCGATCGAGTGATCCGACCCCTGGCCGAGCGCGATCTCGAGCGGGTCCGGGAGATCGAGCGGCAGGCCTCGGAGTTGTTTCGTCAGGTCGGCTGGAACGACGTGGCAGACGACGAGCCCGATTCGGTCACGGTGCTCAGGAGCTACGTCGCCGACGGTGGGGCCTTCGTCGCGGTCACGGATGATGACCGGCCCACCGGGTACCTCCTGGTGCGCGAACTCGACGACTCCGGCTACATCGCCCAGGTCTCGGTCGATCCCGCCTTTTCCCGGCGGTGCATTGGTGCGGGTCTGATCGACCGGGCCGCCGAATGGGCCCGCAGTCGCGGACTGGCGACCCTGACCCTGACCACGTTCGTCGATCTGCCCTGGAATGCGCCCTACTACGGCCGCCTCGGATTTCACGAGATCACCCACACTGCAGACAGTCTCGCCCAGGTGCGGGCGGCCGAAGCGGCCGCCGGGCTGGACCGACGGCCGCGGACGGCCATGATCCGCGCCGTTCAGCGTTGAGAGTTGCGCACCCGCGCCGATTCCCGCTCAGCCGAGGCGTTCGATACGCCTGCCCGCGACCCGGCCAGTTTGGCGGCCAGATGCTCGCCGATGGTGATGGGCGGGTACAACTCCCCGTCGCCGACGCAGGAGGGGATGGTCGAGATGAGCGCGTCGGTGTTGCCATCATGGAAGAACGCCGCCGAGCGGCGCCTTTCGATGCTGCCGTTCACGATCGGCGGCTTGACCCGATGCAGCGTCGACAGGTAATGCTCGTTGGTCCACCGGGACGTGATGTCACCCAGATTGACCAGCAGCGCACCGTCGGCGGGCAGGACATCGTGCCAGCGAGCGTCGGCCCCCAGCACCTGCAGTCCGGGGATCTGGTCGGCCCAGAGCACCGTGACGATGCCGTAGTCGGTGTGTTCGCCCATGCCGGTCAGGTCACCGTCGAGGTCGACCGTGCCGGGGGGCAGCGCGTAATTGTTCATCCGCAGCACGTTGATGGAATGCGAGGTGGCCGTGGCAAAAACACCGGCATCCACGGCCAGGGCCTGCGCGAACATCCGGGTCAGCGTCCGCGCCACCCGGCGGGCCTGGTCGAAATAGGTCGCCACGGCTGTCCGGAATTGCTCCGCGTCGAACCCGGGACCATCTCCTGGCCAGACGTTCTCGGCGTAGACGACAGGGTCCAGACCGGCCGCCTCGGGGTAGTCGGACACGGCGGCGCCGACATTGAAGGCTTCGAAGAAGTCATTCATCCGGTTGGCCGATTCGACCCCGAGTGAGAGCGAGAGCGATTCCGATTTCGGCGCGGTGTAGCCGCGATTGATGTCGGCCGACGGGGCCCGGAATTGCTTCTTGACCTCCAGCGACTGGCCGAAGAACGCGTCCATGGCCCGCTTCAACCCGCCGATCGCCCCGGCCGGGACACCGTGGCCCAGGATCTGCACGAAACCGACGGTCCGACAGGCACTGTCGAGTGCCTGCGAGGCGGCCGGGTCATCGCCCCCGTTCACCCAGGAACTGATGTCGACGGTGGGAACCGCGAAGCTGGTCATTCCCCGATCATCGCAGTCAATTGTCGCGCGGGCCGCCGACTCACCCCCACGCGTCCTCGGTCACGGGTTGGCCGAGGCCTGCCCACCCCGAGAGCGAGCCGCTCGGCGCCGTCGCACGAGGATTCGACCATGAGCGAAACTGCCATCACGCCGGTCAGAACGCTGAACGGAGACGTGAACGAGAAGCCGCGCCCGTGACCCAACCAGCGCATCCGCGAGCAGGTTACCGGCCGTGATCACGAGGACCGTGCGTACGACCGTCCAGATCGCGTCGGCGTCCTGTGATCGTCGGCGTGCGCGTGGAGCAGGCCGCCCCCGGACGCGAGCAGACCGGCGACCGAGCACAGGGCGAGAGGAACGATCAGGAACCACTTCCAGGCCGAGACCGACCTCATTCCCGCTACCAGCCGGCCGGCAGCGGTCGCCCTTCCGAATACCCGGCGGTGCTCTGAACACCGACCAGGGCTCGGTCGGCGAACTCGGCCAGGCTTCGGGCTCCGGCGTAGGTGAAAGCGCTGCGCACGCCGGCCACAATGGAGTCGATGAGGTCCTCGACCCCCGGTCGGGTCGGGTCCAGGTACATCCGCGCGGTCGAGATGCCCTCCTCGTACAACGCTTTGCGAGCCCGGTCGTAAGCGCTGTCCTTGCTGGTCCGAGCACGCACCGCGCGGGCCGAGGCCATCCCGAAGCTTTCCTTGTAGGCGCGTCCATCCGCGCCGACCCGCAGGTCCCCGGGCGACTCGTAAGTGCCGGCGAACCACGATCCGATCATCACGTTCGACGCGCCCGCGGCCAGGGCCAGGGCGACGTCCCGGGGGTGCCGGATGCCGCCGTCGGCCCAGACGTGCTTGCCCAGTTCCCGAGCCGCGGCCGCGCATTCCAGGACGGCCGAGAATTGTGGACGCCCGACACCCGTGGCCATTCGGGTGGTGCACATGGCGCCCGGCCCGACCCCGACCTTGACGATATCGGCGCCGGCTTCGATCAAATCGCGGGTGCCCTCCGCGGTGACGATGTTGCCGGCCACCAGCGGCACGTGCGGGTCGAGTGCGCGCACCGTGCGCAGCGCCTCGATCATTTTCTCCTGGTGCCCGTGCGCGGTGTCGATGACCAGGCAGTCCGACCCCGCCTCCAGCAACGTCTTGGCCTTCAGGGCGACGTCGCCGTTGATGCCGACCGCGGTGGCGATCCGCAGCCGACCGCGGTCGTCGACGGCGGGCTGGTACTGACCTGCCCGCAGGGCCCCGAGCCGGGTGAGAATGCCGACCAGGGCGCCGCTGTCGTCGATGACCGGGGCCAACCGGTGGCGGCCCTCGGAAAGGACATCGAACGCCGCCCGGGCGGACACGTCCGCGGGCAGGGTGAGGAGTTCGGTGCTCATCGCGTCCGCCACCGGCGCGAACCGGTCCAAGCCGGCGCAGTCGTTCTCGGTGACGACGCCGACCGGCCGTTGGGCCCGGTCGGTGACCACCACGGCGCCGTGGGCGCGCTTGGGCATCAGCGACAGCACCTCGCCGACGGTGGCCTCGATGTCCACCTGCAGCGGCGTCTCGAAGACCAGGTGCCGCTGCTTGACCCAGCCGATGACCTCGGCCACCACGGGGAGCGGAATGTCCTGCGGGATCACCGTGAGACCACCGCGGCGGGCCACCGTCTCGGCCATCCGGCGCCCGGCCACCGCGGTCATGTTCGCCACGACCAGCGGAATCGTGGTCCCGGTGCCGTCCGGGGTGGTCAGGTCGACCTCGTAACGCGACGACACGGACGAGCGCCGGGGGGCCATGAAGACGTCGTCGTAGGTCAGGTCGAAGCCCGGTGCGGCATCGGACAGAAATCGCATGGGCACAGTCTTCCCGACGCGTCGTGGCTGACGCCACCGTGTCGGGTCTGGCCCGGCGACCGGGTGCCGTGCTATGTGCGAGCATTGATCTTGGTTGTCGTCGATTGGCGCGCAAGGAGGCAGGGTCATGGCTACTCCGCTGATCGGCCCCGACCTGGCGAATCTCTGGCGGGAAGAGCCGGCGATCGAGCCGCACCCGGCCGAGGTGCTGCCTCGGGCTCAGCTGGCCGGGCGTATCCAGCACGCGCTGGTCGGGCAGGCGATCACCGACCGGCAGGTCGAACAGCATGTGCAGGAGGCCCAGGAGTTCGGGTTCGATGCCGCCTTCGTGCCGCCGGCGTGGGTGAAGCTGGCCAAGCGGGCGATGGGCGACGCCGGTCGAGTGGGATCGTTCCTGGACTATCCGCACGGGTCGTCGTCGCCGAAGGGTCGGGCCGCGGAGGCGGCGGCGCTGGTCGAGGCGGGCGTGGATGAAATCGACGCGACGGTCATCGTGGGGTATCTGCTCTCCAGCCGGATGGAGGAGTTCACCGAGGATCTGGCCGGGATCGTTGCCGCGGCGTCGCCGATCGGGGTCAAGATGATCCTGGAGCTCCCGCTGCTCAATCCGTTTCAGCGCCAGCGTGCCGTGGAGGCTGCCGTCCAGGCTGGAGCGGCATTTGTGGCCAACGCTTCTCGCGGTGCCGTGGGGATCGCCGACGCCGCCACGATCAGCTATCTGCGGGCCAGCGCCCCACCGTCCGTCGGGGTCAAGGCGACCGGCGGCATCAAGACCATCGAGCAGGTCCGCTCCGTCCTGATCGCCGGCGCCGACCTCGTCGGTTCGGCCAGCGGAGTATCGATCGTCACCGGCCGCCGCCTCCTCGGCAGCTCCCTCTACTCCTACTGACCCCCGCCGCCTCCGGGTCTCGTCTTTGGCGCGGATCCACAGCACGCTGCGCGGATCCACAGCACGTTTTCGGGGCAAAAATACGAGCAAAGCGTGCTGTGGATCCGCGCGGGGCGAAGAGCCCGGACCCGGTTGGTTCGAGGCGGGGCAGCCGGTGGGGCTGGCCACGCCGGTGCGTATCAGCTTCGGCGTGTTGGACAGACGCGCCGGGTGGAACGGAAGACGCAGCCCCGAAGTTGCCGTGTTGTCCACACTCTGAGTCGGAACGGTTCCTTCCCGTATGTAGGCCGCGCACACTCCGCCGGCATGGGGGAGCATCGTGACCAGGTCATTGTCGAGGCACTATTTGGTCAGTCCAACGACCCGCTGGTGACATTCGAGCAGGCCGTCCAGCGAGGCGTCACTCGATCGACACTGAATCGACTTCGGCGCGATGATGTCGTGACCAAGATGGCCCGGGCGACGTACGCGCCAAGCGTTCATGTCCAGGCCTTGGACGACTGGGGCCGGTTCCGACTCCGGGCGCTGGCGTGGGGTCGATCCTTGGGGCCGGACCGTTACCTCAACGGTGAGGCCGCAGCGTCCGTACTCGAGTTGCCATTGTTGGGCTCACCGCCGTCGGATCTGCGAGCGCTGACTCCCGGATCGGCGCACGACGGGGTCGATCGGACGCGCGGGCACCGAGTTCGGACGGGATGGCTTCCGCTGCAACATCAGTGGAGCCGGTTTGGCATGAAGGTGGTCTCGCCCTCGTTCGCCGCCATGGACATCGCTCGACACCGCGGGCCGCGGGCTGGCTTGGTCATCGCAGATCGTGTCCTTGCCGATGGCGTCTCCCGGTCTACGTTCAGCGCGATTGCCGCCGGTCTGGCCAAGTATCCGGGTGTTTCATGGGCCGCGTGGGTGGCTGATCACGCCGATGGGCGTGCCGAGAGTCCGCTGGAGTCCTTGGGGCGCTGGGCGTTTCTCCAGGCGGGTCGACCTGCCCCGCTGTCCAACGTGTGGGTGGGCGCCGGACGCACCCATTTCCGCGTCGATCACCTGCTCCCGGAGTCCGGCGTCATCCTCGAAGGAGACGGTGACCAGAAATACCGGCAAGACAATGCGGTCGAGCTGATCAGATAAGAACGTGAGCGCGAAAGGCTGCTTCGTGCAGCGGGTTTCGGGATGGCCCGGTATACCTTCGGTCCCGCCCTCAATCACCCGGAAGAACTCTTGCGGCGGGTCGACCGCGAGTGTCACGCCCACGCCGACCGCCCGGTCCCGACGGGGTGGGCGATGAACCGGGCCGATCTCGGTGCGAGGGCCTGACGATCCGCAGCCCCGGCCAGCACGCTCCGTGCCCTCCGCACGGATCCACAGCACGATTTACTGGCGATTTCGCTTCGAAAACGTGCTGTGGATCCGCGCGGCGTGTTGTGGATCCGCGCAGGAAACGCGAGCGCAGGGGCGGGGGGAACGGGGGGTCAGCGGGCGGCGACGAGGGTGGGGTCGGCGACGATGCGTTCGATGCCGGCGTGGGCGGCGCCCATCACCGGGGCGTCGAAGCCGAAGGCGGAGAACTCGACCCGGGTCCCGGGGGCGGCGGCCATCACCCGGGCGGTGAGCTCGGTCTGCAGCGAGGGCTCGAGAAAGCGTTGCAGCAGGGAAAAGTGCCCGCCCAGCACGATCACCTCCGGGTCGAGCACGTTGGCCAGGATCGACATCCCGACCCCGAGCCAGTGCCCGACGTCGGCCAACACGGTCAGGGTCCGGGCATCGCCCGCCTCGGCCCGCCGGACCAGCTCGTCCAGGCGGGCTGCGCTGTCGAGAACTTTGCCGTCCGGCTCCTGCTCCAGGGCCACCAGCAGCGCCCGCAGCCCGACCGCGGTTTCCCAGCACCCGTATCGACCGCAGTCGCACAACGCGTCCGGCCGCCCGAGCGGCATGTGCCCGACCTCTCCGGCGAACCCGGACCGGCCGCGCACGATGAGCCCGTCGATCATGATGCCGGCGCCCACTCCGATGTCGCCGACCACGTACACCAGGTGGCGCGAGCCGGCCGACGCCCCGATCGCATACTCGGCCATGGCGCCCAGGTTGGCGTCATTGTCGGCCAGGAACTCGGCCCGGTCCCAGCGCAGCCGGCCGCGCAGCGAATTGGCCACGTCCACATCACGCCAGTGCAGATTGGGGGCCAGCGTGAGGGTCTCGGCCTCGATGTCGACCAGGCCGGGCACCGAGACGTGCACCGTCTGGACCTGGTCGGGCGCCGTGGCGGAGTCGGCAATCAACCGTTGGGACAGATCGGCCAGTCGCCGGATCGCCCGCGCCGGCCCGAGCGCGTCCATCCGGGCCACGTCCCGACGCCGCGCCAGCACCCGGCCGGTGAGGTCGGTGACCACTCCGACGGCGTTGTCCACGTTGATCTCCAGCCCCACGCACCGCACCGTGCTGGTATCCAGCTCGACCCGACGCCCCGGCCGACCGGTACCACCGCGGTCGACCGAACCCTCGGTGACCAGGCGGCGCCGGATGAGCTCGGCCACCAGGCTGGACACCGTGGCTTTGTTCAGGCCGGTGTGATCGGCCAGCCGGGCCCGGGACTGCGGCCCGGTCGCGATCAGGGTCCGCATGACCAGCGCCAGGTTGTGCCGACGCACGGTGGCCTGATCGGCGGGCAGACCGACGGCGGTGGGACTGGCGAACATCTTGGTCTCGCTGACGGGCCCGGCCGGACGGGAGCGAACGGCCGGGCCTGCGGCGATCAGCGGCCGGAGCCGGCCCGCCGGCGGCGGGTGATGGCGTCCACGCTGGCGGCCAGCAACAGGACCAGGCCGGTGATGATGTACGTCCACACCGAGCTGTCGGTGACCAGGCCGAGGCCGTTGGGGATGAGGGCGATGACCAGGCCGCCGATGATGGCGTCGCGGGCCTTGCCGCGCCCGCCGAACAGCGATGTCCCGCCGATGACCGCGGCGGCCACCGCGAACAGGAGTTGGTTCCCGGTGCCGGAGCTGGCCGTGACCGACCCGATGCGCGAGCCCTCGATGATGCCCGAGAACACGGCCATGGCCGAGCTGATCACGAAGCAGGAGATGATGATCCGGGGTACCCGGATGCCGGCCCGCCGGGCCGCCTCCTTGTTGCCGCCGACCGCGTAGACGAACCGACCGAACTGGGTCCGGGTCTGCACGAAGGTCCAGACGACCAGGAGCACACCGACGATGGGGACAATCCACGGGATGCCCTGCACCGTGGTGTTGAAGAAACCGCGGTTGACCGACAGGTAAGCGGTGGCCAGCACGGCCAGCAACCCCACACCGCCGACCTTCATCAGCTGGACGGAGATCGGCGCCTGGGCCAAACCGTGCTTGGCCTTGCGCTGGGCGGAGATCAAGACGTACGCCGCCCAGATCACGATGGCCGCGATGACCACGATCCACGACAGGGTCAGCGACATCGCGTTGTGGGTCAGGCCGAAGATCACCGGCTGCTTGTCCGGGATCGACCCGCCCTGGCTGGCGATGGCCAGCAGCACACCCTGCCAGGCCAGGAAGAAGGCCAGCGTCACCACGAAGGACGGGATACCCACGGTGGTGACCAGGAAGCCGGTCAACACACCCATGGCCACCCCGACCAGCAACGCGATCAGGATGGTCAACCACCACGCCATGTCCTGCTTGTCGATCAGTTGGGCCGAGATGGCCGCACCCACCCCGCCGATGACGCCGGCCGAGAGGTCGATCTCACCCAGCAGCAGGACGAAACCGATGCCCATGGCCAGCACGGTGATGGAGGCCGCCTGGGTCAACAGGTTGGCGAAGTTGCCGGCGCTGGTGAAGGTCTTGAACTCCAACGCGGCGAAGATGATGACCAGCACGATGAGGCCGGCCAGGGCGGGCAAGGCACCCAGATCGCCGCCCCGGATGCGGTTGACATAGGCCCGCATGTACTCGCCGACCGACAGCACCGCCCGGTCCCCGGAGAAGGCCGTGCGCGCCTCCAGTGCGGTGGACAGTGTGTCGGCCGCCCCGCTGGTGGCCCCGGAGCCGCCGGTGTCGAGCGGGCTGCCCGAGCCCGTGGCCGCGTTCTTTCCTTCGTCCGGCTCGCTCATGCCGACACCTCCGCGACGCTTCGGGCCAGGCCGATGTTGCCGGTTCGGCCCGTGGTGATCAGTTCGACGATCTGGCCGGTGGTGACGTCCGCGGTGGCCACGTCCGCGGCCACCCGGCCCAGGTAGAGCGGGGTGATCCGGTCCGAGACCTCTTTCACGTCATTCATGTTGTGGCTGATGAGCATCACGGCCAGACCGTTGTCGGCCAGTCGCCGGACCAGGTCGAGGACCTGCCGGGTCTGGGCCACACCGAGCGCGGCGGTCGGCTCGTCGAGCATGACGACCTTGGAATTCCAGAGCACGGCCTTGGCGATGGCCACGGTCTGCCGCTGGCCACCGGACAGGCTGGACACCAGCTGCCGGACGGAGGAGACGGTGCGCACGGACAGCGACGCCAGCGTCTCCTTGGCCCGGGTCTCCATGTCGCCCTCGTTGAGCACCACCCCGCTCTTCATCTCCCGACCCAGAAACATGTTCTGGACGATGTCGAGGTTGTCGCACAGGGCCAGGTCCTGGTACACGATCTCGATGCCCAGGGCGGCGGCGTCCCGGGGGCCGTGTACCGACACCGGGGAACCATCGAACAGGTACTCACCGCTGTCGATGGAGTGAATGCCGGCGATGCACTTGACCAGCGTCGACTTGCCGGCGCCGTTGTCACCGACCAGCGCGGTGACCTGCCCGGGGACCAGCGAGAGGTTGACGTCGTGCAGCACTTGCACGGCACCGAAGCTCTTGTTGACCCCACGCAATTCCAGTAGGGGAGTAGCGGCTGCGCTCATCGGCGGCGATCCTCAAGAAGGCGAAAGGGGCGGGGGAGACGAATCGGCGGGCGGCTCTCCGAGGGAGAACCGCCCGCCGACATCGAATCAGCTGACGCCGTTGCTCTTGCAGAGAGCAGCGAACTTGTCCTTGCACACGTCGGCGGCACTCTGGCCACCGGCCTTGATGACGTCCTCGACGTTCTTGATGGTGATCGCCTCGGGGGTCAACAGGACAGCGGGGACCTCACGGCCGGACTTGGAGTCCTTGATCGTGCCGGTGGTGGCCGGGGTCTTGCCGTCGAGCAGTGCGATCGCGGCGTCGCCCAGGGCCTTGGCCTCGAGGTTGGCGTCCTTGAACACGGTCATGCACTGGGTGCCGGCCAGGATGTTCTGCAGCCCCTGCACGGTGGCGTCCTGCCCGGTGACCGGGACCTTGGCCCCGCCCAGCTGGGAGATGGCCGCGTTACCGAGACCGTCGTTCGCCGCCAGGACACCGTCGATCTTGCCGTTGGTGGCCGTGATCATCTGCTGGAAGATGGTCGCCGCCTGCTGGTTGTCCCACTTGGGAACGGCCTGCTCGGCCACCTTCTTGTAGCTGGTGATCTTGTCGAGCACGTTGTGCGCGCCCTTGGCGAAGTCGGTGGCGTTGGAGTCGTCCGGCGAACCGTTCAGGAACGCGATGTTCTTGTCACCGGCGCCCAGGCAATCGGCCAGGCCCTGGCCCTGCAGCTCGCCGACCTTGATGTTGTCGAACGAGATGTAGGCGTCGGCGCTACCGCCCAGCGTGAGCCGGTCGTAGTCCAGCGTCTTGACGCCCTTGCTCTTGGCGTTCTCCTGGATGGAGGCGCCGGAGTTGTTGTCCAGGTTGACGATGGCCAGGACCTTGACGCCCTGGGTGATCATCTGGTCGGCGATGGTGGCCATCTGGCCCGCGTCGCCCTGGGCGTTCTGGACGATGGCGTCCACGCCGGCAGCCTTGAAGTAGGCCTCGAGCGTCGGCTTGTCCTTGGTCTCCCAGCGTGCGGAGGACTTGGTGTCGGGCAGGATCACGCCGACCTTGCCGCCGGTGCCGCCACTGCTGCTGCCACCGGCGCTCGCGCTGCTGCTGCTGTCGCTGCTGCTGGCGGGCGCGCTGCTCATCATCGCGCTGCTGCTGCCGGTGTCGCTGGCGGCGGCACTGCTGGACGACGAACTGGAGGAGGAACTGGACGAGCTGCTGGACGAGCTCGACGACGACGCGGGGGTGCTGCTGCTACTCCCACACGCCGTCACCACCAGCGCGCCGGCCATCATCAGGCCGAGCGCGGCAGAGGTCTTCAACCGCATGAATTTTCCTTTCCTGGGGGACCACCGGCCGGACGGCCAGCAGTCGTCATTTCAGTCGCAGGGATGAGCCGCGGCGCGCATCCCGCGGACCCCGACGCATCGGGCGAGCCCGAGTCGAGGAAGGGCGAGAGGATGCGCAGGGTCGCGGCGGGTACGGCAGGGCCGGTTCGTCGACGACACCGATGTCCTTTCAACGGACCGACCAAGGTGGCCGGTACGAACCTGGGGATCGCGGTCGGACCGCAGTTCCGCCAGGGCCGCTACAAATTAGCGACGCTCTGACCAGGATGTCAACGGCCTCAAGGTCACCTTTGTATTACTGGTCCAACGAACTGATGTCGGAACCATCACGGACTCGGGGGGAGGTCGCCGAACGGGGTGACAGGATGGTCCGGTGGACGACACCCTGGTGGCCGGCATCGATTCTTCCACCCAATCGGTGAAAGTGGTATTGGTCCGGGCGAGTGACGGAGTGGTCGTCGATCAGGGGACCGCGGCCCACCCCGATGGCACCGAGGTCGACCCGCAGGCCTGGTGGGAGGCACTTTCCTCGCTGAGCGGGCTGCTGGACCGGGCATCGGCGATCGGCGTCGGCGGCCAACAGCACGGCATGGTGGCGTTGGACGCCGACGGTCGGGTGGTGCGGCCGGCACTGCTCTGGAACGACCTGCGGTCGGCGCCGCAGGCCCGGTCGGTGGTCGACCATCTGGGCGGGGCCCAGCCCTGCGCCGATCTGATCGGGTCGGTCCCGACGGCGTCGTTCACCGTGACCAAGCTGCGGTGGATGGCCGAGAACGAGCCGGACCACGCCGCCCGCACCGCCGCTGTGCTGCTGCCGCACGACTGGTTGACCTGGCGGCTGGCCGGCGACGGGGACGGCGCCGCCGGTGCCGAGTACACCACCGACCACGGCGACGCCTCGGGCACCGGCTACTACGCGCCCACGTCGCGGGAATGGTTACCGGAGATGGCCTCCTGGGGTCTGGGCCGAACTTCCCCGGTGCAACTGCCCAGGCTGGTGGCGCCGGGTGCGACGGCCGGGACCACGCGCAGCGGCGCCATCCTGTCCGCGGGCACCGGCGACAACATGGCCGCGGCCCTGGGTCTGGCCATCGGGCCGGGTGATGTGGTCGTCTCGATCGGCACCTCGGGCACGGCCTTCTGTGTGGCCGACGGAGGCAGCGCCGACCCCACCGGGAGCGTGTCCGGGTTCGCCGATGCCACCGGCCACTACCTGCCCCTGGTGTGCACGATCAACGCGTCTCGCATCCTGAGCATGGTGGGTCGGTTGCTGGGCGTCGACCACGATGAGTTCGCCCGGCTGGCCCTGAGCGGTCCGGCCGGCGCTGGTGGGCTGACCCTGCTGCCGTACCTGGACGGGGAACGAACCCCGAACCGGCCGGACGCGACCGGCGTGCTGTCCGGCCTGCGCTCGGCCACGACCCGCGAACAACTGGCCCGTGCCGCCGTCGAGTCGTTGCTCTGCTCGTTGGCCGATGCGGTGGATGCGCTGGATACCAAGGCCTCTCGGATCCTGATGATCGGCGGAGGGTCCCGCAACGCGGCCGTGCAGCAACTCGCGCCGGCGGTGTTCGGACAGCCGGTGCAGGTGCTCGAGCCGGGTGAGTACGTGGCCCTGGGCGCCGCCCGCCAGGCCGCCTGGGCGCTGTCCGGGGCGGACGCCCCGCCGACCTGGGCCGGCGCACCGTCCACCACGTTCGAGGCGGACCCGACCCCCGTGGTGCGGGCGCAGTACGCCGCGCTACGTGACGGCACCGCCGACTGGTGACCGCCGGGTGGCCGCCACCGCCAGCGGCAGGGTCAGCACGACCAGCGCCGCGCTGCCGACGAAGCTGAGCGGATAGCCGACGCCGACGGCCGCGACCCAGCCCACGGCCAGCGCGCCGATGGCCGCGCCGGAGTCGAACGCCGCGTTCCACAGGGCACTGGCCGCCGGTCGATTCGCCGACCCCGCGATAGCGAAACTGACCACGAGGGTGAGGTTCTGGACACTGCCGAAGCCCAGACCGGCGACGAGCCCGCCGATCACCACCACGACGGCCAGGTCGGTGGCCAGCCCGAGGCCGACACCGGCCATGCCCAGTACGAACAGGGCGACGCCGATCGGTAGCAGCCCGCGGCTGCTCATCCGGTCGGCCAGAATGCCTGCACGCCATCGGGCCACGGCCGCGGTGGCCCCGAAGGCCAGCAGGGTGAGCGTGCTGAGCGCACCGGTCGGCCGGGCGATCGGTAGGAAGGTGGTCAGCCCGCTGCCGGCCAGGGTCGTCGCCAGCAGCACGAGGGTGGCCCCGAGGATCGCCTTCAGGGTGGCCATGGTTCGCGTCGGACCGTCGCGGTGAGCGGCCGGCGGCTCGGCCATCATCCGGGCCAGGCCCGGAAGCAGCGGCAACGCCAGCAGCGGGACCGCCCCGGCCCAGGCCACCACGGCGAAGTGATGAGCACTGGTCAGGGCCACCCCGCCGGGCACCGCGAGCAGGTTCGGCACCGCGATGGACAGGCCGTACAGGCCGATGGCCTCGCCGCCCCGCTGGTCGGGCGCGGCCGCGATGGCCAGCAGGGGCAGGAGCACGGTGATGACCGCGAAACCCAGGCCTCGCACGGCTGAACAGGCGGTCAGCCAGGCCAGTCCCGAGTGCAGCAGGTACGCGGGCGTGGGCGCGCCGAGCAGCACCAACCCGGCGGCCAGGACCGGGCCCGCACCGAAGCGTCGCGCGGCGCCCGGAACCAGGCTCTGGGTGGCCACGGTCAGCACCAGCATGGCCGCGGTGACCAGGCCCGCGGCGGCCGGAGCCGTCCCGCCGGAGACCGCCCACAGCGGCAACGACGCCTGAGTGGCGAAAAAGCTGGTGAACGCGGCCACCGACAGGGCGACGACGGCCCGCAACCGGGGCAGCCGCCACAGGCTTGTCCGGTCCTCGGTCACGAGGCAAGACCCTATGCGGGCAGGCTCGCGTCAATCCGAGCCCCGTAGGCCGGGCTGACCTCACGAGCCACCGGTGCGGTGAAACCGTGCTCGGCGAAGGTGTTCTCCACCGCCACCCGGATCCGGCCGGCATCCTCCCGGCGGACCAGGCCGACGACCGATCCGCCGAAGCCGCCGCCGGTCATCCGAGCGCCGACCGCGCCCGCATCCATGGCCGCCTGCACCGCGAGATCCAGTTCGGCGCAGGACACCTGGTAGTCATCACGGAGAGAGATGTGTGAGGCCAGCATATCCGGGCCGATGCCGGCGAGATCTGCCTTCCGCAGGGCGGCCACCACCCGGCGCACCCTGTCGTTCTCGGTCAGCACGTGCCGCACCCGGCGGCGGAGCACGTCGTCGGACAACCGGGGCAGCAGCGCATTCATGTCCTGGCCGTCCAGATCCCGCAGCGAGGCCACCCCCAGTTCGGCCGCCGCCCGCTCGCATTCGGCCCGCCGTCGGGCGTATTCGCCGTCGGCCAGCGAGTGGTGGGCGCGGGTGTCGATCAGGAGCACGGTCAGATCCTGGGCACCCGGGTCGAACGGGATGAGATCGACGGTGTCCGCGCCCACGTCGAAGAACAGGACCTGCCCAGCCCGGCCGGCGGACGAGGCCATCTGGTCCATCAATCCACAGGGGATGCCGACGAAGTCGTTCTCCGCGCGCTGGGCCCGGCGAGCCAGCTCCGCGGGTGGCAGTTCGACTCCGATCAGGTGCGAAATAGCCAGTGTCGCCGCACATTCCACCGCTGCCGAGGACGAGAGTCCGGCCCCTACCGGGACGTCGGAAGCCAGGGCGACCCGGAAACCCTGCGGCGCATCCAGAACCCAGCCGGAGCCGACCACGTAGGCGGCCCAACCATCGACGCCTCCCGGCCGCACGTCGACCGCATCGACCCGCACGACCTCCCCCGGACGTTGCTCCGAGACGACCTGGTAGCCGCCGTCGGTCCCGGGCGAGACGGCCACGGTGGCGCGTGCATCGATGGCGAACGGCAGTACCAGACCGTTGTTGTAATCGGTGTGCTCGCCGATCAGGTTGACCCGGCCCGGCGCCGAGGCCAGCACCGCCGGTGCGGCACCGAAGGTGTCGCGGAACAGCTGCTCAGCCGACATGACCGGCACCGGTCTGGGCCTGGGCGAAATCCCAGGCGTCGCCGACCATCCGGGCCAGGTCGTGCTCGGCTCGCCAGCCGAGCCGGTCCCGGGCTCGGTCGGCCGAGGCCACCAGTCGGGCCGGGTCGCCGGCCCGCCGACCGGCCATGGCCACCGGCACGTGCACGCCGGTGACCCGTTCGACCGTGGCGATGACCTCGTGCACCGAAAAGCCGTTGCCGTTGCCCAGATTGCAGATCAGATGCTCACCGGGCCGGGCCGCGGACAGGGCCAACACGTGCGCCCGGGCCAGGTCGGCCACATGCACGTAATCCCGGATCGGAGTGCCGTCGGGGGTGGGCCAGTCGTCGCCGTAGATGTCCAGCTTGTCCCGCCGGCCGAGGGCGGCGTCCAGCGCGATCGGGATGAGATGGGTTTCGGTGGTGTGCCGCTCGCCCGCCCCCCACGCCGCGCCGGCCACGTTGAAGTAGCGCAGCGAGACCGCGGCCAGCTCGGTCGCGGCGCACTCGTTGGTGATCATCATGTCCACCGCCAGCTTCGTCGCCCCATAGGTGTTGGTCGGCCGGGTGGGTGCATCCTCGGTGATGGGAATGGCATCGGGCTCGCCGTAGACGGCCGCGGTGGAGGAGAAGACCAACCGGGGCACCTGGTGCGTGGTGATCGCGTCGAGCAGGGCCCGCGACCCGATCACGTTGGTGTGCCAGTACTTGCTCGGGTTGGTGAACGACTCGCCCACCAGCGACTTGGCCGCGAAGTGCACCACCGCGTCGAATCCGGCGCCATCCAGGACACCGTCGATGTCACGGATGTCGGTCTGCACGAATTCCGCTGCGTCCGGCACCGCATCGGCGTGGCCGGTGGACAGGTCGTCCACCACGGTGACCTGATGACCCTCGGCCAACAGCAGCCGGGTGACCACCGAGCCGATGTAACCGGCGCCACCGGCCACCAGAGTCTTCATTGCGCATCCATCCTCTACTGGCAGGTGACGTCGGAGTCCGGTGACGCGACGTCTTCGAGGAAGGCTCCCAGGGCCGTGTGCGGACCCGTCCGCCGGGCCTGCGAAATCAGTCACACAAACCGACACAAAGTAACAGAATCCAACAAATCTCTCCGGCCGAGCCTCGAGCAGGCCTCCCGACCGGACGGTCACCGATGTTCGGATTCGGACCCGTTGATCGCGATTTTTTCCGGACTCTTGCCGTCGGCGTCAGCCGCGTTGTCCCGACCGCCCAGCCGGCGCAGCAGGCTGGGGATGTCCACGCCGGTGAGATCGCTGGTCATCTGCATGCCGGTGGCCACGTTGGCGGCAACCGACTTGCTGAGCGCGTTGGCCCCATCGGCGGAGATGATCGTCATCTTGTCCACCGAGGCGAGTCCGGCACTTCCCGCGGCGACCATGTCCGGCAGCACCTTGACCAGCAGGTCCAGGATGGCGGCCTCGCCGTAGGTACCGAACGCCTGGGCGCGCAGGTCCATCGCCTTGGCCTCGGCCTGACCCTTGGCCAGGATGGCCGAGCCCTCGGCGGCACCCTCTCGTTCCACCGCGTCGGCCACGGCCTGCCGGCGCATCTTCTCGGCCTCGCCCTGCTTGGCCCCCTCGATGGCGTCCGCCTGAGCGAGCGCCTGCCGGCGGGAGAGTTCACCCTCGCCGGTGAGTCTGTCCCGGGTAGCGGTGGCTTCGGCGGCGGCGATGGTGGCCTGCTTGTCGGCGTCGGCCTTGGCGATGGTGGCCTGCTGGTCGGCCTGGGCCTTGGCGATGGTGGCGGCCTTGGCGCCCGCCGCGACCTGCTCGATCCGGTACCGCTCGGCGTCGGCGGGCTTGCGCACCTCGGTGTCGAGCTGGCGTTCCTTCAGCGACGCGGTCCGCTCCGCCACCTTCTCCTGCTCGGCCAGCACCAACTGGTCCTGCGCGGCCTTGGCCAACGGGCCGGCCGCGGCGGACTGGGCCTTGGCCGCGTCGATCTCGGCCGCGATCTGGGCCTGCTTGAGGGCCAGCTGCCGATTGGACACGGCAATGGCCTCCTCGGCCAGCAGTCGCTCCTGTTCGGCCTGCTGGCGGGCCCGGGCCTCGGCGATGGCGGCCTCCTTGACCACCCGGGCGGCCTCGGGCCGGCCCAGGTCGGCCAGATAGGTGCCCTCGGCCTGGATGTCCTGCAGCTGGAAGGTGTCCAGCACCAGACCCTGTCCGGTCAGCGAGGCCTCGGCCTCCTCGGCCACGGCCGAGGCGAACGCGGCCCGATCCCGAATGATCTCCTCGATGGTCAGCCGGCCGACGATGGAACGCAGCGCGCCCGCCAGCACCTCCGAGGTGAACAGGTCGATACCCGCCTGCTGGTTGAGAAAACGTTGCGCCGCAGCGCGGATCGAGGATTCCGAGCCGCCCACCTTGACGATGGCGACGCCGTCCAGGTCCGCCTTCACACCCTGCTTGGAAACCGCGCCCCGGATGCCCACCGGGATGCGCCGGCTGGACAGGTCGATGGTGTTCAGCTTCTGCACCACCGGCAGGACGAACACCGAGGCACCCATCACGACCTTCTGGCCGGAGCTGTCGGTGGAGATCTCGCCGGAGGTCGAAGTGACCGAATGACCGCGGCGCCCGGTGACCAGGAAGGCCTGGTTGGGCCCGGCGACCTTGATCCTGGACATGATCAACAGGATCAACAGGATCAACAGGACGACGATGCCGCCGATGGCGATCAGGATGGTCACGCTTCTCACTTCTCTTCGGTCGGTGGTTCATACGCGGTGGAGACGACCTCCACCGAGGTGGCGCTGGGGGTACCGATGACGTACACGGGCGTACCGACCGGGAGCGAGTGGGCCGATTTTGCGTAGTACTTGAGCGGTTGACCGTGCACGGTCAACCGAACCTCGCCGTAGTGATCGGACGTGACTGCGGTGATGACTGTCCCTTGCGCGCCGAGCAGATCGGCGTCGACCAGGGTGGGGTCGGTCCGCATCCGAGCCAGGCCGGCCGACAACCGGATCACCCCGTAGGCCAGCGGAATCGCGGCGGCCACCCCGATGAGGGCGGACAGGACCAGCCGACCGGCCAAGTTCATGTCGCTGAGCAGGGAGGCCGGGATGGCTCCGACGAATCCGGCGCCACCCAGGAAGGCGGTGATGGCCGGCAGGGAGAAGATGCTGTCCGCATCGGCATCGGGGTGCCCGACGTGGCCACCCAGGTCGCCGAGGACCACGGCGACCAGGAGTAACACCACCCCCACCGCACCGACCAACAAAAATGTGGCCGTCACCGCGTCCATTGCGTCCTCCTGCCGATCCTGCGGGCCGGCAATTCAGCAACGTACGCCGAACCGTCTGGGCGCGGGGGTCGTTGGTCTCAGGTGATGGAACTCACCGGCTGCCCATCCCCACGCGGTCCGGGTGCGAATGACCATTGGATCCAGCCTCGGCCCGCAGCCGGCCCGACGCATACGTGAACCGGCAGAGCAGCGCGAACAGCGGAGGTGGAAACATGGCCAGAACCAGGGTGGGATATGTGGCCGCATTGGTGGCCGGGGCGGCGATCGTCGGAGCGGCCACTTTCGGGGTGAACGCGGCGACGACGCATCAGGCCGACGTGGCCACCGCAGCCCTGGCCCAGACGCAAGCCAGTCTGGAGGCGGCGGCGGAGAGCGCGGCGTCGGCTGCGGAAGTCACCGATCAGACCAGCCCGGCGGTATCGGCCGCCCCCAGCACCGCCTCCAGCCCGCCGTCCTCGTCCTTGTCCTCGGCCTCGGCGACGACGGCGCCGGCGGGTAGTGGGCGGGCCACCGCGACGGCCGCCACGGCGCCGCCCGCCTCGAAGACGACACCGAAATCATTGAGTGCGGCACCGGCACCGACACCCACGAAGGCCGCCAACACCTATAAGGACGGCCAGTACTCCGTGGTGACCAGTTACGACTCGCCGGGTGGGCAGGAGCAACTGGGCGTCACGCTCACCCTGAAGTCCGACAAGGTGGTGAAATCCGACCTGCAATTGTTGGGCGGCGCCGGGATCAGCCATTCTTATCAGAGCCTTTTCGCTGCCGGCTACCTTCCGCTGGTACTGGGCAAGGACATCGACTCGATTTCGCTGGGCGCGGTGTCCGGCTCCTCGCTGACCGGCGAAGGTTTTAACGCAGCAGTCAAGAAAATCGAGGAGCAGGCCCGTGCCCAGGCATGAATTCAACGCCATCGGGACGTCCTGGGCAATCGTCACGCCGGAGCCGTTGACCTCCGCCGACCAGATCGCGGTGCAGGAAAGGGTGGCCGATTTCGACGCGACCTATTCCCGGTTCCGGCCCGACTCGCTGGTCAGCCAGGTGGGTCGGGGTTCTCGAACGCAGACATTCCCCGAGGACCTCGGCCCGCTGCTGGAGTGCTACCGACGCCTCTACGACGCGACCGACGGGGCGCTGACCCCGACCATCGGCGGAGCGCTGGAGCACCTCGGCTACGACGCCGACTATTCCCTGACCGCGAGAGCGGGCACGGTGAGCATCCCCCGCTGGGAGGACGCCCTGCGGGTCCAGGGCACCACGATTACCACTACTCGCGCGGTCACCCTGGACTTCGGCGCCGCCGGCAAGGGTTATCTGGTCGACCTTCTCGTTCGACTGCTGACGGATCGGGGGCACCTGGCGGGCACCGTGGACGGTAGTGGCGACCTGCGGCAATGGGGACCGGACGCTCTGTTGGTCGGACTGGAGAGTCCGTTCGACACCCGGCAGGCGATCGGTGTGGCCCAGCTGGCGGACCGGGCGCTCTGCGGGTCGGCCAGTAATCGCCGGCGGTGGGGGAGCGACAGTCACCACATCGTCGACGGGCATTCCGGTCAGCCGGTGCGCGACGTGATCGCCACCTGGGTGGTGGCCGACACCGCGCTGGAGGCGGACGGGGTGGCGACCGCGTTGTTCGTCTGCGCGCCCGACATCCTGGCCGAGCATTTCGAGTTCGAATTCGTGCAGGTGTGTGCAGATGGCTCGGCCCGATTTTCCGCTGACTTCCCGGGGGAGCTGTTCTCATGATCGCAGCCGTCAATCAGCGCCTCGGGCGGCTGACCATGTACCGGGTCATGATCCTGACCCTGGGCGCCCTCGCCGTCATTGCCCTGATCTTTTCCCTGCTGAAGGTACTGCATTTCTCGCCCGCCTCGCTCGCACTCAGCCTGGTCGTGCTGGTCGTGGTGTCGCTGGTGGCCAACAAGGTCTTTGCGCTGATTTTCTCGGTCGTGCCGCACACCGAATCCGCGCTGATCACCGCGCTGATCCTGTTCTTCGTGCTGCAACCGGCCACCGACCTGGTGACCGCGCTGCAGATCGGTCTGGGCGCGTTGTTCGCCATGGCGTCCAAATACCTGATCGCGGTGCGCGGGCGGCACCTGGTCAACCCGGCCGCGGCCGGGGCCGTCTGGCTGGCCGTGTTCGGGATGCCGCTGGCGCTGTGGTGGGTGGGCACCCCGGTACTGCTCGGTTTCGTGGTGGTGGGCGCGGGCGTGATCGTGGTCCGGACCCGGCGTTTCGCCCTGGTGGGCACGTTCCTGCTGGTGGCCGTGGTCGGATTGACCCTGCGTAGCCTGGCTCATCAGGATCTGGGCGCCGCGCTCGGCTTCGCGGTGGCGCAGAGCCCGATCATCTTCCTGGCCGGCTTCATGCTCACCGAGCCGCTGACCCTGCCCCCGGCGAAATGGCAGCAGCTGCTCGTCGCCGCGGTGATTGGCTTGCTGGTGGCCGTGCCGCTGCAGTTCCCGGGCTTCGCGGTCGGACCGGAGACGGCGATCGTGGTCGGCAACCTGATCGCCTTCGGGTTCGGGCAGCGGCGGGCGGTGGAGTTGGTGCTCACCGAGCGACATCAGTTGGCCGATGGGGTCATCGAATACGCATTCGCGCCACGCCGGCCGGTGCGCTTTTCGGCCGGCCAGTCGGTCGAGCTGGATGTCCCGCACGCCAAGCCGGACAGTCGAGGTCGGCGTCGGGTGTTCAGCATCGCCTCCGCTCCGCAGGCCGCCGACCTTCGGATCGGTATCCGGCTGCCGGACAAGCCGAGCACCTTCAAAGCGGCGCTGGAGAATGCCCAGATCGGTGACACGGTGCGGGCCACCGGCGTCTCCGGAGATTTCGTGCTGCCCCGGACCACCGCCAAGCCCGTGGTGCTCATCGCCGGCGGGATCGGCATCACCCCGTTCCTGTCCCAGCTGCGGTCGGGCGTGCAGGGTCGGGACGTTGTCCTGGTCTGGGCGTCGTCGGAGGAGCCGGCGCCGCAGTACCTGCGAGATCTCGGAGAATCGGGCGCGTCCGTGGTCGTGGTCGGCGGTGCCGGTGCCGGTGCCGGTGCCAACAGTGCGGGGGTGACCCGGGTGTCGGGCCGGCTGGACGAAAAGTTGCTCTCCGACCTGGTTCCCGACATCGGCAAGCGCACCGCATACGTGTCCGGCCCGCCCAGCCTGGTGGATGCCCTCGGCACCGCCGCCCGCCGCCTCGGCGCCCGGGTGCGCACCGACTACTTCACCGGCTACTGACCCGCACCCCGTTTCCGCGAAGATCAATTTCCCCCCGCGAAGATCAATCTCGGCAAAAACAGCCAAATTGATCTTCGCGAGGGGAAATTGATCTTCGCGGGGAGGGGGGGTCAGCGGGCGCCGAGGGCGTGTTCGATGGCGAGCTGGTTGAGCCGGACGAAGCCGTATCCGCGCTCGCCGGCCTTCTCCGGGTCGAAGTCGGCGTCGGCGGCGAGCAGGTCGGCCACTGACTCCCCGTCGGCCAGCGTGGGCTGGGCCAGCTCGGCCAGGCCGGCGTACTCCATGGCCTGCTGCACCTCGGGATCGGCGCGGAAGGCCAGCGCTCGTTCCTTGAGCAGCAGGTAGGTGCTCATGCAGGCCCGCGCGGAATCCCAGATGCCGTTGTCATCCTCGGTCCGTGACGGCTTGTAGTCGAAATGCCGAGGCCCGGTGTACTTGGGACCACCGCTGGGGAAACCGTTCTCGATGAAGTCGACGGTGAAGAAGGCCGACAGCAGGTCGCCGTGCCCGAACACGAGATCCTGGTCGAACTTGATCGAGCGCTGGCCGTTCAGGTCCAGGTGGAACAGCTTGCCCGCCCACAACGCCTGGGCCAGGCCATGGGTGTAGTTCAGGCCGGCCATCTGTTCATGGCCGGTTTCCGGGTTCACGCCGATGATGTCGCTGTGCTCCAGGGTGGCGATGAACGCCAGCGCGTGCCCGACCGTGGGCAGCAGGATGTCACCGCGGGGCTCGTTCGGCTTGGGCTCCAACGCGATCCGCAGGTCGTAACCCTGGTCCTTGATGTAGGCGGCGACGGTGTCGATCCCCTCCCGGTACCGGTCGAACACCGCGCCCAGATCCTTGGAGCCGTCGTACTCGGACCCCTCGCGGCCACCCCACATCACGAACGTCTGCGCCCCCAGCTCGGCGGCGAAGTCGACGTTGCGCAGCACCTTGCGCAGCGAGAACCGCCGGACGGCGCGGTCGTTCGAGGTCAGCCCGCCATCCTTGAACACGGGATGGCTGAACAGGTTGGTAGTGATCATCGGGACGGTGATCCCGGTGCGCGCCAGACCCTCGGTGAACCGGCCCACGATGGCGTCCCGCTCCGCGGCGGAGGACCCGAACGGCACCAGGTCGTCGTCGTGAAAGGTGATGCCCCAGGCGCCGAGTTCGGCCAACTTCTCCAGGGCGCGGACCGGATCGAGCGGCGCCCGGGTGGCGGACCCGAACGGGTCGGAGCCGAGCCAACCGACAGTCCACAGACCGAAGGAGAAGTGATCGGCGGGGGTCGGAGCTGCGGCCATGAGGACGTCCTTGTCTCGGGAATTGATCGGCAATTTGTTTGTTGATTGAACATATCGGGGGCCGCGGTTACGGTCAAGAGGTGTCCCAGCCCGCTCCGGCTCCGAAGAGCCCGGCCCGGCAGGCAACGCTGCGCCGTCACAATCTGGCTCTCGTCCTCGACCAGGTGTTGCACGGCCGGGAACCCTCGCGGGCCGACATCGCCCAGCGCACCGGCCTGACCCGGGCCACGGTGTCCTCCCTGGTCGACGCCCTGGTCGGGGGTGGGCTGGTGATGGAGCTGCCGCTGCTGCGCAATCGTCGGGCCGGGCGGCCGGCGGCCCCGCTGGTTCCGGCCCGGGCCTCGATCGCCGGGCTCGGGCTGGAGATCAATGTCGACTATGTGGCCGCCCGCGCCCTGGACCTGACCGGCCGGGTGCTGGCCGAGCAGGTCGAGGACATCGACCTGCGGGGGGCGCCGCCGGCGGGCGCGCTGGCCCGACTGGCGGCGGTGTCCGCCGACGTGCTGGGACGTCTGGCGGCGCGTCGCATCCCGGTGATCGGAGCGTGTCTGGCCCTCCCCGGCCTGGTCGACACCGGGGTGGGTCCGCTCCGGGTGGCGCCCCGGCTGCACTGGCGGGACCTGGACCTGCGCACACTGCACGCCGGACTTCCGGGCTTGGCCGAGGTTTCCCTGACCGTCGGCAACGAGGCCATGCTGGCCGCGCAGGCTGAGTTGGGTGACGCGGCCGAGTCGTTCCTGTATGTCTCCGGCGAGATCGGCATCGGCGGGGCCATCATCGTCGACGGTCGGGTGGTCACCGGACGGCACGGCTGGAGCGGCGAGATCGGGCACGTCACGGTGGACCCTGACGGCCCGAGCTGCGACTGCGGGTCCACCGGATGCCTGGAGACCTACGCCGGTGCGGACGCGATCCGGGTGGCCGCGGGCCTCGGATTGGGCACCAGTGTCGCCGACATCGGTCGGGCCGCCCGCGCCGGCCAGCCGGCCGCACTGGTCGCCGTCGAGCGGGCGGCCTGGGCCCTGGGCATCGCCGTCGGCACGGCCGTCAACCTGCTCGACCTCGATGTCGTCGTGCTGGGCGGCTACTGTGCCGAGCTGATCGACCTGCTCGGGCCGCGGGTGGCCGATCAACTACGAAGCCGGGTGTTGGGCCAACCCTGGGCGCCGGTACAAGTACGTTCGGCGCTGGTCGTGGATCGGGCCGGGCTGACCGGAGCCGCCCGTTCGGCTCTGACGCCGGTGCTCGAGGACCCCGCCCAGTGGCTCGAGTCCGCGCTGATCGAGTCGACCCGTTCGGGGCAGGAGTGACAGAACGCGGCGACGTGGTTCGCGCGGGCGTTTTGATCAGCGCGTGACGGGCAGGATGATCACGTGACCGTGCTGACCGCCGCCGACGTCGACGCCGCCGCGGCGCGACTCAACGGCGTGGTGGTGCGGACGCCGCTGGAGCTCGCGCCCCGGTTGTCCGAGCAGTACGGCACCGCCGTGTGGCTCAAACGTGAGGACCTGCAGGTGGTTCGGTCCTATAAGTTGCGCGGCGCCTACAACCTGATGGCTCAACTGAACTCGAGCGAGCGGGCCGCCGGGGTGGTGTGTGCCTCGGCCGGTAACCATGCGCAGGGCGTGGCCTACTGCTGCCGCGTGCTCGGCATCGACGGCACCATCTATCTGCCCCGGACCACGCCCCGGCAGAAGCGGGAGCGGATCCGGGCCCACGGCGGCGACCGGGTGCGACTGGTCCTGCACGGCGACAGTTACGACGCCGCCGCCGAGGCCGCGGAGCAGCACGCGCAAACCTCCGGCGCCGTGCCGGTGGCTCCGTTCGACGACCCGCGCACCATGGCCGGGCAGGGCACGGTGGCCCGCGAGATCCTCGAGCAGCTCGCGGTGCCGCCCGAGCTGGTGGTGGTACCGGTCGGTGGCGGCGGGTTGCTGGCTGGGATGGCGGTATATCTGGCCGAACGTTCACCGCAGACCGGGCTGCTCGGCGTGGAGCCGGCGGGGGCGCCGTCCATGGCCGCGGCCCTGGCCGCCGGAGCGCCGGTGCGGCTGCCGACCATGGACCCGTTCGTCGATGGCGCCGCGGTGCGTCAGGTGGGCCGGTCCACATACGAGGCGGTGTCGGCCCTGGACGTGGCCATGGCCAACGCCGACGAGGGCGCCATCTGTACCGAGTTGCTGGCGCTGTACCAGAACGAGGGCATCGTGGCCGAGCCGGCCGGCGCCCTGGCCGTCACCGCTCTGTCCGGGCTCGAACTGTCCGGTGTCGGCTCGATCGTGTGCGTGATCTCCGGCGGCAACAATGACGTCTCCCGCTACGGGGAGATCCTCGAGCGCTCGCTGGTGCACCGGGGGCTCAAGCACTACTTCCTGGTCGATTTCCCCCAGGAGCCGGGCGCGCTGCGCCGCTTTCTGGACGAGGTGCTGGGTCCCGAGGACGACATCACTCTGTTCGAGTACGTCAAGCGCAACAACCGGGAGACCGGACCCGCGCTGGTCGGCATCGAGTTGGGTGCGGCTCAGAGCCTGCCCGGGCTGCTCCAGCGCATGGCCGCCGCCCCGATGGAGGTCGAGCGCATCGAACCCGGCTCGGCCGCCTACCGCTTCTTGATGTGATGAGGGCCTGATGTGATGGGGGCATGACGGCGTCGCCGCAGGCTCAGCCGACCGCTCCCGGGGTGCCGTCCGCACCGCCCTTCGACGCGGGTGGATTGTCCTACGACGCGGGGGAGACGGTCCTACGCCCCGCCGATCCTGGCCCGGGATCGTGGGTCGGGGGGCCGAGCGCCGTGGCCGCCGACGGTCTGATCTACCTGGCGTACCGACTGCGCCGGCCGGTGGGCGAAGGTCGGGGTTACGCCAACGTTGTCGCCTCTTCGGCCGACGGCCGGCATTTTTCCGCCTTGGCTGTGATCGAGCGGGACCGGCATCACTGCGACTCGCTCGAGCGACCGTGCCTGCTGCGCACCGAGGAGGGCGAATGGCGGCTCTACATCAGTTGTGCCACGCCCGGTTCCAAGCACTGGCGGGTCGATCTGCTGGCGTCGGCAACCATCCCGGGGCTCATCGACGCCATTCCGATCACCGTGCTGCCCGGAGACCCGGACCGGCTGGCCGTGAAAGATCCCGTCATCAGGCAGATTTCGGGGCTCTGGCAGTTGTGGGCGTCCTGCCACCCGCTCGACGATCCGGACGCCACCGACCGGATGACCACCGATCTGTACGTCAGCGAGGACGGCATCGGCTGGACCCCCCGGGGCCCGGTCCTGTCCGGGACCCCGGGTACCTGGGACGCGCGCGGGGCTCGGATCACCGAGGTCATCGAAACGCCGGAGGGGCTTCGGGCCTTTTACGACGGTCGGGCCAACGCGGCCGAGAACTGGGAGGAACGAACCGGTTCGGCCGTGGCGGTCGAGCCGGCCGGCACCTTCGCGGCCGTTCCCGATGGCCCGGCTTTCGTGTCGCCGCACGGATCGGGCGCCCTGCGTTACCTGACGTCCGTGGTCGAACCCTGGTCCGGGCGTCGCCGGATCTACTACGAGAGTGCTTGCCCGGACGGGAGTCACGAGCTGCGTACGCAGCTGCTCTGACCCCCGCCGGCGCATTCGACCATCGGGGCCTGGTGAGCGCATCTGGCCGGACCGGACGTGGAACACGCTGCCCACGCGATGGTTTCGGGAGCGGTTCAACACAGTGTGATCAAATCGCCGGATGTCCCAATGGGGGAATCTCTCGAACACCCGGCCGACACCCGGGCAGCGGCGTGGGCGCCGCAATTCCGCAGTTCACGGTGGCTGCCACGGCGGTTCAAGACTTCGTAAGGTCCATTCACTGGCGGTGAGCCCCCTGCACCCGATCGGCCGATGAAGCCGGACATTTCGGGTCACGGGTGACCTGGGTGATAACCGAAGACCATTTGTTTCGACGACGTTTCTCCCGACCCAGGCGTTGCGTCCCTTAGTCTCATCCCTGACCGGCCCGAACGGCCGGATCGGAATCAGAAGCGCGCGGTGGACGGCGATGACCACGCGCAGGGCATTCCACCGACAACCGTGCGGAGTGCCGCGGCATCGGCCTGATGGCCAGAGGCAAATCGTTACCCGAGCCCGTGTCGAGGTGAGCCGAAACCGGTTCGCCGGAAATCTAACTCTGCGTCAGTACGAGACGAGAACGGAGAACGGATCGAATGTCTGCGCAGCACGTCGCCCCCGCCGGCACCGACGCGGGAACCTCCAACGCGCCCAGGTTCCGGATCATCGCATGAAAACCCGGAGCACCGAAGAGCCGAGAATTTCCATTGTCATCCCCGCACGAAACGAGGCCCGGAATCTGGAGTGTGTGCTCCCCGAACTGCCGCCGGTGTTTGAAGTGATCCTGGTCGATGGGCACTCCGTCGACGGCACCGTGGAAACCGCGGTCCGGATGATGCCGAACATCAAAATCGTGCAGCAGACGCGGAAGGGCAAAGGCAATGCCCTGGCCTGCGGCTTCGCTGCCTCCACCGGAGACGTCATCGTCATGTTCGACGCCGACGGCTCGGCCGATCCGGCTGAGATCCCCGCTTTTGTCAACGCATTGAGGACGGGCGCCGATTTCGCGAAGGGCAGCCGGTATGCCGCCGGCGGCGGCAGCGAAGACATCACCATTGTGCGATCGCTCGGGAATCTTCTTCTGAGCAAAATTGCCAACGTGGTACTCAAGACAAAATACACTGACCTGTGCTACGGGTACAACGCATTCTGGCGAGACGTGCTGACCGACCTGGAGCTGCCGGATCACACGTTCGTACCCACCGATCGATCGACGATGCTGTGGGGTGACGGCTTCGAGATCGAGACGGTGATCAATTGTCGAATCGCTTCGGCCCACTTGGCGATCACCGAGATACCGAGCATGGAGCGAAGCCGCATTTTCGGAGAAAGCAACCTGCATGCCGTGCGGGACGGGATCCGGGTGATGAAATCAATCGGAGCGGAGCGAAAACGTGCCCGGACCATGCACACGGTGGTGCCCATCCCGAGGCAGTATGCCCCGACGCACGATTTACTCGCACACGAGGTGCACCCACCGGCTTCGCTCGAATCGGCCTGACGCGTTGAGACCCCAACGCTCGTCGGCCGACCGAACAAGGTCCGTGACCCAGCGCCGGTACCTCGTCCGCCGCGGGTACGGCGGGCAAGCTGACCTGTCCCACAGGTGCAACCGGCCGCCCCCGGCGGCTTGCCGCCTCCGGTCAGTTCGAGTAGTACCGGACGTAGTCGACGAGCATGGTCGCGGGGAAGACCGTTGTGGCGTCGGGACTGCCCGGTGTGTCCCCGCCCACGGCCAGGTTGAGCTGAATCAGATGCGGCTTGTCGAACTCCCACACGTCTCCCGCCGGCAGGGACGACTTGGTGATGGTTCCGTAGGCGACTCCGTCGAGATACCAGGTGATCGCCGAAGGTGTCCAATTCATCGCGTAGATGTGCCACGCGCCGGCCAGGGTGCCCGGGACCGGAGCACCGGGGGTGTACGCGACATAGGGGGATCCGGTTTGGGCAACCGGGCCGTGAATGGCGCCGAACATCGAAGCCATCTTGTTCGCGCTCTCCATGACGTCGATCTCTCCCGTGGTGGGCCAGGAAGTTCCGGTCGCGACGTCCGAACCGATCGTCCAGAAGGCCGGCCAAAGACCGTGCCCGGCCGGCAGGTAGATCCTGGCCTCGAGGTACCCGTATTTGATGGCCAACCTGCTGATCAGGCGGGCGGAGGAGTAGTTGCGGCTGATGCCCGTCCGATCCCTCGTACGTTTCCCTTCTGGCCACGATGGCCAGGTGGCCGGAGCCGTCCATGGAAACGTTGGATGCTCGGGCTGTGTATGTCTGGAGCTCGTTGTTTCCCCAACCGCTGCCTCCGAACAGCGCCGCCCACACGTAAGGATTGGGTCCGCTGCCCGCGGATCCACTGAAATCATCGCCGGCCACGAGCGTCCGGGCGTCGGCGGAAGTCGGCACGACCAATGTGGTGGCGATGACGACCGCGACCACGGTCGACGAACGAAAGAGCCGGCGGGATTTGATCCGCATCGTTGTTTCCGATCGTCAGGGTTTCCACGGGTTGAGGTGACGCGTCCCTGCGCTCCGGAAAGAATCGACCCAGCGAATCGATCACCAATGGTGTGGACGAATGTACCGTCCCGGCGACGTGTTCGGCTACCCCGTATGGGTGCATTTTGCTCGGCGGCCCTGCACGGTGCGTGTGGGTCGAGAGCAGCTGCGGGCCAATCGGACAAGGATTCGTGATGACGACAACCATTGCTTCGAATGACTACTCGGGGTCACCCCAGTTGACCCCGCCGCAGCGGCCGGCGCGCATCGTGACCGTTGAGATGAGCGAACCGGTGAAGCTGCCGGCTCCGGCCACGGATGCCGTGTACCGGTCGCTCTGGATCGTGGTTCGGGTATTCGGTGAAACGGTTGGGCTTGTCCAGCTTGATGATTGCGACGCGGATCCGGATCTGGCGGTCGTCGTCCACGCCATCGGCCGCGAGTGTGGCGCCGTCCTGCGTTCGCGCGTTCGAGATGCCGGCGGCGACATCGACCGGGTCATCGGCGGACTCGGCTGCGAGGGCGTTCTCCGGCCGACGGCTTTTCACACCAGACACGAAGCAGTTGCGGCCACCGGCCCGTCCATCACCGTGGTGGTGTGCACCCGCAACCGGACTGCGGATCTGGTCCGGGCTATTGATTCGCTTCGGCGGCAGACGTATCCGATGTTTCGCGTTCTGGTGGTCGACAATTCGCCCGACGACGAGCTGACCCGTCGAGCAGTGGAGTCGTTCTCGTCGCTGGATCGTCGCTTCGAGTACACCCGCCAGTTGATTCCTGGGCTTTCCTGGGCACGAAATCACGGGTTGTCCATGGTGATGACACCGGTCGTCGCGTGGCTGGATGACGATGAGGAGGCGGACGAGTACTGGCTCGCCGAAATTGCCGACTGTTTCGCGCGCGACGAGTCGGTCGTCGCAGTGTCCGGTGCAGTGCTGCCCGCTGAGCTGGAAACTATTTCGCAGATATGGTTCGAGGAATTCGGAGGGCATTCAAAAGGACGAGGATTCGAGCCTGCCCGGTTCGGGCCGCCCGACGGTGATCAACAGAGCCCGCTTTATCCGCTTCCGCCGTTCGGGGCGGGCGCCAACATGGCCTTCCGAACCGCGGCGCTACGCGAGATCGGCGGTTTTCACACCGCGCTCGGGGCGGGGACATCGACCAAAGCCGGCGAGGACACCCTGGCGTTCACCCAGCTCCTTCTGGTCGGAGGCCACGTGGTGTACCGGCCGTCCGCGGTCACCAGGCATTACCACCGCCGAGAGTTCGGTGCCCTCTCCGCTCAGATGCGCGGATACGGCGTCGGCCTCACCGCGTTCTATGCCGCGCTGCTGCACTGGCGTCCCCGGCTGATCTTTCCGCTGCTGCGCTTGACCCCGGGCGGTCTGAGGGACGCCTTCGGTCGTCGTGGCCAAGCCGCGGGGGGCTTGTCAGCGACCTTTCCCCGTGAACTACTCCGGCTCAAGACCCGAGGCATGGCCGTCGGACCGTGGGAGTACCTGCGGGCGACCCGTCGGGCGCGGAGCCGGTCGCGGGCCGCCTCGTGAGCGCGGCCACCCCGGCGGTCGCCTTGGTGACAGGTCGGTCCCGCTCGTCCAAGCTGTATCGAGATGCGGTGTCCCTGGCGACGTCATCCATGCTGACGGCCCTGCTGGGAGTGGGTTTCTGGGCGGTGTGCGGACGATTGATCAAGCCGGCCGAGCTGGGTGTACAGACGGCCTTGCTATCGATCATCGTTTCGCCGGGGATTGTTCTTGCCTCCGGGGTGGGAGACGCCCTCACTGCCGTCCTTCCCTCGGCCGGAGCGTCTCGACATGCATTGCTGGCGCGAGGTTACCGGTCCATCCTGATCAGCTCCGCGATCGCCGGGGCGGCCGCTGCGGTGATTGCGGTGACCGTCCTGCCTCAGGTCCGCGGTTCGATCCCGGTCGCGCTCTCGGTGTTCGCGGGCGTGATGATCTGGAGCTTTTTCGTGGTGCAGGACGCTGCGCTGACCAGCATGCGTCGAGCGCATTGGCTGCCGATCGAGAACGGCACCGTCAGTGCGGTGAAGATCGCCCTGGTGCCGGTCGGGCTCGCCCTCGGCCTGGCCCAGCCGGTGGTGGTGGCCAACCTCGTGCCCGCCGTCCTGGCCATCGCCATCCTGTACCCACGCGTTCGCGCTTTGGGCCGGCAGGAGGGCGTGGCCGAGTCCTCGGTGAGTCAGGGCGGAGTGTCTGCGCTACGCCGGATGACCCGGCGGACGACCTCGTCGGTGGCGTTGTCATTGGGAACCCTCACCCTGACCCCGTTCTTGGTCACCGCGGCGGCCGGACCGATACCGGGGGCCGTGTTCTCGCTTGCGCTCAGCGTGGTCCAGTCGCTGGATTTCGTGGGTGCGGCGCTCGGGGTGTCCCTGGTGGTCCATGCATCCGCCAGTGCCTCCGGCACGGGAACCATGGCGCGAGCGGTCTTCTGGCGGGCGAGCGCGGTGGTCGGTGGGGGCGCCGTCGCGCTGGTTCTGCTCACCCCGTTCGTACTCAGGTTGGTCAATCCCATCTTCCTCGATCTGCACGGCGTGGCGGTCATTTCCGTGCTCGCAGTGGGTTCGGTCTCTCGTGTGGGATACGTGATCTGGGCCGGTTTGCAGCGTGCGCGTCGCAACATGCGGCCGGTCCTGATCGTGAACGGGTTGGGCTCGGCCGTCGCGCTTCTCAGCGTGGTTCCGGCGGCGCAGGCGTGGGGTGCCGTCGGTGCGGCGGTGGCGGTGGCGTCGGCCCAATTCGTCCTCACCCTCGGCACCTGCGTGCACCTGCTGGCCGTCCGAGGGGCCCGCCATGACTGAGCTCATCGCGGCGCGGTCGGTGCATGTGCGCCGTGTGATCGCCGAACCCCCAGCACCCAGTTTTGCCGGCGCGATCTGGATCGGCAGTGTGGATGTGACCGAGCTCGATGGTCGGCTCGAGCTGGAAGGAGCGCACGGCTACCGATCGGCCAGACTGCTGGTCCGGGCCGGCCGGATCCCGCTGGCCAACGTTCACGTGCCGATCATCGACGGCGGGCTCGACGGATCGGTGGTGCGCGACCTGGTCGACGAACTGCCGCCCGTCGTGGCGCCGGCCCCCCTTGGCATCACCCCGCCCATCAGCGTCGTGTTGTGCACCTATGACCGCCCGGGCCTGCTCAGGTCCGCCCTGGACAGCTTGTTGAGGCTGGATTACCCGGATTACGAGCTGGTCGTCGTCGACAACCATCCCGGTCACCCGGCGACCAGAGCCGTGCTCGAGTCCTATGACGACCCGAGGCTGCGCTGGTTCCCCGAACCGGCGCAAGGGTTGGCCCGGGCCCGCAACACGGGCGCAGCGCAGGCACGTCACCACCTGGTCGCCTTCACCGATGATGACGTCACCGTCGACCCGCAGTGGTTGCTCGGCATTGCCGACGGGTTCGCGGTGGGTCCGAACGTCGCGTGCGTGTGCGGGCTGGTGCCGACGGCCGAACTCGACTCGCCCGCGCAGGGCTACTTCGATCGGCGGGTCTCCTGGGCCCGGAGCATGCAGCGCGAAGTGTTCTCGCTGGCCGGCCCACCGCCCGGCGAACGCCTTTTCCCGTTCCAGGTGGCCCGTTTCGGAACGGGTGCGAATTTTGCGGTGCGCAAGGAGGCGCTCGAGCGGATCGGCGGGTTCGACGAGGGTCTGGGTGCGGGCTCCACCTGCGGGGGTGGCGAGGACATCGACATCTTCGTCCGCATGCTCCTGGCCGGCCAATGGCTGGCTCGGGAGCCGAGTGCGATTGTGTGGCACCGGCATCGACCTGGTTTCGACACCCTGAAAGAGCAGATCGAGCAGTACGGGGTCGGTCTCGGGGCCTGGCTGGCTACGCTGCTGGTCAATCCCCGGGCCCTCGCGATGATCGTGCGGCGGGCCCTTCCGGGGATCGTCCACCTACGCGAGGTATCCCGCACCGGCGATCCCTCCCTGGACATGGAGCGCGAGTTCGAAGGTCTGTGGCGTACCGAACGCCGGGCTGTGCTGAAAGGCCCCTGGCGGTTGTTGCGGGCGCGCCTGTCGGGAGCGAAAAGCCGACCCATCCGACGGTTCCGGCCCGCTACATCTGGGGCAGAAATGAAAGGACGCTGAAATGCGATCAATGTCAAGTGTGGTGAGGACGCTTCCGCGACGTGGTCTGCCCGGGTGGGGTTTGATCACGGCGATTGCCGCTCTGCCGGTGGCCACCGGCTTGTTGCCGACTGCACCGTCGGCACTCCTGCTGGCCGCTTTTCTGTTCATCGGTCCGGGCAGCCTGGTCGTCGACCCCTGGTCTACCCGGTTGCCGAAACCGGCGGTGGTGGCGCTCGTCCCGGTCGTGTCGGTGTCCGTGGTGGTCCTGGTGGTCACCCTGATGCTGTTTCTCGGGGCGTGGTCGCCGAGGCTGACGCTGCTGGCTCTGTGTGCGGCCACTGCGGTCGCGGCGGTGTGGCGCCTACGCCGTCCCGCGGCGGTGACTCGGTGACCACCGGCCTGGTCACGCCGGAGGCCGCGACCCCGCTACCGCTCCGCAGCCGTATCTCGTTGCCCCTGCTCTGCGTGCTCGGTGTGAGTGCGGCCGCCTGGGCGATCGCCCTGCCGTCGTTGTCGCGGGCACGGTTGTCCGAGTTCGGTTTGCTGCGCTCGGCGTCGCCCCTGTTTCTCGGGTCGATGATCGTCACGGTCGGGGTGTTCCTGGCCTCGGTCCGGGCGCGACGAATGACCGAGACCGCCTGCGCACTGCTGACCCTGACCCTCATGCAGCGACTGCCGACCGTACTGGCCACGGACGCACCGCTGTATTCCTGGACCTACAAGCATCTCGGAGTGGTCGACGAGATCCAAAAAAACGGCTCCCTCGTCCACGGTCTCGACATCTACCAAGGGTGGCCGGGTCTGTTCGCGATCACCGCCTGGTTCTCCGACCTGACCGGACTCGACCCGATCACCATTGCGCACTGGTTCACGCCGGCTCTGCATCTCGTTCTCGTCGGTCTCGTGTACGCGATGGCCCGCGTGTGGCGTCTGAACCCGATGCCGGCGCTGGTGGCGTCCTTCATCGTGGAGACCTTGAACTGGGTTGCGCAGGACTACTACTCGCCGCAGGCCGTCGCATTCGCGCTGGCGATCGGTTTCCTGATCTTGGTCGGTGCCGCCCAGCAGCGGGCGATCGCGGTACCGCTGATGCTGTTGATCTTCGCCTCGATCACCATCACTCATCAGCTGACGCCCTATTGGCTGATCATCTGCTGTCTGCTCCTGACGGTATTCAAGAAACTACGGCCCCGTTGGATGGTGGGGGCGATGATCGCGATGGCCGGCCTTTTCCTGGCCTTCAACTACGACACCGCGGGCTCTTTCTCGCTGCTTTCCCTGGATCCGCTGCAGAACGTGCAATCGAACGTTCCCACGGTCGGGGTGTTCGGACAACGGGTCACCAGCCTGATTGTGCGTGGGCTGTCGGTCACGCTCTGGCTGTCGGCCGTCGCCGCTCTGTGGTGGCAGCGGCGGCGCGGGAGAAAGGTTCTCGCCTTCGGCGTGCTCGCGCTGAGTTCGTTTGTCCTGCTGGGCGGACAGAGCTACGGGGGCGAGGCCATCTTCCGGGTCTTTTTGTATTCGCTGCCCGGCTGCGCGCTGTTGATTGCGCCGGTGCTGACCGACGCGCTGACCAACCGTCGGTGGTGGGTATGGCTGGCCGCGTCGGTCATTGCCCTGGGCTGCGTCGTGGCCTCGTTCCAGGGCTTCTACGGGGGATGGTTCGCGAACCGGATGTCGAAAGCGCAAGTGGACGAATCTCGGATTTTGCTCGCACAGGCCGGATATCCCGCCTACCTGACGGTGGCCGCACCGGTCTGGCCGGAGCGGTCGAGTGCCGACTACATCCGTTTCGCGGCCTGGACCAATCCCGGAGAGCCCACCTACGACTACCCCATGATCTATTCCGCGAAATTGACGGGCACGGATTTCGGGACCGACGCCGAATACGCGAAGTTCATCGAGGCGGTCGGCAATCGTGACGCGCCGACCTATCTCATCATCACTAAGCAGATGGCCATCTATGACTGGTATTTCGGCATCCTGCCGCAGGACGCTCTGGTGAACCTGCAGGCTCGGATGCGGGTCGACCCGCGGTGGAGCATTGATCGCGAGACGGCCGATTTCGTGATCTTCAAGAGCACCGCGGCCATGACCGTGGGGGGCTGACATGGTGTTGCTGGCTGCTCGCCAGGAGGCGGAGTACGGCGCGGCCGACGCCGCTACCGCGGCCGTCCCGGTAGCGGGCACCACACCGGGACGCGCCGACCTGCGCAGCGTATGGGGTGCGTCGGCGGTTCTGCTGGCCCTGTCCGCCGCGGGATTGTCGTGGTTTCCGCATGGTGCGGTGGCCTTCGACGTGTTCTTCGTTCTCTTCGGGTCGTGGGTCGGCGGTGCGATGCTGATGGCCTCCAACCGCGGTGGGCGGGCGCTCGCGGACGTGTACCTGCGTGGAGCCCGGACGGTCGTTCCCGCCGTTTGCACCGTCGTGGCACTGACTTTGGCCGCGGCCTCGGTGATCTGGGGTGTCGCTCGGCTCGGCGACGTGTCCCGAGACGCCCTGTGGACGTCGGTTTTCGTCGGCAACTTTCGCTTCTCGGCCGCTGACATTTCCGATCTGTCGGGTGCGATCGAGCAGTCACCCCTGTGGAACCTCTGGCCGACGGCCGTCGTCGCACAGGTGTGCCTGGTGTGGCCGGCGTTGGTCTGGGTCTCCTTCCGTGCCCCCCGTGGCAGCAGGCGCCGCGCCGCCTGGATATCCCTGCTGATCGTGCTGGTTCTGGCCAGCGTCACCTGGGCCGCCCTGCAGACCGTCTCGGACCGAACCTGGGCTTACTACTCGCCTCTGACCCGGGGTTGGGAGCTCGGCATCGGCACGCTCGCCGTTCTCACCTCCGCCTGGTTTGCCCGTCGGCCCGCCTGGCTGTCCTCTGCCGCCGGCTGGATCGCGCTCGGTGTGATCCTGGCCAGTGCGACGAAGTGGGGAGATGTCGCCGGCTGGTTGGCCGGCGGCGGGTCCGTGCCGGCCGCGATGGCCACCGCCGTACTGGTGGCGGTGGGGCCGAGCGGTGGGCCGTCGCGGATACTCGCTTCCGCCTGGTTCCGTTGGCTGGGGCGCAGTTCGTTCTTTTTCCTGCTGGTGTTCTGGCCGGTGCTGTCGCTTGTCGTCGGGCGCTTTCCCCAGGTCTCGCCGATAGGGCGGATGGCATTGGTGCCGGCCGCCCTGGCGTCAGCCGTGTTGGCGAACTGGATGATCGACAGAGGCTCGCGCCGGTCCACCCACCGGTCCAGGAGCCCGCGCACCGTCGTGATCACCGCGGTCGTCGCCGTGGCGGTCACTGTCGGTTACGCCGGGATGTACGTGGTCGGCGATCGCGGCCAGGCAACCCGGGCGGACCTGCAGTTTCAGGCGCAGCAACGGGTCTCGAACGCGAACGGCGGGGCTGGGCGCGCCACGGCGGCGGCGGTGGCGGCGGCGGTGACCGCGTCCGCCCAGGTGGGCTACCGGGTGGACAAGGTCACCCCCACCCCCCAGCTGGCCGCGAAGGACGTGTCGTCGACATTTTCCAGTGGTTGCCTGGCCGGCGTGGCGGCGACCACCTCGCCGCGCTGTACTTTCGGCGATCAGAGCGTCGCGACCCAGGTGGTCTTGCTCGGCGACGGTCAGGCCAGTCAATGGACTCCGGCGATCGTCGATGCTGCGGCCCAACTCGGATTCGGCCTCACGGTGCTGACCAAGGTCATGTGTCCGGTGTCCGACCTGGACGCGAGCGTCGGGCCGACGCGGTCGAAAGCCTCCGGGTGCGCCAAATGGGGAGTCAGTGCCCTGTCTCGAATTGATCGGTTGAGGCCCTCGCTTGTGCTGATCTCCAGCTCGTTCTCCGATTCCGCCGGAACCACGGCGACGTCAGGGGGTCTCGAGTCGGACTGGGACACCGGACTCGAGGCCACGATTGCTCGGATCAAGGCGACCGGCGCCGCCGTGGCCGTGCTGGGAGAGACGCCCAAGCACGCTGCTTCCGTTCCCACCTGCGTGGCGGCGAATTCGGCCAACCTGGCGAACTGTGCCACCGCCGCCAACATCGCACTGCAGGCGAACTCCCGAGCCGCGGAGGCGGCGGCGGCAACGGCGGCCGGCGCGACGTACGTCGACACCAGCCGGTGGTTCTGCACGGAAAAGGTGTGCCCGGCCGTGATCGGCGGCGTCGTGACCGAGAGCGACGACCAGTACGTCACCGCGACCTACGCCGTGGTGCTCAGCCGGGTGCTGGCGGAATCGGTGGGGCTGAGCAAATGAGGGAGCAACCACTTTCCACACACATCGCGGGCGTCGACCTGATGTGGGGTGACGCGTTCTTCGTGGCTGCGGTCGGGCCGTTGACCATGCCGCCGAAGGACCGTTTGGTGTCGGCGCTGGCGTTGTTGGCGGACCGTTCGGAGATGACCCGGGTGGGCTGGGTACGTTCGGGGTCTCGATGGAGCGCTACACCGGATCCGGCCCGGTTTGTTCAGGACGCTGTCTCCGAACTGAATGTCTCCAGTGCGGATGACCCGATGCGAGTGGCGACGGAGCTCCTCCGATCCGAGGCATCGGGCCGTCCGTTCCTGTTCTACCTGGGCTCGGACGTGCTGTTCCTGAAGATCGCGCACGTGCTCGCGGACGGGTACACGATGACCCGGCTACTGGCGGCGGTGTTCAGTATTCTCGACACCGGAACGCTTCCGGCGTGGACCACCGGCACCCCGCTGCATGCAGCCGCGGCCCGTGCCGACCTGGCCTACTTCGGCCGGGCTCCGGCCAAGGTGGGCGCGTTGCTGCGCCGGGGATTCCAGCGGCCGAGCGGCCGGGCCGCATCTTCCGGAACGCCGGTGGTCCCACCCCAGGCCTGGTTGCCGTCCGTGACCGGCCGTTTCCGGACGCTCGGGCCGGCAGGCCGCCGCGAGTTGCAGGACTGGCGGAAGGCGCACCTCCCGGGAATGTCCTTGGTCGCGCTCCTTTTCGCGGCCACCGAACGGGCTGTCGCCGCATGCGGTATCCGCACTGCGGGGCCGCCCCTCGTGCTGTTCGATGCCCGCCGCCATCTCGCCGGCCGCAAGGACGACGTGACCGGAAACTTTTGCGCCGGACTACGGATGGATCGCTGTGATCCGTGCGATCCGGCGTCCCTGGGCGACGACATGCGCGAGGCCACCGCCACTGGACGTTCTCTCGCGGTGTTGACCAAGGCTGCGGTGGAAGCACGTCTGCGCCGGATCGACTTGTCGCCGGGCCAGTGTGACGACGGAGCCGGCTGGGACATGGCCTACACCTACATGGGCCGCCCCGTGGGCAGCGCCCGGCTGCCGTGGGCGGCCGGCTCCCGAAGGCCGTTCTACTTCGGCATCCTGACTCCGGCCGGACCGAACTCAGTCACCGTGGGTTTCACCGAGATCAAGGACACCATCGACATCTTCGCCTCGTTCCACGACAACGTCATCGACGCCGACACCGTCGACCGGGTCATCGAATTGGTGGCATCCGACCCCACCGCGCTCCTGAACGCTTCTCATCCGCAAGCGGCCGGCCGGCACGAAAGGACAACCCTGTGATCCGTCCACCGAGAGTCTTGGTCCTCGATCAGGCACCGGGAGTGTGGGGTGCCCAGCAGTACTTGCTGCGCCTCGGCGCCTCGTTGCGGGATATCGGGTTCGACGTGGTGCTGGGCGGCAGACCCGAACTCGACATCGCCCAGGAATGGGCCGCCCGGGGGTGGCCCTTTGCCTCGGTCCGGCTTCCGCTGACCCGGTCGGTGCGCTCGGGTACGAACTCGCGGCCGCACCCGGCCCTCGTGCTCAGGGAAGTGGTGCGGCTGGTGGCGGGTGCTGGGCGAATCGGATACGCCGCCCGCCGCGCCGGGGCCGGCGTCATCGTGGCCAATGGGCATGCGGTGCATCTGGAGGTGGCCATCGCCGGCCGGCTGGTCGGGCTTCCGACCGTGCTGCACCTGCACGAGGAGATGACCCACGGCGTCGGTCAATTGCTGCGGGGCGCGGCCGTGCGCCTCGCCACCCAGACGATCGCGGTCAGCAACGCGGTGGCCGACGGCCTCCCGAAGCGTCTGCGCGAGCGTGTTCGGGTCATCGCGAACGGGGTCGACACGGATGTCTTCCACCCGGGAACCGTGAGTCCGGACCTCCGGGCATCCATGGGTGTCGGGGCGGACGAGCTGTGCGTCGTCGCGGTGACCAGGTTGGATCCCGAGAAGCGGGTACAGGACTTGCTCGAGGCGATGCGCACCTTCACCGATCGGCCGGACTGGCATCTGACCATCGTCGGGAGTACCTCGGCGTATCCGGAGTACGAACAGTCCGTTCGTGAGCTGGCCGCGCAGCTGCTTCCCGGCCGGGTCACCTTCACCGGGCGACGGGCTGACGTCCCGGACATGCTGCGCACTGCCGATCTGCTCGTTCACGCCGGTGTGGTCGAGGGCATGCCGCTGAATCTGCTGGAGGCCCAGGCATCCGGCTGTCCGGTGGTGGCCTACGACGTCGCCGGCGTCGGTGAGGCGGTCGCCGCGGGCCGGACGGGGCTGCTGGCGCCCGCCGGGTCGGTCGCGCAGCTGCGTGCGCACGTGGGGACGTTGCTGGCAGATGCTCGGGCCCGGACCGAGATGGGCGCGGCGGCCCGGGAGTACGTCGCCGAGTTCCACTCCTGGCCGGCCCAGGTGCAGGCCAACGCCGATCAGCTGTTCAAGGTCCTGAGGCGTGAGCCGCTGACCACACGCACTTCGGCGCCGAAGGTCGTGCTGGCCAATCACTGGCACGACGACAACCGGGGCGACAGCGCCATCAGCCAGGGCATCCTGACCCTGCTTCGCCAGGCCGCGCCGGAATGCGAGGTGACCGTCACGACCCTCGGTGAGCGCGGCGCCGCGTGGCCCACCGCCGTGCGGCATCTGCGGCGCTTCTGGCCCGATTTGCAGGCCGTTCCGAGTCCGCTGCCCACTGAGCTGCGCGGCCGGATGAAGCCCCGGTCACGAGGGGTGATCCTGGTCGATGCCTCTCTGTGGTGGATGCGTCTGCTTCCGTCCGTCCTTGGACTGATCGGTCTCCCCGGACCGTCGCCATGGCGTCGGGTGATCCATGGGTCGGACCTCGTGGTCTTGGTGGGCGGTTCGAATATCTTCGACGACCGGGGCGTTCCGGGCGGACTCAGCGTTCCGCGACTGGCCACCGTGCTCGGCCCGGTGGTCGCGGCGAACCGGGCGGGAACCCCGGTCGCCTTACTCGGACACACCTTGGGGCCGTTCAGTCGGCGGAGTGGAGAGGCCCTGGCCCGGCGGGTTCTCAACGGGGCGGACCTGCTCGTGGTGCGCGAGGAGAAATCGACCCGGGTCGCGAGCGACCTGGGCATCTCCGCGGTGGAGGAGGCACCCGACATGGCTTTCGCCATCGAGCCGGAGCTCTCGGAGCAGGTGTCGGAGGTACTCGGCACGTTGCCCGCCGCGCCCGGGCGGATCCTGGTGCTGTCCGCCCGCCAACACCCGACCCTGGGCCGAAGCGCTGACCAACGGCTGGTCCAGGTGTTCGCTGCGGCGGCCAGAACATTGATCCACGCCGGTGCGGTCGAGGGCGTCGCGGTCGTTGCGCACACGATGGGGCCGACCCCGATCGAGGATGACCGTCCGATCTCGCGGGAGCTGGCGGCGTCGCTGGGTGACGTGCCGTGCGTGTTGGTGGAAGCAGATCTGACGCCGGCCGAGATGTCGGCGTTCTACGGCGCGGTTGCGGTGGTGGTCGGGGTGCGGTTGCACGCGTCGATACTCGCTCTGAATGCGGGTACACCAACGTTCGCGGTCTCGTACCTGACGGCGAAGACCCAGGGGGTGATGACCCAGGTCGGGCTCCCCGATGCCGTCGCCGAGTTCGCCACGGTGTCGGCCGGGCAACTCGTCGACGGGGTTCAGGCGCTACTGGCCGAACCGGCCCTGCGGACCACCCTCCAGGAGAGGGCGGATGCCCGTCGGGCTGAACTCTTCCGGGCGGCGGAGCGCTGGTTCGCGCCGCTGACCGAACGTTCGAAGGTGGCGGCACGTGGCTGAACGTCGACTCGAAGGGACGGTGCCGACGATGGGCCCAGGAGCCGGACCCATGTCATGGGCTGCCGCACCCATGCCGGCCGCGGGCTTGCGGACCTCTCCCGATTGGGTGGTCACACTTCGGGTGGCGGCGGTGGGCGCATGGGGTGCGTTGACTCTGGGCTGGATCGTCGCCGGGTTGTTGCAGACTCCCTCGTCACCGATCAGCGGCACGATCAGTGATCTCGCCGCCACCTATGCGGTCGATCGCTGGGTGATGACCGCGGCGCTGGCCGTCACCGGAGTCCTGCTCGTCGTGGCCGGAGTGGCGACCGCCAGGACAACCCCGTTCGGGGCCGCCGTGCTGGTCATCGGTGGCCTGGGAGTGGGTGTGGTGGCGGCGGCGCCGTTACCGTCCCACGCCGTCGTGCACTCCAACGCGGCTCATGTCGCCTTTTTCGCCCTTGCCGTGTGGCCGGCCGTGGGGTTGCGGGTGGACGGGTCGCGGCGGCAGAGGATCTGTTGCGCCGTGCTGGCTGCCGTCGTCAACTTCGGCCTGTTCGGCCTTTTCCTGACTTCGGGCCCGGCCATCTCGGGGTTTGCGGAGCGGCTGCTGGCGACCGTGTGCCTGTTCTGGATCTGCGTGCAAGCTTTTCGATCGACGCCGAAGGCCAGGTCCAGATGAGGCGACGACGACTTCGCGTCGTCGCTCTGCTGGGCGCTGTGCTGTTGGCCGGCTGCGCGAGAATGCCGGAAACGACCAGCGCGCCGCAACCGAGCCTGACGCCGCGCCCCTGGGGATCGTCGCCGGCCGGCCGGCCGGCCTCTTCGGACACCGAAACCTCTTCTTTTCCATCGCCTGTTTCCGCACCGCCCTCCGCGGGACCAACGGCCCGGTCAATGACCACCGCGGCGTCGGCGTCGGCCGCTCGGTCCACTACTCAAGCCTGGTCCGAGGATTTCGACGGTGCCGCCGGCGCTGCTGTGGACCCCAAGCTGTTCACGCTCCGGACCGGAGGTAACGGCTGGGGTAACGAGGAATTGCAGAGCTACACCCCGGGCACCGACAACGTCAGGCTGGACGGGGCGGGCCACCTGTTGATATCGGCGGAGCGGGAGAAGCACACCGGCACCGACGGGATCTCGAGAGAATGGACTTCCGCCCGGATGGACAGTCTGGGCCTCTACTCGTTCAGCACCGGGACCATCGCCATTCGGATGAAGGCCCCCGGTAGTGCTGGTACCTGGCCGGCATTCTGGCTGGAGGGGGCCAACGTCGCCTCGGTCCCTTGGCCGAATTGCGGGGAGATCGACGTCGCCGAGATCCTGGGTGAGGACGACGGCGTGTACCAGAGCGTCCACGGCCCCGACGAGACCGCCCACGGATACACCTATACCGCCCACACGGCGGCGCCGGCGGGTGTCGATGTGTTCGGCGACTACCACGTCTTCGCGGTGACCCGCTCCGTGGGGCGCGTCACGTTCTCCATCGACGGGAAAACCACCGGAACGTTGTCGACATCGACGCTGCAAAGGGGTCAGAAATGGGTTCTGGACGGCCCGATGTTTCTCATTCTCAATCTCGCGATGGGCGGGTGGGCAGGCCCACCGTCCAGCTCGACACCCGCCAGGAACACCCTGACCGTGGATTGGATTCGGTTCACTCCGGAAGGCGGCACACAGTGACATCGCTGGCTGATTCATCGATCATTGCCGAGTCGATCCCGGCCCAGCGCGTGGCGCCTGACGTCAGTGTCGTCATCGCGACCCACGCGGAGAACAATTGGGCGGGTCTGATGAAGGCGGTGGACTCCGTGCGCGCGCAACGACCCTGTCCACCGAGGATCGTGGTCAGCGTCGATCACAACCCGACGCTGTCCGGACGCTTGCGGGCCGACCACCGTGACCTCGTGGTTGTCGACAACCAAGGCTCCGATCGAGGCGCCTCGGGCACCCGCAACGCCGGTGCCGCTGTCGTCGACACGGAATTCCTCGCGTTTCTCGACGACGACGAAGTCGCCGAGCCCGAGTGGCTGGAGGAACTGCTGGCTCCTTTCGGGAACCCGGACGTCGTCGGCACCGGCGGGCGGTATGCGCCGATGTGGGAGGTGAGTCGCCCGGCCTGGTTTCCTGACGAGCTCGCCTGGGTGGTCGGCGGACATCACAGCGGTATGCCAACCGTGGCCTCGCCGGTGCGCAACGTGTGGTCCGGAAACATGGCCGTGCGGACGTCCGCGTTCCGCCGGGCCGGTGGGTTCCGCGCCGACTTCGGGAAAGTCGGAAAACGGTCCCGACCGGAGGACACCGACCTGTGCATTCGGGTGGCGTCCGGGCATCCGGGCAGCACCTGGATGTACCTGCCGGAGGCCAAAATCCATCACAATGTGCCCGCTGAGCGGAGTTCGCTACGGTTCTTCCTGCTGCGGTGCTACTCCGAGGGCCGCGGCAAGGTGGAGCTCAGCCGGTCGTTGCCCGCCGAGGGGACCTTGGACGTCGAGCGTCTCTACCTGCGGCGGACCATCCCGCACGGAGTCGCGGCCAACCTCCGGGAGGCGTCGGCCGCGGCCGGGCGAGCGATGGCGATCGTGGTGGGGGTGATGGCAGCCGGAACCGGCGCCACCGTGTCGGCGATCGAAGGTTCGCGGCGTGACCACCGCCGAGCCAGTTGAGCCGGGAGCTCCCCGCGGGGTCGAACCGGAGCCCAGGCCGCAGGTGGGGCCCCGCGTCGGAGGGTCCCGCGCATTGACCACCGTCGGGGTGCTGCTCGGCGCGGTCGCCCTGGCCGGCTGGCTGATCCGGTTGATCCCGTGGTCGATCAATCCGCCGATGGCGGTGACCGCGTTCGCTCCCTATCTGATGGTGGCCGGCCCGTTCGGCCTGCTCGCGCTGCTGCTGGCCCGGCATTGGATCGTGGCGTCGGTGGTCGGCCTGATTCTCGTCCTGGGCGTGAGCAGCCAGATCCGCCTCTACGTCGGCCGGACCCCGCCGGCCGTCGGCGTGCCCATCGCCATGGCCACACTGAACCTTCGGCTCGGCCAGGCCGATCCCGACCAGGTGGTCGCTCTGATCCGCGAGCACCACGTCCAGCTGTTGGCCGTGCAGGAGCTGACCCCGCAGGAGACCGACCGGCTGCGGCGGGCGGGGCTGGACGAGCTGCTGCCGTACTCCGCTCTGCGCCCGGATGACGACGCCCACGGGGTGGGGCTGTGGAGCAGCTTCCGGCTCATCCCGCAGCAGGCGCCGACCGGCTTCACCTTCCAGATCGTGATCGCGTCGGCGCAGGTGGCCGGCTTGGCCCACCCCATCACCGTGGTCAGCACGCATATGGCCGGCCCCTGGCCCGGGCCACCCCGAGCGTGGAATTCCGACCTGGAGCGGATGGCTGACCTCGTCGGGAGCCTGACGGCCGGTGGGGGGTCGTCGGGGCTGCTGATCGGTGGTGACTTCAACGCCACCCCGGACCATCGCCAGTTCCGGGGCGTCCTGGGCCGGGGCGTGGCGGACGCGGCCGATCAGGCCGGAGCCGGTGTCACTCCGACCTATCCCGCGGATGCATGGTGGCCTCCGCTGGTGGCCATCGATCACGTGCTGACCCGCAACGCGGTGGCGACCCGGGTCCGCACCGTCACCGTCGCCGGGTCCGACCACCGGGCTCTGCTGGCCTCAGTGACGGTCGCGGCCAGCTGAGGTCAGGCGGCGACGGGTTCGTCGGCCGCGAGTCGCGGTTGCGCCGGGGGGCGGACGCCTTCCTGGGCTCGAATGGGCAGCGTGAGGAGTGCTGCGGCGACCCAGAACATGAGCGCGCTCGCGCCCAGCCGGCCGATCAGCGAAATGTTCTCGTACTGCACGTCGGGCAGCCCGAAGGTGATCCGAGTATCGAAACCGAGCACCAGGATGCCGGTGCCGAGCAGCAGTACCGGCATGACCAGCGGGCGCAGGGCGACGGCCCGGCCGACCGCCGCAATCCGCTGGCGCAACCCGGCCACGGTCCGGACGGTGGCGCTGATGAGAATGATCACCGCTGGAATGAGCCAGACCAGGTGGTGTGGCCAGCTCACCGGACTGATGAGCACGCCGGTGAAGCCGGTGAGGGTGATGGCGGCGAGCCGGTCACCGGCCACCAACGCCCGCCGAATCCGGACCAGGCCGACGACGAAGACCAGCAGCACCAGAACCAGCCACACGGCCTTGTCAGGGTGGTCGATGGTGCCGATCCGGGCCAGTAGGCCTTCGATGGACTGGTTGGCGGCGCCACCGATGTGTCCGACCCGGTCCGACTCCCACAACAGGGATGTGTAGAACGTCCACGTCGCCCCGGGGGCGACCACCGCGGCGGCAGCGGTGGCCACGGCCGCGCTGACCAGTGCGGTGATTGCCGGCCGCCACTGCCGGCCCAGCAGGAAATAGATCAGGAACAGGCCGGGAGTGATCTTGATGGCCATGGCCAGGCCGATGCCCACGCCGGCCCAGCGGCTACCGCGAGGTTGCAGGACGAGCAGGTCCACCAGCACGAGCACGCCCAGGAACATGTTGATCTGGCCGAAGCTCAGGTTCTGCCGGATGGGGTCGAGCAGGAACATGCCCGCCGTGGTCGCGCCGGTCGCCAGCACCATCCAGCGTGGCGAGAGGTGGACCCGTTCGCGCAGGCAGAGCCAGACACAGGCGGCCGAGGCGAGAAGAATGCTGACCACGGTGACGGCCTTGACCACCGGCCATGAGAGCGCGCCCATGGGTGCCATCAACACCGCTGCCAACGGCGGATAGGTGAATCCCAACGATGTGTTCACCGGATCGGGTTGGGCATAATCGTAGATATTGTTTCCGTCCAGCCAGAAACGGACAGTTCGGAAATAGATGTGCAGATCGAACTGTTCGTGATGTGGCCCGACGATCGAGTGGGCCCACCAGTACACGAAACCGATCAGTCCAGCCAGGGCGGCCAACCCGAGCCCGAAATAGCACCACCGCATCCTGTTGGTGGGATTGCGGAAAATGGCGGGCGTGGACTGTCGGAGGGTGTCAGAAAACGGCACCACCAGATTGTTGCAGGTGCGCCGGTGATGGTGAAGTGCTTATCGAAACGATTCGGGCGACATTGCTCACGTTTGGCTCGCGCAACCTGCTCATTCCTCGGCCAGCCCGATCCTGGCGTACAGCCGCCGCAGCGGCCTCGGGGCGTAGAAGTTGGCCGGCCCCAGCAACCGCATGATCGCCGGCACCAGCACCCCCCGGACCAGGGTGGCGTCGATCAGCACGGCCAGTCCGGCGCCCAGTCCGAACAACTGCAGCATGCTCACGCTGGAGGTGGTGAACGCGAAGAAGCTGACCGCCAGCAGCAGCGCTGCGCTGGTCACGATGCGTCCCGTCCGGGCCAGCCCGCCGGTCACCGCGGGGGCCAGGTCGGCGCCGGATCGGTGCAGCTCGGTGATCCGGCTGGACAGGAACACCTCGTAGTCCATGGACAGCCCGAACGTGATGCAGAGCAGCAGGACGGTCATGGACGCGTCCATGGGTCGGGCCGTCGCACCGAAGGCCCGAATCAGGTGGCCGTCCTGAAAGACCCACGTCGCGATGCCCACGGCCGCCGCCAGCGACAGCGAATTGACCACCAGGGCCCGCAGCGGCTGCACCACGCTCCCGGTGAACAGGAACAGCAGCACAAAAGTGGCCACCACGATGATGCCCAGGGCCAGCGGGAGGGGTCGGGCGATCCCGGCCAGGGTGTCGGCCAGGCCGGCGGTGCCCCCGCCGATCAGGAAATCGCCGTGCGGCGTGGCCCGGACCGTTGCGACCAGGTCGCGGGCAGCCTCCGAGCCGCTGGGCAGGCTGGTGTTGACGGCGAGGCGCTGATAGCCGTCGTGGCTGTACACGGTGCTCAGATCGGGCGGTGCCGTGGCCCCGCCGGGCAACCGGGTGCCGCCCGCGTAGTCCACCGAGGTCACCCCGGGTAGATCGACGAGCTGGGCGGCGGCCGTCCGGGCGGCGTCGGTCGTTTCCGGCCCGGGCGAATAGGCCACGAGAACGGCGTCGGCCTGGCTCGGGAACTGGGCGTCGAGGGTGTCGGCCACGACCCGGCTGGGCGCAGTGGTGGGGAGCACGGTGACGTCGGGCAGGGCGAAGTGGATGCCCAGGATCGGGGTGGCGGCCAGCAGTAGCAGCACCAGCACCGGCGTCGCCGCGGCCACCGGGTGGCGGAATACGGTCCGGGCCACTCGCCCCCAGAACGGTGATTCCGATCCTCGAACTGCCTTCACGAACGGGACCCGGCCCTTGTCCACCCGGTGTCCGAGCAGGGCCAGCGCGGCCGGGGTGACGATCAGCGCCGCTCCTGCCGCGATGATCACCACACCCACCCCGGCGTCGCCGAACGAGGACAGGAAGTACAGCGGGAACAGGGTGAGGGTGGCCAGTGCGGCCGCCACCGCGGCGGCCGAGAACAGGATGGTCCGGCCGGCCGTGACCACGGTCCGGGCGACCGCCTCCGGCACGTCCTGTCCGGTGGCCAGCTGCTCCCGGAACCGGGCCACGATCAGCAGCCCGTAGTCGATGCCCAGGCCCAGGCCCAACGCCGTGGTCAGGTTGATGGCGAACACGCTGACGTCGGTGATCGAGCCCAGCACGGCCAGCTCGGCGAAGGTCCCGACGATCGCGAAGGTGCCGATGAGCAGGGGCAGCAGCGCCGCGACCAGGGATCCGAAGACCAAGAGCAGCAACAGCAGGGTGACCGGGACGGCGATCGCCTCGGCCTTCACCAGCGAGCTGGCCACGTGCTCGTTGATGTCACTGAACACGCCGGAGCTGCCGCCCACTGACACGGACACCGCACCTCGGTCACCGCCCACCGCCCGGCTGACGTCGGAGCTCCGGGTCACCGTCTGGCCCTGGCTCCCGCCCACCTTCATCAGGATCAACGCCGACCGCCCGTCCCGGGACATCAGCGCCGCCGCCGGGGTGGTGAAGTACGAGGCGGTCACGGTGACATTCGGCAGGGCGGCCAGCCTGCTGGTCACGTCCTGACCGGCCTGCATGTCCGCCGGGCCGGTGATCACCCCGTCGTGCGCGGTGACCAGGACGACGAGGTTCGGCCCGCTCGGAAAGTGGTCGGCACTGAGCTGGGCGGCCCGGTAGGACTCGGAGCCGGGGTCGTCGAAACCTCCGCTCTGCAGCTCGCCGAACGCGCGGGTGCCCAACACAGCCGCCCCGAGAAGCAGCAGCAGCCCGATCGCCAGTACGGCCCGCGCGTGCCGGGCCAGGAACAAGCCGAGTCGGTACAGGGCACCGGGCCTGATCTCGATCGTGCGGGCGACGCTCATGACTGGGCCCTCTCGATGCACCGTTGGGTTGCTGCCGCGCCGATCAGAGCCGGTCGACGTACGCCTTGGCCTGGGCCAGGCTCCATCCGGTGGTCTCACGAACCAGCTTGATCGCGGCGATCGCCTGGTCGTCCTGTTTGAGCTGGTGAGCCTGCATCTCGGTGTCGAGGTCGAGGTCCGCGTGAATGTCCGGAGTGGCCGGGACCGCCGCCGCGGGCGGCGCGGCCATCCGGTCGACCATGAGCTTGGCCTGGGCCAACCCGAGTCCGGGCGCGGCCTCGCGGAGCGTCTTGATCGCCGAGATTTTGTCGGTCCCGGCCAGCTGCCGCACCTGGGCCATGGTCTCGGGCGCGAAGGTCAGCTCGGTCGGATCGACCGACCCTCTCGCCGTCCGTCGGACCCACAGGGCGGCCAGCACCAGCACGATCAGGATCCCGACGACCCACCACACCCAGGACGGCACGGCTGCTGATGGTAGCCAGCCGTGCCAAGCTTCGGGCGTGGGACGGTTCACCGACGTGATGTCGATCGATCTCAACGCCGATCTGGGAGAGAGCTTCGGCCGCTGGACCTTGGGTGATGACGCCGGCCTGCTCGAGGTGGTGACCAGCGCGAACGTGGCCTGCGGCTTCCACGCCGGGGACCCACTCGCGCTGCTGGCGACGGTCCGCGGGTGCGCCGATCGCGGGGTGACGGTGGGGGCGCAGGTCGGCTACCGCGACCTGGCCGGGTTCGGTCGCCGCTTCATCGAGTACGAGCCGGACGAGCTGACCGCGGACGTGCTCTACCAGCTGGGTGCGCTGGACGGGTTGTGTCGGGCGGCCGGGACGCGGGTCCGCTACGTCAAGCCGCATGGTGCGTTGTACAACGCGATCGTCTCGCACCGCGAGCAGGCCGGCGCCGTGATTGCGGCGGTCCTGGCTTACGACCCGTCGTTGCCGGTGCTGGGCCTGCCCGGGTCCGTGTTCCTGGCCCTGGCCGCCGACGCCGGATTGACCGTGGTCCGGGAGGCCTTCGCCGATCGGGCCTACACCGCCGACGGCACTCTGGTGCCGCGGCGAGAATCCGGCGCCGTGCTGCACGACCCGGTCGCGGTTGCCGAGCGCGTGCTCGGCCTGGTCGAGACCGGGGCGGTGACCTCGATCGACGGCGTGGTCGTTCCGGCCCGGGCGGAGTCGGTGTGCCTGCACGGGGATTCGCCCGGGGCCGTGGCGATGGCCCGGGCGGTTCGGTCCGCCCTGGACGCAGCGGGTGTGTCGATTCGCCCCTTCGCCGCCGGATGATCCGCCGAGTCGGAGAGCGGGCCTTCCTGGTGGAACGGGCCGGCACACCGGATGTGCTGGCCCTGCGGGCGGCCCTGCTGGCCAGGCCGCTGGCGGGACAGCTCGACGTGGTGGCCGGGGCCCGCACCGTGCTGGTTCGGCTGGATCGGCCCTGGTCAGTGACCCGGGTGCGGGCGGAGCTGGATCGGCTCGAATTGGTGCCCGTGGAAACTGTCGACGACCCACCGGTGGCGATCGAGGTGGTGTACGACGGCGAGGACCTGGCCGAGGTGGGCGCGCTCACCGGCCTGGGACCGGACGGAGTCGTGGCCGCGCACACCGGCAGGCCCTGGCGGGTGGCCTTTTCCGGTTTCGCCCCCGGCTTCGGCTACCTGGTGCCCGACGGTGCCCCGCCCTGGGCCCCGCTGCCCCGCCGGGACGTCTCCCGTTCCCAGGTGCCGGCCGGTGCGGTCGGGCTGGCTGGCGAGTTCAGCGGCGTCTACCCGCGGGAGTCGCCTGGAGGCTGGCAGCTCATCGGTCGGACCGCGGCGCCGCTGTGGCCGGCGGATCGGGACCCGCCGGCCCTGCTCCGGCCGGGGACTCGGGTGCGCTTCCGCGCGGTCGCCTCGATCCCCGACCCGGCCCCCGTCGCGGCCCTGCCGACCGTGCTGACCGGACCGGCCGCCGGCCTTCCGTCTCGCGGCGTGCTCGTGCGCCGGCCCGGCCTGCAGTGCCTGATCCAGGACCAGGGCCGGCCCGGGCTGGCCGACCTCGGGGTTCCGACGTCCGGCGCCGCCGATCGGGGCGCCGCCGCTCGGGCGAACGCCCTGGTCGGGAACCCGCCGGAGTCCGCCGTGCTGGAATTCGTGCTGGGCGGTTTCGAGCTCCGGGCCGTCGGCGAGCAGACCGTGGCGGTGACCGGTGCGCCCGTCATCTCGAGCATGGATCGGGTGCTGCGGCTGTCCGACGGCCAAACCCTGACCGCCGGACGTCCGGCCACCGGGCTGCGCAGTTATCTCGCCGTGGCCGGCGGAATCGACGTCGCGCCGGTCCTGGGTAGTCGATCCACCGATCTGCTCTCGGGTCTCGGGCCGGTCCCGGTCCGAGCGGGTGACGTGCTCCCGGTGGGGTCGCTGCGGGGGACGACGGGGACGGTCCCGAACCCCGTCGAGGGCCTGTTCTCGCTGATCCGGGGGCCGCGCGACGATTGGTTCAGCCCCCAGGCCGTGGACGCACTGGTCCGCGAGCCGTTCACCGTGACCCCGGCCGGCAACCGGGTCGGGCTCCGGCTGCTCGGCCCGCCGCTGCCGCGCGCGCAGTCGGGTGAACTGCCCAGTGAAGGGGTGGTCCGGGGAGCGCTGCAGGTCCCGCCGTCGGGCGAGCCGGTGCTGTTCCTGGCCGACCACCCGGTGACCGGCGGCTACCCGGTCCTGGCCGTGCTCACCGAGCCCGACGCCGACCGGGCCGCCCAACTCCGGCCCGGTGTGACGCTGCGTTTTCGCTGGGCTCAGTGACGCCCGATGCCGACCAGCACGGCCGGCTCGTCCTGGGCCGGCCAGCTGCCGGTGAGGATGAATTCGGCCGAGATCATGGCCGGCAGCACTCGGCCCACCCGGACCTGCCACTCGCCGGCTCGGATCGTGGTCATGGCATCGTCGCTGGCCACGTCCATGACGTCGAGGGAAGGTACGGCGGTCCCCGGAGCGCCGCTGCCGATGACCAGCGCGGTGCTCGGGCGCGGCGCCGTCGTGCCGTCGCCCTGGTCAACCAGATACTCGGCCTGCCGGCCGCCGGTCAGGATCGTGGTCATCAGCACCGAGAGGTAGACGGGATCGGTGCAGCCGTCGTACACCCAGCGCGGCCCCAGCACCGAATGCTCGGTCGTGCCGATCAGGCCCGCCCCGACCAGCGGCGCAGCTCGGTAGGTGACCGGCACCTGCAGCAGGGTGCCGTCCGGGGTGCGCAGCAGATGGGTCTCGATCCCGACCTCGCCGTCCGGGTCGTCGAACCGAAATGCCGCCACCAATTCGAGTGGGCCGGGCTCATGGCCTGCGCACCATGGCTGTCCCGTGAGCCATGCGCCGATGAGGTCCAACTTGCCCGGGTTTAGGGTGGCCCGATAGATCACCGCCATGGCCGGTCACGCTACCCGGCGGCACACACCGAGCGGTCAGCTCCGGTTGACTCTCGCTGGTCTGGTAACCATGAAGTCATGGAATTCCGCTACCTCGGCCGCTCCGGCCTGAAGATCTCCGCTCTGACCTACGGCAACTGGCTGACCCACGGCTCCCAGGTCGAGAACGACGTCGCCACCGCTTGCGTGAAGGCCGCCCTGGACGCCGGCATCACCACCTTCGACACCGCTGACGCCTACGCCAACGGCAAGGCCGAGGAGGTCCTGGGCGAGGCGCTGAAGGGCGAGCGGCGCGAGTCCCTGGAGATCTTCACCAAGGTCTACTGGCCGACCGGACCCAAGGGACACAACGACACCGGCCTGTCCCGCAAGCACATTCGCGAGTCGATCGACGCTTCCCTGAGCCGACTGCAGACCGATTACGTCGACCTGTACCAGGCGCACCGGTTCGACACCGAAACACCGCTGGAGGAGACCATCCAGGCCTTCGCCGACGTGGTCCGCTCGGGCAAGGCGCTGTACATCGGGGTCAGCGAATGGACTGCCCAGCAGCTGCGGGACGGCCAGGAACTGGCGCTGCAGCACGGGTTCCGGATCATCTCCAGCCAGCCGCAGTACTCGGCGCTGTGGCGGGTCATCGAGGACGAGGTGATCCCGACCAGCAAGGAGCTCGGGATCAGCCAGATTGTCTGGTCGCCCATCGCGCAGGGCGTGTTGACCGGTAAGTACAAGCCGGGCGCCGAGCTCCCGGCCGGATCGCGGGCGACCGACGACAAGGGCGGCGCGGACACCATCAAGCGGTTCCTGGACGACGACCTGCTGACCGCGGTGCAGGAGCTGCAGCCCATCGCCGACGACGCCGGCCTGTCCATGGCCGGCCTGGCGCTGGCCTGGGTGCTGGCCAACGACAACGTGGCCGCGGCCATCATCGGTGCGTCCCGGCCCGAGCAGGTGGCGCAGAACGTGGCCGCGCTCGAGCATCCGTTGGACGAATCGGCCAAGGCCCAGATGGACAAGGTGTTGGCATCGGTGGCGCAGACCGATGCCGGACTGACCGCGTCCAACGCGCCGCAGACGCGGCCGGTCTGACCATTCAGGACGGCTGGTCATGCGGCTGTCATCGGCCCTACCCTGCTGGCTAGGTTGATTTCATGAGCGAAGAAGCCGACACCTGGGACGTCGTGGTCATCGGCGGGGCGCCTCCCGGTGAGAACGTGGCCCAGTACGCGATTCGCGGGTCGAAGCGAACCGCTGTGCTGGTGGAGAAGGAACTGGTCGGCGGCGAGTGCTCTTACTGGGCGTGCATGCCCAGCAAGGCACTGCTCCGCCCGGCCGAGGTGCTCGACAACGCCCGCAGCCTGCCCGGGGTCAAGAGCTTGGTCGGCGATCAGAACTTGGACGTCGCCGCCATTCTCGAGCGTCGCGACACGATCGTGAACCACCACGACGATGCGTCCCAGGTGAAGTGGGCCACCGACAACAACATCGACGTGGTCCGCGGCGTCGGGCGGCTGGCCGGCGAAAAGCAGGTCGAGGTGACCGCGCCGGACGGTTCGGTGCGGACACTGACCGCCCGGCATGCGGTCGTCATCGACACCGGCAGCACGGCGGCCATGCCTCCGGTGCCGGGGTTGCGCGAGGCGCTGCCCTGGTCCTCGCGGGACGTCACCAATCTGCACGAGGTCCCGGCCCGGGTCGTGGTCATGGGCGGCGGCGTGGTGGCCTGCGAGGCCGCGACCTGGTTGCTCGCCCTGGGCGTCCAGCAGTTGACCATCATCGGGTCCGCCCCCGAGTTGTTGGCCCGCAACGAACCTTTTGCCGGGGCCATGGTCCGGGAGCGGCTCACCGAGCTGGGTGCGCGCGTCCTGGTCGACACCACGGTCACCTCGATCTCACGAGAAGATCCGCAGGACAGCGGGAACGGACATCCCCACGGCGGAGAAGTGACGGTCACGTACACCCACGCGGGCGGGTCGGGCGAGGTGACCGCGGACGAGCTGGTGGTCGCCGTGGGCCGGGCCCCGGCCAGCAGGGACATCGGATTGGAGACGGTCGGGATCACCGCGAGCGTGGCCGCAAACCGCGGTTACATCTCGGTCGACGACCACCTCGCGGTCGCCGGGGTGTCCGGGGACTGGCTCTACGCGATCGGCGATGTCAACGGCCGGGCCCTGCTGACCCATATGGGCAAGTACCAGGCCCGGATCGCGGGCGCAGTGATCGCGGCCCGGGCCGAGGGCAAGCCGGTCGAGGGACCGTGGTTCTCTGATGTCGCCGACCACGACAAGGTGCCGCAGGTGACCTTCACCGATCCCGAGGTCGGGTCGGTCGGGGTGACGGAGGGCGAGGCCCGCGCGGCGGGCCGGCAGGTCGAGGCGGTCGAGTACGACATGGCCGCGCTGGCCGGCACCTACGTGCAGCGGGAGAACTACCGGGGCCGGGCCAAGATCATCATCGACACCGAGAAGAACGTGTTGCTGGGCGCCACCTTTGTGGGCCCGGACATCGCCGACCTGGTGCACGCGGCCACCGTGGCGGTAGTCGGCGAGGTCCCGCTGACCACCCTCTGGCATGCGGTCCCGTCCTACCCGACACCGAGCGAAGTCTGGCTCAGGTTGCTGGAGACCTACTACTTCCCGAGCTGAGCCGGTTGCGGCGCAACCTGCAGGTGGACCACCCAGCGGTGCTTGCCGATCGGGCGGTCGCGGACGAAGCCGAGTTGCTCGAACGTGGACAGGGCGCCTTGGTAAAGAAACCCGGCGGAGACGTCGGCCGCGCTCTCCGGGTACCCCTCGACGAGGCCGCCGCCGAGTCCGCCGATGAGGTCGAGCGCACCCGCGAGCCCGGCCGCGAAGACGCCCTGCCGGCGGTGACCCTTCCCGACGAAACAGCACCCGACGCGCCAGTCGGGCAGGGTGACCACGCCTTTGTCGTACTGGATCCGATTCTTGATCCGGAACACCTCCTCCGGGGCGCCGAACTGACACCAGCCGATGCATTCATCGCCCGCGAAAACCAAGGCTGCGTGGGCGGTCCCGGCCAATACGCGCCGGTGCTTCGCCTCCCGGTGACCGCCGCCGACGCCCCCCTTCAGGCCGGCCTCGGGATGAAAACCGATGCACCAGCACCCGCCGAAGATGCCGCCGTTGGCCTCGATCAGCTCAGCGAACGGGTCCCAGGTTGAGGCCTCGAGGGCCCGCACGGTGAACTCGGTCATCCGGACACGGTAGGACGGCGGCGTTGTTCGGGTGCCTACCGGGCCAGCGAACGCACGATCGCGGCGTAGCCACCCGGCAATGCGGCCGCGGCCGGCACGATGACCGGCCGGACGTGGGTGGCGGCCAGGAGCAGCCCGCCGGTCAGGGCCCGGTAGCGGCGGGTGACCCGGCGCCAGTCGCGCTCGTAGCGGTGCGGCCGGTCGGCTGCGACCGCGTCGACCAGAGCCCGGGCGGCCGTCCAGCCGGTGGCCAGACCCTCGCCGGTGAGCGCGTCCACGTACCCGGCGGCGTCCCCGACCAGTAGCACCCGACCGGCCACCCGTCGTACGGTCCGGTGGCGGAGCGGACCGGCACCGCGGACGCCGTCCGCCGGCTCGGTCAACCGTGCGCGCAGATCCCCGAACGCGGCCAGGTGGTCGGCGAAGCCGGCCCGGCGATCGCTCAGGATCGCCACCCCGACCAGGTCCTGCGCCACCGGGGTGACATACGCCTCGGCCCGTGCCGACCAGTGCACCTCGACCAGATCGGTCCAGGGTTCGACTGAGAAGTGCTGGCGCAGGCCCCATCTGCGGTCCGGCCGGACCGAGGCGGTCAGCCCCAGTCGGCGGGCGATGGGCGAGTGCAGGCCGTCCGCGGCGGCCAGGTACCGGGCCCGCACACCGGCTGCCCGGACGTGGTGCGCGGATTGCTCTATCTCCTGGACCCGGCCGGTGCGGACTTCGATGCCGGCCGCCTCGACCGCCGCCGACAGAGTGGCTTGCAAGGTGGTGCGCCGGACCCCGCGTCCCGGTCCGTGCCGGAAGCCGGCATCGACGGCCCGGTGCTCGTCGCGGTAGCGGATGCCGAAGAAGTCGCGCCCGTCGGGGTCGATATCCAGACTCCGGAGCAGGGCCAGCGCAGCCGGCATCAGGCCCTCACCGCAGGCCTTGTCGATCGGACCGGATCGCGGCTCGAGCACCATGGTGCTCAGTCCGGCCCGATGCGCCAGCAGCGCGGTGACCAGACCGACCGGCCCACCGCCGGCCACCAGCAGATCGACGGCGCCGTCGGCGCCGGACGCAGCGCCGGTCATCGCGGGAAAGCAGCGGCCAGAGCGGTGTTCTCGACCCGGATCCGGGTCCACAACAGGGCGGCGTTGGCGATGGTGAAGATCGTGGCGGTGAGGTACGCCGTGTGGACCAGCGGGAGGGCGGCGCCCTCGACCACCACGGCCAGGTAGTTGGGATGATGCAGGACTCGGTACGGTCCCCGGCGGATCGGCGGAACCCCTGGTAGCACAACGACTCTCGTGGTCCAGCGTGGTCCCAGGGTAGCGATGCACCACCAGCGCAGAGCCTGGGCCAGCACCACCAGCACCAGCATGGGCCATCCCAGAGCAGGCAGGAAGGGCCGACCGGCCATCACCTCGACCACGCAGCCGACGAGCAACGCGGTGTGCAAGGTGACCATGACCGGGTAGTGGTCGGCGCCGTACTCCCGCCCGCCGCGATCGAGGTACCAGCGCAGATGTCGTTGCGCAAGTACCAGTTCGGCGATCCGTTCGACGCCGACCAGCCCGATCAGGACGAAGTAGCTCACCACTGCACGAGCACCAGCTCCGAGCTGAATCCCGGACCCATGGCCATGATCACGCCGTAGCCGCCGGCCGCGGGCCGGACGTCGCGCAGGGTGTCGGCCAGCACGTGCAGCACCGACGCCGAGGACAGGTTGCCGATCGTGCGCAGCGAGTTCCAGGTCACGGCGAGAGGGCTTCCTCCGGCATCGATCTCGGCCTCGATGGCCTCGATCACCTTGGGCCCGCCCGGGTGTGCGACCCAGGCGGTGACGTCGGACAGGTCCAGGCCGTGATCGGCCAGGAACCGCTTGATGTCCAGGCCGAGGTATCGGGTGACGATCTGGGGCACATCCGCGCCCAGCACGATGCGCAAACCGTCGGTGCCCACGTCCCAGCCCATGGTCCGGCTGGTGTCGGGATAGAGCCGGGTGCGCGAGGCCAGCACGGTCGGGCCGGTCAGGCCCATGGCCGCCGCCCGGCGCTCTCCCACCGCCACCACCGTGGCACCGCCGTCGCCGAACAGGCCGCTGGACACCAAGTTCGCCATCGACCGGTCGCCGCGCTGCACGGTCAGCGAACACAGCTCCACGCTGACCAGCACGGCCACGTCGTCCGGGTGCCCGGTCAGGTAGTCGTGCAGGCGGGCAATGCCGGACGCGCCGGCCATGCAGCCCAGGCCGAACAGCGGGACCCGGATCACGTCTGGGCGCAGTCCGATCAACGGCGCAATCCGGGCCTCGATCGAGGGCACGGCCACGCCGGTCACGGTGGTCGACATGATCAGGTCGACATCGGCGGCGGTGAGGCCGGCCTGGTCCAAGGCCGCGGTCACCGCCTGAGCGGCCAGATCGGTCGCCACCTGCAGGAACACGGTGTTAGCCGCGGTGAAATCGGTCAGGTCCGGGTAGGCCTCGAGCGGCAGGGCCAGGTGGCGGGTGGCCACCTGGGTGTTGGTGTGCACTCGGCGCAACGCGCGGGTCGCCGGGTCGCCGGGGCCCAGCACCAGGGCGGCGAACGCCTCGGTGATCTCGTCCTGCCGGTAGCGGTGCGGCGCCAGTACGCCGTGCACCGCTGCCAGCGTGGTCATGGCGCCAGGGTACGGATGGCGCTCTACGGCAGTGGGGCGAGCGGTGGGGCGGGTGGAAGTCACACCAGCACAAGTTCCCCACAATCGGCCGCCGCCACCGGGCGGGGCACCATGCAGGTGTGCTTTCCAGCCTGGCCCGGTCCTGCCACCCGCTGCCGACGGTCGGCGTCACCCTGCTCACGGCCGGACTGGCTCGGGTCGCGGGGCTGCCGCTCGGTGTCGCGATCCTGCTCGTGCTGGCCGTGTTCGTGGGCCAGTTGTCCATCGGCTGGAGCAACGACGCCCTGGATGCCGTGCGGGATCGGGCCGTCGGACGGACCGACAAGCCGGTGGCTGTCGGCCAGATCAGCGCCCGGATCACCGGGGCCGCGGCCGGCCTGGCCCTGGTGGTGGCGATCGTGCTGTCGTTCCTGCTCGGCTGGCGGGCCGCGCTGGCCGCGTTGACCCTGGTTGCCGCGGGTTGGGCCTACAACCTCGGGTTGAAAGCCACGCCCTGGTCGTGGTTGCCCTACGCGATCGGTTTCGGCACGCTGCCGGCCGCGGCCACGCTGGCCGGTGACCCACCCCAGCTGCCCGCGGCCTGGGCCTGGGCGGCCGGGGCCCTGCTCGGAGTGGCCGCCCACCTGGCCAATGTGCTGCCCGACCTGACCGGGGACCTGCGCACCGGTGTTCGCGGTCTGCCCCACCGGATCGGGGCGCGCCCGTCGGCCGCGCTGGTGCCGGTGCTGCTGTTCGCGGCCACGGTGGTCATCGTGGCCGCACCCGGTGCCTCCGGTTCGCTGCCGGGCTGGCGGTGGTGGGCGCTGGTGCCGATCGGGCTGGTCGCCGTCGTGGCGGCGGTGTCCGGATGGCGGCACCCGACCGGCTCCGCTCTTTTCCGGCTGACCCTGCTCGTGGCGGCCGCCGACCTGCTGCTGTTCGGCCTGTCCGGCGGCACGCTGACCTGACCGCTGACCTACTCCTGTGGTTGGGCGAGCGGACCGAGAATGTCGGCCAAGGCCCGGTCGGGCACCGGTTCGACGGTGATCTTGACGGCCAGCACCCGGTCCATCCGGAACCCGCGACCCTCCTGCTTGGTGCGGCACCAACCGAGCAGGTACCAGCGACCACCCGCGGCCACGACGCCGGCCGGCTCGACCTCGCGATCACTGGGGCGGCTACGGCCATCGGAGTACAGGATCCGGACCACCCGGCGGTCGGCGACCGCCTGTTCCAGCAGGTCCCGGATGTCCTCGTCCACTTCGACCCGGGGCGCCGCGGTGAGCCGGGGTCGCAGCTGGACCACGTTGCTCAGGCTCTCCGCGATCTGCTCGACCGCCTGCGGCTCGGCCGCGACCACCTTGCGTGCCGCTGACAACGCCGCCTTGGACATCCGGGTGCCCTGGGCCGCCAGCGCCGATGCCACCGCCGCCAGCTCGTCGCCGGTCAGGGCGAGCGGCGCCGCCGGGGGCGAGCCGACGGACGGATACGCGGTCATGGTGGTCAGGCTAGGACCGACCACCGACAGCGCCCCTCCGACACCCCCAGCTTTCCCCTCTGGCGCGGATCCACAGCACGGAAAAACGGACGAATCGCCGCCATAACGTGCTGTGGATCCGCGCAGTGTGCTGTGGATCCGCGCAGCGTGTTGTGGGTTCGCGCAGCGTGCCGTGGATCCGCGCCAAGGAGGCTCAGCGTGGGGCGCTGTGGTCGGGCGGGACGAGCTCGGCCGGCAGGGGCGGCGGCGGCGGGGTGCCGTCTCCGAACGGGCGGCCGCCCAGCTCCTCACGATGGTGAGCGGTCCACCAACCGGACAGGTCCGGACCGTCGGGCACGATCTGCGACGGGTTCACGTCCTTGTGCACGATGTAGTAGTGCTGCTTGATCTGCACGAAATCGGTGGTGTCACCGAAACCGGGAGTCTGGAAAAGGTCCCGGGCGTAGGCCCACAGCACCGGCATTTCGGTCAGCTTGGTCCGATTGCATTTGAAATGGCCGTGATAGACGGCGTCGAAGCGAGCCAGTGTGGTGAACAGCCGGACATCCGCCTCGGTGATGGTGTCGCCGACCAGAAAACGTTGGCCGGACAACCGATCCGAGAGCCAGTCGAGCCGTTCGAACAACCGCCGGTAGGCCTTGTCGTAGGCCTCCTGGGTGCCGGCGAAACCGGCCCGGTACACGCCGTTGTTCACGTCCCGGTAGACCAGATCGGCGACCTCGTCGATTTCCGCGCGGAGCTTCTCCGGATAGAGCTCCGGGGCGCCCTCGCGGTGGTACGCCGACCATTCGGTGGAGAAGTCCAGCGTGATCTGCGGGTAGTTGTTGGTCACCACCGCGCCGGTGGGAATGTCGACGATGGCCGGGACGGTGATCCCCCGCGGGTAGTCGGGGTCGCGCGTGAAGTAGGCGTCCTGCAGACGAGGAATCTCCAGCACCGGGTCGACCCCACCGGGATCCAGGTCGAAGGTCCAGCTCCGGGCGTCGTGGGTGGGACCGCACAATCCCATGGACAGGGCCGATTCCAAGCCGAGCAGCCGGCGCACGATGATGGCGCGATTCGCCCACGGGCAGGCCCGGGCGACGATCAGCCGGTAGCGACCGGGCTCGACCGCGAACCCGTCGCGACCGTCGGCGGTGATCCGAGTCTGGATGTAGTTGGTGTCTCGCTTGAAGCCTGTTCCCTTGACGCTGTAGATCCCGCCTTCGGTCGGCGGGGCCTGTGTCTGCATCATCGGTTGAACCTAGCTTTCCGGGGGCAGCGCGGGGCCGAACGGCTCGTTGCCCTCAGGTCCCCTGGTTCCACTCCGGGCCCGGTCCATGCACTGGCGCCGCCGCCGTCCGCCCGTCACGGTGGAATGGGCTCGATCCGCCGGCAGTCCCCGGCGCGGTGGGCGCCGAATAGGGAACGGCGGGCTGCAACAAAACGGTCACGCCACTGTCGCCACGGTCGGGATCGGCCGTGCCGCCGGTGGGCATCGACCCCCGGCAGTCACCGCGTCCGGAGCACTGCCCCCGGACGCAATGGGAAGGACCCCAGCACATGAGCGAAGTCACCGCCCACCACGGCCTGTTCAAGGACACCAAGCTGCACGTCGACGACACCGGCGGGCCCGGTCGGCCGGTCGTCCTCATCCACGGCTGGCCGCTGTCCGGCGAGGCCTTCAAGCTGCAGGTCCCCGCGCTGGTGGAGGCCGGTTACCGGGTCGTCAGCTATGACCGCCGCGGATTCGGCCGCAGCGACAAGCCGCTGACCGGCTACACCTACGACACCCTGGCCGAGGATCTGCACACCCTGATCACCGCACTCGACCTGAACGATCTCACCCTGGTCGGATTCTCCATGGGCGGCGGCGAGGTGGCCCGGTACTGCGCCACCTACGCCTCCGAGCGGGTGCACAGCGTGGTCTTCGCCTCGGCGGTCACGCCGTACCTGATGCAGGGCAACGACAACCCGGACGGCCCGCTCACCAAGGCCCAGGCGGCCACCATGACCAAGAATCTGACCAAGGACCAGGACGCCTTCTACGACCAGTTCGCCACCGACTTCTTCACCGCCAACGGGAAATTGACGGTGACCGAGGAGCAGCGTCAGGAGGCCCTCGCGCTGGCCCAGCAGGCCGACAAGAAGGCCGCGTTGGCCTGCCTGGCTGCTTTCGGCATGACCGACTTCCGCAAGGACCTGGGCACGATCACGGTGCCCACCCTGGTCATCCAGGGCGACGCCGACTTCGTCGTCTTCTACGAGGGGTCGGGGGCGCGTACCCACGCGGCCATCCCGCAGAGCACCCTGCACGTGATCTCGGGTGCGCCGCACGGCTGCAACGTCAGCGATGTCGACGAGTGGAACACCACTGTCGTCGACTTCCTGGGTAAGTAACCCACCCCAGGCGCGGCCGTCGCCCCTCGATCAGGGGCGGCGGCCGTCTGCGTTTGCACTTGCACCCGAATGGCCTTCAGTCGGACAGCGCATTCCGCCAGCTGTGCTCGGGTTCGTAACCGAGCAACCGCCGCGCCTTGTCGATGGACAGCAGCGTCTGGGTGCCGGTGACGTCGCCGCGCAGTTCCACGTCCGGAAAGACTTCTGCAGCCAGTTCGGCACTGCTCCGGCTCATCACCGTGTCGGCGTTGGCGATGACGAAGATTTCGCGGCCGGTCAGGTCGGCGGTCAGGGCCAGCCGCACCGCCTGGGCGCCGTCCCGGGCGTCGATGTAACCCCAGGCGTTCCACATCCGGCGCTCGGGGTCGGCGTCGAAGTCCGGGAACGCGGCGTAATCGGCCGGCTCCATCACGTTGGAGAAGCGCAGGCCGATCATGGTCAGGTCCGGATCCCACCGGCAGAACTGGCGGGCCATCTCCTCCTCGACCGTCTTGGACAGCGAGTACGAGGAGTTCGGCCGGGGCGCGTACTCCTCGTCCACCGGCAGGTAGGGCGGCGGGGTGGCGCTGAAGGGCAGCCCGAGCACGGTCTCCGAGGAGGCCCAGACCACCCGCTTGATCCCGGGCACCCGGGCCGCCGCGAATACGTGGTGGGTGGCCAGCACGTTGTGGTCGAAGGTGGCGACGTTGGTGGTCAGGCCGGGGGCCGGAATCGCGGCCAGGTGAACCACCGCATCCAGCTTGTCGTAGCGATCGTTGGTTCCGGTCAGCGCATCGACCACGGCACCGTAGTCACCGAGGTCGATCCGAACGAAATCCCCCCGCGGCCCGGGGCGTTGATCCAGGTTGACCACTTGGACGTCGTGGTCGAGCAGATCGGCGACGACGGCCCGGCCGAGCTTGCCGGACCCGCCGGTGATGGCGACTCTCATCCCAGGTTCCAGCTGGCCACTCGGTCGATCGTCATGGTGGCGACCACCCTCGGCCGGTCCCGGTTCGGGTACGGCTGCCCGCCGTAATGCCGGGAGTGGCGGTCGGTGGCGGCCAGATCGATGTCGTCCACGATCGCGGTCACCCGACCCTGCACGCTGACCTGCGTGTACCAGTTGTCCTCGGCCAGCGCGGTCAGGCTGACCCGCGGTTCCGCGCGCAGGTAGTCCAGCCGCTTGCGGCCCCCGTCCAGGGTGAACGAGATGGTGTCGTCGTCCTCGAGCAGATACCAGGTGGCCACGGTGACGGGCTGCCCGTCCGGACGGACCGAGGCCATCACCGCCGGATTGGGCCGGCGGAGCAGGGTGCGGACGTCTTCGGACAGGGGGGTCGACATGTCACTCATCGTGCTCCCGGAATCGGCGGGCGTGCACTCGGGGCGGGTAGCGTGGCGCTTCGCCGTCCCTTCGAGGAGTCCCGAATGCCCAGCGTTACGCAGAAGGTCACCACGGCCGCCCGGCCCCAGGACGACCTGTTCCTGGCCGTGAACGGTCGATGGTTGGCCGATACCGAGATACCCGAGGATCAGCCCATCTACGGGGCGTTCCACGAGCTGCGCGACGCCGCCGAGCTGGCCTGTCGCGAGATCATCGATGAGGCCTCCGCCCGCACCGACCTCGAGGCGGGCCGGCCGGAGCAGCTGATCGGCGACCTCTACCGGAGCTTTTGCGACACGGAACGGGTGGAAGCGCTCGGGGTCACCCCGATCGCCGATCAGCTGGCTGCCATTGACGCGCTCGATTCGATTCCCGGCCTGGTGCGCCTGCTCGGGGCACTCCGCCGGGACGGTGTGTCCGGACCTCTGGGACTGGCCGTGTCCACCGATGCCGATCACCCCGACGCCAACATCGCCTACCTCTATCAGGGCGGCATCAGCCTGCCCGACGAGTCGTTCTACCGCGAGGACCAGTACGCGCCCATCCGCGAGCAGTACGCCGCACACGTCAGGCGGATGCTGGAGCTGGCCGCGATCGACGACCCCGCCGCCACCACGACGGCCGCGATCGCCCTGGAGACCGAGCTGGCAGCGGCCCACTGGGACCGGGTCCGCTGCCGGGACCGATCGCAGACCCACAACCCCACCGGTCGCGCCGACCTGGACACCGCCCTGTCGGCCGAGCTGGTCCAGGCCTGGCTGAACGGTCTGCAGGCGCCGGACGGGCTCTTCGACAAGACCGAGGTGATGCAGCCCAGCTTCCTGACCGCGCTGGCCGGCGTGCTGGTCCCGGCGCGGCTCACGGACTGGCAGTCGTGGTTGCGGTGGCGGGTGGTGCACTCCGCGGCCCCGTACCTGTCCGACGATCTCGTCGACCAGAACTTCGCCTTCTACGGCCGGGTGCTGTCCGGTACGCCGGTGATCAAGGCACGGTGGAAGCGCGGCGTGGCCCTGGTCGAGGGCGCGGTGGGCGAGGCCCTCGGTCGCATCTATGTCGACCGTCACTTCGACTCCGGCGCCAAGCGGCGCATGGACGAACTCGTCGCCAACCTCATCGAGGCCTACCGCCGCAGCATCACCGCGCTGCCCTGGATGACGCAGGCCACCCGGGTCCGCGCGCTGGACAAGCTGGCCCAGTTCACGCCCAAGATCGGCTATCCCGTCCGGTTCCGCGATTATGACGAGCTCCATATAGATCCCGCCGACCTGATCGGGAATGTGCGCCGGTCCGAGGCGGCCGAGTTGGATCGGGACCTGGCCAAGGTCGGCCAACCGGTGGACCGCGACGAATGGTTCATGACGCCGCAGACCGTGAACGCCTACTACAACCCGGGCATGAACGAGATCGTCTTCCCGGCCGCCATCCTGCAGCCGCCTTACTTCGACCCCGACGCCGACGACGCGACCAACTACGGCGGCATCGGCGCGGTCATCGGGCACGAGATCGGGCACGGATTCGACGACCAGGGTTCCAAGTACGACGGCACGGGTGCGTTGACCGACTGGTGGACGGCGCCGGATCGGGAGGCGTTCGAGAAATTGACCGGGGCCCTCATCGCGCAGTACTCCGCGCTATCGCCCGACGGGGCCGACGGGCGGATGGTGAACGGCGCCCTGACCGTGGGCGAGAACATCGGCGATCTGGGCGGTCTCGGCATCGCCTATCAGGCCTGGCTGGTCTCTCTGGGCGCACGGGAACCCTCGCAGGAGGAGATTCGTGAGCTGTTCACCAACTGGGCCCGGGCCTGGCGATCGAAGGGCCGTCCCGAGGAGGTCCAGCGCCGGTTGGCCATCGACCCGCACTCGCCTCCCGAGTTCCGGGCGAATCAGGTGGTCAGGAACCTGGACGAGTTCTACCGTGCGTTCGAGGTGACCGCGACCGACGGGCTGTGGCTGGACCCGGCCGATCGGGTCAGGATCTGGTGAGCCGGTAGGTCGAGCTCGAAACACGCGCCGGAGGCGACCGTTGCGCATCTGAGCTCACCGCCGTGGGCACGGGCGATGGCCCGGGAGATGGGCAGTCCGAGACCGGCTCCAGCGCTGGAGCGGGCGGCGTCGAGCCGGACGAACCGTTCGAAGATGCGCTCCCGGTCGACCTCGGGAATGCCGGGCCCGTTGTCGGTCACCCGCAGCGTCACCGCGTTCGAGGTGCGGGCTGTGGTGAGCATGACCTGCGTCGCTCCGGACTGGGCGGCGTTGTCGAGCAGGTTGGCCAGCAGTCGGGGCAGTCGGTCCGGATCTCCGATGACCGTCAGCGGATCGCCCCCGCCCTGGCCGACGACCTGCAGTCCGGGATGGCGCAGCCGAGCCGCTTCGAACTCGTTGTCGGCCACCAGGGCCAGGTCCAGGACCTGCGCGTAGGCCAGGGTTGATTCGTCGGCGTCGTCCAGCCGCGTCATCAGGAGCAGGTCGTCGACCAACCGACCGGCCCGGCGGGCCTGCCGGACCACGGCCACCAGCTGCGCCTCCCGCTCGGCCCGCGATCCGGGGTTTCGGAGCACCTGCTCGGAACCCGCGATGACCCCGGCCAGCGGAGTGCGCAGGTCGTGTGAGGCGTCGGCCAGGAAGCCGCGCATCCGCAGCTCGGCCTGCTGGGCCTGCCGCTCGGCGCTCTCGAGCGCGTCCAGCATCTCGTCGAAGGCAGCCGCGGTGCGGCCCAGATCGGTGCCCGGTGATCGCGGCCGCAGCCGTCCGCCGCGGGCGCCGTCGCGAATGCGCCGGGCCAGCTCGGTCATCCGGGTCAGTGGCCGCATGGCCCCGTTGACCACGACGAACAGCAGTGCCCCGGCGATCAGGACGGTGCCGGTCCCGGCCAGCAGCTCGATCCGGCGCAGTTCGGACAGCGTGCGGTCGAGATCACCCTCGCTGGAGGTCAGGGTCAGGGTGCCGGTGGAGAACGTGACGGTAGCGGTGAGCTGCCCGTCGCTCTCGCGGTAGGAAACGGACGGCGCCACCGTCGGGCGCGGCCGGGGCCCGCCGGGGCCACCCGGGCCGCCGAACGGTGGGCCCCCGGGGCGGCCGATGAAGTGCCCGCCCGCCGTGGTGAAGGTGGAGAACACGCCGTTGCCGGCCAGCTTGTCGGCCAGCGTCTGACCACTCACCCCCTGTTCCTGCAGCAGTGAGGCGTAGTTGGCCCGGTCCTCCAAGCGAGACCGCAGGTCGGACCGCAGCGCGTTGGCCAGTAGCGCATTGACCAGGATGCCCAGCCCAACCAGCACCAGCACCAGCAGTCCGAGGGTGCTGACGGCCACCCGCCGCCGCAGCGAGCCGGTCTTCACGCCGACTCGCTGAGCCGATAACCGACGCCGCGCACGGTGTGGATCAGCCGACCGCCGGTGCTGTCGAGCTTGCGGCGCAGCGTGGACACATACGCCTCGACGAGATTGGGGTCATAGGCGTCATAGCCCCAGACCTGGGTCAGGATCTGGGTCTTGGACAGCACCCGGTTCCGGTTGCGGGCCAGGTAGCCGAGCAGTCGCAGTTCGGTGGCGGTCAGGGTGATGGTCGCATCGGCCCGGCGGACCTGACCGGCCTCCTCGTCGATGACCAGGTCGCCGACCTGCAGTACGTCGGCCGTGCGACCGGCGCGGCGCAACACGGCCCGCAGCCGGGCCAGCAGCTCGGCCATGGCGAACGGCTTGACCAGATAGTCGTCGGCGCCGCAGGAGAACCCGGCCAACCGGTCGGACACGGCGTCCCGGGCGGTCAGGAAGAGCACGGCGGCGTCGGTGTGGCGGCGCAGCTCGGCCGCCAGCTCCAAGCCGGACCGGCCGGGCAACATGACGTCGAGTACGGCGATGTCGGGACGGGTGTCGGCGACCGCGCGTTCGAAATGGCGACCGTCGGGCAGCGCAGTGACCTGGTAGCCGGCGTCGGTGAAGCCGTCCCGCAGGCAATCCCGCAGCACCGCGTCGTCCTCGACCACCAGCACACGCGCAGATCCGGGGCTCATACCGACTCAGACTTCTCGCCCAACCTGAGAGGCCGCTGAAAGAACCGCGCCGATAGTGCCAGAGGCACGTGCGTTTCAGGTGGCCTTCAGGTGCCGGTCGAAGACTGCATCAGTAGCCGCGGGAAATGCCCACGGCCCAGTCGAAAGGTGGTCGGCGCGCATGTCCGACGCTTCTGATCCAGGCAGTTCGATGTCCCCCGGTCCCGAGAAACCCCGTTCCCGGCACCGGGTCCGGCTGATGGCCGTCGGCGCCTTGGCTGCAGCCGTGGTGCTGGGCGGCGGCCTTTCGATCGCCGCCGCCGCCACACCCGGCCCCTCGAGCTCGGGTTCGGGTTCGACCGCACCGGCCCTGCCGTCCGGGGCGCCCACTCCGCCGTCTGGTGCACCCGCTCCGCCATCGGGGGCGGCTCGCCCGTCGGGTGCTCCCGCCGGTCCCGGCCTGCGCGCCCATGAGCCGCGGCTGGCCGGCAAGGTCAAGTCGGTGACCGGGACCCAGATCCTGATCACCGACCCGGAGGGCTTCACCCGGACCATCGTGACCAGCTCGAAGACCACCTATTCGGACAGCCTGACCGCGAGTCCGGCGGTCGGCACCGTGATCGAGGCCGTGGGCAAGGTCGACGCCAACGGAACATCGCTGGACGCGACCTCGATCGGCAAGCCCAAGGGTCCGGGTGGCTTCGGAGGCCCCGGTGGCCACGGCCCCGGTGCTCCCGGTCATGGTGGGCCCGGTGGGCCTCCTCCGGGCGCCCCGGCCAGCTCGTCCTCCGGGAGCTCGTCCAGTTCCACCAGCACGGCCACGACCACCTCCTGACCCCCCCGCAGGAGGACGGACAACGGTCGGGTCGGTCGAGCAGACCGGCCCGCCCGTTGGCCTCCTCCGTCGCCGACCCGCCGGTCGGGGCGGGCCGAACGGCCAGGTCCGGCGGCAAGGGCGACAATGGTCACCCCGGGTCGACAGACGGGCCTCGAACAGACCGGGAGATCAGACTGGGGCTGTGATCGGCCGGCTGACACGGTGGATGGAACGGCACGATCCCGGTCGCTATGCGCTGGCGCGTGCCGGCCGCACGGCCGTGGTGGTTACGGTTGTGCTCGCGGTCTGCCAGCTGCTGGGCCTGCCCAGCCAGACGACGCTGTTCGGTGTCTTCGGGTCGTTCGCATTCCTGTTGTTCGCGGACGTGCCCGGAGCTCGCGACGCCCGGCTGGCGGGGTATCTCGGCCTGGCCATCGCCGGGGTGGGGCTGATCGTGGTGGGGACGGCCTGCAGTCGGCCGCCGTGGCTCGCGGTGGCGTCGATGGCGATCATCGGATTCCTGATCGTGTTCGCCGGGGCGGTGAGTGCGGCGGCGGCCGCCTGTACCCGGGCCGCCCTGCTGGCCTTCGTGCTCCCGGTCACCGTGCCCGCCCCGTGGTCGGATGTGTGGTCGCGCCTGGGTGGTTGGGCCATCGCGGCGCTGGCCTGCATTCCGGCGGCCCTGCTGCTGTGGCCGCCCGCCTACCACGATCAGCTCCGGATCAAGGTCGCTGACGTCTGTCGCAGCATCGCCGCCCTGGTCGCCGGTCCTTCGGTGACCGATGAGCAGGTGCAATCGAGCAAGGCGGCCATCTCCGCGCTCCGCCAGGTGTACCGCCGGACCGAGACCCGTCCGGTGGGCCTGTCGACCGGCAGCCGTTACCTGATCAGGGTGATCGAGCTGCTCGAATGGCTGCGCAGCGTGGTCTGCGAGGCGCGGGCCATGCCGGCGATTGATCAGGCCGATCAGGCCGAGCCGGCCGACTCGGACGACCTGCGGCTGCGCCTGGGTGAAGTGCTGGCCGCGGGCGCGACGGTGCTCGACCCGGCCACGACCGACCGGCCGGCTGCCCGGGGTCGGCTCGACCAGGCCCTGAGCCAACTGGAGCAGGTGCGCGCACGGGTGGCGGGGGCCGCCTTGACTTCGGTCATCACCCTGGCCCACACCGACTCCGATCTGGCGGCCGGGCCGCTGCTCACCGACCGGCACTGGCACGTGATCGACGACGCCACCGCCACGGTCGGTCAGACCATCGCGATCTCCGCCGCGGCCGACGGCCGACCGGTGTGGGCGCGGCTGCTGGGCCGACCGGTTCCGACGTCCGGGATCGGCCCGGTCGCCGGCCGATTGACCGCGGCCACCCGGATCGCCCGGGGACAGCTGCGGGTGAACGCGGTCGGTTTCCGTAACGCCGTCCGGATGGCGCTCGGCCTTTCCCTGGCCGTGCTGGCCATCCAACTCACCGATGTACAGCACTCCTTCTGGGTGGCCCTGGGGACCCTGTCGGTGCTCCGGTCGACCGCGGTCGTCACCGGTTCGACTGTGCTCCGGGCCGTCGTCGGCACGGCCGTCGGCGTGATCATCGGGGCCGGGATCGTGTATGTCGTCGGCACGGCGCCCACCCACCTGTGGCCGTTGCTGCCGGTGGCGGTCTTCCTGGCCGCCTTCGCGCCCGGGGCCCTGTCCTTCGCGACCGGGCAGGCAGCCTTCACTGTCGTCGTCCTGATCCTGTTCAACATCCTGCAGCCGATCGGCTGGACGGTCGGCATCTGGCGCATCACCGACATTGCGATCGGCTGTGCTTCCGGTCTGATCGCCGGAGCGGTGGCCTGGCCCCGGGGTGCGTCGGGGGCGCTGCGCACTTCGCTGGTTCAGGCCTACCTGGCCGTTGCGGCTGACCTGAGCGCCGCGGTACGCGGGAGTCGGGACGAGGACGAGCCGGCGAAAGCGGCCCAGACCCGTCTCGATGCAGCCCTGCGCGGCTATCTGGCCGAGCACGGGAGCCACGCGATGTCGCTGGAAGCGGTCACGTTCCTGGTCAACGGCGGTACCCGGGCCCGGCTGGCGACCGACTCGATCGCCACCTTGATCTCCGCGACCGGCGCACCGGGCCCGTCCCTGACGCCGGCCGGCGAGGCGGCGCGGCAGCTGCTCGCCCGGCACGGCGACGAGCTGGCGGCGGGTTTCACCACCCTGGCGGACCGAGTCGGACGGCGCCGGCCCACCGAACTGAGCTGGCAACCCCAGCCGAGCGGATCATTGCCGATCGCCCGGCCGGGGGACGCCCAGCGGGATGAGAACGTCGCGGCCGCGGCGGCCACCGGGGATGCCGTTGGGCTGCTCTGGGCCGAGTTCTACTTGGACGACCTGGACACCCTGCTGACGGAATTGTCCAGCCGGCTCGAGCTGCACGCCGGCTGACGGCCAACAACGGCCGGGTCGGTCGAACCGACCGACCCGGCCGTCGGCGGGGACTCCGGAGCGGGCCGACCCGCCTCCCTCAGGCGATTACTTCGTGGTCAGCGCCCGTTCCGGAATCAGGGGGTCTTGTTCGGTCTTCGCTTCCGGATTCGACGCTTCCGGCTCCGCCGGCGTCGGCTTGAGCAGTGAGGCGGTGATGGCCACGACCAGGGTGAGGATGATGACGCCCAGCGAGATCAGCACCGGGATCTCCGGGATGGCCGGGTTGATCAGCTTGTGCGACGCCTGCAGAGCCAGCTTGACCCCGATGAACGCGAGGATGAAGGCCAGACCCTTGCCCAGGTAGTGGAACCGCTGCAACATCCCGGCGAGCAGGAAGTACAACGCCCGCAGGCCGAGGATGGCGAAGGCGTTCGAGGTGTAGATGATGAACGTGTCGTGGGAGACGGCGAGCACCGCGGGCACGCTGTCCACAGCAAAGACCAGGTCGGCCGCCTCGATGGCCACGACCACGGCCAGCAGCGGGGTGGCGACCCGCTTGCCCGCCTCGAGGGCGAAGAACTTGAGGCCGTGGTACTCCTCCGATACCGGCCAGATCTTGCCCAGCAGACGCACCGCCACGCTCTTGCCGGGATCGACCGAGTCGTGATCGTCCCGGAGCAGCTTGATCGCACTCCAGATCAGGATGGCGGCGAAAACGTAGAGCACCACGGTGAAGGTCGACACGATGGCCACGCCCAGGCTCAGGAAGATGCCCCGGAACAGCAGCGCCCCGAACACGCCGTAGAACAGCACCCGGTGCTGGTACGCCGGCGGAACCTTGAAGTAGCCGAAGATCAGCGCGAACACGAACAGGTTGTCCACCGAGAGCGACTTCTCCAGCAGCCACGCGGTGGTGAACTGGATGGCCGGATCATGGCCCATGGTGGCCCAGATGACGCCGGCGAAGACGAGCGAGGCACCGACCCAGACGCCCGACCAGATCGCGGCTTCCTTGAACCCGATGGCGTGTGCGCCACGGTGTGCGAGCAGGTCGACGGCAAGCATGACCAGCACCACGGCCCCAAAGGCCAACCACGCCCAGAGGGGGACGGTCATTTTTTTTCTGCTTCCTTCCGGTGCACCCTTGCGCGGCCGATCGGCTGTGCTTCCAGTGTGGCGCGGATCCGACTGCATTGGTACGGCAAGATCAGTCCAAGAATGAGTAATGTTGTTGCCGATGTTCGGCAGCTTTGGGTCTCGGTATCAGGAATCGACCGGCGCTCTCCTGATTCGCATGCCGCGCACCGCTCCCCGCCCCGCCGCACCGGCGATGACCCTGCCGCCCTCGCCGATGGGGTGCTGGACGATCGATGCGGCCCGATCGACCCTGCAGGTGAGCGTCACTGTGGGTCGGCTGGCCACCGTGCGCGGCCGGTTCGCCCAGGTGTCCGGGTCGGTTCAGATCGCCGCCGACCCCCGGTCCAGTTCGGTCTCGGTCAGCGTGGGGACGTCCTCACTGACCAGTGGGAGCACGACGATGGACACCCTGCTGCATCAGGCCGGCGTGGTGGACAGCGTCCGCAATCCGGCCATTGCGTTTGCCTCCCGAGCCATCCGACCGGCGGCCAAGGCCGGGAGTTGGCTGGTGGACGGACTGCTGGCCACCGACGGTGGCATCCTCGACGTCACCCTGGAGATGCCCGAGCCCGCGCTCGGTCCGGACGGAACACTCCAGGTCAGCGCGCGGGGGCAACTGTCCACCAAGGACGCCGTCCGGCTGTTGTCCCACCCCGGTGTGGACCGGCTGCTGGGCCGGACCATGGGTCTGAATCTGACCGTCGTGGCCAGCGCCGCCTGACACACTGGCCGGGTGCTCTTCACCGCCGCCGACCTTGATGACGCCGGCTCGATCGTGGCCGCGGCCATGCCGCCGACGCCCCAGTACGCGTGGCCGCTGCTGGCCAACGAGCTGGGGGCGCAGGTCTGGGTCAAGCACGAGAACCACACCCCGACCGGTGCGTTCAAGGTCCGCGGCGGCCTGGTCTACGCCCAGCATCTGCGCCGGGACCGGCCGGAGGTGGCCGGCATCGTGTCGGCCACCCGCGGCAATCACGGGCAGAGCCTGGCCTTCGCCGGACGCGCGCACGGCTTGCCGGTGACGGTCGTGGTGCCCCACGGCAACAGCCCGGACAAGAACCGGGCCATGATCGGGTTCGGGTCTGAACTCGTCGAGCACGGACACGATTTCCAGGCCGCCCGGGAACACGCCGCGGCCCTGGCCGACGAGCGTGGTCTGGAGTTCGTGCCCTCCTTCCACCCGGATCTGGTCGTCGGGGTGGCCACCTACGCCCGGGAGTTGTTCGACGCCGCCGGCGACCTGGACGCGGTCTACGTCGGAGTGGGCATGGGCAGCGGGATCTGTGGCCTGATCGGGGTGCGTGATCTGCTCGGGCTGGACACCGAGATCATCGGCGTGGTGGCGGAGCGGGCCCCGGCCTACGCGTTGTCCGTCGCGGCCGGCGCGGTGGTGACCACCGAGCGGGCGGACACCTTCGTGGACGGGGTGGCCTGCCGGGTGCCCGATGCGCAGGCGGTGGCGCACATCGCCGCCGGGGCGGCTCGGGTCATCGCTGTCAGCGAGGACGCGGCGGCCGAGGCGGTCCGGGTCATGGTGGCCACCACCCACAACCTGGTCGAACCTGCGGGCGCGATCGCGCTGGCCGGTGCCATGGCCGAACGGGACTTCGTCCGCGACCGCCGGATCGCGGTGATCGCGTCCGGCGGCAACATGGACCTCCCGCTGCTGGTCGACATCCTGGCCGGGCGGACGCCCCACTAGCGCAGGAGATCGGTGCCCAGCAGGCGGTACCCGGTCACCGCCGTCTGCAGGGTGAACCGGTCGGCCGGATCGGCGGGATCGAGGCCGGTCAGATCGTGGATCCGATCCAGCCGGTAGGTCAACGCGCGGACCGAGAGATGCAGGTCACGGGCGCACGCGGAGGCGTTCCCGCCCGCGGCGAAGTACGCGTCCAGGGTGGCGATGAGCGGTTCGGCCCCGCCCCGGGCCTGGCCCAGCGGGGTCAGGGTGGCCACGATCAGCTCGGACAGGGCGATCTCGTCGCGGGCCAACACCCGATGCAGCAGAAGGTCGGCCGCCTCGTGCACACGGTGCTCGGGACGCACCCGCCGACCCAGGTCCAAGGTCTCGACCGCTTCCTCGTAGGAGATCCGGATCCCGGTGGCCCCGTTACCGGGCCGACCGACCCCGAGGTGCCACTCGCCGATGTTGGCCGTGCGCTCCAGCCGGACACCCTCCGGCCGGGGCCCCGGCAGGAGTCCGGTCACCCGCCGCACCACCTCGGTGATCACCGAACGGTCCGGCGCGGCGAACACGATGACCAGGCGACCGTCGCGGGTGGCCACGAGCGGATCGGCGTCGGCCAGGGAGCCCAGAATGGTCCGCTCCAGCCGACCGATCAGCGGCGAGGTGTCGGTGAACGGGCGCTCGGCCAGCACCACCAGGACCGCGTGCGGTCCGGCCAGGTTCACCCCGAACCGGGCGGCCCGATCGATCAGGCCGGCGGTCGCGTGGGCGCCGCCGAGCAGCAGGTCGTCGACGAACTCGCGGCGCTGCTCCTGGAGGTCGTGCAGAAGGTCCCGCCGGGCGAGTTGGTAGCCCTCGGCCAGGACAGCGGTGACGTCGGCGATGGCCCGGAGCATGACCTCGCCTGCGTCGACCGGATCGGTCCCGACCGCCGGTAGCCGGCGCCACAGCCGCCAGGCCGCCGACAGGTACAGGTCGACCAGCGCCCGCAGCGGAACCCCGGCGGTGGCCGCCTGGCGGCCGAACTGCGCGAAGCGGCGCAGGTCACGGCTTCGGACCCGGGTGCCGGACGCGACCGCGGCCACGGCCGTAGGGAGGAAGTCACCGAGCAGGTCCGGATCGACACCGGCCCCGGTGGCGGCCGCCAGCGCCACCTCGCTGAGCCCGAGCGGATCGGACGGGTCGGCCACCGGGTCATCGTGCCCCACCCGGCGCACACGGCTGCGTCAGCCGGCCACCTTCGTGATGCGAACGGCGTGCACGGTGGTCGCTGAGGTGTTGGAGCCCTTGGCCAGCTGGACCACGATCTTCGTGCCGGCCGGGAAGTCGGTGGCCTTGGCCGGCATCTTCTTCGTGCCGAATGCCGTGGTGCTGTCCACGGTGACCGACACGGTCGTGCCGGCCTTGGTCTTGATCGTCCAGGTGCCGACGCCGGAGGTGAGCACCTCGCCGGCCACCCGCGGCACGGCCGCGGCCTTCTTGCCCGCGCCCTTCCCGGAAGGCGCGGCGCTGGAAACCGCCGACGTTCCCATTCCGGTGGTCACGACCGTGCTGCTGGACGCCACGACCGGCGGCGCGGCCGACGCCGTCGAGGTGTGGGTCAACGCAGACACCCCGAAGCCGATGCCGAAGGCCACGATGGCCACGCCCACACCGGCCGCGACCATGACCCCGCGACGCCGAGGGGGCGGGGGAGGAGTACTGCCGTACCCGGGCTCCGGTGGACCGACCGGCGGCTGGCCGCCGGTGGGATAAGGCCCCGACGGATAGCCGCCGGTCGGGTAACCCGACCAGGCCGTCGTCGGGGGTGGGACCGCACCGGTGCTCTCCGGCTCCGGCGACAACCCGTCGATCGAGGCCCAGGACGAGGCCGGTGGTTCGGTCATGTCGCGATTCTCCCGCGGACGCGTTGCGGTGCGGTCCGGCGCTGATGTGGATCCGGTGAAGATCAGCTCTCGTAGGTGCGCTGGAACCAGGCCAGCCAGGCCTTTCGGGCGGCCGCATCGGACAGGTACTGGCCCGCCTTCTTCGGGTCCAGGAAGTACAGGAACGGCGTCTGGTCATTGCGGGCGTAGACCTGCCGGGCCACGGTCATCATGGCGGCGAAGCCGGAGGTCGCGGCCACGTACAGGTAGACCGACGCGGCCACCGCGTACCAGTTGCCGCGGTCATCGAGCGAGGAGCTGTAGAGCTGCTCGCGGGTGGGCAGCGAGGTGGTGACATGGGTGCGGAGCCAGTCCTGGTCGACGTTGGCGGGATCGTCGGGCAGCGGGTACCCGGCGGCTGTGGTCTCCGGGTGGTCCCGCCGGTGCAGGGTCTCGACCGCTGCGGCGATGCCTTCGACCACCCAGGTCTCGATGGGTGAGCTGACCGAATAGTCCAGCCCGGAATTGTCCTGCAGGAGCTGGTGCACGGCTTCGTGGGTGACCACGTCCCAGTCGTAGAGCATGCCCTCCTGGTCCTGCGGAACGGCGCCTCCCGAGGCGTCGGACAGGATGACCACGATCCGGCTCATGTTCGAATAAATCTCGCCGGGCCGGTCCCCCGACGCGTCGAGCAGAGCAGCCGTCACGTTCGATTCCTGGGCGGCCCGGGTCACACTCTGGAACCAGTGATAAGGCGCGTCGGCCAGGTAGACGACCTGCCCCTTGGGCGGTTTCAGCCCCGACGAGCCCAACCGGCTGTGGGTCCAGGCCACGCCCTCCAGGGTGTTCTGCAGCGTGATCGCGCCCCACCCGTCGAGATCGTCGTGCGGCGCACTGAGGACGGCGACATTCCCGGACTTGACCACGTCCAGGGCGCAGCCACAGTCCATTGGATCCTCGACGAAGACGGCCTTCCAGGCGGTGAGCTGCCACCGGCCGGCGGTGTGGGTGAACGTGGCGGCGTAGATGATTCCGGGCATGGTGCCGTCGTCGTCGTAGGGCGTGCGCACCCCGACCACGACGTTGCGGGTGAAGGTGGTGGCGGTGTCGGCGGCGCCCGAGCCATAGTCGTCGCGGGACCGGACGAAGCGGGTTGCGGAGACCCCCAGCCGCCGCGTGTTGTCGAACCAGGCCCGCTGCCGCCCCTGCAGGTTCGCCGCGAACGGCCGCAGGTAGGCCGCGCTGTTCCCGGACTGCAGGGCGGCGGCCAGGGAACCCAGGATGCCGTCGACAGCTGCGTCCTGGGCGACCTGCGGGTCCGGCGGCGGGGTGGAGATTCGGGTGGGCGTGCTGGTGCGGGTGGTGGGTGGGCTGGTCGACGGATGTGGGGTGGTCGTCGTAATGGTGCTCGGCGTCGTCCTGAGGGCAGTGGTCGCCGCGGGAGTGGTCGACGGGGCGGACCTGACGGTCGCACCCGGCCAGATTCCCGCCTGACCGGTCACCGCGACGGTGCATCCACTGACCAGCAGGGCCAGCGTGAGCAGGGCGATCCCGGCCCGGGCCGACCGCCGCTGCCCGACCACGCTGTTCCCTTCGTCGCCGACCTCGGATCGAGCGTACGTGGCTGCCAACGGTGATACTCGACCTGCGCGACGAGGCCTCGGGGAGGCGGCATGCGGACGTTCTTGATCGGCGGCGGATGGTCACAGGAGTGCCGGAACCAGATCTGGGGCCCGTTCCTGGCGGCCGGTCCGTCCTGCCCGGTCGTGGCCTGCCTGGTCCTGGATGACGGGGATGGGACAGCGCAGTTCGAGCGTTGGGCGAGCGTGCTCCGGTCCACCAGCCGATGTGATCCGGCTCCGGTCCTGGTGCCCCCGGGCGGGCAGCTGGACCTGTCGGCTCTGGCCGGGGCGGACGCCCTGCTCGTGTGCGGCGGCCTCACCCCGGCCTACGCCGCCGCCCTCCGGCCGGTCGCTGCGGACGTGAACCAGTGGCTGGCCGCCGGCCGGCCCTACGCCGGGTTCTCGGCCGGAGCGGCGTGTGCCGCCGGACAGGCGATCGTCGGCGGGTGGCGCTGGGGGGATCGCCGGGTGTGTCCGGAGGACGCCGCCGAGGACCTGGACCAGGTGACCACCGCCCCCGGACTGGGATTGGTGCCCTTCGCCGTCGATGTACACGCGGCACAGTGGGGCACGATCTCCCGCGGGCTCGCCGCGGTCCAGGAAGGTCTCATGGCCGCGGTGGTCGCCCTGGACGAGGACACCGTGCTCATCGACGGAGAGCTGGTCGAGGGGGCCGGCCAGGCGTGGTGCATCGTCGCCGGGTTACGCGGCACGGTGCAGGTGCGGGCGGTGCCCAGCGGTCAGCGTCTGCCTCCTGAGGTCACTGCCCGCTAGCGGACAGGGCCAGCGGGCGCCACCAGTTCGGGTCGGCCGGCGGTTGGTCGGCGACCAGCCGTTCGCCCGGGCGGGGCAGGGCGATGGCCGCGCCGTCGCCGGCCACCGCGAGCAGCCGCTCGACCGGCTCGGACCAGGTGTGCAGGGCCAGGTCGAAGGTGGCCCAGTGGATCGGCAGGAGCATCCGTCCGCCCAGGTCGCCGTGCGCCCGCCAGGCCTGCTCGGGGTTCATGTGGATGTCCGGCCAGGCGTCGTTGTAGGCGCCGATCGGCAGCAGGGTCAGGTCGAAGGGACCGAGGCGGGCGCCGATCTCGGCGAAGGCGGGGGTGTAGCCGGTGTCGCCGCCGAAGTAGACCCGGTGCTGCGGCCCGGTCAGCGCCCACGAGGACCACAGCGTCGTGTTGCGCTTGAGCCCCCGACCGGAGAAGTGGCGCGCCTCGGTGCAGGTCAAGGTGATGCCGTCCAGGGTGACCGAGCCGTCCCAGTCGAGTTCGTGGATCCGCTCCGGAGGGACGCCCCACCCGCGCAGGTGGGCGCCGATGCCGACCGGGACCACGAACGGCACCTGCTGCCGCATCAGGGCGCGCACTGTGGACAGCTCGAGGTGGTCGTAATGGTCGTGAGAGATGATCACCGCCGTCAGCTCGGGCAGCTGCTCGGGCCGCAGCGGCACGTCGTGCAGGCGCCGCGGTCCGACCCGGGTCGAGGGCGAGACCCGCTCCTGGAACACCGGATCGGCCAGGATGCGCCGGCCGTCGATCTCGATCAAGGCACTGGCGTGACCGAGCCAGGTCACCGCCAGGTCAGCGGCGTCGGCCGGGAAATCGGGGGTGACCAGAGGGACGGCGCCGGCCGGCTTGCCTCGGTCCTTGTGCCTCAGCATGCCCCTGATCAGGCCGGGAGTGCTGCCCGAGGCGATCGTGGTACCGGGCAACCGGTTGACGAAGACGCCGTCGGAGAACTGCGGCGAGGCCAGTGCGGCCGGCGCGATGCGACGCCTGTTGGCCCCCATCGAGGCGGGTACGCCTCGGGCGGCCCGGGCGAGGCGGAAGGCAAGCACGCCGGCCGTGGCGGCGAGGACGAGGGACACGGGGTGACGGCGGAGCGGGCTGATCACCGCACCAGTGTGCCGGGTGGCCTCACCCGTGATGTGCGAACCAGGCCCGCACGATCAGGAACCGGGCCAGACCAACGGCGGCGGTGACCGTGACCAGCACCAGAAGCTGCTCCATGGCAGTCGATCCGGACAGCACCGCCAGGGCCACGCTGCTCACGGCCAGGCTGGCCAAGCTGGTGACCATGCCCACCGTGACGTCTGCGGTGGCGTGATCGGAATGCCCGGCGTGGAAGGCCAGCCGGCGCTGCACCTCGTTCGTGGCCACCGTGGACACCAGCCAGGCGAGCACGTTGGCCGCCAGCGTGGGCAGGAAGAGATTGGCCAGGAGGTAGAGACCCAGGTACAGACCAGCGCCGGCGGTGCCGACGCCGGCGTACCGCACCAGCTGACCGATCGCCCCGTCCGCCCGAACCCGCTCGGCCACGCGCAACCGCGCGGGGCTCAGCGGGGCGGACAGGGCGATGGTCATCGGGCACCTCTGCGGTATCGGGTCCCTGCCCGGCGGCGGGGATGTCTTTATTTAGCGCCACGAAACTGATGCGACCCTCTTGGAAACCTGTGCGTCCGCCGAGAAATTCCGCTCCCCGCGTGGGTCAGGAGAGAAAGCCCCCCATTCGGGGCAGGCCCTCAGCGTCAAGTCGCTTGTCGTGTTCGTCGCCGCACGATCGACGCCGGCAGGGCGGGGTAGACCGCTGACCGGTGATCCGGCACCCTGACGGGTGTGATCAGCGTGGTGGTGGTGGACGACCATCCGTTCTTTCGGGACGGGGTGGCGCGGGGGCTGAACAGCAGCGGCGAGATCCGCGTGGTGGGCGAGGCGGAGGACGGCCGGGAGGGCATCGAGGTGATCAAGGCCGAGGATCCCGACGTCGCCGTGGTCGACTACCAGATGCCCGACCTCGACGGCATCGCCCTGGTGCACGCGCTGAAGCGGGACGGCGTCCGCACCCGGGTGCTGCTGCTGTCCGCGGCGACCGACTCGGCCATCGTGTTCAAGGCCCTGCAGGAGGGTGCCAGCGGCTACCTGTCCAAGGACGCCCGCCGAGCCGACATCGTCGCCGCGGTGCGGGATGTGGCCCGGGGCAAGACCGTGGTGCCGCCCGAGCTGGCGGCCGGCCTGGTCGATCAGATCCGGCTGCGCAGCACCAGTGACGTGCCCGTGCTCTCCGAGCGTGAACTGCAGGTGCTCCGCGGCTTCGCCCAGGGTCAGTCGATCCCGGCCCTGGCCGCCGAACTGTTCCTGGCGCCGAGCACGGTGAAGACCCATACGCAGCGGCTGTACGAGAAGCTCGGTGTGTCCGACCGGGCCGCCGCGGTGGCCCAGGGCCTGCGGATGGGCCTGCTGGAGTGAACCCGGAGCCGGTGACCCGGCTGCAGGATCTGGCCGCGTCCAGCGAGCTACGGGCGATGCTGCTCGATCACGCCCACCGCGGGGTCCGGGTGCAATCGATCCTGCGGCTGTGCCTGGCCGCCCTGATCGCGGCCACGGTCTTGCTCGAACCGCCGGTCTCCTACCGCCCGGCCTGCGAGGTCATCGCGGCCGGTTATGCGCTCTGGGCGGTGATCGCCGCGGCGGTCGGCGCCCGCGGTGGGCAGGCTCCGGTGCGGTACATGTGGCTGGCCCTGTTCGTCGACCTGGTCGTCGTCACCTCGCTGACCATCGTAGCCGCGCTCTCGCCGGCCAGCTGGACGGCCGACATCCTGGTGTTCACCTTCTTCCTGCTCCCCGTGCTGGCCGCCACCCAGCTGCGGCCCTGGCTGTGCGCGGCGGTCTGCGTTCCTACCGTGTTGCTCTACTTCCTGGTCGGCGTGCTCGGTCGGGTGCCCAACGGCAACGAGCCGTGGTCGTCGATCGCGCTGCGCACCCTGGTCCTGGCGGCGGTGTCGGTGGGGGCGGCGTACCTGTCGCGAGTGCAGCGATCACGGGTGCTGACCGTGGGACGCCTGGCCCTGCAGCGCAGCAATCTGCTGAACGAGCTGGTCGAGCTGGAGCAGCGGGAGCGTCGCGAGTTGTCCGAGGCGCTGCACGACGGCGCCCTGCAGTACGTCCTGGCGGCCCGAATGGATTTGGAAGACCTCGCCCCATCGGCCACCCTCGACCGGCTGGACGACGCTCTCGGCGCGGCGGTGAAGCTGTTGCGCTCCACCGTGTACGAGCTACATCCGGCCGTGCTGGAGCGCAACGGGCTGCGGCCCGCGCTGCAGGAGCTGGTGACCGGCGCGGCGGCCCGGGGCGGCTTCTCGGTCGAGGTCGTGGCTCAGGAGTGGCCGGCGGGGTTGCGCACCGACGCGGACGTGCTCCTGTTCGCCACCGCACGGGAGCTGCTGACCAACGTGGTCAAGCACGCCCATGCCTCCCGGGTCGTGCTCACCCTGCGGCACGGCGACGGTCGGGCCTACCTGGGCGTGGCCGACGACGGTCGGGGGGTGTCCGACGAGCAGCTGAACCGGCAGCTGGCCGCGGGCCACATCGGCCTGACCTCCCGCCGAGCCCGCATCGAAGCGGCCGGCGGGCGTTTCGCGTTGACCGCCGGATCCCCCACCGGCACCACCGTCGAGATCGACGTCCCCGCCCGCGCCCTCCCCGCCGCCTGAAACCTCATCGCGGGAAGGGGCGGGTCCACCGATCGGGGGAGGGCAAGGTCCTCCGCCGGATCAACCGGTCGCCCGACAGGTCGGGGAGGAGTCTGCGGGCAGAGTAGGTCCTAGCAGCCGGAACAACCGGAATCAGTTGATGAGAAAGAGGTCCCGAGATGACCACCGCATTCGAAGAGGCACAGACCGTCGCGTTCCGCCCGTTCCCCGATCCCGCGTTCACACCGTCCCTCACCCCGCAGACGCCCTCCGCACCGGCCAAGGCGCACCTGGACCAGCGTCGCTTCTGGGTCGGCTCGGTGCTCACCGCCGCCGTGTCCACCCTGGTCGGCGTCCTCGGCCTGATCATCACCACCGACGTCTTCCATCGGGCCCTGATGATGACCGACGGGTCCGGGCTGGTCGTGGTGCACACCGGCGCCTACGCGCTGTTCACGGCGCTCCTGACGTTGGTGGCCGCCGGCGTGCTGGTCGGCATCGCCGGGTTCGCGCCCCGGCCGGGCCTGTACTTCGGCTGGATCGGCGCCCTCGGTGTGCTCTTCGCCGCGGTGCTGCCGTTCACCATGCCGCTGGCCCTGACCTCGCAGGTGATCTTCGCGGCCATCAACGCGCTGGTCGGGCTGAGCATCGTCATCCTGCTGTCGATCACCCTCAATGCCTCGGTGGCGCGTCCCGGACGGTAACCGGCCGAAACCCCACCGATCCAGCTGCCGACCCCCTTCGGACCCGACCTGAAGGGGGTCGGTTGCTGTCCTCTCTCAGAGCATCTCGGTCGGCTGGGCGGTGCCCTCCAGGACCGAGAGCCAGAGGTCCCCGTCCGGTGCGACCTGGTTGCGCGCCGACACCGCCAGTGAGATGGGCACGTGGATGAAGCGGTTGTGCCGACGCCCGACCACCATCCCGGTCCGGCCGGCCATGCCCGCGTGCACCGCCGCCTGGGCCAGTCGCACGCAGTACACCGAATCCGCGGCCCCCGCCGGCACGGACCTGACCTGATAACCGGGATCGAAGTACTTGAGGGTGAGATCCATGCCGGCGGAGGCGAAGTCGGCCTCGATCGCGCGCTTGAGAAAGCTGCCGATGTCACCGAGTGTGGTGTTGCCCGAGGCGTCGGTGGTGGTGGCCGCGGGCAGCAGATCCTGACCGGCACCCTCGGCCACCACGACCACCGCCTGGCCGCGGTCGGCCACCCGCTCCCGCAGGTAGGGCAGGAACTTCTCCAGCGCGAACGGCACCTCGGGGATGAGCACCGCGTCCGCGTGCCGACTGGCCAGCGCCGCGTAACAGGCGATGAACCCGGAATGCCGGCCCATCAGCTTGACCAGGCCGATCCCGTTCAGCGCCGCCTGCGCCTCCACCCGCGCGGTGGTGATGACATCGGCGGCCACCGTGAACGACGTCTGGAATCCAAAACTCTGCCCGATGTAGGGGATGTCGTTGTCGATGGTCTTGGGCACGCCGATCACCCCGACCTCCAGTCCGCGCCGGTTCAGCTCGTCGGCCACACCCGCCGCGCCCCGCATCGATCCGTCGCCGCCGATCACGAACAGGATGTCGACCCCGAGTTCGGCCAGCCGGTCGGCCATCGCGGCCGGGTCCTGGGCGCCGCGGGAGGTGCCCAACATGGTGCCGCCCTGGTCCGGGATCAGAGCCACGTTCTCGGTCGTCAGCGCGATCGGGTCGGGAGTCAGCCCGGGGACGAGACCGGCGTAGCCGTACCGGAAACCGAGGACGTCGTGGATGCCGTAGTGGTCCGCCAGCTCGACCACCAGCCCGCGGATGACGTCGTTCAGACCGGGGCACAGACCCCCGCAGGTGACGATGCCGACCCTGGTCCCGCCCGGCGGGAAGAACAGCTGGCGTCGCGGACCGCCGGGCTCGAAGGTCGGCAACTGATCCAGCGGGAGGCTCCGCTGTCCGAGCAGGCTGACGGTGTCGTCGTAGAGCACCCGATCGTCCTCGTCGACGTAGTGCTCGTTGGTCCGCCGCCCGGAGATGTACTTGGCCAGCGGTGACGGATAGCTGCACTCGCCCAAGCTGGGAATCTGCAGCTCGTCCAGGGTGATCACCCGATCAGCGTGACCGCCGTGCGTGTCCGGGGTGTGTCGCCGCGGTCATGCCGTGTGTCGCGTCCAGCGGGGTCAGCGGGAGCGCAGGTAGTCGGTGAAGGTGGGTCCGGACTGGGCGTGATCGGGGGTGAGGTTGGCGCCCGACTCCAGCGATCCGGCGACCCGGCCGGGCAGTCGGAGATCGACCAGGCGCCGGTGCCGGCCCGCGGCAGCCAAGAATTGCTCGGTCAGCACGCGGATGCCCAGCACCTCGGGGCCGCCGATGTCCTCGGTTCGGCCGCTCGGACCCGCCTGGATCAGCTCGATCAGGCGCGTCGCGACCGCCGTGGTGGAGAGGGGCTGGAAGGCAATCCCCTGGGGCACGAGGGCGATGGGCGGCCGACAGAGCACCTTGACCAGCCCGGCGACGAGCTCGTGGAACTGGGTGGCTCGCTGCACCGTGAAGGGCAGGCCGGACGCCTCCAAGGACAGCTCGGCCGCGTACTTGCCGCGGTAGTAGCCCAGCGGGATTCGATCGACACCGACGATGGACAGGTAGATCAGGTGCGGTCGCGTCGCCATGGCCCGGGCGGTCCGGACCACGGCCTCCAGCGCCGATCGGTCCGTGCCGGCGGTACCGCCGACGCAGTGCACCACGGAGTCGGCCCCGTCCAGGGCCGCGACCAGGCCGGCGCCACTGGCGTAGTCGACCACCGTCCGGCCCTCACCCGCCGACCGGCTGGCCACCCGGACCTCATGTCCGCCGCTGCGCAGTTGCCGCACCAGTTCCGACCCGGCTCGACCGGTCCCGCCGGTCACCAACACCGTCACATCGATCCCTTCCCATGCCCGTCGAGCCCATTCTTGCGGCCGCGACCCTCGTACGGTCACAGCATGAGCCGTCCGCCCCGTCGCCCGCTCCGCCGGGTCGGCGCCGATCCGGGGGTCACGCTCCCGGCCGGCCGCTGGCCGCTGACCATCCCGGCCGTCCGGCAGCTGCTCGAGGAAGGCCTGGACCTCGATGCGGTCACGATCCTGGTGGGCGAGAACGGGTCCGGCAAGTCGACCCTGGTCGAGGCGGTGGCCATGGCCTTCGGCATGTCGCCCGAGGGTGGCTCGGTCCTGGCCCGCCATGTCACCCGATCGTCGGAATCACCGCTGCACGAGGCACTTCGACTGACCCGAGGGATCGGCGGCGCCCGGTGGGGATTCTTCCTGCGGGCCGAATCGATGCACAGCTTCTACACCTACCTGGAAGACCACCCCGGGGGAAGCGATCCGCGCTTTCACGAGATGTCCCACGGCGAATCGTTTCTGGAGCTGTTGGCCCGGCGGTTCGACGACCCCGGCTTCTACGTGCTCGACGAACCCGAAGCGGCGCTCTCCTTCTCGGGCTGCCTGGCCCTGGTCGCCGTGCTGACCGACATCGTCCGGGGCAGCCGAGCTCAGGCCGTGGTGGCCACCCACTCACCGATCGTGGCGGCCACCCCGGGCGCGGTGATCTACGAGGTCGGCGACTGGGGTCTGCGTCGCTGCGACTGGCCCGACTTGCAGCTGGTCCGGAACTGGCAGGGGTTCCTGACCGACCCGGACCGCTTCCTGCGCCACCTGCCGACCTGAACTTGGGCCAGTGTGAGGCCGTGCCCTTGATGTTTCCCGGGCTCCATCGAACGGAAAGGGCGTATGGGGACCGGCACACGCGTCTGCGACCTCAGCTGTTCGCGAGGCGGTGTCCACTTTCTTGCTTCGACCGGCCAGGAATCGGGCGTCGGCTGCCGATTTCGCTCGGTCGAAGCAAGAAAGTGGACAGCCTCGTTGCTGCCTCGGGACCTGGCAGAGCAGTTCCGGCTGCTCAGAACACCGTGTACCCGCCGTCGATGACCAGGACGGAGCCGGTCATGAAGGAGGATGCATCGGAGGCGAGAAAGACCACGCTGGGCGCGATCTCCTCGGGCAACGCGGCCCGTTGCTGGGGCGCGTCCTCGATCCAGTACCGGTGGAACTCGGGCCGGTCCACCGGGGCCATGGCGGTCCGCACGTAACCGGGGGCGACCGCGTTGACCCGGATCCCCAACGGCGCCCACTCCGCCGCCAGCGACTTGGTGAGCTGGTGCACCGCCGCCTTGGAGGCGTTGTACGCGGGTTGCCACTGCGGCCGGTTCACGATCTGGCCGGAGATCGAGCCGATGTTCACGATGCTGCCGCGGCCCCGGGTGGCCATCCGCGCCCCGAACGCCCGGCAGCCGTTCCAGACCCCGGTCACGTTGACGTTCAACACCTCCGAGAATTCCTCGTCGGTGACCTCGAAGGCCGGCCGATGAATGCAGGTCCCGGCGTTGTTCACGGCGATGTCAATGGGGCCCAACGTCTTCTCGATGGCCTCGGCCACGTCGTCCAGGGCGGCCCGATCGACCACGTCCGCGGTGAAGGCGCGGGCCTGGATCCCGGCCAGCACCAGTTCGGCGGCGGCGTCCTCGTTCTTGGCCGTCGTACGGCCCAACACGGCGACCTTGGCGCCGGCCTCCCCCAGTGCCCGGGCGAAGGCCCGGCCCAAACCCTGGTTCGCACCGGTGACCACGGCCACCCGGCCGGTCAGGTCGAAGGAATCGAGGACGCCCATCACTGGTCTCCGTTCGGGGTGACAACGACCTTCATGGTTCCGGGCACCCGGTCGGAGTTCAGCGCCTGCTCGACCTGGTCCAGGCCGAATCGGCCGGTGACCATCCGGTCCAGATCGACCCGACCCGTCGCGGCCAGCGCAATCGCCGTCGGGTACGTGTTGGCGTAGCGGAACGTCCCGGTGACCGTCAGTTCCTTCACCTGGATGAGCCCGACCGGCACCGCGAACTCGTCCGCGCCCATCCCGACCAGGGCGATACGGCCGGCCGCCCGGACCGAGCGGAATCCCTGCCGGACCGCCGATTCCACCCCGGAGCAGTCGATGAAAGCGTCCACGTCCAGCTGCGGGCCGAAAGCCGTGTCGTCCCGCGCGTCCAGGGTCGTGGTGGCCCCGAAAGACCGGGCCACGTCAAGCCTCTCGACCGAGACGTCGCTGATCAGGATCTCGGTCGCACCCAGCGCCCGGGCCACCTGGACGTTCATGATGCCGATCGGGCCTGCGCCGGTGATCAGTACCCGACTCCCGGCCCCGACCTGCACCTTGCCGCAGGCCCAGACCCCGACCGACAGCGGTTCGATGAGGCCGGCGGCGTCGTCGGAGAGGTGGTCGGGCACCTGGTGGGCGAAGTCGGCGGCCAGCACCACGTACTGGGCGAAGGCGCCGTCGATAGGCGGGGTGGCGAAGAAACGGACGTCCGGGCAGAGGTTGTAGCGGCCGGCCTTGCACTGGCGGCAGACCCGGCAGGGGACCCCGGGCTCCATCGCCACCCGTTGCCCGACCCGGTCCGCGGCGACGCCGTCACCCACCGCGACGATGGTGCCGCCGCCCTCGTGGCCCAGGATCAGCGGCTCCCGCACCACGAAATCACCGATCCGGCCCTGCCGGTAGTAATGCACGTCGGAGCCGCACACCCCGACCGAACCGACCCGGATGAGCACCTCGCCCGGCCTCGGGGTCGGGACCGCTCGCTGGACAACGGCCAGGTCACCGACCCCCCGCAACACGCTCACCGACATGGACTCCGGCAGATCCGGGGCAAGAGAGGGGGTCATGCTGGCACCGTGCCACAGCCGTCCGGGGCGTGTGCAGCGAGGGTGGTGGGAACGGGGGTCGGATGCTGGTTTTCGACGGGGCCATCGCCGGGCTCGGCTCGATGTCCGGGGTGCGCCTGGTGGTGGGGATGTGGCTGAGGTCCCCGTTCGGCGCCTTCACCGATGTCATGGTGCAGACGGCCGACGGTCATCGGGTCCTGGTCGCCCCGACCCGGGAGATCGCCGATTTCGTCGCCGCCACTTACCGCTTCGACGAGATCCGGGTGCAGCCGGTGTCGATGCGGCGCAACGGGGACCGGTTCGAGGTCCGGTCGAGCGACCTGGACCTCGCCTTCGCGTTGGCACCGCGCGGTGCGTTGGGTTGGGCGCTCTCGGCGGTGCCCCGGCGCTGGGCCCGTTCCCGCTGGTTCGCCGCCTTGGCCGATCCGCTCGCCCGGCTCGTTCTGCGCGGGGTGCGGACCCGGGGCAGCGCCGGCGGTGGCCGCCGGGAGTGGTACTGCGCGAGCGATCTGCGACCTCTCGGGTCGGCCGATCTACGCTGGGAAGACAGAGATCTGGGTCGGTTGACGGCGATCGATCCGCCGGTCGGTTTCGGGTTCGGCTCGGTCCCGCCCCGGCCCAGCTGGACCCGGCTGGTCACCCGCATCGAGACCCGTTAGACCGTCACCTGGGCGCGGTTGGGCTGATAGCGCAGACCGATGGGGAACGCCGATCCAGGAAATCCGCGGTGGCTGTTCGTGATCGGTAAGGCCCGTCGGACGGCCGGAGCACGGTCGGATCGGCGACGATGGGGGGATGAGTGCGCCGGAGGGCAGCGTCGTCCTGGTCGTCGACGACGATCCGACCGTGCGCGAGGTGGTGGCCCGTTACCTGACCCGGGACGGCCACCGGGTGGTCCAGAGCGCGACCGGGCCCGATGGTCTGGCCGAATTCCGTGCCCAGGAACCGGATCTCGTGGTGCTGGATCTGATGCTGCCGGGGATGGACGGATTGGCGGTGTGCCGGGAGATCCGGGCCTCCTCGAGCACGCCGGTGATCATGCTGACCGCGTTGGGGGAGGAGTCCGATCGGGTCACCGGCCTGGAGGTCGGCGCCGACGACTACCTGGTCAAGCCGTTCAGTCCGCGCGAATTGGCATTGCGGGTGGCTGGGGTGTTGCGGCGCAGCCGATCTCGACCTGACGCGCCCGCCGACGGCCGGTCGCTGGTCGACGGCGACCTGAGGGTCGACCCGGTGGCCCGAGTGGCGACCCGATCCGGGGCGCCGCTGAACCTGACCGTGCGGGAGTTCGACCTGCTCGTGTTCCTGATGTCCCATCCGGCCAAGGTGTTCACCCGGGCCGAGCTGATGGAACAGGTATGGGGCTGGACGTTCGGCGACACCGCCACGGTCACCGTCCATGTCCGGCGGCTGCGGGAGAAGATCGAGCGTGACCCGGCCGACCCGGTGCGGATCGCCACCGTGTGGGGCGTCGGCTACCGCTACGACCCGGGCGCTGACCCATGTTGACCGACGTCGCTCATGTGCTGCCCTGGGCGATCCTCACCGCGATCATCACCGCCGGGCTGGACCTGCTCGTGTTGCGCGCGCTGCGGGGACGTTCCGCGGCCGCCATGATCACCGCCCTGGTGGTGGTGCCAATCCTGGCCTCGCTGATCTTCGTGGTGGCCATCAGCGGATTCATGTTCACCCCTCAGCTCCGGTGGGCCGTGATCACCTGTGGGTTGATCGCCTTCGCCGTGGTGCCGGTGGCCGTGGTGCTGGGCCGGCGGATCGGCATGGCCGAGATCGCGGCCGAGCGGGACCGGGCCCAGGAGCGAGCGGCCGAGTCCACCCGGCGCGAGCTGGTCGCCTGGGTCAGTCACGACCTGCGCACGCCGCTGGCCGGGATCCGGGCCATGGCCGAGGCCCTGGAGGACAAGGTCGTCAGCGAGCCGGACGAGGTGGCCGGCTACGGCAGTCGGATCAACGCCGAGGCCATGCGGCTCACGCAGATGGTGGACGACCTGTTCGAGCTGTCCCGGATCCAGTCGGCGACGCTGCGGCTGACCCTGGGTCCGGTGCCGGTGGAGGGTCTGGTGGCCGATGCCCTGGAATCGACGGCCCCGGCTGCGCACCGGCGCGGGGTCCGGTTGGACGCGTCGGCCTCGGGCGGCTGGCCGACCGTGACCGGCTCGCCCCCCGAGCTCACCCGGGTGCTGCGGAATCTGCTGGTCAACGCGGTCCGGCACACACCCTCCGCCGGCGTGGTGTCGGTCCGGGCCGGGCAGCGGGCCGGCCAGGTGGTGGTAGCCGTCGAGGATGCCTGCGGCGGCATTCCGGAGGCCGATCTGCCGCACGTGTTCGAGGTCGCCTTCCGGGGTTCGGCGGCCCGCTCACCCAGTCCGGACGGGGCCGGCGCCGGTCTGGGGCTGGCCATCGCAAAGGGCCTGGTCGAGGCGCACGGCGGTGAGCTCTCGGTGGCCAACGTCGGGCCCGGCTGCCGCTTCGAGATCAGCCTGCCCGCCATGTCTGGCTGATTTGTTGCACATGTGCCACAAATCAGCCGCAATGTGATCGTCGGGGTGTCCGATCCGTTCAAGACGAGCCCGACCGAGCCGCCCTACCGTGAGCCCATGACTCTCACCTGCACCATCGTCGGCATCGCGGTGTCGGACATGGCCGCCTCGCTGGACTTCTACCGGGGCCTCGGCCTGGCCATCCCGGCGGCGGCGGATACCGAGCCGCATGTCGAGGTCGAGCTGGGCGGCCTGAAGCTGTGCTTCGACACCGAGGCCGTGATGGCCTCGTTCGATGCCGGGTTCGCCCCGGCCACGGGTGGGAGCAGCCGCTCCTCGCTGGCCTTTCAGGCGGACAGCCCGGCTGAGGTCGACGCCACCTACGCGGCCGTGACCGGGGCCGGACATCACGGCCATCTCGAGCCGTTCGACGCCGTCTGGGGTCAGCGCTACGCGGTGCTGCACGACACCGACGGCAACACCGTGGATGTCTACGCCTCCAGCTGAGCCGACTCCCGCCGCAACTGCGTCATGGTGACCCCGGCCAGTCGTCGGGTCTCCCGGGCGAGGTGGGCCTGGTCCGCATAGCCGGCCTCGGTCGCGGCGGTGGCCAACGGGCGACCCGCGGCCAGGTTCAGGGCTCGTTGAAAGCGCAGAATGGCACCCAACGCCGACGGCCCGTAACCGAACGCGTGCAGGCACTTGCGGTGCAGCCGGCGGGCCGACCAGCCGAGATCGTCGGCGATCTGCTGAACCCGCCCGCCCTGCCGCAGAGTCAGAACGAGAGCGTCGGCCCAGCGCGGGATCTCGGAATCGACGGCCAGCCGCAGGGCCAACTCCTCCAGACCTGCGGCCGGTGGCAGCCGCCGGACGTCGGCCAGGTCAGGGCGCTGATCGCGGACCTCCGATGCCGGCACCCCGAGCAGGAACGGCGCCAGCCCGGGCGGAAACCGTATGCCGGACAACGGCTCCGGCATCTGCACCAGCGCCGCTGTGGTGTCCGGCCCGGCCACCAGGAATCGGTCGCCGGCGCGGATCAGGTCCATGCAGCCGTCCGGCAGCACCCGCACGGTCCCGGGTGTGTCCTGCGTCCAGAGCACCGCCCCGGGCAGCCGGGAGGGCCGCTCGCGATACATGCGTGCATTATCCGGAAGACTGTCCGCCCATGACCGACCTACGCACTCTCGGCGTCGAGGAAGAGCTGTTGCTCGTCGACCCGGCCCAGGGCCGCCCCGCCGCCAAGGGGGAAGCGGTGGTCCGGGCGTCGCAGGAGTTGTCGGACACCGACGAGGCGCTGGTCGAGCACGAATTCAAGAAGGAACAGGCCGAGATCGGCTCCGAACCGAGCATTTCCGCGGCCGACCTGCGCGCGGACCTGATGACTCGGCGCCGGCACGCGGCCGCGGCCGCGGCCACCCACGGGGTGCAGGTGGCGGCCCTGGCCACCAGCCCGTTCAAGGTCCGCCCGACCGCGACGGACAATGAGCGCTACGAACGGATGAACTCCGAATTCGGTCTGCTGGCCCAACGAGAGGCGTTTGTTCGCGGTGGGCTGCGCGAGGTCGTCCGCGACGCCGTGGAACGCACCCTGGGCGCAGACGCATAACGGCCCGCCCGGCGTCGGGTCGCCGGACGGGCCGCTCGGAAGGCCGCGGCTACTTCTTGGGAACGCCGCGGTCCAGGACGTGGGTGGCGGTCATGGTGCCGCTGCCGGTGCCCAGCACGCCGACCTCGTCGCCCACCTTGACCTGGGCGATCGTGCCTGGGTGGGCCTTGGTGTCACCCTTGGCGTGCACCTTGGTCGTGGAGTTCAACGCGTAGGTCTCGGTGGTGCTGTCCGCCGCCTTGACGGTGATGGAGGTGCTGGAGACGGCGGTGACGCTGCCCCGGACAGCATCGTGCGTGACGAACTTGCCGTCCTTGTCCTTGCTCACCCACTGCGCGTGCGAGACGCGGCCGAGCACCTTCTCGGCCTTGTCCCGCTTGTCGCCCTTGTGGGCCGTGTGTGCTGCCTTCGGCGCGGTGGAGGCGCCGGACGAGCTGCTCGGCGCCACAGCTGCCGCCGGTGCCGTAGTGGCCGAGGAGGCCGCATCGGCCGCAGCCACTCCGCCGACGCCGAGGGCGGCTGCGGACAACCCGGCAATGACCACAAATTTCTTCCACATGGTGCGGTGCTCACTTTCACTGGTCGGAGGTCCTGTCCCTCCGGACTGATCACCACAATGGCCACGTTGCGTGTACGAACTACGGTCGCTTGATTCAGAACGTGTTCAGTTGGATGAGAATCGCCTGTCTGCGGTGGTCGGTGTCGCAGCCTTGGCCGTTTGCGGTAGCACCGTCAGGTGGCGAGCGCGCCGCCAGTCCGAAATCGAACGAAGATTTTGTGGCTCGTGGTGTCGATCCGGAAGGCCCGGTGCGTCTGTTTCCTGTCCGTACCAGCTGAGTTGAAGGAGCACCCATCGTGAAGTACATGCTGCAGGTCATCGGGTTCGTCGATGCCACGTTCGCCGACGGTGAGGGTCCGACCGCAGAGGAGTTCGTCGACTACCAGCAAGCGCTGGTCGATGCCGGAGTTCAGGTCGACGGCGGCTTCTTGGACGATCCTCGCCTGGCCACGTCGATTCAGCTGGATCGGTCGGGGGAGCGAATCGTGACCAACGGGCCGTTCCCGGAGACCCGGGAGTATCTGGGTGGGTGGAACATCATCGACGTGCCCGACCTGGACGATGCCTTGGCCTGGGCCTCGCGCAATCCAGGTGCGAAGTACGGACGGATCGAGATCCGCCCGGTGCTGGGCTGAGCATGGTGCCGCCCCGGGCAGCCGACTCCGTCGAGGCCGTGTTCCTTCAGGAGCGGGGTCGGCTGCTGGCGGCCTTGGCAGCCCGGTTCGGCGACCTCGATCTGGCCGAGGAGGTCACGCAGGAGGCGATGGCCACGGCGCTGGTCCGGTGGCCGGTTGACGGGGTGCCTGACGTTCCGCTGGCCTGGTTGCTGACCACGGCCCAGCGCAAGGCGGTGGACCGGATCCGTCGAGACCGGGCCCAGGCCCAGCGGCTGGCCGTGTGGGCCGCGGAGGCCGACCGAGCGGGCCGGGCGGCACCGGTCGAATCAGACGGTGAATTGCCGGACGAGCGGTTGATGTTGTTCTTCACGTGTGCTCACCCGGCGCTCCCGCTCGAGGCCCAGATCGCCCTGACTCTCAGGTTTCTCGCCGGCATGACCACCCAAGAGGTGGCGGCTGCGCTACTGGTGCCGGTACCGGCGATGCAGCAACGGATCGTCCGGGCCAAGCAAAAGATTTCCCGGACCCGGATCCCGTTCAAAATGCCCGATCGCACGCAGTTGCACTCTCGGCTCACGGCGGTCCTCACGGTGGTCTACCTGGTGTTCACCGAGGGCTACGCCAGCACCGTGGGCCCAGAACTCGTACGGGTCGAGTTGAGCGACGAAGCGATCCGGCTGGCCCGGATCCTGCACCGCTTGCTGCCGCAAGAAGGCGAGGTGACCGGTCTGCTGGCACTGATGCTGCTCACCGACGCGCGCCGGCCGGCCCGTACCGACCCGGCCGGGCTGCCCGTCTCGTTGGAGGATCAGGACCGCCGGCGCTGGGACGCGGACAAGATCGGCGAAGGACGAGCCCTCGTCGCCCGAGCCCTGACCGATCGACCCTGCGGGCCGTACACGGTGCAGGCCGCCATCGCTGCGGTCCACGACGAGGCGACCGACGTGGCCAGCACCGACTGGCGGCAGATCGTCGCCCTTTACGACGTCCTGCTCACGCTGGGTCCCTCGCCCGTGGTCGAACTGAATCGGGCCGTGGCCGTCGCCATGCGAGACGGCCCGGAGGCTGGGCTCACCCTCCTCGACCGGGTCGCCGCGGCGCCGGAGCTCCGTGGGTACCACCCCCTGCATGTCGCCCGAGCCAACCTGCTCGTCCGATCCGGCCGACCGGCGCAGGCCGCGCAGGCCTACCGAACGGCTCTGGACCTGGTCGGCAACGAGGCCGAGCGCACCTACCTGGCCAGGCGCCTCGACGATCTCCTGGAGACGGCCCGCGACGGTGCCGACATCGGTTCCACAGCACAATGAGGCCCAGACCACGGTGATCCGGCAGGAGGTGCGTCACGACGACCGACGACACGACGGCCGAGATCGACGGGCACCTGCTCAAGTTGACCAACCTGGGCAAGGTGCTCTACCCGGCCACCGGCACCATCAAGGCCGAGGTCATCGGCTACTACGCCGAGATCGCCCCCATGATGCTGCCCCACATCCGGGACCGGGCAGTCACCCGCAAGCGCTGGCCCAACGGCGTCGACACCCCGCCGTTCTTCCAGAAGAACATCGACAAGTCCACCCCGGACTGGGTCCCCCGGTTCGCCATCGAGCACCGGTCGGGCACGAACATCTACCCGGTGGCGGATTCGGCCGCCACGCTGGCCTGGTTCGGGCAGAACGCGGCGCTGGAGATCCACGTGCCGCAATGGCGTTTCGGGCCGCACGGGGAGTTCACCGCACCCGACCGAGTGGTGTTCGACCTCGATCCCGGCCCCGGGGTGGAACTCACGCAGTGCGCCGAGATCGCGCTGGCGGTTCGGGACCGGCTGGCCAAGGACGGTCGCCGCTGCGTCCCGGTGACCAGCGGGTCGAAAGGCATTCATCTGTACGCGGCCTTGGACGGCTCGATGTCCTCGGACGAGGCGTCCGAGTACGCCCATGCGATCGCCCGGGAATTGGAATCGGCGATGCCGGAGAAGGTGCTGTCCCGGATGACCAAGTCGCTGCGCCCGGGAAAGGTTTTCCTGGACTGGTCGCAGAACAACGGCAACAAGACCACGATCGGACCGTATTCGCTACGCGGGCGAGATCAGCCGATGGTGGCCGCACCCCGGGACTGGGACGAGCTGACCGACCCGGCCCTGGCCCAGCTGGATTTCCGAGAGGTACTGCAACGCATGGCCGACGGCTCCGATCCGATGGCCGGACTGGAACAGGGCCGGGACAAGCTGGCCACCTACCGAGCCAAACGCTCGGCCGAGCGAACCCCGGAACCGGTGCCGACCGAGAACGACGCGCTGCCGCACGGGAACGACGACACCTTCGTCATCCAGGAGCATCACGCGCGCGCCCTGCACTGGGACTTCCGGCTGGAACGCGGTGGCGTGTTGGTCTCTTGGGCGGTGCCGAAAGGTATTCCCACCGATACCAAACAGAATCGGCTGGCGGTGATGACCGAGGATCATCCCCTGGATTACGCGGATTTCGCCGGGGTCATTCCGCGCGGTGAATACGGCGGCGGCTGGGTCACCGTCTGGGACTCCGGGCACTACGAGACCGAGAAGTGGTTGCCGAACGAGGTCATCATCACCATGCACGGGGAGAAGGCCCGGGGACGCTTCGCGCTGATCCGGACCCGGGACAACCAATGGCTCATGCACCGCACCAAGGAACAGGCCGACCTGCCGCCGGTGGTGGCCCTGGCCGAGAGCGAGCGGCCGGGCGCGGACGCGCCGGTGTGGCACTCCAACCGCACCGACCTGCCGAAGATCGCGCCCATGCTGGCCACGGCCGGCACCGCCGCGACGCTGAGCAAGGAGACCGTCTGGCGGCTGGAGGCCAAGTGGGACGGGGTGCGCGCGATCGCCGCCGTAGCCGATGGGCGGGTCACCCTGACCAGCCGCAACGACAAGGACATGACCGGCACCTATCCCGAGATCGCCGAGTTGGGTTCGCTTCTGGACGGACACACTGCGGTGCTGGACGGCGAGATCGTGGCGCTGGACGCCAAGGGTCGCACCGACTTCGCCACCCTGCAGCAGCGGATGAAGCTGGCCCGAGCGGCCGAGATCCGCCGCGTCATGGGCGACAATCCGGTTCACTATTACGTTTTCGACGTGCTCTGGCTGGACGGAGTGTTGCTGGCGGGCAAGAAGTTCGACGACCGCCGGCGCATCCTGCAGGCCCTTCCGCTGGACGGTGAATTCGTCGAGGTGCCGGATGTGCTCACCGGTGATCTCGAGACCGAACTCGACCGCACCCGGTCACTGGGCTGGGAGGGAGTGGTGGCCAAGGCCGCGAACTCGGTCTACGAGCCCGGCCGGCGCTCGCACGCCTGGGTCAAGTTGAAGAACTTTCGCACCCAGGAGGTGGTGGTGGTCGGCTGGCGTCCCGGACAGGGCCGGCGGTCGGGCTCGATCGGGTCGCTGCTGGTGGCGCTGCCCGACGGCGACGGCTGGCGTTACGTCGGCCGGGTCGGCAGCGGATTCTCGGACGCCGACCTGGACTCCACTGCAGCCTTGCTGAACCCTTTGGCTCGCAAGACGTCTCCGGTGACCGGCCCGATGCCGCGGGCCGAGATCCGGGACGCGCGCTGGGTCACGCCCAACCTGGTGGGTGAGGTCCGGTTCACCGAGTGGTCCCGGGACAACCTGCTGCGGCAGGCGACCTGGCGTGGCCTCCGGCCGGACAAGGAGCCGCCGGACGTCCGGCTGGAGTAGCCGGTCACCCCCACTGGTGATCATCATCCACTATCGCAAGTCCACCAACGGTTCCGGCCGGTCAGGGCGAGCAGCTCGGTGAGGTCGTCGGTGCAGCCGGGGACCGGGATGCTGGGCGCGAACAACGCCGATCCAGCCCGCAGGTCAGACTGCGCCTTGGCCCGCTCGAGTACGAAGGTCACTGTGTCGTTGGGAAAGGTGTCGTCGCCACCGACGGCCCGGGCCAGATCCCAGGCGTGGATCAACAGCTCGAAGGTCAACTGTTCGACGTAGGTCCGGGCGAGCACGTCGCCGGTCGACAGGTGCACCGTCCGAGCCAAATCGGCCGCCCGGACGGCTGCGTCGGCCGGGCCGGAGGCCGCGGCCCAGGCGGCGGCCGGGTCGTCGCCCGGGTTGCCGCCGCTCGGCCCAAATCCCCGGCGCGCGATGATCTCGTCCATGGGCGCGCCCGCCAGCAGCCCGGGCACCGACACCTGCTCGGTCACCACATGATCGACGAGATCACGAACGTCCCATCGGGTGTCGGGCGAAGCGGCGCGCCACCGACCGGCCCGAACGGCCCGGACGCGTAGGTCGAACTGTCGCCGGGCACTGCGGTGGGCATCCAACAGCTGCATGCCGTCATTCTCCCCGGAGTGGCCACCGGCCGCGCTGCCACGAAGTCAACGGACGTGGGCCGTCCTGGGATTGATCCCGGCCGCTTCCGGGTCACGTCGGTCGATTCCGCAACCAAGTCGCGGCGTACTCTTTTCTTCAGGCGAGCAGGTCGCCCCCGGTCCGCGGGCAAAGGCACAGCCTTCCTGAACAGTGTGAGCGTGGAGTTCTACCTCCTTTCGTCGCCCGGCGTCGCGGACCGCGGGCAGCTACGAAAGGAGGCCGCCCGATGGCGACCCAACCCCTGCCCGAACGACCCTCGCTGGACCGACTGCGCCGGCGCGCCCGCGACGTCCAGACTTCGCAGGGCGGCCCGCTGCACCTGGCCCAGCTGGAGGTGGCCCGCTCCTACGGCTTCCCGAGCTGGACCCGCCTGGTGCGTGGAGTCGAGGAGATCACCCGATACCGGCGCGACGCGCTTCCGGCCGATCCAGCCGATCCGGTCGGCGCCTTCTGCGTCGAAGGCGTGCTGACCTACAGCGACGCCGACGGTCCCGACCGCTGGGCACGCGCCCGGGCCCGATTGGCCGCCGACCCTGACCTGGTCCACCGGGAGGTCGCCGCGGCCGCCGTGGCCGCCGACCCCGACGCCCTGGCCGGGCATCTGAACCGCGATCCGGCCGCCGCCACCCGGGACACCGGGCCGCTGCGCTGGGCTCCGCTGCTCTACCTGGCCTACTCCCGGCTCGACACCAACCGCGCCCACCTGCAGCAATGCCTGGACCTGCTGCTCGCTGACGCAAACGCCGGATTCTTCCTGGACGGCCTGCCCACTCCGTTCACCGCCCTCACCGGTGTGTTCGGGTCCGGTACGGCGGACCGCCCGGCCCATCCGCACCAACAGTTGTTCGGCGAGCGGCTGCTGCGGGCCGGCGCCGACCCCAACGACGGGCAGGCGCTGTACAACCGGATGTTCGTCCCGGCCGACGATCACCTGGAGCTGCTCTTCGCCCACGGGCTGGGCACCGGCGACGGCGGGATCTGGCATCGGCGGCTGCCGGAGGCGACCGAGGCGCCGCAGGTCATGCTGACCGCCCAGCTGGCCTGGGCGGTCATGCACGGGTTGTCGGCCCGGATCCGGCTGTTGGCCGCGCACGGGGTCGACGTGCGGGCCCCGATCGAGGTGGCCCGGATCGTCGGGTCCCGGCCGATCGCCCCGCTCGACCTGGCCGTGCGCAGCGGGCGGCAGGACAGCATCGACGCCCTGTGCGAGCTCGGCGCGGATGAGCTGGATCCTCAGAGCCGCCTCATTCAGGCCGTGCTGGGCGGTCAGACGGTGGCGGCCGGCGAGGTGGACCGGTTACGCCGGACCTACCCGTCGCTGGTGCTGCGCGCGGCCGTCGCCGATGACCTGACCGGGGTCCGACGACTGGTCGAAGCGGGTTTTGACGTCAACGCCTACGGCCGCCAGGACATCGTGATCGAGCAGGAGTGGGAGACGGCGCTGCACCACGCGGCCGGCGAAGGCAAGGTCGAGCTGGTCGAGCTGCTGCTCGAGTTGGGCGCCGATCCGAGCCTGCAGGACCACCGGTTCGACTCCACCCCGCTGGGCTGGGCCGAGCATCTCGAGCAGCCCGACACCGCCGCTCTGCTCACTGCTGGAGGGCGCCGACGGCCCGGGCGATCACCAGCAGCGAGGTGAGCAGGGCGGCGGTGGCCTGGATACCCATGAGGATTTTGAACCGGGTGGACAGCGGCATGGTGTCGGTCGGGCCGAACGCACTGGAGTTGGTCACCGACAGGTAGAAGTAGTCCACGAAGGTCGGCATCCAGTCGGCTTCCCGGCTCGAGCCCTTGCTGACCTCGGTCACCGTGTCCCGGTCCTCGTCATGGGAGAACCGCAGGTCGGCCAGCGGGATCTGCTCGCGGGGCAGCTGGGTCCGGGCCACCGGACCGCCCCGGTCGAGCTCCCAGTAGAGCAGTCCGAAGGCGATCACGTTGGTCGTCCACACCTGCAGCGCGCCCACCAGCAGTTGCCCGCCGCTCTTGACGTCGCTGTCCACCAGCTGCCGGATCAGGAGCACGAGGGCGACCATGTTGGCCACCGCGATGATGGCCGCCAGGACGATCGAGACGGTGCGGGACAGCCGGGTCTCGCGGGTCAGTCGGAGCCGGTTGGTGGCGATCAGCGTGACCAGCAGCACCAGCTCCAGGGCGGGAACGAGCCAGCGCGGTCCGAGCCGCAGCGGCGAGGGCAGCAGTAGGTAGAGCAGCGCAGCCAAGACCACGGCGATGGCCGGCGGCAGTCGGTTCTCGCCCCGCCGGTTGCGGCGGGACAGGTGTCCGCGATGACCGGGCGTGTCCGGCGCGACCACCGGTTGGTCGATCGGATCGGGATCGGGGCGTTCGTCCACATCGCTGGAACCCACGACGGCAGTGTTCCCTACCCGGGGTGGTTCGCATGGTGGAGGATCTCGAGCGCCACATGGTGGACAGTCACGCCGATGCTGGCGGCCCGGGTGTGAAGGTGTTGGCGGGCCTGTTCGGGGTGGCGACCGGCTTCGATGAGCGATGTCAGCTCCCTCGTCCCCCCGGGTGGGGTCGAGGTGGCCGCTGGGTCGGGTCGCGAATCTCACTCGTGAGACAGCTGGGCCTGTCCGGCAGCCCCGCGGTGATCTACGCTGAGCAGGCTGAGTTCACAGTCGGCCTGGGGTCGGTGTCGCTGCCGTTTCTCGGGTCGCGCACACCACATGTGGTGCCGCCCAGAATCCCGCCCAGGTCAGCGTCCGTCTGGATCAACCGCTATGACCGCACCCACCACCGCCACCACCGACCTCCGATCCGCACTCGCCGGACCCTCCACCGGCCGGCCGCCGGAATCTCCGGTGATGAACCCGCCGAGATCCAGCTTTGCCGGGACGCTGGCCCAGCACGCCATGGCCTGGCACCGGCCGGACTGGAGCGAAGCCGAGATCGCCCAGGACATCACCCGGGTCGGCGTCGCCTTGATCCCCGCCGCCGTCGGCGCCGCCATCCTGACCCTCACCGAACCCGGCGAGCTGACCATCAGTGCCGCCCACGGAAACCTGCCCGACCTCACCCTGCCCGCCCACGCCGCGGTCGGCACCGACACCATGTCCGATCTGCCCTCTCCTCATCGCTGGCCGATTTTCACCGCACCCCCCGGCCCGGGCCGCACGGGCAGCGTCATCTGCACCCCCCTGGGCAGCGGCCACACCATGTTCGGCACCCTGATCATCGCCACCGACGAGCCCGACGGGGATGCAGCCTCCACCGCCACCATGCTCACCGTGCTGGCCATGCACGCCTCCAACGCCCTGGCCGCCACCCGGGACCGCACCAACCTGCACCTCGCGTTGAGTTCCCGGGACGTCATCGGCCAGGCCAAGGGCATCCTGATGGAACGCCATCGGGTCACCGCGGAGACCGCTTTCACCGAACTGACCCGCTTGTCCCAAACCCACAACAGCAAGCTCCGGGACGTCTGCGACCTGCTCGTGGCCACCGGCGCAATCCCCGACCCGCCGGTGCGACCGGCCAGAACGGGCACTCCACGGCACCACTGATCGGGCCCGTCCGGGGGGGAATGTCGGCCGGCGGGAGCGGTCGGCGCAATCAGTGCCGCCCGGTTAAGCTCAGGCCCGACCGAAACGATTCGATAGGACAGGACCTGCCTCGATGACCGCTCCTCGCAGCTTCCCCGACGCCTTCCTCTGGGGGTCGGCGACTGCCAGTTACCAGATCGAGGGCGGTGTGCACGAGGGCGGCCGCGGCCCGTCCATCTGGGACACCTACAGCCACACCCCGGGGAAGACGCTGGGCGGTGACAACGGCGACGTGGCCGACGACCACTACCACCGCTGGCGCGAGGACATCGGGCACATCAAAGACCTGGGCCTGCACGCGTACCGGTTCTCCATCGCCTGGCCGCGGGTGCAGCCGGGTGGGTCGGGCGAGTTCAATCCGGCCGGCATCGCCTTCTACTCAGACCTGCTGGACGGGCTCATCGCCGCCGGCGTGCAGCCGGTGGTCACGCTGTACCACTGGGACCTCCCCCAGGAACTGGAGGACGCCGGCGGCTGGACCAACCGCGAGACTGCTTACGCCTTCGCCGATTACGCCCGGAAGATGGCGCAGGAGTTCGGCGACCGGGTGCACACCTGGACCACGCTGAACGAGCCCTGGTGCAGCGCTTACCTGGGCTACGGGTCCGGTGTGCATGCGCCGGGGCGGACCGATCCCGAGGCCGCACTCCAGGCGGTGCACCACCTCAACCTGGCCCACGGCCTGGCCGGTCGGGCCATCCGCGATGAACTGGGTGAGGACACCCGGCTGTCGGTGACCCTGAACCTGCATGTGGTCAAGCCTGCCGATCCGGACAAGCCGGCGGACCTGCTCGCCGCCCACCAGATCGACGTGCTCGCCAACGACGCCTTCCTGGGCCCGATGCTGGAGGGCGCCTATCCGTCCGACCTGGCCGAGCAGACCAAGTCGATCACCGACTGGGCGTTCGTGCAGGACGGCGATCTGCAGATCATCAGGATCCCGCTCACCGTGCTGGGGGTGAACTACTACAGCTCTTCCAAGGTGCGCCCGTACGACGGGGTCGGCCCGCGCCAGACTGCGGACGGCCACGGCGACAGCGCCGCCTCACCCTGGGTCGGGCTGGATGATCTGGAGTTCCCGCCCATGCCGGGCCCGCACACCACGATGGGCTGGAACATCGACCCGGAGTCGTTCGCCGAGCTGCTCATCAAGGTCGGTCATCGCTTCCCGGACACCCCGCTGATGATCACCGAGAACGGCGCCGCCTTCCCGGACGAGGTCGCGGCCGATGGCGAGATCCACGACGCCGACCGGGTCGACTACCTGACCCGACACTTGGAAGCGGCGCTGCTGGCCATCGACGCCGGCGTCGACCTGCGCGGCTATTTCGTCTGGTCGCTGATGGACAACTTCGAGTGGTCGTACGGCTACGAGCGCCGGTTCGGGATCATCCGGGTCGACTACGACACCCTCGAGCGAACCTTCAAGGACTCGGCCCACTTCTACGCCCAGGTGATCAAGGACAACGCGCTGCCGGCGTGAGGACCGGCCTGAGCCAGGTCGGACTCAGCCGGCCAGGGCCGGGCGGAACGGGTTGATCGCCGCGGCCAGGATCTGCGGCCAGTAGCCCAGGGCCGCGGTCGGACCGGCCACAGCCGACAGCTCCCACTCGTGCCCGGCCAGGACCCGTCCGATGTCCTCGAGCGAGGTCGATTCCTGCTGGCCGTGCCAGAGCCGGGTCGGCACCGCGGCCGCGTCCGGCCGCCCGATCCAGTCGGCGGCGCCGCCGGGATCGTCGACCCCGTTCCAGTGGTGGCTGCTCACACCGAGATCGGCGGCGACGGCCGCGCGGAAGTCGGACTCCTGCCAGCGCTCACCCAGGGCCGCGCGGGCGGAGGGCGAGAGCTGCGGCAGGGCGAGCGACCAGGCGGTCTCGTCCCGCAGGTCCGACACGGCGGCGTGCCACTGCGCGGCCACGGCTCCCCCGGTACGGGGATGCCGGCGCCGGAACCGGCGCCGTGTCGTGGGCGGGTCCGCATCGAGCCGCACCGACACTCCGGACACCGACGCCACCAGTTGGGGGCTGCGTCGGGCGAACGCGAACGCCTCGTCCGCGCCCCGCCCGATGCCGATCACACACACCCGCCCGACGGCCAGCGTGGTCACCATTCGGGCCAGATCGGCCGCCGGGTCGGACACACCACCCAGGCCCACCGGGTCGGAGGCGCCGGTACCCGGACGGTCCAGGGCGAGCAGCCGGACGGCCGACGGCAGGGCCGAATCGTGCAGCAACCACCCCGGGGCCAGCCGCGACGAGGAGATATCGGGAATGAGCAGACACGGCAGACCCCGCGGACTGCCGTACTCGGCCCAGGCCAGGGCCCGGCCATCGGGCAGGCGCAGAGCACCGTGCTCGGGATGGTCCATGTCGGATACGACGGGTTCGTCGTCGAACATGTCCCTGTAGCGACCGGCCGTCGGAAGCACCGCACCCCTGCCCTGCTGCTGTCGTCTCACCCTTGTCAGAGGGCCGGAGACCAAATCTGTCACGCCGATCCCGACGCCCGTGGGGTACTTCGTTCGCCAACCCCTCAGCGTTCGCTCCGTCACCAGATTGTGATGTGAACGTTAGGTAACGCGCACCTGTCGCGCCGGCACCGATCAGCCGTTCGCGCCGTCCCGCCAACGCAGCCACGGGACGACCTGGTCAAGGTCGTAATCGGGTCCGGACAACCCCACGGTGAACAGACTGAATCCGATGGCCCGGAGTTGATCGGCCGCGGCGGTGTCCCGGGGCGCCGACGTCGATCGGACGATGGCGGCCGGGTCGCGGTCCGCGCGGGCGCAGTGCTCGGCCAACACCTGGCTTTTGTGGGTCAGCGTCTCGACGTCACCGAAGTTGTGCCAGATGTCGCCGTACTGGGCCACGTAGCGCAGGGTCTTGCGCTCGCCGCCGCCGCCCAGCATCACCGGGATGTCCCGGGTGGGAGCCGGATTCAGCCGGGACCAGCGCGAGGTGATGCGGGGCAGGTACTCGCCGAGCAGATCCAGCCGGCTGCCCGCGGTGCCGAAGTCGTACCCGTACTCGGCGTAGTCCTTGGCGAACCAGCCGCTGCCGATGCCCAGGATCAGCCGCCCCCCGGAGATGTGGTCGACGGTGCGGGCCATGTCCGCCAGCAGGTCCGGATTGCGGTAGCCGCCGCAGGTGACCAGGGCGCCGATTTCGACCCGTTCGGTCTGCTCGGCCCAGGCACCGAGCATGGTCCAGCACTCGAAGTGCTTGCCCTCGGATTCACCGCTGAGCGGGAAGAAGTGGTCCCAATTGAAGACGATGTCCACGCCGAGGTCCTCTGCGCGGCGTACCGCGTCGCGCAGCTGGGCGTAGTCGGCGTGCTGCGGTTGGAGTTGGACGCCGATGCGGACGGGGTGCTGCGCAGAAGTGGTCACATCGCCATCGTGCTCCCGGCCCGGGGTCAGCACCGCAGCAGGATCACCGCGACCACGATCGCCACCATCACCAGGCCCACCAGCAGCGCGGCGACGGCGCCGCGGCGCGATCGGTGTCCTCCGGTGCGCACGACTACCGGCGTGTGCGCAGCCGGACCGAGCGGCACGGAAGCACCCGGCGTTTGCAGGTGCGGGCGATCCGCTCCGGTTCGGTCACGGCCCGCCGTTCCGCGGCGTCGCCGACCAGCCAACCGGCGTCGGTCAGGCACAGCACCGTGGGCACCGCGTGGCCATGGACGTAGGTGTATCAACCCGCGGCGGGCTCCCTCTGATCGGTGTGCGCGAACAGGTGTCGGTGTCCCTCTCTGAGCATGTCGTCAATTTCCTGCGCCACCGTGCGCCGGACCACCCCCGCCGACTGCCCCTCACGGCCGCGCTCGGCCGGCAACCGCGTCCCGGCAACCCGGGCCTCATCCTGCACGACGGGCAGGAGTACCTCCGATGAGCGTTGATCTCGACGTCGCCACCCGGATGGAAGAGGGCGAGGCAGCAGGTTTCCGGGTGTGGTTCGTTTCCATCGTCAGCAACATCGCGACCGTGGTCCGCGGCTAGCAGGGGTGATCCGTCTCGCCTGGCTGTGCGCGCTGTCCGGCGGCCGGCAGCTTCGGGCGGATGACCGACCAAATCACGGTCAGCGTGCTCGACACCTGTCCCCCCGCCGACGCACCCGACAACACGCTGGCCATCAGCGACGTGCAGGTCTGGCAGCGCCCGTCCTGAGCCCGCCCGTCCTGGATCCCCGGACCGGCCCGGGCTAGGCTCCGCGACGAGCGCAATCGCGGGCGGGAGGTCACATGGGTCACTCGGGCAAGGGTGCGGCGGTCGGTCCGGCCAAGGTGCCACGCCACGCCTACGAGCGTGAGATCCTGCGCCTGCAGTCCGAACTCGTGGTCATGCAGGAATGGGTGCGGAGCACCGGTGCCCGGGTGGTGGTGATCTTCGAGGGGCGGGACGCGGCCGGCAAGGGTGGTGCGATCAAACGCGTCGCGGAGTATCTCAATCCGCGGGTGGCCCGGATTGTCGCCCTGCCCGCTCCGACCGATCGGGAAAAGGGGCAGTGGTATTTCCAGCGGTACGTGGACCATCTGCCGGCCGCCGGTGAAATCACCCTGTTCGACCGGTCCTGGTACAACCGGGCCGGCGTCGAACACGTGATGGGGTTCTGCACGCCGGCCGAATACCGGCGGTTCCTGGCCCAGTGCCCGGTGTTCGAGCGGCTCCTGGTGGACGACGGCATCCTGCTGCGCAAGTACTGGTTCTCGGTCAGCGACGCCGAGCAGGAGCGGCGATTCTCCGAACGCAATGCCGATCCGCTGCGCTACTGGAAACTCTCGCCCATGGACCTGGAATCGATCACCCGCTGGGAGGATTACTCGCGGGCCAAGGACGAGATGTTCGTGCAGACCGACACCGTGGAATCCCCCTGGTTCGTGGTCGAGGCGGAGGACAAGCGCCGGGCCCGGCTGAACATGATCGCGCATCTGCTGTCCACGGTCCCCTATCAGGGGAAAGACCGTGCCCCGCTGGCGCTTCCGGTTCGCCCGCCGGGCGAGCACTACCGCCGGCCACCCCGGGAGCTGTTCCACGACGTGCCCGATCACGCCGCGACGCTGTCGCTCTGATCAGCTCCGGGGCGCCGAGGACTGGGCCGGTATGGCCGCAGATAGTTTTCCAGGTCTGGTGCTGGCAAAAGCAGTTGGCCGAATCCCACGAGGTGAGCACCCCGACGTGGACGAACCGGGACTCCTGCGCAGCGGCGGCGTCGGTGAGCTGGAGCTGTTTGCTGTCCAGCACGTCGACCGCTCCCGCGGTCACCTCGGATTGGGATCGTGCAGATCGATGGAGTCGCTGGTCCGGCCCTGCCGTGATACTGGCCCCGGTCAGCAGACGTCAGTCCGCTCGGTCGTAGGCCTCCTGCGACGCCGACACGGCGCCCATGTGTGCGATCGACCATTCCTCCAGCGCGCGCAACGGCTCGCGCAGGGTCCGGCCAGCCTCGGTGAGCGCGTACTCGACGCGCACCGGAACCTCGGGGTACACGGTGCGGCGCACGAGCCCGTCCCGTTCCAGCGCGCGAAGGGTCTGGGTCAACATTTTCTGGGACACCCCCTCCACGCGTCGGCGAATTTCCGAGAACCGCGCGTCGCCGTCGTGCAGGGCACCCACCACCAGCACCGTCCAGCGGTCGCCGATGCGATCCAGGATGCGGCGGGTCGGGCAGTCCGCGCGATAGGGGTTGCCCAGGAGCACGGACCCGGCCGAGGTGGTTACCAAGAGGTGCCTTCTTTCCGGTGGAGAGCAGGTGTCCTACAGTAATCAGGTGCGCCATCCGAGGCCACCTGTCCCGCAGAAAGGCACTCCCGTGTCCCGTATCACCGTCATCGGCGGCACCGGCTACGCCGGTTCGGCCATCGCCCATGAGGCCGCCGCTCGCGGTCACCAGGTCACCGCGCTCTCCCGATCCCGTCCCGCCGAACCGATCCCGAACGTGAACTACGTCCAGGGCGACGCCAGCGACCAGGCCACGCTGTCGGACGCCATCCAGGGCGCGGACGTCGTCGTGGCCGCCCTGGCCCCCCGTGGCCCGCTGGCCAGCACCTTCCGGGAGGTCAACGGCACGGTGGCCCGCCTGGCCGATACCGCCGGCGCCGCCCTGTTCGTAGTGGGCGGCTACTCGTCCCTGCGCCCGGCCCCCGGGGGGGACCGCTTCGTCACCGACCTGAGCCACATTCCGGCCGAGCTCCACGGCGAGATCCTGGCCGGGGCCGCGCTCGTCATCGAGGACCTGCCGGCCACACCGACCAGCCTGAACTGGACCTTTGTCAGCCCGGCGCTGGCGTTCGGCGCCTACGCGCCCGGAGAACGACTCGGCCGTTACCGGCTCGGCGACGAGGTCGCCGTCCAGCCCGAGGACGGCGGCGACATCTCTGCTCCGGATTACGCCGTGGGGTTCGTCGACCTGATCGAGAAGGGCGAGCACCACCGGGAGCAGGTCAACCTGGCCCACTGAGCCGGGTTACATCATCCGGATGCGGGACCGGGAGGCGACGTCCGACCGCAGGACCGGCAGCAGCTCGAGGCTGCGGCCGGGGTAGTCGAGCGGATCGAGATTCTCGGCCGCCCACGAGCGGTCACGCACCACGGGCGCGCAGCGCCGCCCGGCGATGTCCAATTCCCAGTGTCCGGTCCGGCGCCAACCCAGCCGGGCCAGAGCGACCTCGGCGGTGGAGTCGGTGCCGGCCGCGTCGACGATGCTCACTGTGTCGCCCGCGTCGTCCACCACGGTGGTGACCCCCTGGAAAGGGGGGTCGTCATGGCTCAGGTGGTGAAAGGAGCCCCAGTCCAGACAGGTCCGGGCAGTGGTCTGCTGCACCGCCCGGAAGTGGCTGTGTTCCAGCCTGCTCGCAGCATCCGGCGGCCGCTCGACGATCGTGCTGGTCACCGCATGGCCCGGGCGACCTGGCGGTCGATGTGGTCCCGCACCCGGGCCCGCTCGGAATTCACCGCAACCATGGCCGCGATGAGCTCATCGGAGTTCATCGCCGGGGCCGCGTCGAACAGTCGGCGGAAAGAACAGGCTCGGCGAACCCAGCCCTGCTGTTCCGGGAGGGAGGTCGACCGGGACGTGACTTCGCGGTACGAGGCCAGTAATGCCAGTCCGGCGGAGACGAACGGGGCGTTCGGGGCCCGGTCGGGGACCGATGGATGCGGCCGTACCGCACGGGACAGAGCGGCCGGCGGAATGGGCAAGGAAACGATGGACATGGAGGGCCTGACGGACGCCGCCGTGCCGGGACAACGCTCGAGCGGAGGGGACTGACCCGTCGGGGATGCGGCCAACGAGCAGCGATCCCGGTCTCAAGCCGGCTGTGGTGTCCAGCAAGATCAACGGTACCGACCGACGCCCGCTGCGGTGTGCGAGGTGGATCACTGCGGAAGTTGTTTGAGTCCTCGGTTTTCGAGGGTCAGGTGGCGGCAGCGGCGCTGCGACCGGCGGCCCGGCCGCTGAACAGGCAGCCGCCCAGGAAGGTGCCCTCCAACGAACGGTGACCATGCATCCCGCCGCCGCCGAACCCGGCTGCCTCGCCGGCGGCGAACAACCCCGGGACCACCCCTTGACCGTCGGCACCCAGGACCGCGCCGGAGAGTTCGGTCTCCAGGCCACCCAAGGTCTTGCGGGTGAGCACGTGCAGTCGGACCGCGATCAACGGCCCGGCGGCCGGGTCGAGCAGTTCGTGCGGCGGCGCCACCCGCATCCGACGATCGCCCACGAACCGCAGCGCGCTCGCGGTCATGCTCACCTGGGGGTCCTTGCCCAGACCGCACCGCACCTGCCGATCCCGTTGCCGGACCACGGTGTCCAACGCCTGGGCATCGATCAGGTCGGACCCGGCGAGCCGGTTCATCTGGCCCGCCAGCTCGGCCACCGTGGGCGCGGACAGGAAGTCCTCGCCGGAATCGAGGAAGGCCTGCACGGCGGGGGTGATCTTGCCGCCGGCCCGTTCGCGCAGCAGCTTGCGCCACGACTTGCCGGTCAGATCACCGTTCTGTTCCGAGCCGGACAGCCCGAACTCCGGCCCGATGGTGCGCCGGTTGAGCAGGAACCAGGAGTAGCCGTGACCTCCGGAGGTCACCGCCCGGAGCGCGCCGAGCGCATCGAATCCGGGGAAAAGCGGTGTCGGCAAACGCTTCCCGGTCGCGTCCAGCCAGAGCGAGGTCGGCCCGGGCAGGATCCGGATGCCGTGCCGGGTCCACACCGGGTCATGGTTGACGATGCCCTCCGGGTAGTGCCACATCCGGTCTTCGTTGATCAGCCGGCCGCCCGACCGGGCGGTGACCCCGAGCATCAGCCCGTCCACGGAGTCCGGCACGCCGGAGAGCATCCGGCGGGGGGGCTCGCCGAAGCCACCGGGCCAGTTCCTGCGCACCAGCTCGTGATTGCCGCCGATGCCGCCACTGGCCACCACCACCGCTCCGGCCTCGATCAGGAAATCGCCGACCACGCTGCGGTTGGACGGCTCACCCCGCTCCGCCCCGGAGGAGGCCAGGATCTCGCCGCTCACCCCGGTGATCCGCCGGCCCGAGTCGGCCAGGCCGGTGACCCGGTGCCGATGACGAATTTCGATGCGACCCGCACGGACGTGGTCCATCACCCTTCGCACGAACGGGGTGAGCACCCCCGGTCCGGTGCCCCAGGCGAGGTGGAACCGGGGCACCGAATTGCCGTGACCGCCGGCTTGGTAACCACCGCGCTCGGCCCACTGCACGACCGGGAACAGCTTCATTCCCTGAGCTCTGAGCCAGTGCCGCTTCTCCCCGGCGGCGAAGTCGACGTAGGCGCGGGCCCATTGCTCGGGCCAGAAGTCCTCCGGGCGGTCGAACGCCGCCGAGCCCAGCCAGTCGTCCAGGGCCAGATCCACCGAGTCGTGGATGCCCAGTCGTCGTTGTTCCGGGGAGTTGACCAGGAACAGACCGCCCAACGACCAGTACGCCTGACCGCCCAACGAGGCCGCCGGCTCCTGGTCGACGATGACCACCCGGCGGCCGGCGTCCGCGATCTCGGCCGCAGCGACCAGCCCGGAAAGGCCGGCGCCGACCACCACCGCGTCCACCGTGCTCATCGCGCTCACGTCCACCTCCACGATTGCCCCCCGGCCGACGGCGCGACGACCGAACGTTGTCACTCTGCCCTACCCCGGAGCCGAGCCCGGGTCGCATGTCGGGCCGATGTGTCACCATGGCGGGCAACGAGCGGGTCTGGCCAGGAGGTGCGGGGGTGTCCTCGAGCGATACCGAGCGCGCGACGTTCGAACATGTCCCCGGCCGGTTCCGGGCCGTGATCGACGGCGACGAGGTGGCCCAGCTCGACTACGTCGCCTCTCCGGGGGTGTGGGACATGGTCCACACCTTTGCCGAGCCGCGGTTGCGGGGCACCGGGCTGGCCTCACAGCTGGTCGGGTACGGCATGGACGCCGCCCGCGATGCCGGCGTCCGGGTGGTCCTGAGCTGCCCGTATCTGCCGAACTGGATGGGTCGGCACCCGGAGTACGCGGATCTGGTGCGCCCATGACGTCATCGCCGCAGCCGCCGGGTGGACCCATCGCGCCCGGTGGTCCTCGCCTGGAAGGTCCGGTCGCGCCGCCCAACGGGCAGCACCCGCCGGGTCCGGGCAGTGAGATCGCCACCGGCCCGATGCCGGCCTGGGCGCCCGCCGGACCCCCCACCAGCAGCATCGAGACGGTCGGCCTAGCGGCCCCGAGCGGCGCCCCGGGTGAGGGTGACCACGCCCTGCAGCAAGCGTTGGACGCCGCCCTGGACGAACTGGATCGGGCCAGTGCGGACAGTCACGAGCCCACCGCCGCCGAGCTGGCTGAGGAACAGGCCGCCGCGGCCGGTGATCTCAACGCCCGCGCGGCAGTCAGTCGACGTCACCGGCGAGCCGGGCTGCGCACGGCCCTGTCCACCATGAGCACCCGGATCAGCTCGGAACGGACGGCCCGCGCCGTCGAGGCGGCGGCCACGGCGGCCGAGGCCAGCCAGCGCGCGGCCGAGCAACTGGTGGCCGACGAGCGCCGAGACCAACGGCCGGCGGCACATCCGTTCAAGACCGGTTTCCTGGCCGGGCTGGGCCTGATCCTGGCCTACGTCACGTATCTGGCCGTGGACACGGTGCGGAGCACGCTCATCGTGATCGCGGTGGCTGCGCTCATCGCCATCGGGCTGGATCCGGCGGTGGGCTGGCTGATGCGGCGCAAGATCCGCCGGGGCTGGGCGGTGACGATCATCTTCCTGGCCATGCTGGCCGCGATCGGCGGGGCCATCTACGCCATCGTGCCGCCGATCGTGACCGAGACGGCCGGCTTCATCAAGTCGGTCCCCAGCCTGATCACCAATCTGCTCAGCAACCCGACCCTCAAGGCCCTGAACGACAAGACCCAGATCCTGACCCAGCTGCAGAGCTCCGACTTCATCCAGAAGCTGGGTACCGGCGCGGCCGGCAGCATCCTGGCCGCCGGGGTGACCGTGGCCGGCATCGCGGCCGATCTGCTCATCGTGATCATCCTGACGCTGTTCTTCTTGGCCGGATTCCCGGCCATCAAGCAGGCCGGGTATCGACTGGCGCCGGCCTCGCGTCGAATGCGGGTATCGGACCTCGGCGACAAGATCCTCAAGCAGATGGGCGGCTACCTCAGCGGCGCGGGCCTGGTCGCGGTGCAGGCCGGGCTGGTCGCCGGCCTGTTCGCGGCCATCGTTCATCTGCCCTACCCCTGGGCCATCGGTCTCGGCGCCGCGCTGCTGGACCTGCTGCCGGTGATCGGACCGATCATCGTGGGCGTGAGCATGACCCTGCTCGGGTTCACGCATTCGTTGACCATCGGGATCATTGCCGGTGCGTTCTACGTCTGCCAGCACATGTTCGAGACCTACTGGCTGTACCCGCGGGTGATGCGCCGCCAGGTCGACATCTCCACCGGCGCGGTGGTGGTGGCCATTCTCATCGGCGCCGCCCTGCTCGGCGTGACCGGCGCGCTGTTGGCGGTGCCGGTGGCGGCCGCGGTGCAACTGATCGTCCGCGAAGTGGTCATGCCCATGCAGGAACGCAAGTAGCTCAGACCGGCGGCAGTCCTTGGGCCAGCCGGTCGGCCTGACGGTCCAGCCGGCGCCGGGCCAGGGCGAGGACGTCGTCCCTCCCGGTGTCGAGCGCAAAGGCCGCCGCCATGGTCACGGCCAGGGCGTGCCGGGCCAGGATCCGGTCCGGCAGCGATTCGTCCACGGCGCCACCGGCCCGCGCGTACTCGTCGATCAGTCGCCGCGTCGTGGCCGGGCCGAACGCGGCCCGGGTGTCGACGAAGTCCTGAGCCGGGTCGTCCCAGCCGGCGTCGGTCCAGTCGATCAGTCCCACCACACGGCCGTTGTCGATCAGGGTGTGACCGGGGTGCATGTCCCCGTGGACGAGGCGCAGATCGTCCGGCCAGAGTCGGTCGTCGGCCACCATGCGGTCCCACCAGGCCCGCAGTTCGGGTCGCACCGGCAGGGTCGCGGCCAGGCCGTCCAGGCGGCGGCCGGTCGCGGTGCGGGTAGAGACCGGCGGCCCGATCGCGGCAATCACCTCGCTGATCGCGATGCCGTGCAGTGCGGCCAGGGCGGCGCCCAGGCTCACCGTGAAGACCGACGGCGGCGGGACGGGCAGGAAGAAGCAGAAGCCGTCGCCGTCCGGAGCATCGATGCCGGCCGGCTCACCGGGCAATCGCGGGTAGCCGATCACCCGGCGCCCGTCCACCTGTTCGTCGATCCGCCAGTCCGGCACCGCCACCGGCAGGCGCGGCGAGATCAGGTCGAGAATGCGCCGCTCCCGGTCCAGTTCGCGTTCGACCTCGGGACGGCGCGGGCTACGGAACACCCACTCGATTCCGTCCACCCGGGCGAACTGGACCAGGCTGTCCCAACCCTCGTCGTTGCGAGCCCCCGGGACGACGTCATGACCCGCAGCGACCACCCGGGTCAGGTCGTCCGAACTGCTCACGGGGCGGCGGGCTCGACGTCTTCGACGTCCCCGAGAGCCTTGACTGACCGAAGGGCCCGCGGCACCCGGGCCTGCTTCCTGGCCGGCGCGCGCTGCGCGGCCAGTCGGCCGAATGGATCGCCGGCGCGGGCGATCGGCGGTCCCGTCATAGTCATGATCCGCACGTACGTCGCGGCCAGGGCCGACAGTCCGGGCACGGGAACGGCCGCGTCGGCGGCCAGGCCGGCGATGACGATGACGATGACGATGGTGAACGCACCACGAGAGACAATCACGGTGCCCGCCCGGACCTGGCCGGCGACCCCGATGCCGCCCGCGTCGCGCGGCCCAGATACCGAGCCCGACCTTGGTCAGCATGGTCACGGCGACCAGACCCAGGGCGGGTAACAGCGCGGCTGGTATGTCATGCGGGGGATCTGGAGTCCGCAGAAGACGAGAAGACGGCAGCGAATCCCGTGCCATGCCGCAGACTCGAGGAATGGACGTCGCGCCCGAGGTTGCCGCCGCGCTGGCCGAAGGGCGCCCGGTGGTGGCGCTGGAAAGCACCATCATCAGCCACGGGTTGCCACGGCCCGCCAACCTGACCGGGGCCCGCGAGATCGAAGCCGCGGTGCGGGACGCCGGTGCGGTGCCGGCCACCGTCGCCGTCGTCGCCGGTCGCCCGACCATCGGCCTGGACGATGCGTCCTTGCAGGTCATCGCGGGTGACGACAGCGTGGTGAAGGTGAGCGTCCGGGACCTGGCGTTGGTCGCGGCCCGGGGTGGTCATGGCGCGACCACGGTCGCAGCGACCGCCCATCTGGCCGCGGCCGCGGGCATCTCCGTCTTCGCGACCGGCGGTCTGGGCGGGGTGCATCGCGGGGCCCGGGAGACCTGGGACGAATCCGCCGACCTGGGCGTGCTGGCCCGCACTCCGATCCTGGTGGTGTGTGCCGGGGTCAAATCGATCCTGGACGTGAGCGCAACCCTGGAGCGCCTCGAGTCGCTCTCCATCGCCGTCCTGGGCTATCGCACCGACCGTTTCCCGGGCTTCTATCGGCGTGACTCCGGACATCCGGTGCCCTGGCGGGTCGACTCGCCGGCCGAGGCCGCCGCCGTGCTGCGCGCGCGGTCGACCGTGCACACGAGCGGTTTCGGCGTCCTGCTGGCCAACCCGGTGGCGCCGGCCGACGAACTGGACCAGGACGTCCACGACGAGGCGCTGACCTCGGGACTGGTTGCGGCGTCGGCCGCCGGGGTGACCGGCAAGGATGTCACCCCGTTTCTGCTCGACTGGTTCCACCGCCGCACCCACGGGGCGTCGCTGGCCACCAATCTGGCCCTGGTCAAGCAGAACGCGGCGCTGGCCGGACAGGTCGCGGCGGCTCTGTGAGCGGAGTCCACTGCGTGGGGGACGTGATGACCGACGTCCTCGCGCTGTTGCCCGGACCGTTGGCGGCGGGGTCGGACACCCCCGCACGCGTGCGCACCAGCGGTGGCGGCGCGGCCGCCAACACCGCGGCGTGGCTGGCCGAGCTGGGCGTGCCGGTCCGGCTGACCGCTCGGGTCGGCGACGATCTGGCCGGGCGCGCCGCCATGGCATCGCTGGCCGGGGTGATCCTGGACGTGGAGGTCGATCGGGACCTGCCGACCGGCACCGTGGTGGTGCTGGTCGATCCGGACGGAGAACGCACCATGGTTCCCGATGCCGGCGCCAACGCCGCGCTGACCAGGGTGCAGGTGCGCCCCGGCGAGCACCTGCACGTGTCCGGCTACGCGTTGTTCCATCCGACCGTGCGTCCGGTGGTGCTCGCCGCAATGGCCTGCGCGTCGACGGTGTCGCTCGATCTGGCCTCCGCGTCGCCGCTGTCGGCGCTGTCCGGGGACGAGGTGCGCAGCTGGTGCGCCGGGGCGACGGTGTTCGCCAATGCCGACGAGGCCAGGGTGCTGACCGGATGCGCCGACCCGGACCGTTCCGCCGCGGTCCTGAGCCGGTGGTGCCGGGTGGCGGTGGTCAAGGACGGCCCGCGCGGCGCGGTCGTCGGGGAAGCCGGGGCGGTGACCCGGACCCCGGTGCCCGAGCGCCTGACCCCGGTGGACAGCACCGGCGCCGGTGACGCCTTCGCCGCAGGTTTCCTGGCCGCCCGACTGTCCGGCGACGAACCCACCGCGGCCGTGGTGCGGGCCCACCGCGTCGCCGCCCGCGTGCTCACCCAGATCGGCGCGCGCCCCTGACCCGACGCGGCGGGCCCGGGTCGCCGGCGTCAGACGACCGCGGGTGGGAACCGGGAGGGCATGCGTTGGACCCTGAATGCCACCGGACCCGCCGCTCCGGCCACGGTCTGGGAGGCCTATGTCCGGCCCTCGCGGTGGTCGTCGTGGTCGCCCCAAATCTCCCGGGTGGAATGCGCCGACGTTCGACTTCGGGCGGGCAGCAAGGGCATCGTGCATCCCATCCTCGGGCCGGGGCTCGATTTCGAGGTCATCGAGTTGGATGAGCCGGCGCGGTCCTGGTCCTGGCGGGTGCGGCTCCCACTCGGCCTCGAACTGCGGTTGCACCACGAGGTGCATGCCGCCGATGCCGGCGTGCGGACGTCCCTGACCGTCGAGGGGTTCCTGCCCGTGGTGCTGGGATACCTGCCGTTGGCCCAGCTCGCCCTGTCCCGACTCGTCCGCATCCGGGAGCCCGAATGACCACGCCGCGCGCGGCCGTCCTGTTCGACATCGACGGCACCCTGATCGACTCCAACTACCTGCACATCCAGGCCTGGTCGGAGGCGATGGACCGGATCGACCACCCGGTGGACGATGCTCGCATCCACCGCGCCATCGGGCTCGACGCGGGCAAGCTGCTGGCCGAGTTGCTGGGCGAGGCAACCGACGAACTAGGCGAGAAGGCCAAGAAGCAGCACATCAAGCGTTACGCCAAGCTCTCCGACTGGTTGCGGCCCTTCGCCGGGGCCCGTGATCTGCTCCGGACCGTGTCCGAACATCAGGTGTCGGTGGTACTCGCCACTTCCGCGCCCGAGGCCGAACTCAAGTTGCTGCGCCGCGCTCTGAACGCCGAGAAGTGGATCACCGCGGTCACCTCGGCCGAGGATGTCGAGACGGCCAAACCAGCGCCGGACGTGCTCGTGGTGGCGCTGGACCGGGTCGGGCTCACCGCCGCGGACGCGGTCATGGTGGGCGATACGGTCTGGGACGGGCAGGCCTGCACCAAGGCCGGGGTGCCGTTCGTCGGGTTGCGCTCGGGCGGGATCGGCGCGGCCGAACTGCGCGACGCCGGCGCGATCGCCGTCTACGCCGATCCGCAGGAGTTGTTGGACGCGCTGGCGGACAGCCCGCTGGCCCGACTCTGGGCTCGGTAGCGGCTCAGGCCACCTCGTCGGCCGCAGAGGCGTCCGAGCGTTCCGGTTCGGATTCCTCCCTTTTGGCTCTGAGGTGGCGCCGGACCACGAAGACGATCACCGCCGCCACGACCAGGCCCAGCACGACCCAGCTGAACCACCCGGCGTATTGCTCCAGCTTCTGGTAGCTGGCCCCGGCCAGATAGCCCAGGATGGTGAACCCGCCGGCCCAGACCACGCCGCCGAGCGCGTTCCAGGCCAGGAAGTTGCGGTAGGGCATGCCGACCGTGCCGGCCAGCCCGGGGGTGACCGCGCGCAGGAACGCGGTGAAGCGGCCGATGAACACGGCCTTGCCGCCCATCCGGAGAAGTCGCTCGCGTCCGCTGGCGATGGCCCGCTGATGCTTGACGAAGATCTTGGTGGCCAGAATGCGGTTGCCGTAGCGGCGTCCGACCTCGTAGCCGACGCTGTCGCCGGCGATCGCGCAGAGGATGACGGTGATGAGAATGCCGGCCAGCGAGACCTGGTGGCGGTATGCCAGCACGCCGCCAATGATGACCGCGACCTCCCCGGGCAGCACGAACCCGATGAACACGGCCGCCTCGCCGAAGACCAGACCGCCGATCACGGCGTAGGCCGGCCAACCGTGAAAGTGCAGGACCGGGTCGATGATGTCGTCGACGAGGCTCACAGCTGTCCACCCTAAACGCGGTGCGGGCGAAAATCGCAGGTCGCTGAGCCGTCCTAATGGATCAGCGGCAGCCGGTCGGCATCGACGCCCAGCCACGTGAGGTCCGCGTCCGCGACGGACCGCCGCCCGGTGCCCAGCTGCACCCAGGCCAACTTCTCACCCGGGGCCGCTCGACCCAGCCGCAGGTCGAGGACCGTCGCCACCAGCTCCACCCCGGCCGGGTCGGGTCCGGGCCGGTCCAGGTCCTGGATCAGGTCGAGGTGGTGCACCACCGCCTCGGTGATCAGGGTGCGGAGCAGGTCTTCGGTGGTCAGCACGTGCCCCTGGGTGGCCGCCCCGGCGGCTGGGTCGGCCCGTCGGGCCAGGGTGATCACCGCGCGGCTGGTCTGCGCAAACGTCGAGGTGAGGTGCTCCAGCTTCCAGGCGCTGGCCATGGTGCGCAGTGAGCGCAACTGCCGTGAATCGGGGTCGGACCGCCCGGGGGAGTCGTCCCAGTAGGTCACCGCGGTGCGGTCGGGCGGCTCGGCCGGGGTGGCCAGCGCGACCAGGGCCCGCTGGGCATCGCCGAGCAGGTGGAAAACCAGATCCCGGACCGCCCACCCCGGACATCCGGTCGACCGCCAGGACTCGACCTCGTCCAGGGACGTGGCCAGATCGGCCAGGTCGGCATAGACCCGGTCGACCAGGCCGAGAGTGTCCATGATCAAGCCAATCACGCCCGCCCTCACCCGCGAAGATCAATTTCCCTCCGCGAAGATCAACTTGCCGGCAAAACCGGGAAGTCGATCTTCGCGGAGGGAAATTGATCTTCGCGGGAGATGGATACCCTGCGCCGATGACCGAGCGCAGCAAGACGATCACCTGGTCCGACCCGCTGGAGCTGGCCGGGGCGGCCCGGGACGTCACCGGACTGGAGTTCCTCCGCCGGATCGTGGCCGGGGAATTGCCGCCGCCACCGATCGCGCAGCTGCTCGGGATGACCGCGACCAGTGTCGAGACCGGCCGGGTGGTGTTCGGTTGCCTCCCCGACGAGTCGGTCTACAACCCGATCGGCGTGGTCCACGGCGGCCTGGTCTGCACCCTGCTCGACACGGTGACCGCGTGCGCGGTGCACACCACGCTGCCCGCCGGCGTTGCGTACACCTCGGTCGAGATCAAGGTCAATTATCTGCGGCCGGTGCGTGGCGGCATCGTCCTGACCGCCACCGGGTGGGTGACCAAGCCGGGCCGCCGGGTGGCCTTCGCCGAGGGCGACGTGCGCGATCCGGACGGCACCCTGCTGGCCACCGCATCCTCCACCTGCCTGGTCATGGGGTAGGAGGCGCCCATCACGGTCCCTCGCCCGAGCCGTGGCCGACCCCGCCCCGGTCGCCGTCGGACCGGCGCAGGCGCAGGGTGGGCCGGCCGATCACCAGCGCGAGCATGAGCAATGCGGCGTGGAAGACCTGGTTGACATAGGAGGTCACGTTGGCCAGCGACAGCCCGTTGTCGATGATCGAGATCACGGTCAGGGCCAGCAGGGTGCCGACGATCGAGCTGCGCCCGCCGGACAGCCGGCCACCGCCGAGCACCACCGACACCACCACGGAGATCTCCAGCCCGGTGGCCGCCGTGGGCAGGCCGGTGGACAGCTCGGAGGCCCGGATCAGCCCGGCCACCGCTGCCGCCAACCCGGACACCACGAACAACATGATCAAGGTGAGTCGGCGGCGGGTCCCGGCCGCCCGTTCTGACCAGGGCAGCCGGCCCAGTTCCCGTACGGCACCGCCGGTGGGCGTGCGCGACACCAACAGCCCGGCCACCACCACGGCCGCGAAGATCAACACCGGCAGCGGGACACCGGGGATCGGCTCGGCGTTGCCCAAGGTCCGGAAGCCCGGCACGACCACGGCCAGACCACTGGGGATCAGGTAGGCCAGGGCGCGCAGCAAACCCATGGCGGCGAAGGTGATGAGCACGCTGTCCACGCCGAGCGTGGTGGCCAACACCCCATTGGCCAGCCCGAGCAGCAACCCGGCCGCGACGGCCGACACGGTGGCCCAGATCAGGCCGACCTGGGGGGTCTGCGCGGCCAGCACGATGCCGCAGAACGCGGCCGCCGCCCCCACCGACAGGTCGACGCACCCGGTCATCATCAGGAACGTGGCCGGCACGGCCACGATGCCGGCCACCGCGATGTCGCTGAACAGATTGGCCAGATTGCCCGAGGTCAGGAAGTACGGGCTGCGCAGCGCGAACACCGCCACCGCCGCCACTCCGGCCGCCGTGAGCAGCACCCAGGTGAGCGGAACCCGGATGGTCCGACCGCGGCTCACCGGCTCGGACATGTGCTCAGGTCGTAGTAGTTCCCCAGGTTGGCGCTGGTGACGAAGACCGAGGGCACGTTCATCACCGGCGGCACGGGCCGGCCGGCCATGGCGTCGAGCAGCGCCGGCACCACGACCTCGCCGTACCGGTCCGGGAACAGGGCAGCGTCCCCCCACCAGATGCCACCGCCGGCGATCAGGCAGCGGGCCCGCTGGTCGGCGCCGACCGAGACCAGGGTGACCCGGCCGGCGTGGTCGCCGGGGACAGCGGCCACGACGTTCAGCGCGGCCGCATCATCCACGGCGGCGACCAACACGGGTTGCGGATCCTTCGGGGCCGCCAATGTCGCGGCCAGGGCCTGCTCGTCCGACACGCTCGGGTCGATGTCGATCCGGGTGGGTGTGGCATGGGGGCAGACACTTGTCAGTCCGGACGTGACGCCCGCGGCCCGACCGAGGCTGGCGGCCGTGTCGGCGGCATCGCCGACGATCACGAACCCGCTGCTCGCGCAGGCTCCGCCCAACGCGGCCAGCCGGCCCAGGGCCGCTCCGATCAGGAATCCGGCCCGGGCGTCGTCGGCGGACAGCACCGCGGTGGCACAGGCGAGCGGGGCCGATCCGACGACCAGCAGTGGGACCGAGGCCGGTGCGACCGCGCACAGGGCCGGCCCGGAATTGCCCGGTTGCAGGACGATCCAGCCTTCGACCTGCTGGGTGGTCATCCGCCGCGCGCACTCCAGCAGGAGCGCCGCATCGTTCCCGGAATCGCACTCGCTCACATCGAGGCCGGCCCTTTTGGCCTGCCCGAGGATTGACTCGGTCACCGCCGCCGCGAACGGATCAGAGGCCAACGGGCCGACCAACCCGATCCGCCGACCGGCCCCGCTGCTCGGGGTGACCGACGTGAACGGCACCGTGGATCCGGGCCCGAGACTGGACGGGGCCGAGGTGGGGGCGGTGGTCGACGTGGGGGTGATGCTGCTGCGGGTGGGCGAGCAGGCGGCCAGCAGCAGGACGATGGCGAGGGCCCCGACCGGGCCGATGCGGTGGCGCACTTCGGCCTCCTGACGACCAACCGTCCCCCCTGGACCGAGATCTTGACTATCAAGGTAACTATGCGGCGTGGATGGATCCGGGTTCTGCGGGCCGCGCTGTCGATGGCCGTGCTGCTCATCGGTGCGGCGGGCTGCGGCGCCACCGCGCCCACGGACACCGCGGCGGTGGACACCCTGGTCCGCTTCTACGACCAGCCCAGCGGTCTGTGGCCGACCACGGGCTGGTGGAACAGCGCCAACGCGCTGACCGCGCTGACCGACTACATGATCGCTTCCGACGACCATCGCTATGAGTGGGTAGTGCGCAATACCTACGACCTGAAGCGCTCCGCCGCCGACGGCGACTTCGTGAACGAGCTGACCGACGACACCGGATGGTGGGCGCTGGCCTGGATCCGCGCCTACGACCTGACCGGCGACACCCGGTATCTGGCCACGGCCCGCCACGACGTGGACGTGATGTGGGGCCGGCAGGACGCGGTCTGCGGGGGCGGTTTGTGGTGGACGGCCGCCCGGCAGTACAAGAACGCCATCTCCACTGAGCTGTACGTCAAGGCGGCCGCCGAGCTGGCGGATCGGCTGGGCGACGCGGGGGCGATGTACCGCGACCATGCCGTGGCCACCTGGGAGTGGTTCGAGAAATCGGGAATGATCAACAACCAGCTGCTGGTCAACGACGGTCTGGAAGCCGACTGCAGCAACAACAAGGGCACGCCGTGGACGTACAACCAGGGTGTATTGCTGGGCGCCCTGGTCGACCTGCACAAGATCACCGGCAACGACGACTACCTCGACCGGGCTCGGCAGCTGGCCGACGCCTCGACCCAGGCCGATCGGCTGCAGGTGGACGGGGTGTTGACCGAGCCGTGCGAGGCGACCGGCTGTTCCATCGACGGTCCCAGCTTCAAGGGGATCTACGTCCGCAACCTGGGCGAACTGAACCGGGCCCTGGAGGACCACCCCTACGCGGACTACCTGACCTCCCAGGCCACCACGGCCTACGGAAAGAACCGGACCTCGGCCGCCGAGTACGGCCTGCACTGGGCCGGACCGATCGCCGGGGTCAGCGGCGCCACCCAGCAGAGCGCCGTGGATCTGCTGGTCGCGGCGCGGACATGACTGAAGCCCGTACGGGGCTACCGTCTCCGTGAATGGGCGGGGACTTCGATGCGATCGTCGGCGCGATGCTGGACCGGGCGGCGGCCGGGTCCCGCACGCTGATCGGAATCGACGGGATCGGCGCCAGCGGCAAATCGACGTTCGCGGCCGCGGTGGCCAGGTCGGTGCCGGACCGCCCGGTGCTCGTGCTCCACCTCGACGACTTCTTCGCCCCGACCCGCATCCGTCACCGCCGGGGCAGGCATTCCGCCGAGGGTTTCTGGCTCGACGCCTACGACTACGACGCCCTGATCGCCTGGGCCCTGAAGCCGCTGCATCCCGGCGGCGACGGCCGATACCGGCCGGGTTGCTACGACCGCGAGACCGGGGAGCGAGCCACCCCGGACCAACTGCAGGCGCCGGCCGACGCGCTGGTGCTGGTGGAGGGCACCTTTGCCCATCGTGCCGAACTCGCCTCGTGGTGGGACTTCTCCGTCTTCCTGGACATCCCGTTCACCCTCTCGGCCGAGCGGATGGCCGGTCGGAACCAGCTGGGCGGCGAAGACGCCGACGCGTTGGTGCGCCGCTACCGGGACGCCCAGCGGCTCTACTTCGCCGCGGCCGAGCCGTGGCGGCAGGCTGGTCTGGTCATCGACAACCGCGCCCCCGACACCCCGTGGATCATCGACCCGGGCCAGGCGTCCGCGGCCCGATCGGGGACCGGCCCGACGTCATCGTGACGGGCGGGCTACCCGCCTCGGATCGTCGAGGCCCGGCGCAGCTGGGTCAGGGTCGAGCTCAGCTCCTCGAGCTGTGCGCCGGTCAGTGCTCCGGCCAGGTGCACCTGCAGTGCGGCGGTGAAGTGCACCGTGGCGTCGCGGAGCAGCCTTCGGCCGCCGGGGGTCAGGGTGATCAACGAGGACCGGGCATCGTCGGGGTTCGGTTGGCGCCGACAGTGGCCGGCGGCTTCCACGTGGTCGACGATCTTGCTGACTCCGCCCCAGCCGATGCCGAGATCTTCGGCGATGTCCGTGACCCGGCAAGGACCGGATCTGCCGACGTACTGCATGGTCTCGAACCAGGCCAGGGTGAGGCCGCACTGTGTGCGCAGCCGGGCGTCGACCGCGTTCCAGAGCGCGGTCTCCAAGCGGACGAGGTCGTGGAAGACCAGTGCCAGATCGGCCACCGGATCAATCGATCTGCACGATCACCCGGCCGGCCACTCCGGATTCGACCATCTCCTGGGCCTGGGCGATGCGATCGAGCGGGACCCGTTCGGCGATCACCGATTGCAGTGGGCCTTCGATCAGCGCCTGCGTCAGTTGGGCCGCTGCGTCTGCCTTGACCCTGGGGGCAAAGTCGTCGCTGCCGAGCAACCGCAAGCAGGTGTCGGCGAACCCCAGCGTCCAGTAGGGGATGCTCGGTTGCTCGACCGATGTCGCGATCGACGAGATGGTGGCGCCGATCCCGACCATTTTCGCATTCGCCTCGATGTGGGCACCGAAGTCGAGGTCGGCGATCCGGTCGACCCCGTGCGGCACCAGGGCCCGGACGGCCTCGGGCAGATCGGTCCGCGCCGAATCGAGGACGTGGGCGGCACCCAGGGTCCGGGCCCGTTCCTCCTGCCCCGCACGCACCACGGCGATCACGGTGGCGCCGTCACGACGCGCCATCTGGGTGGCGATCGAGCCGACCCCACCCACGGCTCCGTAGATCAACACCCAGAGCCCGTCCACCGGACCGTCCGCGAACACCGACCGATAACCGGTGATCCCGGCGATACCCAGACACGCCGCCTGTTCGGCCAGCCACGCATCGTCGTGCGCCGCCGACGACGGCAGGGCCACCGCCAGTGCGGTCGGCACCACGACATACTGGGCCGCAGTCCCGAACGCGCGGTAGGACTGCGCTCCATAGCACCACACCCGGGTGCCGACCCGCTCTGCGGAAACCCCGTCACCGACCTCGTCGATGACCCCGGCGCCGTCGCTGTGCGGAATGACCCGGGGAAACGCCATGTCGGTGGAGCCCAGCCAGTCCGAGCGCTTCTTGACATCGCCCGGGCTCAGACCCGACACCTGGACCGCAATCCGGACTTCCCCCGGACCGGGGTGCGGATCAGGCATCTCGCCGACGACGAGAACGTCCCGCGCCGGTCCCCGCCTCTCGAACCACGCTGCCCGCATAGCCGACCCTTCCGCCGCAAAGTACGTTCCACGGATCATACTATTGACGTTGTCCGAGGTCGAGACTTTGGCCCGGCCGCGGATTCCAATTTCTCATTCCCGCCGCGTCCTGTGACGCCGTCGTCACCTGGCCGCGCCCGCGGGGGCCTAGCGTCGAGAACGTGACGGAGCAGGTGGCGGAGGCGGACCGGGGTGCCGACCGGCATCGCCTGCCCGCCGGGGTGTGGGGGATCGCCGCCGCGGTCGTCGTGGTGCTGATGGTGGTGGCCGGGCGATACGGGTTTCATCGTGACGAGTACTACTTCGTCGTCACCGGTCGGCACCTGGCCTGGGCGGCCCCCGACAATCCGATGCTGGTGCCGTACCTGGCGGCCGGCTGGTACTGGCTGGTCGGCGGCCATTTGTGGGCCTTCAGGATCCTGCCCGCGCTGGCCGCCGCGGGTTATGTCGTCGTCGGCGCGCTGATTGCCCGCGAGTACTCCCCGCTGCGCCGACACCAGATCGCGGGTGCGGCGGCGACCGCGTTCTCCGGTGTGGTCCTTCCGGTCGGGCATCTGTTCTCCACGACCACCTTTGACATGCTGTGCAGCGCCGCGGCGCTGTGGCTCTTGATCCGGGCCCTGCGCGCGCAGCCGCAGCGGTGGGCGCCCTGGATCTGTTTCGGCCTGGTCGCGGGCGTGGCCATGGAGATCAAGGTGCTGCTCGTGCCGGTGCTTTTCTGCGCGCTGCTGGGGATTCTGGTGTTCGGTCCTCGACGCGTATTGGCGACGAGCAAGCCGTGGGTGGGAGCAGCGATCGCAGCGGTGCTGGCGTCCCCCAATGTGATCTGGCAGGCCGTGCACGGTTTCCCGCAGGCCGCGGTGGCCGGGCAGATCGCTTCCGGCGGCTCGACCTCCTCGACGTCGCGGCTACTCCTGCTGCCGCTGACCATCCTGGAGATCGGACCGATCGCGGTGGTCGTGCTCATCGTCGGGCTGGTCTGCGTGCTGTCGCGACCCCGGCGGGCCTGCGACGGTTGGCTGGGCTTCGCCTTTCTCGCCTTTGTCGTGTTGATGCTGGTCAGCGGGGGCAAGGCGTACTATCCGGCAGCGTTCTACCCGGCTCTGATGGCGGCGGGGTCGGGGCCGCTGCTCGACGCGATCGTGCGGCACCGGCGCGAACGGCTGGCCGGAGTCGTGTTCGCCGCTTCGGTGATCATCACGGTCGGGCTGACGTTGCCGGTGTTCCCGGTCGGATCTGCGCTTTTCCGGGTCGGTATGGGACCCAACCCGGACATGGGCGAGACCGTGGGCTGGGACGGCTATGTCGCCACCGTCGCGAATGTGGCCCGGGCCCTGCCGGCATCGGAGTCCGGTCACACGGTGATCCTGACCGAGAATTACGGCGAGGCCGGGGCGCTGACCCTGGCCCGCGCCACCCTCCCGGACCTCCCGCCGGTCTACTCCGGCCACGATGCCTTCTTCTACTGGGGGCCGCCCGCCGAGTCCGCCACGACGACCATCATGGTCGGGAAATTTCCGCCGCAGTGGGCACGCGCGTTCACCGGGTGCACCGTGGCGGCCCTGCTCATCAGCCCGGCCGGGGTCGACAACGGGGAGAAAGGCGCCCCGGTCCGCGTGTGCACCGGCCGCACCGCGCCCTGGGGCGTGCTCTGGCCCCAACTGCGGCACTGGTCGTGTGCCACGGGGAATGCCAGGCGGGCAGCCGACCATTCAATTGAATGGCGGAAATGAAATTCAGTGTCTCCCAGCGAGCGCCTGTTCCGAAATCATCGGTCTTCGTGCAGCAGTCGATAGATGACCAGGAAGGCGACCCAGGCGATCAACAACCCGACTGCGATGTCGAGCACGCCGTACACGATCTCGACCATCTCGGCTCCTCAGGCTGGGAAAACTCGACAGGTGACCGGGCCACCACCGTGGATTGCGGTTTGCTGCACTGCATCCCAAGGTAGCGCGTCGATCTACTCTCCGTTGAAGAGCCGGGCGAGGGCGTGCGGCGCGTCTGCTCCGAAGATCAGTTCCACGGTCTCGTGGGCGGCGGCGGCCTCGGCCTCGCTACGGGGGAACATGGCGGCTTCGTAGGCCGCGAGGGCTGCCTCGACGTCGCCGGGGTGGTCGGCGATCGCTTGTCCGAGCTCGGCGCCGTCGAGCATGGCCGTGTTGGCGCCTTCGCCGCCGGGAACGGTGACGTGGGCGGCGTCGCCCAGGAGGGTCACGCCTGTAGTTCGGGGCCACCGGTGCCGGTCGGGGAGTCGGTAGATGCTGCGGAGTACAGGGTCACTGTCGCTCTGGGCGACGAGGGCGATGAGCTCGGGCGCCCACCCGTCGAACTCGGCGGCGATCCGAGTTCGGGTGGCGAGGGCGTCGGCAAAGTCGATGCCGGAGAACCAGTCGACCGGGCGAGCCAGAACGACGTAGGTGTGGATCACGTCGTCCACTTCGCGGTGGGCCAGGAACCCCTGGTCCGGTTCGAGGGCGTAGAGCGCTCCGTTCCCGACGACCCCGGCCGTCGATGGGTGCCGGCGATCGACGTTGTGGAGGTAGGTGTCCACGTAACTCATCCCGGAGTAGGTCGGCTTCTCATCGGACAGCAGCGCTCGGATCTTCGACCAGGTCCCGTCGGCCCCGACCAGGACCTCGGAGGTGGTGGCCGTGCCGTCGGCGAAGAACAGGTGGTGGTGTCCGTCGCCCAGGGCGGCGGCCGAGAGGAGCTTCTTGCCCCACCGGACGGTCTCGGCCGGGAGGGACTGCAGCAGGATGCGCCGGATGTCTCCGCGCAGCGCTTCGGGTTTGGCCATGGAACCGTCGTCGGGCACCTCGGCCAGGATGACGCCGTGGCGGTCGGTGACGCGTTGGGCAGCGCCGCCTTGGTGGAGGATCGAGCGGTACTCGGCGGCGAGGCCGGCGATGTGCAGCGCGGCTTGACCGTTGTGCTCGTGCAGGTCCAGCTGCCCGCCCTGGATGCGCGCGCCCGGCGAGCTGTCCGCCTCGTAGACGGTGACCGGGACGCCGTGGATGTGCAGCACGCGGGCGAGAGTGAGACCGCCGAGCCCTGCGCCGACGACGGTGATCGGAACAGTCACAGGTTCTCCTCAGATGGTGATTGGACCGTTGGTCCATTGTCGCCCACTTTGGACCACCGGTCCACCAAGTGTCAAACTGCCTCATGGCCGATCCCGCGACGAGGAGTCCACGGCGCAGCGATGCCCTCTCGCGGGAGCGGATCGTGACAGCAGCGGTCGAGATTCTCGACTCGGGCGGAGAGGGTGAGCTGACGGTACGAGCGTTGACGAATCACCTGTCGACCGGTCGTGGAGCCGTCTACCACCACGTGGACGGGAAGGACGACCTCCTGGCCGCGGCGACGGACCACGTCGTGGGTCGGTGGACGGCAGGGGTCGCGTCCGACCAGCAGGCAGAGTCGGCCATCCGTGCGCTGGCGCTCAGCATCTTCGACGCGATCGACGCACATCCCTGGGTGGCCACCCAGCTCTTGCGCCAACCGATGCAGCCTGCCGTCCTGCGCATCTGGAAGGGCATGGGAATCCAGCTCCAGCGGCTGGGCGTCGAGCCGGCGGCACTCTCGGACGCGGGATCAGCGCTGGTCAGCTTCGTCCTTGGGTCCGCCGCGCAGTACGTCGCGGGGCCGCGCACGCTCACTGACGGGGCTGACCGCAAGACCTACCTCGATCAGCTCGCCGCGCTGTGGGTGGAGCACGACCCGCACCCGGTCGTGGCGCAGGCCGCAGCCCAGCTGCGCGACCACGACGACCGGGAGCAGTTCCTGGCCGGAGTAGAGATCTTCGTGGCCGGAGTCAGACGGTGAGAACGGTTCTCAGCCTGCACACCGGTCTCCGCGCCCACGCTGGTCAGGCTCAGAATTGGATGCGCCCGGTGCGGTCAGGGTCAGGGCTGCCTCGACCGAGGGGGCGTTGGTGACGTCCAGGCCCACCCCGTGGGCGCCGAGCTCGCGGGCCGCATCGCCCTGGCCGGGTCACGCATCCCGTCGTACACGGTGTGGCCGGCGTCGATGAGCCGGCGGGTGGTCTCGAGTCCGAGGCTTCGATTCGCCCCGGTGATCAGTGTGGTCGTCATGGCTGCACCTTGCGCCACCGCGAGCCGACGGGGGTATGCCCTGTCAGTACCAGGCCCGAGGGGTCGCATCCAGGCACGCTGGACGCGTGCAGGAGTTCGCGGAGGTGTTGCGAGCCTGGCGCGACCGACTCCGGCCCCAGGAGGTCGGGCTGGCCCCGGGAGCGGGACGCCGAGCGTTGGGCTCGTCGGGAGGAGTTGGCCGGCCTGGCCGGGGTGAGCGTGGAGTACCCCGGTCGGCCCCATCGAAATCGACTGCGACGTGCTGACTGCGCCTGGCACCGACCTGCGCATCGTGATGTACACGGCCACGCCCGACTCGGAAGATGCGTCGAAGCTGGAGCTGCTGCGCGTGCACGGCCTCCAGGCCCTCACGCCCTGACCGATCGTTGCCGGCCCGTCAGCCCGTCAGGTCGGCGGAAACCGTCCACAGGCGTGCGGCGGCGGCGGGGTCGAGGGCCCACTGCTTGACGCCGTGGGGGTGGTCGGCGAGCAAGGCGTCGTTGCCCACGGTGTAGGCCTCCTGTCCGTCGTCGAGATAGTGACCGCCGGTGTGGGCGAACTCGGGCGCCGCCGCCGCGACCATCGTGGTGGCCGCGCCTTGCTGCACCGTCTTGTAGGTGAAAAAGCCTGCGGCGGCGGCTGCGTCGAGTGAGGCCCGCTGCGCGGGGCTGAAGTTGCGCTGCAATCCGGTCGCGATCCCACCGGGATTGACCGCGTTCGCGACGATGCCGTCCGATGCCCAGCGCCGGCTCGCCTCGACGGCAAACAGCGAGTTGGCCGTCTTGGACTGGGCGTAGGCGATCTGCGGGTCGTAGGGCCGGTGCTCGAACTGGAGATCGTCGAAGTCGACATCGGCTCGCATGTGCGCAGTGGAACTCAGGCAGACGACCCGCGCCCCGTCCCGCTCGGCCGCCCCGTCGGCGAGCGCGTCGTGCAGTCCGACCGCCAGGGCGAAATGACCCAGGTGGTTCGTGGCGAACTGCAGCTCCCATCCCTCGTCGGTCCGTTCCAGGCCGCTGGTGACCACGCCCGCATTGTTGATGAGCAGGTGCAGCGATCCCTCCCAGTCGTCGAGGAACGCGGTCACCGACTCGCGGTGGGCCAGGTCCAGCCGCATCACCTCAGGGCGAACGCGCACACCGGACTGTTGGATCTGGTCGGCCACGGCCCGGCCCGCTTCGACGTTCCGTACCGCGAGAGTGACCTCGGCGCCGGCCGCGGCGAGCGCGCGGGCGGCCTCGACCCCGATCCCGGAGGCGCCGCCGGTGACGATGGTCCGCACACCCGTGAGGTCGATGCCGGAAAGGACATCGTCAGCGGTACTGGAGAAGCCGAATCGGGTGGTGATGAGCGAAGGGGTAGTCACGACTGTCAATCCTCGGCTAAACGCGGTCGAGTGCCCGCACGAGGTGCGGCTCGAACTGGGTCGGAGGGGCCGAGCGCAGCTCATCGTGGCCCCACCAGCGCACCCCGGCGAACTCGCGATGGTGAGGCCGCATGAGCTGGTCGCCGTCGCCGGCAAGAGCGAACCACAGCGTGACATCGGTGTGCCGCTCGTTCGGTGGGCCGACCGTTTCCGTCACCGTGAGGAAAAAGGGGGCAACCCCGTGAACAGGATCGAAGTGTGCTTCGATGCCGAGTTCTTCGACCGTTTCCCGCCGGACGGTATCCGCGGGGTGTTCACCCGGTTCGATATGTCCGCCGGTCGGCAGCCACAAACCTGACGAACGATGGTCACAGAGCAGTACTCGACTGGTCTTCCGGTCAACCACCAGGAAGTAGGCGACGAGGTGCGGTGATGGCGTCGACGGCTTGAGGCGCCGATAAATGTCGTCTGTTTCGCTGAGCCAACGCAGTGCTTGGGCCTTGTGGTCGGCGCCGACCTCGTCTCCGGCTGGAACACCATCGACCAGCCGAGCGATCACGGCGGTGGAGGCGGTGGTCACGACTGGTTTCTGGTGCTACCGCTCAGGCCGACCGGCCGACCAGGAAGGTCATCAGGTCGGCGTCGATCTGGTTGAGGTCCTTGCGGATGGCGGACAGGGTGGCCCGTCGACGGCCCGACGGCATGGACGCGGAGGTCCGGGTGGCGGTGCTCAGGTCGGCCAGCCGGGCCCGGGCGGCGTCGGCGAACCGAACCACCTGCAGGTCACTGCTGCGACGCCGCTTCAAATCGTCCACCGCGGCCTGCAGGGTGGCGATCCGGGCGGCGACCGGCCCGGTGGGTCCGCGGTAGGCGCCGACGTCGTCGGGGGAGACTCCGAGCTGCTGGGCCCGACGTTCGTCCAAATACCCGCGCACCTTGGTGGACACGTCCAGGGCGATCGGCGCGACCACCGGCCCGACCATCGAGACGACCTGGATGGCGCGCTTGGCCGTCTTCCGATCGGTCAGGGTGGCGATCAGGCCGGGCGGCTCCTTGGCCTCGGCCTTGGCCGCCTTCTCCTGGGCCTTGGCCGACTTGCCCTCGACCTTGGCGGTCTTGCGGGCACGCTTGTGCTCGTCGACCACCGCCTTCTCCACGGCCGACTTCTTGGAGCCGAACATCGCGTTCTCCCCTCTGTTGCCGCCCGTCGCCGGTCACGGCCGGTTGTCCTGGTCAGCCTAGGTGTCGGCGTCGACCCTTACCGAGGAGGCATCCGCAGCGACCCGTCCAGCCGGATCACTTCCCCGTTGAGGTAGTCCTGAGCCACCAGTGACAGCACCAGGTTCGCGTATTCTTCCGGCCGCCCGAACCGGGCCGGGAAGGGCACGTTCGCCGCTAGTGCGGTCCGGAACTCCTCGGTCACCCCGGCCATCATCGGGGTGTCCAGGATGCCCGGGGCGATGGTCATCACCCGGATCCCGGAGGAGGCGAGATCCCGGGCCAGCGGGAGCGTCATCGCGGCCACCCCGCCCTTGCTGGCGGAGTACGCGACCTGACCGATCTGCCCGTCGAAGGCGGCCACCGAGGCGGTGTTCACGATCAGAGCGCGCTGCCCCTGTTCGTCGACCGGCTCGCTGCCGGCGATCCTTTCCGCGGCCAGGCGGAGCACGTTGAAGGTGCCGATCAGGTTGATCTCGATGACCCGACGGAAGGTGTCCAGGTCGTGCACCCCGCGGCGGGACAGCACCCGACCCGGGGTGCCGATGCCTGCGCAGTTGACCACCACCCGGAGCGGGCCCGTCACCGCGGCCAGGGCCGCCTCGACGTCGGCGGCCTCGCGAACGTCTCCGGCGGCGGCCGTCACCCCGTCCGGCGCCGGACCGCCCCGTTCCCAGCCCGCGGCCAGATCGAGCCCGACCACCCGCGCCCCCGCGTCGACAAGGGCCCGCGCGGTGGCCGCGCCGAGTCCGGAGGCCGCTCCGGTGACCAGTGCCGCCGCACCGTGGATCTTCATTCATTACCTCCAGGAGAGAACGTTTCGTCGCAGTAGGCCACCAGCATCTCCCGCGCCTGCGCCGGCGTCAGCCGGGAGTGGGGCAGATAGGCCTGCACCACCAACCCGTCCAGCAGGGCGATGAACTGCACGGCATGGGTGGCCGGGCTGGGCACGGCCAGGCTCCCGTCGGCCACCCCGCGGCGCAGCAGGGCCTCGGTCAGTCCGTGCAGGTCCCGGTACACCCGGGCCTGCCACTGGGCGTAGTCCGCGCGATGCGCGGCCAGCGCCCAGAAATCCAGCCACAGCCGCCAGTGGTCGTCGGCGTCGGTGGCCAGCAACCCGTCGATCAGGGCCAGCAACCCGGACCGGCCGGTCGGAGCGGCATCGGCGGCGGCCCATACTCCGGCCGAGAACTCGCTCATCTCCTGCTCCAGCACCCCAGCCAGCAGTTCGGACATGCCGGAGAAGTGGTAGGTCACGGTGCCCACGGCCACCCCGCCGGCCGCGGCGACATCGCGCACGGTGGTGGCGGGCAACCCACGTTCGGCGATCACGGAGCGGGCGGCATCCAGCAGCAGTCGGCGGCGCACCTGCGGCGGCTGCCGACGCACCACCTCGGTCATCGCCCACCTCCACCTTGTTCCGGCACCGAGATCCCGCAGGTCCGGTGATGGCATGCTAGCCTACAATCGGGCAATCGTCCGATTAAGGGCGTCCGATGAAGGGGTGACTGTGTTCTGGCTCCGGAAACCGATCCTGGTGCTGTCCGGCAGCGACCGGGTGCGGCGCACGCTCGTCGCCTTACCGCTGACCCGCAGCGTGGTCCAGCGCTTCGTCGCCGGCGAAACCACGGCGCAAGTCGTCGCCGTGGTGAGCAAGCTGCGGGCCGACGGGTTGCAGGTCACCCTGGACCACCTGGGCGAGAACACCACCAACGCCGGGCAGGCCGAGGCCACTGTGACCGCTTACCTGGAGTTGCTGCAGGCCCTGGCGGCGGCCAGCGAGGCGGCCGGTTCCGAGGTGTCGGTCAAGCTGTCGGCCATCGGTCAGGCGCTGCCCGACGGGGACGCCGTGGCGTTGGCCGGCGCGAAGCGGATCGCCGACGCCGCCTACGCCATCGGCGCCCGGATGACCGTGGACATCGAGGACCACACCACCATCGACTCCACGCTGGCAATCCTGCGCACGCTCCGTCAGGACCATCCCGACGTCGGGGTGGCCATCCAGGCCATGCTGCGGCGTACCCAGGCCGATCTGGCCGGGCTGACCGGGTCGGGATCCCGGGTGCGGTTGGTCAAGGGCGCCTACGAGGAACCCGAATCCGTGGCGTACGCGAGCCCGGCCGAGACTGATCGAGCGTATGTCCGGGCCCTCAGGACGCTGATGGGCGGCCAGGGCTACCCGATGATCGGCTCGCACGACCCGCGGATGATTGCCATCGGCGAGCGGCTGGCCGCCGATGCGGGTCGGGCGGTCGACGGTTACGAACACCAGATGCTGTACGGGATCCGGACCGACGAGCAGCTGCGGCTGGCCCAGGCCGGTCATTCCGTGCGGGTCTACGTGCCGTACGGCACCGATTGGTATGGCTATTTCACCCGTCGGTTGGCCGAGCGTCCGGCCAACGTCCTGTTCTTTCTGCGCTCACTCGTTTCTCACTGATCTATCACTGATTTATACGGTTAGGAGTCCTTTGTCATGGATGCCGTCACCTCGCCCCCCGCCCCGGTCAACGAGCCGGTCCTGGACTATGCCCCGGGCAGCCCGGAGCGGGCGCAGATCACTTCTGCGCTGCAGGATTTCGATTCGCCGCGCGATTTGCTTGCCTACATCGGCGGTGAGTTCCGCCGACCATCGGGCGAGAGCTTCGACGTGGTGGCGCCTTTCGACCACGCCCGGGTGCTCGGGCACTCCGCGCACGCGGTGCAGGCGGACGCGCAGGCCGCCATTGATGCCGCCCTGGGCGCCGCGCCGGCCTGGCGCGACCTGGACTTCGACGACCGGGCCGCCATCCTGCTACGCGCCGCCGACCTGCTGGCCGGGCCGTGGCGGGCCCGGATGAACGCCGCCACCATGCTCGGTCAGGCCAAGACCGCCTACCAGGCCGAGATCGACGCGGCCTGCGAGCTGGCCGACTTCTGGCGCTTCAACGTGCATTTCGGTCGGCAGCTGCTGGCCGAGCAGCCGATGGCGCACTCCCGGGGGATCTGGAACCGGACCGACCACCGCCCGCTGGAGGGCTTTGTCTACGCGGTCACGCCGTTCAACTTCACCGCCATCGCCGGGAACCTGCCCACCGCGCCCGCCCTGATGGGCAACGTCGTGGTCTGGAAGCCGTCGACCACCCAACAGTTGGCCGCGTCGGTGACCATGGAGCTGCTCATCGAGGCGGGCCTGCCCGCGGGCGTGATCAACATGCTGCCGGGCACCGGTCCGGAGATCTCCGAGGTTGTCCTCGCCCACCCGGAATTGGCCGGCATCCATTTCACTGGTTCCACCCGGGTCTTCCAATCGCTGTGGAAGTCGGTGGGGGACAACATTTCCGGGTACCGCGGCTATCCACGGCTGGTCGGCGAGACCGGCGGCAAGGACTTCATCGTCGCCCATCCCTCGGCGGATGTGGACGTGTTGCGCACGGCGCTGATCCGCGGATCGTTCGAGTACTCGGGTCAGAAGTGCTCGGCCGCCTCGCGGGCCTTCGTCCCGTCCTCGCTGTGGGAAGGGCTGAAGGACGACCTGATTGGCCAGACCGAGGCGCTGACCGTCGGCTCGGTCGAGGACCTGTCGAACTTCACCTCGGCGGTCATCGACGACCGGTCGTTCGGTCGGCTCAAGGCGGCCATCGATCGGGCGCACGCGACCGACTCGATCGAGGTCATCGCGGGCGGGACCTACGACAAGTCGGTCGGCTACTTCGTCCGGCCCACGCTGCTGCTGGGCTCGGACCCGACCGACGAGATCTTCTGCGACGAGTACTTCGGGCCGATCCTGTCGCTGCACGTCTACCAGGACGACTCCTTCGACGAGGTGCTCAAGCAGGTGGACACGTCCACGCCGTACGCCCTGACCGGCTCGATCATCGCCCGGGATCGGGAGGCGGTGGCCCGGGCCGGCCAGGCCCTGCGTTTTGCCGCCGGCAACTTCTACATCAACGACAAACCGACCGGCGCGGTGGTCGGGCAGCAGCCGTTCGGCGGGGCGCGCTCCTCCGGAACCAACGACAAGGCCGGCTCTGCGGCTAACTTGGCCAGGTGGACGTCGCCGAGGTCGATCAAGGAGACCTTTGGCGCCCCGACCACGGTGGCGTACCCGCACCAGAGCTGACCGCGGAGATCGACCCGCCCACCATCCCGCTCCCGGTGGTCGCCGCGCTCCCGCCCGCCGACGTGTGGGCAGCCCCCACTCCGCGTGGACCGGACGCCGCTGCCCCCGGACAGCTCGGGCCGGACTCGCAGACGACCCGCCCCGGTCCGCCGTTCGGCGGTGAGCCGGGCAGCTGGACGGCGCTGGACGTGCTGGCCGGACTGGGCGGGGTGCTGCTGCTTTCCCTCGTCCTGGCCTGGCCGTTCGCCGCCTATCCGCACGCACCGCGTGAGGTTCAGGTGGTGGTGGCCGGGTTCCTGCCCATCTGGCTGGGGCTGGGCGGCGCCTGTTGGATGGCCAGCCGGGGACGGGGTACCGGCCGGCTCTCCGCCGACCTGGGCCTGAGATTCCGGTGGGTCGACCTGGCCATCGGGCTGGGACTCGGCATCGGGCTGCGGATCGGTTCGGCGATCATCGCCCTGGTCGTGCAGACATTCTTCGGTCGGTCCGGCGGCGGCAACTTGGATCAGATCACCGGCGGCGGCCTGTCCACCATGGCCGTGGTGGTCAACGTGATCATTGGCGGGTCGCTGATCGCGCCGGTGATCGAGGAGCTGTTCTTCCGCGGGCTGCTGCTGCGTTCGGTGTCGGCCAGCCTGACCCGACGTGGGCAGCGCCGCGGGGGCGTCGCCACCGAGGCCGATGTCGGCCGGCGGCGCCGGGCCACCTACGCCGCCTCCGCGGTGCTGTTCGCGCTCCTGCATCTGTCCGAGATCAGCGACCCCATCGGGGCACTCACCCTGATGGCGACCCTGCTCATGGTCGGCTGGGTGCACGCGATGATCACCTGGAACACCGGCCGGCTCGGCTCGGCCATCGTGTCGCACGTGGTCTTCAACGCCAGCGCGGCGCTGCTGCTGCTCGCCCGCTGATCCCGCTCGGGCGGGCCGGGGTCAGTGCGTGTCGAGGGCGATCTGCAGATGCTGGTGGCTGCAGGTGTCCGGGAAGTGCTGGATGCCGGCCGGCAGGGCGACGTTGTTCCCGGCGCAGCCGAGCTGGCCCAAGCCCGCGCCGACCGGGAGCAGAGCGGCCAGGTACACCAGGAACTGAGAAACGAGCGCGGCGTTGTCGCCGTGAAAGATGGTGGTGCTGCCGGTGGTCGGGTCGGTGATCCGCTCGACGTCGGTGGCCTGGCCCTTGGGGTGCAGGGCGGAGTCGCAGCCGTGCCCGGTGATGATGTTGTTCAGGAAGACCTGGTAGCGGGACGTCAGCTGCACCAGCACCGACAGCAGCCGGGCGTCGACGGTGACGGAGTGGCCGCAGCTGGAGGAGTTCGTGATCAGTCGACCGGCGCTGACCGCCTGCAGGTCAGCGAGCACCCCGGCCTCGCCGCCCAACCGCCCACCCCATAGGGCCAGCAGCTGTCCGGCCAGCTGCGCACCGGTCGGCGGCGTCGCCTTGGGCCAGACGACTCGACCGGCCTGGTCGACCACGGCCAGATTCCCGCCGGAGCCCAGCACCAGTGCCAGTCCGGTGCCCGCGCCGCGGGTGCCCGATGCCCAGACGGCCACGCCATTGGTCCCGCGGACCACGAGGTTTCCGTCTGTCTGCATCTGCGCGCGGGCGCCCGGGTGGCCCATGGTGCCGGTGTTCCACAGCGCCCGACCCGCCCGGTAGACCACCAGGTTTCCGTCGCCCTGCATGGCCAGGTATTCGCCGCTGGTCGCGTACAGGTACTGGCCGGGAAGCAGGTCATTCCCGCCGGCCAGCCGGTTGGCCGTGGAGGGCGTGACCCATAGGTGGTGCCCGACCCAGTCGGACAGGATGACCGCCCCTTGATTGGTCACCGTGAGCACGTCTCGCGGCCCGGAGCCCTGGGTGTATGTGGCCCACAGGGCTGAGCCCGAGGAGGAGCGAACAACCAGGTTGCCGTCGCCTTGCAGGAACAGAACGGCACCGGGATGACCTTGGGTACGCGAGGCCCACAGGGCCGCGCTCCCGCCGTAAGCGACGAGGTTGCCGTCGGCCTGCATGACCAGGTGCACGAAGTGGTCGGGGGAATCGACCATCTGACCGGGCCGCAGTTCGTCGGCGACCATCGAGGTCAGCACCGCGGCCCCGGCGGCGGTCCCGGCCAGCGTCGACGCGACCAGAACAGCCATCACCAGCACGATCATCCGATGCATCGCTCGCAGCACACGCGCTCCCTCGACCGTCCGGCGCCGGCTCATGAGTCGCCGAGAAGTGCCGAACGCCCCGTGTGGTGTCGGTCACTGGATGAGACCGCAGGAACGTATCCGATCAGGCTGCGGAGCGCTCACCGGTGATCTCGTCCAACAGAGCCTGGTCGTCGGCGCTCGGGGCCCAGGCGGCGGCGGCCATATTGGCCCGGACCTGTTCCGGTCGGGTGGCACCGGCGATCACCGAGCCCACTGCCGGTCGGGCCAGGAGCCAGCCGAAGGCCACCTCGAGCAGGCCCACACCGCGCTCGCTGGCGAACCCGCTCAGGGCCTCGAGGGTGTCCCAGGGCGCCGAGGCCAGCGCCTCCGGCTTGAGTCGGGCCAGCCGGGAGTCGGCCGGCGCCTCATCCCGCCGGTACTTGCCGGTCAGTAACCCGTTTGCCAGCGGGAAGAAAGGCAGCAGCCCGACACCGAGGTGTTCCAGGGCGGGCAGCAGATCCGCCTCGGCGGCTCGCTTCAGCAGCGAGTACTCGCTCTGGGTGGAGAGGAATCGGGTCGTGCCCGACTGCCGGGCTGACCAGTCCGCGTCCACCGCCTGCCAGCCGGCGAACTGCGAGTGCCCGATGTAGCGCACCTTGCCCGCCCGGACGAGGTCGTCCAGGGCCGACAGGGTCTCGCCGATCGGGGTGGCCGGGTCGGGCACGTGCAGTTGATACAGATCGATCCAGTCGGTGCCGAGCCGGCGGAGTGAGGCCTCGACGGCCTGCAGCACATACCGGCGCGAGCCCCGGGCCCCGTCGTCCGGGCCGTTGGCGCCCCGGGCGTCCAGGCCGAACTTGGTTGCTACCACCACGTCGTCGCGGTGCCGGCCCAGGCTCTGCCCGAGCAGCGTTTCGGACACCCCCGGTTCGGCCCCGTAGACGTCCGCGGTGTCGAACAGGGTGACACCGACGTCCAGCGCGGCCTGCACCACGGCCCGGCTGCCGTCCAGATCGGCCGTCACCGTGCCCGTGCGGCCCAGGTTGTTGCAACCCAGCCCGACGGCGGAGACGGCCAAGCCGGAACGACCGAGACGACGCAGCGATCGATCAGTGGAGGAGGTCATGCCCCGAGTCTGCCCGGCCGGTCAGGGCGACGACGGAACCAGAACCCATCCGGTCAGCCGACTCGAACCAGCGACGACCGTGCCCTGGTGACTGTCACCCGGCCGCACCGACGTCGGGCCGGACGGAATCGGAAGGGCCGCCGGTGCGGCAGCGGAGGTCGGGGCCGGTTTGGTCGTCACCCTGCCCACCGCGACCGGTGCGGTCGTCGCCGGTCGACCCGGCGAGGGCGATGGCCCGGCGGACGAGGTCACCGGCACCGCGGGTGCCGCCACAGGTCCCACCGGCGTGGTCACCGAGGCCGGCGAGGCGGGCGGCTGGGGGGCTCGGTCGCGGCCCAGCTGCCAGGTGAGCAGGAAGACTGCCCCGACCACGGCCGCAACGGCGGCCATGGCCACGACCAGGGCGCGACGGCGCTGGTGCTCGCTCCGTTTGGCCGCGCCATCACGCGCGGCCACTTCGCCCGAGGTCAGCGGGGTACTGGCGAAGTACGCTGCGGCGACCTCGGCCGGAGAACGTGGGGCGAAGCCGGCCCGACCCGCGGGGCCTGCCGCCGGACTGATCGCGGGAGCGGGTTGGGCCACCACAGGTGCCGTCGACCATGTCATCGGGGTGAGGTTGATCGGTGCCGCGGCCGCTCGGATCAGCCGCCGGACCTGCGCCGATCGTCCCCGGCCGGGCCGGCTCAGGCGCAGCGGCCCGCGACCGGCGACCATGCGGTGGATGCGGCCGCGGGTGCTCTTGCGTAACGTGCGCCCGCGTCGACGTGGACCCCGGCTCGGTCCGGTCACTCGTCGCGACCTGGCCGCCCGGCCCCGTCCGCCGCCGTTGCCGGTGGGTGAACTCAGCATGGTTCGGGCGACCCGGGCGCGACGCGGCGCAGCCGTCTCCCAGACCTGGCTGGAAGCCGCTCGGTCGGGTTCGATCGAGTCCGGGCCTTGTCGCTGGGCAACGATCGCCCGACCCGCAGTCCCGGCCGGCGCATCCGACACCGGCGCGACCGACGGCACCGACGAGCCGATGCCGACGGTCCGGTGGGACTGCGCCGGGATCGGTGATGCCGGCCGGCTCCGCTCGGTCCGGGCCAGCTCCGCCTCGGCCTCATCCAGCAGCGCTTGCAGAGCCGCCGACCGGGTCGGCCTGGGCGGCATGGGGGTCAGCTGCGACATCAAGGCCTGCCCAGAAGCGAGAGGTCGCCGGCCGGGGAACTGGTCCGGTCGACCGGCAGCGGTCGTAAGCTCATGGTCACCACACCCGTCATTTGCTGGGGGAATCTACCCGTTGTTCACCCATTCGAAGCCCGAGTCGTTGCGGATGGCCAACGATCGGTGACCCTTTTACGGGCGTCCGATTCCGAGCTGCCAATCGTCGAGGTAGTCGGCCGCGAAGCCGGCCTCGGAATAGGCCAGGTAGAAGTTCCACATCCGAATGAAGGTGGAGTCGAATCCCAGCTCGCGAATCTGCGGCAAGTGCTGGTTGAACCGGTGACGCCAGACCGCCAGGGTCGGCACATAGGACCGGCCGAGCCGCCTGGACTCCAGCACACGCAACCCGGTCGAGTCGTCCAGCACCTGATCGATGGCGGTCAGGGACGGGAGCATTCCGCCTGGGAACACGTACTTGTGAATCCAGGTGTAGCAGTTCCGGGTGGCCAGTAGACGGTCGTGGGCCATGGTGATGGACTGCAGCCCGAGCCGGCCGCCGGGCGCCAGCAGCCGGTCGATGGCGGTGAAGTAGTCCGGCCAGTACCGCTCGCCGACCGCCTCGATCATCTCCACGCTCACCACGGCGTTGTACTGCCCGGGATGGGCGCCGGCGTGCGAGCGGTAGTCCTCCAGCCGGACCTCGATCCGATCGGACATCCCCGCCGCGGCGATCCGCTGCTCGGCCAATTCCTTCTGCGCCTCGGACAGGGTCAGCGTGGTCACCCGCACGCCGCGCTCGGCCACCGCCCGCATGGCCAGCGCGCCCCAGCCCGACCCGATCTCCAGCACGTGCTGGCCGGGCTGAACCCGGGCCAGGTCCAAGATGCCGTCGATCTTGCGCAACTGCGCCCGCTCCAGGTCCCGGTCCGGGTCGTCACCGGCCTCGTACCAGGCGGACGAGTAGGTCATGGTCGGGTCGAGAAACTGTTCGAACAGGTCGTTGGACAGGTCATAGTGCCGGTGGATGTTGTCCCGGGCGCCGGTGACCGTGTTCTCCTCGGACGAAGGCGCGTGGTGCTGCCAGGCCCGACGCATCTTCTGCAGCGCACCGGGCACCAGGATCGACATCCGCCGGGCCATCACGGTCAACACCGCGGCGAGCTCGTCGGTGGCGGCGTTGATGCGGGCCGGGTCCGTCTCCGGACTGTCCGGGAGCCAGCCGCCGGTGGTCACGTCGCCGGTCATCCAGGCCTCGCCGAAGCCGATGAGACCATCCGCGCCGAGCCGAGCGAAGAACGAGGCCGGATCCACCACCTGCAGGCGGGGACCACCGCGGCCCCAGACGGTGCCGTCAGGGAAGGCCAGCGTGATCGGCAGCTTGCGAATCGCGCCGCGGGTCAACGCTTTGGCGACCTGGCTGTGCACGGGCGCGCTGACCCGATCGAACAGTCCGGGCCATACACCGGCGGAAGGCTGCGGAATGGCCCGAGTTCGGGCCGGGGCCAGGATGGTCACGTCTCCTCCTTGAAGAACTGGCGGCTTGACATTCTGCCCAGCCGATCGCCGGTCGGCTCCATCGGGTCCGGCGTGCGCCACCGGCGGCAATCGCCCGGGAGGGGGCACCGCCCCGCTCGTACGCTGGAGGACATGAGCTTCCTTTTTTCACGTAAGACAGAAACACCTACGGCCGAAACCGCACTCCCCGGCCGGGAGACCCCGATGCGGGTCGCTCCGACCCATTTGGTCTCCGGTCATCCGATGACGCCGCCCTTCCCGGATGGGTTTGAGACCGCAATTTTTGGGATGGGTTGCTTCTGGGGCATCGAGCGTCTGTTCGCCTCGATCCCCGGCGTGTGGACCACCGCCGCTGGGTACGCCGGTGGATTCACCCCGCATCCGACCTACGAAGAGGTGTGCAGCGGGCGCACCGGCCACACCGAGGTGGTTCTGGTCGTATTCGACCCGAGCCAGGTCACCTACGACGCGCTGCTCCGGGCCTTCTGGGAGAACCATGACCCCACCCAGGGCATGCGACAGGGCAACGATGTCGGCAGTCAGTACCGGTCCGCGCTCTACCCGACCGACCAGGCCCAGTTCGACGGGGCGGTGGCCAGCCGTGACCTGTACCAGGGCGCGCTGCTGTCCGCCGGCCGTGGCGAGATCACCACGCAGATCCAGCCGATCAACCCGGACACCGGGTTCTTCTACGCCGAGGATTACCACCAGCAGTACCTGACCAAGAACCCGGGCGGCTATTGCGACATGCACGGCACCGGGGTGGCCTGCTCGATCTCCGGCACCCAGGGTCTGGGCGTGGTCGCTCCGCACTGACAGGTGTGCGGGGCGTGTCTGCGCGGTGACGATGCCGCCTGGTAGCAGGCTGCGCCGAGATCGGCCGGCTGCTGGCCCCGAGCTGACCGACCGGGAAGCCCGCAGTGGTCGGGCGCCGGATGCGGTCCAGGTGCCGGATCGCCGTCCCGGCCTGGTCGCCTCACGCGAGCGACGGCGCCCGGTTCGGGCTGACCGGTCGCACACCTGATTCGGACCGAGCAGGCCCCGCTGCCTCATCTCGCGAGCTCGAGGTTATGCGCGTAATGCCCCGGTTTGGGATCCTCTGGGGTGGCCGGGGTGGGCGGCGCGCAAGGGGTTCGAATGTCCGGACCTGTTTGCCCTCAGGAGGTCACAGCTTCACAACGGGTGAGTTTCTCGTTGACCTGGCGAGTTGGATGCTCTAACGTCCCCATCCAGACCCGTCTTTCGCAGAGCTTTTCGGGCCTCTACAACTTAAGCACTTAAGTAACGGAACAAACCACAATCGACTCAACGAAGAGACGGAGACCGGTTCATGAGACGACGACTTACTGGTGCGGCAGCGCTGGGTATCGTGTGCGGTATTGCCCTGGCAGGGTGCGGCAGCAGTTCTTCCAGCTCCGGCAGTTCGTCCAGTTCCAGCAGTTCGTCCAGTTCCAGCAGTTCTTCCAGCTCGAGCAGCTCCAGCTCGAGCAGCTCTTCCACCGACAGCGGTGCCCCGGCGTCCAGCGCGAACACCGCGGACGTGTCAGGTGACATCACGGTTCTGACGAACAGAACGGACTTGGATCAGGACGGCACCTTGAAGAAGTACGCGGCGGCGTTCAATCAGCTGTACCCGAAGGTGAACGTCAAGTTCCAGGCCATCACCGACTACGAGGGCGAAGTCAAGACGCGCATGAACACCCAGGACTACGGCGATGTGCTGTTGATTCCGCCGTCGATCTCCCGGGCCGACTACCCGAAATTCTTCTCCTCGCTGGGCGACGCGACGACGTTGGCGAAGACCTACAACTGGATCGACACATCGACTTCCGGGGGAAAGCTGGACGGCCAGGCCTACGGTCTGGCGACATTCGGCAACGCCAACGGCATGGTCTACAACAAGAAGGTCTGGCAGCAGGCGGGTATCACTCAGGACCCGACGTCACCGGCCGAGTTCATCACCGATCTCCAAGCCATCAAGGCGAAGACCAGCGCGATCCCGTATTACACGAACTATCACGACGGCTGGCCCGTGCAGGGCTGGTCCGGCGCATTGGGTTCGGCCACCTGCGATCCGAATGCCAATGCCTCGTTGGCCACGGACAAGGCACCCTGGACGCAGGGTAAGGACATTTACGACGTCTATTCGCTGTTGTTCACGACCGCACACGACAAGCTCATCGAGCCCGATCCGACCACCACGAACTGGGAGAATTCGAAGACGCTGATGGGAACGGGCAAAGTCGGCACGATGTGGCTGGGTTCCTGGGCGATCACGCAGATGCAGCAGGCGGCGACCAAGGCCGGGGCCAGCCCGGCCGACATCGGGTTCATGCCCTTCCCTGCTCAGAAGGACGGAAAGTTCTGCGCGGTGACCGGTCCGGACTACAACCAGGCCATCAACATTCATTCGAAGAACCAGGCTGCGGCCCGGGCCTGGATCGATTGGTTCACCGACAAGTCCGGGTTCGCCACCGATCAGGGTTCCATTCCCACCCAGAAGGGTGCCGGGCTGCCGGTCACCTTCGCTGACTACACCAAGATCGGTGTGACCTACATCGAGCTGAGCCAGGATCAGGCCGGAACGGTCAGCAAGATCGACAACCAGTCCGAGGTCGGCTTCCTGTCCTCGCCGAACTCGGCGCAGCAATTGGTCGACGTCGCCCGCGGTGCGGTGTCTGGGGACATGAACTCGGTGTTCGCCGGTTGGAACAGCAAGTGGGCGGACGGCATCAGCTCCGTCGGTCAGTAGCACCCGTCTCGGCTGGCCGGGTGTGGCCGACCAGCGGAAACGAGAGGTCGCCCGGCGGCGGGGTCGAGGACGATTTCGCCGCCGCCGGCGAGGTCGGTCGCCGCGACCGGACCCCTGCCCGAGCACAGCCGATAGCGAGTGACAGGTCCACGCCCACGACGCTCCACCGGAGCCGCGTCAGGAGGGTTTGCGCAGATGACCGAGGCAACAATCGGCGTGGCCGAGGCCGAGCTCAGCCAGGGCGGTGACCGGCCGCGCCGAAGGCCGAGAGTCCGGATGCGGACGCTGACACCTTGGCTGTTCCTGCTGGTGCCGCTGGCGCTGTTGATCATTTTCACCTACATCCCGGTGGCGAACCTGGTGTATTACAGCTTGACCTCCTGGGACGGGGTCAGCCCCGAGAAACAATTCGTCGGTACGAAGAACTTTGTCGAGCTGTTCACCCGCCCGGAACTGTTCCGCGTGTTCTACGTCAGCCTCTATTACCTGGTCGGCTCCGTCATCCAGATGGCCCTGGCCCTATATTTCGCCACCATCTTGAGCTTCAACGTCCGATTCAAGAACCTGTTCAAAGGCATCCTGTTCTTCCCGTACCTGATCAACGGGGTGGCCATCGGATTCATCTTTCTGTACTTCTTCAAGCCCGGCGGCACACTGGACTCGGTGCTCCACGTGTTCGGGATCGCTCCGCAGTTCTGGCTGGGCAACCAGGATCTGGTGAACTATTCGCTGGCCAGCACCTCGATCTGGCGGTATCTGGGTCTGAATTTCGTCCTGTTCCTGGGCGCGATCCAGTCCATTCCGGGGCATCTGTACGAGGCGTCCGACATCGACGGCGCCAGCCGTTGGCAGCAGATCCGGTTCATCATCCTGCCGGGTATCAAGCCGATCCTGGGCTTGAGCTTCATCCTGGCCATTTCCGGCTCGCTCTCGGTGTTCGAAATTCCCTACATCATGACCGGCGGGTCCAACGGCAGTAAGACATTCGTGATTCAGACCGTGCAGCAGGCATTTCAGTTCAACAAAGTCGGGTTGGCCTCGGCCGCGGCGCTGGTGCTGCTGCTCATCATCCTGGTGGTGGCCTGGCTCCAACGCCTGATCGTTCCCGACGAAAAGGTGGACCTGGTATGACATCAACGGTGAGTCGGCCCGACACGAACCACGGGTACGGCGACCGGATGCCGGCGTACCACCCGCTTCGGGCCGGCACGGCCGTGGCTGCGAAGTACGCGTCGTTGATCGTGGGCTCGATTGCCATGCTGGTCCCGCTGGTGGTGGTGCTGCTGACCTCGCTGAAGACCTCAGCCGAGGCTGACAGCGGCGGCGGGGCATTGGATCCGCCCAGCAATTGGCTGAACTTCAGCAACTACGTGACGGCCTTCCAGGACGGGCACATGCTCAATGCGCTGGGAAATACGGCCTTCATTTTGGTGTTCTCCATCGGCGGCACCGTGATCATCGGTTCGATGACGGCCTACGCGGTCGACCGTTTCAATTTCCGCTTCAAGAAGGTGGTCGTCGCGCTGTTCCTGTTGGCCACCCTGGTCCCGGCGGTGACGACGCAGGTGGCCACCTTCCAGGTGATCAACTTCTTCGGGCTGTTCGACACCCGCTGGTCGGCCATCCTGCTCTACACCGGCACCGATATCGTGTCGATCTACATCTTCCTGCAGTTCATCCGGACCATCCCGATTGCGTTGGACGAGGCGGCCCGCCTGGAGGGAGCCAACTCCTTCACCATCTACCGGAGGATCATCTTCCCCCTGCTCAAGCCCGCCATCGCCACCGTGGTGATCATCAAGGGAATCACCACCTACAACGATTTCTACATCCCGTTCCTGTACATGCCCGACGACAACCTGGGCACCATGTCGACGGCGCTGTTCCGGTTCAAGGGTCCGTTCGGCGCCCACTGGGAGGACATCTGCGCCGGGGCGATCCTGGTCACGGTCCCGACCTTTATCATCTTCATCGTGTTGCAGAGGTTCATCTACAACGGTTTCACCTCCGGAGCGGTCAAATGATATGAGCCGCAGTATCGAGCTGACCGACGGCTGGACCGTCCGAGCCGACGGCGGTGAGGTTCCCGCCACGGTCGAAGGCGTTTCTTTTCCGGCCACGGTTCCCGGTTGCGTCCATCTCGACCTGCTTGCCGCGGGGGTCATCGACGATCCCTACCTGGACGAGAACGAACAACTCTGCCAGTGGGTGGGCCGGGTGAACTGGCGCTACGAAACCGTCGTCGACTGGGACGACCGCCCCCAGGATCTGGAGATTGATTTAGTGGCAATGGGTTTGGACACCCTCGCCGTGGTCGAGCTCAACGGGACGGTGATCGGCCGGGCGGCGAATATGCATCGCAGCTATCGTTTCCCGATCGCGGATCGGTTGCGGCCGGGGCGTAACGAGCTGGCGGTCACCTTCTCTGCTCCGGTGGACGGGGCGCAGCGGGCCAGCGTCGCTCTCGGTCCGCGGCCTTTGGCTTATCCGCACCCGTACAACGCACTTCGGAAGATGGCATCGAATTATGGTTGGGATTGGGGCCCCGACCTGGCCACGGTGGGCATCTGGCGGCCGCTGACCATCCATACCTGGCAGGTGGCCCGGATTGCCGGCGTGCGCCCGTTGGTGACCGTGGACGACAGCGCAGGCTTGTTGTCGGCTCATGTCGACGTGCAACGCAGCCCCGGTCACCTCGGCCCGCTGACCGTGAGCCTGAACATCGACAACCAGCACCTGTCGACCCAGCTGGAGGACGGCGCGACGTCCGCGGTGCTGGAGGCGAGGGTCGACGATGCGGCGCTGTGGTGGCCGCACGGATTCGGGGACCAGGCGTTGTATCCCGTCCAGGTGGCCGTCCATGACGTGGCCGGCCCCACAGACAGCTGGCGGGGCCGGGTCGGATTCCGGACCGTCACCCTGGACGTCGAACCGGACGAGGACGGCACGCCGTTCACGTTGCAGGTCAACGGCGCCCCGGTCTTCGCCCGCGGCGTGAACTGGATTCCCGACGACTGTTTCCCCTCGCGGATCGGCCCCGACCGGTACGCGCAGCGACTGCGGCAGGCCCGCGACGCGAACGTCAACCTGGTCCGCATCTGGGGTGGCGGAATCTACGAGAGTGATGATTTCTACGACGTCTGCGACGAGCTGGGTCTGCTGGTGTGGCAGGACTTCCTGTTCGCCTGCGCCGCCTACGCGGAAGAGGAACCGTTGCGCTCGGAAGTCGTCGCCGAGGCCCGCGAAGCGGTCACCCGACTCAGTCCCCACCCGAGCCTGGCCCTGTGGAACGGTGGCAACGAAAACATCTGGGGCTACTGGGATTGGGGTTGGCAGGAGGAACTCGGCGGCCGGACCTGGGGCTGGGGTTATTACGCCGATGTGCTGCCTGCGGTGCTCGCCGAGTTGGATCCGACCCGCCCCTACAGCCCCGGCAGTCCCTATTCGATGTCACCGGAGAGGCATCCGAACGATCCCGCCCACGGCACGATGCACGTCTGGGACGTCTGGAATCAGTTGGACTACTCCGCCTACCGCAGCTATCGACCCCGTTTCGTCTCCGAGTTCGGCTTCCAAGGCCCCCCGACCTGGGCCACCCTGACCCGTTCGGTGCACGACCAGCCACTGACCCCGGAGTCGCCGGGCATGTTGTGGCACCAGAAGGCGGAAGACGGCAACGGAAAACTGGCCCGTGGTTTGCTCGCGCATCTACCGGCTCCGGTTTCGTTCGAGGACTGGCACTGGGCAACATCTCTGAACCAGGCCCGGGCCGTGGCCCTGGGCATCGAGCATTTCCGATCGTTGAGCCCGACCTGTATGGGGACCATCGTGTGGCAGCTCAACGATTGCTGGCCGGTGACGTCCTGGGCGGCGATCGACGGCGACGGCCGCGCCAAACCGCTCTGGTACGCCATGCGCACCGCCTACCGAGACCGACTTCTGACGGTGCAGCCACGGGCCGGCGGTGTGGCCCTGGTCGCTGTCAACGACAGCGGACAGGCCTGGCAGGAGAAGGTTCTCGTCTCCCGCAGGGCTTTCGACGGATCCGTCCTGGCCACCACCACGGTGTCTGTGGACCTGAGTCCGCGCAGTACCTCGACCTTCGCGTTGCCTGCATCGGTGGCGGAACCGCGCGATCCTGCGGGCGAAGTGCTCCTGGCCCGCTCCGGGAGCGCTCAGGCCTGGTGGCACTTCGTCGAGGACCTCAGCGGCGACCTCCCCGCTGCCGACCTGCACAGCCGGCTGATGCCGATCGAGGGCGGATATCGTCTGGAGATCACCGCTCGCACCTTCACCCGCGACCTGGCGGTGCTGGCCGACCGCCTCGCCCCCGACGCCATCGTCGATGAGATGCTGGTGACCCTGCTGCCCGGCGAATCCGCCACCTTCACCATCGCGACCGCGGCCACGCTGCAGCAGGCCTGGTTCGATGACCCTCTGGTCGTGCGCAGCGCGAATCAACTCGTCACCGCTCCCGCGTTGGCCGGGACTGCGCAGCCATGACCAGGGTGGTCCGACCGACGATCGTCGACATCGCCAAACGCGCGAACGTATCGACCGGGGCCGTGTCGTACGCCTTGAACGGTCTGCCCGGGGTGTCGAGCCAGACCAGAGAGCGGATCCTGAGCATCGCCGAAGAGATCGGGTGGCGGCCCAGCAGCGCGGCCCGGTCATTGTCCGTGTCCCGCGCCCACGCGGTGGGCATGATTCTCGCCCGCACTCCGGAAACATGGGGCGTGGAGCCGTTCTTCATGCGCTTCATGGCCGGGCTCGAGGCGGAGTTGTCCACCCGCGGAACAGCTCTGATGCTGCAGGTGGTGCATGATCACCGGAGCGCGGTCGAAGCAACCCGGCGTTGGTGGGCGGAACGCCGCATCGACGGTCTGGTGGTGACCGACCTGTGGGTCACCGACATCCGCGTCCCGGTCATCGAAGAACTCGGCGTGCCGTCGGTGCTGGTCGGGCGTCCAAGACCCGGCAGTGCGCTGCCCAGCGTGTGGAGCGACGATGACGCCGCCGTCACCTCGGTGGTCGACTACCTGGTCGCCTTGGGCCATCGTCGAATCGTCCGCGTCGCCGGCCTGCCCGACCTGGAGCACACCCAGATCCGGTCGCGCGCCTTCACCGCGGCCATGAAACAGCACGGGCTCAACGACCCCGAGGTCATCATCACCGACTACAGCTGGGAGGACGGGGCCCGGGCCACCCGGGCCCTGCTCACCCGGTCCCGCCGGCCCACCGCCATCGCCTTTGACAACGACATCATGGCAGTGGCCGGGTTGGGCGTCGCCCGCGAGATGGGAATCGCTGTGCCGGAGCAGTTGTCGCTGGTCGCCGGGGACGATTCCCAGTTGTGCGCCATGTTGCACCCCGCGCTGACCTCCCTGTCGCGGGACATTTCCGCGTACGGGGTGCACACCGCCCGTACCCTGCTGGATCTGATCGAAGGCAAAAAGCCGTCTTCGTACCAGGACATCACCGCCCACCTGGTGGTCCGAGCCAGCACATCCAGCATTTCTTAGGACTACTCGAGCACCTCACACCATAGACGCAGTGCCGGCTGACTTCGCGGGAATGGTTGTCGTCCGGACCGGCTTGTCCTGTCTTTCATCGGAATGTCCGGGAGTTCCCGTTCGAATGCCCCAGTAAGGGTGCACCGCATGAAATCATCCGACAAACAACGGCGCAGGCCCCGCACGGCGGTCGCCATGCTGTCCGCGGCCGCAATGGCGATCATCGGTTCGGTGGGGGCGGCGACTCCGGTGGCGGCGGGCGGCGCGCCGCCGAGCTTCGGATTCGAGGACGGCGTCGATGGCTTCACCGCACCGACCTGGCTGTCGGCGGATCAGACTGCCGGTGGCGGAACCGATGTGAGTCAGGATTGCACGATGGCGAGCGTCGGTGCCTGCTCGTTGGCGTTGCCGGTCAAGATGACCGGAGGTTCCTATGACCAAGCCGGCGCGGACGCGGTTCTGGCCGGCGGTGCTCAGGTCGATCTGGCCGGGTACGAAACGGTCGCTGTCGACATCTATGCACCGGTTGCCGGCCTCTCCGCGGCGGTCTATTTCAATGGTCCGTGGACCCCGGCGAATGCTTTGACGCCGTTGCACCAAGGTTGGAACACGGTGACTGAAAAGCTGGCGACCGGGTACGCCGCTCCGATCTCTCAGGCATCAGAAATCTTGCTGCTGGTGGTCGGGCAAGGGGCGTCCTACACCGGGAGCGTCCATTTCGACGACGTCAGATTCGGCAAGAGCGCTGCGCCCACCGTGCACATCACGGCACCATTGACCGATGGCACCATCAGCACGCCTGATTTCTCCATTGCTTACCTCGTGACCGCTGCCGTCACCCCCGGTGACAACGGTCCGGTGACCAGCGTGACGGCGGCCATCGACGCCGCTGCCCCGGCATCGATGACTATCGACCCCAGCACCGGCGAATGGCAACTCCCGTGGAACATCTGGCAGGCCGGTGACGGTCTGCACACGATCACCGTCGCTGCCACCGACGCGACCGGTGCCAGCAGCCGGTCGAGCAGCACCGTCTATGTTCACGACAGCCGGCTCGCCGTCCAGGTGAGGACACCCACCTTCGACAGCATCCTGTCCGGAACCGTCATGGTCAGCGGGGTCATCCACCCGGACCCACGATTCGGGGTGAAAACTGCGTGGCTGCAGTTGTCCGCTCATGACAGCCTGCCGATCATCCTGGGCAGGCCGTCCAGCGACGGCAGCCAACCTTTCGCGTTGAAGGTCAACACCAGGCAGCTGCCCGACGGGGTTTACACCCTGGCCGTGAACGCCCGCGACAGCAGGTTCACCGTCGCTGATCAGGTCGATCTGCAGATCCGCAATCACTCGGTACGCGATGCAACGGTCAGGTCCAAGAATGGGGACTTCAACCAATCGGGGCAGGCATTTCGCTATGTCGGCTGGAACGAATACGATCTGTTCAGCCGCCAGGACACCACCGTCGCGCATCTGCAATCCACCATCCAGGGCCAGATCCTGCTGCCCGGTTCGGTTCTGAGCTGGCGCGAACAGATCGACCGCGAGATGCTGGAATCCGAGCGTCAGGGTCTGACGGTGTTGCGGACCTGGGCGTTCGACCTCAATACCGGTGATGCCTACGCTTTCGATCCCGGTGCCAGTGGCAACTACAACGAACAAACATTCCAGCGGCTGGACTACATCATGGCCAGCGCCGCGCGACATCACATGAAGGTCATCCTCACCCTGTCCAACTACTGGAATGATTACGGCGGGGTTCAGGCTTACGCCACCAAGGCCGGTCTGACCAACAAGCTGCAATTCTTCGGCAGCTACACCGCCAACGTGTTGTTCCAGAAATACGTGAAGCACCTGGTCGACCGGGTCAACACGGTCACCGGGGTGGCGTACAAGGCCGATCCCACCGTCTTCGCGTGGGAGGTGATGAACGAGCCTCGCGATGACTGCGCCGATGATCCGACAGCGGTGACCGATTCGAGCGCACCGTACGGCGTGAAGAACGAGCAGTACTGCGACCCCTCGGGGGAAACGTTGAAGTGGTGGATCGGACGGACCGCCGCCTTCATCAAGGGCCTCGACCCGTCGCACCTGGTCACCGCCGGCGGCGAAGGCCACGGACTGATCCACACCGCGGCCGGCCCGGTGCAGTGGGGCCGGGCCGATGAAGGCGGCGGCAACGACCCCTTCATGGTCCAGAACGCTCCTGGTATCGATTTCGTCAACTTCCACCCCTACCCGAACGCCTCCTGGGCGCAGTACACCTACGCGCAGACCAAGGGCCTGGTCGCGGGCGTGGTCAAAGCCGGCCTGACGACGGCCAAGCCAGTGGTGATGGAGGAGTACGGCGTCGACCGGGCGCAGCCGATCACCGACCCGGCCGGGGCTGTCATTGCCCCCACCGATTCCACCTACGAGCAGGAGCGGGCGCGCTGGTACGACGCGATGCTCGCCAGTTGCTACAGCTCCGGTTGTGCCGGCTCCAACATCTGGATGATCGCCGACTGGTCGGACGCCAACCTCAACGTCAACCTGTACCTGCCATTGGCTGATGCTCAGCGGGACCAGAGGGTCGTTCGGATCCTGCACGCCTGGTCGATCCGGGTCGGCAGTGGGGTGCCCTGGCGCTGACCCCGGCCAGCGGTGCCCGTGACGATTCGAGCCAGGAGAAAGTCCGAACGTGCAGATCCGATTCTGTGCACTTTTCAGCGCCACGCAGGCCACCGCCGAGCTGAGCGGCCCGGCCGTGTTTCGGTCCGCCGACCAGCTGGTCCGGTGATCGTGAGCACCCACGATGTCACCGACTACGGGGCCGTCGGCGACGGCCGCACCCTGGACACCCTGGCGGTGCAGGCCGCGGTCGACGCGGCCCACGCCGCCGGCGGCGGCACGGTCATCGTGCCCGCCGGCGGCATCTTCCTGGTCGGCTCGGTCGAACTGCGTTCGCATGTCGAATTGCACATCGACAGCGGGGCGGTGCTGCAGGGCAGCCCCCGCTGGCCGGACTACACCGCCCGGTTCCGGGTCGGGGCGCTGTCCGCGGGTGTGGTGCACGAAGGAACCGACACCAGCGCTGCTCTGCTGACCGCGCGCGAGGCCACCGGCATCAGCATCAGCGGGGGCGGGGTCATCGACGGCGCCGGACGCGCGTTCGTCACGCAGGCCAGCGGCGCGGACATCCTGCAGTTACCCAACGAGCGACCGTTTCTGGCCTTTCTGCTGGGCTGCACGAACGTGACCATCCGCGATGTGACCTTGCGGGACAGCGCACTCTGGACGCTGCGCCTGACCGGATGCGAGGACGTCACGGTCCAGGGAATTCGCATCCGCGCCGACGTGCGACTGCCGAACAGCGACGGTATCGATCTCGACCGGTGCCGGCGGGTGCGGATCAGCGACTGCGACATCGAGTGCGGAGACGACGCCATCTCACTGAAAACCTGCGACGAGTGGCCGCAGTACGGCCCCTGTGAAGACATCGTCGTCACCGGCTGCGTTTTGTCCTGCCGGTCGAGCGCCCTGGTCGTGGGTGTCGATGTGTCCGCACCGATCCGCAACGTCATCTTTTCGTCCTGCATCATCCGGCGCAGCCACCGGGGGCTGTCGGTGACGATCGGTACCGGCGCCGAAGGCTGCGTCGAGAACGTTCTGTTCACCGACATCGTCGTGGAGACCCAGTTGTATTCCGAAGGCTGGTGGGGCAGCGCGGAACCAATCTTCGTGAGGGCCGCCGCCTGGCATGACCGGGTGGGGACGATCCGGCACATCCGATTCCGCAACATCCTGGCGCGGGGTGAGAGCGGCGTGCTGATCTGGGCCGAGCGGCCGGGATTGATCGAAGACATCCACCTCGACGATGTCCGGCTCGAGCTGGGCCGGACCACGCCGTGGCCGATGCGCAGAGACCTCCGACCGGCCGCCACCGGAGGCGGTCCCGAGCACGGCGTCGTCCCGGCCATTCACCTCGAGCGGGCTGCCGATGTCCGGCTGAGTCATTGCGATATCCGTTGGCAAGGGGAAGATCTGAGCGACTACGGGTCCGCCCTTGTCGCCCGGACGACCCCCGGCCTGATCATCGACCGGGTCCGCGGGACTGCTGCCCGGCCTGGCCTGCTCGACCTGGACACCGATCAGGCATCGGCCGCGGCCATCGAGCTTGAAGAAACGATTTCAGGGGAGCAATGACGTGTTTTTCGAGAACTGTTTGCAGCGAGCTGGAATCGGGCCCTGGAGCCGGCGGGGGCATGACTCTGGCGGCTCGCCTGGTTCGGAGGGGTTGCGATGACGAGCGCTCATTTTGGCCGGCGTCCGGCAATACAAGGCCGCCTGCGTGACCCGCTACGACGAGATTGCCACCAGCTCGTGACCGCCGAACAGCTCCGGGACGACTTCACCGCGGCCATGGGTACGACCTTGCGCGACGAGGCCCGGACGCACCGACGCTGGTACGACCTGCGGTCCCAGGCCCTGTTCGAGAAAACGTTGCCCGCCGACGTGCTGGATCTCGACCGGGGTGTTCAGCAATGGTCTGGCGGGTGGTCTCCCGCTACGCGATCCTGTCCGAGAGGTTCCCGGCGTTGCCACCCGGCGCCGTGCATGCCCTCTTCGACGGGCTGTTCCAGCAGCACCTGCTGCACTTCTTGGCCGGCGACCTCGCCGCTCCCAGCGCGCTCGAGGCCGACGTGGTGCGCGCCCTCGACCTCGTCGTCCCCACCCGCTGACGGCCCGGAATAACCCCTGCCCCGGTACCGTTGTCCCGAGTATCAGGTTGACGCATCAACTAACGCGGAGGTCGTCATGCAGTTCGGCATCTTCACGGTCGGGGACATCACCACCGACCCGACCACCGGTCGGACCCCGACCGAGAACGAGCGGATCAAGGCCACGGTGGCCATCGCCCGCAAGGCCGAGGAGGTCGGGCTCGACGTGTTCGCCACCGGCGAGCACCACAACCCGCCGTTCACTGCCCCCGGCAACCCGCCGGTGCTGCTGGCCCACTTGGCGGCGGTGACGCAGCGGCTGATCCTGACCACGGCGACCACCCTCATCACTACGAACGACCCGGTGCGGCTGGCCGAGGACTACGCCTATCTGCAGCATTTGTCCGACGGCCGGATGGACCTGATGCTGGGCCGCGGCAACACCGGGCCGGTGTATCCGTGGTTCGGGCGGGACATCACCAAGGGCATCGAGCTGGCGGTCGAGAACTATCACCTGCTGCACCGGCTGTGGACCGAGGACGTGGTCGAATGGTCGGGCGAGTTCCGGACGCCGCTGCAGGGCTTCACTTCGACCCCGCGCCCGCTCGACGGGCTGCCCCCGTTCGTCTGGCACGGCTCGATCCGCAGCCCGCAGATCGCCGAGCAGGCCGCGTACTACGGTGACGGCTTTTTCGCGAACCACATCTTCTGGCCGACTGACCATTTCCAGCGACTGATCAGTCTGTACCGAGAGCGGTACGAGCACTACGGCCACGGCCCGGCCGAGTCGGCCATTGTCGGGTTGGGCGGACAGGTGTTCCTGGCCCACAACTCGCAGGACGCGGTGCGGCAGTTCCGGCCCTACTTCGATCACGCCCCGGTCTACGGCGGCGGCCCGTCCCTGGAGGACTTCACCTCCCAGACCCCGCTCACCGTGGGCAGTCCGGCCGAGGTCATCGACAAGACGCTGACCTTCCGCGAGCACTTCGGCGACTACCAGCGGCAGCTGTTCCTGATCGATCATGCCGGGTTACCGCTCAAGACCGTGCTCGAGCAGCTGGACCTTCTCGGCGGTGAAGTGGTGCCGGTACTGCGGGCCGAACTCGATGCCAAGCGGCCGGCGCAGGTGCCCGACGCGCCGACCCACGCCTCACGGCTGGCCGCCCGAGAGCTGGTGACAGTGTGAAGATCTCGGTGATCTCCGGAGGTCTGGGACGTCCTTCGACGACACGGTTGTTGGCCGACGAAGCGGTGCGGGCCCTGCGCCGTGAACTGGCGGCGCGCGGCGAGTCAGCCGAGGTGACGGTCATCGAACTGCGTGACCTGGCTCGCGACATCGCCGATCGCCTGGTCACCGGGTTCGGCTCGCCCGCCCTTTCCGCGGCCACTTCCAGCGCGGCCGAAGCGGACGTGGTCGTCGCGGTCACCCCGGTGTTCAGCGCGTCCTACAGCGGACTGTTCAAGTCGTTCTTCGACGTGCTCGAGCCGAATCTGCTGTCGGGCAAGGTGGCACTGATTGCGGCCACCGGAGGTTCAGCCCGCCATTCCCTCGTGCTCGACCACGCCCTGCGTCCGCTGATGAGCTACCTCGGGATGACCGTGGTACCCACCGGCGTGTTCGCCGCCACCGCCGACTTCGGCGGGTCGGAGACCGCGGTCCGGGTGCGACTGGAGCGGGCTGCTCGGGAGGCCGTCGCTCTCGCCGGTGGGTCGACCGTTGCCCCGAAAGCATTATTGGACAACGACTTCGTGCCGTTCGGGGAGCTGCTCGGTCGGTAAGTCGGCTCAGGCCCTCGGCACCGTGACGGTGCGGCAGCCCAGGATCTTCCAGGTCGATCCGGAGCCCGCGACCGGGCGGGCGACAACGCAGACCCGGTGCGCCCCGGTGGCGGTCGCGATGGTGATGTTGAAACCGTGGTTGCCGGTCACGTGAAAGACCCGGTCGACATCCGGCCGGGCGACATTGGCCATGGGCAGGGCGGCCATCCGGCCGTCCACGACGACGTCCATCGAGCTGGAGGCGCCGGGCTCACGCAGGTCGTAGGCCCAGCCGACCACCTTGATGGCACCGGCTTTCGCGGTCACCGAATCGAGCACGCCGCGGGTGGCCGGACCGGCCGTGGCGGCCGACGCGGGCAGGGCCAGACCCAACGACAGGATGGTGGCCAGGGCGATGGTGGAAATGGTGGTGACGAGTCGGCGGATGCTGCTCATGATGCGGTCCTCCCCAGGTGGTGTGCCTCAAACGTAAGACGCCGCAGGGGGTTTCTTGGTTGGCCCCGGCGCGTCGTGATCGTTCGTTACCGATCTGCGCCCGGCCCGATACTGGGGGGATGGGATATCGCCGCGACGAGCTCGAACGGTGGCGCGACGCGACGGTGCCCGACCTGCTCGGGCCGGATGTCCGGCTGCTGTTCGTGGGCATCAATCCGGGCTTGTGGACGGCCGCCGCGCAGGCCCATTTCGCCCGGCCCGGCAACCGGTTCTATCCGGCGCTGTTCGCCGCCGGATTGCTGCCGGCCGTGTTGGATGCCTCCTCCGGATATTCCGATGCCGACCGAGAACTCCTGGCCCACAGCGGGATCGGCATCACCAATTTGGTCGCCCGGGCCACCGCGCGGGCCGACGAGCTGAATCCCATTGAGTTGGTCGAGGGTGGCGGGCGCTTGGTCGAGCTGGTGGCACGGGTTCACCCGGCGGTCGCGGCGGTCCTCGGAATCACTGCGTACCGCACGGCTTTCGGAGCCAGAAAGGCCGTGGTCGGGCGCCAGCCGCAGGATCTGGGCGGAACCCAGCTGTGGGTGGTCCCCAATCCGAGCGGGCTGAACGCGCATGACACGGTCGCGTCGCTGGGCGCCGCATACCGGTTGGTCGGGGTGGCGGCCGGACTTCTCCCGGCGTAGACGTGAGTGACCCGCTGAGCGGTCATGATGGCACCGTGACCGACGACGCCGTGCGCAGCTTTCCCGCCCGTGAGGAACCCGCCTTCCGTTCCGACGAGCGCACCACCCTGACCGAGTTTCTCGACTATTACCGGGCCACGTTGCACCGCAAGATCGACGGGCTGACCGACGAGCAGGCCCGCGAGGCGGCGGTGCCGCCGTCGGACCTGAACCTGCTCGGGCTGGTCCGGCACATGGCCGACGTCGAGCGCAGCTGGTTCCGACACAGATTCACCGGCGCGACCGATGCCGGTCCGATCTTCTTCGGGCCCGCACATCCCACCGGGGACGCCGACGGGGACCTGCACCCGTCGCTCGACGACACCGTCGTCGACGCCTTGGCCGCCTGGCAGGCGGAGATCGCCCAGGCGCGGATCATCACCGCCGGCGCCGAACTCGACGATCTCGCCCAGAACGCCAGGGACGAGATCAACCTGCGCTGGATCCTGGTGCACATGATCGAGGAGTACGCCCGGCACTGCGGTCATGCCGACCTGTTGCGGGAGCGGATCGACGGCTCGGTCGGGGACTGACGGTGCCGGAGTCCACCGAGGACGTGCTCGGCGCCCCGTTACGTGTCCAGTTCGAGGCCTTCCTGGACGAGCATCGGGACGGGCTCAACGGCTGCGTCGACGGGTTGACCGACGAGCAGGCCCGCCGCCGCCTGGTCCCCAGCCAAACCACCCTGCTGGGTCTGCTCAAGCACGCGATCTTCCTGGAGCAGGTCTGGTTCGACGAGGCCGTGACCTGTGGTGCCCGGTCCGCCCTGGGAACCGCCGCCACCCCGGAGCAGTCGTTCGAGTTGGCCGACTCGGACACCATTGCGGGTGTTCAGCTCGCGCACCGTCAGGCCTGCGCGGCGTCTCGGGAACGCGTCGCCGCTCTCGGTCTGGATGAGAACGTGCGCGGCAACCGGCGAGGACCGCTACCGCTGCGCTGGGTCTACCTGCACGTGCTGCGGGAGCTGGCCCAGCACTGCGGCCACGCCGACATCCTGCGCGAGCAGATCCTCGCTGCGGACTGAGGGTCAGCGGCCCCGACCCGCCTTGTAGCGCTCGATGAGGTGGGCGGTGGACGAATCCTCGCTGTCGGTCGGGCTCTCGCCGGTGAGCATGGGCGCCAACTGCTTGGCCATGGCCTTGCCCAGCTCCACGCCCCACTGGTCGAAGCTGTTGATGCCCCAGATCGCGCCCTGCACGAAGGTGATGTGCTCGTAGAGGGCGACCAGCTGGCCCAGGATCGACGGGGTCAGCTTCTTGGCCAGGATCGAGGTCGACGGCCGGTTGCCGGGCATGACCTTGTGCGGCACCACCGCTTCCGCGACACCTTCAGCTGCGATCTCCGCCGCCGTCTTGCCGAATGCCAGGGCCGTGGACTGGGCGAAGAAATTGCTCATGAACAGATCGTGGACATCGGCATCACCGCCGTCGACATCGTGCAGGTCGTGATTCGGCTCGACGAAGCCGATGAAGTCGGCCGGAATCATCCGGGTGCCCTGGTGCAGCAACTGGTAGAACGCGTGCTGGCCATTGGTGCCCGGCTCGCCCCAGAACACCTCACCGGTGTCGGCGTCGACCGCGGAACCGTCCAGCCGCACGGACTTGCCGTTGCTCTCCATGGTCAACTGCTGCAGGTAGGCCGGGAATCGGAGCAGATACTGCGAGTAGGGCAGCACCGCATGCGATCCCGAATGAAAGAAGTCGCCGTACCAGACGTTGAGCAGGCCGAGGATGACCGGGGCGTTGGCGTCGAACGGGGCGGTCCGGAAATGTTCGTCGACGGCGTGGAATCCGGCCAGCAGTTCGTCGAACTGCTCACCGCCGATGGCAATGACCAGGGACAGCCCGACCGCCGAGTCGAACGAGTAGCGGCCGCCGACCCAATCCCAGAAACCGAACATGTTGTCGGTGTCGATGCCGAATTCGGAGACCAGCTTGGCGTTGGTGGAAACCGCGACGAAATGCTTGGCCACCGACTTGGCTGCCTCGTCCGCCGAAAGGCCCTGGGCGGTGAGGCCGGCGGTGAGCCAGGTCCTGGCCAGCCGGGCGTTGGTCAGCGTCTCCAGGGTGGTGAAGGTCTTGCTGGCGATGATGAACAGGGTGGTGGCCGGGTCGAGATCCCGGGTCTTCTCGAATCCGTCGGTGGGGTCGATGTTGGACACGAACCGGCACGCAATACCGCGATCGCTGTAGTCCTGCAGCGCGTCGTAGGCCATCACCGGACCCAGGTCGGAGCCGCCGATCCCGATGTTCACGACGGTCTTGATCGGCTCGCCGGTGGCCCCGGTCCACTCGCCGGAGCGCACCTTGGCGGCGAAGGCGCGCATCCGGGCCCGCACCTGCTCCACCTCGGCCACCACGTCGACGCCGTCCACCTCCAGGTGCGCCGAGGCCGGCAGCCGCAGTGCGGTGTGCAGCACGGCCCGATCTTCGGTGGAGTTGATGTGCACCCCGGCGAACATGGCGTCGATCTTTTCCCGCAACCCCGCGGCCGAAGTGAGATCCTGCAGCAGCACGAGAGTTTCGCGAGTCACCCGGTGCTTCGCGTAGTCGACGAACAGATCCGCGGCCTGCACGGTCAGCTCGGACCCGCGAGTCGGGTCGTCGGCGAAGAGCTCACGCAGGTGCAGGTCCTTGACCTCGTCGAAGTGCTCGCGCAGGGCGATCCAGGCGGGCGAGTCGGTGGCGCCGATTTCGGTCATGGGTGAAACTCCTGTGCTCGCGCGGCGGTGACGCCCGACTCTGGGCGCGCAAAACAGTCTCCCGCTCGCCCTACCGCGTCGCTCACCCGGGGTCAGCGTCAGATTCAGGCTGATTTGTTGCACATGTGCAACAAATCAGCCTGACAACGTGGCGAATCGATCGGTCGCATTGATCAAAGCGTCCAGGATGCCGGGCTCGTCGAAGGCGTGGCCGGCGTCGGGCACGATGACGAACTCGGCTTCCGGCCAGGCCCGATGCAGATCCCAGGCGGTGATCGCGGGGGTGCAGACGTCGTACCGCCCCTGCACGATGACGCCCGGGATGCCCTTCAGCACACCGGCATTCGCGATGAGCTGACCCTCCTCGAACCAGCCCCGGTGCACGAAATAGTGGTTCTCGATTCGGGCGAACGCGGTGGCGTACTCGGGTGTCGCAGTTGCGGCCACCTTTTTCGCGTCCTCGACCAGCCGGATGGTCCGGGACTCCCACACGGTCCAGGCCACGCCCGCCGGCACGTGCACGGCCGGATCGGGATGCGAGAGCAGCCGGTGATAGGCGGCGATGCAGTCGTCCCGCTCGGCCTGTGGCACCGGAGCCAGGAAGTCTTCCCGCAGGTCGGGGAACAGTTCCGCGGCACCGCCCTCGTAGAACCAATCCAGCTCGCGCTTGCGCAGGGTGAAGATGCCCCGCAGCACCAGCGCACGCACCCGATCCGGATGCGTCTGGGCGTAGGCCAGGGCCAGGGCGCTGCCCCAGGAGCCGCCGAACACCTGCCACCGGTCGACTCCGAGATGCTCGCGCAATTGGTCGATGTCAGCGACCAGGTGCCAGGTGGTGTTGGTGGACAGATCGGCGTCGGGTTCGCTGGCGTGCGGCCGGCTCCGGCCACAACCGCGCTGGTCGAAGAGCACGATCCGGTATCGGGCCGGGTCGAACAGCCGGCGGTGGGTCGGTGTGCAGCCCGCCCCAGGTCCGCCGTGCAGGAATACCACCGGCGCGCCGGCCGGATTACCGCTCGTCTCCCAGGCGATCTGATGCCCGTCGCCGACGTCCAGGAACCCCGACTCGTAGGGTTCGATCTCGGGGTAGAGGCTCATCCGAGCCGAGCCGGGAAGCCCCCGGTGGCCACCGGCGACCACCGCTGCGGGGTGATCCGGATCAGGCATTTGCCCTGGTCGAGCATGGCCTGCCGGTACTCGTCCCAGTTCGGGTGCTCGCCCGAGATGCCGCGGAAGTACTCGACCAATGGCTCCAGCGCGTCGGGCAGGTCCAATACCTCGGCCGTCCCGTCGACCTGAACCCAGGCGCCGCCGAAGTCGTCGGACAGCACCACCACCGCCGCCCGGCCGGTCCGCTTCACGTTGACCGACTTGGCCCGCTCCGGATAACTGGCCACCGCGATGCGGCCCTGCGGATCCACGCCGCCGGTCACCGGAGACGCCTGCGGGCTGCCGTCGGCGCGAAAGGTCAGCAGCACCATGTGGTGCCGGGGACGGACGAAGTCGAGCAGAGCGTCGCGGGTGACCTGGTCGGAGGTCGCGATGGTCCGGGGCATGGGTGCGACGGTAGCGCGGGAAATTCTCGGGGGCGGGTCGGGGTTGAATCGGTGAGCACCTCCACTTCCGAGAAGGGAAACGAGCATGAAGGCAACATGGAACGGCACGGTCATTGCCGAGAGCGACGACACGGTGGTGGTGGAGGGTAACCACTACTTCCCGGAGTCCTCGATCACGCCGGGGCTGCTGCGGGACTCGGAAACCCATTCGGTCTGCCCGTGGAAGGGCACGGCGTCGTACTACAGCTTGGACGTGAACGGGACCGTGAACCCGGACGCGGTCTGGTACTACCCGGAGCCCAAGGAGGCAGCGGCCCAGATCAAGGACCGGGTCGCCTTCTGGCGCGGGGTCCAAGTCAGCGACTGACCCGTACTGGCGGCTACCGTCGGTCCGAATGACGCCGACCTTCCGCAACGTCGTTCTGGACACCTCCGATCCTCGACCGCTGGCCGAGTTCTATCGGCAGTTGCTGGGCTGGACCTATCGCGCCGGCGATGAGGACACAGACCCGAACGGCGACGACTGGCTGGTGCTCAGAGCGTCCGCAGGGCCCGGTGTGGCCTTTCAGAAGGTCGAGAACTACCAGGCACCGACCTGGCCGGAAGGGCCGCGCGGGCAGCAGCTGCACCTGGACATGACCGTGCCCGACGCGGCCGCGCTCACCGAGCAGAAGCAGCGGGTGCTCGATCTGGGCGGGACCGTCCTGCACGACCGGTTCGACGATCCACAGGAGCCGCTCTACGTGTTTGCCGACCCCCACGGCCACCCGTTCTGCATCTTCGTGGGCTGATCAGAAGGGCACGCTGCACCACGGCGCGACGGGGCAGGAGAACAGCAGTCCGGCCCGGTTCACGGCGCCCGGGGTGTGCTCGTCGAGCCGGCCGGACTCGAGCAGCGCCCGCGGATGCACCCCGCCCAGGCTGATGCCGCCCAGCCCGCCCGTGGACAGGGTGAGGTCGGCGGACTCCGAGGTGGGCCCGCACGACGCCCCGTCCGGGGTCACGTCCAGCGCGAAGCGCCCGCCGGCCAGGCCGGCCGGGTCGTCCACCTGCAGCACCACCCGACCCGAGGTCGGGTAGGACCGGGCCTGCAGATAGGCCGGGACGTCCAGCGGCCGCGCCCAGAAATAGTCGTTGCGGCCGGACTGCTGTGCCCGCCGACCGTCCGCGAGCAGCCAGGACACGGTCTCGTCCACCGGCCGGAAGTCGCAGCGGACCACATGGATGTGGTCGAGGCTGATCAGGAAACGCCACAGTAGCGCGAACGCGTCCGGCCCCGGCGCGATCATGAGTGCGACGGAAGCGGTGCTCTGCGGCTGCCAGTTCACCCATTTCTCCTCGACCCGATAGAGCAGCAGGCCGATCGGCTCGCCGCCGGGATCGCGGGCAAGGACGGTGAAGAAGGGTTTCGGTTCGGGTGCGCCCGGAGGCCGTTGCAGGTTGAAGTCGAAGTCGAAGAACCGGTCCGGCCATTTGATGTCGCCTGGGCGGCGTCGAAAAGCCTGATCCTGCAGCCCGGGCGCCACCTGCCGGCCCACGGCGGCGTCGACGAACTCAACCGAACCCAGTGGGGTCCAGGACGAGGGCAGCGTCCCCCGGGCGTCCACGGTCCAGTCGATGCTCCAGGCCGCCGGCCCGAACCCGAACCGCCCGTAGATCGGGTACTCGGCGGCGATGAGAATGGCTGCCGGTTCACCTCTTTCCTTGCTCGCCGCCAGCTCCGCGGCCATCATCGCGCTGGCCACGCCACGCCGGCGGTGGGTCGGGGTGGTGGTCACCGCGGTGATCGCGGAGGTGACCAGGGTCGAGCCGGGCACGGCCGTCTCGACCGGGAACGAGCGCAGCGTGCCGACCGGCCGGGCGCCGTCGAACGCTGCCCAGGTCCGGTCGAGCTCGATCGTCCGGCGCCGGAAATCGCCGCTCGGGTCCTGGTTCGGCTCGTGGAAGCCGACACCGACGGCATCCGCCCACGGTCCGACCTCGGTGTCGGTGATGGTCCGGACGTCGAACGGCATGGCGGGTCTCCTCGGTGTTCGCTGTCGCCATCCTGACCGACGCCGGGGGTGGCCGCATCCGGTTATGGGCAGCGCACCGACGGCCGAGGGCCGCTCAGGCCCAGGGCACGGCGTGGCTGCCCAGTCCGAGCAGCGAGCCGGTCAGGGTGCGCCCGCCGGTGGTCGTGATCTGGCAGGTCGCAATACCTTCCCCGGTCGGGCTCAGTCCGGCGGTGGAGGCGCCGGGCGAGGCGTCGTGCGTGACCACCGCCTGGATCCGCAAGGTGCCGCCGGCGGTCGGATCGGCCATTCGGGTGGCCGCCGTGGCCAGCTCGCGGCAGCTCGTCGTCAGATCTGGTAGCGGGGCATTGACGGCGACGGTGCCCAGCACCTCGGTGCGGTGCGGGGCGGAGCACTGTGCGTCCCGCAGCTCGGTGACACCCGGATCGAAGGTGCACTGGCTCAGCGGCGACGCCGAGATCCACTGGTCCAGCAGGTGGGCCAGGCTGATCGGCAGCTCCGTGTCGCCGACGTAGGCCACGCACGCAGCCCACTTCTGCCCGGCCGCCTGCTGGGCCCAGGTCGGGCTGATGATCAGGGTCTGCAACGCGGGTAGGGCCGTCCACGAAACGGTCACATCCGCCGACAGCCCGACGTAGCTCCTGGCCGAGTCCGCGCAGGTCACCCACTCGGTCTCGGGGGCAAGACCGACGTGCACGACCTCGCCGTAGCGAGGGCCATCACAGCTGGTCAGGATGGTCACGGCGGCGGACGGAAGCCCGCCGAGGGAAATGTCGGAGGCGGGGGTGAGCAGGCAGTCACCGACCACCGGGGCCCGTTCGGGAGCCGCGACGACCGCGCGGCCCGGGCTGACCCGGTGCGCGGCGGCCGAGACGACCATGGCCGCCACCGCAGCCAGGAGGATCATCACCAGGCCGATCGGACGTCGACCCACGCCGTCCAGGGTAGAGACTGAGCGTCGTGCCCGAACTGCCTGAGGTCGCCGCCCTGGCCGCGTTCGTCACCGATCACGCCGGCGGTCAACGCATCGCCGCGTTCACCGTGGCCTCGCTGAACGTGCTCACCACCTACGACCCGCCGCCATCGGCTCTGGTCGGGAGGACGGTGGGGACCGCGGGCCGGCACGGCAAGTTCCTGGACGTTCTCACTCACGGCGAGGGTCCGGACCTGCACCTGATCGTGCACCTGGCCCGGGCCGGGTGGCTGCGCTGGTCGGACGGCTTCGGGGCCCTGCCGCCGAAGATGGGCGGGCCGATCGCGCTGCGGCTGAAGCTGGAGTCGGGAGCGGGGTTCGACATCACCGAGGCTGGCACCAAGAAGTCGGTGGCGGCGGCGATCGTATTGGATCCGATGACGGTGCCCGGGGTGGCGCGGCTGGGTCCGGATGCGCTGGCGCTGGATCGGGCCTCGTTCGAGCAGCTGATGCGGGCTCAGCGGGGCCGGGTCAAGACCGTGATCACCGACCAGACGGTGCTGGCCGGGGTCGGTAATGCGTACTCGGACGAAATCCTGCACACCGCCAAACTCTCCCCGTTCGCCACCGCCGCGACGCTGAAGGACGAGCAGCTGGGCCGGCTCTACGACGCCCTGGTCTCGACCCTGAACGGGGCGGTGGACCGGGCCGTCGGGGGCCAGGCGGCCCGGCTCAAAGGGGAGAAGCGCACCGGGTTGCAGGTGCACGCCCGCACCGGCCTACCCTGCCCGATCTGCGGCGACACCGTGGCCGAGGTGTCCTTCGCGGACCGGTCCTTCCAGTACTGCCCGACCTGCCAGACCGGCGGCAAACCGCTGGCCGACCGAAGACTGTCGCGCCTGATCAGGTAGGCGCACACTATTGCCGTGAGCGAGTCGTCGACCGTGGTGAATCGACCGTGGTGGCTGCGGGCATCCCGTCCTCGACAGCTCATTCTCCCCACCCTGCTCGCAATGATGTACGCGATGTTCGGGTTGATCGACTGGGAGCGAGGCCGATTTCGCGGCCAGGACTCCTTCTGGCTGGGCATCGCGCTGCTGCAATTCATTGCTGCCGCGGCCAGCATCCTGGCGTTCCGTCGGCACCCGGAATGGGTGGGTGATCCCAACCAGGAAATTTTTACGGCGCTCACTCCATTGTCGCGGCGCACGGAGCGTCGATATGCCGTCGGGGCCGGCCTCGGCGTGCTCGGCTGTGTGGCCGGTCTGGCCCTGACGCTGGCCGGCCCCATCCGGGTGGCTGGAGTGGTCGTGTTTGTGGTCGGGTTGGTCACGGTCATCGGCTTCACCGCGGCCATCGGCCGCCGCCCGGTGAACTGACGTGATGTTGCCGGAGGCGGACACGAAGACCGTGAGCCAATCGCCGGCCGTGGCGAAACGGCCCTGGTGGGTCCTCATCAGCTCGATGGGACAAGCTTGGGTCCACTTTGTCCTCGGAGCGATCGCCTTCGTGGGCACGGCCAGGGTGTCCCATCGCGACCCGTCCCGGCACCTTTACCTCGACAGTGCCCTGGCTGCGTTCTATCTTACGGCCGCGGCATCAAGCGCCTTGGCTCTGTTCCGTCATCCCGAGTGGGCGCGGAAGTCTCATTGACCACTTGTCAAAGGGCCTGAGCCGGCTGATTCGTCGATCGTCTGCGCGCTCACCCACCTCGCTTTCCGGGCGGCGCGGCGGAACAGCACCAGCACTCCCGGACCCACCACGACCACCAGCACCGCGGTGGTGAGCGCGCGCATCAGGTCCCAGCCGAGCGAGGTGGTCAGGGTGAAGGCGAAGAGCCGATGCAGGTTCTCGGTCAGGGGCGCGCCCGGAACGAAGGAGACCTGGGTGTTCTCACCCAGGGTGAAGGGCCAGAAGGACAGGTTCAGCGCGAACCCGTAGGCCAGTCCGGCCACCCCCGAGAACAGCGCCAGCAGGGTGATCTCGCGCCGTCCGGTCATCCGGGGCAGGCAGCCGGCACCGAACCCGATCCAGGCCGCGCCCAACATCTGGAACGGCAGCCACGGCCCGACCCCGCCGGTGAGCAGCGCGGAGGTGAACAGGGTGGTGCACCCGAGCGCGAACCCGAATCCGGCGCCGAACACCCGGCCGGCCAGCACGATCAGGAAGAAGACCGGCTCCACGCCGCCCACGCCGGCGCCCAGAAGTCGGACCACTGCCCCGACCGCGGAGAGCACGCCGAGCATGGCGACCGCCCGGGCATCCAGCCCGCCCTCGCTCAACTCGGCCAGCACCACCGCCAGGACCAGCGGCAACAGCACCGCGAAGATCAACGTGGCGTCGCCGCCGTGAGCCACCCCGGCGTGCGGGGACACGATCAACGGCCAGCCGAACGCGGCCAACCCGATCACGCTGGCCAGCGCCAGGGCCAGCGCGGAACGCGGGCGAAAGGTGATCACCGCAACGCCCGACGGACCTGTGCCACGGTCAACAGCGGCAACGGCGCCAGCACCTTGGCCACCTGCGGCGCGAACACCGGCGAGGCGGTGACCACCTCGGCCGTCGGCCCGTCGGCGAGCATCCGGCCGTCGGCCAGCATGATCACCCGCTCGCAGGTTGCGGCCACGAACTCCACGTCATGGCTGGCCACCAGCACGGTCACGCCCAGCTCGACCAGCAGGGCGGTGAGTCGGGCCTTGCCCGGATAGTCCAGGCCGCGGGTCGGCTCGTCCAGCAGCAGCAGGCGCGGCGCCGCGGTGAGCTGAATGGCCAAGACCAGCAGCATCCGCTGGCCCTCGGACAGATCGCGCGGGTGGGTGTCGTCGGCGATGCCCGGGCCGATGCGGTCCAGCAGCCCTCGCGCAGCGCCGGTCGAGGCGTCGGCGTCGGTGTCCGCCTGAGCCAGTTCGGCGCCCACGGTGCTCTGGTAGAGCAGGTCGGACGGTTGCTGGGGGACCAGGGTGACCAGGTGTCGGCGCTCCCTCGGGCGCAGCGACCGGGGGGCCCGACCGTCGAGGGTGACCGTGCCCGACTGCGGATCCAGGGCGCCGGCCAATGACCAGAGCAGGGTCGACTTGCCGGCCCCGTTACGGCCCATCAGGCCGATCAGCTGCCCCTGGTCCAGCCGCAGGTCGAGCGGGCCGATCGAGCGGACTCGTTGGTCGAACCCGGCCACCAATCCAGCGACCTGGGCCCGGGGATCGGGAACATCCGTGACCGCTTTTCGGTCACCGGGGTTCGTCAGGCGCGGGATCAGCTCCGGAGCCCGGCGGCGCGCCTCGCGAACGGTCAGGGGCAGTGGCTGCCACTCCGACAACCGGCCCAATTCGACGACCGGGGGGACGATCGGCGACTCGGCCATGATCTCGGCGGGCGCTCCGAAGCGGGCTCGACCGTCCTGGATCAGGATCACCGAGTCGGCGAACCCGAGCACGCGCTCGAGCCGGTGTTCGGCCAGCAGCACGGTCACGCCGAGGTCGTGGACGAGTCGGTGCAGGGCTCCCAGCACCTCCTCGGCCGCGCCCGGGTCGAGCGAGCTGGTCGGCTCGTCGAGGACGAGGACTCGAGGTTGGCCGGTCAGCGCCGCCCCGATCGCCACCCGCTGCTGCTGCCCACCGGACAGCGAGGCCAGCGGCCGGTCCCGCAGTTCGGTCAGCCCGAGCAGGTCCAAGGTGTCCTCGACCCGCCGCCGCGTCACCGGCACCGGCAGGGCCAGGCTCTCCATCGTGAAGGCGAGCTCGTCCTCGACCCGGTCGCAGACGAACCCGCGGGCCGGATCCTGGGCCACCCGACCGACCACGTCGGCCAGATCCCGGGGCCGCCACTGCCGGGTGTCCCGACCGTCGACGGTGACCGACCCGGTCAGCGTGCCCCCGGTGAAGTGCGGCACGTGCCCGTTGACGCAGCTCAGCAGGGTCGTCTTGCCGGACCCGGTAGGGCCCACGACCAGGCAGAACTCTCCCTCGGGGACGCTCAGATCGACCTCCCGGAGGGCGAGGGTGGTCTCGAAACGCACCGAGACGTCGTGGAAACGGATCACGGTCGTCCCGCCCAGCCGGCGGTCGCCGCGAGCAGCAACCCGACAAATGGGAGCAGGGGCAGGGTGGGCACGACCAGCACCTCGACCGGGTTCAGCTCCACCCCGGTCACCTCGGCAATGATCGATGTCCCCAGCGCGGCCGCGCCGGCCGCAATCACCATGAGGTCACGCCAGGTCCAGGGTCGGTGGTGCAGATGGGTCCGGTGCACCCGGCGTGATCCGAGCGCCAGCCCGGCCACCATGCCGGCGATCCCGACCGCCAATGCGGGCACGGTGACGGCTTTCGGGGTGGTCTCGTCGAGCAGGCCGTAGACGCCGAGGCACAGCCCGGCCAGCCCGGCCAGCACGAATGCGCCGGTCAGCAGCCGTTCGCGGCGGGGCACGGTGCGGTTGCGGCCGTATCCACGGCCATCCATGGACGCGGCCAGGGCCAGCGCAGAGTCGGTGGCGTCGGCCAGCACCGGCAACACCACCCGGGCCCATCCCCGCAGCTTGGCCGGCAGCGAACGGCCGGTGGTGGCGTCGCCGCGCAGCTGCCGGGCCCGGCGCACCCGGCCGGCGCTGGACACCAGCTCCGGACCCAGTGACAGGGCCACCACCACGGCCACGCCGACCTCGTACAGCGCCCCCGGAAGCCGGTCCAGGAGTCGTCGCGGGCTGGTCAGCACGGCGGCCACCCCGACACAGCACAGCAGCGTGGCCAGCTGCAGCGCCCCGTAGACGGCGATGAGCAGACCGTCGGCGGTCACCGGTCCGCCCAGCCGAAGCCCGGCGGCCCAGGTCGGCAGGGGGATCCGCGGCAGGGTGAACAGGACGTGCCCGCCGCCGGTGCTGCCCAGCAGGATGTAGAACACCGTCCGGATGGCCAGCACGGTCAGGCCCAGGCGCAGGAAACTGCCGAAGCCGCTGCGGTAGCCGTCGAGGGGTCGGCGGCAGCTGATGACCACGAATCCGGCCACGGCCAGGGTCACCACCAGCAGCAGCGGGTTCGTGGTCCGGTTCGCGGTGGCGGCCAGCAGCAGCGCCCAGAGCCACCAGGCCCCGGGGTGCAGCTCGGGTCGGACCAGCACGGCCGGTCGGGTCTGGAGCACGGTCACGGACCGGGCCGGCGGGAGCGCACCGCCAGCGCCGCTCCGCCCAGGCCCAGCAGGGCCGCGACCCCGAGCCCGAGCCCCCACCAGCCGCCGGCGCTGCCCGTGGAGTCCGGCGCAGCCGAGGCGGTGCGCAGCACTGAGGGGTCGGCCGGGGCGGTGCTCGGGGCCGCATCTGCGCTGCTCGAGGTGGCCGCCGCGGAAGGAACCGCCCGCAGCGCTGTGCTCTGCGGTGGCGACCGGGGCGGCGCCGGGGTCGGATGCCGGCTGGCCGCCGGAGGGCTCACCGTCGCCGGGCGGGTGGTCGCGGTCGCAGGGCGGGAGGTCGGGGGACGGCTGGTCGCGGGGCGGCTGGTCGAGACCGCCGTCGAAGACTCGCTCGACTCCCCTGACTGTGATGCCGGCGACGATTCCGACGTAGACGACGAGTGGGTCCCGGCGGGCGGTCGGGTCGACGAGCGGGTGGTCGGTCCGGGGGGCGCCGGCGCCTGGGTCGGCGTCGAGGTACTGATGACCAGAGACGTGCTGGTCGGATGCGACGTACTGGTCGGTTGAGAAAACGTCGCGGAGGTCGTCGAGGTGATGGTCGTTCGGGACGAGCTCGTTGTCCCTACAGCCGGGTCCGGCGGGACGACCTCCGGGGGACTGCCCGCCCCGAACGACCAGCCCTCGACCGAGCCGGGAGCCGGGTCATAGGTGCCGGCGCCCTCGTTGCTGTAGGACCAGCGACCACCGCGGGCCGCGTGCCAATAGGACCAGTAGGCATTCGTCTTCGCGCCGTTGCACGGGTTGGGCTCAGTGTCGATTTGGCAGACCAGGCCGGGTTGGTTGTGCACGAACGTATAGGCATGGCCGGCCTGGTCGAGCGCGTCCAACCCGTCGCTGGGTGACGATGCGCACCCCACCGAGATCGACCCCTGGTAGTCGACCACCACGGTGACCCCGGTCGAGGAATTGCACGCCGACGCGGCGGCCGGTGCCGCGGTTACGACGGGCAGCACGCCCGCCCCGACCAGCAGCCCGGCCGCCATCGCAGCCCGACCGATGCGAGAGCGCCACGCCATCACGAGCGCACGTAACCGGCCACATCGAACAGGGCGTTGACCGCCCGCTGGGACTGATTGCCGATCACGATCTGGCCGTTGGCTCCGATGGGCGTGACCGAGAAGTTCGCCACGGTCTGGCCCGGGAACAGGTTGACCGAGGAGATGCCCGGCCGGGAGCCGGACGCGGAGTAGGTCACCAGGTACCCGGGCCCGGTCGGCACGACCCCGGTGACGTTGCCGAACACCACCGACGCACCGCCGGCCGGGATGCCGGCCGCGCCGGCCACGGTCACCGGGCGGGCGCCCAGGGCGGCGATTGCGCCGCTGGTCCGGGTGTCCAACAGTCGGGCCGGGGACACCGGAACGAACGTTCCCGACAGGGTCGGCGTTCCGTTCACGAAGATCCCGGTGATGTCGAGGAGAACGTTCACGGCCCTGTTGCTGTCGTTGTGGATGGTGATCTTTCCGTTGCTGCCCAACCGCACCACGGCGCTGTTGGCCACGGTCTGACCGGTGATCAGGTTGACCGTCGATGCCGTCGGACGAGCCCCGCCGGACGGGTACGCGACCACGTTCCCGGGACCGGCCGCGAGCACGGTGGTCAGGGTGATCGCGGCGGCGGCCGCATCGGAGGAGGCGTCGATCCGGGTGCCGCGCACGGCGACGTCGACCGAACCCAGGGCAGGCACCGCCGTGGTCGTCCGGGTGTCCAGCAGCCGGGTCGGGTCGACCGTCCGGTAGGCACCGGCAGCCCGGCCTTCGCCGGCCCGGGTGTAGCCGGTGACGTCGAGGATCAGCTGCAGCGGCTGGTTCGATTTGTTGACCACCGAGATCGCTCCGATACCGGCGCTCAGGGCCACCAGGGTGGATCCGGCCACGGTGTGCCCGGTGATCAGGTTCAGCACCGAGGTCGTCGGTCGGGCACCGCCGGTGGGGTAGACGGCCACGTTGCCGGTCCCGGTCGGGGTGACCGCGGTGATGTTCACCGTGGCCGCGGACGCGTCGGCGGGAACACCGGCATGTCCGGCCACGCCCACGGTCAGGGTGGCGCCGGCCGGAAGCGCCGCGCTCTGCCGGGTGTCGAGCAGCCGCGCCGGGGTGATGGCCACGAACGAGCCGAACGCCTTGGCCAGAATGGGCGCGGCCGGTGCCGCTCCGGTCTTGCCGATCAGTTCGTAGGAAGCGCTGGTGTCGGCGCCGCCCTTGTCGGCCACGACCAACCCGAGGATGGCCTGGGGGGTGGTCCGGATTCCGGTGGCCGAAATGGGCGCGCCGCGGGAGTAGGCGACGGCGCCGATGGTCGTGTCGGCGGCGGTCGCCGCCTGCTGCAACCCGGCCACGAACCCGGCCGCTTTGGTCGCCGCGGAACCTGCACCCCCGAGCGCGAAGGCGACGGCCGCCAACCCGGTCGAGTTGGCGTTCTCGGTCCCGCCGGGCTGCTCGGCCAGACCGCCGTCGGCCTGCTGCTCAGAGATCAGGTAGGTCAGCGCCTTGTCCGCGTTGGGGGTGATCTGATCGATGCCGGCCTGGATGGCGTTGGCGGTGGCGTCGCTGTCCGGCTGACACGGGGCGGGAACCTTGCTGGCTGCGTCTTGGTAGTACAGCGCCACGCCGCGGCCGATGGTTCCGGTGGAACATTGCAACGTCTTCAGTGAGCCCAGACCCGAGGTCACGAAGGACGAGGCAGCAGCACCCAGCTGTCGGCGCAGAGCGATGATGGCCAGGGATTGGGTAATGGCGTTGCTGTAGTCGCCATAGGCCGACTTGTCGGAAAACCGTCCCGTGGCGGAGTTCTGGCGCGCCTCGAGGGCCGTGAGCAGATTACGACCGCCGAAGTTCGTCGGATCCAGGCCTTGCGCCTCCGCGACCAGGGCGAGCTTGGCCAGCGGGCCGGCGTACGAGGTGGTGGTGCCGTCACCCGCGTAGTCGGTCACGTGCTGGGCCAGCCAGGTGGTCGCGGCCGCCGCGTAACTCTGGCCCACCTTGGCCGCGTCCAAGGCCAGGACGGCGTCGGCCGTCAAGCCGTAGTCGTCGTAGTACGTCCCGCCGTAGGGGGTCTGCAGGTGGGTGCCGGCGGTGAACTGCTCGGTGAGCCAGCCGGCCGCGGTGGGTGCGGTGGTGGTGGCGGCCGCGGCAGGTGTTGCGGCGAGCACGGGAACGGTGAGGGTCAGCGCGACGGCCAGGCCGACCGCTTTCAGACGCAGAGCCATGAGGACGTGGACCTCTTCGGTGAGCGGTCCGGGAAGGCGCGCCTCGGGCCCCGGCAACAGAGCGCGAAGGCTCCCCTCGCAGACCTCGGCGATGGATGGAGCCGCTCACGCGCGGGTGGGCATTCGGACTCGTCCGGCGAACCGGACCTACCGTTGCGGGTCAGCGCCGGAGTTCGACCGGCTTCCCCCACCCACGCGCATGACAACGCCCGCCACAGTCCCAGCCGGGTGAGCTCGGTGTCAACCCGAGCGGTCAGACGTGCTCGCCCGGCTCGTTGCGGCGCCGACGCACCAGGAACAAGCACGCCAACCCGAGGACGATGCAGCCGCTGCCGACCAGGACCAGCATCGGGGTGGCAGCCGGGGCGCCGGTGTTCGAGAGCACCGCCACGGGCTCGTCCGAGCTGGTGGTGGTGGTGTCATTTTCCGAGGAGGACGTGGTCGGGTCGGCGATGATCACGATGGCCGCCGTGGCCGACTCCGGCGGGTTCTCGCCGAGCACCACCACCTGGTGGAGTCCGGTGGAGATGTCGGTCGGCACGGTCACATTGACCACGGCCCGACCCGCGTTGTCGGCGTCGCCGTCTCCGAGCACCACGACGACCGAGTGCATTTCGACGGTGAAATGCCCGCCCGGGCTCAGTCCGGTGATGGTCACGGCGAAGGAGTCGCCGGGGTGGGCGCTGGCAGGCACGCCGGATAGCTTGAGCGTGGGGGCGGTCGGGGTCGGGCTGGGTGACGGCGACGCGGTCGAGCTGGAAGTCGACGTGGTGATCGGCGCGGTCGTCGTCGAGGTTGTGGTGCTCGTGGTCGTGCAGGGATCGCCGGCCACTATGGCCGGCTGATCAGCGTTCCGGAGCCGCGGGGGAAACACCGAACTGGTGTAGCTCTCAGTCGGGCTGATCGGCACGGTGATGCTCTGGGACGGGTTGGCGACGGTCGTCGTGGTCGTCACGGTGGGGCTGATGGTGGTCGTCGAGGTGACGGACGTCGTGGTCGAGCAGCCCGGTGCCACCGCGGCCGCACCGGCGGGCGTGACGAGAACCGTGCCAGCGGTGACCGTCAACGCTGCGGCGGCGACGAACCGGGCCAGAACAGACATGCTCGACATCCTTTTCGCCGAAACCGCGGCCGTTATCGCTGATGAACGCCGTTACGGTCCCAGTCGGGCCGGCCCGGTGTCAATCACGCGAGTGGGCGAGGATTCGCTGACCGACAGCGGGCCGCGGCCGCCGATGTGAGGATGGAGGAGTGAGCCAGCCCGAGATCTCGTTGACCGACCTGCCCGACGACGCCGTGCTGTTGGACGTGCGCGAGGACGACGAGTGGGAGGCCGGACACGCACCCGCCGCCGCCCACGTGGCCATGACAGGGCTGGCCGACCGGTTGGGCGAGATCCCGGACGGTGATCCGGTCTACGTGATCTGCCGTTCCGGAGGCCGATCCGCCCGGGTCACCGAGTACCTGAACGCGAACGGCTGGAACGCGGTCAACGTGGCCGGCGGGATGCTGGGCTGGGAACGGGCCGGCCGGCCGATGCAGGGGTCTGTCAACACGCCGGACGACCCGCCGAGGGTGTTGTAGGTGCCGATGTACTGCCCGCGCTGCGGGCGGAGCCAACCGAGCCTGCCGCGCGGGGTCTACTCGTGCGTGTACTGCTCGGCCTCGTTGCCGGTGCAGCGCTGGCGCGCAACGGTGCCGCCGGGCGCAACGATCGGACCCGCGCCGCGGGCGATCCGCCGGCCGTACCTGGGTCCGCCCGCCTACCGGGGGCGCCACCCGGGCTGGGGTTTCCCGACCGTCGCCTGGCGTCCGGCCGAGCGGACCGAAGGCGTGGCCGCACCGGCGCCGCCACTGCGGTTGCTCAGCTGGCTTGTCGCGCTGGCCTGGGCGACCGCGCTGATGGGGCTGCTGGCCGGCGCGGCGGAGACCTGGCGGTTCGTGCTGGTGCTGCGCAACCGCACCCTGGTGCTGCCGGACGCGACCGCCCGGGTCAGCAACGCCCTGGACTCGGCGGCCGGCTGGACGTTGCTCGCCGTGGGCGCGGTGACCGCCGTGGTAGCGGCGATCACCATCACCCGGGCGCATGCGACCGCGGCCGACAGGCTCGGGGCCGCACCGGCGCGGACCCCGGCCGCGGTGCTGGCCCGCCTGGTCCTCCCCGGCTGGAACCTGTGGGGTGCGGGGCAGATGCTGGCCGAGGTGGACGGCCTACTGGCCCAGGATCCGGGTGCCGAGGTCGGGCGCCTGCGGCTGTCCCGGCTGGTCGCCACCTGGTGGGTGGCCTGGATCGCCAACGCCGGGTTCGTCCTGGCCGCCCTGATCCGGGCCTTCAGCCGCAGCCCGCAGGCCATCGCCGACACCGTCGAACTGCACATCTGGATCGACCTGGCGGCGGCGGTGGTCGCAGGTCTGCTGGCCGCGCTGGCCCGTCGCTTCCATCGTCGGTTCAGCACCGACGACGACATCCTGGCCGGGTGGACGGTGGCCGCACCGGCGCCGACCAGTGAGCGCCGGCCCGCGAAGCGCGCTGAAAGTGCAGTTCAGCGCAAGGTCAGCGAGGCCGACGCGCCGCGAATGAGCGAGAGCACCGCACCGATCACCTGATCCGTACCCGCACCGCCCGTCACCACCGTGGAGACCGCCACCGCCGTACCCCGCAGGTCAGTGGCCAGACCCCCGGCAAACCCGGTGCGCCCGGCGCTCACGGTCGCCCCCAGCGCCGATCCCCCCGCCGATCCCGACTCCGCCTCCGCGCCGACCACGATGACAATCGTGCCCGGCCGACCGGACCGGGTCATGACGTCGGCCACGGCATGCGCCACCGCGGCGGGGCCCAGCACATCGATGGTGAGCGCGGCGGTCAGGGCGTCGGTCCAGTCCGACAGGCGCTGGCCCTGTGGCGACAACGAGGCCGCGGCTCCGCTCACGTCGACCAAGAGGTCGATGCCGCCGGCTCGTTCGAGGCTGTCGACCATCTCCGACACCGCGTTCGCGTCGGCCGGGTCCACCCTCAGGGCCACGTGGCCGGGACCAGGCAGGGCGGCCACCACGGCCTGGGCGGCCTCGGCATCGGAGCCACCCACGACCGCCACGCCCCAACCGGCGTGCGCCAGGGCGGCCCCGACCGGACCGGCCAGTGAACCGGCGGATCCGACCAACAGGGCGCGAGCGCCCGGCGGAACCGGCGGGACGACCAGACCGTCTCCGGCCGGATCAGCGGAACGGCGGTGCCGGCGGGCGGGGTCAGACATGACCGTGCTTCCTTCGTGACGTGCTCGACCGGCCGCGGTTCCGCGCTCGGAACGGCCGGTAGATGGATACGCACCCGGCGGACAGGGCTGGCGACGGGCCGGTAGGTCTGTCCGGCGATCGGCGGAGGTCGACCCCGGGTGAAATGCACCTTACTGGCGCCCGTCCACCCTCGCGCAGCCGCGTGGCAGGGCGGTCGGACACAGTTCGGCTACGGTGGCGACCGTGTCGAAGAAGGCTCGTGCCAGCACCCCTCGAGGGTCCGTTTCGTCCGGTTCTGCGGTTGCGTTGGAGAACCCACGGCGGCCCTGCCCCTGCGGGTCGGGGCGTCGCTACAAGGCCTGCCATGGTGCCGCCGATGCCGCCGAACTGATCGTGGCCCGGCCGTTCGCCGGGCTGCAGGCGGAAACCGAGTTGATCGCGCTGCGTGAGTTCGTGCCCTCGGCCACGGCGCCGCTCACCCTGATCGATGCCCCCGAAGACGCCCCGACGATCACCTTGGCCAGCGTGTTGCCCGGGGCGGCCGCCGCGCTGACGCGTGGAGATTCCTCGATCCTGCTCGGCCTGCAGGTCCAGACCCACTCCGGAGACCTGTCCCGGGACCTGGCCGTGGCCCTGGAATGGGCGTTGACCGCCGGCCCGTCGCAGGTGCTGTCGGCCATCGGGCGGGCCACGGTGGGGCCGCGGCTCGGTGATCTGGTGGTCGACGGACCGTTGGACGTCACCGTGCACACGGACTTCGGCTGGTGGCTGGAGGAAGCACCGGAGCCCGGCAGTGAGGTGGCCACCTCCCTGGAGCGGGCCAATGCCGCGATCATGCCGACGGCCCGGGTGGCCGGCCTGCCGGGCGCCTACTGGGTCGACGCCGGTGAGCGGGCCCACCTCCGCTGGGTGCGCCCGGAAGAGGAGTCCGAGCTGATGGCGGCGCTGGCCCGGTTGGCCGTGGCCGAGGAGCTGGACCTGGGCGAAGGGTCCCGCTACGTCGGGTCGTTCCGGGCCCACGGACGGCTGGTCCCGGTCTGGGATCTCGACCGCGACGCCCACCCGACCGAGTGGGACGCGCCCGCGCTGGCCTTCGCGCAACGGCTGGAGTCGGCGCTGGCCGTCGACGAACCGCTGACGTCCGAACAGCGCCGGGCCCGCGACGGAATCCTGGGCCGGCAGTTCACCCTTCGCTAGGGCAACCAGGACACGTGCCCGTGCAGCAGCGGGTACACCACGAACACGATCGTGTCGATGAGTGAGTGCGCGATCACCAGCGGCCAGATCCGCCGGGTGCGCAGGAAGAACGCGCCGAAGATCAGGCCCATGACGGCGTTGCCCACGAAGGCGCCGTATCCCTGATAGAGGTGGTACGAACCGCGCAGCAGCGCGGCCAGGGTGACCGCCACCCAGGGCCGGACCTTCAGGTGCTCGAGCCGGGTGAGCAGGTAGCCGATAACCAGGACTTCTTCCAGGAAGCCGTTCTCGACCGCGATCAGCACCGAGACCGGCAGCCGCCACCAGGTGTCGGTCAGGGTGGACCCCGCCACCGTGACCGCGAGCCCGAGCGAGTGCGCGAGCAGGTACAGCCCGAGTCCGGGGATCCCGATGAGCGCGGCCAGGCCGACCCCGGTCAGCGTGTCCCGGCCCGGACGGCGCAGGTCGAGGCCGAGCCGCTCGGACAGATTGACCCCGGCGCGCCAGAGCAGATACAGGGCCAGGAATCCCCAGGCCACGTTCTGGGTGATCGACAGCAGCTGCCGAAGTAGGTCGATCCAGTCGATGTTGGACTGGGCGGACACCACCGCCACGGTCACCGACGCCAGCGACTGCCCGGCTCGGGCCGTCTTGATCTGGGTTTCGATCAGGGACAGCAGCGCATACAACCCGCTGGTGCCCAAGGTCACCAGCAGCACCACCGCGATCTCGACGCGGATGGAGCGGGGGGTGTCCGGTCTGGGCGTCAGCTCGGTGGTCATGGCCGGGTCAGCGTAGGTGTTGCGCCATGTGGGTCACGTGGGATGAATGCGGGAAAGTCTCACCGGAATCAGATCCGAAGTCGGCGATAGTGAAACCACAGCCGATTCCGACGTTCGACTCAGGAGGCCAGGTGCGCGTGCGTGGGCGCCGCCGACCGCTCGTGGCGGTCTTTCTGCTCACCGCGTTGATGGTCCTGGCCGGTTGCTCGAGCGGGAGCGCGGACAGCGGCACGACCACGGTGACCGCGATGGTCACGGTGATCGGAACGGACGGGAAGACCACCGTGGTGGCCACCCCGTCGGTGGTCACCCGGTCGTCGGCCTCGAGCAAGAGTTCGGCCAGCCCTGCGTCCGGTCCGGTGACCAGTCCGGGCTCCACGGGCAGCGCGGCCCCCTCCGGTGATCAGCACCTGGACACCCGCAGCACCGGCACCGGCCCAGTGGTCAAGACCGAGCCGGATGGCCTGAAGATCACCAAGTTGCAGGCCGGCGAGAAGCCGCCCCAGTTCGCGGTGTTCAGCTTCGACGGGGTCGGCTGGGACGAGAAATGGCAGTTCTGGTTCGGCCTGTCGGCCAAGGTGCCGCTGCATTTCACCGGGTTCCTGTCCGGCATCTACCTGCTCTCCACGCAGAACAAGACGATGTACACCGGACCCGGGCACGATCCCGGCAAGTCGAGCATCGGCTTCAGCGCGCCGGCCGACATTCCGGTCGAGATCGGCAATCTGAACAAAGGTCTGGCCGTCGGCGACGAGATCGGTACCCATTTCAACGGTCATTTCTGCGACGACAACCGGCCCGGCGGGAATGACTGGAACACCTCGAACTGGAACAACGAGCTCGACCAGTTCTTCGGCTTCGTCAAGAACGTGGACACCAACAACGGCATCTCCACCAAACTCGACCTGACCGCAGCGGAGATCAAGGGTGAGCGCACGCCCTGCTTGACCGGGCACAAGGACGACCTGTACCCGGCGCTGGAATCGCACGGCATGACCTACGACTCGAGTTTCACCCGGCCCGGGCTGTCCTGGCCGGTGAAAAGCAGCGACGGCAAGATCTGGGAAATGGGCATGCCCGAATTTCCGATCGCCGGCTCCGGGCACGTGCAGATCATGATGGATTACAACTTCTGGGCCCAGCAGGAGAACAGCTCGTCGGCCGTCACTCCGGCCCAGAGCGCGAAGGATTCCGCTCAGGTGCTGGCCACCTACAAGGCCATGCTCAAGGCGGCCCAGACGGACGGGGTGAACGAGCCGCTCATCCTCGGGAACCATTTTGAGGACTGGAACAACGACGCCTACAGCGATGCGCTCTCCAGCTTCGCGACGTCGGCGTGCGGGCAGAGCGGAGTGTTCTGCGTACCCTTCCGAGATCTGATCGATTGGATGGAAGCGCAGGACCCGGCGGTCCTCGCGGCGTTGCAGAACCACCGCTCGAACTTCGGCGGCTGCCCCTACACCGCGTTCCCGCACTGCGACGGCAAGATCAACTACTGAGGAGTTCCCTTCGTGTCCACGCGTCGATCCCGGCTGGCCATCGGGGGGTCCCTGCTGGTAGCGGGTCTGCTGCTGTCCGCTTGTACGAGCAGCAGCGGCAGTAGCGACGGCGGGGTGGTCACGGTGATCAGCAACACCACCGTGGCCGGGGCCCCGTCCTCGACCGGTGCCCCCTCGAGCGCGGCCAGGACGACCGCGAAGGCCGGCGCCAGCAGCAAGCCCAGCGCCTCGTCGGCGAAACCGTCGGCCTCGGCCCAGCCGTCGGCCAGCGCGGTGCCCTCCTCCGCTGCCGGGGGGGCCCAGCCCGACGGGTTCGTACCCACCAAGCTCAAGCCGGGCGAGAAGCCGCCGCAATTCATTGTGGTGAGCTTCGACGGCGTCGGCTGGCACGAGAAGTGGCAGTACTGGAAGTCCATCGAGGACAAGGTGCCGTTCCACTTCACCGGCTTCCTGTCCGGCACCTACATGCTGTCCTCCACCGACGACCGGTGCGACGGCACCAGTACGTGCATGAAGTACCAGGGGCCCGGTCATTCGCCGGGCAAGTCGTCGATCAGCTTCAACCGGGCCTCCGACCTGCCGGTCGAGATCGACGACCTCAACGACGCGATCGCCCGCGGCGACGAGATCGGCACCCATTTCAACGGTCACTTCTGCTCCGGAGCCGATCCCAGCGGGAACGACTGGAACACGGGCGACTGGAACAACGAGCTCGACCAGTTCTTCGGCTTCGTCAAGAACGTGGACGCGAACAATTCGATCACCGACAAGCTGAACATCGCGCCCGGCGAGATCAAGGGTGAGCGCACGCCGTGCCTGGAGGGTCACGCCGAGGACCTGTTCCCGGCGCTCAAAGCGCACGGGATGACCTACGACAGCTCGTTCACCAGGCACGGGATCTCGTGGCCGACCAAGTCCAAGGACAACGGCATCTGGCAGATCGGGATGGCCGAGTTCCCGATCCACGGGACGTTGCCGGACGGCTCGCCGGTCGACCCGGGCGAGCGCACGGCCCACTTTCAGATCACCATGGATTACAACTTCTGGTATTCCCAGCGGAACACCTCGACCGGGACCCCGGACCAGTCCGCGGCCGATTCGGCGCAGGTGCAGGCCACCTACCAGGACATGTACAACGCGGCCTACAACGGGAACAGGGCCCCGCTCATCCTGGGTAACCACTTCAACGCCTGGAACAATAACGCCTACTCCGACGCCATCGGCAACTTCGTGCTCCAGACCTGCGGCAAGCCCAACACCCTCTGCCTGCCCTTCCGGGACCTGATCGCCTGGATGCAGGTCCAGGACCCGGCCCGGCTGGCCCAGCTCCAAGGTGAGGGTGCCGAGGTCCAGGCCCCCTGACCGCAACCGGGGTCTGGCTAGGGTGAAACGGTGACGCAGCGGTGGGCCTATCTGGGTCCGGAGGGGACGTTCACCGAGCAAGCCGCTCATGACCTGGCCGCGCGTGTGCAACCGACCCCCGACCTGATTCCGGCGTCGACGGTCACCCAGGCGCTGGCGCAGGTTCGTCAGGGCCAAGCCGATGCCGCCGTCGTCGCTTTGGAGAGTTCGGTCGAGGGCGCCGTGCCGCTGACCCAGGACGAGCTCATCCACGGCGCGCCCGTACAGATCGCGGCCGAGGCCTACGTCCGGGTCACGTTCTCACTGCTCGCCCGCCCTGGCGTTGGACTGGATCAGGTGAAACGAGTCGGTTCGCACCCCCACGGGTTGGCCCAGGTGCGGGAATGGCTGGCCGCGCACCTGCCCAACGCCGAACTCGTGCCGGCCGCCTCCAACGCCGCCGCCGCCGCACAGGTCGCCGAGGGTGGGCTCGACGCAGCCGCGGCCGGGCCCGCGGCAGGCGAGAGGTTCGACCTGGTCCCGCTGGCCACCGACATCGGTCTGGACCACGATGCGGTGACCCGGTTCGTGCTGCTGACCCGCCCTGGCCTCCCGCCCGAGCCCACCGGAAACGACCGGTCGTCGTTCATCCTCGGCATCGACAATCAGCCCGGGTCGCTGCTGGCGGTGCTGGCCGAGATCGCCGGCCGCGGCATCAACATGACCCGATTGGAGTCCCGCCCGAAGCGGGGACATCCGGGGGACTACGTGTTCCTGGTCGACGCCGATGGGCATCTGGCCGAGCCGGCCATGTCCGACATGGTCGCCGCGCTGCTGCGTCGGGATGCGCTGCTGCGCTGGCTGGGCTCTTATCCGCGGGCGGTCGGGAGCAACGTGACCCGGCCCGATTTCGCCCTGTCCACCAGCTACGACAGGGCCCGGACGCAGGTGGCCACGTTGCTCCGAGGAGACCGGTGACGCGGCTCGTCCTGATCCGGCACGGCCAGACCGAGTCGAACGCCCGCGGCCTGCTGGACACCGAACCGCCCGGCCCGCCATTGGACACCCGCGGCCAGCAGCAGGCCGCGGCCCTGGTTCAGACTCTCGTCGACCAGCCCCTGGCCGCCATCCATGCATCGATCGCGCTCCGGGCCGGCCAGACGGCCGCGCCGCTGGCCGCCGCCCGCGGCCTGACCGTGATCCGGCATCCCGAGCTGCGGGAGGTGCAGGCCGGCGGGTGGGAGATGGCGGCGGACGACGAGTCGGTCTGGGGGTATCTGCGGACGATCGGATCCTGGATGACCGGTGACCTGGATCGGCGCACCCCCGGCCCGACCGGCACCAGCGGTCGCGAGGTGTTCGAGCGAGTGGATCGGGCCATCGCGACGATCGCGGCCGGCCCGGATCCGGCGGCGGTGGTCGCCCACGGGGCGGTGCTGCGCAGTTGGGCGTCGGTGCGCTCCGTCAACCTGGCCGACGACTTCGGCGCGACCCATCGGCTCGGGAACACCGACCTGATCGTGCTCGATGCCACCGACGACGGTTGGGTCTGCCGGACCTGGACCGGGACCGACGTGCCCCGCCGGAACGACCCGACGGGCGAGATCATCCCGGTATCGACCAGCTCGGGCTGACTATCCTGGCCTCATGACCGGTCCAGTCGACCCGCGCGATCTGCGGGTGTCCGACGACGAGCGGTCCCACGTGCTCGAGATTCTGGAACGTGCCACCGGTCGGGGCCTGATCGACCTGGGGGAGTACAGCGAGCGCAGCGCGGCCGTGCTCGTGGCCAAGACCCGGGGCGAGCTGAACCGGGTGCTTCTCGACCTGCCCGGCCTGCAGATCGCCGGCCGCCCGATGTCCGCGGCCACACCGGTCAACGCGCCGACGCCGGGGTTCTCGGGCGCGCCCCGACACTGGGACGAGCCGATGTGGGGCGGACCGACGCCGGAGGTGCTCGAGCTGACCGGCTGGGGTTCCCGATCGTTCCGCGGCCACTGGGTGGTGCCGCCCAAGATCGTGGTCGGCGGCTTCGGCGGGAGTACGCGTCTGGACTTCACCCAGGCGCAGCTCACCAGCCGGCGGGTGATCATCGAGTTCCGCAACAACTTCGGCGGCTCGTGCGAGATCGTGGTCCCCCCGGGCGCGGCCGTGCACACCGAACGGTTGGCCATGAGAGGCGGTTCGCTGCAGAACCGGGTGCCCCCGGGTCCGGCCCAGGTCCTCGACCTGGACCTGACCGGCAGTCGGCGGGGTGGATCGCTGATGATCAGGCATCCGAAGGCGAAATTGTTCGGCGGCCGGAGCTAGCGGCGGCGGCGCCTCACGACGACAATCTGCACGATGAGCAGGGCGTAGATGGGCACTGCCAAGAACAGCGGATTGAAACGAGGGTGATAGCCCCCCACCGTCTCGAACAGGACCAGGAACAAGACTCCGGCAGTGGCGATACCGACGCCCAGCCAGACGTAACCGGGTCCCATCCCCACCGTTGTTCTCAGGTCGGGTCCGCCCCCGCCCTTCCACCATGGCCGGCCCGCAGCCCTGTTCCCCTTCGCCATTCGTCGGACCTCGGCAACCCGCAGCCAGAAGCCCACGACCATCAGCAGCAAAACCGGAATTGCCCACCACAAGCTGACGGAAGAGTGGGCGGCGGCGAGATCCATTACCGCTAGGACAGCTCGCTGGCCCAGGGTGGGTTCGCCCCGGCCCGGGAACAGTTGATGGCCGACACCCGGGACGCGAAGGTCAGCGCCTCGGTCAGCGTCTCGAGGTCAAGTGACTCCAAACGCCCGCCGAGCACACCGTTCTCGGCCAGGAAGTGAAGCAGTCCGCCGTGGAACGAGTCGCCGGCCCCGACCGTGTCGACCAGGGTGGTCGGGGCGATGGGAACCTGCACGGCCTCGCCGCGCAGCGACGCGTACGCGCCCGCGGCCCCCAGGCTGATCACCGCCAGCGGCACCCCCTGGGTGTGCAGATGCGCGGCGGCCTGCTCCGCCGTCCAGCCCGGCCAGAGCAGCTCCAGATCGTCCTCGGACAGGCGCAGGATGTCGGCCAGCCCGGCCCAGCGGTCGATGACCGCTCGGTACGTGGCCACCGGGACCAACAGTGGCCGCAGGTTCGGGTCGATGGAAACGGTCATCTGCGGGCGGGCCCGGGCCAGCAACCGCTCGATGACGTCGCCGGACGGCTGCAGGACCAGGGCCAGGCTGCCGCAGTGCAGCGCGACCGGCGCGCTGCCCCGGGTGAACGGACCGTCGACCAAGGGGGCCAGCGAATCGTCGGTCCAGGCCCAGTCGGCGGTGCCGTCGACGTAGAACTCGTAGCTGGCCGCACCGGACGCGTCCAGCCTGGCGATGGCCAGCGTGGCCGGCTCGGGAGCCACTTCGGATGCAGTCAGGTCGACGTTGCTGGCCTCCAACTTGGCCCGGCACAGGGCGCCCAGGGCGCCACCCGAGATGCGGCTGGCAAAGCGGGCCACGCTGCCCAGCCGGGACAGCGCGACCGCGGTGTTGGCCGGGCCGCCACCCGGGTGCACAGTCAGATGCGCTGCCCCGTCCACGATTCCGTCGGTCGGCAGCACGGCGTCGGCGACGATCTCTCCGACTACGGCGATGGTGGGCATCGATGCTCTCCTGACCCTGGACGGCGACGGCAGGGTCAGCGTAATGGCGGCCCGGCCGGTCGAACGGCACGGGTCGATCTCTGTACAAACGTTCGATCAACGGTAGACTGACTGCATGGCCATTGCCTATCAGCCGTCCATGCTGGACTTGGCTGACGAACCCGCAGTGGGCGCGCTGGGCGGAATCCAGCGGATGGTGTTGTCCGAGGGCGCCTGGGTGGATGTGCTGCCGGGTTGGCTGTCCGGGGCCGACGCCCTGCTCGACCATCTGCTGGCGCAGGTGCCGTGGCGGGCCGAGCAGCGGCCGATGTACGACAAGGTCGTCGCCGTGCCGCGGCTGCTGTGCTGGTACGGGGACGAATCGCGTTACCCGCACCCGGTGCTCCGCCAGGCCAGAGCCGACCTGACCGCGCACTACGCCTCGGAGCTGAAAGAACCGTTCGTCACCGCGGGTCTCTGTCTCTATCGGGACGGCCGGGACAGCGTGGCCTGGCACGGTGACCGCATCGGCCGCGGCGCGCACAGCGACACCATGGTGGCCATCCTGTCGGTGGGCTCCTCCCGGCCGCTGTTGCTGCGGCCGCGCTCGGGCGGTGCCACCGTCCGGGTTCCCGCCGGGCACGGCGACCTGCTGGTCATGGGCGGCTCCTGCCAGCGGACCTGGGAACACGCCATCCCCAAGACCAAGGCGCCGGTCGGGCCTCGGGTGAGCATTCAGTTCCGGCCGGCCAATGTGGCCTAGCCCGGCTCGCGTGGGCGGACCTCAGGCCCAGCCGAGCTCATCCAGGCGGGCGTCGTCGATGCCGAAATGGTGGGCGACCTCGTGGATCACCGTGGTCGCCACCTGCAGCCGGGCCTGCTCGACCGAGTTGGCATAGGCCAGGATGGGCTGGCGGTAGATGGTGATGGTGTCGGGCAGGTTCCAGCTGTAGTTGGACGACCGGCTGGTCAGCGCCACCCCGTGGTAGAGCCCGTAGAGGGACTGCGTCGGATGCCGCTCCTCGACCATCACGACCACGTTGTCCATGGCCCGGGTGAACTCCCGGGGGATCAGGTCGAGGGCCTCGGACACAAGCTCCTCGAACTCGGTTCGGGACATCTGCACGGGCACCCGTCCATGATGCCGTCGGTGCCGGGCGTCATCGCGGCGGCAGGTGGGCGCGTTCGGGGTCGCTGCCCTCGTAGTGCTCACCCGCTTCCACCCGACCCGGCGCCACCGTGACCTGGCCGTAGTCGCCGCCCACGATGGCCGCGATGTTGCTCAGCGACTCCGAGCCGGCCGCGAAGTATTCGGAGTGGTTGTCGAAGTCGAAAGTGTCCTTGTTCCTGGCCTCGGCGTGGAAGCGGGTGGCTCCGAATTTGGCTGCGGCCGGGTCGGCGCCCAGGCTGAAGCCCTTGAATCCGGACAAGGTCATCGACAGCGGGGTCAGATCCAGGGCGCCACCGAGCAGTCCGGATTGGTCGACATGATTGGCGCTGCGTTGCAACACCCCTCCCGCCTGCTTGGGGTCACCCTCCTGTTGCACCTCGGTGGTCACCGGATCGCCGGACGCGGCGCCCACGAAGACCCGGCCGGGCGGCAGCCCGAAGTCGGCCGCGGTCTTGGCCGGCCCGGCCCCGGGCGACCCGATCAGGACCAGCGCGTCCACGTCGGCGTGGTCGCGGGCGACCGCGAAGGCGGCCGTGGTGCTGCCGTAGGAATGGCCGATCAGGGTGATCGGCGCGCGGGTGCCCTGCATGGCCCGGATGCCGGCGATGTCGGTGGTCAATCGCTCTCCGGCGACCTGGGCCTTGATCGTCAGGGCCGCATTCGGGTCGGTGGCGCCGGGCGCGTCGTAGCCGACGTAGGCGATCACCGCGTCGCCGCCCTTGCCGGTGGCGTGGCGCGCACCGAACAGGGCGACCGCATCGTCGACCTCCGTGCCCATGTAGCCGGGGACCTCCGAGGTCATACCGGGGGCGATGAGGCTGACGTGGGCGGCGGTGGCGACGTCGCCGAGCGAGATGGCCGCCCGACCCTTCCCACCGAAGGCACCCGGTTGGTAGATCAACAGCTCAATGGTGGACGCCCCCGACGCGGTGGCCCGGCGCAGCTGACGCTCGGTGGCCAGGGTGCTCTCGGCTGTCTTCAGCGCCGCCCCCGTGTAGCCGGCCGCGGTCAGAATTACGGTCAGCACCTTCTTGGTGGCCGGATCGGCCGGGTCGGCACCGTCGGCACCGTCGGGGAGTGGGTACCCGGCGGCTGCGGCCCGCTGCCGGATCGTGGCCGCGTCGGCGGCCAGAACGAGCCGGTTGGCTTTGTCCCGATCGGCGGCCGGAATACCGTCGGTGTTGCCGATCAGCGCCGGGTAGGTGGCGACGTACTGGGCGCGCAGCGCGGGATCCATTGCAGCCCAGGCCGCGGCGGCCGCCTTGGGGTCCGTCGGCAGCTCGGGGGGTCGGCGGGCGGCCACCGCCGCTACGTACCTCTGGTAGGCCGCGGAGTCGTCCAGGGACGGTTCCGGGGCGCCGCCCGCCCCGAAGGAGCGTGGGGGCGTCCAGCTCTCGAGCATGTCGGTGGCGGCCTGGATTTGTTGTGCGGCCGCCAACGCCGCGGTGTGTGCGTCGGCGGCAACTGCTTGGAGCCCCTGGTCGGCCGCGCTCAACGCGGACATGGCCCCCGGGAGATCGTCGGCCGCGCGCTGGATGTCAACCAGGCCCTTGATGGGGATCAGCTGGATCGGATGCATGCCGTCTTGATCGCGCTGGATGCGGTCGTGGGCGGCGAAGACCGAGGCCGTCATCACGTGGCCGCGGGCCTGCAGCTGCTCGAGCTGGGCCGCGTAGGTCTCCAAGGCTCGCGCGGCGCACTCCAGCTGCTCGGCCACGTTGTGCATTGGCATTGCCGTGATGCCCAACGCCTGGGTCAATGCGTCCGCTCCCGGCGCGTCCCGCCAGTACGCCGACACTCCGTGCTGCTGCGTGGTCAGGTCGTCGACACCGACGCGCTGCTGGATCGCCAGCTGCCGCCAGGCCGCCGCCACGTCCCGGATGTCCTGCGGTGAACCCGGCGCCGGGTCCGTCATCAACGTCGACCAGCTCATCCCCATACCCCCGTGCGTTCGCTACAGGCGGCTCAGCGCCGCCTCTGCCCTTTCCCACTGCCAGGCTGCGAGCGTCGCCGTCGCGGCCAGGGCTCGGACCTGACCCGCGGCCAGCAGCTGGGTGTGCGCTCGCGCCTGCTCGAACCGGGTGCAGGCCAGGACCACCTCCGACGCTCCGCCCCCGATCGGAGCCGTCAGCAGCCCGGGAACGAACGAGTCGCTGATCAAGTCCAGCGTCGCGCCCAACGTCCGCAACTGGTCGGTATCGACGAACACCATGCGGCCCAGCGTAGCGTTTGATGTAGTTTGATGCAAGTAAGTGCCGTTGAGTGTCTTTTACAAAAGCCCCGGACGTCGGCATTAGGCTCGGCTCGTGATTGATCTTCGATTCGTTCGCGACGACCCAGAGGCGGTGCGCGCCTCGCAGCGTGCCCGGGGAGACGACCCCGCCGCGGTGGATCGCCTGCTCGCCACGGACGCCCGTCGACGCGCGACGGTGGCCGCTGCGGACGCGCTCCGGACCGAACAGAAATCGTTCGGACGCACCGTGGGCCAGGCCGCGCCGGCGGATCGTCCGGCGCTACTGGACCGGGGCCGTGAACTCTCGGCGCGGGTCAAAGCGGCGGAAGAGGCCGAGACCACCACGAACGCGGAGCTGTCACTCGCGCACAAGGTGATCGGCAACGTCATCGAGCCGGGTGTGCCGGCGGGCGGCGAGGACGACTACGTCGTCCTCGAGACCGTCGGCGCCCCGACCGAGTTCGACTTCGAGCCGCGGGAGCACCAGGACCTGGGGGAGGGTCTGGGGGCGATCGACATGGCCCGGGGGGCCAAAGTGTCCGGGGCCCGCTTCTACTTCCTGCGCGGGGTGGGCGCGCAGCTGCAGTTGGCGCTGCTGAACCTGGCCATGACCAAGGCCTTGGCCAATGGGTTCGTCCCGATGCTCCCGCCGGTGCTGGTGCGGCCGGAGGCGATGGAGGGCACCGGGTTTCTGGGCGAGCACGCCGACGAGGTGTATCGCCTGGAGGCCGACGACTTGTTCCTGGTGGGCACCTCCGAGGTGCCGCTGGCGGCGTATCACTCCGACGAGATCCTCGACCTGTCTTCGGGGCCGATTCGTTACGCCGGTTGGTCGACGTGCTTCCGGCGAGAGGCCGGCTCCTACGGCAAGGACACCCGCGGCATCCTGCGGGTGCACCAGTTCGACAAGATCGAGATGTTCTCCTACTGCCGCCCGGACGACGCGGCGCAGGAACACACCCGGCTGCTCGGCTTCGAGCGGGAGATGCTCGCGGCGATCGACGTGCCGTATCGCATCATCGACGTGGCCGCCGGTGACCTGGGCAGTTCGGCCGCGCGCAAGTACGACTGCGAGGCCTGGGTCCCCACCCAGCACACCTATCGCGAGCTCACCTCGACCTCCAACTGCACCACCTTCCAGGCCCGGCGGCTGAACGTGCGCTATCGGGACGAGTCGGGAAAACCGCAGATCGCGGCCACCCTGAACGGCACGCTGGCCACCACCCGCTGGATCGTGGCCATCCTGGAGAACCACCAGCAGGCCGACGGTTCGGTGGTGGTGCCCGAGGCGCTGCGCCCAGGCCTGGGTGGTCTGGAGATCCTCGAACCCGTGCGGTGAGGAGTTGTCCACCTTTCTGCTTCGACCGAGCGTTTTTGCCCGATCGAGGGCCGATTCGCGTGGGTCGAAGCAGAAAAGTGGACACGTTCCGCCGAGCACTGTGCACACGACTCGAATTTGTCCACAGGGCTGACGTCGCGGGTTGGCACCGGTGGCCCGGCTGCCCACCATGACGGGCCATGGACCGCATCTTGGGTGTCTTGAGCGATCACGGCGGTGTCGTCACCTTCGTGACCTGCCCAAGTCCCTGCTGCAGAAGCGGTCGCAACGGGGTGACCTGGTAGCCGTCCTGCCCGGCGTCTACACCACGCCCGAGTCGGCCGGTCAGGACCAAATCCTCCTCCGTGCGGTCATGACTCGCTTCCCGAATGCGGTACTCACCGGTACCGCCGCCGCCAGACTCACCTTTTGGCCGCGCGCGCCCGCGGGGCCGCTGACGTTTGCGAACGTGCACACCACGACCGCGTTGGCGGGGTGTGGATTCAGTCAACATCGGCCGCATCCTCAGGATGTGTTGACCCGGCAATGGCTGCGGCTGACCAGGCCGGCCCGAACTGCCCTGGACCTCGCCGTTCACACCGATGCCCGCTCCATCGACGAAGTCCTTCGGACCCGCCAGGCCACCCTTTCCGAACTGTGGGAGACCTGGTCCCGATCCCCGCAACGCCCAGGAAACCGGGCCATTAGCGAACTGCTCCGTGACTCGCGCGATCAGCCCTGGTCGGGCTCCGAACGCCTCTGCCATCGCACCCTGCGGTCAGCCGGGATCACCGGCTGGGTCACCAACCACCCCGTCGTGGTCGGCGATCAGCTCTACTACCTCGATGTCGCATTCAAGGACGTCCAGCTCTACCTCGAGGTCGACGGGGCGCACCACCGAGATGACGAGCGCACGTTCCAGTCCGACCGCGTCCGCCAGAACGCGCTCATGTGTGCGGCGTGGACCCCGTTGCGCTTCACCGGCGCGGGCTTGGAGAGCGACCCGGAGCGGTTGACGCGCCAGGTCCGGCAGTTGAGGACGCGCCTTCGCCGGGGAACGAAAGGGTGATCAGGACGTGACGGCGAGGCGCTTCCCGATCTCGGCCATGACCTCCGGCCAGCGACCCTTCTCGAAGATGAGGTCGGTGCGGGTGATCCGGCCGTCGGCGGTCGAGATCATCTCCACCGACGGGACGGGCCCCACCGGGGTGTCGGTGACGAAGTCGTAAACGACGCAGGCATCGTCACCGTCCACGAACAGGCGTCGGATGTCGTTGCGCTCCAGCGCGGTGGACAGCCGGCGCAGCGCCCCGATCCACTCCGTCTTGTCGAATTCCTGGGCGAAGGCCATGGAGGCGACGAAGTCGTCGGCCAGCAGTCCGTCGAGCGTGACGAAGTCCTTGTCCTGTACGGCCTGCAGGTAGTCGCGAACGGTCTGTTCGGTGGTCATCGCGGGCTCCTTTCGAGCGAGTCGATGGTAACCCATACGTTGAAAAAATCAACAGTCATGTTGAGAACTAATATAAGAACATGCGGAGCTACGCACAATACTGCCCGGTCGCTCGTGGGCTCGACCTGATCGGCGATCGCTGGACCCTGCTGATCGTGCGGGAGATCCTGACCCGCGGACCGTGCCGGCACACCGACATCAAGGCCGGGCTGCCGGGGGTGGCCAGCAATCTGCTGGTGGAGCGACTCCGGGTGATGGAGCACGACGGCCTGATCCGACGCGAGCAGGCGCCCCCGCCGGTGGCCACGACGCTGTTCCACCTCACCGACCGGGGCCGAGCACTGAGCCCCGTGCTCGGGCACATCGCGCTCTGGGCCGAGCCTGACCTGGGTGCGCCCAGGGAGGGGGAGGAGTTCCGGGCGCATTGGCTGGCCCTACCGGCCCGGCAGTACCTGACCGACCACCGGCCCGACGCCCCACCCGCGATCGTCCAGCTGGGCGTCGCCGACGACTACCTGGCGGTGCAGGTCGGGAACGGCGTCCAGGTGCGCCCGGCTCGGCCGGACGACCGACCCGCGGCCACCGCCACCGGCGCACCGGACCTGCTGGTGGGCCTGATCACCGGCCGGCTGAGCCTGACCACCGCCGAAGAGCTCGGGCTGATCGTCACCGGCGATCAAGCGGCGGTCGAGCGGGTGCTACCCAATCACCAGACCGGCGGCTCCGCCGACCACGGAAAGGTGATCCAGAGTGAGGTCTCCCGCCAGGAGTAATCGGGCCGGATGACCGTGCGTGGCTTGGTGTAGAGCACGGCCGACCGGGCGATGGCGTCGTGCTGGTTCATGATCTGCATGACCAACGCCAGGGTGCGTCCGGAGTCGGCGACGTCGTCCACGACCAGGATCCGCTTGCCCCGGATGGCGCTGGTGTCCAGCAACGGCTCGAGCACGACCGGGTCGGGCAGGGTGGCGTCGACGTCGGTGTAGAACTCCACGTTCAGCGTCCCGGCCGCCTTGGTGCCCAGCGCATAGGCCAGGGCGCCCGCCGGGACCAGCCCACCCCGGGCCACCGCCACCACCACGTCCGGCCGGAAACCGCTGGCTGCGATGGATTGCGCGAGTTCGCGCACGCCCACGCCGAACCGTTGGTAGCTGAGCACTTCCCGCACCGAGGACGCTGTCACCGGGACAACGTACCGACCGCGTACGCGGCGCGGGCCGCACCAGCGCAACGAGTCGGTAACCCAGCCCAGCCAGGATGGCAGGATGACCGCGGACCCCGCGGGCGACGGCACGCCCGGGTTGGACACGTTCGGGCGCCCGGACCCCACCGGCACGGCGGAGCACGACCGCCTGCAGGAGGGCCGCTACGCCACGTCGCCCTGGCGGCTGTGGGGGCCGTATCTGGCCGGCCGGCAGTGGGGAACGGTCCGTGAGGACTACTCGCCGGGCGGCGACGCCTGGGAATCGTTTCCGTTCGACCACGCAGCCTCCCGCGCCTACCGCTGGGGCGAGGACGGGTTGGGCGGCATCTGTGACCGGCACGGGTTCCTGAACTTCGGGGTCGCCCTGTGGAACGGCCGCGACCCGATCCTCAAGGAGCGGCTGTTCGGGCTGACCAACGGCGAGGGCAACCACGGCGAGGACGCCAAGGAGTACTGGTGGGCCATCGACGGCACCCCCACGCACAGCTGGATGCAGTGGCTCTACCGGTACCCACAGGCCGAGTTCCCGTACCAGCAGTTGCGTGAGGAGAACGCCCACCGCGGCCGGGACGAGCGCGAATACGAGCTGGCCGACACCGGGATCCTGGCGGAGAACCGGTTCTTCGACGTGCTCGTGACCTACGCCAAGGCCACCCCGGACGACCTGTGCATCACGATCACCGCGACCAACCACGGGCCCGATCCGGCTCCCCTGGAGCTGATTCCGCAGTGGTGGCTGCGCAACACCTGGGCCTGGGGCCGGGACAAGCGAAAGTCGTTGCTGCGTCGGGTGTTGCCGCCCACGCTGACGGTGGACGGGGTGCGGGCGGTGGAATGCCGGCACGGTCTGCTCGGCCCCATTTATCTGACCGCCGAGGGTTCTCCCGAGGTGCTGTTCTGCGACAACGAGACCAACGCGGTCAAGCTGTTCGGAGCGGAGCGCAACGAGTCGCCCTACCCCAAGGACGGCATCAACGACTACGTCGTGCACGGCCGCCGGTCCGCCGTCAACCCGCGTGGCGAGGGTACGAAAGTCGCTCTGCGCTATCAATTTCCCGTCGTCCAGCCGGGAGAGTCGGTCTCGGTCAGGCTGCGTCTGGGCACGAAACCGCCGTCCCGCACCAGCTTCAGCGAGAGCTTCGACCGGGCCGTACGCAAGCGTCAGGCCGACGCGGACGAGTTCTACGGCCGGGTCATCCATCCCGCTCTGGACGAGGGTGACCGGCACGTGGCCCGGCGCGCGTACGCCGGTCTGCTCTGGGGCAAACAGCTGTACCGCTACGACGTGCAGGCGTGGATGGACGGCGACCCGGTCGGGAATCCGGCCCCGCCCGAACGTCGGCACCACAGCCGGCGCAACACCCACTGGACCCATTTCGCTGTGGCCGACATCATTTCCATGCCCGACGAATGGGAGTACCCCTGGTTCGCGGCCTGGGATCTGGCCTTTCATTGCATCCCGCTGGCTCATGTGGACCCGGAGTTCGCCAAGGAACAGCTCCTGCTGATGTGCCGCGAGTGGGCCATGCACCCCAACGGCCAGCTACCGGCCTACGAGTGGGAGTTCGGCGACGTCAATCCGCCCGTGCACGCCTGGGCGGCCTGGCACGTGTACCGCATCGACGGGTATTCCGACCGCGAGTTCCTGGTCCGGGTGTTCACCAAGCTGCTGATGAATTTCTCCTGGTGGGTGAACCGGAAAGACTCCACCGGGTCGAACATCTTCGAGGGCGGCTTCCTGGGGATGGACAACATCGGCCTGTTCAACCGGTCCGCCCCGCTCCCCCCGGGTTTTCGGCTGGAGCAGTCGGATGCGACCAGCTGGATGGCGTTCTACTGCCAGCAGATGTTCAAGATCGCGCTGGAACTGTCCCGCTACGACAAGGCCTGGGACGACACCGCGACCAAGTTCCTGGAGCATTTCCTGTCCATCGCCCAGGCCATGACCTCGTTCGGGTCCCGCGACATCTCCCTCTGGCACGAGGAAGACGGCTTCTTCTACGACGTGCTGGTGCGTCCGGACGGCACCGCGCCGCACCTGCGGGTGCGCTCGATGGTCGGCCTGCTGCCCATCCTGGGTGCGACCGAGGTGCCCTCGTGGATCTCCGAGGAGTGTCCCGACGTGACCGCGCGGCTGGCCTGGCTGCAACACCGCCGGCCCTCGGTCGTGGGCCCGTTGCTGTCCCGCACCGACGACGGCTCGGGCCGGATGCTGCTGTCGCTGGTCGATCCGGAACGGCTGCGCCGGATCCTGCAGCGCATGTTCGATCCGGACGAGTTCCTCTCGCCCTTCGGCATCCGGTCGCTGTCGAAGGCGTATCAGGATCCGGTCACCTTCGAGGTGACCGGGTACACGGCCGAGATCTCCTACGAGCCCGGGGAATCACACACCGGCATGTTCGGCGGCAACTCGAATTGGCGCGGGCCGGTGTGGTTTCCGGTGAACGTGTTGCTGGCGGACAAGTTGCGGACCTACGGTCGGCATTTCGGCGACAGCTTCACGGTTGAGATCTCCGGCCGGGAGTGGACTCTGGTCGAGCTGGCGGACCTCATCGACCACGGCCTGACCGCGCTCTTCCGGCCGGTGAACGGTCGACGCCCGGCCGACGGGGACCGGATCGAGGCGTCGGATGACCCCCTCTGGCAGGCCCACCCGACCTTCGCCGAATACTTCGACGGGGACACCGGCGAGGGCCTGGGCGCCACCCACCAGACGGGGTGGACGGCCCTGGTCGCGCATCTGCTCAACCCCCGACTCCCTCCCGACCCACGAGCCCGGGGCTGGGGGTGAGCGGCGACCGTACGCTGTCCGGTGTGATCGACCTGGTGATTCGCGCGCCGCGAGTGCTCATCGACGGCGCCGAGACCTCCGCCGCGTTGTCCATCCGGTTCGGCCGGGTCACCGCCATCGACGCCCTCGACGCCCCGCTCGCAGGCGGCGCCGAGGTCCGGCTGGCCGACGACGAGGTGCTGATCCCGGGGATCGTCGACACCCACGTGCACGTCAACGAGCCGGGCCGGACCGAGTGGGAGGGATTCGACACGGCGACCGCGGCGGCCGCGGCCGGCGGGGTCACCACCATCATCGACATGCCGCTGAACTCTCTGCCGCCCACGCTGAGTCGTTCGGCGCTGGAGGTCAAGCGGGCGGCGGCGAGCGGCCATTGTCAGGTCGACGTGGGGTTCTGGGGCGGCGCGGTGCCCACCAATCTGGACGACCTGCCCGACCTGTTCGCGGCCGGGGTGTTCGGCGTCAAATGCTTCCTGCAGGACTCGGGGGTGCCCGAGTTTCCACCGCTGTCAGGGCCGGAGCTGACCCGGGCGGGCGAGATTATCTCCGGACTCGGCGGTTTACTGCTGGTGCACGCCGAAGACCCGGCCGTGCTTCACGTCTCGCCGACACCGCAAGGTCGCAGCTACCCGGCCTTCGTGCAGTCGCGCCCGGATGTGGCCGAGGCCCGGGCGGTGGCCGCGGTCATCGCCACCAGCCGGGTCACCGGATGCCGCACCCATGTGGTCCACCTGTCGTCCGCGGCCGGGGTGGACATGATCCGGGCGGCCAAGGCCGACGGTGTTCCGATCACTGCCGAGACCTGCCCGCACTACCTGACTTTCGCCGCCGAGGACATTCCCGACGGGGCGCCGCAGTACAAGTGCTGCCCGCCCATCCGCGGAGCGCACGACCAGCAGGCGCTCTGGGACGGTCTGGCCGACGGCACCATCGACATCGTGGTCACTGATCATTCGCCTTCGACGCCGAGCCTGAAGCTGCTCGACGTGGGCGATCTGGGGCTGGCCTGGGGCGGTATCGCCTCGCTGCAGTTCGGTTTCGCCGCCGTCCACACCGCCGCCCGCGCACGCGGGATCGGTCTGGGCACGGTGCTGCAGTGGATGAGCCGCGGGCCTGCCGACCTGGTCGGTCTGGCCCACAAGGGCCGCATCGCGGTCGGCGCCGACGCCGATCTGGTCGCCCTGGCCGACGATGAGACCTTCACGGTGACTCCCGAGGTCATCCGGCACCGACACCCGGTGACGCCGTACCTGGGGGCCGAACTGGCCGGGGTGGCGCGGCGGCGCTGGTTGCGCGGGACCGAACTGACCGGCGATATGGTCGCCGGGCAGCTGCTGCGCCCGAGGTGATGTCGCGGCGCCGCCCAGCATCATCCGAAGGAGAAGCGCCGTGGCCATGAAACGCACCGACCTGGATCTCGCCTCCCGCGCGGTGGGCGGGTCGGTCCGCTACGTCAGCAACGAGTTCTTCGCCCCCAGCGAGTGTCTGATCATGCCCGGACCGCCGATCCACGACGCCGCGACCTTCGGTCCGCACGGCAAGATCTACGACGGCTGGGAGACCCGCCGCCGCCGCACGTCCGGACACGACTGGGCCGTGGTCGCCCTCGGGGTTCCCGGCGTGATGCACGAGATCGTCGTGGACACCGCTTTTTTCAGGGGCAACTACCCGCCCGAGGTGTCGGTCGAGGCGACCTGGCTGGACGGCTCGCCCAGCAACGAGGAGCTGCAGGAGGCGGACTGGGTCACCATCGTGCCGGTCTCGGCCGCCCGCGGCGACTACCGCAACACCTACCGGGTACACAACCACTACGCGTTCACCCACGTCCGGCTGTCCATCTATCCGGACGGCGGGGTGGCCCGGCTGCGGGTGCTGGGTACCGCCGTGCCCGACCCGCGGATGCTGGGTAGCCGCATCGACCTGGCCGCCATCCACAACGGCGGTGACATCGCCGAGTGCTCGGATATGTTCTATTCCGACGCCCGGCACGTGCTCTCGCCCGGCGTGGCCCAGGTGATGAGCGACGGCTGGGAGACGGCGCGGCGGCGCACGGTCGGCAACGACTACATCGTGGTCACCCTGGCCGGCCCGGCCACGCTCACCTTCGCCGACATCGACACCGGGTATTTCGTCGGCAATGCCCCGGGCAAGGTCCGGATGTCCGCCCGGGGCACCGGCGAGTCGCCCTGGACCGAGCTGCTGCCCATGTCCCGGCTGGCCGCCGATACCCACAACCGGTTCCGGCTGGTGCGCGACGAGCCGGTGTCGGCGGTCCGGGTGGACGTGTATCCGGACGGCGGATTCTCCCGGCTGCACCTGTACGGGGAGCTGGAAGAAGACGCCATGTTCGAGGCCCTGGCCGAATGGCTGCGGCTGCTGCCGCCGCCCGCCTACGCCAAGATCCTGGCCGACGCCGGCATCGACAAGGCCCGGGTCAAGGACCTGTCCCGCGAGCAGGTGCTGCGCCTGGCCTGGTGAGCCGTCAGGCGTGAACGGATTGTTCCCGGATATATCCGGAGCGTCATTCGCGGGCAACACAGCGTGCCTACCGTCTGGGCTGACCGGCCCCTACGGGTGAAGTCAGTCGTCCTGACGACACCCAGCTCGGTGCTGCGCGGGGTTTCGCCGGTTCATCGCCCTCATGCGCATCGGCCGTGTCAGGCCGGGATGGAGATCGCCATGACCGACACCCGCACCACCTCGCAGGCGCCCCCCGGGCCCGGGCCCGAGCCGGCGGCCGTCACCGCGGACGGACCGGCCGGACAGGTGATCATGAAGCCGGAGTACGACCCGGCTTTGACGAACGAGGACTTGGCGCCGCTGCGGGTCCAGACCTGGAAGTCCTACGCGTTCTTCGCGTTCTGGATGTCGGACGTGCACAGTGTCGGCGGCTACGTGACCGCCGGCAGCCTGTTCGCGCTCGGCCTGGCCGGCTGGCAGGTGTTCGTGTCCCTGCTGGTCGGCATCACCATCGTCTATTTCCTGTGCAACCTGGTGGCCAAACCGAGCCATGCCACCGGCACGCCCTATCCGGTCGCCTCGCGCATTCCGTTCGGCGTTCGCGGCGCCTACGTGCCGGCCATCATCCGAGGCCTGATTGCGGTGGCCTGGTACGGCATCCAGACCTTCCTGGCCAGCAGCTCGCTGGTGCTGCTCGCGGTCAAGCTGTGGCCGGGCCTGGCCCCCTACGCGGACAAGAGCCAGTACGGTTTCGCCGGGCTCTCGATGCTGGGCTGGATCGGCTTCATGATCATGTGGGTCGCCCAGGCCCTCGTGTTCTGGCGCGGCATGGAGGCCATCCGCCGGTTCATCGACTTCTGCGGCCCGGCCGTCTATGTGGTCATGTTCGCGCTGGCCATCTACCTGGTGAGCAAGGCCGGCTGGAGCAACATCAGCTTCAACCTCAACACCAGCGGCTTGTCCCTGTCCGGCTGGGCCGCGGTGCCGGTGATCTTGTCCTCCATCGCCCTGGTCGTGTCCTACTTCTCCGGCCCGATGCTGAATTACGGTGACTTCGCCCGCTACGGCAAGTCTTTCGCCGCCATCAAGCGAGGCAACCTCCTCGGCCTGCCGGTCAACTTCATCGTCTTCTCGGCCCTGGTCGTGGTGACCGCCGCGGCCACCAAGCCTGTCTTCGGCGAATTCCTGACCGACCCGGTGGAGACGGTGTCCCGGCTGGACTCGGTCACCGCCTCCGCCCTGGGTGCGCTGACGTTCATGATCGCGACCGTGGGCATCAACATCGTGGCCAACTTCATTTCGCCCGCATTCGATTTCTCCAACGTCTCCCCGCAGAAGATCTCCTGGCGGATGGGCGGCATGATCGCCGCCGTCGGCTCGGTACTGATCACCCCGTGGAACCTGTACAACTCCCCGGACACCATCCACTACACGCTGGACATCCTGGGCTGCTTCATCGGGCCGCTGTACGGCGTGCTGATCGCCGACTTCTTCCTGGTCAAGAAGCAGCGGGTGGTGGTGGATGATCTCTACACGCTCAAGCCGACCGGCCGGTACTTCTACACCAAGGGATGGAATCCGGTGGCCGTCGGCGTCACCGCAGCCGGTGCGATCCTGGGCATCTGCATCGTGTTCTTCATGTCCTCCGGGGTCGCCGCCTACACCTGGGTGATCTGCGCCGCCACGGCTTTTGTGCTGCACTACGTGCTCACCACCAAGGTGGTCAAGAACTCGGTACCGGTGGATGACCTGGAACCTCTGCGGGCCTGAGGCTGGGGAAACGCCATGCTCATCACGGTGATCAATCCGAACACCACGGAGTCGATGACCGCTCTGATCGGCGACTGCGCCCGCGGGGCGGTCGGGTCCGGCGTCAGGGTCGAGGCGGTCAATCCTGAGATGGGCCCGGTGTCGATCGAGAGTCATTACGACGAGGCCTTGGCCGTGCCCGGTCTGCTCCAGGAGATCGACCGGGCCCAGCAACGCGGCGCGGACGGATTCGTGATCGCCTGCTTCGGTGATCCCGGGCTCGACGCGGCCCGTGAGATCGCGGTCGGTCCGGTGGTCGGGATCGCCGAGGCGGCCATGCATGCCGCGTCGTTCCTGGGCCGCTCGTTCGCCGTGGTCACCACGCTCTCCCGCACCGTCGGGAGGGCGTGGGACCTGGCCCATCACTACGGCTTCGGCCGGCAATGCATCGCCGTCCGAGCCTGCGAGGTGCCGGTTCTCGAACTGGAAGATCCCGAGTCCGGGGCCCGGCAGATGATTCTCGATGAATGCCGGGCCGCCGTGGCCGACGGTGCCGACAGTCTCGTCCTCGGCTGTGCCGGGATGGCCGATCTGGCCGCGCAGTTGAGCATCGAGTTGGGCGGTATTCCGGTGGTGGACGGGGTATCGGCGGCGACCGCACAGGTGGAGGCATTGGTACGGCAGGGTTTGCGCACCAGCGCCCGGCTCGAGCATGCCCCGCCCGGTCCCAAGCCGTACCGCGGGCTACTCGCTGACTTCACTGTTGCGGCAGCAACCGGTGTCACTGTGTCGAGCGGCCTGGTCGAGGTCGGTTGATGCGTCATGCCCAGCCGCGGTCGGGGTTCGTCGCCGTGCTCGACCGTCCGCAGCCGGGTCGTTCGCAGCGGGCGATCCTGGACGACCTGCGCACGGCGATCCTGCGCGGCGATGTCGCGCCCGGGACGGTCATTCCCCTGGACGAGGTGTCAGAGTTCTTCGGCGTCAGTCGGATCCCCATCCGGGAGGCGCTGATGACGCTGGTGGGTGAGGGTCTCGTCGACCACCGGCCCCGGTCGGTGTATCGGGTCGCCCGGGTCACGAAGGCGGAATTCGAGGAGATCTACGTCGTTCGCGGCGTGCTCGAGCGGGCCGCGTTGGCCGCCGCCGTGCGCAGGGCCACCGCGACGGATCTCGAGCTGGCCGGGCAGACCCATCAGGCCCTGGAAGCAGCCTTGCAGACGGGTGACTCGCGGGCCTACAACCGGGAGAGTCGGCGGTTCCACATGACGTTGCTGGCGCCGTCGTCCATGCAACGGATGCTGCACATGATCGAAGCCGCCTGGAACATCACCGAGCCGTGCCAGCCGATGGCCCACATCTCCGATGAGGATCGCCGGCTGCTGCACAAAGATCACCAACTGATGCTGGACGCTTTCCGCGCTCGGGACTCCGATGGCCTGCTGGCCGTGGCGGATGCCCATCAGGCTCGCCTGCAGGCGACGATCGCGGCGCTCCCGCCGCACACCGGGCTGTTCCGGGAGGACTGACCGAACGCACCCGGCAGGCGGCGATCGGCCGTCGGCAAGAATAGCGGGGCACCCGCACGGGCGGGTCTGGCAAAGGAGGCAGAACCGGTGGACGCAGTGCAGGTGGTCGGACCCGAGGTCCCGGGAATCGACCGGGTGCTCACACCCGAGGCATTGACGTTCCTGGGCGAGTTGCATACCCGGTTCGACGGCCGGCGGCGAGAACTGCTGGCCTACCGACAGAAGCGTCGCGACGCGGTGGGGGCGGGCGCCGTGCCCGACTTCCTGGCCGACACCGCCGATGTCCGCGCCGGTGACTGGCAGGTGGCCGCGACCCCGGACTACCTGAAGGACCGCCGGGTCGAGATCACCGGCCCGACCGATCGCAAGATGACCATCAACGCGCTCAACTCCGGGGCCCGGGTCTGGCTGGCCGACATGGAAGACGCCAACACCCCGCGCTGGGACAACGTGATCGACGGGCAGGTCAACCTGGCCGACGCGATTCGGCGGGACATCACCCTGGAGACCGACGGCAAGTCCTACGCGCTGCGCGACGGGGAGTTGGCCACCATCGTCATGCGGCCCCGCGGTTGGCATCTGGACGAGAAACACCTGACCTCCGGCGGCGCGCCGCTGTCCGGGTCACTCGTCGATTTCGGGCTCTACTTCTTCCACAACGCGGCTGAACTGCTCGACCGCGGCGCGGGCCCGGCGTTCTACCTGCCCAAGATGGAGTCGCACCTGGAAGCCCGGTTGTGGGCCGACGTGTTCGCCTTTGCCGAGGAGCACCTGGGCGTCGCAAAGGGCAGCGTCCGCGCCACCATGCTCATCGAAACCATCTGGGCCGCCTTCGAGATGGATGAGTTCCTGTACGAGATGCGGGACTACGCCTCGGGTCTGAATGCCGGCCGGTGGGATTACCTGTTCTCCATTGTGAAGACGTTCCGTGACGTTCCTGAAGACACCGGTCGGATGTTCATCCTGCCGGACCGAAACACCATCACCATGGCGGCCCCGTTCATGAAGGCCTACTCGGATCTGCTGGTGGCCACCTGCCACCGGCGCGGCGCCTACGCGATCGGCGGCATGGCCGCGTTCATCCCCTCCCGCGACCCGCAGGTCAACGAGGTGGCCTTCGCCAAGGTGCGGGCGGACAAGACCCGCGAGGCCAACGCCGGGTACGAGGGGTCATGGGTGGCGCACCCGGGACTGGTGCCGGTGTGTCAGGAGATTTTCGACGGTGTGCTGGGCGAGGCCACCGACCAGCGGGACAAGGGCCTGGATGCGCAGGTGACCGGCGCCCAGCTGCTGGACATTGCCTCGCTCGCGGTGGACGGCAAACCCGTCGTCACCGAGGCGGGCCTGCGCAGCAACCTCTCGGTGGCCTTGGAGTACCTGGTCAGCTGGATGTCCGGGCGGGGCGCGGTGGCCATTCACTCGCTGATGGAAGACGCGGCCACGGCTGAGATCTCGCGTTCGCAGGTGTGGCAGTGGCGCAAAGCCGGCATCGTGCTCGACACCGGACGAACGGTGACCGACGAGTTCATCATCGACATCACCGACGAGGCGGCCGAGGCGCTGGCCGAGATCTGGGTGGGCGTGCCCGGCGGTCGGAACCTGCTCGCTCAGGCCCGGAACCTGCTGGTCGAGCTGACCACCGAGGACGACTACGCCGACTTCCTGACCTCTGCGGCTTACGCGCTGATGCCCTGATTGCGGGTCAGCGTCTCGGGCGCGCGGCTGCTCACCGCGGCCGCCACCAGGAGCACTGCAGCGGTGCTGGCGAACGCGGCCTCGTACCCGAGATGGTCGGCGAGTTCACCGGCCAAGAGGGGTCCGGCCAGGCTGCCCAGGTCGCCGGCCATCTGATAGCCGGCGATGACGGTGCCGCCCCGCCGGCCGGCGATGTCGCCCAGCATCGCTCCTGGGGCCACGTCCAACAGGCCGGACCCCAGCCCGAAAACCAACATGCTGAGTAGGTAGAGCACGGTATTGGCGGGCAGGACGAGCACCGCGACGCCGACGGCGCTGCCCAGGGTTCCGGCCAGCAGGGCCGGTTTGCGGCCGGCCCGGTCGACGAACTTCCCGCCCCACCACAGGGTGGCCACATTGGCCGCCGTGAACACGGTGAACCCGATCCCGGTCCACACCGGGGTGCGGTGCAGGGCCTCGAGCACGAAGAGCGGGATCATGGCCGAGCGCACGCCTACGGCGGCCCAACTGTCGGCCAGGTTGGACAGCGCCGCCGCCCGGAACGACCGGTTGCGCAGTGCGGCGGTCAGGCTCAGCGCAGCCTCCACCGGTGCCTCCGGGGTGGCGTCTCGAGGGGCTCGCTGGTGCCGTGGAAGCAGTGCCAACCCCACCGCCCCGGCCGCGGCCAGGGTGCCGGCGTAGAGGAAGAAGGGGGCCCGCAGCGACACCTGGGTGACGTAGCCCCCGAGCAGCGGAGCGGCGATGCCGCCGACCAGGAAACCACCGGAGAAGCGGCCCATGGCCTGACCGCGTTGTTCCGGGGTGATCGAGCCGAGGAGGACGGAGACCGCCGAGACGCTGAACATGGCCGAGCCGACCCCGCCCGCGCCGCGCAGGACCAGCAGCTGCCAGTAGCTGTGCGACAGGCCGGCCAGAGCACTGCTGCCGGCCACGATGCCGATCCCGGTGCCCAACACGATCCGTCCGCCGAGAATGTTCACCAGCCGCCCCACCCCGAGGGCCGAGACCAGCCGCATGATCGCGAAGGCGCTCAGGACCAGGGCCGCCGCCGTTCGGGACACCCCGAAGCTGCGGGCGAAGACGGGAATGGCCGGCGCCACGATGCCGAAACCGGCGGCCACGAAGAACGCCACCGCGGACAGCACGTGCACGGGACGGGGGAGCGGCGTGGCAGAACTCATCGGGAGCAGTCTGCGGCACCGGCCGGGGGGACGGTGACGACTCAGCGCCGAGCCGGCCAGAGCGCCAGCGCCAGGGCGATCAGTGGGAACGCGGCGCCGACCAGCGCGATGCCGGTCCAGCCCAAGGAGGCGGTCAGGGCTCCGGTGAGGGCGGACGCAAGCGCACCGGTGGCGAACACCGTGGTCATGAACACCGTGTTGATGCGCGCGCGGGCGTCGGCCCGCAGCGCGTAGATGTCTCGCTGGCTCATCACCTGGTGGGCCTGCACGGCGAAGTCCATCAACACGCCGCCGGCGGCCAGCAGCAGCACGCTGCCGCCCCCGAGGGCCGCGACCACCATTGCGGCCGAGCCCATGGCCGCCATGGCGATCCGGCCCACCCGACCGTGGCCACTGTCGGCGACGCGGCCGGCGATCGGTGCGGCCAACGCACCGGCCGCGCCGACCAGGGCGAAGATCCCGATCTCGGCCTGGGTGAAGCCGTGGGCCCGGACCAGCTGGTAGCTGATGGCGGTCCAGAAGACGCTGAACGCGCCGAACATCCCGGCCTGGGCCAGGGCGCGTCGCCGCAGCACCGGTTCGGTCCGGACCAGGTCGCCGATGGACAGCAGCAGTCGCCCGTAGTCGGCCCCCGGCTCCGGCCGGCGCACGGGCAGCAGCCGGTGCACCACGACCAGGAGCACGACCATGAGCACGGCCGAGATCAGATAGATGGCCCGCCATCCGAAGGCGGCGGCGACGAAGCTGGACACGCTGCGGGCCAGCAAGATGCCAACGAGCAGCCCGGACATCACCGTGCCCACCAGCCGTCCACGACTTTCGTCGGGGGCCAGGTGGGCGGCGAACGGCACCAGGATCTGGGCGACCACAGAGGTGATGCCGACCAGCACGGACAGAGCTAGGAACAGGCTGAAGGTGGGGGCCAGCGCGGTGGCCACCAACGCGGCCGTGGTGCCCAACAGCACGACGCTGACCAACCGTCGGTTCTCGACCAGGTCGCCCAGCGGCAGCAGCAGCAGCAGGCCGAGCGCGTAGCCGATCTGGGTCGCGGTGACCACGATCGAGGCGGCGCCCTGGCCGACCCCGTAGGTCCGCGCGATCTCCGGCAGCAGTGGCTGGCCGTAGTACAGGTTGGCCACGGTGAGGCCGCAGGCAACCGCCAACACCACCGTGACCAGCCGGAGCCGGCTCGCCGAGAGGGGAGCCGTCACCGGGTCGCGTTGCTGGTCATCTGGGCAGGATAGGGCGCATCAGTGGCCGTGCGGATCGAGCTGGTTGAGCTGTCCGACCACGGTGTCGTAGCGGCCGTTGGCCTGAGCGAAACGTAGGAACTTGACGTTCTCCACCTGGATCTCCCGGGCGTCGGGCTGCGCCTCGATCAGCTCGACCACCTCGGTGACGAAGGCATCGACCGGCATCGCGAACGCGCTTTCCCGCTGCCCGGGCATGAGATCGGTGGCCACCGAGGGCGGCTCCAGTTCCACGACCTCGATGGACGTGTCCGCCAGCTGCAGGCGTAACGACTCGCTGAGCTGGTGGATGGCGGCCTTGCTGGCGCAGTAGCTCGGTGTGGCCTTGAGCGGGACGAAGGCCAGGCCGGATGACACCGTCATGATGGTGGCAGCGGGCCGGGTGGCCAGGTGTTCGACGAAGGCCGCGATCAGACGGATCGGGCCGAGCACATTGGTGGTGATGACCGCTTCTGCCGAGGCCAGGAATCCGTCCGGCCGGTGCCACTCCTCGACCTGCATGATCCCGGCCATGGTGATGAGCACGTTCAGGTCGGGGTGAGCGGCGAGAACCTCCGCGGCGGCGGCCTCGATGCTGGCCGGATCGGTGCAGTCGATGCGGACGGTAAAGATCCCGGTGTGCTCGGCGCCGATGCGGGCGAGCTCGTCTGCCCTGCGGCCACCGATGATGACCGTGTTGCCCTTGGCCTGCAGCGCAAGGGCCAGGGTCAGGCCGATGCCGCCGGTCCCGCCGGGAATGAAGACCGTGTTGCCGTGGATGTGCATGACGCCAGCCTGCGGACCGGGCGTCGGGGCCGCCAGGGTGAAGTGATCAGGGGATCACCGATCCCTGGTTCCACCGGGGGACAGCGTCGAGGATGAAGAGCATGAATCGAGCGGTGCTGGCCGGCTTCCTACGCCGTCGGCGGGAGCAACTACAACCGTCCGACGTCGGGTTGACCATCGGGATCCGTCGCCGCACAGCCGGGCTGCGCCGGGAGGAGGTGGCCCAGTTGGCCTCGATGTCGGTGGACTACTACACCCGGCTGGAACAGCAGCGGGGTCCGCAGCCGAGCGCCCAGATGCTGTCCACCCTGGCCCGGGCACTGCGGCTGACGGCCGACGAACGGGATTACCTGTACCGGGTCGCCGGGCAGCAACCGCCCGACCGGTCCCGCGCCGGCGATCACGTCGCCCCGGCCCTGCTCCGGGTGTTGGACCGGCTCTCGGACACGCCCGCCCTGATCCTGTCCGATCTGGGCGAGACCCTGGTCCAGAACCAGCTGGCCACCGCACTGTTCGGGGAACGCCAATTCACCGATCCGTGGGAGCGGAGCGAGATCTACCGCTGGTTCGTCCACCCGGAGACCGCGCGGGCCCAGTACCGCAGGACCGACCACGACCGGCAGAGTCGGGCCCAGGTGGCCAACCTGCGTGCCGCCCTGGGTGTGCAGGGACCACAGTCACGGGCCGCCGATCTGGTGCGAGAGCTGCTACGGCGCAGTGTGGAGTTCGCTCAGCTGTGGGACCGGCACGAAGTGGCGCAACGCTTCGCCGACCACAAGGTCCTGCTGCACCCCGAGGTGGGTGAATTGGAGGTGGATTGTCAGGTGCTGTTCACGCAGGACCAGTCGCAGGCGCTGCTCGTGCTGACGGCGGCGCCGCGCACTGACACCGAGGAGAAATTGCGGCTACTGGCCGTGCTCGGCACCCAGACCTTTCCTGCGCCGCTGCACTGAGCCTGATCCCGCCGTCCCGGGCGGCAATCTGGCTGTTACCCGTCCGGGTCATACTGCGCCGGTGAATCTGTCCCCGGCCGACACCGAAAAGCTGCTGCTGGCGGTGGCCGGCATGGTCGCCCGCGACCGGCTCGACCGCGGGGTCAAGCTCAATTACCCGGAAACCGTTGCCCTGCTGACCACCTGGGTGATCGAGCGGGCTCGGGACGGCCGCTCGGTGCAGGACCTGATGGTGGCCGGCCGCGAGGTGCTGACCCGGGAGCAGGTCATGGACGGGGTGGCCGAGATGCTGCCGGACGTGCAGGTCGAGGCCACGTTCCCGGACGGCCGCAAGCTCGTCACCCTCCACCAGCCCATCGCCTGACAGGGGTCCGGACATGGCATCAGGAAGCAGCGAGGGTCCCGGCGCGATCCGGACCGCACCCGGCGACATCGAGCTGAACGCCGACCGTTCGCAGGACGAGCGCATCGAGCTGACGTTCGAGAACACCGGTGACCGGCCCATCCAGATCGGCTCGCACCTGCACCTGCCCGACGCGAACGCGGCGCTGAGTTTCGATCGCGGGGCAGCGCAGGGGTTCCGGCTCGACATCCCGTCCGGGACGTCGCGCCGTTTCGAGCCCGGCGCATCGAAAACCATCGCCGCGGTCAAGCTCAAGGGCGCCGGCATGGTGCCCGGCCTGCAGATCAAGGCGGACAAATAATGGTGCGGATTTCCCGGGCCGAATACGCCGCCCTCTACGGCCCGACGGTCGGCGACCAGATCCGCCTGGGTGACACCGACCTGTGGATCGAGGTCGAGCAGGACCTGACCGTCGGCGGCGAGGAAGCCGTGTTCGGTGGGGGCAAGTCGATCCGGGAGTCGATGGCACAGGGATCGACCACCCGGGCCGAGGGCGCGCCGGACACGGTGATCACCAACGTGGTCATCCTCGATCACTGGGGCATCGTGCGGGCCGACGTGGGTATCCGGGACGGCCGGATCACCGCGATCGGCCGGTCCGGAAATCCCGACATCGCCGACGGTGTGCATCCCGACCTGCGCATCGGGCCATCCACCGACATCATCTCGGGCGAGGGCAAGATCCTCACCGCGGGCGGGTTCGACAGCCATGTGCACCTGATCTCGCCGTCGCAGATCGTCGAGGCGCTGGCCACCGGGTTGACCACGCTGGGTGGCGGCGGCACCGGACCGAGCGAGGGCACCAAGGCGACCACGGTCACCCCGGGCGCCTGGCACCTGCGGCAGATCCACCGATCCCTGGATCCGTTCCCGGTCAACGTGTTGCTGCTGGGCAAGGGCAACACGGTGTCCATGGAAGGGCTGAAGGAGCAGGCGCTGGCCGGCGCCGGCGGCTACAAGGTGCACGAGGACTGGGGTTCCACTCCGGCCGCCATCGACGCTTCGCTGCGGGCCGCGCAGGAGTGGGGCCTGCAGGTGGCGCTGCACTCGGATTCGCTCAACGAGGCCGGCTATGTCCAGTCCACCATCGATGCCATTGCTGGACGGTCGATCGCGGCGTTCCACGTCGAAGGGGCGGGCGGCGGTCACTCGCCGGACATCCTCACGCTGGCCGGGTTGCCCAACGTGCTGCCCGGGTCCACCAACCCGACCCTGCCGCACACGGTGAACACCGTGGCCGAGCACCTGGACATGCTCATGGTCTGCCACCACCTCAACCCGGCGGTGCCCGAGGACCTGGCCTTCGCCGAGTCCCGGATCCGGGCCACCACCATCGCCGCCGAGGACGTGCTGCACGACCTGGGGGCCATCTCCATCACGTCCTCGGATGCGCAGGCCATGGGCCGGATCGGCGAGGTGGTCACCCGGACCTGGCAGGTGGCGCACGTCATGAAAAACAGGCTGGGCAGCATCGGCGGCAGTGCCGACAATGTCCGGGCCAAGCGTTACGTCGCGAAATACACCATCAACCCGGCCATCTCGCACGGTGTCGATCACGAGATCGGGTCCGTCGAGGTGGGCAAGCTGGCCGATCTCGTGCTCTGGGATCCGAAGTTCTTCGGCGTGCGTCCGGCGGTGGTGCTCAAGGGCGGCGGCCTGGTCTGGGGCGCGCTGGGCGATCCGAACGCGTCCATTCCCACCCCGCAGCCGATCCTGATGCGCCCGGCGCTGACCGACACCGTGGGCGCCGACCTGTCGCTGACCTTCGTCGCCCCGGCCGCGATCGAGGACGGCCTATCGGAGCGACTCGGGCTGAGACGGCAACTGTCCGCGGTCAGGTCGACCCGCGAGGTGGGCAAGGCCCAGATGATCAACAACGACGCCACCCCGAAGATCGAGATCAAGCCGGAGACGTTCGAGATCCGGATCGACGGCGAACTCATCGAGCCGGCCCCGGCCACCGAATTGCCGCTGGCGCAGCTGTATTCACTGTTCTAGTGGATCTGCTCGCGTTGCTGCTGGCGGATGCCCGGCTGCCGGTCGGGGCGCACACCCAGTCGGCCGGGCTCGAACCTGCGCTGGCCGCCGGGATGGGAATCGAACGGGTCCTGGACCTGATCCGGGCCCGGCTGGCCACGGTCACGCTGGTCGAGGCGGCCACCGCCGTGCTGGCCCGGCGTGGCCTCGATCCGGTGGCGGTGGACGCGGCCTGGCGGGTACGCACCCCGTCGGCGGCGGTCCGGGAGAACTCCGACCATCTCGGCCGCGGCTATCTGCGTCTGGTCCGCCGGCTGTGGCCCGCCCATGCGGCGGCCCTGGAGGCGATTGGGCGCCCGTGTCGCGCGGTGGTCATCGGGATCGCTGCGACCGGCGCAGGTGTGGACGAGAAGACCGTGGCCCGGATCATCGGATACGAGGACGTACAGACCATCTCGAGCGCGGCCCTGAAAATCGCCCCGATGGATCCGCTGGATGCCACCGGCTGGTTGCTGGAGGTCGTGCCCGAGCTCACCGAGATGGTCGAGAAAGCCGTAGCGGTGAAAGACCTCGGCGATCTTCCGGCGGGATCGGCGCCGCTACTGGAGGAGTGGACGGAGCGGCACGCGCGGAGCTCGGCGCGGCTGTTCCGGGCCTGATCCGCCTGCCTCTACTTGCCCCGATCCAGGTCACGAAGCCGATCCGGTGATTGGCCGTCCACGGCAGAACGGACTCGCCGAGGGACACCCCGCGACCCTACGGAGGGAGGACAATCCCCGCTGTGCCCGACCTCGAACAACGCGCCCGGCAAGCCAAGTCTTTCGGTGCGGCGGCCGCCGCCTACGATCGCGGCCGTCCGTCCTATCCGGAAGCCGCAGTGCGCTGGTGCCTGGCCGAGAACATCCGCCGCGTTGTCGATCTGGGTGCCGGTACGGGCAAGCTCACCCAGGTCCTGGTCCGGCTCGGGCTGGACGTGGTCGCGGTCGAACCGCTGAACGGGATGCGGGCCCAGTTGTCGGAGAATCTGCCCGAGATCGAAGTTCTCGAGGGTACCGGCGAGCAGATTCCGCTGTCGGACGCCAGTGTCGATGCCGTCTTGTGCGCTCAGGCCTGGCACTGGGTGGATCCGGACCGGGCCGCCCCCGAGGTCGCGCGGGTGCTGCGGCCGGGCGGCCGGCTGGCGCTGCTCTGGAACATTCGAGACGCCGACGCATCGGGTTGGTCGAGCGCACTGAACGACCTGCTCGCCAGATGGGACGGTTTGTCGGCCACGGACGACGCGGTCCGGGTGGGACTTCCGTTCGCGGATCCGATCCGGGAGGACTTCCGGTGGTCCCAGTCGATGACACCTGCAGCCCTGGTCGACATGGTGGTGTCGCGGAGCTACTTCATCACCTCCTCGGCCGAGGAGAAGCAGGAATTCCTGGAGGAACTGCACACGCAGGTGTTCGACCGCGACGACGTGCGCGGGCAGGCAACCCTGGAGCTGCCGTACCGCACCGAGTGTTGGCTTTACCACCTGCCGGACTGACCGGGAATGGTCGCGGCGACCACGGACGTTGCACCCGGAAACGATCACAGGAGTGCGATATGGCCACAACGGAACTCACCGTCGAGAACTTCAACGACACCGTCGCCCAGGGCACCGTCCTGGTCGACTTCTGGGCCTCCTGGTGCGGCCCGTGCCGGCAGTTCGGGCCGGTGTTCGAGTCATCGTCGGAGAAGCACCCCGACATCACCTTCGGCAAGGTCGACACCGAGGCGCAGCAGCAGCTGGCCCAGTCCTTCCAGATCCGTTCGATTCCGACCCTGATGGTCGTGCGCGACGGGGTCGTCCTGTATTCGCAGCCGGGCGCGTTGCCGGCCGGAGCGCTGGAGGACCTGATCGAGCAGGCCGGGCAGGTCGACATGGACGAGGTCCGGCGCGAGATCGCGGCGCAGCAACAGGCCTGAGCGCCTTTAGGCTGAGCGCCATGGTGGACACGCGGTCATTGCGGCTGGGCATCGCCGGGCCGGTCGGCACCGGCAAGTCCTCGCTGATCGCGATGATCTGCCGGGAGATGGCCGAACAGCTGTCGATCGGTGTCATCACCAACGACATCTACACCGACGAGGACGCCCGCTTCCTGCGTGCGGCCGGGGTGCTCGATCCAGCCCGCATCCGCGCGGTGGAGACAGGCGCCTGCCCGCACACCGCCATCCGGGACGACGTCACGGCCAACCTGCTGGCCGTCGAAGATTTGGAAAACGATTACGCCCCCTTGGATCTTGTCCTGGTGGAGTCCGGCGGCGACAACCTGACGGCCACCTTCTCGCCGGCCTTGGTGGACGCGCAGATCTTCCTGCTCGACGTGGCCGGTGGCGGCGACGTGGCCCGCAAGGGCGGCCCCGGCATCGGCCGGGCCGATTTGCTGGTGATCAACAAGACCGACCTGGGCCCGTACGTCGGGGTGGACGTGGAGCAGATGGTGGCCGACGGCCGGGCTGCGCGGGACGGCCGCCCGGTGCTGGCCCTCTCGCGCACTGACCGGCCGGCGATTTCCGAATTGACCTCCTGGATCACCGAGCTGGTCGGCGCACACCGGGCCGGCGAGCACACTCCGATCGACCCCGGTCCGATGGCCCCGCATTCTCACGCCGGGGTGGTCCACATCCACGCCGACGGCGGGCCCCCGCACTCCCATTCGTGACCCGGCTGCGGGCCACGACCGCCGGACCTCGGGTCCGGGTGGATTCCTCGGGGGGGCCGCTGGCCGTCCGCACCCTGTCCGCCGATGCGACCTCGGCCCGGGTGGCGTTCGTGGCCACCCAGGCGTTGCTGCTGGCCGGCGATCACGTCGAGGTCGGGGTCGAGGTGGGCGCGGGGATCACCCTGGACATCGTGGAGGTGGCCGGCACCGTCGCCTACGACGCGGCCGGAGTCCGTTCCAGTTGGTCGATCCGGGCCTCGGTGGGCGAATCGGGCCGGCTCATCTGGCGGGGTGAACCCTTCGTGGTCGCCTCCGGCGCGAACGTGACCCGCTGCAGCGACGTGATGCTGGCCCCGGGGGCCACAGCGGTGATCCGAGAGACGTTGGTACTGGGCCGATCCGGCGAGGTCGGTGGCGCCCTGTTCAATCGGACCCGGGTCAACTGGTCCGGAACGCCCTTACTTGCCGAGGATCTCGACCTCTCCGCGGCGGCCGACCGGTCCCGCCCGGGCCTCCTCGGGGCCGCCCGGGTGGTGGACGCGGCCCTGTTCCTGGGGGAACGGGCGCCGGACCTCCCGAACGTCCCGCTCGGTCACCGCTTCGACCTGGCCGGCCCGGGCACCTTGGCCCGGGTCCTTCGCTCCGACCTGGCCGGCAGCCCCGTGCCGGCCTGGTTCTCGGCCTGGGCGGGCCCGATCAGGCCCGATGGTGCAGCACGTTGATGACGTTGCCGGCCGGGTCGCGCAGGAAGAAGCGGCGCACGCCCCACTCCTCGTCCGACAGTGGGTGCACGATCTCGGCGCCGGCGTCCAGAGCCCGGCGATACGCCTCGTCCACGTCGTCGACCTCGACCGAGGCGACTGCGTCCTGGGTTGCCGTGGCGTCGCCGGACACCAGGGACAGCTGGGATCCGCTGTGCCGCGGGTCGGCGACCGTCACGATCCAGCCCTGATCCATCACCACCTGCAGTCCGAGCACCTCGGTGTAGAACGCGGCCGTGTCGGTCGGTCCCACGGCGGGCAGGTTGGGCACGATGCGTCGCACGGTCATGTCCTCGATGATGCGCCCGCGTCGGCCAGACTGGAGCCATGCCCGTCGCCCTTGCCCCTTTGATGGTCGTCACCGACCTGGACGGCACCCTGCTGGACGCCTCGGGAACGCGGGTGAGCACGCGCAACGCCGCGGCCCTGCGGCGCGCGACGGCCGCCGGAGCCCGGGTGGTGGTGGCCACCGGTCGGCCCATCTGGTGGCTCGGGCCGGTGGTCGAGGCCGGGCTCACCGGGGTCGCGGTCTGCATGAACGGCGCCGTCACCTACGACATCGGCGCGGGCGAGATCACGGCGGCCAGCCCGATTGCCCCGGACGTGATGCGCACGTTCATCGACAAGGTCAGCGCGGCCGGGGTCGGCTTCGGCATCGCCGTGGAGCGGATCGGCGTCGGTACCGGCCAGGCCTGGGCCGAGCCCGACTACCGCCATCCGTGGGGAGACGGGCTGTTCACCCTGGCCGACCGGGACACGCTGCTGTCCGAACCGGCCGCGAAGATGCTGCTGCGCGGGCACGGCGAGTCCTCGGATCTGGCCGAGGTGGTGCGGGCCGCCGGCGTCGACGGGGTGACCGTCACCTATTCCTCCGATGACGGGCTGCTGGAGATCGCGGCCACCGGCGTGAACAAGGGCGCGGCCCTGGATCGGCTGGCCCGGCAATGGGGCATCGACCCGGCCGACGTCCTCGCCTTCGGGGACATGCCCAACGATCTGGAAATGCTGGCCTGGGCCGGGCGGGGCGTGGCCATGGACAATGCCCATCCGGACGTCCTCGCGGTGGCCGGTGAACGCGCGCCGCATCACGACGAGGACGGGGTGGCCGCGGTGCTGGAGCGCTGGTTCTAGCAGCGACCGCGTGGGAACCTGACCACCATGACCATTCCGCAGCCCTCCTCCCCGGACGTGCCCGGCCCGGGCCCGATCCCCGGGGACCCGATGCCGGACCGCCCGCCGGTCCCCTTGGAACCATCGACTTCGCACCCGGGTCCGGCCCGCGAGCCGGGCGGCCCGATCCCGGACCCCAGCCTCCCCGAGCCCGACCCCACGGCACCGCCCCCGCTGAGCCTGTAACCAACGCGCCCGGGACACGGGTCTCCGGGTAGGTTGCTGCGCGTGAGTCCGATCGATCCGGACAAACCACGTACCCACCGCGCGCCCTTCGTTCGCCTCACGTCAGCGTGGCCAGGGCGGCGTCCGCAGCGCGGCGGCCGGAGACCAAGGCGCCCTGGGTGGACGGTGTGTCCCGCCAGTCGCCGGCCACGAACATCCCGTCCGGGGTACTGACCGATCGGCGCAGCGGGGTGCCGGCGGGGTGGTCCGGGGTGGCACGCGCGATGACCGAGGTGCTGATCGGGGTCCACCCGGACGGATCGACGCCCCACAACCGCTCCAGCGAGGCGTGCAGGACCGGATCCGGGAGCGCTCGGGTGCCCAGGTAGGACGTGGAGATCAGCGCCCGCCCGTCCGGGCTGTACTCGGGGGCGACATTGGTGAGCACGACGGAATTGACCAACGGGCCGTGGTCGAGGTCCAAGGCAATCAACCGGTCCCGCGTCGGGGGCCGGGCCGCGGCGTGCCACACGGTGGTGACGGCGTGCATGGCCGGCCGCGGAAAGCCCAACCAGCGGGCCGCGGTGTCCGGATCGACGGCCAGGATCACCGCGCCGGCGCTGACCGAGCCCTCGCTGGTGTCGACCGCGTCGGCCCGGACGGCGCTGACCCGGACGCCGTAACGCACGCTGCCGGCGGGAAGGTCGGCGGCGAGCAGGTCCGGGAGCGCCTGGACGCCGGTGGACGGCACCACCACCTGACCCCGCACGAAGGTCCGCAGGAGCAGGTCGACGTAGCCGGCGGAGGAATGCAGGTCCGACTCCAGCAGCACCCCGGACAGGAACGGTCGCAGGAAGTTCTCGGTCGGGGCACCACCCACCCGCCACCGTTGCAGCTGGTCGCGGAACGAGCCCGATCGGCGCTTGACCCGTGCGGCGGGCAGGTAGGCGCAGCCGGCCAGCAGCGCGAGCAGGCGCACCCGCTCCCCCCAACTGCCGATTGGGACCCGCAGGTCGCCGAGCAGACGTCCGGGCTGCTGGCGCGGATCGACCAGCCGGTGTCGCTGATCGCCGCCGGCCAGGATCGCGCCCCGGGTGAACCGGCGCAGATCGAGTCGGCGGACCGCGTCCAGCCGGCGTAGCTCCGGATAGGCCGTGTTCAGCACCTGGAAGCCCCGGTCGATCCGAAATCCATCGACGGTGTCGGTCCTGACCCGGCCGCCGGGGCCGTCGTCGGCCTCCAGCACCAGCACGGTCCGGCCGGCTGCCGCGACCCGTAGAGCTGCGGACAGGCCGGCCAAGCCGGCCCCGACCACGACGACATCCGCGCGTCGGGTGATCGTAATCGGCACGAGCGAAAAGTACCCGCGGGCCGCGCCGCCACACCCGCACACTAGAGGAATGGCCCCGCCGAGCAAGACCTGCGCGGTCTGCGGGCGCACCATCACCTGGCGCAAGAAGTGGACCCGGGACTGGGACCAGGTCCGATACTGCTCGGACGGCTGCCGTCGCGCGGGGGTGACCGCCGTCGACCGACGGCTCGAAGTGGAGATCCTCGACCTGCTCGCTCAGCGAGGAGCCGGCAAGACGATCTGCCCGAGCGAAGTGGCCAGGGTGGTCGGCGGGGACCAGTGGCGGGATCAGATGGAGCCGGTCCGCCGGGCCGCACGCCGGCTGGTCGCCGACGGGCAGGTCGAGATCACCCAGGCCGGGCACCGGGTCGATCCGAGCACAGCCAAAGGCCCCATCCGGATCCGCCGGATCCAGGGATCGGACTGAGCCGCCCTGATCCGCCCTGATCCGCAGTGAGCCGCCCTGAGCCGAGCAGGGCCGGCGCTCAGCCGCCGGTGAGGCGGTCGAGCACGCCGGACAGCGGGAACGGCAGCCCGCGGGCGTCGGCGGCGTCGGCGGCACGGGCCAGCACCAGGCCCGCGTTGATGCCCAGCCACCGCCACGGTTCCGATTCCCAGTTCGGTGACCGGTGGCCGACCCAGGGCAGCGTGGTGAGCGGAGTGCTCCGGCGCAGGATCAGGTCGGCCAGGGTCCGGCCGGCCAGCTGGCTGGTGGCCACCCCGTCGCCGACGTACCCGCCGGCCGCGCCCATCCCAGTGTCCGGGTCGAAACACACCCCGGCGTGCCAGTCCCGCGGCACTCCCAGCGGCCCGCCCCAGGCATGGCTGAACCGGACCCCGCCCAGGGCGGCAAACGTGGTCACCAGGTCGGAACGCAGGCGGGCGAACACCCGCTCGACCCGGTCGTAGGCCGGCCGGATCCTCGACCCCCAGTGGTACGGCGCACCGCGGCCGCCGAACACCAGCCGCCCGTCGGCCGTGCGCTGCCCGTAGGAAATGGTCCGCCGGAAGTCGGTGAAGGTCTCCCGACCCGCCAGACCCACCTCGTCGAGCACCTCGGCGGACATCGGCTCGGTGGCCACAATCAGCGAATACACCGGGGCCACCGCCCGCCGCAGACCCGGTAGCCGGGTGCTGTAGGCCTCGGTCGCCCGGATGACCACCGGCGCCCGGACCATGCCTCCGGCCGTGCTCACCTTGCCCGGCGCCATCGACACCACCGGTGTCGATTCGTGGATCTGCACCCCAGCCCGTTCCGCCGCGACGGCCAATTCCCGGACCAGCCGGCCCGGATCGATGGCCGCACAGGCCGGGCTGAACACCGCACCCCGGACGCCCCGCACCTGAGCCCGCTCGGCCACCTCGGCAGCGGACAGCAGCACGTCCGCATCGCCCCAGGAGCGGGCCTGTGCGACCGCTTCTCGGGCCCGGGCCAGCTGGCCAGGGGTGCGCGCGAACGACAGCGTGCCGCCCCGGGCCGCGGGCACGTCCCACTCCGTGCACCGGGCCAGTACCTGCGACATGCTCTCGGCCAGCGCGGATTTCAGGCTCAGCGCGGCCGGCCGACCGTGCTCGTCGGCCACCCGGGACCAGGAGGTCGGGAACAGTTGCGAGCACCAGCCGCCATTGCGACCGGACGCACCGAATCCGGCGAACTCCTTCTCACACACCACGACTCGCAGCGCCGGATCGGCCACGGCCAGCGAGAGCGCGGTCCACAGACCGGTGAATCCGGCTCCGACCACGACCACGTCGGCCTCGACGTCCCCGTCCAGCGGCGCTCTGCGCCCGGCCGGGTCGAGTTCGGTGCCGACCAGCTGCTCCAGCCAGAGCGAGGTCAGAGCATGGCCCAGGCGTCGGTCAGCACGCTGCGCAAGATCCGCTCGATCTCGTCGAACTCGGCCTGACCGCTGATCAACGGCGGGGCGACCTGCACGACCGGGTCGCCGCGATCGTCGGCCCGGCAGTAGAGCCCGCGCTCGAACAAGGCCGGCGAAATGAATCCGCGCAGAATCCGCTCGGCATCGGCCGCGTCGAAGGACGCCTTGGTTTTTTTGTCCTGGACCAGTTCCACGCCGTAGAAATACCCGTCTCCGCGGACATCGCCCACGATCGGCAGGTCGTACAACTTCTCCAACGTCTTGCGAAATGCGTTTTCGTTCCGCAACACGTTACCCAATAGGTCTTCTCGCTCGAACAGGTCCAAGTTGGCCAGGGCCACCGCACAGGAGACCGGATGCCCGCCGAAGGTATAGCCGTGCGGGAAGATGACGTCGCCCCGGCCGAACGGCTCGTAGATCCGATCCGAGATCAGCGTCGCCCCGAGCGGCGAGTAGCCCGAGGTCAGGCCCTTGGCACTGGTGATGATGTCGGGAATGTAGCCGAACTTCTCCGACCCGAACATGGTGCCCAGTCGGCCGTAGGCGCAGATGACCTCGTCCGAGACCAGGAGAACGTCGTGGGTGTCGCAGATCTCGCGGAGCCGCTCGAAATAGCCGGGCGGCGGCGGGAAGCAGCCGCCGGCGTTCTGCACCGGTTCCACGAACACGGCGCAGACAGTGTCCGGACCCTCGGCCAGGATGGCTTCCTCGACCCGATCCGCGGCCCAGCGGCCGAACTTCTTCTCGTCGTCGGCCACGTATTCCGGGGCCCGGTAGAAGTTGGTGTTCGGCACCCGGACGCTACCCGGAACCAGCGGTTCGAAGGCCTGCTTGAACGGCGGTATGCCGGTGATCGACAGGGCCCCCTGGGTGGTGCCGTGGTAGGCGATCGCGCGCGAGATCACCTTGTACTTGTTCGGTTTCCCGATCAGCTTGAAGTACTGCTTGGCCACCTTCCAGGCCGTCTCCACCGCCTCGCCGCCGCCGGTGGAGAAGAACACCTTGTTGAGGTCGCCCGGAGCGGCCGCGGCCAGCCGGTCGGCCAGTTCGATCGCGGTCGGGTGCGCGTACGACCACACGGGGAAGAAGGCGAGCTTGCGCGCCTGGGCGGCGGCCACATCGGCGAGCTCGCCCCGCCCGTGGCCGGCCTGCACGACGAACAGTCCGGACAGCGCGTCCAGGTAGGACCGACCCTGCGTGTCGAAGATGCGGACGCCCTCGCCGCGATCGATGATCGGCACGGGATGGTCGTTGTAGCTGGACATCCGAGTGAAGTGCAGCCAGAGGTGGTCGGTGACGCCGTTGCCGCCACCCGGGCCCGGCAGGCTCGAGACGTCGGACAAGGTCGCGGTCGGTGTGCTCATCGGGTACCCCAGTGGTAGGTCTGCTTGGACAATTTCAGATAGACGAAGGTCTCGCTGGATCGGACCCCGGGAATGCTGCGGATCTGCTCGTTGAGCAGGGCCAGCAGGTGGTCGTCGTCCTCGCAGACGACCTCGGCCAAGATGTCGAACGACCCGGCCGTCTGGACCACGTAGTCGACCTCGGGGACGGCCACCAGGGCGGCGACGACCAGGCCGACGTTCCCGTCCGCCCGGATGCCGACCATGGCCTGCCGGGTGAAGCCGACCTGCAACGGGTCGGTCACCGCGACGATCTGCACCACCCCGGTCTTGACCAGCCGGGAGACGCGTTGTCGGACCGCTGCCTCGGAGAGTCCGACCGCGTCGGCGATCGCCGCGTAGGGCCGTCGACCGTCCTGCTGGAGCTGCTCGATGATCGCCTTGGACAGGTCGTCGAGTACGGCCGCGGCGGTCGGCCGCGGACGGGGGACGGTGTCTTCGTGCATCACCGTGGGCGGGACCATGGCGCCCATTGTGATCACGTCGACGGCGCTCGAGCAAGACCGGTGATGGCGGAAAGCGTCGACATCATCGCTCTGCGCCACGGATCGAGTCGCCGAAGTGAGCGATCACATGACGAAAGCGTTACGACTGCGAACCGGCCCGAAGACACGCCGTCGTATCTGCGGCCCGCCCCTTGTTTCCCGGTGACGCTGGATGCCACGATCGACCCGCCCGGTCGGGCCCGCCGCGCGAGGCTGCGTCGGGTCCGGACGGCCGGCCTCATGACGATGTACACCGATGGAGGTACTTGATGACCCGTGACTCTGGACCCAGCTGGGAAGACCTGCCGCCGGCGATCCGCAGCGAACTGCGCCGGAGCGCGCTGAACCGCCGGACCGTCTTACGTGGGGCCGGACTCACCGGGCTGGCGGCCGCGCTCGCAGCCTGCGGGGTCAAGGGGACCAACGCGACCTCGTCCTCGAGCTCGGACAGTTCAACGAGCTCGGCGAGCTCGTCCAGCTCCGCGAGCTCGTCCTCGGGTGCGCCGCCCATGAGCAGACCGTCCGGGTCGTTCTCGAACGCCTCCACTCCGTCGGGTACGACGGCACCCCTGGTGCCGGACAAGAGCGACGCCGACAAGTCGATGAACTGGTCCAACTGGCCGGAGTACATCGACGTGGACCCGAAGAACCCGAGCAAGCACCCGACCCTGGACGCGTTCACGGCCCAAACCGGCATCAAGGTGAACTACACCGAGGATGTCAACGACAACGACCAGTATTTCGCCAAGATCCAGCCGTCGCTCTCGGCCGGGCGCCCGATCAATGCGGACCTTTTCGTGGTCACCGACTGGATGGTCGGGAAGCTGATCGAGCTGGGTTGGGTCCAGCCCCTGAACCGGGGCAACATTCCCAACATCAAGAACATGAATGCGAATTTGTTGAACGTGCCCTTCGACAAGGGCCGGATCTATTCGATGACCTGGCAGTCCGGCCTGACCGGGATCGCCCAGAACCCGAAGGGCACCGGCGGCAAGACGGTCGACTCCATGGACCAGCTGCTCACCGACAAGTCGCTCGCCGGCAAGGTCACCCTGCTCACCGAGATGCGGGACACGGTCGGTCTGACCATGCTGGACATGGGTTACAACACCGAAGATTTCACCGACGATCAGTTCAACAAGGCGATCGCCAAGCTGCAGACCGCGGTGGACGCCAAACAGATCCGGCAGTTCACCGGCAACGACTACGGCGCCGGATTGGTCTCCGGTGATATTGCCGCCTGTCTGGCCTGGACCGGCGACGTGGTCCAGCTCAAGGCCGACAATCCCGACCTGAACTATGTTCTCCCGCCGGCCGGATACACGTTGTGGAGTGACAACATGGTCATTCCGATCCGCACCCCGCACAAGAAGAATGCGGAGTTGGTGATGAATTACTATTACGAGCCGGCAGTGGCGGCGAAGGTGGCCGACTCGGTGAATTACATCACCCCGGTGCAGGGCGTGAAGGACATTCTGGTCAAGAACGACCCGAGCGTGGCCAACAACACGCTGATCTTTCCGACCACGGCCTCGCTGGCCAAGGCCAAGGGGTTCATGGCCTTGGACGCCGGTCAGCAGGCCCGTTACAGCAAGGCCTTTGCGAAGCTCTCCGGTTCATGACCGGTCCGGACTCCGAGCGCGGAGGCCTGGAGATCCGATCTCTGGTCAAGGCGTTCGGTCATTTCCGGGCGGTCGACGACATCGACCTGAGCGTGCCCGAGGGGTCGTTCTTCGCCCTGCTCGGGCCGTCGGGTTGCGGCAAGACAACCACTCTGCGGATGATCGCCGGGCTGGAGAGCCCGACCTCGGGGACGATCGCCATTGGCGGCCGGGACATCTCGGGATTGCCTCCCTACCAGCGCCCGACCAACACCGTGTTCCAGAACTACGCGCTGTTCCCGCACCTGACCATCTTCGAGAACGTGGCCTTCGGCCTGCGTCGGCGCAAGGTGGGCGACGTCAAGGCGAAGGTGATGGACATGCTCGACCTGGTCGAGCTGGCGCATGTGGCGGACCGCAAGCCGGCGCAGCTGTCCGGCGGTCAGCAGCAGCGCATCGCGGTGGTCCGGGCCCTGGTCAACCGGCCCAAGGTGCTGTTGCTCGACGAGCCCTTGGGCGCCCTGGACCTGAAGTTGCGGCGGCAGCTGCAGCTGGAGCTCAAACGGATTCAGGCCGACGTCGGCATCACCTTCATCCACGTCACCCACGACCAGGAGGAGGCCATGACCATGGCCGACACCATCGCGGTGATGAACAAGGGTCACGTCGAACAGCTCGGCGCCCCGGTCGACCTCTACGAGAACCCGCGGACCGCTTTCGTGGCCGGGTTTCTCGGCCAGTCCAACCTGCTTCCGGCGAATGTGCTGGGCCGGGCCGACGGCATGGTCGAGGTGCAGACCCCGACCGCCCGCTTGCGGCTGCCGGCCGCCCGGATGGCCGATGGTGGACCCAAGGTCGAGGTCGGAGTGCGGCCGGAGAAGATGCACGTGCGGGATCGGGGGGACGGCGAGCCCGGCCACAACCAGATCGACGGCACGGTGGTCGACACCTCGTTCATCGGTGTGTCCACCCAGTACCTGGTTCGCACGGCCGACGACGAGGAGCTGACGGTGTTCTGCCAGAACATCAGCTCGGACCTGCGCCGGGTGGGGGACCAGGTGACGCTGTCCTGGCCGCCCGAGCACACCTTTGGCCTGCCCTCCGGTGCCTACGAGGACGCGGTGGCCGCGGAGGTGGCCTCGTGAGCGTCATCGGGCTGGGCGCAGCCACGGCCGGTACCCCGGTCGCCGGCGGCGGTGGCGAGGTCTCGCCCGAACCTGGACGCAAGCTCACGCCCTACTTCCTGCTGCTACCGGCCTTCCTGGCCCTGATCGTTTTCTACGTGCTGCCCACCCTCACCCTGGCCTCGACGTCGCTGCAGACCGGCGATTTGGAGAACGGCTACACGCTGACCTGGCACTGGGCCACCTACAGCGACGTGATGACGCAGTACTGGCCGCAGTTCGCGCGGTCGTTCGTGTTCGCCGCGGTGGCCACCCTGTTCGCGCTGCTCATCGCCTACCCGCTGGCGTACACCATCGCAATGAAAGCCGGCCGTTGGCGCAACCTGCTGTTGGCGCTGGTGGTGGCCCCGTTCTTCACCAGCTTCCTGATCCGGACGCTGGCCTGGCGGCAAATCCTGGCCGACCAGGGCTGGGTGGTCAGTGTGCTGAAGTCCACCCACATCATGGACATCACCGACTGGCTGGGCCTGACGCAGGGTCGGCTGCTGGCCACGCCGATCGCGGTCATCCTGGGCCTGACCTACAACTTCCTGCCCTTCATGACCCTGCCGCTGTATGCCTCGCTGGAAAAGATCGAGCCCGGCCTGCTGGCGGCGGCGGGGGATCTGTACGCCGGCGGCTGGCAGACGTTCTGGCGAGTGACCTGGCCACTGTCGCTGCCCGGGGTGGTCGGCGGCACCCTGCTCACCTTCATCCCGGCCGCCGGTGACTACGTCAATCAGCAGTTCCTCGGCTCGACGTCGGAGACCATGGTCGGCAACGTGATCGACAGCCTGGCCCTGACCCAGCGCGACTACCCGTCCGCGGCGGCCTTGTCGCTGGTGCTGATGCTGGCCATTGTGGTGCTGGTCGCGACGTACGTGAACCGCTCGGGCACGGACGAGCTGGTATGACCGCCACCCTGACCCGGACCTCCGTGCCGACCCCCGTCCAGCCCCGCCGCCGGACGGGTCGATGGGTTCGCGAGCACCTGGTCGTCTTCTTCGGCGCGCTCGGGTTGCTGTACCTGTTCGTGCCGATCTTCGTGGTGGTGCTGTTCTCGTTCAACCGACCCAACGGCCGGTTCAACTACACCTGGGTGCGTTTCTCGCTCGACGCCTGGACCCACCCCTGCGATGTGGCCGGCATGTGCGACTCACTGATGATCTCGCTCAAGATCGGCGTGCTGGCCACCCTGGCCGCGACCATCCTGGGCACCATGGCTGCTTTCGCGTTGGGCCGGCACCGATTTCGCGGCCGCGCGGTGGCCAATCTGCTCATCTTCCTGCCCATGGCCACGCCCGAGGTGGTGGCCGGATCGTCGCTGCTCACGCTGTTCATCAACATCGGCTTCCCGCTCGGGCAGCTGACCATCTTCATCGCCCACGTGATGTTCTGCGTCAGCTTCGTCATCGTGACGGTGAAGGCGCGGCTGGCCGGCCTCGATCCGCACCTGGAGCAGGCGGCCATGGATCTCTACGCCAACCGCCACCAGACGTTCTTCAAGATCACCCTGCCGTTGGTCATGCCCGGCATCGTGGCCGCGGCCCTGCTCTGCTTCTCGCTGTCCTTCGACGACTTCATCATCACCAATTTCAATGCCGGTTCCACGGTGACCTTCCCGATGTTCGTCTGGGGCGCCTATCAACGTGCGCTGCCGGTCCAGGTGAACGTGGTGGGCACGGCCATGCTGCTGGTCACCCTGCTGCTGGTCGGGATCGCCCTGCTGCTCACCCGGCGCCGGACGCGCACCGCCTGATCATGTCCCCATTGCTTCCCGGCGGCCGTTCCCGGGCCAAGGCCGTCCGGCGCTCGCTGACCGACGCCGAACCGGCCTGCTGGTGGCTGGATGACGTCGACGCCCCGGATCCGCGCCCGTCCTGGGAGGGCGTCGGGAAAGCCGATCTGGCCGTGGTCGGCGGCGGGTACTCGGGGCTGTGGACGGCGCTGCTGGCCAAGCAGGAGGACCCGTCGCGGGACGTCGTCCTGCTCGAGGCGCAAACGCTGGGGTGGGCCGCCTCGGGCCGCAACGGGGGGTTCTGCTCGGCCTCGCTCACCCATGGCCAGGCCAACGGGATGGACTGGTACCCGCAGGACATGCCCCGGTTGGAGCGGCTGGGTCGGGCCAACCTGGCCGGCATCGTCGAGACGATCGAGAAATTCGACATCGACTGCAAACTGGAACGCACCGGCGAACTGCGGGTGGCCACCGAGACCTACCAACTCGGCGATCTGGCCGCCGACTACGAGCGCATGCTCGACTTCGGCGACGACGCCGTGCTGCTGGACACCGCGGCCACCCGTGAGCAGGTGAACTCGCCCACCTACCTGGGAGCGGTGTGGGGCCGCGACAAGACGGTGCTGGTGGATCCGGCCCGGCTGGTCTGGGGGCTGGCCGCGGCGTGCGAGGCGCTGGGCGTGCGCATCCACGAGTACACCCCGGTCACCGGGCTGGCCCGGGAGGGTTCGACGATGGTCCTGACCACCGAGCGCGGATCGCTGCGGGCGGATCGGGTGGCGCTGGGCACCAACGCATTTCCCTCGCTGCTGCGCCGGGTCCGGCCGTATGTCATCCCGCTCTACGACTACGCCTTGGCCACCGAACCGCTGTCCGCCGCCCAGCTGAAAACGATCGGCTGGGCCAACCGGCAGGGCGTCGGGGACGCCGGCAACCTGTTCCACTACTACCGGCTCACCGACGACAACTGCATCCTCTGGGGCGGCTACGACGCGGTCTACCACTACGGCAACCGCATCGACGAGAAGCTGGACCAGCGGACGGAAACCTTCCACACCCTGGCCGACCATTTCTTCGCCACCTTTCCGCAGCTCGAAGGCCTGCGCTTCACTCATACGTGGGGCGGCGTGATCGACACCTGCTCCCGCTTCTTCCCGTTCTTCGGCACCGGCTTCGGCGGTCGGGTGGCCTACGCGGTCGGCTACACCGGGCTCGGCGTCGGTTCGACTCGGTTCGGCGCCCAGGTCATGCTCGACCTGCTGTCCGGGGAGAAGACAGAATTGACCGAGCTGAAAACCATTCGGGCCAAGCCGGTCCCGTTCCCACCCGAGCCGCTGCGCGCCGGGGTGATCGGGCTGACCAAGTGGTCCCTGATGCACGCCGACGCCCGGGCCGGGCACCGCAATGTCTGGCTGCGCTCCCTGGACCGCTTCGGGCTGGGCGTGGACAGCTGAGCTCACGTTCGTAGCGGCGCTGGTCGGCCGGAACTGCTGATCACATAGCGCAGGTCGTGCAGTCGGTTGCGTCGGGGTTTTCGGTCGGGGTCGAGCCATCTCGGTGGCAGGAATTCGGGTTTTCGGTCGTTTGGGTTCAACCTGATGTCCCATTCGCAGGTGACGCGGTGGATGTAGCCGTGGTGGTAGCCGCAGAGCAGGACGGCGTTGTTCCACCGTTCGCCCAGTGTTGGATGTGGTGGGCATCGGTCCAGGCGGCGGGTGCACAGAACTCCGACCACGTTCCGCGTCACGCGGTTCACCCACCCGACGTGGCGGTACGGTCTGCGGCAGAACGGGATCCGACGTGGCGGGGGTATGCATGAACGAGGAGTCCAGGGAGGAGGTGGCGCCGCTGACCGACGAACCCGTGCCAGGTGCCACCGGGCCCAACAGATCGCCTCCGGTCGCCCGGATCAACTTCCTGAACGCCCTGCGCGGCGTCGCCGTGCTCCTAGTGCTCTGGGACCACATGGTCGCGTCTTTCCCAGTTGAGAGCGGCTTTGGCTATAGACCGGCGATCTGGACCGAAAAGTGGATCTTCGGACCTCTCGGCATCACGCAGGACGGTGGCTTCCTCGGTGTCGCCATCTTCTTTCTGGTCAGCGGGTTCATCGTGACCCGAGTCGCCGAAAGGGAGAACGTTGCTGCATTCGCGATCCGCCGGCTACTGCGTATCTTTCCGCCGCTTGCCGTGGTCGTGCTCGTCACGGCCTGGTGGCATCCGACCGGACAGCCGGCGCACACCGGTGTGTGGGAGGTCCTGAGCAACATCTTCCTGCTCAACTACGTGAGCGTGCCGCAAATCGTGCTCGTTGGCGTCGGTTGGACCCTGATCATCGAGGTCATTTTCTACCTATTGGTCGCTGTCGCCGTGTCGCTCTTCCGGCTCCGTCCGTACGCCGTTCTGGCCGTCGAGGTCGTGGCAATCGTTGCGGTTCAGCTCACCGACAGGAGCCTGGGGCCGCAATGGTTCGCTTTCTCGGTCAGCATGTCCTACGTACCGCTGCTACTGGTCGGCCAGATAATTCACTACCGGGACCAACTGCGAATCAGCCGAAATGGGGCGGTCCTGGCGGGGCTGACCGTGCTCGGGCTCTGGGAGTGGTCGGTGCCGAGGATCTACCCCACCTTCCTGGCCCCGCCGCAGTCGTACCCGATCTCAGCGGCCGTCGCATTGGCCGTCTTCCTATTGGCCCTGCGAGCCCCGGCGGATTTCGGGTCGGACCGCCTCAGTCGTTACCTGGCAGATCGGAGCTACGCAATCTATCTCGTACACGGGCTGGTCGGTTTCTGGGCACTGGCCGCTCTGCATAGGAACGGCGTGCCATACACACTGTGCTTGATTGTCGCTGCCCTGGTCGTGCTGGTCGCCGCGGAGCTGTCCTGGTGGCTCGTCGAGCGCCCCAGCCGCCGGCTGGCCCACCTGCTGACTTCCCGGCGCCGCACCACCCCGGGCGTTGTCAAGATGGCTTCGTCGCGATGAGCGCGTACTCGCCGCAGGTGCGCAGGTCGGCGTCGAGGTCATCGGTGCCGTGCGGGAAGAAGATCCGGCCGGACGCGTAACCGCATTCCTGGGCGAGGAACAGCAGCGATTCCGGGAACAGGGGGCGTACGTGGGTCAGGTCGAGCCAGAACGTTTTCAGCGCTGCGGGGGAGTGCGGGTTTACGGTCTCGGCCACCAGGATCCCCCCGGGCTGTAGGGCCCGGTAGGCAGCCAAGAACATTGCTCGGATGACTTCGGGTGCGACGTGCTCGACCACCTGGAACGAAGTCACCGCTCCCAGCGAATCCGCGTCGCGCTGCTGCAACGCGGCCACGGCATCAAGGTCGGCGACGTCGAACCCGTGGCTGCGGGATCGCTGGACCATGCTGGGGTCGATGTCGACACCCCCGGCGGCGATGCCGGCCTCGCGCATCAACTCCAGGAACTCGCCGCGGCCGCAGCCCAGGTCCAGGACCGGGCTGCGATCACCGATCACGGCCAAGTACGGGCGCATCCGGTCGGTGATGAACGCCTCCGTACCGCGGAACACGTCCTCGAACGTGGCATAACTGGACGTTGCCGGCTTCCCGGACCCGTCGAAGCCGAAGTAGGGGTGTCCGTCGCCGTCGATCAGGGTGATCGCGTCCGGCGTCGAGGTGTAAGGACGGGCCCGCTGTTCGTCGTCCAGCCGGGCGACCAGCAGCGATAGATGGCGCCCCGACCCGGCCGCATCGGTCTGCAAAGCCTTGACCTGCGAATCTACTGAGACCAGGTGCTCCCCGGAGTGCGACACGGTGTCGGCGACGGCCATCAGATGGTGCTGGATGTCGGTGACCTGCGCGTGGACCGAAACCAGGTGACGGCCGGCAAGGTCGGCGGTGTGGACCATCGATTCGGCCTTGGACTGCTGCCGCTGGGCGCGCAGGTCAAGTTCCTCGAGCTGCGCGGTGGCGCTGAAGACGGTGCTGTTCAGCACCGCCACGGCATCCCGAACGGTCTGCACATCGGCGGTCTGCTGCTCCATGTGCGAGGTCAGCGCCGGCAACGTACCGAACTTGAAGCGGTGCAACTGGCGGCTGACATCGTTCAACCCGGCCCGCAGATCGGCGAGCGCCCGCCAAAGATCGCCGAGTCCATCGCGGACATGGCTCATTTCCGCCCGGTGTTCGGCGTTTGTACCCTGCTGTTCGGACCGGACGAGTTCCAACCCGTCGATCAAGGACTCGAGCTGGCTGCGCACAAAAGCGTCGTGATGAGCCAGGGCCCGGTTGACCAGCTTGCGCGCCTTGGGCACGAATCGTGGTGCCCGACTCGGGGTGCCTACGTTGGCCGCGCTAGCGATGCGTTGCCGCGCGGTGAGCAAGGTGTTGATCACCCGCTCACCGTCGGGGTAGACCGTTGGCTCCTCCGACACCGTCAACTCCAGCGGGACCGCGGGCTGCGGCGGCCGCGCGGCCGACGCGTCGCTCAGGTGGGCCACTCGCTCTCCGACGAAACGTACGGTGCGGGCCAGGCTGTTGGTGGCCAGGATGCTCCGGCGGGCCCTTTGTCCCAGTTTGGCTGCCTCGGTGGGGTTCTCCACTACCCAACGCATGGCCTCGGCCGCGGCCGCGACACTGGGCTCCGCCCAGCGCGTTGTCGGCGAGTAAGGGCCGGAGCCGTTTGCGACCGGCACCAGCGTGTAAGGCACCAACCGACTGTTGTCGGAGTTCATGAAGTCGAGATTGCCCGAGTACGCGGTCGCGATGACCGGGCGGCCCCGCGCCATGGCCTCGGCCAGCGTCAGCCCGAACCCCTCGGACCGGTGCAGGGAGACGTACGCGCTGGCCTCCCCCATCAGGCTGCCCAACTCGTCCTCGGTGAAGTAACTCTCGAGCAGGACGATGTCTCGTCGATCGGCACACGCCAACCGGAGCCGCTCCCGGTCCACCCGGCATTTGTCTCCATTGACCGACTTGATCACGAGCGTCGGGCCCTCGCCCTCGGCGAAGGCGGTCCGGAACGCATCGATCAGGCCGAGCGGATTCTTCCGTTCGAAGACGGAGAAGAAGTCGAACGCGAACAGAAAGTACGACCCGTCGGGCAGGCCAAGACCTTCGCGATCCAGCGGCCGGTGCGGGGGCGGTGCCGTCATAGGCAGTGGTATGACGTGAACCGGCTTGTCCGTGGTGAGGCTGATCGCGGTACGTCCGAATTCGGAGAGCGTCCAGATTTCGTCGACCAAACCGAGAGCTGCCGGATAGGACGGATATTCCTCCACCTCCCACGCCCACATGCCGACCGTGCGCCGACCGGCGAAGAATCGCGGTCCGACCCCGTTCGCCCAGATGGGGAACTGGTCTGCATTCACCGCCGCGATGTTCACCGGGTAGCGGACCGGACTGGTGACTTCATCGAAACGGGCGCGCTGCCGGCTGGGCGTCTGCCGGTTGACGACCGTGGTGTAGGGCAGGCCGCACTCCTTCACGGCGTCGACGAGAAGCCGCGCCCCATCTGCCCGACGCCGAGCTCGGCGAAGAAGTAGCCGGCCAGGTTCACCCCCGGTTGGTCGGACTCGATGGTCTCGACCTGCACGGGCGCCTCGGGCTCAGGCAACAACTGCGCGACGATCGCGCCGCCGTCCGTCACGTTCAGCCAGGCCCAGTTGACCAGGTCGGCAGCGCTGCTTCCCAGTGGGTGAGGAAACGCGACATGTAGGTCCGGGCGGCTCTCCCACACCCCGTAGAGGTACCGGTTCACGTGCGCGTCGGCCTGCACCGGTTCGCGCAACCAGGCGGAGATCGCCGGGCTTCTCGGTTCGAAGGGCGCCGGCGGCATCTCGGTGCCGCGGGTCTCCGCCTCGGCCAAGGCATTGCGGTAGACGGCGCGGATGTGCGGGGTGATGCGCTCACCCGTCGGCAGGGAATTGAATCGGTAAGGGACGGCGCCGTCGGTGGCGGCCGAATCAACAATCCTGGCTCGGTAACGGTCGCAGATGTCTCGCACGGCGCTGTGTTCGCTCAGGACCACTCGCGGATTGTCGACGACGTACTTGCTCAGAACCCAGGGCGTCTCCGGGTCATAACCGCTGTAGTGGAAGAAGTACAGCGGCTCCCCGTTGACCAGGTATTTGTCACCCTGAGCGACCAGGCGTCGATTGTCCAGATTCCAGTACGCCACGTTGTAGCCGGGATCGGTGAGCACGATGTGCGGGAAATACCCGGGAACGAGATCGATCCACCTTTGATCGACGAACACCATTCGGTGCGGCGCAATCACCGAGTCGCGCCGCAGCCGCTCCTGCCACCAGTGAAGCAGTGGTCGACCACTTGCGTCGAGGGCAATGAACCCGAGATTGAAGGTTCCGGCGGCCATGATGTCGGCCTCGGTGGGGCGCAGGCCGTCTCTGGGCATCGGTATCGTCGTGTGCGGGGTGAGCACGATGCCGTGCTCGCGGGACAGCGTCTCGATCTGCGCCAGCGGGCCGAACACTTCGATGTCAGGGTCGAGGTACATGATCGCGTTCTCGCCGGCGTCCAGCAGGGATTCGAGGACCCAGGGCTTGAGCGCGGTGCTGAACTCGGTGATGTCGTAGATCATGGCCATGCGCTGGAACTCACTGGGGTCGATCTTTAGTGTGGATGGGCCAGCGATCCGATATTCGGCTGTTTCGGCCACTTCGTCCGGTTCGGCGTCGACCAGGAAGATCGTGAACGGATCTGAGGGATTGTGCTCGCGGTAGCTGCGGGCCAGTATTCTGGCGCGGGGCAAATAGTTGCGCGCGCAAATGGTCACAGCGTGCATGTGGCATCCCCCGGCTCAGTCTTATCGGTAGTGGGGCGCGACAGCGCGGTGGTGGTCATCGCTGGTCCCGACCCACTGCGAACGCCGCCGACAACCCTCCGCCGTGTGCGTGCACGGTCAGCATCATGCCGCAAACCCGACTGCAATCCGGCATTCCCGGTGCGAACCACCGAGAGCATCTTCGAACCCCGGCGTTTGAGCTCGAGTGGACCGTCATGGGGGGCGTCGGCCTTTGGCTTGCCCGACCCCCGGGTCATCCGCCAGACTGGCGCAGTCCCTGCGTCGGCCGTCGGCTGGTGCGGACCCCTCGCCCGGCCCGGCGAGCAACCAACAGGAGTGCTTCTCCCATGGCGCGCTACGGCGCAATGTACGGCCCCGATGTCACTTTCACCGGCGTTCCCCGCTGCGATCTGGACGATCCCTCGACCTATCAGGACGCGGTCGCGGTCATTGTCGGTGCTCCCTACGACTCCGGCACGTCCTACCGTTCCGGCGCCCGGATGGGCCCGCTGGCCATCCGGACCTGCGACTACTCCGAGCACACCGGCTCTCGGCCGCACTTGACCCTGCGGGTGGACCCGCTCGCGAATGTGGTCGACGCCGGCGACGTGGAGATGGCCCCGACCGAGACCATTCGGTCCCTGCGTAACCTGCAGAACACGGTCACCAGCCTGGCCCGGGCGGGCAAGATCCCCATCATCCTGGGTGGCGACCACACCGTGGCCATGGCCGACATCACCGGCCTGGCCGAGCATTTCGGTTATGGCCGGATCTCGGTCATCCACTTCGACGCCCACGCCGACACCGGCGACATCCAGTTCGGTTCGCTCTACGGGCACGGACTGCCCATGCGCCGGGTCATCGAGTCCGGTGCGGTACCCGGGCACAAGTTCTTCCAGGTCGGACTCCGCGGCTACTGGCCGGAGCCGCCCGAACTGGCCTGGATGGCCGAGCAGGGCATGCGCGGTTACGAGATGGCCGAGATCCAGGCGCGCGGGCTGGATGCCGTCATGGCCGAGGTCATCGCGCAGGCGGCGGTCGACACGGACGGCGTCTTCTTGTCCGTGGACATTGACGTGGTCGACCCTTCCGGGGCGCCCGGCACGGGCACACCGGAGCCGGGTGGGTTCACCCCGAGAGAGCTGCTGGACTGCGTGCGGCGCATCGGCCGCGACACCCACCTGGTGGGGATGGAGATCGTCGAGGTCGCGCCGCCCTACGACCACGCCGACATCACCGCCATGCTGGCCAATCGGGTGGTGCTCGAGACCCTTGGCGGCATCGCCCGGCGCCGCGCGGACGAGGTGGCCGGGGCGCGCTGGGACGAGGCCACCCCGCTGCTGGCCGGCCGGGTCGAGCCAACCGTCCGAGCCGGGGAGGGCAAGCTGCGGGTGCTCATGGTCGGCGCCGGCGGCGTGGGCCGGGCCATCGTGGCCACCGCGGCCCGGCGCGACTACCTCGAGGCCATGGTGGTGGCCGACTACGACGGCGACCGGGCCCGAGCGGCGGTCGAGGACGTCGGCGACGGGCGTTTCCTACCCGCGCAGGTCGACGCCACCGATGTTGGTGCCGTGGTCCAACTGCTCACCCAGCACCGCTGCGACCTGCTGCTGAACGCCACCGACCCGCGCTTCGTGATGCCTCTCTTCACCGCCGCGCTGCAGGCCAACGCCCACTACCTGGACATGGCCATGTCGCTGTCGCACCCGCATGTGAGCGACCCCTACAACGTTCCCGGCGTCAAGCTCGGTGACGACCAGTTCCTTCGCGACGGCGATTGGCGGGCCGCGAACCGGATCGCGTTGGTCGGGATGGGGGTGGAGCCGGGGATGGCCGACGTGTTCGCCCGGTTCGCCGCCGACCACCTGTTCAGCCGAATCGACGAGGTCGGTGTCCGTGACGGTGGCAACCTGACCGTCGACGGCTACGACTTCGCCCCTACCTTTTCTATCTGGACCACGATCGAGGAGTGTCTGAACCCGCCGCTGATCTACGAGAAGGGCCGCGGACACTTCACCACCGCGCCGTTCTCCGAGCCGGAGATCTTCGACTTTCCCGAGGGCATCGGTGAAGTCGAGTGCGTGAACGTGGAGCACGAAGAAGTACTGCTGGTTCCGCGCTGGCTGGACGTCGGGCGGGTGACCTTCAAGTACGGACTGGGCCAGGAATTCATCGACATGCTCAAGCTCCAGCGCAAGCTGGGCATCGACTCGGCCGCGCCCATGCGGGTCGGGTCGGTCACCGTGTCACCGCGGGATGTGTTGGCCGCGCTGCTTCCGGATCCGGCCACTTTGGGTGATCGCATGCACGGAAAGACCTGTGCCGGTACCTGGGTGCGCGGTTTGGGGAAAGATCATCTGCCGCGGGACGTGTACCTGTACCACGTGGTCGACAACGAGTGGTCCATGCGCGAATACCGTTCGCAGGCTGTGGTCTGGCAGACCGCGGTCTGCCCGGTCATCGCCATGGAACTCATCGCCCGAGGTACCTGGGCCGGAGCCGGCGTCCTCGGCCCGGAAGCGTTCGACGCGGTGCCCTTCCTGGAGTTGCTCGAGGAATACGGCACGCCCTGGGCGCTACGGGAACAAGGCGCTACACCACCGGAAGGTGCGGGGACGAGCGCGGTGGACGGTCCCGCCGGCCGAGCGGCGGTCGTCGCAGCGCTTGCCTCCGGTGTGCAGGACACCGCCGCGCACCGCCAGCCATTGTCGGCCGACGGGGCGACGTCGAGGGCGCTATAGGAGCCGAGTCAGACTCGGTTGCGGCCGCGGCCCAGGAACCCGGCGATGGCGCCGGCCACCAGCAGAATGACGGCGATGACGAAGGCCCACCAGGCCAGCTTGGCGATGAAGCCGACGCCGAACAGGATGATGGCCAGAATGACGAGAACGATCGCGAGCACCATGCCCGCCATGTTCCCAAACTCTGGGGGCGGAAACGCGGAGGCAACAAATCTGCCGGTGTGTCCGCCCGGCCTGCCGCTGATTCGACGCTCTCAGCCGGCCGGGTGGGACAGGGTTACAGGTACTGGCCCGTGCCCGACCCGCCGGTGGGGCCACCTTCGCCGCCGGTGCCCGGGGGCAGGCCGCGACGCATCTGTTCCAGCTGCATCCGCGCAGCCATCTGCTGGGCGACCAGTGCCGTCTGCAGGCCGTGGAACACGCCTTCCAGCCAGCCGACCAGTTGGGCCTGGGCGATCCTGAGCTCGGCGTCGGAGGGCACCGAGTCGTCGGTGAACGGCAACGACAGCCGTTCCAGCTCCTCCCGCAACTCCGGGGTCAGGCCGGATTCCAGTTCCCTGATCGAGGCCGTGTGGATCTCCTTGAGCCGGACCCGGCTGGCCTCGTCCAACGGTGCCGCCCGGACCTCCTCCAACAGCTGCTTGACCATGGTGCCGATCCGCATCACCTTGGCCGGCTGCCCGATCGCGTCGGCCGGATTGAACTCCTCGCCCTCGCCCGGCACCTGCGCCGTACCCATGGGCGCCCCGTCCGGACCGACCACCATCACCCGATGCGGGCCCTGTGCTTCCGTCACGGCTGTTCCTCTCTCACCCGCAGCAAGATCTTTCCGACATGACCGCCCTCGGCCATCTTTCGATGCGCCGCGGCGGCATCCGCCAGCGGTAGTACCGAGTCGATCACGGGCCGGACGGTACCCGCGGCCAGCAGCGGCCAGACGTGGGCGCGTACCGCGGCCACCACATCCGCCTTGGATCCGGGTCCGGTCACCGGCCGCGAGCGCAGCGTGGTGCCGATGATCCCGGCCCGTTTGGGCAGGAGTGTTGCCAGGTCGAACTCCGTCTTGCTTCCGCCCTGCATGCCAATGACGATCACCCGCCCGCCGTCTTTCAACAGGGACACGTTGCGGGCCAGGTATTTCGCGCCGATCACGTCCAGAACCACATCTGCCCCACCCAGATCGGTCACCACATCGACGAAATCGTTGGTGCCGTAATCGATGAGCACGTCGGCCCCGAGCCGCGCGCAGGCGTCCAGGGTGGCCACTCGGGAAGCGGTCACCGCCACTCGGGCGCCCAGCGCCTTGCCCAGCTGGATGGCCATGGTGCCGATCCCCGAGCCGCCGCCGTGCACGAGCAGGGTCTGACCCGCGGCCAGGTGAGCGGTCATGACCAGGTTCGACCACACCGTGGCCGTTGCTTCCGGCAGGGCCGCCGCCTCGATCAGCCCGATCCCCTCCGGCGCCGGGAGCACCTGCACCGCCGGGACCACCACCTGCTCCGCGTAGCCGCCGCCGGACAGCAGGGCACACACCGCGTCTCCGACCTGCCAGTCGGACACGTCGGCGCCGAGCGCCGCGATCCGGCCGGAGCACTCCATGCCGAGGATGTCGGACGCACCGGGTGGCGGCGGATAGTGGCCCTCCCGCTGCATCAGATCGGCCCGGTTCAACCCGGCCGCGGTGACGTCGATGAGGACCTCGCCCGGACCCGGTATCGGGTCGGGCAAGTCGGTCAGACGAAGTTGCTCCGGCCCGCCCGGCCGGGATACGACGATGCCACGCACAGGCCCCAGACTAGCGGGCGGGCGCGACCGGGTGGCCGGTCAGCCCAGGTTGTTGGTGTCGAAGGTGTTGCAGGCGGCCGGGTTTCCGGTCGAGTAACCGGTTTGCAGCCACTTTTGCCGCTGGGCCGAAGTGCCGTGCGTGTACGACGACGGGTCGGCCTGTTGACCCGAGATGTGGGTCTGGATGTAGTCGTCGCCGATCTTCCCGGCGGTGTCGGCCGCGTTGGCCAAGTCGTCGGCGGTGATGTCGCTGATGAGGATGTTGCCGTCGGCGCCGGCCACGGTGGAGGCATGGTTCGCCCACACCCCGGCGTAGCAGTCGGCCTGCAGCTCCAGCCGCACCGAACCCGAAGTGGCCCCGGTCCCGGAGCCGACCCGGCTATTGGTGCCGAGCAGGTCCTGGACGTGGTGACCGTATTCGTGCGCGAGCACGTAGGCCTGGGTGAACGGGGCGTCGTTGGCGCCGAAGGTGGTTTTCAGCTCGTTCCAGAACGCCAGGTCGATGTAGACCTGCTTGTCCTGGGGGCAGTAGAACGGGCCCATCCCGGTCTGGCCGGTGCCGCAGCCGGTGGGCGTTGAACCGGTGAAGAACACGGTCTTGGACAGCGTGTAGGTAGTGCCCGATCGAGCCAGTTGTTGGGCCCAGTACGCCTGCACCGAGTTGATGACGGCCACCACGGCGCAATCGTCCTTGGTGTTCGCGTCGGCGCCGGTTTTGCACTCGGCGGCCAGCGAGGCGTTGTCGGCGGTCGCCGCGGCGCCGCCGCCCTGCCCAGCCAGCTGCCCGAGGATGTTGCCGGACCCCGAGCCGGTCCCGGTGCTCGTCCCCGACCCCCCGGAAAACACGTTCAGCAGCACCACGACCAGTACCGCGAGCAACCCCAGCCCGCCGCCCCCGGCGATCATCCCGCCGCGGCCGACGGGGAATCCGCCGCCACCGCCGCCACCACCACCCCCGCGCCGGTCCTCGACCTGCGAGGTGTCCAGGCCTGCGTTGTCGTTGAACCTCATCGGACCTCTCGCCACTGTTCGCCCATGCTGGCCTTGTGTCGGCTCACTGTAGGTCAGCTGTGCCCGAACGGACGCACGGTGAGAAATCGTTCGGGTGGCGGCTAGCGCGCGGTTTCCAACTCCGTGGCATCGGCCGGTCGCGGCTGTACGGGAACGCCGCGGGTCCAGAGGCGAACGCCCTGCCAACGAATGAGGGCGGCGGTGCGCAGCGTGACGAGCGGCCAGCGCAGCAATGCCGCCAGCACGGCGCGGTTGGTGGCCGGGCCACCCCGGCCGTTGAGGGTGGCCACGAACGGCGTCCGCGAACCGGCGTGCAGGGCGACCGAGACCTGCACACGAGCGCCCGGCGGCGGCGTACGCATCACGTACCGCCCACCCATCGGCAGGAAAGGCGAAACGTAGAAACGCTTCTCGACGTCGGTGGCAAACCGCTCGTCAGGGTGGAGGAGATACACGTGCCGACCGCCGTAGGTGTTGTGCACCTCGGCCACCACCGCCACCTGCTCCGAGCCTTCATAGCAGTAATAGACCGAGAGCGGATTGAACACGTGCCCCGCTACCCGTGCGCAGGTCAGCAGGAGAATGCGATCGGCCCGCACGGAGTGCTCGGCCAGGTAGGACCGGATGTTGGACGACAGGGTGCGATCCGGATCGCCGAGGTGGTCGCCGGCGGAGAACCGGGCAAACGGCCGCAGCCATCGAGGCAGTCGCGGGAGTTCATCCACATCGATGAGCCAGTAGTACGTCGAATACTCGAAGCGACGGGTCACCGTGGTCGACCGCGAGTGCACCACCGTGCACCGATAGATCGCCGGGACGGCGGCGGTCACCAGTCGACACCCAGCGACTGGGCCGCCCGCACCCCGGAGGCGCAGCCGTCCTCGTGGAATCCCCAGCCCTGCCAGGCCCCGGCGAAGGCCACCCGACCGTCGTTGAGGGCCGGCAGCTCCGCCTGCGCGGCCACCGATGTCGGCGTGTAGGTCGGGTGGGCGTAGTCCATCTCGTCCAGGATGCGGCTCGGGTCCACGCCGTCCAGGTCGTTCAGGGTGACCAGATAGGTGGTGACCGGATCGTCGATACGCTGCAGCCGGTTCAAGTCGTAGCTGACCCGGACGGCACGGTCGTCGGAGTCGCAGTCAGCCATCGTGTAGTTCCAGGATGCCCGCGCCCGATCGGCCCGGGGAAGGACCGAGGAATCGGTGTGCAGCAGCGTGTGTGAACTCAGGTAGTCGAATGAGCCCAGCAATCGGGACTCCTGCGCGGTGGGGGCGGCCAGCAGCCCCAACGCCTGGTCGGGGTGGGTGGCCAGGACGACGTGCGCAAACCTTTCCCGCTGATCGCCGTCATCGTGCACGACCACCTCGTCGCCCTCGCGCAGTACGGCCCGCACCGGTGTGCTGGTGAGTACGCCGCTCAGTTCTTTGGCCGCCCGGTCCACGTAGCTGCGCGAGCCCCCGACCACGGTCCGCCACTGCGGGGAGCCGGTCACGCTGAGCATGCCGTGGTGATCGAGGAAGGCGAACAGATAGCGGGCCGGGTAGTTGCGGGCACCGTCGAATCCGCATGACCACACGCAGGACACCAGCGGGAGCAGGAAATGGTGGGCGAAATAGCGCCCGAAATGGTGGTCGGCGATGAATGCGCCCAGGGTGCGATCGTCATTCGGATCGGCCAGTACCTCCCGGGCCGTGCGATGGAACCGCTTGACCTGCATCAGCATCTGCAGATAGCGAGGCCGCAGCGCGGTCGAGTAGGTCGGGAACAGACCGGAAAGCCCCCGGGCGCCGGCGTATTCCAGGCCGCATCCCCGGCAGCTCACACTCATCGACATTTCCGAGGCCTGGGTGGCCACCCCGAGTTCGTCGAACAATCGAATCAGATTCGGGTAGGTCCGGTGGTTGTGCACCAGGAATCCGGTGTCCAAGCCGGCGACGTGACCGTTCGACAACACCACGTCATGGGTGTGCGCGTGACCGCCCAGTCGACTGTCGGATTCATACAGGGTGACGTCGAACCGGCGTTGCAGCAGGTAGGCGGCGGTGAGACCGGCGACCCCGCTGCCGATCACGGCGACGGTCGGCCGGTCGCTGGGGAAACGCTGTGCGTCCATGACTCGGTCCTTCCCGGGCCGTGGTTTCGACCCGCTGCACTGCATTCGGCAGGACCGGTGATGCGGATTGGCTGCCGCCCGGACCGGCCGTCGTCGGAACGACCGTCGGGGTATTCAAGGCCAGGTGCCGCGGGAGGACCGCGTCGATGCTCGAGGGAAGTACGCGGGTGGAGCGTTCCGCGGATGCAACTATTTCATGGGTCCGGGCCGCGGCCGCCGCGATCCGCGGTCATGGCGCGGACGGCCGCGGCGTCAACGCCGAGGTGAGGTGCCGGTACAGCGAGTCAGGCGACGACCACGGCGTAGGAACCGACGCCACGCAGCCGGTTCCCGTCGATCGGGCCCTGCTCCAGCAGCAGCGAGATCAGGTGCCCGTCGGTCGGGTCGAAGTCGACATCCTGCACGGAGCCCAGTTGCAGGCCACCGGTGGAGAGCACCCGCTTGCCCAGGATCGTCTTGTGCTTGCCGTCGAGGGCGGCGAAGTGTTCGTCGGCCGCCACCACCAGGTGCTCGCCGGCCACGGTGACCGCGTCGGCGCCGAACCCGGTGATGTCCGCCCAGGGCAGGATCGTGCCGTCCCCGGAAGTCTTGCTCAGCGCCAGCCCGACCACCTTCGATTCGACCGGGTCCACCAGAAAGTTGCGGACCAGCCCCACCGTGTTGGCCGACGAGGTGCTGACCACCTTGCGCCCAGAGGCCTCGGTGAATCGCATGTCAGCTCCCCGATCCGGTCAGTTGCGCGCGGAAGGCGTCGACCGCAGCGCCGAACCTGCTCAGGTCGTCGGACAGATAGTTCCGGGCCGACGCGGGCACGATGAGGTGCTCGCCCGACGCGGCCATGGTGTCCGGCAACGGGATGAGCAGGCGCTGCTTGCCCCGACCCAGATTCTCGGCCGGGTCGATCTCGTACCCGATGACATCGGCTTGGCCGCCCTGCGTCTCGCCGACACCGATGATCACGTCCGATACCCGGCCCAGCGAGGTGCCGTCGTCGGTGAGCACCTCGGAGCGCAGCACGTCTCCGCCGCCGGTATGGGCGTCGGACTCGTTGCCGGCCAACATGTCCGAGGTGGGCACCAGCACGTCTTCGGACTGGATCATGACGGCGTCCGGGCCGAGACCGAGCACTCCCGCCCAGGGCAGCGAGGTCTTCAACGGCCCGGCGAACAGGCCGCGACCGGCCAGGGTGAAGGCGCCGATCTCACCGCCGTTCGCGGCGTAGACGATGTCCTTGATCTGGGCGATGTCCTCGCCGGCCACCGTGACCACCGGGCGCTTGGTCAGCTCGCTGGCCCGGAGCAGGGTGCTCATGACCGCTTGCCCTTGCCGCGATTACTGATGATCACACCGCCCGACCGGCGGCGGGCCTGAACGACGATGAACGCTGCGACCACAGCAATCACCACGATGACGACGATGATCAACCACACCCACCAGGACATGGCGTCATGGTAGGCGGCATCTAGCCTGTTCAAACATGGCACCCGAACAACCGACCATCGTGGCCACCTCCATCGGATTCGATTCCCGCGGCCGGGACAACTTCGACTGGAACGCCGGGCCCATCTTCGACCTGTGCGCGGACCGGTCCGGCGTGGCGGGAACACCCAAGCTCTGCTTCGTCGGCACGGCCGGCGGCGACAATGCCGCCAGCATCGCCGGGGTCTATTCCGCGCTCTCCGGGCGCTTCCTGACCTCGCACGTCGAGCTGTTCACCATGCCCAACCTGGACGACGTGCGCGGGCACTTCCTGGACCAGGACGTGATCTGGGTCGGCGGCGGGTCGGTGGCCAACCTGCTCGCGCTGTGGCGGTTGCACGGCTGGGACTCGTTCCTGCACGAGGCCTGGCAGGCCGGGGTGGTGCTGGGCGGGGTGTCGGCGGGCTCGCTCTGCTGGCACCAGGGTGGGACCACCGATTCGTTCGGGCCGTCCTTGCGGCCGGTCACCAACGCGCTGGGATGGCTGCCCTACTCCAACGGCGTGCACTACGACGGGGAAGCCCAACGCCGACCGCTGTATCACCGGCTCATCGAGGACGGCACGCTGTCCGACGGCTACGCCACCGACAACGGCGTAGGGCTCGTCTACTCGGGGACCGACCTGGTCGAGGTGGTTGCCGACCAGAAAAATTGTTACGGCTACCGGGTCTACCGCGGCCCCGACGGCCGGGCTGCCGAGGAGATCCTGGAGCCCCGCCGACTGCGCTGACCCCCTAAGCTCAACCCTCACTGGAGGCGTGTCCGAGCGGCCGAAGGAAACCGCCTTGAAAGCGGTCAGGTGTCAAAAGCCTCGTGGGTTCGAATCCCTCCGCCTCCGCATGTGGTCCGGCCGGGATGTGGTCCGGCCGGGAATGTCCGCCGCCCGCCCGGTGCTGACGAGAGCAGGAGATCTCTCGACGCGAAGGAGCGGCACATGAGCACGGTAGGCATCATCGGTAGTGGGCACATCGGCGGGACCGTCGCCAAACTGGCCGTGGCGGCCGGGTATTCGGTCGTGGTCAGCAACTCTCGCGGACCCGAGACGCTGGCGGACTTGGTGGCCGAGCTGGGTCCGAACGCCAGGGCGGCGACCGCCGCCGAGGCAGGAGAGGCCGGCGATCTGGTCATCGTGTCGGTACCGCTACGGGCTTACGCCGATGTCCCCGTCGAGCCGCTGGCCGGCAAGACGGTGATCGACACCAACAACTACTACTCGCAGCGCGACGGACACATCGCTGAGTTGGATTCGGCCGCAACCACCAGCAGCGAACTCCTGCAACGGCATCTGCCCGGCTCACATGTGGTCAAGGTGTTCAACAACATCTACTTCGGCACGCTGGGCACGTTGCCCCGACCTGCGGGCGCGCCCGACCGGAGTGCGCTGCCGATCGCCGGTGACGACGAGGCCGCCAAAGCCGAAGTGGTCAAGTTTCTGGATGCCATCGGGTACGACGCGTGCGACGCCGGGGTATTGGCCGAAGGTTGGCGCTGTCAGCCAAATACTCCTGCCTACGGCCTCTTCGCCGGCGCGACCATGCAGGACGCCTCGCCCGCCGACGCGACCAAGGTGCGCCAGGCCCTGGCCGCAGCTACCCGCTGACCGCGCGCTCGCGGAGTACCGTCACCGCGAAACCACGCGGACGGGAGCATCATGGCCGAATCGACACCGCTGCTGTGCCGCCTGGGCCGGCACCACTGGGTCGATTTCCCGGATCCGAACCCGGAGTCGGGCGGGCTGGAGAAGCAGGGCTACCGGGCCTGTGCGCGTTGCTCGAAGGAAAAGGACGGCCGCAGTTACCTGACCCGGGGAGGGCGCTGGCGGTTGCCGGCCGCCGGCCATCCCGAACGGCCGGAGGGGAACCCGCTGGGCTAGGGGTCAGGACGAGGCCCGCTGCGGGGCGCTTGCGGGGGCCTCATCCGCCCGGTGTGTCTCGCTCTCGTCCTCGGCCTCCTGACGTTCCTCGATCTTCCGCTTGACCCGTCCGAGACCTGGCAAGGCGCCGAGCATCTCGTTCAGCTCGCGGGAGACGTCGAGGAGATCGCGCAGGTCCGGGGCGACGGTACCCAGAGTGTCCAGAACGGGCAGGATGTCCTGCCGCATCTTGTCGGAGATGTCGGGCAGGGTGCCGATCAGCTTGACCACCGCGTCCACCTCGGTCGGGCTGGTGGTGTCGGCCAGCCGGGCCACCATTGGTTCGAGCTTGTCCAGTACCGGCAGTAGCCGGTCGAGCAGGGGCAGGAGGCGGTCGACCACCGGCACCAGCCGATTGACCAGGCCGGCGGCCCGGTTCACCACCGGTTCGGTGTGCGCGACCACGCCGTCGGCGCGCTGCCGGGTCGTCTCCACATGGGTGACCGCCTCGTCGGCGCGGTCCACCACACCGTCGACCCGGCCGATCAACACCTCCGCCTGACCGACGGCGTCGACGATGCGCGGGACGAGGGCCAAGAGCTCGCCCACCGCCTCGACGGCGTGGGCGGGCAGGCGCAGCAGGTCGGTCGGTCCGGAGATCAGTCGCATGGCACCTAGTCTTCCAGCGATGCATGTCGTCGAAGCGTCGCTGATCCTGCTGGCCGGAGTCTGGGCCGGCACGATCAACACCATCGTCGGGTCGGGCAGCCTGGTCACCTTTCCCACCCTGCTGGCGTTCGGCTTCGATCCGGTCACCGCGAACATGTCGAACACCATCGGTCTGGTCGGCGGCGGGGTCTCCGGGACCTGGGGTTATCGGCGCGAACTGGAGGGTCAGGGCCGGCGGCTACGGTCTCAGATGCCGGCGTCGCTGGTCGGGGCCGCGCTGGGTTCGGTGCTGCTGCTCATCCTGCCGGCCAGCTCGTTCAAGCGGATCGTGCCGGTGCTGCTGGTAATTGCGCTCGTCCTCGTGGTGGCCCAGCCCCGGATCCAGCGCGGGATCCGGGCCCGGGCCGATGCCCGCGGGGCCGCGGTCGACGACATCGCGCCGTGGCAGAACGTGTTGCTGCTGGTGGGGACGTTCCTGACCGGTGTCTACGGCGGCTACTTCGGCGCCGCCCAGGGCGTCCTGCTGGTGGGCATCATGGGCGCGCTGCTGCCCGAGTCGCTCCAGCGGATCAACGCGGCCAAGAACCTGTTGTCCCTCGGGGTCAACGTGGTCGCCGCGCTGACCTACTCACTGGTGGCCTTCCACCGCATCGACTGGCTGGTCGCGCTGCTCATTGCGGTGGGCTCGACCGCGGGCGGCTTCCTGGGCGCGACCATCGGGCGCCGGCTGTCGCCGCTCGTGCTGCGCGGGATCATCGTGGTGCTGGGCCTGATTGCGATCTGGCGGCTTGTGGTGTGATCGTTCCGTTCGCGAGTAAAGTCCGGCCCATGAGTCTGGGATTGGGCATCTTCCTGGTCGTGTTGGGGGCAATCCTCAGCTTCGCCGTCAAGAAGGACTTCAGCGGCATCGATCTCACCGTGGTCGGCTACATCCTGATGGGCGCCGGCGTGCTGGTGCTCATCCTCTCGGTCGCGTTCTTCATGCCCCGTACCCGCCGGGCGCGCAGCACGGCGATCACCACCGACAGCCTCGGCCGTCAGTACGTCACCGAGCGGGACGACCGCATCTCCGGACTGTAGGTCGCCGCCGCGGCCAGCAGCTGGTCGTTCTCCTCCGGGGACCCGATGGTGATGCGGACCCCACCTGTGACGTCGGAGAACGCGCGCACGATCACCCCGTGGCGCTCACAGTGGGCCGCGAACTCCGCCGCCCGTTCCTGTAGCGGCAGCCAGACGAAGTTGGCCTGCGAGTCAGGTACGTCGAAACCGGCCTCGCGCAGCCCGGCCGTCACCCGCTTGCGCTCAGCCCTGATCTGCTGCCACCGCGGCATGAGATCCTGCTGTGCGGCCAACGCGGCCAGGGCGGCGGCCTGGGCCAGGGCGTTCACCGAGAACGGGATGGCCACCTTGCGCAGGGCCCCGATCACAGCCGGGTCGCCGACGGCGTAACCGACCCGCAGCCCGGCCAGCCCGTACGCCTTGGACATGGTCCGCAGGGACAACACATTCGGCCGCCGGGAAGCGATCTCGACCCCGTCGGGGGAGTCGGGGTCAGTGTCGAACTCGCGGTAGGCCTCGTCCACCACGACCAGCACGTGCTTGGGCACCGCGTCGAGCAGCGTCTCGAGTTCGGCCCGGGACACCACCGTCCCGGTCGGGTTGTTGGGGGTGCACACGAAGATCAGCCGGGTGGCCGGGGTGATGGCGGCGGCCAGTCCGGGCAGGTCCAGCCGGTGGTCGGGGGTGTTGCGGACGGCCACGGCCCGGGCGCCGGCGATCTGGCTGACGATCGGGTAGGCCTCGAAGCTGCGCCAGCTGAACAGCACTTCCTCGCCCGCATCGGCCACGATCTGCACCAGCTGCTGGCACAGCGCCACCGACCCGCAACCGACGACCACCCGGTCCGAGCTCACTCCCAGCGTCGTGGCCAGCGCCTCGACCAGGGCGGTGGCGCCGTTGTCGGGGTAGCGATGGATGCCGGCGGCGGCCTCGGCGATGGCCTGGGCCACCACGGGCAGCGTCGGGAAGGCCATCTCGTTCGAGGCCAGCTTGATCGTCGCCGGCACGTTACGGCCGGGCGCATACGCGGGCAGCGTGGCCAGGGCCGGGCGGAGCCGCACCGGGATGGCGGCCTTGGACCCGGCAGTAGTCAGGGCAGCAGTGGACACACCAGCGAACCTACTGCGGAGGACGTGGGCCGCATGCTGCGATAGCCGTCATGACCGTGTCCAGCACCGCTGCTGTCGGCGCCTCCGGATGTCCGCTGACCGTTGTCGCCCCGGCTCAGACCAACTTCGTCGGGGCCGTGCTCGTGCTCCAAGAGGCTTGGGGGGTGACCCCTCACCTGATCAGTCAGGGTGCGTCGCTGGCCGAGCACGGTTTCCTGGCCGTCCTTCCTCACCTGTATCACCGCGCCGGCGACCCGGTGCTGGAAGGCGCCGATTTCGAGCTGGCCAAGCCGTACCTGAGCGCGCTGACCGGAGCCGGAATCACGGGCGACGTCGGCGACGCCGTCCGGCATGCCCGTGACCTGGGCGCCCAGCGGATCGGCGTGGTGGGTTTCTGCATGGGTGGAACCGTGGCTCTGTGGGCCGCGGCTCGGGCCGGTGTGGACGCCGGGGTCACCTTCTACGGCAGCGGCATCCGCGAGAGTCGGTGGCCGGGCATTCCGTCCGGTCTGGAGCTGGGCGCCGAACTCGAGGTCCCGTGGCTGGGCTTGTACGGCGATCAGGACCACAGCATCCCGGTCGAGCAGGTGGAGGAGCTCCGCACGGTGGTGGGTCGGCGACCCGTTCCCACGGATGTGGTCCGCTATCCCCAGGCCGGGCACGCCTTCGCCACCGACCCACGCTCGCCGCGACACGAGGAGGACGCGGCCCGGGACGGCTGGGCCCGGGCCATCACCTGGTTCGAGGCGCACCTGAGCTGAGCGCGGCCGAGGAGCTCGGCCCGTCCACCGATTACGCTGCGGAGCGCAGTTCAGCAAGGGGAAGGAGCCGTCCGCGTGGATGATGTTCGCACGACGGCAAGTTTTCGCCTGAAGCGCGCCTACGCAACCACCGCCCATGGCGTGGGTAGGGCGCTGATGGCGGTGCACCTGCTGCCGAAACAGGCGCCCAGCCCCGACCGACGCATTCGGCACTGGGTGTTCAGCCTGTCCAAGGTGCACGACTCGATCGCGCTGGCCGAGCTGGATCTGCCCTGGTGGACCTATCGGGCCATTGACATCGTGGACGCCTGGTTGTTGGCCCGGCCCCACCCGATCCGGGTGTTCGAGTACGGCAGCGGTGCCTCCACGGTCTGGCTGGCCAGACGTGTCGACGAGGTCTACACGGTCGAACACCACCTGGGTTTCGCCGACCACATGGCGCCGGTGCTGTCGGCACTGCCTGGTGTGACCGTGATCCGCCAGCCCGGCCTGACCAGCGCCTCACCCCGGATTGGCTCACAGAAGTCGGGTCATGACGGCCTGGACTTCTACGACTACGTGCACGCGATCGACGGTGTTGACAGCACTTTCGATCTTGTCGTGGTGGACGGCCGTGCCCGGGAGGCGTGTCTGACGGCGGCGATGGGCAAGCTGGCGCAGGACGGGTTGATCGTGTTCGACAACACCAAGCGCCGCCGGTACCGGGAGGCCATCGGGCGCAGCGGGATGTCCGAACGCAGGCTGCCGGGGTTGACCCCGACGCTGCCCTATCCGGACCAGACCTCGGTTCTGTCCGCGCATTGAGGTCGACCCCGAAGGGACTGTGGGCCCTGCTGGCCGCCGGTGCGCTGCTGGCCACCTCCTGCACCGTTCCGGTGCACTCGACCGCGCCTTCGGTGTCGTCAGTGCCGACAGTCTCGACAGTCTTGACACTCTCGACAGCGCTTCCGGACGCCACGCCAACCGGAGCGGTGGTGGTCACGGTGCCCGACCTGGCCACCGTGGCCGCGCCCGGGACATCCCCCGGTCCGGGCCCGAGCGTCGCCGGATCCACCCGCTTCTCGTCCCGACCCGCTCTCCCGTCGAGCGTCGCGGCCTCCCCGAGCTCCCAGGCCGGCCCGACCGATTCGACCACCAGCAGCAGCCCGCCGACGGTGGCCATCACGCTGGCCGGATGCGCCGCGTGCGCGGTACTGGCCACCCACGCCGGCGTGACCGGGAATCTGAGCGCGGCCCTGCTCGCGGCCGGGGCGGGCCGAGCCATCCTGGTCTCGGTCCGGGCGGACGGGTCGGTCGGCAGTGCGGCCAACATGACCTACGGCGCCACCTTCGCCACCCCCAGCGGCGGTGTGCTGCCCTGCGACGACGGTCGTTGTGTGGTGGTGGGCGTCCGCAGCGACGGGCATGCGGTCGCCTCGGCCTGGTCGCTGGGCGGCGACGGACGTTGGACCGACGTGTCCATTCCCGGCGGCTTCGTGTCCTCCTCCAGTTCCGCCCAGGCGGTCGACCTGGACGGCGAGCTGGGCATCGCGGTGCAGCTCGGGCCGTCCTTGTGGACCACCTACGCGTGGTCCGACACCCCACCGGACAGTGGCTACGCAGTGCTCGGCTGCGAGTCCGACCCGTCGGCCGCACCCGTCGCGAGCGCGTGCCCCTCCTGAGTCGGTCCCGACCCGGGCGCAGAATGGCGGCATGTCACTGACGGTTGGTTACAAGGCTTCGGCCGAACAATTCGGTCCTCGGGACCTGGTCGAATACGCCGTGCGGGCCGAGGAGGTGGGTCTGGACAGCGTCACCGTGAGCGATCACTACCAGCCCTGGCGGCACACCGGGGGCCACGCGCCGTTCTCGCTGGCCTTCCTGGCCGCGGTGGGCGAGCGCACCAGCCGGGTCGTGCTGGGCACCTCGGTGCTGACCGCCACTTTTCGCTACAACCCGGCCGTCATCGCCCAGGCCTTCGCCACCCTCGGTTGTCTGTATCCGGGCCGGATCTTCCTCGGTCTGGGGACCGGAGAAGCGCTGAACGAGACGGCGGTGAGCGGCGCCGACTGGCCGGACTTCAAGGAGCGGTTCGCGCGGATGCGGGAAGCCATCAAGCTCATGCGCGAGCTGTGGTCGGGCGAGGAGGTGACCTTCGACGGCGAGTACTACCGCACCGTCGGAGCCACGGTCTACGACCGGCCGGACCAGCCGGTGCCGGTCTACGTGGCCGCCGGCGGACCGGTGGTGGCCCGCTACGCCGGTCGGTCGGCGGACGGCTTCATCTGCACCTCGGGCAAGGGCATGGGCCTGTACACCGGCGAGCTGATCCCGGCGGTGACCGAGGGCGCCGAAAAGGTCGGACGCACCCTGACCGACCTGGATCGCATGGTCGAAGTCAAGATCTCCTACGACCGGGATCCGGAGCGGGCGCTGGAGAACTGCCGGTTCTGGAGCCCACTGTCGCTGTCCGCCGAACAGAAGCACTCGGTCGACTCCGCGGCCGAGATGGAGCGGCTGGCCGATGAGCTCCCCATCGAGCTTGTGGCCAAGCGCTGGATCGTGGCCTCCACGCCCGATGAGGCGATGGCCGAGCTGCAGCCCTACATCGACGCCGGTTTCAACCACCTGGTGGTGCACGGTCCCGGTCACGATCAGGAGCGGTTCTTGACCCAGTTCAGCGCGGATGTGCTGCCGGTCCTGCGGAAGGTCGACTGACCAGTCGATCAGGGGTGGTTGCGCGCGGCCCGGGCCCGCAGGTGTCGCTGCTCCGGGAGGCTGCGGGTACCCCGCGCCGCGTTCAGGTAGTGCTCGTGTGCCCCGGTCGGGTCGCCGAGTTGTTCGAGCAGGTGGGCCCGCACCGCGTGGGTGCGATGGTGTGCGGCCAGCGGGGACTCCTCGAGCGCGGTCAAGGCCCGGAGTCCGGCCGTCGGGCCGTGCACTTCGGCCAGCGCGACCACGCGGTTCAGGGTCACCATCGGTCCGGGTGACAGCACCTCGAGCAGGTCGTACAGGGTGAGAATCTGCGCCCAATCCGTACGGGTGCCCACTCGGGACTCGTCGTGCACGGCGGCGATGGCCGCCTGCACCTGATAGGGACCGATCGGTGCGGTACTCAGCACCGACGTCAACAGCGCGGTGCCCTCGTCGATCTGCCCGCGATGCCAGCGCGTCCTGTCCTGCTCGGCCAGCGGCACCAGCGAACCGTCGCTGCGGGTACGGGCGGGCCGGCGGGCGTCGGTGAGCAGCAGCAGGGCGAGCAGGCCGGTCACCTCACCGTCGGCGGGTCGGCTCCGGTGCAGACCGCGGGCCAGCCGAATGGCCTCGGTGGCGAGTTCGACGCGTTGCAGGGTCGGGCCGGAGCTGGCCGTGTACCCCTCGTTGAAGATCAAATAGATCGCGTGCAGCACGGCGGGAAGCCGCTCGACGAGTTCGGCCTCGGTCGGCTCGATGAACGTCCCGCCGGCTGCGGCGATGCGGGACTTGGCCCGGCTGATCCGTTGGCCCACGGTCGGGGCCGGAATCAGCAGCGCGTCAGCGATCTCGGCCGTGGTCAGCCCGCCCAGAGCCCGCAGCACCAGCGGGATCTGGGCGCTCGGAGTGACCGCCGGGTGACAGCAGAGGAAGTACAGGGCCAGGGTGTCGTCCCCATCGTCCACTTCGACGGGCCCGAGATCCATTCGGAGGGAACGGAACTCGCGATCCCGCCGAGCCGACTCCTGACGCCAGGTCTCGATCAAGCGGCGGGACGCGGCGGTGATCAGCCAACCCGCCGGGCGATCCGGCGGGCGATCACCCCAGGACAGGGCCGCGGCCAACAGGGCCTCCTGGACCGCGTCCTCGCAGGCGTCGAACCGGCCGTATCGGCGCAGCAGCGTGCCCAGCACCTGCGGCGCGAGGTCCCGGAGTTGGGCGTCGATCTCGGGCGAGCTCACAGGTCCCAGGTGGTGCGGTCCAGCAGCGGTCGGACCTGGACCAGGCCCCAGATCGCGTCCGGCACCCGGGCCCCGATCTGCACTGCGCGTTCCTCGGTCTCCACGTCGACGAGGTAGAAGCCGGCCAGGTGTTCCTTGGCCTCGGCGAACGGGCCGTCGCTGACGGTCACGCGGCCGTCGGTCACGGTGATCCGCCGGGACTGGGCGGGGTCCGTCAGCGCCTCGGACACGACCAGCTCACCACTGGCGGCGAGTTCGTCGGACAGCTCGTAGTGGTCGCGGCCGAATCGTTCGCGCTGCTCGTCGGTCAACCCGGCCCAGCGCTGTTCGAAGGACGGGTTGCTCTGAATCAAGATCATGTACTTCATCGGTTGCCCTTTCCGGTGGCGGTTCTCATCCGGGTGTCGAAACCGTGACGCCGGCTTCGACATCGGGATGTCCGCACCCATGAAGGAGAACACGATGAACCCCACCACCACCACCACCAGATCCGGGATCCACGCCTTGCTCGACGCATTCGTCCGCGCCCACGCCGATGCCGATGCCGAAGCGATCCGAGCGTTGTTCACGCCCGACGCCGTCCTGTACACCTTGGCGCCGCCGCTGCAACAACAGCCGGGAGACACGGCCGGCGCCGGTCTTTCGCTCGAGAAGTGGCTGGCCACCTTCGACGGCGGCGTCGGTCACGAGTTCCGGGACCCGGACATCACCGTGGACGGCGATGTCGCCTACCTGACCAGCCTGACCCGGATGTCGGCCACCCCCAAGGGCGCACCGGAACCGTTCTCGTTCTGGTACCGCACCACCTGGGGATTGCGCCGGATCGACGGTGGCTGGCGAATCGCGCATGCCCACGACTCGGTCCCGTTCTATATGGACGGCTCGTTCCGCATCGCCACCGACCTGCAACCCTGACTGGCCTGCATCGATCGGTGTGGTGCACACTGCACCGACCGGCGATCCAGGCTCACCTTCGCCCGCGGCGTCGAGCCGCCTCCGCATCAGGCGCGCGTGCCCGGTTGGAGGAGGTGTGGTGGGACCCGACCGGATGGAGCCCATCGATCCGGACGTGGATCTGCGGGATACCGGCCAGCGAGCGGAGACGTCCCTCCGGGAATGGGATCTGCTCGTCGCGATCGCCGTCGGTGGCCTGATCGGGGCCGAAGCGCGTTACGGTCTAGGCGTTCTCGTTCCGCATCGGGCCGGTCAATTCGCCTGGTCGACCGTGCTGATCAACATCTCCGGCTGTTTCCTGCTCGGCGCGTTGATGGTCGTCCTGCTCGAGTTCGTCACGCCGCACCGGCTGGCCCGGCCGTTTCTCGGGGTGGGGATCCTCGGTGGCTACACCACCTATTCGACCTTTGCGGTGGACATCCAGCAGATGCTTCTGGCGCACCGGGTGGGCACGGCGGCGGCCTACCTGGTCACCACCGTGGTGCTGTGCGCGGGCGCGGTGTGGCTGGCCACCGTGCTGACCCGGGCCGCCGGCCGCCGGCGGCCCGGCCGGGGCGCGCGTTGATTCCGCTGATGGTGGCGATCGGGGCGCTGATCGGCGCGCCCGCCCGGTACCTCACCGACCGGGCCATCCAGTCCCGGCGCTCCGGGGCGTTTCCCTGGGGAACGCTCACGGTCAACCTGATCGCCTGCCTGATCCTGGGCGTGGTGGTCGGACTGTCCGGCCACCTCTCCGCCACCCTGGCGGCGCTGTTGGGCACGGGCCTGTGCGGAACGCTCTCCACCTACTCCACCTTCAGCTACGAAACCATGCGGCTCTACGGCGACGGGGCCCGACTCCGGGCGGTGCTCAATGTCGCCCTCAGCCTGGTCGGCGGGATCGGTGCGGCCGCCCTGGGCTGGACCATCGGCATGGCGCTGGTCGGGTAGGGAACGGGCGCACTCACTCCAGCGGCAGGTGACGGAGGGCAAGTTCGGCCGCCAGGGTGCCGTCGATGGCGAAGTGCTCGACCACCGGACCGTGTAGCGCCCAGTCCACAGTGAGGTCGGCGGCCAGGTCCCGGGGCAGACCCCGCCGCCGGCGCCGTTCGCGGAGCACCCGCGGTGGCGCCGTGACCCAGAGCAGCGTCACCGGCACCGGTGTGAACGCGACGCAGAGCTGGTTCCAGGCATCCCGGTCGGCTATTTCGCGGGTGAACGGCGCGACCAGGACGACGGTCCGGCCGAGTTCGACGTTGTCTAGGCCGGTGTCCACCAGGCACTGGTAGCGGGCCTGCCGGACCTCGGGGTCGGCCAGCGCCGGGTGATCGAAATCGTGGTCGGTGATCCCGGCCGCCCGGGCGATCCGCGTCATCAGCGGGTTGGTCAGCACGTCCTGGTCCAGCAGCACGGCCCCGGTCCGTCGGGCCAGGACGCGGCCCACGGTGCTCTTGCCGCTGCCGGCCAACCCGGCGACCACGAAGACGGCGGGCATCTCAGCGACTGGTGTAGCCGCCGTCGATGGGCAGGGACACCCCGGTGATCATGGCCGCCGCGTCCGAGAGCAGGAACACGATCGGCCCGGCGATGTCGTCCTCGGTCGCCCATCGATGCAGCGGCATGGCCTGTAGGAACGGCCCCTCGATGTCCGGGCGGCCCCAGTACCAGGCCGACATCGGCGTCATCACCACAGTCGGGTTGACACTGTTCACCCGAATCCCGTACTTACCCAGTTCCAGCGCCGACACCCGAGTGATGTTGTCCAGGGCGGCTTTTGACGAACCGTACGAGATGTGCCCGGCCAGTGCGACCAAGCTGGCCTGGCTGGACACGTTGACGATGGAACCTCCGCGATCCAGCCGGATCAGACTGCGCGCGGCGTACTTGATGACCAGCAGGGCGCCGCGCGCATTGATCGAGATGACCTGGTCGAAAACGTCGATGTCGGTGTCCTGCGGGGTGGCGATCTCGCCGCCGAACCCGCCACAGTTGACCACCCCCCAGAGGTCCAGCCCGTCAATGGCCGCCTTGATGCTGTCCTCGCTGGTCAGGTCGAAAGCCAGGGGCCGAGCGCCGGTCTCGGCCGCGATGGCTTCCACCGTGTCCGGGGTGCGGCCGGCCGCGATGACGTCGGCTCCCTTTGCAACCAGGTGCCGCACCGTAGTTCCGCCGATGCCGCCGCCGGCGCCGGTGACCAGAATCGTGCGGCCTGCGAACTCGCTCTCGGACATGCTTTTCCTTTTCTGGGTCTGCGGTTCTGGGGGATGCCGCGGTCAGCCGACGCTGCGTACCGGCGCGGCCAGCGGCGGCGTCGAATCGCGGACGTTGAGCTGCACGGGCAGCACCAGATGTCGCTTGAGCCGCCGGGTGGGGGATTCGATCCGGGCGAACAGTCGGCGGACGGCCGTGACCCCCACGTCTTTCGCGTCCTGCTCGATCACGGTCACGGTGGGTTGAAGCGAGTCGGCCATCGGGAAGTCGCCGAAACTGACGAACCCGAGATCGGTGCGGTGGTGGGCGTGCATCCAGGGGATCAGCCGGATCGACAGGTCCGAGGCCGAGCAGAACACGGCGGTCGGCGGCTCGGCCAGGCCGAGCAGGTGCGCGAACGTGCGGCCGGCGAAGTCGGGGTCTCCCTGGTCGGACAGGATCAGGTCGGGGTCGGCGACGACGCCGTGCTCGGCCAGGGCGGCCCGGTAGCCGCGCTGCCGCCGAGCCGGGGTGTCGATGGCCAGACCGTTGCCGACGAAAGCGATCCGGCGGTGCCCGGCCTCGAGCAGATGCAGGGTGGCCGCGCGGGCGCCACCTTCATCATCGTGCACCACGCTGTCCGCGGCGATCCGGTGCGCCGGCCGATCCACGAACACGAATTGGGTGCGCTGCTGCCACTTGCCGATGTAGCGGTGGTCGGTGGACGTCGGCGCGATGATCATGCCGGCCACTTGGCGCTGCAGTAGAGCCTCGACGGCGGCCTGCTCGCTGTCCGCGGGCCGGTCCAGCTGGGTGATCAGCACGGCCGACCGCTGAGCATGGGCCTGTTCGGCGATGGCCTGGACCACACCGGAAAAGAACGGGTCGGTCAGGCTGGGCACCGCCACCCCAATGGCCGTGTCCCGGCCGGTCCGAAAGGTCTGGGCCAACAGATTGGGCACGTACTCCAATTCGTCGATCGCCTTTTGGACCCGAACGCGTACCTGATCGGAGACATAGCGGTCGCCATTGACGACCCGGGAGACCGTTTTGCTGCTCACTCCGGCCAGCGCCCCCACCTCGCGCATTGTGGTCACGATCGTCGCCTCTTCCGCCGGACAAGGCCCACAGTATGTCACCGGTGTCAGGGCCTGGCAATGCCTAGCTCTGACATCGGTGACAAGGGCACCTCACCTGCGATGATGATCCGAGATACATCCGTTATGACACCGGTGACAGAGGAGGTCTTGACATCGGTGACAGTTGGGGGCAATGTGAGTGATCACGCGCCGCCGGGCCCTGAAATGCACTGATCACGACCGATTGTTCGGTTCGTCGATGAGAATCGACAGGCCCGGTACGCAACGTCTTCCCGTGCTGACGATTCGATCGCCGGTACGTGCCAAAGTCGGCCTCCGCGCCGGCGACCCGGATCGGAAGGGCTGGCTCTGCAGATGATCACCTTCCGGTCCGCTCCATCGGCCGACACCAGGAAGGGAATACGCCGCATGAGCACACCAGCCGGTCCCGCGACGGGAGAGGTGGCGCGATGACCGACACCGATGCGAGCCCGAATTCCCGGCCGTCGGCCAACGGCACGCCCATTCTCAAGGCCACCGGACTGACCCGGAGTTTTGGGCACGTCCGGGCCCTGGACCACGCCGACTTCGACGTCTTTGCCGGCGAGGTCGTGGCCCTGATCGGTGACAACGGCGCCGGGAAATCGACGATGGTCAAGGCCCTCTCGGGCAACCTGCCGCTGGATTCGGGCACCATCGAGTTCGAAGGCCAGCAGGTCACCATGGACTCGCCGGCGGCGGCCAGCGCCATGGGCATGGAGGTCGTGTACCAGGATCTCGCCCTCGCCCCCCACCTGGACCCCACCCAGAACATGTACCTGGGCCGGGAGATCGCGGCCAAGGGTGTCGCCGGCTGGCTGGGCTTCATGGACAACAAGGCCATGCGCGAGCAGGCCAGGCGTCGGTTCGCCGAGCTGGGCGGCACGGTGCGCTCGCTGACCACGCCGGTGGGCTCGATGTCGGGCGGCCAGCGCCAGCAGATCGCCATCGCCCGGGCCATCGCCTGGGCCTCCAAGCTGGTGTTCCTGGACGAGCCGACGGCCGCCCTGGGGGTGGTGCAGACCAGGAACGTGCTCGAGACCATCAAGCGGGTCCGCGATCAAGGCATTGCCGTGGTGCTGATCTCGCATTCGATGCCGGCCGTGCTCGAAGTCGCCGATCGGATCCAGGTCATGCGGCTGGGTACCCGAGTGGTGACCTACCGGGCGGCGGACACCTCGGTCGAACAACTCGTCGGGGCGATGACCGGCGCCCTGGACGCGAAAATCTCCCCGAAAGGAACCGCGGCATGAGCGTCATTCCCAATGCCGACCCCGACGTCGCGGCGACCTCTGAGGAGGCGGTGCCGAATACCGGGCACGACCCATCGGAGCCATTTCTCAAGCGCCTGATGAACTTCCAGTCGGTCTGGATTCTGGGCGTGCTGGTGGTTATCGTCGCCTTCTTCGCCATCAAGGCGGGCGGGAAGTTCTTCTCGGCCGGCAACTTCTCCACCATCAGCCAGAACGTCTCGATCCTGGCCGTGATCGGCGTGGGCATGACGTTCGTGATCGTCACGTCCGGCATCGACCTGTCGGTCGGTTCGGTGCTGATCTTCTCCTCGGTCATCTCGGCCAAGGTGATGATGGCGGTGGGTGGCGACAACGCCGGCGTGATTGTCATCGGGCTGCTCGCGGCTGTGATCACCGGGACCCTGTGGGGTCTGCTCAACGGGTACCTGGTGGCCATCGCCCGGGTCCCTCCGCTGATCGTCACCCTGGGCACACTCTCGCTGGCGCTGGCGCTGGCCCAGGTCATCACGAACGCGCTGGACATCGGGGTGGACGCCACCCGGCTGACGGACATCGGCCAGTACGACAAGATCTTCGGCATTCCGGCCATCTCCTTCATCGCCCTGATCGTGGTCATCATCGGCGGAGTCTGCCTGCACCGCACCAAGTTCGGCCTGTACACCTTCGCCATCGGGTCGAGCGAAGAGGCGGCCAAGCGGGTGGGGGTGCAAACCAAGCGGCACCTGATCGCGGTCTACGCGCTGTCCGGTTTTCTGGCCGGCCTGGGCGCCATCATGTACCTCTCGCAGTTCGGTACCACCTCCATCGGTGGGTTGAGCCTGTTGAACCTGAACGCCATCTCGGCCGTGGTCATCGGCGGCACATCGATCTTCGGCGGTCAGGGCTCGATGTTCGGCACGGTCGTGGGCCTGTTCATCCCGGCCGTCCTGCAGGCCGGCTTCGTGATCATCGGAGTTTCCCCGTATTGGCAGGGCGCCGCGTTGGGCGCGGTGCTCATCGCCGCGGTCTACGTGGACCAAACCCGCCGGGCAGCCGCCCAGCGCGGATCGAAGAAATGAAGGGAACAGCAGTGAAGCGCACTCGAATCCTGGCCGCGGCCGGGGCCTGCGTGGCCGTGGTGGCCCTGACGGCCTGCTCGTCGTCGAAACCGGCGTCAGGCACCAGTACGTCGTCCAGCTCGTCCACGTCCAGCTCGTCCAGTGAGAGTTCCTCGTCCGACAGTTCTTCGGCTCCGAGTTCGGCGATGCAGAGTTCTTCGGCCGCGGGTTCGGACTCCTCGATGTCGAGCAGCGCGGGGGGTTCGGACTCCTCGGGCGCGGCCTCGGCCGGCAGCGCCCCGACCAAGGCCAACAAGAACTACAACGTGACCTTTGTCCAGGGCGTCGCGGGCGACAACTTCTACATCACCATGCAGTGCGGCATCCAGGACGAGGCCAAGAAGCTCGGCGTCACGGTGAACACTCAGGGGCCGGCCAAGTTCGACCCGACCCTGCAGAAGCCGATCGTCGACTCGGTGGTCCAGGCCAAGCCGGACGGCATGCTGATCGCCCCGACGGACACCAAGGCCATGCAATCGCCGATCGACAACGCCGTCTCGGCCGGTGTCAAGGTCGGCCTGGTCGACACCACGCTGGCCGATCCGTCCAAGGCCGTCACCCAGGTGGCTTCGGACAACCTGGGCGGTGGAAAGGCGGCCTTCGAGGCCATCAAGCAGCTCGTCCCCGGCGGCGGCAAGGTGCTGGTGCTCTCGGTCAAGCCCGGCATCTCCACCACCGACCTGCGCCAGCAGGGCTTCGAAGCGGCCGTCAAGGCCGATTCCAGCTTCAACTACGTCGGCGTGCAGTTCGATCAGGACGATCCGACCATCGCCGCCCAGCTGACCACCGCCGCGCTGCAGAAGGATCCTGATCTGGTCGGCATCTTCGCCACCAACCTGTTCTCCGCCGAGGGCGCCGCCACCGGCATCAAGCAGGCCGGTAAGCAGAGCCAGGTCAAGATCGTCGGCTTCGACGCCGGCCCCAGCCAGGTCAAGGACCTCAAGGCCGGCACCGTGCAGGCTCTGGTGGCTCAGCAGCCTTACCAGATCGGCGTGCAGGGACTGGACCAGCTGGTCACCGCGCTGAACGGGGGTACCCCGACCGCGAAGATCCAGACCGGGTTCAGCATCCTGACCAAGGACAACGTCGACAGCTCGGGCGCCGCCTACAAGGCCGCGTGCTGAGGTAGCTTCCTGCGGCGGGCGACCGCCCCTCCAGCTGGAGCTGGAGGGCGGTCGCCTGCTGTTTCGACGGGGAAGGGGCATCGATGACCGTGGCCGGCCTGCTCGGCATCGACCTGGGGACGAGCTCGGTGAAGGTCGTGATCACCGATGAACGCGCGGTTGTCCTGGCCCACGCCGTCCGTTCCTACCCGGTCGAGCACCCACAACCAAGCTGGTCGGAGACCGAACCGGAGCACTGGTGGACCGCAGTGGTGGCGGCCACCCGAGAGGCGGTGCACGGGGCCGGCGTGGCCGTGGTGGGCATCGGCCTGTCCGGCCAGATGCACGGGGTCGTGCTGACCGACGCCTCCGGCCGGCCGCTACGGCCCGCGGTGCTCTGGTCGGACAGTCGGGCCGGCGCCCTGCTCGAGGTCTACCGGACCCTTCCGCCGGCGGTGGGTCACCGACTGGCCAATCCATTGTCGCCCGGCATGTTCGGACCGATCCTGGGGTTTCTGGCCCGGAACGAGGCCACGGTCTACGACCGAGCCCGGTGGGCGTTGTCACCCAAGGATTGGATCCGGTTCCGGCTGACCGGGCGGATCGCGTCGGAGCCCAGTGACGCCTGCGCCACTCTGCTCTACGACATTGTCGGTGACGCCTGGGATTTCGACGTTGCCGACGCGCTCGAGCTGCGGTCCGAGCTGCTCCCCCCGCTGCTCGCGAGTCCGGCCGCTCCGGCCGGCACCCTGTTGCCGGCGGCGGCCGAAGCCCTGGATCTGCCGGCGGGACTACCGGTGGCCGCCGGGGGCGGGGACACCCCGGTAGCAGCGCTCGGGTCGGCCCTGACCGCCCAGGGCCAGGGTCAGCTGACCATCGGTACCGGCATCCAGATCGTTGCTCCCGTGGCCGCCCCGGATCTGCCCGAGACGCCCCCGGTGACCCACCTGTATCGGGCGGCCACCGAACACGGCTGGTACCGAATGGCCGCCGCGCTCAATGGTGGCGCCACCCTGGAGTGGGTCCGAACGCTGCTTGGCGCCAGCTGGGCCGAGTTGTACGCGACTGCGGTGCAACCGATCTCATCCGACGACCCGATCTTCCTGCCGCACCTGGTGGGGGAACGCTCGCCCTATCTGGACGCAGGTCTGCGCGGGTCGTGGGCCTACCTGGACCCGCGGCACGACCGATCCAGCCTGCTCCGGTCCGCGCTGGAGGGGGTAGCGCTGACCACCCGGGCGGCCTGGGTAGCGCTGCAGGACGCCGGATGTCGGGCCACCACGCTCCGGCTGGCCGGTGGCGGAACCAGCTCACCGGCCTGGCGGCAGATGCTGGCCGACACCCTCGGTGTCGAGCTGCAACCGGTCGAGGTGTCGGCGGCCTCGGGTCGCGGGGCGGCCCTACTGGCCGGGCGGGTGGCCGGCCGATTCGACGAGGCCGGCGCCCTGGCGTTGGTCGCCCCGACCGGCCGGGTCCGGCCGATCACTCCCGACCCCGGCGAGAAGGCGGATCTGGTCGAGGAACGTTTTCGGCTCTTCGATCGGTTGCTGCATGCTCAGCGGGCTACTCGGCCCTAGCGCCGGTGAACAGGTGGCTCAGGTGCGGGATGCGGGTGAGCACCTCGTCGCGGCCGGGTCGCCGCCCGGCCACCACGGTGGCCGCGGTGCCGACCGCGACCTGCGCGGCCGCCACCGGATCCGCCCCCCGATCCAGGGCGTAGAGCAGTCCGGCGGTGCAGGCATCCCCGGCGCCATTGGTGGTGACCTGCTCCCCCGGCAGCGGCGCCTGCCGGACGGTGGCATCGGCCCAGGTCTGGGCGAGCGGAGCGAGCACCCGGCCGCCGCGGGCCAACCTGCCCCTCGAGCCCGCCCGCAGGTGCAGCCCGCCGGCTCCGGCGGAGACGGCGGCCACGCCCGCACCCCAGTCGACAAGGCGCTCGGCCCAGGATATCTCCAACGCCGGAGCGGCCCGCAGAGCGGAGACGAGGTCGTCCACGCTGGGACTGATGATGTCGACCAGGGGCAGCACCCGCTGCAGGATCGCGGACCATTCCAGCGCGCCGACGGGCGAGTCCGGGTCGATCACAGCCAGATCCAGTGAGGTGGTCAGGCCGGCCGATTTGGCCCGGGTGAGCAACTCGACCAGTGGGGTCGCCGTATCGATGAGCAGACCCGGCAGCAGGGACGGGTAGCCCAGGTGCAGCAGATCCGCGCCCAGATCGACCGATTCGCCGGTGAAGTCGGCATTGACCCCGGTGTGGTGCCAGAAGGTGCGATCACTGCCGGGCCGCTCCAGCACCAGGCTGTAAGAAGTGGCCCGGCCGGGTCGCACGGTCAGGTGAGGAGTGACGCCGGGGAATCCAGCCACCGTCCGGGTGACGTACCCGCCGAACTCGTCGTCGCCGACCAGCCCGCTGGCGACCGCGGCGGCGCCCAGGGCACCGAGCACGCGGGTGGTGTTGGCCACGCAGCCGCCCACGCTCAGGGTGAGCGGCCCGACCTCCATGAGTTCGCCGGGCGAGAGCCGGGCCGCAGGCCCCAGCGCAGGCGTCAGGTCGAGGCAGATGTGTCCGGCCACGGCCAGGGTGTGCACGGAAGTCCCTTCGGGCCACCGAACTGTCGAACGACGTTGTCGACGCTGTCGTGCAGTCTAGGCATGAACGCCCACATGACTACCCTCAACCACACGGCGCCTGGGAGGGCGGCCTTCCGACTCGGATGGAGCAGAACAACAATGACGTTGTACCGACTGAACCGCCTGTTCAACCAGGCATCGGGGCGGGCGCTGGACGTCGCTGTCGATCATGGGTTCTTCGGCCAGTCGTCGTTCCTGGGCGGGATCGAGGATATGCGGGCCGTGGTGGCGACCCTGGTCGCGGCGGGGCCGGACGCCGTGCAGCTGACCCTGGGTCAGGCCCGCCATCTGCAGTCGGTGCCGGGCAAGGACAAGCCGTCGCTGGTGCTGCGCACCGATGTCGCCAACGTGTACGACAACCCGCTCGATGCGCACCTTTTCTCACACCACGTGCCGTTCGCCATCGAAGAGGCGGTGCGCCTGGACGCGGTGGCGGTGTGCGCGAACCTCATGCAACTACCCGGACATCCGGAGATCCGGGACGCCAACATCGTTTCGATCATGGCGCTGCGCGAGCAGGCCACCCGCTACGCCATGCCGCTGATGATCGAGCCGTTGGTCATGCAGGACAACGCGGTGGCGGGCGGATACACGGTCGACGGTGACACGGCCAAGGTGGTGGCGCTGGTCCGGCAGGCCGTCGAGCTGGGCGCCGACCTGGTCAAGGCCGATCCCACCGACAACCTGGCCGACTACGCCAAGGTCATCCGGGTGGCCGGGGACATCCCGGTGCTGGTGCGCGGCGGCGGCCGGGTCGACGACCGCGTCCTGCTCGAGCGGACGGTGGCCGTGCTGGATGCCGGTGCGCGGGGAATCGTCTACGGTCGCAACATCATTCACCACCCCTCACCGGGCGGCATCACGGCGGCGCTGATGGCCGTGCTGCACCAGGGCGTGGGCGTCGACGCCGCGGCCAAGATCCTCGCCGAGCACCAGGCATGACCACCGCCTCCGAGACGGTCAACGTGGCCATCATCGGCGGAGGCCTGATGGGCCGCGAGGTCGCCGCCGCGCTGCAACGCTGGCCGGCGCTGATCGACCACCCGGTCCGGCCGCGGCTGACGGCCGTGTGCGATGTCAACCCGGACGCCATGGACTGGTTCGACCGGATCGACACGGTGACCACCAAGGTCAGCGATTATCGAGAGCTGCTGTCCGACCCGGACATCGACGTGTTCTACGTGGCCGTCCGGCACGACCTGCACGAGCAGATCTACGGTGACGTCATCCGGGCCGGCAAGAGCATGCTGGGCGAGAAGCCTTTCGGTATCGACGGAGTCGCGGCGTCGGCCATTTTGACCGCCTTGGCCGAACACCCGGAGAGCTTCGTGCGGTGCTCCAGTGAGATGCCGTTCTTCCCCGGCGGGCAATGGGCCGTCAACTACGTCTCCTCCGGGGCGCTGGGCCCGATCATCGAGGCCCGCAGCGCCTTCCTGCACTCCAGCGACGTGGACACGAACAAGGGCATCAACTGGAAACGACAGGTCGCGACCTGTGGTGAGGCCGGGGTGCTCAACGACCTGGGCATGCACACCTGGCACGTCCCGCTCCGGCTGGGCTGGGCGCCGGAACGGGTGTATGCGGTCCTGCAGAACATCGTGACCGAGCGGCCGGGCCCGGACGGCACGCGGGTGCCCTGCGACACCTGGGACAACGCCACCCTGCACTGTCGGAGTCGGCATGAGGGCCGGGAGTTTCCGCTCACCGTGCAGACCAAGCGGATCGCTCCGGGCGAGAAGAACACCTGGGCGTTCGAAGCCATCGGGCTCGACGGAGGCGTCCGGTTCAGCACCAAGCATCCCAAGACCGTCGAGGTTTTCGGCCTGCGCGACCTGCCCGGCATCGGACGCGAGCAGGTCTGGCACCAACTGGACGCCGGCAGTCAGTCGGCCTGGCCCACGGTCACCGGAGCTTTGCTCGAGACCGGTTTCTCCGACACGATTCTGCAGATGTGGGCCGTCTTCCTGGCCGAGCGGGCCGGGGCGCTGGGGAACAAGTTCGGCACCGTGCGTCCGGAGGAAGCCGCCTTGACCCACGACATCTTCGCCGCCGCCCTGCGGTCGGAGCGTGAGGGCATCGTGGCCCCGGTCGTGTCCGGTCCCGCCGCGCGCTGAGCGCCCCCCGATTGTCGTGACGCTGAGTCGTGGCCATCTTTGACAGCGCTGTCATCAAATTGCTACACTCATGACAGCGCTGTCAACCAGAGGAGGGGATGGGTCGTGAGCGAGTCGTCCGAGTTCTCTCCCGCCCGTGCCGGCGGTCGCGCCACGGTGTACGACGTGGCCCGAGTGGCCGGCGTGTCGATCAAGACCGTGTCGCGGGTGGTCAACGCCTCCAGCGAGGTGGTGCCGGCCACCCGGGAGCGGGTCCAGGCGGCGATGGCCGAACTCGGCTACGTCCGCAACCCGGTGGCCCACGCCCTGGTCACCGGATCGGCCACCACCATCGGCGTGGTCGTCGATTCGATTGCCGACCACTTCTTCTCCTCGTTGGTCTCGGTCGTCGAGGAACGCGCCCGGGCCCACGGAATGAGCGTGCTCATCGCCTCGACCGGTCGGTCCGCGGAGCGCGAGCGGACCCAGATCGAGCGACTGATCCAACAGAACGTGGCCGCTTTGCTGGTGGCGCCGGCCGTGGGCGACCACGGCTACGTGCCCGCGGCGGCCGCCGGCTTGCCCGTCGTGCTGATCGACAGCGGTTGGGAAATACCCGGTTTCGACACCATCCGGGTGCAGGACCGGGAGGGCAGCGAGGCGGCCGTGCGGCATCTCATCGAGCACGGACACCGCCGGATCGCCTTTCTGGGCGAGTCCACCACGGTCGAGACGGTGGCCGCCCGCCGGGCCGGTTACGACGACGCGCTGGCCGCCCACGACATCCTCGTCGACGCCGAACTGATCAGCCAGGACTGTGGCAATCCGGCCGCGGCGGACGACGCCACCCGCCGCCTGCTGGCCGGAAAACGGCCGCCGACTGCCTTTTTCGCCTCGAACCCGCGCGCCGCCATGGGCGTGGTCTCGGCCCTGCACGCCATCGGCCGTACGGATGTGGCGCTGGTCAGCTTCGGCGACTTCGACCTGGCCGAGTGGCTGGTGCCGGCGGTCACGGTGGTCGACCATGACCCGCACCAGCTGGCCGAGGCGGCGGCGACCCGACTGTTCGACCGGATGGCGCATCGGGACCTGCCCGTCGCCGAGCTGGCCCTGCCGGTCAAGATCATCGCGCGGGGATCGGGGGAGTTACGACCATGACCCATGCCGATGTGCTGCTGGGTGTCGACGTCGGCACCACCGACACCAAGGTCCTGGTCACGACCACCGATGGGGCCGAGATCCTGTGTGTATCCTCGCCCTCGCGGTGGGACGAGCACGGCGGCCGGTACACCGACATGCCCGCCGAGCGGCTGGCCGACGCGGTGCTCGGGCTGTTGGAACGGGCCGCGCGGGCCGCCACCGAACGGCTCGGCCCGGTCCGGGTGGCCGGGATCGGGGTGACCGGTATGGGTGAGGCCGGCGTCCTGCTCGACGGCCAGGACCGCCCGGTGTTCCCCCTACTGGCCTGGTTTGATCCGCGTGGAACCGATCAGGTACAACGTTTTCCGGAATCCGTCCGGGCGCAATTCGGCGGTCGCACCGGACTTCCGCTGTCGCCGATGACCACCGTGGCCAAGCTGGCCTGGATGCGTGACCAGGGCGTCGGTCTCGCCGGCAAGACCTGGCTGAACGTGGCCGAGTACGTGATCTGGCGGCTCGGCGGCGCACCTGCGTGCGAGATGTCGCTGCTGGCCCGCACCGGCCTGCTCGATCAGGATTCCGGCACGCTCTGGCCGGATGCGCTGGACCTGCTCGGTGCCCCCGAGGCCCTGGTGCCGACCCGGGTCCTGGCCGGTACGCCGGTGGGCCGGGTCGGCGACACCCATGGGGCGGTGCCCGTCGTGCTGCACGGTGCGGCGCTGACGGTGGCCGGGCACGACCATCCGGTCGCCGCGATCGGGTGTGGGGTGATCGGCCCGGATGAGCTCTTCGATTCCTTCGGTACGGCCGAGGCGCTGGTCCGGACAGTGGGTCGTGACCTCGACTTCGCGGCTCGGGAACGTTTGGCGAACAACGGCATCGAGACCGTCCGGCACGTCCTGCGCGAACGCCGGGCGCTGATTGCGGGGACCCGGGCGGGGCTGCTGCTGCGGCGGACGCTGCGGATGCTCGGTGCTGACCACCCCGAGGGTCGGGATCGGCTGGATGCGGCGGTGCTGGAGCTGCCCACCGCGCCGACGGGCCTGCAGATCGGCGGAGCAACGAACGACGACGGCATTCTGCGCCTCACCGCGTCCTCCGATGACGTCAGTCCGGCGGCCGTGTTCCGGGCGGTGCTCGATCACGCCATCGACGAGACCGCCCATTGCCTGCACCGGATGGCAACTGAGGTCGGTCCGCCCCGGGCCACAGTGGTCGCCGGCGGCTGGACCGGAATGCGGTCCGTGCGTCTGGCCAAGGCGACATCGCTGCCGACGGTTCGGTTTTCCCCTCGCCAGCAGGCCGGCGGCTTCGGCGCCGCGCTTTTTGCGGCCCACGCGGCCGAGTACGCAGATCGATTGGCCGCGGCCGGCGACGCCACCGCGGTCGCCCTTGATCACCCCACCGGGCCCAGCCCGGAGTTCGCCACCGCTTTCGGTGGCACACCGACCCGAGAGACGCCGTCGCGGCGTCTTTCTCGAATTCAGGAGATCCCGGTATGACCAGCACCGCCACACCCGTCACCACCTTGGCCGACATCGCCACCGACCAGCAAACTTTCGCCATCGTGGCGATGGACCAACGGAACACGCTCAAGCGGATGTACCACGCCGTCGGCATCGCCGACCCGTCCGACGCCGAACTGGTGCAGATCAAGGCGGACACCGTGCAGGCGCTGCGCGGGACCGCCTCGGGCTTCCTGCTCGACCCGACCTTCGGCATCCCCGCCATCCGGTCGCTGCCGGTCCAGGGCCCGCGCTACGGCGTTCTGCTGGCCGCGGAGCCGGCCGAGCGAGGCACGGTCAACGGTGAGCCGCGCAGCCACCGCGACCCGGCCCTGAACGCTCAGTGGGTCATCGACTCCGGCGCCACCGCCTGCAAGTTCTTCGTGCAGATGCGGGCCGATCGGAAGCCCGCGCCGGGCGAGCCGGACACCACCGCCGAGGCCCTGCAGGCGGTCCGCGAGGTCGTCGCCGACTGCCGGGACGCCGGGATCCCCTCCGTCATCGAGAACCTGATCTTCCCGCTGGCCGGTGAGGCGGCGCCCACCCCCGAGCAGCGCGCGGACCGGATCATCGAGGCTGCGATCGCCCTGAACGAGCTCAAGCCGGATCTGATCAAGATCGAGTACCCGGGCAGCGCGGCCGCCTGCCGGCGGCTGGCCGACGCCCTGGACGTGCCCTGGGCGGTGCTGTCCGCCGGGGTTGATTTCGACCAGTTCGCCGATGTCCTCCGGGTCTGCTGCGACGAGGGCGGCGTGTCCGGCTTCATCGCGGGCCGGTCGATCTGGAAGGACACTGTCGGCCTGGACCGCGCGAAGCGCCAGTCCTACCTGGCCACCGAGGGCAAGCGTCGGCTGGACAACCTGGTGCAGGTCATCGACGGCCGGGCCACCCCGTTCGACCGGATCTGAGGTCGTGATGCCCGCTCGTACCGCGCCTATCGGCGTATCTGCCCTGGCCGGACGCACGTTCGCCGCGGTGCTGTTCGACCTGGACGGCACCCTGATCGACTCCACTCCGGCGGTGGCGCGGGCGTGGTCGTCCTGGGCGGCGGACCGTGGTCTGCCCGCGCCGGACCTGGCTGCCAACCACGGTCGACCCGCGGTCGATCTGGTCGCCCGGATGGTGCCGGCCGCGCAGGTACCGGATGCCCTGGCCGAGTTCCACGCCCGGGAACTGTCCGATCTGACCGACGTGGTGGTGTTGCCGGGCGCGGCCGAATTGCTTTCCGGTGCCGGGGATCTGGCGGCCGTGGTCACCTCGGGCACCCGGTCGCTGGCCCTGGCGCGGCTGGCCGCTGCCGGTCTGACCCCGCCCGAGGTGACCGTGACCTTCGACGATGTCCGGCAGGGCAAACCCCATCCGGAGCCGTTCCTGCTGGCCGCCCGGAGGCTGGGTGTCGACCCGGCGGATTGCCTGGTGATCGAGGACGCGCCGGCCGGCCTGGCCGCCGCGGCGGCCGCCGGATGCGCAACGCTGGCCGTGCTCGGCACCCACGCGGCGCCGCAGCTGGCGGGGGCCGATGCCGTCGTCGGCGCGTTGACCGAGGTGTTCTTCACCCGGTCGGACCACGGGGTCCGGCTCTCAGCCGCCTAGCGGCAGGCCGGGATCGACCGGCCCGACGTGCACCGACCGGTTCGGGGTGCGGGTCAGCAGCAGGGTGCCCGGCTGTTCGACGGCATCGGCGCCGAACCGCAGTGCGGAGGCCAACCGTTGCTCCGGGGCGCGATCGGCGGCGGCCAGGTAGCCGGCGAGCAACGCGTCACCGGCGCCGGCGGAGTTCACCACCGCGCCCACCGGGGCCCGTCCATGCCACGCGCCCGCGGCGCTGACCAGCACCGCGCCGTCACCGCCGAGGGAGACCAGCACTTCCCTGATCCCGGAGTCCACCAGCAGGCGCGCCTGGGTGACGACCTCACCCAGGCTGGTCGGGTTGACGCCGGTGAGTTCGGCCAGCTCCTGGGCATTCGGCTTGATCAGGTGCGGCAGGGCTTCTCGCGGCCCGGCCAGGACCTCGCGCAGGGCCGGGCCCGAGCAGTCCAGGGCCACCCGGCCGCCGCTGGCCCGGGCCGTGGCGACGGCGTCGGTCAGGTGCCGGGAGGTGAAGCCCGGCGGGAGGCTGCCGGCCCAGACCGTCCATTCGCCCACCGGGTCGCGGGTACTGGCCATGACCAGCGCCCTCGCCTCGAGATCGGAGAGGCGCGGCCCGGTCTCGTTGAACTTGGTGGTGGCGCCGGTACCGTCCAGGACGGTGACGTTGGTCCGGATCTCGCCCTCGATGGGCACCACGGTCACAGACAGGTGGTGCTGGTCCAGCAGCGTCCTGAGCTGACCGCCGGTGCCTGGACCCAGCGGCAGGATCGCGGTCACCGGCACGCCGGCATGATGCAGCGCCAGGGCTATGTTGACGCCCTTGCCGCTGGGCTCGAAGCCGCTGCGGAGCGCGCGGTGCACGGCGTCGGGGATCAGGGCCTGCACCTGCAGGGTGTGGTCGATGCTCGGATTCGGGGTCACGGTGACGATCACGGACGCACCACCTCCACCTCCACACCCGCGTCGGTCAGCGAGGTCAGCTCGGCCGGCGAAATCCCGGAATCGGTGATGAGTACGTCGAGGTCGTCGAACCGGGCGTGCCGGCACTGGCTGATCAGACCGAACTTGGACGAGTCGGCCAGCAGGATGCGCCGGCCGGCGGCGTCCAGCATGGCCGTCTTGACGGCGGCTTCGGCCGGATCGGGGGTGGTCAGGCCGCGTCCCCCGGAAATCCCGTTGGTGCCCAGGAAGGCCACCTCGACGTTGACCCGGGCCAGCTGGTCCACCGTCTCGGTACCCACCGCGGCCAGGGTCGGCGCGCGCAGTCGACCACCCAGCGCGCGCACCTCGAGTCCCGGTCGATCGAGCAGGGACAGGGCGACGGCCATCGCGTTGGTGTAGACGGTGAGCCCCCGGTCATGGGGTAGCAGCTCGGCCAGCGCGGCCGTGGTCGAGCCGGCGTCGATGAGGATCGCACCGGTCTCGGGCAGGTGGCGGAGCGCCGCCCGGGCGATGGCCACCTTCTCGGCCCGCCGCCCGGTCCGGGTCGTCACCGGTGGTTCCGCGGTAAGCCCGCCGGCCCGCACCGCGCCGCCGTGGACCCGCTGCAACAGTCCCTGGCCTTCCAGGGCGGCCAGGTCCTTGCGGATCGTTTCGCCGCTCACGTCCAGATCGCCGGCCAGCCGAGCCTGCTCGACCCGGCCGGTGGCCCGCAGCTCACGCAGGATCAACTCATGCCGCTCCGGCGCGAACAGGGCCGGCCTTGGGGCGGACCTCATGCGGCCGGCCAGCTTTCGCGCTCGCCCAGGGCACCGGCGGCCCGGGCGGCGAGGATGGCTGCGCCTCGCGCCCCGGCCTCGGCCGTGCCCGACAGTCCGAACTCGCCCAGGTGGCGCCGCTTGCTCTCGAGCACGGTCCGGCTGTGCCGCCAACCGCCCGCGACCATCAGCCGGCGCCGTGGTCCGACCGCGGCGGCGATACTGCGTTGCAGCTGGGCGGCGTGCGCCGTGGCGCGCTCCACGGTGTCGGAGAAGAGGCGCGCGTGTTCCTGTTCCCGCTCGTTCCGGGCGGGGGTCACGCCCAGCGCGATGTCGTCGAGTCGCTGCAGTTGGTCGGCAGCAACCCCGGCGGCGTCGAGAGCGGCCTGGAGCTCGAGACCACCGAGGGTGCCGCCCAGCAGGCACAACGTGCTCGGCTGGACCCCGATGTCGGTGGTCACGGCGGCCAGGGCGAGATCACGCATCACGAGGCGGTCCAGGGTGTCGGGCACGATCCGGACGATCGCCTCGGCCGAGCCCAGCGAATCCAGCTCGTCCCCGACGGAGTCCAACCCGCAGCCCAGCATGGCCGCCTGGTGATCGTGACCGGCGGTGGTGACCACCGCGTCGGCCAAGCCGCCGATCTCGGGCCGCACGGTCCCGATCGCCGCGCCCGGCCGAACCAGCTCGGGCATCAGGGATGCGGTCGCGCCGGACCACGCCAGCAGCTCGGTGGACCAGCGGCCGCGCAGCGGGTCGAACCAGCCGGTCCGCCCGGCCAACGACAGGTCGCACACCTGGACCCCGGTGAGCAGGTGGGCGATCCAGTCGGCCACGTTGAACCGGCGTGACGCCCGACCCACCCCGTCGACGTGGCGCCGTTGCCAGGCGAATTTGGTCAACGCGAACTGGGCCCGCAGCGGCTTGCCCGTGGTCTCGGCGAAATACTCACGACCGAAGGCGGCGTCGAGCTCGGCCAGCTCGCGGGTGTCGCGCTCGTCGTGCCATGCGATGGCCGAACCCAGCACCTGACCGTGCGCGTCCACCAGCACCCCGGTCTCGCCCATGCTGGTGATCCCGATCCCGGCCGGACGCCCCGAATGGGCCCGCGCCGCCCGCCGCAGCACGTCCAGGGTGATCCGGCCGAGCTCATTCGGGTCCATCTCAGTTCCGACACTGGTTCGCATCCAGGGCGTTTCGGCTCTGGCCTGACCCACAGCGGCGCCGCCGGAGTCGAAGACCACGGCCTTGATCGAGCTGGTGCCGACGTCGACGCCGATCCAGGTCCGGTCCGTCACGGCACCTCCCTCGGGGTTGAATGCTGGGGTTGGATTCGCTTGGGAATTGTTGCATACTCTTGGCCAGCAGCGAGAGGAGATTTTGGTGCCCGAGGCCGGTATGAAGCAGTTGGTGAACGACGCAATCCAGACAGGCCAGGCCATCGGCGCGTTCAACGTGATCACGCTGGAGCAGGCCGAGGGGATCGTGGCCGGCGCCGAGCGGGTGGGCCGGCCGGTCGTCCTGCAGCTGAGCGAGAACGCCGTTCGTTTCCACGGCGGGCGGGTGGGCCCGATCGCTGCCGCTCTGCACGAGATCGCTTCAGCGGCCTCGGTTCCCGTGGCTCTGCACCTGGATCATGTGGAGAGCGCCGACATCCAGGATCAGGCGGGGCCGGCCGGGCTCACCTCGATCATGGTCGACGCCGGTCGCCTGGCCTACGGCGAGAACGTCGACTACACCACGACCGCCGCTCGGGACCTGCACGAGCGGGGTCTGTTCGTCGAGGCCGAGCTCGGGTACGTGGGCGGGAAGGACTCGCAGGTGTTCTCGGCCCACCAACCGGGCGTGCGCACCGATCCCGCCCAGGCGGCCGAGTTCGTAGCCGTGACCGGCGTCGACGCGCTGGCCGTGGCCGTCGGCTCCGCCCACGCCATGACCTCACAGACGGCGACCCTGGACCTACCGCTGATCGCGGCGCTGGCGACCGCGACCCGAGTTCCGCTGGTCCTGCACGGCTCGTCCGGCGTGCCCGATCACCTGCTGCGCGAGGCCTGCCGGGCCGGGATCCGCAAGGTCAACGTGGGAACCGCGGTGAACATCGCCTTCACCCGGGCCCTGCGCCACTCCTTGGCCGAATTGGACACGGTGGATCCCCGCCCGCACCTGGCCGTCGCGCGCGAAGCGGTGGCAGCCCGGGTCGAGCACGTTCTGGGGGTCCTGAGCGGCTGAGTGGTGACGTCCGAGGCGATCGGCCGGACACACCGAAAGGCCGCCAGCGACGGAGTCGGCTGACTCGTTCGCTGACGGCCGGGTGGCTGGGTTCCTCACCTGGTCAGGGTCATCGCAGGATCAGACGGATACCGTCTGGGCCGGGTGGGCGGCGGTGAGGCGCTGTCCGCGACGGAACACGATTTCCGCCTGGGAGGCCACCATGATCGCGATCATCACCATGATCTCGCCGAAGCCGGCGCCGTCCTGGATGTGCTGGAAGTAGGCGTAGGTACCCAGGGCGAACTTGGCCACGATCAGGCCGACGAACAGCAGGATCGTCAACGCATTGCCGTGCTGCATGGCCCGACCGTCCTGGCCGACCCAGACCCGGGTGGCGTGGCCCCGCAACAGACCCACGACGGCGGACAGGACCAGGCTGCCCACCAGCAGGACATAGCCGATGGCGCCGTGCGGGAGGGCAAATCCGCCCACGACGATGCCCACGATGCCGTAGATGAGGGCCAACTTGAAACGGTCGCCGCCGCGCACGGCACTGGTGATCGTCTGCCGGTAAATGGCGTAGCCGGTCATGGCCAGGATGGCGACGATTTCGATCGGGGACATTGGGCTTCTCCTGCGGAAAGTGGGGGGTGGTGGTCTGCCTCATTTCTACGGCGGCCCGGCCGGCCTGTCCCTAGGGATAAGTACCAGTCAATCCCCAGGTATCGGCTCCCGGGGGAAGGCTGGGGTCGGTCGTGAGCCGATGTGGGCGTCGGCAAGTCGGCACTTCTGGACGATGTCCTGGACCACTCGCCGGCCGACTGGAATCTGGTGCGCGCGACCGGCGATTTCTTCGCGGCCGAGGTCTCGTACGCCCTGGTCGGACTCCTGACCGGGGAGTGGTGGGACGCCTCGATGTCGCCGGTCACGGTCGGACGAAACTGCTGGAGTGGTTCGGCGGAAGCCAGCCCGAGGGCGATGTGGCTGTGTTCACGATCGAGATGTGCGCTGAATGGACACCGCGTCCGCGGCCGATCACCTACTGCGCCAGTTGAGAGCCGTTGCCGAATTGCCGGATGATCGACGGCAGGATCATCGGGACCGCGGTCTGGTCGACCAGCACCATCGCGTTGGCCAGAGTCATCGCCACAAGCACGACGCGGCGGGTGCCGACGCTGTCCCGGTCGGTCCGGCCATCGACGGACATGCGCGAGAAGATCAGCTGTTGAGCAGCTTGGCCTTCTGCGCGGCGAATTCGGCTTCGGTCAGCACGCCCGACTGCCGAAGCTGTCCGAGCTGCTGCAGCTGCGCTATGAGTTCCTCCGACGACAGCGGGGCGCTGTCCACCGGGGCCGGCGCTGCCGGGGGCGGGGCATAGGCCGCCTGCTGCGCGGCATAGGTCTGGGCTTGCTGTTGCTCGCGGTAGGCCTCGGCTTGCTGGGCCTCGTCGGCCCGAGCTTGCTGGTGACGGCTCATCGAACCGGACACTGCGGTTGCCGTGCCGGCGATGACCGCGGTCCGGGCCACCGTGCCGAGCAAGCCGGGTCGTCCTACCCTCAAGCCAGGTCGAAAGAACACGTTCCTCGTTCTCCTTCCGGGACGCCTGTTGCCAACGCCCTTTGCGTGATCAATTCACCGGTGGGCTCATTCCGCAAGTGCGGTGAAGGCTTCTTCCACAGCGGGTGCCGGAATGCGGTCCTGGTAGATCACGTAACCACCGGCGTCCCGCAGGCTCGAGGCCAGCTTTCGGGCCCACACATTTTCATAGACCACCAGCCCGCACGACGTGCCCGCGGCCACGTCGGCGGTGATGAAGTCCAGATCGCTGTCGCTGAGCAGGCCGCCCGATTCGCCGTCGAGAGTCGCATACGCCTGCGCCACCTGCGGGTCGAGACTGTCGACCTCGATGGTGCCGACGGTGCCGTCCTCGGCCTTGCGGACGAAGACCAGGTCGATGATGTGGATCAGACCGCCCTCGACGAGTTCCGCGAGATTGGTGACCAGATCACCATGGAACGCGTCGTTGTCGAATCCCACGACCACGATGTCAACGGGCCCGATGTCCATGTCGGCTTCTCCTGTTCGGGTCGGCGTGCGTAGCGCAGAGCGACGGTATGGCAGTCACGGGGCTTCGGTGCTCACCCGTCGTGGGTGAACCCGGTCCGATGAGCCGGATCAGGGCTCGTGGCAGGTGGGGCCGGCTTCGACCCATTGCAGCGCCCGCGCGAACGCCAAGGCGGTGGATTCACCCAGGGTCGGGGTGGCCTCGACGGTCGGCCCTAGGGGCAACCTCTTGCGAAAACTCAGCTGCACGAGAGCACGTCGACCTTCCACTGGACAGCCGGGGTGGATCGAGCCAAGAACCTACGGACCGGACTGGCCCGGGGCATCACCATCGTCGGGTGACCGGGCCGGCGCCGGTCCATCAATTACAGTGGGTAATGGCGACGGTCAGCCGGAATGGTCTGAATGAATGGCCGGTCACGCGATGCGGCTAGTGGACGAACAACAGGTGAACGCAGCGCCCACATTCCCGAGGAACGGTACCTGCGCTTTACCCTCGCCTTGCCCAGCGCGTGAGCAGGAAATGCCCGGCCCGATGGGCGCTCACCCACCTGGTCCCGTACCGTCAGGACGGGGGCGTCGATCGGGACAGCCGTCCCGAGGAGGCATATTTGTACTCGGCACTAGTGGGTCGCAAGGCGGCCATACCCGAATTACCACCGCAGCACGTGGCCCGGCCCCGGTTGACCCGCGCGCTTGACGAAGCCGTTGCGCACACGCTGACCCTGATCGCGGCCGGACCGGGGTACGGCAAGACGGTCCTGATGAGCGAGTGGGCCGGGCAGCGGCCGGAGACCGTGGTCTGGATGTCGCTCGATCAGGGCGACGATTACGAAGAGGGCTTCTGGAGCCTGTTCCGCACCTCGATGCGACGGGCCGGACTGGTAGGTCCGAACTCTCCTGTCGATCAGACCGATCCGCTCGGGTCGATGCCGGACCGGGTGTTGGACGCGCTGGCCGAAGCGGGTCAGCGGCACCCGGTCATCGTGGTCATGGACGACATCCACACCATCACCACTCCCGAAGTGCTCGGCGGCATCAACGCTTTGATCAGCCGACCCCTTCTCGGGGTCAGTGTGGTGGTGGCGGCCCGGAACGACCCGATGCTCCCGATCCACCGCTACCGGGTGGCCGGACAGTTGGCCGAGTTGCGCGTGGCGGACGTGGCCATGACCCCCGATGAGATCGCCCGGTTGCTGGACATGCACGGAGTCGCGCTGTCCGACGGTGATCGGGCGCTGCTGGCCGAAAGGACCGAGGGTTGGCTGGCCGGGCTCAAGCTCTCCGCCCTGCGGATGAAGGGCAGCGAACAACCGGGCCGGTTCGTGACCGAGTTCGCCCTGGATCCCGGCAGCATCGGTGAGTATCTGACCGAGGAAGTCCTGGCGGTGCAGAGCGCCCAGGTCCGGCGGTTGCTCATTCGTGCGAGCGTGGTGCCGGAGATCTGTGGCTCTCTGGCCGATGCGATCACCGGTGGCACCGACGGCGCGGGCATCCTCCAGCGGTTGACGGAAGCGAACTCCTTCGTCACCGCGGTCGACCGCGGCAAGGCCTGGTACCGATTCCATCCGCTGCTGCGTGAGGTATTGCGGCACCTCTACCAGCACGAACACCCGGCGGCCCGGGCGCACGTGCATCTGCGGGCGGCCGGTGGTACGAGGCCGCGGGCAGACTCGTGGACGCTCTCGGGTTGGCCGTCGAGGCCGCGGATTGGCAGTACTGCGCGTCGCTGCTGCGCCGCGGGGCCTTTTCCGCGGTCTTCCTGCGGGCCGGGCCGCAGCACGTCGACGGCCTCGAGGCGTTCGTGGCTGCGACACCTCCCAAGGGCCTCTCGCCGACCGCGGTGTTGGAGATGCTGTCGGCGCAGGCGGCTGTCGCCGCCATGACGAACGACCACACCCGGGCCGGTGGCCTGTTTGCCGTGATTGGCGACCGTACGGAGGGAGATCTCCAGACCTCGTCGATGAGCACGGAGTCCCGCCGACAGCTGCTTCTCGGTGAACTCATGCTGGCCAGCGGGCGGGGCGAACTGGACAGGGTGGTGGAGCTGGGCGAATTGCTGGCCGCGGTTGATGAGCCTGATGACCTGGCCGCCTGCGCCCTGGTCGTGCACGGCGCCGCGCTCTGCTTCAGCGGCGACCTGCACCATGCGGAAGCGCTGCTGACTCGGGCGGCCGACGTGGCCGAACAGGCGAAGGTGCCGGCGGTCGCGGTGCGGGCGCGAGGGATGCTGACGATGATCGAGTGCGCCCGGGGTCGACCTGCGGCCGCGTCCCGCCAGGCGTCCGCCGGAGTGGCGCTCGCTCGCTCGACCCTGAACCTGCGCGGTGACTGCCCGGCCGCGCTGCACCTGGGAACGGCCCACCTGGCGGTGTTGCGCGGCGATCTCGACGCGTATTCCAGGGCGATCCGTCGGCTCGCGCCGGAGTGGAACTACTCGCAGGACAAGGCCCTCCGCCGTGAGGATGCCCTGCTCCGGGCCACCGTGCTACGGCTGACCGATCAGCCGGAGCAGGCCTGGGCTCTGCTGCAGGCGGAGCCGATGGCCGACGGCCCCGCCGGGAACGCCGGGCCCGACGCCCGGGCCGTCCTGTTGGCCGAGATCATGCTCGATCTCGGCCGGCCGGAGGAGGCCTTGGAGCTCCTGCCCGGCGGCCTGCGGGGCGACGGCGCGCACCCGGCCCAGGTCGCACGGGCGCGCATCGCCTACGCCACGGATGATCTGCGCACCTGCCAAGACCTCATCCGGCGGATCGTCACCTCGTCGCCGCCGCCCCGCTTTCCCGTTCTCGTCGATGCTTTGCTGATCAGCGGGCTGGTGGCGCAGGCCCGGGGGGACGAAGCCGGCGCCGTCGAGGCGGTGAGTCGGGCCCTCGACCTGAGCGCGCAGGACAAGGTGGTCAGCCCGTTCCTGCATCCGGGAAAAGGGATCATCGCCCTGGTGAACCGGCACTCGACCCTGGCCGACCGGTGGCCGTGTCCGATCCAGGCCACCGTGCCGGCCCTGCCCCGACAGCGCGGCCCGTACGTCCAGGGTGAGGTGTTCGAGGATCTCACCGAACGCGAGGCGTCCGTCCTGCGTTGGCTGACCACCAACATGAGCACCTCAGAGATCGCGGCCGAGCTCTGCGTTTCGGTGAATACGGTCAAGACCCATATCGCCTCGATCTATCGGAAGCTACGGGCCGCCAAACGGCGGGAAGCAGTTGCTCGGGCCCGTGAACCGAATTGATCTGACAACTGATGTGGTGCAATCTCGATTTGGATCCGACCCCCTGCGCCGACCACCCGGAATGGATGAGTACGCGACCCGCGGGATGCGAGACGGTGGGGGCGGATCAGCCCAATGGAGGTATGGCATGTCCGGCCCGACCTATGAAGTTAGGGTGGTCGGCGCGGTCGGTCCGGCCGCACGCGCGTCCTTCTCCGACCTTGCGGTGACGGTCGAACCCACCGAGACCGTGCTGGCCGGCCGTCTCGACCAGGTGTCGCTCCACGGACTGATCGAACGGATCCAGGCCCTGGGCCTGGAATTGGTCGACATCCGTCGGAGCGAGACATGAAGAAAGTGGCGTACAGCATCCGCTTGTCCGGTCAGCTCGGGTCCCAGGCCAGGTCGGCTTTCGCTGGTTTGGACATCGACGACTCCGAGCCCGGTGTCACCATTCTGCGCAGCGAGCTGGATCAGTCGGCCCTTTTCGGGGTGCTCCAGCAAGTGCATTCGTTGTCGATCTGCCTGTTAGGGGTGCACCGCAGCGTCTGAATTCCGGTCAGCTGAATCCGCGCCCGCGGTCGTGGGCTCACGGCCGGTCCGGCGACCGGGTGCCCAGAGCAGCAGCAGGGCCACCACCACCACTGCGAGCAGGACCAGCGTGCCGGTCAGGGGCAGGTCGGCGAGAAACAGGACGGCGGCCGCCACCACGGCCACCGCTCCGGCGATCAGGCGTCGCCCGACCATCCGCTCCGGCGCCATCAACGCGTTCCCGACCGCGACGAAGGCCGACCGCAGCCGGGTCGCCGAACGGTCCTTCCCGAGCGCCCAGGAAAGGATGATGAGAACGATCGCCACCGCGGCGGCGACCTGGATCCAACCTCGCAGGCCGTCGGTGACGGTCTGGATCACCGCCTGCACCGCCGCGGGATGGGGGATCGTCGCACTGTTCCCGACGTAGTGCACCACCACCCTGATCAGCACCGCCATCAACAGGGTGCCGATGAGAGCGCCATAACCGGCGCGGCGGATTGCGCGCCATCGATCGACCGCCAGCAGCACGGCCAGCACCAGCAGGACGACCACGGCCACGACGAGCCCGACGGCCAGGATGCGTGCCTGGTGCAGGAGGTCACGCAGGTGGGCGGTGTCCTCCGGTGACACCAGCGCGATGGTTGCGACGGTGTCCGGAATCTTGGCGGCCCAGGCGTTTCCGCCGTCCACCAACCGTTGTCGGACCGCCGCGACCACGGGCTGCAGCGGAATCGACAGTCCGCCCGATGCGTCGGTGAGTGCGCTGTTGCCGTTGACCAGGGCCTGGAACTGCTGGTGGGCGAGCTGATTGACCGAGACCCAGAGGTTGGCGAAGGCGGGCGAACTGACCACGGTGGCGACCGTGCTGGTGATCTTCGCGTCGAAGCTGGTCCGCAGCGCGCCGAGGGCGTCGGAGGCGACGTTGACCAGGACCTGGGGAACATTGTGACTACTGAGCCAACCGGTCACGCCATCGTCGATGCCCAACTTGTCGACCTGGTTGATGATCGCGGTGGACAGGTCGTCCTGCACCGCGGCGACCACGTCGGCGTTCGTGGCCAGTGGGCTGACCGCTCGCAGGTAGGCGTCCTCGTCCTGGACCAGCCGGCGGGACCAACTGGAGATCAAGGCGAGGGGGAGCGACACGCAGGCGATCACGATCAGGGCGATCGAGAAACCGTTGCGGACCCGAGGGTGCGACGTGACCACCTGGCCTGGCCCTGCGTCGCCGCCGCTCTCGGGGGTGGGCTCCAAGTTCTCCGCAGATGTCGGCGAGACGTCCATCAGACCCGCTTCCGCAGGAAGATCAGATGCAGGATGCTGGACACCAGCGAGATCACGATCGCAGCCCCGACCGCCGGCCAGAAGCCGCCGACGTCAAGCCAATCGGTGAACCATGCCGTGATGGCCAGGAGCAGGGCGTTGACCACAATCGTGGATAGACCCAGGGTGATGATCGTCAACGGCAGGGTCAACAACCTCAGGACGGTTCCGATCACGGCATTGACCAGGCCGTAAAGAGCCGCCAGCCCGATCAGGCCGAGAAATCCGCCGTGCACGACAATTCCGGGGATGAGCCAGGCGGCGAGTCCGATGGCCACGGCCAGGATGATCCATGCGATGAAGATTCGCCTCAGCATGGGTCAACGATGTCCCGGATCACCGCGGGGTGCGCCACCCTTAGCGGATGGGTTTCCGATCGACGCATCGTCCCCTCGGGGTGAGCCGTGGGCCGCTGGAGGCCGTCAGAGTGACAACATGCGATCGCCGAAACCCGACCGGCCCCGGGTAGCGCAGGCACCTGCGTCGCCCCCAGCGCCTCCGGCACCGGTGCCCACGCCCCGGATGTCGGGCCTGCCGCGGGGGGTGGTGATCATCCTGGGATTGGCTGGGGGAGTGGTGGTCGTCGCCGGCCTCCGTCAGGTCTCGAACCTGGTAGCGCCGATCGTCCTGGCGCTGTGCCTGACCATCACGGTCTATCCGGCTCGCGCCTGGCTGGAGCGACACAAGGTGCCCCGGTGGCTGGCCACCTTGTTGGTCATCCTGGTGATCTACGCCCTCTTGTTGGGGCTGTTGTTCGCACTCGTCTATGGGGTTGGCCGGTTCGGAACCCTGCTCCCGGAGTACTCGAGTCAGATCAACAACACCCTGGACTCGATAGAGAACTGGCTGCACAGTCTCGGGATCGGGCCGGACCAGATCAAAGCGCTTTTTCAGAAAATCGGCCCCGGCCAGCTGGCCTCGTTCGTCGGGTCGGTGCTCAGCAGCACCCTCGGAGTGGTCTCGGCCTTGCTCTTCGTGATCACCCTCATTCTCTTCATGGGTGTCGACAGCGGGTCGTTCACGACCCGCATGGGACAGTTTCGGCCCGGCCGCGCCCGGGCGCTGGACGCGTTGGGCTCGTTCGCTTACGGAACGCGTAAGTACTTCGCCGTGTCCACCGTCTTCGGCGCAATCGTGGCCATCCTGGACACGGCGGCGTTGCTCATTTTGGGTATCCCGGCCGCCTTGCTCTGGGGTTTGCTCTCTTTCCTGACCAATTACATCCCCAACATAGGATTTCTGATCGGTCTGATTCCGGTGGCCGTGCTGGCATTGCTCGTCGGTGGAGTGGGCAAGATGATCGCCCTGATCATCATTTACTGCGTGCTCAACTTCGTGGTGCAGTCGGTGATCCAACCCAAGTTCGTGGGCGACGCGGTTGGCCTGACGACGACGGTCAGCTTTCTGTCCCTGGTGGTGTGGTCCTTCGTGCTCGGGCCGTTGGGCGCCATTCTGGCCGTGCCGCTGACGCTGCTGGTCAAGGCCGTCCTGGTCGACTCGGATCCGGACGCACGCTGGCTGCAGCTCTTCCTGGGCGACGCGCCCAAGCACGTTTCGAAGACCCCGACCTGACGGTCGACGGCAGAAATATCATCCACAAGGGGTGAACGTCCACCGGACCTGACCGACGCACGATCGACGGCGAGACCGGCGAGAATCGCCGGTCTCTGAACCAGCGAAAGGATCTGACATGGGCACACTTTCAGTGTGGAAGTTCGACACGGCCGAAGGCGCGGCGGAGGCCGAGAGGACGGCGCTGGATCTGCAGTCGCGGGCGCTCATCCAGGTGCTCGACGCCGCCACCGTCAGCTGGCCGGAAGGCAAGAAGCGGCCGTCGACCAAGCAGCTCAACAGCACGACCGGGGCCGGCGCCATGGGCGGAGCGTTCTGGGGCCTGCTCTTCGGTCTGATCTTCTTCGTTCCGTTCCTGGGGATGGCCATCGGCGCCGCGACCGGGGCATTGAGCGGCGCGCTGGCGGACGTCGGTGTCGACGACAGCTTCATCAAGCGCATCCGCGAGAAGGTCACCCCGGGGACCTCGGCGCTCTTCGTGTTGACCCAGGGCGCGGTCGTCGACAAGGTGGCCGAGGCGTTCGCGGGTGTCAAGGCCGAACTGATCGAGACCAACCTGTCCAACGAGCAGGAAGCGCTGCTGCGCAGCGCCTTCGGCCAGGACGAGTAGGACCCACTCCGCCGCCGGGGAGCGCAGTGCAGGGGCCGGGACCGACGTGGTCCCGGCCCCTGAGCGGTCAGGAACGTCGGTCACCCCCGACCATCCGGCGTTGCGGCATCTGCACACCCGGACCCGAAAGGTCACTTCAGGCGTCGACTCGTTCGGTCATGGCACGACCAGCGGCAGGATCTCACCGCGTTAGGGCCAGATGCAGCTCTCGCAACCAATGATTGCGGTACTACCGTGGGGTAGGTCGACAGGCAAGACACGGACACCAGCCTGGGTGTCGGGCACCACAGAACAGGGAACGAGCGGCACGTGACGTTGGCGGAGAAGGAACGGCAGGCGCTGGCCGATCTGCTGCTGCAGGTGGGCCCGGATGCGCCGACCCGATGTGAGGGCTGGACGACCCAGGATCTGCTGGTGCACCTGCTGGTCCGGGAGCGTCGGCCGGGTGCGTTCGTGGGCACCTTCGTGTCCGCCGCCAAGGGGTGGTTGCAGCGGGCGGGAGACGGGTATCGGCGAAGACCGTGGGCCGAGCAGGTGGAGTTGTTCCGGCACCGCCCGAGCCTGCCCAGCCCGATCCACTTCGCGCAGTTGGACGATGCGTTCAACTCGGCCGAGCTGTTCATCCACCACGAAGACGTCCGGCGGGGACAGCCTGGTTGGCAGGTCCGCGACTACGACCCGGAGACCGCGGCCAAGCTGGACAAGTTGGTGAACAGCCGGCTGCTGAAGCTGCCATTGCGCCGGGTCGGAGTCGGGGTGGTGGCGCGACTGCCCGGCGGGGGTCGGGTGGTGCTGCGCTCGGGCACTCCGGTGGCCGAGGTGCAGGGGGATCCGGGGGAGATCATCATCTGGGCCTCGGGCCGGCCGGCTGCCAAGGTGAGCTTGTCCGGACCGTCCGCCGCTGTTGATGCGGTGTCCCGCAACGGTTTTCCTGTCGACGAAAGCCTCTGACCGGGCTCAGCCGCTCCGTCGAGCACGGAGCACGACGTCCTGCACGTGATGCGTGGACGCGGCCCCGTGCGGACGGGCGCGCTGGTCGTGCACCTGCACCCTCCAGTCCGGGGAGTCGGCGATCGCAGCGGCCACGTCCGCAACACCCACGTAGGCGTCCGGGTCGAAGATCGGACCGTCTTGCGCGGTGCGGGCCATCTCGTGCATGACTTCGACGTCGTGGCCGACCACCAGCAGCGTGCCGCCAGGGGCAACCGCCTCCAGCAGGTTCCGGGTGGCTCGACCGTCGGGGGTGCGGGGGATGGACGCGTACTGGGCCGACACCAGGTCGAATGCCGCCGTCGGGAACGGATCTCGTGCGTTGGCATCGGCGTGCAGGCAGGCCACGGTGACGCCTCGCTGCCGCGCCGCCTCGCGGATCCGGCTCAGCCCCCGCGGGGACACGTCGCTCGCGGTCACCGCCCAGCCCTGCTCGGCCAGCCAGATCGCGTCGCCACCTTCGCCGGCCCCGACGTCCAGCGCCCGCCCGGTCGGCAGGTCTTTGATCTCGTGCACCAACGTGCCGTTGGGGTGGCCGCTCCACAGCTGCTCGCCGCCGTAGCGATGGTCCCAATCCGCCTGGTTGGCGCTGGGCCGGGCGTCGGCGGCCAGGTCCTCGTCGGCCAGGCTGAAGCTGATCATCGCGCCGACCAGGGCGCCCTGCGCCGCGGCCTGCAGGAGCTGCTGTCCGGGTTCGGTGACGTTGCCGGCGGCGTAGAGGCCGGGAATCGAGGTCTGGCCGCCGGCGTCGACGGGCACCACATCCCCGGCCCCGGACGGATGCGGCTGGGTGCTCAGGCCGAGCGATGCGAACGGCTCGATCCGGGCCCGGAACCGCGGCCCGACCACCACCGCATCCGCATCGAGCCGCGTCCCGTCGGCCAGCTCCACCCCTGTGACGTGCCCCTGGGCGTCGGCCAGGACCCGTCGGGCCGGACCGTCGACAATGGTCACACCGCCGGCGCGCAGCCCCGGCAGCCGTTCGTCGTCGGCCAGGTCGGGGTCATGCAGGACCACGGTGAGCCGATCGGTCAGCCGGTGGAACAACGTCGTCGGGTGCAGACCGATCCGCTGGGAGGCGATCTGCACGAGGCGCTGGTCGCGGACCTCGTAGCCGTGGCAGAACGGGCAGTGCACGACCCCCTTGCCCCACTGGTCGGCGACACCGTCGATGTCCGGGAGCTCGTCCACCAGCCCGGTCGCCGCGAGCACCCGTCGCGCCACCACGGTGTGCCCGCTGCGCAGCAGCACGCGAAAGGTTCCGTCCCCGGCCCGGATGACCTCGGCCGCCCGGCCGGACAGCACCTCGCCGCCGTAGCTGCGCACCTCTTCGCGGCCGCGCCGGAGGAGCTCGGCGGGGGCCAGCCCGTCCGCGCCCAGGTAACCGTGCAGGTGCGCGGCGGGCGCGTTGCGGGGCTCACCCGAGTCCACCACGATGACCGAGCGACGCTGTCGGCCCAGCTGGAGCGCGGCGGCCAGACCGGCCGCCGATCCGCCCACAACGCAGACGTCGCAGTGCCGTTCGATGAATCGGGGGGAGCCGTGAGTCATGGTGTCACCGTACGGCTGATCCCCATAAGTGCAAGGTGTCTTGCTATATTCGCAAGATGGCGGATCCGAATGACATCGAGAACGTGGTCCGGACTCGGCTGCGCAGCCTGCGTACCACGCTGGGGTTGTCGCTGGATGACCTGGCCGCCCGCACCCGGCTCAGTGCGTCCACCATCAGCCGGGTGGAAACCGGTCGTCGCAGCGTGAGTCTGGATGTGCTGGTGCCGCTGGCCCGTGGGCTGCAGGTCGATCTCGACACGTTGCTGGATTCCGAGGGCGAGGACGACGTGGTCATCCGGCCGGCGCCGAGTCGGTCCGACGGGCGGACCACCTGGATGCTCACCCGGCCCACCAGTGCGACCCTGGCCATGAAGGTGCGCCTGGATCCGGCGCCGCTGGAGACCCCCCGCGTGCACCCCGGCCACGACTGGTTCTTCGTGCTCGACGGCCGGGTACGACTGGTGCTCGGCGACCGGACCATGTTGGTCCTGGCCGGGGAGGCGGCCGAGTTCGACACCATGACCCCGCACGCGTTCACCGCCGTCGACGGACCCGCTGAGCTGATCATGATCTTCAACCGGGACGGGCTGCGGGCGCACTCCCGAGCGGCTCAGCCGAAGGTGAAGGTGTAGGCGGTCGAAAACCGGCCGATGCTGGGTGGCCATGCGCTGACTTAAGATCACCGGTATCAGGCTGGTCGGCAGCGCCGATGCCATTGCCGCTGATCATGCCGGTCGACGAGTCCGGAGGAGGTGATATCGCTTGTCCGTCGACGGTGATCGGCCTCTCGAGGAGTCTGCTGACGAAAGCTTTCTGACCAGACGCAGACCAGGCGGGTCGATGAATTCCGCCGACGGCATCGACCCATTTGTCGCCGAGTATCCCGAACTTGACTCCGACGCCGACATCATCACGATCCAATTCGGTGAGCTCGATGGCGACGCAACTGCTGCTGACGTCATCGCGACGGCCGGGCCTGACTCGGGGGAAACCCAGGTAGAGGACCTCACCTCGGTTCACGATGACTACTTCGTGGGCGACCCCGCCCCCCGACGCTCGACGCGCCGGCCGTCCGGTCTGTTCGGGCTGGCTGCGGGAGCCCTTTCCGACGCGACGCGATTCGTGGCCGGGTCGGTCGGTGTCGGCCGCGCCGCCGACCAACCGGAGCTGACCCGAGTGGTCGACACCGTGGTGGGTCTCGGAAACGGGGTGGCTCACGCCGGGGCGACGGTGGTCGGCACGGCCGGCCGGTTGGCGAAGCCGTTGGCCAACCTGGCCTTGCACCCGCCGCTGGTCCCGGCCCGGTGGCATCCGGCGGGCGTGCTGGAACGGCTGGAAACCGCCGGCCGCGAATCCCGCCAGGTCGGGGAGCAGGACGTCGTCTCGCTGGCCGGAGAGTTGATCCCGGCCATCCTGACCGCCGTGCTCGATCAGATCGACCTGACCCAGTTGGTGCTCGACCGGGTTGACCTGGCCGGCATCATCGACGCCGTCGATCTGGACGCCGCGGTCGCCCGGGTCGACCTCGACGCGATCGTCGAGAAGATCGACCTGGACCGGATCGTCGACAAGATCGACCTGGACCGGATCGTCGACAAGATCGACTTGGACGCAATTGTGGACAAGATTGATCTGGACCGGATTGTCGACAAGATCGACCTGGATCGCATTGTCGACAAGGTCGACGTTGAGGCAGTCATCGCCAAGGTGGATATCGACGGCATCGTGGCCACCGTCGACCTGGGCAAGATCATCGCCAGGATCGACGTCAACGCCGTGGCCGCGACGATCGACATCGACGCGATCATCGATCGGGTGGACCTCATCGGTATCGCGGACGACGTCATCGATGAGATCGATCTGCCCCGGATCATCCGGCAGTCGAGTGGGTCCATCGCCTCGGAGACGGTGGTCGGGGTCCGGCTCAGCTCGGCCTCGGCCGATGATCAGGTCAATCGGATCATGGAGAAGCTGCGGTTGCGGCGGCGCAGCGCGCCGGAAGACGACGCCACCGTGCTGCAGGCACCCATCAGCCCGGCGCCGCGCCGCCGCCGGTTGCTCCGGCCGCCCGACGCGGCCGCCCTTCCGTCCGGTTCGGCGTCCGGCCCGGCATTGACGGCGGGACCGGCGCACGAGCTGCCGGCCATCCCGGCTGCGGCACCCTCGCCGCCGTGGCCCGATCCCTCGACGTCCCCGACCGGAGGCGCTCGATGAGCACGCAACCGGTCCATCCCACGGTCATTCCCGAGAATGCCTGGCCCTATCAGGGACGACGGGCCGGAGTGGTCACCCGATGCATCGCCGCGATTCTCGACGCCGTCGTGGTGGTCGTCATTCTCGGCGCCATCTATGGGGTGATCATCGGAGCCACCTTCCTGATCAATCCGGGTGACTTCCGGTGGCCCACCTACCTCGGCTGGAGCATCCCGATTATCGGGTTCTGTGTCGCCGCTCCGTATCTCGCGTTGGCCTGGGCCACCACCGGCCGCAGTTGGGGCGCCACGATCATGGGGGTGCGCGTGGTCACCGGGCGGGGCAGGCGGCTACCGTTCCCCAAAGCCATTCTCCGGGCGCTGTTCTGCGTGGCCTTTCCGATCGGGTTGCTGTGGGCCGCGGTGAACCGGGCCAACCGGTCCGTGCAGGATGTCGTGCTGCGGACGTCTGTCATCTACGACTGGGCGCCCGCCACCGACCAGGACCACTAGGGCCCAGGCATGGGTCTCAGAGTCTGCCCGCCTGCCTCACCCGGCAGGGGACCCGGGACTCGAGGCGGGCAGAAAGACTCGTGCTCACCATTCGACCGGGAACCCGACGGCCGCGCCAACATGCTGGCCGAGGAAGTCGTCGATCGCTGACCGCAGCATCTCACCGTGCCGATCCAGTACGGCGACGTCCGGAGTCGCCCCGGACAAGCTGACGGCGAACACGTCCTCGCCAAGCCGGAAAGCGGTGCCTACGCAACCGAATCCAATCTGATACTCCTCCTTCTCCATGCTGTACCGACGTCGTCGCGTCGCCTCCAGATCTTCCCGCAGGACGTGCAGATCGCAGATGGAGTGCACGGTGTAGGCCGGCAATGGCAGCGCTGCGCCGTCCAGGAGTTCCTCACCGCACAACGCCAGCACCGCCTTGCCCGCCGCGGTGGCGTGCAGCGGCATCTGCGTACCCAGGAACGAGTAACGGACCAGCGGACGGGGCGGATCCACCTTGTCCACGATGGTGACGCCATTGCCGCGGAGCATGCCGACGTGTGCGGTCACGTTGCACCGAGCAGAGAGCTCCGATGTCCAGGGCCGCAACACCTGGGTGGTGTCGATGTTCCTGAGCGCTACGTTGCCGAGTTCCGCCAACCGGGTGCCCAACAGGTAGGCCTGGGTACGGGGATCTCGCCGAACAAACCCGGCCTTGGTCAGCACGCGCAAGGTTCGTAACACGGTTGTCGGGTTCGCCCCCATCGCTGTCGACAGCTCGGTCAAGCGCAGGCCACGGCCGGCGGCCAATTGATCGAGCAGCTCGATGGCCCGCTCCACGCTCTGCAGTTCGTAACTCATACGTCTCCACTCCCTCGTTCGAAGCTCCGATGCACTGGACCAGATCTCGTCACATTTTCACATAACGAAAGCCACCTGACTATGCCGAAAAATAGTCGGTCCGAACCCTTGCTAAGGATGTGGGTTCGTGGTTACGGTCGGGGCAGTTGTTCACGCTCATATCAGCGATGGGACAGCCCCGGACGTCAGTACGGATCGGGGTCACAGCCTGCTCTTTGCGCTGCCAAACCCCGACAGCCTGACCCGACGATGGGAGGTGCGATCATGAGTCGTTGCGCCGTGACCCGCAGGCTCCCCGGCAGCGCGGTCGAGCGGCTTGCTGCCCTCCACGACGTCAGCGTGTGGCCGCACGCAGGACCGCCGTCACCAGCCGAGTTGCGAGAACTCGCTTCGGGTGTTGAAGGCCTGCTGACCTTGGTCACGGACACGGTCGACGCCGAGCTGTTGGCCGTGGCTCCGGCTCTGCGGGTCGTTTCGAACTACGCGGTGGGTGTGGACAACATCGATCTGCAGGCCGCGGCCGGCCGGCGGATCCAGGTCGGTCACACCCCCGACATCCTGACCGAAACAACAGCCGATCTCGCGTTCGCGTTGCTGGCCGCAGCGGCCAGGCGAGTGGTCGAGGCAGACGCCTTCGTCAGGGCGGGTCGCTGGACGACCTGGGACCCCCACCTGCTCTTGGGCGCGGAGATCTATGGCGCGACGTTGGGGATCATCGGTCCGGGGCGGATCGGCGCCGCCTTGGCCCGACGGGCCCGCGGTTTCGACATGACCGTGCTGATGGCGGGGCGTGACACCACCGACGCGGATCTGACCCAATTGCTCCGCGTGAGCGATTTCGTCAGCCTGCACTGCCCGCTGACCGACCGCACCCGTGGGCTCCTGAACGCCGACCGACTCGCCCAGATGAAACCGGGCGCAGCATTGATCAACACGGCCCGTGGCGGCCTGGTGGACTTGTCAGCGCTGGCCACAGCTCTGGGAAGTGGTCGCTTGGGGGCCGCCGCCCTCGACACCACCGACCCCGAGCCGTTACCTCACGACCACCCCATCCTCAGCGCGCCTCGGACGATCCTGACCCCGCACATCGGGTCGGCCACATTGTCGGCCCGTTCGGCCATGGCGGATATTGCGGTGGACAACTTGCTGGCCGGATTGGAAGGGCGAGTATTGCCGCACCCCGTCGCGCTTCCGGCAGCGAGTTCTGTTCGGGTGGGTGTCACATGAGCGGAATCCCGGGCTCGCCCGCTGCAAATCGGGGGGCGCCGTCGGACGAAACGCCGTTGGTCGACACCGCAGAAACGACGGATGCGTCGGCCGTGGGTGCCGGAACCCGGGCCGCTCGTCAGCGAAAGTACAGCGCCAGCGCCAACTTCGGCTCGCCGAGATCGGCGTACGTCTTCCTGTTGCCTTGGTTCGGCGGTTTGCTGCTGCTGACCATTGGACCTCTGGTTGCTTCGTTCGTGTTGTCGTTCTCGAATTTCGACCTGCTCAAGGCGCCTCAATTCATCGGGTTGTCCAATTACACCGAACTCCTGGGCGACAGCCGATTTCATCAGGCCCTAGAGGTGACTTTCACCTACGTGATCATCACGGTGCCTTTGCAGTTGGCCTTCGCCCTGCTCCTGGCGGTAGTGCTGAACCAGACGGCGCGCGGCATAGGGCTGTTGCGGGGCGCGTACTACCTGCCCTCCCTGTTCGGCGGCAGTGTGGCTATCGCCCTGGTCTGGCGGCAGATGTTCGACGGCGATGGCGTGGTCAATACATTCCTGAGCTTCTTCGGAATCACCGGTATCAGTTGGATCTCCAATCCCGCTACCGCGCTGTACACCCTGGTGGTGCTGCACGTCTGGCAGTTCGGCGCCCCGATGGTCATCTTCCTGGCGGCGCTGCGGCAGGTGCCCGCGGACTTGCTCGATGCTGCCTCCGTGGATGGTGCGGGAGCGTGGCTACGGTTCTGGCGAGTGGTGTTCCCGTTGATCACACCGATTATCTTCTTCAACCTGGTGCTGCAGATCATCCAGGCGTTCCAGGCCTTCACGCCCGCCTTCATCATCAGCCAGGGCACGGGAGGCCCTTCCGACTCCACGCTGTTCTACACGCTCTACCTGTACGAGGAAGGCTTCTCGGCCCTGCGCATGGGCTATGCGTCGGCGATGGCCTGGATCCTGCTGGTGATCATCGCCATTTTCACCGCCGCCAATTTCGGGCTGGCCCGGTTCTGGGTGTTCTACGGGGACGGGCGGAGGTGAACAGGTGACCACGACCACCGCGCCACCAACGGCGGCCGCAGTGGAACAGCCGCGACGGCAACGACTTCGCGCGATCGTGCGGCTGATCGCCTTGGTGATCGGTGCCTTGGTCATGATCTACCCGCTGATCTGGATGCTGGGCAGTTCCTTCAAACCGGACACCGACATCCTCGGATCGCTGTCACCGTGGCCCGGCCGGGACTTCCGACCGCAGAACTACATCGACGGCTGGATTTCCGGTGACTACACCTTCGGCCGGTATTTCTGGAACTCGATGGTCATCGCCGTGCTGGCGGTGGTCGGCAACATCTTCGCCTGTTCGATGACTGCCTATGCTTTCGCGCGTCTGCAGTTTCGCCTGCGGAACGTGTTCTTCGCGGTCATGTTGGTGTCCATCATGCTGCCCGCGCACGCTCTGCTGATCCCGCAATACTTCATCTACTACCACCTGGGCTGGGTCAATACGATCCTGCCGCTGGTGGTGCCGAAATTCCTGGCCACCGACGCGTTCTTCATCTTTCTGATGGTCCAGTTCATCCGGGGGTTGCCGCGCGATTTGGACGAGGCTGCCGCCGTCGACGGCGCCGGGACGTACCGGATCTTCTTTCGCATCGTGCTGCCCCTGATGCGCCCGGCCCTGATCACCACGGGCATCTTCACGTTCATCTGGACCTACAACGACTTCTTCTCGCAGTTGCTGTACCTGACCGACCCCAAGAGCGAGACGGTACCCGTAGCCCTGAACGGATTGCTCGACTCCACCGGCGGGACCAGCTACGGCCAGCTGCTGTCCATGTCCGTCCTTTCCCTCATCCCGACGTTCCTCGTCTTCACCCTCACCCAAAGGCATCTCGTTCAAGGCATCGCCACCACCGGCCTGCGCGGCTGAAAGGTCACTCGGCCGGCGCGGTCGCCTTTCCATCGTCCGGAGCAGAAAGCGAGCATTACACCCATGTCCCAATCCCTGAACCGCCGCCGATTCTTCGGCGTGGCTGCATCCGCCGCAGCGACGATGGCCATCGGAGCCTGTTCCAGCACCAGCTCCGGCTCGTCGTCGGGCAGCTCGACGAGCGGTAGCGCCGGCGGCAGCGGTGCGCCGGCCGACATCAGCGGCACGTTGCGGGCCACCAGTTATGGCGACCCCACGAAGCTCAAGTTGCGTAGCCAAGTGGTGGACAAGTTCAATTCCGAGTTTCCGAAGATCCACGTCACTTTCGAGGGCTCACCCACGACCGGATACTTCGACAAGCTGGCCACGCAGATCAGTGCCGGCAGCCCGCCCGACGTGATCAACATCGACCCGGTGCACGCCGCCCAATATGTCGCGAGCAACGCGTTGGAACCGCTGGATGGTTACTCGAATATCGTCCAGACCGACACTTTCGACAAGAACTTGCTGGCCCAGGGCGTTCAGGGCGGCAAGCTCTACGGGTTGCCGGTAGCGGTCAGTACCTACGGCATCGGTTACGACACGACCAAACTGGCGGAACTCAAGATCGACTTTCCGAGCACCTGGACCTATGACGAGTATGCCGACCTGATGGTCAAGATCCATCAGGCCGCGGGCGGCAATTTCTACGGCAGCGAGGACATGAGTTACGACCTGCCCAGCCTGGAAGTATGGCTGCGCACTCAGAACAAGGCGCTGTACCAGGACGCCAAGACGATCGGGTTCTCGGCCGACGACCTGACCCATTGGTTCAGCTACTGGTCCGATCTGCGCGGTAAGGGTGGCTGCGTGACCGAAGAAATCCAGGCGTCGCACACCTATGACGACAACACCGGCGGCCCCATGATCCAGGGCAAATGCGCCGTCACGCACATCATCACCCCGAACTTCACCGGGGCATTCCAGAAGCTCACCAAGAACCTGCTCAAGATGACCGATCCGCCGACCGCAACGGCCGGTGGAAAGCACGGCAGCTACCAGAGCCCCAGCAGCATCATGACCGTCACCTCGGCGTCCAAGAACAAGGAAGCGGCGGTCACCATGGTCAACTTCTTCTGCAACAGCCCCGATTCGGCCGCCATCCTTCGGTTCATCTCCGGGCCCATGGCGTCTTCGGCCGCAATCAAAGGAGTAGAGGGCGGCCAGACCACGGCGGCCGAGAACGAGGTCATTCGGTTCACTCAGGCCTCGCCCCAGAACGCACTGCCGGCGCCGCCGCTCCCCCCGGCAAACGGGTCTCAGGTGGCCACCCTGCTCATCCGGGTCAGCCAGGACGTGGGCTTCGGCAAGCAGACGCCGGCCGCGGCGGCGTCGTCATTCATCGACCAGGCCAACGCCCTGCTGGCCAAGACCAGCTGACCACCCCAAGCCGGCCACGGCCGACGTTCTGTGAGGTAGGCATGCGCACCACTATCGATATCGGCTCGACCTGGCAGGTCGGCGCGGTCGGCGACCTCGACGACGCCCGGGGTCGTTTGACAGTCGACCGCGCCCCCGACGAGATCCTCTGGTACGACACGGATGTACCCGCCGACGTGCACCTGGTGCTGTTCCGTGCGGGGGTCATTCCCGACCCGCACCTGTCCAGCAACGCCGCCGAGGTGCAGTGGGTCGGCGAGACGAACTGGGCCTTCCGGACCGAATTTACCAGTCCCACCCAGCTGGGCGGCCCGGTGCACCTGGTGTTCCGGGGCGTGGACACGCTGGGTGAGGTCTTCCTCAACGGCGACTCGATCGCCGTGGTCGACGACCAGTTCCGCGAGTATCGGATCGAGGTCACCAGCCGGCTGGCACCGGCCGGTACGGCGAATCGGCTGACGGTGCTGCTGGCCGCCCCGGCGGTTTGGGTCGAAGAAAATGCGGCACCGGAGCAGTACAGCAAGGTGTTCCGCCACTATTTCCTGCGCAAGGGTTCCGGGGACTTCGGTGCCTATCTCGGCGCGCGGCCGCGTTTCCTGCACGTCGGTCTGCCCCGCCCGGTGCAACTCGACGTGGCCGACGAGGCGAGCCTGGACAACGTTCGCGTGCGCGTCACGGACCTGAGCGCCGCCCGCGCCGTGCTGACCGTGGATGTGCAAGCCCGCCCCGGTTCGTCGCCGGAGGGAACTCTCGACTGGGTTCTGAATGACCCCGAGGGCCGGCCGGTGGCCGCCGGCACCGAGCCGGGAACCCAAGCGCAGCTGCGGATCGAGGTGTCCGACCCGCAACTGTGGTGGCCCCGGTCGCACGGTCGATCCCCGCTCTATGAACTGACCATGCGTCGCCTGGCCGCGAACGGGAGGCTCTGGGATGAACGGTCGGTGGCCGTGGGTATCCGCACCGTGCAGCTCGACCTCGCCGATCCTGCGAACGGTGAGGAACTGTTTCGGTGGCGGATTAACGGAGTGCCGGTGTTCCTGCGAGGAGCGGGCTGGGCCCCGGTCGAGGGGCTGACCCACGTCTGGCAGCCCGACCGGGCGCGGCGGTTGTTGGACATGGTCGAGCACGCCGATATGAACACGATCCGGGTATGGGGCGGCGGTCTCGTCCCGGATGACGAGTTCTACGACGAATGCGACCGTCGCGGCATCCTGCTGTGGCAGGACTTCATGTTCGAGTACCACATGTATCCGGCCGGGTGGCCCGAATTCGACGAGAACGTCCGCGCCGAAGTGGCGGAGACCGTGGTTCGGCTCCGCAACCACCCCAGCATCGTGGCCTGGATCGGCGGCAACGAGAACCACATGGGCTGGGATTTTCAGTACGGCACAGCACCGCAGCTCGGCCGGTCCCTGTTCGAACAGGTGATGCCGGCCCTGTGTCAGGAACTGGACGGCACCCGCCCCTACCACTACAACTCCCCGCACAACGCACAGCCCGGGTCGCCGGATGCGAACGTGCCCCCGAACTGGCCGCTGTCGGGGGACTGGCACGACTACACGACGCTGACGTTCTCCCCCTGGGCATCGGTGCCCGCGTTTGCCTCCGAGTACGGCCGGGTCAGTGCACCTTCGCTTCAGTCGATGCGCAAATTCCTCACCCCCGAGGAACTGTGGCCGAGCGGGCACGACGCGACCATTCGACACTCCGGGCAGCCGTCGTGGCCGGCCACCTGGGCCTACCATTCCGCCGACGGTGCCTGGGCGAAGACCGGTGCCTTGCAGGACTACCTGGAACCCACCGGGCCCGGCGATCTGGTTCGCGCCCCGGGCATGGCCCATGGTGAATACCTGTACGGCCGGACGGCCAGGCAACGACGGGGCCGTCCCGACGGCGACCGGACACCGGGACGGCGCTGCTGGGGCAGTCTCATCTGGAGACTCAACGACGGCTGGCCGATCCTGTACTGGAGCGTGATCGACTCCTACCTCGAGCCGAAGATCCCCTACTGGTTCATCCGCCGCGCCTTCGCGACGGTGTTGATCAGTTTCGAGCAGACCGCCGACCAGCTGGCCGTGTGGATCACCAACGACGGCATCGACCCGGTGGAGGGCACCTTGACCGTGCGACGCGGCCGGCTCGACGGAACGGTGGGCACCTCGCGGGTGAACAACGCGGCCGGCAGGCTGGGTGCGACCGCGGCGGACGATGTCGAACTGCGCACCGAGCTGTCGGTGCCGGTCCGGGTGGAAGCGGGCCAGTCGCTGCGGGCCACCGACCTGGACGCCTTCGGGGTCATCTCACTCCGAGAAGACTTTCTGGAGGCCAGCTTCGGCGAATGGTCCAGCACCCACTTGCTGCACACCGAGCGGTACCTGGCGCTGACGGCCGCCGCCCTGGACGTGACCGTGGCGGACGGCGTGCTGACCGTGCGCACGGACACCTACGCCCGAACCGTGACGATTGAGAAATCACCGGAACTGGAGGCGGTGATGGTCGACGACAACTATTTCGACCTACCCCCCGGTCGCAGCCGGAGCATCGGATTCGAATCGATTTCCGACAGCGGGACCTTCACCGTGTCGGCGTTGAACGCGGCCCCGGTGACGGTTCATGTGGGCCCAGCGCAGGCGCCGGAATGAGTGTCGTCCCGCTGCTGGAAATCCTTGCACCGGCCCTCGCCGGTGGCTACGGTGTTCCGGCCATCAACGTGGTCAATGATCTGACCCTGGAGGCCGTCCTGGCCGCGGCGGTGGAACGCCGCTCGCCGCTCATCGTGCAGACCTCTGTCAAGACCGTCCGCGCCTACGGGTCGGACGTGTGGATGGCCATGTGGTCGGCGATGACCGCAGGCATCGAAGTTCCGGTCACCCTGCATCTGGACCACTGTCCCAGCCGAACCGTGATCACCGAGTGCCTGCAACGCGGGTGGAACTCGGTCCTGTTCGACGCCTCGGCCCTGCCGGTGGCCGACAACCTCGCCCAAACAATGGAAGTGGTGGCCGAGGCCCGCACCTACGGCGCCCACGTCGAAGGCGAGATCGAGTCGATCACGGGCGTCGAGGACGGTATCGGCAGCGACACCGAGTCGGCCCGGCAGGTCCTCGACGTGGTGGTCGACTTCATGCAACGCACCGGAGTCGACGTGTTCGCCCCGGCCATCGGCAACGCGCACGGAATGTATCGGGCGACTCCTGTGCTCGACGCGCAGCGGGTGTCCGACATCGTGGCCGCGACCGGCGTACCGGTCGCCCTGCATGGCGGTAGCGGGCTGACCGATGGCCAGTTCGCGGACCTCATCCGGCGCGGATGCGCGAAGGTCAACATCTCCACTGCCCTCAAACGCCGGTTCATGCAGTCCGGGCTTCGTTTCTTGCAGCAGGCCGAACGGTCGGACAGCTGGGATCCGCCCGCGTTGTTCGCGGCCGTGGCCGGATCGGTGCGAGACCTGGCTGCCGGCCTGATGGACCAGTTCGGCAGTAGCGGCCGAGCCCTCCCGCCCGAGGATCTGCCGACGTGACCGCACTGATCTTCGACTGTGACGGGGTTCTGGCGGACACCGAACGGGACGGCCACCGGCCCGCGTTCAACGCCACCTTCGCAGAACTGTCGTTGCCGGTGTCGTGGTCCGAGTCCCAGTACGCCGAACTGGTGCGGATCTCCGGCGGCAAGGAACGGATGGCCACGCTGCTCACGCCCGAATTCGTGGCCGACCACGGATTGCCGACGGACCCAGTAGCTCAGCGAGACCTACTCGCCGACTGGCACCGCCGCAAGACGGCGCACTACCGCGCGAGGGCAGCCAGCATCCCCGGCCGCCCGGGGGTGCTCCGGTTGGCGCGCGCGGCGGCCGAAGCCGGATGGAGCCTGGCGGTGGCCTCCACCTCCGCCCCGGACGCCGTGTCCGCCGTGCTCGAACACGTGGTCGGCCCCGATCTCGCGGCACTGTTCCAGGTCTTCGCCGGTGATGTGGTCAGCACCAAGAAGCCGGCACCCGACATCTACCTGCTGGCTCTGGCCGAACTGGGTGCAGCGCCGGAAGAGTCGGTCGTCGTGGAGGACTCGGCGAACGGCCTGCGGGCCGCCCGGGCCGCCGGTATCACCACCACGGTGATCACGATGTCGTCGTATACGGCCGGCGAGGACTTCACCGGGGCGGTATTGGTCGTCGATTCGCTGGGCGACCCGGACGGGCCACCGGCCCGCGTGCGGCACACCGAGCATTCGTCGGTGCCGGCCGGGTCTTACATCACTCTGGCCGATCTCGATGAACTGTTGACGGTTCAGGTGCCGTCGCCATGATCGGCTCCCTGTCCGATGTCGAGTTCGTGGTGCGCACGATGGCCGAAACCGCCGTCGCCCGGGAACAGGAATTCGGTGAGCTCGACGCGGTGGTCGGGGACGGCGATTTCGGCTTCTCACTGGCTCGCGGCTTCGAGAAGGTGCTGGCGGAATGGGACACCTACGACGGCGGCAGCATCGGCACTTTCCTGAAAAAGGTGGCCCTGACGATCACCTCACGCGCCGGTGGGACCACAGGACCCATTTGGGGAACGGCTTTCCTGCGCGCCGGCTCGGTGGCGGCGGCCAAGGAACAACTCACTCGCGCCGACGTCGTGGCCATGCTTGAGGCCGCGTGCGCCGGAATCAGTGCGCGCGGGGGGGCCCAACGGGGGGACAAGACCCTGCTCGATGTTCTGCTGCCCATGGTCGACGTACTGGACCGGGCCGCCGACGACCTCGGCTCCGAGGAAGTGGCCGACGCCATGGCGGCCGAGGCGCTCCGAGCCGCCGAGGCGACCAAAATGCTCCAAGCCCGGCGTGGCCGGGCCAGCTACAGCGGTGCCAGGAGCATCGGGTCGGTGGACGCAGGCGGCATGGCCGTCGCTCTGCTGGCTCGAGAAATCGCGGCCGCCATGCACATTCGGGCGTCGGACGCACCATCGACCGCCGCACACCCGCCCACCCGAACGGAGACCCAGACCCAACCATGAAGAAGTTCGTGAACGACCCCAAGAACTACGTGGCCGAGATGCTCACAGGGTTGGCCTTGGCCAATCCCGACACCCTCACCTATGTCCCGGAGTACAACCTGATCATGCGGTCGGACGCGCCGCGGCCGGACAAGGTGTCGATCGTGCAGGGCAGCGGGTCAGGACACGAACCGGCCCACGTGATGGCCGTCGGTCCCGGCATGCTGGACGCCGCCTGCCCCGGAGATGTCTTCGCCGCCCCGCCGGTGGACTACGTCTACGAGACCATCAAGAGACTGGCCGGGCCGAAGGGCGTCCTCCTGCTGGTCAACAATTACACCGGCGACCGCATGTCCTTCGACATGGCGGCGGAGCTCGCTGAGGCCGAAGACATCACTGTCCGAACGCTTTTCATCGATGACGATGTATCGGTGGAGGACTCCACGTACACCGTCGGGCGGCGCGGCGTCGCCGGGAACTTCTTCGTTCTCAAGGCGGTCGGGGCGGCTGCCGAAGAGGGGGCCGATCTGGACGAGTTGGTCCGGATCGGGGCCGAGGTGAACGCCGTGACCCGGACGATGGGCATGGCCATGACGGCCTGCACCCCACCGGCCAAGGGCTCTCCGCTGTTCGAACTCGGCGACGACGAAATCGAGATGGGCGTCGGCATCCACGGCGAACCGGGACGGCGTCGGGACACCTGGCGACCGGCCGACGCCATCGTCGCCGAGATGCTGGACGCCGTGGTGTCGGATCTGCCGTTCACCTCGGGCGATCGGGTGGCGCTCATGGTCAACGGTTTGGGTGGCACTCCGCTCAGCGAGCTGTATCTGGTGTACGGGTCGGCGCATCGCCGCCTGGCCGACCAGGGCATCACCGTGGCCCGCTCCTACGTGGGCGAGTACTGCACCTCGCTGGACATGGCCGGGGCCTCGCTCACCCTGGTCAAACTCGACGACGAGATCGAACGGCTGCTGGCGGCTCCGGCCCAGATCGCCGCCCGCATCTTCTGACCCCGCCCTTCCATCGACCGCACGTCCAAAGGAGAAACCGTGAAATACCGCAGTCTGGGTCGCACCGGCATCCAGGTCAGCGCACAGACCCTCGGCACCATGATGTTCGGCGCCTGGGGAAACACCGACCACGAAGAATGCGCGCGTATCACTCACGCGGCACTCGACGCCGGAATCAATCTGGTGGATACCGCCGACGTCTATTCCGGTGGCGAGTCGGAGGAGATCGTCGGGAAGGCGCTGCAAGGTCACCGCGACGACGTGGTTCTCGCCACCAAGGTGCATGGGCAGATGGGCCAGGGCCGCAACCGATCCGGCAATTCCCGGCGCTGGATCGTCCAGGAAGTCGAGAACAGCCTGCGCCGCCTGCAAACCGATCGGATCGATCTTTATCAGATCCATCGACCCGACCCAAACACGGACATCGAAGAAACGCTGTCCGCGCTGACCGACCTCATGCGCACCGGCAAGATCCTGGCCTTTGGCAGTTCCACCTATCCCGCCCACGACATCGTCAAGGCGCAGTGGGTCGCGCAGAGCCGTGGCCTCGGCCGGTTCGTCACCGAGCAACCCCCCTACTCGATTCTGGTGCGCGGCATCGAGCGCGATGTCCTGCCGGTCGCCGCGGAATTTGACCTGGGAGTGCTCAGTTGGAGCCCGCTGGCCGGTGGCTGGCTGTCCGGCCGGTATCGTCAGGGCCAGTCCCAGCCGGCCAGCACCCGATCCGACCGGATCCCGGTCATGTACGACATGCAACGGGCGGACAACCAGGCCAAGCTCCGGGCCGCCGACGAACTGGCCCGGCTCGCCGAAGACACGGAGCTGACCCTGATCCAGCTCGCGATCGCGTTCACCCAAGCCCACCCGGCGGTCACCTCGACGATCATCGGCCCTCGCACCATGGACCAGCTCGACAGCCAGTTGGCCGCCGCCGATATCGAGCTGGCCAACGACGTACTCGAGCGCATCGACGAGATCGTGCCACCCGGGGCCACTCTCGCCGAACGCGACCGGGGCTATGCGCCGCCCGCGCTGGTCGACCCGTCCCTGCGCCGTCGGACTGTCCGGGCGGAGGTCTGAACAGTTGCTCAGCAGTCGTTGGGCCCCGACCCGGGTAACGAGTCGCTGTCGTCGTCCGCCGCCGCCCTGGCCATCAGATTCGGCAGGCCGGGCCCAAACGGCGGACTGTAGGACACCTGGTTCGTGCAGCCGCCCTCGTGGAGTCCGCCGATCAGACCGACCACGGTGCCGAGAATCCCTTTGCGCGTGGCACTGTCGGTGACGAACGGGGATCCACTGGTGCCGCCGGCGAACCGGTCGCATGCAAAACTCGGATACGGGCCGCTCAGCGTAATCGTGGTCGTGCAGCCGATGGGGGCATCGTCCAGTCCCGCCAGGTAACCGGTGACCCGGACCGTCGTGCCCGCGGCCGGGGTCGAACCCAATGCGTAGGCCCCGGTCACGTCCTGGACTCGCCGCTGTCCGGGTCCGCTGTCCCGGACCTGGAGCACGGCGAAGTCGTAGAGCTGGTCGTAGTGGGACACCCAGGCCGGATCGGCCCAGACCCGTTCCACCGTGAAGGTGCCGTACGGGGTCCGGCCGGCGTCGTACCCGGGCGCGAAGACCATGCCCGTGCCGTCGCCGGTGATGCAATGGGCAGCCGCCAGCACGAGGTCGTGACCCGGGGAGTCGACCACACTGGCCGTGCAGCCGTGGTCGGAGGTGAGGCCGTCAGGAAAAAGCGGGCCGATGGCCGCCACCCCAGCCACCTCCTCGGCCACGCTCTGCACCGAGCTGGGGGCGGTGTGGGCGCTGGTCGTCAGGACGGGTACAGGCGAACTCGACGGGGGTCCCTCTCCGGGAGAGGTGACGTCGGGGGAGGACAGGGACGCCGACGGGGTGGATGCGGGCGTGGACGCGGCGCTGCCGCAGCCAACGAGAAGGACCAGGCCCAGGAACAGGACCGATGCGCGCTGGGGTCGGCCGACCCGGACCCGGTGGCTGCGCATGCGGTCATTCTTGTCGGCGTAGCCCCCTGTGCGCCGCCGGGATGTGTGGCTACGATTTCGACGCGTCCGCTCACTCTCCGTTGACGCGGAGGTGATGAGCTAGGCAAACTTCGGCCGACTCGCCCGAGGCCATGCGTGTGTGGAAAAGAAGCGCTGGAGGATCGCGTGAGCCCAACCACCCCGACGTTTGCGCAGCAACTGCTGCGTCGCAAACCCACTCGGGCGCTGACCCCCGACGGGCACGAGGGCGAGCACACCGGGCCCGAGCTCAAACGCTCGATCGGGACGTTCCAGCTCACCATGATCGGCGTGGGCTCGACCATCGGCACCGGCATCTTCATCGTGATGTCCCAGGCGGTCCCGCTGGCCGGCCCGGCCGTCATCATCTCTTTCGTCATCGCCGGGATCGCCGCCGGGCTCTCCGCCCTGTGCTACGCGGAGTTGGCCTCGACCATCCCGGTCTCCGGATCGACCTACTCCTACGCCTACCACTCGCTCGGCGAGCTGGCCGCCATGGGCATCGCCGCCTGCCTACTCCTGGAGTACGGGGTGTCCACGGCGGCCGTGGCGGTGGGCTGGAGCGAGTACCTCAACGACCTCTTTCAGGAGGCCTTCGGCTTTCACCTGCCCTACGCGTTGTCCCATGCGCCCGACGCCACCGAAGTCACCGTGCACGCCTCGACCAGCCTGACCAGGTTGACCGGTGACTGCAACGCGCTGCCCGACCAGTACCAGGGCTTTTCCTGCGCGGTGTCCGGGCACGGCATCATCAACCTGCCCGCGGTCGTCCTGGTCCTGCTCTGCGCGCTGCTGCTGATCCGCGGGGCGAGCGAGTCGGCCAAGGTCAATGCGGTCATGGTGCTCATCAAGCTGGGCGTGCTGGTGCTCTTCATGGTCTTGGCCTTCACCGCGTTCAAGGCCGGCAACCTGGTCCCCTTCGCGCCTCTGGGGATCACCGGCATCACCGCAGCGGCCAGCCAGGTGTTCTTCTCGTTCATCGGCCTGGATGCCGTGTCCACGGCCGGCGAGGAGGTGAAGGACCCGCAGCGGACCATGCCCCGGGCCATCCTGCTCGCCCTGGTCATCGTCATCGCCTTCTACCTGCTCGTGGCCGTGGCCGCGCTGGGAGCCCAGAAGTGGCAACTGTTCTCCGGCCAGGAGGCCGGCCTGGCGCAAATCCTGCGGGACATCACCGGGCAGACCTGGCCGGGCATCGTGTTCGCCGCCGGTGCCGTCATTTCCATCTTCTCGGTCACCCTGGTCACCCTGTACGGGCAGACCCGCATCCTGTTCGCCATGGGCCGGGACGGCATGTTGCCGCGGCGGTTCGCGACCGTGAATCCGCGCACCCAGACCCCGGTGTTCAACACCGTTGTGGTCGCGGCCGCGGTGTCGGTCCTGGCGGCGTTCATCCCGCTCAGTGCGCTGGCCGAGGCGGTCAGCATCGGCACCCTGGCCGCGTTCATCGTGGTGGCGATGGGGGTCATGGTGCTGCGCCGGATCGCGCCGGAACTGCGTCGCGGTTTCAAGGTGCCGGGATATCCGGTGACCCCGATCCTGACCGTTCTGGTCTGCGGCTACGTACTCAAGGACCTGCGCTGGCAGACCTGGCTGGTGTTCGTCATCTGGCTGATCGTGGTGCTCGCCTTCTACCTGCTGTGGGGTCGCCGGCACTCGGCCCTGAACCGCTCCCCGCAGACGCAGGCGCGTGACTCGCTCACCTCCATCCCGCCCGGTCCATGACCGTTCTGGCGGGGTTCCTGCCCGGCAAGGGCGGCCGGGCCGGCCTCGAGCTGGCGGCGCAGATGGCCCGGTCCGGAACCCGGGAGCCGGTGGTGGTCACCACCGTGGTGCCGCAGGCCTGGTCCACGCCGTCGATGGCCAAGGTCGACGCCGAATACGCGGCCTGGGCGCAGGATCAGGGTCGGGCAGCGCTCGAGCTGGCCCGCACCTACCTGGCCGCGCATGCACCGGACATCGAGGTCGAATTCCGGCAGGCGTCGGGCCGGTCCGTTGGCCGCTCCCTACTGAGCACGGCCCAGGATTGCGGCGCCGACCTGATCATCCTGGGCTCGTCGGCCCGAGGCCGGCTCGGGCACGTGGTGGTGGGGGCGACCGCCGAGCCGCTGGTGCACTCCTCGCCGCTGCCGATCGCGCTGGCGCCGCGCGGCTACCGGGCCCCGGGCGCCAGCATCGAACGGATCACCTGCGCGTTCTCCGGCACCGACGAGTCCCTGGATCTGCTCGCGGCCACGGCCGGCTGGAGCAGCCGGTTGCGAGTGCCGTTGCGGGTGGCCACGTTTGCTGTCCGCGGGCGCACCATGGTGCCCACCGGGGTGGGCCTGCACGCCGAGGACATGGTGCTGGCGCAGTGGCGCGAACAGTCGGAACAGGCGCAGACCACGGCCTTGCAGGTGCTCCAGCAGCGGTGCGTCGAACCGACCCAGGTGCTGGCCGAAATCGGCGTGGGCAGCGACTGGGACAAGGCTCTCGATGCTCTGAGCTGGGTTCCCGGCGAGGTGCTCGTGGTCGGATCGAAGGGCGTCGGTCCTATCGCTCGGGTCTTCCTGGGCTCCCGGGCCATCAAGATCGTCCGCCATGCGCCGGTGCCGGTGCTGGTCGTTCCGGGCGCGGCGGTGGCCGAGGAAGTCCTCGGCCAAGGGCCCCAGGCGGGCTAGTCCGATGCCCTCGACAGTCTGCCGCCCCGGGTCCGGGTCGGCGAGAAGATCCTCATCGGTAGGGTGCGACGACAACGCGGCCGGACCGAGCCGCAGGGTAGGGGGAGCTGGGGTGGTCGGGGCATGACACTGCCGATTGTCGAACGGGTGGACGAGCTGTTCCCGCAGCTGGTCGATGATCTCTGCGCGCTCGCCGCGGTGCCGTCCATCGCCTTTCCCGGCTTTCCGGCCGAGCCCGTGCGAGCAGCACACGACCTGGTGGTCGGCCTGCTCACCGACCTGGGCGTGACCCGGATCCGAACCCTGGAGCTGGCAGACACGGCTCCGGCGATCCTGGCCGACATCCCCGGCCCACCCGGTGCGCCCACCGTGCTGCTCTACGCGCACTACGACGTGCAGCCGCCCGGTGACGAGTCGCTGTGGCACACCCCGCCGTTCACCCCGACCCGGATCGACGGCACCATCTACGGCCGCGGGGTGGCCGACGACAAGGCGAATCTGATCGCCCATCTCGGCGCGTTGCGGGTGTTCGGCGGCCGGCCCCCGGTCGGCATCCGCATCGTGTTCGAGGGCCAGGAGGAATACGGCAGCATCTTGGACGAGTACCCACTGCAGCATCCCCAGGATGTGGCCGCGGACGCCATGCTCATCTGCGACATGGGCAACATCCGGCCCGGCCAGCCGACGTTCACCACCGCGTTGCGCGGCGTGGTCGAGGCGTACGTGCAGGTGCGCACGCTGGCCGGGGCCAAGCACAGCGGCGAATGGGGCGGGGCCGCCCCCGACGCGCTGACCGTGCTGCTGCACGCGCTGGCCAGCCTGCACGACGAGCACGGCGATGTGGCCGTACCGGGTCTGTTGCGCGAGCCGTGGACCGGGGAGACCTTCACCGAGGCGGAATTCCGCGCCGGCGCCCAGGTCTGCGACGGTGTGCCGCTCATGGGCACCGGCGGCCTGGGCGAGCGGCTCTGGTCCGGCCCGGCGATCACGGTGCTCGGCATCGACGTGCCCAGCGTGGCGGAAGCGCCCAGCGCCGTACACCCCTTCGCCCGGGCCAAGGTCAGCCTGCGGGTGCACCCCCGGCAGGCCAGCGACGAGGCGTTACAACTGCTCGTCGACCACCTGCAGTCCCAACGCCCGTTCGGGGTGCCGCTGACCGTGACGTCGGGTGACGTGGGCGCCGGATTCTGGGCGACCACCGACGGCCCGGCCTACGCGGCGGCCCGGGCCGCGCTGACCACGGCCTGGGGCCGGGATCCGGTCCAGATGGCCAGCGGCGGGTCGATCCCGTTGGTCGACGCGCTGGCCCGGGCGGCGCCGGCGGCCGAGATCCTGCTCTTCGGGGCGGAGGACGCCCTGTCCAACTTGCACGCACCCAACGAGCGGGTGCTGCTGGACGAATTGCGCCGGACCGTCGTCGCCATCGCCGAGTTCTTCGAGCGTTTCGCCGAGTCCCACTCGATCACCAACCCAGCGGGGGGCTGACCCATGTCCGACCACAGCACCGCGGCGCCGGCTCCGGAGATGGACGAGCAGGAACCGGAGACCGCTCGGACCTGGCGTTTTCCCAGTGCGTACACCGTGCTGGCCGTGGTGACCCTGCTCGTCTGGATCCTGGCGTTCCTCATTCCGCCCGGCCAGTACGCCAAGAACGACGCCGGCCAGCCCATTGCCGGCAGCTACCACCGGGTGCCCTCGCCGGAGAGCGTCGGGGACCGGCTCGAGGACCTGCTGCTCTCCCCGGTCAACGGGCTGTACAGCATCAAGGACGACAAGACCGGGGTGGCCTCGACCACCAACGACGACGCCTCCGGTGGGCTGTACGGCGCCGCCGCGATCTTCTTCTTCGTGCTGTGCATCGGCGCCTTCATCAGCGTGGTCTTTGCCACCGGGGCCTTGGATCGCGGGATCAACCGGCTCGCCTTCCGGTTCCGAACCCGGGCCGCCCTGTTGGTGGCCATGATCATGACGCTGTTCGCCCTGCTGGGCACGGTCGAGGGTTTCGCCGAGGAAACCCTGGGCTTTTACGGCGTGATCGTGCCGCTCATGCTGGCCCTGGGCTACGACCGGCTCACGGCCGTGCTGGCCATCCTGACCGGGGCCGGCGTCGGGGTGCTCACGGCCACGGTCGACCCGTTCTCCATCGGCACCGCCTCGGCGGCCGCCCATGTGGCCATCGGGGACGGCATCGTGTTGCGGGCGCTGATGTGGGTCGGGCTGACCGCGGTGACCATCCTGTACACGCTGCGCTACGGCAGCCGGGTGCGGGCCGATCCGAGCCGATCGTTGGTCGGTTTCCTGCCCGGCGATCGGGAGCATGCCAGTGCCGCCCTGCTGGAACCGGCCCGGCTGACCGGTCGGGACCGGGTGGTGCTCAGCTACGTGGTCGCGGTGTTCGTGCTCTTCATCTTCGCGATCATCCCGTGGCGGCAGGTGATTCAAGGTCCCGGCTCCGGGGCCTACTCGTGGGAGCTGTCCTGGGGATTCCCGCAGCTGTCGGCGCTGTTCCTGTTGGCCTGCATCCCGATGGCGGTGCTGGCCCGGCTGGGGGAGAAGAAGCTGACCGACACCGTGATCGCCGGCATGGGCGAGTTCCTCGGGGCCGGCATCGTCATCGTCCTGGCCCGCGGCGTGACCGTGATCATGAACAATTCGAAGATCACCGACACCGTGCTGCACACGATGGAGAGCGCGGTCGCCGGGGCCGGCCGGGGCACTTTCGCGGTTCTGATCTATCTGGTCAACATTCCGTTGGCCTTCCTCATCCCGTCCACCTCCGGGCACGCCACGTTGGCCATGCCGATCCTGGCCCCGCTGGGCGATTTCGCCCACGTCAGCCGGCCTCTGGTGATCACTGCCTGGTCGGCCGCGTCGGGGTGGATCAATTTGTTCGCCCCCACCACCGCCGTGGTCATGGGCGGACTGGCGCTGGCCCGGGTCAGCTACGCGAAGTACCTGCGGGTGCTCTGGCCGCTGTTGGCCGTGCTGCTCGTGTTGACCTGCGCGATCCTGTTCGTGGCCGCGGAGGCCCAGTGAAGCGGGCGGAGGTGGTTCGGCCGTGCTGATCGGCTTGGTGTGCGCCCTGGTCGCGGCGCTGGCGTACGGCTCGGCCTCGATCCTGCAGGCCGACGGGATCCATCGGGCCGGGGGTGAGAGCCTGACCGCGCTGATCCATCAGCCGCTGTACCTGATCGGACTCGGCCTGGACGGGGTGGGCTTCGTCGGAGCGGTGGTGGCGCTGCAGTTCCTGCCGCTGTTCCTGGTCCAGGCGGTGGTCGCGGCCAGCGTCGGGGTGACCGCGGTGATCGCGGCTCTGCGGGGCGCGCGGCTGGGCCGGGCCGGCTGGATCGCCCTGGCCGCGGCGGCGGTCGGTCTGGTGCTGCTGGCCCTGTCGGCCGACTCGGAGGACGGCAACCAACTGCCTCTCCTGTGGCGCTGGGTGCTGCTGGCGAGCACGGTCCCGGTGGCCGCACTCTTCGTCATCGGTCCGCGGCTGCGGCCCGGGCTGGCCGCGCCGGCATTGGCCTTCGGCGCAGGCCTGGGTTTCTCGGTCGTGGCCATCGCTTCCCGCTCGCTGGAGTTCCCGCATCCGCTCTGGCGACTGCTGCTCGACCCGGGGTTCTGGGCCGTGCTGGCCGGTGGCCTGGTGGCCATCGGGCTGTTTGCCCTGGCCCTGCAGGCCGGGTCGGTGACCAGCGTCTCGGCCATCACCTTCACCACCGAAACCGTGGTGCCGGCCGCCATTGGGCTGGGCTTCCTGGGCGACGGTGTGCGGTCGGGGTACTGGCCGGTGGCCGTGGCCGGGTTCGTGCTGGCGGTCGGCGGCGCGGTCGCGCTGGCCCGATTTGCCGAAGGGCCACCCCAGCCGGAGGTGGCCCTCGACGCGGTGCCGGCGGCGCAGCCGTGACCGACTCCGGGCCCGCCACCGACCGTCCCGGCCGGATCGCGGATGCCGCCGCGCCGGCGCCGGACGAACATCCCGACCATGTCGGGCGCGGGTCCGCCGAACTCTCGGTGACACGTTGGCTGCCGCGGTTGCCCAGCCGACGATCGGTCCGGATCTCGGTGGCGCTGGGCGTGCTGCTCGGAGTGCTCTATGTCGCCCTCCTGCTCGCCTACTTCCGGGACGGGACCGAAGGCGCGTTCGACCCCGAGCACTACGACCAGGTGCCCCCGGCGGGCGGCGTGCTGGTCTCGCTGACCACCCGGGCGGTCGATCCCAACGCCCAGACGATGACCGTGCAGATGCGGGTGGAGCTGGACAGGTCCCTGGAAGCAAACGGATACGAGGCGGGCTTCGGAAGCCAGGAACCCAACCGCCCACTGACCGTGTCGCTTATCAGCCAGAACAAGTCCGAGGAGGTGGACCAGCTCGACTTCGCCTATTCGGCCGGCCAGCCGGCCACCACCCGGACGGTCACCCTGCTGTTCACCGGTTACATCCGGGGTTGGCCATTCGACCGCTACCGCAGCCAGTTGGTCGTCTTCGTCTCTTCCGGTGACACCGGTTTGCCGGTCGATGTGTCGCTTTCCGGGCAGGTGCAGAACTGGTCGCTGTCGGCCACCAACCTGGGCAGCCCCGACGCCTCCTCTTCTACCTCCCCGGTCAAGGCGCGGCTGTTCGACCTGGAATTTCGCCGCTCGCTCGGAACCATCCTGTTCGGGCTGGCGGTGGTGGCCGTGCTGATCACGCTGCCGGTGCTGGGACTGTTCGTCGCCCTGTCCGTCTACCGCGGTCGGCGGCCCCTGGAACCGGCGTTCCTGGGGTGGATCGCCGCCTTGTTGTTCGCCACCGTGCCGCTGCGCAACTTCCTGCCCGGATCGCCGCCGACCGGATCCTGGGTCGACGTGGCGGTGGTGCTCTGGGTGCTGGTCGGCCTGGCCGTCGCCCTGGTGTTCGTGGTCCGCGTCTGGTGGCGCGACAACGAACCGCCCGTACCGACGGCCGACCCGTGACCCGGCTCGACCATCACCTGAAGATCAGTGCCAAGAGAGGACGACATGGCCATCGTTGACGAGATGCCCGTGGTGGCGCCGCAGCGACCGCAGTCGCCGCGATCCGGATCGAGCCGAACCCGCGGGTGGACTCGCCGAGTGCCCGGCTTCATCGCCGTGGTCTTCGGCGTGATGGCCGTGATCAGCCTGATTCTGGCCATCATTCCGCCATTGGCCCGGAGCCTGGCCACCCCGGTGGACTGGGTCAACGGCTACCTCTTCCCGGTCTCGGGCAACCTCGCCTGGGCGGTCTTCCTGGGTCTGTTGGCGAGTGGATTGGCGGCCCGCAAGCGGGTGGTCTGGGGAATCACCATCGCGCTGTTCGCAGTCCTGCTCGCGTTGAACTTCTACGTCGCCATCCAGGTCACCGGCGATCCGCTGTTCGGGTCCGATGCCCGGGAGCTGTGGTTGCAGTCCATCGCGCCGGTCGTGGTGATCGTGTTGCTGCTGATCACCGCGCGCGCCTTCGACGCTCGGGTCCGCCCCGGGGCAGTGCGCCGGTTCGTGGTCGTGCTGGTGGTCGGGATGATCGTGGCGGCGCTGCTGGCCTGGGGTCTGGTCAGTATCTGGCCCGGTTCGGTCGCAGCCGATGATCGGGCTGGATGGGCGGTGAACCAGGTCACCGGCGGCTGGCTGGAGTTGGGCGAACTCTTCGCTCCGGACACCGAGAACTGGTTCGTCGACTTCCTGACCGTCGACGGTTCGCCGCCCGGGCTGGTCGACTTCCTCGGCGGCCTGTTCGGCGCTCTTGCGTTCTTCGCCGCCCTGCTCACGCTGTTCCGCTCGCAGACCCGGGAGGCGTCGCTGTCCCCGGCCGACGAGGTCCGGATCCGAAACCTGCTGGCCCAGTACGGCTCCGCCGACTCGCTCGGTTATTTCGCCACCCGCCGCGACAAGTTGGCCATCTTCTCCCCCAACGGGCGGGCCGCGATCTCCTACCGCGTGCAGGGCGGCGTGTCGCTGGCCAGTGGCGACCCGGTCGGTGACCCGGACGCCTGGGACGCCGCCATCGAAGGTTGGCGGCACGAGGCCAACGAGTTCGGCTGGCCGCTGGCCGTGATGGGAGCGAGCGAGACGGGCGCTCAGGCCTATGTCCGGGCCGGGCTGGGGGCCATCCACCTGGGCGACGAGGCCATCCTGGACAGCGCGACCTTCCGGCTGGACGAGCTGAAATCGGTCCGGCAGGCCGTGAACCGGGCCGAGAAGGCAGGTGTGACGGTGCGGGTGCGCCGGCACAAGGAATTGACCCCGGCCGAGATGGCCGAGGCCATCCGGGTCTCCGACGAGTGGCGGGACACCGAGGAGGAGCGGGGCTTCTCGATGGCCCTGGGCCGGTTGGGAGATCCGAACGACGGTGACTGTGTGCTCGTCCAGGCCTACGACGGCGACGGCGCGCCGGTGGGGGTTTTGTCCCTGTCACCGTGGGGCCCGGACGGGGCGTCCCTGGACCTGATGCGCCGGAACCCGAAGTCTCCCAACGGAACCATGGAGACGATGGTGTCCGAGCTGATGCGCCAGGGCGGCGAGCAGGGCATTGCCCGGGTGTCCCTGAACTTCGCGGTGTTCCGCTCCGCCTTCGAGGAGGGGGCCCGGATCGGGGCCGGACCGGTGCTGCGGCTGTGGCGGCGCATTTTGCTCTTCTTCTCCCGCTGGTGGCAGCTGGAGGCCCTGTACCGCAGCAACGTCAAGTACCAGCCGCTATGGCAGGCCCGGATGATGTGTTTCTCCGACGTGCGCAGTCTGGCCCGGATCTCGCTCGCCTCCGGGATGGCCGAGGGCTACGTCGACCTGCCCTTCTCCGACATCAAGAAGCGGGAAATCGAAGCGGCCCAGCCCATTCCGCCGCTGGACGGGGTCACCTCGATCCTGGCCGGCCAGCCGGTCAAGGCGATCCGGTCAGCCAGGCAACCCGAGCAGGTGCGGGTCCGGTTCGACAAGGTGCGTCGGCTGATGGAGTCCGGGGTCGACCCGTATCCGGTGGCGCAGCCGCCGACCCACCGGGTCGGGGACGTGGCCGGGTTGTCGGACGGAGCCGAGGTCGGCCTGTCCGGCCGGATTCTGTTGATGCGGCATCACGGCGGGGTGCTCTTCATCAAGCTGCGGGACTGGACCGGGGACGTGCAGCTGCTGCTGGAACGAGACACCGTCGGCCGGCGGGAGCTGGGCGCGTTCGCCACCGACTTCGACCTCGGTGACCTGATCCAGGTCAGCGGCACGATCGGGGCCAGCCGCAGCGGGGAACGCTCGGTGCTGGTGACGGCGTGGCGGCTGATCGGCAAGTGCCTCCGGCCGCTGCCCGACAAGCACCGCGGCCTCACGGATCCGGAAGCCCGGGTGCGCACCCGCTACGTCGACCTGGCCATCAACACCGATTCCCGGACCCTGCTCCGGCAGCGCAGCGACGCGGTCTGGTCGTTGCGGGAATCGCTGGTGCGGCGCGGGTTCTCCGAGGTGGAGACGCCGATCCTGCAGCAGATCCACGGCGGGGCCAACGCCCGGCCGTTCGTCACCCACATCAACGCCTACGACCTGGACCTGTACCTGCGGATCGCGCCCGAGCTCTACCTCAAGCGACTCTGCGTGGGCGGCATGGACAAGGTCTTCGAAATGGGCCGGACCTTCCGCAACGAGGGCGCCGACTTCAAGCACAACCCCGAATTCACCATTCTGGAGGCCTATGAGGCCCACTCCGACTACAACAAGTGCTTGATCCTGGTGCGCGAGATGATCCAGGAGGCGGCCATGGCCGCGCACGGCGAACAGATCGCCCTGCGCCCCAACGCCGCCGGCCTGCTCGAGCCGTTCGACATCTCCGGGGAATGGGCGGTGAAGACGTTGCACGGTGCGGTGGCGGAGGCGCTCGGCGAGGACGTCACCCCGGCCACCGAGCTGCCCGAACTGCGTCGGCTCTGCGACCGGGCCCACATCCCGTATCGGCCGGACTGGGACGCCGGCGAGGTGGCCCTGGAGATGTACGAGCATTTGGTCGAGGACCAGACCCAGGCGCCCACCTTCTACAAGGACTTCCCGCTGTCGGTCTCCCCACTGACCCGCAAGCACCGCAGCATCCCCGGTGTGACCGAGCGCTGGGATCTGGTCGCCTGGGGGGTCGAGCTGGGCACTGCCTACAGCGAGCTGACCGACCCGATCGACCAGCGGCAGCGGTTGACCGACCAGTCAATGCTGGCGGCCGGCGGCGACCCTGAGGCCATGGAGCTGGACGAGGACTTCCTGCGGGCGATGGAGTACGCCATGCCGCCCACCGGGGGTCTGGGCATGGGCGTGGACCGGGTGGTCATGCTGCTCACCGGGCGGGGCATCCGGGAGACCCTGCCGTTCCCGCTGGCGAAGGTGCAATGAATCCGTCCCTGCTGTCCGGACCGCTGCCCTGGCTGCTCTACGCAGCCGGGCTGGCCGGGCTGGTCGCGCTGCTCTGGGGCCGGAGCCGGACCTGGTGGAGGCTGAAGGTTCCGCTCGCGGTCGGACTGGGACTGGTCGTGGCGGTCGTGGTCGAGCTGGTCGTGGACCACGCCCTGGACCTGTTCTATCCCGAGGATCTGGGCTGGGCCGCCTTGGTGGCCATCGGCTTGATCGTGCTGGCGGTGGCTCTGGCTCTGCTCAAGGAGAGCGCCTGGCGTCGCCGCTGGATCGCGCTGATCGCCGTCATCGGTGTGCTGTTCGGCTCGCTCACCCTGGTCAACAGCTACTTTTCCTACTATCCGGATGTCGGTTCCCTTTTCGGTCAGGCCGGCGGCGACGTCACCAATCTGCCCTCCAAGACCCACCCGACCGGTCCGAGCAATCCCAGTAATCCGAGCAGCTCGAGCAGCGACGTCAGCACGCCGCCGGCGACCGGGCCGATCGAGGCGAGATGGACGCCGCCGCCCGGTTTGCGGACCCAGGGCACGCTGTCCCAGGTGACCATTCCGGGGACGGTCTCCGGTTGGAACCCGGGCCGCCCGGACTGGGTGTATCTGCCACCGGCCGCCTACGCCGACAATGTGCCCGACCTTCCGGTGCTCATGCTGCTGCCCGGCGACCCCGGCAGTCCCGATTCCTGGGCCGTCAACCTCAAGGTGGGCGATCTGCTGGATGCCTACGCCGCCCAGCACCACGGGCTGGCGCCGATCGTGGTCATCGCCGACTCCCGGGGCACGGGCGCGGATCCGGAATGTGTGGATTCCAAGGTCGGCGGCAATGTCTTCACCTTCCTGACCAAGGACGTGCCGGCCTGGGTGGCGGCCAATGTTCCGCACGCCGTGACGGACACCAGGAAATGGGCGGTAGGAGGTCTCTCCGCGGGCGGAACCTGTGGCCTTCAGCTGGTGGTCAACGCGCCGCAGGAGTTCAAGACGTTCGTGAACTACTCCGGGCTGGACTTCATCTCCTGGTCCAGCGCGGCCGACGCCATCGCCAACCTGTTCAACGGTGACGCCAAGGCCTACGCCGCGGTCAATCCGAAAGACGTTCTCCAGAACAAGAAGTTTCCCGATGCGGCCGGATTCGTCAGCGTCGGCGATCAGGACGGGACGCGGACGGACTTGGAGGAAGGGGTTCGGCTGGCCCGCGCGGCCGGCATGACCATCAAGTATCAGGTCGTCGCCGGCGGACATGACATCCCGGCCTGGACCGCCGGCTTCGTGGCCTCGTTGCCCTGGCTGGGCCAGCGGCTGGGCCTGACCAATTGACGGCACCGTGGACCTTGGCTACGTCTCTGGTCACTGATGACGCGCCCACCGATCCGGGCATTGGATTCGGGGACCTGGCCCGGACCACCCTGAAGGAGATCCTGCTCGGTAACAACATCATTCCCGAGTCGGGACCGTGGCCGGCCACGACCTGGACGTTCCTGGGTATCGCCGCCACCTTCCTGCTCACCCGCGGGATCACCCGGTTCATCCGGCGTCGCTCGGCCGATGGCGCAGTCGCCTCGGGCCCGGTGAAGGACATCATCATCGGCGGTGTGCACATCCACCACCAGGTCTTCGGCATCGTCCTGATGGCCTTGTCCGGCGTTGCCCTGGTGGCCATCTCGCCGTCCGGGGTGGGGCTGGGCGTCCTGGCCGGGGTGCTCGGGGTGGGCATCGGGTTGGCCTTCGACGAGTTCGCCCTGTGGCTGCATCTGGACGATGTGTACTGGCGCGAGCAGGGCCGCAAGTCGATCGACGCGGTGGCCATCATGCTCGTCGTGGTCGGCGAGATCACCGTCGTTGTCGGGGTGGTGCACGACATCACCAACGGCCCGGACGAGGCGGTGGTGGGCCAGGCGATCATCTGGATCGAGGTGCTCTTCGTCGCCCTGACCTTCGTGCCTGCGGTGATCTGCCTGCTCAAGGGCAAACCGGTCACGGCCGGTTTCGGCGTGGTCTACATCCCCTTCGGGCTGGTCGGCATGGTGCGTCTGGCCAAGCCGGGGTCATGGTGGGCCCGTCATCGCTACCCACTCGATGGGCGCCGGGTACGCCGATCGGCGCGTCGCTTCGACGAGCAGTACCAGGCCCGGTGGAACAAGGTCCGGGACCTGGTCGGGGGCGCTCCGACCGCGCCGGAGTGACGGCATTCGGCGGCGGCGCAGACCGGGCAGAATCCTCTCCGTCCGCCCACCGAGCGCGAGGGAGTGTGTTGATGCCGTCGATGGGTGGTACGGATTTGCGCGAGGCTGCCGGTCCGCAGGCCGGCAGCCCTTCGAGCCGAGTCGGCCGCCGGCTCGTCGAGCACCCCAGCAGTCCCTACCTGGCGACTGCCCTGCTGACCAGCGTGGTCGTCACCCTGGCCGTGCAGCTGTGGAAGGTCAACCTGCGGGTTCCGTTCAACTATGCCGGCGACGCGGTGGCCTCGGCCATGTACTTCAAGACCACGCTGGAAACCGGCTGGTTCGAGACCCAGGACCGAATGGGCGCGCCGTACGGGCAGAAGATGTTCGATTTCCCGTTCACCGACGACCTGCACCCGTTCATGATCAAGATCTTCGGTCTGTTCACCCACAACTGGGTCATTGTCTTCAACCTCTACTACCTGCTGGGATTCCTGCTCGCCGCCGTGGCCGCGGTGTGGTTCCTGCGGCTGTGTGGGCTTTCTCGCGCGGTGACCGTGGTGATGGCGACGCTGTACGCGATCACCCCCTATCACTTCGTCCGCAATGAGCATCATTTCTTTCTGGGCGAGTACTGGATGGTGCCGTTCGCGCTCGGGTTGATTCTCAAGGCCTTGTTGGGCCACCCGCTGTGGGGCCGGCGGGTGGTCACGGGTCGCGCGGCCGGTCTGCGTGGGACGCTGACCGGGACCGGGGCGGGCACCGTGGCCATTGCGATGCTGATCGTGCTCGACGGGGCGTACTACGGCCTGTTCACCGCGCTGCTCCTGGGTCTGGCCGGGGTGGCGGCGGCCCTGGCCCGCAAGGACTGGCGGGCGCTGGGTCGGGTGCTGCCCGCGCTCGGCGCCGTCGCCGCGGCGTTTGTGCTTGTCAGCCTGCCCGGCTGGGTGTGGGCCGCCCGACACGGCAGCAACCCGGGCGCAGCGGTGCGATTCCCGGAGCAGTCCGAGACCTACGCGGGAAAACTGGTCGCCCTGCTGCTGCCCGCTCCGTACCACCGAATCGGCTTCCTGCGCCACATCAGGCAGTCCTACGACCTGTTCCCGATCGACACCGAGGACGCCGCGCTCGGGTTCCTGGGGGCGGTCGGCTTGCTCCTGCTCCTGGCCTTGCCGCTGGTGGCGATCCTGCGGGCCACCCAGACCGTCCCGGCGGCCCAGCGGCCGGACGGGTCGCAGGTGATCGCGGCGCTGTCGGTGCTGGCCTGGTTGACGCTGCTGTGCAGCATGGTCGGCGGCGTCGGCACGGTCATCGCCTACTTCCTCCCGGAGATCCGAGGCTGGAACCGGATGTCGATCTTCCTGGCCCTGGTCTGCCTGGCCGCGGTCGGGATGCTGCTGGACTGGTTCGCCCGGTGGCTGCGCACCCGTTCGGCCGGGCCGCGGGCCGGCTGGTGGCGTGCGGCGACCCTGGTCGTGGTGCTGTGCGTGGGGTTTTACGACCAGACCCCGCCCGCGTTGGGCACCGTCTACAGCCAGTACGCCGGTCAGTTCGCCAACGACGAGGCCTTCTTCACCCGCATCGAGGCGGCTGTGCCGGCCGGCTCGATGGTGTTCCAGTGGCCGTACGTCGCGTTCCCGGAGGGGCCGAGTGTGGTCAACGCGATCAACACCGAACAGGTCATTCCCTTCCTGCACACCACGACCGTGCGGTGGAGCGGGGCCGGAATCAAGGGCCGCCCGCAGATCGATTGGATGGGCACGGTGTCCGCTCTGCCGCCGGCGTCCATGGTCGAGCAACTCGCGGTCGTGGGCTACCAGGGCATCGTGGTCAACACCGCCGGCACCACCGATCACGCGGCCGCCATCACCGCCCAACTCACACCCCTCACCGGCCCGCCGTCGATCCGCTCCCGCGACGGCCACTACTTGTACTTCTCCCTGGCCGGGCCGCTGGCCGAGGTCAGCCGGCGGATGACACCCGCCCAGCGGACCGCTACGGCGGCGACGATCACCCACGGCGCCACCTCCTGAGCGCCGATCAGCCGGGTTCGGCCGCTTCCTACCTGATCGTGCGGAACCCGACCCGGCCGTCGGTCGCGTCGTAGAGGTAGTCGGTCCCGCTGAGTGCGAATCTGCTGAGGTTGAAAAAGCTGCTCCCGGCGTGCAGCTGGTGGCCCCACTGCACCGATTGCGGCGCGTTCGGACTGCCGGTGACGAATCGGTAGATCGGGGTCGACCCGAGCGCGGGGATCGTGACCTCGACCATCTGCCCGTTCGCCACGGTGGGACGGTCGCTGCCCGAGGTGGCTGGCACGGTAGGCGGTTGCACGCCGGCAGGCACCTGCACGATCGCGTAGCTCAACCCGGTATCCAGCAGCAGCGAACCACACTGCGGCGGAACGGAACCGACCACAGCCAGGCACGCGGTCGGGGCCTGCCAGTCGAGCGGCTGATTCCCGGTCGTCCGTTGCAACTGGACGGTCGTGAACGTCGCCATTTCAGGTGCACCGGGCCCGAGAATGATCCGTCCGGAGCCGATCTCGTAGGCCTGCGGAACCGTGCCGGCCGCCATCGCGGTCAGGTGCAGGAACGGGTTGAGGCCGGGTCCGGCGTGGGCGGGGGCGGCGGACCCATCCTGAGCCCGGTCGAACCCGACACCCACCATGGCCACGCTGATGTCGGCCGGATCCGTGCTGCAGGCCCCGGACCGGGTGCAGGTCTTGTCGACCGCCCGCACCAGGATCGGCACCGTGGTCGCGGTCGGCCCGCTGCCGTCGGCGGCCCCGATGACCAGCGGTACCTGCATCCATTCCCCGGAATAGGAATTGCCGCTGGAGGAATAGGTGAATCCGGTGAACGTTTCCGGCGGTGACAGGGGTTGCGCCTGCGCACCGAGGAAACGCCGGGCGACCACTACCCCGTTCGAGCCGGTGTCGACCACCATGCGCACCCGGGGTCCACCCCCGAGCCGTACCCCGATGCGGATACCGCTCTCGAGCCAGTCCGAGCTGAGCGCGATGTCGACCGCGCCGGCACCGACCGATCCGGTCTCGCTCGAGGCCGAGGCTGCCGGTAGGGGAGTGGAGGAAGTGGACACAGCCGCCGATCCTCCCGACCCGCACCCGGCCAACAACACCGATCCCACTACCGCCGATGCCCAGTGTCGCAGAGCGCGTCGTCGGGGCAGCCGTCCCAGGATCGTGGCACCGGCTCCGGTCACGTGAGATCTCACCGTTTGGCAGCCCATCCTATGATCGACCGCGGTCCGGTCGCCGGATACGACTGGATCGTCGCATCCGGGACGGACGCTCGATGAGGTGCATCGGAGTGCCACGGCTGTTCGGCGGGAACGTCCGGCAGCTGGGCCGCATGCTGACCCGCCCGCATCGCCGGATGCCCGTTTGATCCACTACGTGCAACGCCGCCCATCGGGCATGCGGCACCCGCTCGACTGTCATCTGTTGCCTGTACGTCGAGCTCGGGAGGATGCCCTGCGGGCCAGTGGGTCTGGGGCTGGCGGGCCATCTCAGAGAGATGGTCCGACGCGGGGGACTCCGGCAGGCGCGACGGCACGAATCTGAGCCAGCAGAGCGGCCACGTACGGCAGCCCGCTGAACGATCTCGGATCCTCGGAGTGCCTGTGTCGACGTTGTTCCCAGAACAATGCTGTTCGCAGGACGTCTAATTCCGGCGATAAACCATCACCGCCTTCCCATGAGGCGAGGACGGACTGTGCCACAACTGCAGGTATGTTTGTGCCGTGCACCGCGTATGCGTTGTACGACAATGCAAACTGAATCACCTTCCTCTCGTCTGAGTCCACAGGAATGGGCACAATCGAATCCTCCGGTGGCTCAGAGGCATCGACTTCAAGAGCTCGGATGCCGAGTACGACGTTGTGCCCGGCGTCCGCGTCAACAGCGCAGTGCAGCGCGAGCTCGACTATCCGACCATCCAGCGGATTCCATTCCTTGGCGCCCGGGGCGTGCCCGAGTAACAAGCCGAGGCTGTCAATGGACGGCTTCCAGAGGTTCAACCAGTTTCGGGAGGGACCGACCACAAAGCTCAGCTCGACCATGACCGGTCCGGGCGACAACGGCCGGAGGCCAGCCAGCCCGGAGCGGACCTGCTCCTTGAAGGCCACCGTTTGGCTCGACGCGGTCACCTCGACCTGCGCAGTCCAGCCCGGGATCGTGGCTCCGCCCCGCGCGGATGCTGTTTCCAAGGCCAAGTAGGAATCATTCGCCGTCAACTTTCGGGCCCAAGCGGAGGCGATCCTGCGGCCGGTTTGGGCAAGTCTGGAGGCAAGAGGCCACAGGTAATTGTCGAGGTCATGCTCGTGTAGCACCGGAGTCGTAGGTTTGAGGCCGACTGTCAGACTCAGCGCGAGAGGGTCGTTCACCTGAGTCAGGCGCTCCGCAGCGGCGGCCTCCGCACTGTCGAGATATCTGTGCAATGTCCTTTGGTCCGGATGATCAGCGGCCATCCAGCTTGACAGTTGAGGGGTCACGTCCTTGCGGGTGGTGTCTGAGGTGGTTCCCGCATGATCCTTTGTGGTCGGATTTTATGCGCTGATCGTGGTGGGGATCACCTCCTGGGTGGCGGGGTCGCCGTCGATGACGGTGAGGCGGGATTTGGCCAGGACGTCCAGGCCGATGTAGCGGCGCATTTCGGTCCATTCGTCGTGCTGTTCGGCCAGGACAGCGCCGACGAGGCGGATCAGCGCGGCCCGGTCGGGAAAGATCCCGACAACATCGGTGCGGCGGCGGATTTCCCGGTTGAGGCGTTCCTGGGGATTGTTCGACCAGATCTGCCGCCAGATCGCTTTCGGGAACGCGGTGAAGGCCAAGATGTCTGGGCGGGCGGCGTCCAAATGGGCGGCGACGGCGGGGAGTTTCTCGGTCAGAGCGTCGACGATGCGGTCGAACTGGGCGTGCACGGCGTCGGCGTCGGGTTGGTCGTAGACGCTGTGCAGCAACGCTTTCACCCACCCCCACGACGCCTTCGGCGTCGCCGACATCAGGTTCGCGGCGTAATGGGTGCGGCACCGCTGCCAGGCCGCGCCGGGCAGGGTCGCGCCGACCGCGTCGACCAGGCCGCGGTGGGCATCGGAGGTCACCAGTTTCACCCCGGTCAGGCCGCGCGCCGTCAGGTCCCGGAAGAACGCCAACCAGCCGGCCCCGTCCTCAGCGCTGGTGACCTGTAGGCCGAGGATCTCCCGGTAGCCGTCGGCGTTCACCCCGGTCGCCAACAGCGCATGAACGTTGACGGTGCGGCCGCCCTCCCGCACCTTCAAGACCAGCGCATCCGCCGCCACAAACGTGTAGGGGCCGGCGTCCAACGGCCGGGTCCTAAACGCCTCCACGGTCTTGTCCAACGACCGGGCCATCTCACTGACCTGCGACTTTGACAGGCTGGTGATCCCCAGCGTGTGGACCAGCTTGTCCATCCGCCGGGTCGAGACCCCGAGCAGGTAGCTGGTCGCGACCACGGTGACCAGGGCCTGCTCCGCCCGCCGCCGCCGATCCAACAGCCAGTCCGGGTAATAGCTGCCCTCCCGCAACTTCGGAATCGCCAACTCCACCGTCCCGGCCCTGGTGTCCCACTCCCGGGCCCGGTAACCGTTGCGTTTGTTGACCCGCTCGTCGCTGCGCTCCCCGTACGGGGCGCCGCAGACCGCGTCGGCCTCGGCCCCCATGAGCGCCTCGGCGAACGATTTCACCATGCCCCGCAACAGATCAGGGCTCGCCTGGCCCAGCTGCTCCTGCAGCCACCCGGACAGGTCGATACTTGGCCCAACGGCCATCGTCGTGCTCCTTCGGTTGAGTTCCTTGGCGGGTTCTCACGAAGGATCACGCGGTGGCCGTCTCAAACGCCTACGCCACGCTCAACAGCAACAACGTCGGACACCACGTCCCTGGACGCAACTAGTTGAGGTGGAAGCGGCAGCAAGATCGGCTCCACCACAGGGCATTCGAACAACGGAAGTGTGGCCATCGGGGTACGGTATCGCCGACGTGGGCGCCCAGCAGCCGAAATGCCGCGGCGGACAACTCGATGTGGGGGCAGGGTCGCTCGGAACGGCACAGCCTCGCTGTTTTTCGGCCGGCTGATATTCCAGGGCATCATGGCGACCACGGTCGGACCGGCGTCGGACTCATTCAGTCTGCTGAATTCACCCGTGTTTCCGCAGCGATGCGCCGGTCCGTCAGGCGCCCGATCATCACCGTTGCGGCCGTCACGAGGGCCAATGCCAACAACGCGAAAGCCGTGCCAGCGGTGATCGCGACCGGCCAGCAGACGGCCATCGCGACGGCGGCGGCGCCGACGCGGACCCCGCCGCCGGGCAGATCCATGGCCGCTCGCAGCCACCCCGTTCCGACCAGGAAGAGCGCTCCGCCGCCGGACAGGAAGACCGCACCCGGGGTGGTGGCCGGCAGGAAGAGGTCCGGGTAGCCGAGCCTGGTTCCGGCGGCCACTCCGATGACCCCGGCCATCATGATCAAGTGGGTCATGTCGTAGCTGGGCCCGAACGGCCAACGTGAACGATGCCCGCTCTTGATGACGTGTTCGGCAATCGCTTCGTCGTCGTCGAAGTAGATCCACCACAGCCCGGCACTGGCGGCCAACCCACACAGCACGCCCAGCACCATCCGAAGATCGGCGTGCACGCCCTGGGCGATGGTCGTCAGGCTGATCAACGACTCGCCCAACACGATGAGGATCATCAGGCTGTGCCGCTCGGCGAAATGAGCAGCCGTCAAGGAGAAGCCCGAGCGTTCTCCGAACACCTGGAGGGCGACGAGATAGATCGTCGCGACCACCGTCCAGATGGCCCAATTGACCGCGCCCGTGTTCCAGCCCGAGATGAGGATGAGCACCGCGCAGCCGATGTTCAGGGGCCCGATGCGGCGAATCGCCCGCCGGTTCTGCGGGCCGCCGAAGGCCAGGAAGCCAATGAGGTGGGTCACGGCGAGTGCAAGGTAGGCGATACCGAAAGTGATGCCGTCGTCGTCGAATTCGTGCGGAGCAGCAATGGAACAGATCAACAGACAGGCCATCCCGACCAACATGACGGCCCGGCGGCCCGCGGACCCGGTCCCGGTCACATTGGTCAGCCAGGCGAATCCGCCGTACATCCAGAACAGCACGACCAGGACCAGGACGCCTTCAGCGGCGCCGCCCCAGTTGGGCCGGTGGTCGATGACCAGTGTCACCTGGGTGACCGTGTAGACGAAGACCAGGTCGAAGTAGAGCTCGAGGCTGGAGACACGTGTGGGCGGCGCATGTGCCGCGGGCGTTTGCAGGCCGGAACTCATCGCATCAACTGAGCAGTCAACGGGCCCACGTCCGGCACGGCGATGGACATTTTCTCATCATGACAGGGTCACGCCCAGGGATCATCAACCGGCCGAACGCAGACCACGATCCCGCGATCTGAGGGTCGCGTACCGCGTTGAATGGCACCGGCAACGTGGTGCTGGCCATGGCAGCGGCCGCGTGGCGCGACCCGAACATTCGCATCATCGATGTCGGCCCGGCGCGAATCGGCATCCGGACCGCGATCACGCCGCTATCAGGGACCGCTTCCATCGGGCAGTCTCACGTCGTCGACGGCCACTTCGAAAATCACCTCCACACCGTCCTGGTCGTCCCATTGCTCGCCGACTTCTTCGAAGCCGTACCCGTTCACAAGCAAGCGTGACACGTGGTTATCGGGCCCGATGGTCGCACGGACAATCCGGACGTCCGGGTGGGCACGGGCTACGGCCAATAGCGTTTCCAGCGCCTGCCGTGCGTAACCTTTCCGCCGCTGCCCTGGGTCGATGCGATAGCCGACTTCGACCATCCCAACGCCGTCGGGTGGCCCGTGGAAGCCGGCGAGTCCGACCGGAGCGTTGACCCCGGGAACGACGACGAAGCGCGTCACCCACGGTGCATCCGCCGGCGCGTTCGTGATCTGCCTACTTCTCATGCGCCAGAGAGCGGCACACTCCTGGCCCAGCAGGTACGGCGTCACCGGGTACTCGAACACGTCCATGGCGTCACCTCGCGCCAACGCGTGGAGAACGGCGCCGGGCACCTCGACAAGGCGCAGGTTCGACCGCCGGGGATCTGGGTGCAGCCACGGCTTGCTGGTGATCGTCATCCAGGCCATTTTCGCAACCCACCAGCCAGGCGCGCCCTCACCGGCCTGGCTTTCGCACCAACCCCATCGGGCGTCGGGCAGTACCGGGGTCGTTGTCCAGCAAGACGAACGGCAGATTCTGGACGTCCCGGCGGGCGGACGGGAACGTCACCTCAAGCCCTCTCAAGGTTCCTGACGGCGGCTCGAAGAAGGTGGGCATCGAGACATCCACCGGACCCACACAATGGTTGACGCGAACCTCGTCTTGCAGACGCGTCGTAACCCGGTCGCGGCACTCGCGACGAACACGAGTCAGATCAGTTTGCCGCGGCGCCATGAACTCTCAGCCTGCCCCTACGCGAGGCGGGACGCCGTTCAACACCCGCTCGATGAGAAGTGATGGGGATGGCCGCCTCGGTGACCCAGCTCATCGGAACAGTGCAGACCTACTTCGATTCGTACACCAGGGTCATGGTGCCGCCGGAGACAGTCACGCTCAGCGTCGAGGCGCCCTGGGTGCACACGACCGGGGCCTGGTCGGACTTGCATGACCATCCAGCTGAACCGAGGGTGCTGAAGTAGCCTTGGACGTCCGTGGCGGTCACTCCACTCCATATGTCGATGACGTCCGAGCCGACCCCTGGGTTGGACATTGCCAGCGTGCCGAAGGTCGGTACCGGAACCGAGGCGGGCAGGTTGTCGGCACCCACTGGCGCTCCGCCTACCGCTGGCGCACTCGTGGTCGTCTCATCGCCGGTCGTCGTGGTGTCGCCACCGGTCGCCCTGGTCTCGCCGCCGGACGTCGTGGTAACAACACCGGTCGAGGCGTACTTCCGGTCAATCCAGTCCACCGAGACAGCCCCGCTGCCGGTCCCGCCGGTAATGGTCAATGGCTTGCCGACCTCCACGGACACCTCCATCGGATAGCTGGAGGAAGCATCGGCCCGGCGTTCCCAATAGATCGAGCTCGTCGTGGTGTCAGCCGAATCCAACGAGTAGTCGACAGCGAGATCCCTTGTCATTTGGGCGACGAGGTGTGCCTTCAGGTCGGCCGAGACGCCCAGCCAACAGTGTTGTGTTTCACCCGAATCCTCGGTGGGCGACGAATTGTCGTAGATCGAGTAGTCAAACGGTCGACCCAGAGTGACTGCGAACGGTTGGATGAGGACCGGTGTTTCGGTCAGCCCCGGGGCCGGATGGTCGTACCCGACGTTGCAGGGACTTCGCAGATAATCGGACATGTTTCTCGGGGTATCGGCCTGGTCGGACCTGTCTGTGCCGGTGCTGGTCGTCGACAAATCGTCGCTACTGGCCGCAGTCGTCGCGGGGAGCGCACCGGTCTCGCTCGGTGCCGTCGCTGAGTTCCTGTTGACCAGTAAGTACGCACCCCCGCCGAGCAGCAACAAGACGATGACAGCGGTGAGGATGACGACCGTGGTCGAGTTGTTCTTCGGTGGCGGCGGTGGAGACAAGGCTCCCGGAGCGGGCCACCCCTGAGGCCCCTGCGGTACTGGATCGGTCATGTTCCCCCCTTTCCAGTCTTGGTTCGATCGGGCAGCACCTCCGACGCGCTCGCCGGCCAACCGGTTCCCGCCTTTCCCGCTGTGGTTGGGCAATCTGGCGGCCGGTCAGGAACACGTGACCGCGCAGGGCCGTGATCATTTCGATGATGTCGGTCCCTGCCGGCACGGTCGCCTCCGAGCCTCAGAGTGGCGTCCACTGCTTCTTCCGGCGAGTCCTCATGATTCCGAACTGGAAATGCGGTGGGTAGGAGGACCGGCCATCGGGTGCGGCGTCAATTATGCGTAAACACGATGTGTCAGCCGCTTTGCCGATCAGGAAGGCGAAGTCGCTTCCCGGGTCGGGGACACCGGGTCCGTCGGGGACCTGTCCGGCGTGCGTGTTTTTGTTGGTCGAAAATGCTCCTCAAGCGTGCGGGTCAACCCGGCGACGTTGGACACGCACCGGTTGATGCGGTCGAGGTGCATCATGGGGTCCTCCGGAGGAAGTTGGCGATTTGCTCGGCGACGGCGGTGGGGTCGCCGCTATTCCATGGCCCGTCGTGTCCAAGCCCGTCAAATTCGTGAAATTCGGATTGCGGCAGGATGGCGTGCAGGCTCCGGATTGCTTGACTTAAGAACCGGGGGCTTTTGGTGCCGCTCAATAGCAGGACGGGACTAGTGATGGCGGCGAAGGTGTCGATGCGGCCGTCGACGTCGGCGACGTCGTGAAAGTCATACCGGACCCCGGGCAGCAGGTCGCGAAGCGTTGAACTCGGGCCGCGCTTCTTGCTGTCTATGGTCAGGACCAGGCGGGCGAGCAGGTGTGCCACCCCCCGTGGTGCCCGACGCAGGATCGCGGGGGCGGTACCGGCGGTGAGCAGTGAGTCGATCAGCGCTGAGGCCCAATCGCCCAGCTTGATATCGGCGTGCAGCTCGGCAATGCCGGCGCGGTCGACACCGCCTGAGTAGAACGGGGGCTCATAAAGGATGGCGCGTTGGACCCGTGGCAGGGTTCGGGCGGCTTCCAGGGTGATGACGGCACCGGAGCTGAGCCCGAACAACGTGGTTGCGCCGGTCGTGGCCATCATCGCGTCGAGGTCCTCGACGTCGCGGGCGATGTCGTGACCGCAGTCGTAAGGTCGCGGACTGAGCCCCCGTCCGCGCCTCTCGGCCGAGATCACTGTGAACGATGTGGACAAGCCTGAAGCGAGGTCGCGGTAGGCATGAACATCGGCCATCGCTCCCTGTACGAGCACAACCCCAGGTCCGTGTCCCTGTCGGAGGTAGCCGATTCGGGTGCCGTCAGTCGAGGTGACAGCTCCGCGCAGGACCGGTGAAACCTGCATCAAGATCCTCGGTCTCTGGGGAGGTGCTAACGTTGTTAAACTATTTCATGACGTTACCACTAGACGGGAAGCGAGTTCCGTGGACGGCAAGGAACAGCGGCGATCCGCGATCATCGACGGGCTGCGTGCTTTCGCCGCGGCCGATTCCGAGTCGGGCCGGGAGTTCGCTCGCAGCCGGCAGATGCACGCCTCCGACGCGGCCGCCATTGTGGAGATCCTCACGGCCGAAACCCATGGGTGGGTGCTCACCCCAGCTCGGCTGGCGGAACGGATCGGTCTGACCGCAGGTGCCACATCGACGCTGCTCAACCGGCTGGAATCAGCCGGCCATGTTGTTCGCACGCGCGATCACCCAGATCGCCGCATCGTCGGGCTGCATTCGACCGCGCTGATCCATGACCACGCCGAGTCATTCTTCGCGCCCATAGCCACCGCTATAAATGCCGTGCTCAACTCTTATACCGCCGAACAACTCAACATGTTCACAGGAATGATCGCCGAGATCAACGCGGCGACCTCGCTTAGGCATCGAGCCCACCCGAGAGATTCCTAGTCTGCATTGACCCGTATGACAAGCACGTGATCATTGCGAACATCACAGTCATCGGCATCGATGGCGCCGCCCTGCACCCCCCTACGGCCTTGCAGCAGACGCCCAACGGGGGCCTCGCTGGTCGTCACTGTTCGTCTTGCACTGTCCCGTTCGGCCCATCCCATCCCGACGAGCCCCTTTTCGGGGGCGTTGACCCGAATTCCGTGATCAAGACCACGGGCGACGGAATCACCCTGGAACAGTTGGCCGGTCAGGGTTTGGCGTGCGAGACGGTCGGAGGGCCAGCGGTGCCGCTCTCATTGTTGTCGCCAGAATGCGACCCGACATTCGCTTGTTGCAAACGGTGCAGCCATGGTCACCCGAAAACGTCCGAACAGCCGTCTTCGGCGTGTCCCGCCGTCCCGTACCCCGGATAGCGAATTCGGAGGCGAAAAAGAAGATTCCGCTGCCCCGGCGTTCCTGTTCTACTTTGGGTCAGGCGACCACCGCCGGGGCCGGTGACGCTGGTGCTTGCGTGGCCGGTGTTCGGCATCGAAGAGTCGACCATCGTGATCCCAGGAAAGAGTTGGCGGCCGCCTCCCGGACGCTCACACTGTGGCCGCAAGAGCCCGAAGACGAACGATTCACACCGCCCCGCCCGCCGCGACCGCCCACAGGTGGGTGGTTCGAACGGAATCCCCCGACTACCTGATGGCCCGCACGTAAAGTCGTCAGACCCCGGTCCACCAGGTGGGCCCGCGAAATATCCAGCGACGAGGGCGGAACGTTCAGACGGCGACCGCTGCGGTCGGTGCCTGGAAGGTTCATGCTGGCGCAGTGTCTGAACCCGGGTCGTCTCCGCCTGCCCGACCGCGGTCGTTGCGTCCGCCGCGTCCACCGGACAACGAAGTTCCCCAATTGGTGCCGCTGCAGGTCATGCTCGGTCAGGGGCCCGACGCGGCCATGTTCCTGACCGCCGTCTTGGCTTATTCCACGAGTATGACGTTCACCGTCGGGTTGCGTCTGCGCCACCCCTTGAACGACTACTACGCCAACGTTCACGCCGGATTGACTGGAATGCCGCTCAGGGGCCCGTCGCGTGGCGACCCAGAGGGCCGGTTCATGCTGGGCATCCAGCTCTCCGACGGCCGGCGGGCGGTCATGACGTCAAGCTTCACGCCCGAGGGTATCGGTGCAGCAGCCCAACCGGCCGCAGTGTCTCTGCTATCCATCGGGGGTGCATTCGGAGATCTCAGCACCGACGCGCGGTATTGGCTTCGCCCGCTCCCACCGGCAGGCCCACTGATGTTGGTGATGCGCTGGGAGACAATGGGAATTGCCGAAACCGTCACCGAACTCGATGGCACAAAGATCGCCGCTGCTGGGGCCACCGCCACTACGTTGTGGCCTCCGGTGCCTCCGCAAGAACGGGAGCTACCGCCTCCCCCGCCCCCGCCGACCAGTGGCTGGTTCGCCGACACGATTGAGCCCCGTTGAAATGGGGCCGTCGACGTCCTACCGGGGCTAGTTCAGACGGTCACGGCCACGAGGCGAAGACCCGGCGGCCGTCAGCCGGGTTCATGAGGTTCGGCCCCGTTGGCGTGCCGGGCGAAGGCGGCCTATTCCGGTCAGCACCTGATCGTCACGGTTTGCTAGAAATTGCTACCCTCGCGCGGTTCTGTCGTGTATCGCCCCCGAAACCCTGCCATCCTCTCGACCGGAAGAAACATGACGATGATCGCCGCGGCCGGCCAGATGCTGTATCGCAGCGCGACGCTCACCCTTCCCCCGACGATCAGCAGCACGACCATGGATGCAACCGCCAGCACGCACCCGAGCAGCAAGACCGGGCGATGTCCCAAGTAGCCCAGGATGCCACCTACGACGAGGACAGCCGCTGAGACAAAGAACATTGCGGCCAGGACTTTCAGACTCTGCGCGCTCACTCGGTAGCCAGTCGCCGGAAGCGTGGATACTTCGTTCAGGTCGTTGACGGCACGGAAGACGAGCATGAGAGCCGAGACAAAGCCGAAGTTCGCAGCGACGAACAGCATCCGACGCCTGACCACTTCGGGATTGCTCCTATCTCCGGTCCATGGGTTAGTGGTCATTGGTCGACCCCAGCGCTTGAATATCCGCTGATTGCGAGGGCAGTTTTCGCTTGCGCCAATCAGCTAACTGCTGTGACGAAGGAACCACCAGCACCAAACACGCAATGGGCCACATGCTGTATTGGATTGCGATGTTTCGAGGGCCATTGACGATCACCAGGAACACAAGCGACGCGAGGGCCAGGACGCAACCGACGATCAGGATCAACTGCTTGCCCATGATGGCGAGAATGCCGCCTACGATCAGCGCTGCTGCGGCGACCAGATAGAGGATCGCCACGGTCGTCAGGTTCGGTGCGGTCACTCGATTACCCGTCGGCTTGAGCTTCGCGAGTTCGTTCAGGTCGTTCACCGCCCGGACCACGAGTAGATAGGCCGCGTAGAACCCGAAGATTGCCCCGACGATCCTCAACCTCCGGCGGTAGTCCACTTCGGGAGCGCTGGGTGGGGTCGCGGGCGTCGCCCAGGGATCGATGATCACCGGTCATCCTCCGACTTCGAATCTTGGTATCCAGGGCAGGGCTGCTAGCTCGGTCGATACGGCCGGCCACTGAACCGTTCTGTAGAACAATCTATCGTTGGCGCTCAGATCGCCTCGTGCGCGGCCTTGATGGCCCGCGAAGACGATCATTGGGTGAGTCATGACTGAATAGATGATACGGAACGCGATCTGCGTCGCCGGTCCTGGCGGCAGTGTTCGGATCATGTTCCGAGCTGAGATGATGGCTAGGTCGCCGGAGGGTCTTTCCAACGTGAAGTTGGTACCGTTGGCTACGAATCCTTGTTTCGCAACTTCCGGCTCGATGAACCGTGTCAGGAAAGCCCGTAAGGTCAGCTTCCTCGATGGCACAGACCCTGTCTTTTCGTCGGGTGGATCCTAGGTGACGTTGCAACGGACTGAATGATGTCAACGTCCGCGGTTAACCCCCATGCAGGCGTGAACGGACCTCGGTTGCGCTCACTTGTAGCCCGTGGCAGCTGCGATCAACTCTGCAAGGGCCCGCCATGTTGGCTCGTCTGTTTGGCTTATCGTGCTGATCTCGGCTAAGTCTGAAAGTGCTTCGAGGAAATCGCCGAGCGTGTTGTTCGTCCACTCCGACGCGCCACCACCCAAGTCGAAGTCGCCGACGAGCACGTCGGTGAAGCTGATGAAATCTTCCCGGCTCGACACGGCCGAGGCATCGGCGTGCGTGATTCGTCCTGTCCCGTGTTCCACGAAGCCAGCGTCGCATGCTCCCACCTCGGTCGATTCAGACGCCGACACGTTCGCATGAGCTGACGCGGTCGAGCTTCGATGTTTTGCTGTGCCGCAGCCGGACTGGAGACTATCGGGGTGGGGTTGCCGGAGACGGATGCGGCGAGGGCGCATCGGTGGTGCCACGGGCGGGTTCCGGAGCGTCTGCGGGATGAGGTTCGGGTCGAGGTGGACCTGGCCGAAAGGTATATGACGGTGATGGAGTGCCGGCCGCTGTGGTCGGCGGCGCAGGGCCCGGAGGGACGCGGTTCCCGATCGCCCGGCTGCGGTGGCGTTGTCGGGGTTGTGGTCGTTGTTCTGGCGGGACCGGCATCTGCGATTTCACGTGTATGACCGGGCGCCGGCCACACCCAGGATCGACGACTTGCTGGTGGAGGTGGACCGGGATCCGACCGGAACCTCTTGGGGCTGACCGGTACCAACCTCAGGCCGTCGCGACGGCGGTCGGGCACGTGAACAGGTCAACCGGGCGGGCCCAACCTAGGGTCTTGCGGGGTCGGGCGTTGACTTCGGCGGCGACTTCGGCCAGCTGCTGCGCGGTCACCACGCGCGGGTCGCAGATGTGCTGGTAGATCGACTCGGCGAACAGTCGCATTTCCGGCTGGCCGGCGAACCGCTCGGATAGCTCGTGGGCGACCTACTGCGGGCTCCACTGTTTGTCCAGCAACCCTTGAACGAACTGGCCCAGCTCGGGCATCACCTGAAGGCGCCGGGGGCGGCGCCGATTCAGCCTCGGTCCGCCGAGATCTGCTAAGCCGCGTGCGGTCGGCAACGGCCCACGCCGTCACGATTGCGGCGCAACTCCCGACTGATCGTCGACGGTGGTCGCCCCAACTCGGCGGCGATCTGCCGCGTCGTCGCATCGTCGCATCGCCGTAGACCAAATCCGCGATCAGGCCCCACTCCGACTCGGACAAATACCTTGGGTGACGGGGCCTGCTCCTCCGTCGCCGCCACGCCGGGATGCAACTTCCTCGAACGTCCCACCACAACCTCCAGCTACCGTCGTGTTGCGACGTCACCTGGAATCCGCCGCGCCGATTTGGCCCCCAGGACGGCGGATTGTGGGCGATTATCAAGATGTGACGCCGAAATTTCGTGTGGTCAGACCGCCAAGTCGCCTCTTGATCGTGGCGTTCGTGGGCGGCGTGGTCACAACTGGTTTGGCGCTGCTAGCCCGGAACTGGTGGTTGGTCGCGCTAGGCCTGTTCATCGTGGTCGGCACGTCGTCGTCGTATGTGGCACAGCGGCGAAAGGAACGGGGACATTTCATCTGAACGCGTCGTGGAACTCAAGGCGTCTTGCGCCTTTCCGAGGTTTGCTGGTGCGGAGTCGGCAGGATGTGGGCGTTGCACGACGTCGTCGAGGACACGCAGGTGACATCCCTGGCCATCCGTGAGCAGTTCGGCGACCGGGTCACAGGGGCAGTTGACGGGATCACCCGTCGTGCTGGACAAGATCCCGATCACTACGACGCCCGGGTGGCTGAGAACCCGGAAGTGCTCGGACGCGACCGAAGTCCTCGATCGGCCGGCCGGGGTGAGACCCGCAAGAGGGTCCCAGTGCCGCGGTGAACAAGACCGTTAGCACCGGTGGGGTGAGCAGTGGACACCCAACGAACGACGAAGGCCCCGGTTCGACGTTTCCGCTGTTCGGGGGCCTCGTCGTCTGTCTCGACCAGAGTGCGCCTGGAGGGATTCGAACCCCCAACCTTCTGATCCGTAGTCAGATGCTCTATCCGTTGAGCTACAGGCGCCTGTTCAGTTGAGTCGTGCACGGACCACCGTACCGGCTGACCCTTCCGCGGAAGCGGAGGGATTTGAACCCTCGGTGCCCTTGCGAGCACAACACATTAGCAGTGTGTCCCATTCGGCCGCTCTGGCACGCTTCCTGGGGCCGTCCGGAGGCGGCCGCCAAACGGGAACCCTACCGGCCCACGTCCCCCGAGCCAAAGGCGATGCGCCTGGGGCTCGCTCGCGGGTGACCTCCTCGTTCCACTGCGCGATTGTCTCCAGCACCCAGAACGCGGCGAACAGGCCGATCTCGGCAAATTCCAGCCAAAGCAGGGCGTGCCGCCAGGTGAACAGGTGGGGCAGGATCAGCAGGACCACGAGGCTCCAGAGCATGAGCGCAGCGACGGCGGCGTACGGGCCGCGGATCCGGAAGTAGAGCGGACCCAGCCAGCGAATCACCCGCACGAGCGGGGAGCCGGGGCGATCCGCGTAGGTGGTGCGGTAGGCGCTGTTGAACACCACCGCGCCGAACAGGACATACATCGGGACGGCCGCGGTGTAGTGGGCACCGGCCAGGAACGACACCGGATGCCGATACCAGAGCCCGAAGGCCAGATAGATGGCCGCGCCGGCGCCTAGACCGATCAAGTGGTGCCACTGGTGGCGTCGTTGCCCATCCGGGCCCTTGGTGCCGGCCAGCACGCTGACTCCGGCCCAGACCAGCGCGAGTGCACCTACGACGAACAGGGCGAACATGTTGTTGGCCACGTTCTGCCAGGCTAGGTCGTCGTTGCGGGGGACCGACCAGCACTGCGGCGCCGGTGCGTGGGTGGGCACGAAGGCGACCACCGGAGCGAGCATGCCGGCCAGGTTCAAGAGAACGTCCTCGACCTCGGTATTGCCCTGCAGCGCGATCAGGCAGATCCCGATGGCCACCAGCGCACTCACGAACACCGCCTGCGCGGGCGTGTAGTAGTACGCGCTGATCGAGGTCTGGAAGCACGAACCGACCGCGCGGGTGGCCGCGTGCTCACGGAACACGGCCACGGAGACCAGCGCGACCAGGGCGATCAGGGACACCCGGAGGTAGCGGTAAGTCTGGATGGCCACCTGGGTCTTGACCTGGGGTGCGGTCATGAGAACCTCCGGTTCGGCGGGGACGGCACGCAAAGGTCTCACGGACTGGGCCGCGGTGCGCGGCGGGTAGGGTGCGGCCGTGGTCGCGCATCGGCTCCGGGTCGTGGTGGCCACGCCACTGGCTGCCAACCTGGCCGCCGAGATCGTTCAGCTGGAACCCCGTGTCGATCTTTTGTGGCAGCCGGATCTGCTTCCGAGGCAGCGCTTTCCGGGCGATCATTCGGGCGACCCGGGGTACCGGCGGAGCCCGGCCCAGCAGCGCGCCTTCGTGGAACTGCTGGATGCGGCCGAGGTGCTGTACGGGATTCCGGATGGGGACCCGGCCGCCTTGGCCCGCGCCGTGCGGGCCAACCTCGGACTGCGCTGGGTGCACACGATGGCGGCCGGTGGCGGTGCCTCGATCGAGGCGGCCGGGCTCTCGGCGCAGGAGTTGGCCCGCGTGGTGTTCACCACCTCGGCCGGCGTGCACGCCGAACCCCTGGCCGAGTTCTGTGTGTTCGGCGTCCTGGCCGGGCTGAAATCGCTGCCCCGGCTACGAGCACAGCAGGCCTCACGGAGCTGGACGGCCCGCTGGGAGATGGGCCTGATCCAGCATTCCCGGGTCCTGCTGATCGGCACCGGCGGTATCGGGCGGGTCGTGGCTCGGAAGCTGAAGGCGCTGGGCGCCACGGTCATCGGGATGAGCCGCCGAGCCGAATCGTTGCCCGATGTGGACGAGATCGTCCGGCCCGAGGAGCTGGTGCGCGCCGTGGCCGCCGTCGACGCCATCGTCATCAGTCTGCCCGGTACCGATCTGACCCGTGGGCTGGTGGGTGCCGAATTGTTCGCCGCGGCCCGGCCCGGTGTCACCGTGGTCAACGTCGGCCGTGGCACCGTCGTGGACGAGCCCGCCCTGGTGGACGCCCTGCGCGACGGCCGGGTCGGCTTCGCGGCGCTGGACGTGTTCGCCGTCGAGCCACTGCCGACCGACAGTCCGCTCTGGTCGATGGACAACGTGCTGGTCAGCCCGCACACCGCGGCGTTGAACTCGGCCGAGGACACTTTGATCGCGGAGCTGTTCGCCCGCAACGCGACTCGGTTTCTCGACGGTACGGATCTGATCAACCGGGTCGACACCGTCGAGTTCTACTGATGTTCGATCTGACCGGCCGGTTGGCCGTGGTCACCGGGTCGAGCCGGGGAATCGGTCGGGCCATCGCCCGCGGTCTGCTGCAGGCGGGCGCCCGGGTTGTGCTCAACGGGGTGGATTCGGACCGGCTTTCCGCCACCCGCACGCAGTTGTCGGAGGAGTTCGGGGAGGCCGTGTCCGCCCGGGTCTTCGACGTGACCGACGAGAGCGCGGTGAACGCCGCCGTGACCGACATCGAGGCCGGGACCGGTCCGATCGAGATCTTGATCAACAATGCCGGTCTCCAGCATCGCGAACCATTGCTGGACGTCAGCCGGGAGCGCTGGGATGCGGTGTTGGCGGCCGATCTGACCAGCGCGTTCCTGGTCGGCCGGGCGGTGGCCCGCCACCAGTTGGCCCGGGGCCACGGGAAAATCGTGAACATCTGCTCGGTCCAGTCGGAGCTGGCCCGGCCCTCGATCGCCGCCTACACCGCGGCCAAGGGCGGGCTGCGCAATCTGACCCGGGCCATGTGCGCGGAATGGGCCGGCGGTGGCCTCCAGGTCAACGGGGTCGCGCCCGGTTACATCCATACCGAGATGACCCAGGCGTTGGTCGACGACCCGGACTTCAATGCCTGGATCCTCGGGCGAACCCCGGCCGGCCGATGGGGCACCGTGGCCGACCTGGTGGGTCCGGTGATCTTCTTCGCCTCGCCCGCGTCGGCCTACGTCAACGGGCAGGTGCTTCTGGTCGACGGGGGCATGACTGTCGTCGTGTGATCCAGTGGGCCGCAAAATTCGGGCCAGGGACGAAAGCGCGGACATAGATCTGGACGGGAGGCGGAATGCCCGGTATCACTGGTCGGGTGTTCTGCATCCTTCCCGGCATGGTGAACGGTCGGTGGCGCTCGTCCGCGCCCGGCCGGTCGGGCGCGGGGTGACGTCGTGGCCGACCTGATCTGCGACAGCTGCGGGGAACGCAACCCTCCCGGCACCGAATTCTGTCTGTCCTGCAACGCCTACCTGGCCTGGGAACGGACCATTGCCCCCGGGCTTCCCGGTCCCGGCCAGGCAATCGCCGATGCCGTGGCGGCGCAGCGGGTGTCGAATTGGCCGGCGGGGCAGGGCGTTCCCCCGCGCGCCACCGATGTCGCCGACCGCCCCACCGAAGCGCTGCGGGTCGTTGCCGAGACCACCGCGATCACGCTCACTCCCGGCCGGGAGGCGGTCGTGCTCACCATGACCGTGTTCAACGCCTCCCGGATCGTCGACCGGTACACCGTCGACATCCCTGACGCCCCGCCATGGTTGAGTCTGACCGCGGACGAGCTGCGGCTGGCGCCGTCGACCGATGACAAGATCCGGGCCACGCTGCGCATCCCGGCGCCACCGCTGATCGCGGTCGGCGAGCACCGGCTCACCTTGCGGGTCCGTTCCGCCACCGTCGCCGATGCCGTCTGGACCGTGCCGTTGGCCCTGACCGTCGGGGTCATCGACGCGCCGATCGTGCTCACTCTGGACCCGGTCCTGGTCCGCGTCCGGGACGTGGTCGAGGGTCGGGTCCGAGTGCTGTTGGACAACCGCAACAGCAACCGGCCCATCCCCATCACGCTGACCGGGTCCGACTCGGAAGCGGTTTTGCATTATCGGTTTTCGCCGGCGCAACTGCTCATTCCGCCGATGGGGACGGCGGTGGCCCTGCTCCAGTTGGCCGGGCCGCCGCCGCCGTCCGGGCAGGAAGTGACCCGCCAGTTCACCATCACCGGTGTCGGCGGCGTTCGGGAAGCGGTGATGGCGGGCACGTTCGTACAGGCCACCAGCGCGCAGGTGCTCAAGATCGCCGTCGAACCGGCCCGGCACACCACACGGGACACCGGCGGCGTCGAGTTTCGCCTCACCGCCGAGCATCCCGGCGGGGCAGTGCCGGTTCGCCTCACCCTGCAGGGCAGCGACTCCGAACGCTTGGCCCGTTTCACCTTCACGCCGCCGGTGCTTGATCTGCCGCCGGGTGGGGTGGCCCGGGTCCGGGTGCACGTCGAGTTGCCGCAACCGGAACCGGGCCTGGAGGCCACCCGCGAGTTGACCTTCACGGCCGTGTCCCCCGATGGCACCCTGACCGCGATGGCGACGGCCACGGTGGCGCAACGCACCTCGCCGCCGGCCCTGAACCTTCGGCTCGAGCCTGCGGTGATCCGGGTGCGGGACAGCACTTTCGGGCACACCCAGCTCGTCGCCGACAACCGCACCGGCGTGCGCCCGGTGCGTCTGTCGCTGGCCGGGACCGATCCGGAGTTGGCCGTCCGATTCCGGTTCTCCGCGCCCATGCTGGAACTGGCCGCCGGCGAGATCCAGGCCGTAGGAATTGATCTGGCTGCTCCGGCGCCGGAGGCGGGATCGGAGGTGTCCCGTCCGTTCACCATCCGGGCGGGTGATGCCCAGCGGTCCTCGGACATCGCCGGCACATTCACCCAGACGTCTTCCGAGCCGGCCATGTCCGGGCTCGCGGTCCGGCTGGAGCCGCCGGTCTACCGGCTGCACGGCCGGCGCTCCGGCTCGCTGGTGGTGGTGGCGGACAACCGCTCCGGCGAGCAGCCGGTGCAGATCTACTGGCAGGGCAGCGATGCTGAGGGTCAGGTGCGCTTCGCTTTCGAACCGGCCGGCCTGGTGGTGCCGCCCGGAGGGACTGGCGCCAGTCGGGTCACCGTCACTGCGCCCAGCCCCGGCGGCGGTGCGGAAAAGACGCGATCGATCACCATCTCGGCGTCCGACGGCCGGCAGTCGGTCGAGGCGTCGGGCTCGTTCATCCAGTCCGGTGATGACCGACGCCCGTTGTGGAGCAAGCTGCTCACCCTCGTCGGCGCGTTGCTGATGATTGCGGGAGTATTCCTGCCTTGGCTGCTCGCGGCGGTGTCGACCGACGGCACCGAGCGGTTGACCCAACCGGAGACCGGGCTGGAGCTCTCGCTGGTCGAGTTCGCCCGCTTCACCGGGATCAATTTGTCCCGGTTGAACTTCAACGTCGCCGCGCTGAAGCAGGTTCCACAGCAGTTTATTTCGGCCGGAATCATGGTGCTGGTGTTCGCCGGGATGCAATTGTTCGGGCTGACCGGCAAGACCGGCCGGCTGATCCGGACCGGCGCCGGCCTCAGCTTCGCTTTCGTGCTCGCTTTTGTCATGGCGATGGTGTTCAAGTCCGGTGGCTGGACGCCCGGTGCGGGGATCTTTCTCGTCGTACTCGGCTCCATCGCTGGCTTCGCCGGTGGCCTGCTCGCCCGCAAGTAGTGGGTGGGTGCCCCTTGGGGCAAGCGGTTCTGCCCGGTTGGACAGCCCACTGTTCCTGCCCCGGGACGCCCGCAACGGTCACGCTGGGGCAGTGATTCCCGAGGTGGACCGCGCGCTACGCGACTTGATCGAGCGCGAGGCTGCGGACTCCAGCGACGTCGAAGTGGTGTTCGACGCGCCCACCAAGGACTGGTCGAGCCGGCGCAACTCGCCCACCATCGACGTCTACCTCTACGACATCCGGGAGGACCTGCGTCGCCGGGAGCGAGGCCTGATCAACGAATACGACGGCGACCGAATCAGCGCTCGCCGGTTACCCCCCCGCTATTTCAAGCTTTCCTACCTGGTCACCGCGTGGACGCAGCGCCCGGAGGACGAACACGGCCTGCTGGCCGCGTTGCTGGCCTGCTTCCTGCGGCACGACGCGCTGCCGGCCGATCTGCTGACCGGACGGTTGGCCGAGACCGGCCTGGAGGTACCGCTGTCCATCGCGTTGCCACCGCCCGAGGATCGATCGTTCGCCGACGTCTGGTCGGCCCTGGGTGGCGAACTCAAACCGTCGCTGGACGTGGTGGTGACGGCGCCCACCGACACCGGTCGTCGTTATCTCGCCTCGCCCCTGGTGCGGGAGCCGGTCGCCATGGATATCGCTGCAACCGGCCCTGACATGCCCAGTGAGCGGGCCGGCGGGCTGCGTCGGAATCGCCGTGGCTGAGGGCGATTCCGCGGATCTGGATGATCTGCTGACCCGGGTGCGCCGGGTGGAACGCCGGATTCGGGCGTTGGTGGCGCATCGGCGGTCCGGTGACCCGAACCCGGATGATCCGTTCCGGGGGCTGTACTTGTCCGAGGACGCCGTGGACCGGCTGCTGGCCACGCCGTTGCCGCCGGATCCGTTCGACGGTGAACTCGATGGGCTGGCGGCGACCGCGGCCGATGATCTGCGCGTGGCCCGGGTGGCCCGACGCTTCCGGCTTTCCCCCCTCGACCTGCAGATCCTGCTGGTCGCCGCGGTCCCGGACCTGGACAGCCGGTTCGAGCGGCTGTTCGGTTACCTCAACGACGACGTCACCCGCCGCCGGGCCACCATCGGGCTCACCCTGGAGCTGTTGGGGCAGGCCAGTTTCTCGGCCGCCGCCCGAGCTCGGGTGCAACCCGGCGCACCGCTACTGACCGGCGGGTTGCTGCGCATTGATGACGCCGACCGGCCCCTGCTCACCCGGAGCCTGCGGGTGCCAGACCGGGTGGTGGCGCACCTGCTGGGGGACGACACCCCGGCCACCGAGCTGGCGGATGCGTTGGTCGACGTGCCTCGCATGCCCGGCCCGGGCGACCCGGCACTGGCGGCCGCGTGGCATGCCGGTGTGTCCCTGGTCTACATCCGAGAAAAGATCCCCGGTACCGGAGCTGCCTTTGCGGCCGGTGCCCTGGACGCGGCCGGTTTCCGCGTCCTGGGTGTCGACCTGTCCCGGGTTCCGGCGGGCGGCTTCGGCACGCTGGTCACCGTTCTCGGCCGGGAAGCGGCATTGATCGGTGCGGGCATCGTGGCCGGACCGGTGCCCGAGCTGGCCGCCGGATCGCCGGATGCCATGCGCCGCCTGGCCGGGCTCGACGTGCCGGTGGCGCTGGTGGGCGGCCAGACCTGGGACCCGGAGTGGGCCGACGACGTGCCCCTGACCGTCAGCGTTGCGGCTCCGCAGGCCCAGCAGCGTGACGAGCTCTGGCGGCGCGAGCTGGAGCGTCTGGACACCGTGGACGGCGTCGGTGATCTCGACCTGGATGCGCTCACCTCGCAGTTCCAGCTGGGGCCGGGCCAGGTGGCGCGGGCGGTGCGGTCGGCCCAGGCGCATCGGACCTTCACCGCCGGGCCCGATGCCGCTCCCGATGTCCAGGATCTGCGGCACGGCGCCCGGGCCCAGAACGCCGCCGGCCTGGAACGGCTGGCCCGGCGCATCGAGCCGCAGGTGGGGTGGCGAGACATCGTGCTCCCGGAAACCACTCGCACGCAGCTCGGGGAGATCACCGGCCGGGCCCGCTATCGCGACCAGGTGCTGCACGAGTGGCGGATGCGCCCGGGCGGTGGCCGCGGTCACGGGGTCACCGCGCTGTTCGCCGGTGACTCCGGAACCGGCAAGACGATGGCGGCCGAAGTCATCGCCGCCGAGCTCGGGCTGGACCTCTACACGGTCAACCTGGCCACCGTGGTCGACAAGTACGTCGGTGAGACCGAAAAGAATCTGGAGCGGATCTTCACCGAGGCCGGTGGGGTGACCGCCGTATTGCTGTTCGACGAGGCCGACGCCATCTTCGGCAAACGCAGCGAGGTCCGCGACGCGCACGATCGCTACGCCAACATCGAGAGCGCATATCTGTTGCAGCGCATGGAGACCTTCGACGGCCTGGCCATCCTGTCGACCAACCTGCGATCCAACATCGACGAGGCCTTCACCCGGCGATTGGACGCCATCGTCGACTTTCCCGCCCCGGACGAGGCGGCCCGGTTGGTCCTGTGGCGCCAGTGCCTGGCCCTGCCGCTGCCCGTTGCCCCTGACCTGGATCTGGACTTCTGCGCCCGGTCTTTCACCCTCTCCGGCGGGAACATCCGATCCGCGGCCACTACTGCGGCGTACCTGTCGGCGGCTCAGGGCGAGCCGGTTCGGATGAATGACGTGATTGCGGCGGTGCAGCAGGAGTATCGCAAGTTGGGCCGACTGGTCCTGGAGCGAGAATTCGGACCCTTCCTGACCCGCAATGGGCAACGCCGCTAGCGGCGTTGAGAAGCGTTGAGTGGCTGTCGGGTCCCGTTGAGCGCCATGGCCTTCTTGTTGAGCGGTCTCACCCGAGCGGCCGCAGGCCTGGCGTCCCGGCGTTGATCCGGCGTTGAGCAGTCCGAGGATGCTTGCCCGAGAGAGCAAGTGAGAAAGGACTGACTATGTCCGGGCCGACTCCCGTTCCCACGTATGTGTATTCCAACGACCCGATCCTGCAGGCCGGTGTGAGTGCGCAACTGCGCATGCGCCCGGAGATCCGGGTGGTGCTGCCCAACGATCTGGACAGCGCCGAAGTGGCCGTGGTGGTCACCGACGTCCTCGACGACGAGATCGTACGTGTCCTGAAAGCAGTGCAGCGCGGCTCCGTCCCGCGCACCGTGCTGGTCGCCCGGATCATCGACGACGCCACCCTGGTGGCCGCGGCGGAGGCCGGTGTGGCCGGATTGCTGCGCCGCTCAGAAGCCACCTCCGACCTACTGGTCCGGGCCGTGGTTCGGGTCGCGGCCGGGCATGGCGAGATCCCCGCCGACCTGCTCGGGCGGCTGCTCGGACAGGTGGGCCGGTTGCAGCGGCAGGTGCTCGCCCCGCGCGGACTGGCGTTCTCGGGGCTCACCGACCGGGAAGCCCAGGTGCTCCGGTTGGTAGCCGACGGGCACGACACGGCCGAGATCGCGGTCCAGCTGTCCTATAGCCAGCGGACCGTCAAGAACGTGCTGCACGACCTGACCACCCGACTGCAGCTGCGGAACCGGTCGCATGCGGTCGCCTACGCCGTCCGCGAGGGGTTGATCTGAGATGCCGGAGCAAGATCATGATCTCGGCGATGCGGCGTGGCGGCCCAAGGGCTCTCGCATCGACACCCGAGAAGAACCGGCGGTCGCCCCGGCCAAGTGGTCGGCTGCCGCCGGCGGGCGCTCAGAGGTGCTGGATCCGGCCGCGGTGATGGACTTGCAGCGACTGGCCGGCAACAGCGCAGTGGGTGCCGCCCTCGAGGACCAGGACCGCTCCCCGGTGCACGACGTGGTCAACTCCGGCGGCGGATCCGCTTTGCCCGCCGAGGTCGCCGGAGAGATGTCGCAGCGGCTCGGCCATGACTTCTCCGACGTCCGGGTGCACACCGGCGGGCAGGCCCACGATTCGGCCGTGGCGGTCAACGCGCAGGCCTACACGGTCGGCAACAATGTCGTCTTCCAGCGCGACAAGTACGACCCCGGGTCGGATTCGGGCAAGTTGATGCTGGCTCATGAACTCACCCATGTCGTTCAACAACGCCACGGCAAGGTCGACGGTTCCGACGCCGGGGGCGGGATCCGGGTCAGCGATCCCTCCGATCGTTTCGAGCGTGAGGCATCCGCCAATGCCGAGGCAGTGATGTCGACCCCGGCCCCGGCCGCCGCAGGACCCGCCGTGCAGCGCGAGGTCGACGAGGACGAAGAGGAAGTGCAGATGTTCGCGCAGCGCGAGATGGACGAGGACGAAGAGGTGCAGACCTTCGTGCAGCGCGACGAATCCGAGGAAGAGCAAGAGGACGCCGAGGGCTGAGTCCTGCCCGAAGGGGCAGCGGTCTGTGCCCCCGCGGCCGGCCGCGGGCCCCTCCACCGACCACGCCGCCTCACCAAAGATCAAGTAGAACTGCCTGTTTCTTACCACCAGCCACCCGGGATCCGCCCGGAGACAAGCAAGGAGGCAACATGCCGACGTACCTCGCACCGGGCGTTTTTGTCGAGGAGGTGGATTCGGGCTCCCGACCGATCGAGGGCGTGGGCACTGCCGTGGCCGCCTTCGTCGGACTCGCCGAGTCCGGTCCCTTCAACACCCCGACCCTGGTCAGCAACTGGACCCAGTTCACCTCCACTTTCGGCGGATTCGTCGAAGGCGCATACCTGGCCCAGTCCGCCTACGCGTATTTCCAGAACGGCGGCGGCAATTGCTATGTCGTCCGGATCGGCCAGGACACCACGGCCGCCAACGGCTCCCGACGGCCGCGGGCCATCGCCTCGGGCCCGACCGGCCTGCTGGGCGGGTACCGGGTGGTGGCCCTGGACCCGGCGGCGCCCGAGGGTTCGATCACCGTGGATGTGCACGGGGTCGAGGGGGACGCTCCGGAAGGAACGTTCAAGGTCGTGGTCCGCCAAGGCGATCACGTCCTGGAAGAATTCGACCGGCTGAACACCGGCCGTGGCAAGCAGAACTTGATGACCGCGATCAACGCGGCGTCCAAGGTCATTCGGATCGAGGAGGCGGCCACCGGGGCCGCCCTGGTCGGGCCGTCGCCGGGTTCGACCACCACCCTGACCGCACCGCCGCCCACCTCCGCGGTGCCCTCGCCCCGGCTGTCCGGTGAGGACTACGTCGGAGATGTGTCCGAGCGCAGTGGTTTTGCCGGCCTGGAGTCGGTGGACGAGGTCACCATGCTGTGTGTGCCCGACCTGATGAGCGCCTATCAGTCGGGCGCCATCGACCTGGAGACTGTGCAGTCGGTGCAACTGGCCATGATCGCTCATTGCGAGCTGATGGGGAACAGGGTCGCCATTCTCGATCCGCCACCGGGACTGAACGCCCAGCAGGTGAAGGAATGGCGGGTTGACAAGGCGAACTACGACTCGAAATACGCCGCCCTGTACTGGCCCTGGGTCAAGGCCACCGATCCCGCCTCGGGCAGCAACATCTTCATGCCGCCGTCGGGCTTCCTGGCCGGCATCTGGGGTCGCAACGACGACCAGCGCGGCGTACACAAGGCGCCGGCCAACGAGGTCATCCGCGGCGCCATCTCCTTGGAGGTGCAGATCACCAAGAAGGAACAGGAGCTGCTGAATCCGGTCGGGATCAACTGCATCCGGGCCTTCCCCGGGCAGGGCATCCGGGTCTGGGGCGCGCGCACCCTGTCCTCCGATCCGGCCTGGCGATACCTGAACGTGCGCCGGCTGTTCAACTACCTGGAGGAGTCGATCCTCAACGGCACCAACTGGGTCGTGTTCGAGCCCAATGATGATGCCCTGTGGGCCAAGATCCGTCGCACCATCGCGTCCTTCCTGGTCATGGAATGGCGGAAGGGCGCCCTGTTCGGCCGCACGCCCGACGAGGCCTTCTTCGTCAAGTGCGACCGGGAGACGAATCCGGCCGAGGGTATCGACCTCGGACAGGTCGTCTGCAAGATCGGCGTCGCCCCGGTGAAGCCGGCCGAGTTCGTCATCTTCCAGTTGTCCCAGTTCTCCGGCGGCACCAGCCTGGTCGCCGAGTAGTTCGCGGCCCTCCCAGAAAGGATCGAAAACACATGGCACTGGCTGATTTCGACTCGACATCCGGTTATTCATTCGGCTTCGAGATCGACGGGATCCAGATCAAGAGCATCACCGAGGTGAGCGGCCTGAAGATGGAGCAGGACGTCATCGAACTGAAGGAGAACGGACCCGACGGCAAGTACGTCATCAAGAAGCTACCCGGTCGCTGGAAGGCGGGCGAGGTCACCCTGACCCGCGGTCTCACCGACGACCAGAGCTTTGAGAAGTGGGTCAAGGATTCGCAGTTTGGCAAGATGTCGGACTCCCGCAAGGGCGGCGCGATCATCGTGTACGACTTCGAGGGCAACGCGATGAAGCGGTACACGCTGACCAACGCCTGGCCCAAGAGTCTGGAGATCGGTTCGCTCAAGGCCGGCGACACCAGCGTGCTGACCGAGAAGTTGGTCGTCACCTACGAGCGGCTCGAGGTCGAGTGATGCGTCGCGGCCACCTGGACTCGGCCGCGACGGCGGTGCTGGAGCGGCCCGACGCCGAGCCGGTGGCCGCCCACGTACCCGAACCGTTGCGCACGGAATTCGCGTTCACCCTGCCCCGTGGTTATGTGGATTCCTCCGGCGCGGTCCATCGCGACGGAGTCATGCGGTTGGCCACGGCCCGGGACGAGCTCGTGCCGATGCGCGACGACCGGGTCCGGGAGAACCCGGCCTACCTGACCGTGGTGTTGCTGGGCCGGGTCATCACCCGGCTCGGCACCGTCTCCGACGTGCATGCCGGCGTCATCGAGAATTTGTTCGCCACCGACCTGGCCTTCCTGCAGGACATGTACCGGCGGATCAACACCGAGGGTCATACCCGGGCCACGGTGCAGTGCCCGAACTGCGAGCACCGGTTTGCCATCGACGTCGCCGGTGGGCGCCTGGGGGAATAGCGGTGTACGCGCCTGCTCGGCTGTACGAGGAGATCGCGTACATCGCTTACCACTTCCATTGGGCGGTCGATGATCTGCTCGACCTGGAGCACGCCGAACGTCGTCGGTACGCCGATGAGATCGGCAAGATCAACACCCGGATGTCGCGAGGGAGGTGAGAAGCAATGGGGCACTGGTGGACGCGCGCTGAGTCGGCCGAAGCACCCTCGGGTGCGGGCACTCCGACGGCTCCGGTAGAAGCCGGCTGGCGGACGCTGCCGCCGATTCAGCGGGTTCTCACTCCGACGCCCGCCGTCGCTCCGCTGCACACCTTCGCCTCGTCGCTGGTCACTGCGCAGAATCCGAGCTTTCTCGCCCCACTCGGTCACTCCCTGGACCTGGCCGGACCCTCCGGTCAGGTGGACGGGCTGGCCGCCCCGGTGCCGACCACGTACGCGGCGGCCGACCCGCTGCCGTTGAACGTCGAAGCCGAGACGCCCGGTCGGGGACATCGCATGCTGGCGGGGCCGGTGGCCCAGCGGGTCCTTTCCAGCCCGGTCGCCCAGCGGGCCCTGACCTCCGCTGCGGCACAGTTGGTTTCCGGGATTCCGGGGGTGTCCCGAGTGCTCGACTCGGTCACCGCCGCTTCCCCACCGGCCGCTACGCCGTCTGTGATCACCGGGCCGACTGCCGATCCGGCTGGCACCCCGGATGCCCCCGGGCCATCAGTGGAGAACCCATCTCTGGCCGAACACGGGGAGACCGACGATCCGGCATTGACCACGCTGGCCACGGTCGGGTCACCGCCGGAGGGTCCGGCCGCGCCACCCGAAGGGGTTCAGCGAACCGTCGCGCCCGCCGCAGCGCCGCCGCCGATCGCGACGGCGCTGCCTTTACTCGGTGAGTTGTCGGATGCCTCGCCGGTCCCGCTTCCTGTCGCCACCGGTGTGCCTTCGCCGACCCCGGTGACCGCCCTTGACTCGACAAGTCCACTGGCCGCCGCGGTGACCCCGGTCGTGAATGCGCCGGCCGGGCGGCCGGCCGGGATTGAACCCGCTCTTGTCCAGCGCACGATCGCGGCAGCGACGGCCCCCGTGCTGACAGTGCCTCCGACACCCGCCGCGATGAGGCCGACATCACCGGTTGTACAAAGACTGTCGACGGACCCTGGGTCAGGGGTGCGGACAACCGCACCCAGCCACGCGGCAGAACCGGCTCACCAGAACTCGGCCCCGGCCGGCCCAACCCCCCCGGCGCCCGGGTCCGAGGCGCCCGGTCTCGCACCGGCACGGCCCCTGCTCACCGGGTCAGAGCCCCAGGTCGACATCGACAACGATGTCCCTGCGGCGGTCCGGTTCGGTGAGCAGGTCGATGCTCCGGTGCAGCGAGCCACGGAGATGCCCGCGTTGATCGGCCTCGAGCACCTGCTCGGCGGGGCCGGCGCGGTCGACGCGGCACCGGCGCGATCGGTGGCTCGGGCCCGGATCGGCCTCCCCGTCGTGCCCTCGACCGCCGCCCACACCCCTTCCTCGGCCGGGACGTCCTTGCAGCGGACGGTGCTCGGCCGCCCGGACCCGACCGAGTGGTCGGCAACTCCGCGCAGCGACACCGGGGTGAGCCGCCCGGCCGACCCGCTCGCAATGTCGATCGACCGCCGCGTCGCGTCGCTGCCCACCGCAGCGCTCGGCCCCCGCGCCTCCGCTGTGCCACCCGTCGGGAGCCGCATCGCCGATCCGGCCGGGGCCGAGCTCGGTTCTTCGCTGTCGATCGCGCCCGCCTGGCCAACGGTGTCGAGGATGGCCGAGTCCGGTCCTGCGCTGCCGACGCTCTCCCGGGACGCCGAGATCGGTGCACCGCCACTGCCCGGAGCCGTTGACGCGACCCTCCACGAGCCGTACGCCGCGCTCGGTGACCCTGCGCCGGCCGACGGCGCCGGCCCGGTTCAGCCGTCGTTCCCCCTGGCGTCGGTACCGCTGGCCCCGGTAGCGACCCCGGCCGCGGTCAGCCGCCCCCTGCTCGCCCAGCGGCTGGTGGATCCGGCCCCCGCCCTGATGGGCGCGTTCCATCCCGCTCCGGGGGTGCCGGTTGCGGACTTGCCGACCCTCTCGGTCGTCGATGCGCCGCCCCTTTCCGGCCGAACCTCGTCGATGCACTCCGGCCCGCTCGCAGCGGCGACTCCCGGCCCGGTCGCGCAGCGCATTGATTCCGCTTTTGCTACCGCGCTCGGATCGCCGTCGCTCGAGCCCGGAATGACGGTGCTGCGTTCGATCGACGCACCGAACGCCGGGCCGGTCCCTGCGTCGCTGCCGAGCTTGTCGCGGGTGGTGCCGACGGGCGCGTATCCGTTGCTGTCCCCGACCTCGGTCGGGCCGACGGCTTCGGCTCGGAGCCTGCCGCTGGCCATGTCGACACCTGCGCCGGTGCTGGCCGGCGATGCCGCCGTGAACGTCGGCGTGGCGCAGCGGATGGCGGACAACTCGGTGGAGTTCGCCCCGCCCACCGGGTCATCCGGACCGGCATACGACGCACCCGTGCAGCGCCTGGCCGATCCACCGATGGTGCAAACCGCGTCGGCCGGGCCGGCTCCGGCCGGCGGCGAGGGCGCGCTACCCACCGACCTGGACGAGTTGGCCCGACGCCTGTTCGATCCGCTGTCGGCCCGCTTGAAAACCGAACTGTGGCTGGACCGAGAACGCGCCGGCCTGATCAGCGAGTTGCGGCGATGAGAGGAAGACCGTCATGACCAGCACCGAACGCGCTGTCAGCGTGTGTTTTTCAGTCAGCATCGACAAGAACGCGCTCGGCCTGTTCACCAGCTGCGAGGGGCTGGGCATGGAGGTCGTACTGGAGACCCGCGAAGAGGGCGGCAACAACGGCTTCGTCTGGCAACTGCCCACCCGGATCAAGTACCCGAACATCAAGCTGTCCCGACCGATCGGGGCCGACTCGGCCAAGCTGGCCCGCTGGGTCGCCACGATGGTGAACGGGGTGACCCCGACCACCGCGGTCATCTCGGCCATGTCCTGGGACGACGACATCGTGGCGCAGTGGTCGCTGGCCGGCGTGATCCCGGTGCGGTGGACCGGCCCGACCCTGAACTACGACACCAACAAGGCCGCCATGGAGACGCTGGAGATCGCGCACCACGGCCTGACCATCGAGGACGTCTGATGACCAGCGCTGTCGGGCTCACCCATGCCGGCGGGGGCACACTCGGCGTGCCCTCACCGATGGGCGATCAGACCCCACCCCAGGTCGGCCGGGCCAAGCTCGCGTTGCAGACCGCGGTGCCGGCGCCGGGCGGTGCGAAGCCGGGCGGTGATATCGGTTCGATCGAGTTCCAGTTCAATCCCAAGGAACTGACCATCGCGAAAACGGCGAAGTGGGAACGCAAGCCGGCCAAGGGGGCCAAAAAGGCCGGCCCGCCCGAGTACCAGGGCCCGCAGCCGTGCAAGCTGAGTCTGGAGATGTTCCTGGACGCCAGCGGCAAGCAGGACGCGTCGGTGGTCAAGGCGGTCGAGCAGCTGTTCAGCTGCTGCGTGCCCACGAATGACAGTCTGGACAAGAAGAAGCCGCTGCCCCCGCTGGTCACCTTCACCTGGGGCCAGATCACCAGCTTCCCGGGGTTCATCACCTCGGTGAGCGCCAAGTACACGCTGTTCGCCTCGGACGGCACGCCCATTCGGGCCACCTGCGCGATCACCCTCGAGGAGATGCCCGGCGGCAACGGCGGCACCAACCCGACCTCGGGCAGCATCACCGCGCGCCGCGTGCACCGGGTCATCAGTTCGGACACGTTGGCGTCCTTAGCCTTCGGTGAATACGGAGACCCCGGGATGTGGCGGCTGCTGGCCCGCTACAACGGGATTGACGACCCGTTGCGGCTGACCGCCGGAAGCGTGTTGCTGCTGCCCGATCCCGAAGAGCTGTCGGTCACGCCGCCCGGCGAGCAGACCTGGGGATCGCGGTCGTGACCACCAGCGCGCACCCGATCGTCGAGATCGCCGGCTCGCCGCTGCCCGCCGATGTCGAGGCACTCTTCTCCGACGGGTACGTCGACGACAGCCAGCGGCTGCCCGACATGGCCGTATTACGTTTTCGGGACACCGACCACATCGTCATCAGCAAGGGCAACGCCACCATCGGCGGGGCGCTGAAGGTCTCCGTGCAGACGGCCGACGCGCAGAGTCCGACCGTCCTGTTCAGCGGCGAGATCACCGCGCTGGAGACGAGTTTCGATTCCGTCGGCACATTCACCGTGATTCGTGGTTATGACCAGGCGCATCGACTGTTTCGGGGCCGGCAGACCTACACCTACACCCAGGTCACGGCCAGCGACGTGGCCAAGACGGTGGCTCAGCGAGCCGGACTGTCGGTCGGCAGCATCACCGGCACGGCCACGGTCTACGACCACCTGTCCCAGAGCGCCAGCACCGACTGGGAATTCCTGGACGGATTGGCCCGCGACGTCGGTTTCGAGATCACCGTGCGGGACGGCAAATTCAACTTCGGCCCGCCCAAGGCCGCGTCCACCGCGCCCGATGGAAGTGCTCAGCCCGGGCAGGACCCGCTCGTGTTGCACCAGGGCACCGACCTGCTTCGCTTCCGGGCGGTGGTCACCTCGGCCCAGCAGGTCAAGACCGTACACGTGCGCGGTTGGGATGTGGCCAGCAAGAAGGCGCTGGTGGGCACGGCTCCGGCCCAGACCACCAGCGCGGTGCTGCCCGGCACCACGCCGGCAGATCTGGCCCACGCGTTCGGCGATCCGGAGTACGTGGCCACCGATGTGCCCTTCCGCAGCCAATCCGAGGTCGACGCCGCGGCCAAGGCCCTGGCCGACCAGATTGCCGGATCCTTTGCCGAGGTCGATGCGGTCGCCCGCGGAAATCCCAAGCTGGCTGCGGGTCAGGCGATCTCGGTTGAGAGTCTGGGAAAGCCGTTCGACGGCAAATACACCATCTCCACCTCTCGGCACCGCTTCGACCCATCGACCGGCTACACCACGGCGTTCGCGGTCACCGGCCGGGCCGAGCGCAGCCTGCGTGGGCTCACCGGCGGCGGTGATACGTCGACGCGGCCCGGGGTGGCAATCGGGACGGTCAGTGACGCCAACGACCCGCAGGGCCAGGGTCGAGTGAAACTGACCTTCCCATGGCTGTCCGACGACTACGTCAGCGACTGGGCCCGCACCGTGCAGCTCGGTGCGGGCAAGGCCCGCGGCGGGATGACCGTGCCGGAGGTCGGCGACGAGGTGCTGGTCGCTTTCGAACAGGCCGATTTCCGCCGGCCCTGCGTGCTGGGCGGTTTGTTCAACGGGGTGGACACCCCGGACACCGGCGGAGGCACGTTGGTGGACAGCGGGTCCGGCGCCATCAACCGCCGCTCCATCGTCTCTCGGCGCGGCCACCGCATCGATCTGCACGACGCCGACGGCCGGACCGAGGGCATCACCCTGTCCACCACCGGCGACAAGCTCAAACTCGAGCTGGACGCGGTGGGCACCAAGGTCACCGTGCACAGTGACGGCACCGTGCTGGTCGAGGGCAGGCAGGGCATCACCATCGATTCCTCCAGCGCTGATTTGGAGCTCAAGGGCGGCCAGATCAAGGTGAGCGCGACCAACGGCGTATCGATCGACGGTGGCGGCGGCCAGGTGTCGGTGAACGCGGGCACCCAGCTTTCCCTCAAGGGCGTCACCGCCAGCCTCGAAGGCAGCGGCCAGACCGAGGTCAAGGGCGGCGCCATGTGTTCCATCTCGGCCGCCCTGGTCAAGATCAACTGAACGGGAAGGGCGAGATGCCTCCAGCAGCAAGGGTCGGCGACCCCACCGGACACCCCGGGGTGATCGGGCCGCCCGGAGTGCCCACCGTGCTCATCGGCGGCATGCCGGCGGCCACCGCGGGCACTCCACACATCTGCTCGTTCCCGCCACCGGCCGTCCACCCGCCGACGGCCATCATCCCGCCGTGCTGCCCGACCGTCCTCCTCGGCGGCCTGCCCGCGGCCCGGATGGGCGACATGTCCGCTTGCGGCGCCCCCATCATCATGGGTGCCCCCACCGTGCTCATCGGAGGTTGACATGCCCCTACCAGCTTCGGATTTCGTCGGTGCCGGGTGGGCTTTCCCGCTCGGGGTGGACGCCACCGGCGGTATCTCGTTGGTGGCCGGCGAACGCGAGATCGTCGAGGCCATCCGGCTCATCCTGGGTACCTCACCGGGGGAGCGCCCGATGCGGCCGGAATTCGGCTGCCGCATCCAGGAGCGGCTGTTCGACCCATTGAACGCGGCCACCGCCGGGGCCATCGCCTATGACGTGCGCGCCTGCCTCGAGCAGTGGGAACCGCGCATCGATGTGTTCGACGTCCGGGTCGCTTTCGATGCCGCCGACCTCGGCGTTGTCCATGTTGAGATCATCTACAAAATCAAAGGTTTCAACGATCGTCGGAACCTGGTGTTCCCGTTCTACGTCATTCCGGACGAGCGCGAAGTCCCGAACCCGAGAGGCTGACCCATGGTGCTTCCCGCGCCGAATCTCGACGACCGCCAGTTCCAGGACCTGGTCGACGAGGCCAAACGCATGGTGCAGCTGCGCTGCCCGTCCTGGACCGACCACAACGTGTCCGATCCCGGGGTCACGCTGATCGAGGCCTTCGCGACCATGGTCGATCAGCTCATCTATCGCCTGAACCGGGTGCCGGACCGGCACTACATCAAGTTCCTGGATCTGGTCGGCGTCCAACTGCGACCGCCGAGCGCAGCCCGGGGTGAAGTCACCTTCTGGTTGTCCGCGCCGCAGCCGCAGACCGTGAACGTGCGGGCCGAGACCGAGGTGGCCACCCCCCGCACCGACGTGGACGACCCCATCGTGTTCACCACGCTGCACGAGCTGCGCATCGTGCCGTGCCGGTTCCACGCTGTGGCCAGCGCTCCGGTGGGCGGTGGCGCTCCGGTCTCGATGACGGCCAAACTGGGCAGCGGGGAGGGCTTCCCGTCGTTCGTGCGGGATGGATCGGGTGACGATCGGGGTATTCCGCAGGCGGGTGCGGCCATGCTGGTCGGGCTCTCGGCCGCGGTACCGCACTGTGCCGTGGTCATCCGGTTGGACTGCTGGGTGGCCGGCGTCGGAGTGGATCCGCTGCATCCGCCGCTGATGTGGGAGGCGCTGACGCCCGGGGGTTGGGTGGCCTGCGAGATCGAGCGGGACGAATCCGGCGGGCTGAACCGTCCCGGTGACGTGGTCCTGCACGTGACGGGAGGACATCAGATGTCGGTGATCAACTCCGAACGGGCCGGCTGGTTGCGCTGCCGGCTGATCGAGCCCGAGCCAGGACAGCCCACCTACACCGAATCGCCCCGCATCCGGTCGATCTCGGCCTTCACCATCGGCGGGACGACGCGCATCGTGCACGCCGAGGTGGTCCGGGACGAGCAGATCGGCATGTCCGACGGCACGCCGGGACAACGATTCTCGCTGCAGCACCACCCGGTGGTGCCCTGGGATGACGTCGATCGCGAGCCGCCCGGTCTGTTCGCGGTGGACGACGACGGAGTCAGCACCTGGACCCAGGTCGAGCACTTCGCCCAGGCCGAACCGGCCGACAAGGTCTACCAGCTGGACGCATTCGCCGGCGAGGTGCACTTCGGGCCCGCGGTGCGGGAGGCCGACGGCACCCTGCGCTGTTACGGCGCCATCCCGCCCAAGGCCGCACACCTGCGGCTGGCCTCGTACCGCACCGGCGGCGGATCCGGCGGAAACGTGACCATCGGCGCCATCCGGGTTCTCAAGACCAGCGTGCCGTATGTGACCCGGGTGGAGAATCGGGCCCCGGCGGTCGGCGGCGCCGATGCCGAGAGCCTGGCCGACGCCAAGGTCCGGGCGCCGCTGCTGCTGCGGGCCCGGGGCCGGGCCATCACCGCCGACGACTACGTCGATCTCACCCGCGAGGTGGCGCCGGAGATCGCTCGGGTGCACTGCGTGGCCGGCGAGACCGGACCGGACGCGCGGGGCGTCCGGGTGCTGTTGGTACCCCAGCTGCAGCGCGACGAACTCGGCCGGGTCCGCCCGGCTGACCTGCAGCCGCTACCGGAATCGCTGGCGCGCATCACCTCTCATCTGGCTGAGCGGAAAGTTCTGGGTACCCGACTGGTGGTCGAGCCGCCGGAATACCGATGGCTGACCGTGGCCGTGCAGGTGAGCGCGCGGCCCAACTTCCGGGCCGAAGACGTCCGCGTGGATGTCTTGCGGGCCCTGTACCGATTGTTCGACCCGGTCATCGGCGGGGACGGCCGCGGTTGGGCGTTCGGCCGGGCGGTGCTGTCCCACGAGGTCAACGCGGCCCTGTCCCAGGTTCGCGGGGTGGATCTCGCCGAAGAGGTCTCGATCCGGCTTTTCCCGGCCGACCCGGGCAGCGGAAGGCGCGGCGCCGAGATTCCCCGGCTGGCGGTGCCGGCCACCGGGTTGGTCTGCTCCTACGAGCATCAGGTCCGGGTGCGCGGATGAGCGAGGTGACGAGCGAATCATGTCGATGAGCGACGAGAACGAGGAGCTGCTGGCCGTCGCGGCCAGTCGGGTAGGCCGAAAGGCATTGCCGGATCTGGCTTCTCCCCATCCGATCGGTCAGTCGCTGCCGGCCATCTATCTGGCCGATCCGTTCACCCAGCTCCTGTGCGAAGGCCTGGACGACGTCTTGGCGCCGGTGCTGGCCACCCTCGACTGCCTGCCGGCCTACCTCGACCCGAGCACGGCTCCCGCGGATGCGCTGGGCTGGTTGGCCAGCTGGCTCGGGGTCTCCCTGGACGCGCACCTGTCCCAGGCGCGTAGCCGGGAGGTGGTGGCGCACGGCGTGGAACGAACCGGTCATCGAGGTACCACGGTGGGGTTGCGGGAAGCCGTCGCCGACGCCTTCGAGACTGCCGCCGAGGCGGACGACATCGAGATCATCGACCCGGGCGGCGCGCAATGGTCGCTGACCCCGGGGTCGCCGCTGCCCGGGGAGCCGGACGGCGAGCTGGTGGTCCGGTTGCGCGTCGCCGATCCGGCCGGCGCCGACACCCGGCGGTTGGACGCGGTCGTGACGGCGAACAAGCCGGCGGAATTGCGTCACCGGGTCGAGGTCAGTCCGCGGTGAGGCTGGCGATGACGCGTTCGTGCTCGGACCGGGTGCGGTGCGCGGCCGAACGGTTGCCGGAACGGTCGTAGAGCTCGGCCTGTAACCGCCAGGATTCGTCACGGTAGGGATCGAGGTCAACGGACCGGCGAACGGCGGCGGTGGCGGAGTCCAGCCGCCCCAACTCGAGCAACTCCCGGGCCAGTCCCAGGGCGATCTCGGCGGCGGCCAGCCGGTAGCCCTCGCGGGCCGAGGCGACGTGGTCGGCGGCGCCGTCCTCGGGCAGCAGGTCACCGCGGTAGCAGGCCAGCGCCGCCTCCGCTTCGACGACGGCTTCCTCATGCTGGTGGTGCCGCCGGGCCAGGGCGGAGCGCGCGGCGTGCTGTTCGAAGGCCCGGACGTCAATCGCGGCCGGGTCGGCCAGCACCAGCCGGTAGCTGTCCCCCGACCGCTTGACCAGATCGGACCCGCGCAGTCCGGCGTGTTCCAGAGCCTGGCGGATGCTGGACACCGCGACCTGCAGCCGGCGTGTACCGGTGATCAGATCGACGTCGGGCCAGAGCAGATCCACCAGGCGTTCGCGGTGCAACTCGCCGTCGGAGGACAGCGCCAGCAGCCGGAGCACGGTGCGCGGCAGCGGCCGCAGTCCGGCCAGGTCCCACTCCGTCCCGTCGAGAAGGACCTGGAACCGGCCGAAGCAGCGGACAGTCACGATCGGGCCGGCGGCGGGCGGGGCCATCGGTTCGGACGCTGCGGCGAACGGCTGGTGCGCGTCGACGGCGGGACGGAGCAGAGCCCCCACCACCCCATCCAGACCGAGGCGACGGGTGTCCCGCTCAGCCGAGATGCGTGCGGTCGGACCGTCGGCCAACGCCACGCCGAGCAGCGCAACGACCCCATCCATGCCTCGCCGGTCGGCCTCGACCGCGAGCTGACGCAACTCCCCGACGTCGCCGGCGCCGTCGCGCAGCAGCCGCACGGTGTCGACCCAGACGCGCAGAACCCCCGCGTCCAGCCGTTCGAACCGCTGAGCGGCCTCGGCCAGATCCATGACCGCGTCGGAGCCACCGGCCAAGACGGCGCAGACCGCAGCAGCCAGCCGGATGAGCGCTGCACCCCAAGCGTCGCCGGTGGCCTCGCACTGGCGGCTCAGTCGCTCGCAGGACTCGGCCCGCCACCGCGACGTGCCCTGGGTGGGCAACTGGGCCGCCTCGAAGAGGCCATGGGCGACCCGAGCCGCCCAGGGCAGCCCTTCGTTGTCGGCGTCGACCGCGATCTGGCCGAGGTCACCACTGCGGTCCTCGCCGCTGAGCAGGGCCAGCACCACTCTGGTCAGCCGGGCCAGCACGTCGATGGTCCCGGGTTCGCTCGTCGATTCGATCAGTTCGTCCAGACAGTGTCCGGCCGAGCGGAAATCGCCGGCCAACAGCAGCGTCGCGCCCCGGGCCAGCTCCCAACCCGGACCGGATCGGCCCGCGGGCACCGGCTCGGCCAAGCAGATCCGCAGACCGCGCCGGATGGCATCGCTCCAATGCGCGGGTGTCGCCCCGGCCCTGCTGGGCATCCAGGCGGGGTCGTGCGCTCCGGACGGTGTGAGCACGGCGGTGCGCTCGCCCTCGGCACCGGGGCTCCAGAGCGTGACCCGAGCCCGTTCGTCGCGACACACAGCCCGGAAATCGGGCTCGTCGAGCAGGGCGTCGGCCCGCCGATATGCGTCCACCGCGGCGTCCATCGCACCCGTGCGGACCAGCCGGCGGGCCCGGGTCAGGGCCAGCCAGGGATCGGTGAACACGGCCCCGGGCGGGAGCATGAACTCATCGCCCAGAGGCCGACCGGGGTCACCGCCGACGGTCTCCTGCTCGCGGATCAACCGGGTCACCGCGGCCCAGTTCTCGGCCCGGGCGTAGGCCCGCAGCGCGGCCCGGACCTGTCCGGCCGCGGCGAGCAGGTCGGCGCTGCGCTGGTACCAAGAGCGCGCGCCGGCCGTGCCGTACCCATCGACCAGGGCGAGTTCGAGATGGCTCCGCAAGACCTCGTGGTAGCGGAACGTCCGCCCGTCGTCGTCCGAAGACGTGAACAGCTGACGGCGTTCGAGGTCGTCCAGGATCAGATGGCTACCGCTGGTGCCCAGGAGTTGATCGCAGAGTTCGCCCGTGAGGACGCCCAGCGCGCTCGTCCGGACCAGAAAAGACCGGTGGTCCTCCGGCAGTTCCTCGAGCACGTTGCGCACCAGGTAGGCGCGGATCAACCGGGAACGCTGGGCCAGCTCGGCCACGGCCTGGGTGCGATGGGCGGCCGAGCGACCGGCGGTGGACAGGTGGAACAGCTGCAGCGCCGCCGCCCAGCCGGCGGTCCGGCGGGTCAACGCGGCCGCGGCCTCCGGAGGCAACGGCTCGCCGAAGACCGTGACGAACAGCTCCTCGACTTCCCAGGATCGAAACCGCAGGTCATCCCCGGTCCACTCGCGCAGGAGTCCGGACAGTCGCAACCGGGGGATGTTCAGTTCGGGCTGGCGGCGGGCGGCGACCACTACCTGCAAACTCGGCGGGCGCAGCGCGACGAACGATTCCAGCGCGCGTTCGGCGGGCGTGCCCCCGATTTCGTGCACGTCGTCCAGGACGAGCAGCGCCGGCCGAGCGAGCCGGTCCCAGCGGGCGAGCAACTCGTTCACGCCGGCGGGGGACTCCTCCGCCGATCCGTCGGACAGGGCCAAGGCCAGGGCTCGGTCCAGATGGGCCGCGAAAATCGGCTCGGTCTCGTCGTCCGAGGTCACTCGATACCAGGCCACCGGAACCGCGGCCGCCGCCGCCACCTGCGCCAACAGGGTGGTCTTGCCGGAACCGGCGGGCGCCACGACCAGATCCAGGGTGCCCACCGGCGAGCCGGGTTCGCGCCGCAGCAGGGGGCGTTCCAGGCGTGGCCGGGACAGCCCGGCCGGATCGGGGCGGCGGAGCTTCTCGGACAGAATGATGGGCAAGCTCATCAGCTCGCAGGGGCCGGCCGGTGACCAGGCGGGCGATGCGAACGCGCCCGCATCGACCGGGTCATACCCGGCGGCCGCAGGCATGGGCGTCGCACACAATCCACACAGGCAATAGAGCAGGTTCCGGGCGGAAGCGATACCGTCATCGCTGCCCTGAATGGGTGATTTTGGGCGGGTTTCGGCGCGTCTTGGCCCAGTCTGCGTCCACGGGCGTTGTGGAACCCCGGATGTTCCACTTCAGGTGGGTGGAACCGGTGCCGGATCGCGCCTGATCCGAAGTCGGCGGCCGTGTCGGAGGCCAGCGATCTGACGGCGGCGACGTGCAGCGCCGACGCCCAGAGCCACGACCAGGCGGACGAGGACGCGGCTCGGGGCGCGGGACCGGGAAGCGGACCACCTGAGGTAGGCGCGCCGGGAACCCCCGGGAAAGCCTTTACCAGCCAAAACGTTGGTAAAGGCTTTCCCGAATCGACGTGGTGTAGATCATGATCACCAGGCTGAAACAAGCGGAACATTCAGGCCCGCCACGGCGTCATTCAAGGTGGAAGCGCTCAACCGGAAACGGAAAGAGGGAGCGCTCCAGGCAAAGATGCCTCCACCAGACGAGTCCTCGGAGGAAAACGATGACCCTGCACCTGCACCGCAACCCGACCGCCGCCGCCCAGCACCGGGCGCGCCAGGCGATGGAACGCGATATCGCGCAATACCGTTCGGAGAACGACCTTTTCGAGCTGCTCGACATCATCGAGCGTTACCCGGACGAGCAGACTCGGGACTTGCGCCGCATCGTCACCCGTCGTCTGGCCCAAGTCTGATCGAGCCCGCAGGCTCAGGCCGTCGCCGGGTCGACCCGGAACACCGGGAACCCCGGCGCGGCCGCCAGAATGTCCGCGGGTGACGATTTTGCATCCAGATTCTCGAAGAACTTTCCGACTTCCCATCCCCAGCGGCGCAGGTATTCGGAAATGACCGGTGGCTTGTCCGCATCGGCGATTTCGATTGCGGTGAACGGGGTCACCCGACGGCCGACCCGCAAGCGGCCGTGGCCACTGGCCTGGAGATTCCGCACCCACTGCGTCCGACCCCGCGGGGCCACCAGATAGTCGGTGCCGTCGATGCGCAGCAGGTTGACCGGAGTGGTCCGCCAGACCCCGCTCGACCGGCCCGGGACCGCAAGTTCGCGGCTGCCCATGACGCTGATCCCCATCCGGGTCAGGGCCGCCACCATCCGGTTGAACACCCGGTCCGCACCGGTCGGCACCACGTATCGATGTTCGGTCATTGTCATCATCGCTCCTTGATGTGAGCACTGCTCTGGATAAGGAGCAGTCAACGCGCTCTGGTGCGGGATGTCAAGGGTCTGATCTACAGCTGATCGAGCAGACGGGCCTTCTCGGCCGCAAATTCCTCGTCCGACATGACCCCGGCGTCGTGCAGGGCTCGGATCTCGGCCAACACTTCCATCGGATTCTTGACCCCGGCCGCCGACGCGGGTTCGAGTTGCCGGATCAGCGCCTCCGCGAAGATGTCGGCCGAGCGACCCAGTGTCTGGTCGATGGCAATGGGCCCGACGCTCAGGTGCATGCCCCGGGCCACGATCGCCGCCGGTCGCAATCCGGCCAGGGCAACCTCGGCGGCGAACCCGGTGCGGTCGTAGGCCACGAAGAGCACACGCCGCGTAGTCAGCAGCAGCACGCCACGCGCCTTCTCGCGGCGCCCCTCGATCATGGTCACGGCAAACTCGGACTCGGGGAGCGCGTCGCCGATCATCTGCGCGGTCAGGTCCGAGCGTCGACTGGCGGCCATCTTGACCGCCGCGGCGGCGACGTCGGAGCGGACCTTGAGCCCGGCCAGCCGCTCGGCCGGGGTGGGGATCTTGAAGAAGCGACCCAGACCTGACGTCACGTCGTTCACCACCCTTTCACCGGTCAGTGCGAGTGTGCCACGACGCCGAGACTCCTCGGCCGACTACTCGGAGACCGTCAGAGCGGCCTCGGACGAATGCGGATCGTCCGCACGTTGGTCTCGCTCGGCCCGGGCGGCGAAGTGGGCCAGGGTGATCGAGCCGAGCACGGCGACGAGGAAGCCGACCGCCGCCGGCAGCGCCGCGCCCGGACGGATGGAGTCGTGCAGCAGGGTCAGCCCGATCACCGAAGGCACCACCGTGTTCGTGGCGAACATGACCGCGGACACCGTGGTTGCGTTGCCCTTCTGCAGGGCCATCGCGAAGGTGGCCGTGGCGACCACGCCGTTGAGCACGATGGCCCAGATCGCCGGCTCGCGCAGCCAACCCGCCAGGGTCGGGTCCACGTGCAGGGTGCGGGCGGAAACCGCGACCGCGGTGAAGCCGATACCGGCCGCGAAGGCGAGCAGGGGAGCGGTCCAGCGCTGATGCGTGCGGCTGGCGAAGTACCCGGTCAGGGCCACCGGCACGCTCACCGCAAGCAGGATCCACCGCCAACCCGGCGGCAGTCGCGGCGCCGGACCGGGTTGGGCCGACAGGCCGAGCAGGACCAGTCCGACCACCGACGACGCCAGCGCCCACCAGCCTTTTCGCCCCAGCCGCAGGCCCAGAAAGGTCGAGATGGTGGCGGTGACACCGACGCTGAACGCCATCACGGTCTGGACCAGGAACAGCGGCAACAGGTGCAACGCGGCCGCGGCGAAACCGAAGGACATGATGTCGATGGCCACCCCGAGCCAGTACAACGGCTGGCGGGCGATCTTGTCCAGATCATCGTTGTCACCGCCGTAGGCACCGGAGCGCCGGACCGCCAGGGACTCCAGCACCGATCCGGTGCCGGAGCCCAGCGCACCGGCTACGGCGAGCAGGTAGCCGATGTTCACCGACCAATTGTGTCAGCTGCACCTATCCTGGCCGGGTCATGACCTCTTCGTCCGCGTCGTCCGGGGCCGCGCGGACGGACCGATCGCGGCGACACCGGGGGCGTGGACAACAACGGCCCAGGATGAGTCCGGAACGGATCGAGCGCCGCCGGGCGTCGGTGCCGCCGATCAGCTATCCCCCCGACCTTCCGGTCAGCGAACGGGCGGACGACCTGGCCGCGGCCATTGCCGCGCACCAGGTGGTCATCGTGGCCGGCGAGACCGGGTCGGGGAAGTCCACCCAGTTGCCGAAGATCTGCCTGGGCCTGGGCCGAGGCGTGACCGGAATGATCGGGCACACCCAGCCGCGCCGGATCGCCGCCCGGGCGCTGGCGGAGCGAATCGCGCAGGAGACCGGCACGGAGCTCGGCGGGCCGGTCGGCTACAGCGTTCGGTTCGGCGATCACACCGGCCCGGACACGCTGGTCAAGCTCATGACCGACGGCATCCTGCTGGCCGAGATCCACCGTGACCCGGACCTGCTGGCCTACGACACGCTGATCGTGGACGAGGCCCACGAGCGCAGCCTGAACATCGACTTCCTGCTCGGGTACGTGCGGAACCTGTTGCCGCGCCGGCCCGATCTGAAGGTGATCGTCACCTCGGCCACCATCGATCCGGAGAAGTTCTCCCGGTACTTCGGTGGCGCGCCCGTGGTGGAGGTGTCCGGGCGCACCTACCCGGTCGAGATCCGTTATCGCCCCTACGGTGTGGTCGAGGCGGCCACCGATGATCCCGACGATGACGAGATCACGGCCTCCGACCACGGCGAGATCGATCAGTCCCAGGCCATCTCCCGGGCGGTCGACGAGCTGATGGACGCCGGGCCGGGGGACATCCTCGTGTTCCTCTCCGGCGAACGCGAGATCACCGATACCGCTGAGGTTTTGCGGGGGCATCTGGCCGGACGGCGGAACGGTCCGGAAATTCTGCCGCTGTTCGGCCGGTTGTCGGCGGCCGAACAGCACCGGGTCTTCTCGGCCCACCCGGGGCGACGCATCGTCCTGTCCACCAATGTGGCCGAGACCTCGCTGACCGTGCCGGGCGTGCACTACGTGATCGACCCGGGCACGGCGCGCATCTCGCGCTACTCCACCCGGACCAAGGTGCAGCGGCTGCCCATCGAGGCCATCTCGCAGGCCTCGGCCGGCCAACGAGCCGGACGCTGCGGCCGGGTTGCCGCCGGCGTGTGCATTCGGCTGTACAGCCAGGCCGATTTCGAGAGCCGGCCCCGCTTCACGGATCCGGAGATCTCCCGGACCTCATTGGCCTCGGTCATCCTGCAGATGGCCGCGCTGGGGCTGGGGAACATCCAGGACTTCCCTTTCCTGGACCCGCCCGACGCGCGGCAGGTCGCGGACGGTCTCACGGTCTTGCGCGAACTCGGCGCGCTGGACGTCTCCGCGGGTGCGGAGGTTCGGCTGACCGGTGTCGGGCGGGCCATTGCCGCGTTGCCGCTGGATCCCCGCCTGGCTCGGATAGTGGTGGAGGGTTCCGAACGCGGCTGTCGGGACGAGATGTTGGTCTTGGCCGCCGGTCTGGCCATTCAGGACGTGCGCGAGTTCCCGCTGGACGATCGGGACCGGGCCGTGGCGTCCCATTCCCGTTTCGTCGACCCGGGGTCGGACTTCCTCGGCCTGCTGCACCTCTGGCGCTATCTCCAGCACGAGGGAAAGAACCGCTCCGGTAACGCGTTCCGGCGCATGTGCAAGTCCGAGTACCTGCACTACCTGCGCATCCGGGAGTGGCAGGACCTGCATGCCCAGCTCCGGCAGGTTTCCCGGGGGCGAGGGCCGGAGGCGGCCGTCCCCGTCGCGGAATCCGATTCCCTCCCGGCCGGGGTGGGTCGCGGCTCGCTGGCCACCCATCCGTTCGATGCGCAGACCATCCATACCGCCCTGCTGACCGGGTTCCTGTCGCATGTCGGCCTGCGCGCATCGGCCGGCCGCGAGTACCAGGGCACCCGCGGCAGCTCGTTCGTGCTGTGGCCGGGGTCGGCCTTGGCCCGCCGCCCACCGGAGCTGGTGATGACGGCCGAATTGGTCGAGACCTCCCGCCTGTTCGGCCGGATCGCTGCCGGGGTGCAACCCGAATGGGTCGAGTCGGTCGGTGGAGAACTGCTGCGGCGCAACTATTCCGAACCGCGCTGGAGCAAACGCCGGGCCCAGGTCGTGGCGACCGAGAAGCTCACCCTGCTCGGCGTGACGTTGATCGCCGCCCGCACGGTGGCCTTCGACGCCATCGACCCGGAACTGGCTCGGGAACTGTTCGTCCGGCACGCGTTGGTCGAAGGGGACTGGGAGACGCGGCACCGCTTCCTGGCCGCCAACCGACGCGCCGCGCAGGAGGTCGAGGATCTGCAGGATCGGGCCCGACGTCGGGACCTGCTGGTCGACGACGACACCGTCTTCGCGCTCTACGACGCCCGCATTCCCGCCGACATCACCTCCGGCCGACGGTTCGACGCGTGGTGGCGCAAGGCTTCTCGGACCACTCCTGACCGGCTCACGTTCACCGCCGAGATGCTCACGGCGGCCTCCGATGGGGTCGACGCGGCCGCTTTCCCGGACACGTTGCGCAGCGACGGCGGCGCGGAACTCCCGCTGGATTACGTGTTCGAGCCCGGCCGCGCCGATGACGGCGTCACCGTCACCGTTCCGCTGGCCGTCCTGGCCCGGCTCCGACCCGACACCCTTCCCGACCAGATCCCCGGTCATCAGCGGGATCTGGCCATTGCCTTGATCCGGTCGCTGCCGAAGACGTTGCGCCGCTTGTTCGTCCCCGTGCCCGACGCCGCCGGTCGGGCCTTGGCCGCACTGGGCGGATCGTCGGTCACTCCGGTCGGTCTGGCCGACGCGCTCACCCGGCTGGGCGGATTTCCGATCCGGGAGACGGATTTCGATCTCGACCGGCTGCCACCCCACCTGCGGCTGCGGTTTCGGGTGGTCGGTCCGGACGGCGTCGAGGTGGCCACCGGTCTGGACCTGGATGCGTTGCAGCGGCGGTTGCGGACCCAGACCCGGGTCGCGGTGGCGCAGGTGTCCGGCCCGTCGATCCGGCAATCCGGGTTGGCGGCGTTCCCGGCCCAGGGTGTGCCCCGGCGGGTCGAGTCGGTGGTCGACGGCCAGAGCGTGGTCGGCTACCCGGCGCTGGTCGACGAGGGCACGACGGTCGGCATCGACGTCTTCGCCGACCCCGACGAGCAGGCCGTGGCCATGCGGGGAGGCACCCGACGGTTGTTGGTCGCGCAGATCCCGGTACCGACCGGGCATGTGCGCAAGGGGCTGACCCGAACCGAACAGCTGGTGCTGGCCAGCACCCCGTTCGGCTCCCTGACCGACCTGCTGGCCGACGCCACCGCCGCGGCCGTGGAGGCGTTGCTGGACTGGGCCGGCGGACCGGCGTGGGACGAGCCCGCCTTCGCCGCGCTGACCGCACGACTGGCGCCCCAGGTGCCGCGGGCCGTACTCGACGTCGCCCGAGCCGCGGTCGACGTGGTCACCGCGGGGCACCAGGCCCAGGAGGCGATTGCGGCGGTGCCACCCGCCCCGGGCCGCAACGTCCAACTGGCCGATCTGCGGGCCCGACTGGCCGCGCTGCTGCCACCCGGGTTCCTGACCTGGACCGGGGCCGCTCACCTGCCGGACCTGGCCCGCTGGTTGCAGGCGCTGACCATTCGAGCCCAGCGGTTGCGGGAGAACCCGGAACGCGACCTCGACCGGATGGGCCAGGTCAACGAGCTGGCCGCCCGGTTCCAGGCCACGGTGGCCGAGCTCGCGCCCGGTCGCGCCGGGAGTCCGGCCGTGGCCGAGGTCCAACGCCTGCTCGAGGAGCTCCGGGTGGCCGTTTTCGCCCAGCCCCTGCGCACCGCGGTGCCGGCCAGCGTCAAGCGGATGACCACGGCCATCGACAGGTTGCGCGAGTGAGCGGCGCGGTTCAACCGGGTTGACAGCCCGGCCGGCGGCTGGTCAGGCTTCGGCCCATGGGGTATCTCGAGTTCGGCAGCATCGAGTACTCCCTGCCCGACGGGCGGCCGCTGCTGGCCGACGTCAACTTCCGCGTCCCGACCGGAACGACCGCGTTGATCGGCCCGAACGGCACCGGCAAGACCACACTGCTGCGGATCGCCGCGGGGGAGTTGCCGGCCGAGGACGGCGCCGTCACCCGGTCCGGCACGCTGGCGGTGATGCCGCAGTTCGTGGGCATGGTCGGGCACGGGCCGGCGGTCGAGGGCGGGGTGCCGCAGGACGGCACCGTCCGCGACCTGCTGCTCGCGGTCAGTCCGGCGCCGGTCCGGGCCGCGGGGCAGGCGATCGACGCCGCCGAGATGGCCATGATCGAAGAGACCGACAGCGACGCGGTGGACAGAATCGGGATGGCCTACGCCCAGGCGCTGGCCGACTGGGGCGACGCGCACGGTTACGACTGGGAGCTGCAGTACGACCGAGCCTGCGTGGCCGCACTGGGCATCCCCTACGACCGGGCCAAGTTCCGGTCTGCGGCTACCCTGTCCGGCGGCGAGCAGAAGCGGCTGGTGTTGGAACTGCTGCTGTCCGGCCCGGCCGAGGTGTTGCTGCTGGACGAGCCGGACAACTTCCTCGACGTGCCCGCCAAGCAGTGGCTCGAGGGTCAGCTGGTGGCGACCACCAAAGCGGTGCTGGTGGTCTCGCACGATCGGGAGCTGCTCACCCAGGGGGTGCACCGGATCGCCACCCTGGAGCCGGGGGTGGCCGGCGCGACCTCCTGGGTGCACGGAGGCACCTTCGCCAGCTATGAACAGGCCCGCGACGATCGCAACTCGCGGCTGGACGAACTGCGCCGGCGGTGGGACGAGGAGCACGCCAAGATCGTGCAGCTGGTGCAGATGCTCAAGGTCAAGGCGACCGTCAACGACGGCTTCGCCTCCCGCTACCACGCGGCGCAGACCAGACTGGCCAAGTTCGAAGAGGCGGGACCACCGTTGGCCGTGCCGCTGCGGCAGAAGGTGGCCATGCGGCTGTCCGGTGGGCGGACGGCCAAGCGGGCCATCGTGTGCCGCGAGCTGGAGCTGACCGGGCTGATGCGCCCGTTCGACCTGGAGGTGTTCTACGGGCAGCGGCTGGCCGTGCTGGGATCCAACGGGTCGGGCAAGTCGCACTTCCTGCGGCTGCTGGCCCACGGTGGCTCAGACCCGGACCCGGCCCATCAGCCGGTCTCGTCGGACGGCCTCCCCCCGGTGACCCACACCGGGTCGGTGGTGCTGGGCTCGCGGGTGCGCCCCGGCTACTTCCGGCAGACGCACGCCGACCCGAGGCTGTTCGGGCACACCCTGCTCGAGATCCTGCACCACGGCGACGATCACCGGGCCGGGATGGGTCGGGAGCAGGCGGCCCGGACCCTGGATCGCTACGGTCTGGCCAGGTCGGCCGAGCAGACCTTCGACACGCTGTCCGGAGGGCAGCAGGCCCGGATGCAGATCCTGCTGCTCGAGCTGTCCGGGGCCACGCTGCTGCTGCTCGACGAGCCGACCGACAACCTGGACCTGTATTCGGCCCAAGCCCTGGAAGACGCGCTCACCGCCTTCGACGGGACGGTCGTGGCGGTCACCCACGACCGGGCCTTCGCGCGCACGTTCGACAGCTTCCTGATCTTCGCCCAGGACGGTTCGGTGGTCGAGTCCGAGCAGCCCGACTTCCAGGTCCGGCGGGTGCAACGCACGCGCTGACTTCAGGCGGATTTGACTCACATAGGCAACAAATCCGCCTGAGAACGACGTGTCACCATGAACCGGTGACCTCGACCCGGCCGGTGACGGCCCGACCCGGCGAAACGGCCCGGTTCGCCGGGCTGGTCCGGGACCCGGCCCGGTTCGCGGCGCTGCTGGTGGCGGCCGGCGTGGTGGCGGCGATTGTGGGCACGGTGACCACCTCGGAGGCCGCAGCCGAGGGGATCGCGGCGCCGAACTGGTTCGTCCGGCTGGGGATCCCGGTGGTCCGGACCCTGCTCGACCTGGGCGCGGTGGCCACCGCCGGGCTGGCGCTGCTGCCCAAGATGATCGGCTTCGACCACCCCGAGGACAGCGAACCGGCGCTGATCGGGCCCCGCCGGGCGGCCCCGTGGGCGGCCGCGTTGTGGGGGGTGGCCGCGCTGCTGGCCATCGTCCTACTCACCGCCGAACTCGAACCGCCCACCCCGGCGGCGATTTGGCGTTACATCGGTGCGGTTGCCGCCGGTAAGGGCCTGCTGCTGTCGGCGGGTTGCGCGCTGCTGTCCTTCTGGCTGGCCCGGCTGGCGGTGCGGCACGGCGAACAGGTGCCGGCCGAGCTGCGGGTCGGGGTGGCGATCTTCGGTTTGTTGCCGCTGCCGCTGACCGGGCATGCCTCGGCCTGGGCCTACCACGACCTGTCGATGGTCTCGATGGAGCTCCACGTGGCCGCGGCGTCGGCCTGGGCCGGTGGATTGGCGGCGATCGTGGTCTTCCTGGCCCGACGCCCGGCGCTGCTGGCCGCCGCGCTGCCCCGCTTTTCCAGACTGGCCACCTGGTGCGTGGTGGTGGTCGGCATATCCGGACTCTTCAATGGCCTGCTGGAACTGGCGCTTTCCCCGGTGACGGCGCTGCCGGCGTCCCTGTTCACCACCCGCTACGGCGTGCTGGTGCTGGCCAAGGCAGTGTGTTTCGGGCTGGTCGGGCTGTTCGCCCTGCACGTCCGGGTGCGCCTGATGCCGGCCATCGCCGCCGGCCGGCGCACCGCTCTGACCTTCTGGTGCGGACTGGAACTGCTCACCCTGGCGGCCGCGTTCGGCATCGCCGTGGTGCTCACCCGCACCGCGGTCACGCCCTGGTAGCGACCTTCTCGGAGGTGGCCGGCCAGCCGTCGAGGTGACCGTCGACCCGGGTCGGCTCGACCCCGAAGGTGACCCGCAGCGGGGTGGGCCGGGGCGTGTCCAGGCCGATGGTGCGAGCCACCCCGTAGGTCACCGCCGACCAGGTCAGGGCGAGCAGCGGCAGTGCGATCGCGGCCGACCACCAGGCGATCGGAGGGACCCACAGATGCGCTCCCGACCCGCGCCAGTCCTCGATCCCGGTCGAGCCCACGTTCAGCGGAGTCCCGGTGACCAGCGCGGACAGCGCCAACACGCCGAATCCCACCGCGCCGACCACCACCGCGCCGAGTACCGCCCGCAGGTAGGGGTGTAGTCGCGCCAGGAACATCAGGTCGATGGCCAGCCCGCAGGCCAGCAGCCAGAAGGGCACCGAGCTGGGTGGGAAGGTGGAGACGACCAGGAGGGGCCAGATGAGCACCCGGTAGGCCAAGTAGAGCGCAACCACCACGGTCGCCGTCCACCGCGAACCGATGATCATCCGGGCCGTGATCAGCACCCCGAGGCAGGCCCCGATGACCCACACCGGGTAGACCCAGGCCGGGATGGGCATGGCGAAGTGGGCGATGGCCGCATCGTCCACCGGCCGATGGATCTGATTGGCCGCGAAAGAGAGCAGCGAGGGCTCGGCGTGCGGGTGGCCCTGCAGCCAGGATTCGACCTCGAGAATCCCGTATTCCTGCTGGCCGTCCGGGAAGAACAGGTCCTCGAACAGGAAGGCGAACAGAGCGAACAGTCCGAACCGGTACGGCCGGGCGAAGGACCCGTCGCGGGGGTAGGTGCGGATCCAGTTCCGGATCACCCCGGCGACCATGATCATCGTGCCGGCGAACAGCAGCAGGTGTGACGGCGACCAGGCGGTCAGGTCGAGCCCGTTGACGCGGTGATTGATGACGTCGATGGGGCCGGCCACCACGAAGATGCCGGTGCCCCACTGCATGATCCGCAGGGAGGTCTTCTCCGCGCCGTAACCGGTGAACGAATGAGCCAACACCAGGCCGATGGCGATGCCGGTACCGACCGTGTTGACGATGTGGGGCGGGGCGAAGTCGTCGCGGAGCCACTTGAAATGCCAGGACACGTCCCAGCTGGAACCGAGCAATTTGAAGGTCAGGGCCACCAGCCACATGCGTTGCATGAACACGGCCAGGCTCTGGGGCGTCTCCCGGCCGGCCGGACCGCGCGACCAGTAGGTGCGCATGAAACCGGAAAGTCGCTGCATTGGTCCTCATGTGAAGTCGGGACAGTGCCGTTGGAGCTGGTGAGCAAAGGGTAAGGCGCGTTCAACCGTCCGCCGGGTAGGTGGCGATCACCCGCAGCCCCTCGGCGCTCCGGTGCACCGCGGTGACCGCGCCGCCGCTCGCCCCGATGGCCAGCAGTTCTTCGAGCAGGTCGGGGCCGGCCAGCTCGAGCGTGTCGAGTCCCTGGTCGCGGGCCTGGAAAGCCAGCCGGGCCGCGTGACCGGCCTCGGTCAGCTTGACCAGCGACCCGGTCGAGGCCAACGAGCCCCGGGCCACTCCGAGCACACCCAGGAACTCGTCCACCGCTTCCAACAGCTCCCAGCGGTTGGACTCGCACATGGCCCGGATCAGCTCCGGTCGGGTCGCGGCGACCCGGGTGCCGTCGGCGAAAGACGAGGCGGCCAGGCTGCGGGCCAACGGCCCGTCCGCACCGACCTGCGCCAACGCCAGCGCCACCAGGTGCGGAAGATGGGAGATCCGGGCCACCGCAGCGTCATGGGCTGCGGCCTCGGCCGGAATCACCCGACTGCCGCACGCCAGCGCCAGATCGGCCACGTCGGCCCAGGTGTCCAGGTCACTCTGCTCGTCCACCGTGGTCACCCAGACCGCGCCCTCGAACAGGGTGGCGGAACCGGCCGACCAGCCGGAATGTTGGGTTCCGGCCATCGGATGACCCCCGATGAAACGGGCTCGTGGGGCCAGCTCGGCGACCCGCTCGACCATCGGCGTCTTCACGCTGACCACGTCGGTCAGCCGGGTCGTCGGCGCGAGCCGATCGACGGCTGTGATCAGCTCGACCATGGCGGTCAGCGGAGCGGCCAGCACGACCAGGGCGTCGGCCTCCGCGGCCCGGCCCAGCGCAGCCTGCAGCGAGGCCTCGATGTCGAAGCCGTCGTCCGCGGCCGCCGCCCGGGTGTGCTCGCTCGGCGACCAACCGAACACGGCCAGGTTGCTGCTGGCCCGGCGGACCAGCGATCCGCCGATCAGTCCCAGACCCAGCACACAGAGCGAAGGACTCGGCATCGCGCCATTCTCCCGCTCACCCGGCGCGGACCATGACGTGCACGTCGCCGCGTTGCTGGTGCGCGTCGCCGGCGTGTCCACCCTCACAACGCGGCGAGGTCCGGGACGACGGGGCCGGGTGGGGCAGGCCAGCGATGGCCCCGACCGGGGAACCTGCGTAACGTTTGCCGGGTGACTCAGGCCGATACCGCCACCGCGGGGTTTGCCGCTGCCATCGTCCGGGAGGACGGCAAATGGCGGGTGACGTTGCTGGACAACAAGCTCGTCGACGACCTGGACGGTGTCATCGCCGCGCTCCGCGGGCTGGCCAGCCCGGGCGCGGTGTTCGCGCTGGTGATGGTGGACGACGAGTTCTTCGTCATCGTCCGGCCGGTGCCGGGCGGAGCTGCGGTGCTGCTGTCTGATGCCACCGCCGCTCTGGACTACGACATCGCCGCCGACGCTCTCGATCTGTTGCACATCGAGCTGCCCGAGGACGACGAGGTCGACGACGAGCCGTGGCCGGAGGGAGACCTCGGCCTGCTGTCCGATCTCGGTGTCAACGAGCAGGAGATGCAGCTCATCGTGGGCGAGGACGACCTCTATCCGGATGAGCAGCTCACGCTGATCGCCCAGCGCTGCGGGTTCGCCGACGCCTTTTCGGCCGTGCTGGAGAAGGTCTGAGCCTGGCCGGCGACGAGGACATGGTCCGCGTCGCCCTGGACGCCGCATCCCGGGCCGGCCCGGATGTGCCCATCGGCGCGGCGTTGTTCGCGCCCGACGGACGATTGTTGGCCGCGGCCGCCAACGCCCGGGAGACCACCGGCGACCCCACCGCGCACGCCGAGATGCTCTGCCTGCGCGCGGCCGCCACCGGCGGTTGGAACCTGTCCGGTACGACCCTGGCGGTGACCTGCGAGCCCTGCACCATGTGCGCCGGGGCTCTCGTCCTGGCCCGGGTGCAGCGGCTTGTCTTCGCCTGCTGGGAGCCGAAAACCGGTGCGGTGGGCTCGCTCTGGGATGTCGTTCGGGACCGTCGACTCACTCATCGGGTCGAGGTCCGGGGCGGGGTGCTGGAAGCCGAGGGTGCGGCCGTGTTGCGAACGTTCTTCGCCTCTCGCCGACAATGAGCACATGACCGCGTTCGAGCTCGGCGTCTACAGCTTCGGTGACATCCATCCCGACCCAGTGACAGGCGCCCGGACCGGTGCCGGGCAGCGGATGCTCGACCTGCTGGAACGAATCCGGCTGGCCGAACAGGTCGGACTGAGTTGGTTCGGCATCGGCGAACACCACCGCCCCGACTACGCGGTGTCCAACCCGGCCACCGTGCTCGCCGCCGCGGCCGGGCAGACGTCGCGGATCCGGCTGTCCAGTGCCGTCACCGTGCTGTCCACCGAGGATCCGGTGCGGACGTACCAGCAGTTCGCCACCATCGATCTGATCTCGTCCGGCCGGGTCGAGCTGCTGGCCGGGCGGGGCTCGTTCATCGAGTCCTACCCGCTGTTCGGGGCGCGACTCGAGGACTACGACGACCTGTTCGAGGAGAAGATCGAGCTGCTGCTGCGGTTGGACGAGGGCACACCGGTGACCTGGTCGGGACAGTTCCGGCCGCCCTTGGATCAGGCGGTCGTCCTGCCCCGGCCACACGGCGAGCACCTGGACATTCGCATCGCCACCGGCGGCAACCCCGAGTCCTCGGCCCGGGCCGGACTTCTCGGCGTACCGGTGAACTACGCCATCATCGGCGGCCAGCCGGCCCGGTTCGCGCCCCTGGTGCAGCTGTACCACCGGGCCTTCGCCCAGAGCGAGCGGCCGGGCAAGCGGTCGGGCGTGGACGTCTCCCACATGGGATTCCTCGCGCGCGACAAGGCGGCCGACACGTTCTTTCCCTACTGGATGGAGTCGATGCGGCGGATTTCCCGGGAGCGCGGTTTCGCGACCCCCGACCGGGCCTCGTACCTGGCTCAGACCGCCCCCGGCGGCGCCTACCTGGTCGGTCACCCCGAGGAGGTGGCCGAGCGGATCGTGGCCATGCACGCCGCGCTCGGGCATGACCGGCAGTTCTTCCAGATGGATCTGTCCAGCGTGCCCCAGTCCCTGTGCCTGACTGCCATCGAGCTGTTGGGCACCGAGGTGCTGCCGCTGGTTCGAGCGGAAATCGGGTGATCGCGGTCCGGTAGAGTCCTCGCCGGTAGCGTGTCCGAGCGGCCTAAGGAGCACGCCTCGAAAGCGTGTGAGGTGAAAGCCTCCGAGGGTTCAAATCCCTCCGCTACCGCCAAGAAGCCGAGCGGCGACGATCACCGCCGAGGAGTCGAGCGGCGACGAGCTTTCTGGACTATGCCTCAAGGGCAGAAGGCCCAGGGGGTGTCATGGCTCAGGGACATCTCCGCGAGCTCGTGCGACCCGTGGATCAGGGTGAGGTCGTAGCGCAGCACGGTCCCCGCGACCTTGGGCGCTCCGACTGTGAAGAACTTCGAATAGGGCTCACCGAGCCGCAGGGATCGGCCGTCGGCCATCATCGCGGAGCGGGTCGCAGCGTCCGCCTGGGCGGACTCCGCGTCGGCGAAGTCGAGCGTGACGGCGGCCCCCGTGTCGTTGAACGTCGCGGCGGCTACCCCGGTCGGTCGGTGGGTCTGGGCGAGATCGCCCACTGCCGAGGAGAGCTCGGCGCCGGCCCGGGACGCACCGGCGGTACCGCCGGCGAGCGTGGCCGGGGTCGAACAGGCTTCGGTGCCGAGGTCGAGGGCGACGAACTCGGGGTTGGGCAGGCCGGCCAACAGGGTGGTGACCACTGGACTCATGGCCAGGTCCGGGGCCGAGCCGTCGATCGCGGCCACCGTGTCGGCGGCAGCGCCGGTGGCGACGACAAAGTGCCGATCGGGCCACACCACTGCGGCCAGGAATGGGGTGACGGTGTTGCCGGGGTTGTCGGGGTTCACCACGAAGCTCGGGCGATCAGCGGGTCCGGACTGGGTGTAACCGTGCCGTGACAGACCGTTGATCACGGCTGCCATATCGAGGTCCGGACGCATCCGATACACGGTGACCGGAGGCGATCCAGGCATTTGTGAGGAGATGCTCCAGTCGACGTCGAGACCGTTGAAGCCCCAGTCGGCCATGCCCGCGATGGAGTTGCTCATTGGATTGACAATGGCGTTCCGCGACTTCGCCGCATAAGTGGCGTAGGCCGCGGCCGTGGTCGACGTCGCCGATGTCACATCCGCCGTTCCCCAATGTTTCTTCGTCACCGCGTCGTCGGTGAAATACACCGACGTAGCCGTGATGGGCAGGCTGGCCAGCGCCGCGCCCACGTCGGCCGGCAGGGAGTCGGTGGAGGACGAGACCGTCGCCGTGGCCCCGGTCGGGGACGGTGCGGGACCGGACGGGGTCGAACAGGCCACCAGGATCACACCGCCCAGGACAGCGAGAAAACCCCGGCCCAGGACGTTCCGCACGGACCTCGACACCAGCGACATGCCTTCTCCTGCTCAGGTGAGACGCCGTTGAACGCTGGGCAGCGCGGCGCCGGGGCTGCCAACCGGATCGTAGGAGGGAGACCGCGGGGACACGCCGGATTCGGAAATTGGCTGGACGGTTGGCTCCCGGAGTTCGGTCAGATCCATACCGTCGGGCAATCCCGGTGTGATTGACGTGTGTTCGTAGCGGGCATCTTCGGGAGAAGGGTCAGTCATCGGACGTTCGCCCGCACGGGGAGGTCGCGAAAATGCGTACGTAAGGGTCACAAGTCTTCGCACCGTTGTTTGTCGACAATCCAGCGGCGAGTTTGCTCCGGCCGCGCGCAAGAAGTCGAAGAACGTCAGGCATGATGATCACAGCAGAGGGTTTCTGCCTTTCGGGAGGTTTTGGGGTGTCCCAGATCAGGGTGCACGAGTTGGCCGGCCAGCTCGGTGTCTCCCCGCAAGATGTGTTGACCAGCCTGCGAGCCGAAGGACGCAAGGTCCGCGGTCCGTCGGCGGTGTTGGCTGCGTCCGTGGCGGCGCATGTACGTCGTTCCTTTCGCCGGGTCAATGAATCCGGGCCTGGCTCCCGGGTAGATGAATCGCGTCCGGAACGGGCGGGTGGCGGGCCCTCCGGAAGTGCCGTCCACGTTCCGTCCCCCCGGTCCGACCCGGCCGGTGCCGGCGACCCGGCGGGCCTACCGTCCCACTCGGCCGCGCCGGACCGGAACGAATCGGTCACCGTCTCTGCGGCCAATCCCTTCCTGGAGCCGGGGGCCGCAGCGACCGCCACCGTCACGTTGCTCCCCACGGCCGCGCCCGTGTTCGAGCCGCTCGCCCGTCCGCGGCCGCCGACGGTGCCCACCCAGCGGTCAGCGCCGCCGCGCGTCGCCGCCCTGCCCCCGGCAGCAGCGCCGGACGAGCCCGCCGATTTCGACCAGGCCTGGCGCGACCGCGGGATGTCCGCACTGGAGCAGGGTGTCTGGATCGACGCCGGACTCCACCCGGGTGAGAGTTCCCTGGCGGCTCGATGTCTGTCCGCGGACATCGCGCCGGCCGATCTGAAGACCCGGTTGTCCGGCCGCACCGTCGTGCAGCGGTTGCGCGACGGCGAGTCGGTCACCTCGGTGTGGGCGCGAATTCAGGAGGCCGGGCAGCAGCAACCGCGCACCGGCACCCGACTGACCGGGCGGTTCCGTCAGCGCTGAACCCCGCCGCAGGCGGGTGTGAGCTGACTGTTAGCGTGCCCGAGACCGACCGGCGATGTTCGGTTCCGAGCGTGGATGTCGCCTTCCCCATTCTGGAAGGGCGCCCGTGTCTTTACTCCGCCACGGCCGACGGACCACCGCCGCTGCCCTGTCTCTCCTGGTGATCGCGGCGACGGCGCAGGCGAGTATGGCCGTCGCCGACCCGACGATCACCTCCATCACCATCGCCGGTGACCTCGACAGCGAAATCGGGTGTTCGGGGGACTGGCAACCCGACTGCGCGGCCGCCCACCTGACCCTGGATACCGCCAGCGGATGGTGGGTTGGTTCCTTTGCACTCCCGGCCGGCAGCTATCAGTACAAGGCGGCCGAGAACGACTCCTGGAGCAATCCGAACTACGGCCCGAACGCGGGTTCCGGAAACGGAACCGTGGTCGTGCCGGCCGGCGGGGAAAAGGTCACTTTCGTGTTCGACCCGGTCTCCCACCAACTCGGCGACTCCGCGTCGATCGCGTCCGCGGTCGGCAGCTTCCAGACCCAGTTGGGCTGCGCCACCAACGGTTCGCCGTTGTGCTATCAGAGCTGGCTGCGGGACAACACCGGCAGCGGTGTGCTCACCCTGGCCACCGGCGCCATCGCCGCCGGCACCTATGACTTGAGTGTCGTGGTCGGCTTCGGCCTCCCCGGCACGACGACCTACCCCAGGACGTTCACCGTCCCTGAGGTCGGGGGCGGCTCGACCACGACCATCACGTACACCGAGGCCACCCACGCCATCACGGTGACCTCGGTGCCGTTGGTGCAGGCCGCGCCGGGCGTCTTCAGCCACCCCACCGCGAGCCGCGGTGACGTGGTGGCAAACCTGTTCGAGTGGAACTGGCCGTCGGTGGCCAACGAGTGCGCCACCGTCTTGGGGCCGGCCGGCTACGGCGGCGTGCAGGTGGCGCCGCCGGAGAACTCGATCAGCAACTCCCCGTCCAACCCCGGCACCAACCACCCGTGGTGGGACGTCTACCAGCCGGTGGACTACTCGCTCAACAGCCGGATGGGCTCTGAGGTGCAGTTCAAGTCGATGGTGGCCAGCTGTCGCAAGGCCGGCGTCAAGGTGTACGTGGACGCGGTCATCAATCACATGACCGGCCAGGGCACCACGTCCTACGGCGGGAACGACTCGTTCACCAAGTACAACTATCCGGGCCTCTACACCCAGGCGGACTTCCACAACTATCCGCAGGACTGCCCGCTGGCCGGGGACACCATCGTCGATTTCAACAACGTCACCCAGGTCCAGAAATGCGAACTGGTCGGCCTGTCCGACCTGCGTACCGAGTCGGACTATGTGCGGACCCAGATCGCCGGTTACCTGAACAAGATGTTGTCCTACGGAGTGTCCGGATTCCGGGTCGACGCGGCCAAGCACATCGGTCAGGCGGACCTGGCGGCGATCGAGGCCAAGCTGCACCGGACCGTCGACGGAACCAAGCCGTACATCGCCATGGAGGTGGGGCCGGGTGGCCCGGGTGTGTTGTCTCCCTTCGCCTTCGAGGGTCAGGGCAGCCTGCTCGGATTCGACTTCGCGGATGCGGTCAAGGCGGCGTTCAACTCGAACATCTCCGATTTCTCGGTCTTCGGCGAGGCGTCCGGACTGCTGCCCAGCAATAAAACGCTGGCCTTCATCACCAATCACGACACCGAACGCGACGGGTCCACGCTGAACTACAAGAACGGCGCGGAGTACACCCTGGCCAATGAATTCATGCTGGCCTACGGCTACGGCAAGCCCGAGGTCTACGCCGGATTCGCGTTCGCCGGACACGACGACGGACCGCCGTCCAATGCCGGTGGTTTTGTGGCCAACGCCGATTGCACCGGTAACTGGGTGTGCACCGACCGCAGCCGCGGCATCGCCAACCTCGTCGACTGGCACAACTACGCCGGAAACGCCCCGGTGCGGAATTTCTACGCTGACGGTGTCAACTTGATCTCGTTCAGCCGGGGTGACCGGGCCTTCATCGCCATCAACAACGAGGCCACCGCGCAGACGCACACTTTCACGACCGGACTGCGGGCCGGCGTGTACTGCGACGTCGTCCACGGCACGTTCAGCCTGGACCGGCGCGGCAGCAACTGCTCCGGGCCCACAGTGACCGTTGCCCGGGGCGGCCAGGCCACGATCACGGTTCCGGCCCTGGATTCGGTCGCCTTCGACGCCGGGAATCTGACTCGACGCTGATCGCGTAGCTTCTGGGGCGGGAAACTCCCACCATGGGCGTTTTCCGCCCAGTCGGGTTGGATGTGAAGGTGTTCGAGGTACGGACCCGGCTGCCCGGGGCATTGGGCCGTACCGGCGTGATCACCACCGACCACGGAAACATCAACACGCCGGCCTTCGTGGCCGTCGGCACCAAAGCCACCGTCAAAGCCGTACTGCCCGAAACGATGGCCGCGCTGGGCGCGCAGGCGTTGCTGGCCAACGCCTATCACCTGTACCTGCAGCCCGGGCCGGACATTGTGCGCGAGGCCGGCGGCCTGGGCGCGTTCATGAACTGGCCCGGCCCGACGTTCACCGACAGCGGTGGCTTCCAGGTGCTCTCGCTCGGGGTCGGGTTCAAGAAGGTGCTGGCCATGGACACGGTCGGGCTGGTCTCCGACGATGTCATCGCTCCCGGCAAGAGCCGGCTGGCCCGGGTGGACGAAGACGGCGTCACCTTCACCTCACACCTGAACGGCTCGACACACCGCTTCACCCCCGAGGTCTCGATGCGCATCCAGCGCGACCTGGGCGCCGACATCGTCTTTGCCTTCGACGAATGCACGACCCTGATGAACACCCGCGGCTACCAGGAGCAGTCGGTGGCCCGTACCCACCGGTGGGCCGGTCGCTGCCTGGACGAGCACGCGTCGCTGACCGGATCGAGCGCCCAGTATCTGTTCGGAGTCATCCAGGGGGCCCAGTACGAGGACCTGCGCCGACAGGCGGTGCGGGGCCTGCTGTCTCTTCGTTCCCCGGACGGTGCGGCCTTTTCCGGATTCGGGATCGGTGGGGCGCTGGAGAAGGAGAACCTGGGCACCATCGTGCGCTGGTGCTGTGAGGAGATCCCCGAGTCGATGCCTCGTCATCTGCTCGGGATCGCCGAGCCGGACGACCTTTTCACCGCGATAGAGAACGGCGCCGACACCTTCGACTGCGTGCAGCCGTCCCGGGTGGCTCGGAACGGGGCCATCTATGCGCGCACCGGCCGGTACAACGTGACCGCGGCCGCGCACCGGCGCGCCTTCGAGCCGCTGGACCCGGACTGCGACTGCTACACCTGCGCGCACTACACCCGGGCCTATCTGCACCACCTGTTCAAGGCCAAGGAGATGGTGTTCAGCACGTTGGCCACCATCCACAACGAGCGCTTCGTCATCCGCCTGGTCGACGACATCCGGGAGGCCATCGATCGCGGCGACTACCCGGATTTTCGCGACGCGTTCCTGGCCCGCTTCTACCGCCGCTGACCTTCCCACGGATGACGGATCCGGCGGCGGGGTATACCGAGGGGCATGAGAGCAATCCGATACACGCAGGCGGGCGGTCCCGACGTCCTGGAACTCGTCGAGATGGCGAACCCCGATCCCGGCCCAGGGCAGGTCCGGGTGGCCGTAGCGGTGTCCGCAGTGAACCCGACCGACTGGAAGTCCAGGTCCAACACCACCCCCGCGGCCGGATTCCAGATCCCGAACCAGGACGGGTCCGGGACCGTCGACGCGGTCGGCGCGGGTGTGGACGCAGCCCTGGTGGGTCAGCGGGTATGGCTGCGGGAAGCGGCCAAGGCCAACCCGTTCGGCACCGCGGCCGACTTCAGCGTGCTGCCCGCCGACCGGGTCGGCCGGCTGCCCGACAACGCGTCGTTCGACGTCGGCGCCGACCTGGGTGTGCCCTTCCTGACCGCGCATCGGTGCCTGACCCTGGGAGACCTGGTCCCCGACCGTCTCGGACCCGGCGCGCTGGCCGGAATACCGGTGCTCGTCCAGGGCGGTGCCGGTGCGGTCGGTAACGCGGCCATCCAACTCGCCCGGTGGTCGGGTGCGACCGTGATCACCACTGTCAGCGGCCCCGAGAAGGGCCGGCTCGCGGCCGCCGCCGGAGCCGAGCACGTCATCGACTACCGCACCCAGGACGTGGTCGAGGCCGTGCGGCGGATCGCCCCGGACGGCGTCGCGGCCATCGTCGAGGTGGCGGTGGCGGTCAACGCCGAGCTCGATGGGCAGATCCTGGCCACCCACGGCGCGGTCGCCTCCTACGCCGACACCGCCCGACCCACCGCCACGCTGGCCATCCGGCCGCAGATGGCCCTGAACGCCCGCTGGGAGTTCGTGCTCCTCTACGCCATTCGTGAGGCCGTGAAACAGCAAGCGATGCAGGATGTCTCGGACGCCCTGCGGGCCGCGGCGATCCGGGTCGGGCCGGACGCCGGGCTGCCGTTGCACCGGTTCGCGCTGGCCGACACGGCCGCCGCTCACCAAGCCGTGCAGGAGGGCGTCGTCGGCAAGGTCCTCATCGACGTCCGATAGCCAGGGGCCGCACCGCGGGCGGGTGATGGGGTACCCGCCCGCGGCAGGGACTTCGGCGAAAGTTGGACGGCCCCCTCGCCCGGAGAAAGGGATTCCGGGGCGGGGGCCGTGAGTCCGACTCTGGTCGGCGAGCTTGTGCGAGGGCTCCGTCGCACCTGTGAGAAGGGTGTGTGGAACATCCGATCCCGGCGATGGGGCGCCGCGGGCGGCGGCGCACAATTCCTGCACAGCAGCGGGATGGAGGCGGGCCGTGACCCATGTGATCGCCGGGGCGACGATGTCGCTCGACGGCTTTGTGGCCGACAAGCACGGGCAGACGTCGCGTCTCTATCCGGACCTGGCCGCCCTGCACGGCGGGGCCTACATGAAGCACATGGTGGACGAGACCGGCGCGGTGGTGATGGGTCGCCGGACCTTCGAGATGGCGGAGGACAGCGACTCGTACGCCGACCACTACGAATTCCAGACCCCGATCTTCGTGGTCACCCATCGGGTGCCCGAGCCGCTGCCCAAGGAGAACGACCACCTGCACTTCACCTTCGTCACCGACGGGTTGGCCCGGGCGGTCAAGCAGGCCAAGAAGGCGGCCGGTCCGGGCAAATCGGTGCGGGCCGTGGGGGGCATGAGCGTGCTGCGCAAGCTCTTGGTCCTGGGCCTGGTGGACGAGCTGCGGGTGGACGTGATGCCCGTGCTGCTGGGCGAGGGCATGCGCTTTCTCGGTGTCCCGGGCCTGTCCGACCTGCGGCTGGAGAAGGTGGGAGTCGAGCAGGCCGGGGAGCGCACCAGCCTGTGCTTCCGGGTGCTGCGCTGATCGGCTGGGGGCTGATCAGCGCGGCTGGGCCTCGATCAGCTTCATGGCCTCGAGGTAGGTCGGCTCGCGCTTCTTGATCGCCGCGATGACCCGGTAGGTGATGGGCATGAGCACGATCTCCAGCGTGCATTTGTAGACGAATCCGATGATCGTGTAATTGGCCAGCTCGGAGACCGTGGTGATGCCGATGGCCGGGCCGGCGATCAGACAGAACGTCAGGGTGTCGCCGAACTCGCCCACCACCGTCGAGCCGATCAGTCGGGCCCACAGGTGCCGCTCCCGGGTCCGTTCCTTGATCTTGACCAGCACATAGGAGTTGAGCAGCTCACCGATCACGTAGCCGGCCACGCTGGCCAGCAGGATCCGGGGCACCACCCCGAGCACGGCCTCGAACGCGTCCTGGTTGGTGTAGCCGGGCGCCGGCGGCGAGATCGAGACGAGCCAGAAGGTGACCGACGCGAGCACCGCCATGCAAAAGCCCAGCGCGATCGCCCGCCGGGTGGCCCGGAGGCCGTACACCTCGGCCAGCACGTCACCGAGCACGTAGGTGATCGGGAACAGGAAGGCGCCGCCGTCGGTCAGGAACGGTCCGAACTGGATTCCCTTGGTGGCGCTGATGTTGGACAGCAGCAGCAGGCAGCAGAACAAGGTGACGATGATCGGGTAGATGCCCAGCCCGGTGCGCGCGAAGGCGACCTTCGGGGTCTTAGTGAGCTGGGTCGCGGCCAGGTTGTCCGGAGCGGTCACGCGGTCATCCAACCAGGTCCCGGGGGACGAACCAGGGGTGGCGGGGGAGCCGGGCCGGATCGAAGGCGGCGAGCATGTCGTCCAAACCGTCGGGCAGGCCCAGGGACTGGGCCAGCAGCGCCCGTACGTGCGCGGGACCCGGGAGCTGCGCCATGGTCACCGCCCCGTCCCGTTTGGCCAAACGCCGGCCGGCCGGGTTCACGGCCAGGGGTACGTGCGCGTAGCTCGGCGTGGGCTCGTCGAACAGACCGGCCAGATACGCCTGCCGCGGGGTCGAGGGCAGCAGGTCGTCGCCGCGGACCACCTGGTCGATGGCCTGGGCGGCGTCGTCGACGACCACGGCCAGGTTGTAGGCGGCCACACCGTCATTCCGGCGGAGCACGAGATCGTCGACGGCGCCGGTGTAGTCGCCGCGCAGGTCGTCGTGCACGGTCCACCGGGCCACGTCCGTGCGCAGCCGCAGCGCGGCCGGCCGGTCCCGGCGCCGCTGCGCACGCTCGGCCGTGGTCAGGTTCCGGCAGGTGCCCGGGTAGGCGCCATCGGGCACCGGATCACCATGCGCCGCGGTGGCCGCCTGCGCGATCTCGCGTCGGGTGCAAAAGCATTCGTAGGTCAGCCCCCGCTCGGACAGCGCGGCGATGGCCGCGGTGTAGCGATCGGCCCGTTCGGACTGCCGGACCGGCGCAGCGTCCCAGTCCAACCCGAGCGCGGCCAGATCGGCCAGCTGCCGGGCCGCCGCCCCCGGCCGCACCCGGTCCAGGTCCTCGACCCGGACCAGGAAGCGTCGGTCGGTGGAGCGGGCGAACAGCCACGCCAGCAGCGCCGTGCGCAGGTTGCCCAGGTGCAGATCGCCCGACGGGCTGGGCGCGAATCGTCCGGCCCCGGTCACATCCGGAATTCTCCCTCGGGCCCGACTGTCGGTGACTCATGGCAGGGTGCGGAGCATGGACGGGACGGGGCTGCGCGATGCGGCCCAGCTGTGGCTGCGGCGCCTGGTGGGGCGGGACGACGCCGAACTGCGCGAGGACCAGTGGCGGGCCATCGAGGCGCTGGTCGTCGAGCGAGCCCGGGCCCTGGTCGTGCAGCGGACCGGGTGGGGCAAGTCGGCGGTGTACTTCGTGGCCACGGCGTTGCTGCGGGCCGTCGGGGCCGGGCCGACGGTGATCGTCTCGCCGTTGCTGGCCCTGATGCGCAACCAGGTCGCCGCGGCCGAGCGGGCCGGTCTGCACGCGGTCACGGTGAATTCGGCCAACGCCCAGGAGTGGGGCGAGGTCTACGGCCGGATCCGGGACGGCACCGTCGATGTTCTCCTGGTGTCGCCGGAGCGGCTGAACAACCCCGGTTTCCGGGACGAGGTGCTGCCGGAGCTGGCCGCGTCCGCCGGACTGGTGGTCATCGACGAAGCCCACTGCATCTCCGACTGGGGGCACGACTTCCGGCCCGACTATCGGCGCATCCGAACGTTGCTGGCCGACCTGCCGGCCGGCATCCCGGTGCTGGCCACCACGGCCACCGCCAATGCCCGGGTGACGGCGGACGTGGCCGAACAGCTGGCCGCGTCGAACGACCATGTGGTGGGCGAGAAGAACGACCAGGTGCTGGTGCTCCGGGGCACCCTGGATCGGGAGTCGTTGTCCCTGGCCGTGGTCGACCTGCCTGACCCGGCCGCGCGGCTGGCCTGGTTGGCCCAGCAACTACCCCGCTGGTCGGGCTCGGGGATCATCTACTGCCTGACCGTGGCGGCGACCGAGCAGGTGACCGAGCACCTGCGGGCGGCGGGCCTGAGCGTGGCCGCGTACTCCGGACAGACCGACCCGGCCCAGCGGCTGCAGGCCGAAGAGGATCTGCTGGCCAACCGGATCAAGGCGCTGGTGGCCACCTCGGCGCTCGGAATGGGTTTCGACAAGCCGGATCTCGCTTTTGTGGTGCACCTGGGTGCGCCGCCGTCGCCGATCGCCTACTACCAGCAGGTGGGCCGGGCCGGCCGCGGCATCGCCCGCGCGGTGTCGGTGCTGCTGCCCGGGCGGGAGGACACCGACATCTGGAACTACTTCGGCTCGCTCGCCTTCCCGGCCGAGAGCCAGGTCCGCCGGACGCTGGAGGCGCTGGCCGGAGCGGCCAAGCCGCAGTCGGTCGCGGCCCTGGAAACCGCGGTCGACCTGCGCCGATCGCGGCTGGAGATGATGCTCAAGGTGCTCGACGTCGACGGTGTGGTGCGGCGGGTGCCGGGAGGGTGGGAGTCGACGGGCCAGTCATGGACGTACGACGCGCCGAGGTACCGGCGGGTGGCCGATGCGCGCGGCGTGGAGCAGCGGGCCATGCTCGCCTACGAGCGGACGGCCGGATGCCGGCTGCGCTTCCTGCGCGAGCAGTTGGACGATGAATCGGTCGTGCAGGACTGCGGCCGGTGTGACAACTGCGGCGGAGTCATCGATGTGGTGACCGAGGTGACCGAGGGCGACGTCACCGCGGCCCGGGATCGGTTGGCCGTGCCCGGCATCACCCTGGAGACCAGGGCGATGTGGCCGGCCGGAATGAAATCGCTCGGTCTGTCGCTGTCCGGCCGGATCGCGGCCGGGGAGCGAGCCGACCCGGGCCGGGCGGTGGGCCGGTTGGACGGACTCGGCTGGGGCAACGAGCTGCGCGAACTGTTCCGCCCGGACGCGCCGGACGGCGCCACTCCGGTGCCGCTGCGACGGGCCGCGGCCCAGGTGCTGGACTCGTGGACGGAGTCGCGGGGGGTGGATGCGGTGGTCGGAATCGCCTCCATCACCCGGCCGGAACTCTTGGGTCATCTGGTCGATGGCCTAGGCCGGTATCTCAAGGTGCCGGTGGTCGGGTGGTTGGAGTCATCACCGACACCGAGTCCGCACGAGGTGAACTCGGCCCAGCGGTTGCGAGCGGTGGCCGTGCGACTCACGCTGTCCGCCGACGCCCAGGTGCAGGGCCGGACCATCCTGCTCATCGACGACCGCTCCGACACCGGGTGGACGCTGACCGTCGCCGCCCGGCTACTGCGGCAGGCCGGCGCCGTGCAGGTGTTCCCGTTCGTGCTGGGGGTGGGGTGACGTGCCGAGGTTGGGGTGACCGGTCAGCGCAGCGAGATGCCCAGCCAGAGCGCGACCACGCTGACGACCAGGGACAACGGAACGGTGGCCAGACCGAGGACGGTGAAGCGGCGCAGTGACGGCTGCTGCCCGCGCTCGTGCAGGATGCGGCGCCAGAGCAGGGTGGCCAGGGATCCGGTGTAGGTCAGGTTGGGCCCGATGTTGACGCCGATGAGGACGGCCAACACGGTGGCCACCGGCGCCTGCCCGCCGAGTGCTCCCAGCAGCAGCAGGGTGGCCGGCAGGTTGTTGATCACGTTGGCCAGCACGGCGGCCAGGGCGGCGACCGCCAGCAGGGCCAGCAAGGTCTGGCCGGACGGCAGTGCCGAGGTCAGGGCCTCCTGCAGTCCGTGCTCGGTCGCCGCCTGCACGACAATGCCCAGTGCGGCCACGAAGGCCAGGAACAGCGGATTGGCAGCCAGAATCACCTCGACCGGCCGGGTCTGGTGCCGGATCAGGGCCCGTGTGGCCAACAGGACGGCCCCCGCGGCGGCCACGATCGCGGGTTGGATGCCCAGGCTCGAGCCCACGATCACCGCGGCCAGGATGACGCCGATCAGCACCAGGGACACCACCGGCGCGGGCTCTTCCTCGCCCTCGGGCGCGGGCCGGCCGGAGCCGCGCAGGTCACGGCGGAACAGGAGGCGGAAGATCACGTACTCGGCGGCCACGGCCAGCACCCACGGGCCGGCCATGAGCGCGGTGAAGCCGAGAAAAGTCAGCCCGGTGGCCTGGAAGGCGAGCAGATTGGTCAGATTCGAGATGGGCAGCAGCAGCGACGCGGTGTTGGACAGGTGCGCCGTGGCGTACAGGTGCGGCGCCGGCGCGGCCCGAACGGTGCGGACGGTCCGCAGGATCACCGGGGTGAGCAGCACCACGGTGGCATCCAGGGAGAGCACCGCGGTGGTCACCGCGGCGGTCGCGAAGACCAGCACCAGCAGTCGCGCGGGCCGGCCACGGCTTGATCGGGCCAACTGCAGGCCGGTCCACCGGAACACCCCGTCGACGTCGGCCAGGTAGGCGATGACCAGGACCGCGGCCAGGAAGCCGATGGTCGAGCCCAGCCGGCCGGCCGTGTGCAGGGCCTGCCTCGGCGTGATCAGCCCGAGAACGATGACCAGGAGGGCGGCCGGAATGGCCGCCGCTGCTTCCGGCCAGCCCTTCGGGCGGACGACGCAGAAGGCCAATACCGCCAGCAGAACGAGCAGGCCGATCGTGGTGGCGAGCGGTCCGGGCACGGGTCCAGCATGCTGGACGTGGATCGGCCGGTTATGACCAGGAGGCGCGCGTGACGCTGGTGATCTGGGTCAACGAGCCCGGTTGGCAGGCCGTCATCGACGTGGCCCGCTCGGTGGCCGCCCCGCAGAGCGAGATCGCTCTGGTCGCAGTGGTGTCGGACGACGTTCAGGAGGTGGCCGGCGGCGCGCTGTCGGGATTGATGGGTCGGCGGTACCGGGCGCCATCTTCGCTGGCCGACGACCTGGCCGGAGAAACGGATGAGTTGCTCGACGCGGCCGCCGGACGCCTGGGCCGGCCGGCCCGGCGGGTGGTCCGGCACGGCCGGGTCGAACGCGAAGTGGTGCAGGCGGCTCTGGATGCCGACCTGCTGGTGATGGCCCGCGACGGCGATCGGACCCGTCCCGGTCCGCACTCGCTGGGCCGGGCCGGACGGTTCATCGTCGACCACGCGGCCTGCCCGGTGCTGCTGGTCTGGCCCGAACACGGGCCGCACAGCCGGGAGCTGCCCCCTCCACCGCCGAGCTGACTGCGGGCCCATGGCCTACGGCAGGTTCTGCAGGATCTCGCGCATGCTGCCCACGGCGTCTCGTATCCGGGACTTCACCGTGCCCAGCGGCACGTCCAGCTCCCGACTGACCTGGACGTGTGTCAGTCCTCGGTAATAGCAGGCCAGCAGGGCGTCGCGCTGCAGGTCGGACAGCAAAGTCAGGGCCTGGGCGATCTCCTCGCGTTCGACCTCGGAGAACACGGCGTCGCCCACCGTGTCCAGGTCGCGGGAATGCTGGGCGCCGAACTGGTGGTCCAGGCGTCGCCGGGACTGTTCGGTGCGAACCCGGTCGATGCTGCGAGCCCGGGTGAGCTGCCACGTCCAGGTGGTGGCCGCGCCTTTGCCCGGATCAAAGTTCGAAGCCTTACGCCAGATTTCCAGGAACACTTCCTGGACGATCTCTTCCGCCAACCCGCGGCAGCGAATGATCGCGAAGGCCCGGGACCGGACGCGGGCCTGCAGCAGGTGGTAGAAGTCGGCAAATGCTTGCCGGTCACCGGCTGCGATCGCGCTGACCAAGTCTTCCAGACTGACCGCCGCAGCCGGCTGGGCGCTGACCGCCGTCATCGAATCACCCCCCGGTGCATCACTGGCTCGACCCCGATCGCCGAGCCCCATCGTGACCTGAACGGACGATCGAGGTCCCCCGAAATGATCACAATCGTCTAACTATCTTCGCGCTATGCAGACTTGGCCCTCCTCTACCCGTCCATTAGGGGGCGGTAGCTGCCCTTTCGGCACGGATGTCGCTTTTCTCGGCGCCGGGACGCCAGACCGCATCCGGTCCTACGGAGTAGGCAACGCCGTCCGGTCGCCGGCGATGCGACCGTCGATGGTGTCCCGCGGCGGCGGCACCCGCAGCAGCAGGACCAGACCGGCGGCCAAGACGATCAGGATGCCGATGGTGCCGTAGCGCTGGCCTCCGAAGATCGTCGCGCACAGCCCGTAGAGGGCTGCGGACAGGAAGGACACCACCCGTCCCGTCGTCGTGTAGAGGCCGAAGAGTTGGCCCTCACGGCCGGGCGGGATCATCCGGGCCAAGAAGGTCCGGGCGGCCGACTGGGCCGGCCCCACGAAGAGGCACAGGATCAGACCGAACACCCAGAACATGCCCGATCCGGACACGAACAGCACCGCTGTCCCGGCAATCAACAGTCCGACCAGGGAGATCACGATGACCCGCTTGGGCCCGATCCGATCGTCGAACATGCCCAGGACCAACGCCCCCAGCGCCGCGACGATGTTGGCGGCGACGCCGAAGAGCAGCACGGTGCTCGAGGTGAACCCGTAGACGAGCACGGCCAGGATCGCGCCGAAGTGAAAAATCGCGGCCAGGCCGTCCCGGAAGATGGCCTGGGCGACCAGGAAGAGCGCGATCTGCCGATCGGTGCGGTACAACTCGGCGATGTCGTGGAAGAGCTGGCGGTAGGCCGCCGCGATGCTGCGTCGTTTCCGGACCGCGGTCGCCGGGAGTTCGGGAATGGCGAAGAAGACCGGGAGCGCGGACAGGCCGAACCAGGCCGCGGCGACCAGCGCCACGATCCGGATGTCGAGGCCGTCCGCGGTGGGGACGCCGAGGAACCCGCGGGTGTCACCGTCCCCCGCGATGAATCCGAAGTACGCCAGCAGGAGCAAAAAGATGCCACCGAAATAGCCCATGGACCAGCCGAATCCGGACACCCGGCCGATGTTCGCGGGGTTGGAGATCTGCCGCAGCATGGCGTTGTAGAAGACCGAGCCGATTTCGAAGAAGATCGTGCCCAGGCCGATGAGCGTGGCCCCCAACCAGAAGTAGCGGGAGTCGTCACGCACGAAGAACAGGCAGATCATGCAGACGAAGACCAAGGCCGAGAACACCGCGAGCGAGCGCTTGCGGCGACCGCCGACATCGGCCTGCTGACCGCTCACCGGAGCCAGCACCGCAATCAGCAGTCCGGCCAGGGCCACCGACCAGCTGTACCAGGTGCCGGCGCCCAACGTGCCCGGCAGATTCTTGCCGACCGAGCTGGTCAGGTAGACCGAAAAGATGAAGGTGACAATGACGGTGTTGAAGCCGGACGAGCCCCAGTCCCACAGTCCCCAGGCCAAGATCTGACCCTTGGTCGTCGGACGGGTCTCGGCGGCGAGCACGGCGTCGCTGGTCATGGCCGAAAGCGTAGGGTCCGCCGCCCCGTTTTCCGGTGTTCGCCGGTCAGTTCACGGCCGCGGGCGCGGGCGTCTTGTTGCGGCGGCGGAGCATCGCCAGCAGGACGTAACCGATGGGGACGATCAACCAGGCCGAGAAGAGCCGGTAGATCAGTACGGCCCCCGAGGCCGCGCCGGTGGGCACGCCCTGGGCGACCAGGGCGGCCAGCAGGGTCGCCTCGATCACACCGACGCCACCCGGGGTGATCGGGATCTGCCGGACCAGCTGGATGCCCAGGTAGATGGCACCGAGGTCGAGGATGCCGATGTGGGCGTGCACGGCCCGGCAGGCGGCGTAGAGCGAGATCGCGTCCAGGGCCCAATTCGCCGCCGAGGTGGTCAGGGTCAGCCGCCAGTTGTGCCGGTCGATCCGGCCGGCTTGCCGCACCGTGTCCAACACCTGCCGCAGAGCCCGGCCGAGTTTCGGATGCCGCTGCGCATAGACGTCCAGTCGCGGGGTGGGGGCGGGTTGCTCGGGCGCCGGGGGCGGGTTGCGGCGGGCGAGCAGGGTGAGCGTCAGGATGATGACGGCCAGGACGGCAGCGCCAATTGCCAGCAGTGCGAGCGGTCGGCGCTGGCCCAGCCCGAGCATCGGGCTGCCGACGGCCAGACCGAAGCCGGCCAGGTAGAGCAGGACAAGACCGACCACCGACAGCACGCCGGACAGCAGCAGCACGCTGGCCGCCGTGGCCGGGCTGGCCCCATTGACCCGGTACTGACGGTAGGAGTAGCCGGCGCCGACCGCACCGCCCGCGGGCATGCTCATCGAAAGCGCCGTGCTGGAGTAGGTGATCGCTCCCATCCGGCCCAGTGACATCGGTACTCCGAACGCCCGGAGCAGCCGGCGCTGCTGGCGGATCAGCATGGCGATCGAGGCCAATTCCAGCGCCAAGGCGAGGACCACCCAGCCCCACTCCGCGTGGCGTAGGGCCGCCCACACGGCCTGCGGCGACGGGAGGTCGTTACGCAGCACGGCCACCACCACGGCCGCCACGATCAGCAGCGCCACGATGCGCAGGGCCCAATGCCACCAAGGGCGACGCCGGGGGCTGGGCGCCGAGCCGTCGTCGGTGGGCGGCTCCGAGAGATCCGGGGTCTGCGTGTCGGTGGTCATTCCGGCAGCTCGCCGAGGATGTACCGCTGGATGGTCGGGCCGATCGTGGCGACCAGGAATGCGGCCGGTGCGTCCACCAGCCCGGGGATCTGTAGGAGATACCGGCCCAGGATCAGGCCCATGATCTGGCTGATCACCAGCGGCGCCCGACGCTCGACCTGCTCGGCCGGCAGCTGCAGGCGGCGGAACAGCCGACCGATGATTTCCAGCACCACGAACTCCCGGAGCATCCGCCCGTTCGCCGGATCGGAGACGACCGACCGGGCCAAGGCCAGCAGCGGCGCTTGCGCGGGCGAGTCCCAGACTTCGATCAACGCGCCGACCAACCGGGCGCCGACTAGTTCCGGGTCGCCGGACGCGACCCGTTCGGCCACCAGACCCGGATCGATCGGCAGCTCCACGGTGGCCAGGAACAGCTCGCGCTTGGAGCCGAAGTAGTGGTGGATGAGTGCGGCGTCCACCCCGGCGGCTGTGGCGATCCCACGGACCGTGGCACCGGCAAAGCCCTTCCCGGCAAACTCCTGACGCGCGGCCGCGATGATCTCCACCCGCGTTTCGCCGTGGCCCGGCCGTCGACCGGTGCGGCGAGCGGACACAGGGTCCTCGGAGCTGGGGAGGGCGTGGACCGGTGACGCGACCGCACGAGGGATCGTCGTCATCGCGTGCGCCTCCGCCCGGTCGTTCTCACCTGATCCGACGCCAGGATCACACATCCACTTATGAGCCCACGGTTCCCCGGGTAGGGCTCCGGATGCATGAATTCATCGTACGACGAGTTCTTCTCGGCCCGGTCGGGAACGGGGGGCGCGACCACGCCCACACGGACGGGCGAATTACCCCACTCGGTGGAATGAGATCGACACGAACGTGCAGCAAACGGGTTGATTGCGATTAGGCTCCTGCGGCGAACGAATGAAGGAATCATTCGGTGTCAGGAGAGTCATGAACGTGCGTGCCGGTCTGGTGTCCGTGGTGCTGGCGCTGGGCGTGGCGACACCGGTGGTGCTCGCGCCGGCGGCCGACGCGGCGGCCACGCCGGCCGCCTGCGTGGCCACCGTCTCGAACGCCCGCCCGGTGCAGAACAGCACGGTCGTCGTGTCGGTCAGCAGAGTCGGCACCGCCGCCGCGGTGACCACGGTCGCCCACTACAAGACGACCGCCACGACCAAGAAGACCACCGCCGATCGCACCGGTAAGGCCGGCCTGGCGTACGCGATCAGCCGGGCCACCCACGGCTTCAAGGTCGTGATCAACGTGACTGCGGCGAAGGGCAACTCTCACTGGGCCTGCTCGACCGCGTTCATCACCCGCTGAGCTCGCGCCTCGCACCCGAATGCGATGGCTCAGCGGTCGTCGGCCGCGACGCGAGGTCTCAACAGCCCCCGGCTGCTCCGGACCGGGCGCCGGCTGCGCAGATGCGCCGCATTACCCTTGCCGCCATGTCCCGCAGCGTCTACCTGGCCACGCTGGAGTTCGAATCGGGCAAGTCGGTCGTCGCTTTGGGCTTGGTCGACCTGATGGTCCGCCGGGTCGGGCGAGTCGGGGTGTACCGGCCGGTGACCGAATCGGATCGCCCCGACCGGCTGGTGGAACTGCTGCTGTCCCGGCCGGGCGTTGAACAGGATTATCCGGACGCGGTCGGCGTCACCTACGCGCAGATGCACGCCGATCCGGGCGCCGCGCTGTCTCGAGTGGTGGAGAACTACCACGCCCTCACCACCCGCTACGACGTACTTGTGGTCCTGGGCAGCGACTACACCGACGTCGCCACCCCGAACGAGCTGGCCTTCAACGCCCGGGTGGCCGCCAACCTGGGCGCGCCGGTGGTCCTGGTGGCACACGGTCATGACCGCACCGCGGTGCAGATTCGTACCAACGTGGACGTGGCCCGGGCCGAGCTCGCCGCCGCCTACGCGCATCCCGTCGCCGTGGTGGCCACCCGGGTGGAGTCCGCCGACGCCGACGAGGTCCGCGGGGCGCTGACCGCCGGATCCGACCTGCCGGTCGCGGTGGTGGCCGAGGAGCGCATCCTGGCCGCGCCCACCGTGGCGGCGCTCCAGCAGGCCTGCGACGGGGTGCTGGTCCAGGGCGATCCGGAACTGCTCAAACGCGAGGCGCTCGGCTTCGTGGTCGCGGCCATGTCACTGCCCAACGTGCTGACCCGCCTGCGCCCGGACTATGCGGTGATCGCGCCCGGGGACCGTTACGACCTACTCCCCGGGCTGGTCATGGCGCACCAGTCGGGCACCTTCCCGCACCTGGCCTGCGTGGTCCTGACCGGCGGCTACACCCCGCCGGAGTCGGTGGTCCGGCTGATCCAGGGGGTTCGTCAGGACTTGCCCATCCTGGTCACCCAAGGCGGCACCTTCGACACCGCAACCCGGCTGAACGGCGTCCGCGGCGCGCTCACCGATGGTTCCCTGGTCAAGGTGGACGTGGCCCTGCGGCTGTTCGCCGAGTCGGTGGATGCGGATGCCCTGCTCGCGGCGATCGACGTCGCCGGCTCGCCGGTGGTCACCCCCTTGATGTTCCAGCACCAGCTCATCGAGCGGGCTCGGGCCGAACCGCGTCACATCGTCCTGCCCGAAGGTTCTGACCTGCGCATCCTCACCGCAGCGGCCAGCCTGCTGCAGCTCCGCGTGGCCCGGCTGACCATCCTGGGCGACGAGGCTGCGATCCGGGCCGTGGCGGCCGGTGCCGGTCTGGACCTGGGTGCGGCCCGCATCCTCTCGCCGACCGAGCCCGAGCATGTGGAGCGGTTCGCGGCGGAATACACCCGGCTCCGGGCGGCCAAGGGCATGACCCTGACGCGCGCCCGGGAGATCGTCACCGACGTGTCCTACTTCGGCACCATGATGGTCCACCTGGGTGAGGCGGACGGCATGGTCTCGGGCGCGGCGCACACCACGGCCCACACCATCAAGCCGTCATTCGAGATCATCAAGACCCTGCCGGGCACGGCCATCGTGTCCAGCGTGTTCCTGATGTGCCTGGCCGATCGGGTGCTGGTCTACGGGGACTGTGCGGTCAATCCCGATCCGACCGCGGAGCAGCTGGCCGACATCGCCATCTCGTCCGCGGCCACCGCGGCCCAGTTCGGGATCGTGCCCCGGGTGGCCATGCTGTCGTACTCGACGGGCGGGTCCGGGGCCGGCGCCGACGTCGAAAAGGTCCGCGCGGCCACCGAGATCGTGCACGCGAAACGCCCGGATCTCCTGGTCGAGGGACCGATCCAGTACGACGCCGCCGTCGACCCCGGCGTGGCAGCGGCCAAGCTGCCGGGCTCGCAGGTGGCCGGCCGAGCCACGGTGTTGATCTTCCCGGACCTGAACACCGGCAACAACACCTACAAGGCGGTGCAGCGGAGCGCGGGCGCGGTGGCCGTCGGCCCGGTGCTGCAGGGCCTGAACAAGCCGGTGAACGATCTGTCCCGGGGCGCGCTGGTGGCCGACATCGTCAACACCGTGGCCATCACCGCGATCCAGGCGAGCGAGGGCGGGTCATGAGCGGTCCGGTGCTGGTGGTCAATTCGGGGTCGTCCTCGCTGAAATACCAGCTGCTCGACGGGGACCGGGCGGTGGCGGTCGGGTTGATCGAGCGCATCGGGCAGGACTCGGGGGTGGCCAGCCACCGCTCCTATTCCTCCACCCGCAAGGTCGAACGAGATATCCCCGACCACGCCGCCGCAGTGGCCGTGATGCGGGAGTTGTTCGCTCAGGCCGGGGCGCCGTTGGAACAGGCGGGGCTGCTCGCGGTCGGGCACCGGGTGGTGCACGGCGGGGCCGAGTTCACCGCGCCGGTGCTGGTGGACGCCGATGTGCTGGCCCGGATCCGGGACCTGTCCGAGCTGGCCCCGCTGCACAATCCGGCCAACGTCACCGGGATCGAGGCCACCACCGCCGCGTTGCCCGGGGTGCCCGAGGTAGCCGTGTTCGACACCGCGTTCTTCGCCGACCTGCCCGCGGCCGCGTCGACGTACGCGCTGGACCGAGAGCTGACGCAGCGACTGAAGATCCGGCGGTACGGCTTCCACGGCACGTCGCACCAGTTCGTCAGCGGTCGGGCCGCCGCGTTCGCCGGTCGGGATGATCTGGACCAGATCGTGCTGCACCTGGGCAACGGCGCCTCGGCGTCGGCCATTCACCACGGTCACGCGGTGGAGACGTCGATGGGCCTGACCCCGCTGGAGGGCCTGGTCATGGGCACCCGCAGCGGCGACGTCGACCCCGGCGTGCTGCTGCACCTGATGCGGGTGGGCGGTCTGTCCGTAGATGAGGTGGACGCCACCCTGAACCGGCGGTCGGGCCTGCTCGGCCTGTCCGGAGTGAGCGACATGCGGGACCTGACCGACCGGGTCGACGGCGGCGATGCGCAGGCCCGGCTGGCACTGGACGTGTACTGCCATCGGGTCCGCAAATACGTCGGCGCCTACCTGGCCGTGCTCGGACGACTGGATCAGCTCGTCTTCACTGCCGGGGTGGGGGAGAACTCCGCGGTGGTCCGGGCCGGGATCCTGGCCGGGCTGGACGGCCTGGGGCTGTCGGTGGATCCGGACCGCAACGCGATCCGCAGCGGCGAGCCCCGGGTCATCTCACCCGACGGGGCCCCGATCAGCGTGCTGGTGGTGCCGACCAACGAGGAGCTGGCCATCGCTCGGGCCGCCGAGGCGCTGGTCCGCTGACCGGGGTATCGCCGGCCCGGGCGTTTGTCGGCCCGGGCGAGTATGAAGGCGTCATGTCCCTGAATCGCCCCCTTGCCCCCGACCCCTACGACCGCATGCCGGCCGTCGGGTCCTTCGCTGTGACCAGTGCCGACATCACCGACGGCGCGCCCATCGACGACGCCTATGTCTCCGACGGCGGCAACACCTCGCCCCAGCTGGCCTGGAGCGGCTTTCCCGCCGAGACCCGCTCCTTTGTCGTCTCGCTGTACGACCCGGACGCACCTACCCCGAGCGGGTTCTGGCATTGGGCGGTGGCCAACATCGACGTGGCGGTGACCTCGCTCGCCCGCGGCGCGTCGGCTCCGGACGGTGCGGTCGTGCTCCGCAATGACGGCGGCGTGTCCGGCTACTCCGGCCCGCAGCCGCCGGCCGGCGACATCCCGCACCGCTACTACTTCGTCGTGCACGCTGTGGACGTGCCCGAATTGCCGGTGGATCCGTCGGCCTCCAACGCCGTGCTCGCGTTCAACTTGGCCTTTCACACCCTGGCCCGGGCCATCCTGATCGGGACCTACCAGGTCGCCGGCTGACGGTCGGATTCGCCGGCGCCGGAGCCGGGAACCTGCACAACGCCCCCGTCCGACTCGTCCCCACGCCCCGGAGTGTCCGTCATCGCCGCGCTACCGCCCCGCCCCGTCTCGCTGCGTGGACCCGAATCCTGGGTCACTGACGACATCACCGCCTTGCTCGTCGAAGCGGCCGCGGTACAGGGTCGCGCCCAGCCGGCGATCGTGCTGGCCCGCAAGGCCGGCCTGCTCGCGCCGATGCCCGGGTCAGGCCAGACCTTCGTTCGGTGGGAGCTGCTGGCCAGCCTGTCCGCCGCTGACCTGGCCGCCGGTCGGGTGGCCGAGGCGCACCTGGATGCGTTGGCCATCCTGGCCGAGCACGGGCCGGTCGATCTGGCCCCGATCGACGCCGACTCGGCTTCGACCTGGGGTGTCTTCGCCGCCGAAGGCCGCGGGATCCGGGTCATCGCCGAGCCGGACGGCCACGGCTGGCAGCTCACCGGGGAGAAGCCCTGGTGCTCGCTGGCCGGCCAGCTCTCCCATGCCCTGGTCACGGCCTACGTCGACGGCGGCCGCCGGCTGTTCGCGGTGGCCCTGCGGTCGGATCGGGTCGACGTTCTCGACCAGCCCTGGGTGTCCCGCGGCCTGAGCGACGTGATCAGCGGACCGGTCCGGTTCGATCGGGCGCCGGCTGTCCCGGTCGGGGAGATCGACTGGTATCTGCACCGCCCTGGATTCGCCTGGGGCGGGATCGGGGTGGCCGCGTGTTGGTACGGCGGTGCGGTCGGGGTGGCCCGCCGGGTCCAGCAGCGGTTGCGGTCCGGAGAGCCGGATCAGATCGGCCGGGCCCAGCTCGGGGCCATCGACGCCTGCCTCTACCGCTCCCGCGGAGCCCTGGCCATGGGAGCGGCCGACGTCGACGCCGGCCGGGCGCTCGGCGAAGACGCGGTGCGGCTGGCCGGCCGAGTCCGGGCGGTGGTGGCGGAGGCAGCCGAGGAGGTCCTGCTCCGGTCCGGCCACGTGCTCGGTCCGGGGCCGCTGGCCCAAGACGAGGACCACGCCCGCAGGGTTGCTGATCTGCAGATCTATCTGCGCCAGCATCACGCGGAACGCGATCAGGCCGCGCTCGGACAGCTGCTGATGGATGAGCTGCCGCCATGGTGACCGCCGTGTCCCTGGACGGGGTGCGCCGGCTGCTGGTGGTGGTTGCTCACCCGGACGACGAGACGCTGGCCGCCGGCGGGTTGCTGCATGTGGCCGGTCGGACCGGAATCGCCACCGTCCTGCTCGTGGCCACCGACGGCGAGGCGTCGCATCCGGCGTCACCGACGCATTCTCCGGCGGTGCTGGCCCAGCGGCGTCGGTCGGAAGTGACCCAGGCCGTGGCCGTGCTGGATCCGACGACGCGGACCGCGCACCTGGGTCTGCCCGACTCCGGCTTGGCGGCCCACGAGGACGAGCTCGCCGCGGCGGTCGCTGACCGACTCCCAGGGGTGGATCTCGTGGTGTCGACCTGGTGCCGGGACGGCCATCCCGACCACGAGGTGGTCGGCCGGGCCGTGCTCGCAGCCGCCCCCCGGATCGAGATCTGGCAGGCCCCGATCTGGGCCCGGCAGTGGGCAGAGTTGCGCGAGGTCTGGAGTCAGGATCAGGACGTGGTCGAGTTGCCCCTGGACGAGCCGGCCCGACAGGCCAAGGCGGCCGCCATCACCGCCCACGTCAGCCAGGTCCAGGCGTTGTCGGATGAGCCCGGGGACGAGCGGTTGTTGTCCGAGGAGATGCTGGGCCACTTCCGCACCGACCGGGAGACGTTCGTTCGGTATCGGGCGGGGCGATGACTCTCCCCTCCGATTACTTCGACGACATCTACGCGCAGGCCGATGATCCATGGGGATTCGAGGGCCGCTGGTACGAGGCACGCAAGCGGAACCTGCTGCTGGCGGCGCTGCCCCGGGCCCAGTTCGGTTCTGCCTTCGAGCCCGGCTGCTCGAACGGGGTGCTCACGGCCCAGCTGGCCCCGCGCTGCCAGCAGCTGCTGGCCACCGACCTGAGCCAGGCTCCGCTGGCCATCGCCCGACGCCGCTTGGCCGGACAACCCCACGTCCGGTTCGAGCAAGGCTCGATTCCGGCCGGGTGGCCCGACGGCGCGTTCGACCTGATCGTGCTGTCCGAGGTCGCCTACTACTGCGGCGACGCCGACCTGGACCGGCTGGTGGAGAGGGTGAGCACGGCGCTGACCGACGACGGGGTGCTGGTGGCCTGCCACTGGCGGCATGCCGTCACCGACTACCCGCAGTCCGGGGATCACGTCCACGCCAGGTTGCGGGAGGGCACCGGTCTGGTCCGGCTGGGTGGATACGAGGACGCCGACTTCCTGCTCGATGTCCTGGTCCGGCCGCCGGTGACGTCGGTGGCCGCGGCCGAGGGACTGGCATGAGCGACGTCCTCGGGGTGGTCGTGCCCGCCCGGAACGAAGAGGAACGCATCGTGGCCTGCCTCGTGGCGCTGGCCAGGGCCCGGGAGGGGTTGGCCTTACTCGACGATCCGCCCGCGGTCCGCACCGTGGTGGTCGCCGATCGGTGTACTGACCGGACCGCGGCGCTGGCTTCGAGCTTCGACGGGGTGCAGGTGCTGGTTGTCGAAAACGGGCGGGTCGGTGCGGCCCGGGCTGCCGGCATCACCCACCTGCTCGCCTCAGCGGATCCGCCGACCTGGGTGGCCTGCACCGACGCCGACTCGCGGGTCCCGCCGGACTGGCTGTTGCTGCACATCGAGCATGCCCGGGCGGCGACCGACCTGCTGCTGGGCACGGTCCGCCTCGATGATGTCGAGCTCCGGGCCGAGATCGGGTCGGAGTCCGATTTCGCCGACGGTCACCCGCATGTCTTCGGCGCCCACGTCGGGGTGCGCAGCCGCACCTATTTACGGGTGGGCGGTTTCGCCGACGTGGACGAGCACGAGGACGTCCGCCTGACCGAGGCGGTGCGGGCGGCCGGCGGCTTGGTGGTCAGCACCGGTCGGTCGCCGGTGATCACCAGTGCGCGGCTCGATGGCCGCACCCCCGGCGGCGTGGCCGGTTACCTGCGGGAGCGCCTGAGCCAACGCGGTTAAGCTCCCGGGCATGCCCGCCCGCCGCAGCCGCGCCACCCGCACCGAACGGATCGTCACCGCGGGAATCTGGTTGCTCACGTTCACGCTGGTGGGCATCGGGGTCGGGCTGTTCTTCGGCTCGACGATCCTGCTCTACGTGATGATCGCGGTCGGTGTGCTGGTCGCCTGGCTGATCGACCGTTCCGTGGTCAACAGCTACATCGAGCAGGAAGACCGGCGGGCGTGACGTCGCCGGTCCAGCTGAGCCTGACCACCAGCCGACCGGTGACGGAGATGATCCGCTGGGTCGAAACCAGCGTGGCCCGGGTGCTGCGGACCTACGGCTACCGGGTCACCGCCTCCGGCGCCGAGTCGGTCACGCTGACTCGCGCGGGAGGACGGGCCTGGTGGCTTTTGCCGTTCAGCTCGCTGGCCTTCTGGTGGAGCGACCGCCCGGCCGCCCAGGTGGTGTTCCTGATCGACGCGACGCCCGGCGGCAGCCGAACCAGGGTGATCGGGAACCTGCCGGTCCGGATGAGCCGGATCCTGGCCGAAATGCCTCACACGCCGACCGGCACCCCTGCCAGGGCGGCGGCCAGCGCCTCGTCGGACAGCCCGGAGTCGACCATCGCGCCGGTCAGATACGAGTCGTAGGCGTCCAGGTCGAGCAGGCCGTGCCCGCACAGGGCCGTGACGATGACCTTCTCCTGGCCCGACTCCTTGCAGGCCAGCGCCTCCCGGATGGTCGCGGCCAGGGCGTGGCTGGGCTCCGGTGCGGGCACGATCCCCTCGGTCCGGGCGAAGCGCACCGCCGCCTCGAAGCACTCGGTCTGCTCGACCGCGATCGCTTCCATCAGGCCCAGCTCGTAGACGTGGCTGATCAGCGGGGCCATGCCGTGGTACCGCAGGCCCCCGGCGTGGATGGGGTCGGGCACGAAGTCGTGGCCCAGCGTATGCATCTTCATCAGTGGGGTGAACCCGGCGGTGTCGCCGAAGTCGTAACGGTATTCGCCCCGGGTCAGCGACGGGCAGCTTGCCGGTTCGACCGCACGGATCACCGGCGACTGCCGACCGGCCAGCTTCTCCCGCAGGAACGGAAAGGCCAGTCCGCCGAAGTTGGAGCCGCCGCCGGTGCAGCCGATGAGGACGTCGGCGCCCGACTCGCCCGCCTTGGCCAGCTGCAGCAGCGCCTCCTCGCCGATGATCGTCTGGTGCATGAGCACGTGGTTGAGCACCGAGCCGAGGGCGTACTTGGTGTCTTCCGCCTGCGCTGCCACCTCGACCGCCTCGGAGATGGCCATGCCCAGTGACCCGGGGTGGTCTTCCGGGAAGGACCGGCCGGCGCTGGTCAGCCGGGACGGGGAGCGGTGCACGGTGCCGCCGAAGGTCTCGATGATCGTGCGTCGGTACGGCTTGGCGTCGTAGGACGCGCCCACCTGCCAGACCTCGCACTCCAACCCGTAGATCGCACAGGCGAAGGCCAACGCCGTACCCCATTGGCCGGCGCCGGTCTCGGTGGTCAGCTTCTTCACGCCCGCCTTGGCGTTGTAGAACGCTTGCGGCACGGCGGTGTTCGTCTTGTGCGAGCCGGACGGGGACACGCCTTCGTACTTGTAATAGATCCGGGCCGGCGTGCCCAAGGCCTGTTCGAGCCGATGCGCCCGGTACAGCGGGGAGGGCCGCCACAGTCGGTACACGTCCTGGACCTCGGGCGGAATGTCCACGTAGGAGTCGGTCGTGACCTCCTGCAGGATCAGGTCCATCGGGAACAGCGGGGCCAGGTCGTCCGGGCCGACGGGCTGGTGGGTGCCCGGATGCAGCGGAGGTGGCGGCGGGGCAGGCAGATCGGGAATGACGTTGTACCAGCGGGTCGGCATCTCCGATTCGTCCAGGGTGAACTTGTGCTGCTGCACCGCCATGTGTCCGTACCACCTCACCTATCTCATCGCCCCGGGGCAGGCTATCCCCGGAGACCGTCCTGCGCCCGGAGGAGGTCCAGCGCATCCCAGACCTCGGTGAAGCGAATGCTCAGCGGGGACAGGCCCAGGCGCAGGATGTCCGGCTCCCGGAAGTCGGCCAACACGCCGGCTCGAGCCAGCGCCGCGCACACGGATCGGGCGTCGGAGCGGGCCAGGCTGACGTGCCCACCGGCCCGATCCGGATCCCGCGGTGAGACCAACCGCCAGCCGGCCGGCGCCAGCCAGGCGTCGAACAGCCCGATCGCGAACCGGGTGAGCTCGACCGACTTGTCCCGGATCGCCGGGACGCCGGCCTCGGCCACCAGCGCGGTCGCTGCCCGCACCGCCAGCAGGGCCGGGACGGGAGGGGTGCCCGACAGCATGCGCCGGATCCCGGGCGCGGGCTGGTAACCCGGCGCCATCGCGAACGGGTCGGCGCGGCCCAGCCAGCCCCAGATCGGCTGGTCCACCCGGTCCAGGTGCCGGGCCGCGACGTAGCAGAACGCGGGCGCGCCCGGTCCGGCCCCGAGGAACTTGTAGGTCGCCCCGACCGCGAAGTCCACTCCATGCGCGTCCAGATCCACCGGCAGCACGCCGACCGCGTGCGAGAGGTCCCACACGGTCAGCGCGCCGACCGTGTGCGCGGCGTCGGTCAGGCCGGGCACATCGGCCCGGGCCGCCGTCCGGTAGTCCACCGCCCCGAGCGCGACCACGGCCACCCGCTCGTCCAGGGCGAGCTTCTCGAGCGAGCCCTGGTGCCAGCGCAGGGTGAGGTGGTACTGGGCGGCGACCGACTCGGCCGTGTAGCGGTTGGTGGGGAAGTGGTCTCGATCGAGCACGATCACGTCCCGGCCCGGGCGCAGCCGTACCGCAGCCACCAACGCCTTCGCGAAGCACACGGTGGTCGAATCGGCCACCACGGTCTGGCCCGGCGCGGCGCCCAGCACCGCCGCCCCGACCTCGTCGCCGACCTCGACCGGCAGGTCGATCCAGCCGTCCTCCCATCCGCAGATCAGCCGCGCCGCCCAGGAGTCCGGAAACGACCGCCAGACGTCGGCCACCGCCCGGGCCGGTCGGCCCAACGAATTGCCGTCCAGGTAGGCGATCACGTCGGGCGGGAGCGGCTCGAACCGGTCCTGGAAGGAATGGAGCGGATCCGCCGCGTCCAGCGCGGCCGCGTCGGCACGGCTCGGCCCGGTCACGTCGGCACCGTTCGCAGCGGGTCCGGGTGCGCTCACGCCGGTGTCATCACAACCAGCGGCGCGTCATGACCCGCCGCTCGGTCCATGGCCGGGACCAGTTCCGGCAACGGAAACGTCGCGGTCTCGATCAGGTTGAGGTCCAGCTGCCCGGTGGCCGCCAGAGCGAGCAGGGCGGCCGGTGCTTCCGGGGGGTACATGTACGCCCCGAGTACCTCCTTGCCGTTCCGGATCAGCATCGAGTAGTCGATCGGCAGCGGCACGCTCATCGAACCCATCAACACCAGCCGGCCGCCGCGACGCAGAGCGGTCAACACGGCCACGGTGCCGTCGGACGTGGTGGCCCGTCCGATCATGTCCAGGGCCATGTCCGGACGGCCCAGGCCGCGGACGTCGGTGTCGATGTCGCCGGTCATGGCCACCGTCCGGACCCGGGGCAGCTCGGAGAGTCGGTCCAGGGCGACCGGGTTACGTCCGGCCGCGACGACCTCGGCAGCGCCCATGGCCAGCGCGACCAGCACTCCGGCGTACCCGAATGCACCGGTCGCGCCGTGCACCACGATCGTCTCCCCGGCCTGTAGCCGGCCCTTGAGCAGACCGCCGTAGGGCACCAGACATCGGCTCAGACAGCACAGCCGGACCGCGTCCAGAGTGTTGTGCTCGGGGATGGGGGTAACCGCCGAGGCCGGCACCAAGGCCCGCTCGGCCAGCGTCCCGTCCGGCCAGAAGTCGTTCAGCCGGCCATCGCCGTGCAGGCCGATGAGCGTGCTGGCCGGCTCGGCCACCCGTTCGTCGGCCACCAAGTAAGGCGAGAGGAACACCCGCTGACCCACCCGCAGGTCGATGACTCCGGCGCCGACCTCTTCGACCACGCCGACCCCACTGGTGCCGGGCGTGAACACGCCGCCCGGCGGCGAATAGCTGGGTAAGTCGCCGGCCACGAAGCTCTTCAGGTAGCTCAACAGCGGCGACCCGGCGATCCGCACCACTACGCCGCCGGACCGCACCGCCGGTTCCGGCACGTCCTGCCAGGTCAGCGCCCCGCCCACTCCAGCCAGCCGCCACGCCTTCATCGGCCCAGTATGGGCTGAGCGAGCCGGACGACGGTGGCGTGGCTAGCCGTCGGGCAACGGCGGCGGGACGGCGGTCGACCCGCTGGTCGGCAACGGTTGACCCGGGCAGGCGGCGAGCACGCGCAGCATCGCCGACCGCTCCTGCGGGCGGACCCACAACCGGTAACCCTGCTTGACCGCGATCTGCCGGGCGACGTAGGCGCACCGCTCGGCGGCATCGGGGGGAAGCCAGGCCGCAGCGTCGCTGTCGCCCTTGTCCTGATTGGTCGGACCGTCCACCGCCAGCAGTTCGAGCGGATCGTTGGCCAGATCCTGACGCCGTGCCGGGGACAAGGCCTGGGCGCCGGTCTGCCAGGCATTGCCGAGGGCCACCACGTGATCGATCTGGATAAGCGGACTGGTGTTCGCGCCCCGTTGAAAGGCCAACAGGCGCCCGGTGTACGGATCGTGCAGGGCGCCGGACAGGGCGACGCAGCCCTGCGTGGCGGGCTTGACCAGCAACCCGGTCAGGTCCCGGCGGAGCACGTCGTTGCGGGTGTCGCAGCCGTTGTGGCCGCCCCCGACCGCCACATCGTCGCTCCAGGCCTGGCCGAACGCGTCCCGCCGGTAACCGCCCATCGACGCATCTCGACCATCGGTCAGGCCGGCCAGGGCGACCACCGCGGGTCCGCTGGCGGCCACGGTCGGCGGCCCGGCCGCCCTGGTTGCGGTGCACCCGGCCAGCAGCAGCGCGAGTGCCATCAAGGCTGCGCATCGGGTCCGACCGAACATACGACGGACTGTGCCACGCCACCCCGACAACCGGGTCTGTCGCGGTGGAGAGTGCTCACGACGGAGGAGTTCGCAGCAACGCCCGGTGAGCTCACCGGGCCCTCCGCCGCCGACTGTCGGGGGGTGGTGCCAGGCTGTGCGGTGATCGATCGTGAAGGGGAGCCGAATGTCCGTCAGCCTGTCCAAGGGCGGGAATGTCTCGCTGACCAACGCCGCCCCCAACCTGACCGCCGTGACCGTCGCGCTCGGGTGGCAGGTCCGGGCCTCGAACGGCAGCGACTATGACTTGGACGCCAGCGCGCTCGCCCTCGGGTCCGACCGCAAGGTCGTTTCCGACCGCTGGTTCGTCTTCTTCAACAACTTGACCACGCCGGACGGGTCGGTCGAGCACCTGGGAGACAACCTCGTCGGGGGTTGGGGAGGGGACGACGAACAGATCAACGTGGACCTGACGACGGTGCCGGCCGAGGTCGCCTCCATCGTGTTCGCCGTGTCGATCTACGAGGCCGACACCCGTCAACAGTCGTTCGGGCACGTGGTCAACGCGTTCATCCGCGTTCTCGACCGGGTGAGCGACACCGAACTGGCCCGGTTCGACCTCACCGAGCACGCCTCCGCGGAGACCGCCGTGGCCTTCGGTGAGCTCTACCGGTCGGACCTCGAGTGGCGCTTCCGGGCCATCGGTCAGGGCTACGCGTCCGGCTTGCGCGGCCTCGCGCTCCACTATGGCGTGCACCTGGAGTGACCAGCTCTTTCCCACGAGTGCCGAGGTCTGCTCCGCCTGGCAGACTCACCACCCGTGTCCGCCACCCTCGTCGCCAAGGACCTGGCCGCCGCGCACGGTGTCCGGTCCCTGTTCTCCGGGGTCGACCTGGTGGTGGCGCCGGGGGATGTGATCGGTCTGGTCGGCGTCAACGGTGCGGGCAAGTCCACCTTGTTGCGGCTGCTAGCCGGCCTCGATCGACCGGAGAGCGGGCGAGTCACCCGCAACCCGCCGGAGGCCACCGTCGGGTACCTCCCGCAGCTGGTGGAGCGGCGGGTGGACGAGTCGGTCGGACAGTTCCTCGGTCGCCGGACCGGAGTGGCCCAGGCCGAGGCCGAGATGGAGCAGGCGGCCGCAGACCTGGCCACGGGGAGTGCCGGGGACACCTACGCGGTGGCGCTGGAACGCTGGCTCGCCCTGGGCGGGCCGGATCTGCCGGAACGGGCCGATGCGGTGCTGGCCGATCTCGGCGGCGGGCTCGGTCCGGATCGGCTGCTCACCGACCTCTCCGGCGGACAGGCCGCCCGGGTCAACCTGGCCGCGGTGTTGCTGGCCCGGTTCGACATCTTCCTGCTCGACGAGCCCACCAACGATCTCGACCTGGACGGCCTGAGCCGCCTGGAGACGTTCATGGCCGGGTTGCGGGCGGGCACCGTGCTGGTCAGCCACGACCGCGAGTTCCTGGCCCGAACGGTCACCGACGTGCTGGAACTCGACCTCGCCCAACAGCAGGTGGCGCTCTACGGCGGCGGCTACGAGGCTTACCTGACCGAGCGGGAGACCGCCCGCCGGCACGCTCGCCAGCGCTATGACGACTACGCCGACACCGTCTCCGGCCTGCAGGAACGGGCCCAGATGCAGCGGTCCTGGCTGGACGCCGGGCTGCGCAAGGCGGTGACCCGGCAGCGCGACAACGACAAGGTCGGGCGGAAGTTCCGGGTCGAGCAGACCGAGAAACAGGCGGCCAAGGCCAGGCAGACGGAGCGGTTGCTGGAGCGGCTGCCGGAGGTGGCCGAGCCGCGGAAGGAATGGGAGCTGCGCTACGCGATCGCGGCGGCGCCGCGGTCGGGGACGGTGGTCGCCACGGCTCGGGGCGCCGTGGTTCGGCGCGGCACGTTCACCCTGGGACCGCTGCAACTGCAGGTCGACGCGGGCGATCGGATCGGGATCACCGGACCCAACGGGGCCGGCAAGACCACCCTGCTGCGGTTGCTGCTGGAACGGCTCGAGCCCGACGAGGGGTCGGCCGGGCTCGGCGCCTCGGTCGCGCTGGGCGAGGTGGATCAGGCCCGATCGCTCTTGGCCGGTGCCAGCACCCTGCTGTCGGCGTTCGAGGCCCAGCTACCGGACCAGGCGCCGTCGGAGCTGCGCACCCTGCTGGCCAAGTTCGGGCTCACCGGCGAGCACGTGATGCGTCCGGTCTCCTCGCTCTCGCCGGGCGAGCAGACCCGGGCCGCGCTGGCCTTGCTGCAGGCCCGCGGGGTCAACCTGCTGGTGCTGGACGAACCCACCAACCATCTCGACCTGGCCGCGATCGAGCAGCTGGAGAATGCGCTGGAGTCCTACACCGGCACCTTGCTGCTGGTCACCCACGATCGCCGCATGCTCGACGCGGTGCAGCTGACCCGACGGTGGTCGGTGTCCGACGGTCGGGTCGAGGAAGAATGAGTCGATGAGCACCTCGGTCGTGCACCACAGCGAACAGCACCGGTACGTCATCGAGCTGGACGGGGCGCCGGTCGGCTTCACCCAGTACGTGCCGGCGGGGTCGCTCCGCACGTTCGTGCACACCGAGATCGACCCCGGTCACGAGGGTCAGGGGCTGGCCTCCGAGCTGGTCGAGCAGGCCCTGACCCAGGTTCGCGCGGACGGCCTGCGCATCGCCGCGACCTGCCGCTATGTGGTCCGGTGGCTGTCCCGGCACCACCAGTTCGACGACCTCGTGGACCGGGCGCATCGAGTCTGATCGACTCGTGTCCACTTTCTCGCTTCGACCGGTCGAAAATGGGGCTTCAGACCCCGCACCGCTTCGGTCGAAGCAAGAAACTGGACAACGACTCAGCGGTTGTAACGGTCCAGCCAGTCGCCCATGGCTACGTAGGCCTCGTGTCGGGGCGCCTCGCGGGACAGGAACAGGTCGTGCATGCCGTTCTCGATGCGGACCACGGTGACGTGCTGGCCGAGCCGAGGACCGAGTTCGGAGATGCGTTCGGCATCGAGCACGGCGTCGCCGGTGAACATGTCCGAGTGCCACTTGCGCAGCCGGACGGTCCGGGTCGAGGCCATCACCAGGATCGGGCAGGTCAGGCCCAGGTTGTGCCGCAGCCGGGCGTGGGCCCGCCGGATCGCGGCCAGCCAGCCGATCCGCAGCGGCACCCCGGTCAACGGCTTCCACGTGGTGTCGAACGACCATTCGCCGTCCCGGCTGGAATGGATGGACCGGCCGTACAGTCCCAGGTCGCCGAGCGGGAGCGCACCGCGCGGGTACCAGCGCGAGGCCACGTCGACCCCGGTCCCGACCGTGTACCGGACCAGACTGGGCGCGTTGATCTCCAGGAACGGGCTGTTCAACACGATCGAGTCGACGGCCCCGAGGGAATGCCGGTCAGCCAGCCACAACGGAACCAGGAGCCCGCCGGTGGAGTGGGCCACGATGGTGACCGCGGTGTGCCCCTCGCTCTCGATGTGGGCCAGGGCGGCGTCCAGCTCCGGGAAGTAGTCGCTGACGTCGTGCATCAGGTACGCCTCCTGCCCGGGAAGCAGGCTGCGCCCGTAGCGGCGCAGGTCCAGTGCGTAGAAGTCGGATCCGCGGGCGGTGTGGAACTCGGCCAGCTCGGTCTGGAAGAAGTAGTCGACGTATCCGTGCACGTAGAGCACGGCCCGCTCGGTCGGAGCCGCCGCCCGGCGCCGCACCAGGGTGGCCCGGACCTGTTCCGTGCCCTCGTCGGGCAGCTCGATGGTCATGGCCTGGTAGCCCTCACCGAGCACGTCCGGAACGGCCGGTCCGACATTGCTGCTGGTCACGCTGCTCGCAGTCACGCGACCAGCCTAACCGGAGGGGTGGAAAAGGTCCTGGGCAACGGCCTTCACCGCGGCCGGCAGCTCCCGCACGGTCCGCAGGGCCGACCCGGACGGGTCCGTGGCGGCCACCCCGACCGCGTGCATGCCGGCCCCGTGGCAGAGGTAGAGCGCCCGCGGCAGGTGAAAAGCCTGGCTGACGATGATCGCGTCACGCACGCCGAAGACGGTCACGGCGCGGGTGCACGAGGCGTAGGTGTCGAAGCCGGAGTAGTCGGTCACCACGCGGTTGGCCGGCACACCCCGGGCCACCAGCCAGTCCCGCATCACGTCGACTTCGGCATCGCTGGCCGAACTCTCGTCCCCCGAGACCAGCAGGCTCGGCGCCTTGCCGGCCTTGAAGAGGGCGTCGGCCGTCTCCAGCCGGGCCGCCAGATACGGCGACGGTTGACCGTCGATGAGTCCGGAACCCAGGACGAGCACCACCGGGGCCGGCGGCACGCCTGCGACCGGGTAGGACTCACCAGACGTGCGCAGCCGGATCCAGCCGAAGCAGCCCAACACGACGAGAACAGTCGCCGACACCAGCGCCACCGGTAGGACCAGCCATCGTCGCAGTCGTTTGACGGGCCCCGGCATCACGCCCCGATTGTGCCGAGGGTCAGGCGGTGATGACGAGCTGACGAATTTTCTCGCCCGTGGGCACCAGCACGAAGGTGCTCGGGCCGGTGAATCGGGGACTCCGGACGGTGGCCGTGATGGTGGCGCCGTCGTCCTGGAAGGCCACCTTGTGGACATCGAGGGTGACGTCGGCGCCGAGGAAGTCGCGCTCGTTCCACCGGGCGATGCCTTCCCGGCCCACGTGCAGGTGACCCCAGTCGCGCACGGCGGCGCCGTCGGTGAACAGGTCGAGCAAGGCGGCGTGGTCGCCGGCGGCGACGATATCGAGGAAGCGCGAGGCCAACAGAGAGAGGGCGGGCGCCTGGATGTCGGAGGTAACGGACATCCATCTATTCTGAACCGATACAGAAGCTCTGTGTAGCAATCAGCCGGTGATGCCTGACACCCCTGATCAGGTGATGCGGCGGTCCGCCACTACGATGCCGGTCCTGGTCGTGACGCTCCGTTGAAATTCGAGCCGTACGTGCCGCAGCCGGGGTGTCCTCATCCGGCCTCCGGGTCCCTGCATGACCCCGTCCAGCGACACGTTCTCGACCGCGACGATCGTGTGCCTGCCATCCCTGTTCCCAGAGGGAGTGCAACATCCGGAAGGCACCTGCCTGGACGCCGGTGGTGGCGGAGGATAGGGGATTTGAACCCCTGAGGGCGGTTAACCCAACACGCATTCCAAGCGTGCGCCATAGGCCACTAGGCGAATCCTCCGCATTGGAGTGTACCGGGATGGGGTCTTGGGTTCGGACCGGTAAAGTGAGCGACGGACCCCCGCGGCGTCCATCTCATTAACTCCCCCAGGGCCGGAAGGCAGCAAGGGTCCGTGAGCTCTGGCGGGTGCGGGGGTCCCCTTTCGTCTGCGGGCCGGCCGCCGCTCGGCACCGAAACCGACTGTCATAGCCACGACGTAGGGTCGTCGGCGTGGCGTTGGCTCTGTATCGGAAGTACCGCCCGGCGACGTTCGCCGAGGTCGTGGGCCAGTCCCACGTCACCGACCCGTTGCGGACCGCCCTGGCGGCCGGCCGGATCAACCACGCCTACTTGTTCTCCGGACCTCGAGGCTGCGGCAAGACCAGCTCGGCTCGGATCCTGGCCCGCTCGCTGAACTGCGTGCAGGGCCCGACCCCCGACCCGTGTGGCGTGTGCCCCAGTTGCGTGGCGCTGGCCCCGGAGGGCCCGGGCTCGCTGGATGTGGTGGAGCTGGACGCGGCCAGTCACGGCGGCGTCGACGACACCCGCGAGCTCCGGGAAAAGGCGTTCTACATGCCCGCCGAGTCCCGCTACCGGGTGTTCATCATCGACGAGGCCCACATGGTCACGACCCAGGGTTTCAACGCCCTGCTCAAGATCGTCGAGGAGCCGCCGGAGCACCTGGTCTTCATCTTCGCCACCACCGAGCCGGACAAGGTGCTCCCGACCATCCGGTCCCGCACCCACCACTACCCGTTCCGGCTGATTCCCCCGGCCACGCTGCGCGGGCTGCTGGAAAAGCTCACCGCCGAGGAGGGCGTGACCGTCGAGCCGACGGTGTTCCCGCTGGTCATCCAGGCCGGTGGCGGTTCGGCGCGGGATTCGCTGTCGGTCCTGGACCAGCTTTTGGCCGGGGCGGGTCCGGAGGGGGTCACCTATGCGCACGCGGTCGCTCTGCTCGGGGTGACCGACGCCGCGCTGCTGGACGAGATGGTGGACGCGCTGGCGGCCGCCGACGGGGCGTCCGTGTTCGGGGCGATCGAGAAGGTGGTCGAGGCCGGGCACGATCCCCGACGGTTCGCCGCTGACCTACTGCAGCGGTTACGCGACCTCATTGTCATCGACGCCGTGCCCGAGGCCGGCGCCAAGGGTCTGATCGACACCCCCGAGGACCGGCTGGAGTCGATGATCGGGCAGGCCGAGCGGTTGGGCGGGGCGACGCTGTCGCGGATGGCCGAGGTGTTGCACACCGGCCTGGTCGACATGCGTGGCACCACTTCGCCTCGGCTGGTGCTGGAGTTGATGGCGGCCCGTATGTTGCTGCCGGGGGTGTCCACCGCCGACGCGGCCGTGTTGCAGCGGCTCGAACGGGTCGAACGGCGGATGTCCATCGCGGATCAGGGACCCGCCGCCGAGCGCGCTGCGGCCCCGCCCGAGCGGCCCGCGCCGGCCCGCCGCGAGGCGCCGACCCCGCCGGCCGGCCGCCCCGATCCGACGCCGCCCGCCGCCAGCCCGGATCCGGCCCCGACGTCCGCGCGCGCCGAGCCTGCGCCAACAGCCGGTCCGGACCTCCGGCTGCCGACGCGACCCACGATGTCCAGCCGCTCCGCCCGGCCCGCCGACCGACCGGTGCCGGCGACGGCGCCCGCCGCACCCGACGCACCACCCGCCTCGGTATCGGCACCGCCGCCCCCCACCCGACTGGACGTCACCGATGTGCGCAAGCTCTGGAGCGAGATCCTCAGTGCGGTGAAGGAGAAGCGCCGGACCACCCAAGCCATGCTCGACTCCGCCACGGTGGCCGAGCTGTCCGGCGACACCCTCACGCTCAGCGTGCCCAACCCGGCCCTGGCTCGTCGCATCATGGAGCCGGGGAACGTCGAGGTGTTGCGGGCGGCGCTGCAGGACAAGCTCGGGGTGAACTGGCGCATCCGCTGTCAGGAAGGCTCGGCGCAGGCCGCGGACACGCCGGCTCCCAAGGCCTCCGCCGCGCCGCCCCCACCGCCCGAGCCGGATGACGACATGCCCGACGACTACGGGGCACCGCCCGATCCGGATCGCCCCATGCCGGTCGTTCGCGATCCGGAGGAGGTCGCCATCGAGTTGCTCACCACCCATCTGGGCGCCCGGCGGCTGGAGGGCTGAGCACGCCTGCCCCATCGGGCAGGCAAGAGTGCCCGCATCGGTGCGCCTCAGCGGTCCGGCGGCCGCACCGTCGGTGGCGATAATCGACCAGGGTGGCGTGTCGTCGACCGCCGTCATCGACCGAAGCAGGACTCGCCCATGACCACCGTCTCCCCCCGTAGCGGATCCCAGCGTCGACGGCTGGCCGGGCCGGTGCGCGCGGTGGCCGAGACGGAGAAGGTGCCTCGCCGCCGGCCGGTCGAAGCGGCCGCCGGTCCGAATGGGGCTGTCCTGCAGGTCAGGGACCCGCGTGCGGCCGAGCGGTTGCAGGGCGCGGCCGGCAATGCCGCGGTCGGCCAGCTGCTGGCCGGTAGCACCACCGTGCAGCGCGATGCGATCACGCCGGCCTCGATCGGGCAGGCGCTGGGCCGGGTCACCGTCGATTCGAGCACCGACAAGACCGTTGGCAGCCTGCGCCCGTGGGCCATCTTCGAGATGCTGCCCTGGAACCCCAGCGGCGGGAAGAAAGGCCGGCTGTTCAGCCAGCTCAAGGCTGCGTACGGTGTCTTGCACCGGGCCGAAGCCGGCCTGGCCGAGGCCCAGCACCGGGCGGCGGCGGCCGCTGCGGCCGGTCCGGCCGCCCCGGCGGCGCGGCCTCGCCGAGGCGGACGCCATCCCCGCCGGGCTCGGGCCCTGCCCACCGTGGCCCAGGCCCAGGCCACCGTGGACGCGGCCCAGCGCAAGGTCGACGACGTGACCACAGACCTGAAGACGTACGTCAAGTCGATGCTCAACAGCCGGCGCAATCCCCGCATGGCCGCCGCGCTCGCGACGAAGAAGGCCGCCGGCGACGACCGCCGCACGACCGACCGGCAGCTGGCTCGAGCCCGCCGCGGACGCCACCCCGATCACGCCGAAATCGATCGGTTGAGCCGGCTGCAGACCACCCAGCAGGCGGCCGAAACCGCCGCGAACACGGCGGCGGCCACCCTGCTGACCACGCTCAAGTCGGAGGTGGACGCGGCCGACTGGAGCCCGCAGAACGTCACCCAGACCACGGCCGTCTATTCGGTCGACGGCGCCGCTGCCACTCTCTACAACCGCGTCGAGGCTTACGCGACCATCACCGCCGACGGTTTCGAAGGAAAGGCGGTACGGACCGCGACGGGCGGCCCGACGGTGACCGAATTACTGAACCGGGACGTCACCCTGGGCCCGTCCGCCAAGAAGATCCTGGCCATCATCTCCTCCTACGAAGGTGGTTTCACCTCGCTCAACACCTGGGACATCGCCGACGTCACCTGGGGAATGGTGCAGTGGACCACCGGCGAAGGCGGCCAGGGGGATCTGATCCGGGCCCTGTCCATCGTGAAGGCGACCGCTCCGGCGGCCTTCGAGACTCGTTTGGCCGCCTACGGTATCGATGTGGACGCGAGCCGCGGTCTGATCGTGACCCGGGCGGACGGGACCGTCCTGGACGGAGAGGCGGCGGCCAAGGCCCTCAAGGTCGATCCGAAACTGTCGGCGGTCTTGGCCGCGGCCGGCACTGATGCGCAGATCCAGGCGGCCGAGCTGCACGCGGCCAACGACATCGAGATCTCCGGTGCGCTCAATCACCGGCTGGACGCGAAGGTCGGTTCCGGCGCGGCCGCGACCACCGTGCACATCCCGGTGTCCGCCTTGATCACCTCCGAATTCGGAGTCGGCGTGCTGGCCAATCACACGGTGCACGGCGGATACCCGGGCGGCGCGCTGCAGGCGGCGCTGAAGAAATTCGTGCAGCACCACCCGGCCACCGCTACCCCGCATGTCGCCGATTGGGCCGCCACCGCTGAATCTGACCTGGTCGCGGCAATCAGCGACGGCATTGATGCGGCCCGCACCGCGCAGATGCGCCGCGAACTGGACGGCGCCGCCGGAACGTTCCGCTGACGCCGGTCAGTGCCCGCGGACCACCCAGTCGTCCAGCTGTGGTGCCTCGGCGCCGATGGTCGTGTCGTCGCCGTGCCCGGTGTGCACGACCGTCCCGTCCGGAAGCGTGAGCAGCCGCGACGAGATCGATTCGATGATGGTCGGGAAATCGGAGAACGAGCGGCCGGTGGCCCCCGGCCCGCCGGCGAACAGGGTGTCGCCGCTGAACACCGCACCCAGATCGGGGAAGTACACACAGACCGCGCCCGGCGAGTGGCCGGGGGTGTGCAGCACCGTGCCCTCGAGTCCAGCGACCTGAACTCTTTGATTGTCGACGAGGTCGTCGTCCCAGTAGCGCCCCGGATGCTTCATGCCCCAGAGCGGGGCGTCGGCCGGGTGCAGCATGATCCGGGCCCCGGTCCGGGCGGCCAGCTCCGGGGCGGCGTCGATGTGGTCGTCGTGCCCGTGGGTGCACAGGATGGCCACCACCTGGCGGTCGCCGACCGCCCGAGCGATGGCGTCGGCGTCGTGCGCCGGGTCGATGACCAGCACTTCCTTGTCGTCGCCGATCAGCCACACGTTGTTGTCCACGTCCCAGGTGCCTCCGTCCAGGCTGAACGTTCCGGACGTGACGATCTTGTCGATGCGCGCAGTCATCCCTGACCCCTCCCTGCGTTCCGGACCTCACCCTGACACGGCAGTCGTCGATCCGACGAATCCCCGTTCCATGGGAACCTGCGACGCGATTCCGTTCGACGTCGAAACAGCCAGGGCCTTGGGCCGTTTGTACGCGGCAGTCGTGGCCGCGCGGGGCGCCCTTCGCGGCGACGGTTCGCAGACCCTCAGACGCCGCAACCGCCATCGCCAACGTTTGGCTCTGCTGACCCGGACACCCGGACGATGCCGTCGGACTGGAGCACCGCTCACGCACGTGGTGGTCTGACCATCGAGAGCGGAGAGAGCCTTCAGCGCAGCGTGTCCCGCCGGGCGCGGAGGAACACCCGCTCGGCCGGGTTGCGGGCCAGTTCGATGGCCTGCTCGTAGGCGGCGCGCGCCTGCGGGACCCGGCGCAGCCGGCGCAGCAGCTCGGCTCGGGTGGCATGCCAGGGGTGGTAGCCCGCCAGGGGAAGCCTGTCGACCAGGGCCAGAGCGACCTGCGGTCCGTCGAGTTCGGCAACGGCGACGGCCCGGTTGAGCTCGACGATGGGGCCCGGCGTGACGACTGACAACTGGTCGTACAGCGCCACAATCTGGGTCCAGTCGGTCTGCTCGACCGTGACCGCGTCGGTGTGCACCGCATTGATCGCGGCCAGGATCTGATATTGCCCGGGTTCGTTGCGGCGCAGGCATTCCCGGACCAGGGCATGCCCTTCGGCGATCAGGTCCCGGTCCCAGCGGGTGCGGTCCTGCTCCTCCAGCGACACCAACTCGCCGTTGGTGAACCGGGCTGGGCGGCGTGCCTGCAGCAGCGTCAGCAGGGCCACCAGCCCGACGACTTCGGGTTCGTCCAAAAGCTGGCGCACAACCCGGGCCAACCGGATCGCCTCGGCGCAGAGCTCGTCGCGAACTACTTCGGTCGAGGCCAGGTAGCCCTCGTTGAAGACCAGGAAAAGCACCGCAAGCACCCCCGACAGCCGGGCCGGCAGGTCGGCGGCCGACGGCACCCGGTACGGGATGTGGGCCTGGACGATCTTGCGCTTGGCCCGAGTGAGGCGCTGCGCCATGGTGGTTTCCTCGACCAGGAAGGCGTTCGCGATCTCGGCCACGGACAGTCCGCCGAGCAGCCGCAGGGTCAGCGCCACCCGGGCCGGCAGCGCCAGCGCCGGGTGGCAGCAGGTGAAGATCAACCGGAGCCGGTCGTCGACCACCGGGCCGGTGTCCGGCGCATCATCGGTGTCAAGCATCTGGGTGGCCTCCCGCTGACGGGCGTCCCGGGTGGATTCCCGACGAATGGTGTCGATGGCCCGGCGGACGGCCGTGGTCACCAGCCAGCCGGCCGGGTTGGGCGGAACCACCGTCCAGGTCTTGACCGCGATCTCGAAGGCCTCGCTGACCGCCTCCTCGGCCCGCTCGATGTTGCCGACCCGGCGGATCACCGTGGCCATGACCGCGCCGTACTCGGCCCGGAACACCTCTTCCGGGCCGACGCGGTCAAGCTCAGGCAAGACCCTGGAACGGCCGGACCTCGACCGGGCTCCCGCACGCCCGCGACCCCTGGCGTGCCCAGTCCAACGCCTCATCCAGGTCCTGCGCCTTCATGATCCAGAAGCCGCCCATGTACTCCTTGGTCTCCACGTACGGGCCGTCGGTGGTGAGCACGTCCGGGCCGGTGGCGTTGACCACGGTCGACGACTCGATCGGGTGCAGCCCACCCGCGAAGACGAAACGTCCGGCGGCGACCATCTTGTCGTTGAACACACCGGTGGCGGCGTACATGCGCTCGGCGTCCTCGCCGGTCGGCAGGGTTTCCGGACCGCCATGCCAGACGGACAGCAGATACTCGTTCATGTTCGAACTCCTTCGTTGATGTCAGGCGACGATTTCAGGCGACAACCGCGGTGTCGCGGCCGTCCTGGATGGCGAAATGTCCGATGGTGTAGGGCTTCGGCGTCAGAGTCAGCACAGTGACGCCGGTGTCGGTGCTCTCCCGGCCCACCACTTCGAACCCGGACGGGCGGGTACCGACCTCGAAGAGCCGCTTGCCCCGACCGAGGATCACCGGGAACACGCACACCCGATACTCGTCGATCAACCCGGTCCCGTGCAGAGACTGCAGCAATCCGTGGCTGCCGTGGATCTGCAGCTCGCCACCCGGCTGCGCCTTGACCGACGTCAGCTCGGTGAGCAGGTCTGGGCCGAGCACGGTGGTGTGGTCCGCCCATGGTCCCGGGTCCACGGCACGGGTGGCGGCAACGTACTTCGGTCGGGTGTTGATCGCGGCTGCGATCGGATCGTCCGGATCGACGACCTGCGGCCAGTAACCGGAAAAGATGTCGAAGGTGTTGTGTCCCAAAAGGATGCAGTCCGTGGCTGCGAACCAGCCGGCGACGATCCGGCCGCCCGTCTCGTCGAACAGGGGGGTCACCCAGCCGCCCAGGTCGAAACCACCGCTCGTGTCCTCCTGCGCCCCGCCCGGTCCCTGCATGACTCCGTCCAGGCTGACGAAGGTGTGCGCGACGATCTTCATGTCCAAACTCCTGCCACTGGGGCGGTTCCATCAACGACCGCTCACCATGTCCACGAACGGGCCGTGGGGGATACGACACGTGGGGCCAAAAATTGTCTAGGCGTATTCGGTCGCGGTCAGGATCAGCCATTCCGCCAGGTGAGCGGCGAAGGACGAGCGGACCAACACCTTGACCAGGTCGGTGTCGGCGAACGGTGGGCCGTCGCTGAACAGGATCACTGCACACTGGGCCAGAGTTGTTTGTGCGCACGTACTCTCGGGCAGATGGTGGAGATCGACCGAGCAACCGTGGGCCAGCACCTGACGGGCGTTGCGGCCGGAAACCCGGATCAGGGTCCGGGAGCTGGACACGTCGGTGGCCGCGCCCTGTCCGGCCAGCGCGGTGTCCAGGACATCGGTGAGGGCACGACCGCGACCGGGTCCGGCCACGATCAGGAACTCATCCGGTCCCAGGCCGAGCAGGGCATCGCTGCCGGCGTAGCTGACCGCGCCGACCCGCATCGGAAGCGGGCCTCCCAGCGCGGCGGCCGCCGCGTCTGCGGCCGGACTGCCGGGCGTGACCCGCAGGTTCACCATGGTCGTCAGCGGGGCCTCGGCCAGCCGCACCCCGGCGGTCGGGGTGGCGGACAGAGCGGCAAAGCGGGCGGCGAACCCGGCCAGCGGCGAGATCGGCAGCCCGTGGCCCGGGGCCGTCGGTCGTGCCCCCAACGGGGCCAGGTCCGGATCGCCGTCGCGGCGCGCGTTGTCGGGGTCGACGAGCACCGACGAGACCACCCGGACCGGTTGCGGCACACCGCCGATGACCGCGTACAAGGTCTCCCCGATCCGGTCCCGGCCGCCTTTGAGCAGCGCCAGCGCGAACGTCGATCCCAGCGCCACCGACGGGTAGGCGGAGGTGACGTGGCCGAGCATCGGCACCGGCGGGGCCGGGAGGACGGCCCGCTCGACCAGCTGTGATCCTTCCGGGATCGACTGGGCCGGATCGGCGGGCAGCAGGCCGACCAGGTGTTTGCGATCGGCCCGGGCGTTGTCGGCGCGCGCGTGGCTGCGCTTGCCCAGGTAGTCCGCCTTCTTCTTGCTCACCACCCAGGCCATGCCCAGGTCCTGCGGGGTGATGGTGCCGTCGGTGTCCTGGCCGATGATGGGGAAGCCCTTCTCGGCCCGCAGCACGTGCATGGTCTCGGTGCCGTACGGGGTCAGATCGAAGTCAGAACCCTGCGCCCACACGGCGTCCCACAGTGCGGCGGCGTCCGAGGCGGCTACGTTGATCTCGTAGGCCAGCTCTCCGGAAAACGAGATCCGGGCGATCCGGGCCGAGATGCCCGCCGCGGTGGTGTCGCGCCAGGTCATGAACGGGAAGTCGGTCACGTCCAAGTCCGGGGCGGCCAGCGCCACCAGTTCCCGGGAGCGAGGACCGACCACGGCCATGGTCGCCCACTGTTCGGTCACCGAGGTGCACCAGACCTGCAGCTGCGGCCACTCGGTCTGCAGCCATTCCTCCATCCAGTCCAGAATTTTCGCCGCGTTGCCGGTGGTGGTGGTGACCAGGTACTGATCCGCGGCCAACCGGAACACGGTGCCGTCGTCCAAGACCATTCCGTCGACGTTGCACATCACCCCGTATCGGACCGATCCGACCTTCAGGTTGGACATCAGGTTGGTGTAGAGCAAGTCGAGGAATGCGGGAGCGTCGGGGCCGCGGACGTCGATCTTGCCCAGGGTCGAGCCGTCCATGAAGGCCACGCCGGTTCGTGCTGCCCGGCATTCCCGGGCCACGGCGTCGGCCATCGACTCGCCGGCAAGTGGGTAGTACCAGGGCCTTTTCCACTGGCCGACGTTCTCGAACTCGGCGTCGTGGGCCACGTGCCAGGCGTGGGCGCCGGTGGTGCGGATCGGATCGTAGAGCTGGCCGCGTTCCCGCCCGGCCAGGGCAGCAAAGGCAACCGGGGTGTACGGCGGCCGAAAAGTGGTGGTGCCCAGGGTTTCCGGTCCCACACCGAGAACCGCCGCCATCACCGCAGTGGTCAACAGGCCGGAGGTCTTGCCCTGGTCGTGGGCGGTGCCGGCGGTCGTGTAGCGCTTGACGTGTTCGACTCCGGCCAGTCCGGCGCCGGTGGCCCGGGTCAGGTCGGCCACCGTGACGTCGCGCTGCAGGTCCACGAACTGCTCGTCGGCCGGGCCGGACTCGGGTACCAGGTACAGCTGTCGGGGCAGTTCCGGGTAGGTCTCGTCGTCCTCCGGTGCACCCAGCGGGGGGATGTTGGCATCGATGTCGACGTGCTGATGGGCGGCGAGGGCCAGCACCCCGGAGGCAGCGGCCTCGGCCGCGGCCGCCCCGGCCCGCTCACCGTCGTCGACCACCTCGTGCGTGGTGCGTAATCCGTTGGCCGATCCGGCCACAGTGACCCGCTGCGACGTCCCATCGGGGCCGAACGCGCCGACCTCGGGGTCCATGCGCAATCGACCCCCGGCCTGGGAGTAGAGCTGCACGGCCGGATTCCAACCGCCGGACACGGCGAGCACGTCGGCTGGGACTTCACGAGTGGAGCCGTCGGCGCCCCGGACGATCACCGCCACGAGCTCTCCGGTGGCGTCGGCGCGGGTCGCGATGACCATCGCTCCGGCCAGCACGGTGCCGGTGGGCAACGCTTCGGTACCGATGTCGGTGGGCTGCCCGGTCGGGGTGCGGGGGTCGACCACCACCACGTGCGCGCCCACCGCCAGCAGATCGCCGGCCACCCGATAGGCATCGTCGTGGGTGGTGAACAGCACGACCTGGTCTCCCACCAGCACGCCGTAGCGGTGCAGGTAGGTGCGCGCGGACTCGGCCAGCATCACGCCGGGGCGATCGTTGCCGGCGAAGACGATGGGCCGTTCCAGGGCGCCGGTGGCCAGGACCACCTCGGCCGCTCGAATCCGCCAGACCCGTTCCCGGGCCGCGCCTTCGCGCAGTCCGTGGCCGGGATGGTCGGTGCGCCGCTGCACCGCGACCAGGAAATTGTCGTGGTAGTAACCGATCACGGTCGTACGGTTCAATTGTGTGACATTGGCCAACCTGGCCAGCTGGGCCGACAGCGCTGCCGCCCAGGCGATTTCGGCGTCGGTGAGCAGGCTCCCACCGGGTTGCGGGCGCTCGTCGACGAGCAGCACCCGAACCCCGGTGCGGGCCGCGGCCAGCGCGGCGGCCAGCCCGGCCGGTCCGGCGCCGACCACCAGGACCTCGCAGCGATGGTGGATCGCGTCATAGCTCGCCCCGGCCGCATCCTCGGACAGTCGTCCCTGACCGTCCAGACCAACCGCACGCAGGCCGTCGATCACCTCGACCGTCGGGGCCGGCCGCAACGGGTCGGTGACGGGTTGCTCGATGCCGACGATGCCGGTGGGTTCTTCGGAACCGGCACTGACGATGCCCCGAGGGCGTCCCAGCAACACCGAGGTGCCGACCGTGCGCCGGCCGGCGGCCAGCACCGCTGAAGCGACCGAATCACCGGCATAGGCGGCGATCTCGACGCCGTCGAAGGTCAGTCGCAGCGGCGCCGACCGGTTGATCGCGGTGCCGCCGGAGGACAGCCGGGAGCCGGTCACCGGGCGTCCCCCACGGGGCCGACCTGCGCCACTTGCTCCTCGTCCAACTTCTGCGGGTGGGTGAAGACCGCAGGCGCCGGCTCGCCGCAGCGGTACACGGCCAGGAACTCGTAGGTCACCGTGTCCCGGATGGCGTTGAACCACCGCCGACAGCCGGCCGCGTGCACCCATCGCTCGGCGAAGGCGCCCTTGGTGTTGTCCCGGAAGAACAGGTACTGCGCCCATTCCCAATCGGACGCCCCGGCCCCGCCATCAGCGGGGTAGGGGACACCCGCCTGCCCGCCGTAATGGAACTCGACCTCGTCCCGCGGCCCACACCAGGGACAGTGGATGAGCATCATCGCGCCGTCACCTCTACCTCCCTTACTACGGCCGCCCGGAGTTGATCATGCGGCCCGGTACGCGAAACGCCGACGACACGCGCGACGCCAGTCCGATTCGCCTGACTTTTCTGCATGATCAACTCCAAGGTGGCGGGTCGGTTCGGAGAGTGGGGCCGTCAATGGGCGACGGCGGCGGCGCCGTGCTCGTCGACCAGGCGGCCGGTGGTGAAGCGTTCGAGGCCGAGGTCGGCGGCCAGCGCGGGCACCTGACCAATATCGATCAGCTCGGCCATCACCTGCCCGATACCCGGCGTGGCCTTGAAACCGCCGGTGCCCCAACCGCAATTGACGTAGAGGTTCTCCACCGGGGTCAACCCGACGATCGGCGAGGCATCGGGCGTGACGTCGACGACGCCGCCCCAGGTCCGCAGCACACCGGCCCGGGCGAAGATCGGGAAGAGCTCCACCGCCGCCGACATCTGCCGCTCGATCACATGGAAGGCGCCGCGCTGGCCATAACCGTTGTAGCTGTCCACGCCGGCTCCCATGACCAGCTCACCCTTGTGCGCCTGGGAGACGTAGACGTGCACGGCGTTGCTCATGACCACGGTCGGATGCACGGGCTTGAAGAGCTCGGACACCAGGGCCTGTAACGGATGTGACTGCACCGGCAGCCGGAATCCGGCCAGCGTGGCCAACTCCGAGGAGTGACCCGCGGCGATCATGGCCACCCGATCGGCACCGATGCTGCCCTGCGTCGTCCGGACGCCCTTGACCACACCGTTCTCGATGTCGAACCCGGTGACCTGACAGTTCTGGATGAGATCGATACCGGCGGCGTCCGCGGAGCGGGCGAAACCCCAGGCCACGTAGTCGTGCTTGGCGATCCCGGCGCGCGGCTGGTAGGTCCCGCCCAGGACGGGATAGCGCAGGTCGGGGGAGATGTTCAGGATCGGGCAGAGCTCTTTGGCCCCGGCGGCGTCGACCCATTCCGCGTCCACGCCGTTGAGCTTGTTCGCCTCGACCCGGCGGCGGGAATCCCGAATGTCTTGCAGGGAGTGGTCCAGGTTGAGCACGCCGCGCTGGGAGAACAGGATCGGGTAATCCAGGTCCGCGGCCAGCGTCTCCCACAGCTTCAGGGAGTGCTCATACATGTTGGCCGAGGCGTCCCACAGATAGTTGGACCGGATGATCGTGGTGTTGCGGGCCATGTTGCCGCCGGCCAGCCAGCCCCGCTCGAGTACGGCGACGTCGGTGACACCCCGCCGGGCCAGGTAGTGCGCGGTGGCCAGTCCGTGACCACCGCCGCCGATGATCACGACCGAGTAGTGCCGTCTTGGAGAAGGGTTCCGCCACAGGAAGTCCGGATGCTGCGGGATTTCCGATCCGGGTGTGGGCACGACGCTCCTTCAGGCTGACAGGTGGGGGTACAGCGGGTTCGCGGCGGTCAGTGCGGTCACCCGGGCCCGCAGCGACGTGGCCAGCTCGGGGTCCAGTTCGCCGGCCGGAGCGGTCAACGCGGCGGCGAGAATGTCACCCACCTCGGCGAAGTCGGCGTCGTCGAAGCCGCGGGTGGCCAACGCCGGGGTACCGATGCGCAGGCCGGAGGTGACCATCGGCGGCCGCGGGTCGAACGGGACCGCGTTGCGGTTGACGGTGATCCCGACCGAGTGCAGCCGGTCCTCGGCCTGCTTGCCGTCCAGGTCGGCGTCGCGCAGATCGACCAGGACCAGGTGCACGTCGGTCCCGCCGGTGAGCACGGTGATCCCGGCGGCCTTGACGTCCGGCTCGGTCAGCCTCGTGGCCAGCGTGGCCGCCCCGGAAACGGTGCGCTGCAGCCGCTCCCGGAAGTCCGGCGCCGCGGCCATCTTGAACGCCACGGCCTTGGCCGCGATCACGTGCTCCAGCGGCCCACCCTGCTGGCCCGGGAACACGGCCGAGTTGACCTTCTTGGCCAGGTCGGCGTCGTTGGTCAGGATGACGCCGCCCCGGGGACCGCCCAGCGTCTTGTGGGTGGTCGTGGTGGTGACGTGGGCGTGCGGCACGGGCGACGGATGCAGGCCGGTGGCGACCAGGCCGGCGAAGTGGGCCATGTCCACCAGCAGGTAGGCGCCGACCTCGTCGGCGATCTCCCGGAACCGGACGAAGTCGAGCTGGCGCGGGTAGGCCGACCATCCGGCAATGATGAGCGCAGGCCGGTGATCGCGAGCGAGCTTGGCCACCGCCTCCATGTCGACCCGGTAGTCCTCCTTGCTCACCTCATAGGCCACCGCGTGGTACAGCAGGCCGGAGAAGTTGATCCGCATGCCGTGGGTCAGGTGCCCGCCGTGGGCCAGGGACAGGCCCAGGATGGTGTCGCCCGGCTTGATCAACGCCTGCATGGCTGCGGCGTTCGCCTGCGCCCCGGAATGGGGCTGCACGTTGGCGAAGCCCGCCCCGAACAGGTCCTTGATCCGCTCGATGGCCAGCCGCTCGATCACGTCGACGAACTCGCAGCCGCCGTAATAACGCCGGCCCGGATAGCCCTCGGCGTATTTATTGGTGAGCACGCTGCCCTGGGCCTGCATGGCTGCCACCGGGGCGAAGTTCTCGCTCGCGATCATCTCCAGTGTCGACTGCTGGCGGTGCAGCTCCGCGGCGATCTGCTCGGCCACCTCGGGATCGGCGGCCGCCAGGTCGGCATCGAGTCCGGGCCAGGCAGGGGCGATGGTGCTGGTCATGAGCAAGTCCTCGGGGAAGCGGTCGGCGTCGCGTTCCACGGTAGCCACGCCCCCGGACATCCGAAGAATCCGCCGAGGGAATGTTGCGGGGTCAGCATCGGATCTTGCGCATCTCGGGGTCGAAGATCGGCTCGGGGGTGACCACGGTGGGGTAGCGCTGGTCGAAGTAGCCGATCTCGACCTTGCTGCCGGGCTCGGCCGCCTCGACGTCCAGCCAGGCGTAGGCCAAGGGCACGCCCAGGGTGTAGGAGAACGCGGCGGAGGTGACGTACCCGACGACCTCGGTGCCGCGGTAGACCGGCTCCGAGCCCAACGCAATCTGATTTCCTGCACCGACCAGTAGGCAGAGCCGGCGGGTCGCCGCCGGCCGGGTGGCCAGCCCGGCCCGACCGTAGAAGTCCAGATCGGCCTTGACCGCGAACGACAACCCCGCCTCGGCCGGACCGTGCTCGTCGGTCATGTCCGTGCCGAAGGAGCGATAACCCTTCTCGATCCGCAGCGAATTGAACGCACCCCGGCCGGCGGCGATGATCCCGTGCGGCGCACCCGCCTTCATGAGCAGATCCCACAGCGCCAGCCCCTGGTCGGCGGTGGTGTAGAGCTCCCAACCGAGCTCGCCCACGTACGACAGCCGCATTGCTGTGACCGCCACCGGGCCGAGATAACAGCGTTGGGCCCGGAAGTACTTGAATCCGGCGTGGCTGAAGTCGGCGTCGGTCAAGGGCTGCACCACGTCTCGCGCCCGCGGCCCCCAGATCCCGATACAGCAGGTACCGGCGGTGATGTCGCGGATCTGCACCGTTCGGGCCTGGTCCGAGGTGCGCAGGTGCCGGTGCAGCCAGTCCAGGTCCACGACGCCGTTGGCGCCCACCTGGTAGAGCTTTGGTTCCAGCCGGGCCACGGTGACATCGCTGCGAACGCCACCGTTCTCGTCCAGCATCAGGCAATACGTCACCGATCCCACCGACTTGTCGATCTTGCCGGTGACCATGGACTGCAGGAACTCGGTCGCCCCGGGCCCGCTGACCTCCAGTCGCTTCAGCGCGGTCATGTCGTACATCGCCACCCCGGTGCGGGTGGCCGCGGCCTCGGCGGCGATGGTGGGGGACCAGAATTGTGCCGCCCAGGCGTCGGGCTCCGGAACGGACACGTCGATATCGAGCGCGTCGTTGGCGGCGTACCAGTGCGGGCGCTCCCAGCCACCGGCCTCCAGGAACACCGCGCCCAACTCCTGCTGTCGCGGGTAGAACGGCGAGGTTCGCAGCGGCCGGGAATGCTCCATCGGCTGCAGCGGATGCAGGATGTCGTAGACCTCGACGAAGTTCTGGCAGTCCTTGGCCTGCACGAAACTCGGTGCCAGCTGGTGGGTCTCGAAACGGTTGAGGTCGCAGGCGTGCAGGTCGAAGCTGCGACTGTGCCCGTCCACGATCCATTCCGCCATGGCCGCCGCCACGCCCGCGGAGTGGGTGACCCAGACCGCTTCGGCCGTCCAGAACCCGTCCAGGGTGGCGTGCGGCCCGAGCAACGGCAGGTTGTCGACGGTGAACGAGAACACGCCGTTGAACGGGTCGGCCAGCTCCGGACGCCCGATGGTGGGCAGCAGCCGGGCGGTTTCGGCCAGGGCCGGCTCGAAATCGTCCGGGGTGAAGGGCAGCACGCTCGGCTGTCCGGGCAGGTCGGGGCCGAAGGCGGACCAGGGGGCGAAGTCCGAGACCGGCATCGGGCGGTGCCCGTAGAACCCGATGCCCAGGCCCTTGCCGTTCTCCCGGTAGTACAGGTCGGCGTCCTGGTGGCGCAGCACCGGCCGGGTCGACTCTGCCTCGTGGGCGGCCAACGCCTCCAGTGGCGCCGTCCAGGCGAATTGGTGGGCCAGCGGGGTCAGGGCCAGTTGCTGGCCGACCAGCCCGGCCACCTGGGGGCCCCAGATGCCGGCGCAGCAGACGACGATGTCGGCCGGCAGGGTGGTCTGGCCCTCGGGAGTGGCCAGGGCCAGCCCGGTGACCTTGGACCCGGAGGTGAGCACGTCGAGCACCCGGTGCCGGTCCAGCACCACCGCACCGCGTTCGGTGGCCCGATCCAGCTGGGCCTGCACCGCCCGGACCGCCTTGGCGATGCCGTCGTGCTCCACGAACAGCCCGCCGTGGATCATTCCCGGATCGAGCAGGTCCCAGGCCTTGACCGTCTCGGCCGGGTCCAGTAGCCGAGCCCCGGGGATGCCCCAGGACTGGGTATAACCGAATCTGCGCTGCAGTTCGGCCGCGCGCTCTCCACTGGTGGCGATCTCCAGACCACCGACCGGCAGGTAGCAGGGCTGCCCCTTCCAGGTCAGGGAGGAGAACTTGCCGACCGTGTAGCGGGCGAAATCGCTCATCACCTTGGTCGAGTTGACCTGGAAGACCACCCCCGGCGCGTGGGACGTCGACCCTCCCGACAACGGCAGCGTCCCGGCCTCGACCACGGTGACGTCGGTCCAGCCCCGGCCGGTCAACTCGTCGGCCAGGCTCGCTCCGACAACACCCGCGCCAACGATGGCGACCCGCGGTCCCGGCATGCAGGGCTCCGATCATGTCTCGCAATACGCAACACGACGCTCGATACGCAACAAGCATAGAACACCTACGGGCGGCCGGGAAGGGGTCTGACCCACCTCCCGGCCGCCCGTGAGATCACTTACCCAGCCAGGCGTTCACCTTGTCCGGGTTGGCGTCGATCCACTTCTTGGCCGCATCCGCGGGGCTCATCTTGTCCGCGGTGATGTACTTGGCGACCAGGTTCTGGTCGTCGTTGGTCCACTGGAAGTTCTTGATGAACGCGGCCGCGGACGAACCGGAGTCGGCCAGCTTCGAGGACATGACCTTGTTCAGGTCATATACGGGATAGTCGCAGTTCACCTTGGCCGGATCCGAGTCACACCCCTGCGTCCACTTGGGCAGGCTGACCTTGACCAGCGGCACCTCGGACAGGAACCACTGCGGTGAGTAGAAGTAGCCGATGACCCACTTCTTGTTCGTCTCGGCGTCCTGGAACGCCTTGATGAGCGCGGCTTCCGACCCCGCGTAGACAACCTTGTAGTTCAGGTTCAGGTTCTTCACCAGCGACTCGTCGTTGGTGACGAACGAAGGGTCGCCGTCCAGCAACTGACCCTTGTCGCCCGACTCCGAAGTCTTGAACTGGTCGGCGTACTTGTTCAGGTTGTTCCAGTCCAGGATGTCCGGGTGCGCCTTGGCCAGCCACGGCGGCACATACCAGCCGATCACGCCCTTGTTACCGGTCTGCCCGGCGTCCTGGGCCACCTTCTGGGTGGTGATGTACTTGGCTGCCAGGTCGGCGTGCCCCCAGTTCTCCATGATCACGTCGATCTGCCCGGAGGCGAAGCCCTGCCAGGAGAGGTCTTCCTTGAGCGGCTTCTCGGTGACCTTGCACTTCAGGTCGTTTTCGAGCACATAGCTGACGACGGCGGCGTCGGCGGTGTAGCCGACCCAGTCGTTCATGGCCAGGTTGACCGGGCTGGTGCAGCTGCCGGTGACGGGCACCATCGAGCCCGACGGGGCGGCGGCCGAGCCTCCGGAGGAGGCCGCCGAACTGCTGGAGGACGAGCTGCTGCTCGAGGTGCTGCTGCTGGACGACGAGCTGCTGCTCGATTGGTTCACCTTCGCGGCACAACCGGCCGTGGCCAGCAGCGCGAAGGCTGCGACGCCGGCTCCGAGGGCTCGGTAGCGTCGGGTGCGGGTGGAGCGGATGGTCATGCGTTCTCCTTCGATGGCGGGAATTCGGATCGGAGACATTCGGCGGGGAAAGACGGCGCGGTCAGACGGTCGATCGGCGGTTGGCCCGGGCCGCGGTGGCCTGGGTGATGCGGTCGAGCACGATGCCCAGCAACACCAGGGCGATGCCGGCGGCGAAGCCCTTGCCGAAATAGTCGAGCTGCTTGGCCAGTCCGTTGAGCACCAGGTAACCCAGCCCACCGGCACCGGCGGCGGCGCCCAGGACGACCATCGACAGCGTGTAGACCACCGCCTGATTGGCGGCCAATCCGACCGATGTCATCGACATCGGCAGCTGCACCTTGGTGATCATCTGCCAGGGGGTGGACCCGTTGGACAGGGCAGCCTCGACCGTGTTCGCCGACACCTGGGAGACCCCGTCGGCGATGATCTTGATGGCGGCCGGGGCGGCGAAGACCACGCCGGCGGCAATGGCGGTGATCCGGCTCGGACCGAACAGGCCCAGGAACGGAATCAGGTACACGAACGACGGCATCGTCTGGGCCGCATCCAGGATCGGCCGGATGGCTCGGTCCGTCACCTTGGACCGGCCCATCCACACGCCCAGCAGCAAGGCAACGATCATGGTGATGACCGACGCCAGGATGGTCGACGCCAGCGTGACCATGGCCGCGTTCCAGACCCCGAGCACCACGATCAGCAGCAGCGAGATGAGCACGTAGATGGCTGGGCGCCATTTCCCGGCCACAAAGGCAAAGACGGTGATCGCGCCCACGACAGCCCAGAACGGGCTGCCGGTGAGTAGCGACTCGAGCGGATTGAGGATGCCGTAGGTGATCCCGTCGCGAATGTCGATGGTCAGGAACGACAAGTGGGTCTGGATCCAGTTGCTGACCGTGTCCACGAAGCTGGAGATCCCGGTGCCCCAGTCCCACCAGTGGTCCGGTGCGACCGCGGCCCACAGAAAGGTTCGGGACAGATAGATCGCGACGATCGTGATGACAAGGCCGGCCAGCAAGAGGATCCGACGTCGGTTTCGCGAGGTCCGTCCGGCTCGGATCGCCAACTCGGACCGGACGCTGGCCGCGGTGGTCACCCGGTCGAAGACAATGGCCAAGAGCACGATGGCCAGCCCGGCGTTGAATCCGGCTCCCACCGCCAGGCTCTGCAGGGCCTGCTGGACATCCGAGCCCAGACCGAGAATGCCGACGAAGGAAGCGATGGCGACCATCGAGACCGCGGACATGATGGTCTGGTTGATGCCGATGACCGTGGTGCGCTTGGCCATCGGCAGCAACACCGTGCGCAGCCGTTGGAAGCGGGTGACCCCGATCGAGTCGACCGCTTCGCGGGTGGTCAACGGGACCTGCTGGATCCCGACCGCGGTGATCCGGATGACCGGTGCGATGGCGAAGATCAGGGTGGCGGCGATACCGCTGGGCAGACCGATACCGAAGATGAGGACGAGCGGGGCGAGATAGGCCAGCGACGGCATGATCTGAAGCAGATCCAGCACCGGGGTCAGGAACTTGCGCACCCGCGGGCTGGTGCCGGCCCAGATGCCCAGCGGCAGACCGATGATCAGGGCGATCACCACCGAAGCCACGACCAGCGCGAAGGTGATCATGGTGTCGGCCCACAGGCCTTGGAGGACGAAGAACAGGAAGACACCCAGGGTCAGCAGAGCCACCCGGGTGTTGCCGATCACCCAGGCCACATAGGTGACCAGGACCGTGGTGCCCAGCCAGCCGATCTCGGGAATGCCCAGCCCGACGTCGGTCTGGGCGAACAGGTGAGTGCAGAAGTCACCTGTGTGCTGCAGGAAGATCTGGATGTAATTGATGAAGTAGAGGAAGACCGGGTTCGAGTTCTGGTTCTCGGCCACCCATTCCGGCCAGGTGTTCAGGTTCTGGTGGATCTGCGTCAGGTCGTTGGGCGCCAGCGGAAAGGTGGCCACACCGGCGAAGATCACCCGGATCAGCAGCCACGCAGCGATGGTGCCGATCATCACCAGGGCGCCCAGACCGATTCCGAACGGCCGCCGCGTCGGGGTCGTGCCCTTGTCCACGGCGGCCGAGATCTGGGCTTCGGAGTGTTCGTGGGCGACCTCGGCCTCGATGGAGGTGGTCATGCCGCGGTCGCACCCGGGTCGCCGGTGACGGAGGTGATGCTGTGTCCGGACGAATTGATCAAGTGCAGGATCTCGTCCCGCCCGACCACGCCCAGGGTTTGCTCGCCGTCGACCACCCGGATCGGCCCGGGCGAGCCCAGCACGGTGGGGATGGCCTCGCGAATGACGGTGGACGACGGCAGGGTCGGGGCCGTGCTGAGATCCGCGTCCCCGCCGGGCCGGGTGATCCAGCGCAGGGTGAGCACATCCGCGCGGGGCACTTCGGACACGAAATCGGCCACGTAGTCATCGGCCGGAGCGCCGACGAGCTCGTCCCCGGTGCCGATCTGGACCAGTTCGCCGTGCCGCATGATCAGGATGCGGTCGCCCAGCTTGAGCGCCTCGGCCAGGTCGTGGGTGATGAAGACCATGGTCTTGCCCATGTCCCGATGCAGCCGGATGACCTCGGCCTGCATGTCCCGGCGGATGAGTGGGTCGAGGGCGGAGAAGGGCTCGTCGAACAGGAGCACGTCGGGGTCGCCGGCCAACGCCCGGGCCAAACCCACGCGCTGCTGCATGCCGCCGGAGAGCTGGTCGGGGAAACGGTGCTCGTAGCCCTGCAGGCCGACCAGGTCGATCACCTGACCGGCACGGGCGTACCGCTGCGCCTTGTCGGTCCCGCGGATCTGCAGGCCGTAGGCCACGTTGTCCAGCACGGTGCGGTGGGGGAGCAGGCCGAAGTGCTGGAAGACCATCGAGATCTTCCGGCGCCGCAGGTCACGCAGCGCCGAGCCGGACGCCTTGCGGATGTCCTGGCCCTCCAGCATGACCTGACCGGCGGTCGGCTCGATCAACCGGGTCAGGCAGCGCACCAGGGTGGACTTGCCCGACCCGGACAGGCCCATGACCACGAAGACCTCGCCGCGGGCCACGTCGAAGCTCACGTTCCGCACCGCGGTCACGCACCCGGTCCGCTCCAGGATCTGCGGACCGGTGAGCGACGCCATTTCCGGATCGGTGGGAATGCGATCCGCTTTAGTGCCGAACACCTTCCATAGGTCGCGCACCGAGAAGTCCGGCGTGGTAGTCGATTCGGTCATCGGGCCGTCCTTGACCATCAGAAGGGGAACCACCCGCTGGCCGCGGGTGCCGTGTTCTGCCAGATGTGCTTGGTCTCTCGGTATTCGGCCAGGCCGGTCGGGCCCAGCTCGCGGCCGTTGCCGGACTGCCCGAACCCACCCCACTCGGCCTGGGGCACGTAGGGGTGGTAGTCGTTGATCCACACGGTGCCGTGTCGGAGCGCCTGGGCCACGCGCTGGGCCTTCCCGGCGTCCTGCGTCCACACCGCACCGGCCAGCCCGTACTCGGTGTCATTGGCCAGCCGGATCGCCTCGGCCTCGTCGGTGAACGTCTCCACCGTCAGCACCGGCCCGAACGACTCGTCCCGCACGCAGCTCATGCCGCTGCGGCAGCCGTCCAGCACGGTGGGCGGATAAAAGTAACCGGGCCCGTCGAGCGGTCGGCCGCCGCAGCGCAGCACCGCGCCCTGCGCCACCGCCTGGGTGACGTAGGCGTGCACCTTGTCCCGGTGCGCGCCCGAGATCAGGGATCCGGCGTCGGCGTCGGTGTCGAACGGTCCACCCAGCCGGATCCGCCCCGCGCGGGCGACGATCGCGTCGACGACCTCGTCGTGCCGGTCATCCTGGACGAGCAGACGGGCGCCGGCCGAGCAGACCTGACCTGAGTGCAGGAACACCGCGGTCAGGGCGTTGTCCACAGCGGCGTCCAGATCGGCGTCGCTGAAAATGATGTTCGGGTTCTTGCCGCCCAGCTCCAGGGCCACGCGCTTGACCGTGTCGGCGGCGGCCCGCATGACCGCGCGCCCGGTGGCCAGACCCCCGGTGAACGAGACCAGGTCGACCCGGCGGTCGGTGGTGAGCGTGCCCCCGACGCCGACCCCGGTTCCGGTGACCAGGTTGGCCACCCCCGCCGGTAGGCCCGCCTCGGCCAGCGTCGTCATGAGCAGCATCGCCGTTGACGGGGTGAGCTCGGACGGCTTGAGCACGAAGGTGTTGCCGGCCAGCAGGGCCGGCGCGACCTTCCAGGACACCTGCAGCAGCGGGTAGTTCCAGGGCGTGATGAGCACGCAGACACCGACCGGTGCGTACACGATCCGGCTGATCGCGGTGGGGTTGCCGGTGTCCACCACCCGACCGGCATCGGTGCCGGCGATACCGCCGAAGTAGCGGAAACACGAGATCACGTCGTCGATGTCGTATTCGGCCTCGACCAGACGCTTGCCCGTGTCCAGCGCTTCGGCGCGGGCGTAGGCGGCGCGGTCGCGGGTCAGCAGATCGGCCACCCGGAGCAGCAGCGCGCCCCGGTCACGCTCCGGGGTCCCCGACCACCCGCCTTGATCGAACGCGGATCGCGCGGCCGCGATGGCGCGTTGGGCATCCTCGGCGCCGGCTTCGACCACCGTGGCGACCAGTCGGTCGTCGGCCGGGCAGCGTATCTCCCGGGTCCGGGCCGCGATAGCGTGTTGCCAGCCACCGTCGAGGTACAGGCCAGGGACCAGGCCCGGACGGACGGCGGTGTCGATGGTCACCCGACACCTCGTTTCCGCTCCGACTGTTGCGTAATACGCGCCTGGATGCCTCCTGAGCAACAGAATGGGCGCGTCGGGCAGGGGTGTCAAGCTCCGGGCGGTAGGCGGACGGGTTGTTTCGCCAGACGTGATGAGCCGGAAACGTGAACCCCGCTAGCGGTGCCGATCCGGGTAACCCATCTGGGCCGACGCCTGCCCGGCGGCCTCACGCAGAGCAACCAACGCGTCATCGATCTGCCGACCGACGAAGCGGAAGCTCGGGCCGGACACCGACAGCGAGGCGATCACGGTGCCGTCCGTACCCCGGATCGGGGCCGCCGCCGCGGTCAGCCCGATCTCCAGTTCATCGGTGACCACGGCGTGACCCTGGGCCCGCACCTCGGCCAGGATGTGTTCCAACGCGCCCCGCCCCGTCACGGTGTGCTCGGTCAGCGCGGGCAACCTGCCCTCCGGGTCGCAGATCGCGTCCAGGATGGTCTGCTGCTCGGCCGCGCCGGCGTTTGCCAGCAGCACCCGGCCGTTCGAGGTGGCGTGCACGGGATTCCGGGCGCCGACCCAGTTGTGGATCTGCAGGGCCGAGGTGCCGGCCACCTGGTCCAGGTAGAGCGTCTCGGCGCCCGAGAGAATGACCAGATTGACGGTCTCGCCGGTGGTGGCGGCCAACACCCGGGCGATCGGCCGGGTCTGGCGGACCACGTCGAGCTGTGACCGGGTGGCGCCGGCCAGCCGCAGCACCCCGACCCCGAGGCGGTAGCGGCCGCGGTCGGGCAGCTGTTCGGCCAGTCCGTGCGCAGCCAGGGTGGCCAGCAGCCGGGACACGGTGGACTTGTGCACACCCAGCAGGCCGGCAATCTCGGTGACCCCGAGCGTGCCGTCGGCGGCCAGCAGCTCCAGGATGGTCAGCGCGCGATCGACCGACTGGACGCTGCCGGCCACCGCATCGGCGTCCGCCGTCGAGGAGGGCACCGCCTGGGACATGTGGGCGAGCGTAATCAAATGCGGCCCCCGGCCACTCTTGACCGCTCGGTGCGGGGCTGACAGGCTGTTGCGTATCGAGCGACATGTTGCGTGATGCGCACCGAAAAGGTGGTTTCTGATGTCACCACGACCCGAGCCGGGACGTGAATACATCCTGACCGTGTCGTGTCAGGACGGTCCCGGCCTGGTCTACGCGATCACCGGATACCTGGTCCGGTTCGGCGCCAACATCCTGGCGAGCCAGCAGTTCGACGACCGGCTCACCGGCCGCTTCTTCCTTCGGGTGCATTTCGATTTCGTCGGCACCGCAACCGATCTCGACCTGCTGCGGACCGCCTTCGCGGAGGTATCCGACGCGCACCACATGCAGTTCGACCTGGTCGATGCGGCCACCCCGACCCGGACGCTGATCATGGTGAGCAGGTTCGGGCACTGCCTGAACGACCTGCTGTACCGGTACCGGATCGGCACGTTGAACATCGAGATCCCGGCCATCGTGTCGAACCATCCCGACTTCGCCCGACTGGCCGGCTCCTACGACATCCCGTTCGTGCACCTGCCGGTCACGGCCGCCACCAAGGAGTCGGCGGAGGCGGCCCTGCTGGGTCTGATCGAGGAGCACCGCATCGAACTGGTGGTGCTGGCCCGGTACATGCAGGTGCTTTCGCCAGCCACCAGTCGCGCCCTGGCCGGCCGGGCCATCAACATCCACCACTCGTTCCTGCCCAGTTTCAAGGGGGCCAAGCCCTACCACCAGGCCCACGACCGCGGGGTCAAGCTGATCGGCGCAACCGCGCACTACGTCAACGACGACCTGGACGAGGGCCCGATCATCGAGCAGGACGTGGTCCGGGTGGACCACAACTCCGGTCCCGACGAGTTGGTCGCCGCCGGCCGGGACGTGGAGACCCAGGTGCTCTCCCGCGCGGTCCGCTGGCACAGCGAACGCCGAGTGCTGCCGAACGGGAGCCGGACCGTGGTTTTTCGCTGAGGCTCGATCAGTGGATGTGGCTGCGCCAGTCGGCGGGGACCCGCCCGCGTGGGCCGGGCACACCCTGGTCGACCGGATGCGCCAGTGGCGGCGCCAGGTCCGGTCCGTCGTAGTAGTCCTGCGTCTGGTAGTTCCAGAACCAGTCCTCGCCGGGTTCGAAGCTGCGGATCAGCGGGTGGCCGGTGTCCGCGGCGTGGGCCTGGGCATGCTGATTCGGCGAGGAGTCACAGCAGCCGATGTGCCCGCACTGGGTGCATCGCCGCAGGTGGAACCACCAGCCGCCGAGCTCCTCACACTCCACGCAGCCGGTGCCGCTGGGCGGCACACTCGGATCCAGTCCGGCGATGTCGGTCATCCTGCCTGCTCCTGACTCGGTCCGGTCAGCGGAAGCCTGACCGTGAATACGGTGTGGCCCGGCCGCGAACGCACGGTCAGGTCGCCGTCGTGCTTGTTCACGACGATTCGCCAGGAGATGTCCAACCCGAGTCCGGTGCCCTGGCCCACCGGCTTGGTGGTGAAGAACGGTTCGAAAATGCGGTTCACCACGTCCTCGGGAATGCCCGACCCGGTGTCGGCCACCTCGATGAACGCGTCGGTGTCGCTGCCCCGGGTGGTCAGGGTGAGCGTGCCGGTGCCGGCCATGGCCTGCAGGGCGTTGTCGATCAGGTTCGTCCAGACCTGGTTCAGCTCGGCGCCGTAACCCGGCACCGGCGGCAGCGTCCGGTCGAAATGCCTGATCACCTCGACCTCGCCGATCTTTCCGGTCAGCATGACCAGGGTGCTCTCGATCAACGCGTTCAGATCGAGCTGCCCGCGCGGGGCCCGGTCGAGTTGCGAGTACTGCCGGGTCGCATCGACCAGGGTGGAGATGCGGGTGGTGGCGTTCTCGATCTCGTTCATCAGCAGCTCGGTCTCGAGCGTGTAGTTCAGCCAGCGCACCGCGCCCTCGAGGGCGTCCTCGTCCACCAGGCCGGTGACCTGGTCCAGCCAGGGCACGTCGATGCCGGCCTGGACGAAGGTCGGGGCGAGGTCGTAGCCACCCCGGATGCCGTGCCCGTCGAACCAGTCGGCGATCTCGTCCTCGGCGTCGGAGGCATCCAGCGGGGACAACTCGGGGGCCTTGGCCACGAGTTCGACCGCGCGCTCCTGCAGCGTCATCAATGTTTCCATGGCTGCTCGGTCCCAGGTCCCGCCGGCGATGAGGGCCAGCTTGTGCCGCATCCCGGCGACCCGAATGCGCAACGACGAGGTGGCCCGGACCGCGGCCGCAGCCGGGTTGTTGAGCTCGTGGGTCAATCCGGCCGACAGTGATCCCAGCGCCAGCAACCGTTCTCGCTGGGCGACCGTGTTGACGCTGTTGCGGTTCCCGAAGAACAAACCCTCCAGCAGGTGGGTGGCCATCGGAAACCAGTCGCGCATCAGGAAAGCGAAGTCCTCGCTACTGAGCAGGAAGAACCGCGACGGTCGCAGCACCCGCAGGGTCTGCGAGTACAGCTGCGGCACCCGGTCGCCCAGGTAGGCCATGAAGGCTCCGGAATAGACGCCGGCCTGGTCCGTCCGGCTCACCTCGACGTCCTGACCACCGACCCGGCGTAGCGAGGCCACCTCGCCCTCGAGGAGCACGTAGAAATCGACCGCCGGCTCGCCCTCGACGACGACCAGACCCGGGGAGCGGTTCTCCACCCGGCCGCGAGCGCACAGCCAGGCCAGCTGGTCGTCGGTCAGCTTCTCGAACAGGAACAGCTTTTTCAGCTCGTTCGGGTCACACAGCAGGGCGGTCACAGCCCCTCCAGGTACCGGTGCACGAACATCACTGCCATCGCCCCTTCGCCGACCGCCGAGGCAACGCGTTTCGCCGACTCGGACCGCACGTCACCGGCCACGAAGACACCGGGCACGTTCGTCTCCAGGTGAAACGGCGGGCGATCCAGATTCCATCCCGTCGGCCGGAACCCGTCGACGGCCAGGTCGGGACCGGCGAGCACGAAGCCGTGGTCGTCCCGATGGACCGCTCCGTCCAGCCACTCGGTCCGCGGGGCGGCCCCGATGAACACGAACAGGAACCCGCCGGACACCGTCTCCTGGGTGCCGGAAGCATTGTCCTGCAGGACGATTCGTTCCAGATGATCGTCGCCCTGGACACCCACGATCTCGGTGCAGGTGCGGACGGAGATGTTCGGCGCCGCCTCGATCCGCTGCACCAGGTAGTACGACATGCCGTGCCCGAGCGAGGTGCCGCGGATGACCAGGGTGACCGAGCGGGCCGTCGCCGCCAGGTTGAGCGCGGCCTGGCCGGCTGAGTTGGCACCCCCGACGATGAACACATCCTGGGCGGCGCAGTTCCCCACCTCGGTCAGGGCCGAGCCGTAGTAGACGCCGCGGCCGATGAAGTCGTCGATGCCGGTCGCCGGGAGCAAGCGGTAGGCCACCCCGGTGGCCAGGATGACCGCGTGGGCGGAGACGGACGCGCCGTCGGTGAAGCGCACGGTCCGGGCCGAGCCGTTGATCTCCAGCCCATCGGCCTCCCGGGTGGTGATCAGCTCGGCCCCGAACTTGAGCGCCTGACGACGGGCCCGAGTGGTCAGATCGGCGCCGGAGAGTCCGTCGGGGAAGCCGAGGTAGTTCTCGATCCGTGAACTCTGCCCGGCCTGACCGCCGGTGGCGGTGCGCTCGATGAGGACCGTGCGCAGCCCCTCCGAGGCCCCGTACACGGCGGCGCCCAGTCCGGCCGGTCCGCCGCCGATCACGATCAGGTCGTAGAAGTCCTGGGCCGGGATGGTGGGAATGCCGATCCGGACGGCCAGCTCACCGTCGGTCGGCGCCACCAGCGGGGTGCCGTCGGCCGTGACCACCAGCGGCAGCTCGCGAGAGTCGGCCCCGGCGGCCTGCAGCAGCCGGGCCGCCTCGGGCGAGTCGACCGGATACCAGCGGTAGGGGATCTGGTTGCGAGCCAGAAACTCTCGCACCTGGGACGAACGGGCCGACCAGCGGTGGCCGACCACCTTCACTTCCGGCACCCGCCGGTGGTCGGTGGCCCGCCAGGCCGCCAACTGGTCGTCCAGCACCGGGTAGAGCTTCTCCTCGGGCGGATCCCAGGGTTTGAGCAGGTAGTAGTCCAGGTCGACCACGTTGATGGCGTCGATGGCCGCGGAGGTGTCGGCGTAGGCGGTCAGCAGTACCCGCCGGGCGGCCGGGAAGAGGTCCATCGCCGCTTCCAGGAACTCCAGCCCGCTCATCTGCGGCATCCGGAAGTCGGCCAGCAGCACCGCGACCTGCTCGCCGCGCAGCTTGAGCTCCGAGAGTGCTTCCAGCGCCTGGGCTCCGGACTCGGCCCGGATGATCCGGTAGTCCTGCCCGTAGCGGCGGCGCAGGTCCCTGGCCACCGCCCGGGAGACATCCGGGTCGTCGTCCACCGTGAGCAGGCAGGGCCGCAGGTTCGGCGCGCGGGTCGGACCGGTCACCCACCCAGGCTACGGGCTCGTCCAGGTTCGGCGACTGGCTCGGCCGCCGCCCCGACCAGGGTCCGCAGCTCAGCGGGAAGGGCGGCCAGGGCGGTCCCGTCGCCGGCCCGGGCGGCCTGGATCGCCGCGGTGAATCCGGTCTCCGGGAGCGGTCGGCCGGGTTCGGTCAGCAGCAGTTGCACGGTCGCGTCCAGGGTGTCCCTGACCCCCTCGCGGTAGCGCAGGTAGTGCCGCAGCAGCGGCTCGCGCAGCTCGTAGTAAGTGGCCCGCTGATCGGTGCCGGGCCATTTGTGGCCCACCACCCAGCCGGCGTCGGAGAGCCGTCGCAACGTGGGGGCCACGGTGCCGGCATCGGTGCCCGAGTCCTTCGCCAGCTGGGCCACGGTGATCCCGCCGCCGGCCCGGGCCAGCGTCACCACCAGCCGGGCCTCGGTCCCCGGCAACTCCCAGAGCCGTTGCTGGTAAATCGGTGTCGCCTGCTCCAGAAGTGAAGTCAGGGCAGGGGCGACGGGGTCGAGGGACTCGAGGGTGGCCGACGCGGCCAGAGCCAGCCAGAGCCGGGGCGATCCACCGGCCAGCGCGGCGATCACTCGCAGCCTGCGCCGGCCCTGCTCGCCCCCGATGAAGTCGGCCAATTCGGACTCGCCCCGGTCGCGCGCCCTCGCGGCGACCAATGCCGACGCCTGCGCCGGGGTGAGGTCGTCCAGATGCTCGATGTCGAACGAACCGAACCAGGGCTGTCTGCGAGAAGCAATGGCGGAGAACAACAGTGGCGTGCTGGCCAGCAGAGCGATGCGGGCGCTGGTCTCCACCAGGGCCCGCAATGCCCGCTGACCCTCGTCGCCGATCGCGGCGAACACCCGGTCCATGTTCTCCAGCACCAGCACGATGGCCCGGTCGCCCGCGGTGGCCAGCAGCAGTTGCTCCAGGGCGATGGTGTCCCTGGCCTGCCGCAGCTCTCGCGCCCGGCCGGCCCGGGCCGGGTCCAGGGACCGGATCAATTCGGCCACCAGGTCTCGGTACGAGCCGACGCCGACCGCATCCTCGGGAAGTGTGGCCACGGCCAGGCGATCGGCGATGCCGGTTCGTTGCCGGGCCCGCCACAGCGCCACGGTGAGCAGATGGGTCTTGCCGCTGCCCCGGGGCCCGACCAGCAAGGTGTGCGGCCGGGTCGGGGTAGTGGCGATGTCGACCAGCCGGGTGGTCAGCCGCTGGACGAGATCCGTCCGACCAACAGTGATCTCGTTCAGTCGCGGGCCGTCGACCTGGCTCGGGGAGAACAGCGGATGGGTCATCGCCGGAAGGTCAGCCAGGCGCGGCGGATGATCTGGCTGGCAAACCGGTCGTCGGCGCCGATGCGCTGCAGGTAGTGGTCGGCCTCGAGCCGGTCGATGAGCCGCAACAGGTCCAGGCGAGCCGGCGGCGGCCCGGACGCGGCCAGGAGCCGGAGCACCTCGTCCACCGACATCGGCGCGGTCGATGCGGCGTAGCAGTCCAGGATGGCGCCGATCAGCGACTCGGCCGGCGCCCCGTAGTACACCGGAATGCGTTCGCGGTAGTGGCGCAGATTCCAGGGATCGTCCGGGTCGGTGAGCGCGGCGTCGAGCAGGCCCGGCACCGCCGCGGGCGGGATCGGACGCTGCTCCCGCATCGTCCAGCGCTGTGAGCTGCGCACGAGATGGTGGACGTAGTAGGGGATTTGCTCCGAGGCATAGGCGATCGCGTCGGCCACGGCCGCCGGGTCGGTGCACGGTACCTGTTCGCCGAGCAGCAGGCACTGAGCCAGAAAGTCGGCATCGGGCAGCGAGATCGCCCGGACCGGAACGGTTTCCAGATCATTGGTGGTGGCCAGCGCGTCCGGGGTGACGTGGTGGAAGCCGACCGAGCCGAGCAGCACCATGCACAGCCGGCCCTCGTTCTCCTGCCGCAGCCGACGCAGCACGTGCAGGAAGCCGATGCCGTCGCCGTGGTGGCGTCGTTCCATGGCCGAGGCCAGCACGGTGGTCTCGTCGATGACCAGCACGAGCTTGTTCGGTGCGGCCGCCTGCACCGACTTGCGGACGAGCTCGTCGAGCGCCCGGGACGCGGCGGCAGGGGAGTCGCGCGCCACCTTGAGCACGCTGCCCAGCGTCACCTCGCGCACCGACAGCGTGTCCACGACCTTGGCGAACGCCCCGCCCAGCTTGCGCAGCTCCACCGCCAGGGCCTGCACGAAATCGGCGTAGGACTCCCGTTCCGCGCTGACCTCGACGACATGCACGTCTTGGTCGCGCAACTCGTGGACAACCAGCCGGCGCAGCACAGTCTTGCCGAACCGTCGATCCCCGGTGAGCAGGGCACCGTAACCGTCCTGGATAGCCGCCAGCACGGCCTGCTTCTCCAGGTCGCGGCCGACGGTGTGGTCGAGCGCGACCGGACCACCCAGCACCACTCGCATCGGTCGCACATATTTCATGTCAAGGATGATACATAACAGAATTGATAGATAACAAGACTGCCTTAGAACAGGGTGTTAGCCTCGAGATCGAGCAAGAACCGTTTGGTCGCCAATCCGCCGCCGAACCCGGTCAGCGAACCGTCCGCCCCGATCACCCGATGACACGGGACGACCACGGCGATCGGGTTCACGTGGTTGGCTGCGCCCACGGCCCGGGCGGCGCCCGGTTGGCCGAGCGCGTGCGCGATGTCGCCGTAACTGGCGGTCCGGCCGTAGTCGATGAGCAGGAGCTGCGCCCAGACCCGCCGCGGGAAACCCTCGCCGGCCGGGGCCAGCCGCAGATCGAACGTGCGGCGCTCACCGGCCAAATATTCGGTGAGCTGTTCGGTGGCCGGCGACATCGGCCACTCGTGCAAGCCGGTCAGGTCGGGGGCCGAGAAACCCAGGGTGAGCAGCTGGTCGCCGTTGCCGGTCAACCACAGGTCTCCGAACGGCGCCGGCACCCGGGCGAACCGGTCGGCCGGCGCCACCGGCGCCTCGAAGGCCAACGTGGCGATGGTCATGTCCCTATTGTGAGCGGACCCACCGACAGCTTCATTTTTTCGGACACCGACGGTGCACAGGGAGCGTCATGGACTACCGCGAGTACCGCCGCTACGACGCGGTCGGGCTGGCCGAGCTCCGGGCCGGCGGGCAGGTGTCGGCGGTCGAACTGCTGGACGCCGCCCTGGCCCGGACCGAGGCGGTGAATCCGCAGCTCAACGCGATCGTCGCGGACATGTCCGGCCTGGCTCGGGAACGGACCGAGCAGGAGCTGTCCGGGCCGTTCGCCGGGGTCCCGTTCCTGATCAAGGACCTGACCATGCACTACGGCGGGCTGCCGACCGGCAGTGGCTCGCGGGCACTGGCCCAGGTGCCGGTCCCGGCGCACGCGGACGTGGTGCAGCGGTGGCTGGACGCCGGCCTGGTCATCTTCGGTAAGACCAACACGCCGGAGTTCGGGGCCAAGGGAATCACCGAACCGGAGGTGAACGGGCCCACCCGCAATCCCTGGAATCTGGCCCACACCCCGGGCGGGTCGTCCGGGGGTGCGGCCGCCGCCGTCGCGGCCGGCATCGTGCCGGTGGCCGGGGCCAGCGACGGCGGGGGATCGATCCGAATTCCGGCCGCCTGCTGCGGGCTGTTCGGCCTGAAACCGAGCCGTGGCCTGGTCCCCAGCGGGCCCGATGCGGCCGAGCGGCTGCTGGGAGCGTCGGTGACGAACGTGATCTCGCGCAGCGTGCGGGACTCCGCGGCCATGCTCGACGTGCTCGCCGGCAACGATCCTGGCGGGCCGTACCTCACCGCACAGTCGGCCACGCCTTACCGGGATCTGGCCGCCCGCCCGCCGCAGTCGTTGCGGATCGGGTTCAGCGTGACGTCCCCGTTGGGCACACCGGTGGCCTCGGACGCAGTCATTGCCGTCACCGAAGCCGCGGCGCTGCTGGAATCGCTCGGACACGTGGTCGAACCGGCCGAGACCGGGGTGGACGAGCGCCAACTGGCCCAGGACTTTCTGCGCATGTGGTTCGCCAACGAGGCGGCCGTGGTGGCGCAGGTCACGGAGCTGACCGGCTGCGGCGACGACGGTTTCGAGGACGATACGTTGCTGATGGCCGCGCTGGGCGCGCGCATGAAGGCCGCCGACTACATCCGCACCCACGACCGCTGGAACACCTACCACCGCACCCTGGCCGCCTTCCACACCCGTTATGACCTGCTGCTCACCCCGACCCTGGCCCGTCCGCCGCTGCGCATCGGCGAGGCTGCGACGCCGGCCTGGCAGGCCAAGGTCGGGCGGGGCCTGCGCAAGGTGCGCGGCATCGGTCTGCTCTCCGCGCTGGGGGTGGTGAACCGGCTGGTCGAGAAAAATCTGGGTCCGGTGCCGTTCACCCAGCTGGCCAACATCACCGGCCGCCCGGCCATGTCCGTCCCGCTGCACTGGACCGCCGACGGCCTCCCGCTCGGCGTCCAGTTCGTCGGCCCGCTGGGCAGTGAGGGCCTGCTGCTGGCCCTGGCCACCCAGCTGGAGACGGCCCAGCCCTGGTTCGACCGCGAGCCCCCGCTCCTCCCCTCGCGCTGATCAACATCGACAGCGCGTGCGAACTTGTTGACTCCCGTCACTGTCGTCCCAAAACCGCCACCTTCACGCGCGCTGGCGATGTTGATCAGCGCGAGGGGGTGGGGCGGTGGCGGTAGAAGGGGACGGTCTCGGGGGCCAGCGGAGGGCGGCCGAGGATCAGATCGGCGGCTTTCTCGGCCAGCATCATGGTCGGGGCGTAGATGTTGCCGTTGGTCACGTACGGCATGACCGAGGCGTCGACCACCCGAAGGCCCTCGACGCCGTGCACGCGCATGCTCGACGGATCGACCACGGCCATCGGGTCCGAATCCGGGCCCAGCTTGGCGGTGCACGAGGGGTGCAGCGCCGTCTCGGCGTCCGCACGCACCCAGTCCAGGATCTCCTCGTCGGTGGAAACGCCTGGCCCAGGGGAGATCTCGCCCCCGTTGAACGGCGCGAGGGCCGGCTGATTGAGGATGTCGCGGGCGACCTGGATGGCCTCGATCCACTCACGGCGGTCCTGGTCGGTGGACAGGTAGTTGAACCGCAGCGCGGGGTGTACCCGCGGGTCCGTGGAAACGATCTCGAGCGAGCCGCGGGCGTCGGAGTACATCGGGCCGACGTGCACCTGGTAGCCGTGCCCCCGCACGCGCACCTCCTCCGAGACCGAGCCGTCGTAACGCACCGCGATGGGCAGGAAGTGGAACATCAGGTTCGGGTAGGCGACATCGTCATTCGAGCGCGCAAAACCGCCGCCCTCGAAATGGTTCGTGGCCGCCGGGCCCTTACGGGCGAGGATCCATTCCGCCCCGATGAACGGCTGCCGCCACTTACTCAAGTACGGCTGCATGGTCACCGGCTGCAGGCAGGCGTATTGGATGTAGACCTCGAGATGGTCCTGCAGGTTGGCACCCACACCGGGGAGATCGACGAGCGGTTGAATACCCAACGGGCGCAGCAGCTGGGCCGGACCGATACCCGAGAGTTGCAGCAGCTGAGGCGAATTGATGGCGCCGCCACACAGGATGACCTCACCGGCGGACACCGACTGGTGACGGCCGTTCCGCGAGTAGTCCACGCCGGTGACCCGGGTACCGGAGAGCTGCAATCCGGTCACCAGGGACAGGGTGTGCACGGTCAAATTCGGACGTGACAGCACCGGCCGCAAGTACGCCCGCGCGGCCGACAACCGCCGCCCGGAGCGAACATTCCGATCAAAGGCAGCGAAACCCTCCTGCTGGTAACCGTTCACGTCGTCGGTCCGCGGATGTCCGGCCTGGGTGGCGGCCTCGAAGAAGGCACCGAAGAGCGGGTTCGTCGCCGGGCCGCGTTCCAGCACCAACGGTCCGGAGTGGCCGCGGAAGGGATCGTCGGGGGTGGCGGCCAGGCAGTTCTCCATGCGCCGGAAGTAGGGCAGACAGTGCGCATAATCCCAGTCGGACATGCCCGGATCGGCGCCCCACCGTTCGAAGTCCAGTGGATTACCACGCTGGAAGATCATCCCGTTGATCGAGCTCGACCCGCCCAGTACCTTGCCGCGGGCATGCGCGACGCGCCGGCCGTTCAGGAAGGGCTCGGGTTCGGATTCGTAGCGCCAGTCGTAGAACCGGTTGCCGGACGGGAAGGTGAGCGCGGCCGGCATCTGGATGAACAGGTCCCACGGGTAATCGCTGCGGCCGGCCTCCAGGACCAGCACCGAGGCCGAACCGTCCGCCGACAGCCGCTCGGCCAGCACGCACCCCGCGCTGCCACCGCCGACGATGACGTAGTCGTAACCCTTCACGCCTAACTCCTGTCGCTTACAGTTGCGTCATGAGCAACGCTGCCCCGACTCGGGACGCCGGCGCCGTGCAATCGGTGGATCGGGCGGTCACCGCACTGGAGCATCTCGCCCGCCAGGGCGAGTCGGGTGTGACCGAGTTGGCCGAGGCCATCGGCGTGCACAAGTCGACCGCGTCGCGGTTGCTGGGCGTCTTGCAGGTGCGCGGGCTGGTCGAGTCCACCGGGGAGCGCGGCCGGTATCGGCTCGGGTTCGGGATCCTGCGGCTGGCCGGCTCCATGACTGCGCGGTTGGATTTGGCCGGCCAGGGTCGGACGATCTGCGATGAGCTGGCCGAACAGTCGGGCGAGACGGTGAACATCGCCGTGCGGCAGAGCGACGACGCCGTCAACGTGCACCAGAGTCACGGTGGTCGCGCCATTTCGGTCGATAACTGGGTGGGCCGACCGACCCCGCTGCACGCCACCAGCTCGGGGAAAGTGCTGCTGGCCTGGGGATCTCGTCCGCTGCCGGCCGAGCTGACCCGGTATACGGAGGCCACGGTGACCGATGCGAGCACCCTGGCCGACCAGCTCGACACCGCGCGCCGCGACGGTTATGCGGTGACCGCAGGGGAGTACGAGGTCGGTTTGAATGCCGTGGCCGCGCCGGTCTTCGGTCCGGATCACCGCTTGCTCGGTGCGGTGTCGGTGTCCGGGCCGGCCTACCGCCTGACCCCGGACCGCTTTGTCGAGATCGCCGGTCCGACCGTGGCGGCCGCGCGCGAGTTGAGCGAACGCATGGGTCACTTCTGACCTCACGGCTCGATCTTGGCCAACAACCATTCGTGGAAGAAGCCGATGTGGTGCTCGCTGGGCACGAGTACGCCACCGTCCCGATAGAGCCGCGACGACATGGCGGGCTGGCAGCGCTCACAGGCGTCGAAATCCTGCCGGTTGACCCGGTCGAACAGCTCGACCGACTTGCTCACATCCCGGCCCGATTCCACCACCGAGGGCAGGTACAGCCAATCGCATTCGACGACGGTGCGATCGGCGGCCATCGGATACATGCGGTGGAAGATGATGTGGTCCGGGACCATGTTGATGAAGACCTGCGGCTTCACCGTGATGGCGTAGTACTTCCGGTCCTGGTCGTCGTCGATGCCCGGGATGGTATCCAGTCCCTCGCTTCCGTCGACCGTGAAACCCTTGACGTCGGGCCCGAAGTCGGCCCCGTGGTTGACGAAGAACTGGGCCGCGTACCCGTCCGCGAACTCCGGCAGCACCTCGGTCAGCTCGGGGTGGATGGTGGCGCAGTGGTAGCACTCCATGAAGTTCTCGATGATGAGCTTCCAGTTCGCCTTGACGTCGTAGACGATCCGGCGACCCACCGCCAGCGATTCCACCCGGTAGTGATCGAGATGGGTGACCTCGCCGAGCCGGTCCACCACCTCCTGCAGCACCGTGGTCTCGAAGGAGGGCGGCTCGTCGGCCAGTGACACCCAGACGTAGCCCAGCCATTCCCGGACCGAGACCCGGCGCAGACCGTAGTCGTAACGATCCACGTCGGGCATCTTGGTCAGGTTCGGCGCGGCGATCAGCTTGCCGTCCAGGTCGTAGGTCCACGCGTGGTACGGGCACTGGAAAGCCCGGGCCACCGAACCGGTTTCGTCGGTGCAGATGCGTGCACCCCGGTGCCGGCAGACATTGAGGAACGCGCGTACCTCACCTTTCCGGTTTCGGGACACGATGACCGATTCGGACCCGACCTGCACGGTACGGAACGAACCGGGGGTCGGGATGTCGCTGCCCCGGACGGCGCAGAACCACATGTCCTCGAAGATCTTCGCCTGCTCGAGCGCGAAGATCTGCGGGTCCGTGTAGTAGCGGCCCGGCAGGGTGGAGATCAACGATGCGGGCAACGACGGGGCAATGGTCATCGGACTCCCTGCGGGACGGGGGGCATGGTCGAAAGTGATTTGCGGATGCGCATGAACGCCGCGGTCTGGTTCATGCCCAGCACGGCCACGGGCTGACCGGACCGACGATAGACGGCCAGCAGGTCGCCGGTGTCGGCGCTGCCCGTCTCGACGGTGACCTCCTCGTCGCCCCGGCGATGGCCGGCGAACTGGATGCGCACGCCGTATTGATCGGACCAGAAGTAAGGAGGGCGGAGTCGCGCGCTCGGGCCGGGCGTCCCCAGCAGGTCGGCCACCGCTGCCGCCGGACGATCGCGGGAGTCGGTCCAGTGCTCCACCCGGACGGACCGATCGTGCGTCGGGTCGAACCAGGCCACCCCGTCGCCCACGCCGTACACCCCGGGGGCGTCGGTCGCGCCCACTGCCGAACACACCAGGCCGGCCGAGATGTCCAGGCCGGACGTGGCCAGCCACTCGACGTTAGGCAGCGAGCCCACGCCGACCACGACCACGTCCGCGGGGAACTCCCGGCCGTCGAGCAGCCGCACCGCCGACACCCGATCGGCGCCGATCAGCTCGGCCACCGGCACGCCGCAGTGCAGGTGCACGCCGTGCCGTTCGTGCAGGCCGGCCACGGCGGCGCCGACCTGCCCGCCCAGCGGACCCGACAACGGAGTCGGCGCGGCCTCCAGAACGGTTACGTCCACGCCGAGACTCTTTGCGGTGGAGGCGACCTCGGCCCCGATGAAGCCGGCCCCGATGACCACCAGGCGAGCCCCGGGCAGCAACTCGGCGCGGAGCGCCCGGGCGTCGGCCAACGTGCGCAGCGAGTACATCCCGGCCAACTGCGGACCCGGCCAGGGCCGCGCCCGCGAACCGGTGGCCACGACCACCGCGTCCGCGCCGAGCCGGCCCCCGACAGCCAGCTCGACGTGGCAACGCGCCGGGTCGAGCCCGACCGCTCGAGTGCCCAGTACCCACTCGACGTCCAGGTCATCCCCCGGCCCGGCCAGGGCCAGGTCCGCCTCGGTCACCTCGCCGGCCAGAAACTCCTTGGACAGGGGTGGTCGGTCGTAGGGCAGTTCCGGCTCGTCGCCGACCACGGTGATCCGGCCGTCGAAACCCTGTCGGCGCAGTGCGCGCGCGGTGGCGTGGCCGGCCAGGCCGGCCCCGACGACGAGGACGGAGCGGATCATCCGCCGGACACGCCCGGCGGCAGCCGCGGTGGTTCGGTCGACAACATCACCCAGATGTCACCGTCGGAGATCTCCACCCCGTGGGTCCGCACCCCGACCTTGGCCGGCGGCGCGTCCACCTCACCGGTACGCAGATCGAACCTGGACGCATGCAGCGGACACTCGACCTCGCACCCCTCGAGCCAACCGTCCGCCAGCGAGGCGTCCTGGTGCGTGCAGGTGTCGTCGATGGCCAGGACCTGGTCGTCGTCGGTGCGGAAGATGGCGATCGGCGGGCAGAGGCCGTCGAGCTCATCGGTGTCCACTCGGATCGCCTCGCCCAGGGCGAGCACGGCCAGGGGGCAAATCCGGATACCGCCAGTCATGACCCTGACCAGTTCCTTTGCGCTAGGCACAACACGACGCGCTCTACGCAACAGCGTGAGACACGCGACCGCACTTGTCAAGGTGAGGATTTCCACCGTCGCGGAGCGGACCCGGGGTCAGTGCGTGCCGCGACGCCCCAGGAAGGTCAGCGTTCCGGCCACCAGGGCGGCGGCGTAGCGCTTCTGGCCGGAGGAAGACGACATCCAGCCGGCCTCTTCGGCGTTGCGCATGTTGCCGCACTCGATCAGGATCTTCGGCCGCGTCGACTTGTTCAGGCCGGTCAGGTCGTCGCGGGTCCACAGTCCGTCGCTGCCCAGCGTGTTCGACGGGGGGAAGCCGGCCGCTTCCATGGCATCCCGCAGGGCCCGCGCCAGCTGCAGCGACTGGGTGGCGGTGGCATCGCCCGCGGGCGGCCGGGTTGCGGTGAGCACGTAGAAGCCCTCGACCTTGCCGTCCACGCCGTCTCCGTGGATGGAGACCACGGCGTCGGCCTGGGACTGGTTTTCCAGCTGCGCCCGCACGTTGGTGCAGGGCCCGACCCCGGTGTCGCTGTCCCGGGTGAAGCGCACCTCGATGCCCTTGGCCCGCAGCATCGGGGCCATGTAATTGGCCACGTTCCAGGTGAACTGGTGCTCGGCGTAGCCGGCGTTCGTCTCGGTGCCGGTGGTGTTGCAGACGTTGGTGTAGCCGTAGCCGCCGTCGATCTTGGCGTTGATGATCTCCGGGTGCGACTCGTTGCCGCCGTTGTGGCCCGGATCGAGGTAAACCAGCAGACCCGACTTCTTGGTCGCCGCGGCCGTGGGGGTGGAAGTGGAGGTGGAGGTGGATGTCCGCGTCGAAGACGAAGTGGTGGTGGTGCTCCGGATGGTGCTGCTGCTCGTCGTCGGGTCCTGCTGGTCCGGCGAAATCGACGACGTCGACGAGGTAATCGTGCTGGTCGAGGTCGACGACGTGGTGGTGGGCGTTGACGTGGCCACCGACGTCGGGTGCGTGGTCGGCGTCGAGGACGCGGTGGGTGAGGCGGTGTCCGAGTGGACCGGAGTGACTCCCAGCGAGGACCGCAGCAACGGACTGGGCGACGGGGATGCACTGGTCAATGGGGGTGCGGTCACCGGGAGTCCGGCCGACACCTGAGCCTGGGGCAGCGCCTCGGAAGCCGCGGCCTGTTGCGGTGTCGGACTCTTGGCGGTGGGTAGACCACAAGCGGCCAGCAGGACGGCGGCCATGCCCTGACCGGCCGCGATCACCACCGTCCGGCGCGAGGGATGAGACGTCACAGTCCCAACTGTCCCAGCAGTCACATCAGTCTCAGGTGAGGACACACCGCCGGCCCGCCGCAACTCGGTTCGGGCCGGGTGCGCGACGCGGCCGCTAACCTGGCCAGGTGCAACCCGGATTCCCCGACCTCGGGCAATTGATGGCCCAGGCCCAGCAGATGCAGGCCGAGATGGCCCGCGCCCAGGAGTCACTGTCCGAGACCCGGGTGACCGGTTCCGCCGGGGGTGGGCTGGTCAGCGCCCAGATGTCCGGGGACGGCACCCTGCAGGCGGTGATCATCGATCCGTCGGTGGTGGATCCGGCCGACGTGGAAACCCTGGGGGACCTGGTGGTGGCTGCGGTCCGCGACGCCCAGCGACAGGTGGGCGAGCTCAGCAGCCGCGCCTACGGCGCCGCCACCGGTGGAATCCAGGACGCCCTGTCCGGACTTGGCTTGTCCGCACCGGGCACAGTCGACGCCGTCGACACTGCTGACGCTGTCGACGCCGTCGACACTGTTGACATAGACGAGGACTGACGGGTGTACGAGGGTCCGGTCCAGGACCTGATCGACGAGCTCGGCCGGCTCCCCGGAATCGGCCCCAAGTCGGCTCAGCGCATCGCCTTTCACCTACTCACCGTGGACGGCGCGGACATCTCTCGACTCCAGGCGGCGTTGCAGCGGGTCAAGGACGAGGTGCGGTTCTGCGTCGAGTGCGGAAACGTGGCCGAGGGCGAGCGCTGCCGGATCTGTTCCGACCCGCGTCGCGACGCCGGTTCCATCTGCGTGGTCGAGGAGCCCAAGGACGTGGCTGCGGTCGAACGGACCCGGGAGTTCCGCGGTCGCTATCACGTGCTCGGCGGGGCCATCTCGCCGATCGACGGGATCGGCCCGGATCAGCTGCGGTTGGCCGAACTGTTGCGCCGGATCGCCGAACCCGGCGTGCACGAGGTCATCCTGGCCACCGACCCGAACTTGGAGGGTGAGGCCACCGCGACCTACCTGGTCCGGTTGCTGCGGCCGTTCCCCGATCTCACGGTGACCCGGTTGGCCAGCGGGCTGCCGGTGGGCGGGGATCTGGAATACGCCGACGAGGTCACCCTGGGCCGCGCCTTCTCCGGCCGGCGCACGGTCGAGGCCGTCTGACGGCACTGCGGACGGCGTGTTATTTGTGGTCGGGACCCGCGCCGAGCCTTGGATGTGCGGTGTCGAGGCGACGACACGAACGAACTGACGGTCATCGCCGATGAGCAAACGTGACTTGTTGAATGCTCATACTCGGATCAACCGGGCGTAAGGTCCACCCAGTCTCGCACTGCTTGCTCACTGTCCGTTCACCGTTGCCTTCAGCCGGCCGCTGCTTCTGGGCCGGCGGAAAGAGGTTCCATGCGTCGCACGCGCCGCACGCCCAGCCGTCGCCTGTTCGTCGGCGTAGGGGCTCTGGCCGTCGCTCTCACCGTCGCCGCCTGTGGCGCCGGCCGGACCGACAACACCTCCAGTTCCAGCTCTTCCAGTTCCTCGAGTTCGTCGTCCAGCAGCAGCTCGTCGGCCTCGTCCTCCGACACGTCCGCTTCGTCGGCGTCCGGTGGCAGCGCCTCCAGCTCCAGCGGATCAGCCCCGTCCTCCGGCGGCGGCGGCGGCACCGGTGCAGCCATCAAGATCGGCACCACGGACAAGGTCGTCTCCATCGACCCGGCCGGTTCGTACGACAACGGTTCGCTGACGCTGCAGACCCAGGTCTTCCAGTACCTCATGGTGGTGCCGCCGAACGGCGACGGAAAGCCGACCCCGGACGCGGCCGACAAGTGCGATTTCACCGGCGGCGGGCAGACGTACACCTGCACCCTGAAGAAGGGTCTGACTTTCTCCAACGGTGATCCGTTGACGGCCAAGGACGTCGTCTTCAGCTACCAGCGGGTGGTCAAGATCAACGATCCGAACGGCCCGTCGTCCCTGCTGGCCGGGATGAAGTCGGTCGCCGCGCCGGACGACAACACCGTGGTGTTCACCCTGGTGAACAAGAACGACCAGACCTGGCCGTCGATCCTGGGCACGGCCACCGGCCCCATCGTGGACTCCAAGGTGTTCCCGGCCGACAAGGTGCTCGACGACGCGAAGGTCATCGGCTCCGGTCCGTACAAGCTGGGGCCCGGCTACTCCAAGAACCAGCTGGCGTCCCTGGTGCCCAACTCGTCCTACAACGGCAACGGCGGCTCGGTTGCCAATTCCGGCGTGACGATTCAGTACTACGCCGACGCCAGCAACCTCAAGCTGGCCGTCGAGCAGGGCGACATCGACGTGGCCTGGAACTCCCTGGACGCGCAATCCATTACTGACCTGCGCGGCGAGACCGACAAGGTCAAGGTGGTGGACGGACCCGGCGGCGCTATCCGTTACCTCGTGTTCAACCTCAAGACCATGCCCGGTGACACCGACGCCCAGAAACTCGCCGTGCGGCGCGCGGTGGCCTTCTCGGTGGACCGGAAGTCGTTGGCCACCAACATCTATCAGGACACGTTCGACCCGCTGTACTCGATGGTGCCGAACGGTTTCCTGGGTCACGTGGACGCGTTCAAGGACGAGTTCGGTGATTCGCCGGACAAGACCAAGGCGGCCGCGGAACTGAGCAAGGCCGGCGTGACCACCCCGGTCAAGCTCAACATCCAGTACACGATCGGCCACTACGGCCCGGGCAACCAGGACGAGTACGGCGAGATCAAGCGGCAGCTGGAGTCGACCGGGCTGTTCTCGGTCAATCTCCAGTCGACGGAGTGGGTGACGTACTCCAAGCAACGGGTGGCCGATGCCTATCCCGCCTACCAGCTGGGCTGGTTCCCGGACTTCCCCGATTCCGACGATTACCTGTCCCCGTTCGTGACCCAGGGCAACTTCGTCGGCGCGCACTACTGTGACGATCCGGCCAAGGTGCCGACCGCGAAGGTCGGATCGCGGCCGTGCGACACCGATGGGGTGCTGCCGCTGTTGACCACCGAGCAGACCTCCTCCGGTGACGCCCGGGCGGCGGCTCTGACCCAGCTGCAGGTCATCTCGGCCACCAAGACGTTGCCCACCCTGCCGCTCCTGCAGGGCAAGCAGCTGGCGGTGACCGGGACGAAGGTCAGTGGCGTGGACAAGACGCTGGACGCGTCGTTCCTGTTCCGCGCCTGGCTGATCAGCAAGTCCAGCTGACCTTTCGACGACGGATCTCGGACCCCCCGGACGTGGCTGACACTGCGGTGCGCGCCACCTCCGGGGGTCTTCGTCGTTACCTGTTGATCCGACTGGCTCTGATCATTCCGATGATCTGGATCCTGGTCACGCTGGTCTTCTTCTTCATGCGGGTGATCGGGAATCCGATCGATGCGGCCCTGGGCGGGCGGCTCCCGGCGGCTGAGATCGCCGCCCGTAAACATGCCGCCGGCTACGACCGGCCCATCCTGACTCAGTACTTCTCCTACCTGGGTGGCCTGCTGCACGGGGATCTGGGCACCACGCTGACCGACAACCAGCCGGTGTCGCGGATCATCCTGGTCAACGGGGCCGCCACCCTGGAGCTGACCTTCTGGGCCTTTCTGGTCGCCGTGGGCGTCGGGGTGCCGCTGGGCCGGGTCGCCGCCCGGCACCGGGATCGCATTCCCGACGTGTTCCTGCGGGTCACCGGGGTTCTCTTCTACGCCGCCCCGGTGTTCTTCGTGGGACTGCTGGCCAAGTTGCTGTTCTCGGTCAAGCTCGGCTGGCTGCCGGCGTCGGGCCGGGCCGAACCGGCCACCCAGTTGGCCATCGCGAACGTCTCGCCGCGTACGCACATCTTCCTGATCGACGCGATCCTCTACGGCCAACCGTCCTACGTCTGGGACGTGCTACGGCACACGATCCTGCCCGCACTGACCTTGGGCCTGCTCACCGCGGGCATCTTCCTGCGCCTGGTCCGGACCAACCTGTTGCAGACCATGCGCTCGGACTACGTCGAGGCGGCCCGGGCCCGCGGGGTCCCGGAGCGGACCGTGGTGCGCAAGCACGCCTTTCGCAACGCCCTGGTCCCGGTGGTGACCGTGATGGGACTGCAGGCGGCGCTGCTGCTGGGTGGAGCCATCCTGACCGAGCGGACCTTCGAGTGGCAGGGCCTGGGTTATGCGTTGGCCAATTATCTGGAGCAGCGGGATTTCGTGGCCGTTCAGGGCATCGTCATCGTCATCGCGATCGTCGTGGTGGTAGCCAGCTTCCTCATCGACGTGCTGACCGCGCTGATCGATCCGAGAGTCAGGTACTGATGGCCGACGAGGTCATCGAGGGCGATCTGGCCCTGCCGTTGGCAGAGCCGGGCGTGGAGAGCGCTGGTTCCCGACGCCGGCGCGGCGGTCTGTTCGGCATCCTGCGCCAGACCGGCGGCGTCCAGCGCGGGATGCTGCTGGTCGGTGCGGGTATCACGGCATTCTTCGTGCTGGTGGCCGTGCTCGCCCCGTGGATCTCGCCGTACGGGTTCAACGACGTGACCAACGCGGCCGGGGTCCGTTTCCGGCCGCGCCAAGCGCCGAGCGCCGCACACTGGTTCGGCACCACCAACGGTCAGGGCCAGGACGTGCTCTCGCAGGTCATCTACGGATCGCGGACCGCACTGATCGTGGTCACGCTGGCCGTGGTCATGTCACTGCTCATCGGGGTGCCGCTCGGGTTGTTCTCCGGATACCGGTCCGGCTGGGTGGACCGGGTCCTGGTGCTGGTCACCGACGCCCTGTTCGCCTTCCCGTCCCTGCTGCTGGCCATCGTGGTGTCGATCGCGCTGGTCGGCGGCACGTCCGGGGAGGGCGGCGGCATCCTGGCCGCGTCCATCTCCATCACCGTCATCTACATCCCGCAGTACTTTCGCGTCGTCCGCAACGCCACCATCTCGGCCAAGCAGGAACCGTACGTCGAGGCGGCCCGGGCGTTGGGGGCCTCGCGCTGGGCGGTGACCACCCGGTACCTGTTCGGCAACGTGGTGCAGTCGGTGCCCATCATCGCCACCGTGAACGCGGCGGACGCCATCCTGACCCTGGCCGGCCTGGGCTTCCTGGGTTTCGGCATCGAACCGTCCTCGGCCGCGGAATGGGGCTACCAGCTGAACAAGGCCCGCCCCGACTTCACTTCCGGCATCTGGTGGACGGCGGTGTTCCCGGGTCTGGCCATTGTGCTTTTGGTGCTGGGCCTCTCGCTCATCGGTGAGTCGCTCAACGATGTCCTCAACCCGCTGCTGCGGGCCCGCCGACTGAGCCAGGTCGTACTGCCCTCCCGGAAGAACCCGTCATGACCGACCCCGTGCTCGAGGTCAAGGATCTGCGGGTTTGGTACGCCGGGAGCTCCGGTCCGGTCCGGGCCGTCGACGGGGTGAGCTTCTCGCTGGGTCGCGGCGAGGTCCTTGGGTTGGTGGGTGAAAGTGGCTGCGGCAAGACCACCCTGGGGCGCGGCCTACTCGGCCTGCTGCCTGCGGGCGCGGCCATGGACGGCGAAATCCTCTTCAACAATGGTGATTTGGTCGGCTCCTCGGCGAAAGCCTGGACCCGTCAACGCGGCGCCGGTCTGGCGATGATCTTCCAGGAACCCATGACCCGGCTCGATCCGCTCATGCGCATCAGCGATCACTTTCGGGAGGCCCTGCGCACCCACGAGAAACTGTCCCGCAAGCAGGCCGACGTACGGGCCTTGGACACGCTGCGGTCCCTGGGCATCCCGCCTTCGCGCTACCGCAACTATCCGCACGAGTTCTCCGGCGGCATGCGCCAGCGGATCATGATCGCGCTGGCGCTGTCGCTGCGACCGGCGTTCGTGGTCGCCGACGAACCCACCACCGCCCTGGATGTACTGGTCGAGGCCCAGATCATCCGCATCCTGGACACCGTCCGCACGACTTTCTCGCCGGCCATGGTGCTGATCACCCATAACCTGGGCATCGTCGGGCAGGCCTGCGACCGGGTGGCGGTCATGTACGCGGGCCGGATCGTCGAACAGGGCCCGGTCGATGCTGTGTTCAGCGATCCACAGCATCCCTACACCCGAGAATTGTTGGGCGCCACGATCTCCCTGTCCACCACCGAACTGCGCACGATTCCCGGCGCCCCGCCGGACCTGGCCGATCCGCCGCCGGGCTGCCGGTTCCACCCGCGCTGCCCGCACGCGATGGTCGTCTGCCCGACCCGGCAGCCCGAGCCGACCTCCCTCGCTTCCGGCCGCGTGGCCGAATGTTTCCTGCTCGAAGAGCTCACGCCGGCCGAGTCCGAGCCGCTGGCCCGGCAGGAGGTGTTGGTGGCCGATGAAGCCTGAAGCCCCGTTGATCGAGCTGACCGACCTGTCCGTGCACTTCTCCCTGCGCGGTTCGGCGCTGGGTGGATTGTTCGGCAGCTCGGCCGGGTCGGTGAAGGCCCTGGACGGGGTCACGTTGTCCATCCAGCCGGGTGAGGTGGTCGGCCTGGTGGGCGAGTCCGGGTCGGGCAAGTCCACCCTGGGCCGCGCCGTGCTCGGGCTGGCCCCGGTCACCGCCGGCAGCGTCCGCTACCGGGACCGGGAGATCGCCGGGCTGCCGGAGAAGCAGATGCGCCCGTTACGGTCCAAGCTGCAGATGATCTTCCAAGATCCGGCGGCCGCCCTGAATCCGATCATGACCGTGGGCCGGGCGATTTCGGATGCCCTGCGAATGCAGGGTGTTCCGGCCGACAAGCGTCCCGAGCAGGTGGCCCGTGCGCTGGAACGGGTGGGGTTGTCCCCGGTCTCGCGGTTCGACAGCAAGTACCCGTCGGAGCTGTCCGGGGGTCAGAAGCAACGCGCGGTCATCGCCCGGGCCATCGCCCTCGGCCCGGAGCTGCTGGTGGCCGACGAGCCGATCTCCATGCTGGACATGAGTGTTCGCTCCAAGATCCTGGCGCTGTTGCAGGAGCTGCGGACGGATCTGGGCATCTCGTTCCTCTACATCACCCACGACCTGGCCAGCGCCCGCTTCTTCTGCGACCGGGTGGCCATCCTCTACCTCGGTCGGATCGTCGAGATCGGTCCGACCGAGGAGATCTTCGCCGCCCCGAAGCACCCGTACACCAAGGCCTTGCTGGCGGCCGTGCCCGACGTGTCCCACCGGCGAGGTGATCTCGCCCGGCTCCCGCGCGGCGAAGTGCCGGACGCGTCGAGACCCCCGGCCGGATGCCCGTTTCACCCGCGTTGCCCGCAGGCCTTCGAGCGGTGTGGATGGGAGGCCCGGGATTTGCGCGTGGTCCTGGAGGAGCGCTGGACCTCGGTGGACCTGGAGACCTACGAGCGGGAGTCGGCGCTCGTTCCTGACCTGGAGAAGCTTTCGTCGGGAACAGATCTGGTGGTCAAGTCGCCGAAACCAGCAGATCTGGTCGCGCTGCTGGCGAAAATCCGAGAGGAACGCCCGGAGGAGCCGTTCTTCTCCGGGTTGATCGAGATTCAGGCGGAGTCGGCCGGGGTGCGGTTACGTTTTCCCGATGCGCGCCGTCCGGATTTGTTGCCGGTCGTCGACAGCCCGACCCGGGTGGCCTGCTACCTCTACGAACCGGTGGGGTGACCGCTACTCAGATCGCGCGCACCCGGTTGTTGCGGGGCTGGTGTTCCAACTCGACCAGACCGAGCTCCTCCAGCAGCGGCGGGAGATACATTCCGAAGCGACCCCGGTAGCCCTTACGCAGGCCGTACCACCCGCCGACGGGATTGGTCTCGGAGCGACCCCAGGCCTCGACCGTGCCGTCCTTGGCCGGCTTCTGCTCGTCGGCGGCGCCCACTGCCACCCAGTCGCCCGCGTCCCGCAACATCGCGGCCAGGTCGTCGATGGCGCGGGCGTCGTAATAGAGCGTCGTCGTGCCCACCACGCAGACCAACCGCGCGGGATCCTGGCCGTCGTCCCGATACATCTGGTAATCCGACGTGCCGGGCGCGGTGGTCAGCTGCCAAGGATCTTCCTTCGTGCCTGACCCGGCCATCGCGGCTCCTCCTCCGGTGTTTGGCGTCCTCGTCGCCATGATGTGCGCGTCCGGAGAGAACGGCAACCAATAACGGCCTCAGCTCCCGGCCAGGGCGGACAGGTAGCCCGAGAAGGCGGTCAGGTCGGCGCCGAGTCGGGCGAAGAACGCCTCGTCACAGTCCTCGACCACGCGATTCGCCCGGTTGGCCAGGGCCGCACCCGCCGCCGTGACCGACAGCGCGCGGGCCCGGGCGTCGGCCGGGTCGACACCGCGAACGACGTACTCGCGTTCTTCCAGCACCCGCAGAACCTGCGAGGTCATCATCGGGTCGGTGGCGGCGTGCTCGGCCAGCTGCCGTTGCGACACCGGACCCCGGTCGGCCAGGTAGGTCAAGGAGGCCAGCAGCACGAACTGCACGTGGGTGAGCCCGAGCGGCTTCAGGGCCGCCCGCTGGGCCGCCTGCCACCGGTTGCTGACCTGCCACAGGAGCAGGCCCGGGCTGGCGGCGGCCGAGCCGTGTCGGGTGGAAAGGCCGGTCATGCCGCGGCCGCGACGTCCGCTTCCACCGTCGCTGCAAGGGCGTCGAGGTCGCGTTGGGCGCTCGCTCGCAAACCCTTGCCCATGAGCGCGATCCAGACCCGGCGCAATGGCCCGTCGAGCGAGATGACCACCTCGACCTGGGTTTTCCCTTCGACGACGGTGACCCGATGCTCGAAGATGAGCCGGGCGCCGACCAGGCGGGAGACGTCGACGAACTCGTGGTCGGTCAGCCGAGCGACCCGGAAGCTCACCTTGGGGCCGCCCTTGGGTTTGAGCTGACCGGTGGCGCCGGGAACGAACGGCCCGTCCAGGTGGACCCACTCGGTGTCGGTGTTCCATTCCGGCCACGTGGACATGTCGGCCCAACGGGCGAAGAAGGCGGTCGGGGCCGCGGCCGAGGTGATGTGAGCCCGAGCGATCAGCGTCATACAAACACTATGCGCGCTTAGTAACGGATCGGTCAACCCGTGTCAGGTGTGTCGCTGCGAGGTGTGCTAGTCGATCTTGCATAGGGTCGGGCCGTGCATACGCCGACCCTGCTCGATGCACCGGGCCCGGTCCGTCCCGGCCGGTGGCGCCGATTTGCGGAGGTCCACGGCTGGCGCGCCTACGCCCTGCCGGTGCTGACCGTGCTCACGGTGGTCACGGTGTGGCTGACCACCGGACCGGCGGGATCCGGATCGGCGACCCAGCCGGCGGCGAGCCCGTCGGAGGCGGCGGCAACCACGCAGGTCACCACCACGACCACCACCACCACGACTGTCGGCACGACCGTGCCGGCCGGCGCGGTGGCGTTGGACGCCGGCGACCTGCACCCCTGCGCGTCGAACACGCAGGCCGCGCAGGTGGTGGTGTCGTTGAGCCGGCAACACGTCTGGATGTGCCAGGCCGGCCAGCAGGTCTATGAGAGTGCGGCCACCACCGGCGAGACCGACAACGGCGACGCCACCCCGGTCGGGACCTGGCGGGTGCAGAGCCGGGAGACCAACCGCTATCTCACCGGCCCCGGGTACAAGGACTACGTCAAGTTCTGGGTCCCGTTCCACGGCGACTTCGGCTTTCACGACGCGTCCTGGCAGAGGATGCCATTCGGCTCGCCGGGTTTCATTACCCAGGGTTCGCACGGCTGCGTGCACCTGCCGCTGGCCGCGATGAGCTGGTTGTATCAGTGGGCGAAGGTTGGATCCACGGTCGTCACCGTGCAGGCATAGGTCTGCGCGTCCACAGATGTTCAGGCCTGGGTCGGGAGCACCCGGTCGAACACCTGGGCCAGTCGATCCGGTGGGACCGCCGGCAGACCGACCAACTCGGCGAAGTAGAGCCCGAACCCGACCAGCCGGATGATCTCGGCCTGCACCGGGTCGGCGACGGCCGCGCGCATCGGGTCCTCCCAGGCCCGGAACACCTGAGCCAGCTGATCGACCGAGGCGTGCGGGTCGCCGCTCTGCCCGGTCCGCACCGCCGCCACCAGCGACGTGAAAAAGCCGACCTCGTCGTCCTCGGTCGGTTCGGAGTACTCCAGGAATCCGCGGGCGGCACCGGAACGCGCAATGGCTTCGCCCATCTCGCGTTGCACGGCCAGACGTACCGACTCCAGCAGGCCGGCGTACAACGCGGCCTTGGAGGGGAAGTGGTAGAGCAGACCACCCTTGGACACGCCCGCCTCGGCGGCCACCGCGTCCAGGGTGGCGGCGTCGGTGCCGCCCCGGGCGAGCAGGTCCCGCAGCGCCCGCAATATCCGGTCGCGCGTGTCGGTCGCCATGGAATAAACTGTACCGGCTGGACGGTTAAGTCTGCTGTCCATTCGTGTAAAGGAGTGTTACCCGTGTTCGCCCCGTATCTGGCCGTCCTTCGGCGCCCCGGCGCTGCCCGCTTCTCGGCGGCGGGACTGTTGGCCAGAATGCAGCTGTCCATGGCCGGCCTCGGCGCCGTCATGCTGCTGTCATCGGTCCGAGGTTCCTACGCGGTGGCCGGCCTGGTTTCGGCCACCTACGCCCTGTCCCAGGCCGCGATCAGCCCGCAGTTCTCCCGGCTGATCGACGTGCTCGGACAGCGTCGGGTGGTGCCGTTCCAGTTGGCGGTGCACCTGCCGGCCATCGTGGCCATGATCGCCATCGCCGTGTACACCCCGCTGACCTGGCCGATCGTCATCCTCGCCTTCCTGGCCGGGGCGTCGCAGCCGCAGGTCGGATCGCTGGTCCGGACCCGGTGGACGGTGGCGCTGAAGGGCTCACCGAACCTGCGCACCGCATACGCCTGGGAGTCCCTGCTCGACGAGGTCGTCTTCATCGCGGGTCCGCCGCTGGCCACCATCGTGGCCCTGCAGCTGTTCCCGGCGGCCGCGCTCATCCTGGCCACCGCCTTCCTGACCGTGGGCACCGTGCTGCTGCTGACCCAGCGCTCCACCGAGCCGCAGCCCAGCGGCCGGGCCCGGGCCAAGGGTGGACGGCCGGCCATCGCGCTGCCCGGCGTGCTCGGCATCACCGCCATCTTCATGCTCATGGGCGGGGTGTTCGGCTCCTTCGAGGTGACCACGGTGGCGTATGCCCGCGCAATGGGTCACGGCGGGGTCGCCGGCCTGCTGCTCGCCCTCTACGCAGCCGGCTCGCTGCTGGCCGGCCTGATCTTCGGCGCGATGACCCTGAAGTCGTCGCTGCTGCGCCAGTTCGTGACCTCGGTGCTGGTGCTGGCCGTCATCACGCTGCCGCTGCCCTTCCTGGGCAACCTGTGGCTTCTCGGGGCCGGGCTCACCCTGGCCGGGGTGGCCTGCTCGCCGGCGTTGATCGCGGGTACCGCGCAGCTGGAACGGATCGTGCCCGACCACCGCTTGACCGAGGCCATGTCCTGGACCACGTCCGGGATGGCGGTCGGGGTGGCCGTGGCCACGCCGCTGGCCGGTTGGGTGATCGACAACGTGGGCGCGTCGAGCGCCTACTGGGTCACCGCCGGCTGCGCCGTCGGTGCGGCGCTGGTCGCGCTGGCCGCCCGGGCCTCGCTGGTCCGGGCCCGCGACCTGCCTTTCGACGAGGTCGCCGACACCAGCGTGCTGACCGAGTTGGGCGCGCCGGTACTGCAGGAGGCCCTGACGTCAGCGGGCGCGCGTCAGCCACGCCCGTAGTTCGGGCAGCGGCCAGGTGTTGACGATCCGGTCCGCCGGCACCCCGCATTCCACCGCGCGCGCGCACCCGTACGGCTGCCAGTCCAGCTGACCGGGCGCGTGCGCGTCGGTGTCGATGGAGAACAGGCAGCCCGCCTCGATAGCCATGCTCAGCAGCCGTCTCGGCGGGTCGAGCCGCTCCGGGCGGCTGTTGATCTCGACCGCCACCCCGTGCTCGGCACACGCGGCGAAGATTTTCTCGGCGTCGAACGTGCTCTCCGGACGACCCCGAAAGGGTTTGGTCTCAGTGCCCCGCAGCGGCCGGGGCGCCACCATCCGGCCGGTGCAGTGGCCCAGGATGTCGGTGTGCGGGTTCTCGATGGCCCTGAGCATCCGCGGGGTCATTGCGCTGGACGGGGCCCGGAGCTCGGAGTGCACGCTGGCCACCACGACGTCGAGTCGGCCGAGTAGGTCATCGGTCTGGTCCAGCGTCCCGTCGCTGTTGATGTCACATTCGATCCCGGACAGCAGGGTGAAGTCGCCGAGCCGCGAGTTGAGTGCGTCCACGATCTTCAGCTGTTTCTCCAGGCGTTCCGGGGACAACCCGTTGGCCACGGTCAGCCGGGGGGAGTGGTCGGTCAAAGCCATGTACTCGTGGCCGATCTCGACGGCCGTGACGGCCATCTCCTCGATCGGTGAGCCTCCGTCCGACCAGTCGCTGTGGGCGTGCAGGTCCCCGCGCAACTGGGTGCGCAGCTCGTCCCCGGCCGCCGCCAGCGGCGTCACCCGGGCCTCGAGATCGGCCAGATAGTCGGGGGTCTGCCCGGCCAGCGCCTGTACGACCACCGCTGCGGTCTTGGGTCCGACGCCAGGTAATTCGGTCAGCCCGGCGGTGGTCCGGCCGCGCTGCGCGAGCTCGGCGGGGGAGAGCGTGGCGATGGCCAGCGCGGCTGTCCGGAACGCCTTGACCCGGTAGGTCGGGGAGTGCTCGCGCTCGAGCAGAAACGCGATCCGGCGTAATGCGGCCATCGGGTCCATGCCCGCACCGTAAGCGGGCCACCAAACGTTTGTGAGTAGGACGACCTATGAGGGCGTTTTACTCACAAACGTTTTTGCGACGACTAGCGGGACCGCACCGCGCCCCGGCCCAACGCGAAGGCCGAGGCCCAGGTGGCGGCGTCCTCGATCAGGGCACCGGGCAGGTCCCGACCGAACTGTTTGCCGGCCGCGCCTCGCCACAGGGATCCACCTCGTGAACCCAGGTAGGCCCCGCCGGCGCCGATCATCGCAGCCAGCGCGGTCGCGGCCGGCCGGCGGCCGGTCAGGGTGAGCGCTCCGGCGGCCAGCGCCCCCGACAGCAGCCGGACGCTCAGGCCGGGCTGGTCCAGCCGGCTCGGTGTCTTCGGCAACTTGTCCCCGACGGCCTCGCCGAGCGCGGCGACCACGGCCAGCGGCACGGCCACCTTGGTGAATCGATTGCGGCGAGCGGCGTTCCAGGCGAACAGGACCGCGGTGGGTCCGGCCGCTGCCCGACCGCCGGAGACCAGGCCGAGCCCGAGGGCGCGGACCACGTGTGTGAGATGAGAGGCCATGACCCCACGGTAGAGGTGCCGGTACCGTCGAGGGTATGAGTGGTGACAGCGGGTTGTTCGGGCCGGCCAGCGTGACCTGGCGGGTGCACGGCGATCCCTCGTACCCCGTCGCCACCCTGAGCGGCCTGCTTCTCCAGGCGTTGCATCCGCGGGCCATGGCGGTGGTCGACCAGGGCGGCGGCTTCAAGGCCGACGCCTGGGGGCGACTCAATCGCACCGGCGAGTACCTGGCCACCGTCACCTACGGCGAGGAGAACGAAGCCCGGCGGGCCGCGGCCCGGGTGCGCGGGATCCACCGCAAGGTGTACGCGACCGACCCGGGCACCGGTGAGCGGATCCGGGCCGACGAGCCCGACCTGCTGCGCTGGGTGCACTGCTCCGAGCTGATCACGGTGCTGCGGGTGGCCCGTATCGGCCGTTTCGACCTGACCGACGCGGACGCGGACCGCTACGTGGCCGAGCAGGTGGTCGCGGCCGAACTGGTCGGATTGCCCGCGAACGCCGTGCCGCACAACACCCGGGAGTTGCACGACTACCTCCGGGCCATTCGGCCCGAGCTGGGCCTGACCGAGGCCGCCCGGGAGGGCGCCTGGGCGTTCGCGAATCCGCCCATGGCCGGGTGGGTGAAGCTGCTGACCCCGGCCTGGCACGGGCTGGCCGCGTTGTCCTTCGGACTGCTCCCGACCTGGGCGCGCAAGATGTATCGGCTGCCCGGTTTGCCGGTGACCGACGTGGCCGCGCGGGCCGGCCTGCGCACCCTGCGGCGGACCGCGCTGGTCCTGCCCCCGGAATGGCGCCAGAGTCCGGCCGTGCGGGCGGCCCGAGCGGCGGCGTGAAACGCACCGCCGTCGCGTTGGCCGGGCTTCTCCTGATCGCCCTGCCGTCCCGGGCCGCGGCGGATAATCCGACCCTGCAGCAGGTCGTGGACGCCGCCGTGGCGCACGCGGCCGGGGACGGAATCGGCCAGAGCGTGGCCGTCATGGACCGGACCACCGGCACCCTCATGGCCAGCCACGGCGGCGATCAGCAATACATTTCCGAATCGATCGTCAAATTGTTCACCGTGGCCTACTACGAAACCGAGAAGAACCCCGACGCCGAGCTGGCCGCGACGCTGCGCACGATGATCATCCGGTCCGACGACCACATCGAATCGGAACTCTGGAACACCGACATCGTGCCGTCGATGGCGGCCCGCTACCACCTGCCCAACACCAGCAACGGCGCGAAAACCGGCCCGCACGACTGGGGCTGGGAGAACATCACCGCGAATGACGAGGTCAAGTTCCTGTACGAGATGTCTCGAGACAACGAAGTTGCGCCGTTGTTGATGGACGCCATGGCCAACGTCGCGGCGTACGGCGCTGACGGGTTCGACCAGCATTTCGGGATGAATGCGTTGACCGGTGATCACGGCTCGAAACAGGGTTGGACCGACGTCGGCTCGGAACCACGGGTGCAGATCCATTCGGTGGGTTGGACCGACAAATACTTCGTCGCCATTCTGCAGACCAAAACCAATGCTGACGATGCTGACTACGACACCATGCGGGCCGATGCCACCTCCACCGCGCAGGCGATCCTCGACGCTGAGAATGCCGAACACCCGGTCGTGGCCAGTAGTGCCCCGGCCACCACGTCCAGCCCTCCGGCGACCACGACCGTCCCCGTCGAATCGGCCGCCAGCCTGGCCACCGGCGCCGCGAGCATCCGCCAGACCATCACCGTCAGCGTGGCCCGGATCTGCAGCTTGATGGGTATCTGAGCACGGTATGGTCGTCCGGTGCGCCGCTGGAGCCTGCTCCTTAGCCGCCGCGACGGAGCCTGATTCCGACTGGCTCCTCCGTCGCGGGAGGCAGTGCTGCCGGTCGTTCCCTTTTCCCGGCAAGGACCAGATCAATGAATTCGCCCGCCGTCTCCCGTATCGACCCGCCCACCGGTCCCATCGCGGAGGGCCAACCGACCTTCAACCGCCAGCGCGGCAGTCAGATGCCGATCCAGCGCTACACCCCGTTCACCCCGATCGACCTGCCCGACCGGACTTGGCCCCTCACCGTCATCAGCAAGGCGCCGCTGTGGTGCGCCGTCGACCTGCGTGACGGCAACCAGGCCCTGATCGATCCGATGACCCCGGACCGCAAGCTGCGCATGTTCAACCTGCTGGTGGCCATGGGGTACAAGGAGATCGAGGTCGGATTCCCGGCCGCGTCGCAGACCGACTTCGACTTCGTCCGGCAGATCATCGAGCAGGATCTGATCCCCGACGACGTCCGCATCCAGGTGCTGACCCAGGCCCGCCCGGAATTGATCGCCCGGACCTTCGAATCGATCGAGGGCAGCCACTCCGCGGTGCTGCACCTCTACAACTCGACTTCGGCGCTGCAGCGGCGGGTGGTGTTCGGATCCGATCGCGCCGGCATCCAGCGCATCGCCACGGACGGCGCCGAGGAAGTGGCCCGCTGGGCCGACAAGTACCCGGACACCGACTGGCGGTTCGAGTACTCGCCGGAGTCGTACACCGGCACCGAGCTGGAGTACGCGCTGCAGGTGTGCAACGCGGTCTCGGCCGTGTGGCAGCCCACCCCGGACCACCCGATGATCGTCAATCTGCCGGCCACGGTGGAGATGGCCACGCCCAACGTGTATGCGGACTCGATCGAGTGGATGCACCGCAACCTGGACCGACGCAGCGGGATCGTGCTGTCGCTGCACCCGCACAACGACCGCGGGACGGCGGTGGCCGCGGCCGAGCTGGGCTACATGGCCGGCGCCGACCGGATCGAGGGGTGCCTGTTCGGGAACGGCGAACGCACCGGCAACGTCTGCCTGGTCACCCTGGGTTTGAACCTGTTCAGTCAGGGTGTGGACCCGCAGATCGATTTCTCCGACATCGACGAGATCCGGCGCACGGTCGAGTACTGCAATCAGCTCAATGTGCCCGAGCGGCATCCCTACGGCGGTGACCTGGTCTACACGGCCTTCTCCGGGTCCCACCAGGACGCCATCAAGAAGGGCTTCGACCATCTGCACCGCGACGCCGCGACGGCCGGGGTGGCGGTGGACGACTTCACCTGGCAGGTGCCGTATCTGCCCATCGACCCCAAGGACGTGGGCCGCTCGTACGAGGCCGTGATCCGGGTGAACTCGCAGTCCGGCAAGGGCGGCGTGGCCTACATCATGAAGACCGAGCACGGCCTGGACCTACCGCGCCGGCTGCAGATCGAGTTCTCCAAGGTCGTGCAGGGCTTCACCGACGCCCAGGGTGGCGAGGTCTCGCCGTCGGCGATGTTCGGCTACTTCTCCCAGGAGTACCTGGATCGGAAGCTGCCCATCCAGTTCATCCGGGCCCAGGTCCAGACGCCGGTGGACGCGCCGGACGGAACCGACACGCTGGCCGCGCGGCTGGCGGTCAACGGCGAGGAACAGGTGCTGACCGGGACCGGCAACGGCCCGGTCGCCGCCTTCTGCGCCATCCTGAGCCAGATCGGCTACGACGTGAGGGTTCTCGACTACGTCGAGCACGCCCTCTCGGCCGGTGGAGACGCCCGGGCCGCCGCCTATCTGGAGTGCGCGATCGGATCCGAGGTGCTCTGGGGGGTCGGGATCGACTCGTCGATCACCCGGGCCTCGCTCAAGGCCATCGTGTCCGGGGTGAACCGGGCCGTCGCCCGCGGCCTCGCGTAGCCGTCACTTCCAGCGGTGGTCCGTCGCGCTCAACCTTTCGGTGGCGTCGGGCGTGGATGGGGTGTGATCGAGGTCGTGCCCCGTCCGCTCGAACCCGCCGTGGGTGCAGGGCCGACTTTTCGCGCGCTGTTCGAGGCGGAGTTCGCCACCATGTTCCGGCTGGCGGCGCTGCTCGGTGCGGACGATCCGGAGGATGTGGCCCAGGAGGCGTTCGCCCGATTGCATCTGCGCTGGAACCGGCTGTCCGATCCCGACGCCGCCGGCGGGTACCTGCGGACGATCGTGGTCAACCTGACCCGGTCCCGGCGGCGCCACCTGCGGGTGGTCGGGAGCACGGTGCCGGCGGCGCCGGGGGTCGGGCCCAGCGCCGAGGAAACGGTGCTCGACCGGGCCGACCACCGGGCCGTGCTCGACGCGCTGCACCGGCTTACCCGACGCCACCGAGAGGCGCTGGTGCTGCGGTACTGGCTCGACCTGCCGGTGGCGCAGGTGGCCTCGAGCATGGGGACCTCGCTGGGCACGGCCAAGTCCCACCTGTCCCGTGGGCTCGACGCGCTTCGATCCGAACTCGGCCGGACCCGCTCGGAAGGATCCACAGATGTCTGACGAACGGTCCGACGACCTGCCGCGCGCACTGCGCGAGGCACTGGGGGCGAAGGCCGGCCGCCTGCAGCCGGCGACGGGAGCGTGGGAGCGACGACGCCGGCCCTCGCAAGGCCGGCCGCGGTGGGTACTGCCGGCCGCGGCGGCCGCCGCGGTCGTCGCCGTCGCCGTGGTCCTCTCGGTGGTGGCGTCGCGCCCCGCCGACCGCGGGAGTCAACCACCGGCCGCGGTCGCCGCGACCTCCACGGCGTCCAACGCCGCGGCCAGCCCGACCGTGAACAGCCCGATGCCGAGTAGGCCGCCGGACTCGAACAGAGAGAGCGAACCGGTCGTCACGGCGACGTCGGCACTGCTCACTCCGACTCCGACGGCACCGATCACCCTGGTGGCCAGTTCGCCCCTGCTCCGGCCCGACTGCGCGGGGACGACCACCGGCTGCCTGCAGCACCCGCATCGCACGTTCGTTGCTGACGGCAGTACCAGCGCCGCCGATGATTTCTACGACTCTGACGTCGGTCAAGGCGGCGCGACCATTTCGATGGTCGACACCGGCGCCGGCATCATCACGCTCACCAACGGGTCGATCACCAGGCAGGTCACGTCCACCGCCAAGGGCCCGCTGCTCTACGTGGGAACGACGCCGCTGGCCGGCGGCAAGACCGGTATCTGGGGGGTGGTGGACTCGGAGGTGGCCACCGTGGCCATTCGTCCGTCGACGTTCGTCGTCATCTCCCCGCCGACGATGTACGGGCTCGGATCACATGCAGGCTTTGTCAGCAACCCGACACCGCTGCCGTTGAACTTCTCCGGCTACGACGCCGCCGGGCACCAGCTGTTCTCGGTTCAGGTCACCGGCTGAGTCGACGTCACCGTGACGATGAGGCGGCCGTAGATCAGCATCGTGATGCCGTCGAAGAGCACCTGCAGCCCGAGCAACCAGCCGATCAGCGCGTACGACGCAGTGATGATGTCGAACAGCACGATGACACCGAGGATCACCGAAGCAATGCCGCTGATGATCATCAAGGTGCGGGCCTGGCCGGCATCGGAGGCCGCGATCAGCCGGACCACTCCGCTGAACAGGAACGCCGTGCCGATCAGCAGCGTGATGGTGACCGCGGCCGCTCCCGGGTGCCGGATGATCATCAGGCCCAGGGCGGTGAGCAGCCCGCCGCCGATCGCGGCCGACCAGAACGCCTTGGTCCCGATCTTGAAGATGGCCACCAGCAGAGCGGCCAAGCCGGCGATCAGGGTGAACCATCCGACGAACAACACCGACACCTTGGTGGCCACGACCACGTCGCCCAGAATCACCAGGGCGAGCACGATCAGCAGAATGCCCCCGGCAATGTCCCAACCCGTGCGCCTACGGGTGACGGAAACTCCCACGTCAGTCATGCCAAGACCGTAGCCGGTTCGTTCGCTCCAACTGTCCACGACACCTGCGTTCACTGCAGGTGTTTCGCCGCCTCGCGGCGGGTCAGCGGGCTCAGTGCGTCGCCGCGTGCGGCCAGGAATGCCCTGACCCAGTCCGGATCCGTGCGGGCGTACTGACGCAGCGCCCAGCCGATGCCCTTGCGCAGGAAAAAGTCACGGTCGGCGGCGTTGGCCTCCACCACCTCGGTCAGCAGCTCCAGGTCGGTGGCGTCGCGCGCGTCCAGCTGACTCAGGACGGCCACCCGGCGCAACCATCGGTCGGGCGATCGGGCCCAGGTCCGGATGGTCGGCGCCATGTCGGCGGGGTGGGCCCGGAGCAGCTCGCCGATGCGATGTGCGGCCTCGTCCACATGGTCCCACCAGGCGCCGGTGACGACGATCTCCTCATGCAGGGGCAGCAGGTCGAGCCGCGCCCGCAGCGCCGGGAGGGCCACCAGGGCCTGGGCAGCGTATCGGTCCTCGCGGTGCGTCGCGGTGCGCCACAACTGTTCCGTGGCGGTACGCAGGGCATCTGCGTCGGCCGGGCGACCGTGCTGCTGGGCCAGCCGCCGGACCTGCGGCACCCGCACCCCGAGGTAGGGCATGGCCGACTTCATGTACGCCTGCATGCCGGGAGCCAAGGTGGGGTCGGCCGCGGTCCGCAGGTCGGCGCGGATCGTCTCGGCCAAGTTCCCGCGGCTGGACACCACGGCGCGATCGTAAAAGAGGCGGTCGAGACGAAGAGCAGCGGAGGGTGGGGGCGACCGACAATCCGGTCGAGACGCCCGGATACCGCCGGAAGATCTCTCGCATGGGTGTCGATGATCGCACTGACCTGGACAGATGAGCAGGTTCGCCCGCCCGGGGTCGACCTCGACCGGCCGGACGTGGGTGGCGCGGCGGGTAAACTCGATCTTGGCTTTCGCCCGGCTCGCTCCGGGCAGTTTCCCCGGTATGCACCCGGGCGGCCCGGGTCCACGGCGGGGACCCGACGTCGAATTCTCCTGCCGTCGGCCGCAAGCAGGACTCGAGTACGGAAGGCAGCGGGCGCGTGGGTCTGGTCGTCCAGAAGTACGGCGGGTCGTCGGTGGCCACGGCGGAGCGCATCAAGCGCGTGGCCGAGCGCATTGTCGCCACCCGCAAGGCCGGGCACGACGTGGTCGTGGTCGTGTCGGCCATGGGCGACACCACCGACGAGCTGCTCGATCTGGCTCAGCAGGTCTCCCCGGTGCCGCCGGCCCGCGAGCTGGACATGCTGCTGACCTCCGGTGAACGCATCTCCAACGCCCTGGTGGCCATGGCCATTCACGCCAATGGGGCGGAGGCCCGATCCTTTTCCGGTTCCCAGGCGGGCGTGATCACCACCGCCGTGCACGGTCGGGCCCGGATCATCGACGTGACCCCGGGCCGGATCCGGGCCGCGCTGGACGACGGGGCCATTGCCCTGGTAGCCGGATTCCAGGGCGTCTCCCAGGACACCAAGGACATCACCACGCTGGGCCGGGGCGGCTCCGACACCACCGCCGTTGCGCTGGCCGCGGCGCTGAAGGCGGATGTCTGCGAGATCTACACCGACGTCGACGGCGTCTACTCCGCCGACCCGCGGATCGTGCCCGACGCGGCCAAGCTGGACACCATCACCTATGAGGAAATGCTCGAAATGGCTGCGGCCGGGGCCAAGGTGCTCATGCTGCGCTGTGTCGAATACGCCCGCCGGTACAACGTCCGGGTGCACGTGCGGTCGTCCTACTCCGACCGCGAGGGCACGATCGTCACCGGAAGCATGGAGGATCTCACCGTGGAACAGGCATTGATCACCGGCGTGGCCCACGACCGGGGCGAGGCCAAGGTCACCGTCCTGGCCGTCCCCGACCATCCCGGGGTGGCGGCCAAGGTTTTCCGCTGCATCGCCGACGCCGAGATCGACATCGACATGGTGGTGCAGAACGAGTCCCGGGTGGGCGAGGGTCGCACCGACATCACCTTCACCCTGCCCAAGTCGGAAGGTCCGCGCGCCGTGCAGGCGCTGGAGGCCCGCCGATCCGAGATCGAGCACAGCGGTGTCGTCTACAACGACCACGTCGGCAAGGTGTCGCTGATCGGTGCGGGCATGCGCTCGCACCCCGGCGTGACCGCGACCTTCTGCGAGGCGCTGGCCCAGGCCGGGGTGAACATCGACATCATCTCCACCTCGGAGATCCGGATCTCGGTGCTGGTGGTCGATGTCGATCTGGACGCCGCCGTCAAGGCGTTGCACGCGGCCTTCCAGCTGGGCGCCGCCGAAGAGGCGATCGTGTATGCGGGGACCGGACGATGAATGTCGCGGTGGTCGGCGCCACCGGGCAGGTCGGCGCGGTCATGCGGAAACTGTTGGCCGAGCGCAATTTCCCGGTCGGACAGATCAGGTTCTTCGCCTCCGCCCGTTCGGCCGGTCGGACGCTGCCCTGGGGTGACGGCCAGGTGCTGGTCGAGGATGCCGCTACTGCGGACGTTTCCGGTATCGACATCGCCCTGTTCTCCGCCGGTGGCGCCACCTCCAAGGCGCAGGCGCCCCGGTTCGCCGCGGCCGGCGCGATGGTGATCGACAACTCCTCGGCCTGGCGGATGGATCCCGCGGTGCCATTGGTCGTTTCTGAAGTCAACGGTGGTGAAGTCGACCAGGCCCGGCCCGAGAACGGCGGCAAGGGCATCATCGCCAACCCGAACTGCACCACCATGGCGGCCATGCCCGTGCTGCAACCGCTGCACCGGGAGGCCGGCCTCGTCCGGTTGATCGCCAGTACGTACCAGGCGGTCTCGGGCAGCGGGTGGGACGGGGTGACCGAACTGGCCACCCAGATCCAGGCCGCCGGGGATGCCACCGGCCTGACTCACGACGGGCGGGCAGTGGCCCTGCCGGAGCCGAAGAAGTACGTGAGGCCGATCGCCTACAACGTCATCGCGCTGGCCGGCAACCTGGTCGACGACGGCAGTTTCGAGACCGATGAGGAACAGAAGCTGCGCAACGAGTCCCGCAAGATCCTCGGCCTGCCCGACCTGCTGGTGTCCGGCACCTGCGTCCGGGTGCCGGTCTTCACCGGCCATTCGCTGTCGCTGAACGCCGAATTCGAGCGGCCGCTGTCGGTGGCCCGGGCCACTGAGCTGCTGTCCACGGCACCGGGGGTGGAGCTGTCGGACGTGCCGAACCCGTTGCAGGCGGCCGGTTCCGACCCCTGCTACGTCGGGCGCATCCGGCAGGACCCGGGCGTGCCCGAGGGTCGGGGTCTGGCCCTGTTCGTGTCCAACGACAACCTGCGCAAGGGTGCGGCCCTCAACGCGGTACAGATCGCCGAGTTGCTCACCCGCAGCTGATCGTGGCCAGCGCGGCCTGGGTGCCGCCGGGCCCTTCCTCGGACGCGACGATGAAGCCGCAACCGTCTGCCAGCCCGGCGATGCCCTCGGTCTGGATCAGCGGCGGGTGCGGCCAGGATCGGTGCGGCCAGGTCGGGAATCCGGCCGGATCGGCGTTCGCCATTGGCGCGGTGTAGGCCAGGACTTCGTCGTAGGTCAACAGCAGCAACCGCTTTCCGTCGTAGAACGCGTCGGTGACGACCGTGCCGGTGAGCAGCGACTGCAGCGGCACGACCGGATTCGGCGGTGTGAACGCGGCGAGGAACGTGAGGCGGCCGCCGCCGGGCTTCGCCCGGTAGATGCGGTGCGGCGGAACGTGTCCGGCTTCGTCGGGAGCGGATTTGGTGATGATGACCAGGTTCCCGTCCGGCGCCACCACCATCGCCTCGGCATTGTGTGGGCCGTCGGGGTAGGTGTAGTGCCACGCGGCTGCCGCCGCCGGTGATCCGGAGAATGCCTTCAGCGCTGCCAGAGTGGTCACATAGACCACGACGTCGTTGCGCTGAGAGGCATTGTCGCCGATGTCGCCGATGAACAGGCAGCCGGCGGGTGACGCGGCGCAGCGGCCTTCGGCCAAAGCCTCCGCATTCCGTGCCGACATGCCCGCGATCGGTACCCGTTGGACCAACTTTCCGGTCGCGTTCACCTCGACGACCTCGGACGTGTTCCGGGCGTCGTCGACCACAAACCAGACGCCGGGCGTGCCGGTGGCCGCGATCCCGCTCGCGCCCGGAGCCACCCCGACGGGAAGATTCGCCGTCGGGCCGACCGTCGGACGCGGTGCTGCTGAAGTGATCGTGATGGTGGTGGGAGCCGTCGGCGGCCGACTGGCGGGTGACAGCGGCGTACCGGACGGCGCGGTGGGGTGCGGCGGCGCGGTGGGCTGGGCCAAGGGTGCCTCCGCCGAGAGTGACGGTGCCGCGGTGGGGGCACTGTGGCATCCGGTCGCGAACACGAACACGGCGACCAGCGCGGCCGATCCTCGCCGGGCGCCGCCGCGAACCAACAGCACCGGCCCACTTTAGAGTGGAAGCGAAAGGCAGGCGCAATGCGGCGAAGGATGTGGGCTGCGCTCCTGCTCGCCAGTCTGTCGCTGGCCGGGTGCCGGGTGTCTGGAGCCGCTGGTCCGGCCGCGTTCGCCCCCGTCGACCCGAGCGTCCTGCGAGTCGTGGCCCTGTCCGGACCGACTGCGGCGCTGGCCTTCTCGCCCGACGGGAGCCACGTGGCCGTCATCGACGAGCACGGTGCGGTGTGCGTGTCGGCGGCCACCGGCCCGGTGTCGTCTGCCTGTGTGCCGCCGAGCGGACGAGCCGCGATCTCGGTGGCCTTCTCACCGGACGGACGCCGATTGGCCATCGGCACCGGGCTGTTCGGGGCGGGGGCCGGAGCCGTCGCGCTGGTGGATCTCAGCACCGGTGTGAGCAGCCCTGTGCCCGGCATCTCCGGGGTGACCGCGCGCACCGGGGACGCTGCCGACACTCCCTATCGCACCGGCCTGGCCTACCTGTCCATGACCTGGAACCCCATCACCGGACACCTGGAGCTGGTCAATCAGCTCCGTACCGACACGATGGCGGTGGCTCGGGTGGTCGACGTCGACCCCGAGACCATGCTGGCCCGGCCGACCGGCGACCTGGCCCTGTCCGGCCAGGGCTTTTCCAACTACCTGGCGGCCGCGGGTCCCACGGCGGCCGGTGGGGTGTACCTGTCGGAGCAGATCCCGGCCGATCTGGTGCTGTCCGACCTGACCTCCGGAGCGCGAACCGACCTCGGCGTGGTGGCCGCCGGCAGCCAGGTCTGGCCGCTGGCAGTCTCACCGGGCGGCAGCCTGGTCCTGGTCGGCAACCGGCAGGGCGGCGTCGCCGGAGCCCCGGTCCTGGTGTCCGTCCCGGATCGACACCGCACGCTGCTCCCGGGGGCCGTGACCGACGTTGACCTGGCCGCCTTCTCACCCGACGGACGGCTGCTAGCCACCATCGGCGACCACCGGCTGATGATCCGCCGCCTCGACCCTCTCTCCGCCGGGCGCACGGTCGCCTCCGTCGCCGGACCGATCGACCCGCACGGAACGCTGTCCTGGGACAAGTCCGGAGTCATCGCCATCACCGGCTCCGAGCAGGCCATGGGCGGGGCCGCGTGGCACGTCTCGGGCTGAAGGCGGCAGGATTCCAGGAGTGAGCGTGCGCATCGTCGGTCTGGGTGGCTCGGTCGATCCCGCGTCGCAGTCCGAACGGGCCCTGCTCGGGGTGCTCCGGCTGGCCGAGCAGCGCGGGGCCGACGTGCAGGCGTTCCTGGGCACCGCAATCGACTTCCCGCCGTACCACACCGGGGCCGGCCTTCCCGTCGGGGCGCAGTCGTTCCTGCAGGCGGTCCGCGATGCCGACGCCGTGGTCGTCTCCTCGCCCGGCTACCACGGCACGATCTCCGGCCTGGTCAAGAACGCCCTGGACTACCTGGAAGAACTGCGCCTCGACCGGCGTCCCTACCTGGACGGCCGGCCGGTTGCGCTGATCGCCGTGGCCCGCGGGTGGCAGGCGGCCGTGGGGACGTTGACCACGTTGCGACAGGTCGTCCATGCATTGCGCGGCTGGCCGACTCCGCTCGGGCTGCCGGTGAACAGCGCCCTGACCTTGTTCGACGAAGACGGCGGCACCGATGATCCGTCGGTGGGCCCGGCCATGTCCATCCTGGTCGACCAACTACTGCTCAACCCGTGGCCACGGCGTCACGAAACCTAGGAGTGGATCATGCACACGGAAGCGACCGCGGCGCTGCGGGCCGCCCGACAGTTCCTGTTCGACCACGCGGACGACTACGACACGGTCGTCCGCGACTTCGTCTGGCCCCGACCGAAGCGCTTCAACTGGGCCACCGAGTGGTTCGACGAGTTGGCGGCCGAGCATCCCGACCGCCCGGCGCTGACCATCGTGGAACAGGACGGGTCGACCCGGTCGGTCAGTTACGGCGAGATGGCCGCACGGTCAGTGCGTACCGCCGGTTGGCTGGCCGAACTCGGGGTTCGCTCCGGGGATCGGGTGCTGCTCATGCTCGGCAACCAGGTCGAGCTGTGGGAGATCATCCTGGCCTGCATCCGGTTGGGGGCGGTGATGATTCCGGCCGCCACCCTGCTCTCCCCGGCCGATCTGGACGACCGGATCGCCCGCGGACAGGCCCGGGTGGTGGTGGCCCGCTCCGGTGACACCGGGTCGTTCCGTTCCGGCGCCGACGATCTCCTCCGGATCGCCGTGGGAGATCCGGTGCCGCACTGGGTCTGCTTCACCGACCGGGAGTCCTGGTCGGGTGCGCCCGCACCCGAGGCGTCGCTGCCGGCCGGGGATCCGTTGCTGCTCTACTTCACCTCGGGTACCACCGCCCAGCCGAAACTGGTCGAGCACAGCCAGATCTCGTACCCGATCGGGCACCTGTCGACGCTGTACTGGATCGGTCTGCGGCCCGGTGACGTGCATCTGAACATCTCCTCGCCGGGCTGGGCCAAACACGCCTGGTCGTGCGTCTTCGCGCCGTGGCTGGCCGGGGCGACCGTGTTCATGTACAACTACGCGCGCTTCGACGCGGCCGCGCTGATGCGGGTCATGGCCGAGCACGGCGTGACCACGTTCTGCGCCCCGCCCACGGTCTGGCGCATGCTCATCCAGGCCGACCTGTCCGCGCTGGCCACCCCGCCCCGGGAGGCGGTGGGTGCCGGTGAGCCGCTCAACCCGGAGGTGATCGAACAGGTCCGCCAGGCCTGGGGGCTGACCGTCCGGGACGGGTTCGGCCAGACCGAGATGTCCCTGGCCATCGGCAATTCGCCCGGACAGCGGGTCAAAGACGGGTCGATGGGCCGGCCCATGCCGGGGTACCGGGTGGTGCTGATCGACCCGATCACCGGGGAGCCGGCCGGCGAGGGCGAGATCTGCGTCGACCTGGCCGATCGTCCGGTGCCGGTGTTGACCGCTTATCACGGCGACGCCGAACGTTCGGCGCAGGCTACGGCCGACGGGCTCTACCACACCGGTGACGTCGGATCCGTGGACGATGACGGCTACATCACCTACGTCGGCCGGTCCGACGACGTGTTCAAGGCATCGGACTACCGGATCTCGCCGTTCGAGCTGGAATCAGTGCTGCTGGAACACGAGTCGGTGGCCGAGGCGGCTGTGGTGCCGGCCCCCGACGCACTCCGGCTGGCCGTGCCCAAGGCCTACATCGTGCTGGTCAGCGGGGTGGAACCCGGCCCGGACACGGCGCGCTCGATCTTCGCCTACACCCGCGCCCACCTGGCCCCGTACAAGCGGATCCGGCGGCTGGAGTTCGCCGAACTACCCAAGACCATCTCGGGCAAGATCCGCCGGGTCGAGCTGCGGGAGCGGGAAAACGCCGGCGGTCGCCCGGAGGGGGAGTACCGGGAGGATGAACTCGGATAAAGCCGTCCACTTTCCTGCTTCGACCGGACGAAAAGTCAGTTCGAAGCGCCCGTTTGGATAGGTCGAAGCAGGAAAGCGGACAAGGCTCAGCCGATCCGGTCGATGGCGTCCCGGGCGAAGGCAATCTCGACGGCCGCTTGGCGGATTCGCTCGTCCGTCACCATCGAACCGTGGCCCGCGTCGAAACGGTAGATGGCGTAGCTCATGTCCCGATCGGCCAGGGCGCCCAGGTAGTTCTCGATCTGGCCGATGGGGCAGCGAGGGTCGTTCTCACCGGCCAGGATCAGCACCGGAGCACGAACGGCGTCCACGTGGGTCAGCGGCGAAGAGTCCCGATAGGCATCAGGCTTCTCCTCCGGTGTGCCGCCGAACAGGGCCCGGTCGTAGCTGCGTAGCTCCTCCATCTCGTCGGCGTAGGCCTGCAAGTAGTCCGCCACGGGGACGGCGGCGACACCGGCCGCCCAGCGCTCCGGCTGGACGCCCAGCGCCAGGAGCGTCAGGAAACCACCCCACGAACCCCCGGAAATAACTGTCCGTCTCGGGTCGATCCGGCCCTGGCGGACGAGATCATCGTAGACGGCTGCGATGTCGTCGAGCTCGGTGTGACCGACGCTCTCGGTCAGCGCATCCCGCCAGGTCGAGCCGTACCCGGTGGAGCCGCGGTAGTTGACCTGGACCACGACAAAACCGGCGTCCAGCCAGGCGGCCCGGTAGGCGTCGAAGGTGTCCTCGTCGGCGGCGGCGGGACCGCCGTGCACGTAGAACACGGCCCGGCCGTCGCCGCCGCTGTCCGGCGTGCCGACCAGGCTGTGGATGCGGCCGCCCGGGCCCGGCGTCCACAGGTCCTGCGCCGGAGACGATGTCGGGGCGGAGGCGCCCGGGCCGGTCAGCAGCATCAGGTCGGTGCCGTCGGGGAGCAGTTGCCGCACCTGGGCCGGGTGGGCGGCGTCCGACCAGCGGTACCAGACGGTTCCGTCCGGTCGGACCAGCGCTCCGGAGATCACCCCCCGGGCCGAGGGCAGGCGGGTCAACGTGCCGGTGTCCGGCTCGAACCGGAACAGGCTGGTCCGTCCGGCCACCGTCTGGGCCACCAGCACCGCCATGCCGTCGGGGTAGAAGTCGCCGGTCAGATCGCCGTCGAGGTCGATGGCCAGCTCGGTCGCGGTGCCCCGGTCGATGTCCCAGATCAACAGCTCGTCCCGACCCCGCCGCTCGTGCCCGACCAGCACCCGCTGATCGCCGGAAACGGGGGAGAAGGTGAGCGCGTTCAGGCCGCGGCCCGGGGTGTCGTCCAGCTCGGCCAGCACGGCGCCGTCGGCCACCGACAGCGCCCGCAGCGCCGGGTAGCGGGGATCGCCGTGTTCGGAGTGACCCAGTACCCAGATCGTTTCGTCCCGGGACAGGGCGTCCACGGCGGCGTCGGTGTCGCGCTGGTAGACGAGCGCGGGGCTGCTCTCCCCGAGCGCGGCGTAGATCCGGGACCCTTCGTCATCGCTGAATCCGGCCAGGTGCACGGTCCGGCCGACCTCCAGGCCGCAGGAGTAACCGGGCGGCACCGACGGCCAAGCGGCCGAGGCGGGGTGCGCGTCGGCCCCGAAGGCCTGCCGCTGCCAGTGGCCGAATTCGTTCCCGTCGGTGTCGTCGAACCACCACAGCTCCGCGCCGTCCGCCGATAGCGTGCCGTGCACGGTGCCGGCCGGCCGATCGGTGGCCTGGTGGTGGGTATCCGTGCCGACGTCCCAGGTGTAGAGCTGGAAGGCGCCGCTGGCGTTGGACATGTAGGCGGCGTGGCCGGGTTCGTCCCTACTGGGGTCGGCCAACGTCATCCGGGTGGCGGAAAACCGCTGTCGCCACCGCTGTTCCGCGGTGTCATCGGCGAACAACCGGTCGGGGACCACGGCCGCGGGATGGGCGTGCGTGGTCGGGGCCGGTCCGGAGGTGGTCATGCCGCCATCCTGCCCGAGATCGGTGAACCCGCTGCTGACCGCCGCGATCGGCTGGTGGTCCACGCAGGAACTCGTGGGTCAGCGCGGGACGTGGGCGTCCAGGTCGGCCAGCCAAGCGGTGGCGTTGCCGTCGGAGGGGGCGCGCCAGTCACCGCGGGGGGACAGCGAGCCGCCGGCGGACACCTTGGGACCGTTGGGCATCGCGCTCCGCTTGAACTGGGCGAAGCCGAAGAAGCGGCGTACGAAGACTTCCAGCCAGCGCCGGATTTCGGGCAGCTCGTACTGGCGCCGCCGCTCCTCGGGGAAGCCGGACGGCCACGGCCCGACCTGCAGATCCCGCCAGGCGTGCAGGGCCAGGAAGGCGATCTTGCTCGGCCGGAACCCGAACCGCAGCGTGTAGAAGAGCGTGAAGTCCTGCATTTCGTACGGGCCGATCGACTTCTCGGTGCTCTGCGGCGCGTCGCCCGGTTTGACCGGGATGAGCTCGGGGGAGATCTCGGTGTTCAGGATCCCGTCCAGCAACTCGCCGACCTCGGCGGGAAACTCCCCGTGGTGTCCGACCCACCGAATCAGATGCTGGATCAGGGTTTTCGGAACCCCGGCGTTGACGTTGTAGTGCGACATCTGGTCGCCCACGCCGTAGGTGCTCCAGCCCAACGCGATTTCGGACAGATCGCCGGTGCCGAGCACGATGCCGCCGTGGAAGTTGGCCAGCCGGAACAGGTAGTCGGTGCGCAGCCCCGCCTGGACGTTCTCGAAGGTGGTGTCGTAGACCTCGTGTCCAGTCGCGAAGGGGTGCTCCAGATCGGCCAGCAGCTGTCGGGCGGCGGGCCGGATGTCGATCTCGCCCGCGGTCACCCCGAGCACCCGCATCAGGGCGTGCGCAGCCGATTTGGTGCCCGCGCTGGTGGCGAACCCGGGCAGGGTGAAAGCACGGATGTTGGTGCGGGGCAAGCCCAACAGATCCACGGCCCGGGCGGCCACGATGAGCGCCTGGGTCGAATCGAGCCCGCCGGAGACGCCGATGACCACGGTCTGGGTGCCGGTGGCCCGGAGCCGTTGGCACAGCCCGTCGACCTGGATGTTGTAGGCCTCGTAGCAGTCCTGGGCCAGCCGGTCGGGGTCGGCGGGGACGTACGGGAACCGCTCGACCACTCGTTCCAGGCCCAGATCAGCCTCGGGCGGGTCGAGCCGGAACTCGATGCGCCGGAAAGACTCCGACGTTCCCGTCCAGGCCCGGTTGTCCTCGAAGGTGCCGGTCCGGGCCCGTTCCGAGCGCAGCAGGTCGAGGTCGATGTCGGCCACCGTGAGGGCGCCGTCGCGGGCGAACCGCTGTCCCTGGGCCAACACTCGGCCGTTCTCGGTGATGGTGGTCTGACCGTCCCAGCTCAGGTCGGTGGTCGACTCGCCCTGACCCGCGGCGGCATACACGTACCCGGACAGGCAGCGCAGCGAATGGGACCGGCAGAGCAGGGTTCTCGTCTCGGACCGGCCGATGGTGATCGGGCTGCCGGACAGGTTGGCCAGCACGGTCGCGCCGGCCAGAGCCAGGTGTGACCCCGGGGTGACCGGCAGGAACATGTCCTCGCAGATCTCCACCCCGAGCGCCAGCCCGGGCACGTCGGTGCACTCGAACACCAGGTCGGTGCCGAATGGCGCGGTCGTCCCCCCGACGTCGATCTGCAACCCGGTGATGCCCGCGCCCGAGGCGAATTGTCGTTTCTCGTAGAACTCTCGGTAGGTGGGCAGGTGGATCTTCGGCACCACCCCGAGCAGCGCGCCGCGGTGGATCACCAGGGCCGTGTTGAAGAGCCGATCGCGGTGCCGCAGCGGCGCTCCCACCACCAGCACCGGCAACAACTCGGCCGATGCCGCGATGACCTCCGCCGCCGCCGCCCGGACCGCGTCGAGCAGCGCGTCCTGGCCGAGCAGGTCGTCGATGGCGTAGCCGGACAGGCCGAGTTCGGGGAATACCGCCACCGCGACCCCGCGCTCGTGCGCGCGCCGGGCCATCTCGATGACCGTGGCCGCGTTCGCCGCCGGATCGGCGATCCGGGTCGGCACCGAGCAGGCCGCCACCCGGGCGAAGCCGTGGCTGTAGAGCGAGGCGAAGCTCACGTGTCGATCATGCCTGGTCGAGCAGCCACTGCACGGCGTCGGCGGCGTGGGTGAGGACCGAGACATGGCCGAGCTCGGGCCACAGCTGCAGCTGTGCGGTCGGGATGTGCTCGGCCAGCCAACGGGCGTGGGCCGGCGGGATGATCCGGTCGATCGTGCCCTGCAGCAGCAGCACCGGGGCGGTGATGGCCTGCAGGTCGACGTCCCACGGTTGCACCAGGGCCAGATCGTCGTCCAGGAAACCCTCCTGGCCGTGGGCGAAGGCGTCCCCGGCGGTCCGGCCGAGCCATCCCCACGGGCTGCGGAGCACTTCGTGGTCGATCGGCTGGAACATCTCCGGGTCGTCCCCGCCGGCCGCCAGCAGCGCCTCGAGCGCGGCTCGGCCCTGCTCGGCGGCGGCGAGTTCGGCCCGTCCGCCGGGATACATCCCGGCCAGGAAGTCCAGACCGGCCGCGTCGTGCGGCGCCGGTGAGGCCACCGCGACGGCGGCGATGACCCGGTCCCCGAGCGTCACCGCGGCCGCCAAGGCGCCGGGTCCACCACCGGAATAGCCGAAGACAGCGAACCGGTCGAGCTCCAGAGCGTCGGCTAAGGCAGCGATGTCGTGCGCGGCGGACGCGGCGGTACGACCCGGGTCGGGGGTCGACCCCGGATAGCCCGGTCGTGCGTAGCTGATCCAGCGGACACCGGCGACGTCGAGCAGCGGTTCGGGCAGGGCGCTCGTCCCCGGCGTTCCGTGCAGGAAGAAAACGGGCAGCAATCGGTCACCGGTTTCGGCCGCCTCGGCCCGCAGGGTGCGGCCGGACTCTCGGATAACGTCAAGAGGCATCGGCCGAGGATAGGTGGCCGCGCAGGACGAAGGAGTCCAGGCATGGTTTCGCTCATCGGTTGTCACGCGCTCGTCTGGACCGGGGTCTTCGATGCGGCCGGCATCCGTTCGTCGGTCGAGCGCACCCGCCGCGCCGGGTTCGACCTGATCGAGTTCCCGCTCATGGAGCCGGACACGTTCGACGCCGAGGTGGCCCGGGAAGCCGTGGCCGACCACGGCCTGGTCGCCACCGCCAGCCTCGGCCTGCCCGCCCAGGCCGACATCAGCAGCGAGGATCCCGGGGTGGTCAAGGCCGGCCGGCAGCTGCTGGAGACGGCGCTGCAGAAGACCGCGGAAATGGGCGGCCGGCATCTGTGCGGTGTGCTCTACGGGTCGATGCGCAAGCACGATCAGCCGATGACCGAGCGGGGCCGCGCCAACAGTGTCGCGGCGCTGCGCGAGATTGCCGACCAGGCCGCGATTCTCGGTGTCCGGGTGGCGTTGGAGGTGGTCAACCGGTACGAGACCAACCTGCTCAACACGGCCCGACAGGCGCTGTCGTTCTTGGACGAGGTCGACCGGGAGAACACCCGCGTCCACTTGGACACCTATCACATGAACATCGAGGAATCCGACCTGTTCCAGCCGTTCCTGGACACCGGCGACCGGCTCGGCTACGTGCACATCGGTGAGAGCCACCGGGGCTATCTCGGCACCGGTTCGGTCGATTTCGACACCGCGTTCCGGGCCCTGGCCCGGCTCGGCTACACCGGGCCCATCGTCTTCGAATCGTTCTCCTCGGCGGTGGTCTCGCCGACCTTGAGCAACACCCTCGGGGTCTGGCGCAACCTGTGGGACGACGGCGACGACCTGGGTGCCCATGCCCAGCGGTTCATCCGGGACAAGCTCGCCGCCGTGGCCACCATCTCCCTGCACTGAAAGGACGTCATGTTCGAGGATCTGCGCGGCCGGGTGGCCGTGGTCACCGGGGGCGGACGGGGGTTGGGCCTGGAGATGGCGGACGCCCTGGCCGAGCAGGGCGCTCGGATCGCCCTGCTCGACCTGGTCGTGGACCAGGCCGTCCCGCAACGTATCTCGGCCACCCGCGAGGTCGACGCGGCCGGATTCGTCTGCGACGTCACCGATACCGAATCGATCGGCCGGGCCTTCGCAGCAATCGAGAGACAGCTGGGGACGCCGGGCGTGCTGGTCAACGCCGCCGGCATCGCCAGTTGGGCCGATTCCGCCACTGTCCCCGCCGCGGCCTGGCGCCAGGTCATCGACGTCAACCTGACCGGGACGTTCCTGACCTGTCAGGCCTTCGCCGGTGCCGTCGTCGCCGGGCAAGGCAGCGGGACGATCGTCAACGTGTCGTCGATGTCGGCGTTCGTGGTCAACGTCCCCCAGCACCAGGCCGCCTACAACGCCTCCAAGGCCGGGGTGGACCAATTGACCCGATCCCTGGCCGTGGAGTGGGCCGACCGCGGGATCCGGGCGAATGCCATCGCCCCCGGATACTTCCTGTCCGACATGACCCGGCAGTTCGTGGACAAGAACCCGGAGATCGGGGCCGGCTGGCGGGCCCGGATTCCGGTCGGCCGGATCGGCGAGCCCGCCGACCTGCGCGGGCTCGTCACCTTCCTGGCCTCGGACGCCTCCCGTTACGTGGTGGGCGAGTCGATCGTGATCGACGGCGGCTACTCGATCATCTGAAGTAGGAGCCCTGCTCCAGGTCCGCGAGCAACCCGGGGTGGGTGGGTGCCCAGTCCAGAAGTTGCTGGGTGCGCGCGCTGGAGACCTGGGTGTCCAGGCCCAGGAATCGGCCCAGCCAGCCGAAGCGCTCGAGGGCCCGCTCGGCCGGGACGGAGACCACCGGCAGGTCCAGGTGCCGACCGATGACCTCGGCGACCTGACCCAGGGCCACGCCTTCCTCGGCCACGGCGTGCCACACCGACCCCGGGGTCGCCTTCTCCACGGCCAGCCGGACCAGCAGCCCGGCGTCCGACCGATGCACCGCCGGCCAGGTGTTCGTGCCGTCCCCGACATAACCGGAAACCTTCTGCTCGCGGGCGATCTCGACCAGTCGGGCGATGAAACCGTGATCGCCCGGGCCGTGCACGGTGGGGGCGAAGCGGACCACGATCGACCGCACCCCGCGGTCCGCCAGGGCCAGGGTGGCCGCGGCGTTGGCGACGCGGGGATGGGTGGCGGGGTCCGGGGTGTCCTGCTCGGTGATGATGTGGTCGGCGGCCATGCCGATCACCCCGGAGGCGATGGCGAACGGTCGGTTCGACCCGGCCAGCACGTCGCCGATGGCCCCGATGGCCGCCTCGTCGGTCCGGGCGGCGGCTTCCATCTGGGAGAAATCGTGGTTGTAGGCCATGTGCACGACCCCATCGGACTGCTCGGCCCCCTTGCGCAGGCTGTCCAGGTCGTCGATATCCCCGCGCAGCACCTGCGCGCCCGCGGCCGCGATCGTGTCGGCGGAGGCGTCCGACCGGGCCAGACCGAGGACCTGATGCCCGGCGGCGAGCAGTTCGGCCGTCGTGGCCGAACCGATCCAACCGGACGCGCCGGTGACGAAGATCTTCATGGGTTTCCTCCTGATGTCAGCTACTGTCATCATGAACGTAGCACCGATGTCAGGAACTGTCATCACCTGGAATGGAGATCATGGGCAGGTGGGAGCCGGACGCGCCGGGGCGGCTGGAGAAAGCCGCCTGGGAGCTGTTTCGCGACCGCGGCTTCGACGCCACCTCGGTCGCCGACATCGCCTCCCGCGCCGGTCTGACCGAGCGCACCTTCTTCCGCTACTACGCCGACAAGCGCGAGGTCTTCTTCGCCCGCTCTGCTGCGTTGCAGGACCGGTTGATCGCGGCGTTGGCCGATGTCGATCCCGGCCTGGCCCCCTTGGACGCGGTGGGTCGGGCCTTGGCGGTGGCCTCGCAACCCCTGAATGAGGGCCGGGAGTTCTCCCGACTCCGGCAGGCCGCCGTCGAGGGTCAGGCCGAACTGCAGGAACGGGAGTTGATCAAGCTGGCCTCGATGGCCGCGGCAGTGGCCCAGGCGCTGCCCGCGCGGGGGGTGACCGAGCCCGCCGCCAGCCTGGTCGCCGAGGCCGGCATCAGCGTCTTCCGGCTCGCCATCGGGAGCTGGAATCGGGTCGATGATGGTCGTGACCTGGCCTGGCACATCGTTGAGGGGATCGCCGCGCTGCGCGCGGTCACCGCGCTGCGATGACTAGGAGTTTTTGGCAGGTGGATTGTCGGTGGCGGGTGAGACAGTGATGGCGGCATGAATGCGGCGCGAGGGAAAGCGATCGAATGAGCATCCAAGACGAAGAAGAACGACCCGCCCAGGCCCAGGGAACCTCGACGCCCAAGGTGGCCAAGTCGAGGTACCTGGCCCTGACCGCGATGCTGTTTGCGGTGGCCATGACCTTCATCGACCAGACGATCGTGGCCATCGCCACCCCTCGGGTCGCGGAAGAGCTGTCGCTGAGCCGCGGCGGGTCGGCCTGGGTGGTCAACGCCTACCTGGTCGCCCTGGCCGCCGGTTTCGCGTTCGGGGGCCGACTCGCAGATGTCCTGGGTAGCAAACGCATGGTGCTGATCGGCATCATCGGCTTCGCGGTCACCTCGGCGCTGTGCGGGGCCACCCCGAAGGGTTCCTTCGCCGAGACCTGGCTGGTGCTCTTTCGCGCCCTGCAGGGGCTCTCGGCCGCGATGATGGTGCCCGCCGCGCTCGCCATCGTGGTGGCGGCGTTTCCGATCTCGGAACGCGGCAAGGCTTTGGCCATCTTCTTCGGCGTCAGTGGTGGACTCACCGCGGTCGGCCCGATCGCAGGTGGATACCTGACCCAGTGGACCTGGCGGGCCATCTTCTGGATCAACATCCCGGTCGCGGTGATCGCCATCGTGCTGGCGGTGATGGCCGGAATCCACAATCTGGGTCGACGGGAATCGATCGACTACCGGGGCGCGGTGCTCATCGCGGCGGGCATGGCCCTGTCCGTCATCGGTCTGGAGCAGGCCGGCAGCTGGGGCTGGACCGACGTGCGCACCTGGGCCTGCATCGGCGGCGGCCTGGTCCTGCTCGTGGTCTTCGTCCTGGTGGAGATGCGCACCGAGTTCCCGCTCATCAAGGTCCGTATTTTCGCGGATCGGGCCTTCACGGTGGACAACATCGTGCTGTTCTTCTCGATGATCTCGTTCGTGCCGGTGTTCTTCTTCGGCAGCGTGTACGCCCAGGTGTCGTTGGGCGAGAACGCCAACGGCGCCGGACTTTACCTGCTCATCTTCTTCGCCGGCTTCGCCCCGGCGGCTCAGATCGCCGGACGGATGCTGGACTCCCGCGGGGCCAAGCCCTGCCTGCTCATCGGCGGGGTTCTCGGCACGGTCGGCTTCCTGCTCTGGGGTCTGAAGGTCACCGACCTGAGCCTGGGCAGTCAGTGGTGGGCCATCGTGCTGGCCGGGGCCGGCATCGGATTCATCCTCGGGCCGGCATCGACCGACTCGGTCAACCGGGCCATCGGCGCGTCGTACGGCGAGGTCACCGGAATCTCCCAGACCGTCCGGAACTACGGCTCCGCGCTGGGTCTGGCTGTGCTGGGCACGGTCCTCGGGCACGTCTTCCGGACCCAACTCACCGGCTCGCTGACCGGGATGGGCGTGCCGGCCGGCCAGGCCGCGGCCACGGCCGCGCAGATCGCGGCGGCCGGGCAGGGCGGCAGCGGCGCGTCCGGCGGCCCAGTGGACCCGCACATGATGTCCGCGGTGGCCGCCGATTACGCCAGCGCCACCCAGGCCGTGCTCATCGGGATGGCCATCTGTCTGGCCATTTCTTTCCTGATCGCCTTTTCCCACCCGGGCGGCAAGGTCACTCACGAGACGGCCCAGCCGGCCATGGGCGGCTGACTCGCGCCGACGGAAACGGGGGCTCGACCGAGTCAGGCCTCGGCAGGGGTCGGCGGCCCGGGGCGGTGGCGGGGCGGGGTTCGGCGGGCTGGGGTTCGGCGGGCTGGGCACAGCACCCCCGGGTGCGGGGTTCGACCGGCACGCCTACGTCGTCTCGACGCGGTCGCGTGATCCGATGAACGCGCGGGCGAGTAGCCCGCCCGTGGCTGGCGTGACCCCCTTGAACAGGACCCGTGATGACGATTTCGGCGCCGTGGCGCGCGCCCGTCGTCCCGGAGTCGCCACGGGTCGAGCCCACGGTCACATCACCTCGCCGGCCCGCCTACGCGCCGGGTCTGGACGGGGTGCGGGCCCTGGCGGTGGCCGCCGTCGTCGCCTATCACGCCGGCGTACCGCATCTGCGTGGTGGCTGGGTCGGCGTCGATGTCTTCTTCGTTGTCTCCGGTTACCTGGTGACCACCCTGCTGCAGAACGAGTGGGACCGCACCGGCAGGCTGCGACCGGGTGCGTTCTGGATGCGCCGGGCCCGCCGGCTGCTCCCGGCGCTGGCCGTGATGACGGTACTGATCAGCGCCCTGGCGGTGCTGGCCCGGCACGACCTGAATGCCGGCCTGCGCTGGCAGCTGCTGGGCGCCGCCACCTACAGCAGCAACTGGCTGCAGATCCTGCACGGATCGTCCTACGTGCAGGCGGCCGAGCCGGCGATTTTCGCCCACCTGTGGTCGCTGGCCGTGGAGGAACAGTTCTATCTGCTCTGGCCGCCGGTACTCGCGCTGCTGCTCCGATGGGTGGTGCGGGCTCGGTTACGGCGCACGCTGCTGGTGTCGCTGGCGCTGCTCTCGGCCGGGGCGATGGCTGTGCTCTTCGAGACCGGTAGCGATCCCAACCGGGTCTACCTGGGATCCGATACGCATGGCTTCCCCTTGCTGCTCGGCGCCGCCCTGGCGCTGTCCCGACCGCAATCGGTGCTGACCCCGTTGACCGCCGTGGCCCGGTACCGTCCGGCGGTGGTGGCCACTCTCGGCGCCGTCGGCCTGGTCGTCGTGCTGGGTGGGATGTCCCTGCTGGACATCAGCAGCAGCTGGACCTATCGCGGCGGGCTGCTGGTGGTGGACTGTGCCGCGGTTGCCGTGGTCGCCGCCGCGGTGCGGGAACGTGGGGTGCTGGCCGCCCTGCTCGGCCACCGTTGGCTGCGTCCGCTCGGCCAGAGGTCCTACTCGCTGTACCTCTGGCACTGGCCGCTCCTGGTCATCTGCCGGCGGCTGCTGGGGCCGGAGTCGAACAGCACCTCGGTGGCCGTGCTCGCCGTGCTGCTCGCGCTGGTCTGCACCGAGCTGTCCTGGCGGCTGGTGGAGAACCCGATCCGTCGGTACGGGATGGCGGGCGCCGCGCGACGGGCGACAGCGACGCTGGCGGGCCGGTGGCCCACCGACGTCGTCCGGCAGCGTGTGGCGTGGGGCGGAGTGGCGCTGCTGGTGGTGGCGAGTGCGGTCACGGTCATCGGGGTACGGGCGGCGCCCGCGACGTCGCAGCTGGACAGCACCCTGGCCGCCGGGGAGGCGGCACTGGCGTCCGCGTCGGCGCGAGCCCGGGCCGTCCCGCCGCCATTGCCCGCGGTCACAGTCCCCGCGGTGACGGCTCCCCCGTCGGCGTCCCCGGCCTCGCGGCCGACGACGTCGACGACCCGAACCCCAGCGAAGTCTGCCGCCCCGACGACGTCCGCTGTCCCGGCGACATCCGCCAGCTCCACGCCGGCCGGCACCCGCCCGACGGCCGCGGCCCCGCCGGCCGCGACCCCGGTCCCCGGCCCGGTCTCCAACGGACAGGTTCCGACCCGGCCGCCTCTCACCACCCGAGCGGTTTCACCGGCCGCGTCCTCGCCGGTGGCTGCGGTGCCCACCGGGGTCGGCGACGGATCCCGGCTGACCGCGATCGGTGATTCGGTCATGCTGGCCGCCGCACCCGCACTGCTGACCACGTTCCCGGCGGCGGACATCGACGCGGTGAAGAGTCGGGAACTGTGGGACCTGCCCGACCTGTTGCGCGCCCAGGTGGCTGGGCACACGCTGCGGCCCTACCTGCTGATCGGACTGGGGACCAACGGCACGCAGGCGCCGGCGGACATCCTGGCCGTCCTGCAGGACGTTCCCGCCGGCGAGATCGTCGTGCTGGTCAACACGTACGGGCCGCAGTCCTGGCGGGCGGATGTCAATCAGTCGCTCGCCACCGTGGCCGCCCGCCGACCGCACACCTGTGTGGCCGATTGGGCGAAAAGCATCGCCGGGCACGACGATCTGCTCGCCCCGGACGACGTGCACCCGGGACCCACCGCCGGCGCCCTGTACGCCCAGGTGGTCGCGAACACGTTGGCCCGGTGCCGCTGACGGCGGCGGGTCGTTCCCGGCGGACGGTCAGGCCGAACCCGGCGTCGGCGGCGACGGGATGGAGTACCCGGAGGGGGTCACGGTCGAATCCAACGCCTTGCGCCACGAGCCGTCGCTGATGTAGTCCTTCAGGGCGGCGTTGACCTTGGTCTTCATGTCGGTGTCGCCCTTGCGGATCCCGATGCCGTACTGCTCGGTGGACAGCGCCTTCCCGACCACCCGCAGCGCGCCCCGGTACGTCGGTTCCGAGGCGTACCCGGCCAGGATCACGTCGTCGGTGGTGACCGCATCCACCGCGCCGCTCATCAACGCGGCCACGCAGTCGGTGTAGGTCGGGTACTCGGTGAGCCGGACACCGGCGTTGTACTTCTCCTGGACCAACTGCGCCGACGTCGAACCCGGAGTGCTGCAGAGCTGGCGGTCACCGAGGAAGTTGACGCTGGTCAGCGCCTCGTCGTTGCGCCGGATCAGCAGGTCCTGGTGGGCCACGAAGTAGGGGCCGGCGAAGTCCACCTTCTGCTTGCGCTCGTCGGTGATCGAGTAGGTGTTCACGATCAGATCGACCTGGTTCGTGGTCAGGAGCAGCTCGCGAGTGCTGGTGGAGGCCTCGACGAAGGTGATGTTGTCCCGCGAGACCCCGAGCTTGCCGGCCACGTAGAGCGCAGTCTGGACGTCGAACCCGCTGAATGTGCCGTCAGAGTTGCGCACCCCCAGGCCGGGTTCGTCGAAGCTGATTCCGATCCGCAGGTGCGAGCCGGAGTCGGTGGCCGACCCGCTTGCGCTCGGCACCGACGCCCCCGACGAGGTCTGGGCCGCGCTGGTGCTGACGCTCACTCCGGCGGTCGAGCTGCTGGAGCCGCAGGCGGCCAGGCCCAGGGCGAGGACGGCGGTCACGGTCGCGGCGACGAGGTGCCCTCGGGTGCGCATGCCGGGTGTCACGCCGGTTCGCGCTCGGTCGGGTCGAGTTCATCGGGTGAGACATCGCCGTACGTCGGCCCATCGTTCGACCAGACCGCCTTGATCCGGCCGTTGGTATTGGCCATGACCTTTCCCCGGACGATCATCCAGCCCGCGGTCAGGGCCGCAGCCAGGATCGGGATGCCCAGCGCGATGACCAGGAAGTCGGTCTTGTGCCAGAAGTTGGGCGACGCCTTCCAGCCCGAGATGGCCATCCCGACCAGCACCAGGCCCAGGAAGGCGATCCCGATGATGCTGGTCCACGGATGGCCGGGCATCTGGAACGGACTCTTCGGAATCACCCCCCGCTTGACCAGCGAACGTAGCCGTAGCTGGCAGGCGAAGATCGTGCCCCAGGTGAAGATCACGCCGATGGAGGCGGCCTCCAGGGCGGTTTCGAAGGCGTCCGGATCGACGGCGTTGAGCAGCGCCCCGAACACGTAGACGACGGAGGTCATGACGATGCCGGCCCAGGGCACGCCCTGGCTGCTCATCTTCAGAGTGAAACGGGGCGCCTGCTTGGACATGCCCAGGCTGCGCAGCACCCGGCCTGTTGCGTACAGCCCGGAGTTCAGGCTGGACAGGGCGGCCACGATGAGCACGGCTTGGATCACATCGCCCATCCAGCCCAGCCCCATCTGCCCGAAAACGGTGACGAACGGGCTGATCCCGGACTTGTAGTCGGTGGTCGGCAGCATGGACACCAGCAGCAGGATCGAGCCGCAGTAGAAGATGGCGATGCGGAAGATGACCGCGTTGACCGCCTTGGGCACTTCGCGCTCGGAGTTCTCCATCTCGCCCGCGGCCACTCCGACCATCTCGATGGCGGCGTAGGCGAAGATGACCCCGGACATGACCAGGATCGGCCCGTACCAGAAGTAGCCGTTCGAGGCCGGCCAGAAGCCGCCCGGGTTGCTCCACAGGTTGTCCAGCCCCGCCCGGTGGGTGCCGATGTGCACCCGGAACGCGACCACGACGATGCCGACGAGCAGGAAGATCACGATCGCGCCGACCTTGAGGATCGAGGCCCAGAACTCGAACTCGCCGAAGGCCCGGGCGGACAGCAGGTTCACCACCAGCACCACGGCCAGCGCGATGAGCACGGTGGCCCAGGTAGGCATGTTCGGGAACCAGTACTGCACGTAGAGGCCGACCGCGGACAGCTCGGCGATGCCGGTCAGTCCCCAGTTCAGCCAGTACAGCCAGCCGGTGACGAAGGCCGCCTTCTCGCCGTAGAACTCCCTCATCCAGGAGACGAAAGCGCCCGAGGTGGGGCGGTGCAGGACCAGCTCGCCCAGCGCCCGCATCAGGAAGTAGGCGATCACCCCGACGAAGGCGTACGACAGCAACAGCGCCGGACCGGTGTTGTGCAGTCGCGAGGCGGAACCCAGGAACAGGCCGGTGCCGATGGCACCACCGATGGCGATCATCTGGACGTGCCGCCGCCCCAAGGACTGCTTGTATCCGGCCTGTTCGGCGTCCAGCGATTGAGCGTGACTCTCCGGTTTCGCCGGGTTTTCCAGTGCGGTCATCGGGTGTGGTGCCTCTCCCTCGGGACCCCTGGTGGGGTTTCGGGCGGGTGGACTACGAGGACCCTAGCGGGTGACCAGGGCGTCGAAATGCGCTCATGTCCGGGAAATCAACCATGACATCGCCCGAAAGCCGCAATGTTTCGGCGTGGCGATCTTCGTTGCGTCGTCATGACTGAAGGGTTGCGCCGCCGACCGATCCCACGTCACAGGGGCGTCGGGGTGCTCCACCTTCGTCGCTGACGCTCCGTCGGCGGCTCCATTCGCCACCCCGAGACAGCACAAAGGGCCCGACCTTCGGCCGGACCCTCTGTGTTGTGTCGGGGTGCTCCACCTTCGTCGCTGACGCTCCGTCGGCGGCTCCATTCGCCACCCCGACACAGCACAAAGGGCCCGACCTTCGGCCGGACCCTCTGTGTTGTGTCGGGGTGCTCCACCTTCGTCGCTGACGCTCCGTCGGCGGCTCCATTCGCCACCCCGCTCCACCTTCGTCGCTGACGCTCCGTCGGCGGCTCCATTCGCCACCCCGACACAGCACAAAGGGCCCGACCTTCGGCCGGACCCTCTGTGTTGTGTCGGGGTGACAGGATTTGAACCTGCGACCTCTTCGTCCCGAACGAAGCGCGCTACCAAGCTGCGCCACACCCCGTGGCCCGACGAGTCTAGCCCACCGGCGGAGTCGTCCCGGCGGGCGGAAACTCCGGATCCTCGCGGGGGACCAGGGTGAGCAGGATTGCCTCCGGCCGGCAGCAGAAGCGCACCGGCATGAAGGGGGAGTTGCCCAGTCCGGCCGATACGTGCAGCCACATGTGCACGCCCCAGCGGGATACGCCGCGAGCCCGGGACAGGTCGATCCCGCAGTTGGACACCAGCGCCCCGACCCCGGGCAGCCTGACCTGGCCGCCATGGGTGTGACCGGCCAGCACCAGGTCGTAGCCGTCGGCGGCGAAAGCGTCCAGCACGCGGGGCTCGGGCACGTGGGCCAGGCCGATGCGGACCACGGCATCCGATGCGGCCGGACCGGCAATGTCGGCGTAACGGTCCCTGTGCAGGTGCGGATCGTCGACCCCGGCCAGGGCCACCCGCTGGCCGCGAATGGTCAGGACTTGCTTGCGGTTGTCCAGGTCCACCCAGCCTCGCTCGACCTGAGCGGCCCGCAGGTCCCGCCAGGGCAGCGGCGGCGTCCGGGGCAGCTTCCTGCGGCGGGTGAAGTACCGGGTCGGCGATTTCCATTGCGGCGTGAAGTAGTCGTTGTTGCCGAACACGAAAGCGCCCGGCTGCGCCAGCAGATCGCCGAATGCCTGCACCGCGACCGGCACTGAGTTCCGGTGCGACAGGGTGTCCCCGGTGTTGACCACCAGATCCGGCTTCAGCCGGGCCAGTCCGCTGACCCAGGCCACCTTGCGGCGCTGCCCGGGGAGCAGATGCAGGTCAGCCAGGTGCAGCACGCGCAGCGGCGCTGCGCCCGGATCCAGCACCGGCACGGTGAAACGGCGCAGCGCGAACCATCGGCGCTCCAGCACGGTCGCGTAGAGGGTGCCTGCAGCCGTGGCGGCGCCGACCCCGGCCGCAATCAGGCCGAGGCGACGAGCCCGCAACACCGCTCAGCCACCGCCCGGGCCGCCCGGCCCGGACGAGATGGTCAGTACCACCTGGGATCCCGGCAGCGCGCTGTTCTGGGGACTCTGCGCCACCACCGTGTTCAGGCCGGCCCCGGAAGCCTTGGTCAGGATGACCACGGTGAACCCGGCCGTGGTCAGCTGGGCCCGGGCCGCGTCAATGGGTTGCCCGACCACATAGGGCACCTGCGAGGTGGCGCTGCCGGCCAAGTACCGCTGACTGGGCGGGGCGAAGTAGACCGGTTTCTGACCGGTGTGCAGCGGCGTCATGGCGGCGAACCAGGTGGCAGCGGGGACCGACCCGCCGCTCATGCCCTTGACGCCTGCTTTCGGGGTGGTGCCCAGGGCGACCGTGGTCGGGCAGCTGCCGTAGAGCTTGTTGGTGGTGGCGTCGATGCAGATCGACTGGGGCCGATCCAGGTAGTCCCAGGTCATCACGGCCCCGCTGTAATTCGGTGTGTACCCCAGGAAGGCCGACGACTTGTAGTCCTCGGTGGTCCCGGTTTTGCTTGCCGCACCGCCGGCCCACGTGCTGCTCCAGTTGGCGGTGGTGGCCGCATTCGCGGCGGTGCCGTTGTTGGCGAGATCCCCGCCCATCGCCTCAGTCAGCGTGTTGGCCAGGTCCTTGTCCACCGCCTGGGTGCAGGGAGCCGTCTTGAGCGGAACGATCACGCCGTCGCGATCGGTGATCTGGTCCACCGGGGTCGGCGGGCACCACAGGCCGCCGGAGGCCAGCGTGGCCCCGACATTGGCGAGTTCGGTCGGGCTGACCGGGGTGACCCCGAGGGTGAACGAGGCGATCTTCTGGGCCACCACCTCCTGCGCGAAAGTGCGGCCCGATCCGGTGAAGGCGCGATCGACCTCGCCGGCGTCCAGGTTGTAGCCCTTCATGCCCAAGGCCACCGCCATATTGACCACCTTGTCCAGGCCGATCTGGTCCTCCAGATCGACGAACGCGGTGTTGGGCGAGGTGGCCAGGGCCTGATCCAGGGGCATCGTGGTCGGGTATGTCCCCGAGTTGTGGAACACATGCGCAGGTGCCAGCGGGGAGGTCCAGGTCAGCGGATTGTCGATCGGCGACGACGTGCCCAACCCTTCCCGGAGCGCCTCGGCCGCGGTGAAGATCTTGAAAGTCGACCCGGCGCCCAGCGGGGCGAAGGTCGTGATCAGCCGCTGCACCGTCTCACCCTTGGTCTTGTCCTGCCCGTACTTCCGGTTGGCTGCCAGCGCGAGGACCTTCCGCGTGCCCACCCCGGGCTGAATGATCGCGGTCACGTCGGCGACCCGGTTGAACGCGGCCGACTGTGGATCGGCGTTGTCGTCCACGGCCTTCTTGGCCGACTTCATCACCGTCGGGTCCAGGGTCGCCTTGATGGTGTAACCGCCCGAAGCGATCTGGTCCGAGGTCAGGCCCTGGCTGTTGGTCAGGAAGTCGAGCACGTACTGGCAGAAGAAACCGTTGGTCGCGGAGTTCGTGGCGGACAGGCAGCCGTTGGGGGTGGGGCGCTGCTCGGCCGCCAGCGGCGACTTGACCGCGGCGTCGTACTGCGCCTGGCTGATCGACTCGGCCTGCAGCATCAGCTTGAGGACGAGGTTGCGGCGATCCAGCGCATCCTGCCGGCGGTCCGGATTGAACGGGTTGTACTTGTTCGGGTTGTTGACCATGGCGGCCATCAGGGCGGCCTGCTGGAGATTGAGCTGGCTCGCGTCGATCCCGAAGAAATACTGGGCGGACGCCTGAGCGCCGTACACACTGGGCCCGAACGCGACCAGATTCAGGTAGCGCTCGAGAATGTCTTCCTTGGTCATGTGGCCCGGCAACTCCAGGGTCAGCGCCATTTTCGCTTCCTGCAGCTTGCGCAGCGGAGTGGCGGCGATCGCGTCCTGCTTCTGGGCGTCCGTCTTGGCCTCGACCAGGTACCGGTAGTTCTTCACCATCTGCTGGGTGATGGTGGAGCCGCCCTGCTGGCCGGTGTCACCCTGGCTGTTCTTGAGCAGGGCCCGAACCGTGCCCTTCCAGTCGAAGCCCTTGTGCTGGTAGAAGCGACGATCCTCCGTGTCCACCACGGCTTCCTGCAGCAGCGGACTGATCTGCGACATCGGGACCTCGACCCGATTCTGCGAATAGACGTAGGCGATGACGCCGCCGGCCTCGTCGGTGATCGTGGTCCGCTCGGGTGCGGGGGCGTCCAGGTTGCCCACCGGGGCCGAGGCGATGGCGTCGGTGACGTGATTCGCGGCCAGTCCGAGCCCGACCGCCGTGGGCAGCAGCAACCCGGCCACCAGGATCCCGGCCACCAGGACCGCGACCAGCAACCGGCCCAGCCCGCCCAGGATTCGCACCGGGAAAGGGTAGCCGCCGAGTGGGTGAGGTCAGGGTGATACGGCCGGTGACCTGCAACGTCGCTGCGGGCGCTGGGCCGTTCGCGAAGTGGCTCCGAGGTTGCTCACCAGAAAGCGTGAAAGTCCGGGGAACGGTTCGAAGCAGGGCCGCGTCAGAGCTGGCGTTCGGGGATTTGCGGGCAAGGCGGATCCCCCGGTTGGCCAGAAGGGTGCAGACGATGACGATGATCGACAACCGCCTCCGCGGGGTCCAGCAGGTGGACGATGCTCGTGGCGAGGGTGCCAAAAATGCTGACGGTGACCGGAGGGTCATCGCGCTGCCCACGCAGCGCACGGCCGGCCTCCGGCTGCCGATCGCCCCCGTCCCGGCCGATTGGACCACCCGAGCGGTGTGCGCCAAGTCCGATCCAGACGCGCTCTTCGTCACCGGAGCCGCGCAGCGGGAGGCGGCCAAGATGTGCGCCGGCTGCCCGGTGCGGACGGAATGCCTGGCCGACGCGCTGGACAACCAGGTCGAGTTCGGGGTGTGGGGCGGCATGACCGAGCGGCAGCGGCGGGCCCTGCTGAAGAAGTCGCCGGAGGTCAGCAGCTGGCGCGAAGTCTTGGAACAGGCCCGCGACGAGGCCTTCCGCCGGCACGCCAGCTGATCCGCGCAGGGGAGCTCAGCCGAGGGCGGTGAGGCGGGCACCGACCTCACGCAGATCGTCCAGGTCGTGGGCGTCGAAGGGAAGGGCGGCCACCTCCACCATGGCCACGTCGGGTTGAGATCGGGCGAAGCGGGAGCGCATCCGCAGTTCCTGCTTCCGCAGCGCCAACCGGTCCGAGTGCACCCGCAGGGCCGCTCCGGTCACGCCGCCGCCCCGGCCGACCTCCTCCAGCGCGGAGGCGGTGGCTCCCGCGGACAGATCGGCCAACGGGGGATGGGTGCGATTGAGCACCAGCCCGGCCAGCGGCATCCGCTCGGCCCGGAGCCGGTCGCAGAAGTATTCCGCCTCGCGTAGAGCCTCCGGCTCCGGCGCGGCCACCACCACGAACCGGCAGCCGGGCGAACGGAGCAGGTCGTAGGTCTCCTGCGCCCGTTGCCGGAAGCCACCGAACATGCCCTCGAAGAGCTGCACGAAGCGTCCCGCGTCGGCCAGCATCTGTCCGCCGATCACCGACGTCACCGCCTTGGTGAACAGGTTGATGCCGGCCCCGACGATCTTCAACACGCCTCGGCCCGGGGTGGCCAGCAGCCGGATCATCCGGCCGTCCAGGAACGAACCGAGCCGCTGCGGCGCGTCTAGGAAGTCCAGCGCGGACCGGCTCGGCGGGGTGTCGACGATGATGAGATCGAACTCCTCCCGGGCCGCGATCTGACTCAGTTTCTCCATCGCCATGTATTCCTGGGTGCCGGAGAACGACCCGGAAATGGTGCGGTAAAACGGATTGGCCAGGATCTGCTCGGCCCGCTCCGGTGAGGAATGGGCCTGCACCATCTCGTCGAAGGTGCGCCGGGTATCCAGCATCATCGCCCACAGTTCGCCTGCGGTATCGGCCAGTTCGACTCGGCGAGGAGTGTTGTCCAGGTCGGTCAGGCCGAGGGACTGGGCCAGCCGTCGGGCCGGGTCGATGGTGAGCACCACCACCTTGCGACCGGCGTCGGCCGCGGCCAGGGCCAGCGCCGCGGCGGTGGTGGTCTTGCCCACCCCGCCCGATCCGCAGGTCACCAGGATCCGAGCCGCCGGATCCCGCAGCAGCGCCCCCAGCCGCAGCTCCCGGGTCACCGGACGCCCTGCGCGAGAAGCATTTCGGCCAGTTCGTAGACCGCGCCCAGGTCGGCCGCGTCGGTCATCCGGGGAAGCGCCATCATGGGGGCGCCGACCTGCTCCAACCGGGTTCGACACCCCTTTTCCTCGAGGACGCGGACGGCGTGCTCCGACAGTTCGGACTCCAGCCCGGCCAGCATCTCCGGTTCGGGTTCGATGCCCAGCCGGGCCAGCCCGTCCCCCAGACGGTGCTCGTCCATGCGACCGTGCGACACCGCGACCAGCGACGACGCGGCCAGGTGGGACTCGGTCGCGGCGTTGACAATGATCGACCCGACGGGCAGCCCGACCTCGCGGAGGTCGGCGATCGCTTCCACCGTCTCGGTCACCGGCATGTCCTCGAGCAGGGTGACCAGGTGCACCACCGTGTCCGCGGAGTGCAGCAGGGCGACCACGCCGTCGGCCTGATTGCGGATCGGACCCCGGCGGGCCAGGTCGGCCATGGCCACGGTCACGTTGAGGAAGGTGACGATGCGTCCGGTGGGCGGCGCGTCCATCACCACGGCGTCGTAGACCGGCCGATTGTCGTGACCCCGGCGGGTGACGGTCTCCTTGGCTTTGCCGGTCAGCAAGACGTCCCGCAGCCCGGGGGCCAGGGTGGTGGCGAATTCCACCGCCCCCATGCGCTTCAGGCTCCGACCGGCGAACCCCAGGTTGTAGAACAGCTCGAAGTACTCCAGCAGCGCCGCCTCGACATCGACGGCGAGCGCGCGGACCTCACCGCCGCCCGGGGCGACCGCGATCTTGCGCTCCTCGTACGGCAACGGCGGGACATCGAAGAGGCGGGCGATGCCCTGCCGCTCCTCGACCTCGATCAGCAGGACCCGCCGACCGTCGGTGGCCAGGGCCACAGCCAGCGCGGCCGCCACCGTGGTCTTGCCGGTGCCGCCCTTGCCCGTCACCACGTGCAGACGGGCCCGCCGGTGGCTCGCCGGCCAGCCGCTCTGTGTGTCAGCGACCATGCCAGCGCCGTGATCGCCGCATCCGCACAGCCTAGGCACCGCCGCGCCGGGCCCCGGAACCGGTGGACCGGGTGCTGCTCAGCGACATGCCGGCCCGGTCCTAGGGTGAGGTCATGACTGCACCGCGCACCGTCTGGGAGTACGTCACCGTCCCGCTCATCACCCACGCCACCAAGGCCATCCTGGACAACTGGGGTGAGGACGGCTGGGAATTGGTGCAGGTCGTCCCGGGTCCGAACCCCGAACAACTGGTCGCCTACCTGAAGAGGCCGAAATGAGTTCGCCGCTGGACCGGCTGGCTGCGCTCGGCATCGAACTGCCGCCGGCACCCACCCCCGCCGGTTCCTACCAGCCCACCCAACGCTCCGGGTCGCTGCTGTTCACCGCGGGCCAGCTGCCGCTCGTCAACGGCAAGCTCGAGGCGGCCGGCAAGCTCGGCGCCGAGTTCGACGTCGAGCAGGGTCAGTCCTACGCCCGCCAGTGCGCCGTCAACGTGCTCGGCGCGGTGCACGCGGCGGTCGGGCTGGACAACGTGCTGCGCGTGGTCAAGGTGGTCGGCTTCGTCGCCTCGGCCTCCGGGTTCACCTCCCAGCCCGCGGTGATCAACGGTGCCTCGGACCTGTTCGGCGAGGTCTTCGGGGACCTGGGCCGGCACGCCCGCTCCGCGGTCGGGGTCGCCGAGCTTCCCTTCGGGGCGCCGGTCGAGGTCGAGGCGATCCTCGAGGTCCGCTAACGGACCTGATCGAGGTGCTCGGCGTGCACCTGGGTCATGCCCGGGTGGGCCAACCGCGGGTCGGTGCTGTCCCGGCCGGTGACCAGGTCGTGCAGGTAGGTGTAATCAGCGGTCCAGCGGGTGGCCGCGTCGGTACCTGGGGCGCCGTGCCCTGGGATGATGACCGCGGCATGCTCGGCCACCGGTCGCAGCGCAGTCAGCCCGGCCGCATACGTGCGCACGCCACCCTCGTCCAGCAACGGCAGTTCCTGGTCGGAAAGCATGTCCCCGGCGATCAGCACCTGCTGCTCGGGCAGCCAGATCGCTGTGTGGCCGGGCGCGTGCGCGTCGTGGATCAGGAACTCCAGGGTCGGGCCGGACCAGATGGGTGCATCGGGTAGTGGTGTCAATTCTCCGACCAGCGCCACCAGCCCGGCCGGGAAATCGGGCCCGAGCGCATCGACGAGCTCGGGCCGCAGCGCCGCGGCCAGCTCCACGGTCCGGGTCGAGGCGTAACGCGGGGCGTCGCCGAAACCGGGGTGCCAGAGCACGTGGTCGTGGTGGGCGTGGGTGCTCAGGCCGGCGACCACGACCAGTCCGGCCGCGGACAGCGACCGGGCCTGGGCCGCAAGTTCGTCCGGGGTCCAGTTCGGATCGACGAGCACGACCTCGCGTCCGGCGATGATCGCCGTGGTGGTGGCGCTGTCCAGCCTGCTGGTGTGGACGTGGACGCCCGGCGTCACCTCGTCCCAGCCGCGAAGATGCACGGGAAGCCACGCTAGCGTGAAGCGATGCCGGGTCCCGTGACACTGCGCCAGATGACGCCGCGGGCGGCGGTGCTGATGGCCGACAACCCCGGCCCGATGACCCTGACCGGGACCAACTCCTACCTGCTGGCAGGACCTTCGGCGCGGGCGGTGGTGATCGTCGACCCCGGCCCCGACGACCCCGCCCACCAGCGAGCGTTGGCCACCGCGGCGGGTCGGGTGGAGCTGATCCTGCTCACCCATCGGCATGCCGATCACAGCGGCGGCGTGGAGCTGCTGCATCGGTTGACCGGCGCTCCGGTCCGGGCCGCTGATCCGAGCTGGTGCCGGGGCGCCGGCGGACCGCTGCACGACGGCGAGGTCGTCGAACTGGCCGGCCTGAGGATCCGCGTGCTGGCCACGCCCGGGCACACCTCGGACTCGGTGTGTTTCGACGTGCCGGGCGACGGGGTGCTCACCGGCGACACGGTGCTGGGCGCGGGCACGACCGTGATCGACCACCCGGACGGATCGCTGCGGGCGTACCTGGACTCGTTGCGGGCCCTGATGGCGCTGGGTGTGCGCCCGGTCCTGCCCGCGCACGGTCCGCAGCGGGACGACCTGGCCGCCCTGTGCGCCGAATACCTGGCCCACCGCGAGCTGCGGCTGGATCAGATCCGGGCGGCCCTGGCCGGTCTCGGGCTCGACGCCACGGTCGGACAGGTCACCGACGCGGTGTACGCCGACATCGACGCGAGCGTCCGGCCGGCGGCGGAGCGGTCGGTGGCCGCCCAGCTGACCTACCTGCGCGGGTGAATGTCACGCTGCTGGCCTGCCCGCACTGTGCCGGCCCGGACGTGGGGTTGGCGCAGGTCGAGCCGGGAGTGCTGGGCTGCGACGCGGGCCACCGGTTCGACGTCGCCCGGCACGGATACGTCGCGCTGCTCGGCCCGCGGGCCCGGACCGATACGGCCGACTCCGCCGACATGGTCGCCGCCCGGGTCGATTTCCTGGCCGCCGGTCATTTCGCCGTGATCGCGGACGCCGTGGCCGACGCCGCGGCAGCGGGGCCGGTGCTGGAGATCGGCGCCGGGACCGGCTACTACCTGCACACCGCGCTGAACCGCGGGGGCGGCGCCGGGGTCGCCCTGGACGCCTCCAAGTTCGCGGCCCGCCGCGCCGCCGCCGACCCCCGGATCACCAGCGTGCTGGCCGATGCCTGGTCGCGGCTGCCCGTCCGCAGCCAGACGGTCACCACCGTGCTCAGCGTGTTCGCGCCGCGGGATCCGGCCGAGGTGGCCCGGGTGCTCCGTCCGGGTGGCGTGCTGATCGCGGTGACCCCCGAGCCGGAGCATCTGGCCGAGGTCCGGGACGCGCTGGGCATGCTCGCCATCGACCCGGGCAAGCCCGACCGACTCGATGACGCGGTCGCCGGCCTGCTCGTGCCGGAATCCCGGCGGCTGGTCGGCGACGCCGTCCAGATGTCGGGCGCGGATCTGTCCGCACTGGTCCGGATGGGGCCGTCAGCTCGACACATCACCCCGGCCGAACTGAGCGGGCGGATCGCTGCGCTCTGCGTCTCGGTCGAGGTGACGGTGGCCGTGACCGTCAGCGTGTACAGGTCGGGGCGGCGGCCGGGCTAACGGGCCCGGCGGGACAGTCTCTCGGCGTCCATGATGACCACGCTCTTGCCCTCGAGGCGGAGCCAGCCCCGGTGCCCGAAGTCGGCCAGCGCCTTGTTCACCGTTTCGCGCGAGGCCCCGACCAGCTGGGCCAACTCCTCCTGGGTCAGGTCGTGGGTGACCCGCAGGTTGGCGCCCTCCTGCTGGCCGAACTGCCGGGCCAACTGCAGCAGGGCCTTGGCCACCCGGCCGGGCACGTCGGTGAAGATCAGATCGGCCAGCGAGTTGTTCGTCCGGCGCAACCGGCGGGCGAGTACCCGCAGCAGCTGCTCGGCGATCTCCGGGCGCTTCACGATCCATTCGCGCAGGGCGCCGCGATCCATGGTGGCCAGCCGCACCTCGGTGACGGCCGTGGCGGTCGAGGTACGCGGCCCGGGGTCGAACACCGACAACTCGCCGAACATGTCCGACGGTCCCATGATGGCCAGCAGATTCTCGCGACCGTCGGGGGAGTTGCGGCCGAGCTTCACCTTGCCCGACAAGATGATGTACAGCCGGTCACCGAGCTCGCCGATCGAGAAGATCGAGCTGCCGCGCGGGTAGTCGACGGTCTCCAGGGCGGAGCCGAGAGCCTGAGCGGACTCCGGGTCGACACCCTGGAAGATGCCGGCCCGGGCAAGGGTCTCCTCCACGAATCCTCCTGAGCTGGGTAGCGTGGGTCACATTCCACCATGTCCGGCCACTCGCGGCCGGATGGGGGTGGGGTCCGGAAAGGCCTCAGGTCCGCTTGACCCGTCGGCCTCGGGGCTTGCGGCGCAACCGGAACCGGGCCAAGGCGCCCGTCCAACCCTCGCGGATCAGAGTGTTCACCTCGTCTGGACGGGCCTGGTCGAGGAACTCCTCCACCTCCACCTCGGTCACCGAAGCGGTCTTCAGCCGATCCTCGACCCTGGCCATGAAGAGGGCGAAGACCATCAACAGCAGCGGGAAGAGCAACACCAGGAAGGCCGTCATGATGCCGCCATTGTCGCCCATGCCCGGCTGTGCCGCGAAGATCAACTTCCCCTTGCGAAGATCAACTTATCCGGAAAGCGACCAAGTGGATCTTCGCAACGGGAAGTGGATCTTCGCGGCGGAGGGGGTTGTGGCAACCTGGCGGGCATGCCCGCGTCGGTTCCCACGACTGCGCTGGCCCGAACACGTCGGGCTCGGCGGATTGCCGCACAACTCGCCGTCGCCTTTCCCGAGGCGCGCTGCGAGCTCGACTTCACCAACCCGCTGGAGTTGGCGGTGGCCACCATCCTGTCTGCCCAGACCACCGACGTGCGGGTCAACCTGACCACCCCGGCGGTGTTCGCCCGCTACCGGACCGCAGCTGACTACGCCGGCGCCGATCGGGCCGAGCTGGAGGAGTACCTCCGCCCCACCGGATTCTTCCGGAACAAGACGAGCTCGCTGATCGGGCTCGGTCAGGCGCTGTTGGAACGGTTCGACGGCGAGGTGCCCCGCACCCTGGCCGAGCTCCTCACCCTGCCCGGATTCGGCCGCAAGACAGCGAACGTGGTGTTGGGCAACGCGTTCGGCGTGCCGGGGATCGCCGTGGACACACACCTCGGGCGGCTCGTGCGGCGCTGGGGCCTGACCGAGGAGTCCGACCCGGTCAAGGTCGAGCTGGCGGTGAACCAGCTGCTGCCGCCCCGGGACTGGACCATGTTCTCGCTCCGGGTCATCCTGTTCGGCCGTCGGGTCTGCGCGGCCCGAAAACCCGCCTGCGGGGCATGTCTGCTCTCCTCGCTCTGCCCCGCCTACGGCACCGGCCCGACCGATCGGGAGGTGGCTGCGGCCCTGGTCATCGGGCCTGAACGCCATCATCTGCTGACGTCGGCCGGCATCGACGAGGCCACGGCGTGAGCGATCGCGGTGTCCGGCTGGTCAGCGATCGCGATCTGCCCGACTGGCTGCGTCCGGTGGTGCAGGCGATCGATGGCGCGCTGGTCGAGGATCTGATGCTCTGGCGGCCGGAACCCACCCCCGTGGTACGGCGTCAATCGGCCGTGCTCATGGCGCTGGCGCAGGGACCGTCCGGACCTGACGTCCTGCTCACTGCCCGCGCCACCACCTTGCGCGCCCACGCCGGACAGCCCGCCTTCCCGGGCGGGCGTTCCGAGCCGGGTGAGGACCCGGTGACCACAGCCCTGCGCGAGGCCAACGAGGAGACCGGACTCGATCCGGCCGGTCTGACCGCGGTGGCCATCCTGCCCGACCTGTACCTGCCGCCGTCCGGCTTCCGGGTGGCGCCGGTGGTCGGCCACTGGCACTCGCCGAACCCGGTGGGGGTGGTCGACGTGGCCGAGACCGCCGCAGTCGCCCGGGTCCCGCTGGCGGAGTTGGCCGACCCGGACCGCCGGGGGCGGGTGTGGCATCCGGGAGGCTTTGCCGGCCCGGCCTTCGCGGTGGCCGACATGCTCGTCTGGGGTTTCACCGCGGGCCTGGTCGACCTGCTGCTGCGGCTGGGCGGCTGGGCCGTGCCCTGGGACGAGAACCGTCTGTGGGGGCTGGATTCGGTGCTGGCCGGTGACCCGGAGATCGCCGAGCTCACGTGAGTTTCATCGACGCCGTCGTGCTGGTCATCCTGATCGCCGCGGCCTGGTCCGGGTTCCGGCGCGGACTGATCAGCAGCGGCATCTCGTTGATCGGCGCTTTGGGCGGCGCCATCCTCGGCATCGTCCTCGCTCCCGCTCTGATGGGCCGGGTGGACCAACCGGCGGCCAAGATCGCCCTGGGCATGGCGGTCATCATCGCCGGGGTGGGCATCGGTGAGATCGCCGGTTCCACCCTGGGTCGGGCCCTGTCCGAGCGGGTCACCTGGAATCCGGCCCGCGCCGTCGACCGTGGTCTCGGCCTGGTCGGACACACTCTGGCCATCGCCCTGGTGGTGTGGCTGGTGGCGGTGCCGCTCGCGTCGGTGCCCTACCCGTGGTTGGCCTCGGCCGTGCGCTCGTCGGCCCTGTTGCGCGGGATCGACCAGGTGATGCCGTCAGGCATGCAGAAGGTCTCCGACCGGATGCGCAGCCTGATCAACAGCTCGGGTTTCCCGGCCGTGCTCGACCCCTTGACACCCACACCGGACCCCGGGGTGGCCGCCCCCGATCCCGGGGCCGCGTCGGATGCCGACGTGCGGCAGGCCGCCCAATCGGTGTTCAAGATCATCGCCCGAGCGCCGAGCTGCGAGCGCCGACTGGAGGGGACTGGATTCATCATCGCGCCGCAGCGGTTGCTCACCAATGCCCACGTCGTCGCCGGGGCGACCTCGGTCACCGCCCTGCAGGGATCGAAGGAGCTGACCGCGCAGGTGGTGGCGTACGACTCCCAGCGCGATCTGGCCGTCCTGGACGTGCCCGGATTGGTCGGCACGCCGTTGACCTTCGCCTCCGACAAAGCCTCCAGCGGGACGTCCACGGTGGCTGTCGGCTATCCGCTGGACGGTCCGCTGACCCTGACCGCGACGCGGGTCGGGGACGAGATCAGCTTGCGTGGTCCGGACATCTACGACCACAGCACGGTGGTCCGGGACGTCTACACGATCCGCGGCACGATCCGGCCGGGGAACTCCGGGGGACCGCTGGTGGACACGGCCGGGACGGTGCTCGGGGTGGTGTTCGGCGCCTCCCTGGACCGGTCCGACGTCGGCTTCGTGCTCACCGCCGCGGAGGCCGCACCGGTCGTGCAGGATGCCCTCTCCGACAGCAACCCGGTCAGCACCGGGGCCTGCACCACCGACTGAACTGCTGTTACTGCTCCGCCGCGATGGCCGGGTCTTCGCGCTCGGCCGGGCTGGCCTCTTCCCGGAGAAAGTCGATGATCAGCGCGTTGACCAGGTCCGGAGCCTCTTCGGCCGGGTAGTGCCCCACTCCCGGCAGGACTCGGCGCTGGTAATCGCCGGCGCAGTGCTCGGCAGCGTCGGCGATAGCGGACACCGGCGTGAACCGGTCGGCCTCCCCGACCAGGTGCAGCACCGGGGCGGTCACCGGATGGGTCAGCGCCTCGCGGTGCCGGTGCCCGTCGGACCGCCAGGGCGAGCGCGCCACCCACCGCAGCTGCTCGATCGCACCCTGAGCCGCCCCCGGGATCACGATGGCCGCTCGCATCGCGGCGACGGCCTCGGTGAAGTCCGGGGTCGCCTGCCAGGCCGGTCCGGCCTGCCGACGCACGATGCGTTCCAGCATCGCCCCGCCCGAGGCCTGCAAGCGTCGGTGCGGGAAGAGCGGCAGGCCGGCGAACAGCAGCAGTTTGCCGTAGCTCTCGGTGGTCACCAGTCGGCGCAGGCCGGCCATGTGCGCGGGATGCGGAGCGGCGATCGCCACCAGTCCGCGGACCCGATCCGGATGCAACACCGCCGTGTTGAAGGCGAGCACGCCGCCGAACCCGTGCCCGACGAGCGTGGCGTCACGTTCTCCCAGCGCCCGCACCAGGCCGGCCACGTCGTCGGCGAGAGTGAAGGCGTCGTAACCGCGTGGTGGCTTGTCGCTCTCACCTGCGCCGCGTGGGTCGACGGCCACCGCGTGGTAGCCGGCCTGGGCCAGCGCGTCCAACTGGTGTCGCCAGTTCTGCCAGTTCTGCCCGAAGCCGGGTAACAGCAGCACCAACGGACCGGTCCCGGCCTCGGCCAGGTGGAACCGGATGCCGTTGGCGCTGACCATTCGCTGCGTGAGCGTCACCGCACCACCCCCCGCAGTGCCGGGTCAGGATCGGGCGGTGGCCGACAGGTTGCCGACCTCGCGGGCGGCTGCCGCTTCGCCGTGCGTGGCGGCCGACTTCAGCGTCTGGGCCGTCTCGTTCAGCGAGGCGATGGTCCGCTCGGGTTTGCCCACCTTCTTGATCTGCCGGATGCCCAGGAACACCAGCGCGCCGGCGATGAGCAGCATCAGCCCGAGAACGATCAGGAACGCAGCCCACCGGGGGAGCCAGATGGCCAGGATCTCGGCCAGCACGAACCACCCGAAGATCAGCGCCACCAGCCCGATCACGGCGGCCAGGACGAAGAAGATCGCGCCCTTCAGCCCGGTCTTGACCTGCTGTCCGATCTCCCACTTGGCCAGCTCGATCTCCGAGCGGATCAGGGTGGACATGTGCACGGTGGCCTCTTTGACCAGGCCGCCGACTGATTGAGAGGTATCCACCAGCGGTTCGGCGGACAGTGGGATGTCCGGACGCCCCGAACCAGCCGGGGTGTAGCTGACGGGGCGCTGCGGGATGCCGGTCAATGCTCGTCCCTTCCTCGCTACGGTCGCAGGTCCCGGGGGTCGAGACGGGCCGGCCCAGGAACGGTGCTCATCGTGCCATGCCGCAGTGTCGGTGCCCCGCGCGCCACTGGTCAGACCAGATCAGTCCTCCGTTTTGGCTCCGCTCAGGCCTTTTCCGATCAGCTCCATCACCGACGAGTCCTGCAGTGTGGTCACGTCGCCCAGGCTGCGGTTCTCGGCCACGTCGCGCAGCAGCCGCCGCATGATCTTGCCGGACCGGGTCTTGGGCAGCTCGGCCACGATCATGATCTGGCGGGGCCGGGCGATGGGCCCAATCACCTTGCCGACGTGGGTCCGCAGCTCTTTGATCAGCTTTTCACCGGCATCGGCACCTTCGGACTCGACTCTCGCGGCCGCGTCGCCGCGCAGGATCACGAAGGCCACGACGCCCTGCCCGGTCATGTCGTCGCTGGCGCCGACCACCGCCGCCTCGGCCACGGAGGGATGGGCGACCAGCGCGGACTCGACCTCGGTGGTCGAGATGCGGTGTCCGGACACGTTCATCACGTCGTCCACGCGGCCGAGCAGCCAGATGGCGCCGTCGTTGTCGTACTTGGCCCCGTCTCCGGCGAAGTAGTAGCCCTGCGCCGCGAACCGTGACCAGTAGGTGTCGACATAGCGATCGTCGTCGCCCCAGATGGTGCGCAACATGGCCGGCCAGGGCCGGTCCAGGACCAGGTAGCCGCCCTGCCCGTGGCCGACCTTCTCGCCCTGTTCGTTGACCACGGCGGCTGAGATCCCGGGCAGCGGGCCCATGGCCGAACCCGGCTTGGTCGCCGTGACCCCGGGTAGCGGCGAGATCATCATGGCCCCGGTCTCGGTCTGCCACCAGGTGTCCACGATCGGACAGTTGTTGTGTCCGATGGCTTCTCGGTACCACATCCAGGCCTCGGGATTGATCGGCTCGCCCACGCTGCCCAGCACCCGCAGGGAGGACAGGTCGAACTTGGCCGGGATGTCCGCACCCCACTTCATGAACGTCCGAATCAGGGTGGGCGCGGTGTAGTAGATCGACACCTTGTACTTGTCGACGATCTCCCAGTGCCGGCCCTCGTGCGGGGTGTTGGGGGTGCCTTCGTAGATCACTTCGGTGGCTCCGTTGGCCAGCGGTCCGTAGACGATGTAGCTGTGGCCGGTGACCCAGCCGATGTCTGCGGTGCACCAGTACACCGAATCCGGCTTCAGGTCGAAGACCACCCGATGTGTGTAACTGGCCTGGGTCAGGTAGCCGCCAGAGGTGTGCAGGATGCCCTTGGGCTTCCCGGTGGTGCCCGAGGTGTAGAGGATGAAAAGCGGCTGCTCGGCCGGGAACGCTTCGCTCTCATGGGTTTCCGATTGCCGGTCGACCAGGTCGGACCACCAGACGTCCTTGTCGGACCAGGCCACGTCGCTGCCGGTGCGCTTGACCACCAGCACGTGCTCGACCGGACTGTCGGCGGCTTCCACGGCTTCATCGACGGCGGCCTTCAGCGGGACCGCACTGCCCCGGCGGTACTGACCGTCGGCGGTGATCACCAGCCGGGCCTGCGCGTCGGCGATCCGGGTGCGCAGGGCCTCGGCCGAGAAGCCGCCGAAGATCACCGAGTGGGCGGCGCCGAGCCGGGCGCAGGCGAGCATGGCGAACACGGCCTCGGGGATCATCGGCAGGTAGATGGCCACCCGGTCGCCGGCCCCGATACCCAACTCGACCAGCGCGTTGGCGGCCTTGCTCACCTGAATCTGCAGCTCGGCGTAGGTGATGGTGCGGGAGTCCCCGGGCTCGCCCTCCCAATGAATCGCCACCCGGTCGCCGTGGCCGGCCCGGACATGGCGGTCCACGCAGTTCTCGGCCACATTCAGGGTGCCGTCCGCGAACCAGGTGGCGTGCGGCGCCTTCGACCAGTCGAGCACCGCGGAGAAATCGGTGCGCCAGTCCAGCCTGCGCGCTTGTTCGGCCCAGAAGGCCTCGGGATCGGCGTCGGCCCTTTCGTACGCCTCGGCCTTGAGGTTCGCCTCGGCGGCGAACTTCTCCGACGGCGCAAAGGTGCGCTCCTCGACCAGCAAGTTGTCCAGGGTCGAGTGGTGGGTGGTCTCGTCGGTGGCTGACATCGTCGTCTCCCTCGCGCGCGCTCTGCGTTCCTGCTGCCGAACCTATCCTCGTGGCGGTCGATGCGCCTGCAGGGGCGGCCTGTCCACGACCCGGTCGTCGGGGCCCACTCGTTCTATGCCGGAGCATCGACCTCGCGATCTCGGCAACGCCGGAGGAGCGCGCGCAGGGGTGTGTTTCGCGAGAATCACCCTTTCGGGGGCACGTTCCGCCCTCCGATGCATCGCCGTCATCACAGCGGCGACACCATGAAATCCGTCGTCCAGAAAGCTCTCGCGACCCGGCGAGGTTCGCCCGCCGGGTTCGGGCCGGCCGGTCTGGCGAGCCGGCCCGACCACCGCGGTGTGGTCTCGAGCACGCCCTGTCCGGGAGCGGCCGAACAACAGAAAAAACGGCGCCCCACCGAGGTGGAGCGCCGTTCGACCTGCAAAGACCGGCGACCAGGCGTCACCACGATCGTCATTTTCGCGGGCGGGGCGTCCATCGCCCGGTGCCCATCCGACGTGCCTTGCGCGGCGCATAGCGGTGAGTGTGTGACGGCTCGCAGACCCATCATTCCGATTCGGGTGGGCTGTCGTTTCTCCTCCACGACAGACCTTGGCCGATCAGGATTCCGTGATTCAGTGATACCTCCGGCTACGCGCATCAGCAAGGGTTCACGCGGTCGCATTTCATCGGATCGATTCAGGTTCCCCCGAAAGGGTTACGCGGGAGGAATCGGGGCCGTCAGCGGGCCCGATCCAGCCCTGCCGGTCACGGCAGAGTGGGTCTACAGTGGGAGCGTCGGTTCCCACCCCCCCGGGAGCTGACCCCCGGGTTCAGCTCAACCCCCCGCAGCTGAACCCCCGCGGCCCCCGCCCTCCCCCCTGGCGGGGGCCGCCCCTTATCTCCGATCCGCACGTGACCGCAGCCGTGCTCGTGATCCCCGGGCGCTTTCCGCGTGTCGCGGGAACACGCCGACGGCGGGCCCCCTGGTTGTCCACAACAGCCCGAGCTGTCCCCAATGGGGAAAGCGACGTTGGCCGATCCGGCCTGTCCGATCTGCAATGGACAGGTCAGCAGTGATCGGGCGAGCGGGGAGTGCCATGTCGGAATCGGGGCCGGAACCCATGCGCCCGTTGGTGATCACCCGGGACGAGGTCATGCTCGAGGAGTTGCTCCGAGTGGCGGCGGCCGCGCAGGTCGAGGTCACGCACACGCCCGAGCCGGCGTCCCGGTCGGGTTGGCGGACGGCACCGTTGGTGTTGTTGGACGCTGCGCTGGCCCCGCTGTCGGTGACCATGGGTCTCCCGCGGCGTCCCCGGGTGGTGGCCGTGGTCGCCGCCGACGCGCAGTCCGTGCCCTGGGATGCGTGTATCCGGCTGGGCGTGGAACGCACGCTGCGACTGGGCGAGTCGGACGACGAGCTGATTGCGCTCCTGGCCGACGCGGCCCTGGCCGGCCCCGGTGACGGGCACGTGGTCGCCGTGGTCGGCGGATGCGGTGGGGCGGGCGCATCGGTGTTGGCCACCGCGATCGCGGCCGCCGCCGATCGTCGGGGCCGTCGCGTGCTGCTGGCCGACTGTGACCGCTGGGGAGCGGGCCTGGACGTGCTGCTGGGAGTGGAGAACGCCGGCGGTGTGCATTGGGGAACGCTGGCGGCCCCGTCCGGTCGCTTGCCGGCGGACGCCCTGCACGGCGCCTTACCGCCGCTGCCCATCGGCCACGGCGGCATCGTGGTGCTCTGCCACGGTCGGGATCCGGCCGACGGAACGTCACCGCCGCCGGCGACACCCGAACTGGTGGAGGTGTTGCTGCGGTCCGGTCGCCGCAGTGGCGAGCTGATCGTGGTCGACCTTCCGCGCGAGTTGGGCACGGTCGGGGAACGGGTGGTCGAGGCGGCGGACCTGGTCGTCCTGATCGTGACCGCGGACATCCGGGGATGCTTCGGTGGCGCGCGGGTGGCGGCCCGACTGTCCGAGCTCGGCGTGCTGCCCGGACTCGTGGTCCGCGGGCCGTCACCGGGCGGGATCGTGGCGCAGGACATTGCGGACACCTTGGGCCTGGAGTTGCTTGCCGCCATGCGACCGCAGCCCGGACTCGCCCGCGATTTGGAGGAGGGCCGGGTTCCCGGGTCGGATCGATCGGGGCCGCTGGCGCGGGTGGCGCAGCTCGTGCTGGATCGGCTCGACGGGCCCGAACCAGGCTCCCCGGCGTGAACGCGCTGTCCGAGGAGCTGCTCGACGGCGTGGCCCGACGACTGGCCGAGGAGCGCAGCACCCCGACCGGCCACGCCGTGGCCCGCGCGCTCCGGGCCGAGACGTCCGGCCTGGTCAGTGACGCGGAAATGCTTCGGATGATCCGTCAGGTGCAGCGCGAACTGGTCGGGTCCGGACCATTGGCCGACCTGTTGGCCGAGCCGGATGTGACCGACGTGGTGGTCAACGCGCCCGGCGACGTGCGGGTCGACCGCGGTCGCGGGTGGGAACGCACCGACGTGCGCTTCGCGGACGAGGCCGCCGTGCAGCGGCTGGCCCGCCGGCTGGCGGCGGCCGCCGGACGCAGGCTGGACGAGGCCCAACCGTTCCTCGACGCCCGGCTGCCGGACGGAGTCCGACTGCACGCCGTGCTGCCCCCACTGGCCGCCACCGGGACCTGCTTGTCCTTGCGGGTACTCCGCCCGGTTCGCCACGACCTGGACGAACTGGAGCGCCGCGGTGCGTTCCCCGGCGTGGTCCGGGCCGCGCTGTCGGCGGTGATCGCCGCCCGGCTGGCCTTCCTGGTCAGCGGCGGGACCGGCGCGGGCAAGACGACCCTGCTCGGCGCCCTGCTCTCGGCGGTGCCCGATCACGAGCGGGTGATCATCGTCGAGGACGCGGAGGAGCTGCAGCCGCCGCATCCGCATACCGTCCGACTCGTCGCCCGGACCGCGAACGTCGAGGGCGCCGGCGCGATCGGGTTGCGCGATCTGGTCCGGCAGGCGCTGCGAATGCGACCCGACCGCATCGTGGTCGGCGAGGTGCGCGGACCGGAGGTCGTCGACCTGCTCGCGGCTCTGAACACCGGCCACGAGGGTGGCGGCGGCACCGTGCACGCCAACGCGACCATTGATGTGCCCGCCCGGCTGGAGTCTCTGGCCGCCCTGGCCGGGATGGATCGGCGGGCGCTGTCTGGTCAGCTGGCCGGAGCGTTGCAGGTCCTGATGCAGGTCCGTCGGTGCGGCCACCGGCGCACGGTGGCCGAGATCGCTGTGCTGGTGCGCAATGACGACGGATCGGTGACGGTGGCGCCGGCCATTTCCGACGGGCGATGCGTGGCGCCCGGCGCGGCGCGGCTGGCCGCTCTGCTCAGGGACCGCGGGGTCGATCCGCCGTGGTGATGTGGCTACTGCTCGCGAGCGGACTTTGGGCCTGGCCGCCCGCCGGCCGTGCCCTGCGCCCCCGTCGGGCGTGGTCGCGGCCGCGTCTTCCGAGTCCTCACCCGGCGCTGGTGTGGGTGGTCCCGCCGGGCGTGGCCGTCCTCGTCGGCCTGGCCACGGGTCTCGCGGCGGGGGTCGCGGCGGTTCTGATGTCGGCCACCGTGCTGGCACTGGCCCGGGGCGGCTGGCGTCGCCGCCGGCAGCGCCGCGAGGAGAAGACCTGGTCCGAATGTGTGCGTGCGCTCGCCCGTGAAGTCCGGGCCGGAGCCGATCCGCTCACCGCGGTGGCCGTGGTGGGCGGGGTCAGTGCCGGGGCGGCCGCCGGCGCCCTGGCCGAGCTGGCGGCCGAGATGCGCTGGCCGGGAACCGCTGCGAGGTCGAGCTCGGCCTCCGAGCCCGCCCGGTTGCTGTGGGCCGGCTGGGGCCTGAGTCGCCGGCACGGGGTGTCCTGGGCGGTGCTGCTCGACGGGCTCGCGGCCGACCTCGAGGAGCGTCTTCGGCAGGACCGGGAACGGGCCGCGGAACTGGCCGGCCCGCGGTTGTCCGGGGTCGTGCTGGCGCTGCTGCCGGGACTGGGACTGCTGCTGGGGGTCGGCATGGGAGCGCATCCCTTGCAGGTGCTGCTGCAGACGCCGGTCGGTGGGGTCCTGTTGATCGCCGGTACCACCCTGACCTGCGCCGGTCTGGGCTGGACGGCGCGGATCGTGCGGCCCTGACGGTGGCCGTCCAGACCCTGGCGGCGGTGGGTTGGTGGCTGCTCGGCACGGGCCTGCTCCTTCTGCCGCCCCGGATCTGGATCGGATCGGGCGCTTCCCGGAGCCCGACCCGTTCCCGTCGTTCGCTCACGCCCGCCCGCCGACGCTCGATCACAGCGGGTGCCGGCCTGCTGGCGGCCGGACTGCTGCTCGGTGTGCCCTGGTGGATGGTGCTGGCCATCGCCTGCTCGGGAACGGCGGCGGTCGCTCGGCTGCCGGTCCGGGAATCTCGCGCCGCGCGCGCCCGGGAGCGCGGGCTGCTGATCGTGCACGCCGATCTGCTGGCCGGGTGCCTGGAGTCCGGTCTGCCCATCGGGACCGCTCTGGCGGCCGTGCGGATGGAGATGGAGCCGCTGCTGTTCCCGCTCACCACCCCGGACTCCGGCGGGCCGGGCGCACTGCAGGTGTGGGGAAGTGTGGCCGCACTGCTCGCCGTCGGAGCCGACGTCGACACCGCCTGGCGACCGGCCGCGGAATGTCCGGAGCTGGCCGCGGTAGCCGCCGCCGCGCGTCGGTCGGCGCTGGCCGGGACCCCGCTGGCCGTTGCGGTCCGGGCCCACGCTTGCGTCCTGCGGGCCGAGTCGGCGGCGCAGACGCAAAGCCGGGTGGCCCGGGCCGGGGTACTGATGACCGCGCCGTTGGGGGTGTGCTTCCTCCCGGCGTTCCTCTGTCTCGGCCTGGCCCCGGTGATCATCGGGCTGCTGGGCACCCTGCACGTGTTCTGAGCCGCGCTTCGGCCCCTTTTCGGCGTGTCGAGGTCGTGCGCCTCGGCGAGTTGTCCCCAGGCCTTGGATTCATCCACAACCGCGATGCTCGCTCTGGACAGCGGTTCGAGGGGACATCAAAGTAGTGGAAACGAACATCCGTACACCAGGAGGAATCCGATGCAACGACACCGCTGGCAATTGCTGCGCATCGACCACGACCCCGAGCGGGGCGCCGATCGGGAGGCCGACATCCCTGAGCTCGGGGCCGTCGACATCCCGGAGAGCCAGGCCGATCTCCGGGAAAGGGTGGCAGCGAACGACGCCGGCATGAGCACCGTGGAGTACGCGATCGGCACCGTGGTCGCGGCCGCGTTCGCGGCGGTGTTGTACAAGATCGTCACCGGTGGGTCGGTCGTGTCCGGACTGACCAGCTTGATCAACACGGCCCTGCACACCTCACTGTGACGCGCCGCCCGCCCACCGGGCCGGATCGCGATGGCGAGGCTGACCGATCTGAACGGGGCAGCGTGACCGTCGAGGCTGCGGTCGGGCTGGCCACCCTGGTCGTGGTCACGGTCGCCTGCCTGGCCGCGCTCGGTTGCCTGGTGGCTCAGCTTCGGGTGTCCGACGCGGCCCGGGAGGCGGCCCGACTGGCCGGGCGGGGTGACGAGTCGGCCGCACATCAGGCGGTCGAGAACCTTGCTCCGGCGGGAGCTGCCCTTTCCCTGTCCGACGGTGACACCACTGTGACCGCGGTGGTCAGCGTGGCCGCGCTGGGCGGCATGCTGCCCGGGATCGTGCTGCGAAGCCAGGCGGTCGCCGCCCGGGAGTCGGTCGCGCCGCCATGACCGGGTGGCCCCGTGTCGCGCGCCGGACTCGGGTCGAGCGCGGGAGCCGGGCCGACGACGCCGGTGTGGCCACGGTCTTCGTCTGCCTGACCTTGGCCCTGCTGCTGGTGTTCACCGGAACCGGTCTGCATCTGGGTGCGGCCATGGTGGCGCGGCATCGGGCCGAGGCCGCTGCCGACCTGGGCGCATTGGCTGGAGCGGCCGCGGTGCTGAACGGTTCGCCCTGTGACCGAGCCGGCGAGCTGGTCCGGCAGAACGCAGCCGAGCTGATCAGCTGCACTCAGGAGGGTCTGGACGTGCGGGTCCGGGTTCGGGTCGAGGTTCCGTTCGCGGGTCTGGGCGCTGGTGCCGAGGGTCAGGCCCACGCGGGCCCTCAAGTTCCGTGAGGCGCGCCACTTCGCCCGCGATCATGCCGGTCACACGACGCAAGAATCGCCCTCGCAGGCCGCACCCGACTCACTCGTCCCGACCGGGGTGAGCAGGGCCGGCGGGTGCGTGTCGGCCCAAGCCCGCTCCAGGGTCTGGGACAACACCGCCGACTCCTGGGCGCCGGAAACTCCGTAGGTGCGGTCGAACACGAAGAAGGGAACCCCGGTGACGCCGAAACCGCGGGCCAGGGCGATGTCGGCCTCGACCTCGGTGGCGAACTGGTCGGAATCGAGAACCTCCGCAGCCGCGGCGGTGTCCAGCCCGACCTGGCCGGCCAGCGGGACCAGCTCGTCGCGGTCGTTCAGATTGGCGCCCTCGGTGAAGTAGGCCCGCATCAGCCGCTCTTTCAGCTCGGCCTGGCGATCGTGCACCGCGGCGAAATGCAGCAACCGGTGGGCGGCGAGGGTGTTGGCGGCCTGGGCCCGGTCGAGGTGGAAGTCGAGTCCCACCGTGTCGGCGATGCCCGACACCCGGTCGTTCATGGCGCGCGCCTGACCGAGGTTCACGCCGTACTTCTCGGCCAGCCGTTCGGTGATCGAGCCGGTCACGTCGACCGGTGTGGTCGGGTCGAGCTGGAAGGACCGATAGGTCACGGTCACGTCATCGGCGTGCGCAAACGTGGACAGTGCCTCCTCCAACCTGCGCTTGCCGATGTAGCACCACGGACACACGACGTCGGAGAACACCTCGACCTGCATGACTGCTGACAACGAAGGGCGAGGGGCCGACATTCCCTCAGGCCGTCGAGCGCAGACCCGAGCCCCGCTGCAGGGCCGACAACACCAGGTCGAGCACGACGACCGCACCCCGTTTGTCCAGCGGCGAATTCCCGTTGCCGCATTTTGGCGATTGGACGCAGGAGGGGCAGCCGGCGGCGCACGGGCAGTCGTCCACCAGCCGTCGGACCGCACCGAGCCATGTGGGAAGGGCCTCGAACCCGCGGTCGGCGAAGCCGGCCCCGCCCGGGAACCCGTCGTAGACGATCACCGTGGGTTCACCCGTATCGGGATGCAACCGAGTGGACAGCCCACCGATGTCCCACCGGTCGCAGCCGGCGAACAGCGGTAGCAGTCCGATGGCGGCGTGTTCGGCGGCGTGCAGGGCACCCGGGATCCCCGCCTCGGACAGCCCGGCCTGCAGCAGCGTCGGCAGCGCGATGGTGTAGGAGACCGCCCGGGTGTCCAGGGTGTGTTCGGGCATGTCCAGCGGCACCGCGTCGATCAGTTCGCCGTTGGGTCGTCGGCGCAGATAGCCCACCACCTGCTCGGTCACCCGGGCCGGTCCGACCGCCACCGCGACCCCGGCGTTCAGTGACATCCGGCGATCGAAACCGGTGAGCTCGACCGTGGAAACCGAACGAGCCATGGTGGTCCAGTCCGGGCGCTGCGCCTGCACCAGCGCCACCCCCTCGGCCAGGTCCAGGTCCTGGACCACGAAGCTCTGCCCGCGGTGCAGGTGCACGGCCCCGGGGTGGACGGCCGAGGGTGCGCGGTGCGCATCGACGGTCCCCAGCAGCCGGCCGGTGTCACATTCGACGATGGCCACCTGGCCGGCTCCGGAGCCGCGCAGGTCGACTCGGTCGGCGGGATGACCGGGCTCAGCGGTGAACCAACCCGCGGGCCGGGTCCGCAGCACCCGCTGGACGACCAGCTCGTCCAGGACGGGCCGGACCGCGGCCGACCCACCGAACAGATCCAGGTCGGCCGGGGCGAGGTGGTGCTCGGCGGCGGCGCACTCCAAGTGCGAGCGCAGCAGGTGGGGGTTGGTCGGGTCGGTCATCGCGGCTTCCATCGGCCGACCGAACACCGCCTCCGGGTGGTGCACCAGGTAGCTGTCCAGCGGGTCGTTGCGGGCCACGAACACCACCACCGCCCGGGTCCGACCCCGCCCGGCCCGCCCGGCCTGCTGCCACAGCGAGGCCAGCGTGCCCGGATAACCGGCCAGCACGGCGGCGTCCAAGCCGGCGATGTCCACCCCCAGTTCGAGAGCATTGGTGCTGGTCAGGCAGCGCAGCCGACCGCTGCGCAGGTCCCGCTCCAGCTCCCGGCGCTCCTCCGGCAGGTAGCCGCCGCGGTACGCGGCCACCGCGTCGGCCAACTCCGGCGCTGTCTCGGACAGCCGGCGTCGGGCGGTGATGGCGGTCTGTTCGGCCCCGTGCCGGGATCGGACGAAGGTGAGCGTCCGGGCCCCGGAGGCCACCAGGTCGGCGGTCAGCTCGGCTGCTTCGGCCGGCGCGGATCGCCGTACCGGAGCGTCGTTCTCGCCGGTCAGACCGGGCAGCACCGGAGGCTCCCAGAGCACGAAGTCGGCGCCGGCCCGGGGGGCCCCGTCGTCGGTCACGGCCCGGACCGGCGCGCCGATCAACCGCTGGCCGGCCACGGCCGGGTCGGCCACCGTGGCCGACGCCAACACGAACGTCGGCGCCGCCCCGTACAGGGCCGCCACCCGCCGAAGCCTGCGTAGCACCAACGCCACGTGCGAGCCGAACATCCCGCGGTAGGCGTGGCACTCGTCGACGACCACGAACCGCAGGCGCCGGAAGAACCGCTGCCACCGTTCGTGATGGGGCAGCAGGCTGTGATGGAGCATGTCCGGATTGGTCAGCACCCAGCGGGCGTGCTCGCGCACCCAGTCCCGCTCCGTCAGCGGGGTGTCGCCGTCGAACAAGGCCGGCCGCACCGCCGCCGGGGCCAGCTCCTCCAGCGAGCCGAGCTGATCCACGCCGAGCGCCTTGGTCGGGCTCAGGTAGAGCGCCGTGGCCCGCGGATCGTCCGAGAGCGCCTGCAGGACGGGAAGCTGGTAACCCAGCGACTTTCCGGATGCGGTCCCGGTGCACACAACGACGTGGGTGCCGCGCCGGGCCAGCTCGGCCGTGGCCACCTGGTGGGTCCACGGCCGCAACACCCCCCGGCCCGCCCAGCGCCGCACCAGCTCGGGTGCGGCCCACTCAGGCCAGGGCACCGGGCGGCCGGGTCGGGCCGGTAACCGCTCGACATGGGTCACCGCGGTATCCGCTCCGGCCAGGGCGGCCAGCAGGTCCTCGCAGTCCGGGCGCGAGAACCGATCGGATGTCACCCCGTCATTGTCGGCGCCGACACCGACAGTGCGAACCGCGGCGCGCCCGCGGGCGGAGTAGCCGTGCTGGAGTGACCCCGGTCACCTGAATCGTGACAGCACCCCGCCCCGCGGATGGACCGCGACAGGAAGTGTCGGTGGCCTGCCTTAGAGTGATGCGCGTTCGAGCCGGATCACCGGCAATTGACGCAACGACCAGCGCCGGTCCACTCGCGGAGCCGGTGCTTTCTGCATCGGATCAGGAGTTTGAGTGGGCGCCACATCCGTCCTCACTTTCAGTGGCTCGGACAAGGTCATCGTGATCGCCGTGGCGGTCGTCGCACTGATCGCACTGGCCATTTCCTTCGTCTTGCGCGCCGGGGTGCTGGCCGCGGGTCAGGGCACAGCGGAAATGCAGCGCATCTCCGCGGCCGTTCAGGAGGGCGCCGCCGCCTACCTGACCCGGCAGTTCCGGACCCTGGCCGTGTTCGTCGTGGTCGTGTTCGCACTGCTGTTCGTGCTCCCCGCGGATTCCACCGGTGAGCGCGTCGGGCGCAGCATCTTCTTCCTGGTCGGCGCCGGTTTCTCGGCCCTGGTCGGGTTCAGCGGCATGTGGCTGGCCACTCGGGCCAACGTGCGCGTCGCTGCCGCCGCGAACACCGAGGGCCGGGAACGGGCCATGCAGATCGCCTTCCGTACCGGCGGCGTGGTCGGCCTGACCACGACCGGCCTGGGTCTGCTGGGTGCGGCCTTCGTCGTCCTGGTCTATGTGGGCGAGGCGCCTCGGGTGCTCGAGGGCTTCGGGTTCGGCGCCGCGCTGCTGGCCATGTTCATGAGGGTCGGCGGCGGCATCTTCACCAAGGCCGCCGACGTCGGTGCCGACCTCGTCGGCAAGGTCGAGCAGGGCATTCCCGAGGACGACCCGCGCAACGCCGCCACCATCGCCGACAACGTGGGCGACAACGTGGGTGACTGCGCCGGCATGGCCGCGGACCTGTTCGAGTCCTACGCGGTCACCCTGGTCGCCTCACTCATCCTGGGCAGCGCCGCGTTCGGCGTGAAGGGCCTGATCTTCCCGCTCATCGTCCCGGCCATCGGGGTGCTCACCGCGATCGTTGGGGTCTACATCACCCGGTCCCGAGCCGGTGAGAGTGGCCTGACCACCATCAACCGGTCGTTCTACATCTCGGCCGTGATCTCCGCGGTGCTCTGCGGCGTCGCCTCGTTCGTCTACCTGCCCAAGAGATTCTCCGATTTGGACGTCAAGGCAGTCGGCACCACCATCGCCGGGCTGCCCGGGAATCCCGCCGTCATCGCCTTCGCGTCGGTGATCATCGGCATCGTGCTGGCCGCGGTCATCCTGGTGCTGACCGGCTACTTCACCGACACCGCCCGCAAGCCCACCAAGGACGTGGCCCACTCGTCACTGACCGGCGCGGCCACCGTGATCCTGGCCGGCCTGTCGGTCGGCTTCGAGTCCGCGGTCTACACCGCTCTGGTCATCGGGGCGGCCGTGTTCGGCGCCTACCTGCTCTCCGGATCCCTGATCGTGGCGCTGTTCTGCATCGCCCTGGCCGGCTGCGGCCTGCTCACCACGGTAGGCGTGATCGTGGCCATGGACACCTTCGGCCCGATCTCGGACAACGCCCAGGGCGTGGCCGAGATGAGCGGTGAGGTGTCCGAGGCCGGCGCCCGGATCCTGACCGACCTGGACGCGGTGGGCAACACCACCAAGGCCATCACCAAGGGCATCGCCATCGCCACCGCCGTGCTCGCGGCCACCGCGCTGTTCGGCTCCTACTCCGACGCCATCACCAAGGCGATGGCCAAGGCCGGACAGACGCTGGAAGTCTTCGCCGCCAACGTCGTCTCGCCGAACACCCTGGTCGGGGTGCTGGTGGGCGCGGCCGTGGTGTTCCTGTTCTCCGGGCTGGCCATCAGCGCGGTGTCCCGGGCGGCCGGCGCCGTGGTCCGCGAGGTGCGCCGACAGTTCCGCGAGATTCCCGGGATCATGGACGGCACCGGAACGCCGGAATACGGCAAGGTCGTGGACATCGTCACTCGGGACTCCTTGCGGGAGTTGGCCACCCCGGGCCTGCTGGCCGTGTTCGCCCCGATCGCGGTCGGCTTCGGGCTGGGCGTCGGACCGCTGGCCGGCTACCTCGCCGGCGCCATCGGCACCGGCACCCTGATGGCCGTGTTCCTGGCCAATTCGGGCGGTTCCTGGGACAACGCCAAGAAGCTGGTCGAGGACGGCAACTACGGCGGCAAGGGCTCGGATGCGCACGCGGCCACCGTCATCGGCGACACCGTGGGTGACCCGTTCAAGGACACCGCCGGGCCGGCCATCAACCCGCTCCTGAAGGTGATGAACCTGGTGTCGCTGCTGATCGCCCCGGCGATTGTGGCGTTGACCGTGGGGAGCAGCGCAAACACGGGCATCCGCATCGGGATCTCGCTCGCGGCTGTCCTGGTGATCGTGGTGGCCATCGTGGTGAGCAAGCGGCGCGCGTCCCAGCTGGAAGCCTGAACGTCTCGATCTGTTCACAGTGTGGCGAACGGGTACGTAGCTGTCCGTTTCGTTGCTAGTTTGTGCCCGGGGGAATCGGCCCCACGTCGTCGAACGAAGGGCACGAACCATGCGCAAGACCGCTTCCTGGGTGGCCGCCATTGCGGCATCCGCTCTGCTCGTGGGGTGCAGCTCGTCCAGCTCCGGAGCGGCGTCGAGTTCGAGTTCGAGTTCGTCGAGCAGCACGTCGTCCTCGGCCATGGCCTCGTCCGCCGAGATGTCGTCCGCGGAAATGTCATCGCCGGCGATGTCGTCGTCGGACATGTCCTCGGCGGGTTCGGCCTCGGTCACGGAACCGTCTGTGTCCCCCTCCTCCGAGGCATCGAGCGGTGGCAGCGCGACGGCGTCCAAGGGAGCGGCCGGGTTCGATGTGAAGACGACGACCTGGTTCACCGCGTTCTGCTCCGGCTTCGCTACCGCCGCAGTGGCCAACAAGACGGTGGACCCGCTGCTCAAGGGCAAGGTCACCGCAGCCACCAAGCCGCTGCTGGTGGCGGCCTACAAGGTCTCCGCCGCTGATTTCACCGCCACCAGCAAGGCGCTGGCCAAGCTGCCCGCCCCCACCATCACTGGCGGCACCACGCTGGCCACCGAGGTCCCGAAGGCGTTGGACGCGGTCGCGACCACCATCTCGTCGCTCGAGACGGAGACCGCAGCGGTCGACGCGGCCAAGGACCCCAGCCAACTGGTCGCTCTGGCCCAGGCCAAGCAACCGACGCTGACCAGCCAGGCGCAGGCCATCGTTGCCCCGATCGCCGCCCTGGACACGGAGACGCAAGAGAACCTGCTCAAGATCCCGGCCTGTGCGCAGCTGCAGAAAATAGTCCAGGGCTGACCGCGGCCGGTTGCCGGTCGGGCCGTGCGGGACAATAGATCTCGTGAATCTTCGGCGGGCCTGGGGAGTGGCGGCGACCGGCCTGGTGCTGACGATGCTGGCCGGCTGCACCTCATCCTCGGCGCCACCGCAGATCACCACCGCCACCTCGACCACTGTGGTGATCGCCTCGCCGACACCGTTGCCCTCGCCGACGCGTTCGTCGCCACCCGCCTCGGCCTCGATCAGTAGGAGCGCCCGCCCGTCGGCGAGTCCGTCGTCGGCGGCTCCCGTTCTGGACGCCACCAGCAAAGCCTGGTTCTCCGGCGTGTGCCTGGGGCAGAAGGCACTGCAGAAGCTGGCCAGCCCGAAGACCAGCGGGACCGTCGCGCAACTGCAGGCCCAGGTGGTTTCCGCATATCAGGCCCTGTCGGCCAGCGCGGCGACGACGGCGATCACCCTGGCCGGGCTGGCCGCACCGACGGTGCCGGAGGGCAGTACCGCCAAGCTGGTCCGGGTGGGCGTGTTCCGGGCCATCGCCGCCGGCTACGCGGCGGGTGCGACCACGATCAAGAACAGTCACCCGACCACGACGGCCGAGTTGAACACGGCGGTCAACCAGGTCGAGGCGGGCATCCAGGCCGCCGTGGGCAAGATCGCGGCCGACGCACCGGCCTACCCGGAGGGCTATGCCGAGCTCGTCCTGGCCCTGCCCGCCTGCAGCGGCCTTTCCTGACGGGCCGCCCGGGTGCCCGGCGCTCAGGTCTAGCCTGACCGGCTGTGGGTTCCGTGGGGGCGGTGGGCAAGCGCGGCACCGCGAAGAAGGCCGGCCGGCCGAGACAGTACGGCCGCGGATGAGTCAGCTCTCTTTCTTCTCGGCCGACCTGACCCCGCCGCACCGGGACGATCTCGGCGGTCTGCTGGCCGCGCACGGCCAGCTGGTCCGGGCCGCATCGGGGGTGCGGCTGTCGATCCTGCTCGATGCGGAATGGCGGGCGCTGGCCCTGCGGCGGGAGCTCCGGGTGCGGGACGTGGAGTCCGACATCACCCGGGTGGACGACGGCGATTGGCTCTTGGCCAGCGAACGCACCATCGAACTGAACGACCTGCAGCGTGAATGGGTGCGGGGCGCGGTGAAGTCCGTGCCGTCCGACCTGCGGGCCGACGTCGGATTCCTGCGCTGCTGGGTGCTGGCCGCCGGCCGGGTGGCCACCGTGGGCAGCACTGACCCCGCCGGCCCGGGCGGCGGAGGTCCGGACTCCGGGTCCGGCTACCTGCTCGGCCTGGACAGCCGGGCCGAGGGCACCCACGAGCCGCTGGCCGCCCTGCTCTCCCGGACCGGGGTGACGGCCGCGTTGGTCGGCGTGCGGGCCGGCGGGCCGGCGCTGCGGGTGCTCGGTCGGCGCCGGGTGGGCCGGCTGGCCGAGATGGTCGGGACCCCGCCGCCCGAGGCACCCAGCGAAGCCTTTCCGCCCCCGGCCCACTGAGCCCGCCCGTCCCTGCGAAGATCGGTTTCTCCCCGCGAAGATCAATTGCCCCGAAAAAGGCCCGGATTGATCTTCGTGGGGGGAAATCGATCTTCGCGGGGGAACCGGGGCGGGAATCGCGACAGGCCGTCACGCTGACGTGCTGATTTGACACGCCGTGTCATCCTGCAGTCCGGAGCATGGTCGGCCGCGTCCGGGTCCTCTTCCCAGGGCCCGCACGCGGACGATCGCATCGTCGCCGGTCGCCGGCGGACGCTGGTACGGGTCGCGGGGTATGGGTGGGGCCCGCAGATAAGAGGAGACAACGCATGGCAGCTCGGTCGGGCACGCACGGAGTGCGGCTGGTGGTGGTGGAGTCGCCGTCCAAGGCGAAGACCATCGCCGGCTACCTGGGCGACGGCTACATCGTGGAGTCGTCGGTCGGGCACATCCGCGACCTACCGCGCGGCGCTGCCGACGTTCCGGCCAAGTACAAGGGCGAGCCGTGGGCCCGCCTCGGCGTCGACACCGACCACGACTTCGAGCCGCTGTACGTGGTCTCGCCCGAGAAGAAGGCGCAGGTGGCCAAGCTCAAATCGCTGCTGGCCGGCGCGGACGAGCTCTACCTGGCCACGGATGAGGACCGCGAGGGCGAGGCCATCGCCTGGCACCTGTTGGAAACCCTGAAGCCCAAGGTTCCGGTCAAGCGGATGGTCTTCCACGAGATCACCCCGGCCGCCATCCGGGCCGCCGCCGAGTCGCCCCGCGAGCTGGACACCGACCTGGTCGACGCCCAGGAGACCCGCCGCATCCTGGACCGGCTGTACGGCTACGAGGTCTCGCCGGTGCTGTGGCGCAAGGTCATGCCCAAGCTGTCGGCGGGTCGCGTGCAGTCGGTGGCCACCCGGATCGTGGTCGAACGGGAACGGGCCCGGATGGCCTTCCGTTCGGGTGCCTACTGGGGCCTGGACGGCACCTTCTCCACCGAGAAGAAGGAAACGTTCTCTGCCGCCCTGCAGTCCGTCGGCGGTCGTCGGCTGGCTGTCGGCCGGGACTTCGACGAGCGCAGCGGTCAGATCAAGTCCGGTTCAGACGTACTGCTGCTGGACGAGGACGGCGCCCGGACCCTGGCTGCGCAGCTCGACGGCGGACCCGCCCGGGTGACCAGCGTCGAGGACAAGCCCTACACCCGCAAGCCCTACCCACCGTTCATGACCTCGACCCTGCAGCAGGAGGCCGGCCGCAAGCTCGGCTTCTCCTCCGAGCGGACCATGCGCACCGCCCAACGGCTGTACGAGAACGGCTACATCACCTATATGCGGACGGACTCGACCACGTTGAGCCAGACCGCGCTGGACGCCGCCCGGGCACAGGCCCGCGAGCTGTACGGGCCGGAGTACGTGCCCAACGCGCCCCGGCAATACACCCGCAAGGTCAAGAACGCCCAAGAGGCGCACGAGGCCATTCGGCCGGCCGGCGACGCTTTCCGCACCCCCGGGCAGGTCGCCAACCGGCTGGAACGCGACGAGTTCCGGATGTATGAGCTGATCTGGCAGCGCACCATCGCCTCGCAGATGGTCGACGCCAGGGGCATGACCCTTTCGCTCCGGGTGAGCGCGATGGCCGACACCCAGGAGTGCGTGTTCACCGCCTCCGGCCGGACCATCACCTTCCCGGGTTTCCTGCGCGCCTACGTCGAGACGGTGGACTCGGAGGCCGGCGGTGAGGCCGACGACGCCGAGCGCCGGTTGCCGAACCTGACCGTTGGCCAGCCGCTGACCGCCGGGGATCTGATCCCCGGGTCGCACGTGACCACCCCGCCGGCCCGCTACACCGAGCCGTCGCTGATCAAGGCGCTGGAGGACCTGGGCATCGGCCGGCCGTCGACCTACGCCTCGATCATCCGGACCATCACCGAGCGCGGTTACGTCTGGCGCAAGGGTCAGGCGCTGGTGCCCTCCTGGATCGCCTTCGCCGTGATCGGGCTGCTCGAGCAGCACTTCTCCCGGCTGGTCGATTACGACTTCACCGCGGCCATGGAAGACGAGTTGGACGCCATCGCGGAGGGTCGGCTGGGCCGGACCGACTGGCTGACCGCGTTCTACTTCGGCGGCGCTACCGGATCTGACGGCTCCGTCGCTCGAGCCGGTGGCTTGAAGAAGCTGGTCGGGGAGCGGCTGGAGGACATCGACGCGCGCGAGGTCAACTCGCTCCCGCTGCTGACCGACGAGGCCGGTCGACAGATCGTGGTCCGGGTCGGGCGGTACGGCCCTTACCTGGAAAGGCCGGCGGAAGGGGAGGCCGGCCAATCGGAGCGGGCCAATCTGCCCGAGGACCTGGCCCCCGACGAACTGACCCTCGAGACGGTCGAGGCGCTGTTCGCGCAAGCCGGCCAGGGTGACCGCGAGGTCGGGATCGCGCCCGACACCGGCTACCCGATCGTGGTCAAGGACGGCCGCTACGGCCCGTACGTCACCGAGGTGCTGCCTGAGGGCACCCCGACCACCGGCAAGAACGCGGTGAAGGCCCGGACCGGCTCGTTGTTCGCGTCCATGTCCATGGACACCGTCGATCAGGCCACCGCGGTGCAGCTGCTCAGCCTGCCCCGAATCGTCGGCGTCGATCCGGCCGACGGCGGCGAGATCTCCGCCCAGAACGGTCGCTACGGGCCGTACCTGAAGAAGGGCACGGACTCGCGGTCGCTGGCCGGCGAGGGCGAGATCTTCACGGTCACCTTGGAGCAGGCGCTGGCCCTCTATGCGCAGCCCAAGACCCGCGGCCGGCAGGCCGCGGCCGCGCCGCCGTTGCGCGAGGTCGGCGCCGACCCGGCCACCAACAAGCCCATGGTGGTCAAGGACGGCCGGTTCGGGCCCTACGTCACCGACGGTGAGACCAACGCGTCGCTGCGCAAGGGCGACGAGGTCGAAACACTGACCGTGGAACGCGCCGGCGAGCTGTTGGCCGACCGACGGGCCCGGGGCCCGGCTCCGGCCCGGACGACCCGCAAGGCCCCGGCCAAGGCGGCGTCGTCCGCCACCAGGATTGCCGGAGCCAAGGGCACGACCACCAAGACGGCCAAAGCCAGGAGCGCGACCACCAAAACCACCGCCACCAAGACCACGACGAACCGGAAGAGCACGGGCTGACCGTGTTTCAGCTCGGTCATTACCCCCCGCCCCGGCACGCGATCGCGCACATCAGCGACACCCACCTGCTCGCCGGGGGGCGCCCGCTGTACGGCGTGGTCGACACCGACGCCCAGGTCGCCCGGACGTTCGCCCAGCTGGAACGGTCCGGAATGCAGCCGGAGGCCGTGGTGATCACCGGCGACCTGGCCGATCTGGGCGAACCGGAGGCCTACCACCGGCTCAAGGAGCTCGTCGAGCCGGCGGTCGAGCGGCTGGGGTCGCAGCTGATCTGGGTGATGGGCAACCACGACGAACGTGAGCCGTACTCCTCGATCCTGTTCGGGCAAGACCCCAGCACCGCCGTCCAGGATCGGGTGCACGAGGTCAACGGCCTGCGCATCATCTCCCTGGACTCGACCGTGCCCGGCTATCACCACGGCGACCTGGAGACCTCACAGCTCGAGTGGTTGCGGGACGTGCTGGCCACGCCCGCCCCGGACGGCACCGTGATCGCCCTGCACCATCCGCCGCTGCCCACACCCGTGGACCTGATGGCGGTCATCGAGCTGGATCACCAGGACGAGTTCGCCGACGTGGTCCGGGGCACCGACGTCCGGGTCATCCTCGGCGGCCACCTGCACTACTCGACCACCGGCATGTTCGCCGGTATCCCGGTATCGGTGGCCGCCGCGACCTGCTACACCATCGACACCAGCTTCGAGCCGGGCGCGCTGGCCGGGGTGGACGCCGGCCAGACCTTCAACCTGGTGCACTTCTATGAAGATCAGGTCGTGCACTCGGTCGTGCCCATCAACGACGCCCCCCGGATCGCCGGCTTCTCTGGAGCGGTGCTGTCCGCGCTGGCCGCGATGTCGCCGCAGGAGCGGCGAGAGGCGTTCTCCCGCAAGCAACCGTCCTTCGACCTGGCCGCGTTCGCGAGACAGATCGGCGTGACCAGCTACCAATAGCGCAAGAACCGGGTGCCCGCCCGCTGACCTGGACGGTTACCCTGCCCGGCATGGGTACCGGCGCCCGCGAGATCACCCTCCGACTGATGGCCGCTCCGACCGATGTGGCCAGTCTTACCGACACGGCGGTCGGCGGCGGTCGGGTGCTCGAATGGATCGACAAGGCGGCCTACGCCTGCGCGGTGGGCTGGTGCGGCGGTTACTGCGTAACGGTCTACGTCGGCAACGTGGATTTCGCCCGTCCCATCCACTCCGGCGACATCGTCGAGGTCATCGCCACGCTGGTGCACACCGGCCGGTCCAGCATGCACATCGAGGTCTCGGTCGCCTCGGCCCAGCCGCACGTCGGCGAGTTCGCCTTCGCCACCTCCTGCACCGTTGTCTTTGTCGCGATCGGGCCGGACGGGCGCCCGGCGCCGGTGCCGCCGTGGCGGCCCCGGACCGAGGTCGACCACGCCGCCGCTCAGGTCGCGGTGGCCAAGACCGGCGTCCGGGCCCGGATCGAGGCGGCCATGGCCGAGCAGGAATACACCGATGACTCGACCGCACCGGAGTCCACGCTGCGCTTCTTGGCCGCACCGACCGACGTGAACTGGGGCGGGAAGACCCACGGCGGCACCGTGATGCGGTGGATCGACGAGGCCGCCTACGTGTGCGCGACCGGCTGGTCCGGCAACCCCGGCGTCGCCGTCTACTCCGGGGGTATCCGCTTCTACCGGCCCATCCAGATCGGCGACCTGGTCGAGGTCCGGGCCCGGCTGCTGCACACCGGCCGGTCCAGCATGCATGTCTCGGTACACGTCCGGTCGGGAGATCCGCGACATCCGGACATGCAGCTGACGACCCATTGCCTGACCGTGTTCGTGGCTCTGGACGATCAGCGCCGGGTCCTGCCGACCCGGCCCTGGCGGCCGGAACGGCCCGAGGACGTCCGGCTGGAAGAGCATGCCCGGCACCTGATCCAGCTGCGCGGCGGGCTCGCCCCGCAGTACCCGAGCTGACCGGCGCGGGCGGTTCCGCCCGGGCTGTCGGACCGGCGACCTACCATCGACGCATGGCTTCGGTGCGCAGGCAGTCGACGGAGTTCGTCGACGCGCTGAGCGGGCGGAACGGGATGGCCGACCCGGCGCCGGCACCCCTGAAGTTCGAGGTCATGGCGGACCCGACGGCGTCGTCCTCGGTCGTCGACGCCCCCGACTCGTCGATCGGGCTCACCCCGCCGGTACGGCCGGGGCCGAGGTCGGCCTCGCCCCCGCCGCCGACCGGCCCCGCCTTTGCCGTGCCGCCGCCGCTGTTCACCGCCAGGGCCGTGCCGCGGACGGCTGCGACTCGCCCGGCCCCACCGCCGGGGATGCGGACCGGGCCGCCGGCGGTGAGGCGCCCGGCCGGGTCGTACGCCCCGACGCCCTATGCGCAGCCGTTCGCCCCGCCGGCCGGTCGGTCGGTTCCGCGCCCACCTCAGCCCATCGCCGCGCCGGCTCGGCCCGGCCTACCCGGCCAGCTGACCGCGCTGCAGGCGCAATTGCGGCAGCAGGCCGCGGCCAACCGCGGCCGTCGGCCGCCGAAGAGGAAGAAGACCAGCTGGGGCGGCGTGTTCGTGCTGCTGGTGTTCGTCTTCTTGTTCCTCGTCGGCAGCGGCCTGTTCGCCAAGATCCTGGACGCGGTCCAGCAAGTCCTGCACCGGTGAGTCGGATGAGTCGCCGCAAGGAACCGAGCTCGATCTCCGTGCTGCTGCACATCCCGGTCTTCCGCCGGCTGTGGGCGGCCATCACCATCTCCAGCCTGGGCGACTGGCTGGGTCTGCTGGCGACCACCTCGCTGGCCGCGTACCTGACCAAGAACTCGTCCGGGCTGGCCCAGGGTGCGGCCATCTCGGGGGTCCTGCTCACCCGACTGCTGCCGGATCTGGTGCTGGCGCCGATTGCCGGGGCCCTGGTGGACCGCATCGACCGGCGGGTGATCGCCGCCGTCGGCGACACCCTGGCCAGCCTGCTCTACCTGTCCATCGCGGTGGCCGGGAATCTGACCTGGTTGCTGGTGGCCCAGTTCCTGGTCGAGGCCATCGGGCTGTTCACCAACCCGGCCAAGCAGGCGATGTGGGTCAACGTGGTACCTCGGGAGCGGTTGGCGGTGGCCAATCAGCTCAACTACGTCTCCATCTACGGCATGGTCCCGGTGGCGGCGGCGTTGTTCGCGCTGCTGTCGACCGCGGCCCAGTTCTTCGGCGCGGGGGCGGTCTCCGGGTCCGGGTCGGGCCTGATCGGCGGGCCGACCAGTGCCGTGGCCAGCAACATCGCGCTCGTCCTGGACGCCGTCACCTACCTGATCTGCGCGGCCACGGTGACCTTCTCGCGCCGGCTGATTCCCGCGTTCGTGGGCGAGCGGAGCGCCACGAAATCGGTGTTCTCGCTGATCGGCGAGGGCATTTCGTTCGTCAAGAACTCCCGGGTGATGCGTGCCCTGTACATCGGCGTGCTCGGTGCCTTCGGCGCCGGCGGGCTGACCGCGGGGGTCGCCCAGTCCTACGTGTTCGCCCTGGGCGCGGGCACGGCCGGGTACGGCATCCTGTTCGGCGCGGTGTTCACCGGCCTGGCCTTCGGCATGCTCACCGGACCGAAGATCCTGCCCACCGTGCCCCGCCGGATGATTTTCACCTCGGCCGTGGGCGGGGCCGGGCTGACCCTGCTGGTGATGAGCACCATCCCCGACTTCGTCGGGGTGGCGATTGCCGCGGCGGTGATGGGCTGGTCCGCCGGCATCGCCTGGATCACCGGGATCACCATGATCGGCCTCGAGGTGGCCGATCACCTGCGGGGGCGGGTGTTCGCCTTCGTCATGTCCTCGGTCCGGCTCACCCTGCTGGCCACCATAGCCGTCGGTCCGGTGCTGGCCGGCGTGCTCAAGCCGCTGCAGGTGCACATCGGTTCGTTCCGCTGGACCGTGTCCAGCCCGGCCATCGTGCTCGCCGTCGGCGGCCTGATCGCGCTGCTGGTCGCGATCTACGCCGGGCGCCAGGTGGGCGGGCTGGCCAGTTCGCTGCTGCAGCGGTTGTTCCGGCGGCAGCGGGCCGACTGGCTGGGCGGCCGGCTCCGTGAATATCCCGGGGTGCTCATTGCCATCGAGGGCGCTTCGGCGTCCGCGGCGGCCGACCTGGCCGACCGGGTGACCGACCAGCTGCGGGGAGAGGGCTGGCAGGTGGTGCTTGCAGTGGCCCCGGTCGAGTCGCCGCCGGACGATGTCGAGATCGTCGCAGCCGACGCCCTGCAGTCGATGGCCGCGCTGGCCCAGCGCGTCTCGGGCACGGTCTGGCCGGCGCTGGCCCAGGGCGCCGTCGTCGTCTGCTCCGGATACGCCGACGCCGAGGTGGCTCGCTTCGGGGCGGTGGCCGGCCTGGGTGAGGAAGAGGTGCAGAGGACCGCGGCTTGGGCGGTGGACGGACTCTGGCCCGACCTGACGCTGCTGGTCGAGGTGCCGGAACCGAGGCCGGTGGCGATCGATCCGGGCCTGTCGACGTCGGACCCGGCGAGTACTACGGACCCGACCCCGATGACCCTGGCCCAGGCGTTCCGGGACCGGCAGTCCGCCGCTCCGGAGCGGTACCTGACCGTGGGCGTCGACGGCCTTCCGGCGGACGGCCTGAGCGTCGAGCTGATCCAGCGACTGGACTCGACACTGCGTTCCCGCACGCCCGGGCGGGCGCAGCCCGCCGAATCGGAGCTACCGCCCGCCGGCCTCGCTCCGGTGGCGGCGACAAGCGGATGAGGATCCGATGACCACGACCGTCGGCGACATCTTCACGGACGTCATCGGGCAACCGGAAGCGGTGGCCGCCCTGAGCGACGCGGTGGCCGTGGCGCACGGTGACCCGGACCTGCCGTCGGCTGCCATGACCCACGCCTGGCTGTTCACCGGCCCGCCGGGATCCGGCCGGTCGGTCGCCGCCCGGTCGTTCGCCGCCGCCCTGGAGTGCCCGGACCGCGGCTGCGGACACTGCGCCCACTGCCGCACCGTGCTGGCGGGGACGCACGCCGACGTCCGAACGGTGGCGCCCGAGGGTTTGACCATCGGGGTGAGGGAAATGCGGGAGGTCGTCCAGATGGCGGCCCGGCGTCCGATCACCGGGGCCTGGCAGATCGTCCTGATCGAAGATGCCGATCGGCTCACCGAGGGGGCCAGTAACGCGCTGCTCAAGGCGATCGAGGAGCCACCGCGACACACCGTTTTCCTGCTCTGCGCGCCGTCCACCCACCCCGACGACGTGTCGGTGACGATGCGGTCGCGCTGCCGGGTGGTGGCCCTGCGGATCCCTCGGGTGGCCGACATCGCGGCGGTGCTGCGACGCCGCGATCAGATTCCCGCCGACACGGCCGAGTGGGCCGCGTCGGTCTCCGCCGGCCACGTCGGCCGGGCCCGCCGGCTGGCCACCGATCCGGTGGCCCAGCAGGAGCGGGAGCGGATCCTGGCCATCCCCGGCGCGGTGCGTTCACTGTCAGCGACGTTCGAGGAGTCGGCCGACCTGCTCGCCTCGGCCAAGGGCCGGGCCAAGTCGGTGTCCGAGACCCGGGATGTGGCTGAGATGGAGGAGCTCAAGGTCGCCCTCGGGTCGGGCGGGACGGGCCGCGGGGCGGTCGGGGCCGCCCGCGGCACCACCGGGGTCGTGCGTGATCTGGAGAAGCGGCAGAAGCTGCGGGCCACCCGCACCGAACGCGACGTGCTCGACCGCGCCCTGATGGATCTGTCCGGCTTCTATCGCGATGTGCTGGCCCGGTGTTGGGGCGCTTCGGTGGCGTTGACCAACCCGGATCTGGTCGGTGACCTGGACGTGGCCGCGCAGCGGTTCGGGGCGGAGGGAGCGCTGCGCCGACTGGATGCGGTCCTCGAGTGCCGGCTGGCCATCGAGCAGAACGTCAAGCCGCAGGTGGCCGTGGAGGCCATGATGGTCCGGTTGTGGGCGGGCTGAGCTCAGATCTGCTCTTCCGGGTCGGCCGACGTGGCCGGGCCGATCGCCGAGGCCAGGAGACCGCCGTTGGGCATGCTCACCCGCCCGTGGTCGGTCTGGATGATCGTGTAGATGAGGCCGGTCTCGACGATCACGCCCTCGAACGGACCGCCCATGGCGCCGGTGTGCACAGTGATCCGCTGGCCGGGTTCGTAGGGGCGGGTGAACAGCAGCACCAGGCCGGCGAAGAAGTTGCCCAGCGTCTGCTGCGCCGCGATACCGATGATCACGCCGGTGACGGCGCCACCGACCAGCAGGCCGCCCACGTCGACCTGCAGCATCCCCAGCACTCCGAAGGCAACGGTCAGATAGCCCACGATCAGGCAGCCCAGGCGAATCGCTGCCCCCACCGCGAGGCCGGCCCGGGCCGTGCCGACGCGGCCCAGTTCGCGTCCGACGGCCCGACTGGCCATCACGCCGGTGATCACGAACACCAGGGTGAGCACGATGATGATGACCAGCATCCAGCCCCGAGGCACCACGAAAAGATGGCCGAAGAGGGTGAACTCACCCTGGCTCGAGCGGGTCAGCCCGCCCAGATTGATCCCTACGACGAAGGCGAGCAGGGCCAACACGAAGATCGGCAGCACTCGTGTGAGATTCGCTTTGACCCGCACCGAGGCCGGCACCGGCTCCGGCGGGCCCACCGGGGTGACGCGCGGGGGCGGGAGGAACGCGGGCTCGGGATCCGGGGTCGTGCTCATGCACCCATGCTCGCGCTGATCTCCGGCCACGATCAAATCCGCCACAGCGCGGCATCGGGGAGTCGTACCGGGCCCGTAACCTGAGCGGGTGGGCATGCTCTGTGCGGTCACGTTCACCTCGAACGGTCAGTTGCACTACGCCGACCCCGGGGACTTGCGGCCCGAGGTGGGGGACAAGGTCCTGCTGCCGACCTCCCACGGGTCGGTGGTGGCCACGGTGACCTGGGCCGCCGAGTACAGCTCCGAGGACACTGACGGCTTTCCCCGACTGCTAGGCCCGGCCACCGAGTCGGATCTGGTGGCCACCGAACAGACCCGCAAGACCAAGGCCCGCACCTTGGTGGCCAGCCGCAGGCTGATCCGCGAGCACGACCTGCCGATGAAGGTGCTGGCCGTGGACCCGCAGCCGGACGCGGGCAAGACGGTCATCTACTACAGCTCGCCGGAAACGGTGGACTTCCGCTCGCTGCTCCGCGACCTGTCGGCCACCCTGAACAGTCGCATCGAGTTGCTGCAGTTGTCCGCGCGGGACACCGTCCGGGTCACCGGCACCATCGGCTCCTGCGGCCGCGACACCTGCTGCTCGACATTCCTGCGGGACTACGAGCCGGTCACCCTGGGTATGGCCCGTGATCAGGATCTGCCCGCGAATCCGATGCGCATCTCCGGTGCCTGTGGCCGGCTCATGTGCTGCCTGAAGTACGAGCACCCGCTGTACGTCGACTTCAAGGCCACCACCCCGGCCGTGGGCGAGGACGTCGACTCACCGCTGGGCCCGGGCACGGTGGTGGCCCACTCGGTGCCGGGGGAGTCCGTCGTGATCAAGCTGGCCGCCGACGGCTCCCGCCAGGTCTGCAGCAAGGCCTCGGTGTGCGGCGCCCGTAAGGCCTACGAGTCCCGCTCCTGACCGTCCCGCGACAGGATAAGCTGACCAGCGCTTGCCCCTTTAGCTCAGTCGGTAGAGCGTCTCACTCGTAATGAGAAGGTCTACGGTTCGATTCCGTAAAGGGGCTCCACCTCTGACTGCGGCTTCGCCCTTCGGGGCGGGTCCGTTTCGTCGTCTTCCGGCCCTGGAGTAAGCGATGCATGCAGATGGGCTTTGACCACCCGGCCGGTGGACTGAGGCAGGATCGGCACCCGACTGGCCACCGCGCGCGCCGACACCCAACACGACGTCCAAATCTGCCGCGAGTGGTGGACTCGCGTGGACTATCCCTTGGGCTGCCATAATTCGATTTTGTTGCCATCCGGATCAACGATCCAAGCAAACTTTCCTTGCTCGGCCTCGTCGAACTCACCCACAACGGCACAACCGTCTGCGCGGAGTTTGACCAGCAAGGCGGTCAGGTCATCCACCAAGTAGTTGATCATGAATGGAGCAGTACTCGGCGTGAATGCTTCGTCGTCGAGCGGGGCAATACGCCATGCTGTGGCTGCCTTTGCCGTCGCACTTCCTGCCCTACCGTGTTCGAACACGGCACCTCCCCAGACCTGGACATCAATACCGAGGTGATCTCGATACCACTCCCGCAGAGCCGCAGGGTCTTTCGCTTTGAAGAAAATGCCCCCAATACCGGTTACCTTCACACTTGCTCCTCATGTCGTATTTCCTGGGTGTCGTGTTTCCTGGCATCGGAAACACCCGCTGAATACCGTACTTCTCATGTGAGCACATCACCGATCCGGGCCGCGATCACCCTCGGATCGAGGAAGGGTTTGGACCCTCTTCTCCTCGTCAGGCCCGCAGCAGCGGATCCGAACACGAGGAAAGGGTCCGAGGTCGGGGCTCAGCCGGTAACCTTCTGCTCGTCATCGGCGGACTGAAGCGCGGCTGGCTGCTCGCCGCCGCGGGAGCGCAGCATGGCCCAGCCGACCAGGACGGCAGCCAGCCCGGTGAGCACCAGACCGGCCACGGAAACGGCACTTTGGAACTGCGCGGCTTGGCCGGCGGTCCAGTGCGAGCCGGTCAGGTCGCCGGTGAACATGAGGGCGAGAATGGTCCCGGCGATGGCGATTCCGGCCCCGGTGGTGACCTCACTGGCGGTGTCGACCAGGGCCACGCCAATGGTGGTGCGATTTTCGGGCAGGCCCCGGATCACGTTGGTGGCAGCGACCACCCCGACTACTCGTAGCCCGGCCGCCACCAGCGCCAGCGCCAGCGCGATCCAGACGTAGCCGAGCCGGCCCAGCAGGCCGAAGACGGCCAGTCCGGCCACCACTGCTGCGGAGGAAAGCCAGGCAGCCCGCTCCATCCCGACCCGGCGCACGAACGGCGACACGAAGGCGCTGCCGGCCAGCAGCACCGCGACCTGCGGGAGCATGCCGATGGCGGCCAGCGCCGGCGCCCAGCCCCAGCCGAACTGCAGCTGCAGGGTGACCAGGTAGGCCAGACCGGCGGTGGCCAGCCCGGCCGCCGCCTTGTAGGCCAGCCCGGCGGACACCAGCGGGCGGGCCACGAGGTGCAGATCGAGCAGGGGATGGCGGGCGGAACGCTCGCGGACCACGAACCCGACCGCGGCCAGCACGGCCAGGGCGGTCGCCGCCCAGGCCGACCACGAACTACCGGAGTTCACGAACAGAGTGGGCGCGATCAGCGCGAGCACGATGGTCGCCGTGCCCAGCGCCGCTCCGGACAGGTCGAGCGGGTCGCGGTGCAACTCGGTGGGGTCGTCGGCGGCGATGCCGAACCGGATACCGGCCATGGCCAGCAGCGCGATGGGCGCGTTCACCAGCAGCAGGACCTGCCAGGGCGCGAACGCGAGCACCAAGCCGCCGGCGGTGGGGCCGACGGCCAGACCGACCAGACCCACGGTGGAGATCAGGGTGATGGCCCGAACCCGTTGGTCGTCCTGCTCGAACAACCGGAAGGCCAGCGCCATCGACCCGGGTGTGGTCATCGCGGCGGCCACCCCCATGAGGGCCCGCACGGCGATGAGCTGCCCCGGGGTGCTGACCAACGCGGTGGCCAGGCTGGCCAGGGCGAGCAGGGCCAGCCCGCGGAGCATGACCCGGCGCCGGCCGTACCGGTCCGCGATCGCCCCGAACACCAGCATGAGCCCGCCGAACACCACCGCATACACCCCGGTCACCCATTGCAGGGCGACTGCCGATGCGTGCAGGTCGCGGCCGATGGTGGGCAGCGCGACGTTGAGGATCGAGTTGTCCAGCATCTCGAACAGGAAGACCGCCGAGAGCCCGGCCAGGGCCACCCAGGCCTCGCGCAGCGAGCGGGGTGCAGTAGCCATCATCATGGGTCGCCTATCTGGACGTACGTTGTTCGTTACGAACATCGTACGTCAGGAACGACGTACGTGACCAGTAGGCTGCGAACCGATGGATACCGACCGTCACCGCTCCACCCGCGACCGCCCGGCCAAGCCGCCGTTGAGCGGAGACGCAATCGTCGACGCGGCCCTGGGCGTGCTCAAGTCCGAGGGGCTGGCGGCGGTGACCATGCGCCGGGTCGGGACCGCCCTGGACACCGGCGCGGCCTCGCTCTACGTCTATGTCTCCGGCCGCGAGGGCCTGCTACAAGCCATGCTGGATCGGGTCCTGGCCGGCGTCGAGCTGGAAGAGCCGGATCCGTCCCGCTGGCGTGATCAGCTACACGCCCTGTTGCTGCGCATGCATGAGGCTCTGGTCGACCACCCCGGCATTGCTGCCACCACGCTGGCCGACCCCCCGCCGACCGAGGTGCTGCTGCGGCTCAACGAGAACATGCTCGGTCTCCTGCTGGCCGGCGGGCTCGACCCCCAGGACGCCGCCTGGGCGTGCGACCTGTTCGCCATGCTGGTCACCGCGGCGGCCATCGAGGAGGATGAGCGCAAGGCCCGCGGCGCCGACCCGGCCCTGCATGCCGACGAGCTGCATCGCACCTTCGCTGGCCTGTCCCCCGACCGGTTCCCGCTGATCACCGCCTATGCTCCGCAAATGGTCGCCGGGGACCGCGACCAGAGGTTCCGGTTCGGGGTGGACGTGATCATCGACGGCGTGGTTGCCCGGGCCGGTCGCCCGGGAATCCGATGACCGACACCAGCCCGACCGCGCGGGCGTTGCTGGCCCTGGAGACGATCCAGTCCTCGCCCGGGATCAGCGGCGCCACATTGGCCGTCCGACTCGGGGTCTCCGATCGGGCCGTCCGGCGGTGCGTGGGGGTGCTGCGCGACGCGGGCATCCCGGTCGAGTCGGTCAGCGGGCCGTACGGGGGTTACCGCATCGGGCGCGGCGTCCGGATCCCACCCATGACCTTCTCCACGGCCGAAGCGCTGGGTCTGGTTATGGCGGTGCTGCAGGGCTGGCACGGTTCGGTGCAGGACGACCACCCGGCCGCCACCGCGCTGGCCAAGATCATCCGGGTGCTGCCGGCGGCCGCCGCGGGGCCGGCCGAGTCGATGCGGCGGGTGCGCGCCCAGAATCCTGGTGACGCGGCCGCCATGCCCGACCCGGAGCTGACCGCCACGATCGTGCGGGCCTGCGAGGCCGGGCACCGGCTCGTGGTGCACTACCGGACCGGTAGCCGGATGTTTCTTGATCCCTGGGCGGTGGTCGTGCGGCACGGTCGCTGGTATTTGCTGGCGGCGCGGAAAGGGGAGCGGAGGGTGCTCCGGTTGGATCGGATCATCGCGGTGGAGACGTTGGACGAGGTGAGTGAACGTCCGGCGGAGCTCGACCCGGTCCGTGAGGTCGAGGATCATCTGGCCGACGGTTGGACGCACACGGTCGAGGTCCGCATCGACGCCCCGTTCGACCGGGTGGCGTGGTGCGTGCCTCGGGCTCTGGGCCGGCTCGAGGCCACCGGCGAGACGAGCTGCGTGCTGCGCGGCAGCACCGACGAGCCGGACTGGTACGCGGCCCAGCTGGCCGCCATCCCGGCCCCGTTCACGGTGGTCGGGCCGGAAGAGATCCGGGCCGCGGTGCGCGGGCTGGCTCGGCGGATGGCCGCCGCTACCGACTGAACCGTTCGCGCAGTTGTGAGTCGTCCTCCCACCAGGGCCGATCCAGCACCGGCGCGTCTGGGTCGTCGACCTCCTCGGCCGGTCGCAGCGCCTGGCGCTTGGCCTCCAGCGCGGCGTCGACCTGGGCCGCTTCCTTCGCGTCGGCCCGGACCCACCGGGTCGCCGCCAGAATCAGGAACGGCAGGTCGAGGACCTCGGCCACGACCCACAGGATGCTGCCGGACAGCTGCTGGTCGGGTCGCCAGTCGGGCGACCAGGGCGGCCGGTCGACCCCGAAGTGCGGCATGACCAGATGGGTGTGAAAGCGCAGCACGATGCCGGGGAAGGCGTCCAGGATGAGCTCGATGATGCCCACCCCCAGCGACAGCCCGATGGCCAGCGAGGTGCGCTTGTCGTCGGTGTCGACCAGGGGCAGGGCGACGAGGGCGCCCAGGCCGAGCAGCAGCAGGTGCAGCAGCCCGCCGGCCACCGCGTCGGAGGCGGCGGCGTTGCCGATGGGGGTGAAGAACAGCGAGAAGCAGACGATGGGTACGAGGGCCGGCCCGACCAGCGGGTGGCCCAGCACCCGGACCGGCGGGCTGCCGAACGCCCGCAGGACCAGGGATCGCTCGCCGCGGGTCCGGCGCAGCAGAGCCAACGGCTGGCCGGCCAACACGAAGATGGGCACGATGAGGAAAAGCAGCAGCTGCTGGCTGGTCCAGACCCACATCAGCTGCGAGCTGCGGGCCTGCGGGAACCCGGCCACCGCGTAGAACCAGAGGACCATGCCGACGGCGAACATGACGTCCCGGCCCCAGGTCCACCGCTCGGTCAACCGCACCCGCAGGACCACGTAGCCGACCAGTACCGCGACCCCGACGAGCAGACCGATCCAGTCCGGCCACAGGTCGGTGAAGACGCTGCGCAGGCTGATCGGACCGGATGGCACCAACCCATCTTCCGCTCAGACCGCTGCGCCGATGACCGTCGTGCTCCCGTCGGCCCACACGACCAGGCCGGTGCGCCCCGGCCGGGTGCGCAACCATTGCGCCGCTTCGCGTCCGAGTACGTAGGCGGTGGTGGCGTCGACGTCGGCGTCGATCAGCGACGCCGCGATCACGGTGACCGAGGCGATGCCCTCGGGCGCCCGTCCGGTCCGGGCGTCGACCAGGTGCGAGCCGCGGTGCGCGGTGCCGGAGGTGGCCACCCCGCCGTTGGTCACCGGCACCGTCGCCAGGATCTTCGACGGACTCACTGGATCTTCTATACCGACCCGCCAAGGCGAGGTGTCGGAATGGCAGACCATGTCACCGCCCGCGGACAGGCAGAAGTCGGTGTCGGTCAGGGCCTTCAAGGCAGCGGAAGCCCGCTCGACCGCCCAACCCTTGACCACCCCGCTCGGGTCGAACGTCTGACCGCGCCGCACCGCGAACGCGCCCCCTGAGTCCCGCTCGGCCGCGGCGCCGATCTCCAGGACCTCGGCCACCTCGGCGGGAGCGTCGGCGAGGGCGATCTCGGCCCGGCCCAGGCGGGACACGTAGGAGTCCTCGCGGTAGGTGGAGAAGGTCAGGTCCACCCAGTGCAGCTCGGCCATGACGTCGGCCCAGGCGGAGCGGGCCCGTTCATCGTCGGCGTGCCGACCGCGCAGGGCCAGGCTGATCGGCATGCCCATCACGTGCTCGACGTAGCGGGCGATCCTCACTTCGCATCGAGCGCACTCTGCAGCGAGGTCAGGTAGCCGTCGCTGGTCACCGTGGCCCCGCTGACCATGTCGATCGACGCGCTCTGCGCGGCCAGGGTTTCCTTGATCAGGATGGGTAGGGCGTTGTCGTTGATCTGGATGTCCCGGCCGTTACCGCTGGGGGACTGCAGCACGGTCACGTTGGTGATCGTCGACCCGTTCATGGTCAGCTGCACCTGCACCGGACCCCACCGGGTCTGAGCGGCATCGCCGGTCAGCGTCGTCCCGCCGGAAGTATTCGCCGCGGGCGCGGCCACCGCGGAGCTGTCCGCGGACAACTTGGACGAGGTCGAGGTGTGGTAGCCGAAGAGCAGCACGACCACCGTCACGGTGCCGAGGAAGAAGTAGATGATCCGGCGCATGCCCGTCACCACCCGAAGCTCTCGGCGTGCAGCCGGTCGGGCGGCACACCCGCGGCCCGGGTGGCGGTCCGGACGTCCTGGGCCCACCCTTGCGGCCCGCATACGAAGACGTCCCGGTCCGCGATGTCCGGCACCCAGAACTGCAGCGCCGCAACATCGGTGGCGGTCCCGATGCCTTCGTTGAGCCAGGACCCCTCGGCCCGGCGCCGACCCGGCAGCCAGATCACCTGCAGACCCCGGCTCGCGGACAGCTCCCGCAGTTCGGCTTCGAACAGGGGACGTCCGGAGAAGCGGTAGAGCAAAACGGCCTGGCCGGGCGCGTAGGGCAGTTCTTCGGCCAGCGCCCGCAGCGGGGTCACCCCCACGCCGGCACCCATCAGCACGATCCCGGGGCGGGTCCGGGCCCGGGCGGACAGCCGACCGTAGGGACCCTCGACCATCACCCGGGTGCCCGGCCGCAGCGCGCGCAGGTTCCCCGACCCGTCGCCCACCACCTTCGCCGTGATCCGCAGCCGGCCGTGGGCCGGCGCCGCCGACAACGAGTAGGGATTGGCCCGGGTCCAACCGCGCCCGGACAGGAACCGGAAGGTGAAGAACTGGCCCGACTCGGCCGAGATGGCCGTGCCGGCGTTCGACATGTGCACCGAGACGATGGCCTCGCCCTCGTCCGTCACGTCGGTGACCCGGATCCGGTGCCCGGCCATCCGGACCAACGGCAGGGTGACCCGGAACACCAGTACCGCGGCCACCGCGGCGATCCAGAGTCCCCACCAGAACACGGTGCGGCCCCACGATCCGATGAAGTCCTGCCCGGTCCACAGCTGGTGCGGCAGCGCCAGACCGGCCCGAGGTAGGCGTAGAGGTGCAGCAAATGCCACGACTCGTAGCGCAGCTTGCGGCGGGCCGCCTTGATACTGGTGATCACGACCAGAATCAGGCACAGGGTTCCGGCCACGGCCAGCAACATGCCCGGGTAGTCCAGGGTCAGGTCCCAGAACGTGCGCGGCGTGGCCCACAGGTCGCCGGCGGCGTACCCCCAGGTGATCAAGCAGACGTGGGCGAGCATCAGGTTGAACGAGGTGAATCCGGAGAGCCGGTGCAGTCGGGCCAGCCGATCCTGCCCGAAGGCGCCTTCCAGGACCGGGATCCGGGCCATGAGCAGGACCTGGACCAGGAGCAGGACCGCGGCTAGCAGGCCGGTGAGCCGACCCGCGGAGCTCAGCCCGGTGGACCAGCCCCCCAGATCCTGGAGGCCGCGACCGGTGACCCACCAGTACCCGACCAGCAGGCACGCGCCCCAGACCATGACCAGGGCGGCGAGACGGATGCCGGCGTCACGGCGAGCCCGGATGCAATCCACGGCGGTCACGGTCTCCACCTCCCGGACGGCAGTCATCCCGTACCCCGCTCCCACATGTTCGATCCGCTGTTCGTCTCACCGACGATAAGCCGGGACCCTCAGGAACGTGCTGGTCCCGGCTATGGGGCGGCTAAGAAGCGAACGCGACGCCGGGGCGATCAGTTCGGTTCGGGTTGAGCCCGATCCAGCACCTTTTGGCAGATCTTCCCGAACTCCACCAGCTGCTCCTGCGAGAGCCCGTCGAACATGATCGACCGCACGGTCTCGGCGTGACTGGGCGCGACCTCGACCAACCGGATGTATCCGGCGTCGGTGAGAGTGGCGAGCTGGCCGCGCTTGTCGTCCTGGGCCGGGGTGCGCGTCACCCAGCCGGACTCCTCCAGTCGGGCCACGGCATGGGACAACCGGGACTGCGACATCTGGGCCAGATCGGCCAGCTGGCTCATCCGCGACGTCCGGTCCGGCGACTCCGACAGCATGGCCAACACCAGGTAATAGGCGTGCGGCATGCCCGCCGCCTGCTGGATGTCGCGTTCGATGCGCTCGTTCAGGGCGGCGTTCATGGTCAGGAAGGTCCGCCACACCTGCTGTTGGGCATCGGAAAGCCAAGGATCGTCGCGCACGGCTGAATTCTATCGACCGTTAAATGAATGTTCATGGAAGCTGTGGCGGCGTTTCCGAAGTACTTGAATGTTCATGTAACCCCGCCTAGGATGCTTGTATGAGCGAGCGCATGCCGGTGTTGTATCTGTCCCACGGGGCCCCGCCACTGGCCGACGATCGCACCTGGACCGGTGAGCTACAGACCTGGGGTGCCCAGCTGCCTCGGCCGACGTCGATCCTGGTGGTCTCGGCGCACTGGGAGTCGGCCCCGCTGACGATCGGGGCGACCGACAGGGTGCCGCTGACCTATGACTTCTGGGGCTTCCCGCAGCGCTACTACGACGTGCGCTACCCCGCGCCGGGCGCCCCCGAGTTGGCCGGGTCGGTGGCCGGGCTGCTGGGCCGCCTGCACCAGGACCCCAAGCGTGGGCTGGACCACGGCGCCTACGTGCCGTTGGTCGAGATGTTCCCGCAGGCCGATCTACCCGTGCTGCAGGTGTCGATGCCCACGCTGGATCCGCGCACGCTGTTCGACCTCGGCCGCAAGCTGGCGCCGCTGCGCAATGAGGGCGTGCTCATCCTGGGCTCGGGGTTCACCACCCACAACCTGAGCGAGGCCACCTTCGGCGACACCACCGGCGCCGCCCCGGAGTGGAGTCGTGAATTCGACGCCTGGGCTCGGGAAACCGTGGAATCGGGTGATGTCGACGCCGTGCTGGACTTCAAGCGTCGCGCCCCGGCGGGCCTCATCGCCCATCCCCGCACCGAACATTTCGCGCCGCTGTTTGTGTCTCTGGGCGCGGTGGTGGACACGGGAGTCGACGCCACCTCCGCCGTCGACGGGTTTTGGTACGGCCTGTCCAAGCGCTCCTTCCACTTCGCCTGACCCATTTCCCGCGCTGATCAACATCGACGGTGCGCGTCAACGTCGGCGTTTTGGGACAGTTGGGACGGAAGTCAACAACTTCGCACGCGCAGCTTCTTGATCCCGCAATGGTCTCGACGGGCACACTGATCCGCGTGACCGAGCTGAGTGCTGCCGAGCTGACGGCCATGCGCCGCGCGGCCGAACTCGCGCTGCTCGGCGACGCGCTGCCCAACCCGCTGGTCGGGTGCGTGCTGCTCGCCCCGGACGGATCCGTGGTCGGGGAGGGTTTCCACCCACGCGCCGGCGGTCCACATGCCGAAGTGGTGGCCCTCGCGGTCGCGGGGGAGAGCGCCCTGGGGGCGACCGCGGTGGTCACCCTGGAACCGTGCCGGCACACCGGCCGCACCGGACCCTGCACCCAGGCCCTGCTCGACGCGGGCGTGACCCGGGTGGTGATCGGCGTCCAGGATCCCTACGAGCCCGCCGCCGGCGGCGCCGAAGAGCTGGAGGCACAGGGAATCTCGGTGGTATTTCTGGAGTCGGGCGAGCTCCGGGAGGCGATCGAGGACGGCAACCGGGTGTGGCTGACGGCCACCCGTCGGCGCCGCCCGTTCGTCACCTTCAAGGCCGGCATGACCCTGGACGGACGAGTCGCCGCCGCCGACGGCACCAGCCGGTGGATCACCTCAGCCGAGTCTCGGGCCGACGTGCATCGGCTGCGCGCCCGGGTCGACACCATGATTGTCGGCATCGGGACGGTGCTGGCCGACGATCCGCAGCTGACGGTTCGGCTCGACGACCAGCCGGTCGGACCCCAGCCACTGCGGGTCGTGCTCGACTCTCACCGCCGAACCCCCGCGACCGCCCGGGTTCTCGACGATGCCGCGGAGACGCTGATCGCCACCGCCGACGACTTCCCCGGACCCGCCGGCCGGGTTGATCCCGGCACACTGCTGAACGAGCTTTACCGCCGGGGTCGACGGCATGTCCTCCTGGAGGGCGGACCACGACTGGCTTCGGCCCTGCTCGACGCCGGCCTGATCGACGAGATCCTGCTCTATGTCGCCCCTCTCGCGCTGGGCGCCGGCCGTGCCGTACTCGAGGGCGGCAAAGTTGCCACCCTGGCCGAGGCGCATCAGGCGTCTCTTCGCGAGGTCACGACCATCGGCCCGGACGTTCGGCTGAGGTATGCGCTATGAACTGGTCGAGCTCTGTCGGTCGACTGTTGACCGCGTTCACCATCGAGTTCGACCACGAGACCGAGCGGCGGATGGTGCACCAGACCACCGTCGGCACCGGCGCCGGCCGCGGCCCGTGGCTGGTCTCGATGGCGTTCTGGCTCAACTTCATCGAGTTCATTCCGGACGACGGCTGGGCGATTGCCGACGCGGCGCCTTGGGCGGCGGTCACCAACCTGGCCGGCTTCCAACGCTGGGGCTACGTCGAGGTGCAGACCGTTGACGGCGACGCCGTCGGCGCCACCGACCCTCGCGCCGTGGTCCGGTTGAGCCGGGGTGGTCGGCACGCCCGCAAGGTCTGGCGCGGTTTGGCCGAGGAGGTCGAGAGTCGTTGGTGTGACAGGTTCGGCACCGCCGACATCGCCGAGCTGAAGGCGGCGCTGACCGCCGAGCCGTGCCTGCCCGCGCTGCCGGTGGTGAGCATGGCTGACGGGCTGCGCAGTCCGCCGACGATCCCGAACGTTGTCCTTGACCACCGGCTGCCGGCCCGACTCAGCGCAGCCCTCCTACAGCCCACGATGGACTTCGAGCGCGACTCCCCGCTGTCCATGGTGAGTGTCGTTGACATCCTGCCGTTCCTGGACGCCGACGGCATCGGGGTCGCGACCCTCGCCGACCGCTCCGGCGTGAGTCGCGAGGCCATCGACTCCTACGCCGGCTTCCTGGAGCGAGGACTGCTGGCCACGCGCAGACCCAACCCGCACGGTCGCGGTCAGCTCCTCGCGCTGACCGAGCGCGGCGAGCAACAGCGCCGGAATGCTGGTGAACGGCTGCAGCCGGTACGCATCCCGGCCGCTGACGACCTCCTCGGCCGGCGCGCCGCCGACGGAACCTTCCTGCTCGCCGCCGGCTTGGAACCACCCGACGGTGGCTGGCGGACCAGGAGTCCCTACCTCAAGCGCAGCAAAGCCTTTGTCGCTGATCCGGAATCGATCCCGGCGCAGCCGGTGATCCTGCACCGCGGCGGATTTCCCGACGGCAGCTGATCACGCTGTCGAGAACACGGTCGACCAGTCGGAGGCGACGCTCACGACGATCCAACCCTGAGCGGCGGCGATGTCCAATGCCTTCTCGGCGCCCTTGATGTAGTCGAATTCCCGTTCCGCGTCGTCGTGCTTGACCACCAGCCGCAACGCCGGCAGATTCGGTCCGCCGGCGAAGCTCAGCATCGGGACGTCACCGTTGGAGTTCCCGACCGCGATGATCGGCCGGCGCCCGATCCGGCTCCAGATCCGGACCGGCTTTTCCGGGCCGTCGTTGAAGAATTCCATCGCGCCCTTGTACAACAGGTCGCTGCGGCCGTCCTGGTCGTCATACGACAGCCCCACCGCGCTACCGATGACCCGCTCCGGCGGGATGCCGTACATGCGCCCGGCGATCGGCCGCATGAAGTCACGATCGCCCCCCGAGGCGATGTAGGTGGTGAAGCCGTTGTCTTCGAGGTAACGAAGCAATTCGATCATCGGAAGGTAGCCGCAGGTCAGGTAGGTGCGACCCAGGTCCGGGTTGGCGGCGTCTGCGAAGAAGCCTCGCACCTCGGCGTCGTATTGCTCCACGGTGACCGACTCGAAGGCTTCCGGGACGGCCTTGAGAAGCAGCGCCGCGTCGGTGTCATCGCCGCGGTAGTGCTTGACGACCGCTTCGCTGAGCCAGCCGAGATCCTTGTCGTAGGCGGCCTGATACGGCTGCTGGGTGCGCAGCTCCGGATTTTGTTCGGCCAGCTCGGCGAAGCGGTGCACAAGGAAATCGAGCTGAATCACCAGCGGCTGTTCGGGCCACAAGGTGCCGTCGTCGTCGAAGACGGCGATGCGCTCCTCGGGAGGAACGAAATCGGATCCGCCCTCTGTACTGACCCGTTCGACGAAATTATGATGGCCCGCCTGGTCGGGGTGTCGTTCCAGGACGTAAGGGCGGTGCTCATGCGGTCAGTCCACCGATGCCCTGACCGAGCATCTTCGCGCCCAGAATCAGCAACACGACCATCATGATCACCGCGTTGTGGGCGGACATGAACTCCTTGATGGAGTCGAGCGGGCCGGCCGCCTTGGTCGGGGCGAACAGGTAGAACAGCACCGGCCCGGCCACGGTGATGGACCCGATGATCACGAACACCGCGATGGCGATCGTGGTTTGACCCCCGGACAGCCCGGCCTGCGCAATGCTGGCCGCGGCCGCGAGGGTCAGGGCGAGGTTCTTCGGGTTGCCGCCCGACAGCAGGGCCCCGAGTCCCAACGAACCCACCGCGCCGACCTTGTCGACGGCCGACATCCACTTCGGCATCTTCGGCTCGACCCCCGGCTTCGGCCGCGACCGCCACTGGAGAGCCGCCATGACCAGGAAGAGCAGCCCTAACACGATCTTGATGATGTTCACCGTGGTCGACGGTCCGGAGTCCGGCTTGTCGGAACCGCTGGCCAGCAGCACCACGATCACACTCACGACGACCAGGCCGAGCACCCAACCCACCGCGAAAGCCAGCCCGTTGGATCTGGCCCTCGGCGTCCCCAAGATCAGGATCACCGCGATGATGGGAACCGGACTGAGGGCGACACCCAGACCCCCCGGCAGGATGTCGCCCAGCACAGCCCCCACGATCACTCCGTTCTCCGGACCCACCGAGGTCACCTCGGCCGGGCCAGTTTGTCGGCTCGTGCACGGTTGGGGATCACCCATGCAGGCTGATATGTCCGCGGTCGGCAGGTGGCCTGACGGACCCGCGGCGCGGGTGGCGGCGGTGGCTTCGATCTGCGAGAAGTGGGCCCCCCGGGGCTCGAACCCGGAACCTGCGGATTAAAAGTCCGTAGCTCTAACCGATTGAGCTAGAGGCCCTTGCTTCAATGCTCTGACCTGCGATGATAGCGTGCTGCTCGGGTGGACCGTCGTCGGCTGATAGGCGACTTGGCGGCTGAGCCTTCGACATCTCCTCTCGCGGTGGGCACCGCAGGCAGTGTCCGAACCTACCGGACCAGCTCCGGCTGGGTCGCGCAGACGCTCTTCCGCGGCTTCGACGGCAAGACCTGCCCCATCTCGCTGCAGGCGAGCAGTCACCAGCGAACGGCAACCAGAAGCTGGAATTCGACCGGGGACGCTGCGGCTCGGGCGCAGCGGACCGAGCCAGTGGTTCAGTGATTCATCGCATCGGCAAAGGAGAATGATGAGCAATGAGCCCAGGACCCAGGCCGGCCCGACCATGAACACCAAGGCGCTCGACTTCATGAGCAAGGTGGATTCGGCCGCCCATCCCTACTCGGAGACGCTGGACAAGCAGTGGTGCACCGAAATCAAAGTCTTCTTCCCCATCGAAGCCCTGGCCACCCCCGGCTCGCTCGCTCCGGGCCAATGACCGGCCCCGAACGCCCAGCGGCCCGATCTGGTTGGGACGTATGGCGGCTGGTGCGGATCGCCGTCTCTGCGCTCACCTTGATGACCGCCGCCTACTACCTGCTGGTGGCATTCGACAACATCACCAATCCGGCCTCGAATTGGGCGTTCGTGAAGGGTGTCCTGTCCGGGGACGGCACGCCGACCGGTGACGGCTTCCAGTGGCGGGAGATCAACGCCACCTGGTTTCAGATCGTCGCCTACGTGGCCCTGATCGCCATGGAGACGTTGACGGGCGTGATTCTGGCCATTGGGGGGATTGCCGGATTGCGAGCCGGCCACAAGGCGCCACAATGGGCCTCGGCTCAGCGCTGGACGGTGGTCGGATGCATCACCGGCCTTGCGGTCTTCTTCCTCGGGTTCATCACCATTGGCGGGAACTGGTTCATCATGTACCTGAATTCGAAATGGAACGGCCTGGATCCGGCCTTCCAGAATGCGGTCATGACGGTTTTCACCTTGGTCTGCGTTCTCATCGTGCTGACCGCCGACCGCCTCACCCATCCGGCGCACGAGGAAATCAGGTCGTGAACCTCAGCGGCTCGAGGCCGTCGCCCAGCCGACCCTGCTCCTGGAGCCAGGCCACCGCATCCGCCACGGCGGCGAGCGAGGTGTAGGCCGGCGCGTAGCCCAGTTGCCGGCGGGCCTTCTCGATGCTCATCGAGTGGCTGCGGGCGATGTGCTCGTAGGTGGCCCAGGCGTCCGCATCGTCCACCGCCGACGAGAACTCGGCGAACGGCGCGAACTTCAGATCAGGGGCGTGGCCGAACCAGGAGGCCACCGCCGCGGCGAACCCGCGCAGGGTCAGCGCCCGTTCGGACACCGCGTGGAAGGCTTCGCCGGCCGCGACGTCGGGTTGGGACAGGCACAGCATGACCAGCTGGGCGACGTCGTCGGCGTGCACGTGATGCACGGTCTCGAGTCCGAAGTTGGGCATCGGCAACGGTTCTCCCTTGGCCAGGGTGATCCATGGGCCCAGGGCGTGGTTGCCCTGCGGATTGACCACGGGCCAGCCCGGGCCACAGATGTGACCGGGGTGCACGATGGCCACCGGCAGGCCGCCACCACGGGTCTCGGCCAGCAGCAACTCCTCGATCGCCGCCTTCTGCGTCCCGTACTCACCCCACGGGGTCCGCGGCGCCGCCTCGGTCGCCGGTACCTCGGTCAGGGTGCCGTGCACCCAGATGGTGCCGATGTGGACGAGCAGGCGGACCCGGTCGCGCAGGGCCGTGACCAGCTGCTCGGCCGATGCCGGCGTGAAGCAGATCAGGTCGATCACCGCGTCCGCGTCGAGGTCGGCGATCAGCGGCCCGAAGGTGCCGGCGTCGTCTTCGGCCTGGCGGTCCGCGACAACCTGCTGCACGCGGTCCCAGGCCCGGTCGGCCCGGTATGGAGCCGATTGCCCGCGGGTCACGTTGAGCACCTCGTGCCCGGCGGCGACCAACCGGGGCACCAGGTAGCTCCCGACGTGCCCGGACCCGCCGATGACAACGACCTTCATGTCCGGCCGCCGGGCCGGTACGGCTTGAAATCCATTCGCCCATCCTGGCCGACATTCAGCGGCAAGCGGCAAAACTAGGGATTTCACCCAGGGTCACGCCGGGACCACAAACCGTACGAATGTGACGTCCCGCAGCTCACCGTGTCCTCGAGGAGTCCACATGCCCACCGCTGGCCAACGTCTTGCCGTCACCGCTGTTCTGACTGCCGCCGCCCTTCTCGCCGCGTCCTGCACCTCGACGTCCTCCGGCGGCGCCACGAGTTCAACGACGTCCACCACGTCGTCGTCCACCACCGCGGTGTCCAGTGCGCCGATGTCCAGCACCGCGATGTCCAGCACCGCCGGGTCCCCGGTCCCGACGTCCACCGCCCCGTCTTCCCCCGCTTCGTCCGGCACGAGCACAGCTCCGGTCACCATCCTGGTGCCGCCGTCCGACCCCTACTACCTGCTCCTCACCGAGGCAATCAAACCGTCGGTGGGCTACGGAGTTTCGGTGAACGGGTGTGTGGTGAAACCGAAGACCAGTTGCGTCGACGCCCACCTGCACGGGGCCATGCTGCGCGGGGCTCCGTTCGTGTACGCGAATCTGACCGGTGCCGACATGTCCCTGGCCACCGTGGCCCTGGCCGGATTCACCCACGCCACCATGGTCGGCGCGAATCTCGACAACACCGTGCTCACCGGTGTCTCGCTGAACTCGGTCCAGGGCGCCAAGATGTCGCTGCGCAATGCCACTCTGCGCCTGGGCAGCATTGACCGGTCCGACCTGACCGGTGCCGATCTGCGCGGCTTGGACGCCAATTTCGGCGCCATTGTCGGATCGAATCTTTCCCACGCGGATCTGTCCGGCGCGAACCTGTCCGACACCGACATCAACGGCGTCGACCTGACCGGCGCCAACCTGACTGGCGCCAACCTGGCCAATGGCGATCTCACCGGATCGACCCTGACCGGCGCCAACCTTACCGGGGTGTCGTACTGCAACACGATCATGCCGGACGGCACGGTCAAGAGCCCCCACCAGGGAAGCTGCCCCGGACAGCAGCCGCCCACGCCCGCCGGTCAGCCCATCCCGCTGCCGTCGACGAACCCGTTCTACCCGGCCATCAAGGCCTTGCAGACCGGCCATCAGGTGACCTCGGGCACGGTCGTGGCGGGCTGCAAGATCCAGGCGTACACGAAATGCTCCGGAGCCAAGCTGGCCGGTGCGGACTTGCAGGGCGGCTTTCTCGCCTATGCCACGCTGGATCACGCCGACCTGTCCGGCACCAATTTCTTCCTGGGCAGCATCGCGTTTGCCACCCTCACCCACGCCAACCTGGCCGGCATCGAACTGGGCGGCACGTCTGCGGTCAACGCGAATCTGACCGGGGCCAACCTGAACGGGGCCAAGCTGACGCTGACCAACCTGGTCGGCACCAACCTGTCCGGCGCGTCTTTGGTCGGCATCCAAGGTATTTTCGCCCAGTTCACCGACGCCAACCTCACCGGGGCCAACCTGAGCAAGGCGATTCTCGTCGATGCCTCTCTGACCGGCGCGAACCTGACCAACGCCAACCTGTCCGGGGCCAACCTGTCCGGAACCGACCTGATCGGAGCGAACACCACCGGCGCCAATTTCTCCGGGGTGACCTTCTGTGACACCCAGATGCCCGACGGCACGGTGAAAAACCCGTCCAAGACCTGCCAGTAGAAGGCAGTTGGCCCACTACTCGGTTGCGATCGGCCGGGTAGAGGGCGCATCCTTGCGGCTAGCAACTAGATGCTTTCCGCAAGCAAGTGATCGGATGGGGATGACGGCTCCTGTCAAGCAGGCCGGACTGGGCGACGCCGGACGCATCGCCGATTTGGTCATGGCCATGATTCGAGCGCATGCGTCGCTCAAGACCCAGGTGACCGGTGGCGGCCTCGAATCGGACTTCGGCCAACTGGCGGTGCTGATGAAACTGGCCAAGGGCGGGCCCACCCGCGCCAGCACCCTGGCCGACCAGATCTGCGCGGACCCGTCCACCGTCTCCCGCCAGGTCGCCGCGCTGGTCCGGGGCGGACTGCTGGAGCGGCGCTCCGACCCGGGCGACGGGCGGGCTTCGCTGTTGGCCCTGACCCACGAGGGGTGGGCCAAGGTGGGCGAATTCGCCGACACCCGGGCCCACGCGATCGAGCCGCTGATCGGCGACTGGTCCGCCGATGACCGAGAGATCTTCATCGAACTATTGGAGCGTTACGTCGGCGCCCTGGAACGGAACCGGGACACCGTCATCGAGCGCATTTCTGGAGCGCTGCACCAACCCGCGGTCGCCACTGTGGCCGCGGTCGCACCATCGGAGAGGCAAGTTTCCTGATGTCCACCGCAACCCAGTCCTCGACGGGAGTCACCCCGGCCCAGCCCGGCGGCCTGACTCACGTCCAGATCAGGACCATCCTGTTCGGCCTGATGGCCGGCATGTTCCTGGCCGCCCTGGATCAGACCATCGTCTCCACCGCGATCCGGACCATCGGCGACGACCTGCACGGTTTGGAGATCCAGGCCTGGGTGACCACCGCCTACCTGATCACCTCGACCATCACCACCCCGCTGTACGGGAAGCTCTCCGACATCTATGGGCGCCGCCCGATGTTCCTGATCGCCATCACGATCTTCGTGGTCGGCTCGGCGGCGTGCAGCTTCTCCACGTCGATGTACATGCTGGCCGGGTTCCGGGCCTTCCAGGGTCTGGGCGCAGGCGGCCTGTTCTCGCTGTCGCTGGCCATCCTGGCCGACATCGTGCCCCCCCGGGAGCGGGCCAAGTACCAGGGCTACTTCCTGGCCGTGTTCGGCACCTCCTCGGTGCTCGGACCGCTGGTGGGTGGCTTCTTCGCGGGCACCTCGTCGATCCTGGGCATCACCGGCTGGCGGTGGGTGTTCCTGGTCAACGTGCCCATCGGCATCTTCGCCTGGGCGCTGGTCTGGCGGGTGCTGCACATCCCGCACAGCCGGCACGATCACCGCATCGACTACTGGGGCGCGGTGGCCCTCATCGTTGGCTTGGTGCCGCTGCTGGTCGTGGCCGAGCAGGGGCAGGCCTGGGGCTGGGGATCCGCCCGGGTGTTGCTGCTGATTGCGCTGGGCGTCGTCGGGCTCGTCGCCTTCGTGGCGGTCGAGATCCGTATGAAGGACGAGGCACTCATCCCAATGCGGCTGTTCCGGACGGGCAACTTCTCCTACGGTATGGCGGCCAACTGGGTCATCGGTATGGGCCTGTTCGGCGGCATTCTCGTGCTTCCGCTTTATTTGCAGCTGGTCAAGGGAGCCACCCCGACCAGGTCGGGTCTGGAACTATTGCCGTTGACCATCGGGATCATGGTCGGGTCGATCTTCTCCGGCCAGCTCACCAGCCGGACCGGCCGCTACAAGATCTTCCCGCTGATCGGCACGGTCATCCTGACCGCGACGGCGTTCGTGTTCATGGGCACGCTGAGCGCGACCTCGTCGATGCTGGGCCTGTACGGGCTGTTCCTGGCCTTCGGGTTCGGGCTCGGCTGCTGCATGCAGACGCTGTTGATCGCGGTGCAGAACGTGGTGCCGGCCAAGGACATCGGCGTGGCCACCTCGTCGGCCACCTTCTTCCGGCAGGTCGGCGCGACGATCGGCGTCGCCGTCTTCATCTCCGTCCTGTTCAACAGCCTGGCGTCCAAGGTGCAAAGCCAGCTGGCGGTGGCGTTCACCCGACAGGACTTCATGGCTGCTGTCTCCCAGCAGGCCCACTCGCAGGAGCCGGCTGTCATTCGGGGCTATCTGGAGGGCCTGGGCGGCCAGCTGACCACCGACTCTTCGTTCCTGCAAAAGCTCGATCCGATCATCGCCGCGCCCTTCAAGATCGGCTTCAGCCAGGCCACCCACTCGGTGTTCATGCTGGTCGGAATCGTCAGCGCGGTCGCCTTCGTGCTGGTCATGATGATCAAGGAGACGCCGCTGCGGACCATGTCCGCCTCCCAGGAACGCCAGATGGAGGAGGCGTCCCTGGAAGCCGAGACCTTGCCGATGGTAGGTGCCGAGGTGGGCGACACGGCTGAGGAGATCGTCGACGGGCAGTCGGGGGCGGCCGCGAACGATGCCGCGGCCGGCCACCATGCGGCCACCAACAGCGACACCACGGTCGCTGTCAGCGTGCAGGAACTGCTGGAGAAGTCTGACCTGGTCGACGCCCAGGCCATCGATCACGAACACCCGGGACGGCACGAAGCCTGACCCGTTTCAGGCTGAAATGTTGCACATGTGCAACATTTCAGCCTGAGAACGGCGGCTACTGCCAGGCGGTGAGGACCGGCAGCACGCGGTCGTCGCCCACCGGCGCCGGACGTCCGTCGACGAGCTCGTAGGTCCGGCGGGGGCCGGTGGCGGCGATCTCCGCCACGGCGGTGATCAGCCGATCCACGTGCTCGGCGGTGGTGCCCAGCCCGACCGAGGCGCGGACGGCCTGTCCGGCGGACGAGTCCTGGCAGCCGGCCGAGCCGAGCAGGCGCCGGACCAGCGGATGAGCGCAGAACGCCCCGTCCCGGACGCCGATCCCGTGCTCGGCCGAGAGGGCGGCGGCCACGATGCTGGCCGGCTCGCCCAACACCGTGAAGGTGACGACGCCGATCGCGTCGACCGCGCCAGCCGCGAAGAGCGTGTGCACGGTAACCCCGGAAATGGCCGACAATCCCTCCCGGAGACGCGCGGTCAGGGCGGCCTCGGTGGTGGCCAGCGCGGCCCGATCGGCCTCGGTCAGGGCGTGGCAGGCGGTGGCCAACGCGACCGCGCCGGGCACATTCGGTGATCCGGCCTCGTGCCGGGCCGGCAGCGGCTGGAAGGTGGCCGCGACCTCGACCGCGCCGGCATCCGTTGCGGCCGTCCGGACGGAAGCGGTGGCGCCGCCCCCGAGCAGGTACGGCGGGGCCGCCGCCAGCCAGTCGGCCCGGCCGATGAGGGCGCCGGCGCCGTAGGGCGCGTACAGCTTGTGGCCGGACAGGGCCACGTAGTCGACCTCGAGCTCGGTGATGGAGAACGGCCGGTGCGGCGCCAGTTGGGCTGCGTCGAGTGCGACCCGGGCGCCGCGGGAGCGGGCCACCCGGGCGATCTCGGCCAACGGCCACACCTCACCGGTGACGTTCGAGGCGCCGGTCAGCACGACCAACGCAGGGCCGGGCCGGCGGGTTCGCAGCGCTTTCTCGACCGCGGCGACAGCATCGGCCGGAGTCTTCGGCGCGGGCAGCCGGACCACCCGGTGCCCGCCCCAGGGCAGCAGCGCGGCGTGGTGCTCGGTCTCGAAGACCACCACCGTGGTCCGCGCGGGCAGGCAGTGCGCGAGGAGGTTGAGCGAGTCGGTGGTGTTCCGGGTGAAGAGCACCGCGTCGTCCGGGCGGCCGCCGACGAACGCCCGGATGGGCCGGCGGGCCTGCTCGTACAGCCGGGTGCACAGGGCGGAGTGGAACCCGGCCCCGCGGTGCACGCTGGCGTAGCGCTCGACCACCGCGTCGACGGCATCCTTGACCACCCGCAAGGCCGGGGCGGAGGCGGCGTGATCGAGGTTCGCGTATTCGATCTCGCCGCCGCCCAGCAGCGGGACTCTGGCGTCGTGGCCGACGATCTCCAAGCCGGGGGCGTGCGGATGACCGATCGTCGGCAGCGGTCCCGGAGCCGGCTTGTGCAGGCCCGGGGTGGGCTCGGCCGTGACGGCGGCGTGCCAGTCGGGGCGGTGAACGGTGCGATCCAGGGTGAGCGTCATGGCCAGTCCTCATACGGTTCCAGGGACCGCAACGGGCGCTCGACGGCGACCCGGGGAGGTCCGCGCTTGCCCGACGCACTTCGCGCCGGACCTGGTCTTCACCCGGGGCACCCCACCGCGGAGGAGGGTTGCCGGCCAGCAAGCCGGGGCTATCTGCTGGCACTCATGACCTGCTGGGACGTTAACACGGACCCGTGCCCCCGGCCAAGCCCCCGTTTCCTCGCGCTGATCATCCCCCGCAAGCGGGGGGACCCCCACTCGACAGCGCTGATCAACATGGGCGTTGTGGGGTGGGTGGGACAGGAGTCAACAACTTCACGCGCGCTGGAAAACTTGATCAGCGCGGGACAGAGGGGGAGGAGGAGGGTGGCGGCCATGAAGGACTGCCTGCTCTGCCGGCCGGTGGACGCTGATCGGGCGTTCCATCGCATCCGGGTGTGGCAGGACGAGCTGTGGCGGCTCAGCGTGGTGGTGACCGGGCCCATCCTGGGGTTCGCGCACCTGGAACCGATCCGGCACATCCCGGACGTCACCGGCTTGGACGGCGCCGAGGCCACCACGTTTGGCCCGGTGCTGGCCACGGTCACTCGCCACCTGAAGCAGGTCACCCGTGCCGAGCTCGTCTACTGCAACATCTTCGGTGAGCGGGTGGCCCACTTCCACGTGAACCTGGCCCCGCATGTGCCCGGCGACCACCTGCTCGGCGGTCCCGGAATGCTGGGTCCGGGTGCCGCGGACAGAGCCGAGAGCGACCATCGCCGGACCGCGCAGGCGCTGCAGGCGGTCCTGCGACATTGATCGTTTGGGGCGCTGTCCGCGTGTGCCGTATGCTGACTCGGCTCCCAACGGACAGCCGTTGGAGGTGGACCGCAAGGTCTGGCCCCCATCGTCTAGCGGCCTAGGACCCCGCCCTTTCACGGCGGTAGCACGGGTTCGAATCCCGTTGGGGGTACGCGTTTCGGCTACGGTTGCGACGCAAGTACTGCATGAGGCCCCGTGGCGCAGTTGGTTAGCGCGCCGCCCTGTCACGGCGGAGGTCGCGGGTTCAAGTCCCGTCGGGGTCGCCATGCTGTGGGCCGGGCGTCAGCCAACTGGCTGGCCCCGGCCCGCAGCATGAACGGCCAGGTAGCTCAGTCGGTACGAGCGTTCGCCTGAAAAGTGAAAGGTCGCCGGTTCGATCCCGGCCCTGGCCACCGCATCGGCGCAACTGCGCCCACGATCGAGGACTCTGGCGCGGCTATTGTCCATGCATGCCCGTTGCACCACCCGCGTTGCCGTCCTGGCGCCTGACAATCGGCTCGGCTCAGAGCGGCTCGGAACCTTCCGGTGACCGGGGGACGACCCCGTGACGGCGCGGCGAGTCCCCCGCTGGTCGGAGCTCAAGCCCCTGCTCCGGCCCAAACCCGTTCAGTTGAATCCGACCGACCGCCGGTTGGCGAACGCGCTGACGATCGCCGATCTGCGCACGGTGGCCAAGCGTCGGACGCCGACCGCCGTGTTCGACTACACGGACGGTGCCGCCGACGACGAGATCAGTCTCGGGCGGGCCCGGCGGACGTTCCGAGAGCTGGAGTTCCAACCCGCCATCCTGCAGAACGTCGGCGAGGTCGATCCCAGCACGGAGATTCTCGGGCGTCGATCGGCGCAACCGTTCGCGCTCGCGCCCACTGGTTTCACCCGGATGATGCATCACGAGGGGGAGCGAGCCGTGGCGCGGGTCGCCGGCCGTCGAGGCATCCCATACGCGCTTTCCACCATGGGCACGACCTCGATCGAGGACTTGGCCGCGGCGGCGCCGGAGGCTCGGAAGTGGTTCCAGCTCTACGTCTGGAACGACCGGGCCTCGGGTCAGGAGCTGATGCAACGGGCCAGCGCGGCGGGCTACGAGGCGTTGGTTCTCACCGTGGACGTGCCGGTGGCCGGGAGCCGCCTGCGGGATACCCGGAACGGGTTCTCCATTCCGCCTGCGCTGTCGGCCAAAACCGTGTTGGGCGCGGCTGTGCATCCGTCCTGGTGGATGAACTTCCTGACCACCGAGCCATTGACTTTCGCGTCCCTGACGAACTGGAGCGGCACCGTCGGCGACTTGATCAACCAATTGTTCGATCCGACCATGACGCTGGCCGATCTGGACTGGATTCGCTCCTACTGGAGCGGCCCGTTGATCGTCAAAGGCATCCAGACCCTTTCCGACGCGTGCCGAGTCGTCGAGGCCGGCGCTGACGCCATCGTGCTGTCCAACCACGGCGGGCGCCAGCTCGACCGCGCCCCGGTTCCCCTGCGGTTGCTACCCGACGTTGCCGACAAGGTCGGTGATCGCTGCGAGATCTACGTCGACACAGGCATTCTGAATGGGGCTGACATCGTGGCGGCGATCGCCTTGGGCGCCGACGCGGTCCTGGTCGGGCGGGCCTACCTGTACGGCCTGATGGCCGGCGGCGAACGCGGAGTCGATCGGGCCGTCGACATCCTGAGCCGGGAGGTCTCGCACACCATGCAGCTGCTCGGCGTCACGCGTCTGGACCAGCTCGGCCCCATGCACGTCAAACTGCCCTGATCCCAGCAGCGTCGATCGTCGGACGAACCCGGATCTGGGTCATCAGCCCGAGACCGCTGCCCTGCCGATCTCGCCCGCAGTGCGGGCGGCCGGTGTGCCCTCCGGGTCGATTCTCCGTTTCGGTGCTCGGCCCGGTGGCGACACGGCGTCGACTGCAGCGGTGTCATGTCGTTCCGAGCCCACCGTTCCGCCGCTGCCGTCCAGAGGGAACGGACAGCTGTCCGCCGGACGCCCACGGTGGCAGGATGAGCCGCAGCGTCGGAAGGAGGGGATGGCCATGGCCGGCCGGGGTGAGGGGCCCGATTTCGTCGAGGCGCTGGCCCGCGGCCTGGACGTCCTGACCTGCTTCGGTGTCGTCCAGCGTCCGATGGCCTTGGCCGAGGTGGCCCAGGCGTCCGGTCTGGCCCGACCCACCGCGCGACGGCTGCTGCTCACCCTGGCCGAACTCGGGTACGTGCGGGTGGACGGGGCCATGTTCGCACTGACCCCGCAGGTGCTCGCCCTGGGCAACGCCTACGCGAGCGCGCTCGGGCTCTGGGAGATCGCCCGGCCACACGTGGAGGCCCTGGTCCGCAGCACCGGCGAATCGTCGTCCATGGCTCAGCTCGATGGATCCGACATCGTCTACGTGGCCAGGGTTTCGGTGCCCAAGCTGATCGCGTTGCGGGTCGAGGTGGGCACCCGCTTCCCGGCCCTGCAGACCTCCCAGGGCAAGGTGCTGCTGGCGGCCCTGGAACCGGGCGAGCGATGGCGGGTGTTGGCCGAACCCAGCCGCTCGGGTCTGCCGCGGGCGCTGCCCCGGGGCCGGGACGCGGTGAACTCCGAGTTGACCGCGGTGGCCGCGCGCGGTTGGGCGCTGGCCGATGAGGAACTCGCGCCGGGTGTGCGGTCCGTGGCCGTGCCGGTCCGGGACGGGGCGGGGGGGGTGCGGGCGGCCATGAACGTCACCGTGCACGCGGCCGAGACGTCGGTGCCGCGGCTGCTGGAGGAGCATCTGCCTCGGTTGCTGCGCACCGCCGGCGAGGTGAGCGCGGAATGGGCCCTGTGGCAGGCCCGTCCCCACACACACGTCGATCCGGCGGCGGTGGAGACCGCCTGAGGTCTTGACAGCGGCGCGGAGCAGGCGCGCGGTTCGTTCTACGGACAGATGTCCGTTCGACGAGAGGCGGTGTCGTGACCGATCCTGCGGGTCGTCCGGGGCCGCTGGACGGGATCGTCGTCGCCGACTTTTCGCGGGTCCTGGCCGGGCCGTACGCCACCATGCTGCTGGCCGACCTGGGAGCCGACGTGATCAAGGTCGAGGGACCCGGCGGCGACGACACTCGCAGCTGGGTGCCACCGACCCGGGACGACGTCTCGACCTACTACCTGGCCATCAACCGGAACAAGCGGTCGGTTGTGCTGGATTTGAAGGACCCGGCCGATCAGTCGGCCGCGCAGGAATTGTCGGCGCGGGCCGATGTGTTCATCCAGAACTTCAAGCCCGGCGGGCTGACCCGCTTCGGCTTGGACTACGACTCCGTTCGGTCCCGCAACGAGCGGGTGATCTACTGCTCTATCAGCGGTTTCGGTGACGGTGCGGGCGCCGGACTATCCGGCTACGACCTGCTCGTACAGGCGGTCTCCGGACTGATGAGCCTGACCGGTGCGCCCGACGGCCCGCCCTTCCGGTCTGGCATCTCGGTGTTCGACGTGATCACCGGGCTGCACTCGGCCATCGGCATCCTGGCCGCGCTGCACCAGCGGGACATCACCGGGGTGGGCGAGCACGTCCAGACCAACCTGCTCTCCAGCGCGTTGTCGGCGCTGGTGAACCAGTCCTCGGCGTACGTGGCCGGCGGAGTGGTGCCGGCGCGGATGGGCAACGGGCACCTGTCCCTCTTTCCCTATGAACCACTGGCCACCGGGGACGGCGAGCTGATCATCATCGCCGGCAACGACGCCCAGTTCCGCCGGCTGGCCGGGGTGCTCGGGTATCCCGAGTGGGCCGACGACCGCCGCTTCGACACGGTGGGCAACCGCAACGTCAATCGAGAACTGCTCCGGCCATTGCTGTTGCAGGCGTTGTCGACGCACAGTGCCCAGGAGTGGTTCCGCATCCTGACCGATGCGGGCCTGCCCTGCGGGCCGATCAACACCGTGGCCGGCGGGGTCGAGTTGGCGCAGTCGCTCGGGTTGGAGCCGGTGGTGACCGTGGGCGGGGTGCCCGGGGTGCGCCATCCCATCCGACTGTCCACCGGGGCGGCGAGTTACCGGTATGCACCGCCGACCGTGGGCGAGCACACCGACGAGGTCAAGCACTGGCTGGCCGGGCCGCGATGACCGAGTATCCGACCGCGCTGGGCGCGGCCAGCCGCGAGAAGATCACCCTGCTCGGCGCCGACCTGGCCCGAGATGTCATGGGCCAGGTGGGTTTCGGCGAACTCGCCTTCTGGCTGGCGACCCAGCGACGCCCGACCCGCGGCGAGGTGCGGGTGTTCGAGGCGGTGCTGGCGGCGCTGGCCGATCACGGCTTCACCCCGACCGCGATCGTCACCCGGCTGACCTACCTGTCCGCCCCCGATTCCATTCAAGGGGCGCTGGCCGCGGGCCTGCTCGGCGGCGGTTCCCGGTTCCTGGGCGTGACCGAGGACTGCGGACGATTCCTGGACGACGTGTTGCGGGCGACCGACCCGCTCCCCACCGACCCGGCGGGCTGGGACGCACTGGCCCTGCAGACCGTGCGGGCGCAGCGCGAGGCCAAGCAATTCATCCCCGGGCTGGGTCACCACGTGCACAAGGACGGCGACCCGCGCACCCCCCGGTTGATGCAGATCGCCGAAGAGGAGGCACTTGTCGGACCCCATCTGGAATTGTTCGCGGCCATCGGCCGGGTCCACCCGCAGGTGCTGGGAAAGACGTTGCCGCTCAACGGGGCCGGCGTGTGCGGAGCCGCGCTGGCGGATCTGGGCCTGCCGCTGGCCCTGCTCCGCGGCTTCGCCCTGCTGGCCCGCACAGCGGGACTGATCGGTCAGCTGGCCGAGGAGATGCGGCACCCGGTGGCCAACGAGATCTTCCTGTCCGTCGATCTGAACAACGTGCCCGTCGCGCCCGATCCCTATGGAGGTACCGGTGGCTGAGATCGTCGCGGTCATTGCCAGCACGCACCACCCGTTCTACTACCGGGCCAGCACCTCCACCGGCGCCGACCGACCGCCGTTCGCGGACGAGTGGGTGGCCAAGATCGAGCGGTTCCGGGCCACCTTGACCGCGGCCCGGCCGGACGTGTTGGTCATGGTCGGTAGCGATCACTTCCACCAGCTCTGGCTGGACAACATGCCGCAATTCCTGGTCGGCAAGGCGCCCATGTTCGACGCCAATTGGTACAACGAGGAGCGCGAATTCGGGCTGCCCCGGATGCGGCTGGCCGGTCAGGAGGATCTGGCCGCGCACCTGCTCCGCAACGGTCTGGACCGCGATTTCGATCTGGCCTTCTCCAACGAACTGCGCATCGACCACAGCATCACCTGCCCGATCATCACGCTGCGGCCGGAGGCGGATCTGCCCATCGTGCCGATCTACACCAACATCTTCGCGCCCCCACTGCCGCAACCACGCCGCTTCGTCGCCCTGGGCCAGGCCATCCGCGACATGGTGCAGGAGTGGGATTCTCACCTGCGGGTGGCCATCATCGGCACCGGTCACCTGTCCCTGGAACTGGGCGGTCCCCGGCAGTTCGGCCCGCACGGACCCGACCCGGACTTCGACGCCAAAGCGGTGGAGTGGATCGCCTCCGGTGACATCGACAAGTGCCTGGGTGAAGTCACCCTGGACAGCCTGCACGCGCCCGGGAATGCCACCCACGGTTTCATGGACTTCATGCTCATGATGGGTGTCGCGGGGGCCGGTCAGCGCGCCGACTACGTCGATTCGCTCGACCTGTTCCACACCATGGAGGCGTATTTCACCTGGTATCCGAACGGGGCGCCACAGGCATGAGCAAGTACCTGCTGGACAAGTTCCTGTACACGGTCGACCGCGATGCGGAGCTGGTGGAGCGGTACCGACACGACCCGGCGGGCACGGTCACCTGGTGGGAAGCCGAGTACGCCAACAAGATTCTGAACTGCCCGAGCGGCGAACGTTCCAGCTGGCTGAGTTTCACCGAGGACGAGCGCAAAGCGCTGCGGGAGCACGACCACGTCACGCTCTTCGGGATGGGCGCTCACCCGTTCCTGACCCTCACGCTGTTCATCGCCATGTTCGAGCGCGATCACGGCCCGATGGAATACCAACTCGCCTACGCCCGGGCCATGGCCCACCTGACGTTGCCCTACCCGGACATCGCCACCTGAACAACGACCGAGGAGAGAGATTCAGTGACGAATCCAGTGCTGTTTCGCCATGGCACCGTACTGACCATGGACGACGCCGGCACCGTCCTGGCCAACACCGATGTACTCGTGATCGGTGACCAGATCGTCGGCGTGGGCACCGATCTCGAGGCGCCCGAGGGAACGGAAACGATCGATGCCGGCGGTGGCATCGTGATGCCCGGGATGATCGACACCCACCGGCACATGTGGCAGACGGCCATGCGCGGGTACGGCGCGGACTGGACCCTGACCCAGTACTTCGTCTGGTACTACCTCGAGCACGGGCGCAAGTTCCGCCCCCAGGACGTGGCCGCCGGCAACCGGCTGGCCGCCTGGGAGGCGCTGGACGCCGGTGTCACCACGGTCGTCGACTGGTCGCACGGGTTGCAGAGCGTCGATTACGCCGAAGCCGCGGTCGACGCACTGGGCTCGGTGCCGGGTCGATATGTGTTGGCCTACGGCAACATCCAGGCCGGTCCGTGGGAGTGGACGGCGCTGCCGGAAGTGAAGGCCTTCCTGGCCCGGGTGCGGGACGGCGGCGCCGGCATCGACGGCGCCCAGCTGGCCTTCGACGTGACCGGCGACCCCAGCTTCCCGGAGAAGGCCGCGTTCGAGGTGGCCCGGGAACTCGACCTGGCCGTCACCACCCACGCCGGGGTCTGGGGAGCGACCACCGACGCCGGCATCCAATTGATGCACGAGAACGGCTTCGCCGACCAGCGCACCGTCTACGTGCACGCGGCCTCGCTGTCGACCGACTCCTACCACCGGATCGCCGCCACCGGCGGCTCCATCTCGGTCTCCACCGAATCGGAACAGTCTGCAGGACAGGGCTATCCGCCCACCTGGCAGGTCCGTCGGCACGGCATCGAGGTGTCGCTGTCCATGGACACCAGCGTGTGGTGGAGCGGAGACCTGTTCTCGGCCATGCGCTCCACGCTGGGCGCGGACCGGGCCCGCGAGCACTACGAGGCCCATCTGGAGGGGCAAACGGTGACCCAGTCCGGGTTGCGGGCCCGCCAGGTGGTCGAGTGGGCCACCCGGGGCGGTGCGCATGCGCTCGGCCGCGACGACCTGGGCCGGATCGCGGTCGGGGGCAAGGCGGACGTGGTCCTGCTCCGCAACGACTTCTCGCCGGTGTCGTTCCCGGTGCTGAACCCGTTCGGGCACGTGGCCTTCCAGGCCCAGCGCGGCGACGTGCACACCGTGCTGGTCAACGGGCGGATCGTGAAACGGGACGGCCGGCTGGTGGACGCGGACCTGGCTGCGGTGCGCACCGAGGTCGAGAACACCGTGGACCACCTGCGGGCCGAGTTGGGCGAGGAGGCCTGGGCGGCCGGCATGAACCCGGACCTGCCGTCTACCGAAATGCTCGACAACCCCTACCAATACACCGATTTCAAGACCGACGAGACGCGGCTGGCGCGGGACGACTTCCTGACCCAGTGAGCCTGAGCCCTTGAGGGCATGCCCGCCCGCTCAGCGCAGCGAACCCCGGCGACGACGACCGCCCAGCACCAGGGCCGCGCCACCCAGCAGCAGAGTCAGTCCGAGGAGTAGGAACCGGGTCGCGGCGAAGCCGGTGTTGGGCAGCTCGGTGGGAGGCGGTGGTGGCGGCAGCGCGGTCACCGTGACGGTGGCCTGGGCCGAGGCCTTGTTCGTGGTGCCGTTCTCGATCAGCGCGACCGAATTCACCGCGGTGCCGGCCTGCCCCATCTCCACAGTCAGGGTCAGCGTGGCCACCCCGCCCGGGGCGACCGAACCGACGGCCCACACCCCGGATCCGGTCGCGTAACTACCCTGACTGGCCAGCTCGTCGACGACGGTGGCGCCGGCCGGGAGTGACTCGGTCACGTTGACCGGATTGGAGGTCGACCGGCCGGCCTGGGTGACTTGGATCGTGTAGTTCACGCCGCCGGTCACCGCCACCGAGGTGACGTCCGCGGTCTTGGTCACGCTCAGCCGTGAGTCCAGGCCGATCGGGGTGGTGGCGGTGGCCGTGTCGTCCTGGGGCTTCGGGTCGGGCAGGCCCGACGCCACCGAGGCGGTGTTGGTCAGCGAGCCCCGGGCGGTCGGAGCCACGGTGCCGGTGATGGTCACGGTGGCGGTCGTGCCGGAGGTCAACGTGCCCACCAGGCAGCGAACAGTGCCGCTGGTCACGGTGCATCCGGTCGAAACGGTGACACTGCTCAGGCCGGCCGGCAGCGGGTCGGTGATGACCACCGAGGGCGCCGAGGCGGGGCCGGCGTTGTGGGCCGACAGCTGCCAGGTGATGTTCCCGCCGGCCACGACTTCGCCCGAGGTGACCTTTTTGGTCAGGCCCAGGTCGGCCACGGCAATGACCGGGGTGGTGGCCTGGGCGACATTGTCCGACGGGTCGGACTCGTCCGGCGACAGCACGCTGGTGGCGTTGGTCAATGCCGCCGTGCGATCGGCGGCGACCTTGGCGGTGACCACCACGGTGGCCACGGCGCCGGGCTCCACGGTGCCGATCGAGCAGGTCACTTCCTGGCCGACGGAGGTGCAGCTGCCCTGCGAGGTGGTCACCCCGACCACCGTGCTGCCGTCCGGGATCCGGTCGGTGACCACGGTGTTGCGGGCCGGGCCGGAGCCGTGATTGGTGCTGGTGATCGTCCAGGCCAGGGTGCCGCCCGGTCGCACGCTCGGTACCGAGGGCTTCTTGGTCACGGCCAGGTTGGCCTTGGCCGTGCCGGCCGACACGGTCGAGGTGTTGTTGCTCAGGTCCGGGTCGGGGGTGGTGGCGGTCACCGAGGCGGTGTTGGACACCCCGGCCGGGTCGATGTCTGCGGCCACCGTGGCGGTGATCTTCACCGTGGTGGTCGCGCCCGACGCCAGCGTGCCGATCGGGCAGCCGATGGTTCCGGCCGCGATCGTGCATCCGGGGGCGGAGACGTCCAGCAGGGCCGCCGGCAGTGGGTCGGTGACCTGCACGCCGGTGGCGTCGGACGGCCCGGCGTTGTGCACCGTCAGGGTGTAGGTCACCGGCCCGCCCGGTACCACCGGGTTCGGGCTGACCGTCTTGACCAGAGAGATGTCGGCGGACCGGATGATATCGGTGGCCGCAGTGGCCTGGTCGATCCCACCCGGTCCGGCTGGGGTAGCGGAACCGACGGTGGCCGTGTTCGACAGGCTGGCGCCGGTGAAGTCGGGCCGGACCGTGGCCGTGTAGGTGATGGTCACGCTCCCGCCGGGCGACAGGTCACCCAGGGCGCAGGGCTGCGCACACGTTCCGCCCGACCAGGTCCCGGCGAATCCGGTCACCCCGTCCGGGGCCGTGTCGGTGACGACGACGGCCCGGGCGACCGACGGTCCGCCGTTGGTCACCACCACGGTCCAGCTGATCGGCTTTCCTGCGGTGACCGCCCCGTCCGGACCCTTCTTGGTGATGGTCAGCGTGGCCTGCGTGGTCACCGGAATGCTGACCTGGTTCGAGTCTTGTCCCGGCGGCCCGGACTGTGGCGTCGAGGTCGTCGCGCGGGCGGTGTTGTCAATCGAGCCGACCAGGTAGCCGGCATCGACGGTGGCCGTCACGGTGATTTCGACCGCTGGTGCGCCGGCGGCCAGGTCGGGTAGCTGGCAGGTCACGGTGGAACCGGCGTCGGCATGGGCCGGGCAGGTACCGCCGGTCGGCGGGGTCAGTGAGATGTTGCTGATCCCCGCGGGCAGGTCGTCGGACACCGCCACGTTGCGTGCCGTCGACGATCCGGTGTTGGACACCGCAATGGTCCACGTGATGGTGTTCCCGGCGATCACCGAGACCGGACCGGTCTTGGCCACCACCAGGTGGGCCGAGGTCGTCACCGGCACCTGGGACGTCACCGTGTTGTTGCCCTCCACCGGGTCGGCGGTGTCGGAGTGCGCGGTGACCCCGTTGACGATGGCCGAGTCGGCGAAGGCGGAATCGACCGTGCCCGACACCGTGACCGAGACCGAGGTCTTCGGCGCGATGGTGCCCAGCGTGCAGACCCCGGCCGGGCAGGTCAGCCCATTCGCGTGGTCGTCGGCGAAGACCGGGTTGTTCAGACCGGCCGGGAAGTTGTCGGTGACCGTCGCGTTCGTCGCCGTCGATGGGCCCAGGTTCGTCACGGTGATCGTCCAGGCGGCCGGCCCGCCCGCTGTGAACGACGTCGTGGTCGGGACCTTGGCCACCACCAGGTCGGCCTGGGCCGACACCTTCGTGGTCGCCGTCGAGCTGCGACCGTCGGGCTGGTGGGGGTCGGGGTTGGGGTTCGGTTCGGGAGTCGACGAGGCCACCGTGGCCGTGTTGGTCAAGCTGGTGGCCGTGCTGGCCGGATCGACCGTGCCGGTCACGAACAGCGTGATCCGGGCCGTGTCACCTGCGGCCAGGTTTCCGATGGTGCAAGTGACGAGTTGGGCCACGATGGTGCAGGTGCCCTGGTTGGCACTGACGGCCAGCCCTGCGACGGGGGCCGGAACGGGGTCGGAGATGACCACGTCTCGAGCAACCGACGGCCCGCTGTTGGTCAGGGTGAGCGTCCAGGACAGGCCTTGACCGGCCAGTACGGCGGGCGGGCCGGTTTTGACCAGGGTGAGATCGGCCAGCGGGGTCACCTGAGTGGTCACCGTTCCGGTGCGGCCGGCGGAGTCCGGATCGGTGTCCGGGGTGGGGGAAGAGACCGTCGCGGTGTTGGTCACCGAGGTGCCGGTGAAAGCGGCGTCCACGGTCACCGGAATGGTGATGGTGGCCTCCTGGCCGGCCGGCAAGGCGCCGAGCTGGCAGGAGGCGGTGCGCCCGGTCATCTGGCAGCTGCCCTGGGAGGCGGTCGGGCCGGCAGCGGCGACCGTGAGTCCGTCGGGCAGTGGGTCGGTGGCCACGTTGGCCTGTGCGTCGGACGGACCGGAGTTGGTCACCGTGACGACATAGGAGGCAGAACGTCCGGGGACCAGCGGGTCTGGGGTCACGGTCTTGCCCACCGTCAAGTGCGCGGCGGTGGTCACCCCGGTCTGAGAGGTGGCTTGGTTGTTCGCACCGTTCGGATCGGGGGTGCTCGATGCGATCGTGACGGTATTGGTCAGAGACGTGCCCAGGAAATCGGGGGACACGGTGCCGGTGACCGTGCCGCTGATGGAGGTGTTGGCATGGACAGTGCCTACGCCGCAGCTGGTCGGAGAACAGGGCACGCCTTCAAAGCTTGCCGTCACCCCGGTCACTCCACTGGGGACGGTGTCGCTGACGGTGACGTCCCGGGCGTCGGACGGGCCGGCGTTGATCACCTGGACCGTCCAGGTGATGGTGTTGCCGGCGACCACCGTGGGCGGTCCGGACTTGAGCACGTGCAGGTCTGCCGATTCGACCGGCGATCCGGAAGCGGTGGAGGAGTTGTTGAACATCACCGGGTCAGGGGTGTCTGCGCTGACAAGTGCGGTATTGGTGATGGTGATGGTGGAGGCCAGGGCCTGATCGAAGGTGCCGTTGATAGTGACCACTGGCGCAGTGCCGACCGGCACCGAGGCCACATGGCAGGTCAGATCGTTGCCGTTGATGGTGCAGGTTCCGCTGGCCCCGGACAGGCTGGCGCTGGCATTGCGGAACAACGTGGGGAGCTGATCAACGATGACCACGTTGCGGGCGATGGACGGTCCGGCATTCTGGATGGTCAGAGTGTATTGCCCGAGGGCACCGGCGACCGGTTTCCCCGTTGTCAACTCCTTGCCGATGGACAGGTCAGCCGACGGTGCGACCGGGGTGGAACTAGTTGAGGAGTTCTGTTGCGCAGTGTCGGAATCATCGGGAGATTTGATGGTGGCCGTGTTGTCCAAAGTTGATCCGGTGAAATCCTGAGGCAGGAAGCCGGTCACGGTCACGTTCAGCACAGTGCCCTGGGTCAGGGAGCCGACCGCACAGCTCACGACCTGTCCGTCGACTGAGCACGGCGTGTGCGTGGGCCCGTACGAGGCCGTGATGCCGACGACCCCAGCCGGAAGGGTGTCGGTGACGACGACGGCGGTTGCGGTCGAGGGTCCGGCGTTGCTGGCGGCGATGGTCCAGGCGACGGGTTGTCCGGGAACGGCCGAGCTACCGTTGAAGGTTTTCGCGACCGACACGTCCGCGGCCCGGGTGACCGTGGTGTCCGACGTCCCGGTGTTGTCCGAGGTGTCCGGGTCGTTGGTGGTGCTGGTCACGCTGGCCGAATTGTGCAGGGTGCCCACGGTGTCCGGTCCGATGGTGGCCGACACCGTGACGGTTGCCGTGCTCCCGTTGGGCACCGTGCCAACGGCGCAGGTCAACACCGATCCGGTCACCGAACACGCCCCTCCAGGTCCGGTCCCGCTGACGGCGGTGATTCCGGTCGGCAGAGTGTCGGTCACGGTAGCGCCCTGGGCATCGGACGGTCCTGCGTTGCTCACGGTCAGCTGCCAGCTGATGGGCTGGCCGGAGTGCGGCGGGATTGGCGGACCGGTCTTGGTCAGGGAGAGGTTGGCCACGGCGGTGACCGGGGTCGTGACGCTGGCGGTGTTGTTCGACGTGTTCGGGTCCGCGGTGGTGGCCGCCACCGACGCGTTGTTGGTCAGCGCGGGCGCGATGGTGGATGCAGGGACGCTGCCGGTGACCGAGATCTGGACCGGGGTGGCGGTGGAGACCGACCCCACCGGGCAGGTCAGAACCGTGGATCCGGCGTTGGCGCCGGCGCCGGGGGCGGTGGTGCAGGCCGCTCCGCCGAGGACCGTGCCCGCGCCGCCGGTGACACCGGCCGGCAGGACATCGGTGACCACGGCGTTGACCGCCGTGGACGGCCCGGCGTTGCTGACGGTCACGGTCCAGCCCGCGGCACTGCCCGCCACGAACGGCGACGACGTCGCGACCTTGGTCAGCGACAGGTCGGCCGAGGTGGTGGTGTCGGCCGTGGCGCTGCTGGAGTTGTTGCTGGTGTCCGGGTCGGACGTGTCCGACCCGGCGGTGGCCGCGTTCGTCACCGTGCTGGCGGAGTAGTCCGCCGATAGCGTGCCGATCACGGTGGCCGTCACCGAGGTGTTGGCCGACAGCACCCCGAGGCCGCAGTGAAGCGCGTTGGCCGCGATCGCGCAGCTGGCCGACGGAGTCGTGGCGGTGAAGGTCACGCCCGTCGGAGCATTGTCGTCGAGTACCACGTTCGTGGCCTGGGACGGGCCGGCGTTGTGCACGACCAGCTGCCAGGTGGCGGCGCCGCCCGCGACTGGGTTGCCGGAGAGCAGGGTCTTGACCACCGACACGTCCGCCGACGCCGTCACGGGCCCGGCGGCGGTGGCGGTCGAGGCGTCGGGGGTGGTGTTGAGGTTGTCGGACGTGACCGTCGCGGTGTTCGTCACGGTGTCCCCGACCGTGGCCGACGGCGGCACCGTCACGGCGAGACCGACCGTACGGCTGGCGCCGTTCGTCACCGACGGCCAGCTGCACACGACCGGGTTGGCCAGTTGGCAGCTGCCACCATCTGAGGCGTTGGCGTTGACCAGCGTGGTGCCGCTGGGCAGCGGGTCGCTCAGCACCATGTTGATGGCATCGGAAGGACCGTTGTTGGTTGCCGTCATCTGGTAGCTGACCGTGGATCCGGCCACCACCGCGCCGCTTGTGATCTTCTTGGTCAGGCTGAGATCGGACCGTGTGGCCACCTTCTGGCTGACCGTGGAGCTGTTGTTGCCCGTGTTCGGGTCCGAAGTGGCCGCGCCGCTGGTCGGGGCGGAGGTCACCGTGGCCGCGTTGGCCAAGGTTGTGCCGCCGATGTTCGACGCGAGTTGAACCGTGATCTGCAGGGTGGCGGTGGCGGACCGGCCGAAATCGCCCAGCGAACAGGTCACGGTGCTGCCCGTGGTGCAACCGGTGGACGGGATGACCGAGACGAAAGTGACGCCGGGCGGCAATACATCGGTGACGACCACGCCCCGGGACACGGACGGACCGTTGTTGGTGATTTGCAGGACGTAGGTCTGCTGGGCGCCGGCCTCGATGGGGTCGGTCACGGGAGCCTTGCTGATGGACAAGTCGGCGGAGGAAACGACATTGCTGGTGACACTGGCGGTGCGGCCGGAAGCGTCGCTGTCCTGGGTGAACGAGGTCAGCGTGGCGGTGTTGGTGATTGCCGAACCGGCGGTCAGGGAGGGTGGCGTGGACGCCGTGATCTGCACCGTGCGAACGTCCCCGGACTCGATGGTGCCGAGGTTGCAGTTGAACGTGCTGGGGTCGTCTTGTGGCCCCTGTGGTGGGCAGTCGTTGTTCGGACCGCTGCCGCTACTCAAAACGGTGAAACCAGAGGGCAGGGGGTCGTTGAGCACCACGTTCGTGGCATCGGACGGACCGTTGTTCACGATGGACAACGTGTATGTGACCGCGGATCCGGCCACGATCGGGTCGGGGGCGGCCGTCTTGGTCATGGTCAGATGCGCGGTTTGGTTGACCATTGCGCCGGCGGTGGAGCTGTTGTTGGTGGTGTCGGGGTCGGTCGTCGCGGAGCTGACCGTGGCCTTGTTGAGCACTGCGCCGGTGGCCGCCGGGTTGACCAGGGTCACGAGGCTGACGGACATGGTCGAGGTCGCCTGCACAGTCGCCGCGACGCACACGACGTGCTGACCGGTGACCGTGCAGGAGCCCAGCGAGGGGTTGGCCGACACGATGGTCAACTCGGCCGGCACGTCATCGGTGATCTGCACGTTCTGGGCGTCCGAGGGTCCGTTGTTGGTCGCGGTCAGCGTGTAAGTGGCCGCCGCTCCGGCGATCAACGGGTCCGGGGTGACCGACTTGGCCATGGACAGGTCGGCCGAGGTGATCACCGTGACGGGCGCGGTGGCGCTGTTGTTGGGCAGGAAGGGGTCGGGGGTGTCGGACCCGACAGTTGCCGTGCCGTTGATCGTGCCGGCCGGCTGCGAGGGATCGACCGTGGCCTCGAAGTTGATGACGATAGGCGGTGCTCCGGCAAGGATGTCGCCCAGAGCGCAGGTGACGGTGCCCGTACCGGCGTTGTAGGCGCAGGCGCCGTGGCTGGACCCGACCACCGGAATCAGTCCGGGCGGCACCTGGCCGGTGACCACCACGTTGCGGGCGGTGGAGGGGCCATGGTTGCTCACCGTCAGGTTGAACGTGGTCATGGTGCCCGCAACGACCGGCGTGAGGCCCGGCCCGGTGAAGGTGACCCCGACGTCGGCCTGGGTGGTGATCGTCGTCATGGCCGAGTCGGTGTTATTACCCGGGGTGGGGTCGGGGGTGGCCGAGCTGACGCTGGCCGCGTTGGTGATGCTGCTGCCCGGGAAATTCGAGTCGACCGTGACGCTCAGGACAGCCACAGCGTTGGCGCCGGACGGCAGCGTGGCGACCTTGCAGCTCACGGCGGTGGTGCCGGTGCAGACCAGGCCGCCGGCAGTGCTCACACTCGAGTACGAAAGGCCGGTGGGCAGGGCGTCGGTGACGACCACGTTGCTCGCCGACGAGGGACCGTTGTTGTGCACCCGAAGCGTGTACGTGGCGATCTGACCGGCGACCGCGGTCAGCGGGCCGGTCTTGCTCATGACCAGGTCGGCCTTCTGCGAAATACCCGACACGGCCGACGCGGTGTTGTTGGCGCTGTTCGGATCGTTGTCCGAGGTGACCACGGCGGTGTTGATGATGGTGCCGGTGGCCGTCCCGGAGGTCGACGCCGTGATCGTGACCGCTTTGGTGATCTGGTTGAGCACCGTCCCGACGACGCAGGTGACGACCTGGCCGGCGGCGGTGCAGCCGGACGGGCTGCTGGTGAAGGTCAACCCGGCGGGCAGGGTGTCGGTGATGACCACGTTGGTGGCCGACGAGGGCCCGTTGTTATACGCCGACAGGGTGTACGTGACCGGCGAGCCGGGCGTGATGGTGCCCGGGTTGGCCGACTTGCTCAGCGCCATGTCCGCACTGTTCGTGACGGTGATCGAGGCCGTGGCCGAGTTGTTGGCACTGACCGGGTCCGCGGTGGTGCTGGTCACCGACGCGGTGTTGTTCAACGTCCCCGGCGGGGTGGTGCTGTCGACTTGCGCCTGGACGGTGACGGTCACCGACCCGCCGGCCACGACCGAGCCCACCGGGCAACTGGCCGTCCCGGCGGTGACGGTGCAGGTGCCCTGGCTGGTTGCCGCGGACAGGATGGTCAGCCCGGCCACGGCCGGGTCGGACACGAGAACTCCCGCCGCGTCGGAGGTGCCCTTGTTCGTGACCGTCAGCGCGTAGCTCACCGGCGTTCCCGCGACCACCGAAGTCGGCGTCGGCACCTTGGTGATGGACAGGTCGGCGCTGGTGATCACGGCGACCGGCGCCGTGGCGCTGTTGTTGCTGCTCACCGGGTCGGGGGTGGTACTGCTCGCGGTGGCGGTGTTGGTGATGGTGCCCGCGGCCACGTTGGAAGCGACGCCTGCGGTGATCGTCACTGTGCTCGAGGCATTCGGCGCCAGTGCCCCCACCGCGCAGGTCAGCACCCCGTTGTTGTTGGTGCAGACGCCGGCGGGCGTCGAGCTCGTGTAATTCAGACCCAGGGGCAGCGGGTCGGTGATGGTGACGGCGTTGGCCGTGGAGGGGCCGTTGTTGCTGGCCCGCAGGGTGTAAGTGACCGGGGCGCCGGCGGCCACCGGGTTGGGTGACACCGTCTTGGTCAGGGCCACGTCGGCCGAGGTGGTGATCTGGGTGGTGGCGCTGGCCGAGTTGTCACCGGTGACATCGTCACCGGTGGCGGAGGTCACCGAGGCGACGTCGGTCAGCGCCGTCCCGGACGACGTCCCCGGCGCGACCGTGGTGGTGATGGGCACGACGATCGTGCCCGGGTAGGCCAGGGAAGAGGACGTGCAGGTGACGAGCTGGCCGCTGGGCGAACAGCTGGTGCCGGCCGGTGGGGCGGCCGACACGAACGTGACTCCGGCGGGGAGGTTGTCGGTCAGGACCACATTGCTGGCCGCGTTCGGTCCGTTGTTGGTCGCGGTCAGCTGGTAGGTGACGTTCGACCCGGCCGTCTGGATGGTCGGATTGGACGTCTTGGCGATGGCCAGGTCGGCCAGACCGGCCACCGGGGTGTCCACCTGATTGCCGACGAAGGTGAAGGTCTTGCCGATGGTGTGGGCCAGGTAGGACAGGTTGCTGACATTGGACACGGTGGTGCCGGCGGAGGGGCGGTCGAGGGTGACCCGGAACCGGATCGTGACAGTCTGGTTGACCCCGATCGTCCCGCCCGAGGTGCCGTTCGCCCCCTGTCCCACCCGGAATCGCACCGTGCGGGATCCGGGCAGGTACTCCGCCTGATCGGCGTCGGTGGCGTCGGTCTGGGACAGGCTCGGGGCTGAGCCGGGATTGGCCTCCAGCACCAGGCTGCCGGGGACATAGGTGGTATTGACCGGGAGCGCGTCCGTGATGACCGAGTTGTCGGCCGGGTCCGCTCCGGTGTTGGTGAGCGAGACCTGATAGCGCAGGGTGTCGCCGACCTGAGCCGGGTCGTTGCCCGACAGATTCACGACCGACTTGGAGATCGGGTTGAACGCCGGTGTGAACAGGTCGATCTGGGTGGTCACGATCCCGGGGTAGTACGTGTCCCCATTGGTTTTCAGTTGAACGTAGGTGCTGGTCTGACCGTTGGCGAGCACGTTGGTGCCGTTGATTCGGCCGATGTCGACGCCGAAATTATTGGCGAAGTTCGGATTTCGGGCGGTCAGGGAAGTCCCGGAGTCGCTGATGGCCGAATTGAAGAAGTTGTTCGCGGGCCGGGTGGCGTCGCTCAGCGTGGTCCCCGTGGTCAACGGCGTGACCCCGTCCGCGGCGAGCTGGCCGCCGAACTGCATCCCGTCCCCGACGAACCCGCGATCGCCCTCCCAGGCCACCACCCCGACCGCCGAGCTGACCGTGCCGCTCGTCGGGGTGAGGAACCCGGAGATGGGGATGGTCGCGCTCGCCGTGCCGTTGACGCTGTTGAAACCCTGGTAAATACGCAGGTCGCGCAGCGGTGCGGCCGGGTTCCGATAGGCCACGACCAGAGACCAGCCGGCATAGCGATCGGCCCCGGTGGTGGCCTTGATGTCACCAACCCAGTAGGTGCCGTTACCGGCTGCCTTCACCGTTGTCGTGACGTCGAGATAGGACTGGTAGGGGTAGAAGTCGACGCCGGTGGTCAGGCCGGGGTCTGTCAGGATGCCGTTGACGCTGGTGTACGCGGTCGCCCCGGGCGCGCGGAACTTCGCCGTGATGGCCTGGGCCGTGGTGATCTGGACGACGTCATTCGCGTCCGCCCGGCGGCCGCCCCACACGAGGAACGCCGACAGCACGGTGGAGCCACTGGGCAGGGACAGATCGGCGCTGGTGGAATTGCTGGTGGTGCTGTCGGAATCCTGATCCACGAACGCCATGGCGAAGTCGTTGTCGTTGACGTTGCTCTGGGCGGAGGAGGTCGCGGCCGCTGTCCGTGCCGCCGGGCATGCGGTGGCCGAGGTCGGGCAGCTCATCTGGCTGTTCCCGACGAGCGTGATGGCCCCGTTGTCCTGCGTGGAGAACACGCTCGAGAACGGAACCGCGGCGGCGGAGGCGGCCGGGGCGGTGACCACCCCCACCGCGGTCAGGCCGGCCACCAGCAGCACGGTGGTGAGCACGCCCAGGAGCTTGCGCGGTCGCCCCGGGCGGGTTCGGTGGCCGCGGCCGCGGCTCATTGCCGCCCCGAGTGAATACGCATGCCGCGAAGCGAAACCCACTCCGACCCTCCGATTTCCGCATGTAATGGGCAGATGATCACACACGCGGCAACGCTTGCCAACGTCTTGGCTCCTCCCTGTGATCAGGCTGTGGTCACCGGTGAGGCGGATTGCCACATCCTGGGAGAATTCAATCGGGCCAAAACACCTGAGCGGGTGGAGCGCTGATCCCGCCGTAGGTAGCGGCTTCAGCCCAGCCGCCGCCGCCGCAGCCCGAATCCCAGCAGCAGCACGCCCAGCCCGACCAACCCGGTGCCCCACAGGCTCAGCCAGCCGGCGGGAACGCCGGTGTTGGGCAGCTCGCGCGGCGAGACGGTGTTGACCAGCGCCACGGTGACCAACCCGTGCGCGACGATGGTGGCCGACCCGACGCTCCCGACCACGTCCACCGGCACGGTGGAGGAGGCGCCTGATTCGGTTTCGGTGACGGTGCAGTCGGTCCCGGCCGGAATGCGCGGGAAGTAGCGGTGCATGTCGCCGGCGGCGGTGTTGGCGGGAATGACCCAGCCATAGGCCGCGCCCAGCGCAGGACAGCTGACCAACAGCTCGATCTGGCCCTGCAGACCCGCACCGGCTCCGGTGATGGTCTTGGTCACCAGCAGAGCACCGCGGGCCGGCACGTAGAAGTTGGTGAAGTCGGCCAGCACCAGCCGGCCGGCGCCCACGATCACCGTGTGCGGGATCTGGGCGCCATCCAGCACGACCGTGGGCGTGGCGCCGTCGGTGGTCTCGGTCGTCGTGCAGGCCGTGCCGGCCGGGATGCCGGTCACCAGGAAGATCGACCGGCCCGCCGCCGTGCCCGCGGGCACGGTGAAGGTGCGCAGCGGCGCGCTCCCGCAGGCCACGGTCAGCGTGACCACGCCCTGCTGGCCGGCGGCCGGCCCGCCGATGGTCTTGACCACCAGCAGCGAACCGGGCCTCGGGCTGTAGGTGTCCGTCACCGTCACGGCCGCGGCCCCGCCGGCCGGAATGATGGCCCGACCGCCGTCGCCGGTCACGATGACCGTGCTGACCAGGTTGACGCCGGTGCCGGTCTCGGTGACCACGCAGGTCACTCCGGCCGGCAAGCCGGTGTAGGTGCGCGCCGTGGACCCGGCCGGAGCGCCGGCGGGCACGGTGAGGTCCGGGATCAGCGGCACGCCATTGCACACCGTGTGCACGGTGACCGCGCCCTGGGTTCCGGCGGCCGGTCCGGCAATCTTCTTGGTCACGGTCAGGGATCCGGGGCGCAGCGAGTAGGTGTTCACGATCGGCACCACCACCGTGTCACCGGGCCCGATCTGTACGGTCTGCGATCCGCCGTGGACGTCGACGCTGACCGTGCTGGTGTGCCCGTCCACCGTCTCGGTCACGGTGCAGGTGGTGCCGGCCGGGATATCGGTGACCGGGAACACGCCGTGGCCCGCCGGAATACCGGCCTTGATGGTGATGGTCACCAGAGGGTTTCCGGTGCAGGCCACCTCGATGACGATCGGACCCTGCTGGCCCGCGCCCGGCCCATTGATGACCTTGCCCACGAGCAGCGCTCCCGGGGCGTCGGAGTAGGTGTCGGTGAGGGTGGCGTTGGCGGTCCCACCCGGCGGCACGGTCACTGTCTGTCCATCGCCGTCGATGTCGACCACGGTGGTCTGGTTGGCGCCGTCGGCGGTCTCGGTGATCACGCAGCGGGCGTTGCCGGGCAGGTCGCCGTAGGTGCGCGAGACGGATGCGCCCGGGGTCCCGGCCGGGATGGTGAAGACCGGGAGAGTGGTTCCGCCGCAAACGGTCTCAATAGTCACGTCACCGCGGTTCCCAGCGGCCGGCCCGGCGATCTTCTTGGTCACGGTGAGCGAACCGGTGACGTACGAGTAGGTGTCGTGGATGTCGACGACCGCGGGAGTCCCGGTCACCGTGGTGCTGGTGCCTGATCCGGAGACGACAACGCTCACCGTGCTGGTGGAGCCGTCCACAGTCTCAGTGACCGTGCACTTCGTGCCCTGCGGGATACCGGTATGGACCTGGCTGATCGTGCCGGCGGCCTGTCCCGCCGGGATGTTGAAGGTGAAGGCCCCGAACGCACCACAGTCGGTGACGATGGCGACCAAATCCTGGCTCCCCGCCGCCCGTCCGTCAATGGTCTTCTCGACCACCAGCGATCCGGTGGGCACGAACTCATAGGTGTCGGTGATGGCGACGTTCGCCGTGGCGCCGGGGGCAATGGTGGTCGTGCCCGTTCCTGTCACCACCACCGAGATCGCCGCACTCGAGCCGTCTTTGGTTTCGGTGACGGTGCAGACCGACCCTGCCGCCAGGTTGGGATACCTGTGCACTACGGGGATGTTCGGCGGGGCGCCCGGGGGGATGGTCAGGTCGGGCACAAAAGCGACACCATCACATTCGGTGTGGATGATGATCGCGTCCTGGCTCCCGCCCGCGGCTCCCTCGATGTTCTTGGTGACCTTCAGCGCGCCAAGGGCGAAGGTGTAGTGATCGCCCACCGTCAGCGTCGCGGAGCCGCCGGCCGGAATGGTGGTCGACGATCCGCTGCCGGTGGTCTGGACGGTCACCGTGGCCGAACTGCCGTCGGCGGTCTCGGTGACGGTGCACGTCGCGTTGGCGGGGAGGTCGGTGTACTGCAGCGCGTAGTCGTCGGCCGGGGAACCGGCCGGGACGGTGAGGTCCGGATTCAGTGCAGCGCCGTCGCAGACGGTGTGCAGGGTGACCGTGCCCTGGCTCGCCGCCGCCGGTCCGGAGATCAGCTTGTGCACGATCAGCGACCCGGGGGTGGGCAGGTAGGTGTTGGTCCGTTGGATGGTGACAGAAACCCCCGGAAGGACGGTTGCATGGTCGACGCCGGTGCCGACGGCGACGACCGTCTTGGTGCCGCCGTCCGGATCCTCGGTGACCGTGCAGAGCGCGCCCGGGGCCAGGCCGGTATAGGTCTGGGGGTAGTCATCCGCCGCCGCCCCGGCGGGGATGACCAGGTCAGGTGTCAAGGGGGTGCCGTCGCACGTGGTGTGCACGACCACCTGTCCCTGCGTGCCGGCGGCCGAGCCGGTGATTGTCTTGACCACCTGCAACGAACCGCGGGCGAACTCGTAGTCGTCGGTGATGGTGGCTGATGCGCTCCCGCCGATCGGAACGGTCGTGGTGCCGCCGCTGCCGGTGACCGTGACCGTGACCGCCTTGCTCGCTCCGTTGGACGTTTCCGTCACCGTGCACACCGAGTTGCCCGGGACGGGGGAGTAAGTCTTCGAATACAGACCGGCCGGGGTGCCCGCGTCGACCACGAAGTCCGGGGTCAGCGCGGTGCCGTTGCAGACGGTGTGAATGACGACCTGACCCTGCGCGCCGGCCGCGGCGCCCGAGATGGTCTTGTTCACCGTCAACGACCCGGAGACGAATTCATAATCGTCGTCCACGTTGACGGTCGCGGTACCGCTGGGAGGAATGGTCGCCTGTTGATCGCCACCGGTGATCGTGACGGTCACCGTGCTGGTACTCCCGTCGACCACCTCGGTGACGGTGCACACGGAGCCGGCCGGGATGTTCGGGTAGGTCCGGGAGACCGTGCCGGTAGTTCCGCCGGTGATCAGGAAATCGGTCAGGGGCGCGTTACCGCAATCCACGGCGATGCGGACATTTCCTTGGCTGCCGGCTGCGCCACCCCGAATGGTCTTGTTGACCACGAGCGAGCCGGACTCCTGAAAGTTCGCGGTCGCGGACACGATGGTGGTGAGCGTTGCGGTGGAGGCCAGGATGAGCCGCTGCGCGTCGGACGGACCGCCGTTCCCGTCGTAGAGATAGACGTTTCCGGACGGCACCGTTGCCGTTGCCGTAGCGGTGAGGGTGGCGTGCACCGGGCCGGTCGATCTGAGCCATATCGAGGACCCGCTGGGCACCACGGCGCCGTCGACGAGCTGCTGGGTGCCGGCCGCGTCCGAGTACATGGTGCCGCCCACCGCATTCACGGTGGCCGAACCACTGCCGGAGGCGATCGTGTACGGACCGACCACCGAACCGGCAGCCCCACTGGCCGAGGTCGGGGTGATGGTCAGGCTGGGCGGATCGGGCTGGATCAGCGGTCCGGCCAGTTGCACCGCGGCGACGATGCCGGCCACCACGTCGTGCAAGCGCTCCTCGGTGCGCAGCACGTAGCGGTCGGTGAAATACCAGATGGACGCCTGCACCGCGGCCGCGCGCTCGTTGTCGGACAGGCCGGTCGGCTGATCGATGTTCGGGTAGTAATTGTTGAGCAGCCGGGCCACCAAGCCGACGCTGGGCACATTGGCCGAGTCCCAGGTCCCCAGCGCGTATCCGAGGCCGGGATAGGTGTTGGTGCGGATGTCGATGCAGAACATCTTGACGTCGTCACCGCCGCCGGGCGGCTGAGCGTTGATGATGCCGGCGAAGCCCTCGTCCTGCCGGCTGAAGCCGCTGCTCGGGTCGTCCGTCGGGTAGGGCTGCACCGACGGGTCGTACGGGTTGTCCGGATTCGCGATATAGCCGGTGACCCCCTGGCCGGCGCCGGTACTGGTGAAGATGAGCTGTGTGTTGGTGGACCGCACAGACGGGACCCCCGGACCAACGGCCACCGCCGACGCCGGTCCGGCCCCGAGCAGGGCCAGCACGGCGCAGAGGAAGAACACGGCGATTGCCCGAAGCGTGCGGTGCATGCGATGAGTAGATAACAGAAAACTCACGGTGACCAGTGGGGCGGGCCCCGTGCCTCAGTTCAGGCGACCCACCGAGGTCTGCCGATCCAGGAAGGTCAGGACCTCGGTCTCGTCGACACCGGGGAACACGCCGGGGGGCATCGCCGCCAGCAGGTGCGAGTGCACCCGGGCGCTGGGCCAGGCCCGACCTCGCCAGCGCCGGGCCAGTTCGGCCGGCGGCTGCTGACAGCAGCTCGGGTCGGGACAGCGAGAGGCGCCACGCTCGGTGGTTTCTCGGCCGCGCATCCACTTGGCTGCGGCGTAGGGAACGCCGACGCTGACCGAGAAGTCACCGTTCGGGGTGTGGTCGACGACGGCCGTGCACCAGTAGGTGCCCGAGCGGGTGTCGGTGTACTGCTGGTAACTCACCGAGGTGTCCGGTCGGTCGAAGACGACCCGCGCCGTCCAGAACCGGCACACCCGCTGACCCTCGATGGCGCCCACCGCGTCGGTCGGAAAGTGGACGCCGTCGTTCTCGTAGGCCTTGAAGATCAGTCCGTCCGAAGAGATGCGCATGAAGTGCACGGGCAGGTCCAAGTGTCTGGTGGCCAGATTGGTGAACCTGTGCGCGGCCTGCTCGTAGGACACGGCGAAGCCGTCCCGCAGATCCTCGATGGAGATGTCCCGGGCGGCCTTGGCTTTCCGCAGATAGCTCAGGGCCGACGCCTCGGGCATCAGGCTGGCCGCGGCGAAGTAATTGATCTCGACCCGCTGCTCCAGGAATTCCGCGTAGTCGCGAGGAACTCGATGCGCCAGCACCAGATGGCCCAGCGCTTGCAGGGCCAGGGTGCGGGACAGGTGATGGCCCACGGCGGGCAGCGGTACATAGATGCGCCGGTGGTCCAGATCGGTCACCGTCCGAGTAGCCGGCGGGAGGTCGGGCACCGGCACGATCCGGTAGTCCAGGGTGGCCGCGGCCCGCTCCACGGTGGCCCGGGTGACCGGTCCGCCGGTGTAGCCGCAGCGATGGAGCATGTCGGCCGCGGCCTTTTCGATGTCCGGAAAGTAGTTGTGCTGCTCCCGCATCCGTTCCCGCAGCCGGGCATTGGCCTGGCGGGCGTATTCGGGCGTGGCCGTGTGCTCGGCCTGGGCGTCGGCCAGCGCGCGGTGCAGGCCGACCAGCGCCTCCAGTGCCTCGATGGGCAATCTGGGTCCCGGTTTGACGGCCGGAATGTCGAGTCCGGCCAGGGAATCGGAGCGTTGTCGCTTCAGCAGCTCGAGTTCCAGCGCGGCCCGGTGGGACGGCGGCGGTCCGGACAGCAACGCTCCGACCTCGACCCCGAACGCTCCCGCCAGCTGCGTCAGCGTGCCGAGTTTCGGCTCCCGGCGACCGTTCTCGATGAGCGACAGGGCGCTGGCGGACAGACCGACGGCGGTGCCCAGCTCGGCCAGGGTGCGCTGCTGACTTCGGCGCAGGTGCCTGATGCGCTGGCCGAGGCCGAGCAGGTCGGCCGGGACTGTGCTGGTCATCACGTCACGATAGGGCTGATTTCAACTCACGGTCAAGAATTGCAAAAGTTGACAGTAGAAAAGCCAGGAAGGCTTCGACTTTTTGACATCAACTGAGGTTCCGCGCAGAAAGGAACCCCTCATGACCACCGTGATACCGGCTCCCCCGTTGACCCGTGCCGACGCCGCCGACCTGCTCGCCCGCGATTGGGAGACCGACGAGCGATGGGCCGGGGTGCGCCGGACCTACTCCGCCACCGACGTGGTGGACCTGCGCGGGCGCACCGTCGAGGAGCATTCGCTGGCCCGGCTGGGCGCCGAGAAGTTGTGGCACCTGTTGCAGAGCAGGACCTTCGTCCGATCATTGGGCGCGTTGACCGGCAATCAGGCGGTGCAGATGGTGCGCGGCGGCCTGGAGGCCATCTATCTGTCCGGCTGGCAGGTCGCCGCCGACGCCAACCTGGCCGGGCAGACCTACCCCGACCAGAGCCTCTACCCGGCCAACTCGGTCCCGGCCGTGGTCCGTCGGATCAACAACGCCCTGCTGCGGGCGGAACAGATCGACTGGGCAGCAGGCGATTCGGCCGCCGATTATGTGGCCCCGATCGTGGCCGACGCCGAGGCCGGCTTCGGCGGGCCGTTGAACGCCTTCGAGCTGATGAAGTCGATGATCGCGGCGGGTGCGGCCGGGGTGCACTACGAGGATCAACTGGCCTCGGAGAAGAAGTGCGGACACCTGGGCGGCAAGGTCCTGGTGCCCACCGCGCAGCACATCCGGACGCTGAACGCGGCCAGGCTGGCCGCCGACGTGCTCGACGTTCCCACCCTTCTGGTGGCCCGCACCGACGCACTCGCCGCCGACCTGCTGACCAGCGACGTGGACGAGACCGACCAGCCGTTCGTGACCGGGGAACGGACCGCGGAGGGATTCTTCCGGGTGCGCAGCGGGATCGAGCCAGTGCTGGCCCGAGCCAAGGCCTACGCCCCGTATTCCGACCTGATTTGGGTCGAGACCGGCACCCCGGACTTGGGCCTGGCCCGAGAATTTGCCACCGAGCTGCACCGCACATTTCCGGGAAAGATGTTGGCCTACAATTGTTCTCCGTCATTCAATTGGAAAGCCGCGCTGTCCGACGCCGAGATCGCCGCGTTTCAGGACGAATTGGGTGAGCTCGGTTACCGGTTCCAGTTCATCACTCTGGCCGGCTTCCACGCGCTCAATCACTCGATGTTCCGGCTGTCCTCGGGCTACGCCCGGCGCGGGATGAGTGCGTATGTGGAGTTGCAGGAGGCCGAGTTCGGCGACGTGGACCGCGGTTACACCGCCGTCCGGCATCAGGCCGAGGTCGGCACCGGCTATTTCGACCGGGTGTCCACCGCGATCAACCCGGCCAGCGGCACGTTGGCGCTGGCCGGATCCACCGAGTCCACGCAGTTTCACTAAGTCGCCCAGGAGACCACGATGACCACCTTCGCGCCCAAGCTGCGCGTCCCGACCGTTCGCGGGCCCATTCGCGAGCGGTATGCCGAGATCCTGACCGAGCAGGCGCTGGCCTTCGTGGCCCAGCTCGACGGTGCCTTCGCCGGGCGCCGCGCCGATCTGTTGGCCGAACGCCGGTCGCGGGCCAAGCGCATCTCCGCCGGCGAACGGCTGGACTTCCTGGGCTCGACCCGGCCGATCCGGACCGACGGCAGCTGGCGGGTGGCCCCGGTCGCTCCGGGGCTGGAGCGCCGCCGGGTCGAGATCACCGGGCCGCCCACGCCCCGGATGACGGTGAACGCGCTGAACTCAGGCGCGGACGTCTGGATGGCCGATTTCGAGGACGCCACCTCTCCCACCTGGACCAATCTGATCGAGGGGCAGCTCACGCTGTTCGACGCGCTGCGCGGCCGGCTCGAATTCACCGAGAACGGCAAGCACTACCAGGTGGGTGAGCAGACCCCGACGGTCATGGTCAGGCCGCGCGGCTGGCACCTGTGTGAAAAGCATTTGACCATCGACGGCCGCCCGCTTCCGGCCACCCTGGTCGACTTCGGGTTGTTCTTCTTCCACAATGCCCAGCACCTCATCGATTCCGGGGCGGGGCCGTACTTCTACCTGCCCAAGCTGGAGTCGCACCTGGAGGCGCGGCTCTGGAACGACGTGTTCGTGTTGGCCCAGGAGGAGCTGGGCATCCCGGTCGGCACGATCCGGGCGACGGTGCTCATCGAGACCCTGCCGGCCGCCTTCGAGATGGACGAGATCCTGTACGAGCTGGCCGATCACAGCGCCGGGCTGAACGCCGGGCGGTGGGACTACATCTTCTCGCTGATCCGCACGTTCGCCCAGAGCGGCCCGGAGTATGTGCTGCCGGACCGGTCCGCGATCACCATGACCACGCCGTTCCTGCGGGCGTACACCGAGCTGCTCATCCGGACCTGCCACGCCCGCGGCGCCCACGCCATCGGCGGCATGTCGGCCCTGGTCCCGGACAAGATGGACGCGCAGACCACCGAGCGGGCGCTGGCCGGTGTTCGGACGGACAAGGAGCGCGAGGTCCGGGACGGGTTCGACGGCACCTGGGTGGCCCACCCGGCATTGGTCCCGGTGGCCGCGAAGGTTTTCGCCGCCACCCTGGGCGACCGGCCCCACCAGCTGTCCCGGCAGCGCCCGGAGGTCCGGGTGCTGGCCTCCGACCTGCTGTCCCTGGACCGGAACACCGGCCGACCCACCATCGACGGGCTCCGGACCGACATCCACGCCGCACTCGGCTATCTCACCCACTGGGTGGCCGGGTCGGGTGCGGTCGCCCTGGATGGGCTGATGGAGGACGCCGCCACCGTGGAGATCTCCCGGGCCCAGGTCTGGCAGTGGCTGCACCACCGCACCACGCTGGCCGACGGCACGGTGGTGACGAAGGCGCTGGTCCGGCAGCTGATGGACGAAGAAGTCGGTGAGCTGACCGCCGGCGTCGATGAGACCACCCGCGACCATGTCGCTGCCGCGGTGGATGTGTTCACCGAGGTGGCGCTGGGGGAGTACCTGCCCGGCTTCTTCACCAACTACGCCTACGTCCGCTATTTGCTCGAGCCGCAGATGCGGATGACCGGCCCGTTGACTCCGGACGACCTGCGCATGTCCGAGCGCGTGGGGTCGTAGACGCTGACAGCGGCGTGATCCCCCCCGGCATCCAGGGCGGCGAATGTGGCCGGCACTCGGCGCATCGTCTCCACGGCTTCGTGCAGATACGTCTGCGCGGTCGATTCGGCCACCGACAGGGCCAACGCGAGTTCGGTGGCCAACCATTCGGTGCCCTCCGGGTACACCCGGGACAACTCCGCCAGATCGGCCATCTGCCGGGCGGCAAGGTGCGCCACCAAACCCTGCCGGGCCACCACCGCATCCAACAACCCGGACGCCGCTGCCTCCCCCGACACCGCATCCCGCGGGCGCTGCTACAGGACCGCCAGCCGGGCCGAGCCGATCGGCGCACACGCCAACCACTCCCGCCACGCCTGCAGCTCGACCCCCGTTACGGAGCGACTCATAGCATACAAACCGAACAAGTGTTCAGTAACGGTGAGAGACGGGAATCCACCCGACGTCGCCGGTTTGACCTCACCGCCAGGTGGGCTCGCATGTGAACCGACGGTGGTCCATCCGGGTGTCGCCTCACCGGAGTCACTAGAAGGGCAGGGATTTGCCTCTGGCAGCGATCAAGGCGAACCTCAGATGTGCGGCTTGACCTGATCGTCGAAGAAGCCTTGCACCTGGGTCTGCAAGGCGGTCAGGGTGGACTTGACGTCCGCCTGCTGGCTCATGATCTTCTGGATCGAGGTGGTCATGGCCGAGTCGGCGCCGGGGACGAAAACCCGGGCCCAGTCCTGTGACCGGGTGTTGGCCACCTGGTCCAAGGCCGGCTGGACCAGCGGATTCTTCGCCTTCAGGGCGCTGGTGTCGACGCCCTTGCGCACCGGCAGATAGCCGGTCGCGGCGTCGAAGGTGATGGCGTTCTCGGAGTTGGTGAGAAAGGCGATGAACTGGGCCGCCGCCAGCTGGTTCTCCACCGGCGCCTTGCTCGGGATGCCCAGGCCGGCACCACCGGTCGGGCACACCGGGGTGGTCACCTTCGGCCCGCCCGGCAGGGGGCCCACCCCGACGGAGAACTTGGCCGCCTTCTGCACCCCGATGGAGGCCCCGGTCGAGCCCCAGGTCGCACTGGTTGCGCCGGCTGAGAAGTCATTGGTCTCGGAGTTCCCCGACATCACCGCCCACTTGTCCTTGTAGACGTGGTCCTGCATGCCCTGGAACGCGGCCACGTTGGCGTCGGAGGCAATGGTCAGGTCGAACGAGTCCTTGGTCGAGAACGCGGTGCCCTGACCCCAGAGAACGTTCTGATCGACCCAGCCGGGTGTGTTCGCGGGCGCGGTGTAGGTGAACACGTGCTGCGCCCCGGTCCCGGCGGCGGCCAGTTTCGGGGCCCATTCGGTGAACTCGTCCCACGTCTGGGGGGCTCGGTCGGGCAGCTTGGCCGCCGCCCAGTGCGCCTTGTTGTAATAGAACAAGGGGGTGGACCGGGCCCACGGGATGGCCCATTGCGCGTTCTTGTACGTGTAGTCCGCGAAGAAGGTGTCCACGTAGTCGGCGGCGTTGATGCCGGCCTGGCTCATCGCGCTGTTGAGCGGAATGATGTTGTTCTGCAGGTAATACCGGAACCACCACACGTCCGACAGGACGATCACGTCGGGCACTCCGCCACCGGCCAACGCGGTCTGGAACTTCTGGGCGATGTCGGCGTAGGTGGCGCCTGCGGTGACCAGCTCGACCGAGATCTTGGTCTGGGCCGTGAACGCGTTGATGATCTGCTGGGTCACCTGCTGGGAGCTGCCCGGGTTGCTCGACCAAAAGGTGATCTTCGAGGCCGGCTTGACCCCGGCGAAGTTGGGGCCGGTGGACACGGCCGCCGACCCAGAGCCCGAACCGGCCACGGCCCCGCCCGATGAACTGGACGAACTCGAGGTGGTGGTGGTCGACGGGCCCCCACAGGCAGCCAGCACGGCCCCCGCCCCGGCCATTCCGGCCAGGCCGAATAGCCTGCGCCGACTGAGGTCTCGATCAGACATCGGGTTCCTTCCCTAGAAGACTCATTTCACGGCGCCCTGGGTCAGGCCCGTCACGATGAAGCGCTGCAGCAGCGCGAAGACCACCAGCACCGGGATGATCACCATCACGGCGCCGGCCATCAGCGCCGGATAGGTACTGGGATCACTCTCGGTGTTCCGGAGCAAGGTCAGCCCGACCGGCAGGGTCATCATGTTGTTGCTGTTGACGATGACCAACGGCCACAGGTAGTCGTTCCACTCGTTGACGATGGTGACCAGGGCGACGGTGGCGATCATCGGGGTGGACACGGGCACGACGATCCGGGTGAGCCGAGTGAAATGTCCGGCCCCGTCGACCTCGGCCGCCTCCAGCAACTCCGGCGGCAGGGTCAGGAAGTGTTGCCGGAGCAAGAAAGTCCCGAATGCGGTGCCCAGCCCGGGCAGGATGATGCCCCAATAGGTGTTGACTCCGCCGAGCCCGGCGATGAGTACGTAGTTCGGCACCAGAGCCACCTGCGGAGGCACCATCAGGGCGACCAGGACGCCGATGAAAATCACCCGCTTGAACGGGAAACGGACGAAGGCGAAGCCGTAGGCCGAGGTGATCGCCAGCACCAACTTCACCGAGGCCCCGACCACCGTGACGATCGTGCTGTTGAGGAACAGCCGGGGGAAATTGGCCAACTCCGAGGCCCGCCCGTAGGCGGCGAAACTGAGGTGCGCCGGGAAGATGACCAGGTTCTGGGTGACCACCTCGGACGAGGTCTTGAACGACCCCAGCAACATCCACAACATCGGCACGATGATGACCACCGTGGCCAGCACCAACGGCAGGTAGCCGGCCAGAAGTTTGGTTCCCCAACGACTTCGGCTGTGCGTCGGAACGGTCCGGGTCGCCACGGTGGTGGTCACCGGTAGTGCACCCGCCGTTCCAGCAACAGCAGTTGGCCGACGGTGAGGACCAGCAGGATCCCGAACAGGATGGTCGCGATGGCCGCTGAGTAGCCGGCTTCGGAATTGTGGAAGGCCTGGTAATAGGAGGCGAACATCAGCGTCATCGTGCCGGTGCCCTGGGGCGACATGATGTTGAGCAGGTCGAACGCCTGCAGTGAGCCCAGGATCGTGGTCAGCAGCAGGAAGAACGTGGTCGGCGAGATCAACGGAAGAATGATCGAGAAGAACCGCCGGGGGGCCGAGGCACCGTCGATACTGGCCGCTTCCAAAAGGTCTACGGGAACGGAGCGCATGGCGGCGAGATAGATGACGGCGCAGTAACCGAGGTTCTTCCAGACGTAGACGATGATGACCATGGTCAACGACAGGTGCGGATCCAAAAACCAGTTGGGTGAGGTCATCCCCACGCTGCGCAGGATGGCCGAGAGCGCACCGGTGGTCGGGTCGAAGATGAACACCCAGACCAGGCCGATGCCGACGCCGGAGAGCACGAACGGCGCGAAGATGGTGGCTCGGGCGAAGGTGGCGCCGCGCAGCGTCTGGTTGAGCACGGTGGCCAGCAGCAGCCCGAGGATCATGGCTCCGCCGACCGTGGCCACGGTGAAAACCAGGGTGGTCGCCAAGATCGACCCGGCGTCTCCGCTGGAGAAGAAGCGGCGGTAGTTGCCCAGGCCGATGACGGTGGCGGTGTCCGACCCGAGCGACCAGTTCAGCGTCGAGTAGTAGAAGTTGACGATGATCGGGCGGTAGATGAAGGCCGCGATGAGCACGACGTTCGGGAGCACGCAGGCCAGGAACACCCAGAAGTCCCGGCGCTCCCGCGGACCGAACCGCCGTTGTCGGGTGGTGGTCAGCCGGTCGAGCACAGGCGCCGCCGCGCTGGACGTCGACTCCTGGAGATCCTGGCTCGACAACGCGATGACTGCTCCCTGGAGTGCGTCTGCGGCGATGGGCGGCTCTGCCCCGATCGAGTATGCGCTGACCCGGGCGAAGGACAACTCAAGGCGCGAAAACCCGCGTACGCGAGTCTTTTGCCGCCCGTCTGGGTCACGACCGTAGAACAGCACCGTCACGGTTGGGTGTACGGAGCAGGGGTTGCCGGTTGCGAACGGGTGATTGTTCGGTGCTCGGGCTTATTCAGTCACTGGCGAAATCCAGCTGCCGCCACGCCTCGTAGACGGCGATCGCGGCCGCGTTCGACAGGTTCAGGGACCGCCGTCCGGGGAGCATGGGGATGACCACCGTGTCGGTGATCTCCGGTGCTCGCAGTACTTCTTCGGGCAGTCCGGTGGCTTCGGTGCCGAAAAGCAGCACGTCGTCGGCGCGGTAGCTGATGTCGCAGTACCGGGTCGTTCCCCGGGCGGTGAACGCGAAGACCCGGGCCGGCAGCAGCAGGTCCCAGGCCGCCTGCAGGTTCGGGTGCACGGTGACCGAGGCCAGGTCGTGGTAGTCCAAGCCGGCTCGGCGCAACCTCGGTTCGGTCATCTCGAATCCGAGCGGTTCGATCAGGTGCAACTCGCATCCGGTCACCGCCGCGGTGCGGATGGCGTTGCCGGTGTTGGGCGGGATCTGCGGCTGGTGCAACACGACTCGGACCACGGCACCTGATCCTGCCAGCCGACCGCGCTCGGCCCGGAATACGATCTCGCCATGGGACTCGGGCCGTGGGATCGCGAATCGGTGGACGTGCCCGATATGTCTGGGTTGCCGTTCGCGGTGGCCGCTCGGCTCGGTGACGAAGCGGGGTTGGTGGTCACCGGTATCGGCCCCGACGGCCGCGGCGTGGAGGCCGACTCGGAGGGCACCGTGCTCGCCCAGGATCCGTTGGCCGGAGCGGCCGCGGAGCCGGGCAGCCGACTCGTCCTGCACGTGGGCGGCAGCGGCGATCGGGCCGTGCTGGCGCCGCCGCCGTCCGAGCACGGCGGCGACCGCGACCCCAGCACCGACATCGGCCAGGACATCAATCCCAGGATCGGCTCGGACGTCGACCCGGACGTGGACCCGGACCTGCAGCCGGCGTGAGTGATCCGGCCGGCGATGATCCGGCGGTGCTGGTCCGGGTCGAGGATCGTCTGGGCCACCTGACCCTGAACCGGCCGCGCCGGATCAATGCGCTGGACCTGGACATGATCAAGCTGGTGCAGCGCGCCCTGGACGAGTGGGCCGAGAGTCCGGACGTCGACCTGGTCCTGATCGACGGCGCGGGGGAGCGCGGCCTGTGCGCGGGTGCCGACATCCGGACCCTGTGGGAGGGCGTGCGGGCCGGGTCGGGCGATCCGTTGACCTTCCTGGACACCGAGTACCGGATGAACGCGACCATCGTCCATTTCCCGAAACCGGTGGTGGCGTTCATGGACGGCATCACCTTCGGCGGCGGCGTCGGTATCTCCACCCATGCGTCGGTGCGGGTGGTCACCGAGCGCTCCCAGGTGGCCATGCCGGAAACGCTGATCGGGCTGTGCCCGGACGTGGGCAGCCTGTTTCTGCTGTCCCGGTCGCCGGGTGAGTTGGGCACCCACGCGGCCCTGACCGGAGCGCGGCTGGACGGCGCGCTGGCCGTGCACGCCGGCCTGGCCGACCACCTGATCCCGTCCGCGGATCTGCCCGGGCTGGTTGCGCAACTGCGGTCGGGAACGGTTCCACCGCTGCCGGTCTCGCCGCCGACATCTCACCCGGAATGGATCGACCGCTGCTACGCGGCCGAGACCGTGGAAGAGATCGAGGCGCGGCTGCGGGGCGACGCCGATCCGAACGCCCACGCCGCCGCCGACACCCTGGCTCAGATGTCGCCGACCTCGCTCAAGGTGACCCTGGCGGCCATCCGGCGAGCCGCGGACCTGACCCTGGACCAGGTCCTGGAGCAGGACCTGCGGGTGTGCGGGCACTTCCTGGGCCACCCGGATCTGGTCGAGGGCATCCGGGCTCAGATCATCGACAAGGACCGGCGGCCGCGCTGGCAGCCGGCCGACCTGGCCGACGTCACCGCCGACCAGGCCGCCTCGTTCTTCGACCCGTTGGACTGATCGACGTGGCCCTGAGCTACACCGAAGCGCCGGCGAACTGGGACCGGTAGAGCCGGGCGTAAGCACCGTCGGCCTCGATGAGCTCGGCGTGCTTGCCCTGCTCCACGATCCGTCCCGACTCCATGACCAGGATCAGGTCGGCGTCCCGGATGGTCGAGAGCCGGTGCGCGATCACGAAACTGGTCCGGTCGCTGCGCAGCGCGGCCATGGCGTGCTGGACCAACAGCTCCGTGCGGGTGTCCACCGACGAGGTCGCCTCGTCCAGGATGAGCAGGGCCGGGTCGGCCAGGAACGCCCGGGCGATGGTGATCAACTGCTTCTCACCGGCCGAGACGTTGCTGCCCTCCTCGTCGATGACGGTGTCGTACCCGTCCGGGAGCGAGTGCACGAACCGGTCCACGAACGTCGCCTCCGCGGCCGCCAGGATGTCCGCCTCGCTGGCATCGGGCCGGCCGTAGGCGATGTTGTCCCGGATGGTGCCGTTGAACAGCCAGGTGTCCTGCAGGACCATGCCGATCCGCGACCGCAGGTCGTCGCGGGTCATCGTGGTGATGTCCACGTCGTCCAGAGTGATGCGACCGCCGTCGATCTCGTAGAACCGCATGATCAGGTTGACCAGCGTCGTCTTGCCGGCACCGGTCGGCCCCACGATGGCCACGGTGGCGCCCGGCCGGGCCACCAGCGACAAGTCGTCGATCAGCGGCTGCTGGGGGTCGTAGGAGAACGACACGTGCTCGAAGCGGACCTCGCCGTGGTTGCTGGTCACGGTGCTCGGGTGGGCCGGATCCGGCGACTGCTCCGGCTCGTCCAGCAGCTCGAACACCCGCTCGGCCGAGGCCACCCCCGACTGCATCACGTTGGCCATCGAGGCGACCTGGGTCAGCGGCTGGGTGAACTGGCGCGAGTACTGGATGAACGCCTGCACATCGCCCAGCGACATCGCACCGGAGGCCACCCGGAGCCCGCCGACCACGGCCACGGCCACGTAGGTGAGGTTCCCGATGAACATCATCGCCGGCATGATGATCCCGGAGACGAACTGGGCCGAGAACGAGGCCTGGTAGAGCTCGTCGTTCTTGGCCGCGAACGTCTTCTCCACGTCCGGCTGCCGGCCGAACACCTTGACCACGCTGTGGCCGGTGAAGGCCTCCTCGATCTGACCGTTCAGTGCGCCGGTGTGGCGCCACTGGGCCACGAACATCTTCTGGCTGCGCTTGGCCACCTGAGTGGTGACCAGCAGGGACAGCGGAATGGCGATCAGGGCGATGAGGGCGAGCATCGGCGAGACCACGAACATCATCACCAGCACGCCGACCACGGTCAGCAGCGAAGTGACCAGCTGGGACAGCGTCTGCTGCAGCGACTGGGCCACGTTGTCGATGTCATTGGTGACCCGAGAAAGCACCTCGCCCCGCTGCTGCTTGTCGAAGTAGGACAACGGCAACCGGTTCAGCTTGGCCTCGACGTCGTCGCGGAGCCGGAGCACGGTCCGCTGCACGATCCCGGTGAGCAGGAAACCCTGCAGCCAGGAGAACACCGAAGCGGCCACGTACAACACCAAGACCCACATCAGGATCGTGCCCAGGGCCGAGAAGTCGATGCCCTGGCCGGGAACCAGGTGCGGCATGCCGGAAAGCAGATCGGCGATGCTGCCGTGACCGGTCTCCCGCGCGTTCGCAATCGCCTCGGCGCGGGTGATCCCGGACGGCAGTTGCTTGCCCACGATGCCGGTGAAGATCTCGTCGGTGGCGTGACCCAGGAGCTTCGGGCCGAGCACCGAGAAGACGACGCTGACGATGGTCAACGCCAGGGTGAGACTGACCAGCATCCTTTCCGGAGCCAGCCTTTTCAGTAACCGCTTGGCCGAAGGGGCGAAGTTGAGCGACTTCTCTGTCGGCATGCCGACACCCCCGAAGGGCCCGCCGCCGCCACCGGGTCCGCGCCGGACCTGGTTGGCCCGGATGGTCTTCCGGTCCTCCTCGCTCTGACCCGGCTGCTCGGTCTTCTTCTCGACGTCGGTGCTCATGCCGCCACCTCGCTCGACATCTGGGACGTGACGATCTCGGCGTACGTCGGGCAGGTCTTGAGCAGTTCTTCGTGCCGGCCGAGTCCGACGATGCGGCCGTCCTCCAGGACGACGATCTGATCGGCCTCGGTGATGGTCGAGACCCGTTGTGCCACCAGGATCACCGCCGCATCCCGGGTGACCGGGCGGAGCGCCGCGCGTAGTCGGGCGTCGGTGGTCAGGTCCAGGGCGGAGAACGAGTCGTCGAACAGATACAGCCGCGGATGCCGGACCACCGCCCGGGCGATGGCCAGCCGCTGCCGCTGTCCTCCGGACACGTTGGTGCCCCCCTGGGAGATCGGCGCATCCAGGCCCTCGGGCATGCGTTCCACGAAGTCGCGGGCCTGGGCGACTTCCAGCGCCGCCCAGAGCTCCTCGTCGGTCGCGTCCGGCTTGCCGTAGCGCAGGTTCGAGGCCACCGTGCCGGAGAACAGGTACGGCTTCTGCGGCACCAGACCGACGGCCCCCCAGACGGTCTCGGGAGCCAACTCACGCACGTCGACGCCGCTGAAGCGGACCGCACCGCCGGTCGCGTCGAACAGTCGCGGGATGAGCGAGATCAGCGTGGTCTTGCCGGCGCCGGTGGCTCCGATGATCGCCGTGGTCTGGCCCGGCTCGGCCGCGAAGGAGACGTCGACGAGCACGGGCTCGTTGGCGCCCGGGTACCCGAAGGTCACGTGGTCGAAGACCAGCCGGCCGGAGCCGTCGGTGGCGGTCACCGGGCTGCTCGGCGGCACCACCGAGGACTCGGTGGTCAGCACCTCACGGATGCGTTCAGCGCTGACCGCGGCCCGCGGCACCATCACGAACATGAAGGTGGCCATCATGACCGACATCAAGATTTGCATCAGATAATTGAGGAAGGCCATCAGTGAACCCACCTGGATCTCCCCGGCGTCCACCCGATGTCCGCCGAACCAGAGCACGGCGACCGACGAGACGTTGAGCACCAGCATCACCGTCGGGAACATCAACGACATCCAGCGGCCGGCCCGCAACGCGGTCGCGGTGACCTCGCCGTTGGCCACCCCGAACCGCTGGGTCTCGAAGGGTTCCCGCACGAAGGCCCGGACCACGCGAATACCGGTGATCTGCTCCCGGAGCACGCGATTGATCTTGTCGATCCGGGTCTGCATCTTGCGGAACTGGGGGACCATCTTGGACACGATGAAGCTGACGGCGACGATCAGCACGGGCACGCTGATCAGCAGCAACCAGCTCAGCCCGGCATCCTCCCGGAGCGCCATGAAGATGCCGCCGACGCACATGATCGGGGCCGCGACCAGCAGCGTGCAGGTCATCACCACCAGCGTCTGGACCTGGGTCACGTCGTTGGTGTTCCGGGTGATCAGCGACGGCGCCCCGAAGGCGTTCACCTCACGGTCGGAGAACGTGCCGACCTGGTGGAAAAGCGCCGCCCGGACGTCACGGCCGAAGGCCATCGCGGTGCGGGCACCGAAGTAGACGGCCACGATCGAGCACACGATCTGGACCAGGGTGACGGCGAGCATCATCCCGCCGATGCGGAAGATGTAGCCGGTATCGCCCTTGGCCACCCCGTTGTCGATGATGTCGGCGTTCAGGCTGGGCAGGTAGAGCGAGGCGATCGTGCCGATGAGCTGGAAGACGATCACGGTGGTGAGCGGCCCGGTGTAGGGCCGCAGATAGGTGCGGAGCAGACGAATGAGCATCGCGGATTCCCTCGGGGACGGGTGGATGGTGGCGCGGGTGCGAGCCGGGGTCAGGGCGCGTGGGCGCGGATGCCGTCCAGCAACAGATCGACGATTTCGTCGGTGGTCAGCGGATGGCCCCTGGTGATGCGGGGGTGGGTGCCGGAGAACAGCAGCGCCCGCAGCATGCGCATGGCCTGATCCGGCGGGAGTCGGAGTTCGGTGGCCGATCCCGCGAACAGCAGCCGCATGACATCTTCGATCGGGTCGTGCTCCGGCTCGGGCGCCTCCTGCGGTGGCGGTCCGAAGCGGCGCAGCGCGAACATCAGCTGCCACACCACATTCAACCGTTCTCGCAGGATCTCCACGGCGGCCCGGAGGCGACCCCGGAGCGGGAGGGATGGGTCGATGGCAGTCAGCCGGGCCACGGCCAGGTCCGGGTCGAAGGCCTGCTTGACGGCCGCGTCGATCAGCGCGGCCTTGTCCGGGAAGACTCTGAAGATGGTGCCCTCGGCGATGCCCGCGGCCTCGGCGATCTGCCGGGTGGTGACGTCCTGCCCGTGCTCGGCCAGCAGCGGTAGGGCAGCGGCGATGATGGCCTCCCGCCGCTCCTGCGGTGGCATCGGCGCCGCCCGGCGGGAGAGGCCGGGACGCGCGGTGCGGGCGAGGGTCACGGGTCGTGAGAGTAACTGAGTGAGTACTCACTCACAAGCCCTTTTCGCTCCCGGCTCAAACCCGCGGGTGGGCTGCCTAGGGTGATCGGGTGGAGTTCACGTCGGCCGAGGCGGCCCTGCTCGGTGCGATCGACGAGCAGCGCCTGGTGGACACGTTGGTCCAGCTGGTGCGGGTGCCCAGCGTGACCGCGAGTCCTGATGAGTCCGAGCTGCAGCACACCCTGGCGGCTCGGCTCGCGAGGACCGGTCTGGATGTCGACCTGTGGGCCCTCGATCTGGACGCCCTGCGCGCCGCTCCCGACTTTCCCGGCACCGAGGCGGAGCGGGTGGACGGGTGGGGCCTGGTCGCCGCGACCGGCCCGGGTACCCCGGCGATGGTGCTGCAGGGACACGTGGACGTGGTGCCGATCGGCGATCGGAAGGCCTGGCCCGACGACCCCTTCGGCGCCCGCATCGTCGGCGGCGTGCTGCACGGCCGGGGCGCCTGCGACATGAAGGCCGGCGTCGCCGTCAACCTCGAGATCGTCTCTGCGCTGGCCGATTCCGGTCTCCGGCTGGAGCGCCCGCTGGCCCTGCACAGTGTGGTCAGCGAGGAGGACGGCGGTCTCGGCGCGTTCGCCACCCTGGCCCGCGGGCACCGCGGCGATGCAGCGGTGATCACCGAGCCCACCGGCGGCGGCCTGGTGGTGGCGAACGCGGGCGCGCTGACCTTCGAACTACGGGTGCCGGGCCTGGCCGCGCACGGCAGTACCCGGTGGGCCGGGCACAGCGCCATCGACGCGTTCGTGCCCGTGCTGGCCGCGCTGCGGGAGCTCGAGACGGATCGCAACGCCGACCGCGACCCGTTGTTCGGTGACAACCCCCTCCCGTACCCGATCGCCGTCGGGGTGGTCAGCGCGGGGGATTGGGCCAGCACGGTGCCCGACCTGCTGGTCGCGCGGGGTCGCTACGGGGTGCGGCTGGGCGAGGCCATGGACGACGCCCGCGAAGCGTTCGAGGCGGCCCTACGCCGGGTCGGGGAGCGCGATCCGTGGCTGGCCGACAACCCGGTCGAGGTGAGCTGGCCGGGCGGCCAGTTCGGCAGTGGTGCCCTGGCCGCCGACCACCCGCTGATCGAAGAAATTGAGATAGCTGTCAAACAAATTTCGGGAGGAAAGAAACCTGACCGCTCGGCCGCGCCATATGGAAGTGATCTTCGTCTTTACACGGGAATCGGAGGCATTCCCACGATGCATTACGGACCGGGTGATGTCCGATTTGCCCATGCTCCGCGCGAGCAGGTCGCCTTGGCGGAGGTGGTCGAGGTCGCCCGGGCACTGGCCTTGGCCGTCGCCCGCCGGTGTGGTGCGTACCGCTGACCAGCGCGAAAGCTCAGCGGCCAGCGGCAATATCGGTGTCGGCCTGCACCCGCAGGCTGCGCAGGTAGGCCTCGTCGTCCTCGCGGGGACGGGGCCGCACCGAGCGTTGCCCCGGAATGATCTCGGCGCGTTCACCTGCGGCCGAATCGGAATTAATTGTTTGTTCACCGACGGGCGCGTGGATCGATCGTGCGCGAGCGAGCGTCATGGGCAGCCCCCTGCTGTTGAAGAAAAACCCGGCTACAACCGGCGACCGAGACGTTACCGCAAAACCGGGCTGTCGGACCCGCCGCGCACAATGTTCCGGTGACCACCGACGGAGCCCCGAAGCCGCCGCTCGCCGCCCTCGACGCCTTCTCACCGCTGGCCCGGGAGTGGTTCACGGCGTCGTTCGCGGAGCCGACGCCCGCGCAGTCCGGGGCCTGGGAAGCGATCGGACGGGGTGAGCACACGCTGGTCGTCGCGCCGACCGGGTCGGGCAAGACGCTGGCCGCCTTCCTGTCCGCCATCGACAAGCTGGTCACTGCCGGTCCGGCCGCCGAGCCGAACCGCAGATGCCGGGTGCTGTACCTCTCGCCGCTCAAGGCGCTGGCCGTCGACGTCGAGCGCAACCTGCGGTCCCCGCTGAACGGGATCTCCCGACTGGCGGCCCGGCAGGGGGTGGCCGCGCCCCAAATCACCGTGGCGGTCCGTTCCGGCGACACCGCGGCCGGGGACCGAAGGATGTTCGCCCGGGCCGGCGCGGACATCCTCATCACCACACCGGAATCGTTGTTCCTGCTACTGACCAGCCGGGCCCGGGAGATGCTGGCCGGCGTCGACACCGTGATCGTGGACGAGGTGCACGCCGTCGCCGGCACAAAACGCGGCGCCCACCTTGCCGTCTCGTTGGATCGGCTGGACCTGCTGTTGGACCGGCCGGCTCAGCGGATCGGGCTCTCGGCCACCGTCCGGCCGCTGGAGGAGGTGGCCCGGTTCCTCACCGGCGGCCGTCCGGTGACCACGGTGCGGCCCCCGGCGAACAAGCAGATCGACGTCGATGTGGTGGTGCCGGTGGCTGATATGGCCGCGCTCGGAGCGACCACCGGCGACCTGTCCGGCCCCGCCGCGGGGGAACCGGACCGCGCCAGCATCTGGCCGCATGTCGAGGAGCGGGTCGTCGATCTCATCGAGACGCACCGTTCGACCATCGTGTTCGCCAACTCCCGGAGGTTGGCCGAGCGACTGACCGCCCGGCTGAATGAGATCCATGCCGAGCGGGTCGGTCTGGCGCAGGAGCAGGAGCAGGCAGGCACACCGGCGGGCGTTCCCGCGCAGGTGATGGCCCAGGCCGGCTCGACCGCGGGGGCGCTGCCGGTGCTGGCCCGGGCCCACCACGGGTCGGTCTCCCGCGAGCAACGAGCGCTGATCGAGGACGACCTGAAGACCGGCCGGCTGCCGGCGGTCGTGGCCACCTCGTCCCTGGAACTGGGTGTCGACATGGGCGCCGTGGATCTGGTCATCCAGGTGGAGTCGCCGCCCTCGGTGTCCAGTGGGCTGCAACGCATCGGCCGGGCCGGCCACCAGGTGGGCGCGCCCAGTCACGGGGTGATGTTCCCCAAGTACCGCGGTGACCTGGTGTCCTCCGCGGTGGTGGCCGGGCGGATGCAGACCGGACAGATCGAGGCGCTGTCGGTGCTGTCCAACCCGCTGGACATCGCCGCCCAGCAGATCGTGGCCACGGTGGCGATGGACGACACCACCGTCGACGAGGTCCACGAGCTGCTCCGCAAGTCGGCCCCGTTCGCCGCGCTGGGTCGCGGGCCGTTGGAAGCGGTGCTGGACATGCTGTCCGGCCGTTACCCGAGTGAGCAGTTCGCCGAGCTGCGCCCCCGATTGGTCTGGGATCGGATCACCGGGGTGCTCACCGCCCGGCCGGGCGCCCAGCGGCTGGCGGTCACCTCCGGCGGCACCATTCCCGACCGCGGGCTGTACGGCGTCTTCCTGGCCGACGGGACGGGTCCGGGACGCCGGGTGGGCGAGCTCGACGAGGAGATGGTCTACGAGTCGAGGGTCGGCGACGTGTTCGCGTTGGGGTCGAGTTCCTGGCGGATCATGGACATCACCCACGACCAGGTGCTGGTCGTCCCGGCGCCCGGCCTGCCCGGCAAGTTGCCGTTCTGGAAGGGCGACACCCTGGGCCGGCCGGCCGAGCTGGGTCGGGCGCACGGTGCCTTCGTCCGGGAGATCTCCTCGGCCACGGCGGAAGTAGCCCGGGAACGGCTGACCGGCGTCGGGCTGGACGCCTTCGCTGCCGACAACCTGCTGGCGTATCTGGCCGAGCAGCGGGAGGCGGTCGGGCAGGTCCCGGACGAGCTGTCCCTGGTGGTCGAGCGGTTCCGCGATGAACTGGGCGACTGGCGGGTGGTCATCCACTCGCCCTACGGCGCCGCCGTGCACGCGCCCTGGGCGCTCATCGTGGCGGCCCGGATGCGCGAGCGCTACGGGGTGGACGTGCAGGCCATGCACGCCGACGACGGCATCGTGCTGCGACTGCCCGACAGCACCGGCTGGTCAGGGACCGACGGCGCCGAGTTCGGTGCCGATCCGGACGGGAACCAGGACGCCTTCGGCGAGGGTGGTCCGGACCTGGCGGAACTGTTGGTGCTCGACCCGGGCAGCGTCGAGGCCGAGGTGACCTCCGAGATCGGCGGGTCGGCCGTGTTCGCGGCCCGCTTCCGGGAGTGTGCGGCCCGGGCGCTGTTGTTGCCGCGCCGACAGATCGGCAAGCGTCAGCCGCTGTGGCAGCAACGCCAGCGGGCCTCCCAGCTGCTCGAGGTCGCCTCGCAGTACCCGACCTTCCCGATCGTGGCCGAGGCCGTCCGCGAGGTCGTCCAGGACGTGTTCGACGTGCCCGCGCTGGTCGAGTTGATGCGCGGACTGGAGAACCGGTCGGTGCGGTTGGTCGAGGTGACCACTCCGCGGCCGTCGCCGTTCGCGTCGTCGCTGCTCTTCGGCTACGTGGCCCAGTTCCTCTACGAGGGCGACTCCCCGCTGGCCGAGCGTCGCGCCGCCGCCCTGACCGTGGATCCGACCCTGCTGGCCGAGCTGCTCGGCGGCGACGGGTTGGCCCTGCGTGACCTGCTCGACCCGTCCGCGTTGGCCACCACCGAGGCCGACCTGCAGCGTCTGTCGGAACCCCGGCGGGCCCGTAACGTGGACGAGATCGCCGATCTGCTGCGCATTCTCGGTCCGTTGACGGTGGCCGAGGTGGCGCTGCGGGCCACTGTCCCCGACGCCCTGGCGGCGCTGGAGGAATTGGAAAGTGCGCGGCGGGCCATGGCCGTGCGGGTCGGCGGCGAGGTCCGGTTCGCCGATCCGAACGATGCGCCGCTGCTGCGCGATGCCCTGGGCACGGCCCTGCCCGCGGGGTTGGCCGTGTCGTTGCTGGAGGCGGTGCCGGATCCCTTGGGGCGGTTGCTGTCCCGCTTCGCCCGCACCCACGGGCCATTCACCGCGGCCGAGCCGGCGGCGGTGTTCGGGTTGGGCGTCGCCGTGGTCACCGACGCGTTGCGGCGGCTGGTCGGCACCGGCCGGGTGGCCGAGGGCGAGTTCCGCCCCGGTGCGGACGCTCATGCTCGTGAATACATAGACGCCGAGGTGCTGCGACTGCTGCGCCGTCGGTCGTTGGCGGCGCTGCGGGCCGAGGTCGAGCCGGTGCCGCCGGTGGCCCTGGCCCGGTTCCTACCCGCGTGGAACGGAATCGGTCCGACCCGGCGCCGCGGCACCGAAACGCTGGTGCGGGCGATCGAACAACTGGGCGGCGCGGTGCTGCCGGCCTCGGCCCTGGAGACGCTGATCCTGCCGGCCCGGGTGGCCGATTACCGGGCCTCCCTGCTCGACGAACTGATGTCGTCCGGCGAGGTGCTGTGGACCGGGCACGGCGCCCTGGCCGCCGATGACGGCTGGATCAGCCTGCATCTGGCCGACACGGCGGCGCTGACCATCCCCCTGGCGCAGGAGTCGGTCGGGCCGTCCGGCGAGGTCGCCACCGCGGTGCTCTCCGCGCTGGCCGGCGGGGGCGCCTACTTCTTCCGCGGCCTGGCCGAGGTGGTGGTGTCCGATCTCGGCCGGCCGATCACTGACGAGGAATTGGCGGATGCGTTGTGGGACCTGGTCTTCGACGGCCTGGTCGGAAGCGACACACTGGCGCCGTTGCGGGCCCGGCTGGCCGGCGGGCGGACCACCCATCGCGCTCCGGCCCGGGCGGGTCGGGCCCGGATGCGTTCGCCCTCCCGACTGGCCCTGCTGACCGCGCAGGGCTCCGGGCGCCGGGTCGGACCGGTGGTGCGCCGGGTCGGGCCGCCGACGGTGGCCGGCCGGTGGTCGCTCATCCCGCCGGTGGAAATCGATCCGTTGATCCGGGCCCAGGCCGGCGCGGAGATCCTGCTCGACCGTTACGGGGTGGTGACCCGCGGGTCGGTGGTGGCCGAGGACCAGCCGGGCGGGTTCGCGGCCGCGTATCGAGTGCTGTCCGCGTTCGAGGAAGCCGGCCGGGTGCGCCGCGGCTACTTCGTGGAGGCGTTGGGCGCCGCCCAGTTCGCCGGGGCCGGCGCCGTGGACCGGTTGCGCACCTTCGCGCCGCAGCCGGACGTCGATCCGGATCGGAGTGCCCTGGTGCTGGCCGCGGCCGATCCGGCCAACCCTTACGGGGCGGCGCTGCCGTGGCCGGAGCGCTCCGGCGAATCGCATCGCCCGGCCCGCCGGGCCGGCGCGCTGGTGGTGCTGGTCGGCGGCGAGTGCGTCCTTTACACCGAACGCGGCGGCCGCACCCTGCTGTCCTTCACCGACGACCCTGACCTGCTCGGACCGGCCGCACTCGCCCTGGCGCAACTGGTCTCGGGCGGCGCAATGGCCTCGCTCACCATCACAAAGCTGGACGGGACCGACGCCATCGCCGACGCCGGCCCGGTCGCCGCGGCCCTGACCGTGGCCGGTTTCCAACCGACCCCCCGCGGCCTCCGCCTGCGCCGCGGCGCCGCCTGAGACTGATGTTGATCATGCAGAAATAGTGGACAGTTCGGACACGATGGCGGCGCGTCGCGACGACACGCCGTACATTTCGTCATGATCAACAAGGTGAAGAGGACCCTGAGCAGTCAACAGCACATTCAGGAGGCGACGCAGTGCCTGAGGGTGACACCGTGCTGCGTACCGCGAATCGGCTCGACCAGGCGTTGTCCGGCCGACCACTGGTGCATTGCGAGCTGCGCTGGCCGACCCTCGGCGGCGTCGACCTGACCGGCCGCACCGTCCTTCAGACCCGGGCCCACGGCAAGCAGATCCTGACCCGGTTGGCCGCCGCGCAAGATGTTCCGCGGATGCCGACCGCGCCGAGCGTGCCGCTGACGCTGCGCTCGCACCTGCGCATGGAGGGGCGCTGGCAGATCGTTGCGCCCGGCCGGGAGCATTGGCCTGGCCGCACCTCGAGCCCGACCATCCGGGCCGTGCTGGCCGGTTCGGATTGGACGGCCATCGGTCTGTGGTTGGGCCTGCTCGACCTGATTCCGACCGCCGACGAGGCCCAGCTGATCGGCCATCTCGGGCCCGACATCCTGGCTGCTGACTTCGATCCGGAGACCGCCGCGGCCAGATTCACGCCCGAGCGGGGCATCGGCGAGGCACTGCTGGACCAGACCGGGGTGGCCGGCGTCGGCACCATGTACATGGCCGAAACCCTCTTTATGGAGAAGATCTCGCCCTGGGAACGGGTCGCCGACGTCGATCTCGGCCGGGTCCTGCGGCGGGCCCGGACTTTGCTGCAACGCGGAGTCGTCTCGGCCACCCCGAGCACGACCGGCAATCCCCGTCGCGGCTTCGAGAACTGGGTGCACGCCCGGTCCGGACGCCCCTGTCAACGCTGCGGGACGATCATCCGGGTCGCCCAGGTGGGCTTGCCGACGCGGGAACGGCCGGCGTTCTGGTGCCCGGTCTGCCAACCCGGCGCTCTGCCGCCGGGCTACGACCCGCGCTCGAAACCACCCGCACCGCTGGGGTCCAACCCGGGCACCCCGTACGACCGCCGCCCGGCCGGTTACCAACGCCGCCGCTGACCGCGCCCCTACGATCAGCCCATGGCGCGAGCGGTCGAGGCGGTAGAAGTCCAGGCGGGCGAGCGCACGGTCCGGATCACTCACCCGAGCCGGGTGTTGTTCCCGGACCGGGGCCTGACCAAGCTCGACGTGGTCAGCTACTTCCTGTCGGTCGGGGACGGGATCCTGAACGCTCTCAAGGACCGACCCACCACCTTGGAACGTTGGCCCGCAGGCTATTTCGAGGGAGCAAAGCTCTCCACCCGGGCTGACAACCAGGGCGATGCGTTCTATTCCAAGCGGGTACCCAAGGGCGCCCCGGATTATCTGGAACCGGTAGAGATCACCTTTCCCAGCGGACGCACCGCCCAGGAGGTCTGCCCGACCGAGCTGGCCGTGGTGGCCTGGGCGGCCAACATGGGCACGCTGCGATTCCACCCCTGGCCGGTCCGCCGGCCGCTGGTCGACCAGCCCGATCAGCTCCGAATCGACCTGGACCCGCAGCCCGGCACCACCTTCGCAGACGCCGCCGCGGTCGCCCTGCACGCGCGAGAGCTGTTGGCGGAACTCGAATTGACCGCGTTCCCGAAGACCAGCGGCGGGCGCGGAATTCACCTGTACATCCCGATCCGGCCGGAATGGAGCTTCATCCAGACCCGCCGGGCGGTGATCGCCTTCGGCCGGGCACTGGAGCGTCGCATCCCCGATCAGGTCACCACGAACTGGTGGAAGGAGGAGCGCGGCGAGCGCATCTTCATCGACTTCAACCAGATGGCCCGGGACCGCACCATGGCCAGCGCCTACTCGGTCCGGCCCAACGAGCGGGCCACGGTGTCGGCCCCGATCACCTGGGACGAGGTGTCGTCCGTGCAGCCGGAGGATTTTGACGTGACCACGATGCCGGACCGGTTTGCCCACGTCGGTGATCTGAACGCGGGCGCCAACGGCCGCACCTACGGGCTGGAAACGCTGCTGGAGATGTCGGAGCGGGATGAACGGGACCGCGGCGAGGGTGACATGCCCTACCCACCCGAGTATCCGAAGATGCCGGGCGAGCCGCCCCGGGTGCAACCGAGCAAGAAAGTGGCCGTCCACTGGGACGAGCGGGGTCACCGCGTCTGAGGCGCCCGCCACTGGTGTTGATCATGGGATTCAGACCCTCGCGCCCGGCGTGTTGTCGCCGACACGCCGGCTGGGGTGCCCCGAAACCCATGATCAACACCGAAGAGGGGTGCAGGTCAGGCGCTCGGCGGGGTCCAGTTCGGGTCGCGCCCGGACAGTCCGGCCAGCTTGTCCATGGACGAGGCCGACTCGGGTACGGCGATTCGGGGCCCGAACGTCTTGCCCTCGCCCTGGTAGTCGGGGGTGAGCATGTTGGGCGCGAACTCGAGCGCGGCCTGGGCGGCGGCCGAACTCGGCTTCCACTCCTGACCGGTGGCTTTGGCCAGGTCCCAGCCGTGCTGCAGGTACTCCCAGAGGATCATGGACAGGGCCATGTCGCCGGGCAGGCCGTCCGATCCGATGACCAGTGGACGCTCGGCGGCGCCGTCGTGCACCGCCTGCTCGAGCTTGGCCGCACCGGCACGCAGCAGTGCCGCCTTCCCCTTCGCCGAGGCAGGCTGGTCCGGACCCTCGGGGGGCACCTTCCCCTCCGGGTCGGCGTAGCCGTCGGCGAAGCGGTTCAGCCACTCGGGCGCATGCGTCCGCAGGGTGGCCACATCCCAGTCCGTACACGGGGTCGGCCCCGTCCCGTCACCCGAATGCTCGACCACGTCGGCCAGATCGGACAGCACCGGGCTCAGTAATTCGATCGTCTCGCTCATGATCGGGACTCTGCCACCGGGCTCGGACCCGCGCTTGAAGATTGGCGTCAGTGTGGTTGCAGCGGGCCGTCGTACTGCACCGAGGTGGAGCCGCCGTCGGTGGTCAACGCGAAGTCGACGCCGGCCAGACGCAGCCCGGTCACCCGCAACGCGGGCCCCGACGCGCCGGGCTGGAGCCGGAACCAACCCCCGGGTACGTCGACCTCCAAGCCCAGGACCGCCTGGAGCAGGACCACGGCGGCCGCCGCCGACCAGGCCTGCGGCCGGCACGAGGCCGGGTAGGGCAGCGGGGTCGGTTCTTCGGATCGGTCGAACCCGCCGAACAGCTCGGGCATCCGGCCGTCGAAGGCGTACCCGGCCGCCACCAATTGTCCGGCCAGTTCGGCCGCATGCTCGGGGAACCCGGCCCGGACCAGCCCGTGCAGGGCGATGGCCGTGTCGTGCGGCCAGACGGAACCGCAGTGGTAGGACAACGGTGAATAGCCGCCGGCGGTGGTGCTCATGGTCCTCAGCCCGAACCCGCTGGCCAGACTCGGATGGAGCAGCCGGTCGGCCACCGCCGCCGCCTCGTCCGGGTCGAGGATGCCGGTGGCCAGCAGGTGGCCCATGTTCGACGCGGGCGCGTCCACCCGCTGCTTGGTCCCGTCCAGGGCCAGCGCCGGATAACGACCCAGGTTGTCCTCACACCAGAACCGGTTCCGGAATCGCTCCCGGAGCTCCGCGGCATAGGCACGCCAGTGGTCGCCGCCCGGTCGATCGAAGGCCTCCAGTAACGCGGCCCCCTCCAGCGCCGCCTGGTAGGCGTACCCCTGCACCTCGGCCAGGGCCACCGGGCCGTCCGCGATGTGGCCGTCGGCGAAGCGCACCGCGTCGCCCGAGTCCTTCCAGCCCTGATTGGTCAGGCCTCGCGACGAGGAATCCAGATACTCCAGAAAACCGTCGCCGTCGGGGTCGCCGAAGGTTTCCAACCAGCCCAGGGCCCGTTCCAGGGCCGGAATCAGGGCCGCCACCTCGGCCTCGGGCAGGCCCCACCGTCGCGCTTCACCCAAGAGGCAGATCCACAACGGGGTGGCGTCGATGGTCCCGAAGTAGACCGGGGGGAGGAGCAGGTCGGCGGCATCGGCCCGGCGGACCTCGTGCAGGATTTTTCCCGGTTCCTCGGCCGTGTCCGGGTCGACGCGGGTGCCCTGGCGTGCCGCCAGGATGCGCAAGGTGCCGCCGGCCAGGTCGGGCGTCACCGGCAGCAGCATTCGGGCCGCCCAGATCGAGTCCCGCCCGAACAGGGTCAGATACCAGGGCGCCCCCGCCGTCAGGAACGTGTCGGTGCCACCGTCCCGGGTGGCGGCCCGCAGCGCGTGCAGATCCTGTAGCGAACGGGACAGCAGGGCGGGCAGCCGGGGGTCCGGGCTGTCGACCGTCGGTACCGGGAAATCCGGCGTCCGCGGCGGCACCACCACCGCGGCCAGGTCATGCACCCGCACAGTCCAGGAACCGGCCGCGGTCCCCCCGGCCGGTACCAGCAGGACCCAGACGAATTCACCGGGTCGTACCGATGCTGCGTCGGTGGCGAGCACGAACGTCACGGCTCCCGAGCCACCTCGCAAACCTCCCTCGACCACCCGCAAAGAGGCCGGCGGGGCCGCCCGGCCCGACTTGACTGTCTCCATATCGGCCAGGTCGGAGGCCACGCGCAGGCGCAGCCGCAGCGATCGCGGGGCCTCGGTGGAGTTGGTCACGGTGATGGTCTCGGTCATCCCGGACCGATCCACCCGCCGGTGTCGGCGCAACCACAACGTCGGGTCGGCACCCGGGTCGGCGCCGCGAAGCACCGCAGTGAAGGCGGCGTTGTCCGATCCGAGCAACGCGTGACCAATCGGCTCCACGTCCAACGCCTGGCCGTCCAGCAGCACCGTCTCGAGCGCGGCCTGGGCCAGAATCCGCCGGTCGGCGCAGTAGAGCCCCTGCGCTCCGCCGGGACGGATGTCCCCGCCCGGCCCGGACAAGGCCAGAACCGGCGCGGCCACCAGGGTGATCAGATCGTGCAGAAAGGGTTGCCGACCACGATCAGGCGGCACAGGCGGCACGGGCGGATTGCTCGGCACGGGCTCCTCCGGTCTCCCGCTGCGACGTCCAGCAGGTCTTCTGCGCCCTCGCCGAACCCGCCAGTGACGGGGACGAGACGATCCGATCGATGTGAAAAAACCTTCACTTGACAGCCGGATGCGTCACACGTCACAGTAGGGCCACTCCCTTGGATCGATCAAATTGCCGAGGTTGGTTTGTTTTTGATCGATCCAAGGAACTCGTACTACTCGATGAGGAGTCTGATGGCGCAGCGGCCGCAGGGCGTCGGGGGCCCTGTGGCCGACCCGCGTGAGCAGGCCGATGCGTCCGGTTCCGGGCCGGAAACAACGACCCGCCAACGCGCCACCATCAGCGCGGTCGCCGGCCGCGCCGGAGTGTCCAAGCAGACCGTGTCCAACTTGCTCAATTTCCCCGAGCGGGTCGCCCCGGATACCACCGAGCGGGTCCTGCAGGCCATCGCCGAGCTCAACTTCCGCCCCGACCGGGCCGCCCGCCAGTTGCGCACCAACCGGTCGGGAGTCTTGGCCATGCGCATGGAGCTGGCCGCCGGGAATCTCCTCTTCGATCGGTTCTTGCACGAGATGAGCGTCGCCGCCGCGGCTTTCGACTACCGGATCATGCTCTACACGGCCGCCGACGACGAAGCGGAGCTGGCCGAGTTGGAAGAACTGCGCGACGCCCGCAACATCGATGGGTTTGTTCTCACCGGCACCCACAGCGCGGATGTGCGCGAGCCGTATCTGACCCGGATGCAGATCCCGTTCGTGTCTTTCGGCCGGTCCTGGGACCCGGGAGTCGACTACGACTGGGTGGACGTGGACGGCGCGGCCGGCACGGCCGCGGCCATCGACGCGTTGATCGAGGCCGGGCACCGCCGGATCGCCTTCCTGGGCTGGCCGAGCGGCTCCGGCGTCGGAGACGACCGCCTAGCCGGCTGGCAATCCGCCTGCGACCGACACGGCCTCCCGCCGATCCCGCCCGCCCGGGTGCTCGACACCCTGCCCGACGCCCGGGCCGCGGCCGGCCGGTTGTTGGCCGAGCACGCCCCGACCGCCCTGGTCTGCGCCTCCGACACGCTGGCCCTGGGAGCGCAGGCCGCGGTGGTCGAACGCGGTCTGGTGGTCGGGCGCGACGTGTCCCTGATCGGCTTCGATGACTCGGCCATCGCCGCGGTCGCCGGGCTCTCGTCGCTGGCCCAGCCGCTCACCGAGGCGGCCCACGAACTGGCCCGGATGTTCGTGGCCCGACTGCGCGAGCCCGCGGCGCCGCCCGTGCACCGGTTACTACCCCCCGACCTGCGGGTTCGGTCCTCCTTCGGACCGCCCGCCACGTCACCGTCACCCACCCCTCTCGAGCAGAAAGCACACCACTGATGACACGTCTGTCCACCCGGCGATGGGGCGTCGGCGCGTCCGCCGCCACCGTCCTGCTGCTGATTTCAGCCTGCGGCAGTTCCTCCAGCAGCTCCACCCCGAGCAGCTCGTCCTCGACCAGCTCCTCCGAGTCGAGTTCGTCCAGCTCGTCGGCCTCGGCCGGTTCCAGCTCGTCCGAGTCCAGCTCGCCCGGATCGTCCTCGTCGGAGTCCTCGGCAGCGTCATCGCCGATGTCCTCGGGCGGGTCCGGGTCCACCTTGCCGCCGGCCAAGATGACCCTGCTGTTCGGGTCCTCGGGTACGGCCGAAACCAACGCCATCAACGCCGCGGCGGCGGCCTGGGGCCAGCAGAGCGGTTCCACGGTCACGGCCACACCCGCGCAGAACCTGACCCAGCAGCTGGCCCAGGGCTTCTCATCCAACACCGCGCCCGACCTGTTCTACCTGGGCGCCGACCAGGTGGCCAACTACGCCAAGGCCGGCAACCTGCTCGCCTACGGCGACTCGCTGGCCAACAAGAGCGACTTCTACCCGGCCCTGACCGCGTCGTTCACCTACGACAACAAGCTCTACTGCGCCCCCAAGGACGCCTCCACCCTGGCCCTGTGGATCAACACGGACATGTGGACCAAGGCGGGCCTGACCGACGCGGACGTGCCCAAGAACTGGGATCAGCTGGAGACGGTGGCCAAGAAGCTGACCCAGGGCAAGGTGGCCGGCCTGTCGGTCAGCCCGGAGCGCGACCGGGTGGACGCCTTCCTGGTCCAGAACGGTTCCTACCTGGTGGATGACTCAGGCAAGGCCACGGTCAACAGTCAGCAGAACATCGATGCCCTCACCTACGTGAAGAAGCTGATGACCGACGGATCGCTGAAGACGCCGAAGGATCTCGGCGCCGGCTGGGCCGGTGAGGCGTTCGGCAAGGGCGAGGCGGCCATGACCATCGAGGGCAACTGGTTGATCGGATCGCTCAAGAGCGACTACCCGAACCTCAAGGCCAAGGCCTACGAGCTGCCCACCGGGCCGACCGGAACCAAGGGCACGCTCTCGTTCACCAACTGCTGGGGCATCTCGGCGACGACCAAGTACCCGGATCAGGCCAAGGCCTTCGTCGAGTACCTGACCGGCAAGGACCAGCAGCTCAAGTTCTCCGACGCCTTCGGCGTGATCCCGTCCATCCAGTCCGCCCAGACCGACTACCTGGCCAAGAACCCGGCGAACAAGCCGTTCGTCGACGGCCTGGCCTACGCCAAGGGCGTGCTGAACTTCCCCGGCATCACCGACGTTCTCGACGACTACAACTCGCAACTGGGCAACCTGGCCGCGTCCGACCCGAAGGCGATTCTCGACTCGGTGCAGACGAACCTGCAGTCCGCGCTCGGTAGCTGAGCGCCCCTTTCGTTCCCCGTTTCGGGAGAGAGAGTTCCAGTGACGCTGTCGACGACCGGCGGCGCAGCCGCGCCGGAGAACATCATCGGTCAGGCCATGGCCCTGTCCCCGCCGGAACCGCGTCGCGGCCGGCGGGGGCGGGGCAGCATGTACGCCGGACAGAGCCGGGCCGGGTGGTTGTTCGTCGCCCCCGCCGTGGTCATGGTGGTGGTGTTCGTCTTCATCCCGGTGCTGATGGCCCTGTGGGTGTCCTTCTCCGACTGGGCCGGAAAAGGGTCGCCGCTGACCGCCCACTGGGTCGGCACCAAGAATTACGCGGCCCTGCTGGGCAAACCGTCTCTGGCTCAGACCAACCTGGCCTCGTCGTTCCGGAACATCTTCTATTACGTCCTGCTGGTGGTGCCGCTGCAGACCATTCTGGCGTTGGTCATGGCCCTGGCCCTGAATCGAAGGGGCCTGCGCGGCAAGGGGTTCTTCCGCACGGTCTTCTATTTTCCGTCGGTCACCAGCTCGGTGGCCATCTCGATCGTGTTCATCTTCCTGTTCACCTCGACCGGGGTGGTGAACACGTTCCTGCTCTCGCTGGGCATCAACGGGCCCAAGTGGTTCTCCGACCCACGGGGACTGCTGCACCTGTTCCTGGGGTGGTTCGGGGTCGATTCCAACCACCCGCCGAACTGGCTGGTCAGCCACAAGTTCTTCAATCTGACCTGGTGGGACTGGCTGTCCGGACCGTCGATCGCGATGACGTCGGTCATCATCCTGGTCGTGTGGACGACCTCCGGCACGTTCATGCTCATGTTCCTGGCCGCGCTGCAGGACGTGCCCAAGGACGTGCAGGAGGCGGCCATGGTCGACGGGGCGAGCAACTGGCAGGTGTTCCGCAACGTCATCCTGCCGTCGTTGCGCCCGACCCTGGTCCTGGTCATCACCCTCGGCCTGATCGGGACCTGGCAGATGTTCGACCAGGTCTACATCATCTTCCGCAACGGTGATCCGTCGAAAACCACGCTGTCGCCGGCATTGCTGTCGCTGAACACGGCGCAGGGGGACGGGAAGTGGGGCCAGGGCGTGGCCATCGCCTTCCTGCTCTTCATCGTGATCGTGATATTCAGTGCGGGGCAACGCTTCCTGATGCGCGACAAGGACGAGCCCCGCCGCTCCCTGTTCTCGCGGAAGGCGAAGGTATGACCTCCACCCTGTCCGGGCGGGTGACCCACGGCGTCGTGGACCCGCCGAAGCGGAAGATGACCCGGAGGATGAGATGGGGCTGGCTGGTCTACCTGGTGCTCATCCTGCTCGCGCTGATCTACATCTATCCGTTCCTCATTCAATTGGCCACCTCGTTCAAGACCGACCCGGACGCGACCAACCATTCGACCAACCCCATTCCGAACCCGTTCACCACGAGCGCCTTCTCGGCCCTGTCCAGCGCCGACTTCCCGCGCTGGTTCATGAACTCTGCCATCGTCACCGTGTTCGTCACGGCGGGGCGAGTTTTCCTGGACTCGCTGGCCGGATACGCCTTGGCTCGCCTGCATTTTCGCGGTCGGTCGGCGGTGTCCGGGGCGCTCATCGCGATCATGGCCGTACCCGGCGTGGTGCTGCTGATCCCGAAGTATCTGGTGCTCGTGCAGCTGCACATGTTCAACACCTATTTCGGGTTGATCGTGCCCCTGCTCGCCGATGCGGCCGGGGTGTTTCTCATGCGCCAGTTCTTCATCAACATTCCCCTGGAGGTCGAGGAATCCGCGCGCATCGACGGGGCCTCCATGTTCCGGACCTTCTGGTCGGTGGTGTTGCCGATGGCCCGGCCGGCCATCATCACGCTGACCATCCTGTCGTTCCAGGCGTCTTGGAACGAGCTGACGCATTTCATCGTGGCGTCCAACGATCCGAAACTGAACACCTTGACCAAGGGCCTGGCCGGACTGGCGTCCGGAGCCGGTCTGGGGTCCGGATCGCAATTCCCGGTCAAGATGGCCGGGGCGCTGCTGGCCACGATCCCGGTCGCCATCCTCTTCTTCGTCTTCCAGCGTCTGTTCGTGCAGGGCGCCAGTTCGGGCGCGGTCAAGGGCTGAGGTTCTACTGTGCGGGGCGTGAACAGGCGTGTAAACAGTGGCCCGGCCCCGGTGGAGTCGGACAGCCGCGGCATCCTGCACCCCGGCCGGTTCACCCAGGCGGTCCGACTGACCCGCTTCCCGCCCACCGCGGCTCTGGCCGGTCTGGTCGACCGGTTCTGGGTGGTCGAATGGGACCTGCCGTCCGGCGAGCAGCACCGGCAGCAGGTGCTCTCCCACCCCTGCGCCAATCTGTCCCTGGGCTGGCAGGAGGGGACGTGGCTGGCCGGGGTGACCACCCGAGTAGTGGTGCGGGAGCTGTCCGGGTCGGGCTGGAACGTGGCCGCCATGACCACCCCCGGCGGACTGGGCGCCTTCCTGTCCGGCCCGGCGGCGGCGCTGACCGATTCCTATGTGTCGATGGCCGACCACGTGGCCGTGCCCGGGGATCTGCTCCGACGCTGCTCCGACGAGACCGGTCAGGTCCGGTCCGGTCCGGAGCGGATCGGGGTCCTGGCCACCGCGCTGGAACACGCCGTGGTCCGCGATCGGGTCGAGGCGGCCCGGGAGGTCGCGCAGATCGCCGGACTTGCCGAACGCGACCGGAACCTGCGCACGGCCAAGGATCTGGCCGCGTTGGCCGGGTACGGGATCCGCACCCTGCAGCGACTGTTCGCCGACTACGTCGGCGTGCCGCCCGCCTGGGTGCTGCGCCGCTACCGGCTCATCGACGCGGCCGAAGCCGTGCGCGACGGGGCCACCGTGAACTGGGCCGACGTGGCTCGCGAACTGGGGTACGCCGATCAGGCCCACTTGATCCGCGACTTCCGCTCGGCCCTCGGTGTCACCCCCGCCGCCTACGCCCGGGCCCAGGAAGCTCAGCCCAGGATATCGGCAAGGTCGTAGGAGACGACCTCTTCCAGCTGCGCGTACGTGCACGACCGGGGCTCGCGGTCCGGGCGCCAGCGATTGAACTGGGCGGTGTGCCGGAACCGGACGCCTTCCATGTGTTCGTAGCGGACCTCGACCACCAGCTCCGGGCGGAGCGGGGTGAAGGACAGGTCCTTGCCCACGCTCCAGCGGCTGTACTCGGAGTTGCGCGGGGTCCGGGCGCCCTCCTCCTGCTTGGCCCAATTCCACGGATGGTCGTCGAAAGTGGTGACCAGCGGCTGCAACTCGGTGAACAGCGAGAGCCGGCGAGCGGCCGGGAACGCGCCGATCACGCCGACCGACTGGAGCTCGCCGCCGTCGTCGTACAAGCCCAGCAACAGCGACCCGATCGAGTCCGGGCCGCTCTTGTGCACCCGGTACCCGGCCACCACACAATCGGCGGTGCGCTCGTGCTTGATCTTGAACATCACCCGCTTGTCCGGCAGGTACGCCCCGGCCAGCGGCTTGGCCACCACCCCGTCCAGCCCGGCCCCCTCGAACTGGCCGAACCACTCCGCCGCGACGGCGTGCTCCCGGGTGGCCGGGGTCAGGTGGATCGGCGCCTGCGCACCTGACAGCGCCTGCTCCAGGCGCGTCCGGCGCACCGAGAACGGTTGCGGCATCAGGTTGTCATCATCCAGCGCGAGCAGGTCGAAGGCCACGAAACTGGCCGGCGTCCGCTGCGAGAGCAGCGTGACCCGACTGGCCGCGGGATGGATCCGCTGCTGCAGCACCTCGAATTCCAGCCGCTCGCCGACGGCCACGATGATCTCACCGTCGATCACACAGCGCTCCGGAAAGTTCTCCTTGACCGCCTCGACCACCTCGGGGAAGTAGCGGGTCATCGGCTTCTCGTTGCGAGAGCCGATCTCCACCTCGTCCCCGTCCCGGAAGATGATCGACCGGCTAGTTGACTGAACTCTTCCGCGCGCCTGTCTGGGCCAGTGGGCCCGGGGCGGGAGGGTGAGGTCGATGACGAGCGAGCTGGGCCGGGTGGTGCGTTTCGACGCTGGCTTGCGTTGGCGGGTGTTGTTCCCCGAGGACGAGCACGAGACGGCGTCGGGGTATCTGCGTGAGTTGGCTGCGTCGGATTGCAGCCCTGGAACGATCCGTTCCTACGCCTTCGATCTGTTGCGATGGTTCCGTTTCCTGCATGGTCGGCTGACAGCGTGGGACAGAGCGGAGCGGATCGATGTCCGCGAGTTCGTGGAGTGGTTGCGGGAGACCGTGAACCCGCAGCGGCAACGCCGCCGTTCGGATCGCCCGGTGCCGGGGTCGGTGAACCCCGCGACGGGCAAGGCGGTTTTGCCGGCGTCGTACTCGGCTCGCACGATCAACCATCAGCTGAGCGTGCTGTCCGGCTTCTACGAGTGGGCTTGTTCGGCCGGTACCGGGCCGTTGGTGAACCCGGTGCCGGCGCAGCGCACCGCCCGCGGTGAGCGGTTATATGCGCATCACAATCCGATGGAGGATTTTGTGGTGCGTCGGCGGGCGACATATCGGCAGCGGGTGCCTCGGCCGGTTTGGCGGGCCATTCCTGATGGGGCTGCGGACGCGTTGTTCTCGGCGTTGCGCAGCAACCGCGATCGGGCGTTGGTCTCGTTCTGGCTGTCGAGTGGGGTGCGTGCGTCGGAGCTGCTCGGGTTGCGGCACGGCGACCTGGATGCCGGTGCGCACACGATCTTGGTGACGACCAAGGGCACCCGCGTGCGGGAGGCGGTGCCGGCCAGCATCGACGCGTTTATGTGGCTGGCGCTTTATCTGAGGGAAGGCCCGCCGCTGGTCGAGGGCGGTCCGGTGTGGTGGACCAGGCAGGGCCGATCTCGGCCGCTGACCTACCACGCGGCGCGAGCGGTCCTGCAGCGGGCCAACGAGGCGTTGGGCACGAACTGGACCTTGCACGACTTCCGGCACACGGCGGCGTCCCGGCTGCTGGCGGATCCGGCGTTTACGTTGTTCGACGTGCAGACGATCCTGCGCCACGCGCAGGTGACGACGACGCAGATCTACGCGCAACCGCGGCTGGAGGATCTGGTCGGCAAGATGCTTGAGCACTACGCCCGACCCAAGACGCCGGCGGTGTCGGTGGAGCCCTCCTATGACGCGGCCGAGGTGCGTGAGCTGCTGGGGTTGTCGCGGTGAACGCCGGTGCCCCTACGGCCAGCGGTGTTGGGCAGATCTCGGCGTCAAGGTCGTTGGCGAACGCGACGCGGGCGGCGATGAGCCCGTCGGTGACGTTGTTGTCGCCGCCGGGGTCGCGGCCGGCTTTCTTGTCGGCGTTACCGCCGGACAGCCGATTCGGGCCGGCCGGCTCGGTGCGGGTGCTGCACGGTTACGACATGGGTCTTCCGCCGCCAAAGGCACCGCCTGGCGCGGTGGGCGCCGATCTGCAGCAGATGACCGCGGCGGCGGCGACGACGGAGCTGCTGGACCGGGTGTCGGGTTTCTTCGCCTCACACAACAAGCGGTTCCGATTGACGGCGTCACGGCTGCTTCGGTGGCTCGATAGCTTCCCGGGCGACACGTGGGAGCAGCGGTGGATCGCCAGCGGCGCCGACGCGGCACCACACGGCTTTCGACAGGAGGTATTCGGCGGCTCGGCCAATCTCGGAGCAGCGGCGGTGAACGCAGTGATTCTGGCCGGGCTGATCCGGCCGTCCTATGGGTGGCTGTTGGAGTCGCGAGGTGGCGCCCACCTGCCCCGGAAGGTGCTGACCTACCGGTCCCCTGAGGCCGCGGTGCAGTTGCGGGCTTTGCCGGAGTATGTGCGGGCGTCGCCTCGTGATCAGACCCATGCGGAGCGCTGCCTGGCTCGGGTGATGACCCGCAGCGGCCGGCTTTTGGACGAGCTGAGCGCCGAGGATCTGCTGACTTACGCCGACGTGGTGCGCACCACCGGGCAACCGCGGCGCGAGCACTTGGCCTGGGAGCTGCTGGTGTCGCTAGGGCCGCTGGCTGCCGAGCCGAGCACGCTGCGGTCGGCGTGGTCGGCGAAGGGCAACACCCGTCAGCACTCCACGGCGACGTTGGTGGACCGCTACGGAATCCCACCGTCGGGGGTGCGAGACCTGTTGGTGGACTACTTGAACGAGATCCGGCCCTCTATGGACTACAGCTCGCTGGAGGGTCTGGCCTATCGGCTGGCGCGGCTGTTTTGGTGGCAGGTGCTGCAGATCAACCCGGACCAGCAGGGCCTGTCGTTGGGTCCGGCGACCGCGGTGGCCTGGCGGGAACAGCTGGCAGTGACCACCGACGGGCGGCCACGGCGGGAGGTGCACTCCATTCTGTTCGCCGTCCGCGCGCTCTATCGGGATCTCGCGGAGTGGTCGCATGAGGAACCCGCTCGGTGGGGAATCTGGGTGGCGCCATGCCCAGTGCCGAAGGCGGAGTCACATCAGGCGTCCAAAGCGAAACGGAATCAGAAGTCGCGGATGCAGGCCCGCACCCGGGCGTTGACGCCGTTGCTGCCGGCGCTGCTCGCCGAGGCGGAGCGGCGCAAGGCCTGGTCGACGCGGCTCCTGGAAGCGGCGGTCGCCGTCGCCGACGGCGAGGAGTTCACCGTGGGGCGGGCTCGGTTCCAGCGCAGCGCCCGCCCGCCGGTGACCCCTGAGCAGACCCAAGCCTGCGTCTGGGCGGAGTTGCTGGAAACGGACCCGGCGGGACCGGCGCCGCAGATCTGGAACGGCCGAGTGAATGTGTCCCGCAACGAGGAGGACGACTTCTGGGCGTGGGCGATGGTGCAGACGCTGCGGAACACCGGGATCCGGCTGGAAGAGATGCTGGAGCTGACCCAGCTGTCGCTTCGCCACTACACCTCCACGACTACCGGCACCGTGGTGCCGCTGCTGCACATCGTGCCGAGCAAGAACGACATCGAACGGCTCATCCCGATGAGCCCGGAGCTGGTGTCGGTGCTGCTGGCGGTGCTGCGCCGAGCCAAGGCAGGTGAGCATCAGGTGCCGCTGTCAGTGCGTTACGACCCGAACGAGAAGCTGCACGGCCAGCCGTTCCCGCACCTGTTCGCCCGGCGCGTCGGCAGCCGGCAGGAAGTCATCTCCCACCATGTGGTGCGCCGGCTGCTCGGTCAGCTTGCCTTCAGCGCCAACCTCACCGACGCCGGCCAGCCGGTGCACTTCACCCCACACGACTTCCGGCGGCTGTTCACCACTGAGATGATCGGCGGCGGCCTGCCGTTGCACATCGCGGCGACGCTTTTGGGACATCTGAGCTTGGAGACAACCCGCGGCTACACCGCGGTGTTCCCCGAGGAGGTCATCGCCGCCCACAGGCACTTTTTGGAGCGGCGAAGACAGAAACGCCCCCTGGGGGAACTGCGGGACGCCACCGACGCCGAGTGGGCTGAGTTTGAGGACCACTTCCTGCTCCGCAAGGTCGCCTTGGGTGACTGCCACCGCCCCTACGGCACTCCGTGCATTCACGAGCATGCCTGCATCAAGTGCCGCTTCCTGGCCGTCGACCCGGCTCAGCTGGCCAGGATCGAGGAGATGACGGGCAACGCCGAAGCCCGCCTCGAAGAGGCGAAAGGCAAGGTGTGGTTGGGGGAGGTCGCGGCGATCGAGGAGTCGCTCGGGCATCTACGTCTGCGCCGCGACGAAATGCTCGCCAAACGGCAACACGGCACCGATCACCCCGCCGCTCGGTGACAATGACCTGCATGCAGCTGCCCGTGATACCACCCGTCGCGCCGATGCTGGCCAAGGCGGTCCCCGACATCCCAGACGGCGCAATGGCATTCGAGCCGAAGTGGGACGGCTTTAGATCGATAATCTTCCGCGACGGTGACGAGGTGGAGATCGGCTCCCGCAACGGCCGACCGATGACCCGCTACTTCCCCGAGGTCGTCGAAGCGGTCAAGAGCAATTTGCCCGAGCGGTGCGTCATCGACGGCGAGATCGTCGTCGTGATTGGTGACCGGCTCGAGTTCGAGGTGTTGCAGCAGCGGATCCACCCCGCCGCCAGCCGGGTCAAGCTGCTCGCCACGAAAACCCCGGCGAGTTTCATCGCTTTCGACCTCCTGGCTCTCGACGACACGGACTACATCGGGAAGCCCTTCGCCGAACGGCGGGCTGCTCTGGAGCAGGCGCTGGCGGACGCCCAGGCGCCCATCCATGTCACCCCGGTGACCCGTGATCACGACCTGGCCCAGCAGTGGTTTTCTCAGTTCGAAGGTGCCGGCCTGGACGGCGTCGTCGCCAAGCCGCTCAGCGGCACCTACCAGCAGGACAAGCGGGTGATGTTCAAGATCAAGCACCAGCGAACCGCCGACTGTGTCGTCGCCGGTTACCGCCCCTACAAGGACGACCCGAGGAGCATCGGTTCGCTATTGCTGGGCCTCTACAAAGCCGACGGTGAACTCGCCTCGGTCGGCGTCATCGGCGCCTTCCCCGCCGCCCGCCGCAAGACGCTGTTCACCGAGATGCAGCCCTACATCACCACCTTCGATGACCACCCGTGGGCGTGGGCCAAAGAAGAGGAAGGCGTCCGCACCCCACGCAACTCCGAGTTCAGCCGCTGGAACGTCGGCAAAGACCTGTCCTTCACGCCACTACGCCCCGACCAGGTCGTCGAGGTCCGCTACGAGCACATGGAAGGCGACCGCTTCCGGCACACCGCGCAGTTCAACCGTTGGCGTCCCGACCGCGACCCGCGGTCCTGCACCTACGAGCAGCTGGAAGAGCCGGTCAAATACAACCTCACCGACATCCTGGGTTCAACCGGCCCCTCGTCAGAAACCCTCACATGAGCCTCCGCTGGTTGCGCCTCGTTTTCATCGCAAGTGTTCTTGTCGGTGCGGCGTCCATCGCGCTTCTCGTTCTTGAAAACGGCTCGCACCGCATCGGTCCAGGCCTGGTGCTGCTTAGCGCACTCTTGACAGCGCTGGCTACCGCGGCCGAACTTCGGCGGAGTCGCCGGTGACATGGAGAAGGGACGCGCACCCGTCCCGGCCAGCAACCCCAAGCGCGAATACATGACCAGCCGCCGAGCCATCGAGATTCTCGGAGTTTCGCTGGCTGTCACTGGACTTGCTCTCGCCCTCATCGGTGTTGGACGGCCCATCGCTCAATTCAGATTCGTCGGCGGGGCGCTACTCGCGGCCGGCGGGTTCTTAATCTGGCTGCCGCGCATCCGCAGACACGCCATGGACGCCGACGCCGACGCGGACGCACAGCCACCTGATCGCCCCGTCGGACGGTTCACTTTCAGCGTCTTCGACAACCCGGTCTCCCGCGCTATGAACGGCCACCCAGGCCGTCAGATGGCCTGGTTTCTCTTTTTCGCGGCCGTCGCCATCACGGTCGGCATCGTTGCCGAGATCAACTACCAGCAGAACGACAGCAATCTGGTTGGTGGCATCGTCTTCATCCTGTTCGGCGTGGGAGGGCTACTGCTCGCCTACCGGGCCTACCTCTACTGGCGTTACCCAAAGCCGCCCGGGAACGACGACACACCTTGATCATGCCGACCCCGTGACTGGTCGGCCAGGTTGACAAGGTCAGTGAAGGAAACCGTCCCACTTGGGCTCGTACGACAGCTCGCCCTGGGGGATGTCCTTCACCGCCTTGGCCAGCATGGGCGAGACGGGCGGCATCACGGGCAGGCGCATCCGGCCATTCTGGCCGGTCACCGGAGTTCAGCGGACGGCCGTCTCCAGGATCTCGTCCCAGACCTGCTCGGCCGCCCCGATCAGCGGACCGGAAGCTCCCAGCGCGGCCGGCCGGAGCTCGGGTGCATCGAGGCGCCGGACCGGCATCAGCCCCCGGTGATAGGCCTGGTCGAGAACGTTGGGCGTGAACGTCGCGATCCCGGCGGCCAGACCCCCGAGGGTGATGACCTCGGGATCCAGGGCGTTCACCAGTGCGCCGATGCCCCGGCCGAGCTGCTGGGCGACCGATTCGAGCGCCGCGCGATCGCGCGCACTGCCGGTGCGAGCCCGGTCCAGGACCTGGTCGGCGTAGGCCACCGGACCCGCGGGTTTGTCGTCTCCCAGAAGTCGGGCCAAGGCGCCGCCGTCCACGCTCGTCCCCCAGCAACCCCGCAGTCCGCACGGGCAGGCCACGTCGCGCTCGCCGAACGGGAGGTGACCGAATTCGCCGGCGACGCCCCGGTACCCGTCGAGCGCCTTGCCCCGATCCATGATGCCGCCGCCGATGCCGGCGTCGATGAGCAGATGCAGAGACAGCGACGAGCCCTGCGAGGCACCGCGTCGCGACTCCGCCACCCCGGCCAGGGTCGCGTCGTTCCCGACGATCAGCGGGAGGCCACCGGGCCAGCGGGACCCCAGGTCCACCTCGGGCCAGTCCAGTCCGGTGACGGTGAACGCCCGGCGTTCCCGGACGGGTCCAGGGACGGCCAGGCCGACGCCCGTCACCCGGCCGGCGAACCGGGCCCGCATTGACTCGCAGGCCTGCTCCAGGGCGTGCAGCGCCGCCGGGTGGCCGTCATGTGCTCCGTGCACGGAGGCCACGGCCTGCCCGCCGATGGCGAAGGCGTCGACCCGCCAGCCCTCGTGGCGGAGGACCGCTCCCAGCACCAGGGGCCCGTCCGGATGAGCGGTCAACACCTTCGTCGGGCGACCGCGGCCCGTGGCCCGGGGCGTGGCGATCTCTGCCAGCCAGCGGGACGCAGCCAACGAGGCGGCCAAGTCGGACGCAGCCCCGGTACTCATGTCCAGCGTCCGGGCCGAGATGGCACGCGACACCCCCGGGCCGGCGTGCACCAGACGCACCAGTTCGCGGCCCCGCGCGGTCAGCCGATCCACCTCGGTCCTCCTTTAACTCGCGTCACGAGTATATTCGGCCCCAAGAGTCGAGTGCCTCACCACGGAAGGGCGGTGTCGTGACGGCGAGACCCACACACCCGCGTCGGCTGCCGTTCGCGGTCTATCTGCTGGCCGCCGGGACTTTCCTGATGGGAACCTCCGAGTACGTCATCGCGGGTCTGTTACCGGAGCTGGCCGACGATTTTCACGTCAGTGTCGCCCGAGCCGGCCTGACCATCACCATCTTCGCGGTCGGGATCATCATCGGATCCCCGGTGACCGCGCTGCTCACCCTGCGATTGCCCCGTCGCCTGGCCCTGGTCGTCGCGCTCGTCGTCTTTGCCATCGGTCACGTCGTGGCTGCCCTCAGCCCCGATTTCACCCTGGTGCTGGTGGCCAGGTTCGTCACCGCGATGGTCACCGGCGCGTTCTGGGCCATCGCTTCGGTCGCCGCCGCCCGCATCGCCGGCCCCGCGGTGAGCTCTCGCGCCATCGGGGTCGTCCTCGGCGGCGGGATGATCGCCACCGCCGTCGGCGTGCCGCTCGGTGCCTTCGCCGGCCAGCACCTCGGCTGGCGCGGACCGTTCTGGCTGTTGGCCGTCCTGGCCCTGCTCACCGCCCTGGCCACCGCCCGGTTGATACCTGCCGATGGCCCCGGAACGGCGCCGGCACCGTCGGTGCGGGCGGAACTCGTCGTCCTTCGCTCCGGCCGACTCTGGCTCGTCCTCGCTGCCTGCGTCTTCATCACCGGGGGAGTCCTGACCGTCTACAGCTTCGTCTCGCCCCTGCTGACGAATCGAGCCGGTGTGCCGGCGTCGGCCGTTCCGCTCGCCCTGGTGGCTTTCGGCGTGGCCGCCTTCCTCGGATCGATCGTCGGCGGCCGCCTCGGGGGCAGCCGCCCGTACGCCTGTGCGCTGCTGGCCGCCGGCGTCAGCGTGGCTTGCTCAGTCGGACTATTCCTCTTCTCGACCCAGGCGATCCCCACCCTGGCGTTGTTCACCCTGCTGGGGTTCTCCGGATTTCTCCCGAATCCGATCATGTTCGTGCTGTTGCTCCGGTTCAGCGGAACCTCGCCAACTCTGCCGACCGCGCTCGCCTCGTCCATGTTCAATGTCGGCATTGCCGGCGGGACCGCCATCGCCGCTGCCACCCTCACCACCGGCCTGCACGAGGCCGGGCCGGCCCTGGTCGGGGCCATCGGATCCGCCTTGATCCTGCTCCCCCTGGGCACCCTCGTGCTCCTGGAGCGAAGAAGTTCTCACGCGCCCGACCTGCTCGCCCCGGGGCCGGCGGGTCACCGTCCGTTGGCCGAGAAGTGTTGATAATCCTGGAAAGTCGACCAGTCCCCGCCCCAGGACCAGCCGACGGAGGCGAAGGCGTCGAAGCAGGCGTCGCCGTCGTGGATCACGCCGGGCTCCTCGGGCCGGTCAACGAACGCCCGAGCGGCCGGCGGCAACACGGTTTCGGCTGAGACGTAAGGGTTCTCGAGCGGGTCGACGTCCACCGCCTGCCCGTAGGAGTGCTGCGACCAGCCCGACCCCGAGGTGGTCAACCGGCAGTTGAACGCGGACGTGTTGTCGGCGGCCATGCTGGCGTCGTCGTTTGCGCCGAAGTCATCGACCAGCCGCATCTGCCGGATCGGGAATCCGGCGGCGTACATCCGGCGGAACGCCTGCGTCACCGCGTCGACGACGCCGGCCGCCACCACCAGCTCCCCGGAGTGGCTCCGGCCGTCGAACCCCCGGTAGGTCAGGGTCAGGTAGCGCAGGTCGTCCAGGGAAACCGGGCAGCCCGGGTGCCAGCTCTGGTCCATCCGAGTGGCCAGCGCAGCCGAGATGGGCGAGGCGGTCCCGGTGAACGGCATCGGCGTGGGCAAGGGGGGCGAGGGGGGCGAGGTGCGCACAGGATGCGCGCTGGTGTTGGCCGACGCCGGTGGTGGACGGGTCGAGGTCACCGGGGTCGGAGTCGGCGGGGGAGTCGTCGTGCTCGGCGCCGGTCGAGTAGTCGGCGCCGTGGTCGGCGTCAGTGGCGAGACCGGCGGCGGTTCCGGCGTCGAGCTCGGACCGAGGGGCGGGTCGAGGTGGACTCCATCGACGGGCCCGTCGGGGAGGTCGGCGAGCGTGCGCTGCAGGCACACAGCACCAGCGCCAGCATCCCCGCGGCCAGCCGGGATGGGCCCCTTCTCATGGCCCGAGCTTGGCACATCCGAACCGGGACCGGGGGGCGACTAGGGTATTTCGATCGGCGTGAAACAAACCCGGAAGCCAATAACGAGAGGTCATCGTGGACCTGCAGCCGCTGCTGTTCCCGGCTCAACCCCGGCCCGGGGTCACCGCACTGGTGCTCCATCCGCGGCCCGACTCGATCCCGGCGATCGCCTGGGTCGGTCCCGGGGACGGCCTCGACGCGCAGGACGCCGCCGGGATCGCCGCGGCCGCGGGCCGGCCGGTGTCCTCGCTACTGCCCGAGCACTGGCGCCGTCTGTTCACCCGACCCGGGTTGCGCGGCCATCGGCTCGGCCAGACCCCCGAGGCGGGCCGGAACTGGTCGACCACGTTCGCCACCACTGGCCTCGACGTCGACACCGATCGACTGCGCCACACCGCGGCGGACCCGGCTGCCGGCCTCGAGTTGACCACCGAAATCGAGTCCGTGCCCGGCGGGGCGCTCCGGATCCGGCACACCGTGACCAATGCCGGCCCGACGCCCTACCTCATCGACGGTCTCGAGGTCGTGGTGCCGGTACCGGACACCCACACCGAGGTCCTCGACTTCACCGGTCGGCACGAACGGGAACGCAGCCCGCAACGCCACCAGATCACCGACGGGCTGTACCTGCGTGAGGGTCGACACGGCAAGACGGGGCTGGAGGCGGCGACGATGCTGGTCACCGGTCCGGCCGGTTTCGGCTTCGGGGGGGGCTCGGTGATGGCCGTGCACGTGGCCTGGAGCGGCAACTCGGCGCTCCGGCTGGAACGAGATGAGTTGACGCCCACCACCATCGGCGGGGGCGAGTTCCTGCACCCGGGCGAGATCGTGCTGGCCGAGAACCAGGCGTACGCCACGCCGTGGGTGTTCATCGTCGCGGGCACCGGTCTGGATGACGTGGCCGCCGCGTTCCACACCTGGCTGCGGTCGCGGCCCAGTCACCCGGAATCCCAGCCGGTCACCCTCAACGTCTGGGAGGCGGTGTACTTCCGTCACGACCTCGAACAACTCAAGGGGCTGGCGGACCGGGCGGCCCGGATCGGGGTGCAGCGGTACGTGCTCGACGACGGCTGGTTCGGCGCTCGGCGCAACGACGGCGCGGGTCTGGGCGACTGGCACGTGAGCACGGAGGTCTGGCCGGACGGGCTGGGCCCGTTGGTCGAGTACGTCCGCGGGCTGGGCCTGGAGTTCGGCCTGTGGTTCGAGCCGGAAATGGTCAACCCCGATTCCGACCTGTACCGCGCCCATCCCGACTGGATCCTGTCCACCGGTGGTCGGGAACCGCTGCCGGAGCGACGCCAGCTCGTGCTCGACCTGTCTCGCGATGAGGTCCGCGACCACGTCTTCGGCCAGGTCGACGCGGTGCTGTCGGCCTACGACATCGGTTACGTGAAGTGGGATCACAACCGCGACCTGCTGGAGGCCGGCAGCGCCGCCAGCTCGGGTGCGCCGGTCGTGCATCTCCACACGCAGGGATACCTCCGACTGCTGGACGACCTGCGCACGGCCCATCCGTCGGTCGACTTCGAGAGCTGCGCCAGCGGTGGCGGCCGCATCGACCTGGACGTGCTGGATCGGACCCAGCGGGTGTGGACCTCGGACATGACCGACGCGTTAGCCCGGCAGGTCATTCAGCGCTGGACCTCTCAGCTGGCCGGCCTGGAATATCTGGGCGCGCACATCTCGGCGCCCGTCTCCCACCAGACCGGCCGCACCCTGCCGCTGGATTTCCGGGCCGCCACCGCATTGTTCGGCTCCTTCGGTTTCGAGTGGGATCTGGACCAGGCCGACGCCGACGAGTTGGAGCAGCTGGCCGACTGGGTCCGCCGGTACAAGGGGTTCCGGACGCTGCTGCACACCGGCCGGATGTTCCGCAGCGACCTGTCCGATGCCGCCGTCCTGGGTCACGGAGTGGTGGCCGTAGACCGATCGCAGGCCCTGGTCGCCCATGTGCAACTGGACGAGTCCGAGTCCAACCGGGGGGTCCGGATCCGTGTCCCCGGGTTGGTGCCCGACCGCGCCTACACCTTGCGCTGGGAGGGTCCGGTGGACCAGGGCCGGGTGTCCCGGGTCGACCCGGTGCACCCGGACGGACCCACCGGTGGGGTGCCGGTATCCGGCGCGGTGCTGGGCGGCCAGGGCTTTTGGGTGCCTCGTCGACGTCCGGAGACGATCCTGCTGGTCCACGTGCAATCCTGACGGCTGCCCCCACTTGCGAGCACTGCTCCAGCGGTGATCCCATGCTCAGATGAGTGCACCGAGACGGCCGAGCGCGCCGTCCACCGCCCGCGTCCGAGCCCGGGCCGCGGTGCTGGCCGAGATCATGGCCACCGCCCGCGGGTATGCCGCTCGGGACGGCATCGCCTCGTTGTCGCTGCGTGCGGTGGCTCGTGACCTGGGCATGACGTCCTCGGCCATCTACCGGTACGTGGCCAGCCGGGACGAGCTGATCACCCTGCTGGTGCTGGATTCCTACGGTGCGGTGGCCGACGTGGTCGAACGGGCCGACCGGGCCGCCGCCGCGGGAGGCGCCGATGCGGGCGGCCGCTGGCTGGCCGTCTGCCGGGCCGTGCGCGGTTGGGCGCTGGCCCACCTGCACGAGTACGCGCTCATCTACGGCTCCCCGATTCCCGGCTACCAGGCGCCGGCGGAGACCATTCCGGTGGCCATCCGGGTCTGGCGGGTGATGATCGGCATCGTGGACACGGCCATCTCCAGCGGTGCGCTGCGGCCGCCGGTCCGCCCGTTCGATGTCCGCGGCCTGGTCTCGCCCGAGGCGATGGCGGTGGCGGGCGGCGAGCCGGCCGCTCCGTTCCAGGACTCGTCGGTGCGCACCCTGACCCTGTTCGCCTCACTCCTGGGCACGGTCAGCGCCGATGTGTTCGGCCACTTCTATGGTTTCTCGCCCCGGCCCGAGCGGGTCTTCGACCTGGTCATCGCGACCGCCGCCGAGGGAGTCGGGCTCGATGTGCCGGTGAGTCAGGACGCGTAGTAGTCGTAGCAGCGCGTCGGTGTGTTGACCACGCCGACATAGAGCGCCTGGACCTGATCGATGACCCGGGTGCTGGTGTGGCCGGTGCTGTCGGTGGCGGCCGTGGGTGCCGACACCACCTCGTACACCGCCTTGTCCAGGTCGTTCGGGGACAACTCCAGCTTGTCCGGACCCTGCGGTGAGCGCATCCAGTTGGCCCAGCTCCCGGCATAACACAGGGCGCGCAACCCGGCCTGATCGCCGGTGGTGGAGGCGCCCTTGATCGACTCCGCGGCCAGCGCATAGCGGCTGGCCAGCAGGATGACCGCGGAGAAATCACCCTTCTTGGAGTCAAAGCCCTGGTCCGGAGTACCGGCCTGGACCAGCGCAGGCAGGCTGTAGCTGACCGTGTTGGACGACGGGCAGTAGGCCACCGGGGACTGGGTGGCCGCGCCGTCGCAGCCCACCGCGGTGTCGCCGCCGGCCGGGGTCAGGGTCGGCGGCTGATAGCCCGGGAACCGCGGCGCGAAGTAGGAGTTCAGCACGGTGGCCACCTTGCCCAGGAAGGCGTTGTCGATGGCCACGTTGGCGAAGTCGGTCGGGATGACGGTGAAGCCGGTTTCCTTGACCCGGGCGGTCACCTCGGCCTCGTCGATCTTGTTGCAGCGCTGCATGCCGTTGGTGAAGCCCAGCGAGAGGGCGTAACTGCGGTCGAACGCGCTGCCGTGGGCCTGCTGGGCCGACGGCGGCAACCCGGCCGGATCGGAGGTGGACATGATGGCCTGCAGCACCTGGCGGACGCCCGCGCTCTGGTTGAGGTCGTAGTACTTGGAGTGGCCGTCGGCGACCCAGCGCCAGTAGGCGCCGGCATAGCAGTCGGCCTGCTGCTCCAGCTCCATCACCCGGGTCAGTTGGCTCTCGTCCACGTCGAGCCGGTTCTGGACCAGGTGGCCCATCTCGTGGGCCAGGATGGTCGGAACGCCCAGCTGGCCGATGTCCTTGGTGATCTCCGGCAACAGCACGCCGCGGTCCCAGACGATGGTGTCGCAGCTGGGGTTGTAGGACGCGTTCACCGACTTATACAGCGAACGACCGCAGACGGTGGCCTTGGAGTCGTTGGAGTCGTAGGACTTGAGTTCCTTGGCCTCGGTGAACGGTTTGCCGAACTCGGTCGGGAAATTCTCCGAGTAGAAGGTGTAGAGGTCGTCGATGGTGTTCTTGGCCAGCGTGTCGTACGGGGTGTGACCGTCATCGGTCACGGCGATGGTGGCCGGTGCCACCCCGGCCTTCGGACCGGTCGGGCCGTCGTCGGTCTGCGTCTGGGACGGAGTGTTGACTGAGCCGATCTTGGCCGGTGACCCGGCGACCGCGCTGGTGCAGCCGGCGGCGAGCAGCAGGGCCAGCACTGCCCCGCCGAATCGAGCCGCGGATCGCTTGCGTGAGTGCGAGCCCACGGCCACTCCGGTTCTCCTCGGTCTCGTGCTGTGGTGTGCTGCCGTCGACCCGGGCCGGTCGTCGCGCTCCGTCGACTCGCAGACGGTACCTGCCGGTGTGCCCCGATTCGGGCGTTCGAGAACAATCACAGCCGCTCGGGGCTCGTGACACTCGGTCGGCACGTCAGGCGCTCCGGCCCGCGCGGTGAGCGCAGGCCGGAGCCCGGCGGTGGGGATCCGGCGAAGGGGACGCAATGCCCCACTCCGCGGAGACCGGTCGACCTCCGGCTCCGGCGCCCGGGCTCTCGCCCGCGCGCGGTCACGCACCGCGCTGGAGAGCGGCCCGGCCGGCCCGTGCCCGGTGCCGTCCGAGGGAGCGAAACCACCAATGTGGTCGCGCCGAACGCCGGGAGCCATCCTCCAGAACACCAGAGGTCGGGACGGCCCACTCGGCGGCGGTGCTGTCGGGGCCGACCCTGACCAACGGTGTGGTGCCTGTCGTACCTCCCCCGGGCAAGCGAGGCAACCGCGATCGCTTCCGGATCGATTTACCCTCGCCGATCTTCACCCTTTCGGCCTAAGGTGCATGCGAGGCGGACAGCCGGCTCACCGCTTCGGCAATGACCTCATCCCGCTTACAGAAGGCGAACCGGACGAAGCGGGCTCCGTCTTCCGGTCGGTCGTGGAACACCTGCTGGGGCACCGCGACCACTCCGGCCAGCCGGGGTAGGTCCAGGCAGAAGGCCATTCCGTCCACCGGCCGCGCCAGCTGGGCGGACAGGGCGGTGATGTCGGCGACCACGAAGTAGGTGCCCTGCGGTCGGAAAACGTCGAAGCCGGCCCGCATCAGGCCCGCCGAGAGCAGGTCGCGCTTGCCCTGCAGGCTGTCCCGCAGCTGGTGGACCCACTCCATTTCGTGGTGCAACGCGTAGGCCACCGCAGGCTGGAACGGGCCGCCACCGACGTAGGTGAGGAACTGCTTGGCCGCCCGCACCGCAGCCACCAGCGGCTCCGGGCCGCAGGCCCAGCCGATCTTCCAGCCGGTCACCGAGAAGCTCTTGCCGGCGCTGGAGATGGTGACCGTGCGCTCGGCCATCCCGGGCAGCGTGCCGATCGGGACGTGCACGGCCTCGTCGTAGGTCAGGTACTCGTAGACCTCATCGGAGACCACGATCAGGTCGTGATCCACAGCCAGGGCGGCGATCCCGGCCAGCTCCCGGCCGGAGAGCACGCTGCCGGTCGGATTGTGCGGGGAGTTGAGCAGGATCATCCGGGTGGCCGGGGTCAGCGCCCGGGCGAACTCGTCGAGATCCAGCGCGAACCGACCCGAGGAGTCCGGCCGCAACGGGACCGACACGTGCCGGGCCCCGGACATGGCCACCACGGCCGGGTAGGAATCGTAATGCGGCTCCAGCATCACCACCTCGTCGCCCGGGCCGGTCAGGGCCAGGACCGCGGCCGCGATGGCCTCGGTGGCGCCGACCGTGACCAGCACCCCGCCGTCGGGATCGAAGTCCTGCCCCCAGTCGGCGGCGCGGCGGGCCGCGATGGCTTCGCGCAGCGGAGCGATGCCCGGCCCGGGTGGGTATTGGTTGGCCCCGCCGGCGATGGCCGCCCGGGCCGCATCGAGAACGGCACGCGGGCCATCGGTGTCGGGAAACCCCTGGCCGAGGTTGATCGCGCCGGTCCGTGCGGCCAGCGCCGACATCTCGGCGAAGATCGTGGTGGTGAACGGTCGTAACCGCGGAACCAGGGGGGAGCTGTCGGGCACGTTCTCTTTCTAGTCGGTCGGCAAGGATGCAGCGATGACCGTTCCGCTCCTTTCGGCCGCCGGCGACGACGAACGGCTGCGCCGGTTACGCCGGATGAAGGTGACGGCGACCGGCCTGCTGGTCGCGATCGCCGTCGTCTTCGTGATCGCCCGGCTGCTGGAGTCGGCCCATCCCGGCTGGGGATACCTGCGCGCGGCCGCGGAGGCCGGCATGGTCGGCGCGCTGGCCGACTGGTTCGCGGTGACGGCGCTCTTCCGGCGGCCGTTCGGCCTGCCCATCCCGCATACCGCCATCATTCCCAACCGCAAGGACGCCATCGGGTCGGCCCTGTCCGAATTCGTGGCCACCAACTTCCTGTCCGAGTCGGTGGTCCGGGACAAGCTGGCCGGACTGGCGCTGGCGTCCCGGCTGGGCGGGTTCGTGGCCGCCCCGGGCGGGGCGGAACGGATCACCGCCGAACTGGCCTCACTGGCCCGGGGCGCGGCGGCCGTGCTGTCCGACGAGCAGGTCGCGGGACTGCTCGAGACGACCGCCCGGCGTCGCATCGAGGCGCTGTCCCTGGGCCCGCTGGTCGGGCGGATCGCCGAGGACGTGTTCACCCGTGGTGACCATCACGGGGTGGTCGATGTGGTCGTCGACCGGGCCACCACCTGGGTCCTGGCCAACCCGACCGCGATCAGCCGGCTGGTCACCGACCGGGCGCCGTCCTGGTCGCCGCGGTTCCTGGACAGCGCGGTGGCGACGCGCATCTCCCGGGAGGTCACCGCCTTCCTGACTGCAGTCCGCGACGACTCGGACCATCCGCTGCGTCGATCGCTGGATCGCTTCCTGATCGGCTTCGCCCAGGATCTACAGACCGATCCGGCCACCATGGCCAAGGCCGACGAGATCAAGATGCGCCTGCTCAACAATGACCAGGTCCGCTCGCTGGCCGGCTCGGCCGCGACCTCGATCAAGATCGCCCTACTGGAGTCGATCGACGACCCGGAGTCGGCCCTGCGCCGGTCGGTGGTCGGCGGGCTGCGCGACGTCGGGATCAGGCTGCAGACCGACCCGGCTTTCCAGGCCAAGGTCGACGGCTGGGCCGCCGATGCCGCCGGGTACCTGGCCAGCCATCACGCGCGCTCCATCACCGGCATCATCGACGAGACCATCGCCCGTTGGGATGGAGCTGCGACCAGTCGGAAGATCGAACTGCAGGTCGGGCGCGACCTGCAGTTCATTCGGATCAACGGCACGGTGGTGGGTGCCCTGGCCGGCCTGGTCATTTACGCGCTCTCGCAGTGGTGGCTTACCTGACCTGAACTCAGGACAAGCACACCTTCCAGCCGCTTTCGTTGACCATCGGGATCTCGTAACTGGTCTTGCCGTTCAGGGCCGGACTGACGGCCATGAAGATGATGCCCTTCTGTGCGGTGGCGATCACCGTCTTGACCGTGAAGGTGTTCTTCCCGCTGATCACGGCGGCGTTGGTGAGACTGCCGTCGGTCATGGCCGACTTGTCCTTGGCGCAGGAATACGTGACCACGCCGTCGAAGTCGCCGCCGTTGGCGGCCGCCGCCCACGCGTTCGCCGCAGTCGTGGCGGCCTTCTGAACGGCCGCGAAGTCGACGCTCGGGCTGCTCTTGGTGGTGACCTTGGGCGTCGTCCTGGGCGTGGTGCGGGTCAGGGTCGGGGTGGGAGTCGGCGTGGGAGTCGGCGTGGGGGTCGGGGTCGGGGTGTCGACGCTGGACGAGGTCGGATCGCTGCTGGTCGTGGACGAGGAGGTCGCGGTCGAGGGGTCCGGGCTGGCACCGCTGAGCGGATCGATCGGCCGGATCTGGGTGGATGCCGAGGACGTGGCCGGAAGGACCGGTGTGGTCGGCCCGGCCGTCGTCGTCGGCTTGAGGACGAGCACCAGGGTGACCACGATCGCCGCGACCACGACCGCAGCACCCGCAGCCAGGGCGATGACCTTGCCGCGGCCGCCTGGAGAAGAGGGTGGGCTGGTCGGCGGCATGCCCCACCCAGGCCCACCCGGTGGCTGGTAACCGCCGGGGGTGGCTGCGGGATAGCCGATGGTCGGATAGGCCATGGTGGGCGGATTCTGGTATCCACCCGGCGCGGGAGTGGAGTAGCCGGGGGAGGGGTTCTGATAGCCGGGAACCGGAGTGGCATAGCCGGGATTCTGATTCGGATAACTGCCATAGCCAGGCTGCTGCTCGCCGTACCCGCCCGGAAATCCGGGTTGGCCACCCTGGGAGCCGCCACCCTGGTAGGGGGCGTTCGAATCGGGCGAGCCGTACGGATTCGGCGGTTGGCCCCAGGCTGGGTTCTGCGGATTCATGCTCGCCCCTTCTGCGCGTTCGCGACAACGCCGCACCACATCGTTGCCTTCGACGTAGCCTGCGGTCAGCCGGTTCCCTGGGGACGAGGAGAGTGCGGGCTCTTTCTCGTTGTGGCCTCGGTCACATGTGGTTCGAGAGACTGCCACTCAGGAAGGGAGCCCGGAGCTGACCGCCACATTCTCCGCCGTCTCTCCCGCGCAGCTCGCGGCGCAGCTGGTCGAGACGGTCGAGACGACCCCCGGACCGCGCCCGTGCATCGGGGTCGACGGCGATCCGGCGTGGGGCACCGCCGACCTGGCCGAGGCGGTGGCCGCGGAACTCCGGCAACGCGGTCGACCGACGGTCGTGGTGTCCACCCGGTGGTGGTGGCGGCCGGCCGCGTTGCGGCTGGAGCTGGGCCGGCAGGACCTGGACATGCTCCGGCACGGGTGGGTCGACGTGGCCGCGTTGCGGCGCGAACTGCTCGGGCCCTGGCGTTCTGGTGGGCTCTGGCTGCCGCGGCTGCGGGATCCGGTGTCCGATCGCTCGCTGCGGGACGCGCCGCAGCCGGCGCCCGAGCGCGGCGTGCTCGTCGTGCACGGACCGTTCCTGCTCGACCTCGGGCTCGACCTGGACCGCCGCATCGCCCTGGCCGTCTCCGCTGGGACGGTGGCTCGGACATTGCCGGACGATCGCGGCTGGTGGGCCGAGGCGTTCGCCACCTACGAGCTGGCCCAGCATCCGCTCGAGGAGGCCGACGTGGTCGTCTCCTACGACCACCCCCGCTCGCCCGCCCTGCGCCGCCGGTAGTCGCCAGTAGTCTCTGGGCAACTGTCGACCCGATATCAGGGGGTTCCTCCATGTCGTTCCTCACCGACCTGCGGACTGTGTCCGCGAGCATGGTCGAGCAGGTAGCAGCCCGGTTCCCCGACCTACCGCAGCCTTTGCTGGCCGCCATCGGGGCCGGCGACATGGCCGTCGAACGTCTCGCCGAACTGCGCGATGTGCTGGAACACTCCGCGCCCGGCACGGGAGATCTGCGCGACCTGGCCGGCGACCTGCCGGGCCGGGCCCAGAAAGCGGTGGCCGACGTCACCGCTTCGCTGGAGAAGCTCGCCTCGCAAGGGCCGGCCAAGGCGCAGCAGCTCATCTCGGAGCTGCCCTCCAAGGCCCAGGAGATGAGCCAGTCGCTGACCCCCGACACGGTGCGGCAGACCGTCGAGGCCTACACCCAGCTGGCCGGGGTCATCTACGGCAACCTGGCCAAGCGGGGCGGACACACCTGGTCCCACGTGCGCGACGCCGGTCTGACTCCCGGCACCGTGGTGGCCCCGGCGAAGGTCACCCCCGACTCGGCAGCCCCCGGCCCGGCCGCGGCCACACCCACGGCCGGCACGGTGAAGCCCGCCTCCAAACCGGCTCCGGCCAAGCCCACCCGCGCCGCCTCGCCCAAGGGGACGTCGACCCGGACCAGCGCCGACCCCGCCCCCGACACCCCGACTCGCAGCTGATTCAGGCATTGACGGCGATGACGGACGCACCCACTCCGCACGCGCCCGTACTCTGGCCAGCGTGAGCGGTTTGTCCCTGGCCAACTCGGTGATCGTCTGGATCACCGTGGTGCTGTCGTTGGTGTCCGGGCTGGTCGGGGTGTTCGCGGCCGCCGATGCCGGGTCCCGCCGACCGGACGCCTACACGGCGGCCGACAAGCAGACCAAGGGCCAGTGGATGGGCATCACCTTGGGCTGCGCGGTGGTCCTGGTGCTGGGGGCGCTGGGCGTCGGACTCTTCTCGGCGACCTCGTTGTTCTGGGCCGCCGCCATGGTGGGCTCGCTGGTGTACCTGCTCGACGTGCGGCCGCGGCTGCGCGAGGTGCAGCGCGGCTCCCGCTGGTAGTTAGTGAGCCGCCGGGGCGACCTCGGTGCCCTCGCCCGCCGCTGCTGCCGCCTCGGCCTCAGCCGCCTCGGCTGCAAGCCGCTTCGTTTCCCGATTGAACGAAATACGGATCTCGGTCTCGGCGTCCCCGCGACCGACCCAGTTCGCGCCTTCGACGCTCTTGCCCGGCTCCAGATCCTTGTAGACCTCGAAGAAGTGCTGGATCTCCAGCTTTTCGAAGATGTTCAGGTCACCGATGTCCTGCAGGTGGGCCTGCCGCGGATCGTTTGCGGACACACACAGCACCTTGTCGTCCGGACCCTTCTCGTCGGTCATCCGGAACATGCCGATGGCCCGGACCAGGATCAGGCATCCGGGAAACGTGGGCTCGGTCAGCAACACCAGCGCGTCCAGCGGGTCGCCGTCCTGACCCAGGGTGTTGTCGATGAAGCCGTAGTCGGCGGGGTACTGGGTCGCAGTGAACAGGGTGCGGTCGAGCCGGATCCGTCCGGAGTGGTGATCAACCTCGTACTTGTTCCGGCTGCCTTTCGGGATCTCGATGGTCACATCGAATTCCACGCCGCCCACCTTTCTTCCCACCTGTGCAAGGCACATTCGGGGTCACGCCATACCGGCGACCGCCGCGGCAGACTTTAGTCTGAACGCTGGCCGGTCGTTCCGCCCGGCCGGAACAGCCTTTCGTGGCTAGTCACACACACCTGCACGAGGAGCGTTGGATGCGACACGGTCGAGGACCGTCGAGGGGCCGTACCGGCCTGATCGTCGGGATCGTGGTGGTCGTCCTGGCGTTGATCGGGGCGGGCGTCTACTTCTTCTGGCCGCGATCGGGTTCGTCCTCCGCCGCCGCCATCGACCCCGTGACGACCTCGCCGGCTTCGACGTCCGCGCCGGTGGTGGACCCGCCGGTGGCTATCCCGGTGGCCCGGGTCAAGCCGCTGCCGGTTGCCACCGGTAAGACGCCGATACCGGCCAAGGTCGCGGCCAAGCTCGCGCCGGCGTTGGCCAACACCGCCTTGGAGCAGTTCACCGGGATCGTGATCGACCCGGCCAGCAACACCACCCTGTGGAAGCAGAAGCAGGCCGACCCGGCCATCCCGGCGTCGACGCTCAAGCTACTCACCGGGGCGGCCCTGCTGACCTCGATGGACCCGAACACCCGGCTGGTGACCAAGGTGGTGCAGGGCGACCAGGCCGGCGACATCGTGTTCGTGGGCGGGGGCGATCCCACCCTGTCGGCCGCCAGCAACGGCGTGCAAACCGTGTACACCGGAGCCCCGACCGTCGCTGACCTGGCCGCTCAGGTGAAGGCGTCGGGCGTGACGGTGAAGCGAATCCTGCTCGACACCTCCCTCTGGGGCGGCGACGAGTTGGCCCAGGGGTGGCAGCAGGCCGACATCGTCGGATCCGCCACCGCCAACCAGGGCTTCATCACCCGCATGCAGGCCCTGATGGTCGACGGCGACCGGAACGACCCGTCCAAGGACGAATCCACCCGGACCGGCAAGCCGGCCATGAATGCCGGCAAGGCGCTGGCCCGAGCCCTGGGCGATGCCAACCTGCCCATCGTGACCGGCGCCAACGCCTCGGACGGCGCCAAGGTCCTCGGGCAGGTGCAATCGCAGCCCATGACGATCCTGCTGTCCCAGGCACTGACCCAGTCGGACAACGTGCTGGCGGAGGCGTTGGGCCGGGCCGTCGCCATCAAGCGGGGAGCGCCGGCCACCTTCGACGGCGTCTCCGCCGCGGTCAACCAGGCCCTGAGTGACCTGCACCTGGACACCACCGGGCTGAACATGGTGGACGCCTCCGGCATGTCCGACCTGGACCGGGTGTCGCCGCAGCTGCTGGGCCAGGTGATGTCGTTGGCGGTGAGCGGGAAGGTGCCCGGGCTGGACCCGCTGCTGGCCGGGCTGCCGGTGGCCGGGGTCACCGGCACCCTGGGTCCGGACAGCGGTCGCTACCAGGACGCGAACAGCAAGGCCGGGGCCGGCTGGGTGCGGGCCAAGACGGGTTCGATCGACGTGACCTACGCGCTGGTCGGCTACGTGCCCGACGCGGACGGCCGGATTCTCGTGTTCGCGATCAACTCCAACGGTGTCATCGGCAACCCGAGCCGGTTCGCCCAGGACGCCTTCGCCACCGCCCTGCGCACCTGCGGCTGCAGCTGACCCCCCTTTTGCGGGAAGTTGATCTTCACGGAGAGAGGGGCGGTCCGCTGACTACAGTGGGCCGATGTCCGCCACGCAGGTCATCGACTGGGCGGCGGTCGTGCGGTCCGGAAAGCGGCTGGTCCCTACCGGCCCGGCGCTGACCGTCGCGCAGGCCCGCGGGGTCGTCCAGGATCTGCGGGAGTTCTCCGAGCGGGCCGAGTCGGTGGTGCGTGAGGTCACCGGTCTCGGGCACGGGCTGCCCATTGGTGAGGCCGAGGTGGTCGATCGGCGCGGCTGGATCGAGGCCACCGCCGAGGGCATGGAGCTACTGACCGCCCCGCTGGCGGAGGTATTGACCGAGAAGTTGGCCGCGTCCGGCAAGGGCGGCAAGATGCCCGGCGCCAGGGCCCTGTCCGCGGCCGGAACCCAACTCGGCGCCGTGCTCGCCTTCCTGTCCGGGCGGGTGCTCGGCCAGTTCGATCCGATGACCGGGTCCGGACCAGCCGGACCCGGGCGACTCCTGCTGGTGGCGCCGAACATCGTCCGGGTCGAGCGGGAGATCGGGGCCGAGCCCGAGGACTTCCGGATGTGGGTGTGTCTGCACGAGTCCACCCACCGGCTGCAGTTCACTGCGGTGCCCTGGTTGCGGGAGTACTTCCGAAGCCTGGTCGCAGAATTCGGGGCCGCGTCCGACCTGGATGCCAGCGACACCCTCAAACGCGCGGTGAAGGCCATCCGCGGCCATGAGGGCAGCTTCCTGGAGTCGATCCAGTCGCCCGAACAACGGGATGTGTTCGACCGGATGATGGCCCTGATGACCCTGCTGGAGGGACACGCGGATCATGTGATGGACGCGGTCGGCCAGACGGTCGTGCCCACGGTGATCGAGATCCGGGAGGGTTTCACCGCTCGACGGCGCAAGACCCAAGGCCCGATCGACCGGCTGATCCGGGCCCTGCTGGGCATGGACATGAAGATGGCGCAGTACATCAAGGGGGCCGCGTTCGTGGCCGCGGTGGTCCAGGCAGTCGGAATGGAGAAGTTCAACACCGTGTGGACCTCGCCGGACACCCTGCCCACCCGGGCCGAGACCATCGACCCGCAGGCCTGGATCGCCCGGGTCCTGGGCTGATCCGTGCCCGGACCGGTGGAGGCGGCCGTTCGCTCCTTCCTGCCGCAGCTGCCCGTCGGAGCCGCGATCACCGTGGCCTGTTCGGGCGGGGCCGATTCGCTCGCCCTGGCCTGGGCGATCCGGCAGGTGGTGACCGGGCCGATTCGCGGGGTCACCATCGACCACGGACTGCAGCCCGGCTCGTCGGCGCAGGCCGTGCGCACCGCCGATCAGCTGCGTGAGCTGGGCTTCGACTCGGTGGAGCTGCGGCGGGTGCAGGTCGGACGGGTCGGGGGACCGGAAGCGGCCGCTCGAGTTGCCCGGTATGCGGCGCTCGCGCCCGCGTCCGACGGTACGGCGGTGCTGCTCGGCCACACCCTGGACGATCAGGCGGAGACGGTGCTGTTGGGTCTGGCCCGGGGGTCGGGGCCGCGGTCCATCGCCGGCATGAGCACCTGGCGGTCACCCTGGGGGCGACCCTTGCTGGGTGTCCGCCGCGCCGACACCCGGGACTGCTGTCGCGAGGCCGGGCTCGCCTGGTGGGACGACCCACAGAACACCGACCCTCGCTTCACCCGGGTCCGGCTGCGCCGAGAGGCCGTGCCGCTGCTCGAGGACGTGCTCGGCGGGGGAGTGGCACCCGCGCTGGCCCGCACGGCGGCGTTGATGAGCGACGATCTGGCCGCGCTGGACGAGCTGGCCGGTGAATTGCTGGGGCGGTGCCTCACCTCGACCGGGCTCGATGTCTGCGTCCTGGCCCCGGCCCCGGCCGCGCTGCGCCGTCGGGTGATCAGGTTGTTCCTGCGGGACCAGGGCCTGTTCGAGCTCACCGCCGACCACCTGCGGCGCGCCGACGCGCTGCTGGGCCGCCCGGGCGCGGTTCGTCTGCCGGGTGGGTCCGACCTCATGGCAGTCGGGGGTGTGCTCAGCATCGTCTCGCCCCGGCGGTGAGTCTGTGTGTCCACAAATCTGCTTCGACCGGATGGAATCCGCCCGAGAAGGGCTCGCTTTCGCTCGGTCGAAGCGAATTCGTGGACACGCACCCGGGAGACCGATGGCGATCGACCCGGCCCGGGATGGCAGGCTGGCCTTTCACTCACCCAACGCCGAGGAGCCTCGTGTCTGGAGCAGGGTTGACCACCACGCTGACCTCCGCCGAGGTGATCGGCGACGGAACCGACCCGGGGGCGACCCACGGTTATGACGGTGAGCTCTCCGCCGTCCTGATCGACGCGCCGACCCTGCAGGCCAAGATCCGCGAGCTGGCCGCGGCCGTCGCGGCCGACCATGACCTGGACACTCCGCCGCTGCTGGTCTGCGTGCTCAAGGGCGCGGTGATGTTCCTCACCGACTTCGCCCGAGCGCTGCCCATCCCCTCCGAGCTGGAATTCATGGCGGTCAGTTCCTACGGCTCGGCCACCTCATCCTCCGGGGTGGTCCGCATCCTCAAGGACCTGGACCGGGACATCACCGACCGCCGGGTGGTCATCGTCGAGGACATCATCGACTCGGGCCTGACCCTGTCCTGGCTGCGCAAGAACCTGGCCTCCCGCAACCCCGCCTCGATCGACGTGGTGGCCCTGCTGCGCAAGCCGGACGCGGTCAAGGTCGACGTGCAGGTGCGCTACGTGGGCTTCGACATCCCCCCCGAGTTCGTCGTCGGCTACGGGCTGGACTTCGCCGAGCGTTACCGGGATCTGCCCTTCGTGGGCCTGCTGGCCGAGCACATGTATCGCTGATGGCGTATTGGTGCTGATCAGGACCTTCTGCCGGCCGGGCAGCGAACCGGGAACCAATTCGGCTCGCGGTACGCTCAATCATCGGCCAATCCTGCGGCAGCTAGCGGGATGAAGTAGTCCTGATGTTCCCGCGCCTGAAGGAGGGGTGACGGCCGCTTGCGGCCGATCCCGATATGGACCGTAAACGCCTGCTCCGCTCGCCCCTGCTGTGGGTGGGCGTGGCGTTCCTCTTGTACATCATGTACAACTACCTCTCCGACGACACCCGGGGTTACAGCCAGGAGCCGACGTCGGTCGTGATGGCCCAGCTGTCCGGCAACAACGTCAGCCAGGCGATCATCGACGACAAGGAACAGCGGGTCCGGCTGACCCTGAAGACCGACGTCGACGGGGCCAACAAGATCTTCGCGCAGTACCCGGACGCTGCCACCGACGACATCTTCAAGGCCGTCCAGGCGACCAAGGCGGACAAGTACGACGTCCAGGTCACCAGCGAGTCCGCGCTGTTCTCGCTGCTCATCTACCTGGTGCCGATCGGCCTGATCATCCTGTTCCTGCTCTGGATGATGAACAACGCCCAGGGCGGCGGCAACAAGGTGCTGTCCTTCGGCAAGTCCAAGGCCAAGCTGCTGACCAAGGACATGCCGGTGACCAAGTTCACCGACGTGGCCGGGGCCGATGAGGCGGTCGAGGAACTCGACGAGATCCGCGACTTCCTGGCCAACCCGGCGCGGTATCAGGCCCTGGGCGCCAAGATCCCCAAGGGCGTGCTGCTCTACGGCCCGCCCGGCACCGGCAAGACCCTGCTGGCCCGTGCTGTGGCCGGCGAAGCGGGGGTGCCGTTCTACTCGATCTCCGGCTCGGACTTCGTCGAGATGTTCGTCGGTGTCGGCGCCAGCCGGGTGCGCGACCTGTTCGAGCAGGCCAAGGCGAACGCGCCGGCGATCATCTTCGTCGACGAGATCGACGCCGTCGGCCGGCACCGCGGCGCCGGCATGGGCGGCGGTCACGACGAGCGCGAGCAGACCCTGAACCAGCTGCTGGTCGAGATGGACGGATTCGACATCAAGGGCGGCATCATCCTGATCGCCGCGACCAACCGGCCCGACATCCTGGACCCGGCGCTGCTCCGGCCGGGCCGTTTCGACCGGCAGATCCCCGTCGGCCAGCCCGACCTGAAGGGCCGGCAGGCCATCCTGGCCGTGCACTCCAAGGGCAAGCCATTCGCCCCGGACGTCGAGTTCCTTCCGTTGGCCAAGCGCACCGTGGGCATGTCCGGCGCCGACCTGGCCAATGTCATCAACGAGGCGGCCCTGCTGACCGCGCGCACGCACGGGACCATGATCACCAATGCGGCCCTGGAGGAGTCCGTCGACCGGGTGGTCGGGGGTCCGGCGCGCAAGGGCAAGGTCATCTCCGAGAAGGAGAAGAAGATCACCGCGTACCACGAGGGTGGTCACGCCCTCGCGGCCTGGGCCATGCCCGGGCTGGAGCCGGTCTACAAGGTCACGATTATGCCGCGCGGCCGCACCGGCGGGCATGCGCTGGTCGTGCCCGAGGACGACAAGTCGTTGATGACCCGGAGCGAGATGATCGCCCGGCTGGTCATGGCCATGGGTGGCCGCGCGGCCGAGGAGCTGGTCTTTGCCGAGCCCACCACGGGCGCGTCCAGCGACATCGCCCAGGCGACCAAGATCGCCCGGGCCATGGTCACCGAGTACGGCATGTCGGGCAAGCTCGGCGCGGTCAAGTACGGCAGCGGTGATGACGAGCCCTTCCTCGGCCGCACCTACGGACACACCGCCGACTACTCGATCGAGGTCGGTGCGGAGATCGATGGTGAGGTGCGGGCCCTGATCGAGGCGGCACACACCGAGGCCTGGGCGGTGCTCAACGAATACCGGGACGTGCTCGACTCGCTCGCCACCAAGCTGCTCGAAAAGGAGACCCTCGAGCGCAAGGAGCTCGAGGTCATCTTCGCCTCGGTCCACAAGCGCCCGCGGATCACCACGTTCGACGAGTACGGCAACCGGCCGCCCAGCGACCGGGAGCCGATCAAGACCCCGGGCGAGCTGGCCATCGAGCGCGGCGAGCCGTGGCCTCCGGAGCCGGTGCTGCCGCTGAATCCCGAGCCCGTCGCTCCGGCGGTGCCGGTGGGTGCCTATCCGGCCCCCTATCCGGGGCCTGTCCCGGCCGGCGCTCCGGCCCCTTACCCGGCACCGCCGGGGTACCCGAATCAGTCGAACCAGCCCTACCAGCCGGTGGGGGCCCCACCCAATTGGACCGGCGGCGTTCTGCCCGGGCCGCTGGCCCCGATGCCGGGATGGAACCCACCCACCGACCAGCCCCACGGTGGTCCGCGCGGTCAGGCGCCCTACCCCACCAACGGGTATGGGTACCCGGCCAGCAACGGGAACGGGACGAACGCCAACGGGGCCAACGGCAACGGGGCGCACGGCAATGTCGCGAACGGCAATGTCGCGAACGGCAATGGTATGAACGGCAATGGGCTGAACGGGAACCGGCATCGGGCGCCGGAGAGCCAGCAGGAGGCCACCGGCGACGGGCCCATCGACCCTTGGGCCCCGCCGCCGCCCGGTGGGCCGCGTCGGTGAGTTGGCGGTGACCTCGGGGGTGACCTCGGGCGCCTTTGACCAGGCCCGCGCCGAGGCGGCCGTCCGCGAGTTGTTGCTGGCCTGCGGTGAGGATCCGGAACGGGAAGGTCTGCGACAGACGCCCGCCCGGGTGGCTCGGGCGATGCAGGAACAGTTCTCCGGCCTGCACACCAATCCGGACGAGGTGCTGAACACCTCGTTCGACGAGAACCACGCCGAGCTCGTGCTGGTCCGGGACATCCCCATGTACTCGACCTGCGAGCATCATCTGGTGCCGTTCTTCGGGCGGGCGCACGTCGGCTACATCCCCGGTCGCGACGGCCGGATCACCGGTCTGTCCAAGCTGGCCCGGCTGGTCGACGGCTACGCCAAGCGGCCGCAGATCCAGGAGCGGTTGACCACCCAGGTCGCCGAGGCCCTGGTGCGGCGCCTCGACCCGGCCGGCGTGATCGTGGTGCTGGAGGCCGAGCACCTGTGCATGGCCATGCGTGGTATCCGCAAGCCGGGTACCACCACCACCACGTCCGCGGTGCGCGGCATCTTCCAGACCCGCGCCAGCACCCGCGCCGAGGCGATGAGCCTCATCATGGGCCGGTGACGTTCTTGCGCGGATCAACTCGCCCCTGCGCGGATCAACTCGCCCAGAACACCCGGGATTCGCTTCAGAATGGGCGAGATGATCCGCACCATGCGGGGGACAGGTGGCTGTGAGCGGGACGTGCGGGTTCGTGGCCGAGTCAGGGCGCTTGCTGCCGCAGGTGGGCGCCCGACCCGCGGTGATGGGCATCCTCAACGTCACTCCGGATTCGTTCTCCGACGGAGGCCGGTGGGACACCACCGAGAAGGCCATCGCACGCGGTCATCGCCTGGTTGCCGACGGCGCCGACCTGGTCGACGTGGGGGGCGAGTCGACGCGCCCCGGTGCGCACCGGGTGGACACGGCCACCGAAGCGGCTCGGGTCGTCCCGGTCATTCGCGAGCTGGCGGCGGCGGGTGTGTCCTGTTCGGTGGACACCACCCGGAGCCCGGTCGCCGCGGCCGCCCTGGATGCCGGGGCAGTGCTGGTGAACGACGTCTCGGGCGGGATGGCCGATCCCAGCATGGCCAGCCTGGTGGCCGAACGCGGCGTGCCCTGGATCCTGATGCACTGGCGCGGACCGAGCGATGTGATGGCGACCCTGGCGCACTATCTGGATGTGGTCACCGAGGTCCGCGAAGAGCTGCTGGCCCGGATCGACGCGGCGGTGGCCGCCGGAGTCCGGAGCGAGTCCCTCATCATCGACCCCGGACTGGGCTTCGCCAAGAACGCCGAGCACAACTGGGCGCTGCTCCGCGCACTGCCCGCGCTGACCGGTCTGGGATTCCCGGTCCTGATCGGCGCTTCGCGCAAACGCTTCCTGGGTGAGTTGCTGGCCGTCGATGATGAGCCCGGGCCGCCCGACCGGCGGGAGTCGGCCACCGCGGCGGTGTCGATGGACGCGGCCAGGCACGGTGTCTGGGCGCTGCGGGTGCACGAGCCCCGGGCGACCCGGGATGTGCTGGCGGTGCTGGAGCAGCTCTCGTGACCGACCGCATTGTCTTGACCGGGCTCACCGTGGACGGCCACCACGGCGTCTTCGAACACGAAAAGCAAAATGGACAGCCATTTGTCGTGGACCTCACGGTCTGGCTGGACCTGACGCCCGCCGCCCGCGCCGACGATCTCCGGCTGACCCTGAACTACGGCGAACTAGCCGAATTGGCCGCCGGGATCGTCACGGGTCCGCCCCGGGAACTGATCGAGACCGTGGCCGCCGAGATCGCCGACGCGGTCATGGCGCGGTACGGGCCGGTCGCGGTCGAGGTGACGGTGCACAAGCCCGATGCGCCCATTGCCCGGACCTTCGCGGACGTGGCCGTCACCGTCCGGCGGTCGGTCAAGACCCGGGGACTGACGTCATGAGCGCGGCGGTGCTCTCGATGGGATCGAACCTGGGGGACAGGACCGAACACCTGACGCAGGCCGTTTCTTCGCTCGGGCGGATGGTCACGGCGGTGTCCTCCATCTACCGGACCCCGCCGTGGGGTCCGGTTGCCCAGCCCGACTATTACAACCTGGTCGTGCTGGTGGAGGACGAGCACACGCCGGCCCGGGGTTGGCTGGACCGAGCCCGGGCCATGGAGGCGGCGGCCGGCCGGGAGCGGACCCGGCGCTGGGGGCCGCGCACGCTGGACGTCGATGTCGTTGCGGTGGGGGACAAGCGATCCGAGGATCCTGAGCTGGTGCTGCCGCACCCGCGCGCCCACGAGCGAGCCTTCGTGTTGGTGCCCTGGGCCGAGGTCGACCCGGCCGCCGAGCTGCCCGGTCGGGGTGGCATCACGGCGTTGCTGGCGGCGCTTGCCGATGCCGAAGTGGACAGCATCGTCAAGGTCGGAACCGTTCCTGCGGGACGCCGCCATGGCGACTGAAGGAATGGGCTTCACCCGGGCGCGTGACCTGGTCGTGGTGGCCGTGGTGGCCGCGGTGGGGGGATACCTACTTGTGCAGATCAGCTACAGCCGGTTCCCGACCCTGCCCCGGCTGGGGGGGTTGGCCGCAGCGGTCCTCGGTGTGGCCGAGGCCCTGCTCGGTCTGGCACTGCGCAGTCGGATCAACGCCCCGCGCGATGAGTCCGGTCGGCCGACCCGGCCACCAGTGCCTCCATTGGTGGCGGCCCGCACGGTGATGGCGGCCAAGGCGACGTCGTTGGCCGGTGCCGCGCTCGGTGGGTTGTGGATCGGACTGGCCCTGTATGTGATTCCCAAGGCGGATGAAATCCAGGCGGCCCAGTCCGACCTGCCCACCTCAGTCATCGGCCTGGCCGGGGCCGTCGTGATGGTCGCCGGCGCTCTGTTCTGCGAAGCGTGTTGCCGCACCCCAACCTCCTCCGGCGGGCCCACCCCGCGCTGATCGCGACGTCGGGGCGGCTCAGCCGGCGCCGGTACTCTGCCCGGGTGCCTGCTGCGTCCCCGTCGTCCCGACCGGCCAGCGGGCACTCCCCCAATTGGCTGCGCACCCTGATGGCGGCGGCCGTGGCGCTGGCGCTCGCGGCCACGGTGTTGCTGGTCGTCGCAGATTCCGCCCGCTGGCTGCGGCTGGCCGTGGTGGCCGCCCTCTGGGCGGCGCTGATGGCCTCGTTCGCGGTCACCCGCTCCCGTCGTGAGGCTCGGGTGGCCGAGTTGCGCCTGGCCGAGGCGGAGCGCACCTATCAGCTCGAACTATTGCGAGAGATTCACGCGCGCAACGATTTTCAAACCAAGCTGACCGAGAGCACGCGCGAGCTGACCGAATCCGGACAGGCGCGCGAGCTGACGGCGCTCCGCCACAGTGTGGATCGGCTCGCGGCCGTGCTGCCTGTGCTGGGGTCGGGTGAGGTGTTGGTCGAACGGTTGACCGTCTCCACCGAGGCGACCCGGGTGCGCGCACTGGGCGGTTGGTCGGCGGCGCCGGATGACTCCGGTGGCACGGGCGACCCTGCCTCCATCGATGCGGTGCCGGAAGCGGCGGCTGACGTCGATTCGGAACCCGAGTCGGAAGCGTTGCCCGAGCCCGAGCCCGAGCCCGAGCTAGAGCTAGAGCTAGAGCCGAGCCCGGAAACCGAGGCGGAGCCGGAGCCGGGAATCGAGCCGGAGCCGGAGCTAGCGCCGGAAGACGCGGCACTGCCGGAAGACGTAGCAGTTCCGGAAGACGCGGCAGTGCCGGAAGACGCACCGGAAGCAGTCACCGCGGCTCAGGCCCCCGCCGAGCCTGAACCAGCCGCCGAGCCTGAACCAGGGTCCGAGCCCGAGCCTCAACCCGCGCCTGAGGCCGTCGGAGTGGCCGCCGTTGACGACCCGGAGGTGGATGAATCCATCTCGGTGGCGGCGCTGCTCGCGGCTTTCGGCGAACCCGCCGCCGGAGCCACCGGCCGCCGCCATCGACGCGCCCGCGACTGATGCGTTCAGCCCTGAAGAGGCGGCCCCAGGAGCTCCAGGGCCGCCAGTAGGCGGACCCGTAGGGCCTGACTCTCGGTGGCGAAGGCGCGCTGGGCGGTGACGTACTCGGCCTTACCCTCCGGGGTTTCGATGCGGACCGGGGAATAGCCGTAGTCGGCCAGGTCGTAGGGCGACGCGCGCATATCCAGTTCCCGGATCCGACGCGCGAGGCGGAAGCAGTCGAGCAAAAGGTCACTGGCGATGGCCGGGGACAGTTGGTAGGCCCACTTGTAGAGGTCCATTCCCGCGTGCAGGCACCCGGGCTGCTCCCGCCGCAGGGCGGGCACAGCGGCCGGTTCAAGCGTGTTCAGCGGCTGGGCGGCGGGGCTGAAGAAACGCACCGCGTCGAAATGCGAACACCGCAGTACGCCGTCGCGAACGACCTCGTCGGTGTCGCCCGGGCTCAGGCGCAACGGAACGCGGGAATGGCGGCGGTCGGCCTCCCGATAGACCATGGCCCACTCATGCAGTCCGAAACACCCGAATTGTCCGAGCGAGCCCAACGTTTGTGTCAGGGTCCGCTGCACCAGACTCAACCGCGGGGCCCGCTCGAGAAGAAATGCGCGCACATCGAGTGTGACCGAACCGTCAGTGTGAGCACGGTAGAACCGCCAATGTTCGCGCTCCGTTGCCTGAGCCAGGGTGACGCCCGCTCCGGCGTGCCAACGCCGGAGCTGATTAGGTCGGTGGGAGTAATAGGTGAACAAAAAATCTTCAACCGGATGCCGGACACCCGCCTGCGCTCGTTGCCGGTGGGTGGCGGTCAAATCGTCGACGGCGCGCTGGTGCCGGTTCTCCGACTCCCGCCAGACCTCGGGAGGCACCGGCGCTGAACCTTCAAATAAGTCGCAGGTAAAGCTGGGCCCGTCCGCGGCCTGGGCAACCGGACTTTGCGGCACATCCGCCCCGAAGGGCAGCGATCCGGGACTGCACCCGGTCTCCGGCGAAACCTGCGTCACCCGGTCATTGTCCCCGGCTGGTTCCGGGTCCGGACCGACCCGGCCGGACCCGGGCGGTTCGATGGGTAGGCTGCTCGGTCGTGGTAACCCCGACCTCCAACTCGGACGCCGACGATCTGCCGGAACAGATGCGGGTGCGGCGGGAAAAGCGCTCCCGGATGCTCGCCGCCGGCATCGACCCCTACCCGGTCAGCGTCCCCAGGACCGCAACGCTGGCCCAGTTGCGGGCTCGCTACCCCGATCTCGAGCCGGATGTGCAGACCGGCGAGCAGGTCGGGGTGACCGGCCGGATCATCTTCCTGCGGAATTCCGGAAAGCTCTGCTTCCTGACCGTACGCGAGGGCGGGGCGGGCGAGGCCGGCACAGAATTGCAGGTCATGCTCTCGGTGTCCTCGGTGGGCCAGGAATCGTTGGCGCAGTTCAAGTCCGACGTCGACCTGGGCGATCAGCTCTTCGTGCACGGCGAAGTGATCACCTCCCGGCGGGGTGAATTGTCGGTGCTGGCCGATTCCTGGCAGATCACCGCAAAGGCGCTGCGGCCCCTGCCGGTCGCTCACAAAGCGCTGTCGGAGGAGAACCGCGTCCGGCAGCGGTACGTCGATCTCATCGTTCGCCCACAGGCCCGCCGGATGGTCGAGATCCGCGGCCAGGTCAACGCTTCGGTGCGCTCGACGCTGGGGGCGCACGGGTTTTTGGAGGTCGAGACGCCGATGTTGCAGCTGCTGCACGGTGGCGCCGCGGCCCGCCCGTTTTCGACGCACATGAATGCCTACGACGTCGATCTATTCCTGCGGATCGCGCCGGAGCTGTATCTGAAGCGCTGCGTGGTTGGTGGAATCGAGCGAGTGTTCGAAATGAACCGGAACTTCCGCAACGAGGGCGCGGACTCCACGCATTCCCCCGAGTTCGCCATGCTGGAGTTCTACCAGGCCTATTCGGACTACGTCGGCGTGGCGCAACTCACTCGCACGCTCATCCAGAACGCCGCCGTGGCCGTGTTCGGCAGCACCACCGTGACCCATGCCGACGGCAGCGCCTTCGACCTGGGCGGGGAATGGGAATGGATCTCGTTGTACGGGGCCCTGTCTGAGAAGGTCGGGCAGGACATCGACGTGACCACGCCGATGAGTGTCCTGGTCGCACTGGCCGAGCGCCTGGACGTCCCGGTGGCCCCGCATTACGGACCGGGCAAGCTGGCCGAGGAGTTGTTCGAGGCGACCGTGGTGCCCGGCCTCCTCGCTCCGACGTTTGTCCGGGATTTCCCGGCCGAGACCTCACCGCTCACCCGTGGCCACCGGGAAACACCGGGACTGGCGGAGAAGTGGGATCTCTACATCCGCAGCGTGGAGACGGCGACCGGGTATTCCGAGTTGGTCGACCCGGTGGTGCAGCGTGAGCGATTCTCCGAGCAGGCGGAATTCGGACAACGGGGAGACGCCGAGGCCATGGTGCTCGACGAGGACTTCCTGCGCGCGCTGGAATACGGCATGGCGCCGTCGGGCGGAGTCGGCATGGGTATCGATCGGCTGTTGGTCGCGTTGACCGGGTTGGGTATCCGGGAGACCATCCTGTTCCCGTTCGTCCGTCCGGGCGACTAGTCCAGTAGTTCCGTCGAAGATTCATTGCTCGGCGCCTGGGAACTGGCGCGTCGTTGAGATGATTGTTTGTTTTCGTCGACTAATTCCTCTATCGTTGATAACAACACACACAAAAACGGGCCAAGCCCTTCAGGAGGACCTCCATGGCCAGCATTACCACCGTCAGTCTGCTCGACGACATCGACGGCACCGCGGCTGCCGAGACCGTCGGGTTCGGGTTGGACGGTGCCACTTACGAGATCGATCTGGCCGACAAGAATGCCAAGAAATTGCGCGACGCTCTGGCGAACTATGTCTCGCACGCCCGTCGCACCGACGGCGGCCGCAAGGCGGCCGCCGCGCCGAAGCGTGGCCGGGTGGCCAAGGCGACCGTTCGCACCACGCCGGATCGCGAGCAGACCGCCGCCATCCGCGAGTGGGCCCGCGCGGCCGGCTACGAGGTTTCCGAGCGTGGTCGTCTGTCGGCCGCCGTGCTCGAGGCCTTCGAAGCTGCGCACTGACCGCGTTCTGACAGTGCCGAAGAACGGCCCCGCCCGGTCATCCGGTGCGGGGCCGTTTTCGCGCTGTTCGCCCTCGGCGTACTTCAGGCCGCTGGTGGAACGGCGCCCGGTTTGCCAGCGTTGAAGAGTCTGACCTCTGCAGGAGGCAGAGAATTCGACCGGCTTCGTGTGCTGCACCGGTCGTTTCCGTTCACCCGGGTCGGGAACCATCGCCGACTAGAGTGACAGGTGGTGCGGTCGTCGACGGGCAGTTTTCCGGGAGGTTCCGGGGCCGGTCGTCAATCGGACCACATCCCGCGGCGCACGCCCGTAAGGAGTGCACATGTTCGAGAGATTCACCGATAGAGCCCGCCGAGTGGTGGTCCTGGCCCAAGAAGAGGCCCGGATGCTCAACCACAACTACATCGGCACCGAGCACATCCTGCTCGGGCTGATCCATGAGGGCGAAGGCGTCGCCGCCAAGGCCCTGGAATCGCTGGGCATCGCCCTGGAGGGCGTCCGCGCGCAGGTCGAGGAGATCATCGGGCAGGGCCAGCAGGCCCCGTCCGGACACATCCCCTTCACCCCACGGGCCAAGAAGGTCCTGGAGCTGAGCCTGCGCGAGGCGTTGCAGCTCGGGCACAACTACATCGGCACCGAGCACATCCTGCTCGGGCTCATCCGCGAGGGCGAGGGCGTGGCCGCGCAGGTGCTGCAGAAGTTGGGCGCCGACCTGAACCGGGTCCGCCAGCAGGTGCTGCAACTGCTGTCCGGCTACCAGGGCAAGGAGACCGCGGCGGCCGAGGGTGGCCGGTCCGAGGGCACCCCCTCGACCTCACTGGTCCTCGACCAGTTCGGTCGCAACCTGACTCAGTCGGCGCGCGAAGGCAAGCTCGACCCGGTCATCGGGCGCGAGAAGGAAATCGAACGGGTCATGCAGGTGCTGTCCCGTCGGACCAAGAACAATCCGGTGCTGATCGGTGCGCCCGGTGTGGGCAAGACCGCGGTGGTCGAGGGCTTGGCCCAGGCCATCATTCGCGGCGACGTCCCGCAGACCCTCAAGGACAAGCACCTCTACACGCTCGACCTGGGTTCGCTGGTCGCCGGCTCTCGTTACCGCGGCGATTTCGAGGAGCGCCTGAAGAAGGTGCTCAAGGAGATCCGCACCCGCGGCGACATCATCCTGTTCATCGACGAGCTGCACACCCTGGTCGGCGCCGGTGCGGCCGAGGGCGCGATCGATGCGGCCTCGATCCTCAAGCCGATGCTGGCCCGAGGCGAGCTGCAGACGATCGGCGCGACCACGCTGGACGAATACCGCAAGTACGTCGAGAAGGACGCTGCCCTGGAGCGGCGTTTCCAGCCCATTCAGGTGGGGGAGCCGACCGTCGCTCACACCATCGAGATCCTCAAGGGCCTGCGCGACCGGTACGAGGCGCACCACCGGATCACCATCTCCGACGAGGCGCTGGTCGCCGCGGCCACTCTGGCCGACCGCTACATCAATGACCGGTTCCTGCCGGACAAGGCCATCGACCTGATCGACGAAGCCGGCGCCCGGATGCGGATCCGCCGGATGACCGCGCCGCCGGACCTGCGCGACTTCGACGACAAGCTCGCCGGCGTGCGCCGGGAGAAGGAGTCGGCGATCGACTCGCAGGACTTCGAGAAGGCCGCGTCGTTGCGGGATACCGAGAAGCAGCTGCTGGCGCGTCGCTCCGAGCGTGAGAAGGCTTGGAAAGACGGCGATCTGGACGTCGTGAGTGAGGTCGACGACGAGCAGATCGCCGAGGTGCTGGCCAACTGGACCGGAATTCCGGTGTTCAAGCTGACCGAGGAGGAGACCACCCGTCTGCTCAAGATGGAGGACGAACTCCACCGGCGCATCATCGGGCAGGACCAGGCGGTCCGGGCCGTGTCCCAGGCCATCCGGCGCACCCGCGCAGGGCTCAAGGATCCGAAGCGGCCGTCGGGCTCGTTCATCTTCGCCGGGCCCTCGGGTGTCGGGAAGACCGAGCTGACCAAGGCGCTGGCCGAGTTCCTGTTCGGTGACGAGGACGCCCTCATCCAGGTGGACATGGGCGAATTCCACGACCGGTACACCGCGTCCCGGCTGTTCGGTGCCCCTCCTGGATATGTCGGCTACGAAGAGGGCGGCCAGTTGACCGAGAAGGTCCGGCGCAAGCCGTTCTCGGTGGTGCTGTTCGACGAGATCGAGAAGGCCCATCCGGACATCTACAACACGCTGTTGCAGGTGTTGGAGGACGGTCGGCTGACCGACGGCCAAGGCCGCACGGTGGACTTCAAGAACACTGTCATTGTCTTCACGTCCAACCTGGGCACCCAGGACATCTCCCGGGCCAACAGCATGGGCTTCTCGCAGGGCAACGCCGATTCCAACTACGACCGGATGAAGGCAAAGGTCAACGACGAACTCAAGCGCCATTTCCGGCCGGAGTTCCTCAACCGGATCGACGACGTGGTCGTGTTCCACCAGCTGACCACCGAGGAAATCCTGCGGATGGTCGATCTGATGCTGAACCGGGTCGAGAAGCAGCTGAAGAACAAGGACATGGGGCTGGAGGTCACCGAGGCGGCCAAGGCCCTGCTCGGAGAGCGCGGCTTCGACCCGGTGCTGGGGGCGCGGCCGCTGCGCCGGACCATCCAGCGCGACATCGAGGACGCGTTGTCCGAGAAGATCTTGTTCGACGAGATCAAGGCGGGCGAGATCGTCCTCGTCGACGTCGAGGATGTGCCCACCGATGGCGCCGTGGGTGGGTCGGTCAAGAAGTTCACCTTCCGGGGCGAGCCCAAGCCGTCCCTGGTGATGGACGCGGTTCCGGCGGGCATGACCGTCGAGGGCGGCTCCGGCGACCCGCTCAAGCAGTAACGCGCAGTCGCCTGTCGAGGTAGTCGAACCGGTCGTCCCCCCGTCGGGGGTCGGCCGGTTCGCTCGTTCCGGTCGTCTCCCCGTTCGAGAGGGCGACGGTTCACCTCGTTCCGACGGGGTGGTCGTCAGGGGCCATCGGGCAGACCCCAGCATCCGTCGCTCTCGGCGGCCAGGCCGTCGACCCGCAGTGACTGCAGACAACGCCGCCACCGCTCCCGATCGTCGGCCCCGCCCGCGCTGATCAGGTCGTTCTCCGGCACAGGACGTCGAGCCTCGCGCAACCGGGCCATCAGCCGTCCCCGGATCTGCCGATCGGTGCCGTGCCAAGCCTGCACGGGCCGCCGAGGAGATCCGGCGGGTCGGCCCGCCTGCCACCACGCGCATGAGAAGGAAATCGGGCAGTCCGGGCAGCGCGGCGCACCGGCCGTGCAGATGAGGGCGCCGAGTTCCATGACAGCGACGGAGAACCGGGCCGCGGTGGGCGGATCCTCCGGCAGCACGGCGGCCAGTGCGGCCCGGTCGGCCGGCGTGGCCGGTTCGCGGATGCTGTCCTGGCCCCGAACCACGCGGGAGAACACCCGGCGCACATTGGTGTCCATCACCGGCGTCCGCGCCCCGAAGGCGAAGGCGGCCACCGCCCGGGCGGTGTACTCGCCGACTCCGGGTAACGCCAGCAGCTCGGGCACCAGGCCCGGCACCACCCCGCCGTGGTCACGCACGATGGCTTGGGCTGCGGCCTGCAGACGTAGCGCCCGCCGCGGGTACCCCAATCGGTCCCAGGCGCGCAGCAGATCGGCCGGTGACGCAGCGGCCAGATCGGCCGGGCTCGGCCAGCGGTCCAACCACTTCAGGTAGATGGGCAGCACCCGGACCACCGGAGTCTGCTGCAGCATGATCTCGCTCACCAGCACGCCCCACGCCCCGGCCTCGGGTCGGCGCCAGGGCAGGTCCCGGGCGTGGTCGGCGTAGAAGTCGAGCAGGGCCGGTACCGACAGCTCACCGATCAGTCGCTGAACACCTCCTCCAATAGCCCGGACTTCACGTCGAAGACGAAGCCGCGCACGGCGTGGGTGTGGATGAGGAAGACCGAGTCGCGAATCCGGCGCAGCGATTCCCGCACCGAGTCGTGCGGATCCTTGAACGCCTGCACCGCCCAGGTCGGCCGGTACCCGGCGTAGGTGGCCAGGAGATCGCGGAACGCGTCTTCCTCGAGCCGGGCCAGGCCGCAGTCGGTGTGGTGCACCACCATGACCTCGCGGGTGCCGAGCGCGTGTTGGGAGATGGCCAGAGACCGGATGACGTCGTCGGTGACCACCCCACCGGCGTTGCGAATGAGATGGGCCTCGCCGGGGCTGATCCCGAAGGCGGCATGGGCGTCGACCCGGGCGTCCATGCAGAGCACCATGGCGATGGCCAGAGTCGGCACCGGACCCATCCAGTACGGATGCGATTGGCTGCGGGCCCGGTTCCGGGTGAGCAGGTCGTCGATCGCGTTCCCCGACATCGCACCTTCGGGGGCGCCGGCGTCGTCGCTGGGACCCGGATCGAAGGAGTCGTCTTCGGTGGCCGGTGGGGTGGCGGGGAAACCTGATGCGTCGTCAACCATGGTTGGCACTCCTGCGCAGCGGGGCGGCGAGATGGGTCCGGGTGGGCGGATTCGGTCCGGCGGGGGGCGCCGGCGTCGTTGCCGGGTCAGTGGCAGGTGAACCCCCGGTGAAGGTCTCGCGGGAAGTTCGTAGATGGGTTCGGGGCCGGTCGGCCTGCCTCCGCCGGATCCGCACTCGCCGAGATTACCGTCCGAAACGTGATGCACCCGGTCGGTCCCCTCTCGCCGCGGGTCTACTGGATCCGTCGTTGCCTCGTCGCTGCGCTCGCCGTGGTCGCCGTCCTCGGGGTCGGTTATCTGGTCATGGCCCGGGCCCGGCACAACACGTCTGCGGCCGCGGACGCCACGACCCTGACCAGCGACGCCAGCAGCCCGTCGTTCACCGGTGTGCTGGCCGCCCCGTCCCAGGTCTCGGCCGGGTCCGGGCTCGCCGATGCGAGCGTCCCGAGCCCGGCGGAGGCGCCCGGGCCGAGCACCGCGTCTCCACCGACCGTGTCCACCCCGGCAACACCGACGTCTCCGGCGTCATCCGCCGCAGTGTCGGCCGGGAGCAAGGTCGCGCCGGCGTCGGCGGCCGTGACGCCATCGGGTGCGGCGGCCACGAGCGCCCCGACGTCACCGGTTTCGGCCGGTGGGTCGGTCAGGGCCGGAGCCACCTCCGGGTCGGTGAAGACCAGCGCAGCACAGCCCACCCTGCCCGCGAAGACCTCGTCGTCCGCGAAGCCCACGACCTCGACCGTGACCCCGACCCCGACCCCGGCCCCGCCCTCATCGACGTCCGTGACCACCTCGACGACGCCCGCGCTAGCCAAGGATTCCCAGGGCCGGGTGCTCTGCCCGGACAGCTGGATCGGACTGCAGGCGACCACCGGCGCGCCGACCTATCCCGCCGGCGCCCAGCCGATCCTCGGCCTGACCGTGACGAACACCGGCTCGCAGACGTGCGTGCGTGACTTGTCCGGGCCGCTGCAGGTGTTCACGGTGTTCACCGCATCCGGCGCGCGGGTGTGGTCGACCGCGGACTGCTTCCCGGGCGCCGGCGAGGACGTCCGGGTGCTCTCCCCCAGCGAGAGTCTGCAGTACAACATCCGCTGGTCCGGGACCACGTCCACGCCCGGCTGCAAGACCGACCGCACGTTGATTCCGGCCGGCAGCTACAACGTGCAGCCGGACCTGGGCAAACTCGCCGCGAAGCCCACTGCCCTGACTATCACGGGCTGAGCAGCACCGCCGGCTCAGTATGACCGCCGGCTGAGGGTCACCGCCGGCTGAGCATCATCGCTGGTTGAGCATCAGCCGCCGACTGGTCTTGACCCAGCAGCTGATCCCACCACCGATCACCGCCGCGAATGCGCGGCCTTGAGTCGGAGCCAGCTCGCCACCCCCTCGTCGGTGCCGACACTGCGCAGGGCCGCGCCGAGGTCGGCCACCTCGTCGATGCGGACTCCGTTCGGGCGGCGGACGCCGGAGCCGGCCGGAATCAACAGCCGGTCGAAGCCGAGCCGAGCCGCCTCCACCACCCGTCGCTCGACGGCGGCCACCGGACGGATCTCGGCCGACAGCCCGATCTCGCCGACCGCGGCCAGTCCGGGTTCCAGGGGGACGTCGCGGGCGGACGACCACAACGCCAGGGCCAGCGGCAGGTCGATCGCCGGTTCGGACACCCGCACACCACCGACCGTGCCGGCCAACACCTCCCGCCGGCCGAGGTCGACGCCACCCCAGCGCTGCAGCACGGCCAGCACGATCGCGGCCCGGGACGAGTCGAGCCCGGACAGGGTTCGCCGGCCCACCTCGGCCGATGCCTGAGTGACCAGGGCCTGGATCTCCACCGGGAGCGGCCGCCGACCGGACAGGGTGACCGAGGCGCAGGTGCCGGGCAGGCTGGCCTGACGCCGGGTCAGGAAGACCTCGGCGGGGTCGGCCAGTCCGTGCAGGCCGTCGGCCACCATCTTGAAGCAGCCGATCTCGTCCGACGGGCCGAACCGGTTCTTCACTCCGCGGATCATCCGCAGGGAGGAGTGCTGATCGCCCTCGAAGTGCAGCACCACGTCGACCAGGTGCTCGAGGACTCGGGGCCCGGCAATGGCGCCGTCCTTGGTCACGTGCCCGACCAGGACGCAGGCCATGCCCCGCTCTCGGGCCACCGCGGTCAACGCGGCGGCCACTGCCCGCACCTGGGTGACCCCGCCGGCGCTGCCATCCACCTGATCCGTCGACACCGTCTGGACCGAGTCGAGCACGAGCAGGCTGGGCCGCACCGCCTCGATGTGCCCGAGCACGGCTGACAATTCGGTCTCGGCGGCCAGGAACACCCGCGGGTGCAGCGCTCCCATCCGATCGGCGCGCACCTTGACCTGCTCGACCGACTCCTCACCGGTGATGACCAGGGCGGTGCCGCCGGCGTGCGCGGCCCACGACGCCGCGGCCGCCAGCAGCAGCGTCGACTTCCCGACTCCGGGTTCGCCGGCGAGCAGGATGACGCCGCCCCGGACCAGCCCGCCGCCGAGCACACGGTCGAACTCGGGCACCCCGGTGGGCACGGCCACCGCCGGCGAAGCATCGATGTCGGCGATCGGCTGGGCCGGCCGGGTCACCGGACCGGCCGACACCCGTCGCAGGAGCGCCCGCCCCGGGGCACCGGCCTCGGCCAGTGAACCCCAGGCCTGGCACTGCGGACAGCGCCCGACCCACTTCGCCGCCGGGGCCCCGCACTCGGTGCAGGAGAATGAAGGCCGGCCGGCCTTAGTGGTGGTGCGGGACAGCGAGGTGGTCATGCGTCGAACACTAGATCGACCCACCGACAGTCGGCCCACGACGCTCCGGACCAGCCGGAACGCGCCGCTCAGCGGACCCACATCACCGACTGTCGGGGGCTGGATGTAGAGATAGCGGGTCGGAGTTTCCAGCCGTCGGGAGGGGGAGCCATGACGCAGGTGGACCAGGCGTCCTCGGCGATGCCGCAGGCGGTGCCGCAGACCCTGAGCACCAATCGCAAGAACTTGGTCTTCGTCACGGTGATGCTGGGCATGCTGCTCTCGGCGCTGGACCAGACCATCGTGTCCACCGCGCTGCCCACGATCGTCGGCGACCTCGGCGGCGCCGGCCACATGAGCTGGGTGGTCACCGCGTACCTGCTGGCCGAGACGATCTCCACGGTGCTGGCCGGTAAGTTCGGCGACCTGTTCGGTCGCAAGATCGTTTTCCAGATCAGCGTGGTCGTCTTCATCGTCGGGTCGTTCTTCTCCGGGCTGGCGCAGGACATGGGCATGCTGATCGCCAGCCGAGCGGTTCAGGGTCTGGGCGGCGGGGGTCTGGCCGTCACTGCCACTGCGCTCATCGGTGAGGTCATCCCGCTGCGGGAGCGGGGCAAGTACCAGGGCGCCCTCGGCGCGGTGTTCGGGGTGACCACGGTGATCGGCCCGCTGCTGGGGGGCTTGTTCACCGATCACCTGTCCTGGCGTTGGGCGTTCTACGTGAACGTGCCGGTCGCGGTGGTGGTGATCGTGCTTGCAGCGACCACCATTCCGCGGCTGACCGATCGGGTCGAGGTCAGCGTGGACTATCTGGGCGTGCTGTTCATCGGCCTCGGTGCCACCGGTCTGACCTTGGCCACCACCTGGGGCGGCAGCCAGTACCCCTGGGGCTCGGCCACCATCATCGGCCTGTTCGCCGGATCCGTCATTCTGCTGGCCCTGTTCGTCTGGACCGAGAGTCGAGCGCAGGCACCGATCCTGCCGCTGCACCTGTTCTCCAGTCGGGTGTTCTCGGTCGCTTCGGTGCTCAGCTTCATCGTCGGCTTCGCCATGATGGGTTCGATCACCTTTCTGCCGGCCTTCCTGCAGTTCGTCGGGGGAGCCACGGCCACCAGCTCGGGGCTGCGGATGCTGCCCATGGTCGTCGGCCTACTGGTCACCGCGATCGCTTCGGGCATCTTCGTCGGCCGCACCGGCCGGTACAAGATGTTCCCGATTGCCGGGTCGGTGATCACCGGCCTGGGCCTCTACCTGCTTTCTCTGATGGGTTCGGACACCTCGTATTGGCTGGAAGCGCTGTACATGCTCGTGCTCGGTGCCGGCATCGGCCTGATGATGCAGATCCTGACCCTGATCGTGCAGAACACGGTGTCCTTCGCCGATCTGGGCGCGGCCACCTCGGGCATCTCCTTCTTCCGCACCCTGGGCGGGTCGTTCGGAGCGTCGATCTTCGGCACGGTGTACGCCAACCAGCTCGCCGACCGACTCCCTGCGGCCATCGTGGCCGGCGGCCTGACTGATCCGGCGGCGGCCAGCGATCCGCGCGCCCTGCACGCGTTGCCGGCGGGGCAACGACTTCCGATCGTCCAGGCCTACGCCACGTCTTTGCAGCACGTGTTCGTGGCCGCGCTCCCGGTGGTGCTGGTCGCGTTTCTGTTCGCGCTGGCCCTGCCCCAAGTGAAGATGCGGGGAGTGGGCACCGATGCCGCCGGTACCGGCGGCGGGTTCGCCATGCCCCGACCGCCGGGGGACAACGACCACCTGGAAGACCTGGTCGCGGGGGTGCTGAAAGACAGCGGCCCGACTGCGGCGGACCGCGTCCTGGCCGCCTCCGGGACCGGGCTGTCACCGGCCCAGGCCTGGGGGCTGGCCCAGGTGCTCATCCGGACCCGGTTCTTCGGGCAGCAGACGGTCCGCCAGTCGGCCATCGAGGACTGGGTGGGCCTACCGCCCGGCGTGCTCACCAGCTTCTTCGATGAGCTGGTCGGGGACGGTCTGCTGCGGCGAAGCGACGAGGTGCTCACCCTGGCTCCGGGCGGCGAGGAGGCCGGCCAGGCCATTGTCATTGCCTGGCGGGACTACTTACGCGGGCGGCTCCGGGAGTGGATGCCGTCCGAGCAGATAGAAGCGCCGGAGACGGACGCCACCATGCTCAGGGTGGTGATCAGACTCATCCGGGAAGCGGCTGCACCCGGGCAGCACAGCATCGAGCGGGTGAGGGCGGGCGGCCCGGGTCGGCTCGAAGTCGGCTGAGACACTCCGGCGGGCCGCCGGTGAACGACGGTCGGTGCGCTGCGGCTTCGGACGCCCCGGTCAGCCCCAGCAGTGTGGGCCGGATCAGTGCGCTGCGGCTCCGGACGCCCCGGTCAGCCACAGCGGCGTGGGCTGGGCCGGCTGGATGTCGACGGTCGGGCGGTTCGAGTCGCGCACGTCGGGGATCGCAATCGGCACGTTGACGGTGATCTGGCCGGCCGTGGTGAAGGTGAACGTGACCGGGATGGAGTGTCCGTAGGGCAGGGCCGCGGACAAGCTCTTCAAAGTCATCATCACGGTGGAGTCGGTGCCCACCGAGATGAGCGACTGGGCCGGCACCGTGGCCGTCCCGGCGATCGCCCCGGAGGAGGCCGACGGCGAGGTGACCTGGGTCAGTGTGTCGGCGGTGATGCCGTCGTTGGCGATCTGCAGCGTCAACGGCACGTCAGCTCCGACCGCGTAACCGGTCAAGGCCGGGGCGGTGGTGAAAAGCACGTTGCGCACTGCGATCTTGCCGGCGCTGCCGTTGCCGCCGTCGATGGCCGCCACCTCGTTTGCCGTCTGCGAGATCTGGCCGGCCGCGCACCCGCCCAGCAACAGCGCGGCGGCGGCGGCACCGGCCACGAGCAGCTGTCGGCGTCGGAGGTGGGTCACGACGTCTCCTTTCCTCGGGCACAGACAGGACGGAGCGGGATGCGACTGAGAGGGCAGAGCCGACCTAGCCGCCACACCGGGCCGATCGCAACAGATTAGTCGGCGAGTTGACGCTCGTGCGCGGCGGGCGCGCAGAGATCATCTCCGTGGCCCACCCCGCCCCGGTCGCAACCCGTTCGGCGGCGTCCCCGGCCGCCCCGGACGCATGGACGGGCGCCGTTGTCAAGCCGTGCGTTGTCGGGCCAAACGCCCTGACCTGCGACGACGGTCACGTCACCGGCCGCGACGTGGTAGGATCGTGCCATCGAAAGGGGCACCACACACATGTCTTTCAATGTGGGCGAGACCGTCGTCTATCCCCATCACGGGGCCGCTCTGATCCAGGCCACCGAAACGCGAACCATCAAGGGCGTCGAGAAGCTGTACCTCGTGCTCAAAGTGGCCCAAGGTGATCTGACTGTCAAGGTTCCCGCTGAAAATGCCGAAATAGTCGGTGTGCGCGACGTGGTGGATCAGACCGGTCTGAACAAGGTGTTCGACGTGCTGCGCGCGCCGCACACCGAGGAGCCGACCAACTGGTCCCGGCGGTACAAGGCCAACCTGGAGAAGCTCGCCTCGGGCGATGTGAACAAGGTGGCCGAGGTCGTGCGTGACCTGTGGCGCCGTGACCGCGAGCGCGGCCTGTCCGCGGGCGAGAAGCGCATGCTGGCCAAGGCCCGGCAGATTCTTGTTTCCGAGTTGGCCCTGGCCGAGGGCACCAACGAGGACAAGGCCGAGATCATGCTCGACGAGGTGCTCGCCTCCTGACCGACGGTCTTTTCGACCGCTCGGTCGTGGCCATCGTGCCGGCCGCCGGTTCGGGTGAGCGACTGGGCCTGGGTCGCCCGAAGGCCTTTGTCGAGGTGGCCGGTCGTTCTCTGCTCGGTCATGCCGTCGATCGGCTCCGCCTGGCCGGAGTCGATCGAGTTGTCGTCGTGGTCGGCGAGGATCAGGTCGAAGCCGCTCGCGCCATCGCACCGCACGCGGTCGTCGCGGTGGGTGGCGTCGATCGAGTTGCGTCCGTGGCGGCTGGGCTGGATGTCGCCTTGAGTGAACCCGCGGACGTCGTGTTGGTTCATGACGCGGCCCGGGCGTTCGCGCCCCCGGAGGTCGTCCACCGGGTCGTGGCCGCAGTGCGGTCCGGCCACGCCGCGGTCGTCCCCGTGCTTCCCGTCATCGACACCATCCGCGCCGCCGACGCTGCCGGCGAGTCCACGGGAGTGGTCGATCGGAGCCGGTTGCGTGTCGTGCAGACGCCCCAAGGATTCGCGCCTGAGCTACTGGTCCGCGCCCATGACCGGGCCCGCCGTGATCACCTCGGGGGCACCGACGATGCCGAGCTGGTGGAGCGGCTGGGGGAGCCGGTGTCCTTCGTGCCCGGAGATACGCAGTCGCTCAAGATCACCACCTCGGCCGACCTGGACGAGGTCCGCCGCCGGCAGCACGGTGCGCCCCGGGTGGGTATCGGGCTCGACGTACACCAGATCCGACCCGGGGTCAGATGCCAGCTGGCCGGCCTGTACTTCCCCGACGTGGACGGTTGCCACGGCCACTCCGACGGCGATGTGGCCGCGCACGCCATCTGCGACGCACTGCTCTCCGCGGCGGGCCTGGGCGACCTGGGCGGGCTGGTCGGCACCGACGACCCGCGCTGGGCGGGCGCGTCCGGGGTGTCGCTGATCGAGTACGTGGTGGCTCAGGTGCACGCGGCCGGGTTCGCTCCCGGGAATGTGTCGGTGCAGATCGCCGCGGCCGACCCGAAGATCGGTCCGCGGCGCCGGGAGGCGGAGCAGGTGCTGGCCGCGGCGGTCGGCGCCCCGGTCAGCGTGGCCGCCACCACGAACGACCGGCTCGGACTGGTGGGTCGCCACGAGGGCCGGGCCGCGGTGGCCACGGCGATGGTCTTCGGCTGACGCTCAGCCGGTGACGGCGGCGTTGATCGCGTCCACCAGCTCGCGGGGTCGGTCGACGCTGAGCACGAACCGGGTGTACTCCTCGTCGCTCAGTTCGATGACCACGGCGTCGTCTCCGGCCCGCACGTTGTAGAAGGTCTTCTCGCCCTCGCGGTGGAACGTGCCGCTCCACCGGCCGGGCAGGCCGAGACCGGGGCCTCGGGTGCCCTTCGGCTCGCGTACCGCGCCGGGGTCGATCGTGGCCCCCCGGACGTGGGCCAGCGGCACCTCGATCTTGCTTATCAGTGACCAGAGCCGGTCCAGACCCTGGGGCTGCACGACCAGCTCGGTGGGGGTCAGGGTGACGGTGTTCATGACGGATCCTCCATCTGTGCGGTGGTGACCCGGGCCCGCGCCAACAGGCGGTCACCGAGCAGGCGGGCCGGGTCGGGGTGGTTCTGCACGGCGGCCGCCACCAGCCGGCGCACCTCGTCCTGACGGGGTGCCAGCTCCAGCGCGGCCACCACCAGCAGGTCGAGGTCACCGACCGGCGAGTGGGCGTCCAGCGGCGGCACCCGACGCAGCCCGGCCAGGAACAGGCCGAGTTTGCTGCCGAAGGCCTGGTAGAGGCTGCCCCGGTGCAGGCCGGTGGCGCCCACCAGGTCGTCCACCGAGGTGCCCTCGTAGCCGCCGGCCAGGAACGCCTCGGTCGCCGCGGCGACTACGACGTTCTCGTCGAAGGAACGGGTGCGGCCCATGAGCTCAGTCTGCATTTTGATGAACGATCAGTCAAGAACAATCGGTCAAGATTTTCCCGGTGGTCGTCCGTGATGGGATGACCGGGTGACCACGATCGCCATCCTCGGTGCCGGCAAGATCGGCGAAGCGCTGCTGTCCGGCCTGTTGTCCGCGGGCCGGGAGCCGTCCTCACTGGCCATCACCGAGCGCTATCAGGCCCGCCGGGACGAGTTGGCCGGTCAGTACGGGGTGGCCGCTCTCGACACCGCGGAGGCCGCCCGCTGGGCCGATGTGGTCGTGGTCGCAGTCAAACCACAGGACATCCAGGTGCTGCTGGACGACCTGGCCGCTGGGATCACCCCGGGGACCCTGGTGGTCTCGCTGTGCGCCGGGCTGCCGACCGCGCTCTACGAACGCCACCTGCCCGAGGACACTCCGGTCGTCCGGGTCATGCCGAACACGCCGATGCTGGTGGGCGAGGCCATGAGCGCGATCTCGCCGGGCTCGCATGCGGGCCCTGAGCACCTGCAGGTCGTCCAGGACATGCTCGCCTCGGTCGGCAAGGTGGTGCAGGTGCCGGAGAGTCAGCAGGACGCGGTCACCGCGCTGTCCGGGTCGGGCCCGGCCTACTTTTTCTTCCTGGTCGAAGCCATGATCGACGCCGGCATTCTGCTCGGCCTGCCCCGGGCGGTGGCCACGGAACTGATCATCCAGTCGGCGGTGGGTTCGGCCAAGATGCTCCGCGAGTCGGGCGAGCACCCGGTGGCGCTGCGCGAGGCCGTCACCTCGCCGGGCGGGACGACCATCGCGGCCATCCGGGAGCTGGAGAATCACCGGGTCCGGGCCGCGTTCCTGACCGCCATCGAGGCCGCCGCACTCCGCTCGGCCGAGCTCGGCCAGGCCCATCTCTAGAGCTCGGGCACCATCCAGTCGTCGTCGACGTCCCGGGTCAGCGGCAGGGTGGCCACCACCGCAGCAACCGGGATCGGGCCGTAGATGTGCGGGAATTCCTCAGTCGTCCCCGGCGGCGGCTCCCAACGCACCGGCGACCCGGCCGCTTCCAGCCGGTCGGAATCGAGCACCAGCAGCACCAGGTCGCCGGCCGGGACGTCCGTGTAGAAGGTGGCCAGCACCGGCCCGAGCTGCGCCGGCGTGCTCGCGTGGATGAATCCCTCCTCCGCCAGCGTTCGGCCCCGGGTGGAGCCGGTGTAAGCACCCGCCGCCTGGGCCGCAGCCCACTCCGAGGCGAACGCGGCGTGCACGATGGGCACCATGGGTCCTTCGGTCGAAGTCATCGGAACGCGCCCAGACCGGTGATGGCCTGACCCATGATCAGCGTGTGCACGTCGTCGGTGCCTTCGTAGGTGCGCACGCTCTCGAGGTTGGCGGCGTGCCGCATCGGAGCGTAGTCCAGGGTGATCCCGTTACCGCCCAGCATCTCTCGAGCCTCCCGACAGATCTGCAGGGCCTGTCGGACGTTGTTGAGCTTGCCGAAGCTGATCTGCTCCGGGCTCAGGGTGCCGGCGTCCTTGAGTCGGCCGGTGTGCAGCGCGACCAGGAGCCCCTTCTGGATCTCCAGCACCATGTCGGCCAGCTTGCGCTGGGTGAGCTGGAATCCGGCCAGCGGACGGTCGAATTGTTCGCGCTCCAGGCAGTACTGCAGAACCGTTTCGTACGCGTCCCGGGCCGCACCCATGGCGCCCCAGATGATCCCGTACCGGGCCTCGTTGAGGCAGCTGAACGGGCCCTTCAGACCGACCACGTTCGGCAGTACCGCATCGGCCGGCAACCGCACGTCGTCCAGGCGGACGTCGCACTGAATCGACGCCCGCATCGACAGCTTCGGCGTGATCGGGGTGGCGGTGAAGCCGGCGGTATCGGTCGGGACCAGGAACCCGCGGATGCCGCCATCGGTGTGCGCCCAGATCACCGCGACCGAGGCGATCGAGGCCAGCCCGATCCAGCGCTTGGTTCCGGTCAGCACCCAATCGGCGTCGCCTCCCGATCCGTCGCGGCGGGCGAACGTCTTCATCCCGCCCGGGTCGCTACCCGCGGTCGGCTCGGTCAGTCCAAAACAACCGATCAGCTCGCCGGCGGCCATCCCGGGCAGCCACTGCTGCTTCTGTTCTTCCGAGCCGTGCCGGGAGATCGCCGTCATGGCCAGCGAGCCCTGAACGGACACCAGGGTGCGGATGCCCGAGTCGCCCGCCTCCAGTTCCATCGCGGCCAGCCCGTACTCGACGGCCGATCTTCCGGCGCAGCCGTATCCGCGTAGGTGCATCCCGAGCAGTCCGAACGCACCCAGCTCGGGGACCAACTCGCGCGGGAAGGAGGCGCGCTCGTACCAGTCGGCGATATACGGGCGGATCCGGGTGTCGACGAAGCGGCGGACGCGATCCCGTAGGGCCAGTTCGGACGCCGAGAGGAGTGAGTCCAGATCCAGGTAGTCGCGAGCCCGAGCGGTCAGATCGGCGGACATCATTTTCTCCTTCGCCCGGGCCGCCGGACGAGCCGGGCGCGCGTCCGGATGACAACCCTGGGCCCTGTGGTCACTGCGTGTTTAATGTGGGTGAAGAGAAACTGTCGCTTTCGCCTCACCAGTCACGCTAGAGTGCAGCAAGCACGAACGCGATGGTGTTCATCGGAGGGGAAGCCGATGGCGCGGCGCGTGCCGGAAGACGGTGCCCCATGGCGTCCACGCCACCAGACAAGGGTCCGCGGGATTCTCCGCTGGCCGAGATGAAGTTCCTGACTGTGGCTGAAGTGGCCACGGTCATGCGAGTGTCCCGGATGACCGTCTACCGACTGGTCCACGCCGGCGATTTGCCGGCCGTCCGGGTCGGGCGGTCGTTCCGGGTTCCGGAGCGCGCCGTGCACGACTACCTGCGGGCTGCCTACAACGACGTCGGCTGACCGCTGCGCGCTCAGCAGTGATGTCGGCTGAGCGCTGCGCGCTCAGCAGTGACGTCAGTTGACGGCTGACCGACTCAGCCGTGATGTGGGCTGACCGCCGACGCCGGTAGACTCCCTCCCAGCACGGCCAGGCCGCGGAGTCGTTCCGGCGTGCCGTCCGATCAGTTCGCCGGCCTCTGCCGGCCGTCACCAGCAAGAAGGTTTCCAGTATGGGTTCGGTCATCAAGAAGCGGCGCAAGCGGATGGCGAAGAAGAAGCATCGCAAGCTGCTGCGCAAGACCCGGGTCGCCCGCCGCAAGGCCGGCAAGTAGTCCGCGCGAACTCGGATCCACGTTGACCGGCTCGGTCGTGCTGGTGACCGGGGTGACCCGGTACATCGGCTCCGCACTGTGCGGCCAACTCGCCCTGCTGCCCGGGATCGACCGGGTCATCGGGGTGGACGCGGTCCTGCCCGAGCCCGACGCCCGGGCTCGGATGGGCAATGCCGAGTTCGCCCGGGCCGACATCCGGAACCCGCTCATCTCCCGGATCATCGACGCCGCCGGCGTGGACACGGTCGTGCACGCCTCGGCCTCGTCGACTCCGGCCAGCTCGGCGGCCAGATCGATGGCCAAGGAGATGAACGTCCTGGGCACCATGCAGCTGCTCGCCGCCTGCCAGGGTTCCGCCACGGTGTCCCGGCTCATCGTCCGGTCCACTGCCGCGGTCTACGGCGGTTCCTCTCGCGATCCCGCGGTGATGACCGAGGACATGGTGGCCCGCCGGGTGCCGTCCGCGGGCCCGGCCCGGGACGCGATCGACATCGAGGGCTACGTGCGTAGCTTCGGTCGACGCCGGCCCGATGTGCGAGTGGCCGTGCCCAGGTTCGCGGACATCATCGGTCCGAGCCTGCACACGCCGCTGACCCGCTATTTCTCCCTCTCGCCGCTGGTGCCGGTGACCGTCGGACGCGACGCCCGGCTGCAATTCGTGCACGAGTCCGACGCGGTCGGCGTGCTCCGCCGGCTGGTCACCGACCACGATTTCACCGGAGTGGTCAATGTCGCCGGCGACGGTGCACTCACGGTGGCCCAGGCCATCCACCGGGCCGGCCGCATTCCGTTACCCGTGCCCGGACCTGCCTTGGGAGCCATCGGCCCGGTCCTCAAGCTGGCTCGGATCCGCGGATTCTCGTCCGAACAGCCGCGCCTGCTGGCCTCGGGCCGGGTGCTGGACACGACCCGGCTGCGGGTCGACCTCGGTTACCTGATGCGTTACACCACGGCCGAGGCCTTCGACGACTTCGCCGCTTCGCTGTCGCGCAGCGTGGACCCAGTGACCGTGGGCCGAGTGGAACGCCGGCTCAGTGCGGCCCTGGGCGTCGTGCCGCCTCACGAGGAGGGCCAAGGCGATTCCGCTCGCCGCACCGCCAGTTCGAGCCGGCCGCGGTTGGTGGGCATGGACGGCGGGCTGGCGCGGGGCGGTCGGGGCCGATGACCGACACCGCGCCCCGCCCGGAGCCGGCGCCGACACCGGAGCACGCGCAGCCCGAGCCGGGTTGGCAGCGGCAGCTGGCCGGCTCGTTGGCCTTTCTGCGCCGACGCATCACCGGTGAGTACGAGATCGACGACTTCGGGTACGACCCCGACTTCACCGAACACGTGTGGCTGCCGCCGCTCCGGCTGCTGTTCGAGAAGTGGTTCCGGGTCGAGGTCCTCGGCGTTCAGAACATTCCTAATGGCGGCGTCCTGCTGGTGGCCAACCACTCCGGGACCATCCCGATCGATGCGTTGATGACGACCGTGGCGGTGCACGACCACCATCCGGACCATCGCATGACCCGGATGCTGGGCGCCGACCTCGTCTTCGACACCCCAGTGATCGGGCCGATCGCCCGAAAAACCGGAAACACCCTGGCCTGCAACGAGGACGCCGAACGGTTGCTCACCTCAGGGGAGTGCGTCTCGGTCTTCCCGGAAGGCTTCAAAGGGGTCGGAAAGAAGTTCTCCCAGCGGTACAAACTGCAGCGGTTCGGCCGGGGCGGCTTCGTCTCGGCCGCGGTGCGATCCCGGGTGCCGATCGTGCCCTGCGCCATCGTCGGGGCCGAGGAGATTTACCCGCTGCTCGGAGACATCAAGCCGTTGGCCCGGGCGCTGGGACTGCCCTACTTCCCGGTGACGCCCACCTTTCCCCTGCTCGGCCCGCTCGGGGCGATCCCATTGCCCAGTCGGTGGATCATTGAATTCGGCGAGCCCATCCCCACCGACGACCTGCCCGAGGGTGCCGCCGAGGACCCGATGGTCGTGTTCAATCTGGCCGACCGGGTGCGAGAAACCATTCAGCAGGCCCTGCACCGGCTGCTGATCCGGCGCGGGAATCCATTTTTCGGGGGCTGACCCACCCGTCCGGGCGGCACCGCCCCGGTCCCTTGCGGCGCCGGCCGAATCAGCGGTTGCGCCTGCGCAGCGCGATGCCGACGGCGATGCCCCCGCCGATCGCGCCGGCACCGAGCAGGGTGGGCACGCCGATGCGAGCGGCGCGGCGGCCGGTGCGATAGTCGACCACCTGCCAGCTCCGGCGGCGAGCGATGTCGCGCAGTGGGCCGTCGGGATTGACCGCGACCGCGGTGCCCACCACCGACAGCATGGGCACGTCGTTGACCGAGTCCGAGTAGGCGGTGCAACGCCGCAGGTTCAGGCCCTCGCGGGCGGCCAGGGCCCGGACCGCGGCGGCCTTGGCCTGGCCGTGCAGCAGTTCGCCGACCAACCGGCCGGTGTAGGTGCCGTCGATCGTGGCCGCCACCGTGCCCAAGGCGCCGGTCAGACCCAGCCGGCGGGCGATGATCTGGGCCAGCTCGACCGGGGTCGCGGTGACCAGCCAGACCCGCTGGCCGGCGTCCAGATGCCGTTGCGCCAGCTCCCGCGTTCCCGAGTAGATCCGGTCGGCCATCAGTTCGTCGTAGATCTCCTCGCCCAGGGCGACGATCTGGGCCACCTCCCGGCCGGCCACGAAGGACAGTGCCTCCTCCCGCGCCTTGCCCGCGTCGATCAGATCCTCACCACCCACCCGGAACTTGAGCTGGCGAAAGGCGAAGCGGACCAGGTCGCCGGTGGTGAAGAACTTCCGGGCGGCCAGGCCACGGGCGAAGTAGAAGGTGGAGGCCCCAGCCATCATGGTGTTGTCCACGTCGAAGAACGCGGCCGCGGTCAGATCCACCGGCGGGGCCACCGGGTTCGGCCCAGGGATCGGCCCGGTGACCGGCCCGGATACCGGCGCTGGGTGTTCGGCCTGGTAGGCCGCCTCCGCGGCGGCCTGTCCGGCCAGTTCGGCACGCTCCGCAGCGGACGGTGGCTCCGCTGGCCGCATGAGGCACACCCTTCCGCTGACCCGGTACTGCGCGACGTCGGGATCAGCCTATCGAGCCCGGTCGCACCGCCCGGAGGCATTCCCGACCCGGTCGGACGGCGGCGGTTAGGGTGAATGGGTGGAAGCGGAGCCGCGCCAGGCCACTGGGCCCAGTGGGGCCACTGCGCACGAGAACGTGGCCGACCTCCTTCGCGGCGTTGCCTCCCGGCATCCCGACCGGATCGGGGTCATCACGGCCGAGCGCAGCTATTCCTGGTCCACGCTCGACCGTGCCGCCGATGCCGCGGTGGCCGCCGTGACCAGTGGCGGACTGGTTCCCGGGGACCGGGTCGTGGTCGGCCTGCCCACCGGGGTGGAGCTCGTGATCACGTTGTTCGCATTGGCCCGCGCCGGTCTGGTCGCGGTGCCGCTGACCGCCGGTCCGACCGGCACGGCTGAGGCGCCGGCAGCCGAGGTGTTGCCGGCCCTGGTCATCGGCGAGGTCCAGGGCCTGCCCGATGTGCCCCGGTTGCCCCGCGACCGGGCGGCCTGGTGGGAGGCGGACGTCGCCCCGGTGCCGAACCGGGCCGGTCGGGAAGACCTGGCCATGCTCATCCGGGCCGGGCAGAACGAACACCCGGTGATGCTCACCCATCGGGCCCTGTTGGCCGCGGTGGCCGCGATCGGGTCCGCGCCCCGATTGGCACTACGCCCCGACGACCGTTCGGTGCAGGTGCTGCCACTGTCCCATCTGGCCGGCTGGGTCACCGCGTTCCTGCCACTGACGGCGGTGGGTGCGGCCACGGTGATCCCCGAGGTGCCGGACACCGCCGGCGGCTGGATCGACGCGGTGCTGGCCACCATCCGCGGGCAGCGGGTGACCATCGTGCCGGCCACGCCGGGGCTTTACCGGCGGCTGCGCACCGCGCACGGCGTGGAACGAGCGCTGGCCACGGTGCGGTTGATGACATCGGGCGCCTCGCCGCTGGATCCGGAGGATTTCGCCGGCGTCCGTTCGCACACCGGGCAGCCGGTGTGGGAGGGCTACGGGATCGCCGAGTCTGCATCGGTCGTGTCCAGCAGCCTGATGAGCGCGGCGGCCCGACCCGGCTCGGTCGGCCTGCCGCTGGGCCCGGTCGAGATCCGCATCGTGGAGGACGACGACGCTACGCCGGAACCGCCGCCGGACGCTCAGACGGAAGGTGACGCGGACGCGGTCGACGACAATGCCCCGGACCTCCCCGCCCCACCGCCGGACGACGACCCGGACGAAAGCACCCTGGAACTCGTCGCGGACGGCACCGTCGGCCGGATTGCCCTGCATGGGCCGACCCTGTTCTCCGGCTACTGGCCGGACGGTCGGGGCGGCCCGGACGCCGATGGTTGGTTCGTCTCCGACGACATCGGCTACCTCGACGACCGGGGCGAACTGCATCTGGTCGACCGGGCCGGCGAGTCGCTGCGGGTCGCGGGGTTCACCGTGTACCCGCGTGAGGTCGAAGACGTGCTCACCACCCACCCCTATGTCCGGGATGCGGCCGTGATCGGGGTGCCCGGCCGGGCCGGTGAGCGCATGGTGGCCGTGCTGGTGGCCCAGCGAGGCACTCATCCCACGTCCGGTGATCTCGACGACTTCGTCGCCGACCGGCTGCCCGTGTTCAAACGGCCGGAGCGCTACCGACTGGTGCCCCGGCTGCCTCGTTCCGAGGTCGGTCGGGTGGACCGGGCCGCGGTGCGGCGCGGCTACCTGCTCGACCCCGATCCCGAGCCGGCTCCCTCGGTCCGGCTGGCCGCGGGTGAACCGGCCGCGGCAGCGGAGCCCGCGCCGCCCAAACCGGGACGCGGACTGCACATCCCCAAGCCTCTGGTCGATCGGTTCGACCGGATCACCCAGCGCAATCGGCCCGCGGAGTCGGTCGGCACCTCGGCCGCCCCGGGCCCTGCCGGCACCGAGGATGAACTCTTCTGATGACCGCATCCCTACCGGTGCGGGTCGAGCTCCTGAGTCGGTCCGGGTGTCACCTGTGCGAGGACGCTCGCGCGATCGTCGGCGAGGTCACCGCCCGGCTCGGCCTGCCGTTCACCGAAACGGACGTGGACACCGACGTCGAACTGCGGTCCGAATGGGGTGACCTGGTCCCGGTCGTCCTGCTCGACGGCGTCTGCCATGGCTACTACCGGTTCAGTGCCGATCGACTGTCCGCTGCGATCCAGGCCCGCCGCCCCCGTTGAGTCCGCCCGGTACACCCGAATGGGTGTCGTGCATCCTCCTCTCTCACATGTTGAGATTTCGGTTCCGCTACAAGTTGGAGCCGGGCCGGGTGACTGTCTAGGTTGATCCAAGTCAACCGCGTAGCACATCCGGACGCGGGCGATGGCATCGGGGTGGGACCCGGACGTACGACCAGGCGGGCAACTCTCACGTGACAACGGGGCAGGCGCAGGGTCAGCCGGCGGCTCAGGCATTGGTGGTGGCCGACGGCGATGCGGTGGTGGCACCGTCCACAGAAGTTGCCGCCCCACGCCCGAAAATCCCCGAAGCCACCGCGGCTCGGCTGGCGGTGTATCTGCGAGTGCTGTCCGTGCGGCCGGCCGGCGCCATGGTCTCCTCCACCGAACTGGCCGCGGCGGCCGGAGTGAAACCGGCCGGACTGCGCAAGGACCTGTCCTTTCTCGGCTCCTACGGCACCCGCGGGGTCGGCTACGACGTGGGCACGCTGACCGACCGGATCCGGCTCACCCTGGGCGCGCACCAGGCGTACCAGGTCGCGCTGGTCGGGCTGGGTCACCTCGGGCAAGCCCTGGCCGGGTATCCCGGCTTCGTCGACCGGGGATTTTCCATCGCGGCCCTGTTCGATGCCGACCCGGCCAAGATCGGCCGCCCGGTGGCCGGCCACCGGGTGCGCGATGTGGCCGAACTACTTCTGGCCTGCCGTCGGGAGGGCATCACCATCGGGGTGATCGCCACGCCCGAGTCGGCGGCGCAGGACGTGGCCGACACCCTGGTCGAGGCCGGCGTGCGGTCGATCCTGAACTTCGCTCCGGGGGTGATCACGGTGCCGCCGGACGTCGAGGTCCGGCGCGTCGACCTGGCCCTGGAGCTGCAGATCCTGGCTTTCCTGCAGACCCGCAACAGTCCCGATACCAGTTCCGACGCAGCGGTCGCGGTCATCGAATGACACGCCGCCCGCGGGGAACAACCTGGCCGTATCCGGACGGATTCGACACCACTGACGCCACACCTGTGACAACCCCTCGAAGGAGCAGCAAATGAACCGCGCGCGCAGGACCGGCGGACGAATTGTGTTCGTCGGCGCCGGACCCGGAGACCCGGGTCTGCTCACGGTCCGGTCCAGCCAACTACTGGCCGAGGCGGCGATCGTGGTGGCCGACGCCGACGTCTCCGCCGCGGTGCTGGCGCTGGCCCGGACGGCCCAGGTGCAACCGGCGGTCGGCGAGCCCGCCGAGGTGGCCAAGGAGTTGATCGCGGCGGCCCGGACGGGCGTGCTGGTGATCCGCGTGGTGACCGGCGACGTCCTCACGGCCGACTCGGTGATCAAGGAATTGCAGGCGGTGGCCCGATCGTCCGTGCCCTTCGACATCGTCCCGGGCATTTCGGTGGCCGCCGCGGCGGCTTCGTACGCGGGCATCCCGGTGGGCTCCACGCACACCGTGGCCGACGTCAGGTCCACCTCGGACTGGGGTCGGCTGGCCGCCGCGCCGGGCACCTTGCTGCTACAGACCGCGGTCGGGCACCTGGCCGACACCGCGGCCTCGCTGGCCGAGTCCGGGCTCGCCGCCGAGACCCCCGCGTCGGTCACCGCTTTCGTGTCGCTGCCCACCCAGCGCACCGTGGACGGCACCCTGGCCACCCTGGACGGGATGGGTCGGGACCTGTCCGGACCGCTGATCGTCACCGTCGGCCCGGGCGCCTCGCAGCGCACCAAACTGTCCTGGTGGGAGTCCCGGGCGCTGTACGGCTGGCATGTGCTCATTCCGCAGACCCGTGGGGCCGGCGGCGAGATGGCCACCCTGCTGGCCGGGCACGGCGCCGTGGCCGAAGTCGTGCCGACCATCGCGGTGGAGCCGCCGCGTACCCCGGCCCAGGTCGAACGGGCAGTCAAAGGCCTGGTCGACGGGCGCTACCAGTGGGTGGTGTTCACCTCGACCAACTCGGTGCGCGCGCTGTGGGAGAAGTTCACCGAGTTCGGCCTGGATGCCCGGGCCTTCTCCGGGGTCAAGATCGCCTGCGTGGATCAGGCCACCGGAGCCGCGGTGCAGGCCCTGGGCATCCGGCCGGAGCTGGTCTCCTCGCACCCCGATTACTCGGTCGGGCTACTGGACGAGTTCCCGGAGTTCGACGATGTGCTCGACCCGGTGGACCGGGTCCTGCTCCCGCGCGCCGACATCGCCACCGAGACCCTGGCGGTCGGCCTGCGGGACCGTGGCTGGGAGATCGACGACGTCACCGCGTACCGCACGGTGCGGGCGGCGCCGCCGCCCGCCGCCATCCGTGAGGCCATCAAGTCGGGCGGCTTCGACGCGGTCTGCTTCACCTCGGCCTCCACCGTGCGGAACCTGGTCGGCATCGCGGGCAAGCCGCACCCGCGTTCGATCGTGGCCTGCCTGGGCCCCAAGACGGCCGAGACTGCGCACGAGTTCGGCCTGCGGGTGGACGTCCAGCCGGAGGTCGCCGAGGTCGGAGCTCTGGTGGAGGCGTTGGTCGAGCACGCGGAGCGGCTCCGGGCCGAGGGCGCCCTGCCGCCGCCGCGAAAGTCTCCGCGGCGTCGCTGACGGCTTTTTCCCGCGTCGCTCGGGCGTTTCACCTCAGTCCGAGCTCGTCTCATAGGAAGATCACCCCATGACCGTGCCCTCGTATCCGCAGGACCCGTACGCGCAGAACCCGCCCCCCCAGGGCCCCTACCCGGGCCAGGGGGCGCCGGCGGCGAAACCGAAACCCCCGGGGACCGTGACCGGCGCCCTGATCATCTACGTGTTGGCCGCGGTCGCCGGGGTCATCGGGACCTTCCTGGCCTTCAACAGCGACGCGTGGAAGCAGGCGATCGCCCAGGCCACCAGCGACTCGTCGTCCGGTGTGAATGCCACCTCGCTGGCCAACACTGCGAAAACCATCGGCATCGTCGCCGTGGTGATCTTTGCCGCCCTCTACCTGTTCTTCGCCTTCATGATGTGGGGCGGGCGGAACTGGGCGCGCATTGTGCTCACCGTGCTCTCCGCGCTGAGCATTGCCAGCGCGTTCCGGACGTCGACGCAGGTCACCGTGAACGGCCATGTCTACGGTTCTTCGGGCACCGGGGGTCTGACCTACGTCGGCGTCGGGTTGTCGGTTCTGGCCATCATCCTGATGTTCGTGGGTCCGTCGAACGCCTACTTCCGGGCCTCGAAGGCTTTCCGCAAGGGCACCCGGTACTGAGTTCGCACCTGCAACCTGTTTCTCATCATGTCCCCACGTCCGGGCCGGTCACGCTGGACCGGCCCGGTCCGTGTGGGCCGGTAGGGTTTGAGCAATGACGACCCCGTCCCCTCGCCCGAAGAGGGGTTTCCTGGCCGCCTTCCAGTCCGCGATGGCGCCGGTCATGCCGGAGGACGACGGCCAGCCGATCGCGCGCCCCCGCATCGTGACCATCGGCAGTGCCCTGGCCATCGTGGGTGGCCTGTTGTTTCTGTTCGCCGGCGTTTTCGTGCTGCTGTCCAAGTCCACCTACGTCGACGCGGCCAAGAAGCAGTACGTCGAGATCGTCAACGAATGCACGACCTATGTCGGCGGTATCGGCTCTGCGGTACCCAGCGGGGTGGCCACCCCGACCAGCGCGTCCGGGCCGGCCCCGGCCAGCTTGCTGCCGACCGGTTGCCCGACGCTCACCTCTCAGCAGATGAGTCAGACCGACATCAACGGCCTGACCACGAACGTCGTCGTGACCGGGGTCGGCTTCGCGCTGGCCGGAGCGGCCGCAGCGGTGTGCGGGTGGTTCCTGCGTGATGCGGCCAAGTGGGCTCGCCGCGTGCTCGTGGCCATCGCCCTGCTCGCGCTGGCCGCGGCGGTGCTGCTCGGCACCTCCACGTTGCTGACCCTGGTGGCCACGCTGGCAGTGGTCATCGGTCTGGTGCTGACCTACATCGGCAAGGGGTCCCAGTACTTCGTGCGGATGGCGATGCGTCGCTCCAAGCACGCCTGACGTGTCACCTGATCCGTCCTCCCGGTTCGACCCGGACGATCCGGACGATCCGGAGATCACCGCGCCCCAGTGGACCGTGTCGGCCGGGCCGGGGTCGGCGGCCGAGCGGCAGCAGGCGGCCCGGGCGGTCGATCGGGTGATCCACCTGCGCACCGTCCTGCTGTTGGCGGCGGCGGTCGTGCTGTTGGTGGTGGCGGTGCTGCTGGCCCACCATGCCCGGCGGTTCGACAACTTCATGGTTGTGGTGAACGGCACCACGCCCACTGCGGTACCGGTGCCGCACTACTCGCCGGCCTGGATCGGTGCGGCCACCGCGGCGGCCATCATCGGGGCGGTGCTCGGCACGCTCGGCGTGGTCGAGCTGATCCGGACGCGCTGGGCCGCGGTCGTGCACGACCGCGAACACACCACCGGCCTGGGACACTGATCATGTGCCGCCTGCTCGGAGTCTGACGTGACTCGCACGATCGTGCACCTGGTCCGACACGGCAAGGTGCACAACCCCCGAGGGATTCTCTACGGGCGGCTGCCCGGATACACCCTGGCCAAGTCGGGCCTGGCCATGGCCGACCTGCTGGCCGCGCACCTGGGCGATCGCGACATCACCTATGTGGCGGCGTCGCCGCTGATCCGGGCGCAGCAGACGGCCGCGCCGCTGGCCGGCCGGCTCGGCGTCGAAGTGGTCACCGACGAGCGGATCATCGAGGCCGGTAGTCGCTTCGAAGGGCATCGCGTCGCGGTCGGTGACGGCGCCGTTTTCTCCCCCCGGCACTGGTCGAAGCTGGTAAACCCGTTCCGTCCGTCCTGGGGTGAGCCGTACCTGGACATCGCGCACCGGATGCTGGCCGGCGTCTACGACGCGGTCCACGCGGCCGCCGAGCACGAGGCCGTGCTGGTCTCGCACCAGCTGCCGATCTGGACGGTGCGGCGCTTCCTGGAGGGCGACCGGCTCTGGCACAACCCCCGGAACCGGCAGTGCGCGGTGGCCTCGGTGACGTCGCTGACCTTCGTCGACGGGGTGTTCGCGGCCGTCCGCTACGAGGACCCGGCCGCCGGCATCGCCGCCGTGGACGACGAGCCCGGACCCCAGGTCGGGGCATGAAGCGGCTGCTGGCCGCGGTCGTGCTGGTGGCCGCGTCGGTGTCCGGATGCACCTCCGGCTCCGCCGACGGCACCTTCCGACTGGTCAGTCCGGGTGGCAACACCGAGTTCAGCTACGGCGCGGGGGATCGCCAGCCCATCCCCGAGCTGGCCGGACCCGCGCTCGTCGGCACCGGCACGGTGAGTACTTCCCAGTTCAAGGGCCAGGTGGTGGTGCTGAACTTCTGGGGATCCTGGTGCGGGGACTGCCGGGTCGAGGCCTCCGATCTGCAGGCCGCCTCGGTCAGCCTCGAACCCAAGGGCGTGCAGTTCCTCGGCATCGACGTCAGGGACGGCCAAACCGCCGGGGCCGGCTACGTCCAGGCCAAGCAGATCACCTACCCGTCGATCTTCGATTCGGGCATGCGCACCCTGCTGGCGTTGCGGGGCTACCCGTCCAGCGCCATTCCGAGCACGATCGTGTTGGACCGCTCCGGCGCCGTGGCCCACATCTGGCTGGGCCGGGTGACGCAGGATCAGCTGGTCGACACCGTGGGTGCGATCGCCTCGGAAAAGTAGCGTGGAGGAGCCATGACCTCTTTGCTCGCTGCCGGACCTACCCAGACCGTGCTGGACGGGCCCTTTCTGCTCGCCGCCGTGCTATCGCTGGCGGCCGGGGCGGTGTCATTCGCTTCGCCCTGCGTCATCCCCCTCGTTCCGGGCTACCTCTCCTACCTGACCGCCCTGACCGGCCGGGAAAGCGAACAGGCCGAGGAAACCGGCGGGGACACCGCGGTCCGGGTCCGCAGCCGGTTGGTCGGGGCGACGGGCTTGTTCGTGGCCGGTTTCACCGTGGTCTTCGTGCTCCAGTCCTGGCTGGTGCTCGGGGTGGTGGATGCGATCAAACTCAACTCGACGTGGCTCATGCGCGTGGGCGGAGTGGTCACCATCGTGATGGGCCTGGCCATGCTCGGGTTGATCCGCCCGCTGCAGCGGGAGCGCCGGATCCATGCCCATCCGGCCGGGCGGGTGTTCGGCGCGCTGCTCCTGGGCGCAATCTTCGGCCTGGGCTGGACGGTGTGCATCGGCCCGACCCTGCAGGGTGTGCTGGCGCTGTCCTACGCCTCCAACCTGAACGCGGCCTCCTGGCGGGGCCTGTTCCTGGTGCTGTTCTACTGCGCCGGCCTGGGCTTGCCGTTCTTGTTGCTGGCCTTCGGCTTCGGCTGGGCCGGGTCCGCGGTCGCGGTGCTGCGCCGGCATTCCCGCACCATCCAGCGGGTGGGAGCGATCCTGCTCATCGCGGTCGGGGTGGCCATGCTGACCGGGCTCTGGGGCGACTTCCTGGCCTTCCTGCAGACCCGGTTCACCGCAACCACCCCGGTGCTCTAGATGGCCACCGACGTGTCTGAACGGACGGCGGCGGCCGCTGCGCCGCGCGCCTCACGCTGGCGGTCGTTCCCGCGCAACATCTGGCGCCAGCTCACCAGCATGCGTTCGGCCCTCATCCTGCTGTTCCTGCTCGCCCTGGCCTCGGTACCGGGAGCATTGATCCCGCAGTGGGCGACCAACGCCACCAAGGCGCAGAGCTACCTGGACAACCACGGCTGGTGGGGAAACCTGCTGAACCGGCTGGGTTTCTTCAACGTCTTCTCCAGCCCCTGGTACGCCGCCATCTACCTGCTGCTGTTCACCTCGCTGGTGGGCTGCCTGGTTCCCCGGTCCTGGGAGTTCGCCCGGAGCCTGGGCCAGCCACCGGTGGTCACCCCGCGCAACCTGGCCCGGTTGCCGCTGCACGCCCACCGCACCACTGGGACGGAGGTGGCGGGGACGGCCGACCGGATCGAGGCCGGGCTGCGGGGCTGGCGGATCGCTCGGCGCACAGAAGGCGCTGGGCCGGGCGCCGCTGTGACAATCTCGGCCGAGAAGGGCTACCTGCGCGAGGTCGGGAACCTGGTCTTCCATCTGTCCCTGCTCGGCCTGCTGGTGGCCGTGGCCGTGGGCAAGCTGTTCGGCTACGAGGCGTCGGTCATCGTCACCGCCGGCCTACCGGGTAGCGGCAGCGAGTTCTGTTCCCAGGCCGGCGCCTACGACGAGTTCCGGCCCGGCATTCTCGTGGACGGCACCGCGATGACCCCGTTCTGCCTGAATGTGGACAGCTTCAGCGCGAAGTACAACGACACCGGCGAGGCCCAGTCCTTCGCCACCCAGATCCGCTCCAGCGCGAATGGGACCGGCGGCTGGACCACGCACACGGTCGAGGTCAACGACCCGTTGCACATCGCCGGACAGCGGGTCTACCTGCTCGGCCACGGGTACTCGCCGACGTTCACGGTGACCTACCCCGATGGGCAACAGCAGACCTCCACGGTGCCCTTCACCCCCGAGGACGAGCTGTTCACCTCGCAGGGTGCAGTCAAATTCCTGGACCCGCCCGGATTCACCTCGGCCGACCAACGCAAGCACCAGCTCGCCATCGTGGGCATCTTCGCGCCGTCGGCCAGCATCCACGGCGGACTGATGACCTCGACCTATCCGGCCGCGGAGCAACCCGGCGTGGCCGTTGACATCTACCAGGGGGACGTCGGCCTGGACACCGGGATGGACCAGTCCATCTTCTCCATCGACATGAACCAGGTCAGTCGCGGGTTGCTGGTCAAGCAGGCCCGGGTCAATCTGGCCCTGGGCGAGCCGACCATCCTGCCCGACGGCACCAAGATCACCTTCTCCGGGCTGCACGAGTGGGTGTCGCTGCAGACCTCCTACGACCCGGCCCAGGGCTGGGCGCTGGCCTTCGCGGCGCTGCTGCTGATCGGGTTGATGACCTCGCTGATCATCAAGCGCCGGCGGGTCTGGTACCGGATCACGCCCGAGACGGCCCCGGAACCGATCACCCGGGTGGAGATCGGCGGTCTGGCCCGCACCGACCAGGCCGGGTACGGATCCGAGTTCGAACGGCTGGCGGTGTTGGCCGGTGACCCCGATCGGGCCGGGCCGCCCCGACGTGGGCTGCGCGGATGGCGCTAGTCTGCGAAAGCGGCACCTGATCAGGAGTTGAGGACGCAATGGCACTGAGCGAGCTTTCCGACCTGGCATTCGAGGCGGCGCTGGCCGGTTATGTGATGGCCCTGGTGTGCTTCGGCGTCGAGTTCGCCTCCGGGCGGGCCATCGAGCCCACCCCGGCCGAAGCGGCCAGCGTAGCCCGGCGGGCCGCCGCAGGCGGACGGACCACCGTGATCGAGCGGCCCGACATCGGGCACGTCGCCGCGAGTGAACGTCCGTTGGCCCCGTGGGGGGTCCGGTTCGGCCGGGCCGGCGTGGTCGTCACCGTGATCGGGTTCGCCGCGCACGTCCTGTCGATCGTGTGTCGCGGGTTGGCCGCCGGCCGGGTGCCCTGGGGCAACATGTACGAGTTCACCGCGATGATCTGCGCGGCCATCGTGCTCGGCTTTCTCGTGCAGCTGGCCTTGACCGGGGCGCGCACGGTCGGCTTCTTCGTCATGGTGCCGGTGGTGATCCTGATGTACATCGACCAGAGCGCTCTGTACACGTCGATCAACACCCTCAAGCCGGCCCTGCACTCGACCTGGCTGGTCATTCACGTGCTCGCGGTGTCACTGTCCAGCGGAGTGCTGCTGCTGTCCGGCATCGCCTCGGCCGCGTACCTGGTCCGGCACCGTTACGAGAGCAAGCTGGAAGCCGAGAACGAATGGGCGGCCGAGCATCCCGGCGCGGATGCCGATCAGCTGGTGGCGCAGAAGTCCCGAGTGGCCTCGCTGCCCTCGCTGGCCACACTGGACCGGCTGGCCTACCGCACCGCGATCGTGGCCTTCCCGGTGTTCACTTTCGCCGTGATCGCCGGTGCCATGTGGGCCAACGTGTCCTGGGGTCGCTACTGGGGCTGGGACCCGAAGGAGACGTCGGCCTTCGTGACCTGGGTGCTGTTCGCCTGTTACCTGCACGCCCGCTCGACCGCAGGCTGGCGCGGAGTGCGCTCGGCCTGCATCGCCATGCTGGGCTCGGTGTCGGTGATCTTCAACCTGTTCGTGATCAACCTGCTGGTGCCCGGGCTGCACTCGTACAGCGGTTTGAACTAGCCTCGCCCGCCGCGGGGAACGGCTCAGCCGCTCTTGTCCTCGCCGCGCAGCTTGCGGTCCACCTCGCGCAGGAACTCGGGGTCATCATCAGGGGCGACAGTCCTGCGCGGTGCCCGCGGCCGGGTGGTCGGAGCGGCGGTGTCATCCGACGGCACGCGGGTGCCGAGGCCACGCCACGCCAACATGATCACCAGAACGGTCACGGCGATCGCAATGAGCAGGTAAGACACCGAACACCTCCTGGTAGCCGGCTCTACAGTACGCACGCCGGTTGTGGGTTGCCTGGGAAGAGCACGACGCCCCCGACCAGGAGGTCGGGGGCGTCGCGAAGAGCCCAGAAATCAGACGCCGGTGGCGCCCAGTCGATCAGGCACTGTGCCGGGCGTCCACGGTCAAATCGGCGAGCAGACCGCTCACTTCGGACTCGCGGAACCGGCGGTGTCCGCCCGGGGTCCGGATCGAACCGATGCGACCGGCAGAAGCCCACCGGGTCACGGTCTTGGGATCGACCCTGAACATCAGGGCCACCTCACCTGGCGTGAGTAGACGTTCGCTCTTCTCCATGGCAACGTGCCTCTCCTTGTAGGGGCCCCGACAGGCCTCGTGCGCCACATCGGCTCACTAGGTCATTGTGCCCTATTCATGCCGATTTGAAACAAGATCGTCCGAATCCTCACAGTTTGATTCGCCGTGATTGACTGGAATGACGCCTTTTCCACGTGATGGACCGTCCGGGTGAGACCAGATCGGTGTGATCCCAAACTATTCGGATGCGTGGTGAAAAAGCCCTGGTCGTGGCCGGATTGAGGCCGACCGGGCGTCTCCATGCCCGGACATGGAACCACCATCGCCACCGGCAGGTCACAAACCGGTGACGCGATTGGATCAGTGCTCACACCCGGTGAATTATTTTGCGGCAGCAACTACCGCCGCCGGGCACGTGCCACCCCGCTGATTCGAGCGGCTGCTGGCCGCACCGGCTGGTGTCGGCCGCACTGCGCTGAGCCACCGCTCACGGAGTGCCGTCGTTCACGACGGACAATGACGCCAGCCCGCGGCCGTCGTCGCGGGCGGTCGCGGAGTTCGTGCGGAGGTCGAATGGATCAGTTGGATCGTCGACTCCTGGCGGCCTTGGCCGACGAGGGCCGGGCGACGTACGCCGAGCTCGCCCGGACGGTCGGATTGTCCTCGTCCGCGGTGCACGAGCGGGTCAGCAAGCTGGAGGCGACCGCTGTGATCCGCGGCTACCGCGCGGTGCTGAATCCGCAGGCGACCGGCGGTGACGTCACCGCGCTGGTGTCGATCGAGGCCGGGGAGACGGCGCGGGACGAGGACATCGCCGGCGCCGTGCTGAGCATGCCCGAGGTCGAGTCCTGTTACGCCCTGGCCGGGGACCAGTCCTTCCTGTTGCTTGTCCGGGTGGGCAGCGTCGATCAGCTGCAGCGGATTCTGCAACGGCTGCGGGCGGTGGACGGCGTGGCTCGGACCCGGACCACCCTGGTCCTGGACACCCTCTTCGAGGGTCGGGTCCGGCGGTTGGATGACGAGCCGACCGCGGAGTGACCTGTCCGTGGCCGGGCACTCGCCGCCCGCCCGGCCTCGAGCCGCGCGAGATTAGGCTGGTGAGGTGGAGCCCGAACCCGTCGCTGAGCCGGGTGCGGACGTCGGTCCGGAGCCGGCGGCAGCGGGGGAGTCCAGCGGCTCGACCCTTCGGTATGGGCCATTGCTGCTGCTGTACACGCTGGCCCGGGTGGGCCTGATCGCGGTTCTCGCGGTCGGACTGTCGTTCGTCATGGTGCCGTTGGTGGCGCTGGCGTTCGCCGTGGTCCTGCAGCTCCCGCTGGCCTGGTTCCTGTTCGCGCCGCTACGTCGGCGGGTCAACGAAGCCGGGGCCTCGGCCCGGTCCAAGAGCCGGGCCGAGCGCGAGCAGCTGCGGCGAGAACTGGCGGGGGACGAGTCCTGACCGCTCTGGACGTCCGTGACCTGCACACCCGGGCCGAGCTCGAGGCCGCATGTCGCCTGTTCGATGAGGTCTGGGATGTTCTGCCGGGCCATTCCGAGGTGCATCCGGCGTTGCTGCGGGCCTGGGAACACACCGGTCAGTACGTCGTCGGGGGCTACCTGGACGGCGAGATGGTGGCGGCCTCGGCGGCCTTCCTCGGGTTGTTCCCGACTGGCTCGCCCGGTCGCTCGCTGCATTCGCACATCACCGGGGTCCGGGCCGGGTGGGCCGGCCGCGGCATCGGCGCCGCGCTGAAATGGCACCAGCGGGAGTGGGCCCTGGCCCGCGACATCCCGGTGATCACCTGGACATTCGACCCGCTGATCGCCCGCAACGCCCATTTCAACCTGACCCGGCTGGGGGCGCGGCTGGTCGAGTACCTGCCCGACTTCTACGGCACGATGCCCGACGCCCGCAACGCCGGCCAGCCCAGCGACCGGGTGTTGGTGGCCTGGGCGCTGGACTCGCCGCAGGTGCGGCGGCTGGCCTCGGGCCGGTCGCAACCCGCTTCCGTGGCGCCCCGGTCGCCCCGGCTTTCGCTGGGCGGGCGCGGGGAGCCGGTCGAGCACCCGCTCGATTTCCCCTATGAGCCCGGTACCCGGATCGAGATTCCCACCGACATCGAGGCGCTACGCGCCGCCGATCCCGATCTCGCCCTGCAGTGGCGGCTGGCGTTGCGCCGGGTGCTGCCGCCGCTTTTCGACCAGCCCCTCTTCTTCCGTGGCTCCGCCTACCTGATCGGAGACAACCTGTGAGGTTGACCGCCCTGGAGATCCGGCACATCCGGCTGCCGCTGGTCGCGCCGTTCGAGACCTCCTTCGGCCGCGAGGACGACAAGGTCGCGGTGCTGGTGCGCGCGATCGGGCAGTTGCCCGACGGCACTGAGCTGGAGGGTTGGGGTGAATGCGTGGCCATGGAGGCGCCGGTTTACTCGGCCGAGTTCGTGGCCGGCGTGGACCTGGTCATCCGGCATTTCTTGGCCCCGGCATTGTTCGCAGCCGGCGACCGGGTGACCGCGGAGCGGGTGTCCGGACTGCTGGCGGGCACCGTGGGCCATCCGATGGCCAAGGCCGCGGTGGAGATGGCCGTGCTGGACGCGGAACTGCGCGGCCGGGGGCTGTCGCTGGCCGAGTTCCTGGGCGCGACCCGGTCCACGGTCCCGTCGGGCGTCTCGGTCGGCATCCAACCCTCCATCGAGAAGACGCTTGAGGTCGTCGGCGAGTACCTGGACCAGGGCTACGCCCGAATCAAGCTCAAGATCAAACCCGGCTAGGACGTGGCCCCGACCCGAGCCGTCCGCGACCGGTTCGGCGACATCGCCCTGCAGGTCGACGCGAACGCCGCCTACACCCTGGGCGACGCCGACCTGTTGCGCCGGCTGGACGAGCTCGACCTGTTGCTCATCGAGCAGCCGCTGGCCGAGGACGACCTGCGCCAGCACGCCGAACTGGCCCGCCTGGTGCGCACGCCGATCTGCCTGGACGAGTCGATCACCTCCGCGCGGGCGGCGGCGGACGCGATCACGCTGGGCGCCTGCCGGATCATCAACATCAAGCCGGGGCGGGTCGGGGGATACCTGGAGGCCCGCCGCATCCACGACCTGGCCCGGGCCCACGGCGTCGCGGTCTGGTGCGGCGGCATGCTGGAGACCGGGCTCGGCCGGTCGGCGAACATCGCGCTGGCCACACTGCCCGGGTTCACCCTGATCGGCGACGTATCCGGGTCGGATCGCTTCTACGCCGACGACCTGACCGAACCGGTCGTGCTGCACGACGGGGTGGTCGACGTACCCACCGGCCCCGGCCTGGGTGTGACCCCCCGCCCGGACCGGCTGGTCGCGGTCACCACCGCTTGCGACACCCTGCGCGCCTGAGGCCGAAGGGTGGCCCGTCAGGTGAAGGAGCGCGCCGAGCCGTGAGCCAGGGCGCGGAGCCGGGGGCGCAGCCAGTCCAGCACGTTGTCGGTGTCGCTGATCAGCCGGCGTGAGATCAGAATGTGCTCGGGGGACAACGTCCAGGCGTGCTTGGTCCGCACCGGCACCACGGTCAGCTTCAACCGGAAAGGCAGCGGAATCCGGTGCGGGTCCGATTCCAATGCGCGGACCAGATTGAACAGCCCTGGGCGGGGGGTGGTCTGCTCGCGCTTGGCCCTCGGATCGTCGCTGACCGCATCCACCCAGCGGCCGGCCTCCTCGAAATGCCGCTGCAGCAGCAGTTGGATACAGGGCAACGCCCGCACATCGCGGAAGCCCGGCGGATGGAACGCCTCCGACATGGTCGCCTCGTCCTGCAGCAGGCGGTTCCACCAGCGCACCCACTCGCGCCCGGCCTGCTCGGAGTCGACCAGCGCGGTGCGCACCCGGGCCGGTGGAGCCCAGCCCCGGGGTGCGGACTGCGCCCAGGCCGGCCAGTGGGTGATGGGCGGGTCGAGCACGGGCAGGTCGTAGGCCAGCGGCGGGGTCAGCCCGGCCGCCTCCCGCAGGTAGAGCGCGACGATGAGCGGGGCAGGCTCGGCCACCTGAATCTGGCAGCGATCCGTACCCGCGATGTACACCGCTCCATGGTGCCTGTCCGCCCCCCGCTGGACCAGCAGCGATCAGCGCAGCAGGTAGCCCAGCACCAGCCCGGCGGTGAGCAGGACGGCGTAGACCAATTCCAGCCGGCCGATACCGGCCAGCGCGGGGATGAGCGCCCCGCCGGTGGCCCGGCCGGTGATCAACCGGACCGTGGGCACGGCCAACGGCAGGGCACCCAGGGCGAGCAGGCACCACGGGTGGCGCAGGCTCATCACCAGCACCGCCAGGAACGCTCCGGCCAGCACGAGCAGCAGCAACTGCCGAGACAGCCGGTCGCCCAACAACACGGCCAGGGTGTGCTTGCCGGTGAGCTTGTCCGTCGGGATGTCCCGCAGGTTGTTCACCATGAGCAGGGCGCAGGCCAGAAAACCGACCCCGATCGCCGCGACCCACGAGGTCAGGGACAGCCGTAGAGCCTGCACGTAGGTGGTGCCCAGCACGGCCAGCAGACCGAAGAACAGGAAGACGAAGAGCTCGCCGAAGCCGTAGTACCCGTAGGGTCGCGGTCCGCCCGTGTAGAACCAGGCGGCGGCGACCGCGGCCGCCCCGAACGGCAGCAGCCAGAGCGAAGTGGTCAGGGCCAACACCAGCCCCGCCAGCCCGGCCACCCCGAAGGCCGCGAAGGCGGCATTGCGGACGGTCCGGGCCGGCACAGCGCCCGAGCCGACCAGCCGGCGCGGGCCCACCCGGGCGGCGTCGGTGCCGCGGATGCCGTCGGAGTAATCGTTCGCGTAGTTGACCCCGACCTGCAGGGCCAGCGCCACCACCAGCGCGAGCAGGGCACGCCACCAGAGGAAATGGCCGATGGCCACGGCCGCGCCCGTGCCGACCAGGACCGGTGCGACGGCGGCGGGCAGCGTCCGGGGACGCGCACCAGACCACCACAAAGATGCAGACGACACGGGTCCGGACCCTACTGTCCGGCCAACCGGGCCCGAGCCAGTGCGGCGGCCGCGGCCCGATCGGGTTTGCCGATGCCGCGGGAGGGCAGCTCGTCCACCAGGATCAGGTGTCGGGGCGTGGCCACCGGTCCGGCTGCGGACCGGGCCTGCCGGCGCAGCACCTGCAGATCCACGCCCGGGGTGCGCGGCACCACCAGGGCGGCCACCGCCTGGCCCCACTCGGCGTCGGGCACGCCGACCACCAGAACGTGGGCCACCCCGGCCAGCGTGGCCAGCGCCGACTCGACCGTCTGCGGGTCGATCTTCCGGCCGCCGCTGATGATGACGTCATCCCCGCGCCCGACCACCCGCAACGCCGGACCCTCGAGGAGCCCGAGGTCGCTGGTCCGGAACGTCCGCTCGCCGGGAAAGGCCGGATCCACGGGCCGGCCCCGGTAGCCGCGGGCCACCACCGGGCCGCGCAGCGACACCGGGCCCGGCGGCGGGCCGTCCACCAGCACCTGGACCCCGGTCAACGGCAGCCCGTCATAGACGCAGCCGCCGCAGGTCTCGCTCATGCCGTAGGTGGTGATGATTCGGACCTGCGCCGCCCGCGCGGCCTCCAGCAGCGGATCCGTGGTGGCCGCGCCACCGACCAGCACCGCGTCGAACCCGGCCAGCGCCGCTGTCGCCTCGGGGTGGGCGAGAATCCGGTGCAGCTGGGTGGGGACGAGCGAAACCACCCGCGGCCCGCCCGGCATCCGCGCCGCCGCGGCCAGGAACGCCGGCGCGGTGAACGGTCGCGCGGTGTCCAGCACGGTCGGGGTGGTGCCCTCGGCCAGCGCCCGGAGCAGCACCTGGAGTCCGGCCACGTGCTGGGCGGGCAGGGCCAGCAGCCACTGGGCGGCCCCGGGCAGGGCCAGGCGTTCCCGGGTCGCCTCCGCCGACGCCGCCAACGCTCCGGCCGCCAGCAGGACGCCCCGGGGCGGGCCGGTCGAGCCCGAGGTGGCCACCACGAACGCGGTCGGGTCGTCGTCGGCGTCCTCGCCCGGGTCCAGCTCCTCACCCGGGCGCAGGCCGGCCAGGTCCTCGCCCGGGGCGACCGGCAACAGCGCCGGGCCATCGCCCCGCCGGGCCGCGTCCAGGGTCGGCAGCAGGTCGAGAAGTGCGTCACCGGTGGGTATCTCGAGGGCCTGCAGGCGCCGCACTCAGTACGTCCAGGGGTACTCGGAGAAATCCGCGGGTCGCTTCTCGAGGAAGGAATCGCGGCCCTCGACGGCCTCGTCGGTGCCGTAGGCCAGCCGGGTTGCCTCCCCGGCGAAGAGTTGCTGGCCGACCAGGCCGTCGTCCGGGAGATTGAACGCGTACTTCAGCATCCGTTGTGCGGTCGGTGATTTCGCGGTGATCTCGGCCGCCCATTCCAGCGCGGTGGATTCCAGTTCGGCATGCGGGACGGCGGCATTGACCGCACCCATCGCCTGCATCTGCTCGGCCGAATAGGTGCGGCCCAGGAAGAAGATCTCCCGGGCGAACTTCTGCCCGACCATTCGGGCCAGATAGGCGCTGCCGTACCCCGCGTCGAAGGAACCGACATCGGCGTCGGTCTGCTTGAACCGGGCGTGTTCGGCGCTGGCCAGGGTGAGATCGCAGACCACATGCAGGGAATGGCCGCCGCCGGCGGCCCAGCCGGGCACCACCGCGATCACCACCTTGGGCATGAACCGGATCAGCCGCTGCACCTCCAGGATGTGCAGCCGGCCTGCGCGGGCCCTGTCGGCGCCGGCGTACTGGTAGCCGTCCCGGCCGCGGATGCGCTGGTCACCCCCGGAGCAGAAGGCCCAGCCGCCGTCCTTCGGGCTCGGTCCGTTGCCGGTGAGCAGCACACAGCCGACCGAGCCGGTCGTCCGGGCGTGCTCCAGCGCGGTCAGCAACTCGTCCACGGTCTGCGGGCGGAAGGCGTTGCGCACCTCCGGCCGGTCGAACGCAACCCGCACCGCGCCCAGATCGGCGCCAGTGGTGGGGTCGATCTGGCGGTGATACGTGATGTCCTGGAACGTCCCGACCTCATCGATCACGCGCCAGCGGGAGGGGTCGAACAGCTCGGAGACGGGCACCCGGCCAGCGTAGTGAGCGGCCGGTCTTCACCCAATCCGAATGATCCGCGGATCTGGCCCGAAGACGGGCGCGGCACGCTGACAGCCCAGGCGGCCTTGTCGTCGGGCAGGATCGAGACGCCCACCAGCGGAAGGACAAGCGGATGACGGCGGCCGGACCGGCGCGGGGACTGGTGCTCGTGGTCGAGGACGAGTCGTCGATTGCGGACGTCGTCCGGCGCTATTTGAGCGCGGCCGGGTTCACGGTGACCCTGGTCGGGACCGGCGCCGGGGCGCTCGCGGCGGTCAAGCGGGATCGGCCGGTGGCCATCGTGCTCGACATCGGCCTGCCTGACATAGACGGTCTGACCGTGTGCCAGCAGTTGCGCGCGTCGGGCGACTGGACGCCGATTCTGTTCGTGACCGCCCGCGACGAGGACGTCGACCGCATCCTCGGCCTGGAGATGGGCGGCGACGACTATCTGGTCAAGCCGTTCAACCCGCGCGAACTGGTGGCCCGGGTGCGTTCCGTGCTGCGGCGTACGGCCGGTAATCCGGCCGCCGCGGCCCAGGCCCTGGTGATCGGGCGGCTCCGGGTCGACGTGGGGGAGCGGCGGGCCTGGCTGGACGACGACGAGGTGGCGCTGACCGCCACCGAGTTCGACCTGCTGGTGTACCTGATGAAGCACCCCCGCCGGGTGTTCGATCGGCAGTCCCTGCTGTCCGCGGTATGGGGTTACGCGGCGGTCGCCGGTCTGCGCACGGTCGACGTCCACATCGCGGCCCTGCGGGCCAAGCTGGGTGAGGGCAGCCCGATCCGCACGGTGCGGGGGGTCGGATATGCGGTCGAAGCAGGTTGAGGGCCCGCCGCGGCGTCCGGTCCCGACGGCCCGGCGGATGACCCTGGCCGCCCAGATCGTGCTGCTGGTGGTCGGGGTGGCGGTGGCGGTGGCGGCGTTCGCCGGGGTGGTCGGCACCGCGCTGATCCGGACCGTGACCACCGATGTGACCCGCACGTACCTGGCCGATGAGGCCGATGTGGTGGCCGGGCAGCTGGACGACCAGGTGGCCGGGACCAAGCTCGGGCTGGGGCGGCTGACCACGATCCTGCGGCAGCAGGGCGTATACGTGGTCAACCTGGGTAAGAACGGGCTGGCCGGCACCGAGAAGCGAGCGGTGACTGCCGCGCAGGCGGCCGGGGTGGCCGGCCTGACCGACGGCGGCAAGGTCTCCAAGACCGTCACCGTGTCCGGGAAGGCGCTGCTGGTCGAGGGCCGGTCGGTCAACGGCCGCACGTTCGCGCTGGTCACGGCGGTCGACGAGGGCCCGGCGGCGGTGCAGCGGGCATTGGAGCGGCGGGTCGTCTGGGCGCTGGTCATCGGGGTCGGCGCGGCCCTGGTCATCGGCCTGTTCTTCGCCTGGCGGGTCGGCCGGCCGCTGCGGCGAACCGCCGCCCTGGCCCGAGCCATGGGGTCGGGCGCCCGTGACGTCCGGGCCCCGGTGGCCGGCCCACGCGAAGTGGCCGAGGTCGGGGTGGCGGTCAACGAACTGGCCGGGGCGCTGGCCCACAGCGAGGCTCGGCAACGCGACTTCCTGGCCTCGGTCAGCCATGAGCTGCGCACCCCGCTGGCCGCGGTGAACGGGCAGGCCCAGGCGCTGGCCGACGGGATTGTGCCGGCGTCGGAGGTGTCCGACGTGGGTCGGATCATCACTGCCGAGGCGGCGCGGCTGGAGCGATTGGTGTCGGACCTGCTCGATCTGGCCCGACTGGGCGCCGACTCGTTCCGACTCGAGATCGCGCCCTGCGACCTGACCTCGTTGGTGGCCGAAATGGGCCGGGTGTGGCGGGTGCGCTGCGACGCCCGGGGGGCGGTGCTGCGGCTGGAGCTTCCGCCCGGTCCGGTGGTGGTGTCGACGGACGCCAGGAGGCTGCGGCAGGTGCTCGACGGCCTGGCCGAGAATGCGCTGCGACTGCTGGACGCGGGTCAGCCGCTGGTGCTGGCGGTGCTCCCCGACCCGGCCGGGGCGATCGTCCAGGTGCGGGACGGCGGACCGGGCCTGGCGCCGGAGGACTATCCGGTCGCCTTCCAGCGGGGCGTCCTGCACGACCGGTATCACGGCAAACGCCCCGGTGGCGCCGGACTGGGACTGGCCCTGGCCCACTCCCTGGTGGAACGCCTGGGCGGCACCATCGCCGCCGGTCCCGCCCCCGAAGGCGGCGTGGCCATGACCCTCCGCCTCCCCTCCTAGCGCGGATCCACTTCTCGCTGCGCGGATCCACAGCACGTTTTCCGGCCGGATCCGATGTGAAAACGTGCTGTGGATCCGCGCAGCGGGATATAGATCCGCGCAAGACGGGTCGAGGGTCAGCGGACGATGGTCGGGTCGGTGGAGAACGTCGACAGGGCCAGCAGGAGGTCGTCGGGCGAGAGTGGAATGGGGCTGGAGACCGTCAGCGCGCAGGTCTCGGTCCGTTGGACATACGCGCGACCGCGGTAGGAATGCAGCTCACCGATACGGGTGGGCGTCATCGTCCCGCCCAACGTGCCCCAGGCGGCCAGCCGGGCGACCTGCGCCGCATCGCCGAACAGGGCCCCTATCTGCAGGCATTCCGCGCCGGTGGTCTCCGCCGGCTGACCGGCAGTGCCCACCGTCAGCCGGGTCGAGCTCGGGCAGAGCTGAACCCCGGCCGATCCGGTCGACCCCGCCGCGTCGTGTTCGTAGAAAAGCACCTCTCGATCGAAGTCGGGCAGCGTCACGTTCGCCTCCGCGACGACGGGCAGCGGGCTGTCCCGCTCGACGAGCGTGTTGGCAAAGGCCATGAGCTGACCCGGGCCGGCGTCCCGCTTCCAGACCTGGACGAAACGGCCCTCCGCCAATCGCCAGGTCAACCACGAATTGGCCGGGATTCCGGTCAGATCGGGGTCCGTCCAGACTCCCGAGGTCAGGGTGGCCGGGTGTGAACCGACGGTCACGGCGGTGGTCTCGGCGAGTGTGCCGGCCGGCAACGTGACCTGGGCCAAAGCCGAGATCCGGTAGCCCTGGGCGTCCGTCCGACCGAGAGTGTTCGGGAGGGCTGGACCGTTCCTCCACGACACGGACAGGTCTGTGCCGGCGGCGGTCCAGCTCAGCTGATCAGGATCGGGTGCGGCCGAGGTGACCTCGATGGGGCTGGAGAAGTGGGTGGTGTGGTGGCCGACCAGCACGCTGCCGGATGGAACGGGCACCGCGTCGGTCGGCAGGGCCCACGTCGGTGGGGTGTGGCTGGCGGCCGGAACGGTGGCCGACGGTCCGGTCCCGCACGCGGTGAGACCGGCCGTGAGGAGCAGGAACGCGACCGCGTGAGCGACCCGCCGGTGTCCCCGCTGCGCGATCGACAGTGGGCGACCCCGCCGACGTCGCTGGGCCCGATGGAGGGTGATCACGGCGGTAAGACGCTGCCGTGGCCGTCCCGCGTTGCACCCGCCCCGGCCGACATCTCCGCCTCCCCTCCTGGCGCGGATCCACATCCCGCTGCGCGGATCCACAGCACGTTTCCGGACCGGATCCGGCAGAACAACGTGCCGTGGATCCGCGCAGCGGGATGTGGATCCACGCTGACCGGGGCGGGCGATACTCGTGGGCGTGACGGACGAGGACTTCTGGGGCCGGACGGATCGACATCTGATCCGGTACGGCGCCGCCTTCACGCCCCGCATCATCGAGCGGGCGGCCGGAGCGTACGTCTACGACTCGCAAGGTCGGGCCATCCTGGATTTCACCTCGGGGCAGATGAGCGCAATCCTCGGGCACGCGCATCCGGACATCGTGGCCACCGTCTCGCAGGCGGTCGGCACCCTGGATCACCTGTTCTCCGGCATGGTCAGCCGACCGCTGGTCGACCTGGCCGAGCGGCTGGCGGCCACCCTCTCCCCGCCGCTGGACAAGGTGCTGCTGCTGACCACCGGGGCGGAGGCCAACGAGGCCGCGGTCAAGATGGCCAAGCTGGCCACCGGCAAGTTCGAGATCGTCTCCTTCGACCGGTCCTGGCACGGGATGACCTCGGGCGCGGCCGGCGCCACCTACTCGGCAGGACGCCGCGGCTACGGTCCGACGCTGCCCGGCAACCTGTCGCTGCCGGCGCCGCACGCCTACCGCTCGCCGTTCCGTCACCCCGACGGCAGCCACGACTGGCGGACCGAACTCGACTACGGCTTCGCCGCGATCGATGCGCAGTCCGTAGGCAGCCTGGCCGCGGCGATCATCGAGCCCATCCTGTCCTCCGGCGGGATCCTGGAACCCCCGGTCGGGTATCTGGCCGCGCTGAAGGACAAGTGCGACGAGCGCGGCATGCTGCTGATCCTGGACGAGGCCCAGACCGGGCTGGGCCGGACCGGGCAGATGTACGCGTATGAGCGCGACGGGGTGGTGCCGGACATCCTCACTCTGTCCAAGACCCTGGGCGCGGGCCTGCCGGTGGCCGCCGTCGTCACCTCCGCCGAGATCGAAAGCACCTGCCACGAAAGAGGTTTCCTTTTCTACACGACCCACGTGTCCGACCCGCTGGCCGCGTCGGTGGCCCTGGCCGTGCTGGACGTCATCGAGCGCGACGATCTGGTGGCCCGGGCCGCGGCGTCGGGCAAGCGATTGCGGGACGGCCTGACGGATCTGCAGCGCCGGCACCCGATGATCGGCGACATCCGCGGCCGCGGGCTGCTGCAGGGCATCGAGCTGGTCGCCGATCCGGTGACCAGGGCGCCCGCCGACGATGCCGGTCAGCAGGTCACCCGGCACTGCCTGGACCTGGGCCTGCACATGAACGTGGTGCAGCTGCCGGGGATGGGCGGGGTCTTCCGGATCGCGCCGCCGCTGACCATCGCCGACGACGAGCTCGACTCCGGGCTGGACATCCTCGACCGGGCGCTGAGCCGGCTGTGACCGACCCGGACTGGGTGCGCGACGTCCTCTGGTGGCAGGTCTATCCGCTCGGTTTCCTGGGCGCGGCCGACGGCCGGACCGAGCCCGCGCCCCGGCTGCGCCGACTGGAACCGTGGCTGGACGAGCTCGTCGACCTGGGCGCCAACGGTCTGGCCCTGGGCCCGATCTTCGCGTCCGAGACCCACGGCTACGACACCGTCGACCATTTCCGGATCGACCCTCGGTTGGGCAGCGAGGACGACTTCGACGCGCTCGTCCGGCAGTGTCGCGAGCGGGGCATCCGGCTGCTGCTGGACGGGGTGTTCAATCATGTCGGCCGGGACTTCTTCGCCTTTCGCGATGTCCGCGAGCAGGGCCGAAATTCTCGCTATGGCAAATGGTTCCGGATCGACTGGAACGCGGATGGCGCAGACGGTTTCGGTTACCAGGACTTCGAGGGTCACTCTTCGCTGGTCGCGCTGAACCACGACGAACCCGAGGTGCTCGACCACGTCACCCGGGTGATGCGGCATTGGTGCGATCGCGGCGCCGACGGGTGGCGGCTGGACGCGGCCTACGCAGTGCCGCTGGACTTCTGGGCCGCGGCGTCGGCCTCGGTGCGGGAGACGCACCCCGAGGTGTGGCTGGTCGGCGAGGTCATCCACGGTGACTACCCCGCCTACGCCACCCGGGGCGGGCTGAACTCGGTCACCGCCTACGAGCTGTGGAAGGCGATCTGGAGCTCGCTCAACGACGTCAACTTCTTCGAGCTGGACTGGACCCTGCGCCGGCACGCCGAACTCACGAAGGTGTTGCGGGCCATGACGTTCGTCGGCAACCACGACGTCACCCGCATCGCCAGCCGGCTGACCGACGAGCGCATGCTGGCGCTGGCCCTGGTCGTCCTGTTCACCGTGCCGGGGGTGCCCAGCGTCTACGCCGGCGACGAGCGCGCCTTTCGCGGGGTGAAAGAGGACCGCGAGGGCGGTGACGACGCCGTCCGCCCGGCGTTTCCGGACCGCCCCCAGGACTTGCGCGGCGGTGACGACATCCGCGCCCTGCACCAGGAATTGATCGGCCTGCGCCGGCGGCACCGGTGGCTGCACGCGGCCGAGCTGGAGGTGGTCGAGGTCGCCAACGCGCAGATCGGGTATCGGCTGCGGTCCGGGGACGATCAGCTGCTGGTGCTGCTGCACGCGGCCGACGGGCCGGCGCACTTCGAGATCGGTGCGGCCGAGGTGGTGGCCGGATCCGCGTCGGCCCGGCGGGTGCCCGGCCAGATCGACGGGATCGGCTGGGCGGTCCTGGCGCAGTGACGGTCCCGACGCTGGACCGGCGCGCGCTCAACCGCGCCCTGCTGGCTCGCCAACTCTTGCTCGAACCGTCCACCCTGTCCTGCGCCCAGGCGCTGACGCACCTGGTCGGTCTGCAATCGCAGGCTCCGCAGGCCGGGTACGTCGCCCTCTGGACCCGGCTGCGCGGCTTCGACGCGCTCGAGCTGTCCGGACTGCTCGAGGCCCGGGCGGCGGTGCGGATTGCCTTGATGCGCTCGACCGTGCACCTGGTCACCGCGGACGATTGCCGCTGGTTGCGCCCGTTGCTGGATTCGGTGGTGGCCCGGGGGATGACGCCCGGCTCGGCGCGGGGCAAGCAGCTGGCGTCGGTGGATCGAGATTTGTTGGTGCGCAGCGCGTCGGCCGCCTTCGCCAGCGGCCCGCTGACCAACGCCGAGCTGCTCGCGGCGTTGGCCGGGACGTTTCCCGGCGTCCCGGCCGACGCGCTGGCCATCGCCGTACGCGGGTTGCTGCCACTGGTCCAGGTGCCGCCGCGGGGGCTCTGGCGCACGCCCGGGACGACTCGCTGCCTTCCGGTCCAGCAGTGGGTCGGCGAGCTCGCCCGCGATCGGGACCCGCGCGAGCTGGTCCGGCGCTACCTGACCGCGTTCGGGCCGGCCTCGGTCCGCGACATGCAGGCCTGGTCCGGGCTGACCCGACTCGCCGCCGCCTTCACCGACCTGGGTGACGAGCTGCTCGAGTTCCGCGACGAGCCCGGCCGGACCCTCTACGACTTGGCCGACGCACCCCGGCCGGGCGGTGACACCCCGGCTCCGGTCAGGTTTTTGGCCGAATGGGACCAGATCCTGCTGGCGCACCTGGACCGCTCCCGGATCCTCTCGGAGCAGGCCCAGGCCGCGGTGTTCACCGAGAATGGGATCATCCACGGCGGCATCCTGATCGACGGGTTCGTGTCCGGCATGTGGTCCCGCTCCGGCCGGACCCTGACCGTACAGGCGCTGTCCGAGTGGACCGCCGGCCAGCGTCGCCAAGCCACCGGGCTGGCCGAGGAACTCAGTGCCTTCCTGGACCCGGCAAGACCCCCGGCGTTGGTCATGGCGTGAGCGAGATCTTTTCCGAAGCCGAAGTTTTCACGATCCCGATGGTGCACCGGTTCCGGGGCACGACGGTGCGCGAGGGGATGTTGCTGCGCGGTCCGGCCGGGGTGGGGGAGTTCGCACCCTTCCTGGATTACAGCGACGCCGACGCGTTGCCCTGGCTGCGGGCCGCCCTCGAAGCCGCCACGATCGGCTTCCCCCCGCCGCGCCGCCACACCATCGAGATCAACGCCATCGTGCCGGTGGTCTCGCCGTCGGTGGCTGCAGATCTGGTCCGGGCCAGCGGATGTCGCACGGCAAAGGTCAAGGTGGCCGACCCCGGGGTGGATCTGGGCGCGGATGCCGACCGTCTGCGCGCAGTCCGGGACAGTCTCGGACCGGCCGGGAAGATCCGCATCGACGCCAACGGTCTGTGGTCGGTCGAGGAAGCACTGACGGCGATCCCGACCCTGGAGCAGGCGGCGGGCGGACTGGAATACGTCGAGCAGCCCTGTGCGAGCGTGCCGGAGCTGGCCGCCGTCCGCGCCGCGGTGGACGTCCCCATTGCGGCCGACGAATCCATCCGGCGCGCCGCCGACCCACTGGCGGTGGCCCGGGCCGGGGCCGCCGACATCGCCGTGGTCAAGGTGGCCCCGCTGGGTGGGATCTCTCGGCTGCTGCGGATCGCGGCCGACTGCGGCCTGCCCGTGGTGGTGTCCTCGGCGGTGGACACGGCGGTCGGGTTGGCGGCGGGACTGGCGGCGGCCGCCGCCCTGCCGGACCTGCCGTTTGCCTGTGGTTTCGGGACTTCAAGCCTGCTCGCCGCCGACGTGTCGTCGCAGCTGGAGCCCCCGGTCGACGGCACGCTCAGCGTGCCCAGGCGGGCCCCGGAGCCGGACCTGATGGACGCCGTCCGGGCCGATCCGGAGCGCACCCGCTTCTGGCGGCAGCGACTGGCCCGGGTGGCCGCGCTGCTCGACCCGGCAGAATCGCCCAGGTGAACCCCTGCACAGTGCCCCCATCGTGAACCCGTCCACGGCGCTGGCCGGAGTGCTGGTCGACGAGCTGGTGGCCAACGGCGTGACCGACGTCGTGCTGTCGCCGGGTTCCCGCAACGCCCCGCTCTCGCTGGCCCTGCACGCCGCCGATGCGGCCGGTCGGCTGCGGCTGCACGTGCGCATCGACGAACGCACCGCGGGTTTCCTGGCCCTGGGGCTGGCGCAGGCCGGTGGCCGTCCGGTGGCGGTCTGCACGACCTCCGGCACCGCGGTCGCCCACCTGCACCCGGCCGTGCTCGAGGCCCACCACGGGGGCGTGGCCCTGCTGCTGCTCACCGCGGACCGCCCACCCTCGCTCCGGGACGTCGGAGCCAACCAGAGCATCGTGCACGCCGGAATCTTCGGCTCGGCGCTGCGGTTCTTCCACGAGTTCGGGGTGCCGACCGGGGCCGGCGGTCAGCAGGCCGGCTGGCGGGCGATGACCTGCCGGGCCCTGGCCCACGCCCGAGGCGCCGGCACCGGGGTGCCGGGTCCGGTACAGCTGAACCTGCCGCTGGCCGAGCCACTGCTGCCCGACGGCACTCCCGACTGGCCGGACTCCCTGGACGGCCGGGACGGACCCTGGACGGTCATCGCCACCGCGCCCGCCGACGAGGCCCTGTCCGGGGTCGACCTCCCTTCGGGTTGGCCGATGATTCCGGCCCCCGAGCCGGGCGAGCGGGTGCTCTACCTGGGCGATCTGACCCACCCAGCGGCCGGACCGCTGGCCGCGCTCGGCCATGTCGTGGTCTCCGAGGCCGGTGGCGCCGCCGGCGCCGCGATCATGTCGGCCGGCATACAGATGCTTTCGGTACCGGGTTTCCTCGAGCCCGCGTTGCCCGACCGGGTCGTGGTGCTGGGCCGTCCCACCCTGTTCCGGGCTGTATCGGCCCTGCTCGCCGACTCGATGGTGACCGTGGACGTGCTGGCCGAACCGTTCGGTTACGCCGACCCCGCCGGTCGGGCCCGGCAGGTGGCGCCCATGCTGGCCCCGCTGACCGGCCCCGGTGACCCAGAGTTCGTGGCCGCCTGGCGGTCGTCGAACGACCTGGCCGCCGCCGCCGTACAGCGCACGCTGGCCGGGTTCGACCTGTCCGCCTCGCCCCGGCTGGCCGCGCAGCTGGTGGCCGCGCTGCCGCCGGGGACCACGCTGGTACTGGGCTCCTCGCAGCTGCCCCGCGATGTCGGGCTGGCCACCGCGGGTCGAGACGGGTTGCGGCTGCTGGCCAATCGCGGTGTCGCCGGCATCGACGGAACCGTGTCCACAGCCGTAGGGGCAGCCCTGGGGGGACCCGCGGACGCGCTGCCCACGGTGGCCCTGATGGGCGACCTGACTTTCCTGCACGACCTCACCGGTCTGATCATCGGGCCTCATGAGCCCCGCCCCGACCTGGTCGTCGTGGTCGCCAACAACGACGGCGGCGGCATCTTCGCCACCCTCGAGCCGGGCGAGTCCGCGCACGCCCGGTCCTTCGAGCGCGTCTTCGGCACCCCGCACGGGGCCGAACTGGCCGGGATCGTCGAGGCCCTCGGTCACGAGCATGTCCTGGTCACCGAGCCTGATCAACTGGCCGAGGCGCTGCGCGATCCGGCCGGGATCCGGGTGGTCGAGGTGCCGGTCTCCCGCTCCGAACTCACCGGGCAGCACGCCGCGCTCCGGGCCGCCGTGACCCGCGCCCTGCTTGGTTAATCGCTTGCCCGCACCGACAGGCTGACGTCGATGACCGACGACCGATCGCTGCTGGCCGCCCTGTACGACCCGCTCGAGGGGGACCGGGATGACCTGCTGCCCTACCTGGACCACGCGATCGGTTCGGGCGCCCGCACGGTGCTCGACATCGGTTGCGGCACCGGTGTGTTCGCCCTGATGCTGGCCGATCGCGGGATCAAGGTGGTGGGCGTGGATCCCGATGCGGACTCGCTGCACGTGGCCCGGGCCAAACCCGGCGCGGATCGGGTGCGCTGGATCCACGGGGACGCGACCGCCGCGCTGCCGGGCTGGTCGGCCGATGTCGCCACCATGACCGCCAACGTGGCCCAGGCCATCCTCACCGACCCGGAGTGGACGGCCACCCTGTCCGGCGCGTTCGCGGCGCTGCGGCCGGGCGGTGAGCTCATGTTCGAAACCCGGGACCCGGACCGGCGGGCCTGGCAGGACTGGACCCGGGCCGGCACCGAGTCCACCGCCGAGGTGGCCGGCATCGGCCCGGTCACCGGCTGGGTCGAGACGCTAGGGGTGCGCTGGCCGCTGGTCGACTTCGTCGACGCCGTCCGGTTGCCCGACGGTCGGGAAATCAGCTATCGGCACCAGCTGCGCTACCGGGGTCGGGCTGAGGTCGAGAACAACTTGAACGCGGCCGGTTTCGAGTTGCTGGAGGTGCGCGACGCCCCCGACCGGCCCGGCCGCGAATTCGTCTTCCTGGCCCGCCGACCGGGATGAGCCTGCATTCCGGCGAGCTACCGATCGATGCTGTGCTGGCCCGCCGCCTGTTGGAAACCCAACAGCCCGCGTTGGCCGGACTCCCACTGCGCCCGGTCGAACTGCAGGGCACGGTCAATGCGGTCTTCCGGCTGGGTGACCGATTCAGTCTGCGGTTGCCGCGCACCTCTGCCTGGGCGGACAGCCTGGAGCGAGAGTCGATCTGGTTGCCGCGGTTGGCCCCGGAACTGCCGCTGCGGATCCCCTCGGTGGTGTTCGTGGGCGAGCCGACTCCCGACTACCCGTGCCGATGGGCGGTGTACGAATGGCTGGACGGGTCGCCGTACCACCCGGGCGTGGTCGGGGACGAGCAACAGGCGGCCGCAGGCCTGGCCGGCTTCATCAGTGCGCTGCACGGGCTCAACCCGGCAGACGCTCCTCCGGCCGGACGCGCGGCCCTAGCGGATGTGGACGAATCAACCCGCCGGTTCCTGGCCGCATCACCCGAGATCGACCGGGCCGCCGCCCTGCCGGCCTGGAACACAGCGATGCGTGCACCCGCGCACACGGGCCCGGCCACCTGGATCCACGGGGACCTGTTACCGATGAACCTGTTACCGATGAACCTGCTCGTGCATCAGGGCCGGCTCACGTCCGTGCTGGATTGGGGAACGGCGGGCGTGGGCGACCCGGCCAACGACCTGGTTGCGGCCTGGGCGGTGTTCGGGCCGGGCGGCCGGCAGGACTTCCGCCGGCGGGTCGATCCCGACGACGGCACCTGGGAACGGGCCCGGGGAATCGCGCTGGCCCAGGCCGCCGCGATCGTGCCCTACTACCGCGACAGCCATCCCGAGTTCGCCGCCGTCGGTCGTCGCACCATCGCAGAAGTGATCAGGGACGCGGGGTGAACCCCGGTCACGCCGGAGCGGATGGCAGCCGGCGCCAGGCCAGGATGGCGACCGGGAGCAGCAGTACTGACAGCACCGCCAGCACCACCGGCAGGGCGAGGACCCCGGTGGCCACTCCGACCATTCCGTAGAGGCCGATCTCCAACAGGTGGGTGAGCAGCGAGATCACCGAGGTCACGGTGGCCCGAGCCGGGCCGGTGATGTGGTCCTGCACCCGGGCCTCGGTGATGACCATCAGGTTGGCCAGCAGTCCGTAGCCGCCGGCCAGGACCACGAACGCCGGCCACGCCCCGGGCAGTAGCGCTCCGGTGGCCAGGAGCGCGGCGGCCACGGTCAAGGCGAGGGCGATGGTCCGGCCGCTCCACCCGCCCGTCCGTCCGGCCAGAGCAGCTCCCACCGCCTGGGCCACGACCATGAGCGCGACGAGCAGGGGAACCGTGGGCACGGGGGCGCCTCGGTGCACGGCCAGCAGCGGGAAGTATTCGTCATAGACCTCGAAGGCCAGGATGAGCGACGCCACCAGCACCGCTGCGCGCAGCATGCGGGCTGACCCGCCCCGGTGCGTCCGGGTGAGCCCGAGCTCGGCCACCCCGCTGCGGAGCATGGCCAGGTAGCGCGACCGGAAACCGTCGGTGGCGGTCCGGGCCACCCGCGGGAAGGTCAACGCCAGCCCGGCGTGCAGGACGGCGATACCGATACTCAACCCGCCGACCAGGGAAAATCCGCCCAGGGCGAGCAGCGGGGCGGCGGCCACAGTAGCGGTCAGGTTCGCCACCAGGGCCAGGGACTCCGAGGCGCCGATCACAGCCGGATAGCGCGCCGTTGCCCCGGCCGCGGCCAACTCGTCGTAGACCAGGGCCTCGTAGGTGCCGGACAGCAGCGCGTCCGACACACCCCAGCAGGCGAAGCCGACCGCGAACACCTCGAACGTGCCACCAAAGGTCCAGCAGGCCCAGCAAGTGGCGTAGATCAACCCGGAGAGCAGCAATAACGTCCGTCGCGGAACCGTGTCTGCCCAGACCCCGGACGGCACCTCGGCCACCAGCGTGACCACCGACCAGATCACGAACAGCGCGGAGATCTCCCCGTCGCTCAACCCGTGCGCCGCAAAGAGCAGCGGAAACACCGGCAGCAGCGGGATCAGGTCACGGACGGTGGAGAACGCCAGCAGCCGGACGATCAGGCCGGAACGTCAATAGTGGCTCATGCCAGCGACCCTGGCAGCTGTCCGACCAGCCGTCAAGGAAGCAGCGCTTCCTGGATCGGGATCATCTTCACCTGGGCCTCGCGCGCCTCGACCTGCGGATCGGAGTCGGCCACGATGCCGCAGCCGGCCATCAGCCGCAGGGACCGCCCGGTGATCTGGGCGCACCGCAGGGCCAGCGCGAACTCGCCGTCGCCGCGGGCATCGAGCCAACCCACCGGTCCGGCGTAGCGGCCGCGCCGGGTCGGCTCCAGCTCCCGGATGAGCTCCAGCGCGGCCGGCGTCGGAGTGCCGCCCACCGCGGCGGTCGGGTGCAACCGGGCGGCCAGTTCCAGGGCGGTGTCGCTCGACTCCGCACGCAGATCACCGGATACCTCGGTGGCCAGATGAGTGAGGTTGGTCAGCACCAGCGGCCGGGGTCCGGCGGGGACATCCAGCTGCGCGACCGGCTGCAGGGAGGCCGCCACCGAGGCAACCGCAAAAGCGTGCTCGGCCAGATTCTTCTCGCTCGTCATCAGCCGCTCGGCCACGTGATTGCCCAGGCCTTCGGCCCACGCGGTGCCGGCCAGGACCCGCGAGGACAGGGCCCGGCCGAACCGGTGGACCAGCATCTCCGGGCTGGCCCCGACCAGGCCGGCGACGGCGAAGGTCCAGCAGGTCGGGTAGGCCGGCGACAGCCGACCGAGCAGATGCCGATCGTCGATGTCCCGTTCGGCGGTGGCCTGCAGGTCGTGCGCCAGCACGACCTTGTCCAGCTCTCCGCGCCGGATGCGCTCGGTCGCGGCGCCGACCGCAGCCCGGAACCCGTTGACGGCCGGGGCCGGGTCGGTCCAGGTGATCGCGCCGGGGGACCGGACCTCGACGGGTGAGGTGGGGGCGGGCCGGCCGATCACCGTTCGCCAGGTCACCCCGCCGCGGCGTCCGAGCAGCACCGACGGGATCACCGCGACCGACTCGTCATCGGAGTCGAAACCCAACGACACGAAGACGACCGGACCCGTGCCCGGCCGGCCGATCTGGTCGGATACCTGCAGGCCGGCGACCTGGCGGGTGAACCAGTCCTGGATGCGCGCGGCCGCGTCCGGTCCGGACACCCGCAGCGCCGCATGCTCGCCGAAGCCCACCAGCCCGTCGTCGCCGGACAAGAACGCCAGGTTGTCACTGCTGCCGGGCAGGGTCGTGATCAGTTCGGCGGGCAGGTCGGCGGAGGTGGTGACCGCAGAGGTCACGGTGCCGGACGCGATCCCAGGGGCGGATGCGAGGCGGGAAACGGCCATGGTGTGGCCAGGGTATCCGGGCCCTGGGCTGCCTACGGGCTGCGACGGCGTGACGCTGATCCCTACGATTCGGGGCATGGCTGCCCCGTCCGCCTCACCCACAGGGCGCAGCGTGCGGCGCATCGCCGCGCGCATCGTGTTGCTGGCCGGCCTGGCCGTGATCGTCATGTGTATGGCCCTGTTCGTGGGCATGCGGGTCAATGACCACCGCATCGACGCCCACCTGGGCACCGCCACCGCGACCGTGCTCACCCTGTCCCCGCTGCACACCGGCATCGAGTTCGTGGACGCGGCGGGTGCCACCGTCCGTCCCCCCGGCGGGGTCCTCTACCCGGGGCTGCTGCAGGTCGGCCAGCAGCTCGTGGTCGAGTACGACCTCACCGAACCGACCCTGGTCCGGGTGGCCGGACGGACCGCGGCGGTGGGGAACCTGCTGCTCGGGCTCACCTTCGCGGCGACGGTCCTGCTCACCGGGGCGCTGGTGTGGTGGCTGCGCCATCCCGGCCGGTTGTTCCCGTGGACGAGGCGCAGGCTTGACCGGTCGGGCTCTCGCGCTCGGTAGGCTCTGCAGCCGTGGGACGAGCCGGTTTGGACAAGAACCCGCGGCAGGTGGCCGCGATGTTCGACGGGGTCGCGGCCCGGTACGACCGCACGAACACTGTGCTCTCGTTCGGTCAGGACCGACGCTGGCGCCGGCATGCGGCCAGGGCCTTGGACCTGCGCCCGGGACGCAAGGTGCTCGACGTGGCCGCCGGGACCGCGGTGTCCACCCGGGAGCTGGCCAGCCACGGCGCCTGGTGCGTGGCCGCGGATTTCTCGCTCGGCATGCTGGGGGCCTCCAAGGACCATGTACTGCCCAAGGTCGCCGCCGATGCGATGGCCCTGCCGTTCGCCGATGCCAGCTTCGACTCCGTCACCATCTCCTTCGGATTGCGCAACGTGTCCGACCCGCAGGCGGCGCTGGCCGAGTTCGCCCGGATCACCCGGCCGGGCGGCGAGCTGCTGGTGTGCGAATTCTCCCGGCCTCGATGGGGAGTCATCCGGACGATCTACCGCTGGCACCTGGGGCACGTGCTGCCCTTCCTGGCCCGACGCTTCTCCTCCAACCCAACCGCGTACACCTACCTCGGCGAGACCATCAACCTGTGGCCGGACCAGCCGTCGTTGGCGCGGGTGATCACCGCATCCGGCTGGACCGACGTGGCGTGGCGCAACCTGACCTTCGGGGTCGTGGCCCTGCATCACGCCGTCCGCGCGGGCGACAGCGGCCCTGCGCCGACCGGGCTGTGAACGGCACTACACTGAGCATCCGGGAGCTTGTGAAAGTTTTCACAAGCGCCGCGACACCTGCGTTTGTCCAGTTCAGCGCCTGGTCGGGAAGGGGTTGACGTTGATTCCTGCCCATCCGGACACCACTGCCGACGTCCTCGTCGTCGGCGCCGGCCCGGCTGGTGCCACGGTGGCGACCTACCTGGCCCGGTCCGGGGTCGACGTACTCGTGTTGGAGAAGTCGACCTTCCCGCGCGACAAGGTCTGCGGCGATGGCCTCACCCCGCGCGGGGCCAAGCAGGTACTGGCCCTGGGCGTGGACGTATCCGGGCCCGATTGGCTCAAGAACAAGGGCTTGCGGGTCCTCGGCGGTGGCACCTCGCTGGAGCTGCCCTGGCCGACCCTGCGCGACTACCCGGACTTCGGGCTGGTCCGGCCGCGGCGGGACTTCGACGCCATGCTGGCCGACCTGGCCGTGAAGGCGGGGGCCCGACTGCATCAGGGCACCACTGCGACCGCCCCGATCCGGGACGAGCGCACCGGTCGGATCATCGGCGTGACCGCTCGCACCGAGGCGGGCGAGAAGGCCTTCCACGCGCCGATCGTGGTGGCCGCCGATGGGGTCTCGGCCCGGATCGCCCTGGGCATGGGTATCGCCAAGCGGGACGACCGTCCGCTCGGGGTCGCGGTCCGGCAGTACTACGACGCCCCGAGCCGCACCCACGACGACTGGCTGGAATCGCACCTCGAGCTGTGGGACCGGACCGACTCCGAGCACCCCAAGCTGTTGCCCGGCTACGGCTGGATCTTCGGCCTGGGAGACGGCACCGTGAACGTCGGCCTGGGCATGCTGTCCAGCTCGAAGGCTTTCGGGCACACCGACTATCGCAAACTCATGCGGACCTGGCTGGACGGTCTGCCGGTCGAGTGGGAGTTGGGTGCCGAGCATGCCGTGGGCCCGGTGGGCGGTGCCGGGCTGCCCATGGGCTTCAACCGGACCCCTCACTACCGGGACGGGTTGGTGCTGCTGGGCGATGCCGGGGGCGCGGTGAACCCGTTCAACGGCGAGGGCATCGCCTACGCGATGGAGTCGGCGGCGCTGGCCGCGGAGTCGGTGCTGCAGGCGCTCGGACGACCCGACGGTCCGAGCCGGGAAGCTGCGCTGAATGGTTACGCCGCGGCGATGAAGGAGCACCTGGGCGCGTACTACCGTCTCGGGGGGATGTTCTCCATCCTGATCGGGAAGCCGGCCATCATGCAGGCCGCCACGCGGCTCGGCCTGCCCCGCAAGCGGCTGATGTACCTGGTGCTCAAGCTGCTCGCGGGCCTGTATGACAGTCGTGACGGTGATTGGGCGGACCGTGTGGTCCGCATGCTGACCAAGGCGGTGCCCAGTGTCTGACCTCCGGGGACGTGACCGGTGAGTGAGCATCGCAGCGAGGAACGAGCAAGGAGCGGAGCGAACACCCCGATGAGCGCTTGCGCGAAGAGGCGATGTCGATGAGCGGGTACTTGCCCATCGTCATCCTGCTCATCGTGGCGGGCGGGTTCGCCATCACCAACGCCACCGTGCTCACCGACCTGATCGGCCCGCGTCGTTACAACCGGGCCAAGCTGGATGCCTACGAGTGCGGCATCGAACCGACCCCCATCCCGCAGGGGGTGGCCGGCCGTTTCCCGATCAAGTTCTACCTGACGGCGATGCTGTTCATCGTCTTCGACATCGAGATCGTCTTCCTCTACCCGTGGGCCCAGTCGGCAGTCGCGTTGGGTGTCTTCGGGCTGGTGGAGATGGGTCTTTTCATCGTGACCGTGTTCGTCGCCTACGCCTACGTGTGGCGCCGCGGCGGACTGGATTGGGACTGACAAATGGGCATCGAAGAAAAGCTTCCCAACGGTATTTTGCTGGCCAGCGTGGAAAAGCTGGTGAACTGGACGCGCAAGGCGTCCCTGTTCCCGGCCACGTTCGGGCTGGCCTGCTGCGCCATCGAGATGATGACCACCGGGGCGCCCCGCTACGACCTGGGCCGGTTCGGTATGGAGGTGTTCCGGGCCTCGCCTCGCCAGGCCGACCTGATGATCGTGGCCGGGCGGGTCAGCCAGAAGATGGCGCCGGTGCTGCGGCAGATTTACGACCAGATGGCCGAGCCCAAGTGGGTGCTGTCCATGGGCGTCTGCGCGAGCTCGGGCGGGATGTTCAACAATTACGCGATCGTCCAGGGCGTGGACCACATCGTCCCCGTCGACATGTACCTGCCCGGCTGCCCGCCGCGGCCGGAGATGCTCATCGACGCGATCCTCAAGCTGCACGCCAAGATCATGGACGACCCGATCAACGCCACCCGGGCCGCCGAGATGGTCGGTAAGCGCACCGATTTGGTCGCGTCGTCGGTCAAGTACGGCCGGAACGGCGTCACCCACGGCCGGCCGATGCCTTCCGACGAAGAGCTGGCCGAACAGGTGGCCAAGGCCAAGGCGGTGCGGATTTGACCGGCCCGCAGCAGAACACCCCGGGACCCGGCGGGGGCGCCCAGGACCCGCAGGCGCCCGGCGCGTCCAGTTCGACCAACCGTCCGGCGTCGCTGCAGACCGGGACCGTGGACGGTCCCGGCGCGGCCGAGCCGCAGGCCTCGGTCGAGCCGTACTCCCCGCCGGCCGGCGCCGAGCCGCTCGTCACCGGGGTGACCCGGACCGGCATGTTCGGCGTGCACGGGTCCGGCGACACCTCCGGCTACGGGCTGTTGGTCCGCTCGCCCTACGTGCCGGTGCCGGCCGAGCGTCCCTACGGTTCGTACTTCGATGAGGTCGCCGATGCTCTGTTCGCGGCCATGGAGGCCCAGGGCGTGCCCCAGGCGGCGATCGAGCAGATCACCGTGGCCCACCGGGAGATCACCTTCTACACGGCCCGCGACCACCTGTCCGCGCTGCTGTGGATCATGCGCGACGACCCGTCACTGCGATTCGAGCTGGCCAGCTCGATCTCCGGAGTCGACTACGGCGTGGACGTGCCCCGGCGGCTGCACGTGGTCTACGAGCTGACCTCGATGACCTACCGGCGCCGGATTCGGCTCGAGGTCGCGGTGGACTCGGGCGACCCGCACGTGCCCAGCGCGGTGGCCACCTACCCGACCGCGGATTGGCACGAGCGGGAGTGCTGGGACATGTTCGGGGTCATCTTCGACGGGCACCCCGGCCTGACCCGGATTCTCATGCCCGACGACTGGGAGGGCCACCCGCAGCGCAAGGACTATCCGCTCGGCGGCATCCCGGTGGAGTACCAGGGGGCCGAAATCGCGGCGCCCGACGAACGTCGCTCTTATTCGTGAGGAGGACAGGATGAGCACACCGTTCGAAGCACGCAGCACCCGGACCACCGAGGGCCGGGTCTTCACCGTGACCGGTGGCGACTGGGATGACATGGTCGGTGCCCTGCGCGCGGACGGAACTGTCGACCCGCAGGCCGATTTCGCCGACGAGCGGATCATCATCAACATGGGGCCCCAGCACCCCTCCACCCACGGCGTGCTCCGGCTCATCCTGGAGATCGAGGGGGAGACGGTCACCCAGGCCCGGTCGGTCATCGGCTACCTGCACACCGGCATCGAGAAGTCCTGCGAATACCGGACCTGGACGCAGGGCGTGACCTTCGTGACCCGGGCCGACTACCTGTCGCCGGCGTTCAATGAGGCTGCCTACTGCATGGCCATCGAAAAGTTGCTGGATATCGAGGTGCCGCGACGGGCCCAGATCATCCGAGTGTTGTTGATGGAATTGACCCGGATCACTTCACACCTGGTCGCATTGGCCACCGGCGGCATGGAATTGGGCGCGCTGACCGGTATGACGGCCGGCTTCCGGGAACGTGAAGAGGGCCTGCACCTGATGGAATTCCTGACCGGGTTGCGGATGAACATGGCGTTCATTCGCCCGGGCGGAGTGGCCCAGGATCTGCCCGACGGTTGGCCGGAGCGGGTCGCCGCCTTCCTCAAGGTCATGCGCGAGCGCCTGCCCGAGTACGACAAACTGCTGACCGGACAACCGATCTGGAAAGCGCGCACGGAAGGCATCGGCTACCTGCCGCTGGAGGCGTGCCTGCAGTTGGGCATCACCGGACCGATCCTGCGGTCGGCCGGCCTGCCCTGGGACCTGCGCAAGGTCGAGCCCTACTGCGGGTACGAGGAATACGACTTCGAGGTGCCCACGCTGACCGAAGCCGATTGTTACGCGCGGTTCCGGCTGCGTCTGGCCGAGATCTGGGAATCGCTGAAAATCATGGAACAGGCCGCCGTGAAATTGGCCGAGCCGGGTCCGGTCATGGTGACCGACCGCAAGATCGGCTGGCCCGCCCAGCTGTCCATCGGCTCCGACGGCATGGGCAATTCGCTGCAATACATCAAGCACATCATGGGCGAGTCGATGGAATCGCTGATCCACCATTTCAAGCTGGTCACCGAGGGCTTTGCGGTGCCCGCCGGCCAGGCCTACGTGGCCATCGAGAACCCGCGCGGTGAGCTGGGCTGCCATGTGGTCTCGGACGGAGGCACGAAACCGTTCCGGGTGCACCTGCGCGATCCTGGCTTCGTGAACCTGCAGGCCATGCCGGCCATGTCCGAGGGCAGCATGATCGCCGATGTCGTCGCAGCGGTGGCCTCCATCGACCCGGTCATGGGCGGGGTGGACCGCTAGATGGTGAACCGCATCGGAGTTCCGGTCTTCGCGCCGAGTGACGTCGTTTTCGACCAGCTCACCCACGAGCGGGCCGGCGAGCTCATCGGGCGGTACCCGGTGGCCCGGTCCGCCTTGCTGCCGCTGCTGCACCTGGTGCAGTCGGTTGAGGGATTCGTGTCCCAGGCCGGCATCGAGTTCTGCGCCGCTCAGCTGAGCCTGACCGCGGCCGAGGTGTCCGCCGTGGCCACCTTCTACACCATGTACAAGCGCGAGCCGTGCGGCGAGCACCTGGTCAGCGTGTGCACGAACACCTTGTGCGCGGTGCTCGGCGGGGACGCCATCTTCAACTCGCTGTCCGTTCACCTCGGGGTCGGGCACGAACAGACCGCCGGCGTACCGGGAGCCAAAGGCTCCCTCACCCTGGAGACGGCCGAATGCCTGGCCGCCTGCGACCACGCGCCGGTGGTCACCGTGAACTACGAGTTCTACGACAACCAAACCCCCGACGGCGCCCTCGACCTGGTCCGGGCCCTGCAGCGGGGGGAGAAGCCGGCCCCGACCCGCGGCGCCCCGCTCACCGACTTCAAGACGATCGAGCTGGAGATCGCGGGCATCCACCCGAACCTGGTGGCCGAGGTCTCCGGGCCGTCGGCCAGCATTCCCACCCTGCGCGGCAACACATTGGCCGAACAGACCCACCAGACCGCCCCGGCCATGCCCGAGCACTACGACATGCCGCCCGTACCGGAGAAGAAATCATGAGCACAGAAGCGCAGCTCACGCCGGTGCTGACCCGGCGCTGGTCGGCCCCGAGCTCCTGGACGATCGACTCGTACAAGCGGCTCGACGGCTACACGGCCCTACCCCAAGCCCTGGCGGTACAGCCGGCGCAGCTGGTCGAGCTGATGAAGGCCAGTGGGTTGCGAGGCCGCGGCGGCGCCGGTTTCCCGACCGGGCTGAAGTGGTCCTTCCTGCCCCCGAACAGCCCCAAGCCGTCCTACCTGGTCGTCAATGCGGATGAGGGCGAGCCCGGGACCTGCAAGGACATCCCGTTCATGATGGCCGACCCGCACGCGCTGGTCGAGGGCTGCATCATCACCTGCTATGCCATCAAGGCCCCTTTCTGCGCCATCTACATCCGCGGTGAGGCGGTGCACGCGATCCGCCGGATGACCAATGCGGTCGAGGAGGCCAAGGCCGCCGGCTACCTGGGCAAGAACATCCTGGGCTCCGGCTACGACCTGGAGATCGTGGTGCACGGCGGTGCCGGCGCCTACATCTGCGGCGAGGAGACGGCGCTGCTGGACTCCCTCGAGGGCCGGCGCGGCCAGCCCCGACTCAAGCCGCCGTTCCCTGCCGTCGAAGGCCTGTATGCCAGCCCGACCGTGGTCAACAACGTGGAGACCATCGCGTCCGTGCCGGCGATCGTGCTGGGCGGGCCGGAGTGGTACCGCTCGATGGGCACCGACAAGTCGCCCGGGCCGAAGATCTACTCGCTGTCCGGCCACGTGACCAGGCCGGGCCAGTACGAGGCGCCGATGGGGACCACGCTGCGCCAGCTGCTGGAATCGGCGGGCGGCATGCTCGACGGCATTCCGCTCAAGTTCTTCACCCCGGGCGGGTCCTCGACACCGATCTTCACCCCGGCCCAGCTGGACGTGCCGCTGTCCTTCGACGACGTGGCCGCGGCCGGGTCGATGCTGGGCACCACCGCGCTGATGTGTTTCAACGAGACGGTGTCGGTGCCCTGGGCGGTTTGGAAGTGGCTGGAGTTCTACAAGCACGAGTCCTGCGGCAAGTGCACGCCCTGCCGCGAGGGCACCGGCTGGTTGGTCCAGATCCTGCGCAGAGTGGTATCCGGATCCGGAACGCTCGAGGATCTGGACACCCTGACCGACGCGGCCGGCAACATCATCGGCCGCTCGTTCTGCGCCCTGGGTGATGCCGCCGCCACCCCGATCCTGTCCAGCTTCAAGTACTTCCGGGCCGAGTTCGAGGACCTGGTCACCGGCCGCACCCCCCCGGTGATCAGCACGCAGCAGCTGGTAGGAGCTCACTGATGACTCTCGCGACCCGCCCGCCGGGGGCGGTGCAGCCGGGTGAGGACGGCGAGCTGCCGCCGACCCCCGAGGGGCACGTGCGGCTGGTCATCGACGGGATCACGCTCGACGCACCCAAGGGTGAGCTGCTCATCCGGGCCGCGGAGCGGATCGGGATCGCCATCCCGCGCTTCTGCGACCACCCGCTGCTCGAGCCGGTCGGCGCCTGCCGGCAGTGCCTGGTCGAGGTGGAGATGGGCGGCCGGCCGATGCCCAAGCCGCAGGCGTCCTGCACCCAGACGGTGGCCGACGGCATGGTCGTGAAGACGCAGGACACCTCGGCCGTGGCCGAGAAGGCCCAGCGCTCCAACCTCGAGTTCCTGCTGCTGAACCACCCGTTGGACTGCCCCATCTGCGACAAGGGCGGCGAGTGCCCACTGCAGAACCAGGTGCTGCACAACGGGTCTGCGACCAGCCGGATGCACGAGGCCAAGCGGGTCTTCACGAAGCCGGTCGCGGTGTCGACCGAGATCCTGCTGGACCGGGAACGCTGCGTGCTCTGCCAGCGCTGCACCCGGTTCTCCGAGCAGGTGGCCGGGGACAACTTCATCGACCTGCTGGAGCGTGGGAGCAAGCAGCAGATCGGGATCAACCAGGCCGAGCCGTTCCAGTCCTACTTCTCTGGCAACACGGTGCAGATCTGCCCGGTCGGCGCCCTGACCTCCACCGCGTACCGATTCCGGTCCCGCCCTTTCGATCTGAAGTCCACCCAGACGGTGTGCGAGCACTGCGCCTCCGGGTGTGAGCTGCGCACCGATCACCGCGCGGGAGTGGTCACCCGGCGACTGGCGAACCACGATCCCGACGTGAACGAGGACTGGAACTGCGACAAGGGTCGGTTCGCCTTCACCTACCAGCAGCAACGCGATCGGCTCCGGACCCCGCTGATCCGCGGCGCGAACGGGGAGCTGGAACCGGCCTCCTGGACCGACGCCATCGCGGCCGCTGCGGCCGGTCTGACCCGGGCCCGGGACAACGGCGGCGTGGGGGTGCTGGCCGGCGGTCGGCTCACCCTGACCGACGCCTACGCCTACGCCAAGTTCGCCCGACTGGCGTTGCGCACCAACGACGTCGACTTCCGGGTCCGCGCCCACTCGGCCGAGGAGGAGCAGTTCCTGGCCGCCCGCGTGGTCGGCCGCACTCCGGAGACCGGCGCGGTCACCTACGCGCACCTGGATCGGGCCTCGGCCGTGCTCCTGGTGGCGCTGGAGCCGGAAGAAGAGTCGCCAATCCTGTTCCTGCGGCTGCGCAAGGCGGTCCGGAAGGACCGGCTGGCCGTCTTCTCGCTGGGCGCGGTCACCAGCCGCGGCCTGGCCAAACTCGACGGGGCCAGGCTCGATGCCCGGCCCGGCGCCGAGGTGGGTGTGCTGCACGACCTGGCCGCGGACCCGACAGACACCGCAGACGCCGGGGCCCGGAACAAGGCGGGTCAGCTGTTGCGGGCGTCCGGCGCGGTCATCCTGGTCGGCGAGCGGGCCGCGGCCACGCCCGGACTGCTGACTGCGGTGGGCGAGCTGGCCGACGCCACCGGCGCCACCCTGGCCTGGGTGCCACGGCGCGCCGGTGAACGCGGCGCGGCCGAGGCCGGACTGCTGCCCGGCCTGCTGCCGGGCGGCCACCCGGTGTCCGACGACACCGCCCGGGTTCGGGTCGAGGCGGCCTGGGGTGCATCGATTCCCACCACACCCGGCCGGAGCACGAGCGAGATCCTGGCCGCGGTCGCGGTGCCGGACGACAAGGTGGAGATCGATGCCGGGGCGGAGCCCGAGCCGGGCTTGGCCGGACTGCTGATCGGCGGCGTCGGCGTCGACGACCTGCCCGACCCGAGCGCCGCCGTGGGCGCGATTGCCGCGGCCGGCTTCGTGGTCAGCCTGGAGCTCCGGCCGTCCGCGGTGACCGCACTGGCCGACGTCGTCCTTCCGGTCGCCGCCGACGCCGAGCGTTCCGGCGCCTACCTGAACTGGGAAGGTCGCTACCGGTCGTTCGGCCGGGCCGTGGACCTGCCGGGTGTGCTCGACGAGGGCCGGATCCTGGACACGCTGGGCGTGGAGATGGATGTCGACCTCTACACCCAGACCCCCGTGGCGGCCCGGGCCGACATGGGTCGGCTCGGCACCTGGACGCCCGCGGTGACCGGTGAGCCGGAGGCAGGGGTCACCGGGCTGCTCCATCGCGCGGTGGAGCGGGTCGGGTCGGTGCTGTCGAACCTGGTGCACGGCAACTCCGGCGCCGGCCACGACGGGCTCGTCCTGGCCAGTTGGCGGATGGCCCTGGACGGGGGCACGATGCTCGACGGCGAGCCGCATCTGGCCGGCACGGCCAAGACCGAGGTGGTCCGGCTGTCCGCGGCCACGGCCGCCCGTCACGATCTGAGCCACGGCGACCCGGTCCGGGTGACCGGGGCCGCGGGTGGCTCGATCACCCTGCCCCTGGAAGTGAGCGACATGCTCGACGACGTGGTCTGGCTGCCCGGCCGGATCGACCAGACTCCGGTGGGCGTGATCGTGGGCGCACGGCCCGGAGACCTCGTCACCGTGGGAGGAGCGGCATGAACGGGCTGACCGCGGACGGCTCGACCCAGGCGCTGCTGGCCGGCGACCCGTGGTGGCTGATGGTGATCAAGGCGGTGGCCATCTTCGCGCTGCTGCTGCTGCTCACGCTGTTCGCGATCTGGTTCGAGCGGCGTGTGGTGGGACGCATGCAGCACCGGCCGGGACCGAACTGGAACGGCCCGTTCGGCCTGCTCCAGTCGATCGCCGACGCGGTCAAGTTGATCTTCAAAGAGGGCATCATCCCGACCCGGGCAAGCAAGTTCGTGTTCATCGCGGCGCCGATCATGGCCTGCATTCCGGCCTTCCTGACCTTCGCGATCATTCCGCTCGGCGGCCCGGTCAGCATGTTCGGCCACCAGACCGCGCTGCAGTTGACCGACCTGCCGGTCGGGGTGCTGGCCGCGCTGGCCTTCGCCTCCATCGGCGTGTACGGGATCGTGCTCGGCGGCTGGGCCTCCGGCTCGACGTATCCGCTGCTCGGCGGGCTGCGCTCGGCCGCTCAGTTGATCTCCTACGAAGTGGCCATGGGCCTGTCGTTCGTGGCCGTGTTCCTGTACTCGGGCACCCTGTCGACGTCGGCGATCGTGCACCAGCAGCAGGGCGGCTGGTACGTCTGGCTGCTGCCGGTGAGCTTCCTGGTCTACTGCATCTCGATGGTGGGGGAGACCAACCGGGCTCCGTTCGACATGGCCGAGGCGGAGGGTGAGCTGGTCGGCGGGTTCAACACCGAGTACTCGGGCATGCGCTTCGGCACGTTCTTCCTGGCCGAGTACATCAACATGATCAACGTCGGGGCCATCGCCACCACGCTCTTCCTGGGCGGCTGGCGGGCTCCGTGGCCGCTGTCGATCTGGGCCGGCGCGAACCAGGGCTGGGTCACCCTCCTCTGGTTCTTCATCAAGGTGCTGCTCTTCCTGTTCGTCTTCGTCTGGCTCCGTGGCTCGCTGCCGCGGATCCGGTACGACCAGTTCATGCACCTGGGCTGGAAGGTGCTGGTCCCGGTCTCGCTGCTGTGGATCGTGCTGATCGGCACGGCCCGGGTGCTCAACACCGCCACCAGCCTGTCCACCCGGCAGGTGCTGATCTACATGGGCATCCCGCTGGTCATCCTGTTGGTGGTCGCGGCGTTCTGGCCGCAGCGCAAGGTGCCGCTCGAGACCGAACCGGAAGAACCGGAACCGGAAGAGGTGGTGGGCAGCAGCGCGGTGGTCGCCCCCCGGTTGGGCGCCTATCCGGTGCCGCCGCTTGACCTGGCCGTGCCCGTGCCGCCGATCCGCGGCACCACCCGGGCCATCACGACATCGGCACCCGCCCCGGTGGGCGCGGCGGCCGGAGCAGAGGGAAGGCAATCCTGATGGCCCTGTTGGACCCGATCAAGGGTTTCGGCGTCACTTTCGCCACCATGTTCAAGCCGGTGGTGACCGAGGACTACCCGAGGAACCCGGTCCCCACCGCCCCGCGGTACCACGGCCGGCACCAACTCAATCGGCACCCCGACGGGCTGGAGAAGTGCGTCGGCTGCGAGCTCTGCGCCTGGGCCTGTCCGGCCGACGCGATCTTCGTGGAGGGCGGCGACAACACCGAGGAGGAGCGCTACTCGCCCGGTGAGCGCTACGGCAAGAACTATCAGATCAACTACCTGCGCTGCATCGGCTGCGGGCTGTGCATCGAGGCGTGCCCGACCCGGTCGCTGACCATGACCAACGAGTACGAGTTGGCCGACGACGACCGCGAGCGGTTGATCTACACCAAGGACCGGCTGCTGGCCCCGCTGCTTCCGGGCATGGAGCTCCCGCCCCACCCGATGCGCCTGGGCGAGGACGAGAAGGACTACTACGTCCAGGGTCCGGAGCTTGTCCGGGGTGCGAAGACGTCCGAAGCCGAGCGGCGCGGCGCCGGCCACGATGCGGCCACCGTGCCCGCGCCCGCCGCGGCCACCGGCGAGCAGGCTCCGGGCAGCCCGCCCGGCGCGTCCACCACCGGCACCGAACCGGTCGGGGTCACCCCGGCGGGAGGCACCTCGTGATCGAGCTCGCCGGCGCGGCCAGGCCGGTCGTTTCCTACGCCGCCGATGTCGTCGGCCAGGTGAGTTCCGGTGGCGAGAGCGTGGCCTTCTGGATCCTGGCCCCGCTGGCGCTGCTCGGCGGGGTCGGGATGGTGCTGGCCAAGGTGGCCGTGCACTCGGCCCTGTGGCTGGTGCTGACCATGCTCTGCCTGGGCTTCCTCTACATGGCCCAGGGGGCCCAGTTCCTCGGGTTCGTGCAGATCATCGTGTACACCGGCGCGATCATGATGCTGTTCCTGTTCGTGCTCATGCTGACCGGGCGGGATGCCGGCGACTCGGTCATCGAGGTACTGCGCGGCCAGCGGGTGGCCGCCGTGATGGTCGGCTTCGGTGTGGTCGCCCTGCTGGTCACCGGGCTGGTGCGGTCGCTGTCCGACCAGCAACCGGTCGGGTTCGAGGCGGCGCTGGCCAGCCGTGGCGCCATCGGCTCGATCGCGGCGCTGCTGTTCACCGACTACCTGTTCAGCTTCGAGTTGACCAGCGCCCTGCTCATCACCGCGGCGGTCGGGGCCATGGTGCTGGCCCACGTCGAGCGCTCGGCCGGAGACCGCCAGTCGCAGCGGCAGCGGGTAGTGCAGCGCATGCGCTCGGAGCGGATGTCGCCGCTGCCCGGCCCGGGTGTGTTCGCCACCTCCTCGTCGAACGCCACCCCCGCGCTGCTGCCGGACGGGTCGGTCGCGCCCGGCTCGGTGTCCACCCTGGTCGAGCAGTCCGAGAGCGAACGGGTGCTGCGGGCCTACCGCAGCGGCACCGTGCTCCGCGCGATCGAGGGCAACGACCACCCGAGCCGTCCGGAACTGGAGTCCGCCGACGTGATTGAGGGAGCCGGCCGGTGACCCCGAACCACTACCTCATCCTGTCCGCGCTGCTGTTCGGCATCGGTGCCGTCGGATTCCTGGTGCGGCGCAACGCCATCGTCGTGTTCATGTGCGTGGAGCTGATGCTCAACGCGGTGAACCTGTCGCTGGTCACCTTCGCCCGCCTGCAGGGCAACCTGGACGGAATGATCATGGCGTTCTTCGTCATGATCGTGGCCGCGGCCGAAGTGGTGGTCGGGCTCGCCATCATCATGTCCATCTTCCGTAGCCGGCGGAGCGCCTCCGTCGACGACGCGAACCTGCTCAAGTTCTGACGGGACCATGACGACATCTCTGCTCGCCGACGCGACGGCCGCCGGTCCGGTCAGCACCGTCGGCGCTGTCAGCGGGGCCGGTTCGTTGGCCTGGCTGCTGATCGCCCTGCCGCTGGCCGGTTGCATCGTGTTGCTGGTCGGGGGGCGGGCGCTGGACAAGGTCGGACACCTGCTCGGGGTGGCCACCGTGGTGGTCGCCTTCGTGATCGGCCTGGCCGCGTTCTTTTCCACCGTGGGCGCCGACGCCGGCGCCCGGGTCACCGAACAGCACCTGTTCACCTGGTTCGCTTCCGGTACTTTCTCGGTCGAGACGGGTCTGCGCGTCGATCCGCTCTCGCTCACCTTCGTGCTGCTGATCACCGGCGTCGGTGCGTTGATCCACATCTATTCCATCGGCTACATGGCCCATGACCCGGACCGGCGCAAGTTCTTCGCCTACCTGAATCTCTTCGTGGCCGCCATGCTGCTGCTGGTGCTGGGGAACAGCTTCGTCACCCTGTACTTCGGCTGGGAGGGCGTCGGCCTGGCGTCGTACCTGCTGATCGGCTGGTACACCGACCGCCCATCGGCCGCGACGGCGGCGAAAAAAGCCTTCCTGATGAACCGGGTCGGTGACGTCGGGCTCGCCCTGGCCATCTTCCTGATGTTCAAGTCGATGGGCACGGTCACCTACACCGGCGTGTTCGACCGCATCGGCGCCCTGGCCCAGACCTCACCCGCCACGGTCACCGCGATCGCCCTGCTGCTGCTGCTGGGGGCCTGTGGCAAGTCCGGACAGGTACCGCTGCAGGCCTGGTTGCCGGACGCCATGGAGGGGCCGAGCCCGGTGTCGGCGCTGATCCACGCGGCCACCATGGTCACCGCCGGGGTGTATCTGATCGCCCGCTCCGCGCCCATCTACAACCTGAGCTCGACCGGCCAGCTGGTCGTCACCATCGTCGGCACGGTCACCATCCTGGTCGGCTGCATCGCCGGCTGCGCCAAGGACGACATCAAGAAGGTGCTGGCCTACTCCACGGTCAGCCAGATCGGGTACATGTTCCTGGCCGTGGGGCTGGGTGCGAACGTCTACGCGCTGGGCATCCTGCACCTGCTCACCCACGGTTTCTTCAAGGCGACCATGTTCCTGGGCGCGGGCAGTGTCATGCACGCCATGAGCGACGACGTGGACATGCGCCACTTCGGCGGTCTGCGCAAGCACATGAAGATCACTTTCATCACCTTCACCTGCGGCTACCTGGCCATCATCGGATTCCCGTTCCTGTCCGGCTACTACTCCAAGGATCCAATCATCCAGGCCGCCTTCGCCGCCGGCGGCAGCAAGGGTTGGTTGCTCGGCGGGGCCGCCCTGCTCGGCGCCGGCCTGACCGCGTTCTACATGACCCGGCTGATGCTGATGACATTCTTCGGCGCGGAGCGATGGAAGACCATCCAGGCTCCGGACGGCCACGACTACCACCCGCACGAATCGCCGGCCGTGATGACCGGACCGATGATCGTGCTGGCCGTCGGCGCCCTCGGCGCGGGTGCGTTCCTGGCCATCGGGAACCGGCTCGCGGATTGGCTGGCCCCGTCCGTGGGTCCGTTCGTCGAGCCCACCCCGCCGCTGCCCGGCATCGTCATCACGCTGCTTACGTTGTTGTTGGTGGCGGTGGGCGTGGCCGTGGCCTGGGTGCTGGTCGGGCGCACGCCGGTGCCGCTGGTCCGGCCGGAGAGGGTCAACCCGGTCATCGCCTTCGCCCGGGCCGACGTGGGTGGGAACGCCCTGAACGAGGCGCTCGTCGCCCGCCCCGGCGAGGCCCTGGGCCGGGGCCTGGTCCTCGCCGACACCCGCGGCGTGGACGGCGCGGTCAACGGTCTGGCCGCCGGGCTCACCGCGCTGTCGGGTTGGGGTCGGCGCTGGCAGAACGGGTTCGTCCGGTCCTACGCCCTGTCCATGCTGTCCGGGACACTTCTGGTGGTCGCGGCTCTGCTCCTGGTGAGGTTCGCATGACCGGGTCCTGGTACCTGCCCACCCTGATCGTGCTGCCGGTGATCGGGGCGGTGGTGGTGGCCTCCCTCAAGAAGGCACCGGCGCGCACCGTCAAGGCCACGGCGTTACTGTTCGCGCTGGCCGAATTCGTCATCGCGGTGTTCCTGTGGGTGGCCTACCGCTCGGACATCCACCCGTACATCGGGATGCCCACTCCGACGGCGACCCCGGTGATCCCGGTCATGCAGGAGACGTTCTCGATGGATTGGATCCCGGCTTTCGGGATCAACCTGAGTGTGGGCGTGGACGGCATCTCCCTGGTCATGATCGCGCTGATCGCGTTCCTGGTACCGATCGTGCTGGGCGCCTCGTGGGACGAGCGGCTGCCCGAGGGCCGCACCGTCGGCGGGTACTTCGCGCTTATCCTGGTCATGCAGGGGGCCATGACCGGGGTGTTCGCGGCCACCAACGTGTTCGTCTTCTACGTGTTCTTCGAGGTCATGCTCATCCCGATGTACTTCCTCATCGGAGCATTCGGCGGGCCGCGGCGCACCTACGCGGCGACCAAGTTCTTCCTCTACTCACTGCTCGGCGGCCTGCTCATGCTGGCCTCGCTGATCGGGCTGTACGTGGCGTCCGGTCGGGTGCTGGGATCGGGCACCCTGGATTTCGCCACCCTGCGCGGGATCGCCGACCAGATCCCGACCAGCACCCAGATGTGGATCTTCGCCGGTTTCGCCATCGCCTTCGCGATCAAGGCGCCGCTGGTACCCCTGCACACCTGGCTGCCCGACGCCGGCGCCGAGGCCCCGGTCGGGGCGGGCACGCTGCTGGTCGGCATCCTGGACAAGGTCGGCACCTTCGGGTTCCTGCGCATCTGCCTGCCCCTGCTCCCGGTGGCCAGCAGCAAGCTGGCCTGGCTGATCATCACGCTCTCGGTCATCGGCATCATCTACGGCGCCATCGTCGCGGCCGGGCAGACCGACATGAAGCGGTTCGTCACGTACACCTCGATCGCCCACTTCGGCTTCATCTGCATGGGGATCTTCGCCTTCACCACCCAGGCGGTCAGCGGCGCGGTGCTCTACATGGTCAACCACGGCATCGCCACCGCCCTGGTATTCCTGCTGGTCGGGTTCCTGACGACCCGCGGCGGCAGCCGCAACATCGCCGACTACGGCGGGGTCTGGAAGGTCGCGCCGATCCTGGGGGGCCTGTTCTTGATCGGTTCGCTGGCCACCATCGCGGTCCCCGGCACGAACTCGTTCGTATCCGAGTTCCTGGTCCTGCTGGGCACCTTCACCCGCCACCCGGCCTGGTCGATCATCGCCACCACGGGCATCGTGCTGGCGGCCGTCTACATGCTCTGGGTGTTCCAGCGCGTCATGACCGGCCCGGTCCGGGGCTCCGCGGTGGTCGAGTTCGACCCCGAACCGGAACCGTCGGTGCAACCGGCCGGATCGCCGAGTGGTTCCGGGGTGGCCGTGCTCGAGGCACCGCACCGGGTGGCCGCGTCGGTGCGGCGCCGGTTCGGTGACCTGAACGCCCGGGAGATCGGGGTCCTCACCCCGCTGGTCGTGCTCATCCTGCTGCTGGGCGTCTACCCGCAGCCGGTGTTGGACGTGATCAACCCGACGGCCGTGCAGACGGTGACGTCCTCCGGTCACACCGACCCGGTGCCCAGTGTGTCCGAAGGAGCCGGCAAGTGAGCGCGATCCAAGCTGCGCCGGTGGCCAACGCCATCGCGGCGCCCTCGGTCAACCTGGCGATCATCATGCCGGTGCTCATCGTGCTCGGTGCCGCCTGCGTGTCCGTGCTGGTCGAGGCGGCTCTCCCGCGTAACCGGCGCTACCCCGCACAGGTGGCGGTGTCGCTGGTCGCCGTGGTCGGGGCGGGCGTCTGGACCCTGGTCGAAGGCTCCCGGCACCGCTACGCGATGACCTTCTCCGGGGCCATGGCCGTCGACGCCGGCACCTACGTGATGTGGGGCGTGCTGCTGGTGTTGGGCCTGGCCAGCCTGCTGCTGATGGCCGATCGGGTGTCCGAGCCAGGTGGGGCGTTCGTGGCCGAGGCCGCCGCCCGGATCGGGTCCGTCCGGGCCCGGGTGGCCACCCGGGTGGCCACGCCCATGCAGACCGAGGTCTTCCCGCTGGCCCTGTTCGCCCTGGGCGGGATGCTGGTCTTCCCGGCCTCGTCGGACCTGCTCACCCTGTTCGTCTCGCTCGAGGTGCTGTCCCTGCCGCTCTACCTGCTCTGCGGGCTGGCCCGGCGGCGCCGACTGCTGTCCCAGGAAGCGGCGGTCAAGTATTTCCTGCTCGGTGCGTTCACCAGTGCGATCCTGCTGTACGGCATCGCCCTGCTCTACGGCTACGCCGGGTCGATCCAGTTCGGCGAGATCGCCAACAAGGCTCAGGCCGGCGGCGGCTCGGACACCCTGCTGCTGGCCGGCATCGCGCTCATCACCGTGGGCCTGCTGTTCAAGGCCTCGGTCGGGCCGTTCCACCTATGGACCCCGGACGTGTACCAGGGCGCGCCCACCCCGGTGACTGCGTTCATGGCCGCCTGCACCAAGGTGGCGGCCTTCGCCGCCCTGCTCCGGGTGCTGACCGTGGCCATGGGCCCGATGCAGTGGACCTGGCGTCCGGTGCTGGAGGTGGTGGCGGCGGCCTCGATGATGATCGGCGCCGTGCTGGGTATCACCCAGACCGACTTGAAGCGCGTGCTGGCGTACTCCTCGGTGGCCCATGCCGGCTTCATCCTGCTGGGCGTGCTCGCGGTGAGCGAGAAGGGCGCGTCGGGCACGATGTTCTACCTGCTGACCTACGGCTTCGCCACCATTGGCTCGTTCGCCATCTTCACGGTGGTCCGCAAGGGCAACGGCGAGGCCTCCCGGCTGTCCGATTGGGCCGGCCTGGCCAAGCGCTCGCCGATCCTGGCCGCGATCCTGTCGATCTTCATGCTCTCCTTTGCCGGGATCCCGCTCACGAGCGGGTTCATCGGCAAGTTCAGCGTGTTCACGGCGGCCATGGCCGCGGGCATGGGGTGGCTGGTGGTGGTGGCCATGATCGCCACCGCGATCACCGCCTACTTCTACCTGCGGGTCATCGTGCTGATGTACTTCTCGCCTCCGGCCTCGGCCGGCGCTGACGGCACGGAGGGCGACGGTGACCCGTATGTCGTCGTGCCGGGCACCTTCACGGCTATTGTCATCGGCGCGTCCGCGCTGGTCACGGTGGTCCTGGGGGTGGCCCCCACCTGGTTCCTGCACGTGCTCACTGTGCCCATGCCGCTGCTGCACTGATGCTGTTCGATCTGTCCGAGGCCGAGCTCCGGCGCCGGCGCAGCGCCAAATGGCAGACCTACCCGAGCACCGTCCTGCCGCTGTGGGTGGCCGAGATGGACGTCCGGCTGGCCCCGCCGATCGCGGATGCGCTGCATGCTGCCATCGACGAGGGCGACACCGGCTACGCCCACGGTGACGGCTATCAGCGCGCCTGGGCGGACTTCGCCGCTCGGCGATGGGGGCAGCGCCTCGATCCGGTCGACATCCGGCTGGTGCCCGACGTGATGCGTGGGGCCATGGAGGCGATCGAGCTGGTGGCCGCCCCGGGTGCCCCGGTGGTCATCACGCCGCCGGTCTATCCGCAGTTCGTCCCCTTCGTGGCCGGCGCCGGGCGCGCGGTCGTCACCGCCGCCCTGGGCCCGGACGATCGGCTCGACCTGGACCGCCTTCGGGCCGCGTTCGCGGCGGCCGGGCCCCGGTCCGCGTTCCTGCTCTGCAGCCCGCACAACCCGACCGGGACGGTGCACACCGCCGCTGAGCTGACTTCGGTGGCCGCGTTGGCCGACGAGTACGGCGTCCGGGTCGTGTCCGACGAGGTGCACGCCCCGCTGGTGGCCGCCGGGCAGACGTTCACCCCGTACCTGGACGTGCCCGGCGCCGGCTCGGCCATGGCCGTCGTCTCCGCCTCCAAGTCCTGGAACCTGGCCGGAATCCGGGCGGCTCTGCTGGTGGCCGGCCCGGACGCCCGGGCCGACCTGGCCCGGCTGCCGCAGCAGGCCAGTGACGGGGCCAGTTGGCTCGGTGTGTTGGCTCACACCGCTGCGCTCGAGCAGGGTGGCCAGTGGCTCGACGAGTTGCTTCTCGAGCTGGACCAGCACCGCCGGCTGCTGGCCGAGCTGCTGGCCCAGGGGCTGCCGCAGGTCCGTTACCGCCTGCCGCAGGGCACCTATTTCGCCTGGTTGGACTGCTCCGACCTGAGTCTGGACGAGGACCCGGCGGCCTGGTTCTGTACGCACGCCGGGGTGGCCGTCAACTCCGGCCCGACCTTCGGGGAAGGCGGCGCCGGACACGTCCGGCTCAACCTGGCTGCCTCACCTGCGTTGCTGATCGAGGCGGTGCGGCGGATGGCCGGGGCGATCATCACCCCCAGGGGCGCCACCGCGCCCGATACCCTGACCCGGTGACCGCACCGAGCTCGCTGGCCGGCATCGACCTGGCCGATCCGGTGCTGGCCGCCCAGGTGGCGTCGGGAATGGCCCGGGTCGAGGAGCTGCTGGAGCGCGAGGTGGTGAGCGAGTTCGGCTTCCTCACCGAGGCCGCCTCGCACCTCATGCACGCCGGCGGCAAGCGCTTCCGGCCCTTGTTCACCTTGGTGGCCGCGGGCGTCGGGCCCCGTCCGGAGGCGGAGGAGGTGGTGGTGGCCGCCGCCGTGGTCGAGCTGATCCACCTGGCCACGCTCTACCACGACGACGTCATGGACGAGGCCGACCTGCGGCGTGGGGCGAAGTCGGCCAATGCCCGGTGGACGAATTCCATCGCCATCCTGACCGGGGACTTCCTGTTCGCCCATGCCTCCCGCCTGGTGGCCGGACTGGGCACCGATGCCGTCCGGATCATTGCGGAGACCTTCGCCGAGCTGGTCACCGGGCAGATGGCCGAGACGGTCGGCCCCGCCGACGGTGGCGACGCCATCGCTCACCACCTGCAGGTGTTGGACGGCAAGACGGCGTCGCTGATCGACACCTGCGCCCGGTACGCCGGAACCTTCTCCGGCGCCACCGACGAGCAGGTGCGCGCCCTGCGCCGGTTCGGCCGGGCCGTGGGCACGGCCTTCCAGATCTCCGACGACATCATCGACATCGCGTCGCTGGACTCGGGCAAGACTCCGGGCACGGACCTGCGCGAGGGCATCGCGACCTTGCCCGTGCTCTACACCCGGGCCGACCCGGAGGCGGACCCGCGGCTGCTCGAGCTGCTCGAGGGTCCGATCCGCGACGACGCCGAGGTGGCCGAGGCGGTCCGGCTGCTCCGGGTGTCCTCGGGTCTGGATCGGGCCCGGGAAACCCTGGCCGGCTACGCGGCCACCGCGGACGCCGAACTCGACCTGCTGCCGGCGTCCCCGGCCCGCGACGCCCTGCGCACGCTGAACCGGTTCGTGCTCGCCCGCACCTACTGACCGGCGCTGCCGGAGTAGCGGATTTCGACCGCCGGCCGGATCTGCTTCGTCCGCCGGGCCCGCTGCCCGGCCCGCAGCCCGTCGAAGGTCATCACGGCCAGGGCGGCCCAGACGCAGACGAACCCGATCCAGCGGGCCGGCGGCATGTGTTCGTGCGCCCACAGCACCCCGAGCAGGAACTGAGCCATCGGGGTCAGGTACTGCAGTAGCCCCAGGATCGACAGCGGGAGCGCCTGAGCCGCGCCGGCGAAGGCCAGCAGCGGCACCACCGTGACCACGCCCGACAGCACGAGCAGAACGATGTGTCCGGAGCCGTGCCCGACCAGGGTGTCCGTTCCGTGGACCCGGATCACAGTCAGAAAAACCAGCGCCGGCACGAGCAGGACCAGGCCCTCGGCGGTGAGCGAGGCCGGCGGGGGCAGGGCGATGACCTTCTTGACCACCCCGTAGCCGGCGAAACTGGCGGCCAGGATGAGCGAGATCCAGGGCACATGACCCCCGGCGACGCCGATCACCACCACCGCGACCGCGCCCAGACCCACCGCCACCCACAGCGCCGGACGCAACTTCTCGCCGAAGAACAGCACTCCGGTGACCACGCTGACCAGGGGATTGATGAAGTAGCCGAGGGCCGCGTCGACGACCTGATCGTTGTTGACCGCGTAGATGTAGACGCCCCAGTTGACGGCGATGGTGATGGCGCCGAGCGCGACCAGCAGCCAGGTGCGCAAACCGGCCCGACGCAGGTCGCCCCAGCCGCGGAGGGCGGTCAGCACCAGCAGCATGACCACCAGCGACCAGATCATCCGGTGGGCCAGGATCTCGGTGGCCCCGGCCGGCTCGAGCAGCGGCCAGTAGAGCGGAAACAGGCCCCAGATCAGATACGCGGTGACGCCGAGGACAAGGCCTCTTCGATTCACCGGTAGTTCGTGAACTGCAGCGCGACCGGCAGGTCGGCCGCCTTGAGCAGGGCGATCACCGCTTGCAGGTCGTCTCGCTTCTTGCCCGACACCCGGAGCTGGTCGCCCTGGATCTGGGCCTGGACACCCTTGGGGCCCTCGTCCCGGATCCGCTTGGCGATGGCCTTCGCGTGCTCGGACGAGATGCCTTGCACGATCGAACCGGTCACCTTGAACGTCTTGCCCGACGGCTGCGGCTCTCCGACCTCCAGGGAGCGCAGCGAGATGCCCCGCTTGATCAGCTTTTCCTTGAAGACATCGATGGCGGCCGCGCAGCGCTCCTCGGTGCCTGCGGTGATGGTGACCCCGGTCTCACCGGCCCAGGCGATGCCGGCGCCGGTGCCGCGGAAGTCGAAACGCTGCGCCAGTTCCTTGGCCGTCTGGTTCAGCGCGTTGTCCGCCTCCTGATGGTCCACCTTGCTGACGATGTCGAACGTTGCGTCGGCCATACCCACCTCTCTGTATCTGTCGGGCACCTCATTGTGCGGCCTGGACAATCTTGTCTTGTACTGTGATCCGGCAGTCCTGGTCCGCTTGCGGGCCGGGGCGGTTCGGCAGGTTGCCCGAGTGGCCAAAGGGAGCTGACTGTAAATCAGCCGCGCAAGCTACGGGAGTTCGAATCTCTCACCTGCCACCCCAGCGTCACCCGCGTTCGTTTCATCCGGTTCACCGAGGGCCAGTGATGTCGCTTCGATGACCGGCGTCCGCCATTCGGTGCAACAAACATGCGGTCGAGACGGCAGATCAGCCATCGGAGCGCTACGCTCCGTCGTATCCCGGACCGGTCACCCGAGAGGGCGTCCTTCTTGTCACCGGCCGCTGTCCCCGTCGCGGAGGTGAGTGTGCCTACGTCCGAGATGCCGCGCGCCACCTCGCGGGCACTCAGTTCCCGGCTGGCCTATCCGGTCATCGTGCTCGGGCTGCTGGTGATCGCCGTGCCCATGTGGACCTATTCCATCGCGGCCGCACCCCGGCCGAGCATGTCCTGGAACGGGTTGGTCTTCTTCCTGGCCCTGCTCAACGTGGCCGCTGTGCTGCTGCCGTTGCGGATCGAGGTCAAGGGTGAAACCTTCTCGATCTCGCTGACCGAGTTCCCGCTGGTCCTGGGGCTGCTCAGCGGGATCTGGCCGCCGCTGGTCGGGCCCATCCTGGTCGCTCCCTGGATCGTCGTCTCGTTCCTGCGCCGCGACTCGTGGCTGGCCCAGCTGCTCAACCCGGTGTTCGGCCTGACTGAGTTCGGCGTGCCCATCATGCTTTTCGTCGCACTGCGGTCCGATCCGAACCTGCAGCCCTTGGGCATCATCGTGGGCGCGACCGCGGGCACGGTCATCACCAGCCTGGCCGTGAACATGGTGCACCGGCTGCGCGGGGCCACTGAGCCGGTGCTCTCCGGGGTGATGCGGTCGGTGGTGGCCAGCATGTCCACCACGGTCCTGGCCATGGTCGGTTTCACCCTGTGGAACCTGGATCGAGGCCACCCCGGTTCGTTCATCGGGCGCGGCCTGACCGTGGCCCTGGGCCTGGCCCTGGTCGTGTTGTACCGGGTTTACGCCCGATTCCTGCGCCAGCATCTTGATCTGGCCCGGCTGTACGACTTCGGTCGGGAGGTCACCGGGATGGTGGCCGGCAATCCGCACTGGCCGGAACTGCTGGAACGGGTCCGCGACCAGCTCAACGCCGAGGTCGCCGTCGTGCACCTGTCCGAGGGCGGCGGCGAGGTGATCAGCGTCGGGGTCGATCTGACCGACCGGCCACCGACCACGGGACTGCCGCCCTGGACGCCGCAGCTCACCGGCGATCCCGCGGGCGAGCGCTCGACCGAATCGGCCGACGACGCCATCCTGCGGGCCGCCGCCGAAGCGGCCGGGGCCGTTCAGGTGTCCACCGATCGCACCGTTGACCCGGAACTGCTGGCCGCGCTCGACCGTCGGCACGCCTGGGACGTTCTCGTCGCCCCGATGAAGTCCGGTGACCGGATCCGGGGCTACCTGGAGGTGCGGGACAGGCGCAGTCGCTGGGCCCGGTTCTCCGAAAACGACCTGCGGGTGCTGGAGACGATGGCCCAGCACGTGGCCACCGCCCTGGACAACCAGCGCCTGGTCGAGTCGCTGCGGCACGACGCCTACCACGACGCCATCACCGGTCTGCTGAACTGGCGAGGCCTGATGCAGGAGACCTCCGCCTCTCTCGACTCGGACACCATCGGCGCCGTGCTGTTGCTCCAACTGGGCATCCTGCCCGAGGTCAACAACGCGATCGGTCATCTGCGAGGCGAGCAGATGTTGCGACTGGCCGGCGCCCGGGTCCTGGAGCAGATGGGTTCCGAGGCCGTCGCCGCGCACCTGGAATCGGACCGGTTCGCCGTGTTGACCGACGCCCGGAGCGAGGCCGATGTGGAACAGATCGCGCTGCGGCTGATCGACTCGGTCGGCCGGTCCTACGGGTTGGACGGCATCGACGTCGACCCGCACGTCCGGGTCGGCATCGCCTACGTGGACGGGGCCCACTCGGATGCCGGTGAGCTGCTCCAGCGGGCCGAGATGGCGCTGACCGCGGCCCAGAGTGCCGACGTGCCCATCCGGGCCTACGGGACCAGCATGGGCGAGGTCTTCCGGCGCAAGTTCCACCTCATCACCCAGTTCCGCCGGGCCGTCGAAGAGGGCCGGATCACCGTCGTCTACCAGCCCAAACTCAGCCTGGCCGATCGGAAACTGGTCGGGATGGAGGCCCTGGTCCGGTGGGCTCACCCGGAGTTCGGGCCGGTGTCGCCGGCCGAGTTCGTCGAGGCCATCGAGACCACCGGATCCATCGACGTGCTGCTGGAGCATGTTCTGGACATCGTGCTGTCCCAGATCGCCGAATGGACCCGCCGGCGGATGCGCATCGGCGTGGCCGTCAACCTGTCGGTGCGCAACCTCTCGGCCCCCGACTTCCCGGCCAAGGTGGCCCGGGCGTTGGCCGATCACGGCGTCTCACCCGAGCTGCTGACCTTCGAGATCACCGAGTCCAGCGTGATGGCCGACCCGGAGCGTTCGCTTCCGGTGTTGCGGGAGCTGCACGCGATGGGCATCCAGCTGTCGGTGGACGACTTCGGGACGGGCTACTCGTCGCTGGCCTACCTGCGTCGGCTGCCCATCGACGAGATCAAGATCGACCGGTCGTTCGTCCAGGGCATGATCACCGACCTCGGTGACCTGGCCATCGTGCGGGCGATCATCGACCTGGGTCACTCGCTCGGCCTACGGGTGGTGGCCGAGGGCGTCGAGGAGGAGGCGGCTCGGGACGCGTTGCGCACCCTGCGATGCGACGACCTGCAGGGCTTCCTGCTGTCCCGGCCCATTCCCATCGAGAAGCTCGAAGCCTGGCTCATGTCCCGGACCGTGCGGAGCTCCCGCGACGACTCCGAGGCCCAGGTGCTCCGCCTGGTCGGCAGCTGATCAGCGCGGGACCGAGGACGGCGGCCGGTGGTTTTGCCGGGTCCTGGCCGAGCGAGTAGAGTTGTCGACGGCTCTCAGGCGGCCTGGTGAATCAGGCTGCGACCTGGGAGCACAACTGTGTCGAGTACCGATCGGCACGGTCGCGGGAAGGCATGCCCCTTTAGCTCAGTCGGTAGAGCGTCTCCATGGTAAGGAGAAGGTCTACGGTTCGATTCCGTAAAGGGGCTCGGATTCCGGCCGCGGTGCGTCCGTCTCGGCGGGTGTGGTCCGTGGCCGTTTTCCTGTGTCCGGGCCCCCATGGTCCGGATGCGGCGGTGTAGCTCAGCTGGTAGAGCAAGCGGCTCATAATCGCTGTGTCGCCGGTTCAAGTCCGGCCACCGCTACTCATCTGTTGTTTCTTTCCTAGAAAGGGTTGTCGCGATGGCCGCCACCGACGTCCGCCCCAAGATCACTTTGGCCTGCGAACAGTGCAAGCACCGCAACTACATCACCAAGAAGAACCGGCGGAATGACCCCGACCGGTTGGAGCTGAAGAAGTTCTGCCCCAACTGCGGCACTCACCGTCCGCACCGCGAGACCCGCTAGCTCCGGGGCGTGCCCCTGGACCCCGGCTTCGTCGGCCGATCGTTCCCACTCGGCCGGCCGTACGAGGTCGGGGCCGAGAAGATTCGGGAGTTCGCCGAGGCCATCGGTGACCATCCGGACCGATATGCCGACGCACCGGTCACGGCCCCGCCGACGTTCGCCATCGCCGTCATCAGCCGGGCCCAGGATGCGCTGCTGTTCGATCCGGCTCTGGGCTTGGACTTCTCTCGGGTGATCCACCGCGATCAGCGGTTCGTCCACCACCGGACGATCCATTCCGGGGACGTGCTCAGCTCGACGGTCGTGGTCGAGGGCATCCGGGTGCTGGCCGGCAACGACGTGCTCACCCTGCGCACCGAAGTGACCGACGCCGACGGCGAGCCGGTGTGCACCGCAACCGGAACGCTGGTGTCCCGGGCATGACCGCCGTCGGGGATGAGCTACCGGCGCTGGTGGTCGCCGTGACCCGGGCCCAGCTGGTCCGGTACGCCGGTGCATCCGGCGACTTCAACCCCATCCACTGGAACGATTCGGCCGCGTCGTCAGTCGGGCTGCCCGGGGTGATCGCTCACGGCATGTTGACCATGGCTCTGGCCGGTCGGCTGGTGACGGACTGGACCGGCGACCCGGCCGCGGTGCGGGAGCTGGGCGTGACCTTCACCCGCCCGGTGCTGGTGCCCGATTCCGGAGAAGCCGTGGTTGAGCTGACCGGTGTCGTGGGGGCGATCGACGAGGCCGCGGGCACCGCCCGCATCGACATCAAGGCCACCTTCGAAGGCCAAACCGTGCTGGCCAAGGCCCGCGCGACCGTCCGCCTGCCCTGAGTCCGGCTACGCCGCTTGCTATTGCGCGGTGCGCAGGAAGGCGCCTAGACGATCGACTCCGGTGACCAGGTCGTCGTCGCCCAGGGCGTAGGAGAGGCGGAAGTAGCCGGGGGTGCCGAATGCCTCGCCCGGGACCACCGCGACCTCGGCCCGTTCCAAGACCAGCGCGGCCAGCTCCGCCGACGAGGTCGGCCGGACCCCACCGAAGTCCCGGCCCAGCAGGGCTTGCACCGACGGATAGGCGTAGAACGCGCCCTGCGGCTCGGGGCAGGTGATGCCGGGGATCTCGCGCAGCATCGAGACCATCAGCTTGCGCCGGCGATCGAACGCCTCGCGCATCATCTCGACTGCTTCCAGCGTGCCCGACACCGCCGCCAGCGCGGCCCGTTGGGACACGTTCGCGACGTTCGAGGACAGATGCGACTGCAGGTTCACCGCCGCGGCGACCACGTCCGGCGGGCCGATCAGCCAGCCCACCCGCCAGCCGGTCATGGCGTAGGTCTTGGCCACCCCGTTGAGCACGATGCAACGGTCGGCCAGCTCGGGCACCACCACCGGCATGGACACGTGCACCGCGTCGCCGTAGACCAGGTGCTCGTAGATCTCGTCGGTGATGACCCAGATGTCGTGCTCCACCGCCCAGCGACCGATCGCCTCGACCTGTTCCGGCGGGTAGACCGCACCGGTCGGATTGGACGGCGAGCAGAACAGCAAGATCTTGGTGCGCCTGGTCCGGGCCGCCTCCAGCTGCGCGACAGTGACCAGGAAGCCGGCGTCGGCGTCGGCCATCACCGGCACCGACACTCCACCGGCCAGGGCGATCGCCTCGGGATAGGTGGTCCAGTACGGCGCCGGCAACAGCACCTCGTCGCCCGGATCCAGTAGCACGGCGAACGCCTCGTACACCGCCTGCTTGCCGCCGTTGGTGACCACCACCTGGTTGGCACCAACCTCGTAGGCGGAGTCGCGGCGGGTCTTGACTGCGATGGCGGCCCGCAGCTCGGGCAGCCCGGCCGCGGGTGTGTAGCGATGATTGGCCGGATTCTCGCAGGCCTCGACCGCGGCCTTGACGATGTCGTCAGGCGTGGCGAAGTCGGGCTCACCGGCGCCGAAGCCGATCACCGGCCGGCCAGCCGCCTTCAGCGCCTTGGCCTTGGCGTCCACGGCCAGCGTGGCCGATTCGGCGATGGCAGAGATCCGGTCCGAGATGCGTGCACCCACGATGAGCCATCGTCGCACACGCCCCGGTGCCCGCCTGGACTCACCCGGACGCAAAGGCGGGGCCGGACCAATTCGGTCCGACCCCGCCCACGCCACCTGGAAAGAACTCAGACCAGGCCGACCGACTTCAGCCAGTCACTGGCCACCTGGGCCGGGTCGGTGCCCGAGGCGACCTTTCCGTTCAGGTCGATCAGCACATCCGTGGTCAGCTTGGCCGACACGGCGTTCAGCGCCGAGTCAATGGCCGGCGAGTCCTTCTTGGCACTGATCAGCGGAAGGACGTTCTGAGCGTTGTACAGGTTCTTCGGGTCGTCCAGCACCACGAAGTTGTTCGCCTTGATGGACGGGTCGGTGGTGAACAGGTCGGCCGCGTCGACCTGACCCTGCTTGAGCGCGGCGACCGTCTTCGGGCCGCCCGCATCGGTCACCTTGAACGACTTGAACACCACGTTGTAGACCTTCTTCAGCCCGGGCACACCGTCGGTACGCGTCTCGAACTCGGGTGCGGCGCCCAGGATCATGGTGCTCGACTTCGACGACAGGTCGGCGATGGACTTCAGGCCGTTCTTGCTGGCCGTGTCGGCGGTGACGGCGATGGAGTCCTTGTCCTGCGCCTGGGACTGATCCAGCACCTTCAGGTCCGGGCCGAGTGCCGCCGGCAGAGCCTTGTAGACGTCGTCCGAGCTGACCGCGGTGGCCGACTTGTCGAGATAGTCGAGCAAGGTGCCCGAGTACTCCGGGATGAGGTCGATCGACCCGTCCTTGATGGCCGGGATGTAGACCTCGCGGCTGCCGATCTTCGGCTTCGTGGTGGCGTTCACGCCCTTGGCCTTGAGCGCCGCGGCGTAGATGTTCATCACCAGCTCCGACTCGGAGAAGTTGGCCGAGCCGACAATGACGGTTCCGCCGCCGGTGCTGCCGCCCGACGAGCTGGTGCTGGAGGAGCTGCTGGAACTGCTCGATGTCGACGAGCCACCGGAGCTCGAGGACGAGCCGCAGGCGGTCAGCACCAAAGCGGCGACGAGGGTGCCGGCCAGGCCGGTCGCGATACGTGTTGCCTTCATGAACTGACTTCTCCTTCATCAGGCCGTTGTCGGCCGGTGGGGGTGACGTGACCGGAAAACATCACGACGGGATGGCGACTGCTGTGTCCTTCACGTCGGGCTCCTGCACGGAGACGTCGGCCGGTCCAGGCAGGTGTGACCGCTGGTATCGCCCGGTAATTCCCCGGGACGTCGAAAATCGCTGAATTGTTGCCATGATGAGATCTAGGGCCACCGCGAGCACGGCGATCAGCAGTGCCGCCGAGAGCAGCTCGCCGGTGGCCTGATGACTCTGCGGATTGTCCTGGAACGGTCCCTGCTGGCTTGCGGCGTACAGCGGCGCGCCCAGCCCGCCCAGCCCCACGTAGGCCCCGATGGTCGCGGTCGCGATGACCTGCAGGGTGGCACTGCGCAGCCCGGACATCATCAGCGGGAACGCGTTGGGCACCTCCACCTGCCAGAGCACTTGCCGGCCGGTCATCCCCATCCCGGCGGCCGCGTCCCGCATGGCCGGGTCGACCGACTGGATGCCGGCCGCCGTGTTCGACAGCAGCGGCGGAATCGCCAGCACGATGAGCACGAACTCCACCGGCAGAATGCTGGGCAGATTCGTATGCCCGTAGAAGTGGGGCACCAGCAGGATGTAGATCAGTGTCATCAGGCCCAGCGTGGGGAGGGCCCGGCTGGCATTGACGGCGCCGACGACCAGGGTGGCGCCGCGCCCGGTGTGGCCGATCCACAACCCGAGCGGGAGGGCCACCACGATCGCGATCACGATGGCGACATACGAATAGATCAGGTGAGCTTCGATCTCGGACAGCAGTCCGGGGTTGCCGCCCGAGTCGAGCCAGTTCGCTCCGGTGGTCAGATAGCTCCAGACGTCGTTGATCACCGGGCCACCGCCCGTCGCCAGCCGGTCAAGGATCGGCCGATCAGCTGCACCACCGCGTCCAGGGCCAGGGCGAGCAGCACGGACAGGATCAGCCCGATCAGCAGCGGGCTCACCCACGGCCCCCCGGTCTGGCTGAACTGCAGGCCCTCGTCGAACAGGGTGCCCAACTGGGCGGTGCCGATCAGCGTGGCCACCGCCACCAGGCTGACGTTGGACACGGTGGCCACCCGCACCCCGGCGGCGATGACCGGAATGGCCAGCGGTAGTTCCACGGCAAAGAATCGGCCCCCGGCCCGGTAGCCCATGGCCGTGGCCGCCTGCCGGGTGTCGGCGGAGACCGAGTTCAGCCCGTCGGCCACCACCCGAACGAGCAGGGCGACCGCGTAGATGGTGAGCGCGACGATCACGTTGACCACACTGAGAATCTTCGTGCCCAGGATGCCGGGCATGACCACGAACAGCACCAGGGACGGGATCGTGTAGAGGAGCCCGGCGATGGTGATGAGCGGCGAGTAGGACCAGCGGTAGCGGCTCGCCACCCACCCGAGCGGAACGGCCAGGACCAGACCGATCAGGACCGGGATCACGGACAGGTAGAAGTGGTTCCACAGGTAACCCAGGATCTCGGCCCGGTGGGAGTTGAAATAGCTGAACATCAGGCCCCCCGGGTCCGGCCGGCTCGCTGCTCGATCACCGCGACCACGTCGGCGGAGGTCACCGTGCCCAGCAGCCGGGAGTCGGCGTCCACGACCACCCCGCGACCCGAGGGGGAGGACAGCGCCGCGTCCAGGGTGGCCCGCAACGGACCGCCGGCCACTGCCAGGGTGCCGCCCAGGTTGAGCAGCTCCGGCGTGACCGGGCCGTCCGGCCGGGTGATCGAGGTGTCCAACCAGCCGATCGGGACAGTCCGGTCGTCGACCACCAGGACCCAGCCGTCCTCCGTGACACCGTGGGCGGCGCTCAACGGGGACCCGACGGCGACCGTGACCGCTTCTCGCAGTGGAACGTTCTCGGGTTCGAAGCCGAGCGCACGGTAACCACGGTCGCGTCCGACGAAGCCGGCCACGAACGCGTCGGCCGGCCGGGCCAGCAGCTCCACCGGGGGCGCCACCTGGGCCAGCACCCCGCCCACGTTGAGCACCGCGACCTGGTCGCCGAGTTTGATCGCCTCGTCGATGTCGTGGGTGACGAACACGATGGTCTTGCCCAGATCCTGCTGCAGCCGGAGGAACTCGTCCTGCAATTGCTCCCGCACCACCGGGTCGACGGCCGAGAACGGCTCGTCCATGAGCATCACCGGGGGGTCGGCGGCCAGGGCCCTGGCCACGCCGACCCGCTGCTGCTGGCCGCCGGAGAGTTGGGCGGGATAGCGGCCCGCGAACTTGGGGTCCAGGCCGACCCGGTCGAGCAGCTCGAGGGCCCGGCTGCGCGACGTCCGCTTGTCCTGTCCGAGCAGCGCAGGAACCGTGAGGACGTTGTCCAGGATGGTCCGGTGCGGAAACAGCCCGGCACTCTGGATGACGTAACCGATCCCGCGCCGCAGCACCGGCGGGGCCAGCTTGGCCGTGTCCTGATCGTCCAGCCAGATCGTCCCCGAGCTGGGCTCGATCATCCGGTTGATCATGCGCAAGGAGGTGGTCTTGCCGCAGCCGGACGGGCCGACGAGGACGGTGATCTGTCCGGAGGGTGCATCCAAGGTGAGCGCGTCGACGGCCACCGTGCCGTCCGGGTAGCGCTTGGTGACACTGTCGAACCGGATCATCGCCTGATGCTCTCCGCTCATCGGTGGGCCGGTGGGTCCGGACCTGATCGTGGCTGCGTCGTGCTGGAAATGATGCCTTGCCGTACCGACAGCCACTCTGATGGACGCGGTCGATTCGGGGCACTCTCACCGAAGCGACCCGTCACGTCAAGCACGCGGCACCCGGATTTCTCCGCCCGTAACAATCGCCCGGCTCGCCGATCGAGGGGGAACCCACCGGGGGGCTTTGGCAGGATTTGGGCCATGGACCCGGTCCGACTCGACGGCCTGGCCCTGAGCTGCGTCGACATCGAGGCCATTGGCGCAGGTCGGCCGGTATCGCTGACCGCGGCCGGACGGGAACGGGCGGCGGCCTCGCACCGCGCCGGCCGGATCGCGTCGACCCGGCGCCCGGTCTACGGACAGACCACCGGGGTCGGGGCCAATCGCTCGGTTTCCGTGTCGGTGTCCGAGGCCGCGGAGGGCGCTCACGTCCTCCGACTGCTGCGCAGCCACGCCACCTCGGCGGGGGAGCTGCGCGCTCCGCGTCGCGTTCGCGCCATGGTGGCCATCCGATTGCAGCAGTTGGCGGCGGGGGGCAGCGGAATCGACCCGGCCGTGCTGGACGGTCTGGCGGCCATGCTGGCCGCGGACGCGCTGCCGGCGGTGCGCGAGTACGGCAGCGTCGGCACCGGCGATCTGCCCGCGCTGGCCACCACGGCCCTGGCCCTGGCCGGCGAGAGCCCGACGGCCCGGCCGCTGCCGTTCGTCGTTGCTTTCGGCCCCGCCGATGGCCTCGGATTCCTGTCCAGCAACGCCGCCACCCTGGCCGACGCCGCCCTGGCCCTGGTCGGACTCCGCCGGCTGGCCGACGCCGCCCTGGACGTGGCCGCGATGTCGTTCACCGCCCTCCGCGGGAACCACGAGGCAGTGGCCGAGGCGGTCGAGCGGGCCACGCCCTTTGTCGGCGCGATCACGGTCGCCCGACGTCTGCGCCGACTGCTGAGCGGCCTGGCGGGCGCCCGGATCCAGGACCCGTTCGCGCTGCGGACGCTGCCGCAGGTCTTCGGCGCGCTGATGGACGCCTTGGACCACGCCCAGCAGGTGGTCGAGAGAATGGTCAGCGCGCCGGCCGAGAACCCGCTCTTCCTGGCGGACGGGACCGTGGTCCACCACGGCGCGTTCCAGTCGACCTATCTGCAGCAAGCGCTGGACGGGGTGGCGCTGGCGCTGGCCCGGGTGGCCGCTTCCGGGCTCTCCCGGTTGAGCGCCCTGTTCGAGCCCGGCCTGACCGGGCTGCCGGCTTTCCTGGCCGATGGGCCGTCCGGCTCTTCCGGCCTGATGAGTTGCGAATACGTCGCGGCGTCGGCCCTGGGACAGTTGCGCGCGCTGGCCGTGCCGGCCGGGCTGCAGTCGGTCTCGCTGTCCCGCGGGGCCGAGGAAGATGCGTCGTTCTCCTCCCTGGCCGCGGCGCAGCTGCTGGCGGCCGCAGATCCCTGGCGGGTGGCCTTGTCGGCCGAGCTGCTGGCCGCAGTCCGGGCCCTGCGGATGACGGGCGGACCGTTACCCGTGCTGATCGCCGACCGGTTGCACCGGTGCGCCGGTCTCGGGGCTCCGGGCGAGGATCGGGACCTGACCGGCGAGCTCGCGCTGGGGCAGACTGTGCTGGACACCTGGGCGTCCGAGTCGTCACAGCCCGACGGCGGCAACGATTAGGGCGCCCGCCAGGTCCCCCGTACACTGGTCGGTTGGGGGTCGAGGCTGCTTGCGCCGGTGACGGTGCTGGTCGTCCCGTCCCCTTGGAGGGGTGTAGCTCAATTGGTAGAGCAGCGGTCTCCAACACCGCAGGTTGCAGGTTCAAGTCCTGTCGCCCCTGCCAGCGACACCGCCGTTCCGGCAACGGTTCGGCGGACAGGAAGAACGGAAGAGGTAGTTCGTGAGCGACGACGCCGACGGCACGCCGGGCAAAGGCTCGACAGCCGGCAGCAGCGACGGCATCGAGGATGTCGGGGCGAAGGAAGCCACCGACGGCGTTGCCGACGACGCTGTCGCTGACGTGCCTGCCGTCCCGGCCACGGACGTCACCGCGTACATGGTGGAAGCGGCCGAAGCCGACGCGGAGGCCGATGCCGGGGTGACCCACGCCGACGTGGTGGCGGATGCCGACGCCGACAAGGCGACGGTCGGGGCCACCGCTGGGTCCGCGCGGGCCGCAGCCCGCCGGTCCGGGGCCACCCGCGCCGGGGTCACCGCCTCCAAGGGAGTGGCCACCCGGGCCCGAACCGAGTCCGAGGAAAGTCGCGGTTCGATCTTTGTCCGGCTCGGCCGGTTCTTCCGCGAGGTGGTGGCCGAACTCCGCAAGGTGATCTGGCCCGCCCGCAACCAGATGATCACCTACTCCATCGTGGTCATCGTCTTCGTCGTCTTCATGGTCGCGCTGGTTGCGGTCCTGGACCTGCTGTTCGCCAAGGGTGTGCTGGCCATCTTCGGCTAGCTCCCCCAGATCCCCACGCATCGGCCGGGCTCCCCGCCCGGATCCTCAATCAGTAGCCATCAGGAAGTGAGATTCACCGTGTCGACACCAGCCGACGAGCACGAGGCCGACGAGGACGTCGCCGACCTGGAGTACGTCGGAGCCGACGAGGTCGTGCTGACCGACGGCACGCACACCCAGATCGCGACGATCAGCGCGCCGGAAGAGTCGGAAGAATCCGCCGAGTCCGCGACTGTCTCCGGCGATGGCGAGACCGATGAGGTCGATCCGGTCGCCGAGCTGAAGGCCTCGCTGCGCCGCGCGGCGGGCGAGTGGTACGTCGTGCACTCCTACGCCGGCTACGAGAACAAGGTCAAGACGAACCTCGAGACCCGGATCAAGTCGCTGGATATGGAGGAGTACATCTTCCAGATCGAGGTGCCCACCGAGGAGGTCACCGAGATCAAGAACGGCCAGCGCAAGCAGGTCCAGCGCAAGGTCTACCCGGGATACATCCTGGTCCGGATGGACCTGACCGACGCGTCCTGGAGCGCCGTGCGCAACACCCCCGGGGTGACCGGGTTCGTCGGCGCCACTGCCCAGCGGCCGTCGCCGCTGTCGGTGGATGACGTGGTCAAGATCCTGGTCCCGGTCGCGCCGAAGCAGTCCCGGCCGACGCAGAGCGACGGCGGCACGGCCACGGCGTCCCGGGTCGAGGTCGACTTCGCGGTGGGCGAGTCGGTCACCGTCATGGACGGGCCGTTCGCGACCCTGCCCGCCACCATCAGCGAGGTCAACGCCGACGCGGCGAAGGTCAAGGTGCTGGTCTCCATCTTCGGCCGGGAAACCCCGGTCGAGTTGTCCTTCAACCAGGTCGCGAAGATCTGACCCCCCACTAGAAAGAAAGACAATGCCTCCAAAGAAGAGAAAGCTTGCCGCCATCGTCAAGCTGCAGATCAAGGCCGGGATGGCCAACCCGGCGCCGCCCGTCGGCCCCGCGCTCGGCCAGCACGGCGTGAACATCATGGAGTTCTGCAAGCAGTACAACGCGGCCACCGAGAACCAGACCCGCGGTGAAGTCGTGCCTGTCGAGATCTCGATCTACGAGGATCGCTCGTTCGAGTTCAAGCTGAAGACCTCCCCGGCTGCCCGACTGCTGCTCAAGGCGGCCGGCGTGGACAAGGGGTCGGGCACGCCGCACACGACCAAGGTGGCGTCGATCACCAGCGCCCAGCTGCGCGACATCGCCGCGGTCAAGCAGGTGGACCTCAATGCCAACGACGTCGACGCGGCCGCCAAGATCATCGCCGGCACCGCTCGGTCGATGGGTATCACCATCAAGGACTGACACCCGTCGGACCGCGATCTCGGCACCGCACCTGCGGTGCCGCCGTGGGAGGGCCGCGCTGGCCCGTTGACCACGACCTCCATCAATCTGTCAAGGAGACAGCAATGAAGCGCTCGAAGGCTTACAAGGCCGCCGCCGCCCTGGTCGACCGGGAGCAGCTCTACGCCCCGCTGGCCGCGGCCGAGCTCGCCAAGCAGACCACCGCAACCAAGGGTCAGGACGCCACCGTCGAGGTCGCCCTGCTCCTGGGTGTCGACCCGCGCAAGGCCGATCAGATGGTCCGCGGCACCGTCAACCTGCCGCACGGCACCGGCAAGACCGCTCGGGTGGTCGTGTTCGCGGTCGGGGACAAGGCCGCCGAGGCCATCGCCGCCGGAGCCGACGAGGTCGGCTCGGACGATCTGATCGCCCGCGTGCAGGGCGGTTGGACCGATTTCGACGCGGCCATCGCCACGCCGGACCAGATGGCCAAGGTCGGGCGGATCGCCCGGATTCTCGGGCCGCGTGGACTGATGCCGAACCCGAAGACCGGCACGGTCACCCCGGATGTGGCCAAGGCGGTCAGTGACATCAAGGGCGGCAAGATCAACTTCCGGGTGGACAAGGCCGCCAACCTGCACATGGTCATCGGCAAGGTTTCGTTCCCGACCGAGAAGCTGGTCGAGAACTACGCCGCGGCCCTGGACGAGGTGCTGCGGGCCAAGCCGTCCACGGCTAAGGGCAAGTACCTGAAGAAGGTCTTCTTCTCGACGACCATGGGCCCGGGCATCCCGGTCGACCCGTCGATCACCCGGAACCTGCTGGAGGAGTCCCAGGTCTGACCTGGAGTCGTGCTGAACGAACCCGCCTCCCGAATTCGGGGGGCGGGTTCGTCGTTTCCGCTCAGGGGCCGTTCGCCCCGGAGGCGTCTGGCCGTTGGCCGGGCGGGTCGTCCAACCGCCGCTTATGCTCGTCTCCCGCACGGGCGCAGGGGGTTCTGGATGAGGTTCCACCGGTCGATGGTGGGTGTTGCGGTCGTGGCCTCGTTGGCGCTCCTGACGGCGGTGGCCTGTTCGGCCGCGCCGTCGACTCAGCCATTGGCCACGTCGACACCGTCGGCGGGGCCGACGTCGGCAGGCGCCACGTTGTCGAGCGCGAGCGATCCATCGGGTCCGGGCTCGGCGACTCCGACGTCGCAGTCCGGGACTGTCGGTACCGCCCAGGCATCGCCGAGCCCTACGTCCGGGTCCGCATCGGCCGCTGGTCAGGCCACCTGCGAGCCGGCATCGACCGGGGCCTTGCCGTCGGGTCCCGCCCTGCCCGCACCTCCGGCGACGGTCGCGAGATCCGGTCTGGCGCCCTACCCGTTCCTGCAAAGTGAATTCTTCAAAAACGTGATGGCCTCCCGTCTGCACATGCGCTCGATCTGCGGGTCGGTCGAACTCCGCACGCCGACCGAACTGGTGGCCGGCGCCGTGATCAACCAAGGCGTCAGCGGCGGCGGCCGCTGGGAATTCGCAGGCAAGCTGGGTACGCCGACGATGACGGTCGACGGCCGGTTTCGCTACGCCACCGTCGGCTACATCGGTGGCCCGGACCTGCTCGAGCGACTCGGCGTGCCCACCGACCGCCCGTGGGCGAAGTCCACGATGTCCGATCGCAGTCGAGATCTCCTGGCCCAGGTCGCCTTGATCGCCGGCTACTCCGAGGTCGTCACCCGCGCGGCGGCGGCCATGTCGGCCCCGCAACTTCTGGGCACGGAGTCGGTCGCCGGCCAGACGGCCTATCACTATCGCTACGCCCTGAACCCCCAGGCCGCCCAGTACTCGATCGAACAGGACCTGGCCGGCGGCGAGAGTGCCGAAGCGTTCGACGCCTCCGCAACGGTCTCGACGGACCTCTGGATCGACGACCGCTACCGCGTGGTGAAATCGGTGCAGACGGCCGGTTTCGACGGGCGGGTGGCCACCTGGACCTACACGGTCTCGGTCCCCGATGCCCGGGCCGATGTGCCGGTTCCCGACCCGGCCACCGTGTTCGCCGGTCGCTGACGGCGCGCTCGTCGACCTTCACTGGAAGTGGCTCGGCCCGGCCGGGCGGTCATCGCGTCAGTCGGCTACCTTGACCGCATCGGCGGCCTGGATGCTGCTGGCCGGGTCAGGGGGACGTTGTGCTCCATCGTCGTCAGCTCGCGCTGGTGGCTGTTGTCGTCGTCGGCCTGGGCGTCGCCGCGTGTTCGACTCCGGTGGCCGGTAGCGCGGCCCCGGGAGTGGGCGTAAGCGTGGGCGTGAGCTCTTCCGGAGCGTCCACACCGGCACAGATCACCCACTCGTCCACGCTGCCCACGCCCACGGTCGCGCCCAGCTCGTCCACGCCACCGGCCGGGGATCGGGTGACCACCCCGACTCCGTCGACCCCGTCGTCACAGGCCGGCGATCCGGCGGGTGCGCAACTGGCGGCGACGTTGCACAAGGTGAGTCAGACCCACCGGTGGGTGGTCGGCACCTACAGCGGAAGTGCCGCCGCAGCGGGTCTGCAGGAAGGCGACCTGATCAAGGGAGTCCTTTCCGCCGGCGTGTTCACCGATGTGAGCGACGATGCCACCGGCACGGTCAACGGACGGTCCATCCACATCCGGTTGATCCGGGCCGCTCACCAGTCCTACGTCGCCAGTCAGCCGCTGTCGCAGCAGCTCGGTACGACTAAGACCTGGGTGCGGGCCAACCCCTCCTCGTCCGATCCGATCATCCGGTCGTTGGACGGTCAGGTCGAGTCCGCGCTCGGGGCGGCCGATGTGGACAATTGCGCGCCCTTCGCCCAGGCCGCCACCCACAGCTCCACGCTCGCCGGCACGTTTGCGGGACAGCAGGTCGATGAGTACGTGTTGGCAGTTCCGGTCGACGCACTGGCCAAGGCGTCCACCGGGTCGATGCACCTGAAATGGCAGGCGGTGGCCGACCAACTGCGGGCCGACCCGCTGTCTCTGGGGGTGACCCTGTGGGTCGATCACCAGGCCAACTGCCTCGGGGTCTGGTTGACCGGTGGGACCGCAGTGAGCAGCAAACTCTCGTTGCAGTACGGAAGTCCGCAGACCATCAGCCCTCCGCCCGCGTCTGACGTCTACACCGGCTGACCGGCGCACCGAGCCTGCTATTCTGATCAGGTTCCACCGAAGACCGTCGGCTTTCGCATGCCCCTGGGTATGTGAGCGAAGGTCCGGCTTGCCGGGCGGCCCACGCAGGAGGACGAGGTTCGTCTGCGAGCGTCAGTGCTTGCATCTCAAGCCCCGTGCCGTCTGGTGTCCTCCAGTGGCCGGGGCTTTTGCCTTGTCCGGGCTTCGGTGGTGCGGGTCGGCAATGGCCGGCCCGGAGCACAAGCTAGGAGAAGGAGGCGAGATGGTTCAGTCCACCAAGAAGGCGGAGAAGCAGGCGACGGTCGGCGAGATCGCCGAGTCTTTCCGTTCCTCGTCCGCCGCGGTGGTGACCGAGTACCGCGGCCTGACCATGGCTCAGCTGAGCACGCTGCGCCGGTCGTTGGGCGCCGGGGTGTCCTACACCGTGGCCAAGAACACGCTGGTCAAGCGGGCAGCCGCGGACGCCGGTGTGGCCGGGTTGGACGAGTTGTTCACCGGCCCGACCGCGGTTGCGTTCATTTCCGGGGAGCCCGTGGACGCCGCCAAGGCGATCCGCGACTTCGCGCGCACCAACCCGTTGCTCGTGGTCAAGGGCGGTTACCTGGACGGCAAGGCGCTGGCGCCGGACGAGGTCATCAAGCTCGCCGACCTGGAGTCGCGCGAGGTTCTGCTGGCCAAGCTGGCCGGCGCCATGAGGGGCACGTTGACGAAGGCCGCCTACGCGTTCAACGCGCTGCCGTCGAAGATGGCGCAGCTTGCGGCTGCGCTGCAGGAAAAGAACGCGGCGGCAGCCGGTCCGGCCGATGCCGACACGGCAGCGCCGGCGGATGGCGACACCGTCGACACCGCAGCTCCGCAGGATGCGGAGCAGACGGTCTCCGTCTGATCCGACCAACCTGACCCGATCGGTCACCACCGATCGATCCCCTACCGCCACACACCCCGCCCCGGAATGGTCCGGGACACACCTGAAAGGACGCCATGATGGCGAAGTTGAGCACCACAGAACTGCTCGATGCGTTCAAGGAACTGACGCTGATCGAGCTGTCGGAATTCGTCAAGCAGTTCGAAGAGACCTTCGGCGTGACCGCCGCCGCTCCGGCGGCCGCGGCTGCCGGCCCGGCCGGCCCCGCCGCTCCGGCCGAGGCCCCCGAGGAGCAGGACGAGTTCGACGTCCTGCTCGAGGCCGCCGGTGAGAAGAAGGTCCAGGTCATCAAGGCCGTTCGCGAGATCGTCCCGGGTCTGGGCCTGAAGGAGGCCAAGGATCTGGTCGACGCCGCTCCCAAGGCCATCCTGGAGAAGGTCACCAAGGAGCAGGCCGAGGCGGCCAAGGCCAAGCTCACCGAGGCCGGCGCCACCGCGAACGTCAAGTAGGTCCTGTCGTTTTCGCGGGCTCGCCCGCATCAGCAGCCGCGTCCGGATCCGTCCGGCGCGGCTGCTTCCGTTCCCGGGTTGACGACGGTGCGCTGGCCGAGCACACGACCGGCGAGTGTCGGTGGCGTCTGTCAGAGTGTTCTCATGTTTGATCACGTGGGGCTGCAAGCGGCCGATGTGCAGGCGTCGGCGGAATATTTCGGCGCGGTGCTGGCGCCGCTCGCCATTGTCGAGACGGCCCGCTTCCCGGCCCCGATCGGGCTCGTGGTCGGATTTGCCGGTACCCGTGGCCCGCAATTCTGGGTGAGCCCGACCGAGAACGATGGGCCAGGTCACGAGGTGCACGTGGCATTCACCGCCCCCGACCGGGCTGCCGTGGTGGCCGTGCACGAGGCAGTGGTCGCGGCGGGCGGGGAAATTTTGCACCAGCCGCGGATCTTTCCCGAGTACCACGAGAACTACTACGGCGTCTTCTTCCGTGACCTGGACGGAAACAACATCGAAGTGGTGTGCCAGCTCCCGGAAACCTCGGGTGAATTCTCCGGCCTGCCTTCTTGACGGATCGCCTCCGACGGGCCACGCTTGACCTGCGACGTCGACCGTCAGGTTCTTCTCCGCGCCAGTCGGTCGCATCCTTCGGAGGTTGGTTCGAGTTCGCAACGCGGTGGTGGCTGGTTTGCAGCCCACCCGTTCAACTCCCGCCCGAAGGCACGTCTGGACAGGTCTGTCCAATCGTGCTAGGCTGCGTGTTTGCGCTGCCCATTTTCTGCTGCCCTCGTTCGTTCGCGGCTGACCGTGAGGTCGACCGTCGTTCGTGAGCGGCAGGGACAGGACCCAGCGCAGGTCCGAGAGCCCACCCACGCCGCCCGGTCGGCACATCCCCGTCTCCCCGGTGATGTTTCGCGCCTTCGGCGGCGGGGGAGGTTCCCGAGCCAGCCAGCACCACACGAGTAGTCGACAACTGAACATCGCCCGCTCAGCAGCGTGAGTCCTTGGAAGGACGAATCTTGCCCGTCACCAGCACAGCAGCCTCCTCCGGAACAAAACGAGTTTCCTTTGCAAAGCTCCGGGAGCCGCTGGAAGTTCCGAACCTCCTCGCCCTGCAGACCGAATCCTTCGAGTGGCTGATCGGCGCCCAGGCCTGGCGCGACCGTCAGGCCGATCCCAGCATGCCCAGCGGTCTGGACGAGATCCTGGAAGAGATCTCCCCGATCGAGGACTTTTCCCAGACCCTTTCCCTGTCCTTCATGGATCCCCGTTTCGACGAGGTCAAGGCGAACGAGGAGGAGTGCCGGGACAAGGACATGACCTACTCGGCGCCGCTGTTCGTCACGGCCGAGTTCATGAACAACGACACCGGCGAGATCAAGAGCCAAACCGTCTTCATGGGTGATTTCCCCATGATGACCAGCAAAGGCACCTTCATCATCAACGGCACCGAGCGCGTCGTGGTCAGCCAGCTGGTCCGCTCGCCCGGCGTCTACTTCGACCGCACCCTGGACAAGCTTGCCGGCAAGGAGGTCTTCTCCTCCCGGGTGATTCCCTCCCGCGGAGCCTGGCTCGAGTTCGACATCGACAAGCGCGACACCATCGGGGTCCGCATCGACCGCAAACGGCGCCAGCCGGTCAGCGTGCTGCTCAAGGCCCTGGGCTGGGACGCCGACCGCATCCACGAGCGTTTCGCCTGGTCGCCAGTCTTGCTGTCGACCCTGGAGAAAGACCACATCGCCGGCACCGACGAGGCGCTGCTCGACATCTACCGCAAGCTGCGGCCGGGTGAGCCGCCGACCAAGGAGTCCGCGCAGGCCCTGCTGGAGAACCTGTTCTTCAAGGACAAGCGCTACGACCTCGCCAAGGTCGGCCGGTACAAGCTGAACAAGAAGCTCGGCCTGAACTCTCCGACCAAGACCGGGACGCTGACCGAGGACGACCTCGTCTCGGTGGTCGAGTACCTGCTGCGCCTGCACGATGGCCAGGAGGACTGGACCGTTCGGGGCCAGGTCCTGCCGGTCCAGACCGACGACATCGACCACTTCGGCAACCGCCGGCTGCGCACCGTGGGCGAGCTGATCCAGAACCAGATCCGGGTCGGCCTGTCCCGCATGGAGCGCGTGGTCCGCGAGCGGATGACCACCCAGGACGTCGAGGCGATCACGCCGCAGACCCTGATCAACATCCGCCCGGTGGTCGCGTCCATTCGCGAGTTCTTCGGCACCAGCCAGCTCTCGCAGTTCATGGACCAGACCAACCCGCTGGCCGGCCTGACCCACAAGCGTCGGTTGTCCGCGCTCGGGCCCGGCGGTCTGTCCCGCGATCGCGCCTCCCTCGAGGTCCGCGACGTGCACCCGTCCCACTACGGCCGGATGTGCCCGATCGAGACCCCGGAAGGCCCGAACATCGGCCTGATCGGCTCGCTCTCGACGTTCGCCCGGGTCAACCCGTTCGGCTTCATCGAGACCCCGTACCGCAAGGTCGAGAACGGCAAGGTCAGCGAGGAGATCCACTACCTGACCGCCGACGAGGAAGACCGCTACATCATCGCCCAGGCCAACGCCAAGCTCGGCCAGGACGGCGCGTTGACGGAGCAGCGGGTGCTGGTCCGGCGGCGCGGCGGTGAGGTCGATCAGGTCGGCCCGGACGAGGTCCAGTACATGGACGTCTCGCCGCGGCAGACCGTCTCGGTGGCCACCGCGATGATCCCGTTCCTGGAGCACGACGAGGCCAACCGGGCGCTGATGGGCGCGAACATGCAGCGTCAGTCGGTCCCGCTGCTGCGCAGCGAAGCGCCACTGGTGGGCACGGGTATGGAGGCCCGGGCCGCGGTCGACGCAGGCGACGTCGTCCTCGCCGAGAAGGCCGGCGTGGTCGAGGAGGCCACCGCCGACTACATCTCGGTGATGGCCGACGACGGCACCCACCGCACCTACCGCCTGCACAAGTTCCGTCGCAGCAACCAGGGCACCAGCTTCAACCAGCGCCCCATCGTCGATGAGGGCGCCCGGGTCGAGGTCGGCCAGGTCATCGCGGACGGTCCCTGCACCGAGGGCGGTGAGATGGCGCTGGGCAAGAACATGCTCGTCGCCTTCATGCCCTGGGAGGGTCACAACTACGAAGACGCGATCATCCTGAGCCAGCGCATCGTCCAGGACGACGTGCTCACCTCGATCCACATCGAGGAGCACGAGATCGACGCCCGGGACACCAAGCTCGGGCCCGAGGAGATCACCCGGGACATCCCGAACGTCTCCGAAGAAGTGCTCGCGGACCTGGACGACCGAGGCATCATCCGGATCGGTGCCGAGGTCCAGGACGGCGACGTCCTGGTCGGCAAGGTCACCCCCAAGGGCGAGACCGAGTTGACCCCGGAGGAGCGGCTGCTCCGGGCGATCTTCGGCGAGAAGGCCCGGGAAGTCCGCGACACCTCGCTCAAGGTGCCGCACGGCGAGACCGGCAAGGTCATCGGCATCCGCGTGTTCAACCGCGAGGATGACGGGGCCGAGCTGCCTGCGGGTGTGAACGAGCTGGTCCGGGTGTACGTGGCCCAGAAGCGCAAGATCCAGGACGGCGACAAGTTGGCCGGCCGGCACGGCAACAAGGGCGTCATCGGCAAGATCCTGCCGGTCGAGGACATGCCCTTCCTGCCCGACGGCACCCCGGTGGACATCGTGCTCAACCCGCACGGTGTGCCCCGACGGATGAACGTGGGCCAGATCCTGGAGACCCACCTCGGGTGGGTGGCCAGCCAGGGCTGGGACGTGGACGGTCAGCCCGGTTGGGCCGCGAACATCCCGGCCGAGTCCCGGTCGGCGAAGGCGTTCACCAAGACCGCCACCCCGGTGTTCGACGGTGCCTCCGAGGAGGAGATCGTCGGGCTGCTCGGGTCGACCACACTGACCCGCGACGGCCAGCGGCTGGTCGGCCAGGACGGCAAGGCGCTGCTGATGGACGGCCGCTCCGGCGAACCGTTCCCGTACCCGGTGGCCGTCGGCTACATGTACATCATCAAGCTGCTCCACCTGGTCGACGACAAGATCCACGCCCGTTCGACCGGTCCGTACTCGATGATCACCCAGCAGCCGCTGGGCGGTAAGGCGCAGTTCGGCGGGCAGCGGTTCGGCGAGATGGAGTGCTGGGCCATGCAGGCCTACGGCGCCGCCTACACCCTGCAGGAACTGCTGACCATCAAGAGCGACGACATCGTCGGCCGGGTGAAGGTCTACGAAGCCATCGTCAAGGGCGAGAACATCCCCGAGCCGGGCATCCCGGAGTCGTTCAAGGTGTTGCTCAAGGAGCTCCAGGCGCTCTGCCTGAACGTGGAGGTGCTGGCCAGCGACGGCCAGAGGATCGAGATGCGCGACTCCGACGACGACGACCTGGAACGGGCCGCCGCCAACCTGGGCATCAACCTGAGCCGCAACGAATCGGCCTCGGTCGACGACCTGGTCAACTGACCAGCCGCCCATCACTGAATTGAAGTAGTTCGGAAGCCCCTCCCGGTCCGGTGCACCAGCGCCGGATCGGGGGGATCAGCAGGCTCCTACCGGCTCTCTCGAGAGCTATTTGCATCACCGACAGACAGGGACGAAAAACCAGTGCTCGACGTCAACTTCTTCGACGAGTTGCGCATCGGCCTTGCCAGCGCGGACGACATCCGCGCGTGGTCTCACGGCGAGGTCAAGAAGCCCGAGACGATCAACTACCGCACCCTCAAGCCGGAGAAGGACGGGCTCTTCTGCGAGAAGATCTTCGGCCCGACCCGGGACTGGGAGTGCGCCTGTGGCAAGTACAAGCGGGTCCGGTTCAAGGGCATCATCTGTGAGCGCTGTGGCGTCGAGGTCACTCGGGCCAAGGTCCGCCGCGAGCGGATGGGCCACATCGAGCTGGCCGCGCCGGTCACCCATATCTGGTACTTCAAGGGCGTCCCGTCGCGCCTGGGGTATCTGCTCGACCTGGCCCCGAAGGATCTCGAGAAGATCATCTACTTCGCGGCCTACCTGATCACCTCCGTCGATGACACGGCTCGTCACAACGACCTGCCCACCATCGAGGCCGAGATGTCGGTCGAGCGCAAGAATCTCGAGGCCGCCCGGGACAACTCGATCGACGCCCGGGCCAAGAAGCTCGAGTCCGATCTGGCCGAGCTGGAGGCCGAGGGCGCGAAGTCCGACGTGCGCCGCAAGGTGCGCGAGGGCGGCGAGCGCGAGCAGCGCCAGATCCGGGACCGCGCCCAGCGTGAGCTGGACCGGCTGGACGAGGTCCTCGACGTCTTCCGCAAGCTCAAGGTCCGTGACCTGATCGTGGACGAGCTGGTCTACCGCGAGCTCGAGGACCGCTTCGGTGACTACTTCACCGGCGGCATGGGCGCCGAGGCCCTGCAGAAGATCATCATGGACTTCGACCTGGACGTCGAGGGCGAGTCGCTGCGGGACACCATCAAGAACGGCAAGGGCCAGCGCAAGATCCGGGCCATCAAGCGGCTGCGGGTGGTCGCCGCCTTCCAGGCGACCAGCAACACCCCGCTGGGCATGGTCCTGGACTGCGTCCCGGTCATCCCGCCGGAGCTGCGCCCGATGGTGCAGCTGGACGGTGGCCGGTTCGCCACCTCCGACCTCAACGATCTCTACCGCCGCGTCATCAACCGGAACAACCGGTTGAAGCGGCTGCTCGACCTGGGCGCACCCGAGATCATCGTGAACAACGAGAAGCGGATGCTGCAGGAGGCCGTCGACGCGCTGTTCGACAACGGCCGCCGCGGCCGGCCGGTGACCGGTCCGGGCAACCGCCCGCTCAAGTCGCTGTCCGATCTGCTCAAGGGCAAGCAGGGCCGCTTCCGGCAGAACCTGCTGGGTAAGCGCGTCGACTACTCCGGCCGTTCGGTCATTGTGGTCGGCCCGCAGCTGCAGCTGCACCAGTGCGGTCTGCCCAAGCTGATGGCGTTGGAGCTGTTCAAGCCGTTCGTGATGAAGCGTCTGGTCGATCTGAACCACGCGCAGAACATCAAGTCGGCCAAGCGCATGGTCGAGCGTCAGCGCCCGCAGGTGTGGGACGTCCTGGAAGAGGTCATCGGCAGTCATCCGGTGCTGCTCAACCGGGCGCCGACCCTGCACCGGCTGGGCATCCAGGCCTTCGAGCCGATGCTGGTCGAGGGCAAGGCCATCCAGCTGCACCCGCTCGTCTGTGCGGCGTTCAACGCCGACTTCGACGGCGACCAGATGGCTGTCCACCTGCCGCTGTCCGCGGAGGCCCAGGCCGAGGCGCGGGTGTTGATGCTCTCGAGCAACAACATCCTGTCCCCGGCCTCCGGCAAGCCGCTGGCCATGCCGTCCCTGGACCTCGTGACCGGCCTGTACTACCTGTGCGGGCTGGACACCGAGGGCAAGGGCGCGGGCCGGTCGTTCTCGTCCTCGGCCGAGGCGATCATGGCGTGCGACGCCGGTCTGATCGGTGTGCGCTCGCCCATCAAGGTGCGGCTGCCGGGCCTGTTCCCGGAGGCCGAGCTGGCGGCGGTAGCGGCCGGTGAGGACGACGACGCGCCTCACGTCTCCACCCTGGTGGAGACGACCCTGGGCCGGGTGCTCTTCAACGAGCTGCTCCCGGACGGCTACCCGTTCGTCAACGAGGAGCTGCCCAAGAAGCGTCAGGCCGCGATCGTCAACGATCTGGCCGAGCACTACCCGATGTCGGTGGTCGCGCAGACCCTGGACAAGCTGAAGGAGGCCGGCTTCCACTGGGCGACCCGCTCCGGGATGACGGTGGCCATCGGCGACGTGGTCATCCCCGCGGCCAAGGGCGAGATCCTGGCCCGGTACGACGTGGACGCGGAGAAGGTCGAAAAGGCCTACCAACGCGGCAACATTTCCGGTGACGAGCGGCGCGAGGACCTGGTCAAGATCTGGGAGGCCGCGACCGTCGAGATCGGTAAGGCGGTCGAGCAGGCCTACCCGAAGGGCAACCCGATCCACACCCTGGTCTCGGCCGGCGCCGCCGGTAACTGGATCCAGGTGCGGTCGCTGGCCGGCATGAAGGGCGTGGTGGCCAACTCCAAGGGTGTCCAGATCGCCATGCCGATCCGGGCCTCCTTCCGGGAGGGTCTGTCGGTGTTGGAGTACTTCATCAACACCCACTCGGCTCGTAAGGGCTTGGCCGACACCGCGCTCCGTACGGCGGAGTCGGGCTACCTCACCCGCCGTCTGGTCGACGTGTCGCAGGACGTCATCGTGCGCGAGTCGGACTGTGGCACCGAGCGTGGCGTGGATCTGCCCATCGCGCAGCTGGTCAACGGCACGCTGGTGATGGACGAGTTCGTCGAGACCTCGATCCAGGCCCGGGTGCTGGCGGTCGATCTGGTCGCCGCGGACGGCACCGTGGTGGTGCCGGCCGGGACCGACATGCGCGAGGAGAACGTCCGGGAGGCCGTGGCCGCCGGGATCACCACCGCTCGGATGCGGTCGGTGCTCACCTGCGAGGCGGCCATCGGCACCTGCGCGACCTGCTACGGCCGCAGTCTGGCCACCGGCAACCTGGTCGATGTGGGCGAGGCGGTGGGTGTCGTCGCGGCGCAGTCCATCGGCGAGCCCGGTACGCAGCTGACCATGCGGACCTTCCACACGGGTGCGGCGTCGGGATCCTCCGACATCACCCAGGGTCTGCCGCGTGTGCAGGAGCTGTTCGAGGCCCGGATCCCCAAGGGCAAGGCGCCGATCGCGGACGCCGCCGGCCGGATCCGGATCGACGACGCGGACAAGTTCATCAAGATCACCATCGTGCCGGACGACGGCTCGGAGGAGGTTGTCTACGACAAGCTCCCCAAGGCGCAGCGGCTGGCCACCATCGCGGTGGACGAGTCGGAGCGGTTGCTGGCCGACGGTGACGCGGTGTCGGTCGGGCAGCAGTTGCTCGAGGGCAACCCCGATCCGCACGAGGTGCTCCGGGTGATGGGTCCGCGCCGGGTCCAGCTGCATCTGGTCCGCGAGGTCCAGAACGTGTACCGCAGCCAGGGTGTGGCCATCCACGACAAGCACATCGAGGTCATCGTCCGGCAGATGCTCCGCCGGGTGACGATCATCGATTCGGGCTCGACCGACTTCCTGCCCGGTGCGGTCATCGAACGCAAGGAGTTCGAGGCCACCAACCGGCGGATCCTGGCCGAGGGCGGCGAAGCGGCCGCCGGACGTCCGGCGCTGATGGGTATCACCAAGGCGTCGCTGGCCACCGACTCGTGGTTGTCGGCGGCCTCCTTCCAGGAGACCACCCGGGTGCTCACCGACGCGGCCATCAACGGCAAGTCGGATAAGCTCGTGGGCCTGAAGGAGAACGTGATCATCGGCAAGCTGATCCCGGCCGGCACCGGCATCGCCCGGTACCGGGACATCCAGGTCCAGCCGACCGAGGAGGCCAGGGCTGCGGCCTACAGCCTGAGCTCGTTCGAGGACACCTACTTCGGAGCCGAGACCTTCGGGGCCTCGACCGGAGCAGCCGTCCCGCTGGACGACTACGACATGGGCCGCGACTACCGCTAGTCGCTGCGCAGTCACCTGCACGGCGAAGGGCCGGGCCTCCGAAAGGAGGTCCGGCCCTTTTGTGCGTCCCTCCCGTACCCCACCGTGGCCCCGGCCGGCAGTTCGGAACCTCTTCTCCGCTTCGGAACCGATGCACGGGCTCTGCCAGCGAGAAGAGGATCCGAACGCGGCGCCCGGAGGTCGCCGAGCCAGGTGGACAGTGGCCACCCGGCCACCCGGGGTCGTAGGACGCCGGCGCGCATGGGGCTGAAGCGAGCACGAACCCCCTCAGCCGATGGGCGGGATCGGAACGTGGCGTGACCGGCGGATTGCTCCGATCGGTGAATCGTTCGCCTGGTTCGGATGAAATCGGACGACATGTATGTCCCCGGGCGCGAACCGTCGTCAGGCTGCACCCATCGATTCACCCAGGGAGCCGCTCATGTCCTTCGCCCGACTGCGCCGCGTCGCCGTGGTGCTACTCCTGCCGTTGATGACCGCGACGGCTCTGGCGAGTCCGGCCCAGGCGGCGCCGCCGGCCGTGCTCAAAGCCGCGAATGTTCTCGCCTTCGAGCCGTTGCCGCTTTTCCTGGCGACCGAGAAGCAGGCGCCGGCGCCGTTCGACTGGCGCACGGATGGGTGCAGCACCCCCGATATCGGCACTCTCAAGGCGACGGTCGACGCCATCTTCCTGGACGCCTGCGTGCGACACGATTTCGGTTATCGCAACTTCGGCGGCACCGGCCTGCGCCTGGACCCGACCGAGAAACGGCGGGCCGCGGTTGATCTGCAGTTCTACCGGGACATGCAGCTGATCTGTCGGACGCTGCCGGCCGGCGAACAAGGATTCTGCGGCGTGGTGGCCTTCGCGTTCTACCTGGCGGTCCGGATCTTCGGTGCAACCGACTTCGGCACGACATCGTCGACGGTCACACCACAGCAACGTCAGCAGATTGCCCCGTACCTGGAGAAGATCAGCGGCTGACCGGGGCCGCGAGGGGCGGTCGGCCGGCGGCTGGCTAACATCCCCGAGAGTGGGGTTCCTTCTCGTCGCGGTGGCCGCCCTGGCCGTGGTGATCGGTTGTTCGGTCCTGTCGCGACGCACCGGCATCGCCGCCCCGCTGTTGCTGCTGGTGCTGGGGATCGGCGGCAGTTTCATCCCCGGGGTTCCCCAGGTGCTGATCGAGCCCGAGTGGATCCTGGCCGGGGTGCTGCCGCCGCTGCTGTACTCGAGCGCAGTGCGACTGCCGGTGATGGACCTGCGCCGGAACCTGGGCATGATCATGTGGCTGTCGGTGCTGCTCGTGATCATCTCGGCGGTGGCGGTCGGATACACCGTGCACGCGATCTTCCCGCAGATCCCGGTGCCGCTCGGGGTGGCGCTCGGTGCTGTGGTCAGTCCGACGGACGCCGTGGCCGCCACCGCGGTCGGCAAACGCCTGGGTCTGCCGCACCGACTGATGACCATTCTCGAGGGGGAGAGCCTGGTCAACGATGCCTCGGCGCTGGTGTTGTTGCGGTCAGCGCTGGCCGCGTTGGCGGGTTCGTTCAGTTTCTGGCGGTCGGTCGGTGACTTCGTGGTTGCGGTGGTGGTGGCGATCGTGGTCGGCATCGTCATCGGAGTCATCACCGTGTTCGCCCGGGCGAAGCTGTCCGACCCGGTCCTGAACACCACCATTTCCTTCTTCGTCCCCTTCCTGGCCTATTTCCCGGCCGAGGAGCTGCACGGGTCCGGCGTGCTGGCCACCGTGGTCGCGGGTCTGCTCACCGGTCACCAGGGGGCTCGGCGGTTCTCGGCGGCCTCCCGCAGCGTCGACGCGGCGAACTGGTCCACGGTCAACTTCCTCCTGGAAAGCCTGCTCTTTCTGGCCATGGGGCTGGAACTGCCGACCCTGCTCCGCGCCGCCCGGGAAGAGACTGGGATCGGCGAAGTGGTGCTGATCGCCGGCAGCGTGCTCGTCCTGCTGGTGTTGCTGCGCGGCGTCGGCGTGCTCGTGCCCATGTGGATCAGTACCCGGCCGCGCCGGGCCGACCGCGCCCTGGAGCGCATCACCGCGGTGGAGAGCTGGCTCACCGATTTCGAGGTCGGCACTCCCCGGGAACAACAGCGGGCCGATTCGGCGCGCCGAGCGGTCGACCGGTCCCGGGCGGACCTGGCCTTCGAGGAGAACGAGCCCATCGGCCGGCGCGGGGCCGTGGTGTTGGTCTGGGCGGGCATGCGCGGCGTGGTCACCCTGGCCGCGTCCCAAACCATTCCTGAGGGCACAGCGCTGCGGTCGGAGGTGGTCCTGATCGCGTTCGTCGTGGCCGTGGCCACCCTGATCGGATTCGGGACCACCCTGCCGGCGGTGATCCGCTGGGCCCAGTTCGAAGACGCCTCCGCCGAGGACAAACGGCAAGAATTCCAGTCGCTGTTCACCGCGGTCACCGAGGCGGCGGTGCAGGAGCTGGGCCCGCTGGAGGAGCAGAGCATCGACGGAGTGCCGCTGGCCCCCGCCGTGATGGAGCGGATCCGATCGTTCGTCCGCCCGCTGACCCGCCTGGTGGGTCAGTCCACCACCTCGGTGAGCGACCGCGACCAGATGTCGACCATGCTGCGGCGCTATGTCGACTCGCTGCGGGCGGCCCTGCTGGACGAGCGCGCCATCGGCAACTATCGCACCGAGACGTACTTGCAGGTCCAGAGCCTGATTGACCAGATCGAGCGGCGGCTGGAGCCGCCGGTCTGACTGACCGGGAGCGGTTACTGGACGCCTTCGCGCAGGATGCCGCGTAGCTGCGCCACCGCGTCGGCATCACCGGTCTCGACCACCGGTTCCACCGGTTCCCGCTGCCAGAGCCAACAATCCAGGTCGGCGGCCGTTCCGGCGATCGTGAACGCCGATGCGCCGGAGTCGGTGAGCAGGGAGAGACAGGGCTCGTCTGCGTAGCTCGTCCCGGTGTTCGGGCTGAGTCCGGAGAAGTGGTCGGCCCGGATCGTCCACGTGGTGCCCGTGTCGGTCGCGGTGAGCGCACCGAGCGGCCCGGCCGGCTCGATCCGGGCCCAGCCCGGGGGAGCGAACATGAACTGGAGAAACTCGCTCACCCCGTCGTCGGCTACGGCCGGGTCGATCGGGCTGCGGTGGCCGTTGGTCAGCTCAGCGTCGACCCGGTGGATCAGCGCCTCGTGCATCTGGCGCCGACGGATGAAACCGGCGGTGTGGTCGTTCGACCAGGTCCACACCGGCTCAGCCGGTTCGGTCTGGGCCAGTGCCATCTGCAGGGCGGTGCTGGCCTGGCTGAACGCCCCGAACAGGTCGGCGAACGCCTCCGGACGCTCCGGCGCGACGTCTTCCGCGGCCTGGGGATCGGCGAGCCGGTCACGCACGACCACGCCCCAGAACGACTGCACCTCGGTCAGATGCCAGAGCAGGTCAGCCGCGGTCCAGTCGGGGCAGCTGGGCACCGGCGCGGTGGGATCCGCGGTCGCCAGCGCCGAGGCGAACCGATTCGACTCCTGCATCAACAGGTCCAGGTAGTCCAACGGATCAGGCCTTTCCCATCAGCTCGTCGGTCAGGTGCGCGGGTGCGGGCACGGAGCGCAGGTGCTCGCGGGTGAAGGTGCCGGTACCCCGAGCCAGCGAACGCAAATCGGCGGCGTCTCGGGTCAGGCGCTGATCACGTTCCCGTTTTGCACGGACACGGACACAGCGGGCAACGGAGAGGGTGCCGGACCGTTGATCACCGCTCCGGTCAGGGCGTTGTATTTGGATCCGTGGCATGGGCAGTCGAGCTCGGCGCCCTTCGGCGCCACCGTGCAGCCCTGGTGGGTGCAGATGGCGCTGAAGGCGACGGCCTGGCCCGCCGCAGGCTGAGCCACCACGATCGGCTTGCCGTTCAGTGTGGCCGCCACCGCCTGCCCGACCGGGACGGCCGAGAGGGCCACGATCACGGCTGGGCCCGAGGAGGTGGCGGTCGTGGCGGTCGACGAGGAAGAACTGGCGGCCGATGTGCTGCTGGAACAGGCCGCCAGGCCGAGGCCGCCGACGGTCAGGCCGGCCCAGCCCAGGGCCTGCCGCCGGGTACTGCCGGGTGTGGGTTCGCTCATATCCAGGCATACGTCCGCGACCCGGCCCGGGTTCGATGGGCGTCGTGAACCATTGCAGCGCTGTGGACGTGCGTGGGGGTGACGCCGAGACTGCCGGAGGACACCATGAACAACGTCGTGACGACGGCCCGGTCGCGCTGGGACGGCTGGCGACTGTCGGACCGGGACGACACCGGCGGGCGCGCCGGCTGGGCGCAGCTCGGTCGAGGGTTGGCCGCGGCCGGTGTGCTGATGTCCGCCGATGTCCACCTCACCCTGTACGCCGACAGCGGGTTCTCCGGCATCGCCGTGGTCGGGCCGGCCTTCCTGCTCAACGCGGTCGCCGGGTTGGTCATCGGGCTGGCTCTGCTGCTGTGGCCGCATCCGATTCCGCTGCTGCTGGCCGTGTTGTTCGGGCTGGCCACCTTGGCCGCCTTCTACATCTCGGCCACCGTCGGCCTGTTCGGGGTGCACGAGACGTGGACCGGAACCCAGGTCGTGACGGCCGAGATCGCCGAATGGGTGGCCGTTGTGGGCGGAGTGCTGGGTTTGTGGGCCGCCGGCGCCAGGGCTGATCATGGTGTCCACCGGCGGGCAGGAGGGAGGGTGACGTGGATCCGGACACGGAGCTGATGCGCAGCCTGCACGACGATCACGTCCGTGCGCTCTGGTCCTTCGTGCTCCCGCTGACCGGCGGCGACCGGGTTCGCGCCGAGGACGTGGTCCAGGAGACGTTCATCCGGGCCTGGCGGCATCCCCCGCCGACCACGGACCGGAACGGCACCCGGAGCTGGCTGTTCACCGTGGCCCGCAACATCGTGGTCGACTACTGGCGGGCCGGTCAGCGACGTCCCGAGGACGTGCGGGCCGACGTGCCCGACCGCGGTCATCCTGACGGTACGGAGCAGGCGCTGCAGGCCATGCTGGTCGGCGAGGCGATGAGGCAGTTGTCCCCGGACCACCGCACGGTTCTGCTCGAGTGCTACTTCCGGGGGAGCACGGCGGCCCAGGCCGCGGTCCGGCTGGACATACCCATCGGGACGGTCAAGTCCCGCCTTCACTACGCGCTGCATGCCTTACGGCTGAGTCTTCAGGAGATGGGGGTGATGACGTGAGCGAACTGGACGTCGAGTGTCGTCATGACGCCGCATACGTACTGGGGGCGCTGAATCCGACCGAACGAGCCGCTTACGAGCGTCACCTGGCCGGCTGCGCCACCTGTCAGACCAGCATGCGGGAACTGGCCGGCATGCCCGGCCTGCTCGCGCTGGCCGGCGAGGGAGCGCTGGCGGTGGCGGACGACACGGGACCGAACAGCGGACCATCCGACTTGATGCTGCCCCGACTGCTGCACCAGGTGCACCGGCGGCGGCGGCGCCGGTTGATCAGCGTGATTGCCGCCGTGGGTGTGGCCGCGGCCGCGGTGGTGGCGGCGGTCGTGCTGGCCGTCCGTCCGGCCGCGGCGCCCGTCGCGATCTCGACCCCCCCGTCGGCGGTGGTGTCGCTGTCCCCGACGTCCGGCGACCCGATGGCCGCCACCATCGATCTGTTCGACAAGCAGTGGGGCACCAGCATCACCGTGCACTGCAAGGAGGACGGTCCGCACGAGGGCGGCGTCCCTTACCAACTGTTCGTGGTGGATGAGAAACAGCAACGCACGCCGGTCGGATCCTGGACCTCCATCCCCGGCGGGGCGAGCACGGTGACCGCGGCCACCGCCCTGCACCGGTCCCAGATCGCCGCGCTGCAGATCCAGGACGCCGACGGCGAGGTGGTGCTCTCCGCCCCCCTGCGCTGACCCCCCGTTTCCCGCGGGGGAGGGTGGCTCAGGCGGTCACCCCGACGAGCCCGGTCACCGTGGCCCGGGCGCCGACCGTGTGCAGGGCGTCCAGCGCGGACAGGTACGGGCCGGTGAAGCGCTCGTCGTCGACCAGATCACCGAACAGCTCGCGGTTGGAGACGAACGCCAGCGGTGACTCGTGCTGGGTGGACGCGGTCGCGATCAGCGCGTCGGCCAGCCGGTCGACCACCTGGATCGGTGCACCGTGCTCATCGGTGCCCTCGGCGTAGCGGGCCCAACTCGCCACCACCGCGGCGGCCAGCGGCGAGCTCCGATCAGCGGCCAGATTCTCCCGGATGACCGGCAGCACCCACTTCGGGATCCGGTCCGAGCTCTCCGCGCACAGCCGGGCCACGGTGTCCCGGACGTTCCCGTTCGAGAACCGCTCGATGAGCTGATGTTTGTACTCGTCCAGGTCGATCCCGGGCACCGGGGCCAACGTCGGCGTGGCTTCGTTGTCCATGTACGCCAGCAGGAAGCGAGCGAACAGCGGGTCCTGGCACACTTCGTGCACGAGCCGGTAACCGGCCAGATACCCGAAATAGCAGAGCGCCTGGTGGCTGGCGTTGAGCAGCCGCAGCTTCATCAGCTCGTACGGCTCGACGTCGTCCACCACCTGCACCCCGACGTCCTGGAAAGCAGGCCGACCATCTACGAAATGGTCCTCCAGGACCCACTGGGTGAACGGCTCGCATACCACCGGCCACCCGTCCGTCACCCCGAACCGCTCCTCGATCTCGGCCCGGTCCTCATCGGTCGTGACCGGGGTGATCCGGTCCACCATCGAGTTCGGGAACGGCACGTTCTCGGTCATCCAGTCGGCCAGTCCGGGGTCCCGCAGTCGGGCGAAAGCGGTGAACATCTTGGCCGCGACGTGTCCGTTGCCCTGGATGTTGTCGCAGGACATGACCGTGAACGGGCTGATGCCTCGGGCCCGGCGCCGCACCAGCGCCTCGGTGACCAGCCCGAAGGTGGTGGCCGGCAAGGCGCCCGGAACCAGGTCGGCGACCACGGCCGGGTTCTCGGCGTTGAACTCCCCGGTCACCGGGTGCAGGTTGTAACCGCCCTCGGTGACGGTCAGCGACACGATCCGGGTGGCCGGGTCGGCCATCTTCTCGATCACCGCCTCCGGGTCGTCCGGAGCGAACAGGTACTCGACGATCGAGCCGATGACCCGGGGCTCCCAGCTGCCGTCGGACGACTTGAGGACCAGGGTGTACAGGCAATCCTGCTCGTCCATGACCCGCTTCATCCGGGCATCGCTGGGCATCACCCCGATACCGCAGATGCCCCAGTCCAGCGCCTGTCCCGCGTTCATCAGTCGGTCGACGTACATGGCCTGGTGGGCGCGGTGGAAGCCGCCCACCCCGAAGTGCACGATCCCGGTGCGGACCCGGCTCCGGTCGTAGGTCGGAACCGGGATGCTCAGTTCGGCCAACCCGGCCGCTGACAGCGCAGTTGCGCGAACTGCCACGTCACTTCACCGCACCCAGTGACAGGCCCTGCACCAGCTTGTCCTGAGCCGCGAACCCAGCCACCAGCACCGGCAACGAGATCGCGGTGGCCGCCGCGCAGACCTTGGCCAGGAACAGGCCCTGCGAGGTTTGGAAGGACAGCAGGAAGACCGGGCTGGTCTGCGCGGCTTGGCTGGAGGTGAGCAGATTGGCCAGCAGCAGTTCGTTCCAGCTGAAGATGAAGCAGATCAGCGCGGTCGAGGCAATGCCCGGCATGGCGATCGGCGCGACCACCCGAACCAGCGTCTTGATCAGGCCGGCGCCGTCCAAGGAGGCGGCCTCGAACAGGGCGGGCGGGATGTCGGCCAGGAACGAGCGCATCATCCACACGGCGATCGGCAGGTTCATCGCTGTGTAGAGGATGATCAGGAACCAGATGCGATCCAGCGCACCGATCTTCACTGCGATCAGGTACAGCGGCACCAGGCCGGCGGCGGCCGGCAGGAACTTGGTCGAGAGGAAGAAGAACATCACGTCGGTCCACTTGCGGACCGGCTTGATCGCCAACGCATAACCCGCGGGGATGGCCAGGCAGAGCACCAACAAGGTGGACAGCACCGACGCCAGCAACGAGTTCCGCAGGAACGGCCACGGGCTCTGCCCGCTGGACGCGCCGAAGAATTCCCGATAACCGTCCAAGGTGAGCCGACCGAAGACGTTCGGCGGATTCAGGGTGGCGGAGGTCTCCGGGTGGAAGCTGGTCAACACCATCAGGATGACCGGGGCGATGAAGATGATGCCGATGACCCAGGCGGCGATGGTGGCGATGGCGCCGCCCACTGATCGCTTCGGCTTGGCCGGAGGAGGTGCGGTGCCGGTGCCGGTCGGCCCGTGGGTGGCGGTCGTGATCGCGGTGCTCATCGGGCGTTCTCCTCACGGAACAGGCTCGACACGGTGCGCAGCGCGAAGGTGGCAACGATGATCGTGGCGATCACGATAATCACGCCCTGCGCCGAGGCCAACCCGTTGTCGTTGGCCGAGAAAATGGTCTGATAGATCAGGTTGGGTAGGTTCTCGGTCTCGACGTTCAAAGGCGTCAGGGTGAAGACCGAATCAAAGTTCTGAATGATGTAGATCGCGCCCAGCAGCCCGGCCAACTCCAGGTACTGACGCATGTGCGGCAGGGTCAGATTCGTGAACACCTGCCACCCGGTGGCCCCGTCCACGGCGGCCGCCTCGAGGATGTCGCCGGGCCGGGACTGCAGGCCCGCCAACAGAATCAGCGTCATGAATGGGGTCCACTGCCAGATCAGCTCGATCTGCACGGCCAGCATCGGGTGGGAACCCAGGATGTCGCCGGACGCCGCCGGCGCGTTGTGGTCGAAGATTCGCCGGAACATGGTCGAGATTCCGTTGAACAGGCCCGTGGTGGCGTCGTACATGCCGAACTTCCAGAACAACGCGGCCGCCACCGGCACGATCAGGAACGGCGCGATCATGAAGGTCCGGACCACCCCGCGACCGGGGAACTTCCGGTTGAGCAACAACGCGATGCCCATACCCAGGATCAGCGAGACGAGCACGACGACGACGGTCAGCTCGACCGTGTGCCACATCGCCTGCAAGATCTGGTTGTTGGTGAAGACCTTTTTGTAATTGGCGAAGCCGGCCCAGCCGTACCGCTCAGGATGGTTCGTGTTCCAGTTCCGGAACGAAATGACCAGCGTGGCCACGAACGGCAGCTGAGTGATGATGATGGTGAACAGCAGCGCCGGCAGCAACGGGATACGCCGGGTCCGGTTTTCCTTGATGGCTCGCCGATTGGCGGCCATCGCCGCCGGGTCTTTCGCGGTGAGCGGGTCCGAAGCGGTCAGGGCAGTCACATCAACCACTTCCTTTCAGTTCGATTGGGCCTGGTTTCGGGGGCGGTGCCGACGTGGAAGCCCAGGTGCTGGCGGGCGGCGGGCAAGTGCCGCGAGGCAGAAGGGGCGGAAACGCGACCGGGTCGCGGCGGTGTCGCCGCCCCCTCTGTGCTCTGGGTCAACCCCTCGCCCGGGGGTGGCCCGGGCGAGGAGCGGGCCTCACTTGTAGTTGGACGCGACCTGCTCGGCCAGCGACTGACCCTGATTCAGGGCGTTGTCCACGGAGCCGTTACCGGCGATGACCGCGGACAGCTGGGCCGTCACCTTGTCCCCGAGATCGGTGAACTCGGGAATGCCCACGAACTGGATGCCGGGGGCCGGCCGGGGCTGCACGCCGGGGTTGTTCGGGTCGGCGTTGGACAGTGCCGTCAGCGTGGCCTGGGCGAACGGCGACGCGGCGATGTAGGCCGGGTTCTTGTACAGCGACTGGCGCTTGCCCGACGGCACGTTGGCCCAGCCGTCGGTGGTGCCGACCAGGTTCTCGTAGGCGGACGAGGACGCCCAGGACTCGAACTGCCAGGCGGCGTCCTGGTGCTTGGAGGCCTTCTCCATCAGCCAGGCCCAGGTGTAGAGCCAGCCCGAGGACTTGGTCTCCTTGACGGGAGCCTGGGCGTAGCCCATCTTGCCCTTGACCTGCGAATCAGTGGCCTCGAGCAGGCCGGCGGCCGAGGTCGCGTCGTACCACATGGCCGTCTTGGACTGGGTCATGTCGGCCAGGCACTCGGTGAAACCAGCGGTGGAAGCCGAGGTCTCGCCGTGGGCCTTGACCAGGTTCACGTAGAAGTTGGTCGCGTCCTTGAACGGCTGCGCGTTCACCTGCGCGTTCCAGTCCTTGTCGAACCAGGTGCCGCCGAAGGTGTTGACCACGGTGGTCAACGGCGCGCCGAGTTCACCCCAACCGGGCTGGCCACGCAGACAGATGCCCTTCGTCCCGCCCGAATCGAGCTTGGCCGCCGCATCCGAGACCTGATCCCAGGTCGGGTTGTCCGGGATGGTCACACCCGCAGCCTGGGCCAGGTCCTTGCGGTACATCAGGAACGAGGATTCCCCGTAGAACGGCTGGCCGTAGATCTTGCTGTTCAGCGACAAGGCTGAGGTCATGGCCGGGAAGATGTCCGCCTGGTTGAACGTGGCGTCGTTCTTGGAGAAGTCGGTCACGTCCGCCAGCCAGCCGTTCTTGGCGTAGATCGGCACCTCGAAATTCGACAGGGTGGCGAGGTCGTACTGGCCGGCCTGGTTCTTGAACTCCAGCGAGGCCTTGTTGCGCATGTCGTTCTCCGGCAGCACGGTAAAGTTCACCGTGATCCCGGTGGCCGGGGTGAAGTACTTCGGAGCGAGCTTCTGCAACTCGACCATCTGTGAGTTGTTGACCATGAGCACGTTGATGGTCTGCCCGGCGGTGGCGGGGTTCTTGGTCGGTGCGGCCGTATCCACCGGCCCGGCCGAAGCGGAGCCGCCGCTCTCGACGGAGGGAATCCCGCCGCTCGACATCGAGCTGCCGGAGTCGGACGAACTCGGCGCGCTGCTGGTGTCCGAGGAACTGGAGGACGAGGACGAGCTCGAAGACGAGCTCGATGACGAACTCGAGCTCGAGCCGCCTGAACTGCTCGAACTGCCGCAGGCGGCAACCGTGATCAACAGGGTGGCGCAGCCGAGAGCCGCAACCTTCCGTGATGCTGTGAAACGCATCGTGGGGGTGTTCCTTTCTTGGGGGTGGCCGGGAGAGGCCGCGGGGTCGGCAACACGGCGACCGGGTTGGTCGCTGCCGTTTCTATGGGGGATGGACGGACGCCGGTGCAGCGCCAGGCGGATCGCGCCGGGCGGCCTACACGCGGATGACCTGGGGCCCGAGCGCCGAGTAGCGGTGGGCCTCGTGAGCGGACAGAACCGAATCGGTGATGAGGGTCTCGAAGTCTGCGGCGGTGGCGAACCGGCAGAAGCTGGTCACCCCGAACTTGGTGTGGATACCGACGAAGACGCGGCGGCGGGACACCTGCAGTGCCTTCGCCTTGACCGCGGCCACGGCCGTGTTGGGCACGGTCAGCCCGCGGTCCCGGGTGATGCCGTTCGCACCCAGGAAGGCGAGGTCGAGCACGAACTGGTCGAGCATGGTGGTGGCCCAGTGGTCCACGGTGCCCAACGTGCCGCCGCGTACGCGACCACCGAGCAGGATTACCTCGATGGCCGAAGCGGTGGCCATCACCGCCGCAGCCGACAGCGAGGCGGTCACCACGGTCAGTGGCCGGCCCACTCGAGCGAGCTCCTCGGCGATCAGTTGGGGAGTGAAACCCTCGTCTACATAGATACTCTCGGCCGGTCCGAGCTGCTCCACCGCCGCCACCGCGATGCGCCGCTTCTCGGCCACCCAGGACTCCGACCGGCGGGCCAGGTTGGTCTCGTAACCGGCGCCTTCGACGGGGTAGGCCCCGCCATGAGTGCGGCGAACCAGACCGTGGTCCTCGAGAAGTTTGAGGTCGCGACGGACGGTCTCGGCGGCCACGTCGAGTTCGTCGGCCAGATCGGCGACGGCGATGTGTCCGTGGCCCCTGGCCTCGGCCAGGATGCGTCGCCGGCGCTCCTCGCCGTGTCGGATGCTCACGCCAGGTTCCCTCCTCTCCGCCGTTGGTGCAGGTGCCGGCTGCGGGGCGGGTTGTGGGGTGGGCCACATCGCCGCTCTCACATCAGACCAGCCGCCGGGTTGATGCCCTAGTGGGTTGAGTCACACCCCACGATCCGCTTGCTGACCGCTAGCGGACGGGTGATTGCCTGCTGAACCGAGTTAGCATCGAACTGTCGGTCATCCGGCTGCCCGTATTCCGCCCTTCCTCTGACCGAGCCGTGTGGAATTCTGTGGAAGCGGTGTGGGTTCCGATCTGGGCGCGGTCAACATCCGGGCGAACCGACCCGGGCAAAATCCACCAGCGACCGCGAGGATCCACTCGCCGCCGCGGACATCACTTGTCCCGCGAAGATCCACTTGCCCTCGCGAAGATCAACTCGACCACTTTTGCCGCAACTCGATCTTCGCGAGGGGAAGTCGATCTTCGCGGGCAGCGGCGAGCTCGATCGGGCGGCGTCGGCTCGGGTAGACTGATCCCTGAACCCAGCGCTGCGGTCCGATTTGCCTGCCCTCCGGGGCCGGGAATCGGTCCGGTGACAAGTGTGTTGTCTCTCTTGTCGCCCAGCACGTGGGCCAACCGGTTTGTTCGGACCTTCTCCGGTCCGTTACGCTCATCGGTCGGTCCATACCCGCTGGGCTTTCGGCGCGTGCGTTGGACCTCGGTCTCCAGCGGGGCGGCGAGCCCACCCGAGCAGTCTCCGTACCCGCAGCACTACTGAGCACCAGGAAAGAAGCCTTCCGCACATGCCCACGATCCAGCAGCTCGTCCGCAAGGGCCGCCAGGAAAAGGTCAGTAAGACCAAGACCCCGGCGCTCAAGGGCAGCCCGCAACGGCGCGGGGTTTGCACCCGCGTCTATACGACGACTCCGAAAAAGCCGAACTCCGCCCTGCGCAAGGTTGCTCGCGTCAAGCTGACCAGCCAGGTCGAGGTCACCGCCTACATCCCGGGCGAGGGCCACAACCTGCAGGAGCACTCCATCGTGCTGGTCCGCGGCGGTCGGGTGAAGGATCTTCCCGGCGTGCGTTACAAGATCATCCGCGGCTCCCTGGACACCCAGGGCGTCAAGAACCGTAAGCAGGCGCGCAGCCGCTACGGGGCCAAGAAGGAGAAGAGCTGACATGCCTCGCAAAGGTCCCGCGCCGGCGCGGCCGTTGGTCGCCGACCCGGTCTATCACTCCCCGCTGGTCACCCAGCTGGTGAACAAGGTCCTGCAGGACGGCAAGCGCTCCATCGCGCAGTCGATCGTGTACGGCGCGCTGGAAGGCGCTCGCACAAAGAGTGGCACCGATCCGGTGGCCATTCTCAAGCGCGCCCTGGACAACGTGAAGCCGACCATCGAGGTCAAGAGTCGTCGTGTCGGTGGCGCCACCTACCAGGTGCCGATCGAGGTCCGCGGACCTCGGCAGACCACCCTGGGGCTGCGCTGGCTGGTCGGGTACTCCAAGGCCCGTCGCGAGAAGACGATGACCGAACGCCTGATGAACGAGCTGCTCGACGCCAGCAATGGCTTGGGCGCGGCTGTGAAGCGGCGTGAGGACACCCACAAGATGGCCGATTCGAACAAGGCATTCGCGCACTACCGCTGGTAGTTCATGGTTTTCGTGAATGGCCGGCGCTGTTCTGCGCGCTGAACGAGACAAAGAAGACGAGAGAGAAGCTTTCAGTGGCACCCATCAGCACAGCCCTGGACAAAGTCCGCAACATCGGGATCATGGCGCACATCGACGCCGGCAAGACGACGACGACCGAGCGGATCCTCTTCTATACGGGCATCACGTACAAGATCGGCGAGGTCCACGACGGTGGCGCCGTCATGGACTGGATGGACCAGGAGCAGGAGCGGGGGATCACCATCACCTCCGCGGCCACCACTACCCAGTGGAAGGGCCACAAGATCAACATCATTGACACCCCCGGACACGTCGACTTCACCGTCGAGGTGGAGCGGTCGCTGCGGGTGCTCGACGGCGCTGTCGCGGTCTATGACGGCGTGGCCGGAGTCGAGCCGCAGACCGAGCAGGTGTGGCGGCAGGCCGAGAAGTACCACGTGCCGCGGATGTGCTTCGTGAACAAGCTGGACCGCACCGGCGCCGACTTCTACCGCTGCGTCGACATGATGGTCGACCGGCTGGGCGCCACTCCGGCCGTGCTGCAGCTGCCGATCGGCACCGAGGCCGACTTCGTCGGCGTGGTGGACCTGCTGACCATGAAGGCCTTCACCTGGCACGGCGAGACCGTCAAGGGCGAGGACTACACGATCGAGGAAATCCCGGCCGACCTGCTCGAGAAGGCGCAGCAGTACCGCGAGCAGCTGGTCGAGACGGTCTCCGAGAACGACGACGAGCTCATGGACAAGTTCCTGGAGGGCCAGGAGATCTCGATCGACGAGCTGACCGCCGGACTGCGTCGGGCCACCATCGCCGGCAAGGTCAACCCGGTCACCTGCGGAAGCGCGTTCAAGAACAAGGGCGTGCAGCCGATGCTGGACGCGGTGGTGGCCTTCCTGCCGTCGCCGCTGGACGTCGGCGCCGTGCACGGCACGTTGCCGGACGGGATCACCCCGGCCGAGCGCGAGCCGGATCCGAACGCTCCGTTCTCCGGGCTGGCCTTCAAGGTGGCAACCGACCCGCACCTGGGCAAGTTGACCTTCGTCCGGGTGTATTCGGGCACGCTCGAGGCCGGAACCCAGGTCGTCAACGCGACCAGGGACCGCAAGGAGCGAATCGGCAAGGTCTACCAGATGCACGCGAACAAGCGTGAGGAGCTGAGCAAGGTCTCGGCCGGCGACATCTGCGCCGTCATGGGGCTGAAGCAGACGACCACCGGCGAGACACTGGCCGACCCGGCCAAGCCGATCGTGCTGGAGTCGATGAGCTTCCCGGATCCGGTCATCTCGGTGGCCATCGAGCCGAAAACCAAGTCGGACCAGGAGAAGCTGGGCACGGCCATCCAGAAGCTGGCCGAAGAGGACCCGACCTTCAAGGTCAAGAACGACGAGGAGACCGGCCAGACGGTCATCTCCGGCATGGGCGAGCTCCACCTGGACATCCTGGTCGACCGCATGCGCCGCGAGTTCAACGTCGAGGCGAACATCGGCAAGCCGCAGGTCGCCTACAAGGAGACCATCCGCGGGACGGTCGAGAAGTACGGCTACACCCACAAGAAGCAGACGGGTGGGTCGGGCCAGTTCGCCAAGATCCTGATCACGGTCGAGCCGCTGGATCCGGCGACCTCGGAGGGCGCCACGTACGAGTTCGTCAATGCGGTCACCGGTGGACGTATTCCGAAGGAATACATCCCCTCGGTGGATGCCGGGGCCCAGGACGCGCTGCAGTACGGCGTGCTGGCCGGATACCCGATGCTGGGCGTCAAGCTGACCCTGGTCGACGGCGCGTACCACGAGGTCGACTCATCGGAAATGGCGTTCAAGATCGCCGGCTCCATCGCCATGAAGGAAGCCCTCCGCAAGGCGCACCCGGTGCTCCTGGAGCCGTTGATGGCCGTCGAGGTCGTCACCCCCGAGCAGAACATGGGCGACGTCATCGGCGACCTGAACTCCCGGCGCGGCCAGATCCAGGGGATGAGCGAGCGCTCCGGCGCCCGCGTCGTCACCGCGCTGGTCCCGCTGTCCGAGATGTTCGGCTACGTGGGCGACCTGCGCAGCAAGACCGCCGGCCGCGCGTCCTACACGATGATCTTCGACAGCTACTCCGAGGTTCCGGCCAACGTGGCCAAGGAAGTCATCGCGAAGGCGACCGGAGCATGAGCATCGGCGACCGGAGCCTGATCTCCACCCACTAGACGTGGTGGGCAGGAAATTTCCTGCCCACTCCGGGTCCGATCCCGCCACTGGGACACAGTGCGGTTTCGGTCCAGATCCACCCACCACGCCACCGACCGACGATCTCGGGAGGGGCACCACCAAGTCCTTGAGGAGGACATGCAGTGGCGAAGGCGAAGTTCGACCGGAGCAAGCCCCACGTCAACGTCGGCACGATTGGCCACGTTGACCACGGCAAGACCACCCTGACCGCGGCGATCACCAAGGTGCTGCACGACAAGTACCCGAAGCTGAATCAGGCCTACGCGTTCGATCAGATCGACAAGGCGCCGGAAGAGCGTCAGCGCGGCATCACCATCAACATCGCGCACGTCGAGTACTCGACCGAGAAGCGGCACTACGCGCACGTCGATGCGCCGGGTCACGCCGACTACATCAAGAACATGATCACCGGTGCCGCTCAGATGGACGGCGCGATCCTGGTCGTGGCGGCCACCGACGGCCCCATGCCGCAGACCAAGGAGCACGTGCTGCTGGCCAAGCAGGTCGGCGTGCCCTACATCCTGGTCGCGCTGAACAAGGCCGACATGGTCGACGACGAGGAGATCCTGGAGCTCGTCGAGCTCGAGGTCCGCGAGCTGCTCGCGGCTCAGGACTTCGACGAGGACGCCCCGGTCATCCGCACCTCCGGGCTGAAGGCCTTGGAGGGTGACCCGGAGTGGGTCAAGACCATCGAGCAGCTGATGGACGCGGTGGACGAGTCGGTTCCGGAGCCGGAGCGCGACACGGACAAGCCGTTCCTGATGCCGATCGAGGATGTCTTCACCATCACCGGTCGCGGCACCGTGGTGACCGGCAAGGTCGAGCGCGGCACGATCAATGTCAACTCGACGGTGGAGATCGTCGGCATCAAGCCGAAGTCGTTCCAGACCACGGTCACCGGCATCGAAATGTTCCGCAAGCTGCTCGACACCGCCCAGGCCGGCGACAACGCCGGTCTGCTGCTGCGCGGCACCAAGCGTGACGAGGTCGAGCGCGGTCAGGTCGTGGTCAAGCCGGGTTCGATCACCCCGCACACGGAGTTCGAGGCGCAGGTCTACATCCTGGGCAAGGACGAAGGCGGCCGTCACACGCCGTTCTTCAACAACTACCGTCCGCAGTTCTTCTTCCGCACCACCGACGTCACCGGCGTCGTGCAGTTGCCGGAAGGAACCGAGATGGTCATGCCGGGTGACACCACCGAGATGACGGTCTCGCTGATCCAGCCGATCGCCATCGAGGAAGGCCTGCGCTTCGCCATCCGCGAAGGCGGCCGCACCGTCGGCGCCGGTTCGGTCACGAAGATCGTCAAGTAGTCCCTGTCCTATCCGAAGGCCCGTCCCGCTCGTCGGGGCGGGCCTTCGGCGTTCTCAGAACTCTTCGGTGCACTCAGAACTCGATGTGCACCTGCAGGTCGCGGTAGAACTGCCCCGCCGACGCCTTCCACGTCGCCATGTCCGCATCCGGGCAGACGTTCTCGGCCAGCAACGCGTAGTCGCCGGACAGGTAGGCCCAGACCATGCTGGTCACCCCCACGTCGGTGAAATGGGTCTGTTGGCCGGCGAACCCGACCGAGACATGGCCCGGCACATTGGCCACGGTGAAGGTCACCGGCGTGGCGGCCACCACCCGCGCTGATGTGGACCGGTTGGCGATGGCCAACCTGCTGCTGGCGTCGGCGGCCAGCGCTGCGCTGGTGGCGACGGACCCGGCGGACATCCCGTCGGGCTGCTGCAGGATGATTCGGCAGCCCGAGTGCGGAAGCTGCCAGGCGCGCACACCGGCGTCGGCGCCCGAGATCACCGTCCAACCGGACGGAACGCCGGGCAACACCCAGAGCAGGTTGCTGGCCGGGTCACCACCGACCAGTTTGGCCACGAACTGATCCGGTGTCAGGCCCGGCGCGCTCGACCTGCGCTGCACGCTCGGTGCGTTTGTAGGCGAACTCGTGCTGCGTGTGCTCACGGCGGCGCTGTTGATCAGGGGCTGGCTCGGCGTGGGCACCGGGCCGGCAGTCTCGACTGCGCTCACGGTGGCGCTACCCAGGGACGGCCCGGACGTGCTGGCGTTTCCGGCTTCCGTTGGGCGCGCCGCCGTGGCCGCTCCGCGGATCGCCAGGCCGGAGACGGCCGATCCGCACCCGGCCAGGGTGAGCACCACCGCCCCGATCAGCACTGCCCGACCGATCTGTCCTGCCGCCATCGTGGATCCCCGTCCTCGCCACCGTCACCCGTGCCCGGACGCTAGCAAAATGGGATGACGACGCGTCCGAGTTGTCCACAATCCGCAGCTCAGGGGCATGAGATAGTTTCAGGTGAGCTTGTGGCCGGGCGGCTCATAAAGCGCGGGCCGGGGCAGCTTGCGGCGGGGAGGACGGAGCGCGCTCAGCTCTCGGGGCGACCCATGGCCCGGACGCGCCAGCCGGCGGCCCGCCAGCGGGGGAGATCGAGGGTGTTGCGCCCGTCGATCAGCAGCGGCGTGGCCACCCGCGCGGCCACCTCGGCCGGATCCAGCTCGCCGTAGACCTTCCACTCGGTGCCGTGCAGCACCAGGTCCGCCTCGTCGAACACGGACATCAATTCGGTTGCGTAGGTCAGGGTGGGAAAGCGGGCCCGAGCGTTGGCCATGGCCTGGGGGTCGTGCACCCGTACCCGGGCGCCCTGCAGGTGCAACTGGGCCGCGACGTCCAGCGCGGGGGAGTCCCGGACGTCGTCGCTGTCGGGTTTGAAGGCCGCGCCGAGCACCGCGATGCGTTTGCCGGACAGATCGCCACCCAGGACCGTGCGGGCCAGATCGACCACATGCACGCGGCGGCGCAGGTTGATCTCGTCGATCTCGCGCAGGAAGGTGAGAGCCTCGCCGGCCCCGAGCTCTCCGGCTCGGGCCATGAACGCCCGGATGTCCTTGGGCAGGCAGCCGCCGCCGAAACCGAGGCCGGCGCCCAGGAACCGCCGGCCGATCCGGGCGTCGTGGCCGATGGCGTCGGCCAGCGTGACCACGTCCGCACCGGCCGCCTCGCACACCTCGGAAATCGCGTTGATGAACGAGATCTTCGTGGCCAGAAAGGCATTCGCCGACACCTTGACCAGTTCCGCGGTGGCCAGGTCGGTGCTGATGTAGGGCGTGCCGGTCGCCAGCACACTCGCGTACACCTCGCGCAGGGTGGCGTCCGCCGCCGCCGAGGTCACCCCGACCACGAGCCGATCCGGCTGCAGCGTGTCCCGCACGGCGAAGCCCTCGCGCAGGAACTCCGGGTTCCAGGCCAACTCGGCGGCGGTCCCGACCGGAGCCAATTCGGCCAGCCGGTCGGCCAATCGGGCCGCGGTGCCCACCGGCACCGTGGACTTGCCCACCACCAGGCAGGGGCGATGCAAATGCGGGGCCAATCCGTCGATGACCGCGTCCACGTATTTCAGGTCGGCCGCGTAGGAGTTGGGTTTCTGCGGGGTCCCGACGCAGACGAAGTGGACGTCTCCGAACGCGGCCGCTTCGGCGAGCGAGGTGGTGAACCGCAGCCGGCCGGAGGCGCCCACCCGGACCAGCAGTTCGGGCAACCCGGGTTCGAAGAACGGGGCCCGGCCCTGCCGCAACGCATCGATCTTGGCCTGATCGACGTCCACGCCGAGCACCTCGTGCCCGAGTTCGGCCATGGCCGCGGCGTGGACCGCACCCAGATAGCCGGTCCCGATGACCGTCAGTCTCATCTGCCCTCCGTGCCTGGAATGTCGACGACGAACGAGCCTAATGCGTGGCGGTCGACCACCCGGGCGCGCAGCGAGCCAGGGTGAATCGGGGAGAATGGGAGGCCCACGAGAGCGGAACGAGGTGGATGTGGTCGAGCCGGCGACGGAGCCCCAACTCACGGACGGCCCCCCGCCGAAGAGCTCCCGGTTGCGCGCGATCGTCGGCGTCGTCTTCGTGGTGTTGGTCGCGAGCGGGATCGTCTGGACGGTGGTGCGCAACGGCCCCGCCTTCGTGGACACCATCCGCCGCGTGGGGGTGGGCGGATCGGCCCTGAGTCTGCTGTTCGCCGTCCTGGGTGTCGGGGTCACCGGTCTGCAGTGGCACGCGGTGGTCGACGGGCTCGGGGTGAGGCTGCGCCGGTCCGATGCCCTGCAGGTGTTCTTCACCACGCAACTGGGCAAGTACGTGCCCGGGTCGGTCTGGCCGATCGTCATGCAGATGGAGGCCGGACGCCGGCGCGGGGCCAGCCGGGGCGTCATGCTGGCGGCGAACCTGATCAACCTGGCCGTCCAGTTGAGCATGGGACTCCTGATCGCGGGAGCGTTGCTGCCGTTCTCCTCACCCGAGGCGTTGCGCCGGTACTGGTGGGCGCTGGCGGCGCTGCCATTGATGGTGGTGCTGGCACTGCCCCGCACGCTGCCCCGGTTGCTCGACAGGGCTCTGGTCCTGGCCCATCGCGCACCCCTGGGGGTGACGACCCGGCCGACCGCGGTGGTGGCCGCCTCCGGCTGGTCGCTGGTGTCCTGGACCGGAATCGGCCTGCACCTGCTCGTGTTGGTCGTCGCGGTGGGTGGGTTCTCCTGGGGTCTGGTGGCCCTGTGCGTGGGCGGGATGAGCCTCGCCTTCACCGCGGGGATCCTGTTCCTGCCCGCTCCGGCCGGAGCCGGAGTCCGTGAGCTGATCCTCGCACTGGTCCTGTCCACCGTCATCAGCCCAGGTCAGGCCGTCGCCGTCGTGGTCGCTTCGCGGGTCCTGCTGATCGTCACGGACCTGTTGCTGGCCGGTGTGGCAGCCCTCACCCACCGGATTGTGCGGTCCGATCCGGCCCGGGTTTGAAGGTTCGGCTCGGCTACGGCATACTTGAACGGTTGCCCTGCGCGGGCCGTGGTTTTCTTGCGGCCTTGAACGGGTAATGCAGCTCCATCGATCACGCGCTCTTCGCGAGCGCGGTCGATCCCCGGGAGCCGCCTCACGGCGGAGCCTAACCGGCTGGGCGACACGCCCGACCGCGTGGATCGGCGATCCCGGACAGTTCAGCAGCGGCGATGTGTGCAATCGCGTGCCTGGCTGTCCTGGGGACGAGCGGCGGTGCCGCAGCAGCGACAGGGCAGGACTCGACGAGAACAAGGACGGCGAACGTGGCGGGACAGAAGATCCGCATTCGGCTCAAGGCCTACGACCATGAGGCGATCGACGCGTCCGCGCGGAAGATCGTGGAGACGGTGACCCGTACCGGCGCTCGCGTGGTCGGCCCGGTGCCGCTGCCGACGGAGAAGAACGTGTACTGCGTCATCCGGTCGCCGCACAAGTACAAGGATTCGCGCGAGCACTTCGAGATGCGGACCCACAAGCGGTTGATCGACATCCTCGATCCCACCCCCAAGACCGTTGACGCTCTCATGCGTATCGACCTGCCGGCGTCCGTGGACGTCAACATCCAATAACCGGCGACGGACAACGAGCTGCGACATCAGATGGAGACGGGTAGTACAGACATGGCAAACGCGATCAAGGGAATTCTGGGCCACAAGCTCGGGATGACCCAGGTCTTCGACGCGACGAACCGGGTCGTCCCGGTGACCGTGGTGGCCGCCGGACCGGTGGTGGTGACCGCGGTCCGCACCCCCGAAGCCGATGGGTACTCGGGTGTGCAGCTGGCCTTCGGCGCGATCGACCCGCGCAAGGTGACCAAGCCGGTCACCGGCCACTTCGCCAAGGCCGGGATCACCCCGCGCCGGCATCTGGCCGAATTGCGGACCGAGGACATCTCGGGTTACGAGGTCGGCCAGGAGTTGACCGCGGACCAGGTGTTCGGGGGCGGCGAGGTCGTCGACGTGACCGGCACCAGCAAGGGCAAGGGCACCGCCGGCGTGATGAAGCGGCACGGATTCAAGGGGCTGTCCTCCAGCCACGGCGTGCATCGCAAGCACCGTGCGCCCGGATCCATTGGCGGCTGCTCCACCCCCGGTCGGGTGTTCAAGGGTCTGCGCATGGCCGGCCGGATGGGCAACGCCACCGTGACCACACAGAACCTGACCGTCCAAGCGGTGGACGCGACCCAGGGCCTGATCCTGATCAAGGGCGCCGTCCCCGGCCCCAAGGACGGTCTCGTGTTCATCCGTTCCGCGGTCAAAATGATCACGTCCGTGCCGAAGGAGGCCACCAAGTGACCACCGTCGCCATCGTCACGCCGTCGGGCGGGACCGCTGACACGGTCGAGTTGCCGGACGAGCTGTTCGACGTCCAGGCCAACATCCCGCTCATGCACCAGGTCGTGGTGGCCCAACTGGCCGCCGCTCGCCAGGGCACTCACAAGACCAAGACCCGTGGTGAGGTCTCCGGCGGCGGCAAGAAGCCGTACCGCCAGAAGGGCACCGGCCGCGCCCGCCAGGGTTCCATCCGGGCGCCCCAGTTCACCGGGGGTGGCACCGTGCACGGCCCGGTGCCGCGCTCCTACGAGCAGCGGACCCCGAAGAAGATGAAGGCCGCCGCGCTGCGCGGTGCCCTGTCCGATCGGGCCCGCGAGGCTCGCCTGCACGTGCTGTCGGCCCTGTACGACGGGGACGCTCCGTCGACCAAGCAGGCCGTCGCGGCGCTGTACGCCATCGAAGGCGTGCGCGAGGCGAAGAACGTGCTGGTCGTCATGGCCCGGGACGACGAGATGGGGTGGAAGAGCCTGCGCAACGCGCAGACCGTGCACCTGATCGCCGCCGACCAGCTCAACACCTACGACGTGCTGCTGGCCGACCGGGTCGTGTTCACCAAGGCCGCATTGGACGAGTTCGTCTCGTTCTCCGGGGCCACGGTGTCACCGGTCGACACGGTCGCGGAACCGGCCGACGCGCCGGTAGATGCCAGCGATACGGCGGATGAGAAGGAAGAGGTCGAGTCGTGAGCGGGGATCCGCGCGATGTCATCATCCGACCGATCGTGTCGGAGAAGAGCTACGGGCTGCTGGAGCACGGGACCTACACCTTCGAGGTGCACCCGGACGCCAACAAGACCCAGGTGAAGATCGCCATCGAGAAGATCTTTGATGTCAAGGTCACCTCGGTGAACACCTTGAACCGGGCGGGCAAGCGCAAGCGCACCCGGGCCGGCTTCGGCGTGCGCCGGTCGACCAAGCGGGCGATCGTCACGCTGGCCAAGGGCAGCAAGCCCATCGAAATCTTCACGGGCGCCTGAGGACTGAGGGACTGACTTTCTATGCCACTACGTAAGTACAAGCCGACCACTCCGGGTCGCCGGGGCGCCTCGGTAGCGGACTTCGCCGAGCTGACCCGGGACACCCCGGAGAAGTCGCTGATCGCGCCGCTGCACTCCAAGGGCGGCCGCAACGTCCACGGCCGGGTCACCACCCGGCACCAGGGCGGCGGTCACAAGCGGGCGTACCGGATCGTCGACTTCAAGCGGGCCGACAAGGACGGCGTGCCGGCCACGGTCGCGCACATCGAATACGACCCCAACCGCACTGCGCGTATCGCGTTGCTGCACTTCGCCGACGGCGAGAAGCGGTACATCATCGCTCCGAACCGGCTGTCCCAGGGCGATCGTGTGGAGACCGGGCCGGGTGCCGATATCAAGCCCGGCAACAACCTGCCGCTCCGCAACATCCCGGTGGGCACGGTCGTGCACGGCATCGAACTGCGCCCGGGCGGCGGCGCCAAGATCGCCCGCTCGGCCGGGACGAAGGTGCAGCTGGTGGCCAAGGACGGCCCCTACGCCCAGCTGCGCATGCCCTCGGGCGAGATCCGCAACGTCGACGTGCGCTGCCGCGCCTCAGTCGGCGAGGTCGGGAACGCCGAGCAGGGCAACATCAACTGGGGCAAAGCCGGCCGGATGCGCTGGAAGGGCAAGCGCCCCTCCGTGCGAGGCGTGGCCATGAACCCGGTCGACCACCCGCACGGCGGTGGCGAGGGCAAGACCTCCGGTGGTCGTAACCCGACCAACCCGGCCGGTCGTCCCGAGGGTCGCACCCGCCGGCCGAAGAAGGCCAGCGACAAGCTTATCGTTCGTCGTCGTCGCAAGTCCGGAAAGAAGCGCTGATCCACATGCCGAGGTCTTTAAAGAAGGGCCCGTTCATCGACGACCACCTCCTGAAAAAGGTGGACGTGGCGAACGAGAAGAACTCCAAGGCCGTGATCAAGACCTGGTCGCGCCGGTCGACGATCATCCCCGACATGCTCGGCCACACCATTGCCGTGCACGACGGTCGGAAGCACGTGCCGGTCTTCGTGACCGAGTCGATGGTCGGCCACAAGCTGGGCGAGTTCGCGCCGACCCGAACGTTCCGGGGTCACGTGAAGGACGACCGCCGAAGCCGGCGGGGCTAGGAAGACGACGATGCCTGATACCCAGAATTTGCCGCGCGCCCGTGCGCAGGCCCGCCACGTGTCGATGACGCCGCGCAAGGCGCGCCGAGTGGTCGACCTCATCCGCGGCCGTTCGGCCGTGGACGCGGCCAGCATCCTCAAGTTCGCACCCCAGGCGGCCGCCGGACCGGTGGGGAAGCTGCTGGCCTCGGCCGTGGCCAACGCCGAGCACAACCAGGGTCTGGACCCGCAGTCGCTCATCATCGACGTCGCCTACGTGGACGAGGGCCCGACGCTCAAGCGGTTCCAGCCGCGGGCGCAGGGTCGCGCGTTCCGGATCAACAAGCGCACGTCTCACATCACCATCGAGGTCGTCGCGCTCGAGGCGCCGACCGGCCGGGCCGCCCGCGCGGGACGGGGTCGCGGCGACGCGGCCGCCGCCCCGGCCGGGCGTGGACGCCGGACTGCCTCTGCTGCGAAGGGAAGGGCCAACTGATGGGCCAGAAGATCAACCCGCACGGGTTCCGGCTCGGTATCACCACCGACTGGAGTTCCCGCTGGTACGCGGACAAGGCCTACGCGGAGTACGTGGCCGAGGACGTCGCCATCCGTAAGCTGATGGCCAAGGGGATGGAACGGGCCGGCATCGCCAAGGTGGAGATCGAGCGCACCCGGGACCGGGTTCGCGTCGACATCCACACCGCCCGCCCGGGCATCGTCATCGGTCGCCGCGGCGCCGAGGCCGATCGGCTGCGCACGCAGCTGGAGAAGATGACCGGCAAGCAGGTCCAGCTGAACATCCTCGAGGTGCGCAACCCCGAGTCCGATGCTCAGCTGGTGGCCCAGGGTGTGGCCGAGCAACTGTCCAACCGGGTCAGCTTTCGTCGGGCCATGCGCAAGTCGATGCAGTCGGCGCAGCGCTCCGGGGCCGTCAAGGGCATCCGGATCCAGTGCTCGGGTCGCCTCGGCGGCGCCGAGATGAGCCGCTCCGAGTTCTATCGCGAGGGTCGGGTGCCGCTGCACACGCTGCGGGCGGACATCGACTACGGCTTCTTCGAGGCCAAGACCACTTTCGGCCGGATCGGCGTGAAGGTGTGGATCTACAAGGGCGACAAATCCGGCACCCTGGCCGAGCAGAAGCAGGCCGAAGCCCTGGCCGCGCAGCGCGCCGGTGCGGGCGCCGCCCGCGGCCCGGCCCGGGACGACCGTCCGGCCCGTCGCCGCTCGGGTTCGTCGGGGACGACGCCGGGTGGGACCGATGCCGGTCGCGCCGCCGCCACCGGTGACACAGCGGAGCCAGTCGATGTGACGGCCGAAGTCGCAGTACCGACCGAACAGACCCAGGAGGTCTGAGTCATGTTGATCCCGCGCAAGGTCAAGCATCGAAAGCAGCACCGTCCGCACCGCACCGGCATGTCCGCGGGCGGTATGGAAGTGACCTTCGGCGACTACGGCATCCAGGCCATCGAACCCGCCTACGTGACGAACCGGCAGATCGAGTCCGCGCGTATCGCCATCAACCGGCACATCAAGCGCGGCGGCAAGGTCTGGATCAACATCTACCCGGACCGCCCGCTGACCAAGAAACCGGCCGAGACCCGCATGGGTTCCGGCAAGGGTTCGCCGGAGTGGTGGGTGGCCAACGTCAAGCCAGGTCGGGTGCTGTTCGAGATGAGCTACCCGAGTGAGGCCATCGCCCGCGAGGCGCTGCGCCGTGCCATTCACAAGTTGCCGATGAAGTGCCGCATCGTGACCCGGGAAGGAGTGGAGTCCTGATGGCCACCGAGACGACCAGTGCCGCGAACGACCTGCGTGAACTGGGTAGCGAGGAACTCGCCACCCGGTTGCGCGAGGCCAAGGAGGAGTTGTTCAACCTCCGGTTCCAGATGGCGACCGGCCAGATGGACAACAACCGCCGGCTGCGAACGGTCCGGCACGACATCGCCCGCGTCTACACCGTGATGCGGGAACGCGAGCTCGGCCTCTCGGTCGGGCCTGATGAAAGTGCTGTTGCCAGCGCTGGAGGTACCAAGTGAGCGAGCCCACTGCCACCCCTGTCCCCGCCGTCGAGGTTTCTCGGGGCGATCGCAAGGAGCGCGAGGGTTACGTCGTCTCGGACAAGATGGACAAGACGATCGTGGTCCAGCTCGAAGACCGGGTGAAGCATCCGCGATACGCCAAGGTCATCCGCCGGACCAGCAAGGTCAAGGCGCACGACGAGGCCGGCGCGGCCGGCATCGGTGACCGCGTGCTGTTGGCCGAGACCCGGCCGCTGTCGGCGACGAAGCGCTGGCGCCTGGTGAAGGTGCTGGAGAAGGCCAAGTAGGCCGTCGGAACCCACTCGAGGACCCCTGCTCGGCCCCGCGGCCGGCGGGGGTCTTCGTGTCTCACCGGCCCGCCTTGATGCGCTACCATAGGTGGTCGGTCTGCTCGTGGCTGCCCCTGTGGCGGTGGAGCGGGTCGGACAAAAGCGTGACAAGGCTCGGCAGGGTCGGAAATTCTGCCGGGACCTCGTTCCCCACCTCTAGGGCCTTTGTCGGTCCTGGACTCGTGCCTTCAGGCAAGAGCGAAAAGGCGGGCGCCCGGCTCGGACCCAACGGTCCGGGCTCACATCGGGAGATCATCCCGACGGGCCCGCACTTCCTCTTGTCTTTTCGCATGTGCAGCGGCGTCAGCCGCCGCACGATGGGCACGGCGGGCGAACGGAACCGGAAGTACTGGAAAGCAAGAGAGACGGACGAGCTGTGATTCAGCAAGAGTCCAGGCTCCGCGTCGCCGACAACACCGGCGCCAAAGAGATCCTGTGCATCCGCGTGCTCGGCGGGTCGGCCCGGCGCTACGCCGGCATCGGCGACGTCATCGTGGCCACGGTCAAGGACGCCATCCCCGGAGCCGGTGTGAAGAAGGGCGACGTGGTCAAGGCCGTCGTCGTGCGCACGGTCAAGGAGAAGCGTCGTGCGGACGGCAGCTACATCAAATTCGACGAGAACGCCGCGGTGCTGTTGCGCACCGACGGCGATCCCCGCGGCACCCGCATCTTCGGGCCGGTCGGCCGGGAACTGCGCGACAAGCGCTACATGAAGATCATTTCGCTCGCTCCGGAGGTGTTGTGATGGGCCTCAAGGTTCGCAAGGGCGACACCGTGCTGGTGATCGCGGGCAAGGACAAGGGCGCCAAGGGCAAGGTCATCCAGGCCTACCCGGAGTCCTCGCGCGTGCTCGTCGAGGGGGTCAACCGGATCAAGAAGCACACCAAGGTGTCGACCACCCAACGCGGCGCGAAGTCCGGCGGGATCATCACCCAGGAGGCCGCCATCCACATCTCCAACGTGATGGTGGTGGACGGCGACAACAAGGCCACCCGGGTGGGCAAGCGCGTCGGTGACGACGGTCGCAACGTCCGGGTCGGCCGACGCAGTGGGAAGGACCTCTGATGACCGCCGCCACCACCGAGCGGGTCTCTCCTCGCCTCAAGACCCGGTACCGCGACGAGGTCCGGGACGCGCTGAACGAGCAGTTCTCCTACGGCAATGTCATGCAGATCCCAGGCGTGGTCAAGGTCGTGGTCAACATGGGTGTCGGCGAGGCCGCCCGGGACGCCAAGCTGATCGAGGGCGCGGTACGTGACCTGGCTGCCATCACCGGGCAGAAGCCCGTGGTGCGCAAGGCTCGCAAGTCCATCGCCCAGTTCAAGCTGCGTGAGGGCATGCCCATCGGGGCCAAGGTCACCCTGCGCGGAGATCGCATGTGGGAGTTCCTGGACCGGCTGGTGACCATTGCTCTTCCGCGTATCCGGGACTTCAGAGGGCTGTCGGCCAAGCAGTTCGACGGCAACGGCAACTACACCTTCGGCCTGAACGAGCAGTCGATGTTCCACGAGATCGACGTGGACCGGATCGATCGCCCGCGCGGCATGGATATCACCGTCGTGACAACGGCCACTACCGACGAACAAGGTCGCGCGCTGCTCAAGCAGCTGGGCTTCCCCTTCAAGGAGAACTGAGCATGGCGAAGACCGCTCTGATCAACAAGGCCAAGCGCAAGCCGAAGTTCAAGGTGCGCGGCTACACCCGCTGCAACCGTTGCGGCCGGCCGCACTCGGTCTACAAGAAGTTCGGCCTGTGCCGGATCTGCTTGCGCGAAATGGCCCATGCCGGCGAGCTGCCCGGCGTGACCAAGTCGTCCTGGTAGTCCCGACCCCATCACCCCAGTTCGGACCAGGCCCGCGGCAAGCGGGAACCGGCCGAGAGAGGCAAATGTTCTGACATGACCATGACCGACCCGATCGCGGACTTCCTGACCCGGATCCGCAACGCGAATTCCGCCTACCACGACGAGGTGGTGATGCCCTTCTCGAAGCTGAAGGGCACCATCGCCGACATCCTGGTCAAGGAGGGCTACATCGGCTCCTGGACCACCGGCGAGGCGCCGGTGGGCAAGGCGCTGATCATCAAGCTGAAGTTCGGCCCGAACCGTGAGCGCTCTATCGCCGGCATCCGGCGTATCTCCAAGCCCGGTCTGCGCATCTACGCGCGCTCGACCGAGCTCCCCAAGGTCCTCGGCGGACTGGGCATCGCCATCATCTCGACCTCGACCGGTCTGCTGACCGACCGGCAGGCCGCCAAGAAGAAGGTGGGCGGGGAAGTCCTCGCCTACGTCTGGTAAGGGCCGGTACAGAAAATGTCGCGAATCGGAAGACTGCCGATCCCGGTGCCTGCCGGGGTCGACGTGACGATCGACGGTTCGAAGGTCACGGTCAAGGGACCGAAGGGCACCCTGAGCCACTCCGTGGTCGAGCCCATCAGCATCGAGAAATCGGACGACGGCACCCTGTCGGTGACCCGCCCGAACGACGAACGGGACGCCAAGAGCCGGCACGGCCTGACCCGCACCCTGGTCAACAACATGGTCGTGGGCGTGACCACCGGGTACTCGAAGGGCCTGGAGATCCAGGGCACCGGCTACCGGGTCACCGCCGACGGCAAGGACCTGGTCTTTGCGCTGGGCTTCTCGCACCCGGTGCCGGTCAAGGCGCCCGAGGGCATCGCCTTCGTGGTCGAGACCCCGACCCGGTTCCGGGTCGAGGGCATCGACAAGCAGCAGGTCGGCGAGGTCGCCGCCAACATCCGCATGATCCGCAAGCCGGAGCCTTACAAGGGCAAGGGTGTGCGGTACGCCGGCGAGGTCGTCCGGCGCAAGGAAGGAAAGAAGGGTAAGTAATGGCGGCCAATACTTCTCAGGCCCGGCGCGAGGCTCGCGCGACCCGGCACTTCCGGCTGCGCAAAAAGGTCGTCGGCAGCTCGGAACGCCCCCGCCTGGTGGTCAACCGCAGCTCGCGGCACATCGCCGTGCAGCTGGTCGACGACGCGTTGGGCCACACCCTGGCCTCGGCGTCCAGCTTGGAAGCGGACCTGCGGGCCGTCGACGGCGACAAGACCGCCAAGGCCCAGCAGGTCGGCACCCTGGTGGCCGAGCGGGCCAAGGCGGCCGGCATCACCAAGGTTGTCTTCGACCGCGGCGGCGACCGCTACCACGGCCGCATCGCGGCCCTGGCCGACGCGGCTCGCGAAGCCGGACTGGAGTTCTGAATGACCAGGAATGACGTTCATATGACCGAGAGGGATATCTGATGCCGGGACAAGCCCGTCAGGGCGGCGGCTTCGGCGGCGGCGGTTACGGCGGTGCCGGCGGTGCCGGTGGCAACGACCGTGGTGATCGTCGCGACGGACGCCGCGGCGATCGCCGCAACGACCGTCGGGATGCCCCGGTCGAGAAGAACCCGCTGCTCGAGCGGATCGTGGTCACCAACCGGGTGGCCAAGGTGGTCAAGGGTGGTCGTCGGTTCAGCTTCACCGCGCTGGTCGTGGTGGGCGACGGTGACGGCTCGGTCGGCGTCGGCTACGGCAAGGCCAAGGAGATCCCGGCCGCCATCGCCAAGGGCGTCGAGGAGGCCAAGAAGCACATGTTCAAGGTGCCTCGCATTGCCTCCACCATTCCGCACCCGATCCAAGGTGAGGCGGCGGCCGGAGTGGTGTTGCTGCGTCCGGCTTCGCCCGGTACCGGCGTCATCGCCGGCGGACCGGTGCGTGCCGTGCTCGAGTGCGCCGGTATCCACGACGTGCTGTCCAAGTCACTCGGCTCGGACAACCCGATCAACATCGTGCATGCGACCGTGGCGGCCCTCAAGGGTCTGCAGCGGCCGGAGGAGATCGCGGCCCGCCGCGGCCTGCCGATCGAGGATGTCGCCCCGGCCGCCATGCTGCGGGCCCGGGCCGGACAGGCGAGCTGATATGGCCCAGCTCAAGGTCACCCAGGTCAAGTCGACCATCGGCAACAAGCGCCCGGCGCGCGAGTCGGTCCGGTCGTTGGGCCTCAAGCGCATCCACCACAGCGTGACCGTCGAGGACAACGCCGTGAACCGCGGCTACATCCGTTCGGCCACCCACCTGTTGGCGGTCGAAGAAGTGCAGCAGGGGAGTGAGTAAGGCATGACGATTAGGGTTCATCACCTTCGCCCGGCACCGGGGGCCAAGACGGCCAAGACCCGGGTCGGGCGCGGCGAGGGCAGCAAGGGCAAGACCGCCGGTCGCGGTACCAAGGGCACCGGCGCTCGGAAGAACACCCCGGCCGGCTTCGAGGGCGGCGCGCTGCCGTTGCACATGCGGCTGCCCAAGCTCAAGGGCTTCAAGAACAAGTTCCGGACCATCTATCAGGTGGTCAACGTCGGGCAGCTGGCCACCAGCTTCCCGGCCGGAGGCAGCATCGGCGTCCAGGACATCGTGGACGCGGGTCTGGTCCGCAGCGATTCGCTGGTCAAGGTGCTCGGCGACGGGGATCCGGGCGAAGTGGCCCTGACCGTGTCGGCGCACGCCTTTTCCGCCTCGGCCAAGGACAAGCTGGCCGCGGCCGGCGGGAGTGCGACCACTCTGTAACCCTTCGCGGGCCGGGGCCACTGGCCTCGACCTGCGGCAACGATGCCCCCGGACGTCTCGTTCCGCCGGTTGGCGGGCCGGGATCCGGGGGTTCTGCGTTATTGTTTCTGGTGGTGGCCGCCGTCCGTCAGGCGTGACCGGCACCACCCCGTACGACCTCGAGGATCCTGGGCCCTCGCCCGGAGATATCGATTCGTACGGTGCACGCCCTCAGGAGGAAATGTGCTCGCCGCTTTCATCTCGGCGCTGAAGACCCCGGATCTGCGGAAGAAGATCCTCTTCACGCTGGCCCTGATCGCGGTGTACCGGTTGGGCGCGACGCTGCCGTCGCCGGGCGTCTCGTACAAGGCCGTGAACACCTGCATCAACTTGTCCGCGGGCAAAGACACCTCGCTGACCACCGTGCTCAACCTGTTCTCCGGCGGGGCCCTGCTCAAGCTCTCGGTCTTCGCGCTGGGGATCATGCCGTACATCACCGCGTCGATCATCATCCAGTTGCTGGGCGTGGTCATCCCCAGGTTCGAGCAACTGAAGAAGCTCGGCCAGGCGGGTCAGAATCGGCTCACCCAGTACACCCGCTACCTGACCATCGGGCTGGCCATTCTGCAGTCCACCGCGTTCTTGTCGCTGGCGCTGAACGGTGGCCTGTTCTCCAACTGCACCGACCCCACCACCGGGGCCGACCTGTCCAAGCAGATCATCCCGGATACGCACTCCTTCGTGCTGATCACGCTGGTGCTGACCATGACCGCGGGCACCGCCGCGATCATGTGGATGGGTGAGCTGATCACCGACCGCGGCATCGGCAACGGCATGTCGATCCTGATTTTCACCTCGATCGCATCCCGCATCCCGGCCGAGGGTCAGAACATCCTGAGCAGCCACGGCGGACTGGTGTTCGCGGTGGTCATCGTCATCGGGCTGGCCATCATTGCCGCGGTGGTGTTCGTCGAGCAGGGCCAGCGCCGGCTGCCGGTGCAGTACGCCAAGCGGATGATCGGCCGCAAGATGTACGGCGGCACGACCACCTACCTGCCGCTGAAGGTCAATCAGGCCGGCGTCATCCCGGTCATCTTCGCCACTTCGCTGCTGTACCTGCCGTCGCTCTATGTGCAGTTGTTCGGCAGTAGCGGCAGCACTGATTTGTCCGGGAACGTGACCTATTCGGGGTTCAACGCGTTCCTGAACCAGCACGTCATCAACCAGTCCGACTGGATCCACATCGTCCTGTATTTCGGCCTGATCATCTTCTTCACCTACTTCTACGTCGGCATCACCTTCAATCCGACGGAGCGGGCGGACGAGCTCAGGAAGTACGGCGGGTTCATCCCCGGCATCCGTCCCGGCCGGCCCACGGCCGAGTACCTGCAGTTCGTGCTGTCCAGGATCACCCTCCCCGGGGCGTTGTACCTGGGCATCGTGGCCATCCTGCCGAACCTGTTCCTGTCGCTCACCGGTGAGGGTCAGAACCAGAACTTCCCCTTCGGCGGCACTGCCGTGCTGATCATGGTCGGCGTCGGCCTGGACACGGTGAAGCAGATCGAGACCCAACTCATGCAGCGCAACTACGAGGGGTTCTTGAGATGACCACCCGCACAGTGCCGTGCGTCGAAGCCGCGTGGCGCTCGTGAACCGGCTGCTGATCATCGGGCCCCAAGGGGCCGGCAAGGGCACCCAGGCGGCCAAGGTGTGTGCCGCGCTCGGCATTCCGCACATCTCCACCGGTGACTTGTTCCGGGCCAACATCGCCGCCGGCACCGATCTGGGGCGGCAGGTGCAGGCTTACATCGCGGACGGTGAATTGGTCCCCGACCAGGTCACTCAGGACATGCTGACCGTCCGGCTGGCGGAGTCCGATGCCGCCCACGGCTGGCTGCTGGACGGCTTTCCCCGCAACACCGCGCAGGCGGTCTGGCTGACCGCTGAGCTGGACACCATCGGCGCACCCCTGGACGCTGTCATCCTGCTCACCGCACCGGACGAGACCGTCGTCCAGCGGATGTTGGCCCGCGGGCGCGGCGACGATACCGTCGAGGCGATCACCAACCGGCTCGACATCTACCACTCGGAGACCGCTCCGCTGATCGGCTACTACGGCGCTCGCGTGATCAGGGTCGACGGCGTCGGAGGGATCGACGAGGTGCACCAGCGGATTCTGGACGCGCTGCACGCGCGCCCGGGTGCCGTGGAAGGCGAGTAGGAACGTTGGCGCGCGCCGGTATCGAGTATAAGACCCGGGGGGAACTCCAGGGAATGCGTGCGTCCGGGATGGTGCTGGCCCGGGCCATCGCGGCCGGCTGTGCGACCGTTCGACCCGGGGCCAGCACGGCCGACGTCGACCAAGCCGTGGCTTCGGTCATCGCGCAAGCCGGTGCGACCAGCAACTTCCTGGGCTACGGCGGGGGTCCCGACGGCTCCGGCGCCTTCCCCGCCACCATTTGTGCCTCGATCAACGACGAGGTCGTGCACGGGATCCCATCTCGGAGCCGGATTCTGGCCGAGGGTGACCTGTTCAGCATCGACGCCGGTTGCATCCTGGACGGCTGGCATTCCGACGCGGCCGTGACCGTGCACGTGGGCGATCCGACGGACGAGACCGGAGCGGCCGAGACTGACTTGATCGCCGCCACCGAGCGGGCCATGTGGGCCGGCATCGCGGCCATTCGGGCCGGAGGTCGGTTGGGTGACGTCTCCCACGCCATCGAGTACTCGGCCGACCGTTCCGCCCGCACCGACGGTCGTCGCTACGCGTCGGTCACGGGCTTCGGAGGTCATGGCATTGGCTCGGCCATGCACATGGAGCCGTTCGTGGCCAACCAGGGCAAGCGGGGCAAGGGTCCGCGGCTGGACTCGGGTATGGCCCTGGCCATCGAGCCCATGCTGGCGCTGGGTCGGCCCGGTGTGTGGACCCTGCCCGACGGCTGGACCGTGGTGACCAAGGACGGGTCCCGGGCCGCTCATTTCGAGCACTCCGTGGCCATCTGCGCGGACGGGATCTGTGTGCTCACGGCGCCGGACGGCGGCGCCGCCGGATTGGCCGACTTTCTCGTCGCGCCGGTGTCACTGGATTGATCGCCGATCCACCGTCCGAGGTTGTTCACTCAGGCGGACCCGACGAGGAACTGTTCGAATCCACCGGCCCGGCGAGCGCACCGGACCCGGGTGCGGCTCGGATGACCTGGCGGGACTGGATCCCCGGTCGACGGTCATTGGCGCTGTTGTTCGCCACCCTGATCCTGACCACCGTCATGCTGATGCTCGGCTACGGCAACAAAGCCCGCTGCGTCGGACCGGAATTCAATGCGGTGGGTGAGAGCGAGCCCGATCTGGGCCTACGGATCAGCCGCGACGTCTGTTACTCCGACATCCAGTTCCTGTGGACCGGCCGTGCCCTCTACGAGCACCACTTTCCCTACGTGCACGGGCATTTCGTCCCCGACCCGGTCAGTCCACAGATCGTCGGGGGGACACTGGAGTACCCGGTGCTGACCGGGCTGGTCGCCTATCTGACCGCCCTCCCGGCCGACAACGACGCCCAGTACCTGTTCTACAACGCGATCATCCTCGGACTGGCCGGGCTGGCCACGGCGGTGGTGCTCTGCCGGCTGGCCGGCCTCCGGTCATGGTGGTACGCGCTCGCCCCGCCGCTGGTCTTCTATGCCTTCCACAACTGGGACCTGCTGGCGGTGCTGTCCATGGTCGGCGCGGTGGCCTGCATCGCGCGAGCGGCGCGGTCGTCCCGACCGGGCCGCTGGGTGTTCTCCGGGGCCGTCCTTTTCGGGGTCGGCGGGGCCTTCAAGTTCTACCCGCTGATGTTCGCCCTCCCGCTGGCCATCTGGGTCGGCTGCGGTGGCGGCCTGGTTCTGGCCGAGAAAGCCCGGCGCTGGGGGACGGCGTTGGCCTTGCTGGGCACCACAGCGCTGACGTTCGTGCTGTTCAATGTGCCCTTCATGCTGGCCGGATTCGCCGGGTGGTGGGCCTCGTTCCAGTTCCAGTGGTCCCGGCCGATCGACCTGACCACCAACTCGATCTGGTTCTGGGGCGATCGGCCGGCCAGCGTGCCCGAGAACGTGGCTGTTCAGGTCCATCTCGGGCACCTGTCGACCTGGGCCACCGCGCTCGGGTTGATCGGGGCCTGCCTGGGCGGCCTGATCCTGTTCCGACGGACCGGCGTCTATCCGTGGTTGCAGGTCAGCGGGGCCATGCTGGCCGCGTATCTCCTGCTGAACAAGGTGCACTCGCCCCAGTACGTGCTCTGGCTGTTGCCCTTCTTCGTGCTGCTGCGGATCCGGGCGGCCTGGATGCTGGCCTATTTCGTGGCCGACGCGTTCATCGGCATCGGCTTCTTCCGCTGGCAGTACCTGCTCATCACCGGGGTGCCCAGCGGTGTCTACGACGGGTTCACCATGCAGGCCGTGATCCTCGGGGTGTGGGGTCGGGCCGTGCTGCTGGTCGGTTTGTTCGGGGCCTTCCTGGTGGCCCGGTCGGTCCTGGATGAGCCGCCGGAGGACGTCGTCCAGGTTGTACCGCGGGCCAGGTCGGTGCCGGTGCCGTCGGCTGCCGTGGTCGAGGCTGACGGCCCGGTCCGGACCGGGTAGTCCGGTGGCCGAGCATCCGCGGTCGCGGTGAGTCCACCTCCGCCGTGAACTCCGGACCCAAAAACAACCTGACGTCGGTGCTCAGTGGTAAACAACACCCACCAGGCGAGAGGGGGGAACGTGCTGCCGGTGTTGTTCCGGGTCGGGGACTTCACGATGCCGACGCATGACTTCTTCGTCGGTCTGGGCATCCTGCTGGGCGGGCTGGTGTTCTTCCTCGAGGCCCGGGCCCGCGGTCGGTTGGATCAGCCCACCTTGATCGCGGTGGCCGGCGCTCTGGTCGGTGGGGCGGTCGGGATGCGTGTGTCGGGCCTGTTCCCGCACTTGGACCTGTCCGCGAATCCGACCGCCTGGCAGGCCTGGCAGGACGGGGCCCGCAGCATTCTGGGCGGTTTGACCGGTGCCTACGCCGGCGTTCTGGTGGCCAAGAAGATCATCGGGTACAAGGTGCGGACCGGGGACCTGTTCGCCCCCGCGGTGGCGGCCGGGATGGCCGTCGGGCGGATCGGCTGCCTGCTGACCGAGGCGCCGGGCCGACCCACGTCGCTGCCCTGGGCGATCCACGCGCCGGCGTCGGTGCCGGAGTGCCCGGGCTGCCTGGCCGGTGTCGGGATGCATCCCTCGTTCGCCTACGAGATCGTCTTCCAGCTGCTCGCGTTGGCCGGGCTGCTCTGGATGCGATCGCGAGTCACCGAACCCGGGCTGCTGCTGACGGTGTACCTGGCCGCCTATTCCGGGTTCCGGTTCCTGGTCGAGTTCACCCGGGCCAATCCCGTGGTGTGGCTCGGGCTGACCCGGCCGCAGTGGTTCCTGCTCCCGTTCCTGCCGCTGGCCGTGTGGCGGATCGGGCGGCACGTCCGGCGCGGTTCCTTCGTCGGGCTGCGACCTCACCGACACCTGGAGATGACCGCGTGACCGACAGCGCCGAACCACCGCCCTCGGACCCGGACCCGGGGCGACCGGAGCCGCAACCGCCGCCGCCGCCGCCGCCCCCACCGGGCTATGGTGCGGAGCCACCCCGCGCTCCGCGTTCGATTTCGGTCGGAGCGGCCGTCGGGGGTGCCTTCATTCCCGTCGGTATGAGTGTGGTGCTGTTCGCCGGGGGACTGTTCCGGACCTCCGCCGGCGCCATCGTCTTTGCGGCAATTGCCCTGGTCGGTGGGGGAATGCTGGCCTTTGCCACCAAACCGGCCATCGGTCGTGGACTCGGACTGGGTCTGATGATCGGCTGGGCCGTCCTGTCCATCGTCTCGGCCGGTTTCTGCACCGGTCTGCAGACGTTCAGCTGATGGCCGGGATGGCTCTGCGGGGCGACCGGATCCACCGATACGTCGACGCCTACTGCCCCTATTGCCCGGTCACCAGTGAGGACGAGTTGCGGCAGGTCCGCCGGCTGGCGGCCCGGCTGGTCGAGCGGGACAACCGGATCTGGCTGGAGCGCGGCTGCCCCGATCATGGGCTGATCCGCACCCTGTACGACGAGAACCCGGAGATCCTGACTTATCTGGAGCAGTGGACGGCGCCGACGAAGCAGCACGTCCCGGACGTGGCCGGCAACTTCGACCCGATCCCCGGCGCGTACCTGCGCGGCCTGCCGGAGATGCAGACCCAGCACACCTGCATCCTGCTGGAGGACATCGTGCAGGCCTGCAACCTTCGCTGTCCGACCTGCTTCGCCGGCTCCGCGCCCGACCTTTCCGGGGCGGTGCCGATGGGTGACGTACTGGCCAACGTCGACCAGCGGCTGGCCCGGGAGAACGGCAAGATCGACGTTCTCATGCTCTCCGGCGGCGAGCCGACCCTTGCATCCGCAGCTGGCCCCTCTGCTCGACGAGCTGACCGCCCGGCCGATCGTCCGGATCCTGCTCAACACGAACGGCCTGCTGATCGCGCGGGACGACGCTCTGCTCGACCTGCTCGCCCGGCACCGGGACCGGGTCGAGGTCTACCTGCAGTTCGACGGGCTCTCGGCGGAGGCATCCCGGCATCACCGGGGCGCCGACCTACGTCGACTCAAGGCCGATGCGGTGCGCCGGCTGTCGGACCGGGAGATTTTCACGACCCTGGTGATGACCGCCGCACTGGGGGTGAACGACGGTGAGATCGGTGACGTGGTCCGGCTCGCGTTGGACACCCCGTACGTCGGTGGGGTGAGCATCCAGCCGCAATTCGGATCCGGCCGCAGCGGCCCGATCGACCCGAACGACCGGCTCACCCACACCGGGGTGCTGGCCCGGCTCGGACCGCAGACCGGCGGTCTGGTCGACTGGCTGGATCTGACCGCGCTGCCCTGTTCTCACCCGCACTGCTGCAGCGTCGGCTACCTGATTCGCGACGACTCGCAGAAATGGCGGTCGTTGACCAGGCTGATCGGGCACGAGCGGCTCAAGGAGCACCTCGGGCTGGTGGCCAATCGAATCGCCGACGACGAGTTGCCCCGGGAGGTCGCCGCGGCGGTCAAGGCCTCCTTGCTGGATCTGCTGTCCGAGCAGAGCAGCCTGTCCCACCCGGAGGTCGGGAACCTCTGGCGCGACATCTGCTCGAATTGCGACCTGGGCGTGGCGACGCTGCTCACGCTGGCCTCGGGGGCCCTGCCCGGTCGCCGGAAACGACTCCGGCGGCTGCTCGGCGAGCGGGTGGTCCGGATCACGGTGAAGCCGTTCATGGACATTCACACGATGATCGAGGAGCGTCTCACCCAGTGCTGCGTGCACGTGGGTTCGCGGTCCGAAGGGGATCAGTGCGCGCCGTTCTGTGCGGTTCAGGCCTGGGCGCCGCTGTCGGATCGGCGGCTGTCGGCGGTCGCGGCCGCACCCCGAGAGGGTCGATTGCCGCTGGTCGACGTGGGTGCCCGATGAACCCGAATGTGCACACAGCCCGGGGCCGGAGATGAGCGTGACCGGCGCGCGGCTGCCCCGCCGACTGCGCGACGAGCCGGTCGTCGACCCGCTCCGACTCTGCGTTTACGCGACGCTGGCCGCACTGGGCTGGCTGCTGGGTCCGTTCGCGCTGCTCTTCTTCGCGGGCTTGGGGCTGGTCGGTTACGTCGGCGCTCGCCGCCGCGGCCTGCGGCGCAGCAAGTGCATCCTGCGGGACACCCGGCTGGTCATCGCCTACCTGACCGTCTTGGTCGCGGCGGCGGTGGCCGGGATCGTGCTGCTGGCCGTCCGCTGGTTCGGGTGAGCCCGGGCGGAATTGGACTCCAGCGCCGGCCCGAGTACAGTGGAAAGTCGGTGCATTTCTGCCCGGCGTTTTGGGCTGTCCTCACTCGGATGACCTGAGCGCCAGCCGTTCGGTTTCGCCCGCTCCGCGGACGTCCGTGGTGCCCGAGCGCGAGATCCCTCGATCCAGGTCGTTGGCCTCTGGTGTTCAGGCTGGGCCGGGGTGCCCGGCAATCAGCAGGTAGAAGAAGGATTTCGGAGGAGCATGGGCAAGAAAGACGGGGCCATCGAGGTCGAGGGCCGCGTGGTCGAGCCGTTGCCGAACGCCATGTTCCGAGTGGAACTGGAAAACGGTCACCGGGTACTCGCCCACATCAGCGGCAAGATGCGGCAGCACTACATCCGCATCCTGCCCGAGGACCGCGTGGTCGTGGAGCTGTCGCCCTATGACCTGTCCCGCGGTCGGATTGTCTACCGCTACAAGTGATGCATCGTTCCCTGTCTCGGGGAGCGGACCCGCAAGGGTCACGACCGGCCCGTGGATGTCCAGTGGTCGGTAGGGAGCGCGTCCGAAGTGGACGTGCGTGGTCCGGTGCGAGCCGGCACTAGAGAGGAACAGCAGTGAAGGTACAACCCAGCGTCAAGCCGATCTGTGACAAGTGCAAGGTGATCCGTCGCCACGGACGCGTCATGGTGATCTGCGACAACGTGCGTCACAAGCAGCGCCAGGGCTGAGTCCTCGTCGAGGTCACTCAGCCGCTGCAAACAACAAATCGCGTGACCACTGCCCGCACGCGGGCAGTCACCCCCGGACCGGAGGCCGGGGCCCGATGCTTGTGAATCGGGAAGGCATGCGACCGACACCCCCGGGACCACCAGAAAGAGGTCGCGCCTGATGGCACGTCTCGCCGGTGTGGATCTTCCCCGCGACAAGCGGATGGAAGTCGCACTGACCTACATCTATGGGATCGGCCGCACCCGTGCGGCTCAGCTCCTGACGATCACCGGGATCAGCCCGGACCTGCGGGCCAAAGATCTGTCCGACGACGATGTGCTCGCGCTGCGCGATGCCATCGACTCGGCGGAACTCAGGGTGGAGGGTGACCTGCGCCGCGAGGTGCAGGCCGACATCCGCCGCAAGATGGAGATCGGCTCCTACCAGGGCCTTCGGCACCGCCGGCACCTGCCCGTGCGCGGTCAGCGGACCAAGACCAACGCCCGCACCCGCAAGGGCCCCAAGAAGACCATCGCCGGCAAGAAGAAGGCCAGGTAACCGCCCATGCCACCGAAGACTCGGCAGGGCAACGCTGCCGTCAAGAAGGTCCGCAAGAAAGAAAAGAAGAACGTCTCGCATGGGCACGCCCATATCAAGAGCACGTTCAACAACACGATCGTGTCCATCACCGATCCGGCCGGCGCCGTGATCAGTTGGGCTTCGGCCGGCCATGTCGGCTTCAAGGGGTCGCGCAAGTCCACCCCCTACGCCGCCCAGATGGCCGCCGAGAACGCCGCCCGCAAGGCGATGGAGCACGGCATGCGCAAGGTCGACGTGTTCGTCAAGGGCCCGGGTTCGGGCCGCGAGACCGCGATTCGCTCGCTGCAGGCCGCCGGCCTGGAGGTCGGCGCGATCTCCGATGTCACCCCGCAGGCCCACAACGGCACCCGTCCGCCCAAGCGGCGTCGGGTCTGAGCCGGGAGGAGAGAAAAACATGGCTAGATACACCGGTCCCGTCACCAAGATCTCCCGTCGGCTCAAGGTCGACCTGGTCGGCGGGGACGTCGCCTTCGAGCGCCGCCCCTTCCCGCCCGGCCAGCACGGCCGCGCGCGGACCAAGGAGAAGGAATACCTGACCCAGCTGCAGGAGAAGCAGAAGGCTCGCTTCACCTACGGGGTCATGGAGAAGCAGTTCAGTCGGTATTACGAGGAAGCGGCGTCGCGGGCCGGCAAGACCGGCGACACCCTGCTGCAGATTCTCGAGTCCCGTCTGGACAACGTGGTCTACCGGGCCGGCCTGGCCCGGACCCGGCGGGCGGCCCGTCAGCTGGTGACCCACGGCCACTTCGAGGTCAACGGGCGCCGCACGGACGTCCCGTCCTATCGGGTGGAGCAGTACGACATCATCACCATCCGCAAGAAGTCGGTGGAGACGTTCCCGTTCGAGCTGGCTCGCCAGACCTACGGCGACCGTCCGACCCCGGCCTGGTTGCAGGTCGTGCCGAACTCGCTGCAGATCCTGATCCACCAACTTCCGGTGCGGGCCCAGATCGACGGCCAGATCACCGAGCAGCTGATCGTGGAGTACTACTCGAAGTAACCCCGACCTTCCCCGTTCGCGAAGATCATTTTCGGTTCGCGAAGATTGATCTTCGCGGCGGGGGAGCGGGGAGTAGGGCCCGGCGGCGCCATATGGCGGGTGTCACCGGTCGTTGCGAGTGCAAATAGCGGCGCTCGCCCAACAGGAAGGTCAATCCATGCTGATTTCACAGCGCCCGGTGCTCGCGGAGGAGCCGCTCACCGGCACTCGGTCCCGGTTCGTGATCGAGCCGCTCGAGCCCGGTTTCGGTTACACCCTCGGCAATTCGCTTCGGCGCACGCTTCTGTCCTCGATCCCCGGTGCCAGCGTCACCAGCATCCGCATCGACGGCGTGCTGCACGAGTTCACCACCGTCCCCGGGGTCAAGGAAGACGTCACCGAGCTCATCCTCAACCTCAAGGAACTCGTCGTCTCCTGCGAGGACGACGAGCCGGTCACCATGTACCTGCGCAAGCAGGGCCCGGGTGAGGTCACCGCCGCCGACATCGCCCCGCCGGCCGGCGTCGTGGTGCACAACCCCGAGCTGCGCCTGGCCACGCTGACCAAGAAGGGCAAGCTCGAGATCGAAATGGTCGTCGAGCGCGGCCGCGGTTACGTACCGGCCTCGCCCAACAAGGTCGTGGGCGCCGAGATCGGCCGCATTCCGGTCGACTCCATCTACTCGCCCGTGCTCAAGGTGACCTACCGCGTCGAGGCCACCCGCGTCGAGCAGCGCACCGACTTCGATCGGCTCGTACTGGACGTCGAGACCAAGCCGTCGATCACCCCGCGGGATGCCGTCGCCTCTGCCGGCACCACCCTGGTCGAGCTGTTCGGCCTGGCCCGTGAACTGAACGCCGACGCCGAGGGCATCGAGATCGGGCCCAGCCCGGCCGAGGCCGACCACATCGCCGCGTTCGCGCTGCCGATCGAGGAGATGGACCTCACCGTCCGCTCCTACAACTGCCTCAAGCGCGAGGGCATCCACACGGTCGGCGAGCTGGTCTCCCGGACCGAGGCGGACCTGCTCGACATCCGCAACTTCGGCCAGAAGTCGATCGACGAGGTCAAGGTCAAGCTGCACGGCCTGGGTCTGTCGCTCAAGGATTCACCGGCCGGGTTCGACCCGGTCGCCGCGGCCCAGGCCTACGGCGATGCCGATTGGGGCGCGCTGGGCGGCCAGACCGGAACGGGCGCCGTGTTCTCCAGCGACGACGACGACTACGCCGAGACCGAGCAGATCTGACGTCGCCCAGCGACGTCGGACATTCCTAGAGGAGCACTGACATGCCCACCCCCACCAGGGGCCCCCGGCTCGGCGGTTCGCCGGCGCACGAGCGGCTGATCTTGGCCAACCTGGCCCAGTCGCTGTTCGAGCACGGCAAGATCCGGACCACCGAGGCCAAGGCCAAGCGACTGCGGCCGTATGCCGAGAAGCTGATCACCAAGTCCAAGCACGCCACGCTGCACAGCCGGCGTGAGGTGATGAAGGTGATCCGCGACAAGAACGTGGTGCACAAGCTGTTCGCCGACATCGGCCCCAGCTTCGCCACCCGTGAAGGCGGCTACACCCGCATCGTCAAGATCGCGCCGCGGCAGGGTGACAACGCTCCGATGGCGGTGATCGAGTTGATCACCGAGGAGACCGTGTCGTCGGCGGCCAACCGCACCACCCGGCGGGCCGCTCGTACCCGCCCGGCCGGTTCGGCGCCGGCCACGGCCGCACCGGCGGTGGCCGGTGAAGATGTCGCCGACAGCGATGTCGTCGAGGCCGGTGACGCCGATCGCGTCCGCGAGGACGAGACCCAGGCTGAGCAGGCGGCCGACGAGGCCCCGGCGGAGGGCGTCGACGAGGCGCCCTACGGCGAGGGTTCGCACGCCCCCCTCGAGGATGGCGGCGAGCCGGAGGGTTACCCGATCAAGGGCAACGCCGACTCGATGCTCTACCACCTGCCGGGGACCCGGTTCTACGACGCCACGGATGCCGAGGTCTGGTTCGCCACGGCCGAGGACGCCGAGAAGGCCGGCTTTCAGGTGCCGCCGTCTGAGCGTGAGTCGGATGCCGAGTAGGTTCTCCTGACCCAGCACGAGCAAGGGCCCGGCCCCGGATCTCCGGTGGCCGGGCCTTTGCGCATCCGGCTCGACTTGTCCTACGACGGCTCCGATTTCGCCGGCTGGGCGGTGCAGCCGGGACGACGGACGGTGGCCGGCACGCTGTCCGACGCGCTGGCCGTGTTGTTCCGGGCACCCGTGCCGCTGGTCGTGGCCGGTCGCACCGACGCCGGCGTGCATGCCACCGGTCAGGTCGCGCATGTCGACCTCGACGAAGCAGCGTTGCTCGGGCTGTCACCGCGAGATCTGACGCCCTCGGTGGACAGCGGCCGGGTCGGTCTGCTCCGGCGGCTGGCCGGGCTGCTCCCGACCGATGCCCGGGTCCGTTCGGTGGTGGTCGCACCGCTCGGGTTCGACGCTCGCTTCTCGGCCCTGCGTCGGCACTACGTGTATCGGATCGGCACCGCGGCATGGGGAGTGGAACCGCTGCGGCGCAAGGACTCCTGGGCCTTTCGCCGCCCGCTGGACGTGACCGCGATGAAGCTGGCCGGGCAGGCGTTGATTGGTCTGCACGACTTCGCCGCCTTCTGTCTGCCCCGCGCGGGCGCCACCACCATCCGCGATCTGCAGCGATTGTCGGTGCACCCCGCGGGTGACGAGGTGACCATCGAGGTCACCGCGGACGCCTTCTGCCACTCCATGATCCGGGCCCTGGTCGGCTCCTTGGTCCGGGTCGGAACCGGTCAACGGCCGGTGACCACGCCCGGCGAACTACTGGCCGGGCGGCGTCGCACCTCCGAAATCAGCACCGCGCCCGCCCACGGACTCACGCTGACCGGCGTCGACTACCCGCCGGACGCAGAACTGGCCGTCCGAGCGACTCAGACGCGTGCGCTGCGCTCAGACCCCCCGCGCTGAACGGGCCGTCCCGCGGGTTGCATCAACGCAGCCGCGGCGGGCCCAGGAAGTCCTGCTCTTCGGCCGTGCTGGACAGCGTGATCCGATAGCCGGTGCCCTTGACCAGGACGGCCAGCTCGGTGCGGTCGAGCTCTTCGATCTCGGACACCAGGGCCGGGCGCAGGTCGATCAGCCGGCCCAGCTGCTCGGCCTGGCGCGAATCCATGGGTTGCAGGATCAGCGCGTCGGCCCCGGTGAGCAGGCTGACCGCGGCGGGGTGCACGCCGGGCAGCACATGCAGCACCGGTCGCCACTCCACCGGCGCGCTGGCCTGCTCGTGCGGCACCGAACCGGTGTCATGCACAACCAGGACCGGGGAACGGATCTCGGCCCGGGGCAGCTCGTCCCCGGGCATCCCGGTGGACAGCACCGACTGGGGGATGCCCGCGGTGTCGGCCAGATGCTTCCAGGCCGCGTCCCGATGAGTCAGTACCACCACCCGTGCGCCGGCCAGCACCGCCCGGATGACCAGCAAGGTGGCCAGGTAGACGCCGCCCACCGACACCACCCGGGTGGGTCGGGCCCGGAACAGGTCGAGGGTGAACGGTGCGCCACCTCCGGTGGTCCCGAGCACCAGCCCGGAACTGGTGCCGCTGATCGTCCAACCGTCCAGGGCCGGCGGCACGGTCGGTGTCCAGGAGAACAAGCTGCTCACGGTCGTGGTCCTCCGAGCGGCAGGGTGGCCAACAGGCCGGCCCGCTGCGCGCCGCCCAGCCCGACCAGCTTGATCCCGCCACGCCGGCTGATTGCCCGGACCTGGAGATGCAGCGATGCCACTTCGGCCGTGCCTTCGCAGGTGAACCGGAACGCCGCCCCGACTCGCACCGTCTCGCCCGCAGGAGTGAGCGTGATCGACAGGGTGGCGGCCAGCGCCGGTAGGTCGGCCAGCCCGGCCACGGCACGGCGCGCGGTCGGGGACATCGGCCCGATGGCGTAGCTGCGGTGCACCAGACCCGCCGCCTCGAAGCGGCCCCACCGCTCCCGCCATCGCGGCGCGACATCGGGCTGCCGGACCGGCAACTCGGCCCAGGCCGGGAGGTCGCGGGCCAGCGCCGTCCCGTCCAGGGGACGCAACACGACCCCGAGCGGGGCCAGCTCGCTGATCAGCCGGCTCGCGGCGGCGGCCAGCAGCCGGACCGTGCCCACGCTGCGACCGCCCCGAGCGGCCACGGCCGAGGCGTTCTGGCGCGGGTCGAGCCGCAGGACCACGGCCGTTGCCCGGCGCTGGACGCCGGGGATTTCGACGGCCAGAGCCGCTTGGGCCCGGGCCACCGCGGTACCGGCCGGCAGCGCCGCCGACGCCGGATAGGTGTGGGTGAGGATCTGCGCGCTCTCCAGCTGTACCCCCGAGGCCAGCAGCGCGCGCGCCACCACCTCGACCGGGATGGCCGGCGGCACGCCGGTGCTGGTGATGCCGCGCCGGTTCGGATCGGCCACCAGTACCACCGCGAAGCGCCCGTTCCATTCGACCGCGCCGAACTCGCGACCGTCGTGGCTGGTGGCACTGGTCACTTCGCCGAGCTCGAAGAAGGTGGGCAGGCCCGAGGGGGACGGCCGGGTCCCCGACCGCGTCACCGCACCGGCCCGGATGATCGCGCCTGATTCGGACACGGACGCCGGAGCGGGCGCCGGCTGCGGTCGTTCGACGAGACCGGAGCGTCGGCGGAACGGGTAAGCCAGCAGGACCGGCAACCGCCGGCCCAGGGGCGCGCGCGAGAGGGGCACCAGCGGCAGCAGGATGAGGAGTGCGGCCACGCCGAGGATGACCCATCGGTCGGAGGCGGCCGGCAGCAATGACCCGAAGACCTGGCTGTTGCGGTGTTGGACCCAGAGCGCGATCCCGGCCAGCAGCGCGATCACCTCGGACCAGAGCAGCCACGACCGCAGGAAGGACGCGCCCGGCCGACGGGCCCTGACCGGAGGCGCACCGACCGTTCGGGCCTCCTCGGCAGGGGCAGGAATGGCAGCAGGGGGGGCGAGGGCGGCCGGCGGCTCGGACACCGGTCGTCGGTTTCCGGTTCTCATCGCGGCCGCAGGGCCGGACCCGGAAGATTCCGAACGCCCGATCCGATCACGTTGGGCAGGGTACCGTCGGGCTCCGACGAGCGAGGCGGGTTTGCCGGACATTGCCATCCGGACGGGGTGGGCTGGGCGTCCGGGCGAGAGCCAGAAGAGCCGGGAAGAGGACCGATGGCCGCGGGGCAACCGGTACGGGCGCAGGTCCGCGCCTACCGCTTTGCCACCCGGCAGGTCCAGTGGGCGGTCATGCACGGCGACCCGCTGCTGATCACCGATCCGGTCGCCCGGACCCGCCGGTGGACCCTGGTCGGGTTCGCGCTCACCGTGGTGGCCCTGGCCGGGTTCGCGGTGTACGGGCTGATCAAGCCGGTGCCGCAGTGGCAGTCGGCCACCCTGATCCTGGAGTCGGACACCAGCGAGCTACTGGTCAATCGGGACGGCACCCTCTACCCGGCCTTGAACATGACCAGTGCCCTGCTGGTCATCGGTAATGGTTCCCAATCGAATGCGGGCGCTCGACCGGCCGCGCAGGTCATGACGGCCACCGACCTACGCGACGCGCCGCGCGGTCCGCAGCTGGGCATCCCGGGCGCGCCGGACAGCCTGCCGAACCCGGCCGACCTCTCCGCGCCGCGGTGGTCGTTGTGCGAGCAGACCATCACCGACCCGTCCCAGGCGCAGCCGCTGCAGCACGCCACGCTCACCTCGACCGCGGTCTTCGGCACTGCGCTGACCGGGCTGGACGCCGACGCGGCGGCGCTCGTGCACCAGCAGGGCTTGCCCGCCAACCAGGGGAACTACCTGATCACCGACGGTCGCCGTTCGGTGGTCGACCTGGCCGACCCGGCCGTGACCGGAGCCCTGCACCTGGATCCGACCTCGGCCCGGCCCGTCTCGGCCACCTTGCTGCAGGCCATTCCACAGGCCGCCGACCTGACTCGAGTGAGCATCGACAAACTCGACCAGGCCCCGGCTGGGAATACGGTGTCCGGCCTGAAGGTGGGCAGCGTCTTCGCCACCGAGATGACCTCCGGCCAGGTGTATTTCGTCGTGCTCGCCGACGGCGTGCAGATGGTGCCGCCGGTGGTCGCCGACCTGATCCGGCTGCAGCACACCCCGGTGTTGACGATTCCGCAGGTCAAGCCCGACCTCATCCCGGGCCTTCGGATCACTGCGCATCCGCTCGCCGTCGACGCCTACCCGGCCACTCCGCCGACGCTGTCCTCGGCCGATCAAGACCCGGTGATGTGCTCGAACTGGGATGGCGCCGACCCGTCCCGACCCATCCGGACGGTGTCGATGGGGGCCGCCATCAGGTCCACCTCCGGGCACACCCCGACCGCTCTGGCCCGCAACGCGGGCGTCGCCAGCCAAGCGGATCAGCTGCTGATGGCCGGCAGTGGGGCCGCGGTGCGCGGCGTGACCGGGTCCCAGAACGGCACCCAGGGCACAATCTCACTGGTCAGTGACGAGGGGGTGCGGTTCCCGGTGCCCAGCACCGACGTGCTGGCCGCACTGGCCCTGCCGACCACGACGGCGGCCGCTCCGCAGGAGATCCTCCAGGCCCTGCCGGCCGGACCGGAGCTGGATGCGGCTGACGCCGCACGGCTCTGGGACGCCGTGCCCGCGGCCGCGTCGACGACGAGCGGCCCGGCGCGGACGTTGCCGCCACCCACCTCATCGGCCCCGGCGACCAAACCGGGCGGCTGAGGACAGCCGGCGCCAATCAGCGCATTCGCCGGACACCGAGCACGCTCGCCGGGCACACTGCTTCGGTCAGGCAAACGGTCCGAAAGGGTGGCTCATGGGTAGCGGCGATGGCCAGATCACGGTGTCGTATCCGCAGCTGGACCAGACCGGCAAGGACATCGACTCGGCCGCCAAAGCGATCGCCCGACAGCTCTCGGATCTGGACCGCTACGTCACGCAACTGCACATCAGCTGGCACGGCCACGCCTTCAACGCCTATCAGCAAGCGCACCACCGCTGGATGAGCGCCATGCAGGATCTGACCAAAACCCTGGCCGACACCGTCACCTCGCTGTCCGACGGCACGCTGACCTACCGGAGGGCCGAGCAGAACGTCATCAATTCCTGGTTCTGATGTCCGGGCCCCGGCGTCGACCCGACGGCCGGCGGAGTGGGGCCGCCACCAGCACCACGACCACCCCGGCGACCAGAATCAGCCCGCTGATGAGCAGAGCACGGTCGCGGCCGGAGTGGTCCGGCGGCGCCGCGGCCGTGGCCGCCGGCAGCTGCGCGGCGGACGGCGTCCCGCGCGGGTCGGGCACCGTGGACAGGGCCAGCACCGGGTCGATCACACCCTCGCCGACCGCGTCGTTCCGGCCGGAGGTGACCGCCGGATGCCGGGCCGTGGACTCGATCAGGGCGATGACCTCGGCAGCCTTCAGGCTCGGGTAGCGGGAGCGGATCAGGGCGGCCAGGCCGGCCACGTACGGAGTGGCGAAACTCGTGCCCTGGATGGTGCTCTGACTGGATCCGTCGGCGCTGAACTCGCGGTCCACCAGGCCCTTGCTGCCCGGGGCCGGATCCAGGGAAATGATGTCGGTGCCGGGCGCCGCCACCCCGACCCACGGTCCGTTCAGGCTGAACGAGGCCGGGTCGTCGTTGGCGTCCACGGCCGCCACCGCGAGCACGCCCGGCAGGCTCGCCGGCAGGGGCACGGTCGCCGGAGCCTGGCCGGCCTGGTTCTGCGTCGAGCACGAACCCCGGGTCACCGCGGCGTTGCTTCCCGACGTCGACACGTTTCCGGCCGCCGCCACCACGACCACGTCCGCCGCGACCGCACGATGCACCGCGGCGGTGATCTCGGCCTCGCCGCCCCCGATGGGCGCCCCGGCCGCGGCGCAGCTCGTCTCGGAGATATTGACCACCTTGGCCCCGGCGGCCACCGCCTCGTCCAGCGCGGCGGCCAGCGTGGTCAGGTTCCCGATCGGCTGCGCGTCGCGGCCGTCGCTGGCCTGGATCTGATAGCGCGCGCTGGATTGGCGCAGCGACAAGATGGTGGCCTCCGGAGCCATCCCGGCGAAACCGGAGGTGGGGTCGGGGGAGGCCGCGATCAGCCCGGCCACCAGGGTCCCGTGCCCGTCGCAATCGACCAGGCTCCGATCCGCCGGGACCACCCGGTCGGTGCCCGGTTTCAGGCGCCCGTCCAGCTGCGGATGCGGGGTGACGCCGGTGTCGATGACAGCCACGGTGATCCCGGCGCCTCGGGACAGCGTCCACGCCGACGCGATGTCCAAGCGGCGCTGGGCGGCCGAAATGGTGCTGATGTCGGCCGGCGCCGCGGTGTGCGGGGCCACGCAGGCCACCGTCTGCGAGGTGGAGGTGACGACCGCGCTGGTCGAGGCGGCGACCGGGGTGGTGATGGCCGAAGCCGCCAGGGCCGACGGCCCGACCACGCATCCGGCGGCCACGATCACGGCCCAACCCGTGTTGATCATGGGCTTCAGCCCCGAATTCACGGCGTGTCGACGACGCCGCGCCGATCCAGCCATTCTGAAACCCATGATCAACTCCGGGGAGAGGTCAGGGCTCCCGGTGCCGCGGCTCACAGGCGCCGGAAGGCCGAGTAGAGGTCCATCACCCCGGCGGCCAGCGGGAGGAGCGCGACCGTGACCAGGTTCTCGAAGCGGCCCAACCACTGCCGCGCGGAGGGCGAGGCCCGGTGCCGGGGCACCACGGTGGCCACGAATCCGGACACTGCGGCAGCCGCCAGCAGCCCGACGAACAGCCAGGGCCGATCCCCGGGCTCGAGGGACCGGTAGAGACCGAGCAGGGCGGCCAGCCCGACGCCCAGACCGGCGCCGAGCATGGCCAGCACGTGCGGCCGCCGGGTCATGGTGCGGGTCCGCAGCAGCAGCACGATGGCGCAGACCCCGACCAGCAGTAGCGGCCACAAGCCGGGATCGTGCGCCAGCACCAGCGCCGAGACCACGGCGAGCAGACCCAGGGCCGCGGTCAGACCGGCTGCGTAGTGCCCGGCGGTGCGGGCCTTGCGCAGGATCTCGTCGAAGTCGGGATCGGGATCGGCCGCCAGCTCCACCCCGGTGGACGGCACGACCGGCAGGGGCAACCCGGCCAGCCGGGTGGACAACCCGGGCACTGCGAGGGTGCTGAGCACGGCCAGGGCCAGGCAGGCGGCGGCCAGATTCAGCCGGGGGACGTCGAAGAGCAGCTGCACCGCGGCGGCCACCCCGAAGGCCACCGCGGCCGCCGCCGAACCCAGGAAGAGCACCGACGACACGGCCGAGACGGTCGTGAACAGGCTGATCGCCGCGATCACCAGGGTGGCGGCGCAGCCGATCAACACCGCCTGTGCCGGAGTGTGCCCGCCCGCCCGGAACCCGGCCAGCACCGATTCACCGGCCGGCCAACCGCCCGCCTGGAGCCCGGCGACCAGGCCGAGCGGCACCGCACCGAACCCGACCACCGTGCCCAGCAGTCGGTCTCCACGCTGTCCGCGGGCCAGTCCGGCGCCCAGGGCGAGACCGATCACCGCCCCGCCGGCGCCCAATTCGACCGCGAGCGTGTGGTTGTCCATCAGCAGCAGCATCAGTCCGGCCAGCACGAGCAGGACCGCGGTGATGATCGACCCACCGATCCGGGCCACCCCGGCGCCGGTCGGCCCGCCGTCGGCGACGGTCGCGGCGATCGCGTCGACGATGTCGTCGAACACCGGTTCCGGCGGGTTCACCGTGGCCGGCCTTAGTTGCAGCAGCGCGCCGTCGAGCACGTCCAGCGAACCCAGTGACGCGGTCGGGTCCAGCGCCGGCCGGCCGATCGGGCTCAGGCACCAGCCGCTGGTGTTGCCGGCCGACCGGGCCCCGGTCACCCCGGTCATGTCCAGGAGCGTCGGCATCAGATCGGACAGGGCGACGTCGGTCGGCAGGGCCAGATCCACCCGCACGGTCGGAGCGAGCACGGTCAGCCGGGTGAAGGTCGACTGGGGCAGCGAGGTCGACGCGGCCTCCGCCATCCGGTCCCCCTCGCTTCGATCGAACGCCCATGGCCCGGGCCTTCCAAAGAGTAGGGTCTCGCACCGGTCGGCCGGGCCCGGTCTGCGAGATTCGACCTAGACAATCGGGGGAGCGCGCTTGACCACCAAGCAGTTCCGTCGGGTCGCCCGGGTCAAGGGTCCGCCGCCGCCCTCGGGTGAGATCCACCTGGAGGCGCCGCCCGACATCACCCGCCCGCTCCCGGGGAACGTGCTGGTCGCGCTCCTGCCCGGGGTGATGATCGCCGCCTCGGTCGGCTTCGTCGTGCTCTCCGGTTTCAACGCCACCTCGCTGATGATGGGCGGGATGATGGCGGCCTCGACGGTCGGCATGATGTTCGGTTCCGGCCCCCGCGGCAAGAGCGCCGCGGCCGCCGACGAGGAGCGCAAGGACTACCTGCGCTACCTGGCCCAGGTCAGAAAGCGCGCCCGATCGGCGGCCGCTGCGCAGCGGTCGGCCCTGGAGTGGGCCCACCCCGACCCCGGCGGACTGGTGTCGGTGGCACTGTCCCCGCGGCTGTGGGAACGCCGCACCGGGGACGAGGATTTCGGCCAGCTCCGGCTGGGCCGTGGCCGGCAGCGGCTGGCCACCCGGTTGCTGCCCCCGCAGACCGGCCCGGTCGAGGAGCTGGAACCGGTCTCGGCGGTGGCCCTGCGCCGCCTCGTCCGCACCCACGCCGTGGTCGCCGATCTGCCCATTGCTCTGCAGGTCCGTTCCTTTCCGGCCATCTCCATCGACGGGCCGCCAGTGGCCGCCCGGGCGCTGGCCCGTGCGCTTTTACTGCAGGCCGCGGTGCTGCACGCGCCCGACACGATGATCATCGCGGTGGTGGCCAGCGGGCCCGCCCGGGCCCGCTGGGAGTGGGTCAAGTGGCTGCCGCACAACCAGCACCCCACGCTGTCCGACGCGGTCGGTCCGGTCCGGATGGTCGGCTCGTCGCTGGCCGAGGTCGAGCGCTGGCTGCACGCCGAGTTCTCCACCCGACCCCGCTTCACCCGGGCCACCACCGGCGCCCCGGATCGGGCTCAAGTGCTGGTGATCATCGACGACGGCGTGGTCACCGGGCAGGAGGCGGTGCTGCTGCAGGAGGGCCTGGCCGGCGTCTGCCTGCTCGACCTGTCCGGGTCGCTGGGCGTGCTGCCGGCCCGGCGTGGGCTCCGGCTCGAGATCCGGGGGGCCCGGGTGGGGGCCCGGGCGGGGGTGCGCACCGAATGGCTGGGCGTCGCGGACGGGGTGGGCACCCACACCGCGGAGACCACCGCTCGCCAGATGGCCCGGTACCGGGTGGGCGTGGGTGGTCCGGCCACCGAAGAGCAGCCGCTGTCCTCGGCTACCGGGTTACCCGAACTGCTCGGCATGGGCGACGCCGGCGACCTGGACGTGGGCGTGGTCTGGCGGCCCCGGACCATCCACGACCGGCTGCGCATCCCCATCGGGCTGGGCGCCGACGGCCGGCCGGTCGACCTGGACATCAAGGAGGCCGCGCAAGAGGGCATGGGTCCGCACGGCCTGGTCATCGGGGCCACCGGGTCCGGCAAGTCCGAGGTGTTGCGCACCCTGGTGGCCGGGCTGGCCATGACCCACAGCTCGGCCGCGTTGAACTTCGTGTTGGTCGACTTCAAAGGCGGCGCCACCTTCGCCGGTCTGGAGGACCTGCCCCACACCGCGGCGGTGATCACCAACCTGTCCGACGACCTGAGCATGGTCGACCGGATGCGCGATGCCCTGGCCGGCGAGATGAACCGACGGCAGGAGCTCCTGCGTTCGGCCGGGAACTTTGCCAGCGTCAAGGACTACGAGCGGGCCCGGGAGAACGGCGCCGCGCTGGACCCGCTGCCGGCCCTGCTCATCGTGTGCGACGAGTTCACCGAGCTGCTGACCCAGAAGCCTGATTTCGCCGAACTGTTCGTGATGATCGGCCGGCTCGGGCGATCGCTGTCCATGCACCTACTGCTGGCCAGCCAGCGCCTGGAGGAAGGCAAACTGCGCGGCCTGGATTCCCATCTGTCGTACCGGATCGGTCTGAAGACGTTCTCTCCGGCCGAATCTCGCGCCGTTTTGGGCGTGGCCGACGCCTATGAGTTGCCCTCGATCCCCGGTTCGGGCTACCTGAAGTTCGACACCACCTCGATGGTCCGGTTCAAGGCCGCCTATGTGTCAGGCCCCTACCGGCGAGGGGCCGCCCCGGTTGCCGGTCGCCTGCGGTTGGACCGTCGGCCCCGGCCGTTCACCGCGGCGGAGGTGCCGATGCCGGAGCTGACCGGGGGTCCCGACGAGCCGACCCCGGTGGCCGAGCTGGACCCGGCCTCCGAGAGCGGCGGCGGCGACGGTCTGGGGAAAGAGAAATCGGTGCTCGACGTGGTCGTCGACCGGTTGCGCGGCCAGGGTCCGCCGGCCCATGAGGTGTGGCTGCCACCGTTGCAGGAATCACCCACCCTCGATCAGCTGTTGCCGCCGCTGGAACCCGGGTCGCGCGGCCTGGAGCCCGTGGGCTGGTCGGAGCGGCCGGCCCTGACCGTGCCGTTGGCCCTGGTGGATCGGCCCTACGAGCAGCGTCGCGATCTGATGTGGGTGGACCTGTCCGGTTCGGGTGGACATGTGGCGCTGGTCGGTGGCCCACAGTCGGGGAAGTCGTCGATGCTCCGGACGCTGCTGAGCTCCCTGGCTCTGACCCACACCCCCCGGCAGGTGCAGGCCTACGTCATCGATCTGGGCGGTGGCTCCCTTGCGGCCCTGTCGGGGCTGCCTCATGTCGGGGCGGTGGCCAGCCGCGGTGAGCCGGACGTGGTCCGGCGCATCCTGGCCGAGGTGGCCACGGTGATCCGGGAGCGCGAGGTGCTGTTCCGCGAACATGGCTACGACTCGGTGGCCGCCTTCCGCCGGGCCCGCGCCGCCGCACCGACCTCCGAGGGCTCTGGTGGCTCGGACGGCTCCAACGGCTCCGACGCGTACGGCGACGTCTTCCTGGTCATCGACGGCTGGGGCGCGTTCCGGGCCGAGTTCGAGGACATCGAGGGCCAGGTCACCGTGCTGGCCCAGCAGGGCCTGGGCTACGGCGTCCATGTCGTGCTGGCCACCACCCGCTGGGCCGAGTTCCGGCCCGCGCTGAAAGACCTGCTGGGCACGAGAATCGAGCTGCGCCTTGGTGATCCATCCGATTCGGAGATCGACCGCAGGGTCGCCCAGGGCGTTCCAGTCGCTTTCCCGGGCCGCGGACTGACCACCGACAAGTTGCACTTCCTGGCCGCGCTGCCCCGGATCGACGGGGTGTCCGACTCGGCCTCGGTCGGCGCCGGCACAGCCGACCTGGTCGAGCAGCTGGCCCACGCGTGGACCGGCCCGAGGGCGCCCCGGGTGCGCATGCTGCCCGTCACCCTGCCGTACGCCGAACTGCCTGCGCCGCCGGCAAACCGGCCCCGGTCCGTCGTCCTGGGTCTGTCCGAGGCCGAGTTGGCCCCGGTCTTCCTGGACTTCGACGCCGACCCGCACTTCCTGGTCTTCGGCGACGCGGAATGCGGCAAGACCTCCCTACTGCGCACCCTGATCCAGGGCATCACCACCACCCGCACCGACCGTGAGGGCCGGATCCTGCTCATCGACTACCGGCGCACGCTGCTGGGTGCGGTGCCGGAGAACTTCCTGGCCGGGTACGCGCCGTCGTCCACCGCGCTGGCCCCCTTCGTGGAGAACGTGGTGGCCCTGCTGCGCGGCCGGCTGCCGGGCCCGGACGTCACCCCCGAGCAGTTGCGCAACCGGTCCTGGTGGACCGGGCCCGAGCTGTTCGTGATGATCGACGACTACGACCTGATGGCTACCCCGACCGGCAACCCGGTCGCCGCGCTGGCCGAGTTCCTGCCTCAGGCCAAAGATGTCGGCCTGCACCTGATCCTGGCCCGGCGCGCCGGCGGGGCCGCCCGAGCCCAGTTCGAGACGGTGCTGCAGCGGTGCAAGGAGCTGTCCGTGCCCGGCCTGGTGATGAGTGGCTCGCGCGACGAGGGCGCGCTCATCGGCGCCGTCCGGCCGGCCACCCAGCCCGCCGGTCGCGGCATCCTCGCCGGTCGTCGCTGGGGCACCCAGCTGGTCCAGGTGGCCACGCTACCGGCCGACATCGAGGATTGAGCCCGTCCGATTCGTTCGTTTTGTCCCGCTAATTGCGTAGGTCACAGCAATCTTGCGAAACGGCTTCGGGTTGACACTCAGGCGTGGTCGAATGAGTTCGGACCGGACAAGGGAGCCGGACGGAGCAGGGGTCGGGGGGTCCGACCTCCGCAGAGGAAGAGAGAGGTGGAAGGCAATGACGACTGGCGGTCAATTCGTCACCGATGCCGCCGCGATGGCGACCGCGGCCACACACGTGCGCGACGTCAATGCTCAGGTCCAGACGGAGCTGTCGCGTCTGCAGCAGACGGCCACCGAGGCCGAGAACCGTTGGCGTGGTGGAGGTGGCACCACCTTCCAGGCGCTGATGGCCAACTGGCAGTCGGAGTCGCAGAAGCTGTCCAAGGCGTTGGAGGACATCGCTGCGCTCGTCGCCACCGGCGGCAAGGGTTACACGGATTCAGATACCACCAGCACCACCGCACTCAAGCAGGCGGCCGGCGCTCTGAACATGTGAGCGCTCACGCTCCCCCCACCAATGAAGAAAGGTTTGGAAAAGCAATGAGCGCTCCGATCCAGGTCAATTTCTCGCACCTTTCCGAGGTGCAGAGTTCCCTGACTGCCGGCTTCAACAACATCTGCACCCAGATGGACGACCTGAAGAAGTATGTCGACCAGCTGGCGCAGTCGTGGAGCGGCGCGGCCCAGGAGACCTACAACTCCAAGCAGCAGCAATGGGGCAACGCCCTGAACGACCTGAACAACATCCTGAACGCGGTCGGTCAGTCGGTGGGCTTTTCCAACGACGAGTACCAGCAGCGCGAGAACGCGATCATTCGTTCGTTCGACTGATCCGGGTTCGGGCGGGCCGCTCCAGGGCGGCCCGCTCGGGATTCGCGCCGATCGACACGTCTCGCGCTGATCAAGTGGGGCGGGTGGCCCAGAACATCACGACCTCGTCCGCGCTGGGCGCGTTGACCAGCGCGGATCACCCAGTCGGAACGACAAGATCCAGGTGGAAAGGAATGGCGGTGACCACGCTCGCGGCGAGTCCCACGTGGTACAGCACGCCGACCACCACCGTGCTGGCCGATCTACGCCGGGGCGGACTCCGGGTGCCGTATCCGCTGGCCCAAGCGTTTGCGGCGGACCTGGCCCAGGTCGAGCGGCTGCGGTCGACGCTGGTCGGCCAGGGCGTGCCCCTTCCGCCGGCGGCCGTGGCCCTGATCGAGACCATCAAGCGGGCCACGGTTGCGGTCGACCTGCGGTGGGCGCCCGGCGGAAACGCCCCGGACGTACCCACGCCGGAGCTGGGCGCGGTAGGCCTGCTCGCCCAGGACCGGGCCGCGCTGATCTGCGTGACCGGCCCCGCGGCCCGGGTCGCCCAGGTGGCGGCGCACTCCGCTCTGGCCGCGCTGCTGTCCTGCCTGCCGCCGCTACCGCCGGCGCGGATCTCGCCCCTGGCGTATCCGCTGAGCTTGGCGGCCGAACTCGACGCCGTGGTGCTCCGGGATCATGCCGTGCCGGCCGACGCCGCCCTGCTGCGCAAGCTGGGTACCTCGTGGGAACGGCTGAGCGGCACCCTGCGGACGTTGCATCACCCGGTGGCGACCGGTCAGTTGGGTGTCACCTTCGACGGTCCCTCCGGCGAGCGGCGGGGGAGTCAGACCATCGGACTCTTCGATTCACCCGCCGGCCGAGCCATGGTCACCACCAGCCGGCACGGCGACGGCGAACCCTGGATCACCATCACCTCGGCCTCGCCGCCGCAGCTGCTCCGCGCGGCGGCCGGGTTGTTGGGCGAATGAGCACGAGCATCACCATTCGCAGATTCGCGGCCGGGACGGGGAGTTCGGCCGGATCACGGCAAGAAAGGTAGTGGCGATGAGTTCACCCACGGTGGCGGTCAACCCGGCCGAGGTGGCCAGCACGGCCAAGCAGGTCCAGAGCACCGCGAGCGACGTCGAGAGCGTCCGTACCAAGATCTACGGCATCAAGGGCAACTCGTCCGACTCGGCCGCCTACTACGCCAAGGACGGGTCGGCCTATCACGACGGGGTCACCAGCACGCTCGATCCTCTGCTCACCGGCTACCACGACGCGGTCATGTTCCTGGGCGAGGCGCTGCAGGACGCGGCCAGCGGCTACGACGAGGTCGACCAGGGCGCGTCGTGGCGGATGAACGCGGCCGGCAAGGGTATGGGAGACAGCTCGGCCGACGGTTCGGTCACCGGCGCGAGCGGGTCGTCCGGTGGATCCACCGGCACCGGTCCCAGCGGCGCGGCCGGCGGCGGCGCCGATCCGTCCGGTGGGGACGGGACGGGCGGCGGTTCCGACGACAATCCCGGCGGTGGTGGCGATTCCGGAAGTGACGGATCCGGGGACGGTGGCGGTTCGGGGTCCGGCGACGACGGCTCGTCCGGCGGCGGCGGTGGGCCCACGGTGACCACGGGCGATGTGAATGTCGGCAATCACGACGACCACTCCACGCACACCACCACCACCACCAATGACGATCACAGCAGCACCAGTACCGACAACAGCCAGCATCAGACGCAGACCCAGACCACCCACACGCACAGCTCCGACGGCGATGACGGGTCGTCCGGCGGGTCGTCGCACCACACCCACCATCACCACTGAGCCCGGATCGAGGGAGGAACGACATGGCCAGCTGGGACGACGTCCAGAAAGAACTCGACGACCCGAACGTGGCCGACGACACCAAGAAGCGGCTGCTCTCGGCGTGGGCGTGGAGCCACCCGCAGGACATGGACAAGTGGGGTGACGAAGCCGCCAAGCTCAAGCTGAAAATCGGCGACGACGGCCCCGACTCCTCGACGCCGGACCTTCCTTCGCCCTTCTTCCACCCGGGGCTCCTGGGTCCTGAGTTGGACAAGAAATTGAATTCCGACGTCGACAAGTATTCGAGTCAGGCTCAGGCCGATCAGCGCCAGGGGTCGCAGCGCAAGGGCCTGGAGGACGTCAAGGACAAGACCGTCTCCGGCGGCGGGGCGGGTGTGGCCACCGCGGTGGAAATCCTGGATCAGGGCAACAATGGGCTGGCCTTCTTCCGGCTGTTCATGCCGGTGTACCGGGAATGGAAGGGCGGCCCGTACAAGCTCGCCGACGACAAGGAAGTCCTGGCCTATTACGGTCGAGAAACGGGTCTGGTCTTCAAGGACTTCCGTGACGACGCCACCCTGATCGGCGACATGGCCGACAAGCTGGGCGCCGTCTACGACGACCTGGACAAGGCCGACCGCAATCTGGAATTCGCCTGGACCAGCGGTCCGGGTCGCACCGCCGCCCTGGACCGGTTCAACATCCTGCTGGACGTGGCCGACCAGGTCAACGGTGATCTGGCCGATGTGCCCGACACCATGGACAAAGCCATCGCGGCGATGGAAAAGGCGGTACTGAACAAGGCCGAAGAAGTCGCAAAGATGTATGCCACCGATATCAAGGGCCTGGATCCGGACGCTATTCGGGTGGTCATCAAGATGACCAAGGGCCAGGCGTCGGAAAGCGAGATGTACCACATTGCCGACATGCTGGGCGTCACAGTCGATACCAGCTGTGGCGATCTCACCGATGGCACCAAGGTCCGGATCGCCAACTCGTCCTGGCAGTGGTTGGAGAACGTGTTCTCGCCGACCTACGAGAACACCGAGAACAATTTTGTCATGGTCTGCAACAACACCAGCAAGGCCATCGACTCGGATTTCCAGGTCCTGACCCAGGCGGTCACCAACCTGCCCAAGGACGCCTTCGCGAACCTGGCCAAGCCGCCGGAGCTGGCCAAGCCCGCCAGCACGAACCCGGACCGGAGCAACACCAATCCGAGCAACACCGGTCCCGGCGGTGCTGGCTCCAGCGGGGCCGGCGGAACCGGGACCGGCGGTGGCGGGTCGGGGGACGGTGGCCCGGCCCACAGCACCCATCTGCCGGGCGGATCGGGAACCACTAATGGCTCCGCCGGCAGCGGGTCCGGCGGCGGGACCGGCGGGGGCAGCTGGACGCCACCGACGTACCCCACTGGGTCGGGAGGCTCCGAGTCGAGTTCCAGTAGTGGCTCGGGCTCGGGCACCGGATTGGGCTCGGGCACCGGCTCGGGCTCTGGTTCGGGCACTGGCGCGGGCTCGGGTTCTGGCACCGGGTCGGGCTCGAGCGGCGGTGCTTGGACTCCACCGACGTACCCCTCGGGCAGTGGCTCGGGGTCGGGCAGTGGCTCGGGATCGGGCAGTGGCTCGGGATCGGGCAGTGGCTCGGGATCGGGCAGCGGCAGTTGGACCCCCCCGACGTATCCATCCTCGACCGGGACCAGCCCGGCTTCGTCCGGCGACGCCGTCTACGACGACCTGCAGCAGGCTCAAGCGTCGATCCACCAGGCCGAACAGGACGCGAAATCGGGCGGCAGCCACGTCTCTGAGTCAACGTTGCAGCAGGTCGACGATCTGATCGGTAAGGACATGAAGGCCGAGCAGGCCGCCGCCGGGTTGCAACTACCCGACACCTCTGCTGTCCAGGCCAGCTCGTTCGAACCGTTCAAGTCGAGCTCGGGCGCGTTGTCGATGGGTGGTCCGGATACATTCAGCGCCGGCGGTTCCGCCGGCTTCGGATCCTCGGCCGGCTCGTTCACTCCGCCGGCATTCCCCGCGAGCGGATCCGATGGTTCGGGGGGCGGTGGTGCGGGAGACGCTTCCGGCGGTGGCTCGGGGGGCGGTTCCGGCGCCGGTGGTGCCGACGGCGGGTCGGTCAGTGTGCCTTCCTTCCCCAGCAACGCCGGCGGTGCGGGCTCACCCGGGGGTGGCGTCTCGGGTGCCGCCGCATCCGGCGACCGGATCGCTGCGGGTGGTGCGGCCACTGCCGCGGGCGGCCCGTCGGGCTCCACCGCAGGAGCGGACCTGCAGCGCGGTACCGAGCCCGGATCCAGTGGCAACAGCACCACGCCGGCCACCCTGCCGGCCGGCAACGACCAGAACTCGACCGCGGCGGCAGCCCAGCACGGCTCCGGGGTGGGCGCAATGCCCATGGGCGGTATGGGTCGCGGTGGTGGCGGCAGCGAGGATCGACAGCGTTCGGGCTATCGGTTGGACGGCGGTCTGATCGAGGAAGAAGAGCTTGAGGAGTGGGAGCGGATGGGCCCGGTGATCGGACAGTGATCAGCCAATGACCACAGACACGCACCGCGAGCTGCAGATGCAGCTGGCCCAGGTCGCACGAGAACTGGACGACGGCCGCAATCAGCGCGAGATCACCACCCGCGCCGTCGACCAGGCGACTGGCGCCGTCCACGACGGTATCTCCGACCAGTGGCAGAAAATTGTGGCCATGCTGCAGCGACGCGCCGCGGACCGGGCCAACGGGGTCCCCGTTGCCTGGAACGAGGAGAGCGAGGCCGAGGTGTCGGCCAACGCGGCCATCCACGGCTTTTTTGCCGGCGCGACCTCCGCGCTGGGCCGGGCCGGATCACCACCCCCTCGTCAGGCCGACCGCTATGCCGTCGGTCGGGCGCCCCAGGACGACCCACATCCGTTCGCTCCGCGAGAGGACGAAGACCCCGATCTGGGCTGGAGCCGATAACAGCGGCGCGCGTTTCCGCTCATGTTCGCAGCAGCGCTGGTCGGCCGGAATCACCTACGAGGTATCGAAAGTCGTGCAGTCGGTTGCGTCGGGGTTTTCGGTCGGGGTCGAGCCATCAGGGTGGGAGGAATTCGGGTTTGCGGTCGTCGGGGTTGAGCCGGATGTGCCATTCGCAGGTGGTGCGGTGGATGTATCCGTGGTGGTAGCCACTCGCTGCCACGGCGCTGTCCCGATCTTGTCCAGGGCCTGGTCGATCGACCGGAGCAGCGTATGCAGCTGCTCCGTGTCGACAAGCACCCAATCCGGCATGATCCGAGTACAACGCAGATGTGGGTAACTATCTTCGAATTATTTCCTGGAAGTGCCTGCCAGCAAAGCACTGTTGATGCTTCGGCATGCTTTGAAACCCCGTCTGCTGAGAAGGTTGGAGTCATGCCGGGATTCCGACGAAGCGGTGTCCGTCTGAGCCAAGACAGCGGACGGTGCGGATGGGTCGACGAGATCCAGGCGAGAACGAGTCGAAGCAAGCGGCAGTGACCGGGTGTCTCCATTGCTTGAGGTGGGCACGGCGGAGTGGCTGCGTCAATGGGCGCGTCGGGCCAGCCCCTGGTAGAGCGCCCGATCGCGCCGAGTTGTGGGCTGGCGGACCAGCCCGTCGATGATCCCCGAACTGCCGGCGCCTTGGAACAGGCACGTGGATCCGCCAACGCACCGATTCCGAGTGGGGATCTGTTGTGGCGCAGAACGACAGCGGCTCGAAATACACGTCTACCTGCTATCCGGAGCGTCTTCCCCCCGCCGGCATCGTCACGCGTCCGTCGGCAGCTACGAAAAAGCGGCCGGGAAAATCAATGGCCTGTTCAAGAGATCGGACTGACCGGATTCCTCCTGAACTTTCACCCCTTCTTCCCGCTCAGGCGACCTGGGTGGGTTCCTGGTACAGCCCGAGCACGTTGCCGTACGGATCGGCGAAACGCGCGGTGATCAAGGGAGCGGCCGCCCCGATGGGTGCGACGACGGTGCCGCCCGCGGCGGCGATCTCACCGAGGGCGCCGGCCACGCTGTCGACCATGACGTAGAGGAGCAGGCCGGAATTCGGCTGCGCGCTGCGGCCGGGCAGGAATGCGCCGCTCACCTCGTCGACGCCGTCGTCGAAGGCCAGCGAGCCGTCGCCGCGGGTGCGGCTGACCCACCCGAAGACCTTCGAGTAGAAGGCGGCCGCCGCGGCCGGATCCTGGCAGGGGATCTCCAGGTAACAGATTTTGCCGTGACCGATTGCGGTGGCCATGTCATTCCTCAGAGATGCGAATGGTGGTGGGAACTCTGGTGCTGAGTTTGGGTGTGGCCGGTCACCGGGTGGGTCTGGCTCTGATGCTGGGACTGGTGGAGACCGTCCCCGTTCTGGACCTGGGTCTGATGCTGGCTGTTGTCGGTGTGGTGCGTGGAGTGGTCGTCGTTCGTGGTGGTGTCGGAGTGGGTGGAGTGGTCATCACTATTGCCCACGTTGATGTCTCCGGTGGTGACGGACACACCCGCGCTCGAGCCCGGGTCGCCACCGCCGTCTCCGTCGCCGTCGCCGTCGTTCGAAAGGTTGTCCGAGGGCAGGGTGCTGGTCGGGTGACGCAATTCGGTGTCGATCTGCGCGTTGGTCTGGGTGGCCGGGTGGCTGCCGTTCACGGCCACGTCCGCAGTGGTTTCGGCAATCTCCTTGGCCCCCTCCTTCAGGGCGTCCTTGAGCACGTCCTTCAGTTCAGGCAGCAGCTTGCGGACCCGGATGATCAAGCTTTCCAGCTTCGACACGACCCGGGTGCCGCGCGCGATTTGGACCGCCGATTCGCCCTCGATGGCGACGGCGGCCACTCCTTCGGAGGCGCCGAACGTCACCGGTGCGGCCGCCTGCGCGGCCAGGAACGTCCACACCGCCCACTCGATCAGGGTGGACAGGATGGAATTGATCAGGTCCTTGGCCGCCTGCATGATCGATCCGCTGATTTCCAGGGCGTTTGCCATCTGGGCCACCTCTCCCGAGATGCCGTCCAGAGCTGCGCTGAACTTGGTCAGCTGCTGGACCGCGGTGTCGTGACCGGTTCCCAGCCAGGAGTCGAAGCTGCCGGCCAGGTCCGCCATGTCGCGCGACATCTGGGCCATATCGGTGGAAATGTCACGCCAATCGTCGGCGGCCGCATTGGCTGCATCGGGGTTTCCGGTGACCTGATTGATCAAATCGTTGAGCGGCGTGAAGTAATGCTCCAGGAACGACAAACCCTGGCTGATCAGGTAACCCAGGGGATCACTGGCCGCGTCGGTGATCTCGCCCTCGGCGTCGGTCAGGAACGACTGCATATCCCCGATCGTGGAGCCCCAGTCCTGGTGCTGGATGTCGGTGACGACCGTCCAGCCCTCCTGCGCGGTGGTGACCGACGACGCGGTGTCGGCTCCGGTATCGGCCGCGGCGGTGGTCACGCGCTCGCTCCCGACTTCGGCAGGGACGCCGCCACGGTCCGGTCGGCCTGCTCGTAGGCGGCCGCGGTACCGGAAAGGTTGGACTGGGCCCACTGCAGGTACGACTGCACCTTGACCAGGTGATCATTGGCCGCACTGACCAGGTCGCTGTAGGCCGCGTACAAGCCGACCGCGTTGCCGAGCAGGCCCCAGCTGTCCTGGGGCAGCGCGGCCGACTGCGCGGTCGAGATCATGTCGCCGGCCACATCGAGCTGGTCGGACAACCCGTCCGCGGCCTTGCGCAGATCGTCCGGCACGACCGAGAAACCGTTGCTGGGCATCAGTTCTCCCCGGTCAACGAGGACCAGCCGGCGGTTCGCGGGACGGGGCCGGTGGCCTGCAGGGCGGTCGACCCGTCGAGGTCGGGAAGATGCTTTCGCATCAGGGTCAACACGGCCGGGTAGTCGGCCAGCAGCTCCTCGGCCAGGGCCGCGGTCCGCCGGGCCACCTCGGCCGTCCCCGCGCGCAGGCTCCGCAGAATCGTCGCGGACAGCTGAGTCGCGGTCAGATTCAGGGCCAGATCGGACAGCTCGAGGCCGATGGTCACCCCGCCCGGACCGGTGGTCACCGTGACCGCGTGATCGGGGGAGCGGGTGACGACTCGCATCGCGGCGATCTCGTCACGGAATCGGGCGGCGGCCGCGGCGCGAGCCTGCAGTGCGGCTGGGTCGGGCGGCGTGGTGGGCATGGCGAAACCCCCGTCTCGTCGGAATCGGTGGGGCGCCCGGGGGCAGGACAAGCCGGGTCGGTGCGCCGCGGTCAGTGTTTCAGGAACCGCCCACCGGCCGCAGGCGATCGCGTTACGATCGGCCCGAGATTTTCGCGAGGCTCAGAGGGAACACTTTTGCCGTCGTCAATAGGTAGGCGACGACCAGAACGGACGTTTCGGCGGTAATGGAGGGGAGCAAGCGATGTTGATGATGACCGACGGCGGTGGCGGCGGCGGGTACGGCGGCTATCCGCAACAGCAGATCATCGACGAGATCGACAAGCTGGCTGCCCATGCGCCCCAACTGATCGAGGTCGCCAGCGCCACTGCGCAGGGGGCCCAGCACTTCTCCACCACGGCCTCGACGGTCACCACCCAACTCGGGAAACTGGTGTCCGCGTGGGATGGCGCGGGCGCAGCCACCGCCGCCGGAAAGTTCAAGGCCATCGGGGACTGGGCCCAGCAATCTTCAGCGGCCGCCGTGAGCAATGCGACCGCCTCGCAGGACCTGTACACCGCCATCATGCAGGCGAAGGCGACCGTGCCCAGGACCGTGGTGGACACCTCGTTGAACGCATCGCTGAAGGCCGCGATCCCGTCCGGAGTGGTGGGCGCGCTGCTCAACCCGGTGGCCGGAGTGGCCAGCTACGCGGTTGCGGTGACCAGCGACCACAACGCGCGGGTTTCCGAGGCGGACGGTTACCACGACCAGGCTGTCCAGGTCATGGAGCAGCTGGCCGACCGCAGTTCCCAGGTCAACGGGCAGACGCAGCCCTACCCTCAGGTCCCGATCCAAGTGAACTCGGATGACCGCCCCCCCGGTGCGGCGCCCGCGACCGGCGGTGCCTCCAGCGCGGCCATACGGGGCCTTCGCTATTCGCCGCCCGGCGGTGGACCCGGGACCGGCACGCATGTGCCGGGCGGCTACGGCGGTCCCCGCGGCGGCGCGATGTCGCCCATTCTGGTCGGGCCGCCGTCGAGCTTCGGGTCGGCGCCGGACGGTCCGGTCGGCCCGGGCCGATCCGGCGGCCGGCCGGCCGCCGGCAACCCGAGCGGACTGATCGGCCTCACCCCCGGCGGCAAGAACAAGAACCCCGGCAGCCCAGGGGCACCGGCCGCGGGCGAACCGTCACGGCCCGGGTCCGGCTCGGTCCGGGGAACGGGTTCGGGTAGCGGCCCGGGATCGACCGGGCCCGGGACGTCCGCCGGTTGGACCCTGCCGTCCGGGGCGGACCCGGTGGCCTCCGGTCGTGGCGGCGGTGGCGCCGCCGGAGGCGGAACCGGCAGTTTCGCCGAGCTCGGGGGTGCCGGCACCGGGGCCGGGACCGACGGGATGGCCGCCGCGGGTGGGTTCGCTCTGGCTGGTTGGAGCGCCCAGGGCGAATGGGGCGGTCGTGCCGGGGGAGCGTCCGGCGCCGGGCTCGGCGCCGATGAGGAATTCTCCGGCCGGGCCGGCGCGCGGGGCTCGGGCGGCGGATCGGCCGCCGAGCAAGAGTTCTCCGGTCGGGCCGGCGGCCGGGGTGTCGGCGGCAGCAACGGTTCCGAAGAGGAGTTCTCCGGTCGGGCCGGCGGCCGGGGTGTCGGCGGCGGCGGCGGTTCCGAGGAGGAGTACCAGGGTCGAACCGGTGCTCGCGGGCTGGCGGGCGGCCCGGGTGAGGAGGGCTACGGCGGCGGCCGAGGGCTTGGCGGCGTCTCCGAGGAAGGCGGCCAGGGGTACCGCGGGTCTTCCGGTGTCGGCGGGTTGCGGGGCGCCGGGCCGGCGCCCGAGGAGGAGCACGGCTCTTCCCCGTATGGAAAGGCCGGCTCTGCCCTGGGCTCAGGATCGGAATCGGCCGGTGGACGGTTCTCCTCGACCGGATCCGCCGAGCCTGGCCTCGGCGCCGGCGGGCGGCCAGGCGGCGGGGCCGCCTGGGACGAGGAGTACGCGGCCGAGCGATATGGGGCGAATCCACCGATGATGCCCGGCGGTCGTTCCCGTGGCCAGGACGAGGAGGAGTACTCCTCCGCGGCCTATCTCGAGGAGAGCGACGACGTCTGGGGCGAGGGTCGACATGTCGCCCCGCCGGTGCTGGGCTGAGAAGGAGCACTGATCATGACTTTTCCATTCCTGGGTGACGACTTCGTCCGCACCGTCGACGTCCTCGCCGCCGACGTGGGGAGCGGTTCGTTCAAGGTCGACCCGGAACAGATGCGCGCCATCATCAGCCAGCTGGCCAATCTGTCGACGGAGATGAACACGGCGAGCACACATACCCGTGGCCAGATTCCGCCCGCCATGCCGCCCACGGTCAACTCGATCAACGTCGAGGCCGACAGCACGTGGAACACGCTGGCGACCGGGGCCAAGGAACAGGACAGACCGTCGCTGTCCACGAACATGGAAGACCTGGGGCGGGTGGTGACCTGGCTGCACGCGGCATTGGCCAACGCGTTCTCGGCCTATGAGAACGCGGACTCGCAGTCCGCGGCGGCGATGAGCAAGGCGGCCCAGACCGACTTCAATCCCGGCGGGTCGGCGGCGACCATCGCCACCCCCGGTGCTTCGGCAGCGCCCAGTGGGCCGTTCATGTGACGGTGCGGCCTGATGTCGATGGCCCGTTACCCTCGCGCCCATGACGGACACCCTGGGTCGCTCGCGCCGATGGGGAGCCGAGGGGCCGCTTGTCACGGTGGTCGGCCTGGTGCTCGGGCTGTTGCTCGGGTGGGCACCCGCCGCCGCCGCCGACTCGATCCGCGATCAGCAATGGTGGTTGCAGCAATACGGCTTTCCGACCGTGTGGCAGAGCACCCAGGGGGCCGGAGTCACGGTCGCGGTCATCGACAGCGGGGTCGATGGCACTCATCCGGATCTGGCCGGTGCTCTGCACGGCGGGAAGGATTTCTCCGGCGCGGGTAACGCCGACGGCACGAAGCCGATAGCCGGGCCGAGCATCGATGGGGATCCGACCGGATCACACGGCACAACTGTGGCCGGCGTGGTCGCGGCCCGGGGTCACGGCCCCGGTCATGCGGACGGCTACCTGGGTGTCGCCCCGGCGGCGACCATCATGTCGCTTTCCATACTGCGCACGCAGTACGGACAGCTGACGCAGCTGCCGACGGCGATCCGCTATGCGGTCGACCACGGCGCCACCGTCATCAACATGTCGTTCGGCACCGCCGGCACTCTCGATCCCGATTTCGGCGGCGCTGCGCTGCAGAACGCATTCGCCTACGCCCAGGCCCACGATGTGGTCCTGGTGGCTGCCTCCGGCAATGCGGCCACCTCGGGCGCTGGCATCGCTCTGCCCGCCAGCCTTCCCGGCATCGTCGCGGTCGGGTCCGTCGACGAGAAGCGTGTGGTCGATCCGGCCTCCAGCCACACCGGCCCGGAACTGGCCTTGATGGCGCCGGGCGGGACCGGCGCCTGCAACGCCACTGTCGGGGTCGCGAACACCCTGCCCGGCTGCGCCGGAATGGCGATTCTCGGGTTGGTGTCCGGTGGTAGCTACGGGACGGGCAGCGGCTCGTCCCTGGCCGCTCCCTTCGTGGCCGGCGTGGTCGCGTTGATCCGGTCGAAATATCCGGAGATGCACGCCGCCGACGTGATCAATCGGTTGATCAAGACCGCCCACAACCCCGAGGGCGCCGGCAAGCGCACCGACACCTACGGCTTCGGCATCGTCGACCCGGCGGCGGCGCTGGCCGCGGACCTGCCGACGGTGTCCGCGAACCCGCTCGGGTCGATTGCCCCGGTCAGCGGCGGCGAGTCGTCACCGGGCGCGTCGTCTTCCCCGGCGTCGTCTTCCTCGGCCGACCAGACCTCCCGCCCCGGGTCATCCGCGAGCCAGCCGTCGTCGCTCACCTCCGCTGCGCCGACGTCCGCCACCACCCCCAGCGCTGCCGCGACCGGCTCAGGCGCGACCCCGTCCGGCGGCGGCATCCCCGCCTGGGTGTGGATCCTCGTCGCTGTGCTGGTCGTGGTGGTCGCCGTGTTGATCGTGCTGCTGACCCGGCGTCGCGGTGGTGGCGGTCCCGGACAGCCGGGTGCCGGAGGTTCCGGCGGGCGCCCCCCTCCGGTCCCGGCCACCTCGCTTTACCCGGGCCCGGGTTATCCACCGGGGCCGGGTTATCAGTCGGGGCCGGGTTATCAGCCGGGACCGGGTTATCCGTCGGGACCGGGATATCCACCGGGGCCGGGTTATCCACCGGGGCCGGGCTATCCATCCGGACCCGGGTACCCGCCGGCCCGACCCCCGTCGACTTGATCCATGCCGAGCAGTCGACCAATTCAGACTCGGGCTGCCGAAAATGCTCTTGTCCTACTCTTCTGCCAGATCGACGTCAGAACGAGGACTCAGGCGGGCACCGACGGGCGGTAGAAACCCAGGAACGTGTCATTCTCGTTGTGGGTGGAGAGCGGGCGGATGTGCACCACGTCGCCGGGCTGGGGCGCTTCGATGATCTTGCCGTCGCCGATGTACATGGCCACGTGCCCGTCCCAGACGACCAGATCACCCGGGGCGAGATTGGCCTGCGACACCCGCTCGCCGACGTCCTGCGCGCCCGAGAAGTGGTCCAGGCTGACGCCTTCTTGGGCGTAGGACCACATGGTGAGCCCACTGCAGTCGAAGCCTTGGCCCGGATCGGCGTCGGCGTAGATGTAGGGCACGCCCAACTGGCTCAGGGCGGCTCGGACGGCTCCGGCGGCCTTCGCGTTCGGCGCCTGCACGCTGCCCATTCCGGACGGCAGGTTCACGGCGACCCCGGTGCCCGGGTTGACCGGAGGAGCGGTGCCGGCGTTGGGATCCGCGCTGGCGGTGGAGGTTCCGGAGGACGGGGACGTGCCCCCGGTAGACCCGGAAGACCCGGACGATCCCGAACTGCCCGCGGCCGACGCCGCGGAGGTGGTGCCTGATTCGTCGTCGACCTGGTCGGCCAATCGGCGCAGCCGGCCGGCGCTGTCCTTGTCGGCCTGCTCGACCGCGGTCTGCGCGCTGTCCACGGCGGTGGCCCAGCCCCGCAGGACCGCTTCCGCGTGCGTCAACTGCGCGCGTGTGTTCGTCTGCAGTTGCGCGACCGCAGCTGCCAGCGCAGAGGCGCCGCCGGTGGTACCGAACGAAGTGGCCGGTACCGCAGCGGCGAATTCATCACCGATCGCACCGGCCTGACCGGCCTCGCCGGTGATCGCGCCGGCGAACGACTCGAGAAGCCCGAGGTCGTAGGAAAAGGCGTCGGCGGCCATCAGTACCCCATGTAACGGCCGCCGGCGTGCACCGATCGCACGCCGGGGACGTTGTCCAGCGATCCGTAGGTGTGCAGTGCGTAGCGCACGCCGGCCACGATGTTGTCGACCGGGTTCCAGATTTCGCCGTGCCCGGGCAGCGCGTAGGCGTTGAAGGTCGGATCGATGGTCTGCATGAGGCCCTTCGACGGCGTGCCCTTGGCCGCGTTGGAGTCCCAATTGTTGATCGCGTTGGGATCGCCCGAGGACTCGTTCTGGATGATCATGGCGATGTCGTCGGCGTTGATCGCGCCGGCCGACACCCCGTTCGCCTCCAAGAGCTTGGTGGCCTGGGCAATCCAGCCGGCCACGTCCCCGGACGGGCGCACGGTCGGGGCCGGAGCCTGGCTCCCCGAGGCGCCCGACGACGCGGACGGGCCGGGGGGGGTGTCGCTGCCGCCGCCGGAGGAGTCGCTCGAGGCGCCCGAGGGCGTGGTCGTCGCGCCCCCCGACGATCGGGGCTGCGGCGTCCACCCCAGCGGTCTGCCGGGCTCGGGCAGGTAGGTACGAGAGGTGGGCGGAGGCAAAGCCAGGAAGCCGGACCCGCCGACGGCGCCGCGAACGGTGGAGGCGGCCGACTCCAGCGCCGACGACAGCCCCTGCACGTAGCCCGAGGCCTGCTGGCAACCCTGACCGACAGCCTGCTCCATCAAGGTGTTCCGACTGGCCGCAGTGGCCGGAGGTGTGGTGCCGGTCCGGTTGATCCGGTCCGCCTCGTCCAGGATCCGGCCGGCAATCGCGGTCAGCTGACGTTTGACCGTGTCGATCTCGGTGGCCGCCTGCCCCAGCACCGACCCGGCCGTGGTCAGGCCGCGGTCCAGATCCCGCCCCGCGGCGGCGTAGCGCTCGGAGAACGACTCGACCGCCTGGGCGCCCGCACCGGACCAGCCGGCGCCCACTTCACCCACGGCTCGATTCACCCGGGACAGATGGGCGTCCAGCCCGGTGGCGGCCTTCTGCCAGCTCGCGGACAGCGCCTGGACCGCGTCGGAGTCACCGTCGACCTGGCGCCACAGGGCGGCGAACACTCCGCCGCCGGGTAGGGCGGCCACGGCATCGACGTCCGACACGATCCCTCCCGACCTGTTGCCACCACCGCACGTGCGCTCGACGGTAGCGGCCACCGGGACCGGAGCGCAGGCGATTGATGTCATCCGATCGGCCTCGGCGGACCGGGGACGGACGGTACCGTCGGTCGCGTTCGGGTGCAGGCAGGGCGATCGGAGGCGACATGCGCGGCAGCAGGGCGGTGGGACGAGCGACCGGGCTGCGCCTGGTGCTGGCGCTGGCCGCGACGGCGCTGATGGCCGGGTGTTCCACTGCGGTCAGCGGGAGCCCGGCCACCGCCGGCTCGGCGACGGCGCCGCCGTCGGCCACCGTCAGCTCGGGGGCTTCGACCTCGGCGCCGACCTCGACCTCGCCCACGGCCGGGAGCTCCAGCACTGCACCCATGTCCGGCTCGGCCGGCGGGGCACCTTCGTCCGGCTCTGCGGACGCCGGCAGTTTCCCCACCAGCCCGCTGCAACTGCCGGCAACGGCGGCCAATCCCGGCAGCGCCAATCTGCTCGAAGCGCGAAGGATTGGCGGGTTCCTACCCGTACCGACCTTCGTCGTACCGGCCTATTCGGACGTGGCCGGGATCTCGACCCTGCCGCTGCGTAACTCCGATGCGCTGAATGTGCTGTTCCCGGATCCGACGCCGGCGGTGGCCAAGCGGGCCGGCCTGATCACCGGGTTCGCCGCTTCCCGGAACGACCCCAAGACCAACCACGGCGTGCTGCTGGCTGCCTTCGAGTTTCCGACCGCGACGGCGGCCAAGGCCGCGCAGGCCCCGATCGCGGCGTCGGACGTCGACAAGGGTGACAAGCCGAGCGTGAAGATCCCCGGTTTCGCCGCCGCGACCGGTCGCTATTACCTCTCGGACAGCACGCCCACGATGTCGTATTTCCTGGCCCAGGGCCCGATGCTGCTCTACGTCTGGGCGGAGTCGGGATCCGAGGCCGCGCTGATCGACGTGATGAGCAAGATGTTCACCGCCGTGACCAAGTCGATGGCCCCGTTCCTGCCGACCCCGTCTGCGCAGATCGCCGGCCTGCCGGTCGACCAGGACGGCATGCTGGCCCACACGCTGCCGGAAGAGAGCGGCAAACGCACGGTGTACGCCGGCGTCTACACCCCCGACGCCGCTATCCACTACTTCTCCGAGCCGGCCGAGTTCCGCACCGACATGACCGCGGCCAAGGTCGACCTGGTGTCCCTGGGCTTCGGCCAGCTCTACCGGACGTCGGACGAATCGGCCGCCGGTACGCTGCGGGACACCCTGGTCCAGCAGAACGCGAAAGAGGACACCGGTCAGCAGCCGTACACCCTGCCGGGCGCGTTTGCGCAGGTGAAGTGCCTGCAGAAGGCGTTGTCCTCGCAGTACGACTGCACCGGCGCCCACGGCCGTTACGTCTGGGAGATCACGGCCGGCTCGGAAACCGAGATCCGTCAGGCCGCCACCGCCCAGGAATCGATGCTGTCCGGCTCCTGAGTTGTCCGTTCGTCTGCCCCGACGGCGTGAGGTAAACTCAAGGGTCGGTGTGCCGCTTCGTCGCGATTTCATGCGAGGAGCGGGGTGCCGAGTCGTTATTCCGGCCCAATTGCGGGTGGGGACCGCATGGAGTCCGTGCGAGCGCCCGGCCGCTCTTCGTCGGTTCCGACGGCGCGATCGTGGCGTATGGGCGCCACGATCACCACAACGGCCGTCCGCGGTCCCGACATAGCGACCGCGCAGCGGTCTCGTGATACCGACCGTGCAGCGGTCAGAACGAAGAGGCAGTTCCGTGAGTACGTTCACGCCGAAGGCGGGGGACATCACCCGCTCCTGGCACGTCATCGATGCCACTGATGTGGTGCTGGGCCGGCTCGCCAGCCAGACCGCCCAGTTGCTGCGGGGCAAGCACAAGCCGATCTACGCCAAGCACGTGGACACCGGGGATTTCGTGGTCATCATCAACGCCGACAAGGTGGCGGTGACCGGGAACAAGCGGGACGGCAAGGTGCTGTACCGGCACTCGGGTTATCCGGGTGGCCTGCGGGCCCAGACTGTCGGGCAGCTGCTCGACTCCCGCCCGGACAAACTGGTCGAGAAGGCTGTGATCGGCATGCTGCCGCACAACTCGCTGGGCCGGTCCATGGCTCGCAAGCTGAAGGTCTACGCGGGATCGAACCACCCGCACACCGCACAGCAGCCGAAGCCGTTCGAGATCACCCAGGTCGCGCAGTAACCACCGGTAGAGAGACGAAAGCAAACACATGAGCGAGAACGACGATATCGCCGTCATCGAGACCGAGTCGGAGCCGGCACCCACCATCGTGCCGTCGGTGACCCGGGTGGCCCTGGACCGCCCCATCCAGACGGTAGGGCGCCGCAAGGAGGCCGTGGTCCGGGTTCGCCTGGTCGCCGGTACCGGCCAGTTCACCCTGAACGGCCGCACGCTGGACCGATACTTCCCGAACAAGGTGCATCAGCAGCTGGTCAAGGAGCCGCTGGTGAACCTGGAGAAGGAAGGCATCTACGACATCTTCGCCAGCCTGTCCGGCGGCGGAGTCACCGGCCAGGCCGGTGCGCTGCGGCTGGGCATCGCCCGCGCGCTCATCGAGCTGGACGAGAACGACAGGCCGGCCATGAAGAAGGCCGGCTTCCTGACCCGGGATGCGCGGGCCAAGGAGCGCAAGAAGTACGGCCTGAAGAAGGCCCGCAAGGCGCCGCAGTACTCCAAGCGCTGACGTCGGAGTGGGTCGCCTTTTCGGCACCGATGGTGTCCGCGGGCTGGCCAACGCGGAGTTGACGCCGGGCCTGGCGCTAGAGCTGTCCGCCGCCGCCGCCCGAGTCCTGGCTCGGGCGGGGTCGGTGCGGCCGGTCGCGGTCCTGGGTCGGGATCCGCGGGTCAGCGGGGAAATGCTGCAGGCTGCGGTAGCGGCCGGTCTGGCTTCGGCCGGCACCGACGTCCTCCTGGTCGGCGTGTTGCCGACCCCGGCGATCGCGTTCCTGACCGCCGACCTGGGGGCTGATTTCGGGGTCGTCATCTCCGCGTCGCACAACCCCATGCCCGACAACGGCATCAAGTTGTTCGCTGCCGGCGGGGTCAAGCTGGATGACGTGCTCGAGGACGCCATCGAGGCGAGCATGGCCGATCACGCCGGGTGGACGGCGCCCACGGGTGACGCCATCGGTCGGATCGCCGAGGTCGCCGACGCCGGTGATCGCTACCTGGACCACCTGGCCCGATGCGCGCCGGCCTCGCTGGCCGGGGTGTCCGTGGTGGTCGACTGCGCGCACGGAGCGGCGTCCGCAGTCGCGCCGCAGGCCTACCGCCGGGCCGGCGCCACGGTGACCGTGATCGCCGGCGCGCCCGATGGTTTCAACATCAATGACGGGGTGGGGTCCACCCATCTGGACGGACTCCGAGCCGCCGTCCTCGCGGCCGGAGCGGACGTCGGGATCGCCCACGACGGCGACGCCGATCGCTGTCTGGCGATCTCCGCGGACGGCTCCGACGTGAATGGCGACGCCATCCTGGCCATTCTGGCCACCGAATTCGCGGCGCGGGACGAACTCGCCGGTCGGACCGTGGTCGGCACCGTGATGGCCAATCTCGGCTTTCACAAGGCCATGGCGGCTGAGAAGATCGCGGTGCGCACCACGGCCGTGGGAGATCGGTACGTGCTCGAGGAGATGCGCGCGGGCGGGTTCTCGCTCGGTGGTGAGCAATCCGGGCACATCATCATTTCGGAACAGGCCACCACCGGCGACGGCATCCTCACCGCTCTGCACCTGCTGGCAGCGGTCGCCTCCGCTGGTCGGTCGTTGGCCGAGCTGGCTGCGATCGTTACCCCGCTCCCGCAGGTCCTGGTGAATGTGAAGGTCACCGACAAAGCGGTGGTCGCCGCCTCCGCCGCGGTCGCCGACGCGGTGACCGCGGCCGCGGCCGAGCTGGGGGATGCGGGACGGGTGTTGCTGCGCCCGTCCGGCACGGAGCCGCTGGTCCGGGTCATGGTCGAGGCGCCCACCCAGGAGTCGGCCCGCACCTTGGCCGACCGGGTGGCCAAGGTCGTCGCCGACGCCTGAGCTGGTGCCCTGGCGCCGGCCTACTCTCAGGCGTCCACAATCAGGCGTAGTCGAGCCGTCAGGACAAGACTGTGAGCATCGACCGAGCCGCGCCGGAGGAACCAACCAGATCATGACCGCACTCATCGCGCCCGCCCCGACCACGTCGAACGGCGTCACCGACCACCTGTGGATGCACTTCACCCGGATGGGCACCTTCGCCGACAAGCCGGTACCGGTGGTCGAGCGAGGGGAGGGCGCCTACATCTGGGACGACCACGGCAAGCGGTACCTGGACGCCCTCTCCGGACTGTTCGTGGTCCAGGCCGGCTACGGCCGGACCGAGATCTCCGACGCCGCCAATGAGCAGATGCGCAAGCTGCCCTACTTCCCGATCTGGTCGTGGGCCACACCGCCGGCGATCGAGCTGGCCGACCGGCTGGCCGCATTGGCCCCGGGGGACCTGAACAAGGTGTTCTTCTCCTCCGGCGGCGGCGAGGCCGTGGAGACCGCATGGAAGCTGGCCAAGCAGTACTTCAAGCTCACCGGCAAGCCGTACAAGACCAAGGTGATCAGCCGGGCCGTGGCCTACCACGGCACCACCGCGGGCGCGCTGTCGATCACCTCGCTGCCCAACTTCAAACACGCCTTCGAACCGTTGGTACCGGGCACGTTCCGGGTCCCCAATACCGACTTCTACCACGCCCCGGAGCATCTGGCCGATGACGAAAAGGCGTACGGCCGGTGGGCCGCCGACCAGTTCGAGACGGCCATCCTGAACGAGGGTCCGGATTCGGTGGCCGCCATCTTCGTCGAGCCGGTACAGAACGCGGGCGGTTCGCTGCCGCCACCGCCCGGTTACTTCGAGCGGGTCCGGGAGATCTGCGACACCTACGACGTGCTGCTGGTCTCGGACGAGGTGATTTGTGCGTACGGGCGGCTGGGCACCCTGTTCGGCTGCGAGAAGTTCGGGTATCAGCCCGACATCATCACCACGGCCAAGGGTCTGACGTCCGGCTACGTCCCGCTCGGGGCGACCATCATCTCCGAGCGCCTGTACGAACCGTTCAGCACCGGGAACGTGACCTTCCCGCACGGCTACACCTTCGGCGGCCATCCGGTGGCCTGTGCCGCTGCCCTGGCCAACCTCGACCTGTTCGAGCGAGATGACCTGTTGGGCAACGTGCTTCGTAATGAGAACGCCCTCCGGCAGACCTTGGAGAAGCTCTACGACCTGCCCATCGTGGGCAACGTGCGTGGCAACGGCTATTTCTGGTCGGTCGAGCTGGTCAAGGATCAGGGCCGCAAGGAGCCGTTCAGCCGGGCCGACTGCGAGCGGGTACTGCGCGGTTTCATCGGGCCGGCGTTGTGGGAGGCCGGGGTGTACTGCCGCCCCGACGACCGTGGCCAGGCCGTGGTCCAGTTCGCGCCCCCGCTGATCAGCGGGCAGGGCGAGTTCGACCAGATCGAGGCGGCCATGCGCACGGTGCTGACCGACGCCTGGTCGAAGCTGTAGGGGAGAGGAAAAGCATGTCGCTGGTCGTGGGTGTGCCCAAGGAAATCAAGGACAACGAGAACCGGGTGGCGATGCAGCCCGACGGGGTCTACGAGCTCGTCCACCACGGTCACACCGTGCTGGTCGAGACCGACGCCGGGACCGGGTCGCGGTTCGCCGACGCCGAGTACGCCGCGGCCGGGGCGACGATCGTGGCGTCCGCGGACGCGGTGTTCGCCGACGCCGACCTGATCGTCAAGGTGAAGGAGCCGATTCCGGCCGAGTACCACCGGTTCCGGGACGGGCAGCAACTGTTCACCTACCTGCACCTGGCCGCCGACCGCGAGCTGACCGAGTTCCTGCTGGAGCGGAACATCGACTCCATCGCGTACGAGACGGTGCAGCTGCCGGACCGGCGGCTACCGCTGCTCACGCCCATGAGCGAGGTGGCCGGGCGACTGGCGGTGCAGGCCGCGGCGCACTGCCTGGAGAGCCCGGCCGGCGGGGCCGGCCTGCTGCTCGGCGGTGTTCCCGGCACCCCGGCGGCCAAGGTGACGATCATCGGCGGCGGTGTGTCGGGCACCGAGGCGGCCAAGATCGCTGTCGGGATGCGGGCCATCGTCAGAGTTTTCGACACCAACCCGTCGAGACTGGCGTATTTGTCAGACATCTTCGAGGGCCGGCTGGACCTGGTCACCCCGAACCGGGCCCGGATGGCCGCCTACATCGCCGATTCCGACGTGATCATCGGAGCGGTGCTGGTGCCCGGGGCCAAGGCGCCCAAGCTGGTCAGTCGGGAGATGATCGCCAGCATGCGGCCCGGCAGCGTCGCCGTCGACATCGCCATCGACCAGGGTGGCTGCTTCGAGACCAGCCGGCCGACCACGCACTCGCACCCCACGTATGTCGAGGAGGGGGTCGTGCACTATTGCGTGGCCAACATCCCGGGGGCGGTGGCCCGCACCTCGACCCTGGCCCTGACCTCGGCCACGCTGCCCTACACGGTCCGGGTGGCCGACGCGGGGGTGCGCGGCGCCGCGGCCGCCGATCCGGCGCTGGCCAAGGGCCTTTCCACCCTGGGCGGGAAGCTGGTCTACGAGCCCGTCGCGGCGGCCCACGGGTTGGCCTATACCGACCCCGCGGAACTCCTACGCTGAACCGCCGGCCCGACTCGATGCACAGGAGCTCTGCCGATGTCCGTACCGCCGCCGTCCGAGGTGCCGCCGTCCGAGACTCGGCCGGACCCCGCGGCCGCCCCGTCGCGTCGGTGGTTCGAGACCAGCGGCGCGCCCAGGGAGTTGAAGCCGGTGGTCTTGCTGCTCGTCGTCAACCTCACGCTCTCTGTGGTGCTGACCGTGGTGACCCTGTTGTTCCATCAGTCACTGATCGACTACCAGCTCGACCATCGGCACATCACCGACCCTGACATTCGGGAAGCGTTGCAGCACAGCTATTCCGGGACGTTGATCATTCGGGCGATCGGCAACGTCGTGATCAGCGTGGTGTACGCGTTCCTGGTCAGGGCCTTGTTCCGGGGCCGCCGTTGGGCCTACCGGCGGGTCATCTACCTCAGCGGTTTCGGCATCTTCGCCTTGATCCTGCTGCAGGTGCAGCCTTACCCGGTGTGGATGCACGTCGAGCAACTGGTCCAAGCGGTGGTTCTCGCGCTGATCCTGTATTTCGTGCTCCGGCCGGCCGTCCGGGCCCACTTCGATCCTCGGCTTCCCGATCGGACCATTGGCCGCTTCGGCCGGTGACGGTCAGCCCTGGACGTCCTCGCGCAGGGCGTCGAGGTCCTCGATCGTCGTCCCGGACATCTTCTTGTCCAGGTCGTCGGCCAGTTGATCCTGACCGAGCAGATGGCGGATCAGGAAGGCGGTGGCCAGCACCCGGGTCACCTTCTGGGCCTGTTTGCCCCCGGTGGCGCCCATCACCCGGGTGGTCCAGTGCTTGCCCTCGGGCAGGCCGTAGTGCCCGACCTTCTTCAGCGTGCGGAGCTGGGCGTCGCCGGCCCACGCGGCCGCGATCTTGGCCCCTTCGGAGTCGGTGCCCTCACCGGCCATCTCATCCTCCGCACCGACCAGGTGCAGTCCGGGCACCTTGACCCGGGTCGCCGCTTCCACGGCCGAGGGGTTGGTCTTCGCGGCGGTGACCGTGACCACCGCGCCGATCGAGTCGTTCATGGCCGCGGCCAGCACGGCCGCGCCGCCACCGATCGAGTGGCCGAGCACGCCCAGCTTCTCAGGATCCGCCCGCACCTTTCCGCTGCCCAGCCGGCCGGTGCACATCAGTTCCAGGGCCGCACTCAGATCCCGGGCCAGTCCGCCGTGGGAGGGCACCGGGCTCCGCTCGGTGTCCGGGGCCACCGCGATGAAGCCCCACGAGGCCAGGAACCGCATGGTGTCCGCGTACCGCTGCACCGGTTGCAGCCACCCGTGCCCGATCGCCACCACCGGCAACTGCTGCCCGGACACGGGCGCGAAGACCAGACCACGGAGTCCGGCCTCGTCGGTGCGGCCGAAGCTCACCTGGTGCGGACCCAGGTAGTCGAAATACTCCAACGTGGGTCGATCGATGCTCGGGGCCGGTTTCTTGGCCATCGATGCCCTCCTGGATGTTCGGCTCTTCGTAGAGTATCGACGGTGATCACCTGGGATCGGCCGGGGATCGGAAGGGGATGAGTTGACCGACGATTTCGCCGACGCCCTGCGCCGGCTGGTTCGCGCCCGGTTCCCGCTGCTGTCCATCGAGACGGCCGAGGAGAACCGGGTCCTGGCCGACATCGCGGCCGTGCTCGGCGACCGCAAGCAGGTGGTTCCGCCGCGGCAGGTCTACCGCTGGTCGACCTCGGACGGATTTGCCGCCTTGGGCCAGCCCGGCAATCCGGAGACCCGCACCCCGCTGGCCGCGCTGACCGCGGCGGCCGCGCTGACCATGCCCAGCGCGGTGGTGCTGCTCGATGTGCATCCGTGGCTGGGGTCGTCCAGCCAGCCGCCGGACACCCAGGTGGTGCGGGCCCTGAAGGACCTGGTCCGGTTCTACGCGGACGGAACCGTGCCGCGGACGCTGATCCTGGTCTCGGCCACCCCGCGCATCCCGCCGGAGCTGGCCGCGCTGGTCACCGTGCTGGATTACCCGCTACCCGACGAACGGCAGCTGCGGGAGATCCTGGACCGCGCCATCAAGCGGAACACCGAGGCGCACACGCTCACCGTCGATGACTCCGATGATGCGCTGGAACGGTTGGCCAAGGCCGCACTCGGGTTGACCGCGTTCGAGGCGGAGAACGCCTTCGCCCGGGCCATGGCCGATGACGGGCATCTGTCAGCGGCAGACGTATCCATTGTGACCGCCGAGAAGTCGCAGACGGTACGCAAGTCGGGCGTGCTCGAGGTGGTGACCTCCACGATCCGGCTGGACGATGTGGGTGGCTTGGCCAACCTCAAGACCTGGCTGACCAAGCGGAGTGGATCGTGGCTGGACGAGGCCCGGGAGTACGGCCTGCCGGCGCCGAAAGGTGTTCTCGTCACCGGGGTTCCGGGGTGTGGAAAGTCGCTGGTGGCCAAGGCCATGGCCTCGGCCTGGGGGCTGCCGCTGGTCCGGCTGGACGTGGGTCGGGTGTTCGGCGGGCTGGTCGGGCAGAGCGAGCAGAACATCCGCACCGCCATCCGGACCTCGGAAGCGGTGGCGCCCTGCGTGTTGTGGGTGGATGAGATCGAGAAGGGTTTCGCTTCAGCGGCTTCGGGGACCGGTGACTCCGGAACCAGTGCCCGGGTGTTCGGCACCTTCCTGACCTGGCTGCAGGAGAAGACGTCCGCGGTGTTCGTGATGGCCACCGCCAACAACATTTCCCTGCTGCCGCCGGAATTCCTGCGCAAGGGCCGCTTCGACGAGATCTTCTTCGTGGACCTGCCCACCGACGCCGAGCGTCGGGAGATCTTCGCGCTGCACCTACGGGCCCGGTTGAAGGCGGGTCCGGCGCTGGGCGATCTGCCCGTGGACGACGCGATCACCGGTCGGCTGGCCGGGATCACCGAGGGCTTCTCCGGAGCGGAGATCGAACAGGCGGTCATCGCCGCCTGCTTCGACGCCTTCGACGGTCGCCGGCACCTGACCGAAGAGGACGTGAAGAACGCGGTCACCCATACCGTTCCGCTGTCGGTGACGCAGGCCGAGCAGATCGCCGCGCTGCGGGCCTGGGCCGATGTGCGGGCCGTGGCGGCCTCGGCGCCACAGGATCGCGAAGGCTACGACACGCCGGCTCCGGAGACCGAGGCTCCGGTGGCCGACCCGGCCGTGGTCGGGTCCCGGGGCGGCCGGTCGGTCAGCTGACCGGTGGGTTCCCGGGGGCCGGCAGCTTGTCCCGATCGATGGAGTCGAGGACCGCGGCGGCCACCCGGGCGTCGGCGATCCGCTTGTGCACCTCCTCGGTGAGCGCGTGGATCTCTCGGGTGAGCTGGGTGTTGGTCTTGAGTTCCAGCTCCTGTTCCTGGAAGTCGTGATCCGCCTTGTGCTGGGCGAACGCCGACTGGCGATTCTGGCCGATCATCACGAAGGTCGACAGGAAGATCGCTTCCAGGCTGACGATCAGGGTCAGTGTGGGCCACGGCGACTTCTCGATGACCAGCATCCACACCCCGAACAGCAGGATGTGGATGTAGACGAACATCATCGAGCCAGCGAACTTGGTGATCACGTCGGCCACCCGCAGCTCAACGTCGGCCGCGCGATGCTCCATCTGCGCGACGACCACCGGGTGGTGCTGGACGGTTTTCGGAGAGCTGGTGGTGGTGGTCATGCGAACTCCTGACGAGGCGGGGGTGATGGTGAGTCACGCGAACTATCCCGCACCGCTCTGCCGGGTGCGATGGATCCGGACAATCAGGCCGCTGTGGCGTTGTTGATCATGCGGCGTCGCCCACGAAACGCCGACGACACGCCCATTGCCTGTCCGTTTCGCCTGACTTTTCCGCATGATCGACGCGAGAGACGGGGGCCGGGTGGGAACACCGGCCCGGGCGAGTCAGCTGCGGGGTTTCTCGGGGGCGCCGATAGGCTGCGGGCGGCGGCCACGCGTGGTCGCCGGGTCCAGGCGCGACCGGCGCCGGCCCTGTCGCACCCGTGAGAAAGGGACGCCCGTGGCGGCCATCGAAATCATTGGAGCCCGCGAGATCCTCGATTCGCGGGGCAACCCGACCGTCGAGGTCGAGGTGGCTCTGGAGGACGGGTCACTCGCCCGTGCGGCGGTACCGTCCGGCGCCTCGACCGGCGAGCACGAGGCGGTCGAGCTGCGCGACGGTGACGCCGCCCGGTACCTGGGCAAGGGCGTGCAGAAGGCCGTCGAGGCCGTGCTGGACGAGATCGGGCCGGAGCTCATCGGAATCGACGCGGTGGAGCAGCGGGTCATCGACCAGAAGTTGATCGACCTGGACGGCACCCCGGACAAGAGCCGGCTCGGCGCCAACGCCATCCTCGGCGTCTCGCTGGCCGCGGCCAAGGCGGCCGCACAATCGGCCGATCTGGACCTGTTCCGCTACATCGGTGGACCCAACGCACACATCCTTCCGGTGCCGATGATGAACATCGTCAACGGCGGCGCGCACGCCGACTCGGGCGTGGACGTACAGGAATTCATGATCGCCCCAATCGGCGCGCCCTCCTTCCGGGAGGCGCTGCGCTGCGGCGCGGAGGTCTACCACTCGCTCAAGTCGGTGCTCAAGAAGGCCGGGTTCTCCACCGGGCTGGGTGACGAAGGCGGCTTTGCCCCCGCGCTGAGCTCGTCCAAGGCGGCCCTGGACATCATCTCGGAGGCCGTCGGCAAAGCCGGCTACACCCTGGGCCGGGACGTCGCCCTGGCCATGGACGTGGCCGCCACCGAGCTCTACGCGGACGGCCGCTACCGCTACGAGGGGGCCAGCAAGACGACCGACGAGATGATCGCGGTGTGGGCCGACCTGGTGGCCAACTACCCGATCGTGTCCATCGAGGACCCGCTGGCCGAGGACGACTGGGACGGCTGGGTCGCCTTGACCGCCGAGATCGGCGCCCAGACGCAGGTGGTCGGCGACGACCTCTTCGTGACCAACCCGGACCGGCTCGAGGACGGCATCGCCCGTGGCGCCGCCAACGCCCTGCTGGTCAAGGTGAACCAGATCGGGACGCTGTCCGAGACCCTGGACGCGGTCGCGCTGGCCCAGTCGTCGGGTTACCGCTGCATGATGAGCCACCGCTCCGGCGAGACCGAGGACACCACCATCGCCGACCTGGCCGTGGCCACCAACTGCGGGCAGATCAAGACCGGCGCCCCGGCGCGGTCCGAGCGGGTGGCCAAGTACAACCAGCTGCTGCGGATCGAAGAGAACCTCGGCGACGCCGCGCTCTATCTGGGCGAGTTGGCTTTCCCCCGGTTCACGGCCAAGTAGCCGGCGCGTGCCCGGACCCACCCGCAGCACCGGACCCGCGCGGTCCGGTGCCCAGGCGCGCTCCGGACGCGGCCGTACCGTTCGTTCCCGCACCGGTCCGGCCTCGGCCAGCGTTCGTCGCATCGGCCGGCACCTGCCCCGGGCCCGGCCGGCCGAGGCCACGCCGCGGCTGCGCTCGCGGCTGAGCCGGCAGGTGGCCGTGCTCGGCGTGGTCCTGCTGACTGTTGGGCTGGTGCTGGCCTTCCCGTTCCGCAATTACCTGGCCGCGCAGGCGGACCTGGTGCAGCAACAGGCCACCGAGGCCGCGTTGCGCGCGGAACTGGCGCAGGTGCAGGCCCAGAAACAGGCCCTGCTCGACCCGAATTACGTGCGCGTGCAGGCCCGCTCGCGCCTGGAGTACGTGATGCCGGGGGACACCGTCTACGTGGTCCATGCGCCCGCGCCGGCGGCGCCCAGGGCGGCGCCCGCTCCGGCCCCGACTCCGGACTCGCCCTGGTATTCGCGGCTCTGGGACACCCTGGGAGACCCGGCCGCGGCGCACCGATGACGGTCCCGGACCTGCGGGGCGTCCGGTTCGGCGCCCCCGTGGGGCTGTCCGCGGCGAGCGACGCCGACCTGGCCGCGATCGCCGAGCAGCTGGGTCGTCCGGCCCGGGGCGTGCTCGCGGTGGCGTACCGATGCGGTCACGGCGTCCCCGCGGTCGTCCTGACCGCGCCGCGACTGCCCGACGGCACCCCGTTCCCGACGCTCTACTACCTCATCTGCCGGAACCTCACCGCCGCGGTGAGCCGGCTGGAGGCGGTCGGGGTGATGCGGGAGATGACGTCGCGAGTGGCCACCGATCCGGCCCTGGCCGCCGGCTATCGGCGGGCCCACGAGTCGTACCTGGCCACTCGCAACGCCTTGGACGATCTCGGTATTGCGGTGACCGCCGGAGGCATGCCGGACCGGGTCAAATGCCTGCATGTGCTCCTGGCCCACGCCCTGGCCGTGGGTCCGGGAGTGAATCCGCTCGGCGACGAGACGCTGGATCTGCTCCGGGACGCCGGTGCCATGTGCACGTCGTCGACCGAGTGATGCGATCGGGCCGACCCCATCGGGCCCGATGTGCAAGGCTGCGAGGAGGCGGGGAGGGGAATCGATGGGCATGCTGTTCGCGCTGTTGCTCTTCGCCCTGTGGATCTTTTCCCTCTTCGACGTGGTCACCTCAGCGGAGTCCAGGGTCCGGGTGCTGCCCAAGCTGCTGTGGCTGATCATTGTCCTGCTGCTGCCTGCCCTTGGCTCGGTGGTCTGGCTGTGGGCCGGGCGCCCTCGGCGGGCTCGGCCCGCGGGTCCCGCTTTCGTGTACGAGAAGCTGGATACCACCGTCCCGGTCGACGACGACGAGTTCCGTCGCCGGGCCCGGGCCCGGGTCCAGGAGCAGCGGCGCCGCTACCGTGAGGGTCAGCACCCCGAGCGGTGAACGGCCTGGAGTCAGGGCAGCGGCCAGGTGTGCACAGGTTCGTTCGAGTGCATGTGCTCGGAGTAGATCGCCAGCATCCGGGTCAGGGCCGCAGTACGGGTCATGCCGGTGGACTCGAAGCGGGCCACGGCCTGGCTCTGCCACCAGGCTCCGTTGCGGCGGGTCTTGGCCCGGTCTTCGATGATGCCCAGCAGCCGGTCCTTGACTGCGGTGTCCACGCCCCACTCGCTCAGGCCGGTGTCGGCCAACGGCAGCAGGTGGCGCAGGACCAGCTCGTCCCAGGAGACCTCCCCGTAGCCGGGCCAGTAGAACTCCGCCTCGACCCCGAGCCGGGCCCCGGCGTTGAAGTTGGCCTCGGCCGCATCGAAGCTCATCTTGGTCCAGACCGGGCGATCCTCGGCGGCCAGCGTGCGGACCGCCCCGTAGTAGAAGGCCGCGTTGGCCAGCACGTCCACCACGGTCGGGCCGGCCGGCAGCACCCGGTTCTCCACCCGCAGGTGGGGCACGCCGTCCACCAGGTCGTACACCGGCCGGTTCCACCGGTAGACGGTGCCGTTGTGCAGACGCAGCTCCTGCAGTGTGGGGGCGTGACCGGCGGCCAGCACCTCTTCCGGATTCTCATCCGTGGTCTCCGGCAGCAGGGCCGGGAAGTAGCTGACGTTCTCCTCGAACAGGTCGAAGATCGAGGTGATCCACCGTTCGCCGAAGAACACCCGGGGCCGGACGCCCTGGTTGCGCAGCTCCGGCGAGCGGGTGTCGGTGGCCTGCAGGAAGAGCTCGGTGCGGGTCTCGGCCCACAGCTGACGGCCGAACAGGAACGGCGAATTGGCGGCGAGGGCGAGCTGCGGCCCGGCCAGGGCCTGCGCGGCGTTCCAGTGCGCGGCGAAGTCGGACGGCGCCACCTGCAGATGCAGTTGGACCGACGTGCACGCGGACTCCGGGGCGATGGTGTCGGCGTACATGCGCAGGTGTTCCGGGCCGGCCATCGAATGGCCGGCGGGCCCGGACACCGGACCACTGATATCCAGTTCGAGATCCTCCCGCCGGGCCGAGAAGATCGCGTCCTGCAGGGCCGCGTAGCGGGGGTTCTGACTCATCCAGCCGGTGGCGAAATGCTCTTCCATCAGGGTGGGCAGGATTCCGATCATGACGATCGCCGAGCCCTCCGCGCCGGCCTGGTTGGCCTTGGCCTCGGCCCGGTCCAGCGAGCTGCGCAGGCTGGCCTCGAGGTCGGCCAGGGCGGTCCCGACCAGCGTGGTCGGGGGCACGTTGAGCTCGATGTTGTACTGGCCGAGTTCGGTCTGGAAGGCCGGGTCGGCGATCGCCTTCAGCACCAGGTCGTTGGCCATGTCCGGCTGCCACTGGGCGTTGACCAGGTTGAGTTCGATCTCCAGACCGGTGAGCGGCTGGTCGCCGTCGAACGCGTGGTTGGCCAGCATGGCCTCGAACACGTCCAGGCAACGCCGCACCTTGGTCCGGTAACGCTGCCGGTCCTCGCGGGTGTAGATCTTTTCGGCGATGTCGTCACCCACGGGGTCAAGCCAATCACACCGGGTCGGGATGGCTCGACAGCCGCCGGCAGGGAAATGACGGAGTAACAAGCGAGCCTTTGCGGATGGATAGGGTGCCCGGGTGGGCGAACTGCTGAGCGGGGCGAAAGGTCCGGACTGGCTGGACGAGTCGCTGCGCGGGTTGGTGCCCGAATTGATCGAGATCCGCCGGGCTGTGCACGCGCATCCGGAGTTGTCCCGGGCGGAATCGGCCACGACGGCACTCATCCTGCGCACCCTGGCCGCGGCCGGGATCGAGGGTCGGTTGCTGCCCAGCGGGACCGGTGTGGTCGCCGACCTCGGGTCCGGAGACCGGGCCGTCGGACTGCGCGCTGACATCGACGCGCTGCCCATCCAGGAGCGCAGCGGGCTGCCGTTCGCCTCGACGGTGCCCGGGGTGGCGCACGCCTGCGGTCACGACCTGCATCTGACCGTGTTGCTGGGCACGGCCCTGGCTCTGTCCGCCGCCCCCGCGCTGCCCGGCCGGATCCGGTTGATCTTCCAGCCGGCCGAGGAGGTCATGCCCGGGGGTGCGCACGACGTGGTCAAGGCCGGGGCTCTGACCGGCCTGGAGCGGATCTTCGCCCTGCACTGCGATCCCCGGCTACCGGTCGGTCAGGTCGGGCTGAAGGCCGGGGCCATCACCAGCACCTCCGATCTGATCGACATCGATCTGACCGGCCCGGGCGGGCACACCGCGCGGCCGCACCTGTCGGCCGATCTGGTCTATGCGCTGGGCCTGCTCATCACCGGGCTCCCGGGGCTGCTCTCCCGGCGGATGGATCCGCGCTGGGTCCCGGTGCTGGTGTGGGGGAGCGTGCAGTCCGGTGACGCCGCGAACACCATCCCTGCGGAGGGCCGGCTGCGGGGAACCCTGCGGCTGATGGACCGGTCCGGTTGGAAGCGGGCCCACGAGCTGGTCCCGGAGCTGATCGCCCAGCTACTCGCCCCGACGGGGGTCGGGTTCAACGTGAACTACGTCCGGGGTGTGCCGCCGGTGTTCAACGATCACGCCGCCGCCGAGGTGTTGCGCACGGCGGTGCTCGAAGGGCTGGGCCGGGACAGCCTGGCGGTGGCCGAGCAGTCCACCGGCGCCGAGGATTTCGCCGTCCTGCTGGACCACGTGCCCGGGGCTCTGGCCCGGCTCGGGGTCTGGGACGGGGTGGCGCCCAAGGTGGATCTGCACTCGGCCACCTTCCGGGCGGACGAGCGAGCCATCGAGGTCGGCGTGCGGCTGATGGTGCACAGCGCCCTGGGCGCGCTGGCCTGAACCGGGATCGGCGGATTCAGGACCCGGAACTGCGGCACGGGCGCTGCCGGATTTCGGCCACGTATTCGGCCGGCGCGTCGGCCGCCTCGGCCGCGTCGGCGATCACCCCGAGGTAGCGGGCACTGGGCACGCCCCCCTCGAACGCTTCCAAGGCGTACAGCCAGGCCAAGACGTCACCGTCCAGGGTGTGCACGCGCAGTTTGAGCTTGGTGTAGAGCCCGAGATCCGCGCCCTCCCAGGAATCCAGGGTCCGCTCGTCGGACGCGGCCAAGTCGTAGAGCACGACGAACACGCTGGCCCGGGGATCATCCGCGTCGGGTGCGACCGTGGCCAACGCGCCTTCCCAGCCCAGGTGTTCACCGCCGAAGGTCAGCCGCCAGCCGGTCAACCAACCGGTGCCGGCGACCGGCGAGGACGGGCAGCGCTGCAGCATCTGGCCGGGGTCCATGTTCGACCCGTACGCCGCATACAGAGCCATTCGGGCAGCGTATCGGCGGGCCCGACCGTGACCGAACGAGGGGACGGCGGACAATCCCCGCATGACCCGAATCGTGATCATCGGTGGGGGTCCCGCCGGCTATGAGGCCGCGCTGGTGGCCGCGCAATACGGCGGCGAGGTGACCGTGGTGGAGACCGACGGCGCGGGCGGCGGGTGCGTCCTCTACGACTGCGTCCCGTCCAAGACGTTCATCGCCTCGGCCGGCGGCCGCACAGCGGTGCGGGAAGCCGGCGAACTGGGTGTGCGGATCACCGCCGAAGACGTCGACGTCGACCTGGCCACCGTGCACCACCGGGTGAAGTCGTTGGCGCGCAAGCAGTCCGAGGACATCGCCGCCCGGCTGAGCGCGGACGGAATCACCGTCATCGCGGGCCGGGCCCGGCTGACCGACGCGGCCCGCGGGTTGGCCGCTCACCGTATCGGCGTGGTCGGCAACGACGGCCGCGAGTTCGAACTGGACGCCGACGTGGTCCTGCTGGCCACCGGAGCCACCCCGCGGATTTTGCCCGAGGCCCAGCCCGACGGCGAGCGGATCCTGACCTGGCGGCAGCTCTACGAATTGTCAGCATTGCCGGAGCACCTGATCGTGGTCGGCTCCGGCGTCACCGGGGCCGAATTCGCCTCGGCCTACACCGAGATGGGGGTGCCGGTCACCCTGGTCTCCAGCCGGGACCGGGTGCTGCCCAGCGAGGACGCCGACGCCGCCGAAGTCATCGAGCAGGTCTTCTCCTCGCGGGGATCGACGCTGGTCAAGCAGACCCGGGCCCGCTCCGTGGTCCGTGACGGCGACGAGGTCGTCGTCACCCTGACCGACGGCGCCACCATCCGCGGCTCGCACTGCCTGATGACCGTCGGCTCGGTGCCCAACACCACCGGCGTCGGGCTGGAAGAGGTCGGAGTGGTGACCAACGCGGGTGGGTTCATCACCGTGGACCGGGTGTCGCGGACCTCGGTCTCGGGGATCTACGCCGCCGGCGACTGCACCGGCGTGTTCATGCTGGCCTCGGTGGCGGCCATGCAGGGCCGCATCGCCATGTGGCACGCGCTCGGCGAAGGGGTGCCTTCGCTGCGGCTGAAGACGGTGGCGGCCACGGTCTTCACCCATCCGGAGATCGCCACCGTGGGCATCTCCCAGGCCGAGGTGGAGGCCGGGAAGGTGCCGGCGTCGATCTATCAACTCCCGCTGGCCACCAACGCCCGGGCCAAGATGGTCGGGCTCTCCGAGGGCTTCATCAAGCTGGTGGTGCGGCCGTCGACAGGGATCGTCATCGGCGGCGTGGTGGTGGCGCCGCAGGCCTCCGAGCTGATCCTGCCCATCGCCCTGGCGGTGCAGAACGGGCTCACGGCCAAGGATCTCGCCTACACGCTGAGCGTCTATCCGTCGCTGTCCGGGTCGATCACCGAGGTCGGACGGCGGCTGATGCACTTCGACGGCGATCTCGGGTGAGCGGGCCTGCGACGGAGGAATCAGCGTGAGCAATCTCGACCCGAACCCGGTGGAGATCGTGTGCGAGACCGGGCCGGCGCCCGTGGTCGAGGTGCTCGATCCGCGCGAGGTGCCGTTGGGCGGTCCGCGCGGGCTGACCGTGCGCCGGACGCTGCCGCAGCGCCGACGCAGCCTGATCGGCGCGTGGTGCTTCGCCGATTCCTACGGGCCGACGCCGGCCGCGCCCGGGACGATGACGGTGGCGCCGCATCCGCACACCGGGCTCCAGACGGTGAGCTGGCTCTACCAGGGTCGGGTCGAGCACCGCGATTCCGTGGGCAGCCATCAGGTGGTGGAGCCGGGTCAGGTCAACCTGATGACGGCGGGCCGGGGGATCGCGCACTCCGAGGTGTCCCTGACCGGGGCCGCGGCCCTGCACGGGGTGCAGTTGTGGGTGGCGCTGCCGGACGACTCCCGCCACATCGCGCCGCGCTTCGAACACCGGACGTGCGCGCCCTTCACCGTCGGGCCGGCCACGGTGCGGGTGTTCGCCGGGTCGCTGCTCGGCCGGGATGCCGGGGTCCGCACCTTCTCCGGCCTGGTCGGGGCCCAGCTGGACCTGCCCGCCGGTGGCTCGCTGCGGCTCCCGGTGGATCCGGAGTTCGAACACGGCCTACTCGTCGATGCGGGATCGCCGACCCTGCAGGGAGCCGCGGTGGCGCCCGGACAGTTGGGCGTGGTCGGGACGGGCGCGCCGGAGCTGGACATCCGGGCCGGGGAGGAACCCGTGCGGGCCCTGCTGCTGGGCGGCCGGCCGTTGACCGAGCCCATCGTCATGTGGTGGAACTTCGTCGGGCGCAGCCACGACGAGGTGGTCGAATTCCGGCGTCGCTGGCAGAGCGAGGTGATCGAGGACGGCGCGGCGGACGGGCTCTTCGGCCACGTCGACGGCTACGACGGCGCCCCGCTGCCGGCCCCGGAGCTTCCGCACACCCGCCTGCTGCCCCGCGGCTGAACAGGTCAAGTAGGCAGGATGACCCGGACCAGGCCGGTCAGCTGCCCGACCACCCCGCCGGTCAGCGGCAGTCGGGCCAGCCGCACCAGCCCGACGGCCAGCGGCACCGCACTGTCGATCAGGGCGCGGGCGCGTTGCTGGTCCGGGCTGGAATCGCTGGCCCAGAAGAGCACCACCCCCAGGTAGCCCAACCACAACAGCTCGGGCAGGACCGGCCGGATGCGCGCCGGCACGGCGGGAACGGCACCGTCCACAACCCGACGGAACAGCGCGAGCGCTTGTTCCCGGGCGGCCGTCGAGTCGGCGCTGAACGGGTTGGCCGGGTTGTCGAAACGCAGGGCGCTACCGGCGAAGTTCGCGCCGAACCGGTGGTACGGGGCCATCAGGTCCAACCCGGTGTGGGCGACGGCGGCCAGCCGGCTGGACAGATCGCCACCGGCGGCCAGCGCGCTGTCCGACGCCTGCGCGTGGCGGATCTGCACGCGTTGGTAGAACTCCTGCAGCAGGGCGTCCTTGGACCGGAAGTAATAGTAGGCGTGACTGGGAGAGACACCCGCCTGGGTGGCAATCGAGCGCATCGTCGTCTCGTCGAAACCACGCTCGGCGAACAACTCCAGGGCGGCGTCCAGGATCGCCCCCTTGGCGTCGGCCACCGTGGTCACCCTTCGTCGAGCCCGCCGCGCTTGATCGCGTTCAATCGTGAGTGTAGGAGCGACCCGGTCCTCGAGAGCCTCGACTCGCGCCACCCGGGCTCGCATGACGGGGACGAGTAGGGCCCGGCTCACACCTCCGGCCAGGCCCGCGGCCAGATAGACGGGCAGGCCCGACCCGCCGACACCGAGCATCAGACCGGGCAGCAGCCAGCGCCATGTAGAGGAAGAACAGGATCGAGCGAACGACGGAAAGTGCCTTGGTCATGCCTTGGTTTTCTTGTTGGAAGTGTCTCGGAGGAGAGCTCAGAAGCTGTGAATGAATCCGGCGCGGCCGAGCGGCGCGCCAATTCGGGTCTGATCAAGGCGCAAAGCACAGACGTGGCTTGGGCCCCGGCGAGCATTTGCAACGCGGAGCAGGCCCGATTTGGCCTGCCGAGCGGGCGTGCGGGATTCGTTCACAGCTTCTCAGTGCGCGGGGCCGACCAGGTGCTCGGCGAACGCCGCCATGTCCGCGTGGACGGTGGTGCCGGGCACGGCCTGCAGCCACTGCTGGATCGTCGCCTCGTCGGCCACCGCGGCGCGGCCGGTGCGCACCAGGTGCGGCGGGCAGCCGGCGGCCCGCGCGGCCTCGAGGTCGCGCAAGGTATCGCACACCATCGGCACCACCGACAGCTCGACCCCGTAGCGCTCGCCGATGTCGTGCATCAGTCCCGGCGCCGGCTTGCGGCACTCGCACTGCTCGGTGGCCGCGTGCGGGCAGAAGAACACGGCGTCGATACGGCCGCCCTTCTCCGACAGCAGCCGCATCATGTGCTGGTGCACGGCGTTGACCGAGGTCATGTCGATCATGCCGCGCCCGATGCCCGACTGGTTGGTGGCCACGACCACGTGCCAGCCCGCGTGATTCAGTCGCGCGACGGCCTCGAGCGCGCCCGGGATCGGCGTCCATTCCTCCGGCGCCTTCACATGGTCGTTGCGAAAGATGTTGAGGATGCCGTCGCGGCCGGTGATCACGAGCTTGGGGGTTTGCATGGGCGGCTCTCCTCGGTTGCTTATTGGGCCAAGCGTGACAAGTCGGCCACTCGGTTCATCACCGAATGCAATAAAGCCAGAAGCGCTAGCCGGTTGTGCCGAACGCGGATGTCTTCCGCGTTGACCATGACCTTGTCGAAGAAAGCGTCGACCGGCGCCTTGAATGATGCCAATGCCTGCAAGTTTTCCGTATAGCGCTGCATTCTGAAGTGCAGATCGGCATCGGACGCGATGTCGTTGAACGCATGATAAAGATCGCGCTCCGCAGCTTCGGTCATCAAAGCCTCAAGCGGCGCCTCGGGCAGCCGATCCTCATTCTTCTTCAGGATGTTGGCGATGCGCTTGTTCGCGGCGGCCAGGGCCGCGGCCTCGGGCAGCGCGGCGAAAGCGCGCACGGCCTCCAGGCGGCGCGGGATCTCGGCCAGGCGCTGCACGCCGAGCGCCAGCACCGCGTCGACCTCGTGCGCCGAGTAGCCCTGCTCGCGCAGGCTGCCCGCAAGGCGGTCGACGATGAACGCGGACACTGCGGCGCGCGGATCGGTGATCGCCTCGCCGAACACCGGCACCGCGAGCGCCAGCAGCGTGTCGAGATCGAGCGGCAGCGCCGCCTCGACCAGCATGCGGATCACGCCCAGCGCGTGGCGGCGCAGCGCGAACGGATCCTTGTCGCCCGTGGGCACCTGGCCGACGCCGAACAGGCCGACCAGCGTCTCGAGCTTGTCGGCCAGCGCGACCACCAGGCCGGCGCGGTTGCGCGGCAGCGCATCGCCCGCGAAGCGGGGCTTGTAGTGATCCTCGATCGCGTCGGCGATGGCGTCGCCCAGGCCATCGTGGCGCGCGTAGTAGCCGCCCATGATGCCTTGCAGCTCGGGGAATTCGCCGACCATGTCGGTCACCAGATCGGCCTTGGCGAGGTGCGCGGCGGTGTCGGCTTGATCGACCAGGCCGTGATCGCCGAGCTCCGCCGCGATCGCGCGCGCGATCCCGCGCACGCGCGTCACGCGCGCGCCCTGGCTGCCCAGCTTGCCGTGATAGACCACCTTGTCCAGCGACGGCACGCGGTCGGCCAGCGACTTCTTGCGGTCTTGGTCGAAGAAGAACTTGGCGTCGGCCAGGCGCGGCCGCACGACGCGTTCGTTGCCCTGGATCACCGCGCTCGGATCGCTCGGGCTGATGTTGCTGACGACGAGGAACTTGTTGGTCAGCTTGCCCGCGGCGTCGAGCAGCGGAAAGTACTTCTGGTTGGCCTTCATCGTGAGGATGAGGCATTCCTGCGGCACGGAGAGGAAGCCTTGCTCGAACTCGCAGGTCAGCACGTTGGGGCGTTCGACGAGGCCGCAGACCTCGTCCAGCAGCGCGTCGTCCTGGATCGGCGCCAGTCCCTGCCTGGCCGCAGCCTCGCTGAGCTGGCGCACGATCTCGGCGCGGCGCTCGGCGAAGCCGGCGATGACCGTGCCCTCATCGCGCAGCTGCGCGGCGTGGCTGTCGGCGTCGCGCACGCTGATCGTTGCTGACCTGGCCTCGAAGCGATGACCCTGCGTGACGCGGTCGGCACTCAGGCCGAGCACGCTGACCGGCACGACGTCGGCGCCATGCAGCGCGACGAGCCGATGCGCGGGACGCACGAACTTGACGTCACTCCAGCCGTCGGCCAGCTGGTAGCTCATGACCTTCGGGATCGGCAGCTTGGCCAGCGTCTCGTCGATCGCCTTCTGCAGGCCTTCGGCGAGCGTCGCGCCGGCGACGACCTGGTCGACGAACAGGCTTTCGGCCTTGCCGTCCGGCTGGCGCTTGAGCGACGGCACGGCTTCGGGGCCGAAGCCCAGCGAAGCGAGCTTCTTCAGAAGCGCCGGCGACGGATTGCCGTCCTTGTCGAACGCGACGGCCGCGGGCATCAGCTTTTGCAGCAACGCGCGGTCGGCCGCTTTCGCGGCGACGCCTTGGATGTGCACGCCGAGCCGGCGCGGCGACGCGAAGCCCTGGACGACGGCATCGGCGCCGACCAGGCCCGCGCCCTGCAGGCTCGCGACCAACGTCGACGCGAACGACTCGCCGAGCTTTTTCAACGCCTTCGGCGGCAGTTCCTCGCAGACCAGTTCGACGAGGAGGTTCCGGGTCTTGCGCGCTCATGCCGTTTGCTTCTTCTTGTCGATCTGGGCGACCACTTCGTCGGCCCAGGCCTTGGGCGCCATCGGGAACCCGAGGCGTGCGCGGCTTTCGAGGTAGCTCTGTGCCACGGCGCGCGCCAGGTTGCGGATACGGCCGATGTAGGCCGCGCGTTCGGTGACACTGATCGCGCCGCGCGCGTCCAGCAGGTTGAAGGTGTGACCGGCCTTGAGCAACTGCTCGTACGCCGGCAACGCGAGCCGGTGCTCCATCAGGTGCCTGGACATCTTCTCGTACTCGCCGAACGCGCTCAGCAGGAACGTCACGTCGGAATGCTCGAAGTTGTACGTGCTCTGCTCCACCTCGTTCTGGTGGAACACGTCGCGGTAGCTCACGCCCGGCGTCCATTCGAGGTCGAACAGGCTCTCCTTGCCCTGGATGTACATCGCCAGGCGCTCCAGGCCGTAGGTGATCTCGCCGGTGATCGGCTTGCAGTCG